>NZ_AP022671.1:0-2400000 GCF_011405515.1 Nitrospira sp. KM1 | reverse complement strand
TGTCTTGTACACCATGAGCAGGTCCAGGCTCGTTGGCGGGATTCACGGCATCGTCTGCCGGATGAACAGATGGGCATCGAGGATAGTCTGTCACAAACACTTTCGCGCTGGGTCGGGTTTGCAAAGTGACTGCAGAGGCAACGCTTCCAAAATCCGCTTCTTTATGAGCTCTTACTTCCTCAACGTCCTGAAACATTTCGCGAATAACTACACCCTGCGGCATTGGCCTTCTGCGGTTCAGTCCGATCATAACCTGTCAGAACGCCGGTTCCGCGGACATACGACTTCACCCAGGTAACTGTTGTTGTTTAACGGTGGCCGGAGCGTGACCTGATACTCTTCTTTACGGGCTTAACGGGTTTCCCGATGTCCATCTCGTCGATACCCCAATTCGATCTGGCCCGCCGGTGTCGTTCCGCGATGGCAAACAACGCGTGAAATGGAACGGGCCTTCCACGGGCTTGCCCCGACCCCCATGCCTCACCGGCATCGTTCAGAATCTCGAGAAATGTAGCATATTCTTCTTCATTCTCCCGTAGAATCTCCTCCGCATCCGTCAGTATCAGGACATAACCTCTGGCCGGAAGCCATTCGAGATCGGCAAGACACTCCTCGAGTGCATCCCAATTCGAACCGAAGTACTCGGGGAAGTGCAGGCCACGAGAGAATTCAGCGAATAGCCCTGCCGTCTTGCGACAGTTCTTCCCTTTTAGGACTTTGGTGACAAAACCGTCGGGAGGTCTGGCCATGCCCTCCGGCTTCTGGTCCGGCTTACAAACCAGTAAGGATACCCAAGGGGCGTTGACCGATTGAATATGTGCGGCGAGAGATGGTCGTACCGTCATGGGTCAGTTCAGGGCCAGGAACGTCCGGTAGTGGTCTCCGGTATAATACGCTTTGCCGGTGTCTTGCTCGATTACGATCCTTTCCGCGTCCCTGGGTCTGCCGCGCCGCTTCGGATTGACGTCGTATTCCCGGTACCGTCCTGCCGGCAGACGCCGTTCCCGATTCTTGAATGTCCTGCCACCAATGTAGCCGGGCAGCGTCTCTCCGCCGCGTTCACGCAATCTCGCCAACAGGTCATAGGCCTTTTGAGGCGGCGTAGAATCTCGCCGGATACTCGCCCCTCCGGACTGATCACGGGTATCGGCCTCACCGGTATGGCCAAAGGCATGATCGATCTCCGGAAGATGAGCGGCCCATGCATCGATTCCACCAGCGACAGAGACGCCCAGGATGAAACAGCAGAGGCAGAGAAGCGGACATGTCAACCGAACTCGCATGGTGAGGCGGTCCGTCGGCGGGTCGATCTTCGAGATGTCAGCACAAGACCGTAACATGCGCCTTGAGGAAGATCAACGCACCTATGGTTATATCCGTAGCGGCTGCGCTTCGCGATCAGGGATATCTTTGCGGGGTTCGGACCCGTTTGTTAGAATGATGAGATTCATTTTCTTGGAACCAACTTCCTGGCCTTCGCATTCCTGCATGAACCACCGTCTATCCAGTTGGAAATTGACTCTCCTTTCCCTCATCGTCTCGATCGCCTCATGCGAAATGGGAATGGCAGAAACGGGATCTGTCACGCATTCTCCGGCCGAGATGGTGAAGAAATACCTGATGCTCGATCAGCGGGGCGCCAGGCTGGATTCTTTGTCTTTCGAAACGCTTGCACCCTACACGGACTGGAAAGAAGAGCCGGCCTGGGGTCGCATTGTGATCGTGCGCGGCTTCACAGTGGCCGAACATTACCGTGAGTGGGAAGTCGTCAACTTGCTGGAAGTCGTGGTCCCTGTCACTTTTCAGGTGATCGGCTCAGTCTATCTGGAGACTGCCGGATTCGTTCCTGAGCCGGGCCGCGAGGACGTGCGCGTGCGGGTGAAAGGCATGAAGAATAGGTGGAGAATCATTGAGCCGGTCCTGCCCCCGCATGTCGGGCAAAAACGCATGCTGAATTTCATACGGGAAGCCTGGATGCAAGAGACCGATCCTATCAAGCGGGAACGTCTCGCGGCGCTGCAGGACGAATTGCGAAAGGTAAAATAGATGGGGAAAACCCCGGTCAATCTGCTGATCTTCGATTTGGACGGGACCTTGATCGAATCAAAATGGGATATTGCCCTATCGGTCAATCTCACGCTCGCATATTTGGGACTTCCTGAGCGGCCCACAGAGGAAATCTTCGGGTTTGTCGGCGATGGGGTCAAGAAGCTGCTCCGGCTGGCGGTCGGAGGGGACAATCGCGTCAGTTTTGAGGAAGCGCTTCGTGTGTTTCGCGGGTATTACCTGGAGCATTGTCTTGATCGGACGGTCTTTTATCCCGGCGTGGAAAAGGTCCTCTGCCATTTTTCGCGCACGACCAAGGCGGTGGCGACCAATAAATCGATTGAATACACCAATGTAATTCTGCAGGGCCTCGGCTCGCACCATTTTCAATATGTGGTCGGTGGTGACAATGGATTTGGTTTGAAACCTGATCCCGGCATGCTCCTTCACATCATGGAACAGATGCACATTCCGAAAGAGAACGCGGTGCTGGTAGGCGACAGCACGAACGACATCAATGGCGGCCACAACGCCGGCATCCGAGTGTGCGCCGTCGGGTACGGCATGGGGAACCGTCAGAAGATGGCCGCCTGCCAGCCCGATTGGTTTATTGAACGGCCGGAAGAACTGATGGAGATATTCGAATGAACAGAACCACCGTGTACGTATCAGCGGCTCGCATGTTCTGCTGGGTGAGCATGCTTCTCATGGCGACGGAGAGTTTGGCCGGTTCGGGATTGGCGGATCGCGTGATCGAGCATAAGTTGGCGAATGGGTTGACCATTCTGATGGTCGAGCGCCATCAGACCCCAATCGTGTCGATCAACATGACGTTCGGAGTGGGCGGCGTGAATGAACAGGTGGGACAGACGGGTCTCGCGCACCTCTATGAACACATGGCGTTCAAAGGAACCAGGACGGTCGGCACCAAAGACTTTGCGAAAGAGAAACCCATTCTCGACGAACTGTATCACGTGGGCACCGAGTTAGAACGACGGCAACGAGAATTGTCGAGGCGGAGCCATGATCAGAAGTCCGATGCCGGAACCTCCGAACCGGCGGCCGTCGAAGCGTTGCAGCAGAGATTCAAGGTGTTGCAGGAAGAGGCTGGACGCTATGTGGTCGGTAACGAAATGGCCCTCCTGTATCAGCGCCATGGTGGAATCGGATTGAACGCGGCGACGGGCAAGGATTTAACTCGATACATGATTAATCTCCCCTCCAACCGGTTGCCTCTCTGGGCAGCGATCGAAGCCGACCGGATGGCTAATCCTGTATTGCGGGAATTCTATAAGGAGCGGGGCGTCGTGATGGAAGAACGACGGCTCCGCAACGACGACAGTCCGAGCGGGCTGCTCTTCGAAACGTTTACGTCCTCGGCATTTCGCGCTCACCCGTATGGCATCCCGACGATCGGCTGGGAGTCGGATATCCTCTCACTGACACCGGCCGAAACGGAAGCCTTCTTCAAGACCTACTATGGCCCTGGACGGGCGACGATCTCCATCGTGGGGGACATCGATCCCAGGGCCGTCGTGGCGCTGATCGAGGACACCTTCGGAAAGATTCCCGCGGCGCCGCCGCCTCCGGAAATCGTGACAGTCGAGCCGCCGCAGCGGGGAGAGCGGCGGATCGATGTGGAGTTCGATGCCGAACCGATCCTTGCCATCGGCTTTCACAAGCCCGGACTGGGGCATCCCGACGACTATGTCTTCGACGTGATTGACGAGATCCTCACCGACGGGCTCACATCCAGACTCTACACGAAGCTCGTTCGTGATTCCCGGCTGGCGGCGTCGATCAATTCCGACTCCAATTATCCTGGCGTACGGGCGCCGAACTTGTTTGTCCTGAGTGCAGCGCCGCTGGCCCCACACACCACCGCCTCAGTGGAGGAGGCGATCCTGGCCGAGTTGGAACGGCTCAAGACCGAACCCGTGACCGCCAAGGAACTGGAAAAGATCATTAACAATCTCGATGCCGACATGGTGCGAGCGCTTCGCTCGAACAGCGGGCTGGCGTCACAACTTGCGCTGTATCAAACCGTTGCCGGAGATTGGCGCTACATCCTGCGATCCCGCGACAAGGTTGCCGCGGTGACGCCGGCGGATATCCAGCGGGTCGCTACGCAGTATTTCACGAAATCAAACCGTACGGTCGCCACATTGGTCAAAAAGGCTCCGATGAAGCAAGCGGCCACCGGGCCGCAAAGCGAGGTGGCGCGATGAACAAGTTGCATGCGGAAAGGTCACCGATGAGTCGAGGATCTGTTGGTCTCGTCACCGTGTGCACGAGTCTCCTCCTCGCTGCCTCTGCCGTCACAGGTTATGCAGAACCGAATACCCTCAAAGACCCGAGAGCGATGACCTTCAAACCAGTGGAGTTTACGCCTCCGGATCCGGATCGCGTCGTGATGGATAACGGAATGATCGTCTATCTGCTCGAAGACCACGAGTTGCCGCTCGTGAGTGTGACGGCCACCATGAGAACCGGCGGCTGGCTTGATCCTCCCGACAAAATCGGATTGGCCGCCCTGGCCGGATCGGCCATGCGGACGGGCGGCGGTGGAGGCCTGTCGGCGGAGCAGGTCGATGCGGAACTGGAGCAATTTGCCGCGGATGTCAGCATCTCTATCGGACGCCTCTCGGGATCCGCATCGCTCGATGTACTCAGCAAGGATGTCAAACGAGGGCTTCAGATTTTTGCCGGTCTGCTTCGAGCGCCATCCTTTGAGCCGGCCCGGCTGGAAGTGGCGAAATTACAGGCGATCGAGAGTATCAGACGCCGGCAGGATAGCCCCGGGTCCATCGTTGGTCGCGAGTTCGTCAAGCAGCTCTACGGAGCAGACCATCCCACTGCACGCGAGAGCACGGTCGAGTCAGTCCGAGGGCTCACGCGCGACGACGCAAGAGAATTCCACGATAAGACGATATTTCCGAACGGCATCATTCTGGGGGTCACGGGGGACTTCAACAAGCAAGCGATGCTCCAGCTGCTTCACGACCTGTTTGGCAATTGGAAAAAGGGGCAGGCGCCAGAGTTGAAAATTCCCGATGTGGCTCCCGGTCCGAATACGGTCGTCCGCTTTGTGAACAAGGAAACGTCGCAAACGCATCTGCGCATCGGGCATCTGTCCATCAAAGAGAACGATCCCGATTACGTGGCGCTGGCCATTGCCAACGATATTCTCGGAGGCAGTTCATTCCGGAGCCGGCTTTTCAACGATGTGCGCACTCAACGGGGTCTCGCCTATTCGGTCGGGAGCCGGTTGAACAGCGGAATGCATGATCAAGGCGTCTGGCTCATGCGGGCTGAAACGAAGCTGCTATCGACCCAGGAGGTGATCAGCCGTTTCGTGGCCAACATGCAGCGGATGCGGACTGAACTCGTCACCGATGAGGAACTGGCGGAAGCCAAAGAATCCTATGTCAATTCGTTTGTGTTCTCGTTTCCGAGCGCCTCATCGGTGGTGAACCGCTTCATCGAGTTGGAATATGACGGTCTGCCGAAGGATTTTCTGCAGCAGGTGCGTGCCCGTGTCATAGCACTCACGAAGGAGGAGATTCTGGCCGCGGCACAGAAGCATTTCCATCCGGACCGTCTCATCATCCTCGCGGTCGGACCGGGGCTGGCCTTGCCCAAGATGCTATCGGGATTCGGGGAGGTGAAAGAGATTCCGTTGACTCCGGAAGGGTGAGGACATTTGACAGACAAGGTCAAGGCAAACCGGTATGAGCCTATCCAGGGTTCGTCTATACTCAGTTGACTGTTGCAGTATGCTGCGCTCGCACAACCGGTAGACGATGCCGCTCGAAGACGAACTGTCGGATATCATCAAAAAAGCACGGGCGGGTTTGGCCATGTCTGTGTCCGACCTGAGCCGTCGGACCGGTGTGTCGAACGCCGACCTGCAGGCCATTGAGAAAGGCGGCCGGCCCGCTGATCATGTGCAACTTGGCTTGGTCGCCGGTGGGCTGGGGCTTGGAGGAAACGCTCTTAGTCGAATCGTCTTCGACCACTGGGAGCCGGCTGTCCCGAAGCCCCCTGCATGGATTGAGACGGTGTATGGGTCGATCGGAGGGTACGGCGTGCAGGGGTACATCGTGCACGATAACGGGGAGGCTCTTATCATTGACACAGCCTATAATGCACCGGCGATGATCGAGACGTTGAAGGCACGCGGTCTGCGCCTGGTGGGAATCTGTCTCACGCATGGTCATGCTGATCATGCCGAGGGCATCGATCGAATTTTGGATTATCAGGAGGCTCCTGTCCTCCTGGGTTCGGACGATCATGATCTTCTCAGTTGGAAACCAGCGGCTCGCCTGATGTCCTCACCTCCTGATGGCCGGGTGGTCCAGGTCGGACGCAAGACCATCCGATGCATGGCGACGCCCGGGCACACGCCGGGAGGTATCTGCTACGTGATATCGGATCAACAGGATCCCCTCTGTTTCGTGGGAGATACGTTGTTTGCCGGTTCGATCGGACGCTCGAATCCGGCTACGCTCTATGAGGTTCACCTTGAATCCGTCCGAAAGCGGGTCCTCACACTTCCGGTGGGCTATCGATTACTACCAGGCCACGGTCCTGCAACGACGGTGCAAGAGGAGTTGGAGCACAATCCGTTCGCATGATGAATCTGCCGGAACGGTATGGAGCAATCCGATCGATATAAATATCGGGAATGGCCGGTCGATGCGTCGACCGACCGGGTGAGCGACGCTGCGCCGGTCTCTGAAGAAACTGTTGCGGATGAAGAGACTGACGCCGGTTCATTTTCCCGATGGATGCTTCCGGCTGTTCTCTTTGTTCTAACCGTTTTCACTACGCTGTGGGCCGGTGCATACCAAGCCTATAGCGGAACGGTTCGCGGACCTGTCAATTTTCTCCTGCAATATCCCGAAACACTCTGGAACGGAATGCCATTCGCCGGCACGTTGCTGTTCATCCTCGTGACTCACGAACTTGGCCATTATGTCCTGTCGAGGATTCATCGTGTGCCGGCCTCGTTGCCGCTCTTTATTCCCGGGCCTCCGCATTTTATCGGTACGTTCGGCGCAATCATCCGCATGCGCGGCCCGATCATGCATCGGCGGGCCTTGTTCGACATCGGAGTAGCCGGGCCGCTGGCCGGATTTGTCGTTGCCATGGTTGCATTGCTGATTGGCCTGAATCTTTCCACCGTTGTTGACCGCACCTCGACGTATGGACTGCAGTTGGGCGAGCCGCTGCTGCTGCAAATAATGTCATGGATGGTCATTGGTCCCTTGCCTCCGCAGGCGGATGTGGTGTTGCACCCCATCGGTTTTGCTGCCTGGTTTGGTTTGTTCGTGACATCGCTGAATCTGATTCCCATTGGACAGCTCGATGGTGGCCATGTGGCGTATGCTCTCTGGGGCAGCCGCCAACGCACGATGGCGCTGGCGATCCTTCCTGTCTTAATCGTGCTTGGGATGGCCGGTTGGGCCGGATGGTTTGTGTGGGCTTTCATGGCTGGGATCTGGGGCATCGGGCATCCCCCGGTCATCGACCCTTCGACGCCTCTCGGGCGCGGCAGAACAATCGTCGGCTGGATCGCCCTTGCAGTCTTTATCCTCACCTTCGCTCCCGTGCCCTTTTCCTTTCATTAGGGCCGGCAGATTCCCGCCAATTTCTTGAAGGAAGCCAGACTCCTTTCTACACTGAGCCGATGATCACGGAAGCGCTCGATGGTGTTGTCTGCCCAAAGTGCCGTTTTCAGCGGCGCCAGGGGGAGACGGAATGCCGACGGTGCGGCATCATCTTTTCAAAATTCAAAGCGACCACCTTGCCTGCGCGCTCTTCGTCCTCCCTTCCCGATCCAGCGGCGAAACCTTGGATCGATTTCGGGAGGTATTGGCTCCTAGACATCGATGACGCGACGGATCTGATGAGGTTGGTCGGCCGGGCCGGGCTATGTGTCCTGCTCACATGGTGGGGTTTGGTTTTGAGCATCGGCTCGATCGAAGGCAACGATGCGGGCGAATCATTCCTGCACCACGTGAACCTGCCATTTCACGAGGCGGGACACCTGCTGTTCATGCCCTTCGGTCAACTATTGATGTTCGCGGGCGGGAGTCTGGGGCAGGTCCTCATGCCTCTGATCTGCGCAGGCACACTTCTCATTCGCACCCGTGATCCGTTCGGCGCATCGGTCGCGCTATGGTGGGTGGCGGAAAACTGCCTGGATATTGCCCCCTATGTGAATGACGCGCGGTCGCTTGAGCTCGTTCTGTTGGGGGGCGTGACCGGCAAGGAGACCGACGGGCATGATTGGAACAACATTCTCACTATGCTGGGATGGCTCCAACACGACCATCGTCTGGCACAAGCGATCCATTATACGGGTATCGTCTTGATGGGGCTGTCCCTCCTCTGGGGCGCAGTTCTACTGGTTCGCCACTATCGTCGGTATCAGGCTATGACCGTGCCGTCCCCCGATGGACGCGTTTCGTGACTGAGGGGTCGTTTGGTCGACGACTTTATCTGGCGGAGAAGTGCAGGGCCCAGCGGAACGAGCTGTTCTCCCGTGAAGGCGAGCGTGAGGCTCGCGACCGCATGATAGAAGGCCATGAGCCCGACCACGATATGGAGAATGCCTGGAAGCGTCTCGCTCATGAGTCCTAGCCTCGCCAGCGTCGTGACGGAAAATGAGATGGTGATGACGAGATGCAGGATACACAATGTCGCGTTCCGGTAGGCGGTCAGATAGACCATGACGGCAGAAAACGCCGCATAGACCACATCGATGGGCGCATAGAGCACCATGTCGAGATGAAACGAGGTGCCTTCACTGACCAGCTTCGCGGTGCAGACGGCCAGCCAAAAAAATCCGTACATCGTGAGCGCCGTTCCACCCAGCTGCTCGTGGTACCGGATATCGGTGATACCGGCGAGGATTTGAACGACCCCGCCAAAGATCAATGCAATGACAAGCGTTCCCACTTTGTTGGACTCAGGAATTCCGCCTATCTGCGCAACTCCGAGAGTCAAAGCTCCCACTGCAAGGCCGAACAAACCGATGGCCAGCACGTCTATCCGTCTTCGTCGTTCCTCTTCAAGCATGGAAGTCTCCCGGTCATGGTTACGTGCACAGTATGGCCGACTGTCGGGTGAGGCTCAAACCGCACCTAGCATGCCCGAGGGACTATTGAAAAGACAAGCGACCTTCGGCAGACTGGAGGCCGCATTTGACTGCGGTGCCAGATGGATCGGAGGCGCGATGAAGAATTGGCCGTCCGGATGTAGATATTTCAACATCATCGAGGCCGGAATGGTTATGCTGCTAGGGGTCGGTATGGGATTTCCGGCAGAGGGTGCGGAACGTTTTTCCGCCGTCCCCGGCGGTGGGGCGGTCAAGGACGGTCAGACGGGGTTGGTCTGGGAACAGGAACCGGACCGTGAGCATGACGTCTGGGGTCGCTCCAATGAGCGCTGCACCACGAAGGAAATCGGCGGCAAAAAAGGGTGGCGTGGCCCCTCCGTGGAGGAATTAAAGAGCTTGATTGATGTCTCACAGCACGACCCGGCTCTGCCGGCTGGACATCCCTTCACAAACATCAAGTCAGAAATCTTTTGGACTTCAACGCCTCATCCCACGGACGATATCGTTGCCTGGCAGGTCAGTTTCTTCAGCGGCGAGGCGGTGACGGACCAGAAGTCCGGCACGAGACGGATGTGGTGCGTCCTCGGGGAGCCCTTCAAATAGCGGTGCCGGTCCGGCTGACACCCCCTCGCGGAGTCTTCACTCATCACGGAACGAGTCCGGGAGTGATCGGGCTGAAGCCGTCCCGGCAGTTGCTGTTGGCTGGACTGCTATGGTCCTTCGATTCACCGTGACGTGCGTCTGGCTTGATCCTGATCGTCCTTCATGAGACGCAGCTTGTTTTCCATCCGTCTGCCGAATTCTTCCAGCGCTTCCGCCTTGGCCTGCGCCACGACGTCCCGGTCCTCAATCATGGCGGCCGGCCCGACAGAGGTCGATTGCCCTTCGACCAGTTGCGTCGCATAGAGAAATTCCGAACGGACATCCCACAAGCTGCCTTCAATCATGAACAGGGCCGAGCTCTCAGTCCCAGGGGCGAAATACGCGCCTACCAGTGTCGCGTAGAGCGCAGCGTAGCCATTGTTGTATCGGTCGACAGCGGCAGCGCCATCCACGACCAACACCGCGTCCGCGCCGTAACGCGCTCCGGCGAGGCGGATGTCGCGCAGGCCGGTACCCTGCAGAGTCGTTTCTGCGAGCATGACGACATCCGTCAGCACTCCCTCATCGCGCAATGGAAGAAGCTTGCGCAGGAGCGTTTCCTTGTCGACGCTGTGCCAATCGGCTTTTTTGACGGATTGTTTCATCGGAACGTTCTTCCGGACGAAATACAGGCCCAGCCGATACGGCATCGAGGTCTGGGGTTTCAACTCCAGTGTATTGTGGATGTCGCGTTCGGTCACGACGTCGGGGTCGTGATGAAACAGCTCCCGCATGGTCTGCCGGTCGAAACCTTGACTGGCCGCACAGCCGGTGAGGAGCACTGTCAGCATGAGAAGGATGTCTCTTCGTAAGATCATGGATGGTCTCCTGTCAGTGTCCTGGCGGCGCTCGATCCTTTCGAGCCGGACATCTGTTCCAATGCGAGCATGAGAGCATGGGTGCCGTTGCGACCGTGCCCCAGTGAGACAACGGTCTCATAGAGTCCGTGTACCAGCGTCAATCCGGGAAGCGTGAGCCCTATTCGCCTCGATTCTTCCAGAATGATACCCATGTCCTTGACGAAGTGTTCCACATAAAATCCAGGTGCAAAATCCCGGCGTCGGATTCGTGGAGCCAGATGACTGAGGGTCCAACAGGAGGCGGCTCCGTCACCGATCGAGCTCAACAGGCGATCGAGATCCAGCCCTGCTTGCCGGCCATACAACAGACCTTCGCACACGCCAACCATGGTTCCGGCAATCACGATCTGATTGCACAGTTTGGCGTGCTGGCCTGCCCCGGATGGTCCCTGATGCACGATGGTGCTGCCGAACAGTTTGAGTAACGGCATGACGGCCTGAACCGGTTCGGCATCGCCGCCAACCATGACGGATAGCGTGGCTTGCCTGGCTCCTACATCGCCGCCGGAGACCGGCGCGTCGACGGCGAAGCAGCGCATCGATGCGGCCCGATCATGAATGTCCTTGCTCAACGCGGGGCTGGTCGTCGTCATATCGATGAAGATGGTCGAAGGATTGGCAGCGTGCAACAGCCCCTTTTCTCCGAAATAGACCTCGCGCACGTCAGCGGGGAATCCGACCATCGTCACGATCACGTCATTTGAGCCGGCGATCGCCATCGTGCTGTCGGCCCAAATTGCTCCTTTGGCAAGAAGCGGTTCGGCCTTGCCTCGAGTGCGGCTGTGGACGGTCGTACGATACCCTGCGCGTAGGACATGTCCGCACATGGCAGCTCCCATGACGCCGCTCCCGATCCACCCGATCCGTGTCGACGAAGGAGTCACCATGTCTATTCCACCAGCGGCGTAATGCGATCAGCCACGGCCTGAACCACGCCTTCCCGTTCACCGGCCACCGCGATCCCATGAAAACTTAAATAATAGCCACCGTGCGATGGCGACTGGATTGTCGCATGGAGTTCGATGCGCTCACCGTCTTCCACGTCAGGATCCTTGACGGTTGGTATCCCGCAGATACCGAACACGGCCACGTTGATCGAGGCTGTGTCGTCTTCCAGATTGAAGAGGTAGGCTCCATAGCAGGTGCTTCCGGCCCGCAGGGTATAGGGATCCAGCGGGTGGACGTTTCGCACCGTTCCGTGGAGCACGACCTGTTTGAGATGAAACGGCTGCGGCTCGTCAAGGATGTCGCGTATGGCAATTGGACCGGAGGCTCCCGCAACTCCCGGCCACAGGCACAACAGACCCGACAGCCATAAGGTCCGGGCGCATCGTAGAGGCGTTGGCATGATCGGCATGGTTGCCATTGTAGCATTGTCGGGCCCATCAGTAGCGAAACCACCGGTTGCTTTCGCGACAAGGGAACAGTCGCTATAATCCGGCGGTTAATCAGATAGGGCCTAGGAGGGCAACATGACCGTGAAGCGAAGCGACCTTGAAGCGTATGTGAAACACAGCCGTCCGCTGTTCGAAGATCTGCTTGGACAGATGGTCGAGATTCCATCGATCAGCATGGACCCTTCCAGGAGTACGGACATCGAGCGTATGGCGATCTTGGCCTCGCAGGTATTGTCAGATTTCAAAGCCGATGTCCGATCCGTCGAGACGGGCGGATATCCTATTGTCAGCGGTGGATGGACGTCCGACGCCACGTATCCTACGGTGACCGTTTACAATCATATGGACGTACAGCCCGCACAAGAGCCGCAGTGGAAGCAGGCCCCGTTCGCATTCAAAAATGAGGATGGAGTGTATCGCGGGCGTGGAGCCACCGACGACAAGGGGCCTGCACTGGCTGCGCTGCTGGGAGCCCGGTTTGCTCTCGAACAGGGAGTTCCGATCAATATACGGTTTCTCTGGGAATTAGAAGAGGAAATCGGCAGTCCTCACTTCGCGCAGGGATTGAAGCACCGAGCCTCTATCCCACGTCCAGATTCGGTCGTTGTGTCCGACACGATTTGGATTGCGAAAGGGCGACCGGCCATGCCGTACGGCTTGCGCGGACTCATCGGAGCTCGGCTGACCCTCCGCACAGGGAGTCAAGATGCTCATTCGGGTGTGACAGGTGGGGCAGCGAGAAATCCGCTGGCCGAACTGATGGAGATTGCGCAGGCCTGTGTCAACGCGAAGACCGGTGAAGTGAAAATTCCGGGTTTCTATCGGGATGTCGTCAAGCCCACCAACGATGAAATCAAGAGCTTTTTGCGATCGGGGTTTCACGTCAGGCGCTTTAAGGAGGCGTATGGATTTCACACTCTCCGGACGGAAGACCCGGCAGAAGTCACACGCCGGATCTGGGCGGCTCCGACGTTCGAGATACACGGGCTGACGGGCGGATACCACGGCCCGGGAGTGAAAACTATCGTGCCCGGGCAGGGGGAACTCAAGGTCAGTATGCGGCTGGTGCCGAATCAGACGCCTGAGAAGGCGTTTGCACTACTGAAGAAGTTCGTCGGGAAACTGAATCCGAACGTGAAGGTTGAATGCGAGGGAACGCTCCATCCGTTCAAAGGCCATTTCGACGGCCCATACGTCGACTGCATCACACGCGCCGCCAAGGAGGGCTTTGGAAAAGAGCCGTCGTTTATCCGTGAAGGCGGTTCGATCGGGGCGGTCGTGACGATGCAGAACGCCTGGAAGGTTCCCATTCTATTTTTGGGCCTCAGCCTTCCCGAGCATGGGTATCATGCGCCGAACGAATATTTCGATTGGGGACAAGCCTCGGGAGGAATCAAAGCCTTCGCGCATTACTTCGCGGAAGTGGCCAAACTGGGCGGTCTGCGTCAATCGCGATGACGGCTTCAACCCTGGATGGATACGCGAAGCTCTCTCAAAAACGATCGACTACGGGTTCAGTACTGTCCGTCTGGCGTCCAGGCACCGCGGCGGTCTGGGAGGGCGAGCGCCGTTTTCAGATGACCGATAAACTCTCGGCGCGGAATTTCCTCGGCCCCGAGACGCATCACGTGTGGCGAGGGTTGCTGGCAGTCAAATATCTGAAAGCCCCATGTGCACAGTTGCCGGACGAGCCGAACCAGGGCGACTTTGGATGCGTCGTCAATACGGGAAAACATCGACTCTCCATAAAATGCTCCTCCGAGAGCGACGCCATACAGGCCCCCGACCAATCGTCCTGACCGCCATGTCTCGACCGAATGTGCATAGCCGGCGTTGTGCAGCGCGCAGTACGCTTCGATCATGTCCGGTGTGATCCACGTCCCGCCTTCGGGATATTGAGGTCGCGGGCCGGCGCATTGGAGCATGACGTCGCGAAAGCAGGTGTCGAACGTGATGTCGAAGAGATTCCGGCGGAACGTGCGCTCAAGACTTCGTGAAACGTGCAGGCGCTCAGGAAACAGGACGGCCCTTGGATCGGGCGACCACCATAAGATCGGTTGGTCCTCGTTGTACCAGGGAAAGATGCCATGACGGTACGCTTCGAGCAGACGTCCCGTCCGTAAATCTCCTCCCACCGCGATCAGCCCCTCCGGTGAGGCCAGTTCGACCGGAGGAAACCGGAGGTCGTGAGAGTGTGCGTCCAGGCGGAACATGATCAAACCGTACGCGAAGCGGGAGAAAAAGGCTATGGTCGACCGTCGGCCGGTCATGGGAGCCCGCTGGCTAGAGATAAAAATGCAGGCCGATGCCAAACCACTCTGTCTTCTGAAATAAAAAGTCTCCGTTCGGTGACGGGCCGGCGTAGTACTCCAAGAGGAGTTGGAGATTCCGGCTCAGGACCTCGAAATGTTCGAACTGAACCCCCATCATCAACGAACGTCCGATGGTCCAGTCGGTGCGTTGATTTGACTGAAAGTCGGCATAGGCAACCGGCCGAATCGTATCGCCGAAATAGGTTTTGGGGGCGGTCAGCTCGGCACCGAACTGGCCAGTTCCCCGCTTGATATCACTTGGCGAGACGCTAAAGAAATAACCGCCGCCCCCATAGACCCGCAACCAGTCACTGACATCGTAAGACATTCTGGCATCGAAGCCTTCTAGCGCCAGCCCCAGGCGGGTCACGGGAGGGGTGCTATTCAGGATGTATTCGTCTCCCAGGTGGGAACTCAGATGAAGGAGGCGAAACAGACCGGATAACGGACCGGTTCGGTAGGCCGTCGTGATGGCAATGAGATAGTCGGCATTGAAGAGGTCCTGAGAACCGGAGGGCGATCCCACGTCGAAAATGCTGAACACACCTGCCTGCAAGCCAAGTTCCCATTGTCCCTCAAAGGCCGCCGCGTGGCGATAGAGCGAGAGACTGTCTCCAAAGTTTCCGGCAAAACTGCTTTTAGGATCGGGGCCGGCCGTTCCTCGTCGATAGGCAGCGGAAAAGTGCGGCCATCGCGGATCGGCATGGAGTGGCTCGAATAAGGTCCCGCGGGGAAGAAACTCGCTCGAGGGGCGTGAGATGCGAGTTTCCAACACACTGGTTCCAGCCTCGGGGAAGGGAGCCAGAGCGTCACCGGATTCGACCACACGAGCCTGTCTCACGTCGGGAATTCTCTTCAGGCCGGCCAGGACTTTCTCACGGGTTCCTCGGGAAAGGTGGGACGTATGAACGGTGACCGCGCCGTCGGTGACGCGGATGGTCGCGGAAAGGCCGAACTCGTGTTCGAGCAACGCGGCTGCGTAGCCCAAGATATACGAGTCATCGGCGACGGCGGCTGAGGGCGCCAGGACGGACAAGAACAACAGGGCAGCTGATAATATGAAACCAGGACACGTCGCTGTGCGTCCACAAGGGACGGCCCGTTCCGTCAAGGTTACGGACCCTTCTTCTCTTCAGAAGATGCCAGCAGCGGTTGGAAGATCGGATCGGCATCCAACACCGCACGTAACGAATCAGCCCCGATAAAGAAGTTCCAGATGTCCGATGACTGGCCGGGGATTTCGACGAACCAGCGCCTGGCTTCCGTCAGATGATCCAGAATGGCAGAGTTGTCACGTTGGGGAACATACAGGAGGGCATAGGCCTTCGTATATTCCACGAGAAATTTATCGAGCGGGATGTCTGCCAACTTGCCGGCCTGATCCGCATCCTGGTACGCCAGTGAGACCTCGGGATCGTCGAGATTGCGATTCCAGGCCACTTTATTGATCCGGGACCAAGCCAGCTGAAGAAGCGCCTCGGCTTTCCCGGCCCTTCGCTCGGCAGGAATGTCTTTCACCAATTGTTCATGAACCTGAATGGCCAGGTCCTGATCATTGTTCCAGCGTAGGGCGACCCCCCAACGGAATCGATTGTCGAGTTGCTCAGGGCGGACCTCCGCGAGTGTACGAAGCGCCGGAAGGAGGCGGTAGAGATAGTCGGCGGTCGTCGGTTTGTCGAATCCCCCCATTTCCATGCCCAGAGACAAGTCGACGCGGGGAGCCTGTGCGTAAATGTTCCAGTAGTGCTCATTGACCGCCATGGCCAAGGCAGAATCCTTGACGGTGAGATGATGCCCGGCTGCGGCTTCACGCAGGATAACGGCGTAGAGATCTCTTGTGAGAACCATGAGGGACTCTGCCTGCCTGGGATCGATGATCAGTACCCGATTGAGCAGTGCGACACGATCGCGCAGATTAGGGAAAGACGCCGCCCGGGCGGCGGAGGCCACCAACAGCCCCGGGACATCATCAGGGCCCCACCATGCGAGGGATCCGCTGATCGCCTTACTGGATTCGGTCGTAAAGGGAATGATTTCCTGGTTGATCCCGTCGATGGGGGTTCCGTCGTTGACCAGGAGATTGACGACCGCCGAGTCGCCCGGAAACCCGTACTTTTTCAAACCGGACAGTACGATCCACTGGAGATTGACGCTTTTCAGCGCGCGTCGCGCGGGCTTGACGGTATTGGCCCACTTGTAGCTTCCCGGCGCCTTGGTGACCGGTGAGGTCAACGGGTCTTGATAGGTGACCGAGACCGTCGATAAGGCAGCGGGAACAGAAACCAGGGGAGCTTGCGGATGCAGACGAAACGAGGCGTTCGGTAGCGGTTTCGTCGTCACGGTTTTAAGATGAAGCCCGCTTCCCGGAGGGGAAAGCCCCACCACATCCATCACGAAGGCGGACGCCGAGTAGTGGTCCGGGTTTTCGCGGAAGAAGACCAATCCCCCGTTGCTTGGCCACAGAATCTCCATTCCGGCATCCACCCTCGTGAGAGCAGATTCGTGCGAAGCCTTGATGGTCTGCCAGCATTCGTCATAGGAGGGATCGGAAGTGTTGGGATAGTTCTTCAGCCCTTTGGCGCTCGCGGCGACCAGCCGATACTGACAGGCGAAGTCGAGCTTGGTTGCTTCCACCGCGTCACCCTTCGATATGGCATGAGCATACCGCTGCGCGATGGGGGTCGAAGTCGGGGACGATTTGGGTTTCGATTGCTTGGGTGCCGCAAGTGCCGACACGGAAGCGGAAGACATCAGAATGCAGACGGCGGGGACCAGTAACCAGTGATGTCTGCGGGTGCATTGATGAATCATACGCGCATACTCCTGTGAGCGGAAAAGTCAAAGGCGCCACTGTACCATGCGCATTTCGTGATGCGAAAGAGGTTGTGACCGATAGAGTGTCTGGAGAAGGTTATCAATGAGGCGGCGGCGGGGTCATCGTGCGGCTGAATCGTATCAGCGACCTGATGTATGCCAGCACTGCGCGCTGTTCCTCGTCGGAGAGACTATCTTTCCAGCCCGGCATGGCGGTTCGAGGTTTGCCGTTGGCGATGATTCTCATCAGCTCCTGATCGGTCTTGGCAGAAATTTGAGCGGACAAGAGACTTCCGGGACGAGGCGAAAGAGAAATGGATTGCGGTCCGTCACCCCGCCCCTCCGTGCCGTGGCAGGTGGCGCATTGCCGCTCGTAAATGTCATGCCCCTGTGTCTGAGAGGTCGAGGCGGCGGTGCGGACTTGTCCCCACGTGTTGAGAATGGCCACTGTGCAGATGGCCATGACCCGAAGGATATTCAGGCGAATCACCGCTTTGTCCTCGGTCGCGATGCGTTCAGAACCTCGAGGCGTAATCGAGCCCGGTCTTGGGCCGTCAGCTGCGGGGTGGGGCAATGACGGCAGAGCGTCACGGTCGCGCGCAGGGAGGCGATAAAGACTTCACAGCTCGGGCACGCCCCGAGATGATGTCGGAGTTCTTTGCAAATCTGCGCGGGCAGTTCGTCATCGATGAAGGCCGATAATCGACGCAAGATATCCAGGCAACGTCCTGCCTCCGGCGAATGGACGGCGGTCACGACCTGTCGAGGCGTCCTTCCCGATGTTTTTCTGGGTCTCTTCATGCCGGGCGTCTCGCGATGATGAACGAGGTGGCCGGCCACCTCAGGATTCAGTGATGCCTCGTGCGCTGAGTTCCTTGCGGACGAACAGACGGGCGCGATGCAGGCGCGATTTCACCGCGCGTTCAGTCACGCCCATGATCGCTCCGACTTCCTTAGCGCTCAGACCTTCCATGTCTCGCAGAACGAGAGTCATACGATATTTCTTCGGCAACGATTGAATCGCACGGTCGAGCGCCTCACGAAGCTCTTTGTTCTGCAACGCTTCTTCGGGAGTCAGACCCTCCACCGGGATTTGCAAATGAAATTCCCCTTCGGACGTCGGAACGAATTCATCCAGCGACAATTCGCGTTCAGGTTCGCCTTTTCGTTTGCGGCGCATGCGCATGCAGGCGCGGGACGCGATGGTATACAGCCATGTCGAGACCCGGGCATCTCCGCGGAACCGGTTGAACCCCCGATAGGCATTGAGAAAGGTTTCCTGGACGAGATCTTTGGCAGCTTCCGCCTCTCCGCACAGCCGGTAGGCATATCGGTAAAGTAGATCGACATGATCTCGATACAGCTTATCAAATCCGGAAGGATCTTGGGGGCCCTCTCCCGATTCTGCTGCGGAGCCGCGGCTCATTGCGGCCATCAATGGGGGGACGCGGGCGAATGCGCTGGAGAGGTCCCGTCGGGTTGAAGACCTGATGAAGAGGGAACGAGATCGACGGAGACATCATGATCGTCGATGCGCAAGGTCAAGGGCTGGCCAACCTTGACACGGGGTATTCCGATCTTGCTGTTCACCATGACCACTCCAACCGGGGTGCGGAAAAAAATGAAGTTCGATTTGAGTCTGGATACCGTGCCGGACATCACCACGTGAACCTGGGACCCGGCAGGAGGTGTCTGGCTGATCTGGAGGTCGAACTGCAGATCGTGCACGCCGAGGATCGTGTGCGATTGATCGACTTCGACGGTCAGGACGTCTCCTTCATGAAACGAATTGAGTCGTCCCTCCTGAGTTCCGAAATGGGTCGCTTCCTCTCCCTCAGGCGTCCACCACTGCAGAGTCTTTGGGGCGTCTTCTCCGAACGTCATCGGACCGGTCAGGTAGCGATGGACCAATGAGCCCTCTCCCTTCTTGCGGATCTCGACGACCATGCTTCGGTCATGCACCCAAAACAACACGTCATGCGACGCTTTCAGGTCTTTCAGGGTCGTCTTCGAACTCAAGGTCAACAGACCGATCGGCGTTTTCAGGAATACGATTCCGGACTTGGTCCGCCAAACCGATCCTCGCAGACTTACCGCAGGATCGGCCGGTCTCTCCACCGCCGGAGGTTGCACCTCCGTCTGAATTTCCACCTCCGAAGTCGCTTGCTCTGCAATGGATGAAGGCGGCGGCGGTTCTTCCGCGCTGGCGACGGGGAGGGCCGTGACGAGGGCGAATAGGCCCGCAATCACGGTTCTCCAAGGACGCCGACGGTTGGATGAGCCCGCGGTGCTATCACAATCCAGATTCAACATATTGACGGGGAATTCTTGAAACAAAGATCGGGAAATCCGGCGTTCTGGTTATTCGATCGTCTTCGAGGAATAAACCACGGGGACTATGCATAGTCAAGATGAAAGCCATAGGCGGTCACGTGCGAAGAATCGAGGAGCGCGGATCTTACACCCGGGTCTGCGGCAGGGACAGCGGGTCGAAGGGTTCAAGCGTGACGATCATCCAGGAATCCCCGTTCGAAGACCCCGGCATGCCGAACCCTTTGAGGAGGAGCGAAGGAGTGACCATATGACAGATGCGACGGATTTCGATCTGTACCCAATCCTCCGTCTGGGTACGGCAGTGAAGTTCGGACAAAATCTCGGAGCACAGTTCCGCGACCGTCGACGGCAGCGATTCCGTCGCCAAATTCGGCCATAACCCGTGGACTTCGCCGAATAACCCCATGAGCATGCGCGCCTGGTTGTTCATGTGGAGGATGCGCGCGGCCTGGGAGAAGATGATCATGCCAGGTGTGGAGACATGCGCACAGGTGTTCGGATCCGTCAGGTCGAACTGGGCAGGTCGGCCACAGGCAAACGGTACGCTCCTGGACGGCTCACGGTGATCAGTGGAAAGATGCATAGATGACTTTAGTGAAGAACGGACCGGCGATAGTGCAAGAGTCAAACCGATTTTCTGTGAAGCGATCGAGCCATAATGTTCAACAACGGATCACATGACGGCAGAGACAGTCCTCTTGCGCACAAACCCAGTCGTTGCGGGGACAGAACTGTCCGTCATTTCTTTCTAACCAAGAGCCGCACGGGCGTACCCGAAAACCCGTACGTCTCCCGGAGTTGATTTTCAAGAAAGCGCAGGTACGCCGGCGTAATATTGTCCGGCTGTCCCACGAAGAGCGCAAACACGGGAGGTCTGGTCGCCACTTGCGTCATAAAGGCAGATTTTGTGATTTTGGTGGGCTTCCCCTTCCGGACAGGCAAGGGGTGGCTGGCAAGGACACGCTGGAGAAACTGGTTGAGTTGTCCGGTCGGAATCCGCTCGGAAAACGAATCGAAGACCTCGTCGATCGTGGGAAACAGTTTCCGCAGAGACTCGGGCTTCACCGCTGCCGCAAACAGGACCGGAGCCCAGGCTAAGAATGGAAAGCGGCGGCGAAGATCCTTTTCCATGTGGAGGCGAGCCGCTGCGTCCCCCTCTCGCAGATCCCATTTATTGACCATCAGAATACACGCTCTTCCCTGACGGATGACCACCCCGGCGATCTTTGTGTCCTGTTCGGTCACGCCTTCTTCCGCGTCGAGCAGCAGCACCGCCAGATCGGAGCGGCCGATCGCCCGCAAGGATCGGGCAACGCTGTAGCCTTCGATGCCACGATCGACCTTTCCGCGCCTTCTGATGCCGGCAGTGTCGGTAAAGAGGTACCGACGGTCCTGAAAGGTTGCCAAGGAATCGATGGAGTCTCTCGTTGTCCCCGGTACATCGCTCACCACGACGCGTTCTTCACCCAACACGGCATTGACCAATGTCGATTTGCCCACATTGGGGCGGCCGACCACCGCAATCCTTGGAATGCCGGCTGGCTCCGGACCTTCATCAGGTGAGGGGAGCAATGGATAGAGAGCGTCGAGGAGTTCGGCCACACCGGTGCCATGTTCTGCCGAGATCGGATAGAGGTGATCGGTGCCCAGCTGGTAAAAATCTGCGATCAGCGGCTCGACCTGCGGGGTATCGATCTTATTGATGGCGACGAACAACGGTTTGATTGTTCCGCGCAGAAGGCCCACGATTTCCAGGTCCGGAGGCGTCAGCCCTGTCCGCCCATCCATCAACAGGACCAAGATGTCGGCCTCCGCAATCGCCATTTCCGACTGTCGCCGGATGAGGGCCAGCATGCCGTCGGCAGCGGAAGGCTCGAGTCCACCGGTATCTACCAGCCGGAAGGGTCGGGTTCGATACGCGGCATCTGCATAATTGCGATCTCGTGTGACGCCGGGGACGTCGTCGACGATGGCCGTCCGGCTTCCCAAAATTTTATTGAACAGAGTGGATTTGCCGACGTTCGGCCTGCCGATGATGGCGACGGTGGGAATCATGGACAACGGCGGTGAAACGGAAACCGGTGGTGAAGACATGAACAGACAACGCGTGAGCGACGCGCTGACCCTAACATAGGAATTTTCATAAAGACAACCTCGTGTTCCCGGCGGACCTTCGCTATACTCCGATACGTGAACTCGCGCATGCCGCATGATGGTCAAGGACGTATTCCCGATTGGGACCGGATCGACGACGTCCTGTTGGACATGGATGGGACATTGCTGGACCGTCATTTCGACAATTTCTTTTTCGAAGAAGAGTTGCCCCGCCGCTACGCAGAGCTCCATGGTCTGACGTTTGAGACCGCTCGCAACCAACTGATGGACATGTACCATTCGGTCGAGGAGGACTTGGCTTGGACGGACCTGGAATACTGGAGCGACCGAGTCGGACTCGACATCGTCACGATGCATCGAGAGTTGGACCACATGATCGGCTTTCTTCCCGGAGCCGAACAGTTTTTACGGCTGCTCAGAGCACGCGGAAAGCGGGTGACGATTCTCACCAATGCGCATCCGGTCGGGGTGTCCATCAAGGCTGCCAAGACGGGTCTCGACAAGAAGGTCGATCGCATCGTAGATGCGTTCGAAGTGGGCTATCTCAAGATGCGCGCGGAATATTGGCCGGCATGTCAGCGTCTGGTAGGCTTCGAACCGAAGCGGTCATTGTATGTGGACGATGATGAACGTTGCCTGGCGGCCGCGGATCGGTTTGGACTCAATGGCATCATCCATAGCGCAAAATCCAGTTCCCACCTGCCACCTGCTCCTTCTAAAACATTCATATCCGTGGAGGATTTGAGGTCTCTCACGGCCATCTGATCAACGGATGCACCGTTTGGATGCAGCCTCTCTATGCTCGGCAAGCCCTTGATACATCTCTCCTGCCCACCGCGGCACCCCAGGCATACTGAAGCGATCGAGTTGGCCAATGTGCAATCCTGCGCCTGCAATCAGCCGGTCGATGCTGCGGTTCAAATTACAGCCGCATCCCAACACGTTCTGAACCGGATTCAATCGGTCTTGCCATGCGGCTACCAATTGATCCTCGCTCCGTCCATGTTCGAGGAAGACAAAGCGCCCGGTTGGGTTCAGTACTCGATGTACTTCCTGCAACGCCAGTGACGGATCGGCAATGCTGCAGAGCGTCCACGTACTCACGATCCAATCGAATCGGTGGCTGTCGAACGGCAAGGTTTCGGCAGTTGAGCGTACACACTCGACCGGAAATGTCGCTGAGGCGATACGACGCCTGACTCGATTCGGTAAAAAAGAGGCCGGGTCGAGCACCGTGAGGCTGGCGGTAGTTGAAGGATAGTGAGCGATATTGAGTCCAGTTCCGAAACCGATTTCGAGAACGTCCCCTCTCACGTCAGCCAGGAGTGAAGATCGTAAACGGGCGAACTCGCGTCCGCTCATGATCCAATCCATGAGACGCGGGAAAATATGAGCGGCGTAGAGTCCCATCCTCTTTGAGCCCGTCGTTTCGAAGCATGCTCCAAGTCGGTCGGCGGTTCAACTGAGGATGAACGGATGCGTCGGACAGGCGGAGGTGGGATCGGGACACAAAGAGGCCGTCCAGAATATTGATGGCACGTGATCATTGGCTGCGCGGTTGTTGCCCGTTTGCGGTCTGTGTTAGAGTCCTTCGTCTCGTCACCATCTTGTCTTAGCGCTTTTATCCAGTACACATGAGTCACGCCTACGACCATCGTTCGATCGAATCCAAGTGGCAGGATTACTGGGAGGAACACCGTCCATTCCGCACCGGAGAGGATCGCTCGAAACCGAAGTTCTATTGCCTGGATATGTTTCCGTACCCATCGGGCTCCGGCCTGCATGTAGGGCATCTCGAGGGATATACCGCGACGGATATCGTGTCGAGATACAAGCGGATGCGGGGATTCAACGTCCTGCACCCGATGGGATGGGACGCGTTCGGTTTACCTGCGGAGCAATATGCCGTCAAAACCGGCATCCATCCCGCCACGACCACCGCTCAGAACATCGCCACGTTCAAGCGACAGATGAAACGTGTGGGTCTGTCGTACGATTGGGACAGGGAGATCAGCACGACGGACCCTGAATATTATCGCTGGACGCAATGGATCTTTTTGCAATTGTTTCACAAGGGCCTTGCCTATGTAGCCGATGTGCCGGTCAACTGGTGTCCGGCCTTGGGAACCGTTCTGGCCAACGAAGAGATCGTCGACGGGAAGAGCGAGGTTGGCGGATTCGATGTCATCCGCAAGCCGATGCGCCAATGGGTGCTGAAGATCACCGCCTACGCCGATCGTTTGCTCGATGATCTCTCGCTCGTCGAATGGCCTTCCAGTACGCTGGACATGCAAAGAAATTGGATCGGTCGGTCGATCGGGACTGAGGTTGAATTCAGTCTTGCCGCTGTCCACGGTACGATTCGTGTGTTTACGACCAGGCCGGACACCCTCTTTGGCGCGACCTATATGGTGCTGGCGCCGGAACATCCGCTTGTCGACGTCGTAACCCCGGCAGAAGGTCGGGACCGCGTGCACGCATATCGTGAAGCGGCGTCACACAAGAGCGATCTGCAACGGCAGGACCTCGAGAAAGAAAAGACCGGCGTGTTCACCGGGGGGTACGCCGTCAATCCGGTGAACGGGGAACGCTTGCCGATCTGGATCGCCGACTACGTTCTGATGGGCTATGGCACGGGCGCGATCATGGCGGTTCCCGGACACGATGCCCGGGATTGGGCATTCGCCAAGACCTATTCACTGCCGATTCGTGAAGTCATCGCCGGGGGAAACGTTGAGAAGGAAGCCTATGTCGAGACCGGTCATGGAATGGTCGTGAATTCCTCTTCCTCTGACGGTTCGTTTTCCATCAATGGTCTGAGGCCGATGGATGCAATCCCCGTGATCACAAAATGGCTCGAGGCTAACGGCAAGGGTCGGAAGGCGGTCAATTACAAACTGCGGGACTGGCTGTTCGCACGCCAGCGATATTGGGGGGAGCCATTTCCCATCGTGTGGGCGGAGGGGGAACCCCGTCCGTTGCCTGAGGAGCAATTGCCACTCCTGCTGCCTGAAACCGTGAATTTCAAACCATCTGGAAACGGGGAGAGTCCGCTCGCGAATCTTGAAGCATGGCTCGACGTACAGGATCCAATAACCGGGCAGCCCGCTCGACGTGAAACGAATACGATGCCTCAATGGGCGGGTTCCTGTTGGTACTACCTCCGATTCATCGATCCCGGCAACGCAACCCGGTTGGTGGAAGCAGACAAGGAGCGATACTGGATGCCGGTGGATCTCTACATCGGCGGCAGTGAACATGCGGTTCTGCATCTCCTGTATTCCCGTTTTTGGCACAAGGTGTTGTTCGATATCGGGGTGGTCAGTACGCCGGAGCCTTTCAAGAAGCTTGTCCATCAGGGGATCGTGCTTGGAGAAGACAATCAAAAAATGTCCAAGTCACGCGGGAACGTCGTTAATCCTGACGAGATGATGGATCACTTCGGGGCCGATGCCGTGCGGCTCTATGAAATGTTCATGGGACCGCTCGAGTCAATGAAGCCATGGAGCACGAGAGGCGTTGAAGGCATTACAAGGTTTCTCGACCGAGTGTGGCGGCTGATCGTAAGCGAGGAAGGTCGGCTGTCCGATGCCGTGGTCTCGTCCGTTCCCTCCCACGAGCATCAGCGGTTGTTGCATCAGACTATTAAGAAGGTGACGGAGGACATCGAAGCGCTTCGATTCAACACCGCGATCTCGCAGATGATGATTTTCACAAACGAAATGACGAAGGCCGGTGCGCGGTCGCGCGGCGTACTCGAGCCATTCATCTTGCTGCTCTCTCCGTTTGCGCCGCACCTGGCCGAAGAACTGTGGTCGGTATTGGGCCATCAACCGAGCATTTCTCTGAAACCATGGCCTGGATTTGATCCTGTCCTGACGATTGAAGATCGGCTGACGATCCCTGTTCAGGTCAATGGCAAACTGAGAGGCAAGCTCGCCGTGGATCCCGAGACATCCCGAGCCGACATCGAGCAGCTGGCGCGTGCGCAGGCAGCGGAATGGCTGCAGGGGAAAGATCCCAAGAAAATCATTTACGTTGAAAAGAAGCTCGTCAACTTTGTGGTATGAGGCAGTGCCCGAGTGTCCCATGAAGATCAGTCGCGCGCAGATGAGCATCGTTCTCTGTTGTCTCGTCGCCGGATGCGGCTATCAATTCCGTGTCGAAGGAGCCGGGCCGACCATCGGAGGGACCACCCCTTCCGCCTCCACCGCGCCTCCGCCGCGGGTGATCATACGGACGCTCGAAAATAAAAGTTTCGAACCGAACTTAGAGGTTCGATATACCAATTACATTCGGCACGAATTTTCTTCCGGCAGCGGCGCTCAGATCGTCTCCGATTCGGAGGCGGCGGATCTGATCGTCACCGGACAGATCCTGTCCGTCCTTCTTCCCACTCTCAGTTTTTCTCAGACCACCACGCTGGAAACCCGCGCCGAAGCCGTCGTCGGAATCAAAGTGGAAGAAACGAGAACCAAACGTGTACTCTGGACGCAGGTCGTCAAGGGATCCTCGGAGTTTTTCGTCACACCCGATCTCCAATTCAATCGCGTCCTCCAGAATCGGGCGCTGGAGCAGGCAGGCCGGTTTATCGCGGAAGACCTCGCGTCACGGTTCTTACTGCAACTCGAATCCGGACAGCTCGTCAAGGCTGCGGCGGCTCCGGCCAACACTTCCACCACCCAGCCGTAGGACTGCATGTCATGCCGACATCGCTTACGCCAGCGCAACTCGACCAGCAACTCGAACAGGGGCACGTGGCTCCGGTGTACGTCGTGTTGGGCGAAGAGGACCTGCTACGCGATCACGCAGTTGCCGCCCTTAAACGTGTCGTACTGGGATCTGGCGCCGACGAATTCAATTGCGACATCTTCTATGGAGATGAAGCGGAAGGCGCGCAGATTGTGACCTGCGCCAATGAGGTGGCGGTCTTTGCACCACGCAGAGTGATCATCGTGAAGTCTGCGGAAAAGTTGCCGTCCCGCCAGGCCGACACGTTGCTCCCATACCTTAAGGAGCCTAATCCGTCTACCGTATTCGTGCTTGTCGCCGCCAAGCTCGATGGCAGATTGAAATGGACACAAACTCTGGTCAAGGCCGGAGTGGTGATCGACTGCTCACCCCTGAGAGAGCCTCAACTCACGCAGTGGTTCGCTCAAGAGGCGGGGCGGGCGGGCATCGAATTGACCGACGGGGCGGTACAGATTCTCAAGGAGGGATGCGGAGGCTCTCTGACTATGGCCAAGCGTGAGCTTGAGAAGCTGAGCGCATTTATGCCGGCGGGCCGCGCTGTGACCGGTGAGGATGTCGAGACCATACGCGGTACGGAACCGGGGGCCTCGGTCTTCGATCTGGCTGCAGCGATCGGCTCAAAAAATCGAGGCCGGGCTTTGACCATCCTGGCTAGAAACCTCGACGCAGGTGAGGCGCCGTTGCGGATGCTCGGTTCATTGGTCTGGCAGTACAGGCGTCTGTGGAAGGTGAAAGAACTCGTGCGTCAGGGTGGGCGCGAAGGAGAGGCGGCCAGGACGTTACGGATGGACCCTTACAAGGTCCGGACATTTCTTGGGCAATTTTCAGATACGGATTTGCAGGAGGCATTTCGCTCCTTTCTTGCTGCGGACAACGATCTGAAGGGAGGCAGCAGTACGAAGCCTGCCATGATTCTGGACATGCTCGTGCTCAAACTGTGCGGCGGCCAAAATGATGGCGAAAGATCCTTCCCGGAACGAACGGGAAAATCCGTTCAACCGGGACGAGGAAAGACATTGTCAAATGTGCGGACGATCAGCGTGGCGAGATCAAAGAATTGACATGCTTTGTAAGACGCGAGACACGGCGCGAGGCCGTATTCGCCTTCATCACGCCCTTCGTTACGGCTTTCCCGAGTGCAGCAGTGGCTTCACGCAACGACGTCTTGGCCGCATCGACTTGCTTGCCGGCCACGGCACTTTGGACTTTCTTCATGAGTCCTTTGACTGCGCTGAGGGTAGCGCGGTTTCTCGCATGGCGCTTTTCGGCTTGGCGGGCACGACGAATAGTTGATTTATGAACGACCGGCATAGCACACTCCTTATGGCCTAAAAGAATGCTTCTTGTATCATGGGGGTCATGGAAGCGTCAAGACAACAAGTCGGTGAGGGAGGATTACAGAGATTGGCGAAAATCCAAGCGCGTGACCGATTGATATTGGCCTTGGATATACCGTCTGCTCAGGATGCGGAACGGTTGCTCGATGCGATTCAAGGTCAAATCAGTTTTGTAAAGGTAGGGCTTGAGTTATATACAGCAGCCGGCCCCGATGTCGTTCAGCGTCTTCTCAAACGAGGAATGCGGGTATTCCTCGATCTGAAGTTTCTCGATATCGAGGAAACGGTCCGTCGAGCAACAGAACGCGTGGCGGCGATGGGAGTGGAACTGTTGACTGTGCATGCCAATAGAAAAGCGCTGGCGTCCGCCGTCAAAGGACGGGGCGCCTCTTCCCTCAAGTTGTTGGCCGTGACCGTACTGACGAATTTCGACAGCCATGACTTGAAAGACATGGGCATTCAACACACGGTTCAGGAACTTGTGACCGCGAGAGCGCTCCTCGCTTCTGAAATTGGGTGCGACGGAGTGGTGGCATCAGGCGAAGAAGCCGGTGTGCTGCGACCCAAAGTCGGTCCACGATTCTTGATCGTCACACCCGGAGTTCGGCCGGCCGGCAGAGGTGTCGATGATCATGCCCGCGCGACGACGCCGACTCATACGATTTCCGCCGGGGCGGACTATCTCGTCATCGGAAGGCCTATCCGCGAAGCGACTGATCCCGGTGCTGCCACCGCTGCGATACTTTCAGAAATGCAAGCCGCATTTGACGCGCGAACCTGAGACGCGACTCCTGGTTGCCACGTTTCTACCCTCTTTGTTAAGATTCACATTCCTCCTCTCCCCTGTTGCTCGACGGTGGATGTAGCTCAGTTGGTTAGAGCGCCGGATTGTGGATCCGGAGGTCGCGGGTTCAAAACCCGTCATCCACCCCACCGAACTCACAAAATCATCTCCAGCAGCGGAGAGTGTGATTAAAAGCCTCCAGAGAGTCGTATAGCGCTCTTATCCACTGAGCTACGACTTTGGAGGTTTGTCTACGATATTCCTTCGTGTAACCCGCAAAATGTACTACCATCTCTCCAGCGTTCCCAAGCGTCTTCGAGGCTATCTCAAGGGTAGGGAAGAAGTCTGGAGGAGTCTCAGGACCGATGACAAGGACGAGGCCAAAGCCCGTTCCGCTGACTGGGAATCGAGGATACAACGTCTATTCTTGGTCCTGCACAAGCACGGGGAGTCTAGGCCGGAAGCCGAACGAGAGGCCCTGGTATCCCATCGGCTTGAAACCGAACTGGATGAGGCCGAATCGCATGACCAGTTGGAAGATGCCCACGAAGCCTTGATCCTCGAAAAGTTCATGGCTGAGAATCCTCGCGTAGAGCGGACGGCCAAGCCCATGAAAGGGGAATCCAGAAGTTCATGGAAACCATCGGCCGAGACATACCCGAGAATTCCAATCCGGTTCGCGGTCTTGCACCAAGCAAATAATAAGGTTGCGATAAAGCGAAAGGTATTCAGTGACGATCAATTATTGACACGGCTTGAATCGAAGGACTTTATACAACAGCGTCAAGAACGGCCTGAGCGATATTGACTGATCCTGATCTGTCTCTTTGAGATTTGTAGAAGGAGGAAGCCGGCCGGCTTCTTATCTCAGATATCCAAGAGGCAGAGGATATCCCGTTCATACGGATCACGGATGAAGGGGAGTGGCAAACATTGAAGAACGAGGGCAGCAAGCGAAGAGTTCCCATCCATTCCTCGCTGATCGAGTCCTCGCTGATCGAGTTGGGATTCTTGGAATATATTCGGTCGATCAAGGAAGCTGGACACACCAGGCTGTTCCCACAGTTGAAGCGCAAAGGTGGAAACGGCTGGTCTGATCCAGTCGGGAAATGGTTCGGGCGGTTTGTCACAAAGAGCGGATTGACTGATCCTGCGCTCGTCCTTCATTCGCTGCGGCATGGCGGGATCTCAAAGCTGACTAGCGCGGGTTGTCCGCATAACGTGTGAGATGCTAGCAGGGCATGCATCGCAGAGCGTGCATGGTCGGACGTATGTGCATCGGGAACAGATACCGCTGAAGTTGTTGCGGGAGGGGTTGAAAAGGTTGCGCTACGATGAAGTAATGAAGGTATTGGAGTAACTATGGAACATGCAGAAGCCCGTATTGGTCTCTCTGTCCGTCTGACATCCGATTGCATGACGTTACCAGCGGGAAGCACTGGAGAGTTGGGCCATGCTGTCGGCAACAGTGGTATCGCCCAGGACGTAATGTGGGATTCCTATGTGTGCCGACCTCTATATGTGCATCCAAAGAATCGTCGCCGGATGGATATTGTTTTGTCCGGACCTGGGTCATGCTCTAGCTTGACTGAAGCCCTTCTACCTGTACTTGAGATCATTAAGGCAGAAGAACGGCAGGCCTCGAACACAGCGTTCGATGAATTACACGGCTACCAGAGCCGAAGGAAGAGGAGAAGAAAAGACCAATTTGCAGTGGCTGAACGCGATCAGTTGGAGTTGCCGTTCATGGAGTTGTAATACGCACGTACGCAGTTAACATCAATCACGGCGGAGTGGGTGGCTTTTTAAAGCCCTGGAGTTTACTTAGAAGTTATATCGATAAATCGCTTTTAAAACTTCCTTGGTGAATTCTATCGCAATCTCCACTTCTTCCTTGCCTACCTTGTCATAGTCTTGAGATTCGATATGCGCGGCATCATTACCAAGGAGTCGGCGTTGATACGTTGCTGAATTTCAACCAATCCCTCTTTCACTGTCCCAAGATGTTCCGCCATCAATTCCACAAAGTCTGTGATGGTGTCTGGCTCGACCGAATCGGCATCAAAAGAGAGGCAGCGGGCCAAGTCAACGGCCGCGTAGGACATTTGAACGTGTCGCTCTATCTCGCCTATGTCATCAGACAATCCTGGCAGCGGATGCATTTTCGGCAGTTCAGCAACTTTTACCTGGAATTTCAGGGAAGTGCCTCGGGACACTATTGTGAAGGCCAAGATTGAGGCCGCCCTGGGAAACAAATCAGTTAAGGCTCTGCTGATGGATCTAGTTGATGCACATTGAGAGGAACTAGAGAAAAAGGGCCAATTGCCGAAAGGAAAGTGAAACCGCTAACGCCTGGAAGCGAATCACCTAAGAGGACCAACACGTGACATGCCTCACCCTCCGGCGAGCCGTTTGAATCACAATGAAACATGGCCTCCTCGAAACCTCCCTGCCCTAAATGTAAGAGCCTGAAGGTCAATCGCCAGACCATTACGTCGGTCTAATCCCGTCAAAATTGGTGGAACTATTGTCACTAAGCGGAAGCTGGAGCCTCCAAAATGGGTCTGCCAGAAGTGCGGACATAAATGGAAAGATGACGACCAAATAGCTCCGCGGAATACTCCTCTCATCTTGATAAGTTAGTTTTCCCCTGATCCCACAAGGCCGTACGACTCTTTTGACGCGAGAAGAGCACCAAATGGTACGATGCATCTCCCTCGAAATACTCCCCCACGATCGTAGCTGCACTAATAATTCCCGTATGTAGTTAGGTGTTTGCATCGGTATGCATGAATGTGTCCGAACAGACGAGATCTTCGAATGGCCTACTCAGGATGGAGGAGGCGTCAAGAAAGTGTGGCAGACGTGTAGGCAGGCTCAAAATTCGTTGGGAGTTGTTGGGCTATCTGGGTGAATCGATGACTTCTATCGAAACAATCAGACAGGGCGTCTCGTCACTCGCGAATCAAGACTTGGAGCCATCCTCCAATGAATGCCCAGGAACGCATTCGAGTGCGTAAGCTTCGTTGTTCTTGTGAAAAGTATGGCCGAGACGTTTACCTACCTCACTTACGCAATCAAAACGTACATCGATATTTTGGCCTAGATTAGCGCTTCCTGCAGGTGACATGCTTACAACTATTTGAAATCAGTCATGGGCTAATTTTGGCTTATCTGGCTGGGGAGGACAACCATGCACGAATCAAACGGTGCCACGGAGGCTGTTAAAGAGATTGCCGAACAATTTTCTCGTCCATCAGCTGAAGTGCATGAGATTCTGAAGAGCGAACTGTGCCGTCTTGATCGGGAAGCACGCATTAAGCAATATATCCCTATTCTTGCCATCAAGCAGGTGAAAGAGTTGATGAGGAGACGAAGTCTCAACCATTAATCGACTGACAGGACTCCATAGGACTCGTCTATTCGTTTTCATCGTCGGGTGTAGCATCTCTTGCTTAGCCGCGCACTCCTCCCGGTAGCGCCTCGCCGATTCTTCAGCCTGAACAGTTGACTTCCATAGCAGCCTGGCCGAGACAATGTCGTCGGCTTCCTACCTTATTTCGTATTAATTCGTAAGAGGAGCACCTCATGGTTGGGACCTGAATAGGGTCATCTTACACTGGGAGAGTTCACGGTACGGTGAGACGTTTGCACGCTGGGGAAATCGAACGTCGCCTGCACCCATAAACTAGTCCAGATGCAACTGTGTCGCAACAGGCAGAGACTTTGGATGTAACACGCGGTCAGTACACTCCTCGCATCAAAGAGGGGAGTGAGGCATGGGGCGCCTCGATTCATGGGAAGAGGAATCGGCCTATCGGCGGATCTTGTTCCAGGCCGCTCTGTTGGGAGACCAAGAAGCTCAATTGGAGTTAGAGCGGGAATTTCATGTCCGGATCTCCAGCGGGACCAAAGTTGAGTCACCGGAATGTGAGGCTTCCCATCATGAATGATTACCGACCCATTATCTTGATCGAGCGAACCGCTCGCCTCATTAAGCCAGTTCACTATCCTTTTCGGGGCTCTTGGACAAAATCCGCGCCGCGCGCACGACGCCGGATGAAGCAGCTAAAATGGGGCTAAAAAAGCCACGCAGATTGCCTTCCGCTGGAATGTCCGGGATAGTGTGCCGCGATGCTCATTGTGACCTGGAACGAAGTACTCAGTGGCGGCACACTCTTAACCAAGGAGTGCGCAAAGCGCCTCGGCCGACCTGTGCTCCATGTTTCTAGACATAGCGACTGGCGTGAGCAGGTACATGAGTTCTTCAAGACATTCCGTTGAGGTTTTGAACGTGGCTGGCCCTCGAGAGTCATCCACACCGGGTATTAGGACCTTTGTGCACGAGGTGTTGAAGAAGTCGTCTCGGTCCAAGACTGATCCCCATCAAGTTTGTGTTCCTTTTCGAAGAGATTTCGAGGTCAGACCGGGGATGGCCACCCAGGTTGTAGGTAATGACGTCTGGAAAGTAGAGAGTGCCATGACAGGTGAAGGGGCTGTTGTGGGATGGACATTCCGAGGCAAGAAGGTTCGACGCCTGCAGCTTGGATTTGCCATGGATAAGCTGGAAAGAGGATGGCGAGACGATCGATTGGGATTTGGAGAGGCATGATGCGAACCTCAGAGGGTGGTCTCTCTGGCATGTCGATCACGCGGGATCCACAAATTCTATTATCATACGGTGCTCTATTGAGTTTCCATCTTTACCGGAGCGCTCAATAGATTTCAGACCTTCACCGCCATGAAGCCGCACGCATATCACCTCTCATGACAAACCATCGGATCTATACAATGAGATTCGCGAGCGTGTATGGCCTTTATATCGCCAAGGCAGAGAAAAAGGGACGCACGAAAACAGAAGTCGATGAAATTATTCGTTGGTTGACAGGGTATAGTCAGGAAAAGGTACAGATGCAAGTGGACAAACAAACAGACTTTGAGACCTTCCTTCGGGAAGCTCCTCGACTGAATCCTGCGCGAGCCTTGATCAAGGGGATAGTTTGCGGTGTCCGAGTGGAAGACATAGAAGAACCGACTATGCGCGAGATTCGCTACTTGGATAAATTAATCGACGAGTTGGCAAAGGGAAAAGCCATGGAGAAGATTTTGCGGATGTAGGTTGCACTCTTCTCTCCCCCGCCCTTTTATTGTTCGGTAGCGGACTGACCGAGGCTCTGTTGAAGGTAGTGAGCGGTGTGGCTATAGGGGGACTTCTGGCACCCGTCAGTAGCAGGCAAGTCCCCACCGGGTTCTGCCGCGAGAGAAGACCGGTCAAGATATTCCCAATGGCGCCCGCCACCGATCAACCCCAAATCTGGTCGCCACACTTCTTAACCTTCTTCCACACTGGAAGAAACGCCTTCTTGGCATCACGTCGTCGTTGGCGTTGCCGTTTGACCATTTGGCCAGCCAGGAATGACGAGATCTTTCCCTCTTTTTTTGAGGTGAACCGTCGGAGATGGTCTTCGGCCATGACGGCATCCTGAATATCACCCAACAGGTCCTGGATGAGTTTGATCTGATCGATCAACTGCGTGGCCGCCTGACCCAAACATCCCTCGACTAACTCAGTGGCGTAGCGTGCCCGCTTGGCTTGAATACGCACGCAATGCCACGTGGCATCTGAGGAGGAATCGTCTAAGGCTTTGACCGCCTTTCGTAGTTTCCTGAATGCCTTTCCAGCAAGCTCTGGCAGCGTAACATCATGTGACACGATCGCCGGCTTCTGGACCGCGGGAACAAGCTGGTTGATCAAGCCTACATACCGAGAGCGCCGAAGTTGGCGCAGGAGCTCCTGTTGAACTTTGTTTCGTTTTTGTCGGAGATATTCGATAAACCGCTCGAATGCTCTGCGGTCCTTGTCCTCGCCTTTGACGTCATTGAGCTGACTCATAAAATAGGCAAGCTGGACATCGAGATCGCGAGCCATACCCAATTGCTGGCCTAACCAGCCCAGCTTGTCCCGCAGCGGTTGTTCCCATTTCTGGTCCAACAGCGGCCGAGCTACCCGAAGGAAGGAGCGCATCCGACGCGTCGCCACACGCATCTGGTGCACGTCCTCAGGCTCTCCTCCCAGACGCATGCCTGGGTCTCGCCTTAGGATGGTCTCAAGCTGACGGCGTAGGTGGTAGCCAAGGTGCTCGATAGCCGGAGCATCGCTTTCGGGAATTTGCTGCGGCCTCGGAGCCGGCCAATCCAGCGCACGGAAGATTTTGGGCCGGCCATCGTGATCCGTCGCGCCCGCCTTGCGCAGTGTCTTTTCCACCTTATTGGACAGCGTCGCGTCGCCGTTGAGTCGCTCGATCTCGACTTCGCGAAACATTAGCCTTTCGGACGATTTGTTGAGGACCGCCACTTCGTCGAGCACGACTTCCACGCCGGTCGATCCGCCCACGCGTGTCCCTGTGCGCCGCGTGCGCAAGGTTGCCAGTGGTTGCACGGTTCCACCTTGCAGATGGATAAAGAGGAGATCGAAGACCTGAGCCGGGGGATGTGATGCCTTGCCCGGCAGTTCGATCTCACGACGGCCGCAATCAAGCGGCAGCTTGAGCTGCCATACTCCCTTTCTCCCCTGCGTTCGATGCCGAAGGGTGATCCGGGCCCGAGCCAGACGCAGGTCCGCGGTGTCATAGTAGACGGATGTGAGGATTTTTACGGGCAGGCGTGAGCCTTTCAGCGCGGGCAGACGGAAGTCTGCATCAACGGTGAGTTTGATCTCGCGCTCGCGGGCCGATTTCACAGAGGCTGACACGGGAACTCCATTCTCCCTCATATTATCAAGCAAGATCCTAAAGCGTCGCTCATACCTATTCAATCTCGATGCAATTCACAATGCTCATACGAATTCGATCTCGGCCCGATGATTCCTTGGGGCGCTTCCCTTTCCGGTATGTTCGATCGACTTCAAGTCAGGAATGCTCTTCCCAATGACGGCCATGGCCGCCATGACCTGCGCTTGAGTCATATTGACTTCCCATTTGCGAATGCTTCCAAGCGGTTAAGTAGCTGACTTGCCTGGATTCGCCGCTTAGTTTGTTCGTTATGTATGGGCTTATTTGTTCGTGCAGCCATTACCTATTCCATAAACAATTTTTTCGAACGTTCGCGATGAACTCTTCCGCCTTGCGATCGCCGCCCTCGAGCCCCGGGAATATGCCCGTTTGGCCAGCTATCCCACATCGCGAATGTTTCCCAGATACTCGAGCGTCTGTTCGTGGTCGTGCCGATGTCTTCGTTCCAATGCTCGTGAACGATCCATGTCCTACAATAGGCTGGTGGCCGTTACCCGAAAACGCGTGAGCAGACGGTAAAAAATCGTCAAGCAGGCAATGCTGGTATGCGGCATGGCGGCGGGCGTATGCTGTCAATAATGACACGAGCGCGGCTTCGAGTCTTCATCCAGACGGTGCGCTAAGGACCTCTTCATGCAAGCCATGATCACGAGATTCTGCAAGAGAGCCAACGTATCGTGCATCACCGGCGTCGTCATTGCCGTTGCAGCCGTAGCCGTGAATGTACAGGCTGATCAGCACAACTTCAATCTACAAGATATCCGTGTATTCAAGGCTGCGGCCTGCACCAAGGACCACAGCCCGGTGGAAGCGCTGTACTTTATTGCGGCGAGCGCGGCTGACATCGGGAAGGGCAAGCCTTCGCCGACGTCAAAACTGATGAAAGAGGAAGTCGATAACAACTGGCGTCAGATCACTTCCCGACTGACGAGGGATGAAGTAATAGAGGAGCAGTTCGCTGACAAATATAACGCCGTGTTGAGCGAAATGATCCCGCGCTTGCAGCAAGCGGTCGAAGAGAAAAGCGGCGTGTCCGTGTATGTTTCTGAAGTCAACAGCAGACTCATGGATCCGGATGATCAGGACCTTCCAACCTGCCGCGTCGAGGAAGCCTTATAGCGTGCTGGTCGATATGGAGGCGCCCATGACGATGAACGACGTTCCTGATCAGCCGCATCCGTGAATATTGCCCTCGCTTCAGAAGATGAACACCCATCAGTCTTGGCATTTGGCGACAAATAGTGTGAGCAGGATATTTTACGGTGGGTTGGTTCCCTGAGGAATGTCCTGCAGAAGAGCGGTTGCCGCCCGAAAGCCATGCTATACGAATAGTTTCATGGTTCCATCAATCGACAGCTTCGAATCTCTTCCAAGGCCGTAGTCGTAGGAATTTCAATCAGCCTCGGTTCATTGGAATACTTGAATACGTCGTTCCGGTCGTCCAGCATCAATTTCACAAAATGGGTTTCTCCCTCGCGGGTGATGAGCGTGCCCCCGATTCCTTGATGCTCGTGAGAGCTAGAATGGATGGAAAAGACGATGTCTCCTGGTGAGGCCAGATAGGGGAAGTATCCGCCATCGTCCAGCTTCGTGACAAACTGATCATTGGCATAGAGGGAATAGGATACCGTTCGGTTCTTAGTGGCGTGAGGGCGGTAGAGATACACAAGCGCCTCGGTCGGCTTCACGGATTCAATGGCTTGGAAGAGATGTCCGGTGGCCTTCGAGCATCCGGTAGAAAGCGACCACGCGCACCCGACGATCACTGCAAGCAGCCGGAATCGAAGGGAATAACTCACGTCCATCGCCCGCCTGGTAGATTCATGGCTGCGTGCATCATGCGCCGCCCTTCCTGGTGAACGCAAGACGAACCCATCTTGCGCTGAAGGCTGAAGGATCCCCGCCCATCACGGGACGAGCCATCCGCCTGACGATTCATTTCACTATCCTTCACACGGGCAAAGGCATTTCCTTCTTGCTGGATCTCAATGTCATCCAATTGAACGCCTTCAAAGCGTGCTGGAACAATGCATGGGTGTGTGGCGTATTCAATAGGCATAGCCTTATTCCTTTACAGCACTCCTCGATCTTGGTAAATGCACGCGGAGGGTATCCGCATGCTGTCATGCGCATAGGAAACTATGGTCCACCGTGCCTTAGCGCACCACATACTGAGGGTAGATTTGTACAGATGAATCAGCACGCGAGGAACGTGCTATGACCTACCCATCGTTGACTAGCTTTTCTCGTGTCGTTAAAGTACTCGTCCATGAACAACCTAAGAAGGAAAACCCATTCGAAAACATTTGTGACAAGCCTCAACTGTGAGTTGGATGCTCGAAATCCAGCACCTTGCCCAGTAGAGGAAGCGCTTCAGAAATTCCTGAAGGAGTAAAAGGGAAAGGGAAATGACATGCTCTCGATCCGCACTCGGGTAATGAGTCTCGTCGTCTTGGCCTCGTATCTCCTCGGAGGCTGTTCATTATTTGCAAATAGGACGGAGATGATTCAGGTCAGTTCGGAGCCGTCTGACGCACAGGTCCTCTCGAATGGGAAGCCGGTAGGACAGACGCCGGTCTCGTTTGAGGCTGATCGCGGAGAGGCTCTTCTGATTGAAGTGAAGAAACAGGGCTATGAAACACAGACCCGTGTCGGCTCGAAGAAGCTCAGCCAGGTCGGTCTGCTGGATGTGATTGGAGGGGTATTCTTTCTCGTCCCCTTGTTAGGACTCTTGTCCTCTGGAGCATGGGCGCATGACCCGCAGCAGTACGGCCTCACGCTCGAGCCCGTTAAATAGCGGTGAGCCGCACCGTCACTTACGACTCCTGCACGATCAAATCTTTCTGTTTGACTTCCGACTGGCTTTTGGAAAAATGAGCAACGCGTGTTTCAATATGATCGCACGATGGAAGAGTTCAGCGTTGACAGCAGTAACGCCAGCGAAGAAGAGGCCGATGTGTACGGGATCGCCTACGTTGGAAGGTCATTGACGAGAAGATGCCGGCAGTGACGGTGAATCGATCGTGTGTTCTCTAAACGCCATCGCGGTGTCCCTGCGCTTACAGGTAAGCGAGTCGAAGCCTTCAGGTTGAGTGATCATCGAAAATACAGGAACGCATTGGTGCTCCGCAGAGTCAAGATCACCGAATTGCTCACGTACTATTTTTGACATCGACGACTCATTGTAGCATTGAGTGGACAGACACACGAGTACGTCTCCTACCCCTTTTGAGTCAGGTTTCAGCTGATCTTCTATCTTTTTGCGATTGTCCAGACGAGCATCACGAATCCAAGGCATACCCAGTGAGCGCCAGTCATAATAAGCCTTCCACGTATAGTTTCGACCATCCTAGCAGTCACGTGTGTGACAGAAGGCCCCAAAAATGACCCTACTCAGCTCCATCTGTCTGGACCTCCTCCTCGGCACTCTTGCATTGGGGACTCGTCGCGCTGCGCCTACGCATATAGCGATATGTGTCGTGACGGGTACTATGGGAATGCGATAGAGACTAGGCCCGGTGCTTACGAGAAGGTGATGGCGATGACAGGGGTTCAGGTGCTTGCGCTTCCGGGAATCGAGGAACGGCGATGGAAAGACGACAGTGATGCGAAGGCCTTGATACGGGCTCCCAGCCTATAGACAAATGGCTTTCGAGATGGCCTTGGAGAAACTTCCATGAGAGTGAAGCGAGTTGTCGCCAACATAGCGGTCAAAAGGATTGCCGCGGCGAAAAGATTTTATCATGGCGTTCTGGGACTGGATTTGCTGATGGATCTGGGATGGATCGCCACGTATGGCTCGGAAACGAAAATGAGCGTACAAGTCAGCTTCTTATCACAGGGAGGATCCGGCACCGAGATCCCAGACATTTCCATTGAAGTCGATGAGGTGGACGAAGCATACAGACGAATGAAAAAAGCCAAGTTTAAGATCGAGTACGACATCACGAACGAGCCTTGGGGTGTCCGTCGTTTCTACGTGCGGGATCCCTTCGGCCGGCTGGTCAACATTTTATCTCACCTGTAGCGCTGATCATTCGCTGAAATGAGGCGTACTAGAATCGAGCCGGCCAATTGCCCCGGGATTAGCTGGTTTCATTCTATTTTTCGACTCGCATCTCAAGAGATCACGCACGCGTATTGCCAGCGAGGACTTGGATTGGGAAGTTTTCGGGCAACACGCTGCTGACATGAGATCCAAAAGGAAGTCGGTATTAGTCGGATCATGCGGCACTCAAATGGTCCCTCGGCGGCAAGAGATGCTTAAATGACGCGGTAGCCGCGAAATATTTTACATCCGCTGAACGTCAAATGTGCTTCAAGAAGGCTTGCGGATTGTTGAGGAAGGCCTTCGTCAACGTCACATGCTCTAAATTATGATAGTCGGTGACTTGAGGAGGGATCGCATCAAAACTGAAGATCGTTGCTCCCGGAAAAGCCAAAAGGATCGGCGAGTGGGTGGCAATGATAAATTGCGTATCTTGCTGCAGCATCGTTCTGATCAACGCGATGAGAGAAAGTTGACGCAGCGGAGACAGGGGACCCTCGGGCTCATCCAGAAGATACAGCCCGGAAGGGACCAGCCGGGTTTGCAGCAGGTTTAGAAAACTCTCCCCATGAGACAGTCCATCGGCATTGTCCCCATATCGCTTGGTGAGCGCAGCACGTTGCCCCTTAGCCGAGGACTTTGCCAACAGCAACCCGTATCCCTTGAGATTCGTTTCAAAGTCCGATTCCAGATCGCGCAGCTCTTGATTCATTCGATTGACGCGCTTCGTGTAGTTAAAAAAATCCTCGGCTCTCATGAAAAAGCCACGGCGCGTTTTTTTCGACCATGAAATCCGAAGACGGTTGGCCAATTGTCTGGCGTGTTCCAATGTTCCATCTCGAACGATATCCTCCGCGCCAACGACGATGGCATTCGCCGCAGCCGCGATCCCTTCGAGCAGGGTCGACTTTCCAGATCCGTTTTCCCCCACAAAGAAAGTGACGGGTGAGTCGAATTGCAACCGCACCAGAGCGTTGATAGCCGGCACATTGAAGGGATAGAGATCTGACGGCTCGTGTGGCTGAAGTTTCGTGACTGACCGCAATGGAATCATGCGGCATCTCCTAGCACTCTACGGACAGTGAGGCGACTCGTGAGAAGCGGTCTCTGCAGGGAGCGAGGAGAAGGGAGTATACAAATTGGATTGCGATTTTGCCAGCTGCGGTGCCCCAATCTCTTATCGAGGTGATGGTGGCAACAGGTGAGAAGCCCTTGAACACATGAGGCCTCTGCTTCATTATTGTTTCAGGGATCACATGACACTCTTTATCGCTGTCATCCTCCTGTATCATTTTCAATTGGAATGGTGGTGGTACCTCGCCGCCATCATGGCCTATGTCGGGCATGTCTATTTCCAAGTGTATGTAGCTATGAATAAAGCAAGCGGCCATTTAGTGACATGGTGGACGAAATATCGGTAGCCGGTGAAGGTGAAATAGACCTGCGGGTTCGACGGGGATGTTCCTGGACACTCAGCCTGATTCGCGGTCCTATGCCACCGTGGGGAGTAAGACAGTGACGGGTCGTTGGCGCAGATCCAAACAGTTCCAGTGATTTCCTTTGGCCCCCAGCATATCTTTGGCCGCACAGATGTCGATCGGATAGGTACAGAGTGAGATCACCCGCTGGCGCTCTATTGAGCGATTGATCTCGTGCTCATAGCTGATAAATTGTGTCCAAGCATTTTGCGTTCGCATCCAAAACGGACACCCCGTTGTTCGAGCACCGATGATCCATTCGCTGCCGCCGCTTGTGTCCTGGCTTCCCAGTTATCGAACGACTGTTGAGGATTGAACTGCGGCCTTGCTGGACGGCCTTTCTGAGCAGCCTGCAGGGCAGGCTCATGACGCCCGTGACCTCAGACATGACTCCATTTCCGAGGTCACACGTAGTTTGTCAACACACTGCTAGGCGTCTTTGGCTCAGGACAACGCTATCAAAGTTATTCATTTGAACCTCGATCGTGAGGCAAGGCTCCTTCTTCGAGAGTGCCTATTAAGGAATCTAAATCACATTAGCCAGGAGGGTGAGTACTTTTAGCATCAGACTGGGCACAGCACCGTGAGAGCCGTCTAATTTGCTTCGCGCAACTCGTCGCTAAACCTTTGCAGTACCCTTACTCTGGATTCCACATCACTCGCAAATACATCATGGCTTGCAGGCAGGCCGTCGAAATGCACCGTAGGCGTCAGAGGATTTCTAAACTCTTCCACATGCCCAGCATCCATATTCTGCTGCAAATACTGAATGGTGCTGGTGAACCATTGTTTTCTTTCATCAGAAGGTGGTCGAGACGTGGGAGTCGATAAAGCTTTGTCGATGATACGATTCCCTTCGACTCGCAACTGGGCCAACTGATTTCTCAACGCTGCCTTTTTTATCTTCTCATGAAGTTGATTCTGCAGAGAAGCTATCTGATTCTCTCTCTCCTTTAGTTTCTCCTGTAGCGCGTGCACCGTCTTTCCCGTATCCTTCCCGACTTCTGTGAGCTGAGCTGTAAACTTATCGAATCTTCGTTCGAGGATCTCTACGTTTTGGTCTTTGGCTTTTAGTTCTTCTCTAAGAGATGCTACCTCCGCTAAAAGAAGCTCGTTGTGGGTCTTCAGCGGTTGGAAATTGCGATAGCTCTCCTCCCAAAGCAAGAACAAGCCGAGGAGACCACTCAAGGCCAATGCTGTCATATACTGCGCGTGACTCACCTTGTCGTGGCCAAACCGCCGTACCGTCCAATCAATGAGCATCATCATGATGCCTCCAATCAGGAGGAACACCAATGCTTGCCAGGTGAACTGGCCTAAATCGGCAAACCGCTCGCCAACGGTCAGAGTCAAGAGACCCTCGATCTTGATCACCAATTGGAGCCATAGCATAGGCTAAAATGCAGTACCGAAAACACCACCCATGAGTGGGGGGAATCTCTTTTGGTCCTGTCAATCACTGTGCCGCAGGAACGAGTTGTCCATAAAGTGCACATATACGTGAGTTTACTTCTTGTGGATATCGCCCCGCGAGTGCCCGCCCTCTTTAAACAGGTATGACACTTGCTGTAGCCTGTCCAACATAGTTATGAAACACATACTGATCAGTTTGTTCTTTCTTTTTGTACTGACGACCGCTGGGCACGGCTGGAATAGCTTCGGTCATATGACCGTCGTGGCGATTGCGTATGATCGCTTAAATCCAAAAGCTCGAACTGCCATCGATGAGTTACTCCGAGAGAACGATCTCTATGAGGCGTGGGTGAGGGGAGTCGCTGCTGATGACCAACCGAAAGCGGCCTTCATGCGAGCCGCAACGTGGCCGGATCTGATTAAGAATCAGGAAATGGGCTATCAAAATGACGGCAATTTGCCCAATGGACCCGAGGCGAACCGCAACATTGGCTATGCAGATAAGTTGATGCATCGATATTGGCACTTCATCGACATTCCGTTTTCACCGGACAACATGGCGGTGCCAAAGCCTGATGTGCCGAACGTCCAAACACAAATTGCGACCTTTCGGACTACACTCAAAGATCCCAAGGCCTCGAAGGACGTGAAATCCTACGATCTAGTCTGGTTGATCCATCTGGTAGGGGATGTTCACCAACCCTTACATGCCACGACGCGTTTTGATCAGCAATTGCCCCAAGGTGATCGCGGAGGGAACGACGTGAATCTCTGCATACAGCCGACCGTCTGCAATGGAAGGCTCCATGCCTTTTGGGATGATGTGCTCGGCACGAGCGAGAGCTACGAACCCGCGATGGCGAAAGCCAATTCATTATCACCGGTGGAGAAGGAACTCGGAATGATTCTTGATGAGGCCGTATGGGTTGAGGAAAGTTTTCAGGCGGCAAAAGCCGTAGCGTATGCCTTTCCAGTGGGAGCTGGAGCAGGACCGTATACGCTTGACGATGCGTACAAAACGGCCGCGCGCGAGCTTGCCGAACAGCGGGTGGCGCTTGCTGGTGTTCGATTGGCCAATGTACTGAACGACATCTTCGAATGAACGTTCTCTGGTGCTACCCCCATGCGATCGAATCGTGGCACCGCTGGCAGCCCTCAATCGTTGTCGATCTGGCGAAGAGCTGCTCGATGTCTTTGAAGCCTTTAAATTCGAGCGCGTTGCCACAAGGATCTCGAAGAAACATTGTCGCTTGCTCGCCGACTTGTCGCGTTGAAGCGTATGTACGGTTCGATAATGAATGATGTTCCTGATGCTCTATGCGTTGGGCGAAAGTTTCCCACTGGTCCCATGGAAGACAAGCAGCCAAATGCGGAATGGGCACCTCGTATCCATCTCCAAGGTGGTATGGGCCTTTTCCTGAGAGGTGTCTTAGGGTGCTCATGTATGACCCGCTGATGTCCAAAGAAATTGAAATCCACCCACGTGTCGCTTGAGCGACCCTCCTCAAGCCCAAGCATCTTTCTGTAAAAGGAACGGGCAGCGGGAAGGTCATACACTGGTCGTGCACATTGGCGAGTATCTTCATCCCGAGGTTGCGAAGAGCCAGGCAGTCATAGTCGTTCGCCCTCTTTGCGTCATCTCCATATCAACATCAACACGCACCAACGCCGTGGTGTGTGCTCGCAAGGGCATTGAGCCGTGTGCCGATGTCGGGCGCCTTGCCGTTCTTCTTCACGAAATCGGAGAGGCTTTTGATGGGGGCCACCCTGAAGGTTGGTAGGCCATCTATCACAGCGAAACACGGACGCTGAAAAAGCCCGAATGGCACACATGCGGGAAAGCATGAGGGCTATTTCCCTGCACCCTGGAAGATGATGTCAAACCTGTTTGTTTCGGCGTTTGCGCTGCCAGGAATCGAGGAAGAGCTGGAAGGTGTCAACGGTGGTTTGAATGGATTCAAACTCAAGTTTGGTGAGATAGCCAGCTTGCTGGATATAGGCCTCCAGTGGTGCACAAGCCCTCATGAAATCGGCTACGAGCCGTTTACGATCGAGATCATCAGAACCGCTCATCCTGTGAGTGTATGACATGTGTCAATCTTAGGAAATGCCAATTTGGCATGGCGCGCTGTCCCCTCGTCTGCCGAGTCAACCTCTTGATCTCATTGGTCTGCCGGCGGGTCGGAAGAATTTGAAATCCGTCATTCACTTCACCGGTTTCTTGATAGCAGCACTGATAAAAGTTGTGTGAGTGAACCCGCACGAGGTCAGACTGGTGAAGACGGTTCGATTCTCGCAGGTCCAATCAATCCAAGCCCACATCGATCGGCACCATGTGCAAAGGCGTGCATCTCAAGATTTGAAGCGTACGTGTGTCTCCTTGATTTCCTAATACTCGCGTGAGGTGACTCAATCAATGCCCACCACGGGGAGGTATAACAGTCACAATTGTTTCATTGCCTCAACGGCACCGGAATTCGCAATGGATCCCAAGAATCTCGATAAGACAGATCGTGCAAGGAGAAATCCCCAACGTGAGAGAGTTCTTGTTGCACTGCAGGAGCTGGCCGACAGAAGCAGAATCCGACGTGCACGGGATTAGCTTTGCGACACGCATCATTGATGGGGATGCCAAGTATAGCGGAGGAGCCGCCGTCATCGTACTACTGCAACAATTTAGCCCGGTTCCATGATCCCGATGACCATGAGACTGTGGGGCACGAGATTGTGAGGGTGGACTATGTCGTCGGGTACCCGTAGCATTGGGAAGCAGGTATGAGATTGTAAGAAGGTCAGGTGAGTTGTGGATTCTATGAGAAGGCGATGCGTGAAGCCTATGATGCACGTCCTATTTGTTCTTGGTGTGCTCCAAACCGCCGCAGTGCATGCTGATTTCTCCGGAGAAGTCGTTGGAGTGCTGGAGGGAGACTTGATAGAGGTTCGTCATCGTCAACAAGCAGAACGCATTAGACTGAACGGTATCGACTGTCCTGAAAAGGGACAGCCTTTTGGCACCGGTGCGAAGCAGGCCGTAATTGCCCTTGTGTTTGGCAAGAAGGTCACGCTCAAGATTCACGGCCTCGATAAGTATGGACGAACCATTGCCGATGTGATTCTCCCAGAAGGCACAAATGTGAGTCGGCAACTTGTCAAAGATGGTTGGTGCTGGTGGTACAGAAAATACGCGCCTCACGATTCGATACTCGAAACGCTGGAGCGAGAGGCGAAAAATGCAAAGATGGGTCTATGGGCAGATGCTGCACCGATCCCACCATGGGACTTCAGGAGGAATCGGAGAGGCCAAGCACCGGAATGGATTGAAATGGATTCCGCGCCCGTCGAGGTTATGCCTTAGCCACACTGACAACCTAGAGAGGAGGCTTCAAGACGGGGCTTTCCATCTCACCGAGATTTCACCCGCGAAACTCACGCCAAGACATCCCCGCAGTATCCCTGAGTTCAACCTGCAGTGCCTAATCAACGCGGAATGGTGGAAAACTCATATCTGAGTCGATGCATCCTGTCTGCCTTGGGTCGCTCCGACGTGACTTTGCCGTGGTTTCACAACTTGTTGAGGGCTCTAGGCAACTTGGTTCAGCGGCTCTCCATTTCAAATTTATCGAATTGCTGGACTCGGACGGGATTGTCGGTAACCATGAGCGGATTCAGGGACCCGTCGACTCCCGGCGAAATGGAGGGACTCCAATGGAACTCTACATTGCAATTGCCTTGATCACGTTCTTCGTGTTTGTCGGGCATCTCGCCCGCCCGACACAAATCACGAAGCAAGTAAGAATTGATCGAGAACAGAGCTAGACACCGCACTTCGTCCCCCACCATTTCTCCTGCTAGCGCGTCGGTCTTGAAACAATCCCCGCGCACGAAAGCGAAGAGCTTCCGTGACCCTTCTTCAATGATTTGTATACCTAGCCGATCACGCGTCGTCTTTCCATTCCATCCACGCGCAAATCATGCAGAAATACTTTGCGTAAGACATGACCTGTGCGACAGTGCTTCAACTGCCGATATGTCCAAGCGACTCAACATCATCCTTCTGGAAGATTCAGCTGCCGATGCTGAGCTGATGCTGGAAGCGCTCCGCGAAGCCGGGTTCGATCCTTGTTGCCGCCGTGTTGATACCAGGGCGGAGTATGTGCGTGAACTGGCACGGGCTCCTGAGATTATCCTCTCGGATTTTTCCATGCCGCAGTTCAGCGGCCGGGAAGCATTGCAAGTGCTGCAGGAGCAGGGATTGGACATCCCGTTTATTATCGTCTCCGGGTGTATCGGTGAAGAAATGGCCGTCGAATGCATGAAGTTGGGGGCCACGGATTATCTTCTCAAAGACCGGCTGGGACGGTTGGGCTATTCGGTGTCTCAAGCGCTGGAGCGGAGGCGTCTTGCTGAAGAGAAACGACAGACTGAACAACGGCTGTTCCTCGAGACATTCAACGATTCCCTGACGGGACTTCCGAATCGTTCGCTCTTTCTCGATCGTCTGGATCGGGTGTTTCGCCAGACTCAGCGCCATCTTGTGCATCCGTTCGCTGTCTTGTATCTCGGTCTGGATGGTATCCGGGTCGTTCAGGACAGCCTTGGGCCGTCTGTGGCCGATCAACTCCTTATCGAAGTGAGCCAGCGGCTGCTTCGACGAGTCAGGACAGCCGATACCGTCGCCCGAATCGAGGGCAGTGATTTTGCGTTTCTCCTGGACAATCTCAAGGTTGGAAACAATGCGACACGAGTAGCGGAGCGGCTTCACCAATCATTGCAAACGCCGATGCGCGTTCTCGACAAGGACATCTTCCTGACAGGCCATATCGGGATAGCCCTGTTTCAAGAGGGCTATGCCAGTGGTGAACAGGTCCTGCGTGACGCCGCCACGGCCATGCATCGGGCGAAAGCGTGCGGGTCGGAAAAGTTCGTGATTTTCGATAAGGTCATGCATGAACAGGCGATGGAGCGCTTACGCCTCGAGGCCGATCTTCGCCAGGCGATTGTCCGAGAAGAATTCCGATTGCACTACCAACCGATCGTCTCGCTCCGTTCCGGTGTCATCACCGGCTTTGAGTCGCTGATTCGCTGGCAGCACCCGGTGCACGGGTTGTGGGCACCCGATCGGTTTCTGGACATGGCGGCAGAGCTGGGTTTGGTGACCCAGCTTGGTTCATGGGGGATTCGAGAGGCGGCGCGCCAACTCGCCGTCTGGCAGAGAACCTTCCCCGACCTTCGTCCGCTGACCATCAGTGTCAATGTGACGGCCCAGCAATTTTCCCAGCCGGATTTTCTTCCGCTGCTTCATGAAGTGCTCAGTCATTCACAGATCGAGGTTTCCAGTCTGAAGATCGAGATCACTGAATCAGACATGATGCAGAATTCCCAGCTGGTTGCTGAGACCCTGAAACAAATGGAAAGTAGGAACATCGAGTCTTGTCTCGATGATTTCGGTACCGGATATTCATCATTGAGCCATCTTCAGCAATTGCCCATTCAATTTCTCAAGATCGATCAGTCGTTTGTGCGCCGACTGGGATCGGATGACGATGCCCTTGCAATCGTCAAGGCTATAGTGGTTCTGGCCCATCAGTTGGGACGCCAGGTCATTGCGGAAGGGATCGAGACTGAGAGGCAATTGACGACCTTGCGTTCTCTGGGATGCGAATTCGGTCAGGGATATTGGTTTGCAAAGCCGCTTTCTCCAGAGGACGCTCAGACCATTCTCAGTTCCAACCGTCAATGGTGAGCCATTCCAATCCACAGTATGAGGCCGAGGCGAGAAACCTCCCTAGAAAGGCGCTCGGTTGCATCGGAGGTATTACCTCTTAGTAGTGCAAATAGCACGTATTTAATTCACCATGCGAGTCCTAATGTTATGATCGTTCGCTAGCACCGCACCAATGCTTGGAGGGCTCCGTCGTACTGGGGTTGCAGCGGTCCCGCCGTGCAGAGACGAACACACCCAAACGAGCGGATCTCATTCGTGAAGGTTCAAATAGATCATAAGACGGACACGTGGGAGGAGCTTTTAAATTTCCTGGTCAAAAGGCCAGGAAGTCCGCGCGTCTATTTGATGCTCCTACAACTGGTGTTGGTCATGGTGTATGCCTTCTATCTCGCGGAATTCTCCTACGGTCCGGCAGATCCAGGAGTCATCGTCAAATCAATGATTATGAGTGCCGCGCTTCTCACCGTCCTGACAGCACCCTCGGTCATGCTCAGTACGCCACAGTTCATCAGTGCTCTGACACTGCTCAATGCTGGAGTACTCATGAGTTCCATTCCGCGGGATCGCTGGACGGATCCCGGGATGGTCTGTGGCACGATGCTGTTGCTTTCGATGATTTCATATGCCAGGTCGACCGTCCATTTTGTGGCTGTCGGTGGAATTCTTCTGGTGAGCTATAGCGTTCTTCTCATAGATCGCATGCATCCGGAGGCTATCTTGCTTGTGCCGGCCCTGCTGTGCATGACATTGGTACTTCTCAACAGAACGGGACGATTCCACGAACAAACCGAACACCCGGTCCGTCCCTCATCCCGTTCGGAGGCCGCACATGACTCGCTGACAGGTCTTCCAAATCGCGCACAGTTCCTCGAGCAGGTCGAGCGGATCATTCAGTATCGCTACGTCAACAAGAATTTCCACTTCGCAATCTTGTTCATCGATCTCGACGGCTTCAAGCCGATCAATGACACATTCGGTCACAAAGCGGGTGACATCGTGTTGCGACAGATCGCAAAAGTTCTGCAAGGATGTGTGCGAAAAGGCGATCTCGTTGGGCGCTACGGGGGAGATGAATTTACCATACTGTTGAACAACATCAAAGAGTCATCCGACACTGTGCGAATCGCCGAGATTCTGCTCTCTAGAATTCAAACTCCCATTGCCGTCGGCGAGACTGTAAGAGTCGGCGCCAGTATCGGTATTGCATTGAGCACCAACCTTCATGAGTGTGCCGAGGATCTCATCCGAGACGCCGACGCGGCCATGTATCGTGCCAAAGCTCGAGGTAAAAATTGTTTTGTGATCAGTGATCAATCGGATCTGTCCAAAGCCGAGGTTAAAGAGCGCTGGAAGCGGATCACCCAATTCAACTGGCTCTTGCGAAACCGGTAAAGCGGATTTGTCGGTAGCATCCAAGGGCTGGGTTTATTCGTACCCCTCCCCCATCGTTCGCATAGACAAATCGTCCGTGTCCGACAGTCTGTCCAGGGATCTGATCAGGCAATTCAAAAAATTCCACCGGTTCGATTCGGACATGATGGTACTTACTTTGCATTGATCTGCTTGCCTGAGTGGAGGGGTACGAGGGCCTGCAACCTCCACTAAACCTATACCGAATCAGGACAGGATCTATATTGAAACGGAGGTTGACTTGGCCGCGACTGGGAAAATTCTCATCATTGTCACCAATACCGATCAATACAAAAAAGTAGGATTACGGACCGGTCTGTGGCTCGGCGAGTTGGTTCATTTCTGGGATATTGCGGAAAAGGCAGGATATCAAATGGACATTGTCAGCCCAGAGGGAGGCAAGGTACCCATCGACCCTGAAAGCTTGATTGTCTCCGAAGTTGCCAACACAGTTGGTATTGGCAGCGATGTCTCTAAGCGATACGAAGATCGTGAGTTCATGGACCTTCTCGATAGAACCAGAAACGTTTCCGACGCGAACGTCCGCGACTATGACGCCATGTATCTGACTGGTGGTCATGGCGTCATGTTTGATTATCCTACAAGCGTGTCGCTCGCAGAATTGACGGGATTGTTTTACGATGCCAACAAGATTGTATCGGCTGTATGCCATGGACCGGCGGGCCTGCTCGAGGTCAGACTCAAAAAGGGAGGTTACTTGATAGCGAATAGGGAGGTGACAGGATTTTCCTGGAAAGAGGAGCAATTGGCCAGACGCGACCATGCGGTTCCCTTCAATCTCGAGGAGGAATTGCAAAGGCGCGGAGCACAATTCAGCAAGGCCTGGATGCCCTTCACTCCCCATGTCGTCGTCAGTGGTCGCCTGATTACAGGTCAAAACCCCGCCAGTGCTGCTGATGTGGCGCGAGCGGTTGTCGAGGCTCTTCAAACTCTCAACCCAATCTCAGTCAGAGTCGAACCGATCCCAGATATGCCTATTCCGACCGTCCCGCATCCCTCAGTGACGTAAGGACAGGTGCTTTCGTTCTCTCGTCGATAGCCCCAGCAAGCCCCGCAATCTCACTCTTACGCACTATGGCGTAATCTCCTCACCGTAGAATCGCGATAATCGTAAATTATCGGTGGCCTTTGAATGGAATGAAGTGGCTTGCGGTAGGGATTGGAGAATTCTCAGGCTGACTTCCGCAAAGGGAAATTGGTGGGGTTGGTCGTCCAGCGATGTTTCCGGCCAGGGACTTTCCGCCCTTCCCCGGATCGACGGAGCGGTTTCAGCGTGACCTGCTTCCTGTGGCATACCGTAAATGGAAGCAAGAGAAATTCCATTGCGATATATCCGATCCCCCATAGCGTCATAATGAAACTGACCAGCTCCCGATCGACCGTTGAGTCAATAGTGACCGCGCAAAGTAGGACGTACAATGCGAAAAAGAGAATAGGAAGGTTTATTATTACGGCGACCAAACCAAACGTTCCGGACGTTTGCCTGAACCCATAGCTCGATTTGAGCCTTGTGTACAATGACCCACTTGCCAGTTGATAAAATCGGTAAAACAGCCCGGCAAATGAGATGACCGCAAGTGCGATGCCGTATGTAGCGGGATCGGTCATGATCGTTTTGGATACAGCATATGCCCAATCTCGCCAGCCGCCTACCCCTACGTCTGTGGAATCAAGGGCAAGAGCGAGAATGCCCGACATTAGGGCAGGTTAGCGATTACGACCATCGGTCTAAGGGATCGACTTTCCCCTTTGGATCGAAACGTAGGCACCCAATTCTCGGTACAGATTGAAACAGGTGAAAGCTGATTACTGCAGTTAGTTGGATGGCAGAGGCATGGGAGGCTCGGTTTGATTGGGAAGCGGACGCGGCTGGGAATTGGGGCGCTCGAGCTTTTCAAAAACCTCCTGCTTGACCCCGGTTGGCTCCTCTATCCGGTTCTGTCTCTGCAAGGTGCTCAGTTCAGCTGCTTTGCGAGCATTGAGTTCGACCATATCGATCTCGTCCCGCACAAGCGTCGGGGTTAGGAATACCAGCAGATTCAGCTTTTCTGTGGCTCGGCTTTGAAATTTAAAGAGCCATCCAAGCCAGGGGATATCACCCAACAGGGGAATCTTCCGTTCGCTGAGGATGACATTGTCGCGGACCAATCCCCCCACGACGAGCGTTTGATGATCCTTCGCAACGGTCGTCGTTTCCATTGAACGCTTGGTGGTTGTGGGGCCTACGGGAACTGATGACGTACCGGTGCCAATCGTCTGTGCCACATTTTCGGCAATGGCCGTAATCTCCTGTTTGATCTCCAGACGGATCAGGTCATCTTCCAACACCTGCGGGGTCAACTCCAGAGTGACTCCCACGTCTTTCCGTTCAATGGTCACCAGGGTACCGCCCGTAATACCCTGAGCTTGACCGGTCGGAAACGGACGATTCTCTCCGACCACGATCTTAGCCTTTTGATTGTCTGCTGCAAGTACCTGAGGTGTTGAGAGGACGTTCGTGTCAGTCAGACTTAGCAGCAACTGCAAGAATGCACGGACATTCACAGTGTTCAATACGGTGGTGGCTCCCCCAGTGGCAGAACCGGCGGCGATGCCGCTGATCGTCTGCGCGACCGTGGCAAGATTCTCGGGAGCTGTGTTGAATCCCGCGATCCCCTGAACGGAACCGCTTTTTCCGACCCCGATGACTTGCAAGGGATCACTGCCGATCTGTCGGAGCCTGTCCACTTGAACCTCAAGGATCACCGCTTCGACGAAGACTTGCTTTCTCCGGCTATCAAGGTCACGGATCACGGAATGCAGCCTGCTGTAGGCCAATTTTGTGGAGCTGATGATAACCGAGTTGGTGGCCTTATCGGCAAAAACCTGAACAGGAGCCTCGAATTCCGTCAACGGTCTCATCGGAGGACGCACACCGGGAGCGGTCTGTGCCACGGTTTGTGAACGAGCCACAAGATTCGTCAGGACTGCGGCAAGGTCGGTCGCATTGGCATGTTTCAGTTTGTAGACGAAGACCCCGCGTTCGGGCGGGAGTTCGCCCATGGGAACAATCTGGTACACAGGCCCTTTGGGTATGACTGCCAACCGGCTGACTTCCAGAGCCGAGACAAATAGGCTGTAGGCCTGTTCAGGAGTTACCTTGGAGGGAGAGAACACGGAGATTTTTCCCCCCGCCTTCTTGACGTTGTCATCAAGGACGAAATTCTTCCCGGTCAATTCGCTGATAAATCGAACGAAGACTGGAAGCTCAACCTCATTAAAGTCCAGACTGACGCGACCAGTGCTATTGCCGTTGGACTGCGCATGACTATTGAGCGTAGGAAACAAGATTGTCGCAAGCGTCAACACCGAGAATGCAAGGCGCAGAGCCAGACCCCTATACAGATGTTTAATTCGAAAGATTTCCATATGGCGGACGTGCGACAGGCGGAGAGAGGCGGTAATCCTCCAAACCACTTCAAGACAAAAGGTCTAAGGGGTGAATGAACCGTACCATACGGATTCCTGTGAAACAACCTTACCGTGCATTAGAACATGGTCTGCGGATGCCGACGAACGATGACAATTGCTTCGAGATATTCATTCGTGTCCATTTAGATCGGTATTGAGGACCCCATGGGCCCGGCCGACCGCCTGCCATCGCGCGATGAGTTTCGCGGTGCGTTCGATGACTTCGTGAAAAAAGCGCGCATAAGGGGACCGTATCCCCACCATTCAGATTTGGCCGAGAGGGTCACATTTGGCCGAGAAGGACAAAGTCGAATGATCTGTCCATTTTTGGAGCATGAATCACTGCGACATCACTGGATCAACCAATAACCACTGGATATCAAAGGGAGATATCAATGCAGAGATGGGCAATTATGGCACCGTGATTGCACATGCCACGCTAAACCAATCCCCACAGAACCGCGCGCTGTTTACTCAAATCGAACGGCTCTATCGAGCCGGACTGCGTCACTCTGTTCAGGGGGTCATCTGCTAAGGTTATAGCGTGCGGACTGACAAAAAAACATCACATAAGCAGGAGAAAAAAGGGTCCTCCCGGGGACACAAGCAGGGCGTCGTCGGATACAGCCGCAAGAGTGCTCTTCTCGAAGAAGCCATCACCCACATGAATAACGGTAAGTATGGACGGTCTTCGGCCGCGTTAAAAGAACTCCTGTCTCTTGATCCACAGAATACTGAAGCCCGTCGTCTATTCGCCACCTTGCATCTTCGTCTGGGAAGCCTCGTAACGGCCAGGGAGGCCTTCGAATCGTTAGCCAACGAGGCGATAGGACGGCAAGACTATTGGCTTGCAGAGTCGCTTCTAAGGGAATATCTGGCGGCCGGACCACGATGCATACCCTTTCTCGAACAACTGGCCCATGTGTATCAGGAAAAAGGCGATGAGATGGCGGCGGTTACCGAACTGGGCAAAGCCATAGAAATCCTGTTGGAAGATCCGGACCCCGACAATCCTCAAAAGTCCGCTCAGCTGTATAAAAAAGTCAGAGCGCTGGCACCGGCAAGTCCGGTTGCCTTTCAATTTTCATCGTCATTTGACGTGCAGACAGGTGAATTTCGCGTTGCCCGTCCACATGATGGTGAAGAGCAGGCCGTAAGTCCCCCATCAGATCCCACACCAGCCGCCGAACCTCCGGCTGAACTGATGCCTTGGGAACGGCCGGATGAGGAGCTTTCGTCAGAGCCCCGCTCACCCTCTAAACTCTTCTCGTCTCAAGAGCCGGAACTGACGCCCCACCCTCTCCCTGTGTCGGATGACCTTTCTCTCCCGGACAGTCCATTGCCGAGCCTGCACTCCGCTGATTCAGTCGAGTCATCGCTTAAAGACTCGCCGGAGGCAACCAGCGCCTCTTCCCACGAGGCTCTTTCATCGCTCGATTGTACTCAACCGCTCGAAATCCAGGCACCCGAGCAGGAGTCCGTTCCCGCGGAACCGCTCTTATCTGTCCGCGCGGCAGAAGAGCCCGAACACGAGATCGCCTTGCATGAGTCGACCGCGTCAACGGCTACAGAGCCCGAATCCATTCTGGCTCGGATGCCATGGGAACACGTCGCCGACGCCGCCCTTCAGATTGTCGAAAGAGAAATGCCGGTCGAATCTGTCACCGATCAGCCGGGGGCGGAGACGTTCGGTTTAGAGGTTCCTGAGACGACGTCAGTTGGAGTCGAGGCCGCGGCTGTCCTCTCACAGCCTGAGCCAGGTCTCCTGCCGAGCCCTCCTGATGTGCCCCTCTCGGAGCCGACCGCACCGACCGCTCCTGATGCCTCTAGAGCAGCCCAGCCACCCGTTGCCTCACCGGTTCATCCTTCCTCATTTTCATGGACCGCCATTTTCGATACCGCCTGGAAGATCGCCATCGGGACCGAAACTCCCGCACCGGTGGTTACTGACAACGAAAAGGGGCAGTCAAGTGACTCTCAAGGCGAGTCCACCCAACTCGAAGCAAATACCGGAAGTGTATCGGCGGAGATCGAGCAAACTATTCAGACTTTTCCATCAAGCCTGCAAGACATTCCGGACATCACTCCGAACACTAATGGCCAATACGTTGATCCTCAACCGGGAGACGTGGTTTCAACCGAGACAAGCGTTCCCACTTCCAACGAGAACGCGGTGCAAGATGTCGGACATGAGTCGTTTCGTATCGCCGAACCGCAGACCAAAGAAGAAAGGGCGGTCATCCAAGAGCCCGTCATCCAGAATTCCACTGCCATAGGCGAGCACAGCGAGTTTTCGTACGTTTCCTATCCTCCTGCCGATACATTATCTCCCGTATCTCCCGTCCCGCCAGTGGCGGAACAGATTGTCTCTGTTCCACCTGAAGACCGTGACTTCATTGAAGAGAAAGTCAACGATCAACCGGCTGACGTTCAGATTTCCCGCGACAGTCAGCCGGTAGAGGAGGATCAAGGCGAGACCATCGCACCGGTTGCCGAGGCCGTACCGGCTCCGAATATTTCTTCATCAGACATCCCAGCCCTGCGCACCGACATCGGTGCATCGCTCCAACCTTCTCCGGATACAACCTTCGAAGCGACGTCGACAAATAGTCTGTCGCCGTGGAATACGGGAGAGGTGTCGGTTCAGTTACACCGGCCTTCGGCCAAAAAGAACAAATGGGACAAGGAACAGCCGCCCATTGATGAAACGCCCGCCGCCACACCATCCGAATTAGGTCACCACGACGAATCGGTTTCTGACGAACCATTGATTGCCGATGAACTCCTTTCCGAACCTCCAATCGATACCAGGCCTGAGTGGGCTCAGGCTGTTGATGCTATTCAGCTCAGGCAGTCCGAGGCAGTCAACCCGTCGTCTCTAGAAGCAGTCTCTCCGGAAGCGAAAGACGATCATGTAGCCCTTCCCTCATCACGAGTCGCCTCTGCGGTCGATGTCTTGTTCAACCAGACGGCACGCATGGACGATGGGCCGACACATGATCGAATGACGTACGCCAAGCCGAGGTCTAGAACAGCCATACGTCTTGCCAGGCTTCGGATTGCATTGCAGTCGCTGGTCGTATCCTGTTTCTCCACGACTCGAGCGTTCGTCCTCCTCTGCGTCAGCATCGTCACGCTCTGCCTATTCATGGCCGCCCTCGGGATCGGAACGATCGCGCTCGTTTGGATTGCAATGGAGGAATCGCCTTCACCTCGATACCAGTCCATGACGGCCTCTCCACAACGTGTTGTCACCGATCAGGCAAAAAACGGGTATCTGTTGCTTCTCGGGCTGGATTCACCGCCGGGACAGGATCCGATTCAGGCCGGGTACGAACGCAAGCCTACGGAGCAGGATAGTTCGCTGGCGCTGTCCTGTCTCCATGAGGCCGACATCGCAGGGACGCCGAATGGAGGTAGTGCTCCGGCGAATGCCGTCAATGCATGGTTCAGGAGTGCGGATCCTTTGGCCCGGCTCAAAGGACAAGCCGAGACAATCAAACCGCTCGTCTCAAAGGAATCATCTGTTCTGTCCCGATATCAGCAATGGCTCGGCATGCCATTCGATGATTGGGGTTACGGAACTCTTGCCAGCCCGGATTGCAGCCGCGTTCTTCTGATTCACAGATTGTTTGTTCTGGAAGGATTCAATCAAGACGGCGCGGCTGGCATTGGACGGCTGGAAAAAGATATGGAGGCGTGGCGGGGGGCTCTGAGTCAATCAAGGACCCTCATGGTGAAAATGATGGCGGCCGCCGCTATTCATGACGATACCGCTCTGGTGTCTAGTCTGTTGACGCGTCCCGACCTCGATGGTCCCTCGCTGGCTCGGCTTTCGAAGCTTGTTCGACCACTCGATCAAGCCGAGCTGTCTGTCAAATGGCCGATGCAAAGCCATCTCATATGGGCGATGCGAAACGTTTCGGGAGAACTGAAGAAGGACCGCGGAGAAGAGCGCCTTCTGTATGGAACCCTTGCTGCGGCCTTGCCGCTTCCCGTTCAGCGTCGAGCAAACGCCTATGCCGAATATTACGATGCAGCAAACAAGGCCGTGGCGGAAGGTCGATATGTAAGCCTGCCGAAATCCTCCGCCTTCGTCCGGAATCCCGCGAGCGGCGTCATGGACTATCTGAGCAATCCCGTTGAACTGCTAGCCGGACTCGAGCCGGTTCCGTCATGGGATCCGTATGTCGGGAAAATGGTAGAAACCGATGCACAACTGCGGCTGGCCAGCCTTCAGGCTTGGGTGCGTCGCGGTCCACAGGACGCAGATTTTCTCGCCCGTCTCGCGAAGGCTGGTCAGGCGTACTATGATCCATTTACAGGCCTACCAATGTTGGTGAATCAACAGAAGCGGCTCCTCTACAGCGTGGGTCGTGATGGCAAAGATCAGGAGGGTGATCCTCGATACGATGTTGCGGTATCGATCCCGTCAATGGTGGATCGCGCGGAAAGCAAGCGCACTTCCAAGTAGGGCAGTCGCCCAAAACTCCGTCTTTACCCCGCAGGCACTCGTCGCACCTGTCTCTCCTTCGCTGTACACGGAATGCTATTGAAAGAACGTCTCCCGTCGCTATTGACAGTCGGTCTGCAATTTCCACACAATCGACACCCTGCCTTATAGAGAGGATGCAATCCACATGCAGCACGATGATTTCAAAGGTCGGTCCCCTCGCTTCCGGCGAGGGCACGTATCGGTAGGGCCGATTCCCACACGCCACGTGTCCAACGAGGAATTCGTTCCGCTTCCTCAAACGAAGGAACAAGAAACCGTCGAGCATCTCATCGAGGCGATGAGTCTTCGCGCCTCGACACGTGCGGGCATGACCCGTCGGAGTTTCTTGAAGACCTCCGGTGGAATGGCGGCCGCGCTGATCGCCATGAATACGGTATTCGGTCGGTTCTTCAACGTGCTCAATGAAGAACTCTACGAATCGGATGCATTTGCCGCCCAACAAGGCTCCTCTCGATTCATCTTCGATGTCCAGACGCATTACGTCAGTTCCAGATTCGGACAAACCGATCCGGATAAGGGGAGGAAGGGTGCTGTCACCAGAGAGGCCTTGATCGGCTTGCGACGGCGCGCGCGTGAAACGGGCTTAAATCCTCTCTTGCGCAACGATCGCGATACCATCGACGATCTATCCTGGCAGAACTTCGTGAAGGAAATTTTTCTGGACAGCGAGACGTCGATCGGCTTGATCAGTACGCCGCCTGGTCCCTATCCGCAGGAAGCCGTGGTTCCTCCGAAAGAGATGGCCCATATCCGTGACGAGATCAATCGATTGGCTGGATCGCAACGGATGCTGGCTCACGGATTGGTGACGCCGCAATTGGGGAAGGCCGATTTGGAATTCATGGCCATGCAGGCCGAGACGCTCAAGGTCGACGCCTGGAAGGGCTATACCGGTTCCTGTCCCAAAGGGTTTGACCGCGGGTGGTGGATGGACGACGAGAAGTTGGCGTATCCGATGTTGGAGCAGGCGAAGAAACTCAACGTTACGAAAGTGTGTATTCACAAGGGTCTTCCACTCGGTCCCGTCGAGGACTATAACCACCCCAAGGATCTCATCAAAGCGGCCAAGGACTTCCCCGATATCGATTTCCTGGTCTACCATTCGGGATTCAAGGGCGCAGGTTCAATTGAGCAGGTATGGACGACCACGGGAGAGATCCCATGGACGACTGAATTCTGCAAGATGAAGCGTGCGCATCCGGAGATCCGGAATATCTATATGGAACTGGGATCGACGTTCGCGCAATTGGTGACTGTTCATCCATTGGTGTGTGCACATCTCCTCGGACAGATCATCGATTCGTTTGGCACCGACCATGTGCTCTGGGGAACGGATTCGATTTGGTCCGGAACCCCGCAGTGGCAAATTGAGGCATTCAGGCGATTCACGATGCCGGATCACGTCATTGAGAAGCACGGATACCAGCCGCTGACGGACGAGGTGAAGGCTAAGGTGTTCGGGCTGAATGCGGCGCGAGTCTTCGGCATTGACGTTTCGGCTGTGCGCCAAGCCGTTCCCCAGGACTATGTTGGTCGTATGCGGATGAGCTATCTCCAAGAGGGACCGGAACCCAGTCACCGATTGTACGGATGGGTTTCCCCGTGACCCTCCCGCATAATCGAACGGCAATACTGGCCGCAAGATGTAGCATGGAGAAACAGGATGAAAAGTGAAATCCTCTATCCCGGCGCATTTCCGATGGTGCGGGTCGATCTTGCAGCCGGAGAAAATATCAAGGCCGAGTCGGGCGCGATGGTCGCGTCGTCACCCACGATTGATATCGAAAGCAAGATGGAAGGCGGGTTTTTGGGAGCATTGTCGCGAAAGCTGCTGACGGGAGAAAAGTTTTTCTTTCAAACGTTGAAGGCGAATCGCGGGCCTGGAGAAGTGCTCCTGGCGCCGACCGTTCCCGGAGAGATTGTCGTGTTGGAACTCGATGGACTCAACGAATATATGGTCCAGAAAGATGGATTTCTTGCAGGAGCCGAGTCGATCAAAATCGAGAGCCAGATGCAAAGCCTCAGCCGCGGTCTATTAGGCGGTGAAGGGTTTTTCATTTTGAAAATCAGCGGCAAGGGTGCACTGATCTTGAACAGCTTCGGCGCGATTCACAAGATCGAACTCCGGCCGGACCAGGAGTACATCGTCGACAACAGTCATCTGGTCGCCTGGTCATCGACGACGTCCTATCACATCGAACGTGCTACCTCAGGCTGGGTTGCCAGCTTTACCTCCGGTGAGGGTTTTGTCTGCCGGTTCCGTGGACCAGGAGTCGTCTTCATTCAGAGTCGAAACCCGGGAAGCTTCGGTGCTTGGATAAGACAATTTCTGCCTGTATCGGAATAGTGCCTGGCCAAACTGCGCAAGCTTGAGCGGAAGGCCGCTCCTCTCATCGGTATATACTCCGTACTCTGATGAGTCATCCCGAGCCCAACGCATTGTGTTTCAGCAAGGATTTTCCCGCTACCGGGGCTCCCTGTTTTGTCTCGGTCTCATCTTCGGGGATGACCGTCTCCATGTTCACCTCATCGGTTCAGCCCTGGACGACAACCGTGCCGTTTTCGGAACTCTCGGTATCCGCCGGGGGATTGCACCACGATCAGCTGGTTGTTAAATGGGTGGAGGCGGGGGAGGACCGGCAGGTATTTCTTCGCGATCCCATCCTCATCACCGCGTTCCGACAATCTGCACCTTCGGACCTGACCAGAGAACTCGAGCTGACTGCAACGGCGGTCCGGAACATGCGGAAGCGACAGCGCATGATATGGGCCGTCACGGCTGGAATTATCGGAGCGATTGCCTTGCTTCTCTGGTTCGGATCCGATCTGCTCGTGGAAGCGGCCGTCGACCGGATACCGGTCGACTGGGAGCACAAGCTCGGGGACACAGCCTATCGCGACTTTCTGGCCCAACACACCGTTGTCAAAGACGGACATGCCGTGGCGGCCGTCACGGAGATTGCCAAACGTCTCACAGAACAGATTCCCCACAGTCCCTACAAATTCGAAGTCACGGTGGTCAAAAGCGATGTCGTGAACGCCTTTGCCCTTCCCGGCGGATACATCGTGGTATTTACCGGCCTCCTGTCCAAAGCTGAAAGCGGTGAGGAGGTCGCGGGAGTTCTCGGCCATGAAATCAATCACGTGTTGCTTCGACACGGGCTGAATCGCATCGTCAAACAACTCGGTGTGGTTGCGGCCACGATTGTCATGGGAGATCAACAGGGCCTGGCCGGGCTGATGAAACAGCTCGGGGTCGAACTGTTTACGCTCAAATTCGGTCGCGCCCAGGAAACCGAAGCCGATGTCGCAGGCCTTCGGTTGCTGCATCGGGCTCGGATCGATCCGAACGGTATGATTCGGTTTTTCGAACGTCTCGCGGAACAGGAAAAGGGACGTGTTGAAATTCTTTCGACCCATCCGATGAGCGACGGCAGAGCCGCCCGGTTGAAGGCTGAAACGGCCGCGCTTCCCCGGCAGGCATCTGACCCGTTCTCGTTTGACTGGAAAGCCGTGCAGGCATCGCCATAGTATTCAACAGCGCGTGACCGAGAAAGAGAGATATGCCCTACCGCATCGGACTCATTGCCGATACGCACGGATTCTTCGATCCCTCAGTCCGGCGACATTTCAATGGAGTAGACCGGATCATCCATGCCGGCGACATCGGTGATCCGGCTGTCATCGAACAGCTGCAAGAGATCGCGCCGGTTGTGATGGTTTCCGGCAATGTGGACGGATATCGGAAGAGCGGCATTGCGATGGAAGCGATTCTGCGCGTCGGGAGAAAGCGAATCGCTGTTCGCCATGTCGTCTATGAAAGTGGAACGCTGACAAGAGATGGGCTGGATTTTCTGACCCGCACCGGACCTGACATCTGTATATTTGGCCACACACACCGGCCGACTATCCATCGTCTTGAAGGGACATTGATGATCAATCCGGGGTCGGCCGGACCCAAACGATTTTCGCTTCCTCGAAAGATCGGCATTCTTACCATAGATGGAACAAGGGCAAGATATCGATCGATCCGGCTTCCAGAGCGTCCGTCCAGAAATCGGGCCAAAGCGAAAAGATTGCCCTAGTTTATCGTTCGCATTCGGCTATAATTCGTTCTTAGTCATCGGACACCTCGGGCATCAACCATCAGAGGAGGAAGTATGAGGCGCAAATTGCTCATATTGTCGGCGGCAGCGCTCTTGATCGGGGCGCAGGCGGGCGTTGTGTTTGCGGCCAACCCGGACACAGGACCCGGCTGTGGGCTCGGCAAGCTGGCGTTCGCGGATTTCAAACACCAAAAAAATATTGCACCGCAGGTCCTCATGGCAACGACGAACGGGACGTTCGGCAGCGGGACCTTCGGCATCAGCTCCGGTACGTCCGGGTGCACAAACGACGGTCAAGTGTGGGCCGACAGTCAAACGACGATGTTTGCGTTGCTCAATTTCGAAAATCTCACCCAAGAAATGGCGCAAGGTGGTGGAGAACACCTCGCGTCACTTGCGACCCTGATGGACGTTCCGGCTGAACAGCATCCTGCTTTCTTTGCCATGGCTCAGGAGCGATATCTGTATCTGGTTCAAGCAGGAGAAACTTCTTCATCGGCACTCGTCAAATCATTGAATGACGCCATAGCGAAGAGTCCCGTTCTTGCTCAAGCCTCTCTCCGCTAGTCATCGCCGGGGGCTTCGGCTCGCGCCGGAGCCCCGTCGATTCCGGCTACTCCTCCCGTGAACATCCTCGTTCTCATTGCGCTGCTGATGCTTCTCGCTATAGGGTCCGTCCGGGCCGAAGAGATCTCCGGGACTTCGTATGCTGACGAACTGATTCACGCCGCGAAGCTCAATCGGCTGGCCGAATCTCGCGAATGGCATCTGTTGCTTCACTATCGGAGGAACTGGTTCGGCGGGTTTACGAGTGAACAGGACGACCCCGGATTTTTCATGTCTCCGGAGGGGAAAACGAATCCGGACGCCGAACTCGAAGCGACGATCAGACAGTTGTTCTTATCCGAGGATGTCGGACGGTCTCGACAACCTGCGCAGTGCGCCTTCGTCGCGCGGTATCGATGGCTCAAGACCACCCTGGCCATCGATGACGAACGTCTCAAGCCGATGACCTGCCCACGGTTTGAACGCTGGCTGACGGAATTCCATGCGGAATCCATTTCGCTCATTTTCCCGTCCGCGTTTATGAACAATCCGGCCTCGATGTTCGGGCACACGTTTCTTCGCGTTGATCAAAAGGGCCAGACCGAGCAGACAAGAATTCTTGCCTACACCATCAATTATGCGGCGGACGTCGCGTCCGACGCCGGCCTCGAGTACGCGATACTCGGCATCTTCGGCGGATACAACGGCTACTTTTCCACCATTCCCTATTATCTAAAGGTCCAGGAATATCGCGACATCGAGAATCGGGATATCTGGGAATATCGCCTGAACCTGACGGAGCAACAGGTCACCCGGTTACTCATGCACGCATGGGAGCTTGGTAATGCGTCATTCGACTATTTCTTTTTCAAAGAGAATTGTTCGTACCAGCTGCTAGGATTGTTGGAATACGCTGATCCGTCCCTGCATCTGACGGACCAATTCCTCTTCTGGACCGTTCCCGCCGATACCGTTCGTCTCATCGCGGACCAGCCGGGCTTGATTGGTCACGTGGCCTACCGGCCGTCCCGCAGCAATGTCATCCGCCGGAAGCGAGAATCACTGACGGCAAGCGAGCGGGCGCTCGCTCAGCGTCTCGCCGTGGACGAGGCGGCATTGACGCTTCCGGCCTTTATCGAACTAGCCAAACCCAAGCAGGCGTTTCTGCTGGACCTCGCATCCGATTATCTTCGATATCGAATTGATACGGCCGATCCCTCCCCCCAGGACCTTAGAGACAGGAACAAATCGGTCTTAACAGCACGGAGCCAGCTCCGCATCCCATCACCGGAGTTTCCAGTGAAGCCGTTCGCCGACCAGCCTGAGTTGGGACACAACACCTCACGTGCCAGTCTTGGCGGAGGATGGCGCAACGACGATACCTTCGAAGAGTTGTCCGTACGGGCGGGGTATCACGATCTTCTGGATCCGGAACCCGGATATACCCCCAACGCGCAGATCGAGCTCGCCTCCTTCACAGTGCGGCATTACAACCGTGCGGACCAAACCAGACTCGAACGCTTCACGCTGGCCAATGTCCTGTCGCTGTCTCCGGTCGACTCGGTATTTCACGTCCCGTCCTGGAAGATCAATCTTGGTATGCAGACGATCAAACACAATACGTGTCAACTTTGCAGCAACGCCGTGGCGAGCGGGGGAGTCGGTGGCGCGCTCGAATCGCACTGGTTCCGGAAGGAGGTGTGGTTTGCGTTTGCCGAAGCCGAAGCCAATTACAGCCGTGCATACGAAGAACGCCATCGGGTGGGAGGCGGTGCGAGCATCGGAAATCTGGTGGACCTGTCGGAGCAGTGGAGATTCATGGTATCAGGCACCTATCTCAAGTATGCGTTAGGAGAACATTCGGACGACATTCGATGGTTCGTCGGGTCTCGATATACCTTGGCCCGCAATTGGGCGCTCAGGCTGGAGTACAACCATCGTGATCGCGACAACGATGTGCTGTTCTCGGTGCAGGCTTTTTTTTGATCCGGCCGCTCATGTCCACGTCCCTCTGTCAGGACCTGTTTGAATATCTCCTATGATTGTTAATAAATATGGGGATGTCAGGGCGGAGGTACGGTTGGCGAAGGATCGCCAGAAGGCCCTCCGATGTTGCGTTGCAGTCCTGGATCCAACCAACAACGCGGGTGCCGGACCGTGGCCATGCGGCAAGGACCTCGCCCGGGCCATTTCCGGCCGCTGCCGGACATTCGGCAGATCACAAAAAATGGTGGCGTGACGGATTCTCGTTGCAGAGCATGAGGGACTGTCTTATAACCCGCCGATGTATTCGTTCGTCTCACGTCGTCAGAACGAGGTGACGGAGCCTTCGATTTCCACCAGCAGCTCCTCCCGGCACAGGTCGGCCTGAAGAAACATGAAATGATTCGAAGCCAACGGAGAGTGTCCGAGAGCTTTGCGGATTGCCGGGAGGTGGTCGGCGTGGCGCACATAGACCTTATAAGCCCCTCGGCTGCGCATGCCGCCGAATCGCCTGGGCGCCACTGATCCGGCATGTCCAAGAAGACAGAGCAGGTTGCGCACTATTTCCTTGGTCTGTTCTTCTGGGAAGCCAATGTGCGTACTGGCATGTCCGATTACGCTGGCGGTGCCGGAGATGAGCAGGTGCGTCTCGTCCCCGGTGCGACAGAGACTGGCACGGGAGAATGACGGACTGACCGGCCCATACATCCGCGGGTATTCGTACGCATGCGTTTGCCGCGGATTTCCAAGGCCGGCTGCAGGGCAGGCACCGGCGATGAACAGCAATTGTAGCGGCCCGGATCCGGTGCCCACCGCTGTGGCGGCCGGCAGTGAATCAGCGAGGTCGGGCAGCGCGGCTGAAAATGCGCGATGTCGCCCGACACAAAACCGGCGGTATCGCTCGAGTCCGCCGCTGATCTCGTTGATGCGAGGAAAATAATTCCAGATCCTCCATAGATGCGGGTAACGGGTCTGCCGGAGATGGTCCAGCAGATGCGTGTAAGCGGAATGGACGGTCGTATCGAGGCTGACACCGGGCCGTTCCAGGAGGTTCAGAAAGCCGACCATCAGATCGTTGGTCATCACCCAGGATAATTCCGAAGCATGATTGATTCGAACCGCTTGATCGGTAAACCAGACTTCACACAGCGGCGGACCTTCCAGCTGAGGCAGATCCAACAGGAGGACCGGGCAGCCGAGTAGAGGGAGCGGCGTGCGGCCAAACGCAATGATGACGAAGATCTGCGCACCGGTTTTTTCTAGCCAGGTCTTGAGCCGGGAAATGGGCATGTAGGCGACGGAGAGACCCGACGGAATATCCGGGACATCGTAGGGCTCCGGAGCCTGTTGAATACCGCTCATGCCACGTCACACTCCTCGTCCGGCGATGAATCAACTATCACCCTAGGCCTTCCAGTCCGTATCGGTGATCGATTGGATGCGACCGTGAGTCCCATTGTGTCTCAAGCCGTATCCTTAAACGAGGTATTTCACACAGGGTCATTTGAACCATATTATCTAAGGGTTTTTTGTCTTCCCGGTTGTTGCCCAAGCAGCCAAAATAATGGAAAATAAAGTCCCCATTGAGGTTCTGCCCCAACACGCAAATTGACAGGACCCGATGCTATGCATATACTCGCGCCTGTGATGATTGACTTGTCCACGTCTCATCAGCGCAGCCAGCATTCCTTAACTACACTTTCACAGGAGGAAAGTATGAAGAAGAAAGCCTATGTGCTGTTGTCGTTCGCCATGGTCAGCGTTATCAGCATGACGTTGGCCGGCTGTATGCCCGTGGCATCGCCCATGGTCGGCATCATTTATACGGAAGTGAAGTACGGAATGATCGCCACCACCTCCACGGCCACGCCGAAGGAAGGCAAAGCCTGCGGTCAGACAATCCTGGGCTGGGTTGCGACGGGTGATGCGAGCATCTCGGCGGCCAAAGCGGCCGGCGGTGTTACCAACGTGGCTCATATCGACCATTACGCCAAGAGCATTCTCGGAATCATCGGCGAATGGTGTACGATCGTCAAAGGCAGCTGAGCTGTCTGACTCCGTGCCTGTCTGCAAGGGGCCTTTGGGGTCATCCCAAGGGCCCCTTTCTTTTTGTGCGTTGTTGACGTGACAACGTCCCACCGAATACATGCGATGTGTCGCCCGTTCCTTCGGCTTCTGTTCTTTTTTGCTTGTGCGGCGCACAGCTCATGTTTCGCGTCCGAGGTCATCTCTTCGGATATGCAGGACGAAGAGCGAAACGATGTGTATTTGAGTGTGTATGCACTGGGAAGTTGGCCGATCAATAATGGAGTATTCTTCCAGACGGGCACGGTGCCCGACGCAAAAATCAGTGTCGGAGCGGGGGCCGGACTCAAGGTGGCCGTTTTCCCGTCAATCGCGAAGGGATTCGTCGGAGTTGAACTCGAATCGATCGGTCAAAGCACGGATATCTCGCTCCCGCTGACAACCGGTCCCGGCACGGGAGCCGTCGGCCGTGTGAATTTGTGGGCGTTCAACAGCATGGTCAATCTCATCGTGCGCTACCCCCATCTCCCGATGATGATCCCCTACGGTGGAGTCGGAGGCGGAATCTCTTCAGGAGTGCTGACTCACGCGGACATTCCCGGGCGCCCGGACAAGGATTTCGAGAGTTCATCGACGTTCGGGTATCAGTTTCTCGCAGGTGTCCAGTCGAACTGGTCGAAGAAGGTATTTGTCTTCGGGGAATACAAATATCTTGCGGCGAATTACCACTGGCAAAGAATGTCGCTCGACTTCCGATCGCATTACGGATTGATCGGAGTAGGACTTCGGTTTTAGGAGCTACACGTTCTCCGGCGTTACGCGACGGCAAGCAGACGCTCAGACGGTGTCAAATGCACCTATCGCTCTCATTGCGGTGATCACTACACGGGCAATCCGTTCGCCGCGACCTGTCCTTGATATGAAGACATCCGTCTCGTTCCCCGCGCAATCGATCTTCCGTAACATCCTGATGATCGGGTATGCTCCGTCGATTCATCCTCCTGATTCATGCCCCGGGTACGCGATGAGCCTTCTCGACCAACTGTTCGTCTTTCATCCAGATCCATGGCAGGACCGGGACTGGAAACAGGTCAGCGGGTTGCCTCTGGAGGATATCTGGTTTCCATCCGCAGACGGGACGAAATTGTTTGGGTGGTATGTAGAGACCGCAGCAGACCGCCCGGTCTTACTATGGTGTCATGGCAATGCGGGTAACGTGATCCATCGCCTGGAGAATTTGCGTGCACTCTACGCATACGGCTTCTCTGTCTTTATTTTCGATTATCGCGGATACGGCCGCAGCCAGGGCCGCCCTTCGGAGAAGGGGCTCTACGAGGATGCCATCGGAGCCTACGATTATCTCACAAGAGTGCGGATGCTGCGCTGGGAACGGCTTGTGATATTCGGGCGCTCTCTGGGCGCCGCAGTGGCAGGTGAACTCGCCGCCCGCAAGCCGGCCGCCGGCCTCATTCTCGAATCGGCCTTTCCGTCGGTGGAGGCCGTCGGCAAGTTCCTGTATGCCGGTCTGCCGGTCCATTGGCTCATCGGAGCCGAATTTCGGTTGATCGACCGATTGCCGCACTTGTCGCTGCCGAAGCTCGTCATTCACGGTGATCAGGACGATGTGATCCCTCTCGAACTGGGACGGCAGGTGTTTGAAGCGGCGAAACCGCCGAAGTCGTTCACGGTTATTCCCGGCGCCAACCACAACGACACCTATCACGTCGGCGGCGCCTCATATTTCACAACGCTCTCCGAATTTGCGATGCGTGCCATCCGGTCATGACAACCGCCGGCTGCTTCGTCGCAATGAAGAAAGAAGTGTTTGGTGATAGACGAAACTTTTGATAAAGTGCGCCCCGACGTTTTAACGATGACGGCCGATCCCGATTGTCATCGTTCGAACGGTCATGCAGGGGGGGCGTCGTAGTGACAGGTGGGCGTTGGTTCGCTCTGTGGTTCATGTGCCTGTTCGCCGGCGGGTGCGCGGAGCAATCCGCGTTGGTGACCTCCACGCCGGCCATTCATGATCAATCAGGCACCCGCTCCCTATTTGACATTCCAGGGACATCCTCCGCGCTGTCAGCGACAGGCGCGGACCCTCTCCTGGCCGCGGCCGCTCCGCCCATGCCTCCCCGAACCGATGCTGTGGAGGACGAGCCGATCGACCCGTTCGCCAATCTTTCAGACGCCGGCGATCAAGAAGAGTACGATCCTTGGGAACCGCTGAACACAAAAATCTTTGAGTTCAATCGGCACGTCGACCGGTACGTTCTCAAGCCGGTGGCCAAGGGATACAACTTTGTCGTACCCGACCTCGTCCAGGTCGGCATCAGCAATATGTTTTACAACCTCCGGTTTGCCCCTCGTTTTCTGAATAACGTATTTCAAGGCAAGGCCAAAGGTGCCACCATCGAAGTCGGAAGATTTCTGCTCAACAGCACGGTTGGAATCGGGGGATTTTTCGATTTGGCCAAAGAGGTCGACCTGGTCACACCCGAAGAGGATCTGGGACAGACGTTGGGATTTTACGGGATGAAACCTGGGCCGTACGTCATGGTGCCGTTCATGCAGCCGTTCACGGTGCGTGACTTGGTCGGGTATGTGGGTGATATCTTTTTGAATCCGATCAACTGGCTTGTCGTGCCGATCATCGAGGTCGAGGGTGTGCCGTCGGTGATCGCGCACAAAAACAGGTTTACGACAAGTATGGTGCAGATCGGCGCACGGGTAGGTGAAATCGTCAACGAACGGTCTCGCAACCTCGAAAATTACCAGGGCGTCGAAGAAGCCACGTTAGATTTGTACGCCGCCGTTCGGAACGCCTATCTCCAGCGTCGAGCGCAGGCCATCAAGGAATAGGTCTCAACGACTCCACCTCTGCCATGCATCAACCCCTATGGTTCGTGGTCATAACCGGTTGATGGCGGGTCGATCAAGAGATGACTTGGAGACGCCGGCCGACTCGTCCAAACGCCGCGACGGCCTGTTCGAGCTGCGTCCGCGTGTGGGCGGCCGACATCTGGACTCGGATCCGTGCCTGGCCCTCCGGGACGACCGGGTAACTGAATCCCACGACGTAGATCCCCTCCGTCAATAGATCATCGGCCATGGCGGACGCCCTGGCTGCATCGCCCAACAGGACCGGAATGATCGGGTGCTCACCCGGAACGAGGCGGAACCCGAGCCCTGTCAGCGCGCGCCTGAAATAGGCGGCATGTTCGTACAATCGTGCCCGCAAGTCGTCGCCCTTCCGCACGAGTTCCAATGCCTGCAGAGATGCCGCAGCGACCGCCGGGGGAAGCGCATTGGAAAACAGATAGGGCCGGGATCGTTGACGAAGGATCTCGATCAGGTTTGCTTTCCCCGACGTGAATCCACCGCTCGCGCCTCCCAGCGACTTCCCCAATGTCCCTGTCACGATCTCCACGCGTTCGCCTACTCCGAAATGATCCGGAGTTCCCCGTCCCTGTCGTCCCAGGACGCCGGTCGCATGACTGTCGTCGACGACCACTGCTGCGTCATAGCGGTCTGCGAGTTCGACGATCTGGTCCAGTTTGGCGAGGTCGCCGTCCATGGAGAAGACCCCATCGGTCGCGATGAGCCGAAGACGGCATTGACGAGCTTCGTTCAACCGGGCTTCGAGTTCGGCCATGTCCGAGTGCGAATACCGGAATCGCTTCGCCTTGCAGAGCCTGATCCCGTCGATCAGGCTGGCATGGTTCAGGGCATCGCTGATGATGGCGTCACGGTCGTCCAGCAGCACCTCGAATAAACCCCCGTTTGCATCGAAACATGAGCTGTAAAGAATCGTATTGTCCGTACCGAGGAAGCCGCTGATGGCTTGTTCAAGTTCCCTATGAAGGTCCTGGGTTCCGCAGATGAAGCGGACCGAAGCCATGCCGTACCCGTAGCGGCGGAGTCCGGCTATGGCCGCGTTCACCAAGTCAGCATGATTGGCCAAGCCCAGATAATTGTTGGCGCATAGGTTCAACACGTCTCCCTGCGAGACGCGAATGTTCGGTCCTTGCGGGCCGAGAAGATGGCGCTCGGATTTCTGAAGCCCTTTCGAGCGGATGTCGCGTAATGCGTCTTCGACGACGGTGTGAAATGATCGGTAGGCCATGGTGAGGTGTCGGTTTTTCTGCTTCAGGGAAACAACACGATTTTGCCGCATCGGCCCGAATTGATCAGCTCGAACCCGCGCGCAAAATCGTGCATCGGCATCGTGTGCGTCACAATCGGTTTGATGTTCAATCCGGCCTTCAACAGGCCTCCCAGACGATACCACGTGCTGAACAACCTCCTGCCGGTGATGCCGTAGACACGGATGCCCTTGAAGATGATTTCATTGGCGAGATCGCATGTGATCGGACCTGTCGGAATGCCAAACAGGGTCACCCGTCCTCCGTTCTTGACGGCACGGAACGCCTGATGCAGGGCATCGGGATTGCCCGACATTTCAAGGGATGCGTCGACCCCTTCGCCGGAGGTCATTTCACGGATGGCCTCGGCGATACGGTCCGGACCATCTATCCCGGGATTGAGTACGTGGTCCACGCCGACCTGCTTGGCCAGAGCCAGCCGGTATTCGCTGATATCGGAGGCGATAATCGTGGCCGCCCCCGCCGTTCTGGCCACCGCGGCGGCAAACAAGCCCGTCGGACCGCATCCGGTAATGAGCACGGTGTGTCCGGTGAGATCTTCAACCAGTGCGGCATCCACGGCATTACCCAACGGCTCCTGCACCGAGGCAAATTCTGGAGGCACCGAGGGCGACGTTTTCCACAGTACGCTTTCGGGGAGGACGACATACTCAGCGAACGATCCATTGCGATCAACTCCGAGGATACGGTAGTTCCGGCATACGTGAGCCTGTCCGGTGCGGCATTGGAAACACTCCCCGCACGTCAGATGGGATTCGGCGGCCACATAGTCACCCAGTTTGACCAACGTCACGTCGGAGCCGATTTCGACCACCTCGCCGCACATCTCGTGACCGATGATACGAGGGGGGTGGATGCGGCTGTGAGCCCACGTGTCCCAATTGTATATATGCGCGTCGGTGCCGCACAGTGAGGTGGCTTTGACACGGACCACCGCGTCGGATGGACCAGGAGCGGGATCCGGGCATGTCGTGAGTGTCAGTCCCGGTTGCGGCGCAATCTTGATCAAAGCGCGCATGACGACATTGTAGCTCACCCCGTCCGTCTTGCCCACACAGGAGAGAAAAAAACGGGTTGCACCCGTCTTGGAGGCATGGGTAGGATGCGCCTATGGCCGCTCGGCTTTACCGGAAACCCCTATTTTTGGCAGGGCTGGGTTCGGCCATTCTTGCCGGGCTGTTCCTCGTCGTTGAGTCCGATGCAGCCTCCCCAGCCGGCCAGACGCCTCCCAAACGTTGGACGCGATTCGAGCTCAGCCAGACCGGGACCGCGGGCGATGTCCAGACCGGCCAGCCGCTCGTATTGGACATTATCTTGGGGGGAGTCGCTCAAGGGTCGCTTCCGGTCGTGGCGATCTGCGAGTCGGTACTGTTTGAATCGCAGACGGCAACGTTGGAACCGGACAGCGAATCCTCCGGATTGAAGGCGACCTTGACCCTTGAACCGATTCCGATGAGCCGCACCTCCATCAAGCCGAAAGCCGCCCGCATTCAGGTGACGTTTGCCCGATTTAGGCAGGACAGGTTCGAGCGATTCATGCGCCGCATCGTCTATGTCACGTTGGATCGTCAGGAGGTTCCCACCGACAATCAGCAGCCGACGTCGGCCCGGTCTGAAGACCCCACACCAGGCGAGGCTGCTCCGGACGAATCTCAACCCGACGTACTACCAGTGACCGCTGAACCGCTGGCAGAGGAGGACCTGATGCCGTTGGCCGAGCCGGGGCAGGGGAAGGCCTATTGGCACCATGTGAGTCATCTGGTCAGCAGGAGCTGGGCCAAACAGGTGCGGGAGGTACGCCGCGGCCCGAGCAGCGAGACCGTCAAGGTCCGGTTCCGGTTGTTTTCCACCGGCCGGGCTCAGCTGATCGAAATCGAAAAGGGATCCGGAGCCCGCGAAATCGATGAGGCCGGAATTCACGCCGTGATCAATGCCCAGCCGTTCCCGCCGTTCCCCAACGAGTTGGGAGACGATTCCATCGATGTCCACGTGCGCATGAGAACCGGTTTGAAACCGAAGCCGCGCGACGTACAGCAGGTGACCGATCAGTCGGGCGGCAAGTCCGATGAACCGCCTACTACCCCCAAAAAATAGCAAAGGAGCAGCATGAAGACATCCGTTCGCTCAGTCAGCACTTGGACCTGCGCCTTCTCAGTCGTTGTGGCAGGATGGATCGGTTTGATCCCTCTCTCCGCGCGAGGCGAGGTCGCGCGTTGGAACGTCGATCCCGAACACTCGACCGTGGAATTTCGCGTCGCGCACATGGTCGTGTCGAAAACGACGGGACGTTTTACGGACTATACAGGCTTCGCCGAGATGGACGCCGAGGCGGGAACGTTCAAGGCTATCGAGGCCACGATCAAGACCGCATCGATCACGACTAACCATGAAAAGCGGGATGCGCATCTGAAGAATCCAGACTTTTTCGATGTCGAAAAGTATCCGACCATGACCTACAAAATGAAGAACTACAAGAAAACGGGTGACGGGTACACTGCGGTCGGAGATTTGACACTCCATGGCGTGACCAAAGAAGTCACGTTGACCGGCACGTTTAACGGCGTGAGCAAAGATCCTTGGGGCAACACCAGGGCGGGGTTCAGCGGGGAGGGAACGGTGAACCGAAAAGACTTCGGCATGGTCTGGAGCAAAGCCTTGGACAGCGGTGGATTCGTCGTTGGCGACGATGTTCATATCAAGCTGGACGTCGAATGCATCAAGGCCAAACAACCCTGACGGTGCCGGGTCGGCGTCCGGCAGGACCCGGGAGCTGTCTTCGATCGCATCCGGGAAAGATGTGATTCATGCACGCGATGGTTCTCAACGCCACAGGCCCTGTGGCGCGGAGTCCGTTGGAATTTTGCGCCGTCCCGGTTCCGGCGCCGGGCCCTACGGACGTTCTGGTACGCATCACGGTGTGCGGCTTGTGCCGCACTGATTTGCATGTGATCGAAGGTGAGCTCGATCGGCCCGCTCTTCCATTGATTCCTGGCCATCAGGCCGTCGGCGTCATTGAAGAGATCGGCTCGGCGGTGCGCGACCGCGCCGTAGGCCAGCGGGTTGGGATCGCATGGCTGCAAGGAACCTGCGGTCAGTGCACTTTTTGCCGCAGCGGACGAGAGAATTTGTGTCTTGACGCGCGGTTTACGGGCTATCAAGTCAACGGAGGATTTGCCGAATACGCGACCGTTCCGGAAGCGTTTGCGTATGCGATTCCCGAGGTTTTCGGTGACGAAGAGGCCGCCCCGCTCCTCTGCGCGGGCATCATCGGGTATCGAGCGCTGCGGCAGTGCGGAATTCGGCCGGGGCAGCGGCTTGGACTGTACGGCTTCGGCGCATCCGCCCACATTGCCATTCAGATCGCGCGCCATTGGGACTGCGAGGTCTATGTCTGTTCGTTAAAGCCGGAACATCGGCAATTGGCTCGCGAGCTTGGCGCTCGATGGGTGGGAGGGGCCGCCGACGTTCCACCTGTCGGGTTGCATGGATCGATCATATTCGCTCCGGCTGGTGAACTGGTGCCGCCCGCGCTGAGGGCCTTGGAACGGGGAGGCACGCTGGCGATCGCCGGAATTCACATGAGTCCGATTCCATCGATTGACTATGATCGTGACTTGTTCGGCGAACGCGTGCTTCGCAGCGTCACCGCGAATACCCGCCAGGACGGATCGGAGCTGTTAACGGTCGCTTCGGAAATTCCCATTAAGACGAGGACGACGCGCTTTGGCCTGCGGGATGCCAATCAGGCGCTTCAGGCGTTGAAGGCCGGTTCGTTTAGCGGCGCCGGCGTGTTGAAAATGATGTAACGGCGAGGTGTCGACCGGTACCATCCGTCCATGCTCGTTATGATACGATAGGCGGCTATGCGATTTTGCGTTCTCATGATCGGCGTGACCCTCATGTGGCTCGGACTCTCGATCCAAACCCTCGCATTGGAATTTACAGCGGATCAGATTACGAAGATCGACGGCCATACACGAAAGGCCTCGATCTATTATCGTGATCAAATGTGGCGCATCGAGCATCACTCGATGGGACCCGTGAACGTCAGCATCGTGCGCAAAGATAAACAGGTGGTGTGGCTCCTGCTGTCCCGCATGAAGCATTTCAAGACAGTTCCGTACGATGCGGAACAGGAACTGAATGTGACGGAAGCGCTGGAAGGGGAAGTGGCCAGGCAGGAAATCGGCAGGGAAGTGCGCGAAGGCCATCCAACCGTCCTCTACGAAGTGACGACGAAACAAGGCGAGTTGATAGAGCAGTTCTATCAATGGGTGGCGACGGACATTCATTTCCCAATGAAACTCGCGAAGAAAGACGGCAGTTGGATCGTGGAATATCAGCACGTTAAACTGCGGTCGGTGTCCGACTATCTATTCAATCTGCCGCTGAACTTTCATCCGCTCGAGGAGTTTCAGAAAGTTCCCGAGCCTGAGCGGCCTCAATCGGGAATGTAAATCTACACAGGAGGGGATGTCGTGCAGCGCAGGAATGTCATTTGCGGCCTCATGGTCGCGGGATTGTGTTGCGGTGGCGGGGCGGCGATCGCGCTGGATGTGGCTGATGTGACCAGAGAATGGACGGCGGAGGGCAAGAAGCTTGCGGCTGAGCGCATCAAACTTCCTGCGCACGATGAAATGGTCCGGATCCCGGCCGGCCCGTTCATCATGGGAAGCGACCGGAAGGTGGATAGGAATTCCTACGCCGCAGAGTATCCACAACGCAAGGTGCATGTGGATGCCTATGAGATCGACAAGTATGAAGTCACCACCGTCCAATTCTTAAAATTTGTCCTCGCCCACGATCTTCCCCCGCTCATTGATTGGCAGTATGACGGAGGAAACTTCCAAGACACGATGGCCAATCATCCGGTCATGCATATCTCATGGTTCGATGCCGACGCCTATTGCAAATGGGCGGGCAAGCGATTGCCGACCTCCGCGGAATGGGAAAAAGCCGCTAGAGGCGACGATGGGCGCATTTATCCCTGGGGCAATCAGCCTGCGGGCCTCAGCCGTGCGAACTTCGGCCGTACGGGGTTATCGGGACCAGTCCGAGATAGGCCGGAACGGCTGTTGCTATATCCGCCAATCGTCTCCGTAGACAAATACGAGAATGCGGTGAGTCCCTATGGGGTCTTTCAAATGGCCGGTAATGTAGCGGAGTGGACGTCCGACTGGTACGACTCAAATTATTACAAAACCGCATCCGACCGTAATCCTAAAGGCCCTGCGCAGGGCACCCAGAAGGCCTTCCGAGGCGGAGGATGGATTGACAGCACACCATCCGTGCGGCCTGCCCAACGAAACGGGACAGACCCGAACACGAAAATGAATTGGCTCGGGTTCCGTTGCGCACGTGACGTCAAGGATGCCGGTGAAGCCTCTGAGCCACCACCGCCGCAGTCTAAATTGGAATAGTCACTCGTAAGCTCCCCAAACGCGGTTCACGCCCTTCCCCGGCCCGCTCCTCCGTCTGTCCAGGATTTGGACTGTTCAATCATGCAGTAAACCATGACATGTCGTGAGCGCCACGATGGATCACGGGTTCTCTCTTCCGCCACGTGGAACGTCTGAAAGATTTCGGCCAATTCCGCACCGTTTGTACCTGTCGCATCGGCATACGGCTTGCTGAACCAACCATTAACCGAGTCTCTCACTGATTTGGTGAAGGAGGTTCATCATGTCGGGTGTACCGTCACGTCGGAACGGAATCATTCGGTTACTCAGTCTGCTCGGGGCATTCGCGCTCATGGTGATCGTGCTGGCAATGGCGTCACCCGTTCGTGGTGATGAGGGGGAATCCGCACGCGAACCGGGTTCTGAAGTCGGCCGGGACGTCTATTACAAGACCGAAGGGGTCATCAGCGGTCTGCCGGCTCCCAAGACGGTCGATAATGTCGAACACTATCCCCGATATAACTTCGAAAGCCGAGTGCTCATCTGGTTCGCAAACCAGCAACATCTCTATTACGGCAGTTTCGTGCTGGCCGTCCCGATCTTTTGCATGATCATCGAGCTCATGGGAATGGTGACAAAGGACAAAGCGTTGGCGAGACGGTATGATCAGCTTGCCTACGATTTCGTGAAGATCAGTCTCACCGCCTATTCGCTGACAGCCATCCTCGGTGGCATCCTCCTATTTACGTTTCTCACGCTGTACCCCACCTTTTTCGGATATCTCGCGAGCATTTTCCGTCCGGTCATGCATCTCTATGCGCTGCTTTTCGTCGCCGAAAGCGGGACGCTCTACATTTACTATTACGGTTGGGACAAGATGCGCGAGGGATTCTTGAAGTGGATCCACCTGAGCCTGTCCGTCGTGCTCAACACGATCGGCACCGTGCTGATGTTTCTCGCCAACTCGTGGATCGCATTCATGATGTCGCCTGCCGGTGTGGATGAGGAAGGGCGCTATCTGGGGAACATCTGGCATGTGATGCACACCGCGTTGTGGAATCCGCTCAACATCCACCGGATACTCGGAAACATGGCGTTCGGCGGCAGCGTCGTCGCCGCATACGCCGCCTACCGGTTTCTCGCGGCCAGGAATCAGGAAGAGCGCGCACATTACGACTGGATGGGCTATGTCGCGATGTTCATCGCCGTGCTCTTCCTCGTTCCGCTGCCTTTTGCCGGATACTGGCTGATGCGCGAGGTCTATGCCTACCGTCAGCAGATGGGGATTACGCTGATGGGGGGGCTGCTGGCCTGGCTGTTCATCATCCAGGCGACCATGATCGGCGCCCTGTTCCTCACCACCAGCTACTACCTGTGGCAGTGTTTGGGCCGCATGCGAGGAGCAGAGCACTATCAACGATACATTAAATATTTGGTGTTCATCATGACGGTCGGGTTTCTGGTATTCATCACGCCGCATACGATGGTGATGACGCCGGCCGAACTCAAGGCCATGGGAGGGCAGCAACATCCTGTTCTCGGCAATTACGGCGTGATGTCGGCAAAGAATGGTGGCATCAACACGATCATTGTGACCACGATTCTGAGCTTCATCTGGTATCAGCGTGGAAACAAGATTCCGACCGTCTCCTGGGCCAAATTCGGCAACATCTTCATGGGGACGTTTTTCTTCTTTGCCTACGTCAACATCATCTGGCTCGCCGTCTACGGGTATTACATTCCGGCGAACGTCCGAGTCGGATTATCGGTGCCGCAGGTGGCAACGACGCTGTCCTGTCTTGTGTTCATGACGGCGCTGAATCTGGGCATGCTGAAGGCAGCGAAGCAAGGAGGAACGGTCGAATGGGGTCGAATGTCCCCAAGATCCCAGTATGCCCTGATCATGCTCGCGACTGAATTTACTTGGATGATGGCGTTGATGGGGTATATCCGCTCGTCCGTCCGTCTTTTCTGGCACGTCAACGAAATCATGCGTGATAATTCACCCTGGGCGTATACGCATACGGTGGGATTCGCAGCCAACATGATCTCCTTCAATGTGTTGTTTTTCTGGACGAGCATTCTGTTCGTCTTTTGGCTGGCTTCATTGGCGGTGAAAAAGCAGCCCTCGCATGAACAGGAGAGTGCGAATGCGCCGCTTCCGCACCCCGCCGTCGCCATAAAATCGACTGGTCATACCTGACGTCAGCGCGATCGGCCAAGCGTCATGGTCATCGCGTCACCTCGCGAATGTCGCGACGATTGTCGCGACATATCGCGATCATGAAATCTCGAGCGAAGGCGCTCATGGCGCACGCCTATCTGATTCTTGCTGCATAATCAAATGATTAGAAGAACGTCATCATCAGATGGCCATGTATGGACATGGTATGGGAGTTGCCCTGCACCTGATCGTGGGGTCCGTCCTGATTGCCGTCACATTCAGGCAAATATGAAGCAAAGAAAGGAGGTGGGAGAGTCGATACGGGTTTGGACGAGACCGCAGATCTTCGTTCTCATATTTTTTTAGCAAGGAGGAATACCCTCATGGTTTTATCACGTCGACAATTCTTAAAAGTGTCCGCGGGTACCGTTGCCGTGGCGGCGGTGGCGGACAAGGTTCTGGCGCTGACGGCGCTGCAGCCGGTCATCGAGGTGGGCAATCCGCTCGGTGATTATCCGGACCGCTCGTGGGAGCGGGTCTATCACGACCAATATCGCTATGATTCTTCTTTTACTTGGGTTTGCTCTCCGAACGACACCCACGCCTGCCGCATCCGCGCCTTCGTCCGCAACGGCGTCGTCATGCGCGTGGAGCAGAACTACGATCATCAAACCTACGAAGATCTCTATGGCAACCGCGGGACGTTCGCCCATAACCCGCGGATGTGTTTGAAGGGCTTCACCTTCCATCGCCGCGTCTACGGCCCGTATCGCTTGAAGGGGCCATTGATGCGGAAAGGGTGGAAGGAATGGATGGATGCCGGCTCGCCGGAACTCACGCCGGAAACAAAGCGGAAATATAAGTTCAACAGCCGATTCCTGGACGACATGATTCGTGTGTCCTGGGACACGGCCTTTACATATGCGGCGAAGGCGCTGGTCACGATCGGGACGCGCTACAGTGGCGAAGCCGGTGCGCGGCGGTTGCGCGAACAGGGTTATGCGCCGGAAATGATCGAGATGATGAAGGGCGCCGGCACCCGCTGCTTCAAGCACCGCGCCGGCATGCCGATCCTCGGGCTGCTCGGCAAGCATGGGAACACTCGTTTCAACAACAGCATCCTGGCCCTCCTGGACTCCTGGATCAGGAAGGTGAGCCCGGAGCACGCGCAGGGCGGCCGTTATTGGAACAACTACACGTGGCACGGGGACCAGGATCCCTCTCAGCCTTGGTGGAACGGCACGCAAAACTGCGATACCGACCTTTCGGACATGCGCTTCTCCAAGCTGAACACCAGCTGGGGGAAGAATTTCGTCGAGAACAAGATGCCGGAAGCGCACTGGAAGCTCGAGTCGATCGAGCGGGGCGCCCGGTTGGTCGTGATCACGCCGGAATACAACCCCACCGCCTCGCGCGCGGACTATTGGATTCCGGTGCGCCCGGAAACCGACGGCGCGCTCTTTCTCGGCGCCAGCCGGATCATCGTCGATGAAAACCTGCAGGATATCGACTTCTTAAAGCAGTATACGGACATGCCCTTGTTGGTCCGTACCGACACGCTGCAATACTTGGATCCGCGCGACGTGATCAAGGAATATGCATTGCCGGATTTCTCGCATGCCTATTCGGGGCGCATTCAAGGCCTGAAGCCCGAGTACATTCAGCGGCTTGGCGGCATGATGGTGTGGGATCTGAAAAAGCAGCAGGCGGTGCCGCTGCATCGTGAACAAGTGGGCTGGCATTACCTCGACGCGGGGATCGATGCCGCCTTGACGGGCACCTACCGGGTCAAGTTGCTCAACGGGCGCGAGGTGGATGTCGCCCCGATTTATCAGCTCTACATGGTCCATTTCCAGGATTACGATCTGGATACCGTGCATCAAATCAATCGCGCCCCCAAGGACCTCATTGTCCGCTGGGCGAGGGATTCGGGCACGATCAAGCCGGCCGCCATCCACAACGGCGAAGGCGTCTGCCACTATTTCCACATGACGTCCATGGGACGGGCGGCGGCGCTGGTGTTGATCTTGACCGGCAATATCGGAAAGTTCGGGACCGGCTGCCATACCTGGTCGGGCAACTACAAGGTCGGCATCTGGAACGCGGCTCCCTGGTCAGGCGCCGGCGCGGGAGTGCATCTCGCGGAAGATCCGTGGCATTCCAATCTGGATCCGAACGCACACGGTAAGGAAATCAAGTACAAGACCTATTATTACGGTGAAGAGCCGGGCTACTGGAATCATGGCGACACCGCACTGATCGTGAACACCCCGAAGTACGGACGGAAGGTGTTCACGGGCAAGACGCACATGCCGAGCCCCAGCAAAGTGCGGTGGGTGGTCAATGTGAACATCCTGAATAATTCCAAGCACCATTACGACATGGTGCGCAACGTGGATCCGAACATCGAAATGTTGATCACGCAGGATATCGAGATGACCTCGGACGTGAACCACGCCGACATCGCCTTTGCGTGTAACTCCTGGATGGAGTTCACCTACCCGGAAATGACCGCCACGGTATCCAATCCCTGGATCCAGTTGTGGAAGGGCGGCATCCGGCCGTTGTACGACACGCGCAACGACCTCGATACGTTCGCCGGCGTTGCGGCCAGATTGGGGGATATCACCGGCGACAATCGCATGAGAGAGGTCTTCCACTTTGTCTATCAAAACCGCGTCGATGTGTACGCGCAGCGTGTGCTGGATGCCTCCAGCACCCTGTACGGCTACAGCGCGGACGTGATGCTGAAGTCGGAGAAGGGCTGGATGGTTATGGTTCGGACCTATCCGCGCCATCCGCTCTGGGAAGAAGTCAACGAGAGCAAGCCGCAGTGGACGCGCTCGGGCCGGTTGGAGACCTACCGGGTGGAACCGGAGGCGATCGAGTACGGCGAGAACTTCATCGTGCACCGGGAAGGCCCGGAGGCGACGCCGTATCTGCCGAACGCGATCATGACGAGCAACCCGTACGTCCGGCCGGACGACTACGGGATTCCGATCACGGCGCAGCACCACGACGATAAGACGGTGCGCAACATCAAGCTGCCGTGGCAGGACGTCAAGCAACATTCGAATCCGTTGTGGGAGAAGGGGTACCAGTTCTACTGCGTGACGCCCAAGACCCGGCACCGGGTGCACAGCCAGTGGTCGGTGAACGATTGGGTGCAGATTTACGAGTCGAACTTCGGCGATCCGTACCGCATGGACAAACGGACGCCGGGCGTCGGCGAGCACCAGATCCACATCAACCCGCAGGCGGCGAAAGACCGCGGCATCAACGACGGCGACTATGTCTATGTGGACGGCAACCCGGTGGACCGGCCCTATCGGGGCTGGAAGCCCTCGGATCCGTTCTACAAGGTCGCGCGCTTGATGATTCGCGCGAAGTACAACCCGGCCTATCCGTATCACGTGACGATGGCGAAACACGCTCCGTACGTGTCGACGGCGAAGTCGGTGAAGGGCCACGAGACGCGGCCGGACGGCCGGGCGATCGCGGTGGACACCGGCTATCAATCCAACTTCCGGTATGGGGCCCAACAGTCCTTTACCCGGTCGTGGCTGATGCCGATGCACCAGACCGACTCACTCCCGGGCAAGCACGCGATTGCCTGGAAGTTCAAGTGGGGCTATGCGATTGACCACCATGCGATCAACACGACCCCGAAGGAATGCTTGATCCGCATCACGAAGGCGGAAGACGGCGGCATCGGGGCCCGCGGGCCGTGGGAACCAGTCCGGACCGGGTTTACGCCGGGTCAGGAGAACGAATTCATGATCAAGTGGCTCAAAGGGGAGCACATCAAGATCAAGGTGTAGCCATCGCTGTCGGTCGGAGCGGGATCCTCGTGTGCCATGCGGGATCCGCTCCGGGTCCCCCGGTCAGCAGGAGACACGTGAGCATTTAAGGAGGATTCACCATGCCTGAAGTCTATAACTGGCAACTGGGACGGAAGATGCTGTACCCGTACGAGGAGCGGCATCCGAAGTGGCAGTTTGCCTTTGTGTTCAACATCAATCGGTGTTTGGCCTGTCAGACCTGTTCGATGGCGGACAAGTCGACGTGGCTGTTTTCGAAGGGGCAGGAGTACATGTGGTGGAACAACGTGGAGACGAAGCCCTACGGGGGGTATCCGCAGTTCTACGACGTGAAGATCACGCAGTTGATCGAGCAGGTGAACCCGGGGGGGCAGGTGTGGAACGTGCGGGTGGGCCGCAAGCACCATGCGCCCTATGGGGTGTTCGAAGGGATGACGATCTTCGACGCGGGGGCCAAGGTGGGCCAGGCGGCGATCGGCTACATCCCGACGGACCAGGAATGGCGCTTCGTGAACATCTACGAGGACACCGCCACCTCGATGCGCTCCTTGGTGGAAGGCATCGATAAGTCGGGGTTCTCGCGCGATGAACCGTGGCGGCTCACGGGCAGCAGCCTGCCGGAGCATGAGACGTTCTTCTTCTACCTGCAGCGGATCTGCAACCACTGCACATACCCGGGGTGTCTGGCGGCCTGTCCGCGCAAGGCGATCTACAAGCGGCCGGAAGACGGCATTGTGTTGATCGACCAGAACCGCTGCCGGGGGTACAAGAAGTGCGTGGAGCAGTGTCCGTTTAAGAAGCCGATGTACCGGGGGACGACCCGGGTGTCGGAGAAGTGCATTGCGTGCTATCCGCGGATCGAGGGCAAGGATCCGCTGACGGGCGGGGAGCCGATGGAGACGCGCTGTATGGCGGCGTGCGTGGGCAAGATCCGCATGCAGAGCCTGGTGCGCATCGGCGAAGACGGCCTGTGGGCGGAGGACCGGTGGCATCCCCTGTACTACACCATTCGGGTGGAGCAGGTGGCGCTGCCCTTGTATCCGCAGTGGGGCACCGAGCCCAACGGCTTCTACATTCCGCCGCGGCATTCCCCCCGGGGCTATGCGCGGCAGATGTTCGGCCCGGGCGTCGACAATGCCATTGAGAAGTACCTGGTGCCGAGCCGGGAGCTGTTGGCCGTCCTCCAACTCTGGCGGGCCAGCCAGCAGATCATCTTCCGCTACGACGTCATTCCGGGCCCGAAGGTGTTTGAAACCCAGATCCACGGGAAGCGCTTTGAGATGTACAACGATACCGTGCTGGGCTTCAACAAGTCGGGCAAGGAAGTGGCCCGCATCCAGGTCGAAGAGCCCATCTACATTCGCCCCGCCGAACGGGTGAACTGGCTCTAGGACCAAAGCAGATCTCACCGGCGTGGCATGCAGCCGTGTACGCATGTACGCGCATGTATGATTGAGACGCTGCATGAAGTGGTCGAGTGAGCCGGGAGGAGCGTCGCTTCTCCCGGCTTCCTTATCTTGGTGTACTGATGAAAACCATGTGCGCAGAGACAAGGCGGATCGGAACGTATGCGAACACGGACTGTATTCGGAGTGTTGGCGGCAGGGACGTGCTTTCTCTGCATGCTGGGTGTTCAGACCGTTCTGATCGAGCAATGGTGGGCGATCCATGAAGCGCAGGTCCGACAGTCTCATATCCGGCAGGAGGTGCTGAGGCTGGAGCGAATGGTGGCCGATGTCGACAATGGGTTCAGAGGATACGTGCTGATGCAGCAGTCCTCGTTTCTGATCCCCATGGTCGCGGCCGAGGGAAGTATTCCAGGTATCGTGGACGGACTACTGCGTCTCACATCGCCGTGGCCGGATCTGCAATTCAGAGTGAGAACCGTGAATGAGCGGGTGACGGAGCTGCTCGATGCCAAACGACGGTTGACACTGGCTCTCGAGCGGGGTGGAGAGGAAGATGTCCTGTCATATATTCGCGGGGGAAAAGGTCTTGCGCAGGCGACCGCCGTGGCGATGGCATTCCGCGATCTGGACGGAAAGCTTACCGAGTATCAGGCTGATCACGATCAGCAGATTGCCAGCGGAATCGAGTGGGTGCGATGGGGGCTGGCCGCCACGGCGACGGGAGGCTTTGCGTTTGGGATCGCGATCGGTCGTGCGATGGGTCGGTCGGTAGATCAGGGTGCGGAGCCGCCGGCGCCGGCCTTCTTGGTCCACGAGCACAACCACAATCAATCGGACCGGCAACGGGATTTTGTATAATGACCCAGTTACCTTGCGATGGAGAGAAGGGTTCACGTATGCTGAATGGAGATCTTACCCCTCACCAGCCGCGGATTGCTGACCGTCGCGATCATTCGCCGGGAGAGCAGGAACCTGTCGAATCGACCGGCGATTTCTTGTCCGGAGGATTGCAGATGCGGGATACCGATGAAAGTTATCGGGCGCTGCTGGCCGTCACCAACGTCCTGAACTCTCAACGCGACACCGACAGTCTCTGGCGCGCCATCACCGAGCAGATACGGAAAGTGCTGCCCTGGGAGCGCGCTGGCGTCACTCTGTACAATCCGGACACCAACTCGTTCCGCTTCTACGCTGTCGAAACCACGATGCCGCAGCGAGAACTTCAGCGCGATGCCGTGATTCCCAAAGCTGGCAGCGCCGTCGGATGGGTGTATGAAAATCGGACTATCCACGTGCGACCGAACCTGCAACGCCAGCGGTTGTTTCTGGAGGACGATTACTATGTCCGTGAAGGACTGGGACGGATGATCAACTCTCCACTGATGATCGGTAACACCTGCATCGGCACGCTGAACATCGGCAGCGTCGAGTGCGGGGAGCCGGATCCATCCGATCTGGAATTTCTCCAGTTGGTGGCGACGCAGATTGCCTATGCCATCGACCACGTGCGGGCGTACGAGCAGATCGATCGTCTCCGCCATCAGTTGGAGCACGAAAACGAATATCTGGTCGAAGAGCTCAAGCTGACGCATAACTTCGGAGCGATGGTGGGTCTCAGCGCCGCGTTTCGCACCGCGTTGGGACAGGCGGAAGCGGTGGGCCCGACGTCGACCACCGTGCTCGTCACCGGCGAGACCGGGACTGGCAAGGAACTCATGGCACGGGCCATTCATGAGCTGAGCACTCGCCGTGATAAGCCATTCGTCCGCGTGAACTGTGCGGCGCTCCCGATGGGGCTCGTCGAAAGCGAGTTGTTCGGCCATGAGCGCGGAGCGTTCACGGGCGCGGACCAACGGCGTCCCGGGCGGTTCGAGCTGGCCAACGGCGGAACACTCTTTCTCGATGAGATCGGCGAGATGCCGCTGGAAGCTCAGGCCAAGCTGCTCCGCGTGCTCGAGGACGGTCTGGTGGATCGTGTGGGAGGAACCCGTCCTGTTCCGGTCGATGTTCGCATCGTTGCGGCGACCAACTCCGACCTGGTGAACGCCGTCAACGAAGGCCGGTTCAGGCAGGATCTGTACTATCGGCTGCACGTATTTCCGATTCTGTTGCCTCCCTTGCGTGATCGCCGGGAGGATATCCCGCTGCTCGCCCGCCATTTTTTGGAAGCGTACCGGTCGAAGTTAAAGCGTGCCGTGCTGGAGCTCAATCCGGAGTCGTTGACGCGACTGACGAATTATTCCTGGCCCGGCAATGTCCGTGAACTACAGAACGTGATCGAACGGGCGGTGATTCTGGCGCGCTCACCGGTTGTCACCGTCGAACCGCTGGCAACCGTGAACGGTGTGTCGGAATCCACGTCCAATCTCATCGACGTCGAGCGCAGGCATATCCTGCGTGTCTTGGAATCCGTTCATTGGCGGATCTATGGGACATATGGCGCTGCGGCGCAGCTCGGTATGAATCCCAGCACGCTTCGAAGCCGCATGAAGAAGCTCGGTCTGAGCCGTCCGTTGAATCTTCCCCTCTCCTAAATCGCGACGTCATCCGCGACATTTCGCGAGCCATCGCGCCATTTAGCGATTACTATCCGGAGATCGCTGAGCGGTCTCAGCGAATGCGTGCGTTTCTCTCCAAAAGTCGCATGGTTAATGACATCTGTTCCTAAAAAATGTCCGGCACGACAGTTGCTGATAAATTTGCTCGAAGATCTATACGTGCTCATGGGCTAATCATTTTTTGGAGATACCATGGAACGGATCGGACCGGACACAGGGGTGAAAATGTCGGATCAGAATGCCTCCGTCGTGGAGGAAGAAGCGCGCGCTCAACGACTCGGATGGGCGCTCCTGCTGGCGGCGGCCGCCGGCTTGTTCGTGGCCGACGTCGGTCGGGCCGAGGTCGTCACCGTTCAACTGCGGGCAACGGTTACCAAGGTCGAGGTTGCCAAGGATGATCAACGCGAGGCGTGGACGTTCAACGAGTCGTTTCCAGGCCCGGTCATCCGCGTGAAGGAAGGAGACATCGTCGATTTCACGTTGAAAAACGAGGCCGACCGGGTGCACTCGATCGATTTTCATGCGGCGAAGACTCCATGGAACCTCCATTTTCAGGGAGTTCCAACGGGCTCACAATCGACCTTCCGATGGAAGGCCGATTATCCAGGCGTCTTTTACTACCATTGCGGAACCGACCCGATGATCCAGCACATTGCGAACGGGATGTTTGGCGCCGTCGTGGTCGAACCGCGCCATCCCGTGACGAAGCCCGATCGAGAGTACGTCATCGTGCAAAGCGAGGTCTATCCGACGCCATTCGATGTGGCCGCGATGATGGCGGGTAAACCCAAGCTGGTGGTGTTCAACGGTAAGGCGAACAAGTACCTCGATGAGCCGTTGCGGGCCAAGCCGGGGGAACTCATCCGGCTGCATGTGGTCAATGCAGGGCCGAATCACTTCTCCGCGTTTCACGTCATCGGCGCCATTTTTGACCGGGTGTATGCCAGCGGCAATCCCAAGAACGTCGAATACGGAGTCCAAACGTATACGTTGCCTCCGGGCGGAGGTGCCACATTTGATCTCATCATTCCGGAGGAGGGCATGTATCCCATGGTGACCCACTCCCTGCAGGATGCACTGACCGGGGCGCTTGGCGTGATTCATGTCGCCAAAGAAGATTCTCCCAAGGTCGGTTTCGAACCGTCCGGTCATGCAAACGAAGACGCTGTGGCTCGCGCAGCCGATTCCAATCCGTAGACAGCCGCGTAGAGCCGGATATCCAGGAACCTTTACCATGAGAGAGGACATTACGATGCGGAGGCGTTTCGAACATTCTCGGTCACTGGCAAAAATTCTGTGCGCCTTGGGCCTGGCGTTCGTCGGGACCGAGGCGGCGGCGCAACACGCGAATCATGACGCGGGAAACCCGCAGGCGACCACGGCATGGGCTCAGCAGCTGAAAGGGCAGACAATCGTCGAGGACGTGATGGAAGGCCGTCCGGAACGCACCGCCATGATGGAGCGCCAGCATCAACGGATCATGCAACAGATGGAGCATGACGCCGCCGAACAGCATGGCGACGGGTACTTCAACAACGTCAACATGATGCACCAGTACGGCGCGGGCAACCAGGATGTGCTGCTCATGTCCGATTCCGGTGCGGAGCCGGTATCCATGGGAGGTGGACGCTGCCCGGCGTCGGCACCGGTGCGGAAGTACGATATCTCGGCGATCAACGTTGAGATATCCCTCAATATGTGGCTCGACTACTATCCCGGCTACATGTACGCGCTGACCGAGAACGTCGAGAAAGTGCGGGCGGAGGAAACCGTCAATCGCGAAGCCCGCGACAAAGAGGGCTATGATCCCGGTGCCGTCAAGAACGGCTTGCAGAGTCAGTGGATCCAACCTCTGGTGATCAGGGGCAATCAGGGCGACTGCGTCAAGATGACGCTCCGTAATCAACTCGAGGGCGGCGAAGAGGTCAGCCTCAACATCCATGGATCCAGCATGGTGATCGCCTCGACGGGACAGCCGGCGACCACGACGAACCCCGATAGCATCGCACCACAGGGCAAAACCGTGGAACTCGAGTGGTATATTCCGCCGACGCAGCAGGAAGGCGGGCGTCAGTTCCACTCGTACAGTAACGACCGCGAGTTGACGGTCATGGGGTTGTTCGGGACCTTCGTCATCGAACCCAAAGGGTCGGAATACCTGGATCCGATCGGCAGCGGCGAGCCCACGCCGATGACGAGCGGGTGGCAGGCGATCATCAAGAATGGGAACGGTCCGGATTTTCGTGAATTTGTGCTGATGTACCACGAAGTCGGCGATGAGGCCTTCAGACCACTGAACAAAAAGGGCGATTTCCTCCCGCAGCGCGATCCTCTGACCGACGTCTACCGTCCGGTCGCCCGTGCCCTGAATTATCGCAGCGAGCCGTTCGGCGTCGACAACATGCAGACGCAGCACGAGTACTTCGGCTTCGAAGACGAATCCATGGCGTACAGCGCCTATACATTCGGTGATCCGGCGACGACCGTGCCGCGCAGCTACCTGGGTGATCCGGCCAAGTTTCGGCTTGTCCATGGTGGGTCGGAGGTCTTCCACTCCCACCATCCGCATGGCGGATCGATTCGCTGGCCGCGCAGTCCCCGTGCAATCGACGAGATGCCCTTGTGGCATACGGCCAAAAACGGTCCGGTCAAATATCCCGTGATTCGGACCAAGTCCGATCGCGTCGACGTGGAAGTCATCGGACCCTCGGAGACGATGGATCTGGAGACGGAATGCGGATCAGGCCTGTGTCAGCAGTTGGCCGGAGATTTCCTGTTCCATTGTCACGTCGCGCACCATTACATCGCGGGGATGTGGGGCTACTGGCGCGTGTACAACACCTTACAGCAGGGGGAGGTCCACAATGACACGATGCCGTCCCTTCGTGAACTCCCTGACCGAGCGGGCCGTATTCAAGCCGGTATTACCTCGGATCAGCTCGTCGGTCGCACACTGGACTGGTTCGGGAAGACGTTCAACATCGTCAAGGATAGCAAGACGGATTGGAAGGCTTCGCCTGCCGTCGTCAATGTAAAGGATTGGGTGACGATGCAGTTGCCCCCGCAGGGGCAGCCGGGCCACAAGGATGACGAAATGGCCCAGACACGGTCCTATGATGCCAGTGTCTTGGACTGGGCGTGGCAGGCCGACCGTGCGATGACCGAACGCGAAAATAGCGTGGCGAATCCGCGATACGTCTCATTGACTCCCGGCAAGCGGGTGCCGATCCTGTTCGAATCGGCCACGGGGAAGGTGGCCTGGCCCCATTTGAAGCCGCATTTCGGCCGGCGCGTGCCGTTCTCGCAGAATCACAATCCGTCTCCCTGGTTGGAAATGATCCATCTGGACGAAGACGGAGCGCCGAGTTCCTATCCGGCCAAGCCTGGTGAGAATGGCCGCTGGAGCCTCTGTCCGGAACAAGCCGGCTCCAAGGTCTACAACGTGCACTTCATCCAGACGCCGATGACGTTGGCGGATAAGCAGGGCGATACCCCTGCGATCGTGGATAAAGACGGCTTGATTTACGTGCTGCACGAAGAAGAAGCTCAGGTCCGCAAGAGCGACATCAAGTATCCGCTCGTCGTGCGGGCAAATATTTACGATTGCATCGACTGGATGCTGACCAGCGAATGGGAAGATGACGAGCACATCAACTTCCATTCCTCGAAGATCAACACCCACTGGCATTTCCTGCAGTTCGATAACCAATCGTCGGATGGGGTCATCACCGGATTCTCGTATGAGCAGTCGGTGCGGCCCTTCACCATGCTCGAGAAAAAGGTCAACAAGGGTCTTCCGGTGCCGATGAACACGACGTTCACGAAGCCGGCCAAGAAGGGCGAGCGAGTCATCACGGTCAAGAACGCCGCGCAGTACCATCCGAACGTGGAGATCTTGATCGGCGCGGACAACGTCGGAGGTAACGAGATCGGGCGGGTCAAATCCATCAAGGGCAACCAGATCACGCTGTATCGCCCGTTGAAGCACGATCATCCGGCGAAGGACATCGTCACGGTCGAATTCGTCCGTCAGCGGTTCTGGGTGGACTCCGATGTGGGCACGGTTTTCTGGCACGACCATGCGCTCGGTCGGGTGACGTGGCCGCATGGAGGATTCGGGACGATCGTCATCGAGCCGGTTGGTTCGACGTATCATGACCCGAAGACCGGCAAGCAAATCAGGAGCGGTCCGTTGGCCGATATTCGGACTGCTGAACCCGTCGGCTACGGAGTCAATGGCAGCTTCCGCGAGTTGCTCGTGCAACTCAACGACACCGTGCCTCACACGGTGAACATCGTGACAGCCGGGAATCCTCCGGGTCAGCCGATCGAGGTGGCCCTCGAAGCCGGCAAAACCGTGTCGTTCCCGATGCCGGAGCACATTCCGATGACGCCGATGCCCTTTCTCAACGGCGGAACACATACGACCGGCGGTGGATTGAATTTCAAAGCCGAGCCGGTCTCCAGCCGATTGGCCTCGAATCCCGATGCCTCCAAGCTGTTCAGCAGTGCCGCCCACGGCGATCCCTATACACCGATGGTGCGAGCGTATCTCGGTGACACGGTGGTGTTCCGTCTGCTTCAGACCATGGCGAACGAAACGATGGTGTGGACGCTCTCCGGTCACACCTATCTGACCGAGCGCTATGCGGGTGATGCCAACCGGAAGAACTCGATCCATATCGGCATTGCTGAGCGCTATGATCTCGTGGTGCCGCAAGCCGGCGGACCGCGGCTCCAACCGGGGGACTACATCCACTTCAACGGACGTACCTCCAAATTCTCGGAGGGTGCGTGGGGCGTGATGCGGGTTCTGGACAAAGAAGTCCCGGATCTTCAGAAACTGCCGGCCGGGTACAGCCGCAGAAACAACATTCCGCAGCCGCTGCCGATCTGTCCGGCGGACGCTCCGGTGAAACACTTCAACGTGGTGGCGATGGATTATCCCGCGATGAAGCTGAATCCGAAAGCTCCCGATGTGATCGAGGTGGACTTCGAGCGGACGATCCAAATGGTGAACCCTGACGCGAAGATCTACGCGTTGGAGGAGGAAGTCGCCAAAGTGGGCAGCGGGCTGCAGCCGATGCCCCTGACGTTGCGCGGCAATGTCGGTGACTGCCTCAAAGTCAAGTTGACCAACCGGATGAAAGAGGGACGAGCCTCGTTCTCCGCCATCGGGTTGGCGTTCGACCCCAAGGATTCGCTCGGCGCGAACGTCGGGAACAATCCAGGCGATCAGACGGTCGCACCGGGGGAGAACCGCACATACACGTATTACGCCGATCCGTTCCTGGGAGAGACCGCCTCGTTGGTGTGGGATTGGGGCAACGTAATGACCCATCCACGGAACGGGCTCTATGGTGCGCTGGTGATTGGGCCAAGAGGCGCCCAGTACCGCGATCCCAAGACCGGGGCGGACATTTCGACGAAGAACAGCTGGGTGGCCGATGTCATCGTCGACCGGACGATTCAGGGCTATGAACATCGCGTCAACTACCGCGATGTGGCCCTGTTTTTCCAGGACGAGGACAACATCATCGGGACGAGCTTCATGCCGTATGTGCAGAACACGGCAGGTTTGATCTCCGTCAACTATCGTGCGGAGCCCTATAAGTTCCGGCAGGATACCGGATGTAGTCTCGGCAAAGTCTTCCAACCATGCGTGGTGGACAAGCCCGAGGACCCTGCCACCCCGATCATCGAAGCGCACGCCGGAGATCCCGTGCGCATCCATGTGTTCGGGGCGAGCAATGAGCAGAACGGCATGTTCGCGGTCGAACGCCATGAATGGCCGATCGAGCCGTTCATGCGCGGGGCCGACATGATCAGCGTGGTGGAGTTCTCGGGATCGGAAACTCTGGATGCCTTCATTCCTAGCGCAGGCGGCCCGTTCCGGCTGACAGGCGACTATGTGTGGAGCAACCAGCGGTTGCCCTATTCGCAATCAGGACAGTGGGGATATCTGCGGGTGCTGCCATCCGGCGATCAGCGCATCAAGCCGCTGACCGGCGTCAGACCTGGTGTGAAACAGGCCGACGCAGAGCTTCCGGCCCGGATCGGACCGGTGTCTTCGACCAGACAATAACGCTCCTGTCCGCCCGGAGGTGATGAGCGGGGAGAACTCGTCAAAACGGGTTTTCCCCGCAAAACCCACTCAGCCGCCGCGTTTACGAGAAACGAGTGTTCCCGCCTTCATCGCGGTTTCCTTTACAAGGATTCCCATTTTGGGATGAGACGGTTCAAGGTCGACTGTCAGATTGTAGTGCTTGATTCGTTCGCTGGCGGTCGGACCGATGGAGGCGATCACAAGCTTCCTGCATGCATTGAGGAACGCTGCAGTTCGTCCATCCCGTTCAACCAGCTGCATGACGTGATCGATCTGCGCTGCGTTCGTGATCAGTAAGACGTCAATCGTGCCCTCCAGGATACGTGCGACGGCGCGTTCAAGCGATCCGAGGTCTTCCGGCAGCGCCCAGCGGTACATCGTAACCGGAAATACCTCGGCTCCCCGCGATACGAGATCGCGAATCATCTCGGGATTCGATGATCCATATTCCTGAACGACCACTCTCAACCCCTTGACCGGGCGGTAATAGTCGAGGGTGGCGATCACATCCTGCCAGGTGTTCGGTTCCGGTACGGTGATGTTCGATCCCATGCCGAGCGTCTTGAGCGCCGCGAGGGGCTTGGGGCCGCGCGTCACCACGATGACGTGTTTCATAGCCGCGATGATATCCGGCAACGCATGACGCTTTTGTAATGTCTCAAACAGTGCGCTGGCGCCCACGCCGGTCATGAGAATCAGCATGTCCACCTGCTGCAGCATCAGCTTCGCGCCGAGCCGAAATACATTGGCGTTGTCTCGAAGGGGAACCGGAATTTCCCGCATGGCCGGCACCACGAGGGGGGTTCCGCCATGGCGTTCAATGAGCCGAGACATTTCGGAGGCCATGCGACTTTCAAACGACAGGATGTGCAGGCCGTGAAAATCGTTGGCGCTCAAGGGAGGTTGTGTCGACGGTGGTCTTGAATCGGTCACGGGAGAACCGAACCTATGGTGGATGATGCAACTGCCACCGGGGTGCCAGGGAACGACCTTAAGACGGCTAGCAGGCTGTTGACAAAGTCCTCCAGCGGCGTTCTCGCATCGCTCAGAGGCTCAACGTACGGCAGAGAGTACGATTCACCTCTTCGCTCGCTGCGGCCTTGCTGGACGGCCTTTCTGAACAGCCTGCAGGGCATGCTAATGACGCCCGTGACCTCAGACACGACTCCATTTCCGAGGTCATCACGTAGTTTGTCAACACACGGCTAGCGTACGGATTTGGCGCAGCGAAAGCCGGTCGATTCGTTGCGAATGAGCGGATCGCTGTCCACCCGGGTGAAGATGCGGACCGTCGGAGTTTCGTTCTGCCAGCCGGAGCCGCGAAGCACGCGCTTGCTTCCGGAAATCGGCCCCGGAGGGTTCTTGCCTGGGCTTTTCTCATAGTATTTTGCGTCGTACCAGTCGTTCACCCACTCCCAGACGTTGCCCGCCATATCGTAAAGCCCATAGGGGCTCTTGCCGGCTTCATAGCTGCCGACCGGCATCAAGGTCTTTTCCCCCACCCATCGCTGATTGTAATTCAGATGCTTGGCGGTGGGTTCGACGTTACCCCAGGGGAAGCGCCAGTCATGATTGCCTTTTGCGGCCTTTTCCCATTCGGCTTCGGTTGGGAGCCGCTTGCCGGCCCAGCGGCAATAGGCATCCGCGTCGGCCCAATCGACATTGACCACCGGGCGGTCCGTCAAGGATTCCGGAACGGCCGTTCCCTGCCAGAGGTTCCGAGTCGGATTCGTCGGATTCTGAGGGATACGATGCCCGGTGGCTTCGACGAACTTGAGATATCGGCCGTTCGTGACTTCATAGATGTCCATGGCATACGCATCCAGAGTCACTTCGTGGCGCGGATATTCGTCCCGCCCGCCATCGCGATCACCCGGCGGCACGCCCATCGGGAAAGAACCGGCTGGAATCACGACCATTGGCACATCGTCCTGTCCGCCTGGCCGCAGTTCGTCGGCAAAGGCAACAGACACGATTCCAACAGCGAGCACGGCAACAACTGACGACGAGAATCCCCGGATCATGTGAACACTCCTTGAAGACGTAGAAAATAAGTCCCGCTCGACGCATCGTAGCATAACCGTTGCGCAACTCGCAGCCGAGCATCGATGGTGAAAATCGAATTGACGCCGCTCTGGATGGCCACCTACTATACGATGCACAGGATTGTATGAGCATGGGTCGGCATCGCGGTATCAGACACGTGGCGTTGCGCGTGACGAATTTATCCCGCTCTCGCGCCTTTTACACCGATCTGCTGGACATGCAGGTGGTCTGGGAGCCGGATCAGGACAACGTCTATTTCAGTTCAGGCTCCGACAATTTAGCTCTCCACCAAATCGAGGCGGGTCAGGTGCCAGCGTATCGTTCGTCGCCGCATCAATTTCTCGATCATCTAGGCGTCATCTTGGAAAGCCGCGAAGCGGTCGACGCGCTTTACAGCGATATGATGGCCAGGATCGAACCGCTCGGTGGGCGCATCGTGAAAGCGCCGAAAGCGCATCGCGACGGAAGTTATTCCTTCTATTGTGCTGATCCGGACGGCAACGTCATTCAAGCCCTCTACGAGCCCACCATCAGTAAACTGACCTGACCGGATAATCAGCTGACATGAGCCGAATCTGGGACAGCCTCCCCTCTCAACAGTATCTCAGCCTGGCGCCGTGGTGTTGGGTCCAGCTTGAAAGCGCCGAATCGCCCGGACCGTTTCCTTTCATCGGCGGTGTGGCCCCGGAGGTCGCCGCCGGCCTCCATGAAGCTCATGCACTCCTGGCCAGTTCGATCGATACAGCCATCAGCGACGTCTTTTCCAAGCGGGCGCCGGTGGAGGACTCTGAACGAGGGAGGCGCCTCGAGGATGCCTATGCGGAATTGGTCAATTCCAGGCCGCATTTGCGCCAGCACATCACGTGCGGCAGACAGCCCGACGGAAGCTTTCGGTGGCAGTTTCGCGCGGACCCCCAGCGTTCATCGGCGGTGATCAACGGCGGCCTTCGCATTTTTCATTCGATTAAGCGTCAGGCCGTACCTATCGGGTTCGATCAACGTCCGGTCGGTCCGATCATCGGCAGGGTATTGGGCATGTTGGACGGAACGCATCGCACCGACGAGATCAGGACGGTCGCGACCACGTCGCCCCGCGAGGCCCAGCCGGTATTGAGCCGGCTGATGGAATCGCTGCACCAATACGAGTGTCTTCGGGCGTCATCGCACGCGACCATCCGGGATACCTGGTTTGATGTCGTGCAGGATCAGGACATGCTTCATCTGGGTCACGCCGCGTTGCTCTACCGTCAGCGCGATACCGTCCTCTTGTTTGATCCTTGGTTTCTGCCGTGGTTTGCCGAGTCGTCGGTCCCATCCTTATGGGGATCATTAATCCCGAAACCCGCCGCCATTTTTCTCACGCATGACCACGATGATCATGTCGACCCTCGGACCCTCCTTCATATTCCCAAAGACGTTCCGATCGTTATCCCGAGCCGCCGCAACAAGAAGAAGCTGTTTTATGACTACCATGGCTTGTTGCGTGAGCTTGGCTTTGGCCGAGTGGTCGAACTGGCCCACGGTGAAACCTGGCCGTTCGAAGGAGGCACGGTCGTGTCCGTTCCGTTCTATGGCGAAGATCCCTGCGATTTGGAGATGCCAAGGAATTGTTATCTGATCACTGACCGCGGGCATAACGTCTTGGTCCATGCAGACAGTGGCCCCACCAATGACGGACGGTCCCCGTTGAAAGACGGAGTCATCACTCGGCTGGTCGAACGGTATGGGCCCATTCCCTTGGTCTTTGCTTCGCAGCAACAGTTACTGGAGATCCGGAGCCATGCGGTTCATGCCCCGCTCTCTCATCCGGGCAAATGGCTGGATGTCGGCGAGAACGGTTATTTGACGAACGGATACTTGGCAGAACTCTGTACGGCCGCACGGGCGAAACAGTTCGTGTCGTATGCGACCGGCGGAGCCGAGTGGTATCCGGACCATCTCTCGTTCATGTTCAGCCGGCGCAACCCCGCTCGCACGGCCCTGCTCACGGCGAATTGGGAGCGGCCGGAAAAATTGAAAGATCTTCTTTCTCCGCACGGCTGTGAGTATCATTACGGTCACGCGCTCGAGTTGTACCGGGCGAATCAAGGCGGCAGCGTGGACATCATAGCGGCGGGAGACGCTCTGGCGCCGATAAATCTCTACCGGAAGGATCACGGTGATCCGCCGTTCATGAGGCCCGAGCGTCGAGCCTGATCCATCCGTTCTTGCGAGGACAATCCCGATGACCGGACCCACATCCCTGACGCTCGTGACCGGCGTGGCCGGGTTTATCGGCTTCCATGTTGCCAAGCGGTTGATCGACCGGGGCGATCATGTCATCGGGCTCGACAATGTGAACGACTATTACGATGTGCGGCTCAAAGAGGCGAGATTGGCTCGTCTGGCTCCGTTGAACGGGTATCAGTTGGTGCGGCTCGATTTGGCGAATCGGCAGGGAATGAAGGAGCTGTTTTCGGAATATCCGATCAAGCGGGTCGTCCACCTGGCCGCCCAGGCCGGAGTCCGATATTCATTGGTCAATCCGCACGCCTATACCGACAGCAATATCGAAGGCTTCTTGAATGTATTGGAGGGATGCCGCCATTCACAGGTCGAACATCTGGTTTACGCTTCATCGAGTTCGGTCTATGGGGGCAATACACAGATGCCTTTTTCGATCCATGACAATGTCGACCACCCGGTTTCGCTCTATGCGGCCACTAAAAAGGCCAATGAGCTGATGGCGCATTGCTACGCGCATTTGTACCGGTTGCCCTGTACCGGCCTGAGATTTTTTACGGTGTACGGGCCTTGGGGCAGGCCCGATATGGCGCTGTTTATCTTTACGAAGGCCATTCTGGAAGGTAAACCGATCGAAGTGTTCAACGATGGCAAGATGCGCCGGGACTTTACCTATATCGATGACATCGTCGAAGGCATTATCCGGACCCTCGACCATACGGCACAGCCGAATCCCGACTGGTGCGGGGACAGGCCTGATCCTGGCACCAGCTCGGCTCCAGCCAGGATTTATAATATCGGCAATCACCAACCGGTCGAGCTGCTTCGCTTCATCGAGGTGTTGGAGCAGACAATCGGCAAGAAGGCGGAAAAGAAGTTTCTCCCGCTCCAGGCCGGCGATGTGCCCGCCACATACGCGGATATCGACGATCTGTCGCGAGACGTCGGATTCGCTCCTGCTACGCCGATCGAGGTGGGGATTGCGCGTTTCGTCGAGTGGTATCGGGAGTTCTACAAAATTTAAAGGGCACCGGGCTTTGAAGCCACCCGGCGCCCTGCTCGGCAAGTTTCTTTGCCCGCTACAGGCACCCTACCGGAACAAACCCCGTTCCAAAGATTCTTCCCAACGCGTGATAGCGGGTATTGTCATAGAAGGAATAGCTGGCCCCACGTTGATTTCGACCAGACAAGTCCCCTCCATAGGATGGATCTGTTCCGAAGAAAAACCCACCGCGCGACTTCTGGTTCAGATTGAGCCACTCGCCGTACATGGCGCAGACCTCAGCTTGCACCGATCCGGACGAGGCGATACTGGCATGCCAATCACCAGCCCAGCCAGGAACTGACGGTTGTTCGCCCGCACCCCCGGCGTACCGGTCCGGGGCCGAGCCGTCGTAATGAGGCACCATCGCGGTTTGCGGGCGATAGGTCGGCATATTGTCGAGTGACGGTACAACGGACAGCGGTTTGAGAGTCATGAGCGTACATCCATTCCTGTCTTTGTTCGTGTAGAGAAGGGTCCCATCCGCTTGAGGACAACTCCACATTTTCATCGGATCGGCCTCCGGCGCAGCCGGTGTATCGGCATATGCAGGACCGGACAGTGCAGATAAGAAAACGGTTACGGCAAAGAGTCGTTGAAATTGGGGTCGCATGATCCACCTCCCCTGAATCGGTGATACGAAAAACCCGAATGCGTGATCGCAGTCTTTCACGTGATGCCCGCCGCCCATGATGCTTTCAAGCTATTCCACGTCGGAGGAGGGCGTCTATTCACCTTTGGAGGGGTGTGAAGGCTTGGCAAATGCGGTAAAACGGATTGTCATCCGGCTCGAGTCATACATGCCGCCAAGAACTCGGGTGTGACTTGAAGCAGGTTCGGCAATACGAGATCTGCTTCGCATAGCTTTTCAGCTGGATAGGTCGTGCTCAGCGCGAGGATTCGCATGCCAGCCGCGCGCGCCGATCGAACACCCGCGAGTGAGTCCTCGATGACCAGGCATTGATCGGGAGCGAGGCTGGTTGTGGGCTCGATCGCGTTGAGGCGGGCCAGCGTCAGGGCGTAGATCGCAGGGTCGGGTTTTCCGATCGGACAGTCTTCCGCGGCCACGATGACCTCAAAAACTTTCTCAATGTCAGCTCCGGCAAGTGCATTGGCAATTTGGTGCCTTCGGCCGCCGGACGCAATGGCCAGCCGGTAGCGACCTTGCGCTTGCAGGACGAACTTGGTCACTCCATCAAATACTTGTGGACGATGGACTGCCGTATGGTCGAGAAACAGTTGCGTCTTCCGGGCGGTGATCCGGTCGAGCAGCACGGTGTCCAGCGTACCATCTCTAGAGGTCAGCAAGATGCCGGCACAGGTACGCTCATCCATCCCCAAATATGTTCCGTAATAGTCTTCCGCAGTCAGAATCAAACCAAACTCCGCGAGCGCCTGCTGAAAACAGGCGACATGCGACGACTCATCGTCCGCCAGAACGCCGTTGAAATCGAAGATCATAGCCCGAATCATGGGATCGCTCCAGCGACGGCCGACACCCTACGCCGGCGGTCGTGCCTTCGCAAGCGACTCGAACTTGTTCGGCCGTTCCTACTCAGGTATTCTCCGATCCCGTCGTCCATGTCGGAATACGTATGACCGATTACGGTATACTCGGAAACCTGCTCGTCATTTTCTCGGTGTCGATCGCCGTGGTCTTCCTGTTTCATCAGTTCCGGCTGCCTTCGATAGCGGGATTTCTGGTGGCAGGCGCGCTGATCGGGCCGCACGGATTCAATCTCATTTCCGACATCGGTACAGTCCAAGTACTCGCCGAGATCGGGGTCGTCCTTCTCCTCTTTACGATCGGCATCGAATTTTCACTCGTACAGCTGGCTTCGCTCCGGCGCCTTCTGCTGGTCGCCGCGCCCATTCAGGTCGGCGGTGTGCTGCTGGTCGCGTGGGCGGTGGCCCTTCTCGTCGGGATCAACTGGCAGGAAGGTATTTTTTGGGGGTTTCTACTCTCGTTGAGCAGCACGGCCATTGTTCTGAAGACATTGGCCAGTCGGGGAGACAGCGATTCCATCCATGGTCGTGCCACGATCGGGATCCTGATTTTCCAGGATCTTGCGGTTGTTCCGATGATGCTCCTGACGCCGATTCTGGCGAGCCACGCGGAAGGAGCGGGATTTTCGATTCTGTTGACGTTGGGCAAGTCGGCGCTGGTGGTCGGCGTAGTCGTCGCTGCGGCCTGGTATGCCGTGCCGAAACTTCTTGAGCACATCGTGCGGAGTCGAAGCCGTGAGTTGTTCCTGCTGACGATTATCGTGTTGTGTCTCGGCATCGCCTGGCTGACCTCATTAGGCGGATTGTCATTGGCGCTCGGAGCCTTTATTGCCGGCCTGGTCATTTCCGAATCGGAATACAGCCATCAGGCGATGGCGGAAGTGCTGCCGTTCCGCGATAGCTTCAACAGCCTCTTTTTTGTCTCGATCGGCATCCTCATGGACTGGCGTGTGCTGCTGGCACATCCGGTCATGGTCGCCGGGCTTCTTGTGGGTATCGTGGCTGTGAAGTTTGCCAGCGGGACGTTGGCGGCGTTGGCAGTAGAAAGTCCGCCACGGTCTGCGATCATGGTCGGCGTTGCGGTGGCCCAAGTCGGTGAATTCAGCTTCCTCCTTGCCCAGCAAGGTCAGGAAAACGGTCTGCTACGCGGCGATCCCTATCAGGTGTTTCTCGCCGTCTCCATTCTTTCCATGATCATGACGCCGTTTCTCATGCAATGGTCTCCCGCTATGGCACGCCGCGTCGAGGCGGTCCAGCGTCTCCGCCATTGGCTGCCAAGCCGCACGGAGGCCCACGCGATACACTCCGAAGGCAAGCACATCCGGATCAAAGATCACGTGATCATCGTGGGGTACGGGTTGAACGGCAGGAATCTCGCACGCGTCTTGAGTGAGACAGAGATTCCGCACGTCGCATTGGATTTGGACGGCGACACCGTGAGACGAGAGTCACAGCACGGCGTGCCCGTGTACTACGGCGACGGCACCAATGCCAACGTGCTGCATCACATGAAAGTGGAAGACGCCAAGGTATTAGTCGTGGCCATCTCCGACCCCTTCGTCACGAGACGCGCCGTCCAAGTGGCCAAGGGACTGAATCCAAAAATCCATATCGTGGTGAGAACCCGCTACCTGCGTGAGCTCGAGGAACTGCATCAGCTGGGGGCAGACGACGTCGTTCCCGAGGAATTCGAAACGTCGATCGAGATTTTCGCGCTCGTCCTGCGAACCTACAACATGCCGCAGGATTTCGTCACGCGAAAAGCCGAACAGATACGCCGGGAAGGGTATGCGCTATTGCGTCGCAGCGAGCTGCCGGAACTTGCCCATCACTTGCGGGGGGGAACTCTCACCGATGCCGAGGTGGAGACTTGCCGAATCGAAGACGATTCACCGTCTGCGGGAAAATCGTTCGGGGAGTTGGCCATTCGCCCGATGACGGGCGCCTCGGTCATCGCCTGGACGCGAAGCGGCATCACGGAATCCAATCCTTCGCTGAAAATCAAGCTTCTGGCCGGTGACATCGTAGTGCTGCTGGGGTCGCGCGAGCAGATTCGGCGGGCCATGAGTCTTCTGGTGGAATCGAAGACAGAATGAGTCTATCAGTCGGTTGAACGGGCCTGGGCATCCTGACGTGCGCGTGCGGGAATTTCTCTGCCGTCAGATAGCGAACGATGCGGTCTTGCCCTGGGGCTTTATGAGGACGGCCGCCGGTCTTAACTTCTCCAGCGCAACGTGACACGGCCCTTCAGGGGATGATCGAACGGCCGGCCGGTCTGCACCGATGCCAAGTGGGCGGATTTCAATTTGTAATACCATTTGGCGGGCGTATCGGCGTCGTCGATCAGCATGAGTGCGGGGTTGTAGCGCAGGCCAACCGCCTGCCGTTCCATGGCCTGTTTATCCTGTCTCATGAAAATATTGGCGAAATAACGGAAGAGCGTCTTGGAAAACGGCAGCCATCCGAGTGCGTTCCATGCGGCACAGAAGTCGATCCGACATTGCAGGTCTGTGATGGGTGTGACCGTGGCGCGTGTGGACACGAACATGCTGCCGCATTGCACGAATTCAAAGCGCTGGTTCGGCAACACAAAATCGATGGTTGTCGTCAGTGGCCCCCCATAAAAGAGGTTGAGGATCTTATATGGCCCGCTGTTCTTGGACGGTGCGTGGGGCACCATTCTGAATCCGCATGGGATGGGTTCGAACGTCTTCGCTTTCTCATGCATGCTGTCTTGCGTTCGCCACCATGAGCTTTGGTGAACAAAAGGGCCGTGGGCCGGATCCATCAAACCGACGATCCCATCGTCGATGGTACAGTCGAGGGTGGTCGATATCTGAACCATCCGATAAGGCGATGAGGGAAGAGGCAGAGGCGGGACGTCGGGAATCGTTTGATCCGGCTGTTGAGAATCAGGGATGAATACCCAGATGTAGCCGTCCCGTTCTCGGCAGGGATATGTGAGAATACCGATCTTGTCCGGTTGGATGGGAGATCCCTCCACCAGTGCCGGAATGCCCTGACACCGTCCCTTTTGATCGAAGCGCCAACCGTGATATGCGCATTCGACACAGTCATTGTGCATACGTCCAAAAGAAAGAGGCATGCCGCGGTGCGGACAAATGTCTCGCATAGCGGCTACCGCCCCCTGGGCTGTCTTGCACACCAGGATCGGCAATCCGAGCATGATGGTGCCTTTGAGGCTGCCTGGTCCGAGGTCGGAACTCGGACAAGCCGGATACCAGAACCCGAATAACGGCGCATTCTTGGAAGGCTTGATTTCGGTGATAAGATCTACATTCATCGGAAGGATGGACGCCAGGCGTGACCGCCTCACGGCCCATTGGGACTATATCCGCCGCCATTTGCAGGGTCAAGTCGTTGCCTTGACATGAAAAAGATGCGGATACTATAGTCGAATCTTGCGTTTGTAACCAACCGCTGTACGACAGCTGCCGGGCACCGTGATGATGAGGGTGTCATGAGATGATGAGGGTGTCATGATTGGTACACAGGTTGATCCGGCGGTCGCCTTGAGTGATCTTCAAACCTCCAAACCCGAGCGCGTCACGATCGTCCTATTGAGTGGAGACCTTGACCGGGCGATGGCCGCGTTCATCATCGCCACCGGCGCAGCAGCCATGGGTATGCAGGTCACGATGTTTTTCACCTTCTGGGGATTGAATACCATCCGCCGCAACGGGGCGACGAGTTCAGCCAAGGATTGGCTTCGGCGCATGTTCGGGGTGTTGAACAAGGGAGGCGCCGAGAATCTTCCGTTGTCCCGTTTTCATTTCGGGGGGCTGGGCACCAGGATGATGCAGACGGTCATGAAGCAAAACCGGATGCCGGGTGTACCGGAATTGATGCGGACGGCCATGGATCTTGGGGTGCGGTTCATTGCTTGCACGACCACGATGGGTCTGATGGGAATTACCAAGGATACGCTGATCGAGGGCATTGATCAGTTCGCCGGCGTGACCACATATTTGGCCGAGGCGAAACAGGGAAGCGTCAATCTGTTTATCTAGGTGGATGGTTCGAATCGCGGAGAACCTCATGCAGGCTGATGTGAAATTGGATACGTTGGGGTATTTTTGTCCGATGCCGATCATTATGACCTCGAAGAAAATCAAGGAACTGACCTTGGGACAGGTGCTCGAAGTCGTTTCAGACGACGAAGGCATTAAAAAGGACATGCCCGCTTGGTGCGATACGACCGGACATCAGATGTTGGGCCTGGAAGAAGAAAACGCACAATCGGGGCGAATCTACAAGGCATTTGTAAAAAAAACCAAATAAGCCGCACGGCAGTTCCGGGCGGAAGAAGCGGCAAGGCCGGAGGGATGACGCGTCAGACCTCCGGCTTTTCTTGTTCTAGGGTACGGACCGATGAATCAAATCGTGGAATGCGTGCCGAATTTCAGTGAAGGACGAAATCAGGCGACGGTGCGCGCTCTCGTGACTGCTGCGTCCTCCGTTCACGGTGTCCGGGTGCTCGATCATACGATGGACCGGGACCATCATCGATCTGTTGTGACATTTGCCGGACAGTCGGAGGCAGTACTCGAAGCCGCGTTTCGTGTCATTTGCGTGGCTACAGATCGCATTGATCTGCGCCGCCATCGGGGAGGGCATCCGCGAGTGGGAGCGACCGACGTGGTGCCGTTCGTGCCGATCCGTGGCGCGACGATGCAAGATTGCGCGCAATTGGCGAGACGCCTCGGACAACGGGTGGGACAGGAACTGGAGATTCCCGTCTTTCTGTACGAACGAGCGGCACCACATCCGGATCACGCACCGCTCGAAGCCGTGCGCCGGGGTGGGCTTAAAGGATTGGCGTACCGCATGGCCTCGGATCCCGACTGGAATCCGGACTTCGGTCCCTCCCGGATGCACAAAACGGCTGGAGCGGTCATTGTCGGAGCGCGAGGTCCATTAGTTGCCTTCAACGTAAATCTCCGATCAACTCAGCTTGAGGTCGCGCAAGCCATTGCCAGAGCCGTGAGGCAATCCAACGGCGGCGTATCGCATGTCAAAGCCATCGGCGTCGCGCTCCCCAGCCGCGGTCTGGTACAAGTCGCCATGAATCTGACGGATATCGAGCAGACCTCGGTTCATGTCGCGTTTGAAGCGGTGCAGGCGGTGGCCTCTCTTCATGGGGTTGCCATTGCAGGGTCGGAGATCGTCGGACTGGTCCCGCGGCAGGCCCTGACCGATGCGGGAATCGATGCATTGAGACTGGAAGGCTTCGATCCTGGGCAGGTCCTGGAGTCCAAAATCGAGGACGGCGGCGGCCATCGTCTCACGACCCGCGACCGTGATAAAGCCGAACCTGCGATAGATCTGCGGGAGGCGACCGTCTCACAATTGTTGGATGCAGTGGGGGCGGCCGAACCGGTTCCTGCCGGCGCTTCCGTCATCGCGATCGTTGGCGCACTTTCCGCTGCACTTGGCCTGATGGGTGCCAGACTCGGACGCCAACGGAATCTTGAACGTCGTTTTTCGTCAGAGGTTGCCCGCCTGGGTGAATTGGCACAGGCGGACGGAGCGGCCTATCGCAGGTACCTCCTTGCTACGGGACTCGAGAAATCCAATCGTCGTCGCACCGCCGCCCTCTCATCGGCGCTCCACCGTGCGACGGACATTCCGCTGGAGATCGCCGAGCGCGCCGTCGAGGCTGGAACGCTCCTTCATGAATGTTCGCGATACGCTAAAACGAGGATGCAGTCTGATTTGAAGGTCGGATTTCTGCTGGCCCTCGCTGCTGCCGAAGCTGGCCTGCATACGGTAGCTCAAAATATAAAAATACAACCAAATCAGCGGCTTAAGGCCAAGATTCGTCAAAGATTCAAGCGTACCACCGTTTGTCTTGAGGAACTTCGGAGGCTGTGTTACACTCCGGCCGCGAGTCAGGAATCTTCTGTACAGGCTTTGCCTGAGAAAGTGCGGATACAGCGCGAATGGAAATCAAGGTCTTCAACAACAACGTTGAAAAAGCCCTCAAGGTCGCCAAGAAAAAACTCGCCGGGGAAGGTCTCTTCAGGGAATTAAAGCGGCGTCGGTACTACGAGAAGCCGAGCGTCAGGAAGAAGGCCAAACAACGCGAGGCGCAACGGCGTCGACAGAAGTGGCTCTCCAAGCGTAAGCCCGAATAGGATTCGCCGACTTCTTCTCGGGTTTGGCCTCTTCAGTCTCTCCATGCGGCAGGATCAGGTTCCAGCGGCGATTCGGATCGTCAAGCGTGAAATCCGCCAATGGCAGGAACCGGTCGTCGGAGTGGTCGCACGGGAGTCTGGCCGAGACCCTTTCAGAATTCTCATCTCCTGCCTGCTGAGTCTCCGAACGAAGGACAAAACGACCGCAGAAGCCAGTGCGAGACTCTTCGCGCTCGCCCACACTCCGTCTGAACTGCTGAAAGTGCCCGCTGCACGGATCGAACAGACGATCTTTCCTGTCGGGTTTTATCGAACCAAGGCGAAATCTATACATGCGATCTCCAGGCGACTGATCGATCAGTATGGTGGACGGGTCCCTGACTCGATCGACGACCTGGTCACTTTGCCCGGGGTCGGTCGCAAGACCGCCAACCTTGTTGTCACGGTTGGATACCACAAGCCCGGTATTTGTGTGGATATCCATGTCCACCGTATTACGAACCGCTGGGGATACATCCGGACGGCGACTCCGGACAAGTCGGAAGTCGCGTTGCGTGCCAAGTTACCGAAGCGGTATTGGATCATCTTGAACGATTTGCTGGTCCCATTCGGACAGCACCTCTGCCAGCCGGTGTCGCCATTTTGCAGCCGATGCAAGATTGCTCGCTATTGCGACCGGGTTGGGGTCACGCGGTCCCGATAAATCAGATGAACAGTTTGGTTTCGGCCTGCGCGGTGAGAGCGAGAATGGCAGGGAGGCCCATGACGTCATCCACGTGCTTCGCCACTGTATCTCTGTCCACCCCCATGTACTCCAGCCCGGCGCTGCACGCGATCAGACGAAACCGTCCGACCTGCCTGGCTTCGTGAAACATTTCAGAAATGGTGGGGACGTTCTTCTCCTTGAGAAGCCCGGCGACTTCGTCCGCGGATGCGGTGTACTCGGGCGGAAAATCAATGTGATCGATTTCACCGGCCGCGAGTTTTTTGATCGTCCAGAACAGCAGCACGACAATGACATCCTTGTCGAGCGCGGCGGCGGTGAGACCGAGCGTCGCGACCTGATGGAGTTTGTCGTAGGTTGCGTTATGGGCAAACAGGACGAACTTCGGATTGGCCTGACTCATGGCTTACTTTTTCTGTGCCCGCGCTTTGACGCTGTTGACATAGTCGGTGATTGCGCCGTCCACTTCAACGGGGGCGAGCGGGCGATCATGCGTTTCGCTTTCATCGACCAGATACTTTTCATGGTCCTTTTCCTGACGGACCACGACGGTGTTCTCCGGCGTCACCTCCACGAGCATGTACCACTCGCGTGACCCTTGTGTGATCAGGACTTCCTTTCCCAGACCCTTCTTCGTGATTTCTATAGTCAATTCGTCCGCCCCAGCCTGGAGAGCGCTTGGGAACGCCGCGCCCACTGAAAGCACAAAGAGGCACTGCGCGAGGACGATGCCTAGAGCCTTGGGCGTTTTCTCCATGGACAAATTATAACTTCAGCCGAGAGTGCAGTAAACGGCTTTGCCCGCGCGCCGTTCCCTTGAGCGCCCCCAAGGTGCATGTTAGGATGCCCGATCCATGGATTGGCTGCTTTCAACCACACAACAGTATGTTTCGGCTCAGACATTGATTACCCTGACGGTGCTCTCGGTCGTCTTTTTCATCGGCACATTGATCGCAATTCCGTTCATCCTCGTGCGGCTGCCGGCCAATTACTTCGATACCCGAGTTCCCCGGCCGTGGATGCAGGACCATCATCCGGTTCTGAGGACCGCCGGCCACGTGCTCAAGAACCTGATTGGAGCGGTATTTGTCTTCACGGGATTTCTGATGTTGTTCCTGCCGGGGCAAGGTGTCTTGACCATGCTGATTGGGATTTCGATGTTGGATTTTCCAGGTAAACGAACGGTCGAAGCCAAACTCGTCGGCCACCCGACCGTCCTCGGTGCCATCAATGCGATGCGACAGAAATTTGCGAAACCCCCTCTCGTGCTCGCCCCGGACCCCTAACCGTCATGACGATCTCCGAGACGAAGCGGAAGACGCTCTATCTCATTGACGGGAGCGCCTATGTCTATCGCGCATTCTTTGCGCTGCCGCCCCTGAATAATTCACGGGGGATGCAGACCAACGCCGTCTATGGATTTACGACGACGTTGATGAAGATCATTCGAGAGCACAAGCCGGACGGTCTTGGGGTCGTCTTCGACGAGCCGGGTCCCACGCTTAGGCATGAAGCGTTCAAGGCGTATAAGGCGCAGCGGCCTCCGATGCCCGATGGCATGCAGTCGCAGATTCCGTACATTCATCGCGTGGTCGCTGCATTCGCCATGCCCGTCGTCAAACTTGCCGGGTATGAGGCCGACGATCTGATCGGCACTCTGGCCAGACGGGCGGAACAGGCCGGCTACTCCGTCGTGATTGTCACGGGCGACAAGGACATGCTGCAGCTGCTCACGCCCCACACCCGCATCTTTGATCCGGTGAAAAACAAATGGCTGGCCGAGACAGAGTGCCGCGAGCGTTTCGGGGTCGAACCCGGCAGGGTGGTTGAAATCATGGGTCTTATGGGAGACAGTACTGACAATATTCCGGGTGTGAAGGGAATCGGTGAAAAAACGGCAATAAAATTGATCGCGCAGTTCGGAACGATCGATGCCCTGCTCCAGCGTCTGGATGACGTGACACCTGCCCGCATGAAAGCCTTGCTGTCGGAGCAGGCCGACAATGCCCGGCTGAGCCGCAGTCTGGCCATGATCGATGTGAACAGCCCGGTCGAGTTCGATCCGAGCCTCTTCGACCTCAAGCCGTCCCACACTGAGCAGCTGAGAGACCTGTTCCGGGAGCTTGAGTTCACAACACTTCTCAAAGCACTTCAACCTGCTTCCGCAGTTGAAGCTCCGCCTCCGGCTCAGACGATCACCGACGAAGAGGCCGCCCGGCAGTTTGTCGAGGGATTGCCTCATGGAGAAGATCTCGGAATTCGCTGCCTCTTTTCGGAGAAAGGTCATACACCCGCGGAAATGCAGGGCATGGCCCTCACCTCGGGAGGAAAGACCGCATTCATTCCGCTCGATGTGAGGACGTATATGCGCCCCATCACCGCACTTCTGCATGACAGGTCGAGAACCAAAGTCGTGCACGATCTGAAGACGGCTCTGCTGGCCTTTCATCGCCTCGGGATACCGCTCGAGCCGCCCTGTCTGGATGTCATGGTTGCAGACTACTTGCTCAACCCCAACCGGCGGGACCACCAGCTGGAAACCATCGCCTCGGAGGTGCTGGACGTCAAGCTCGGGGCGGCCAAGCCGTCGGCGGAAATCCCGCAATCACTCTTCGAAATCGACAATGCGTCACGCGACGAGGCGGCCCAGACATCGGCCGTGTTGGCCCAACTGTCTCCAGTTCTGACCGAGCGGTTAGCGGGCCAAGGGAGCCTCGATTTGTTCCTCAAGGTCGAGATGCCTCTTATTCCGGTGCTAGTCGAGATTGAGCGGAACGGATTTCTTCTCGATGTCGAGGGCTTGCAGGGGCTCAGCAAAGAGCTGGAGCGGGACCTCGATGCGATGATGGAAACGATCGCCCGATTAGCAGGCGGTGCGTTCAACATTAACTCCCCGAAGCAACTCGCGGCCGTGTTGTTCGACACGTTGGGGCTGAAACCGGTCAGAAAAACCAAAACCGGATTCTCGACCGATGAAGACACGCTCAGTCAACTGGCCTCGCAGCACGAATTACCGGCTCAAATTCTCAACTACCGCAGTTTGAGCAAGCTCAAATCCACCTATGTTGATGCCCTGCCGCAATTGGTGTATCCGGAGACGAAACGCCTGCACACGTCGATGAATCAGACTGTGGCGGCCACCGGCCGTCTGTCCTCGACGGATCCGAATCTGCAGAACATTCCGGTGAAGGGGGATTATGGGCTCCGCATCCGTGAGGCATTTATCGCGCCGAAAGAACATCACTTGCTCTGCGCGGATTACAGTCAGATTGAGCCGCGCATCCTCGCGCATTTGTCGCAGGACCCCCGTCTGGTCGATGTTTTCAGTAAAGGCGAGGACATTCATATGGCGACGGCGATGGAGATTTTCAATCAATCGGCCGGCCATATTACGCGTGACATGCGCCGCGTGGCCAAAACCGTCGTGTTCGGCATCGTCTACGGTATCAGCCCGTTTGGGCTTTCGCAGAACATCGGGATTTCACAGTCCGATGCCAAAACATACATCAATACATTTTTTGAGAAGTTTGCAGCCGTTCGTGCATTGATGGACCGCAATATCAGCGATGCCAAGACGAAGGGGTATACGACGACGATTCTTGGCAGACGGCGGCCGATTCCTGAACTCCAAAGCGGTGATCCGATGCAACGGGCGCTGGGCGAGCGGATGGCCGTCAACAGTCCCATTCAAGGTTCAGCGGCTGATTTGATCAAGGTTGCCATGCTCAACGTCCATGCTCGGCTGCAGAAGGATCTGCCTCATGTCAAAATGATATTGCAGGTGCACGACGAATTGATCTTTGAGGTGCCCGGGGGGGAAATCGAGGAAGCCAAGCTCCTGGTGAGGGAAGAAATGGAACATGTCGGAACACACCTGGGATTGTCTGTGCCGTTGAAAGTCGATCTCGGGGTCGGAAAGAATTGGAGGGCGGCGCATCCGTGAAAAAGTGGACAAATGCTGGGAATCTATTGTGTTGTATCGATAGGTCATCCGAGCTGCGTTCACTCCGGCCGCATTGAATCTTTGCGTCCAAGGGAGGAATATTATGAAAGTGGAACGGCTGGGAATCGTCATGCTCGGTTTGAGCGTCACTCTCTGTGCGGGCACGCTCTCGCTCCTCTTCGTGCAGCCCTTTACGGCTAAAGCTCAGGAAGTGAAGCGTATTCAGTATCGTATCGTGGAGGTCTTGCACGACACAGATGCCATGCAGCGAACGCTCAATGAATTCGGAGGCAGCGGCTGGGAGTTGGTCACCGTCAGTGCGGGAGACCTCACGTCGCCGCGGATGATATTCAGGAAATAACCATCTCCGTTAAAGGAAATGCAGAGCCTCAACGTACATTCGTCCGAGCAGGAGTGAATATGACAGACGGTGGTCGACCGGGAGAACATCTTTTCAGCAATCTTGATGCTGACGATGTGACTCGGCGCGGGATCATCCTATCAGCTCTGGCGGTCGGTTTTGCCATGGCCGTGCGCCCTGTATGGGGCGAGACGATCACGACGGATTCCGCCGGTATGACGGCAGGAGAGGTTCTCATTCCTACTGAAAATGGCAGTATTCCAGCCTACCGAGCTATGCCGGCCCAGCGACGATCGTGTCCGGTCGTGCTCGTCGTGCAGGAGATTTTCGGCGTCCACGAACATATCAAAGATGTGTGCCGGCGTCTTGCGAAGCTGGGGTATCTCGCGGTGGCGCCGGAGCTCTATGCGAGACAGGGCGATGTATCGAAACTTTCCGATATCGACGAAATCCGCAAGATCGTAGGTAAAGTCCCTGATGCCCAGGTGATGGCCGACCTCGATGCAACCGTAAAGTGGGTGGAAACATCGCCTGAAGGCGATGTCGACAAGCTTGCGATTACGGGATTCTGCTGGGGCGGGAGGATAGTCTGGCTCTATGCCGCTCACAGCCGCCGCCTCAAAGCCGGCGTGGCCTGGTATGGCCGACTTGTCGGGGCAGCCGGCGAACTTCAGCCCAAGCATCCAATCGACGTAGCCGGCAGTTTGAATGCTCCCGTTCTTGGTCTATATGGCGGCAGCGATCAAGGGATTCCACTCGACACGGTTGAGCGAATGCAGGGTGCGCTCAAGGCGGCGAATGATCCATCGAGCATTGTCGTGTATCCGAACACGCCTCACGCATTCCATGCCGACTACCGGCCCAGCTATCGTAAGGAGCAGGCGGAGGACGGATGGAAACGGTTGCAAGCGTGGTTCAAGCAATACGGCGTGGCCTAGTTCGAGGTTGAAATCCAGTCGTGGGTTGGTTCACCAACTGATCAAAACCAGTTGCCGATCGATTTGCCCCGGTGACAGCCATGCCTCCCAGCCGATCGGTTGCTGCGGATGATCTCACCACAATAGGATGACCTGAGCGGCCAGGCGTTCGATCCCGGCTCGGCGTCAGCACGTCCTGCCAGAAAATATCTGAGATCTTGGTCTGTTTGATGATGTAACAAGAGGTCGCACATCGACCTCTTGTTACATTGGCCGTTCGCGGGTTGACTATTCGAGTAGCCGGATGACTTGCTGGCCGGCGGCGAATGTCGATGCCGCAACTTTGCTGCCATTCATGGAAACATGGATGTCGATGGCCACGCCCCCGTTGGCGTTGAGCGCTCCGCCGTTGATCCGGTCGAGAAAATCCAGCTTCTGCCCCTTGTCCAGCCTGGACCAGCTCTTGTGGTCCACTTCAACGGCCAGGAGGCTGTCGTTGACGTTTTCCGCCGCGAGCATCGGATCGATGAAGCCCGCACCTTGAAGATATCGAGCTGCGGTGGCGACGGCTTTGCTCCGTTCACCCGCGTCTTTTGCCGTGCGGGCGGTCGCGCCTTCGACAGGTGATTGGAACAGAGCGACGGCAAGGGTCAGTGCAGCGGTTGTCATGCCAATTCTCCGGGGCACACTCGACATGCGGACCATTCGGTTCCTCCTCGGTTGATCTTTGACGATATAGGGATGAGTCGTAAAGAATGTGATCGTGGAGCTCAAAGCGGCAAAAATTTCCGCGTGACTCGCTGGTCGGATCTACTCGAAGCAGTCCTCCTTTCTGTGAATTGAAAGCCGGGGTAGAGTGAGCAAGCTTTGGGCCGCACACATGAATCAACAGACAGAAACGAAGATGTCGCAGATACGAGAAATCAATAGCTTAGATATGGACGATTGCTTGGGATCTTCCGTGAGCAGGAGAAGATTCAAAAAATGTTCAGGTGCTGACAGAAAATGGTTCAGTCCGGGACGATCTGAACGTTGTTGTAGGCAAATCGCGAACGAGCCGTGAGGGTTTTAGGCGGCGGCACGATACATGCCATCGATGATTTGCTTGAGATTGAAGAGCATGATGTCGCGGCGAGTGTACACGGCGTGGCCATAATAATGGTCGCGTGGGTTGGCGGAGCCGGTCGAGTCTTGATAGTCGATTAACAGACCGTGTCCCTCACTCGGAATCCGTACGGCGCGGCGCGCGCATTCCAGCCAACGCTCGAACCCGTCGTAAGGCTCGACCAGTTCCCATACCGCCTTGTTCGCCGCCTTGGCCTGTTCAGTCGGCGGCATGCTGTCGCTGCCGGCCACCGCCAATTCCTGGACATAGTCGCCGCCCCAGGCAATGGGCATCTCCATCGTGATTTGAGGAAGCTCCATTTTCGACAGCCAAGCCTTGCCGTCAGAGCGTAGCTGACGATGATTCACGACGTGCAGTAACTTGCCGATGCCAGACGGATCCCATCCGTAACGGACCGGCGTCCCGAGCGTGACGATATCGAGCGTGACGCCATGGAGCACTGATCCCGTGGGGAACAACGGTTCCAAGATTTTCAGCAGGTGGGTCACGTCCGTCAGGTTGTTCCGTTCGGCATAGGTAGCAATCAGCCGCAGAAGCGTCGATCTGCCCACGATTGGGCTTGGACAAAGAAAATTGGACGCAAGCGCGGTCACCAGCCCGGACTGTCCGTGCGCCAACACGAGAATCCTGTCATCTGGTTTAAGGCTCTGACTTTCACACAGGGCGCGGAGGTCGCCGAGCAGCCGCAGGGACGCGAGAAGCCGGCCGAGGTGGAAGTGTTCGCAAGACCAGAGTCGCCGGACGACGGTGATCGGATGCGCCGGATTGCTGTTTAGCCCACTGCGACACTGCGTCACATAGGCGTCGGTAAAGTTGCCGGCGTCTCCGACCTGACTATCGATCACCTGCCGTGTCTTGTCGTCGCCGGCAAACGGAGGCTTGAGGCTCCCAGCGAGTGGAGGAATACCGTTGTTGCCTTCGCGCATGTAAGCGAGAAGCGCATCGACGCCGGACACTCCGCGGGAATACCCTCGTTTCAAACCTCCCGCTTCATCAAGTCGTTGCATGCCGAACACATCGCTACCATGGATGACACCATGGAAAAAAACGACGGCTCGGACACCTGCCTCGTGCAGCCGGCCGGCGCATTGGGACATCTCATTGCGCCAGAGTGGACTATCGGGGGCGGGCCCGGCAGCCAGTTGAGCATAGCCGACACGCTCGCCGGGATTTTTCCTCGACAGCTCGTCATGCTGAAAATTATTTTCGATCGGCATGAGGACTCGTACTTACCGCAATCGCGTCTTCGTCCGCAACTGTCGATGGAGGTAGGAGACGATCGCGCTGGCCTGCGGAGAGTAGTGGAGGCTATGGTTTGGCCGAGGCTTCGTGGCCGTCTGTCGATCCGGCTCGAGCCTGGGTTTTCGGCATGACGGCGGTCGCAGAACAGGTTTTTCCCGATTCGTCGATCTGTCGGTCCACGATCTTCACGCCCTGCAAATACTCTTGCACGATTTCTTCTCTCGTGACTTCGATATCTTGATCGACGTCCTTCCCGGACCGCTCGCGGACGCGATCGACCATATGTTCTTTGACAAGAATCCGGATCTGCTTGGCGAGATCGGTCCTGGCTGACAATTCTGACACCCGCTGACAGACGATGGTCCCTTTGGACATATCGCCTTGACCTTTGCCGATCAGAAATTGATCCGGAGAGTATGAGGCTCGTTCCCCGGCGCTTCGTGGCGGGACCACGGCAGATTTTGAGGGGTCTGACGATCGCTGCTGACTTTGCAGTCGATCAAAGGACTGTTCGGCGCGGCCCCTCACCTCATCGACTTCTGCTTCCGCTGTGCGAATGGGTATTGTCGGAAAATGTATAACCAGCAAAAAAAGCGCCGCCCGGAACACCATGGTCTTCACGGGTGACCGTTCCCGCCGCCGATGCTGATTTCTTCATTCTGCAGCATGATGGTTTCAGCCGTTCCAGTTGAGCGCGAGGCTGGTGATGACGATGCCGATGTGCCGCGCGACATGCGAGAGGACCGGCTCAATTGACGTGTGTCGGTGACGATGTCTGATCCTTGGGATGCCGGTACCCCATTGTCCTCGGTGATCTCGTTCAATGTTTTTGCATGGGCCCGCTCTCCGGGCGGAGGCACGAGTTGATAGCTCGGTATCGCAGGAGCGGTACTTCCCGGTGCCGGCGGTGTGGGTGGGCGATGCGGTACCGGAGGCCGCGGCGCACTCATGACCTGTCGCGCGGCTTGCACATGTGGGCTTCCTGGATAGAGCCCGCCGGCGAGGTTCAACAGTGACTGCGTTTGAGCGAGTCCGGCCAAGGGGGCCACTACTGGCGAAGTCAGCACCCAATCGGTCCAGGCCTGAGATACCATGGCGTTGGATTGCACCTGATCCAGGATCCTCTGACGGTGCTCTGTCTCATGCGTCGCCTGTTCGGCCGTGGACGCCCGGGACAGTGCATGATTGACAGTGCGTAATTGTTGGTGCAGACCGTCAATTTCACGGCGGAGCGTAATGAGCTGTTGCCGCGCGTCTTCGTTCTGTCGCAATGCGGAAATCGCCCGACGGACCTCGTCGCTATCGACTTGGGCGACAAGATCGACCGTGACGACGACCCGATGAGCTTCCAAGTCCACTTTCGTCCGTTGGTCAAGGATCAGTACCAGCCCGGCTGTGTAGGTTCGAATCTCGTCCTTGGTGATATGAAGTTGGTCGACGACCGTCACACTTTCGAGATAGGTCGCTACCTGCTCAAGTGCGTCCCGTTTCGCGGCCTCTGTCGCCATGCGGACCGCATCCTCTCTCGTATCGCGGTCGCTCATCAGATGTTTGCCCTGGGCTGTGACAATACGCACTTCGGCCCGGACGAAATCTGGTATGAAAACAGACAGGGTGAACGGCAGCAGCATGGCGATGCAGTAGGGCAGGCAGCGAGGTGTGGATCTGGTCGGGACCGCTTGCGTGGAAGGCCGAAGGAGCATCGAGTAGACCCTCGTCAGGGATGCGGGTGTCTGGATCATCCTCCGTCCGACGGCTCCGTCATGCGATCGGATCACTTCGAGCATAACACCCGCCAACCCCTTTGAATAGAGGCGCCGGGGTCCTTGCTGGCGTCTTGCCTTCCCGAAAATTCGCATGCTAAGGTACCTTTTCTTTTGAGTCCAATTATGCACAGAGGGTTCCCTATGACGAGCGGATCTTGGCGCATTCCCGTTCTTCTTGTCGGACTTATGCTACTTTTCCTTGAACCCCAATCCGGTATCTCTGCTCCGGCACCTGTTTCCCAGCCCCAGACCGCTGCTCCTTCCACTCCTCCGACGGAATACGTCGTCTTATTTGTCCTCGAGGGGTTCAGTCAGGAATCGCTGAAAGGCAGCACCATGCCCACGCTGGGTCGCCTGATTAAGGACGGGTCGGTGACGTGGTCTGCGACAGCAGTAAAACCTGCTCTGCGGTTACCCACCATGGCATCGTTAATTACCGGCATGCCGGTTGAAAAACATGGCATTACCTGGAACGCCTTCGAGTTCAGCCGTGGTTACCCACGCTCTCCAAGCGTGTTCGATTACCTCGATTTGAGCGGGGGGCGAGACAGCGCAATCTTTTTCATGGACGAATCGCTGTATCAATTGGCGAGACCCGAACCGTATACAGATTATCAAATGTGCGGGCCGCTCAAACCGGAATGTAGCACAGAGCGAATCGTGTCCTATATCCAGCAATATTTCAAGAAAGCGACCAGCGGCCACGGATATGGTCATGCGATTCCTTCGTTGCCTCATCTTCTCGTCGTCCATTTGCCGGAAGCCGGACGGGTCGGCGCCTCCCGTGGATGGGCCTCAAAGGAATACCGGGAAGCTCTTCGCTCCGTCGATAAGGCGATTGGCTCAGTTCTGGACATCTATAAGACCCAGAGCCTGCTCAACCGGACGACCGTATTTGTCACGTCCTTGACGGCGGAAGGGATGGATGCCGCCCAGGACCGCACGGATGGATCTACACCGGTTGTGCCATGGATCGCTTCCGGGGTCGGGATCAAGCACGGGCACGCCATTCACCAACCGGTTTCAATCATCGATACCGGCGCCACGGTCATGCGCACGTTGGGACTTCAAACGCATACTGAATGGGAAAGCCGGGCAGTGGAGGAAATCTTTCAGCACGCCTTCGTCGCGGCCGCGCCGAACTCCAATGTGCCGGATATGATTCCGTAGGGACGACGATGGATCGCATCCATTCTCTGCTGGCACGGCGATGGTGGTTCAGCTTGGGCATTGGCCTCATCGGCCTTTGGACAGGGGCGGCCACCGTGACGGCGGGTCCGCCGGCCGCCTACACGACCGAGCATGCGATCACGATCGACGCGACGATACTTGTGCCGCCTACTTGGTGGCAGGTCCCCGGCGTCACACCTTCGATCTACAATTCGGATCCCGAGTCGATGGATGCGTTTAGGACAAGCGAGAAACGCACGCTCTCGTTGAAGCCTGGTAAATATAAGTTCTTGAGTTTCACGTTCGACTTTCCTTTTGCCGTGAATCTCGAAGGCAAGCTGGATTTCGCCGCATCGCTCGATCAGTGTGTGGAGGGGCGGGGCACGCAGATGCTGGTGGTCCGTTGTTCACGGACCTACCCCCACGGCGGTCAACGAGACTACACCTACTAAGGCCATTAGCGAGGTTTCACCATGGCGCAGGCGTTGGACGATTTGCTGGACGCACTTGAAGATGTCGATGATGCCACGCGGGAAGAGGCGGCCAGGGCCCTTGCCGACATCAGCGATCCCAAGAGTCTGGATGCGCTGATCGGAGCGTGCGGAGACGAATATTGGTCCGTACGGGCCCACGCCGGCAATGCGGTCGGAAAGATCGGCGGCCCCAGAGCCCTTGAGGCTCTCGTCGGCCTTTTCAATGACCCTATCATGGAGGTCCGCAATCAAGCCGTCGATGCTGCGGCCAAAATGGGTCCGGTCGTGCTGGACCGCATGATCACTGCGATGAAAGATGAACGGTGGCGCGTACGAGAACACGCGGCCAAGACCTGTGGTGAGATCCGAGACCACCGAGTCGTCGATGCCCTGATCGCGGCCTGCCGCGATCGGGATGGTGCGGTGAAGAGCGCGGCGGCGGAAGCGCTGGGTAAAATCGGCGATCCCAAGGCCATCGCCCCGCTGATCAAACTGTTTCGGGATACATCGAAGATCGTTCGCGAGACCGCCGGCACCGCGTTGGTCTATATCGGTCCACCTTCGGTGGATCCTCTGATTGCATGCTTTACCGACAAGGATTTTGTCGTCCGCTGTCATGCCGCCAGAGCGCTCGGCGGCATGACGACGGACTATCAGATCGGAAGGACGTGGGTACGTGAGCCGAGGGTTGTCGACGCGTTGATCGCCGCGCTCAAGGATCCGGATCGTGCGGTACGGGAAGATGCAACCATCGCTCTCGGCATGATCGGTGATCCGAGTGCGATCGATGCGTTGATCGAGGCCATGAAGGATGGAGCCGTGAAGCGACATGCCATTGCCTCGCTCGGCATGATCGGTGATCCGCGTGCCCTCCCTCCTGTGCTCGATGCGTTGAAGGGAAAGGGCATCCGTCAGGAAGGAACGCCCACGCCCGGCTGCATCGTCAGCGAAGATGCCTTTATCAAAGAGGCGGCAGCGACGGCACTTGGACAATTCAGGGATCCTCGCGTGATTCCTGACTTGATCATGTTGTTAAAAGACGGCGTACTTCGCGAAAAAGCCAGCGCGGCCTTGGCGGCGATCGGCGATACGGCAATCGAACCACTCATCGCCTTTCTTTACGACCCGAAAGCCTCGGAAGTTGCGGTGGAAGGTGAGCGCGTCTTGTCCTATGCGTCGGTTCGGCTTAGTGCCAAAGATGCATTGCGCCAACTGGTGCTGGAGACGTTGGAAAAATTGGGCTGGGTCCTGCCGGAAGAGGCTCAAGCGCTTGACTCCAGTTCGACCGACAATGCGCGAGTGGATATGCCGCTCGGTGAAATCGGACGGTTCGGACCATCTGGAGACTATGCGAAGGGCTCCGGGTAGGCCGAAGACCCTGATGGACTCGCCCGCTGTCGAATTCCGCATGCTGGGTTCTGAGAGTCTTCCTCGCCCGCTTCGCTTGTGTCCATTCCCCTCTCGCTAGTACCGTGGGGTACTCCTTGCCGTCTCAACAAAAGGCGAGCGGCTTGAATACTGTACGCGGCGCGGCATTAAAACAACCGATCTCCAAGCGATGCTGTCGGTAGGAAATGCGGAGCGCAACGACCGGCAGTCGTTACCTGGAGTGAGAAGCCTTCCGTTGACCGTCAGAAAATGCCTATGTTACGCTCCTTGGTTCCTATGGGGGCAGGGATGGCCGATGCCGTAGCGGAACACATCGCGGCGCTGAAAGATGAAGATTGGTCCATCCGCGAAGAAGCCGCTCAGAAGCTGGGAACGCTAAGGGATCCCCGGGCAGTTTCCCCGCTGGTGTGCTTGCTGAAAGACTCCGATCGGGCCGTCCGTGAAGCTGCCATTGGAGCATTGACCGCGATCGGGGAGCCGTCGGTTCCCGCATTAGGAATCTGCCTATCCGATCCTCAGTTGGAGGTGCAGGAAGCGGCGTCGGCCGTTCTGGCGTCAATTGCCGATGCCAGAGTCCTTCCTCAGCTGATCACCTCTCTCGTCAACCGCGATTGGATTGTGCGTATGCATGCCGCGAAAGCCTTGGCCCGCATCCGGAATTCGAGCGCAGTCGGACCGCTTGTTCCTTTGCTGCAGGATAAGGTCAAGGCCGTACGTGAGGAGGTGTCAGCCACGCTCGCCGCTATCGGAGATGCCGCTATCCCATCGCTATTGGCTGCATTGACTCACTCAGAATGGCTCGTTCGATTACATGCTGTCGAGGCGTTGGGAAAGACCAAATCGCCACAGGCGGTTGAGCCGCTCCTGTCGGCGCTGTTCAATGATCACGATGCGGCGGTGCGAGAAGACACCATCCGTGCGTTGGGGCAAATCGGAGACGGACGCGCAGTTCCATTTCTCGTGACGGTGATGAAAGAGGCGGGACTAAGACCATTGGCGGTCGAAGCCTTGGGACAGATTGGGGATCGACAGGCCGTGCCGGTGTTGATCGGAGTCCTGGAAGGAACCGGGCGGCCGGAAGGTTCGCGCACCGTGGCTGGTTGCGGAGACACATGGAGTGAAGAGATGATCGTCATGGGAGCGGCGGTACGGGCTCTCGGTTCCATCGGCGATGAGTCGGCCATTCCATCGCTGGTGGGCGCACTGCGTCATACGGTCACCAGGAGCGATGCAGCAGATGCCTTATCGCGGTTCGGGTCTAAAGTAGTCGCACCCCTATTGACCCTTTTATCTAAAGAATCAGACGACAATGTACGATTTCATGTGAAAGAAACCCTGGCCAGGGTTGGCTGGCGGACGGGCCGGGTCTAACGACTACCGGTACATATACATGGCGAAGGAGAGCATCGAAACGCTAGTAACCGAGCTGGTCCATGAAGAGGACTGGCGACGGATGCGGGCGACGGCCGCCTGTCTGGCCGGCGGACCCAGAGCGGTCCAGGCCTTAATTGGTGTTTTGGAATCGGGAGGAGGCGAGCTGAAAAAAGAGGCTGCGGCCATGCTGGCCCGAATCAAGGATCCGCATGCCGGCGTGGCGCTCGTCCGTTTGTTGGAAGACGGAGATGAATCGGTTCGAAAATCAGGAGCCATGGCATTGGAGCAGATGGCGGGTGTCTTGAACACGGAAACTGCGACAGCGCTGGTCTCCCTGCTCCCGAATATGAAATCCGGTGAGGGCAGGCAGCTCGTCGCGCATCTCGTGGGGGCGATTCCGACCGCGGTCGTTCCCCTGTGTGCCATGATGAAGCAAGGCGATCATGAGGCGCAAATCACAGCTGCAACAATGCTCAATCAGCTGCTCGACCCGCGATCGGTCGACGCGTTCATCGATGCGATGGGGCAGCCGGCTGTTCGTGATATTGCCGTCGGTACGCTGAAAAAATTGGGAGCCATTCGGGAACGGATCGACGAATCGTTCAACGTGCTGCGGGAAATCGAAGGGGCCAGTGAACGGGAAGAAGCCCGTATGTCGACGGTCATCGGATTGCTCGGCATTGGACGTCCGAGCGTGGAGATTCTCATTGAATACCTCGAGGATGAAGATTGGCTTGTCCGGGAGGCGGCGGCGGATTTGCTCGGCAAGATCGCGGACGTACGGGCGGTCGAACCGTTGATGAAACGCTTACAGCAGGACAAGGATACCGGGGTCAAGGAGTTGGCCATCAAAGCCCTTGGCTTGATCGGTGATGCCCGCCCGACGAACCTGTATTTGGAATCGATTCCAATCCGTCCGTTGCGAGTCTATGCGATGGAGGCGTTGGCAAAAATCAAGGATGTGGAAGTCCTGAGGCCGCACAAAGAACTATTCGATCGACTGAGATCGGACCGCGACGGCCTCGTGGCCTATAATGCCGGATTGATTGCCGACAAACTGGACGCCTTGGCGGGCGAGCATGCCCTGGCTCAGGAAGGACATGACGATGAATGACAGCGAGTCATCCGACCGCATTGAACAGCTGATCGGTGCATTGCGCGACGACAATGAGGCTTTGCGCGACCATGCCATCGCGAGCCTGAGTCAGCTCGGGGAAGAGGCGGTCTCTCCTCTGATCGGCCTCATGGCCGATGAAGATGTAGTGATACGTGAAGCTGCGACAACGGCGGTCGTTCGAATCGGGCCATCGGTCGTCGGCCGATTGATCGAGGCTATCGAGGACGACGAATGGGCGATCCGCGAGCAAGCGGCGTCAGGCTTGGGAAAGCTGAAGGATCCTCGAGGAATCGAACCACTCATCAAGGCGCTCAAAGACAAGGATGGAGCCGTGCGAACGGCAGCCGTGTGGGCACTCGAACGGATCGGTGATCCACGCGCCGTTCCCGGGCTGGTCGAGGCATTGACGGACAGTACTGTGCGGGAGGACGCTGCCCGCGTCCTGAAAAAAATCGGTGACGCCCGCGCCGTCGACGCACTCATTGACGGATTGCTGGGGAACAATTGGATGGTCCGGCGTCACGCGGCGGAGGCACTGGGCAAGATCGGAGACCAGCGCGGTGTCGGTCCGCTGATTGATTCGCTAAAGGACGAAGATTGGTTGGTGCGCCGGAATGCTGCGGAGTCACTGGCCCGGCTTGGAGCCAAACAAGCGATTGATCCTCTGCTGCCTCTGTTGGAAGATGAAAATACGATGGTTCAAGAAACCGTCGAAGGTGTCCTCGCTAGTCTAGGATGGAAATCGGCATCGTAAATCTATATCCGGATAGATAAAGGAACTCAATTATGGCAGACGAAGCACCTGCGAAATTGATTCAAATCGGCCCCAAAGGAGGTCCGAAGAAGGACGGATTCAATCTCGTGACCGAACGCGTGGTAGCCGTCAACCCAGCGCTTAAGCAGATCGAAGTCGAATTGCTGGCGTATGACGGAAAGACGGTCGTGTTGGATGTCGACGATGAGGCAGTGGAAGACCTGCAACGGGTCAAGGTTGGCGATGGGGCTACCATACGGGTTGTGGAGGAGGGCGGTCGGCGGATCGCCAAGAATCTGAGAGTCAGAGCCAAGGATCCCAACGCGGAACGGGCGGATGCCATGTTGCTGGACCTCAAGGACTCTCATTGGCTCAACCGGAAATATGCGGCAGAAATCCTTGGGGAGTTGAAGGACGCCAGAGCCGTGAAGCCCTTGGTCGACGCCTTGACCGATGAAGTGGGGGACGTGCGCCAACGGGCATACGATTCGCTCATCAAGATCGGCGGAATTGCGGTGCCATCGCTCGTTCCATTATTGGTGTCCGAGGAAGACGAAGTGCGCCAGTCGGTGACCGAAATCATCAGGAAGATCGGGAAACCGGCCGTCGAGCCGTTGGCCACCGCGTTAGCCGAGGCTGACGATCGGTTGAAGACGCGTGTACTCAAGGTCTTGGACCGGATGGGTTACAAGCCCAAGACCAAGGATGCATCCAAGTCGGAGGTGCCTCGGCTGACCTGACAGATCAGTGGGACTTGGGATCGGGATTCTGTGCTCGCCGCCCAACCGAAATATGGCGAAAACCAAATCCCGTGACGCGGCTGGATTCGTAGACGTTCCGTAAGTCGATCAGGTTCAGCTTGCGCATGAGCGTTTTGAGCGTTTCGAAGTCAAGGTTTCGAAATTCGTTCCATTCGGTCATGATGATCAAGGCATCCACGCCGGTGGCTACTTCATATGGATCTTTGCACGGAATGATGCCGCCGAGCAGTTGCGTGGCTTCTTCCATTGCCGCCGGATCATAGGCGCGGACAGTAGCTCCCTGCTTCATCAATTCCTGTGCAATGGCCAGCGCCGGGGCCTCGCGAAGGTCGTTCGTATTGGGCTTGAACGACAATCCCAGCATCCCGATCGCCGCGCCGTTCAGCCCTCCCAAGGCTTCCTGAATTTTTACGACCATGCGGTCCCGCTGCTGTTGGTTCACCACGGCCGCCGCGCCTGCGATCTGCATAGGATATCCGGCCCGCTCTCCCATCTGTACAAGCGCCGCCAGATCTTTTGGAAAGCATGAGCCGCCGAATCCGGGACCGGCGTGCAGGAACTTGGAACCGATCCGGTGGTCGAGTCCCATGCCTTTCGCGACCATTTGCACATCGGCCCCGACGCGTTCGCAGAGCGTCGCAATCTCATTGATAAAGGAAATCTTGGTGGCGAGGAAGGCGTTTGATGCGTATTTGATCATTTCAGCGGTGGGGACGTCGGTTACGACAAATGGCGTTTCAATCAAATACAACGGACGATAGAGATCCTTCATCACGGCCGCGGCCTGCTCGCTGTCGGCTCCGATGACCACTCGGTTGGGACGCATGAAATCTTCTATCGCCGATCCCTCACGCAGAAACTCGGGATTAGAGGCTACGTCATAGAGGATTTTTTTCGTCTGGCTTGAGGAGATAACCTTTCGCAGCAGTTCCCCCGTTCCAACCGGGACGGTCGATTTGGTGACGACCACCTTATACGATGTCATGGTGCGCGCAATGCCCCTGCCTACTTCTTCAACAAATGACAGATCCGCCGAGCCATCTTTCTTGGGAGGAGTCCCGACAGCTATGAAAATGACCTGTCCGTGATCGACTGCGCGCGTCAGGTCCGTGGTGAAACTCAGACGGCTCTGGCTGATGCCTTTGGCGACAAGTTCCGTGATCCCGGGTTCGTAGAATGGGACATCGCCCTTTTCTAATCTGGCAATACGTTTGGCATCCGAATCCATACAGAGCACGTTGACTCCGAACTCCGCGAAACAGGCTCCGGTCACGAGCCCGACGTAACCCGTTCCGATCACACTGATCTGCATTGGCTGTCCTCCCTGATAGTCGTGATTCGAAAAGTGGAGTATATCTTTCTTCCCATGTTGGAGCAACGAATGTGTCGAAAGCGTTCCCTCATCGGAGCATTCGTTGACAGTCCCATTCAGCCGTGCGTAGTATGAGTTCCTTCGGTTCCACAGAATCTTCTATGAAAGCCGATCACGCGTTCGTCAGATTCTGCAACTCCCCCGCATGAATTCTTCGCCGACCGACCATCATACGCCCCGCTGGTTTTTGCTCACGACGGCCTTTGTGACCGGATCGGTCGTCATGGCCTTGGAGATACTGGGCAGCCGGTTGTTGGCGCCTGTATTCGGCAATTCACTTTTTGTGTGGGGCGCTTTGATCGGAGTGATTTTGGCGGCCATGAGCAGCGGGTATGCCTTTGGAGGATGGGTCTCCGATCGATATTCGGGCGCGCGCGTGCTGGCAGGACTTCTTCTGTTTTCAGGAGCATGGACATTCTTGATCGCATGGCTGAATCAGCCGGTGTTGATGAAAGTCGCGGCCGCCATCGAAGACCCCCGATGGGGACCTTGCACCGCAGCCGCCATATTGCTCGCTCCTCCCGCTTTCGGGCTCAGTGGCGTGCTCCCTGCGATGCTGCGCTTGGCCGTCTCGGATCTCGATTATCTCGGGCGTAATACGGGGAAAATGATTGCACTGTCAACTGTGGGAAGTCTGGCGGGAACATGGGGAACGGCATTTTTCTTTTTGTCCTGGATCGGCAGTCAGGCGCTCGTGGGGTGGCTTGGGGCGATTCAAACGGCGCTTGGACTCTGGTGGGCTGTGCGAGAGGGGTCACTTCGTCCCCTTATCTTAGCGCTTTTGATCCTTCCCTTGGGGGCGTCCGGGTATGGGGCACTGCACCCGGTACAGGTGTTGAAAACCCCAATTTACCAGGAGGATAGTCCCTATCAACAAGTGAGAATTCGGGAGGACGACCTCTTCCGTTACCTCATCCTGGACCGAACGTTCCATGCGGTGATGTGGAAGGCCGAACCGGTGACATTGTTTCTCCCCTACAGTCAGTTGATGGTGGCCTCTTTGGCTTGGGTGCAAGAGCCGAAACGTGGATTAATATTGGGGCACGGAGGAGGTTCGCTGGCAAAATGGCTGGCGGACCGATGGCCTGACCTCGAACTTGACGTCGTCGAATTCGATCCCGTTGTGGTGCGCATGGCTGCCGAGTACTTTTCATATCGCGCGCCCGACTCACATCACATCTATGTCAGAGACGGAAGAATGTTTCTGAATTCAACCAATCAGATGTACGACGTCATTTGGGTCGACGTCTTCGCCCGGCATATGATTCCCTTCCACCTGACTACGGCGGAGTTCTTTGCCGCGCTCCGTGCGCATCTGAAGCCTGAAGGTGTGCTTGCCGTCAATCTTGCTTCATCCGGAGAAAGCGGGGATATCTTGAGGGCAAACGCGGTGGTTCAGACGATGAAGCAATCGTTTCAGGTCGTGGAAGCTTATGGAGTGAAGGGGCCGTGGGTGTCTCGTGGAAAGGCAGAGAACCTGATTTTTTTTGCTGGTCTTCCGATTGAGCGTATAAGCCGGAGTAACCGTGTGGAGGCGGTGATGGCCATGATCGATCGGCAGAGGGTCCCGCCAGATTCGGTGACTCACCTGAGTACCCACCGTACTGAATTCGGAAAATCTGGGACTGTATTGACGGATGACTTTGCACCCTACGACCTCTTGATAGGTGCATCAGTCGGCGAGAATCGCCCGGACTGATTACGACTGACTGTTAGTAAGGTATTGAAATCAATGTCATTGTCTTGTTGATAATTCACTGGCGACGCCGATGATTTCCGGACCTATAGCTACGCATAACATGTTGCTTCCATTTTCCACCCTGTGATATAAGGATCCTCCTTGAGGGCTGTCATGCCATCATGGTTGAACATAAATTTTATTTCCGTTGCCTGAATCGGTCAAGGTCGCATGGTAAAGTCGGTAGTTATTCACCAACCTAATCACATCTCTTCTTCTTCATAAGGAGGTAGGTCATGGGCAAGACGATGTTTATGGTCTTCTTCGGCCTCGGGATGGTCGTAGCTGGTGCAAATGCAGCGTATGCGCTCCAGGCGGGAGGAGTCGAAATCGGCGATTGGGAAACCGGCTCCGTCGTCGGTCAGTCGTTCAAGGAATTGGAAGTGGATGCAGAACTCTATTCAGTTGAAATCGGGAACATGAAGGCCTGGTATCCGCCCACCACCGTTATCGACTTCAAAGTTCGCCCCGGGCGTCCCGTCCTGATCAAGATCACCAATAACGGCACTACCGAACATGGGTTCCAACTCACCGATACGACCACGCAGGCAGCCCCGACGGCGGTGAATGCGAAGCTCGTCCTGAAGCCGGGGGAGACGAAATACATCGGCATTCCCACCAGCGACCTGTTCTACGCGACGATGGGAAACACTCTGAGCTATCGTTGTCATCTCCATCCGGCCCATGTCGGCGGCAAGTTAGTCATGATTAAGTAGGGCGCACATATACTTGAACGCCCCCGCAAAGAATGCGGGGGCGTTCAACGGTCACATCTCAACCCTGTCCACTATGCTTGCTTTTCCACTGTGCATTCAGCTTCCTGTTCGAGCGGAACGTTTTGAGCTCCTTTGAGTTCTCCCGCGACGATCAATAGCAAGTACCGATTTTGGGTAGGTTCCTGTTCCTGCCGATCGCTGACGACGGCATTGACGTCAACGATCATCTCGTCGCCATCCCATTGAGTCTCATTGATGACCCAATAGTGGCTGACAGACTGAGGAAACTGACCGAGGACAAACCGCTCAATAATAGTCCCAACGTCCCCGGTGCTGGCATGGATAGGGGAGGATACGCTCAGAGATCCGGACAATAACATCGCTCCAATGATCCATCGGTGTAGCATGGCTTACCTCCGTGAGCAGGCGTAAGCAAAGACATGGCATATGATGAATCATACTGCGGCTGCAGCGGAGATGTCTACGAAGTCAAGATGATGGCGCAATTACATCAAGGCCCTGCCGCTCACAAGAACGGCAGGGCCTTGAACTGCGAACGATTAGGCTAAGAGTTCAATTGCGAACCCCGCTCCAGACCTTGGCCGAGTCAATGCTCTTGTCAGGATTGAGCTTCGTGGCTTTGTCCAACAATACATCAGTGGTCTCAGGATATGCCGGGTCAGAAATGCAACAATTATCCACCGGACAGACCGCAGCGCACTGAGGTTCGTCGAAGTGCCCAACACATTCCGTGCAACGATCATGGGTAATCACGTAGATGTTGTCGCCAACACCCTGTCCGTCACCAACATGGTTACCTTTGGTTTCCGCATCGCTGCGAGTTTCAAAAATAGCCTCGTTTGGACATTCAGGCAGGCAGGCTCCACAGGAAATACATTCATCAGTAATCAACAGTGCCATGACCCACGCCTCCTTCTCACGCAGGAAAAACTTAGACGGTTGACAACCCCGCCCCGTCATCGACATAGTGCGTGACGTAACGTGGCGTCATTCTAGTCTGCTCATCTTTTCCAAGTCAACAGAACGGCTCCCGTTCATAAGCCCTAGATCCCCTGTTATTATGGGGCTTTGGGCCCAGATTGACACCTCAGTGAACATGTGCGGAATGTCAGTATGACGTCAGTCCAGATGAGCGATGCGGCGCAAAAAAAGAAGCGTATTATTACGCTCATTCTACTCGCATTTCTTCTTCTCAGCCTCTCAACATTTTTGATGCAGCGGGAGGAGACGAAAACCATCATTGTGACGTTTCCAAACAAGTCTGAAATCGAAGTGGAAGTTGCCGACACACCGGAAAAGTTATTGTTCGGCTTGGCATTTCAAGAGGCATTGCCTCCGAATGGAGGGATGATTTATATCTTCGAATCGACGGGACTGAACCGTGTTACGACGAAAGAATATCGATTTCCTGTTGATTTGATCTGGGTCGACGAAAGTCACCATATCGTGTCCTTGACCGAAAATGTTCCACCCTGCCGGGAACATGCCTGTCCCAAATATGGATCAGGAGAGCCGGTCCGCTACGTCATTCAGACAGAAGCCGGTTTTGTGAAAAGGCAGGGGCTCGCGACCGGTGAGGAGTTGAAGTACACTCTTCGCATGTAAAATTGGAAGGGTCGAAGGAAGGAGTTCTGGTTGTGGCCATCGAAGGATTTCATCCCGTCGGTCGGATTGAAGACTTAGCGCCGGGGCAATCTAAAGTCGTGACGATCAATAACCGCTCGATCGCTCTATTCAATGTGGACGGGCAATACTTTGCGATCTATAACATCTGTCCGCATGAAGGAGGGCCTTTGAATGAGGGGCGAGTCAAAGGATTTGTCGTGTCTTGTCCATGGCATGACTTGGCCTTCGACATCCGGAACGGACAGGGAACAGACGGTGGGGGCTATTGCGTGGGGAGTTACGAAGTGCGGGTGGATGGCGGGGAAGTCTTTGTCGGTCCGCGACGGAAAACATAATGTTGAATCGAGCAGAAAAGCGGACAAGCGATCGCGGTAGGGGGCGTTCGGACGTATGACGCAGCCAGAGGAAGGCCGAGGTGTACCGTCGGGCGGCGTCAAACTGGTCGAGGGATCTCTCCATAGTCCCATCAGGATCCATTTGTGGGAAGATCGTACGCGAGGTGAGCTGTGGGTTCCTACCTATGATGGAAATGAACTTACCCTGATAGCTGACGACTACCTGCGGATCGCCGGTAATAATGCCGTGGATAACGGCCGTCGTACATTCGAGTTTCGAGCCGTTAAGCCTGGTACTTATCGAGTGGTGTTCGAAAAGCGTATGGGATGGAAATTCACCGCAGAAGACCGGCGCATCTTCCAAGTTTCTGTTGTCCCGGTCTCAAATCCCCAGAAACCATAGTCATGCCCGACATTGCCTTTGTCAACGGCCGCTTCCTTCCGCTTGCCGATGCGGTTATATCCATCGAGGATCGTGGATTTCAGTTCGGTGATGGTGTGTACGAGGTAATTCGCACCTACCGAGGGCGTCCTTTTGAAGTGGAGGCCCACCTGGAGCGTCTCGATAAGAGTTCCCGGGCGTTGAATCTCCCTCAACCGTATTCTCATTCGAGATGGAAGCAGTTGATTGATGAGGCTGTTGGTCGTTCCAGCCATTCTGAAGCGAAGATCTACATCCAAATCACCAGAGGGTCGGCTCCCCGAGATCATGCATACAGTTCTGACCTGGTACCTACGACCGTGATGACCGTACGGCAGCTCCACTCGTTAGATCCGAAGGTGATGGCCTCCGGGGTGGAGGTTGTCTCGACAGAGGACGTCCGGTGGGGCCGCTGCGATATCAAAAGCGTGAATCTCTTGGCAAATGTATTCGCGCGCCAGCAGGCTAAAATAGCCGGTGCCTTCGAAGCGATCCTCGTCAAAGACGGACTTGTCACCGAAGGTGCGGTGAGTAACGTCATGGCGATACAAGGAGGCACCTTGGTGACGGCGCCAGAGGGCCACCGCATTCTGTCGGGCGTGACGAGATCGGTCATTCTGCGGCTGGCGCGTGAGGATGGTTTTCGAATCGAGGAGCGCTATTTGTCAATTTCCGAGCTTCGCGATGCTGACGAGGTATTTCTCACCGGTACGACCGTGGAGGTTCTCGGGGTCGTTGGTGTGGACGGAAAGGCGATTGGGAGCGCCAAACCCGGACGTCTGACCCTGCAGTTGTCCAAGAGGTTTCGTGACCGAATTGCGTAGCTGGTCCTCTTGCTTTGGCGGGGGTGACATGTTATTGTGCCGCGCTGTGAAGTGGGCTCAGGCCCACTTTTTTGTTTGATCTCGTGAATGGACCAACCAGATCAAGTGATCCGCGAGCGTCGGTGAAGGATTCCCGGCCGGTCATCGACCGTATTACCGAAGCGATATTACCGATCCTATGGACATTGGGGCTGGAATTGGTCGATGTCGCCTGTGCTGGTCAAGGCCCTCGCTCCGTTGTCCGGGTGTTTATCCATAAGGACGGGGGGGTTACGCTGGCCGACTGTGAGCGTGCCCATATGGCACTTGGTCCTGCATTGGATGTGGCGGATCCCTTTCCGCATTCCTATACGCTTGAAGTCTCCTCTCCGGGTCTGGATCGCCCATTCAAGCGCCTACAGGATTACCGACGAGCGGTCGGCAAGCGCGTGAGCGTCAAGCTGAAAGAGCCGCTAGACGGGCACTGGCGCGTGTTCGGAATATTGGAAGAGGCAGCGGAGCACACGGTCATACTTGCCGTGACGGAGCCGCCTCCTCCGCGTTCTGTCAGTTTGGAACTTGAGTTGATTGCCGAAGCCAGGTTAGTCGTGAAATTGTAGGTGTCTGAGAGAACCAGCGTGGAGAGCGAATCATGAACCGGGAACTCATTTCCGTCATCGACGAAATCGGACGCCAGAAGGGTATCGACAAGAGTAAGGTCCTAGGGGCTATTGAGGCGGCTCTCCAAACGGCAGCCAAAAAGCGATTTGGGCAGGCTGAGAATATCCAGGTAGAAATCGACTCGAAGACGGGTGAAATCTCCGTCGTATCCAAAAAAATCATAGTCGATGCGGTTACCAACCCCAAAGCGGAAATCTCGCTGAAAGAGGCGCGTCAGTATGACAGCGAGGCGGAAGTCGGGGACGAAATCGGGTCCCTCATCGAAATGGACGAATTGGGTCGTATTGCCGCACAAACGGCCAAGCAGGTGATTTTTCAAAAGGTCCGTGAGGCCGAATGGGAGGCGGTGCAGAAAGAGTATTCTACCCGGCAGGGAGACTTGGTGAACGGCGTCGTTCTTGGGATGGAGCGCAGGAATTATCTAGTTGATCTCGGTAAAACCGAGGCCATCCTCCCGATTCAGGAACAGATCCCGCGAGAGACCTATCGACGAGGAGACCGAGTCAAAGCCATGCTTCTCGAGGTGCGACGCACTCCCAAAGACGTACAGGTCATTCTCACGCGGAGCCATCCCCAATTTGTCTCGAAACTGTTTGAATTGGAAGTGCCCGAGGTGATGGAGAAAATCGTCGAGATCAAGGCCGTCGTGAGGGAGCCAGGGGACCGGACAAAGATTGCCGTGACCTCGAGAGAGAAGGCGGTTGATCCGGTCGGCGCGTGTGTCGGCATCAAAGGGTCACGCGTGCAAGCCGTCGTGCGCGAGCTCCGTGGAGAGAAAATCGATATCATTACATGGACGTCGGATCCTCGCGTCTTTATCGCCGAAGCATTGAATCCTGCGACGATTGAGAAGGTCGGTGTGGATGAGGAGAAAAAGTCGGCGTTGGTCGTGGTCGCCGATTCCCAGTTGTCGCTGGCCATCGGAAAGAACGGTCAGAACGTCCGTCTTGCCGCCCGGTTGACGGGCTGGAAGATTGATATCATCAGCGCGACTGAATACGAGAAGGAAAAGGCTGAACGGGACAAAGAGATCAAGGCCGCCTTGGCAGAAGAGGCTGAAGCACAGCGGCAGCAGGAAGAAGCGCGACAGCAGGAAAAGGCTCAAGCTCAGGCCGAATCCGAGTGATAGGCCGCTTGTCCCGTCATTGAAACAGGTGTCTGATCCATGCGCGTATATGAACTTGCCAAACAACTTGGAATGGAGAACCGGGAGTTGATTCCGGAGCTCAAGCGACTGGGTATTGCCGTGGCCTCGCATAGCAGTGCCTTAGAGGAGGAGGCCGTGCAAACCGCATTGGCGAAGCTCGTTCCCAAGCAGAAGTCCCCTCAAAAACTTGTCACGAAGGGTACAGAGGGTGAGACCGGGCAACGTCACAAGGACAGCGGTGACCCGGGGACTCACCATGCGACCGCCAAGCCGTGGAGCAGTCCTTCAATCACGGAGGATGCGTCAAAACCAGATAAGCGCCGGATCCTGATTAAACGTAAGAAGTCTGAAGACTCAACTTCTGAAGAGGGACTTCCACCTCTTGGAGGTGATACGGCCGCATCTCTTGTGTCGGAATCCGCCGTTCCTTCGATGCAGCCAGTAGGAGTCCAGCCGCACCTCGAAGCGCCACCGGCCTCCCAACATGAAACCGCTCAGCCTCCCAGCGCACAGCCAAGTGCTACTGTTCAGCCATCGACGCCTGCTCCGACTTCAAAGCCGGCAGCTGTTCCCGCCGTCGACACGCTCACCGGGAAGAAAAAAGTCTTGGAAGAGCTGCAAGCGGAAAATCTCAAGGATAAACTGAAGAAAGTCCGGAAACCCGGACGCCCTCGTGAAGAGGACGACGCGCGTGTTCGGGAAGACGCCGCACGATGGCAAGATCTGAGAGCCATTCCGGTTCAGCGTCGTGATGATCGGGTCAAGCATGTGCATCACAGCGCACCGTCTGAAATCACCAAGCCGCGCAAGAAAAGCGTGAAACTGATGCCTGGCGCGACGGTGAAGGAGTTTGCCGAATCAATCGGTCAGCGTCCTGCGGACATCGTGCGAAAGCTCATGGATATGGGCCAAATGATTACGATGAATCAGCCGATGAACCTCGACGTCGCCGCGATGATTGCCGAGGAGGCCGGAATCAAGATGGAAGTTTCGATCGAAAAGGCTGGTGAGCAATTACTGGACGAAGTCGTTCGGATAGAAGGAGAGATTCATCTTCAGCCTCGACCCCCGGTGGTCACCATTATGGGCCACGTCGATCATGGCAAGACATCCTTGCTTGACGCAATTCGGGAAACGAAAGTCGCAGAAGGAGAGGCTGGCGGCATCACCCAACATATCGGCGCGTATACGGTCACTGTGCACGGCAAACAGGTAACCTTTCTGGATACACCGGGCCACGAAGCATTTACAGCGATGCGGGCACGCGGAGCGAAGGTAACAGACATCGTGATTTTGGTCGTAGCGGCCGATGACGGTGTCATGCCCCAAACCGTCGAAGCCATTCACCATGCGAAGGCCGCGGGAGTCCCGCTTATTGTCGCCATGAACAAGATCGATAAGCCCGGTGCCAATCCCGATCGAGTCCGTAACGCCCTTTCCGAGCACGGCCTCATTTCAGAGGCCTGGGGAGGGGACACGATTATGGTCGAGGTCTCTGCCAAACAAAGGACGGGTTTGGATCACCTGTTGGAAATGATTCTTTTGCAGGCTGAGGTCTCGGAGTTGAAAGCGGACCCGAATCAATTGGCCAAAGGAGCGGTGGTCGAGGCGAAGCTCGAGCGTGGACGCGGGCCGGTAGCGACGGTCCTGGTTCAGAACGGAACGCTGCGTGTCGGAGACGTGTTTGTTGTCGGATCCTTTAGCGGCAAAGTCCGCGCGCTCGTCAATCACGCAGGTGTAAAAGTTCAAGAAGCCGGTCCCTCCATCCCTGTAGAGGTCATCGGATTGCCGGGTGTGCCCTCCGCCGGTGATGTGTTCCAGGTCGTGAAGGATGAGCGAATCGCACGAGAAATTGCAGAGGATCGTTCGCGAAAGCAACGGGCCGCAGAATTGGCAGGAGCCGGTAAAGTATCGTTGGATGATCTGTTTGCCAAAATACAAGAAGGATCGGTGAAGGAACTCTCCCTCGTTATCAAGGCCGACGTCCAGGGGTCCTCCGAAGCTCTCGCTGCGGCAATTGAAAAGCTGCCCACGGAGTTGGTGAAGCTGCGCGTCATTCACAATGGCGTCGGCGGTATCACGGAATCGGACGTCCTATTGGCAGCCGCCTCCAATGCCATCATCATTGGGTTCAATATCAGGCCGGAGTCGAAAGCGTCCTCGCTCGCCGAGAAAGAGCGGGTGGATATACGACTATATACGATCATTTATGACGCCCTATCTGACATCAAGGCAGCCATGGAAGGTCTGCTGGATCCCACTCTCAAAGAACGGGTTTTGGGAAGAGCAGAGGTGCGCCAAGTCTTTACGGTGTCAAAAGCAGGAACGATCGCGGGATCGTACGTTGTAGACGGGACGATTACTCGATCCAGCGCTGGAACGCGGGTTATTCGCGATAACGTGGTCGTCTATGAAGGCAAGCTGGGATCGCTTCGGCGATTCAAAGACGATGTCCGCGAGGTTCAGCAGGGATATGAGTGCGGGATCGGCATCGAGAATTTTAATGATATCAAAGCCGGGGATGTCATCGAAGCGTACGCAATCGATAAGATTGCCGCAAAGCTGTAACGCGTGATCCGGTTCGGACCGTGAGCATTGTTGTCGGTCTCTGCACGATCGAATTATTTTTCCCTGACAGTCAATCGCTCAAAGACAAGCGGCATGTGCTTTTGAGCGTGAAGGACCGCCTTCATGACAAATTTAACCTCTCGGTGGCAGAAGTCGGCGAGCAGGATCTCTGGCAAAAATCTATTCTGGGACTGGCCTGCGTGGCCAATGACGGTCGATACGTGAATCAAGTGTTGGATCAGGCCTTGAATCTGATACGAAATAATCCGACCGTCGAGATCGTCAACTCTCGCATTGAACTATTGTGAGCAAGGCTGCCTCAGTACGGTGTCTGAACCGGTCGAGTCGAGGACGATGCACATGGCCAAGACGGGTTTTAGTCGAGCCGATCGAGTCGCAGACCAAATCCGGATGGAGGTAGCCGACATTTTGATGCGAAAGATCAAGGATCCTCGCGTCAGATCGGTCACGGTCACGGACGTCGAATTGACTAGTGATCTTCGGATTGCCAGGGTTTTCGTGACCGCATTCGGCGAGGATGCGGTCACGCGCGACGTGTTTGCGGGACTTGCAAGAGCGAGCGGATTTGTCCGTAGCGAGTTGGGGCGCCGGCTTTCGCTTCGATATCTGCCTGAAGTCGTCTTTGTGAAGGACGTCAGCGGAGCACGGGGGGATCGGGTTTTGCAACTGCTGGACGAACTCCACGTGGATTCCGAGGGGGCAAAGCCGCGGTTTCAGCACGTGAACGAGATGCCGGGCAATAAAGGCGACAATGACTTGCCTTGATCAGGCAGCGGCTGTGATGGACGGTGTCCTTATCGTACACAAAGAGGCCGGATGGACCTCGCACGATGTCGTGGCAAAGCTGCGTTCTGTCCTTGGCGTCAGCAAGGTCGGTCATGCCGGCACATTGGATCCCGCCGCAACAGGCGTGTTACCCGTGCTCACGGGACGAGGTACTCGAATCGCCGAGTATTTGGTGGAATGGGACAAGGAATATCGAGCCGTGCTGCGTCTCGGAGAAACGACGGATACGCAAGATGCCACCGGGATGGTCTTGTCCAGGCACCTCGCCGGTCATATCACAGGACCGGAAATCGAGCACGCGCTTGAAAGATTTCGAGGAGTTATTCAGCAAGTGCCGCCGATGTATTCCGCACTCAAGGTCGACGGCGTTCCATTGTATAGATCGGCGCGTGCGGGAAAAACCATTGTCCGCGAGGCCAGATCGATCACCGTCAGTCACTTGGATTTGCTGTCGTTCGATGGAACTGACGCGACGCTTCGTGTGGTGTGTTCCAAAGGCACATATGTTCGTACGCTGTGTGCTGATATCGGTGAGATCCTGGGCGTCGGAGGGCACCTTCTCGCGTTGGAACGTTCTCGCGTAGGCCCGCTCACCCTCGATCATGCCATGTCCGTCGAAGAGATTGCCAGGCGTCAAGCACTGGGAATTCTTTCACACACGATGCTCTCGCTGGATCGAGCACTGAACGAATTTCCTGTGCTGGTGGTAAATGGTCAGACGGCCGCGAGAGTGCGGAACGGAGTCTCCGTTCCTTTTGCTGATGTACTCAATCGGGAAACCGCGACGGACTGTACGCCACGGCAGGACTCGATCGTCCGTATCCATGACGAAGGCGGAACGCTGCTGGCGATTGGAAGAGGTCCGGACCGATCAGGCGCGGTGTATGCGATCGAAAAGGTTCTGGTCGATCGAGACCACGGTTCAGTAAGTAGGAGAGAATTGTAAATAGAGAGAGGAGATTGACGATGGCATTGTTGAAGGAAGCGAAGACGGAATTGATCAAGCAGTACCGGCAGCATGATGGAGATTCCGGTTCCCCGGAAGTGCAGATCGCAGTATTGACGAACCGGATCACGTATTTAACGGAGCATTTCAAGCTCCACAAAAAGGATCATCACTCCCGCCGGGGTCTTTTGCAACTCGTGGGGAGACGCCGGCGACTTCTTGATTACCTGCGGGATATCGACGACGCACGGTATCGGGCCGTCATTGATCGATTAGGAATTCGGAAATAGACACTGGCCACGTTGTTGCGCAGATGCGCGGCAACGGCGGAACCCATCTGTCGCACAGGTGAACACTGAAAGTGGTTGGAGCAGACCATGCTCGAACTTCTCTCCGTGGGCATCTGTGGGGCACAATGAGAAGGAGACCATAGATGATACACTCGGTAGAACTCGACATTGCGGGGCGCCCGCTCAGACTGGAGACCGGTCGAGTGGCGAAACAGGCCGACGGATCAATTTGGGCGTCCTATGGTGATACGGTCGTATTAGCGACAGCGGTCGCCTCTCAGAACGCCAAAGCCGGCGTCGATTTTCTTCCACTCACTGTCGACTATCAGGAAAAGGCGTACGCAGCGGGTAAGATTCCCGGCGGATATTTCAAGCGTGAAGGGCGTCCCTCTGAAAAAGAAGTGTTGACCAGCCGGTTGATTGATCGGCCGCTACGTCCTCTCTTCCCCGAAGGGTACTATTTCGAGACTCAAGTCATTGCAGCAGTACTATCCGCAGACAAGACTGGCTCTTCCGATGTGATCGCCATTACAGCGGCATCGGCAGCCTTAGCCGTGTCGAACATTCCGTTTCTGGGACCCGTGGCTGGTGTGAAAATTGGTCGAGTGAACGGACAGTTCCTCGTCAATCCCGATTTGGAGACCCTCGAGAAAAGCGAACTCCATCTCGTGGTGGCCGGTACCGCCGACGCCGTGATGATGGTCGAAGCCGGTGCCAATGAATTGCCCGAATCCACGATGCTCGCGGCGATTGAATTAGCGCATGCCGAAATCAAAAAGATAGTGGCGAAAATTAACGAGCTTCGAGCGGCCGCCGGTAACAAACCGAAGCGACCAGTGGTAACCGAGCAGATCAGTCCAGTCCTTGCGGACCAGGTCAAATCCCTCGTTGCGCAGGGTATTCGTGATGCCATCATGATTCCGAACAAGACGGCTCGCCAGGAGAGATTGGATTTGATCCTGAAAGATGCGGTGGAGAAGCTCAAGCAACCTGACGATCCTAACCGTGAGCGGCATGTGAAGCTTGTCTTTCACGGATTGGAATACACTGAAGTCCGGAACATGATTCTTGAAAAAGGCTCACGCGCTGACGGGCGGGGCCCCGCGGACATCCGGCCGATCACGTGCGAAGTCGGTGTGCTGCCCCGGACTCATGGATCTGCCCTCTTCACAAGAGGAGAAACGCAGAGTCTGGCCGTCATCACGTTGGGCACCACGGATGACGAGCAGCGGATCGATGCGTTGGAGGGTGAGTATACCCGGACGTTCATGCTCCATTATAATTTCCCTCCATTCAGCGTGGGAGAGGCGCGGCCGTTGCGCTCACCGGGGCGACGCGAGGTCGGTCATGGCGCATTGGCGGAGCGTGCATTGAAACCGGTCATACCCGGGAAGGATGTGTTCCCCTATACCCTACGCATCGTGTCGGATATTCTAGAGTCCAACGGGTCTTCCTCGATGGCTACCGTGTGCGGTGGAACCCTTGGCATGATGGACGCCGGAGTGCCGATTAAGGAACCTGTGGCCGGTATCGCAATGGGTCTGATCAAGGAGGGCGATCGTGTCATGATTCTGTCGGACATTCTCGGACTTGAAGATCATCTTGGCGATATGGACTTCAAGGTCTGCGGAACGAAGAACGGAGTGACCGCACTTCAGATGGACATCAAGATCGGCGGTCTCTCTGCGAGCTTGATGCAGCAGGCCTTGGAGCAAGCCAGGGCGGGACGACTCCATATTCTCGGATGCATGCAGAGCGCAATTCGTTCTCCGAGAACAAACATGTCGGCATTCGCTCCTCGCATATTCACGATGAAGGTGAAACAGGACAAGATTCGTGAAGTCATCGGCCCGGGCGGAAAAACCATCCGAAGTATCCAGGCCGATTGCGGAGTGAAAATCAATATCGAGGATACCGGAATTGTGACCATCGCTTCAGCTGATGAGGCATCGCTTGAAAAGGCCAAGGAGATGGTTAATCGGATTGTGGAGGAAGTGGAAATCGGAAAGACCTACCTTGGGACGGTTAGGAAAATCATGGATTTCGGCGCATTTGTTGAGGTACTTCCTGGAACAGATGGATTGGTGCATATCTCGCAACTCGCGCATCATCGGGTAAAATCGGTTTCGGACGAGGTTGCAGAAGGGGATCAAATCTTGGTTAAGGTATTGGAAGTCGACCGTCAGGGTAAGATCCGGCTTAGTCGAAAGGAAACCATGCCCGCACCGACCGGTGCTGGGACGAAAGACTCAACTGTCGGGTAACGATCTTGTACCGCAAGTTCGTCCTCGACAACGGTATGCGAGTGGTGACCGAGCGAATTCCCACGCTCAAGTCAGTCACCGTCGGTATTTGGGTCAATACCGGCTCGCGTGATGAGTTGCCTCGCCAGGCAGGTTACTCCCATTTCATCGAGCATATGTTCTTTAAGGGCACGCGCTCACGCACGGCCGTCGAAATTTCTCGTGAGATCGACGGTTTGGGCGGAGAAATGAATGCGTTTACCACTCGTGAAACGACGACCTTTTACGTCAAGGTTCTCGACCAACAATTGCCCCGTGCGCTAGAACTTCTCTCCGATCTGTTTCATCATTCACAGTTCGACCCTAAGGAACTTGAAAAGGAAAAGCAGGTTGTCCTTGAAGAAATTCGCATGGTCCAAGACGATCCTGAGGATTTTGTTCAGGAGTTGCATACGGGACAGGTCCTAGGACCTCATCCGCTTGGCTCCTCTATCCTGGGGAAAGAAGATACGATTCGTCGGCTCCGTCGGCAAGATCTCATGGAATATATCGATGCACATTACGATCCTCGAAGAATTGTCATTGCAATCGCGGGTAATTTCAATCCGCAAGAATCCTATCGATTGGTCTCACGGTATTTTGGCAAACGGCGTCTCACCAACAATTCGTCTGAGTTGAACCGGCGCCCGCCAGATATCCACGGAGGAGTGCTTCTCAAGCAGAAACCGCTCGAGCAAGCGCATCTCTGTATCGGGTTGAAAGGGATTGCGGCGGGGCACAGAGACCGGTATGCCGTATATGCACTGAACAGCATTCTCGGCGGGAGCGTCAGTTCCAGGCTCTTTCAGGAAGTGCGTGAAAAGCGTGGATTAGTGTATTCGATTTACTCATTTCTTTCGGGCTATTCAGATGCGGGCACCATGACGGTCTATGCCGGAACCAGAGCCAAAGAAGTGGACCACGTTGTAGACCTCGTTTGTCGAGAGATCAAACGGATCAATAGCAAAGGCGTCGAAAAAAATGAGCTTGTACGGGCCAAAAACCAGATGAAGGGTAGTTTGATGCTTAGTCTAGAAAGCTCGCATAGTCGCATGAGCAAACTCGCAAAGGACGAACTCATCTATGGATCGCGCAGCACGATGAAGGATATAATCTCTCACATCGATCGAGTGACTGTGGAACACGTACATGATGTCGGACAAAGATTGTTGAATATGGATCGGCTCGCTATAACCGGGTTGGGCCCGATTCAATCACGTGCTCTGGCGTCATATAGATGAGAGATTTCTAATAGATGACCATCGATAATGATCGTAAGACGATTAATACCGAGAACGTACAGATATTTAAGATGCTGAAATATTAGGGTAATTTAAATATTTTCTGGCAAGCGACGATGTCTAAACAATCTCTTGACTCCATTTTCCCTTTTCAGTACCATGAGCCCGGTTTATTAGTAAAACCTCATGAAGTCATTGAATGCATTCCGAGAGCAAGTAAAGGAGGTGGCTGATATTCGCACTCTCGTGGATGCCTAATGCTCAACCGGTTCTCTTTTCATCGTACTTAAATAATGTTTCCATTTAGTTTGGTAGTTATTTTTATAAGGAGGGATTGGGTATGAAAAGGGTCGTACTTCTAGCCGCAGTTGGAGTGTTCTCTGTCGGCTTGCTGACGGCTGAGTTTGCCGCCGCTGCCGATGCTGCGCCAGGCCCAACGGGTCCGGCCGATTCGGTTGTTGGAGGAAAACCACTCAAGGGAGAGCCTACAAAGACCTTGAAGGGTCGTGTGTGGTCACAGTGGGCAGACAACCCTGACAATGAACTTCTTTTTGGCATTCAGTATTGGAACACTGGTGATCCTGCATCCGGGTCGCCCGGCGGTCGTACTTCTACAGACTTGGATGTCAAGCCTCCAGATCCATTGTTCACTTGCTGCGCATGGGGCTTCACCGGTGGTACGGATAAGAACAACCCGTACGCAGGTTGGTACCATGCTGCAACAACAGTTAGGCTTGCCGTAAAAGACAAGGCTCTCATGGATCAAATCATCAAGGCTTCTCAAGAATTAGTTGCCATGGAAGTCAGCTTGGACGGTCGGACCATTACTGGTTTCAAAGTCATTAAAGGCGACTAAATAATCGACTTCGACAAGATTCTTAATATTTTATATGCTGTTGAAGGAGGGCGCGATTATGAAGTTTCATACCAGAGGTTGGGCCGTCGCGGCAGCAGTTGCGCTGGTGGGCTCCGTGGCCTCCACCGCTATGGCTATTGAATCATTTCAAGAACGCTTCGAGTGGGGCGATATGAGCAAACCGACTACGCTCCAGGGGCGGGTTATCGTCCTTGATCCGTACGACGAGGCTGTTTGGATCAATGTTGCCGTATTTGGTGGTAATGCCGAGAGCGGTCTATTTTGGCAAAAGATTCATCCTGGTAAAAATCTCAAGTTCTATGCTGACAAGGGGGCATGGGAAGAATTAAAGAAAATGGGTCGTGTTCACGCAGGCCCTGCAGCAGCTAAGGAAGTGCCTCCAGGCAGCACGACGGATCTGATCGAGTTTACGGTGACGGAAACCGAGCAGAACCATCGTGTGATCTCTTCTGTGAAAAAGCTTCCTGAAAACGCAGGGACTCCGGGGAAAACTGTGAGCATCTCTGCCCTTCGGCTGAAGGAATGCCAAGGAAAGAACCAGGTAACTGATACCGGTTGTTATGCTGCGATCCAAAAGTTGAATACTTCCCCGAAGACTCCAGATGGAGCGCTGTTGCCGATGCAGTATGACGTATTGCTTCCAGGTGGTAAGCCCCTCGCGGGTCTGGTGCCTTGGACGGCAAAGTACAACGAAGGAAAATAAGCATAGAATCAGATGCGTTGAGGAGACGGCCGCTCTAGTCTGAGCGGCCGTTTTTTTTGGTGAATGAATTATTGAGGTTGTGTGACACGCTTCTGAAGTTCCGCTAGACGATTCAGCGCATCGAGCGGTGTCATAGAAAACAAGTCGATCTGTCGAACTTCGTCAATGACAGAGTGTGGCTGGGGGAGAGTCCTTCGGTCGTCATGCTGGAGGGGTGTCGTCGTGCTCTCGGACGAAGAATCTGGCTGCTCAAGTCGGGTAAGCACCTCTTGCGCTCGGGTGATCACAGGGCCTGGGAGACCGGCCAATTTCGCCACATGGATGCCGTAGCTTCGGTCGGCTCCTCCCGGCATAATCTTTCTGAGAAATACTACATCTCCGTCCTGTTCCCGGACGGCCACCCTGTAATTTTTGATTCCATCACGTAGTGACTCAAGTTGAGTCATCTCATGGTAATGAGTGGCAAAGAGCGTTCGTGCGCCTAGGTAGTGTTGGTCATGAATATATTCGGCTATTGCCCAGGCGATGCTTAAACCATCGTAGGTACTCGTGCCACGACCAATTTCGTCAAGGAGAATCAGGCTGCGGTTCGTCGCAGAGTTCAGGATATGAGCACTTTCGGTCATCTCGACCATAAACGTGCTCTGTCCACCCGCCAGATTATCCGACGCTCCCACGCGTGTGAAGACTCGGTCCGCAAGACCGATCCGCGCTTCCGTTGCGGGGACGAAACTCCCTATTTGTGCCAGGAGGACTATCAGGGCGACTTGCCGGAGATACGTGCTCTTCCCCGCCATATTAGGTCCGGTGAGAATGAGAAGTCGATTATCGTTTCCGTCGAGCCTGGTGTCGTTGGCCACAAACATCTGCTCGTGATTAAGCGATTCGACGACCGGATGACGACCGTCAACAATGGCAATCACATCTGAATTGTCGACCGTCGGTTGCACATAGCGACCGAGAGCGGCGGCTTCAGCTAGGCCAGTCAACACGTCAACGGTTGCAAGTAATCCGGACATGGATTGGAGCCGAGAGACCTCGCGAGCAATACGGTCACGTACCTGTCCGAAAAGCTCTTCTTCGAGGCTCGCTAATTGCGCCTCTGATCCGGTGACCCGCCGTTCCAGTTCGCTCAGCTCATGCGTCATGAATCGTTCGGCATTGACGAGCGTCTGCTTGCGGGAATAGTCAGGAGGAACTTTCTGCAGGTTGGCCTTGGTGATCTCGATATAGTAGCCGAATACTTGATTATAGCGGATTTTCAACGAATCGATCCCGGTCCTGTTCCGCTCTCTCGCCTCCAAGGCGGCAATCCATTCTTTGCCTTCAACGCGGGTTTTACGCAAATCATCGACTGCGCCGTGGTATCCCTCACGGATGATATTCCCGTCTCGGAGTACGAGCGGAGCCTCAGGGTGAATCGCATCCTCGATCAACGTGGATATATCCCGGCAGTCGTCCCACTGATCACGAAGCGTCGTGAGTAGGGAGGAATTGAAAGTCTCGAGCTGAGCGCGCAATTCGGGCAGGGTGCTCAGCGATTCTTTGAGCGCAATGCATTCCCGAGGCCCAGCGGCGCGAAGCGTCATGCGGCTGCTCAACCTCGCTATGTCCTGCACAGAGCGCAAAATAGTTCGAATGGCTACGCGTTGAGGAACGGCATTCTTAAGTTCCGCCACAGCATCGAGTCGTCGCTGAATGGCCTCCCGATCAAGTAATGGCCGGAGAAGCCAGTCACGCAGAAGGCGGCCGCCCATTGACGTCACCGTGCGGTCCAACACCGATAGGACGGTTTTCCCTCGTTCAACTCCAGGCTGATCACCGTTGAGCGGGCGCACCAGTTCAAGGTTACGAATTGTTGCCTGATCCAGGTGCATGGCGTCATGATTCCATCGTCGTTGCACACGGCGAACATGATCGAAAGAAGCCGTCGGCTGGGTTTCTCGAAAATACTGCCACACGGCACCGGCCGAGCCTAGTGCAACGGTGAGGCCCTGACACCCAAATCCGTCGAGGGAATGAACTTGGAAGTGGGTTTGGAGGGTGATGGATGCATGTTCAGCATTGAACTTCGTGGCGGGCTGAGGGCACACCTTGATACCACGCAGATCCGTGACGAATGACAGGATCGATTGTGCCGATTCCGGATAGAGAACCTCCCGAGGTTCCACGCGTACCAGTTCGTCAAGCATCTGCGCGGTACCTGCGATTCCTCCAAACTCCATCACCCAGAATTCACCTGTGGAGACATCCAGTCCTGCTAGACCCCACAGAAAATGGCCGTCAGCCGCAGAACGACTCGAGCGACATATGGCGGTCAGAAAGTTCGATTCGCTCGGAGACAAAAATTCCGTGTCTACCAATGTGCCTGGTGTGTAAAGACGGACGACTTCACGTCGCACTAAACCTTTGGCAGACTTAGGATCCTCCACTTGCTCGCACAGCGCGACGGTCCGCCCAGCCTTCAAGAGTTTGGCGATGTAGCCCTGGGACGCATGATAAGGAATGCCGCAGAGCGGCACAGGGTCGGTGCTGCTCTTGTCCCGTGATGTCAGTGCAATCGAGAGAAGACGTGAAGCCTCTCGAGCGTCTTCGTCAAACATTTCGTAAAAATCCCCGACGCGAAAGAACAGCACACTATCGGGATAGCCGCGTTTGATCTCACGGTACTGCCGGATGAGAGGACTTGCGTCGCTGTGTGTCATCGGGTCACTGGGTCATTCTCTGAGGATGCCGTCTCCGGGAGGCGGCGGAGACAGTTTTCCCGTCATCCGTTCTATCTCATGTCGAAGTCTTTCCAGGTCCACTTCTGCTTCCTGAAGGGCCTTGGTTTTTCGACGCAGCTCAATACGCCCTCGAACCCAGGGAGGAAAGAGGAGTATGCCTGCCACGAGCAGACCGACCGCAAAACCTGCGAGTATCGGCTTATAAATCGGAGCGGACGCTTCAAACAGGCCGAAGAAGTAACGGAGGGTAACCTCTTGCTCCTGGTTTTGAAGAAAGAATGCCAGGCACAACAGAAGTAAAATTCCTACGAGAATCAGTCGTATCATGACGGCAGGGTCTTCTTCCTCTGTCCCCGTCCCACGGATGTGGATCGGCGATGGAGTTCCTTGGCTCGCCGCAGCAGTCTGGCCGCGAGACGGCCGGTCGCATGTAGTCGAACGGTTCTACTCCGTATGGAATTGTGGCGCAACTCAATTTCAAGACGGTCATCTGGTAACAGCTGCAATCCTTTATCAGCCCATTCAATTGCCACAACCGTATTTCCAATCCAGTGATCTTGAATGCCTGTGGACTCGACCTGGTGAAGGGATTCAGTACGGTATAGGTCGACGTGGGCGAGAGGAAGCCGTCCGCCGTATTCATTGATGAACACGAAGGTGGGACTACTGACGCGTGATGTATCGGACCCGATCCCCTTGGCGATTCCTTTCACCAGTGCGGTTTTCCCGGCTCCGAGTTGGCCAAATAACGCGAGGGTCTCTCCTCCTTTCAGCGCTCGGCCAATAGCCACACCGAGGCGATCCGTCTCCCTGGCATTTCGAGACTCAAGTTCCCAGGACGAAGCGGTCAATAGGGATCGAAAAGATCGAGCGGGACGGGATCGTCGTCTGGGGCGACGTCTCAACGCGGGTCTACGCATGTGCTGAGAGAAGTGCATCAGGAATGCGGTCTAGAAGGTCGCCGGCCAACATTCCTGCCTGTCCCAACTTGGCTGACGCGAGATCGCCGGCGAGACCATGAAAGTAGACCGCTGAACAGGCTCCCTGCCATGGCTCGATCCCTTGGGCCAACAAGCCAGCGATCATCCCCGTTAACACATCGCCCGTGCCGGCTGTGGCCATGCCGGGATTGCCTGTCGGACAGATGGCGATGGTTCCATCGTGACGCGAAAGGACTGTCCTTGCGCCTTTCAGAACCATGATGCAACCGAACTCGGCGGCGAATCGTCTGGCAGTGCCAATGCGATCGGCATTCACCGATTGCACCGTCGATCCGGACAGACGCGCCATTTCACCGGGATGTGGGGTCAGCACCGGAGGAACTTTGCATTGTTTGAGCAGAGTACTCCGACCTGCCACAGCATTCAGTGCATCGGCGTCAAGGACAGATGGTCGGTCCAATTTCGGCACCAATTCCTGAATCAACCCCCTCGTCTCCTCATGGGTAGACAGACCGGGCCCTATGGCAATGGCATCCCTCGCTTTTATAAACGATTCTAATCGCTTGAATGCGGATCGGGCCAGAGTTCGGGCAGACGTTTCGGGCAGCGGGACGGTCATGACTTCGAGAAGCTTGGCTTCCAACACGTCGTTGATGCTGCTTGGAGTCGCCACCGTCACAAGTCCGGTCCCCATTCTTAGGGCAGCCTGTGCCGTCAAGGCCGCAGCGCCCGTCTTGCCAACCGATCCGGCAATTATCCCGGCATGTCCGAACGTTCCCTTGTGTGAGGATAGACTTCTAAAGGGCACCCCTTGCGAGGCCGCATCCTGAGTTATCAGGAATTCCTGTGTGGCGACGCTATCGACAAAGGGTGTGGGGATTCCAATGTCGGCTACCAGAACAGAGCCGGTGTGGTCAATCCCGCTGCCGATATACAGGCCTCTTTTGGGTAGGCCGAACGTTATGGTGAGAGAGGCTCGAACAGCTGTTCCCAAAACAGCACCGGTGTCGGCGTGTATTCCAGAAGGAATGTCGACTGCGATGATGGGCCGTCTGCTGGAGTTCATCAGCTCGATCGCTGCACGAAAGTCGCTTACGACTTCGGTTGAAAGACCAGTGCCGAGGAGTGCGTCAATGACGAGATCGCTGGAAGATAAAAGTTCTCGAGCTCGCGAATTATCTCTGAACTGAACGACAGCGGATTTGCCGGCGCTACGGATCAGCCGGCGATACATTGCGCCGGCATCCTTGCTCAGATCTGACGCTATTCCTACGAGGAGTACCTTGCTCTGTGCGTGATGACGACGGAGCAGGCGGGCGACGACGAGGCCATCCCCTCCATTGTTTCCCTTGCCACAGAAAATGGTGACGACTTTTCCTTTGAGCGGCCCATACCGCAGCAATAGGATTTCCACTACCCGTTCGCCAGCCCGTTCCATGAGAACCGTTCCGGGGATGCCTGCTTCCGATATGGTACGGTGATCCAGTTCCCGCATCTGTTCAGCTGAAACAAGTTTCATAAAAAGGCCGTCGTTATAGGAAAGGATGTCAATGAGACGTGGTCAGGCCAATAATGCCTTCATTTCGGTGACGGCTCGATCAAGTCCGATGAGTACCGATCGGGCAATGATGCTGTGTCCGATGTTATATTCCACAATCTCTGGAATGTGTGTAAGCCGTTTGACGTTTTGATAATTCAGTCCATGGCCGGCATTCACCCCTAGCCCCAACTTATACGCGAGCTTGGCGGCCTGAGTGATGGCTTCGAACTCCCCGTCGGCTTCCTTCGCCCGTTTGGCGTTGGCGTAACGTCCCGTATGTAGTTCGACGAAATCGGCTGAAACTTTGTGGGCGGCCTTGACCAAAGCGAGATCCGGTTCGATGAAAAGACTGACGGGAATGCCGCCTTGGTGGAGCATGGTAACGATGTGCTGCACGCGGTCCTTATGTGTTGCGACATCCAAGCCGCCTTCCGTCGTCAGCTCCTGCCGGCGCTCCGGAACGAGCGTGACCATATCGGGTTTGATCGATAGGGCGATTTTCGCCATCGTCTCTTCAGCCGCCATTTCGAGGTCCAGCTTGGTGTGAATTGAGTCGCGGAGCAGGCGTAGGTCGCGATCCTGAATATGGCGTCGGTCTTCTCTCAGATGAACGACGATCCCATCTGCTCCGGCCAGTTCGACGAGAACGGCAGCGGCAACGGGGTCCGGTTCGTGTCCTCCGCGCGCCTGACGAAGGGTCGCAACATGATCGATGTTAACACCGAGTCTCGGCATGAATCCTCCATACCTATGCGGCAAGAAAATCGGGTCGGGGCGAAGAAAAGAAAGCAGTCGAGGCTGTTGTAACAGAAATCGTTCAGAATGGGCAAGAAAGAGACCCCAGACTTATCGCAGGCAGTGTTTGACCTGTCATCCGATCTGGTTGGTGGAACCCCACAGAAACACGTGACAATTTGACTAGACAGGTCTGGCGCAATTAGAATAGGCCCCCGTGCGGTCAGGTACGTCTTACCCACGGATACGCTCTTGACCGAGACCGCTTTGATGGCGTCCACGATGGGACTTTCAGATCACTTTTATCGATTGAAACGGCTTCCTCCGTACGTCTTCGCCCAGGTGCAAAGCCTGAAGCTCGAAGCTCGTCACCGTGGCGAAGACATTATAGATTTCGGAATGGGCAACCCCGATCAGCCGACGCCCTCACACATCGTCGATAAGATGGTGGAGGCGGCGAGGAAGGGAAGGAACCACCGCTATTCGGCCTCACGAGGCATCACGAAGCTGCGGCATGCCATCACGGGTTGGTATAAGCGCAATTATGATGTCGATCTCGATCCGGAATCCGAAGCTATCGTCACCATCGGATCCAAAGAAGGGCTGGCGCATTTATCCCTTGCCATGATTGGACCGGGAGACGTTGTGCTGACCCCCACGCCTACGTACCCTATCCATATGTACAGTTTCATCATTGCCGGCGGCGAAGTGCGTGGTATCGAACTGCGTCAGGACAGTGATTTTTTTGATGATCTTCAACGAGTCTACCGCCAGACGTTTCCACGGCCTCGCATCCTCGTCATAAACTTTCCACATAATCCGACCACGGCCATCGCGGACCTGGAGTTTTTCAAAAAAATTGTGGCATTTGCCAAGGAACACCAGGTTATCGTGATCCACGACCTGGCCTACGCCGATCTCGTGTTCGACGGGTACAAGGCCCCGAGTTTTCTTCAGGTGCAGGGAGCGAAGGATGTAGGCGTGGAATTTTATACCTTATCGAAAGCCTACAATATGCCGGGCTGGCGAGTCGGGTTCTGTGTGGGAAATCGCGAGGTGGTCGGCGCGCTGGCCAAGATCAAGAGCTATCTGGATTATGGAATTTTTCAACCGCTTCAGATTGCCAGTGTGATTGCCTTGAATGGACCACAGGAGTGTGTCAAGGAAACGGTCCAGCGTTATCAAAAGCGTCGCGACGTCCTTGTCAGCGGCCTGAACCGTATCGGATGGAATGTCAATAAGCCGCTTGCCACGATGTTTGTCTGGGCGCGGATACCATTGCCCTATCGTCACATGGGGTCTTTGGAGTTTTCCAAACTTCTTCTCCGGGAGGCCAAAGTGGCCGTGTCTCCTGGGATCGGGTTCGGAGAAGGCGGAGATGAGTACGTCAGATTCGCCTTGGTCGAGAACGAGCACCGCACCCGTCAAGCCGTACGCGGAATCAGGAAGACCCTGAAGCTTGAGGGAGAGGAGGAATGATGGCCCGGCGGGTCGGAGTGGGCATCATCGGATTTGGCACCGTGGGGTCCGGCGTCGCAAGGATCATATTAGAGAATGCAAGGCTGATCCGTCGGCGTGTCGGGGTTCCCGTTGAACTGGTCCGCATTGCAGACCTGGACATTACACGCGATCGCGGCATCCAACTTCCTCCAGGAGTATTGGTGAATGATGCCAAGCAAGTCCTGAACGATCCGTCTGTCGACATCGTCGTCGAACTCATCGGCGGATACGACTATGCCAAGCGTCTGATCACCGATGCCATTGCGTCTGGCAAACATGTCGTGACGGCCAATAAAGCCCTCCTCGCACTCCACGGAGAGGAACTGTTCGAGGCGTCATCCCGCAAAGGGGTGGATCTGGGATTTGAAGCCAGCGTAGGTGGAGGCATTCCCGTTATCCGTGCGCTGACTGAGGGACTGGCGGCCAATGCCATTCAATCGATCTACGGCATCATCAATGGAACTTCGAATTATATTCTCTCCCGCATGAGCAATGAAGGTCATGGATTTGCGGAGACATTGGCCGAAGCCCAGCGGGCAGGATATGCCGAAGCCGATCCCACATTCGATATCGCCGGAACGGACTCTGCGCATAAGTTGGCAGTGCTGGCCAATCTGGCCTTCGGTACCCCGATTAACTTTAAAGAACTCTACACCGAGGGGATTACGCACATTACGCCACATGACATCGCATCGGCCCGCGAATTCGGGTTCGTCATCAAACTGCTTGGCATTGCCAAGTTGGTGGAGGGGGAGGTCGAGGCACGAGTCCATCCTACGATGGTGGCAAGCGATTCTCCTTTGGCGAAAATCGAAGGTGTCTATAACGCCATTCAATTAGTCGGTGATGCCGTGGGTGATGTAATCTTGTGCGGTCGAGGCGCCGGGGACCTGGCTGCCGGGAGCGCGGTCGTCAGCGACATTATAGCTACTGCCCGCAATCTCATCAAAGGTGGAGCGGGTCGGGTGCCGCCCGCCTCATTCCAGCAGGACCAGCGCCGTCCCCTTCGCATGCGCCCCATGGAAGAAATCAGTTCACTCTACTACATGCGATTCATGGTGCTCGATCGCCCCGGTGTGTTGGGCCATATCGCGGGTGAACTCGGTCGGTGCGACATTAGCATTTCCTCGATGCTCCAAAAGGGCAGACGGGAGGGACAGACAGTGCCAATCGTTATTAAGACGCATGTAGCCAAAGAGCGGGACGTCCAGTCGGCACTGCGAGAGATCAATCGTATGCCATTCATGTCCGAGCCTACCACGCTGATTCGCGTCGAGGGTAAGGACGAGTAGCGATCATGAATCAGTGGCGTGGTCTCATCGAAGAGTATAGGAAATTTCTCCCCGTCACGGAGCGGACGCCGGTAGTGACATTGGGTGAGGGCAATACTCCCCTCATCCGGGCAAGCCGTCTCGCCAAGAAAATTGCACCGGGGATCGATTTGTATCTGAAGTTTGAAGGGGCCAACCCCACAGGATCGTTCAAGGACCGGGGGATGACCCTGGCGATTTCCAAAGCGATCGAAGCAGGAGCCCGCGCCGTCATCTGTGCATCGACGGGCAATACATCGGCCTCGGCAGCGGCGTATGGCGCTCGGGCCGGATTGGCCGTGTACGTGTTGATCCCGGCCGGGAAAATTGCTATGGGCAAGTTGTCTCAAGCCATGATGCATCAGGCGACCGTGATCCAGATTGACGGAAATTTCGATCAGGCCCTTTCCATCGTCAAAGATCTCTCTGCAACCCACCATATCGAGTTAGTGAATTCCTTGAATCCGTATCGCATCGAAGGCCAGAAAACCGCAGCCATGGAAATTTGCGATCAGTTGGGAGATGCCCCGGCCGTGCATGTTCTTCCGGTGGGCAATGCCGGAAACATTACCGCATATTGGAAGGGGTATCAGGAATACCGGGCAGCCAATCAGACGACGCGAACACCGCGAATGATGGGATTCCAAGCGGCAGGTGCCGCGCCGATTGTGTTGGGGCATATTGTCGATGATCCTCAGACCGTGGCGACGGCCATTCGGATCGGGAATCCCGCGAGCTGGCAATCGGCTCTGTCAGTGGTGAAGGAATCGTCAGGCGCCATTGATGCCGTGAGTGATAACGACATTCTTCAAGCGTATGCTGCGGTAGCGGCAACGGAGGGAGTATTCTGTGAACCGGCATCGGCTGCCTCGGTCGCCGGTGTGGCCGTATTGAGTCGGCAGGGCGTCCTACGGGAAGGTGAGACTGTCGTGTGTACGCTGACCGGTCATGGGCTCAAAGACGCAGACACCGCCATGAGCATATCAGTTCAACCGAAAACGGTTCGGGCCAATAAGGAGGATGTCGCTCGTCTCCTTAGCGTCTAAAGCATGATGCACGTGTGCGTTCGATGAAATATGTAATTCTGCACGCCGGAGGGATGGCCGATGCCCCGCGGCAAGAATTGGCCGGTGCAACGCCACTTCAGGCAGCGTCCACTCCAAACCTGGATCGAATTACCCAGACAGGAGAGCTCGGGCTGTTGATGCTTCCCGAGAGTAGCCGATACGGCAGCGGATGGACCGGAACCGCGATTCTCGGGTACGAGCCGAAGAAGCATTATCAAGGCCCCGGACCGTTGGAAGCGGTCAGCCTCGGCGTGGCGGTCGGAGAACATGACGTGGTGTATCGGTGCACGATGGTCACGCTGAAAGGCGAACCCCATTCAAGCAGTAAGACAGGGAACGAATTCAAGAAATTAGGCCCTCAACTGGTGATGGATGACGCCACGGCCGGGCTCATTACCACGGCAGAGGCGCGTGAATTGATCGATGCGGTGAATGAACAACTTGGGTCAGAGGTTATTCAGTTCTATCCAGGATCCGGTCACCGTCATCTCATGGTGTGGGTCAATGGTAAACCGAGGGCGGTTTGTATGGATCCGCAGTCATTGGTTGGCCGACCGTTGGGGGACGCCCTGCCCAGCGGCGACGGAGCGGACATGTTGCGTAAATTGATGGATGCGTCCCTGTTGATTCTCAGAGGCCATCCGCTAAATGACGAACGGATTGAGGCGGGGAACAAACCGGCCAACTGCCTGTGGCTGTGGGGAGAAGGACGTGCCGTTGTCTGGCCGAGCTTGACGGAACGGTTCCGGGTATCGGGAGCTGTCGTGTCGTCCAGTGATGTTCATCGTGGATTGGGAATGATGGCCGGTCTCGGCAATGGGACGGACGGAGAAAATCTGGCAGCGGCGGATTGGCGCACACAGGCGCGCAGGGCACTTGAACAACTGCGTGCGAAGGACTTCGCCTATATCCATCTGGAACTACCCGATGAAGTGGTGTACGGCACGGAGGTCAAGGCCAAGCTCCGCGCGATCGAAGACATCGATCGTGAATATATCGGGCCGTTCGTCGAAGGGCTCAATGCGCTCGGACCCTATCGTCTGCTCATTGTCTGTGACCCTGGAACCGCGCAGGATAAGGTGCTGCCAGGCCAGTGGTTTTATGCATACTACGACAGCTCACAGAAATCCGAGTCACCGACCAAACGGCGCTTCACAGAAGCCGACGCGCAATCTTCGCCCTTACCTCAACGTGATGCCACGAAGTTCGTCGTGCGCCTTTTCTCAAAGAGCGCCTGATCCCATGGCTCTGGTCGTTCAGAAATACGGCGGAACATCCGTCGGAACGATCGAACGCATCCATCGAGTTGCGGATCGGATCGAACGGGCGGTCAAGGACGGCAATCGCGTGGTGGTCGTATTGTCTGCGATGAGCGGAGAGACCGACCGACTGCTGAAGCTCGCACACGAAATGACCGCCCTTCCTGATGAACGTGAGCTGGATATGCTTCTGTCAACGGGCGAACGCGTCACCATCGCGCTCCTGGCGATGGCATTGCGCGGCCGTGGACTCGATGCCCGATCATTTACCGGCCGACAGGTCGGAATCATGACTGACAATGCGCATACGAAGGCCCGCATTACCAGAGTGACCGCGGATCGCATTCGAGAAGCTCTGGAGAGGGGCGTTACCCCCGTTGTGGCCGGTTTTCAAGGGATCAATCAACAGTCCGATGTGACGACACTTGGACGCGGAGGGTCTGATCTCACCGCTGTTGCATTGGCAGGAGCCTTACGGGCGGATCGGTGTGTGATTTTTACGGACGTTGATGGGGTGTACACGACGGATCCGAACATTGTTCCTGCAGCGAGACGTCTGGAAAAAATCTCATATGAAGAAATGCTGGAAATGGCAAGTCTCGGTGCTAAAGTGCTACAGAGCCGGTCGGTGGAATTCGCGGCAAAATTCAATGTACCATTGGAAGTGAACTCCAGTTTTAAGGAGGGGAAGGGGACGCTCGTGACTCGCGAAGATACCGATATGGAAGCCGTCGCCGTTTCGGGAGTAACGGGTGATCGCAATCAGGCCAAAGTGACCATTGTGGGTGTGCCTGATAAACCGGGCATCGCGGCAGCGTTATTGGGCACGGTGGCCAAGGCAAATATTGTGGTCGACATGATCATTCAGAACGTCAGTCACGCTTCTCTCACGGATTTTTCATTTACGATTCCACGTGTCGACGTCAAACGAGCTGTGCCGATCATTGAAGCTGCCTCGAAGGACATTGGAGCCAAGTCCGTGTCGGTGACAGATGCCATTGCCAAAGTGTCTTTGGTCGGGGTGGGTATGCGTTCGCATTCTGGCGTCGCGGCCAAAATGTTCGAGATATTGGCTCGCGAAGGAGTCAATATCATGATGATTAGTACGTCGGAAATCAAAATTTCGTGTGTCATTGACGAAAAATACCTGGAGTTGGCCATGCGGGCCCTTCATACCGCCTTTGAACTGGACCGGGGATCGTCCGGGGACCGTTCAGGTGTCTCATCGACGGTCCGGTAAGAGTCTCGACAGGGTGCCACGCATCCTGTTACCCTTCCCTATGCGTTCCCGCCGCGCGACAAGTTCACCGTCAGTCAAGACGAGACGAACGGACGCAACCATTTCATCCGACGCGATCCGGTCTCGCCGTCTCGCCCATCTTGAGATCTACGACACCACGCTGAGGGACGGTGCTCAGGCCGAGGACGTGAGTTTTTCGGCAGAGGACAAAGTCCGCGTTGCTCAGAAACTGGATGAATTGGGGGTGACCTTTATTGAAGGTGGCTGGCCGGGAGCGAACCCCAAAGACATTGAATTCTTTCGGATGATGAAAAGCATCCCACTCCAGCACGCCGCGATCGTGGCGTTCGGTTCGACGCGGAAGGCCAGTAATCCAGTCAAAAGGGATCCCACAATTCAGGCGCTGCTTTCGGCTGAGACACAAATCATCACCATTTTCGGTAAAAGCTGGACCTTTCAGGTCACTGACGCACTTGGAATATCCTTGGCGAGCAATCTCGAACTCATCGGAGATTCAATCGAATTTCTGCGCGGTAAAGGCCGAAGAGTCTTCTACGACGCAGAGCATTTTTTCGACGGCTTTAAGGCGAACCCTGACTATGCCATGAAGACCATACGTGCCGCTGCAGCTGCGGGAGCAGAACGCCTCGTCCTCTGCGACACCAATGGAGGAACGATGCCATGGGAAATCAAGAAGATCTGTCAGACGGTTCAAAAAGAAGTGTCTATTCCATTAGGCATTCACGCCCATAATGATTGTGAGATGGCCGTGGCGAACTCCCTCATTGCCGTTGAAACCGGTGTGGTGCAGGTACAGGGAACTATCAACGGAATCGGTGAACGCTGTGGAAATGCCAATCTGACGTCCATTATTCCTAATCTCCAGTTGAAGATGGATCGGAAAGCCTTGGGTGACCGGCTTGACCGCTTAAAGGACGTCTCGGGATTTGTGACCGAAATCGCTAATTTGATGCCGAATAAACATCAACCCTATGTAGGTGATGCGGCCTTTGCACACAAAGGGGGAGTTCATATCCATGCCGTACTAAAAAATCCGGCCACATACGAACACATTGATCCGACTCGTGTTGGAAATAGACAGCGCATGCTGGTTTCTGACTATGCGGGACGCAGCGGATTGCTGGAAAAAATCGAATCTTACGGGATCAAGCTCTCTCGAGACCACTCGAAGGTCCAAGAACTGGTCGAGACCCTCAAGGATCGCGAAAATGAGGGCTACCAGTTCGAAGGAGCGGAAGGTTCCTTCGAATTGTTGATGCGAAAGGCGATGGGTACTCACAAACCTTCATTCCAGTTGCTTGGCTTTCGCGTCATCATCGAAAAGAAGCAAGACGATGGGTCGCCCTTATCGGAGGCGACCGTTATGGTAAGGGTTGGAGAAGTCGTCGAGCATGCTGCGGCGGTGGGAAAGGGACCTGTCAACGCATTGGACCATGCCCTCCGGAAGGCTCTTGAGAAATTTTATCCGCAACTTCGAGAAGTGAAGCTACTCGATTATAAAGTCCGTGTTCTATCGGCCAACCGCGGAACTGAATCAAAAGTCAGGGTACTCATTGAATCCGGTGATCATAAGGATAAATGGGGAACCGTAGGAGTTTCAGAGAACGTGATGGAGGCCAGTTGGCAGGCTTTGGCGGACAGCATTGAATATAAACTTCTTGCCGAGGATTGCCCTCCGGTTCCCCACCACGGAATTTGTCCTTGACAGCCCCCGTAACCTCACGTAACTTATAGCGAAAGTGGCTCTCATCTTTCCGAGGTGAAAATAGCCCTGAGAGAGTTGCGTAAGGGGGACGCATGAGAAAGGCCGACATTGCGAATGAAATATATAAACAAGTGGGAATTTCTAAGAACGAGGCCGCAGATATTGTTGAGCTGGTCCTGAATATGCTCAAGGCGGTATTGCAAAAGGGCGAATCGGTAAAAATTGCAGGATTTGGAAATTTTGTCGTCAGAAGCAAGGGCGCTCGGAAAGGCCGAAATCCACGAACAGGAGAGGAAATTGGCATTACCCCCCGGCGCGTCGTCACGTTTCGTCCCAGTCAGGTATTCAAGAAATACGTCAATTCATAAATCGTTTACTCACCTCCATTAGCCTGCCGCGAGGACCGGTCATGGGGAATGAACCCCGGCTGGGAAGTAAGGTCTTCTACAAAATCGGTGAAGTCAGTCATGTGACCAAGCTCCCGGCTTATGTCTTGCGATTTTGGGAATCTCAGTTTCCTTTCCTCAAACCAAAAAAGAGTCGAGGAAATCAGCGCTTGTACGAACGGCGCGATGTGGAGACCGTTCTTGAGATCAAGCGCATGCTCTACGATGAGGGGCATACGATCGAGGGTGTCAAACGATACTGGGCGAGGCGTGGCAGGGTTTCGGCCCATAAAATGAGGCCTAAAGAGCTGGCCCAGAAGCTGCGTGGAAATTTGCAAGCCATTCTGAAAATGCTCGAATCTCATTCTGCCTAGCATCATGACGGACTGGATTTCTTACCTGGACGGGTTGCAATCCAGGTCTGTTCAAGGACACAATACGAAACGAGAATGTCTTCAGTCGGGGCGTGGCGCAGCCCGGTAGCGTACTCGCTTGGGGTGCGAGTGGTCGGCCGTTCAAATCGGCTCGCCCCGACCAAAGTGCGCCGTTGTGTATTCACGGTGTTTCGAGTCTGCAGAGAACAAATTGAGTTAGGAAATGGAGCTGCCATGAGCAGCTTTTTTTATGTCTAGCAGCCGCATACGGATTCTCGTCACGAATGATGACGGGATACATTCCGCGGGACTTTCTGCACTGGCGAAGGCTCTCGCGCGAGTGGCTGAGGTATGGGTGGTCGCGCCGGACCGGGAACGGACAGCGGTGGCGCATGCCGTCACGTTGCATAAGCCGTTGCGAGTCCATCAATTTGGAAAGCGCGTCTATGCAATCAACGGAACGCCCGTCGATTGCGTAAACCTTGCTCTGGCCACGATCATGCGTTCGAAGCCGCATCTGTTGGTTTCGGGCATTAATAAGGGCGTAAACTTGGGTGATGATGTTCTCTATTCTGGAACTGTTTCCGCTGCGGTTGAGGGCACGATTCTTGGCATTCCTTCCATGGCCGTATCGCAAGAGGGGAAGGACAGATTCCGCTTCGATGTCGGGGCTCATTTCGCCGTTCGTGTCGCGCGACTGATCTTGAAGCAAGGCCTTCCGGAAGAAACGCTCATCAATCTGAACATTCCAGATTGTCCCGCCAGTTCTATTCCAGGTGTTCGCATCACCTGCCTGAGCAGGCGGCGTTTTGACAATCCCATTGTTGAAAAAATCGATCCACACGGGCGGACCTATTACTGGATAGCCGGGACTCGGATATCTTGGAGCCGTAATAAGGATGCAGATCATGAAGCGATAGCTGAGGGCTCAGTCTCCCTCACGCCGATTTATCTCGATAGCACGCATTACGGCGTCCTTGATCGGTTCAGGTCCTGGGAGCCAGTTCTTCGCGGTGGTTCTCGCCCTAGACGCCGTCAAGCCGGCGAGCCAACAAGAAAGAGGGGCTGAAGCAGATGGGACAGCTGATCGAAAGTATCATCGCGGAACTGAGCCGATTCGTCATCGCCATGATCTCATCTTTCGGTTATGTCGGGGTGTTGGTTACCATGGCCATTGAGAGCGCCTGCATTCCACTCCCCAGTGAAATCATCATGCCGTTTGCTGGCTACCTGGTTACAACCGGGCAATTCACTTTGTGGGGCGTGACTTTCGCCGGTGCGGTGGGGAATGTGCTCGGTTCGATAGTCGCTTACTATGTCGGGGTATGGGGCGGGCGTCCTTTTGTAGAGCAGTATGGCCCTTACATGCTTATCTCGCAGAAAGATTTGGATCTGGCCGATCGTTGGTTCGCCCGCTACGGGGACGCGGCAGTGTGTTTCAGTCGAATGATGCCAGTGATTCGCACCTTCATCTCTCTCCCGGCGGGTATTGCAAGGATGAACTTTCCCCGCTTCGTGGCATTTACCTTTATCGGTGCGCTGCCGTGGTGCTACCTGTTGGCATATATCGGGCTTCGCATGGGCGAACAGTGGGACAGTCTACGGGAATATTTCCATCGCTTCGACATTGTGATCGGGGTCGGCCTCGTCATAGTGCTTGGATATTTTCTGTGGTCGCATTGGCCTAAGCGAGGGTCGCAGCGCAAGGTCTAGTCTTTCGATGTTGAAACTATTCAATACGCTCACGGGTGTCAAAGAGCCTTTCGAATCCCTTGAGCCCAAGCACGTCCGAATGTATGTGTGCGGAGTGACCGTCTACGACTATTGCCACGTCGGTCACGCACGAAGCGCGCTTGTGTTCGAGGTCCTACGGCGCCATCTTGAACGGTCGGGCTATGCTGTGACGTTCGTTAAGAACTTCACCGACGTGGACGATAAGATCATCGGACGGGCCCAGCAACTGGAGGTGTCATGGGAAGAGCTGACGAGTAAATATATTGACGCGTATCATGACGACATGCATCGGCTTGGAATCGCTCACGCTTCACGAGAGCCGAAAGCCACCGACCATATGCAGGATATCGTATCCCTGACTGACACCTTGGTGCGCAAGGGGTTTGCCTATCAACTTAATGGCGATGTGTATTTCCAAGTCGACGCCTATCCCGCCTATGGGCGACTTTCCAAGCGACGGCCGGAAGATCTTCAGGCTGGCGCCAGGGTAGAAATTGATGAGCGCAAACGGCATCCGATGGACTTTGCATTGTGGAAGCACCGAAAACCCGGCGAGCCTTCGTGGCCTAGCCCCTGGGGGCCAGGTCGACCTGGGTGGCATATTGAATGTTCGGCCATGTCGATCAAACACTTGGGAGAGACATTCGATATCCATGGAGGAGGGATGGATTTGATCTTTCCTCATCACGAAAATGAGATCGCACAGTCCTGTGCAGCAACCGGGAAAGAGTTCGCCCGTTATTGGGTCCACAATGGGTTTGTGCAGGTGAATCGCGAGAAAATGTCGAAATCCCTCGGCAACTTTTTTACTATCAGAGAGATTTTTGAGAAATCCAATTGGTCGGACTTCGTCACGGGAGAGATACTCAGATATTTTCTCCTTTCCACTCACTACCACAGCCCGCTCGAATTTTCTGATCAAGGGCTGCATGATGCCAAGCAAGCCTTGGACGGATTTTACGATCTGTTTGCTCGACTCGCCGAACCCGGACCGGCCTCGCCGCAATCAGAAGGGCGTCTTCTTGAGGCGCTTAACGATACGGGACGGTCATTCGACAACGGAATGGATAACGATCTCAACACGCCTGTCGCTCTCGCTGAGCTCCAAATGCTTCGTAGCGAGGTGAACAAATCACTGTCCGAAGGACTCTCGACTCAGGAAAGACGCCGTGCACGGGATGCGTTTCGTTCACTAGGTGCCGTCTTGGGGCTATTTCAGGCGGATGGTTGGGAATATACGGGCAAAGCGCGATCCGGATCCGAAGAGCAGTCGGTTGCCGAGATTGAAGCTCAAATAGCCGAGCGCGCTGAGGCAAAACGACGGAAGGATTTCAAGCGAGCAGACCAGATTCGACACGAGCTCAGTGCACGGGGAATCATCTTGGAGGACCGATCCGATGGGACCAGCCGCTGGAAGCGATAGCCCGACGGAACTGCTCTACGGGTTGCACGCCGTCCGCGAGGCGTTAAAGTCTGAGTCTCGACCGTTTCAACGCATACTAGTCATGAGGACCGATCGCCAGTATGCAGAGATCGTCCGTTCGGCAAAGGCGAGAGGGGTTCCGGTCCATGTGGAGCCTTCCAGCGCATTCGATCGACTCGTGCCCAATGGGCGCCATCAAGGCATCATCGCTCAGGTTGCTGCGAAATCATACAGTACTCCAGAGTCTATCTTGCAGCTGGCTCAAGATCGTCGGGAAGCGCCGCTGCTAGTCATCCTCGACGGTGTTGAAGACCCGCATAACTTGGGCGCGATCGTACGTACGGCTGAAGCTGGAGGCGTCCACGGTGTGTTTATTCCAGAGCGCCGGGCGGCGGGACTGACTTCCGCCGTGGCCAAAGCCTCAGCGGGAGCACTCGACCATATGTCAGTTGGACGTGTGGTAAATGTGAGTCGGCTTATCAGCGAGTTAAAGGAGTCGGGGCTATGGGTTTATGGGGTCGAACCATCGGCCCAAGTCGCGTATGACGAGATCGACATGACGGGGCCTATCGCCGTGGTACTGGGAGGAGAAGGGCAAGGGATTCGTCCTGGGGTATTGAACGAGTGTGACGAGCGGATCAGTATCCCAATGAAAGGAAAAGTAGCTTCTCTAAATGTGTCGGCCGCCGCCGCGGTAATATTGTATGAGGCTGTCCGGCAACGCAAGACTAAGACAAAAGCGGCAGTTTCTACCTGACCCGGATCAGGCTTCCCTGTATGGCGGTCTTGAGGAGCTGGGCCGTATTGGACACACGCATCTTCTTCATCATGTTAGCTCGATGCGCCTCAACCGTCTTCACACTGATCTTGAGCCGCTGACCGATTTCCTTATTCTTGAATCCTGCCCAAATCAGCTCGAGGATTTCCTGCTCCCGGCTGGTGAGCGACTCAGGTCGCTTTTTCCGTGGAGGAGGTGAGAGGTCAACGAGGGAAGCTCTGGGTTTTGTCTTGGCGGTTCGCGTCATGATCCCTGTTCTCCTTTGACTGGCAAAGAAATCCGCGATAATTTGACTCGACGTATAAATCCCGGAGAACAAACCCTGAGTAGCAGAAATAGATTATAGGAGTTGCGCATTCTTCTGTAAATGGAAGGATTTTGGCCCTAGGGCAAACACGTAAATATCTCATGTTTGATAACCATGAAGAACGCTGAAGGCCACAAGCTATGAGTGAATTCTGGTCGGCCCCAGGGATGATGTATGCGTCGGTCGGGGTGATTGGCTCTCTCATTGGCAGCTTTCTTAATGTATGTATTGTCAGGCTGCCGGAAGGAGAATCTATTGTGTGGCCGGGATCCAAGTGCCCTAAATGTGGGGTATCGATTAAACCCTATGACAATGTTCCAGTGATCAGTTTTATCCTTTTGGGTGGCCAATGCAGATTCTGCCGAAGCAAAATTTCTGTTCGCTACCCGATCGTCGAGGTGCTGAACGGCATCGGGTACGTAACGCTTGTTTGGGTATTTGGCTTTACATGGACGGCAACGTTCTATGCGATGCTGTTTTCAGGGTTATTGGTGGTGGCAGGAACGGATTTGTCGCATAAAATCATTCCGGATGTGATTACGATTCCGGGAATCTTCATAGGACTTCTTGGTGCCATAACCGTCCTGCCGGTCGGCCCCTGGAACTCCATTTTAGGAATTCTGGTCGGAGGCGGTATTCTATGGGCTCTGGCATGGATCAGTCCTTATCTCTTTGGAAAAGAAGGTATGGGCGGCGGAGATATTAAATTGTTGGCCATGATCGGTGCCTTCCTTGGATGGAAACCGGCACTTCTGACTATCATGATCGGATCACTTGTCGGTTCGATGGTCGGCATTGGTCTGATCGGGTTGAGAATAATCCAGAGAGACGACTACATCCCCTTCGGTCCGTTCCTCGTCATCGCGGCGGTCATATCTTTGTTCTTCTCTCAGCCGATTCTGAGTTGGTATCAACATCTTCTCAATCCCGCCAACTAACTTGCTCCCGTTGTATCCAATCAGCGGGCTACTGTATCTACCGTGACCCCCTCACAAAAGATTCTGCCCGGTTCGGGCCAATAATCCCTTCGACGATTTTTCTCAAAAGATCTTCTGTCTGTTGATCTCCTCCTGTGGATTGCACGCAGTTGAGTTATTTGTGGGAGAAAGGCACGAGTCTTGGAAGATGCAACAGCTTCGGACGGCAAGAGACCGACTTGGAAGCAAGATGAAGACGCGTCAGCAATCACCGCCATTCGGAGGAACGCTGACAGAGTTGATGACAGTATTGGTCATTATCGGGATCCTCGTGGCCATTGCCATGCCAAGTTATAACAGGATGCTGATACGGATGCAGTCTAAGAGTGCGGCAACAGAGATCGCGAGTGAGTTGCGGATGGCAAGACAGCTTGCTATGTCGCGCCGAGAGCGCCTGCGCGTTCGGTTTGACAGGGTGCGACAAACTATCACGCTCGAGCGTGCGGATGCGGGAGGCGTGCTCGATATCTATCGCTATGCAGAGAAAGGCATTGCACTGGATGAGCCTACGGGTGGGTCGGAGGTGTTATTTCACCCCAGCGGACGTTCCGCCACGGCGACGACTATTGCCATCGTCGACAAAGAAGGAAAGAAAATCGTGCTCACCGTAAGTCTGACTGGACGAGTGACCCTGTCATGACACCCTATCTTGGACTTGGCTCTTTACGAGGAGCGAGTTTCTCAGAAGTCTTGATCGCCATGGCATTGATCCCGATCGCACTCGTTGGAGCCATGGGAGCGTTTCATACAGCGGAACAGACGATTGGAGAAGGAGTCCTAGCCAACCGTGCACTGGCTATGGCGGAGTCACGAATTGAGGCCAAGCGTGCTGCTAAGTGGGACCTGTTGTTGGTCGATGACCTGAATTATGATGGCATTCATGAAATTGTCATGCACGACGATGGCCAGGAAGGAGACCTCCAAGCTGCCGACGGTGTGTATTCAGCCAGAAAGGAATTAGACAACGTCTTACTCACATGGTCGGTCTCTCCGAACCGGACAGGCCCTCAACGTTTATGGGGCTATGTGGTACTTCAAGCACAAGCTCAATTTGGCAAAACAGATCGACGCAGAGCAATCAATGTCACCACTATCCGCTCGAACCCGTCCTTCGTAGGGCAATAACGGTGTATGGCTCTATCATGAACGAGGGTAACGCCAGTGTCCCAGGGCAGCGGTTTCCTCAATCCGGAGAAACCGGGACCAGCCTGCTGGAGTTATTGCTCGCGATGGTCGCCGGCTTGATTGTGATTGGGAGCATGATGCAGGCCCTAGTGTTCTTTCAAAGACAGTTTTCACATCAGCAATCGATGTCAGCACAGCAACAGGATTTGCGGTTGGCATTGGAAGTGTTGGAACAGGAACTTCATATGGCAGAACCAACTGGCTTCTCGATCACCCACACCAATGAGGTTGAATTCTCGGCTAACATTCATGGCCTTAGAACGACAGTCGCGACGCCGGTCTCTGTAGGACAGACGACCATATCTGTGGTTGACGGCAGAGGATGGGCTGAACGCAAGCCCATTCTCGCCTGCTGGCAGGATCAATGTCAGGCGATGACGTTGGCTCAGAATGGTCAAATGAACCTGCTGATCGTAACGCAGCCGGTTCTGAAACCCATTCCGGCCGGAGCTTGGGTCTCGGTCGTGAATCGCATTCGTTACTATACCAAGCGGGACGACAACGGCGTGCCGAGATTGCTTCGTCAGATAGACGGTGGAGCGAGTGTTCTGGTTGGAGATATTCAGGATGTGCGATTTTCCTACTGGAATGAGAAGGGTCAGATGGCTGCTCAGAGTGGATCGATCCGAAGGGTCGTGGTGAGCGTAACACTCCCGCGCGGCGCTTTCGAGACTGTTCGGGAAATTGCTCTTCGACTCTAACGACGGTGAACCATCTGATTCACATCATCGTCAAGGAAGCCTATATGCTCCGTTCAATATCCACCAATGCCGGTCATGTTCTTCTGGTGGCACTTATGCTCATCATGGCCACGTCTCTGCTTGGTCTCACTTCCCTTTTCCTCGCGGGTCAGGATGTGCCTGGTGTTACAGCAATCAAAGAAGAAACTATTGCACGAGATCTGGCGGATGCCGCCGCGGAATTGGTTGTCGCATGGTTCCATGACCCTGCGGTGACGCCGTCTGGGTTGACCGAGGTCCTGTCCAAACGTCAGGGGGACGTGCTTACTGGACCTTCGTATTTTGATTCTGCTCGTCGATCGCAATTTGTAGGAACTGCAGACCGTCCAGACATCCTGTTGGACTCTGCCAAAACGTCAGACTATCAGGTGCTCAATGGAGCCCCGAGCGGGCTCCCCGAGAGTCTAAGGGAAAATGGCCGCTTAGACAGAGTAAAAATCTATGCGCCTGAGGTACCGGGTTTGTTAGGCACTTTGGAGGTATCCGCTACGAGCGGTAGTCGCAAGCCTGTGACTAGAACCGTCAAGCTTCAGCTTGGGGCGCTGTCAATCCCGTCCGTTCGGGCTGCTCTACAAGCAGGCAAGTCCCTGGGCAGTCTTCCGCCTGGACGTGAGTCTTCAATCAGAGTCCATTGGGGTGATCAACGCATTATGGGGGACCTCGTTGCGAGAAGTCTTGATGACATCGTCACGAAGTCTGGAGCAGCTCCTGTGACGGGCCAGCCATACGATCCCAACAGCCCGTTATCCGATCGTTGGGCGGAGTATTGGATCGGAGGCGAGGTAACTGTGACTCTTCCGCCCCCTGGTCAAAGTATTCATCCGATTCTGCCCTCCAATGTTCATATTCGACAGATTCCGGTGCCAGGCCTCCACGTGGATGCATGGGAATATGAATCCCTCAAAAAAGTCGCGCTACGCTACGGTACATATTTTCGAGCTGACTCCAATGGACTGTTGCATTCTTCCGACGCCCCGGAGGGAGACTCGGGAAGTCCGCCCGGTGATGTGTTGTTTTCCCGGACAGCCGGAGATCATCGAGGCATCATTTTCATTGATACGACCGATGGAACCCCGCCAAGAACGGACAACCTTGCAAAAATCGTTGTTGAGACCGACTACCTGGAGGCCATTCTGGTTGTGCAAGGTCATGTCACATTAAAGCCTAATGGTCCCGGACGATCTTTAGCGACATTAACTCCGCCGGTGGAAGGAACGAATAGTCAGGGAACAAGGATTCCCGTTCAACTATCCGGGATTCACATGAATGGCCTGGTATGGGCTGCCGGAGCAATCACCATAGAAAAACCGGTTCGCGTCTTCGGAGCAATCATGGCGGGAGGAGATATTATAGTTGACGCGGCTGGAACGACGATGGAGGTATGGTACAACTCGGATTTTGCAAGAGGGCACTTCCCTGGCCTTCCAATTGTGTATCGTGCTCCAGGATCGTGGAGCGTGTTCTGACGAACGATTGAAAGGTGGGGAGTTGCTCCTTCACGAGCGCATTCGTAAAAATCGTAGAAAGGATGAACCATACAACAGCAACACAACACAGACTACAGGGAGGCTAACTGCACGGGTTCGTCCGGAGATTGAACAGAACGTATTAGACGCGCTGGTATTTCGAGGTTCCATAAGCCGGGAGAGGCTTGAAGCCGCATTGGAAGAGGTTGAAAACGGTTCCGAGCACCTTGAGACGGTCTTGTTGGAGCGCTGCCATTTATCCAAGCACGATCTAGGAAGTGCGCTCAGTGATTTTTATCAATGCCCCTATCTTCCGTATGACGAGCGGACGATCGTTGAAGCGGAGCTGTTCAAAACACTCAACGAGGAATACCTGAGAAAACACCTGTGGCTGCCGATTGCTCGCCGAGGCCAGGTTCTTGACGTTCTCACAAGCGACCCAAACGATTCGGACAAGGTCTGGGATATCCGCCGCGCATTCCCAGGTTCTACAATCCGGTTCAATGTAGGACTGAGAACCGATATCGAACAGTTTCTTTCTCATGCACGAGAACACGCACAACTTTCCCCGCTCGGAACCATCCTGAACGATTTGGTTCATGACATCCCCGTTGTTCAGACGGCGGACACTTCGACAGGTCTCATCGACGAAAATGACTCGGCCATAGTGCGGCTCGCCAACCACGTAATTGCCGAAGCCGATCGGATTGGCGCCTCAGACGTCCATATTGAGCCGTACTCAGAACGCAAGGACACGGTTGTCCGTTTTCGTGTCGACGGCACCTGTGCGACCGCGATGAAAATCCCCGCAGTCTATCGGCGAGCCCTGGTGTCACGAATAAAAATTATGGCTGATCTCGATATTGCCGAGCGCCGCAAGCCACAGGATGGAAAGATCAGATTCAAGTTCGCGAGAGATCGAGAAATTGAATTGCGGGTGGCCACGCTGCCGACCGCCGGGTCCAACGAAGATGTCGTCATGCGACTTCTCACGGCAAAAGAGCCGATGTCATTGAAGGGGATGGACTTCGCATCCGCAACCCTGAGCTCTCTCATTGCGCTTTCAGAAAAACCTCATGGCCTTCTCCTGTGCGTCGGCCCTACCGGGTCGGGAAAGACGACAACGTTGCATGCCATTCTTAAGCACATCAATACGGATGAGCGAAAAATATGGACTGCAGAGGACCCTATTGAAATCACCCAAGACGGTTTACGACAGGTGCAAGTCCATCAGAAAATTGGTCTGACGTTCGCTGCGGCGATGAGAGCGTTTTTGCGAGCGGACCCGGACGTGATTATGATCGGTGAAATGCGGGACAAGGAAACTGCTGATATTGCCATTGAAGCCTCTTTGACCGGGCATCTCGTCCTCAGCACGTTGCATACCAACAGTGCGGTCGAAACGGTTATCAGACTTCTCGATCTGGGATGTGATCCCTTCAATTTTGCCGATGCAATGTTGGGTGTGCTTGCACAACGTCTTTGCAAAAGAATTTGTGCTCATTGCAAGGAGCAGTACACTCCTACCCGAGAGGAGTGGGAGGAGTTAGTCCAGGCAGCAGGACCAACGGATTGGCCAGTTCACGAAAAGAGAAGCGGGGAAAACATGCGGTTATCTCGCGGTCGAGGTTGCGAAAATTGCAACCATTCAGGATTCAAGGGTCGAGTCGCGATTCACGAGTTTCTCGCTACCTCATCTCCGATGAAGCAACTTATCCAATCCAGAGCTCCTACGGGTGACTTGCTTCATCTGGCCAGGAATGGCGGCATGCTGACATTACTTCAGGATGGGATTGTGAAAGTGATTCAGGGTGAAACAACATACGGTCAAGTTCGAACGGTTGCGACAAAATAGTTCTGTGTACCCAGCTTCCTGACCTATCCACGTCAGGCAAGAAAAGCTCCCTGCTCTCCCCTCGTCCTCTTTACAATCCTCACCTCAGTTCGATCTGGATGGCGCTAAACCCGAACTCTTCTTGACGAAATTTGTCAGTAGGTTAGGGAGGTGTCTATATATGGTCAGACAAATTGTAAATAATTATATAAAAATCAATAGCTTAAGATTGATGATTTGTTCCTGTCAAATGGCACGCTGTTTGCTCGAACCCGTGAGGGCTTTTGTATCTATAGATGCCCGATCCACGTTATGGACTGCAAGCAGATTCAAACAAACGGTTTCACGCTGGTCGAAATCATGATTGTGACGGCCATTATTGGAATCGCTTCTGCCATCGCAATACCCGCTGTCAGTGACTGGTTGGCTGGGCATCACTTAAAGCAAGGCGTTACGGAACTCGTGGGAGATATGAACCTGGCAAAACTGGCAGCGATAAACCGAAACCGGCAAGCCACGGTCACGATTCAAATGTCAGGAGCGCTGGTTGAGGTGAGTGGGACATCCGGTGGTCGGGCAATTTTTCAGACGGCTACTTTGATGCCACGGGTCACAGCCCTGCCCGGCGGACCGACGACCGTGAATTTCTCTTCCATGGGACTCAGCACCTCGACAGTACCCCAAACGATTCAATTGCAGAACGAGAAAGGGATCACCTACTCCGTATCGGTCATGCCGTCTGGAAAAGTGTCGTGGTGTGCAAAAGCCACTTGTCCATAATTGAGAGGACAATGGATCGATGAGCTCTGGAATAAAACGGCTGGAGTCGCAATCAGGTTTTACATTGATTGAGACCATGCTGGCGGCCGTAATTTTGGCGATTGGGCTCCTTGCCTTATCGGGGATGCAGTCCATCACCATGAAGAAAAATATCGGCTCCAGCGAGATGACAAAAGTCACCAATCTTGCTGCGGATATGGTGGAACGTATTCAGTTCAATCGACGCAATGTGACGGCCTATCACAACATCACAGTCAGTTCCTCAACCACATCGTGCCCGACAACTGCGACGAACGTCATGGCCAATGGCGATTGTAGCCAATGGGCGACCTTGTTGCTCAACGCAGGATTGGCAAATGTCGTTGGAACCGTTTCGCTCAATCCCGTCCCACCGGTCGTCGATGCCACTGGACTCACACGAAGCACGGTTACCGTGCGCCTTGATTGGCTTGCGAATTCGAATGCAGGGAGTGCGCTGTCGGCCACCAAAACCATCTCTCTCGTGACAGTGGTAGCTCCAGAGTAGCGCGACGGTTCGGAGCAAGAGTCGTATGAAACATCGACCTTCTGAATTCTGTGAGGCAGGCGTCACATTGGTTGAGTTGATGATTGGGCTTGCCGTGGCAAGCATCATCATCATTGCAGGCTTTACGGTCCTGACGACGACGGATAAGTCCACAAAAGCGAACGAACAGACAGCGGCGACTCAACAAAATGCCAGACTGGCCATGGAGCTTATTGCTCGAGATGTCAAGCTTGCGGGGTTTCGAATGCCCCTAACCCCAAATGTGCCCGTGGGCGGGACGGCGGGAAATTGTGCTCCGAGCGGTACGAGCTCGGCAATTAGACCGGTTGACAAAATCTCAACTGCATCTGTCGCTCCGAATGACGACGGTCCGGATACCATTTCCCTGATTGTGCCGCGTACGAATCCAGGGTGGAAACTGTCGCAGGGAGTGCCCGTCTCTCCGTCTTCGTCCTTTTCGGCTATCAATCTTAGCGCCACTGCCGTAACCGAGATGCAAGGCGAAGGCATGGCGGACAGCAGCGGTGCCTATATATCTATCGGTGGTGTGGTGACGGCTCAGGTAACGACCGCCAGTGGCGGAACGATCAATCTAAGTCCCGCTCAGACCCTCCCTGTCACATTTCCGCAGAACACACAAGTGTACTTACTGCAATGTATTACTTATTCCATCGGTCAGGATGCCGCTGTATGCGACACGACCGGGCCATGCCTTCTTCGGACGGTGGATACAGGAACTGCCCAGCCAACGACTACCAATATAGTGGATGGGGTAGAGGACATCCAATTCGCTCTTGGATGTGACGGATGTAATGCCGCGATTAAGTCTGGTGTGCCGGATGGTGTCATTGACGATTGGAATTCGAATAACACCTTTGATGCCGCGGATTGGCAGACGAATCGCGTCTGGGCGCCATTGACATTCGATCCGGCTACGATCCGCTTGGTTCAGGTCAATGTGGTGGCACGGCAAACAACGAGGGATCAAGGCCTTGGAGAGGCGCAACAAGGCGGTGTACTAACGGCCGCTCCCCTTACCATCAGCGACCATCTTCATTCAGCCGATGCAGGTTATGCGCTTTCGACCTATCAGCAATTCCGCCGTCGGGTGTTGACGAGGACGGTTGCTGCACGAAACGTTGAACAATGAATCCGCTCGAGGGTCAACGATGATGCGACAACGTCGGGTTAGCACACTGGGAAGTGAACGAGGCATCGCTCTCTTAATGGTCATGATCGTGATGCTCATCCTCACCGTCCTGGGCATCGCGGCTATCACTATTACCGGACTGGAAAATCGTATTGCCGGGTATCAACGCACAACCGAAGTCGCCGCCGATGCCGCAGAGTCCTGTCTGAGCACTTCAGTAAAAGTGATACAGCAAACAATCGAAGCCGCTGCTGTTCCGAGCGCCTTAGTGTCGACTGCCGGTCCTGTCTTAACCGCGGCGGAAACGACGGGGACGCCTCCTACGTTGACAATGGAAATCTTGGGACAATCTGACAATGACGCAGACGTGGTAACCGGAAGTGGGTCTGCTGGGCCTGACTACCAACAGAATATAAATGGGTACGAAGTCAAAGGCGACATCGATCGGCTTTATGTGCAGGCGAAAGCCGGATCTGGAATGCAATTCGCCGCCGGCTATGAAGGGGCCGGTTCCGGAAGCGCGGGTGGAGGCGTGGATGTGCTGTATCGAGTCGATTGCAGAGCCACATTGACGGCAACCGGAACGGAAAGCCGCATCGTGGGGATATATGCCTGCACTTTGACCGGAGAAACCTGTCAACGAAAGCTTTAGTCTTTAGAAAGAGCTCAGAAACATGGCCCGACTGAAACAAACAGGTTCCATCGAAGGTGTAATGGGGAGGGGTAGGATCATGAACAAGCTGACGTTCACTCTCCTTGTCGCTATCGTATCGGGAATAGTCGGTCACTCCGCGGTTGCGCAAGTCACGATGAACAACTATACGGCTTATCCGCCTTTCATTACCAAGACCGTACCGCCCGCCGTCATGCTGATGATGACGAAAGACCATCGTCTTTTTTTCAAAGGCTATAACGATATCGTCGATCTGGACAACGGAAAGCCAGGCGGAGACGCGGCCGTCGATACCACGTACAAAGACAATATTGACTATGTCGGCTACTTCGACCCGAAGAAATGCTACGACTATTCTGGCGGAGCCGGTTTCGGCGGAACTGGACAATTTAACCCGAGTGCCGCTGGAACTGGGACATATAGCCACTATTGTACAGCCAAGTGGAGTGGAAATTTCCTGAATTGGGCCACGATGGCTCGGATCGACATTATTCGTAAAGTCCTCTATGGGGGTAAGCGCATCCAGGACGATCCTGGAACGTCGGGTACAGCCATGAGCGGAAACAATGGTGTCACAGTATTGGCCCGAACCATCACACCTCGCGATGCTCATGCATGGGCTAAACCGTATGCTGGCGCTGATCTTAGTTCTTTGGTTCCAAGCGCAGCGCTTGGAATCGGTACGGCAGTCACGATCTGCAATACCAACAGTGCAGTTGGAGAAACTGTGGGATACATGATGGTGCTGAACGGTAGCATTCCAAATGCCGACAGTACGGAGGTCACGCAATGTAATGCCGCGGCACCGAATCCTGTATTTGTCGCTGCTGATATCAAAGCGACTTATCGTGTTGCGGTTAAAGTTTGCGATTGGACCGTCGGCTTGGAATCCAATTGCGATACCTATTACGACGACAATTCACCCAGTGCAACAACCAAGTATACATATAAGCCACAAGGATTGCTCCAACGCATGGCAGTGAATACCAACGGAAGTGTTGGGACGGCGGATGACACCGTCACCATGCGCTTCGGCTTGATTTCAGGAAGTTACGAACGAAATTTCAGCGGGGGGGTTCTTCGAAGCAAGGCAGCGGATCTCTACGGTCAAGAAATCAACCGCCGAACAGGGCAGATTCTCGGCACATCGAAAGTTATCAAGACAATAGATATGTTTAGAATCGTCGGGTACGACTTTACAAATTCTCGCTATAACGCAGGCGGAAACGATGGGACATGTCAGGTAGACGGCGGAATTCCTACCGAAGGCAATTGCAAGAGCTGGGGCGAACCCTTCGCTGAAATGTTTTATGAAGCGATCCGATATTTCAGAGGACTTGCGGCTAGCACTGGAAATGCAACCACACAGTTCTATAAGACCTCGGGCAATGGGCCCGATAACAGCATAACGAGTTATGCGATAGGCAACGGCACGTTTGCATCGAGCACGTTTCCAATCGAAGCCAACACGGGCTATGGAGATCCCTACACCGGGTCGCCGGCAATTTGTGAGTATTGCGCTAAGCCATTTGTTCTAATGTTAGGTGATGCCTTTCCTTCGCACGATTCGGATCAGCTGCCAGGTGCCCAGAATTGGTCTTCGGCTCCCAGCCGAGTCACTCCCACGGCAGACGATACAGGGTTGGACTTATCGGCCCTGTTGACTGCATCCTCAATGAATACATTGGATCCTGTTAGTTCGGTGTTCATTGGCGAAGTCAATGGCGGTACAACCAACAGTGTCTGTTCTCCGAAGGCAACGACGACGTTTCTTAATATCCGGGGGCTGTGCCCTGAAGAGCCGAACAAGTACGGATCTTACTATCTTCCAATCTTGGCCCATTATGCGAAAACGACCGACTTGCGTGCTGCTTTGGGGAATGATACGGCAAATTTGGTCAAGCAAAGCATTACGACCTATGCGGTCGTCGCGAGCGCCCCAGTCCCCATTCTGGAATTCACAGTGGGAACAAACAAGGTGCAAGTTACACCGTCATTTCACAGTGGCTGTCCGGCAGTGTCCGCTTCTTCCCCTGCTACTGATCCATACAAGTACTATGGCTGCGCGACTGCGGGGCAAGGAGCTTGGGGATCGTCAGCGCCCACTGGGGGGAACAAGGGCCAACTCGTAGCTTTTGATATCTGTGCTAACGATGCCGACTGGAGCGGAGTCGCAGGTGAGCAGACAATCAACGGATATACATCTTGTTATGAGATCATGTGGGATGACGCCACATATGGAGGAGACTACGACCTCGATATTCGTTACCGCCTCTATATAAAGTCGAATGGTACCAATACGATCACGGTAAAAACCAAGCCCATCTATGCCTCAGCTGGCAATGGAAACTGGGCTGGTTTCTATATCAATGGCGTTGCCTCAGGACATTCTGCGACTGGGTACGGCAGTCCCTTACAGAATCGGACGAACATTCTTACCGGATCAGGTGAGTATTACGACATTCGTTGCGGAGACAGTATACCTCCTGCTAATGGAGGAGCGGGCAATAGCGGGGGGCCAGGTACGGAATGTCATGGATACAATCCGAATGGAACTTGGAATGCCACCAATAACGCTCCGTACACTAATCAGTGGGCAGAGCGTACGTTTACAGTTAATGGTTCCAATGCAGGTCTTTTGAAAGATCCCCTTTGGTATGCAGCAAAATATGGAGGATTCAAAGATAGCGATAAGGTCTCGACGAGTGGGCACAACCTGCCAGACAAGACATCTGAATGGGATGCCAATGGTGATGGGACACCTGACACATATTTCTACGCGCAGAATCCGTTGGAGTTGGAAGGCAGGCTGGCTGCCGCCTTTGCGGCAATCTTAAATCAGACGTCTTCCGGTACGGCAGCGTCAGTTTTGTCATCCTCCACCAGCGGTGAGGGCGCATTGTATCAATCCTACTTTTATCCTACTCAATTTGAGCAGGAACGTGAAGTCAAGTATGCCGGGTATGTGCACGGGCTCTTTGTCGACGCCTATGGAAATCTCCGCGAGGACACGAATGGTGACGGGCGTCTGGTGCTCAAAGATGAAGATCGCATCGTCGTCACTCGCTATGACGCGATAAAAGACCAACTCGCGGTGGATATTTATGTAGATAAGAACGGTGATGGCAAGGCTGATCCCAATAAAGATACCTCAGTGCCTCCAGACATGATTCCCGACATTGCCGTTTGCGACGATGCCCCTCATCAATGCGACGTATCTATCACAGATATTAATCCTATCTGGGAGGGGGGACGCCGCTTGGCGATCATGCCGCCTGCGAACCGCTACATCTATACCTGGGTCGATCTCGATAATGACAAACTGGTGAATAGCGCCGGCCCTACTGCTGCGGCTGGGGAGTTCATTTCCTTCGATACGACTAATCAGAGTAAAATTTCAGGCTATCTTAATCTTAGCGGGGCACCCGCTGCTCTTACCGCTGCCAACGTAATAAATTTCATTCGCGGCACCCAGATAACAGGCCTTCGTGACCGGACATTGACGGTAAAGAACGATAGCGGCGTGTCAACGTCGATGGTCTGGAAGTTGGGAGACTCGGTCTATTCGACTCCAGTTGTTGTTGGCGGGCCGAAAGAGCGATACGATGTGCTCTACGGTGACGCTACGTATGTTCCGTTCTATCAGCAATATAGAAACCGGAGGCAGGTGGCCTATTTAGGGGCGAATGATGGAATGCTTCATGCGTTCAATGTAGGATTTTACAATAAAGGAGACGATACCTCTACGTCTCCTACAATCGAGCATGGGTGGTTCTCAAATAGTGCAACTACAGACGGACGCGGCATGAATCGTGGCGACGAGTTGTGGGCATTCATTCCTCAAGAGTTGTTGCCTCATCTGCGTTGGCTTGCCGATCCTTCCTACACACATGTGTATTACGTCGACCTAAAGCCAAAGATCACGGACGCCAGAATTTTTACTCCTGATGCAGATCATCCCAATGGTTGGGGAACAATTCTTATAGGCGGATTCCGCATGGGAGGAAGCTGCGGAAGCTGCACCGGCGGACAAGGTACCCCTATGACATTCGCTGCCGACTTCAACAACGACACGATAGCGGACGCCGCACGGACATTCTATAGCGCATATTTTGTTTTGGATGTTACTAACCCGGAAAAATTACCCCAACTGCTTTGGAGTTATTCGGACACAAACCTCGGTTTGGCAATGAGCTATCCGAGCGTGGTGCGCGTGCGCCCATTGGGTGGAGATAAGACTTTGAATGCCGACGCACAATGGTATGTTCTATTCGGATCCGGTGCGACCAGTTATGATGCCGGTGTTGGTCAGGTAGCGAAAGTATATGCAGTAAATCTGAAAGATCGAATGACCTCGGCAGCATCGACGACTATAACTATCTTTGACGCTGGCGGGACAATCTCAAGTCCGCCTAACTCGTTTGTAGGAGACTTAGCATCTATCGATCGCGATCTTGACTATCGAGCTGATGTGATTTATGGCGGGAAGGTCATCAACGCCTCACCGTGGGAAGGCAAACTGATTCGCCTCACAACCGGATGCTGGAAAGCCTCCTCACCCGTGTGCAATACAGACCCCGGGTTGTGGGGTGTGCCATCCGGTGGGACGGCCCCTGCGCCAACTAGAGCTCCTTCCGAAATTCTGTATCAATTTAAGAATGCAACCGGTGCAACGAAGAACACGTTAGGCCCGTTACCGCAGGCGCCGGGACTTGCGTTGGACGAAGTGGGCAATACTTGGGTTTTTGCCGGAACAGGTCGTTACTACACACAGCTCAGTGGCTCCGGCGATAAGATCGACACCTCAACTCAATTTTTAGTGGGTGTTAAAGACCCCGTATTGCAAGGCTCAGGAGGATGCAGCGATTCGACCATTACCAGCTGCCGTATTGATGATGCAACAAACAATGAGTTGATCGATATGTCGACATCCACCATTTGTCAACTCGGCAACGGCACCTGTGGTGGTTCGACTCAGCAAGTCACGAGTGTTCCGGCCATGGCTTCCGGCGGAACGTATGCTTCACTCATTTCATTGGTTCAAAGTAAGAAGGGATGGTTCACTAAGCTTTCCGTTCCGGCAAGTGGGCCGAGTGAACGTTCCGTCGCAAACCCGGTTGTTATTGGAGGGATTGTATTCTTCCCAACATTCTTGCCAAGCAGCGACGTTTGCGTAGCGGCGGGATCAAGTTCGCTGTATGCCCTGTATTACGTGACGGGCGGCGCATACAGCTCGCCGATAGTCGGAATGACGGGACAAAACATCAACAACAAGACAAGCCTGGGCGAAGGATTGGCAACCACGGTCGCGATTCACCTCGGAGCTCAAGGTGATGGGACAACGGGATCAGGAAGTTTGAGCGGCTTAAAAGGCTGTTCGCAAGCCAGTACCGGGGCGATCAACTGCGTGAATGCCGGTACAGCGTCAGCCGTGGCAAGTCGATATCTCTCGTGGATCAATCAGAAAGATTGACGGAAGGAGAAAGGCTGCAAATGTCTTTCGCCTGGAGTCGAACTCCGCTACAAACAGCGGCATTCACGATGGGCAGGATTGTCCACTTTAAACGGATTGGATTATGTGCTGGGCTCGCGGTGTTGTTCGGATGCACGCCTGATTCATCGCTGAACAGTGAAGGGGTCATCGGATCCGAAAATCGGCCTCCCTCTGTGAAAACGATCTCTGTTGTCCCAAATCCGATCTTGAAAGAAGGTGTCGTTACCGCCGTTGTTGAAGGGGAAGACCCCAATCATGACGAACTGAAGTTTCAATTCCAGTGGTTTGTCAACGGGATGCCGGTCCCAGGAGAATCATCCTCGACACTTGATGTGCAATATGTGAAGAGAGGCGACCGGGTGAGTGTCGAGGTTGTGCCAAACGACGGTAAAGCTGATGGCACCTCTAAACGAGCGGCAGATGTTGTCGTCGGCAATACGCCCCCTTCAATTACCGAAGTGGTCCTCGAGCCCAAAGCCCCTAAGAGCGGTGATCGGATGACAGCGGCGGTTGAGGCAAGCGACCCGGATGGAGACGAGATTCATTACCGATACGTCTGGCGTCGCAATAATCAGGTCGTGCAGGATGGCGATCAACAGATCCTGGAAATGACGGACTATGCCCGCAATGACATCGTGACTGTATCCGTCGTTCCACGCGATCGCGATAACGCGGGGAAAGAAGTGCGGGCTCAATCTGCCGCGCTGGGCAATCATCCACCCAAGGTGGTTTCTTCCGCTCCGACCGCTTCGACGCAGGGAATATTTGATTATGCGGTCCAAGCTACGGATTCAGAGAATGATCCACTGACTTACTCTCTCGAGACTGCTCCGTCCGGTATGAGCATCAATGAAAGGAATGGCCGGATACAGTGGGCTCTTCCTGCGGCATCCAATCATCCATATCATGTAAGAGTGATCGTGAGGGATGATCATCACGGCTGGGCATTTCAGGAATTCGACATCACTGTTGCCCCGACTCCAGCCTCATAGGCCGCGCTCTCCTTATTCCTCGCTGATTTGTTGTCATCGCATTCCATCGTTTGATAGAATGCATTGTACGAGGAGCTATCTGCCGGAAACCTTTTTGTGAAAAAGCTCAAGCTTAGAGAAGGCACCAATACCGCAGTACTCTTCGGGCATCACGACCGCCACCTCAAACTCATAGAAGACGATCTTGGCGTGCGTCTTTCCGCGCGCGGGGAAGAACTCACGCTTGATGGTAGTCCGGATGCTACCAGGCATGCCGAGCGTGTCCTGACCGAGTTGGCTGGGCTGGCCAATGAGGGCATGCTGCTTCAAGCCGATGATATTTCACACGCCCTCACTGCGCTCAAGCACAATCCGGAAGCTCCTCTCAAAGAACTGCTGGCAGGTTCGCCGGCGATTGTGACCAAAAAACGCTTTGTTGCCCCCAAGACTCCCACTCAAAAGGAATACATAGAAGCGATTGAAAATCACGACATTGTAATAGGGATTGGTCCCGCAGGAACTGGGAAGACCTATCTAGCGATGGCGATGGCGGTGAGTGCCCTCATGAAGAGGGAAGTCAGCCGTATCATTCTGGCCAGACCAGCGGTCGAGGCGGGGGAAAAACTCGGTTTTTTGCCCGGTGATATGTATGCCAAAGTCAATCCTTATCTCCGCCCATTGTATGACGCGTTATTTGACATGATGGACATGGAACGCGCCACTCGATCAATTGAAAGAGGTGACATCGAGATCGCACCTTTGGCGTTCATGAGAGGCCGCACCCTGAATGATTCCTTTGTCATTTTGGACGAAGCGCAGAATGCGACGGCAGAGCAAATGAAGATGTTCCTAACCCGACTGGGGTTCAATTCCAAGGTGGTCGTCACGGGCGATATCACCCAAGTCGACTTACCTCCTGAGCGCGTGTCCGGCTTAATCGAGGTCCGGGAAATTCTCCACGAGGTCCAAGGGATCCGTTTTGTCTATTTCGATGAGCGTGACGTCGTGCGACACAAGCTTGTGCAAGACATCATCAAGGCTTATGAGCATCATCAAAATGGTCCTTCCATGCATTCACAGCATGCCCCAGGTCCTGGACCAGGCCGTCGTTCCTCCTCAGTTGTCACACGCCCCTCCAGTCCGTCCTTGTCTTCCCGTCCTGCAAAAGATTCACTAGGCCAGCCGCATTAATGCCTGTGTCTCTTCGGAGCTATGTTCGAGTTCCTCGGATACGCCTGCATGCAATCAGGCGCATAGCTCGGTCTATCTTACTCGAATTGGGCGAGGCGTCATCGGAACTTGGACTTGCGTTTGTAGGCGATCGGCGCATACACCGGCTCAACAAAGAGTTTCGCGGGAAGGACTATGCGACGGATGTACTGGCCTTTCCGATGGGATTTCCCGATTCACCGCTGACCGAATTCCCTGTCCGGCAGCTTGGCGACGTGGTCATCTCGCTGCCCACAGCGATGCGGCAGGCGCGTCTAGGCAGCCGTTCGATCGACGAGGAAATCACAGCGTTGATGGTTCATGGTATTCTGCATCTCTGCGGGTATGATCACGAGACCGCTGAAAGAGAAGCCCGTCGTATGCGGCGGCGCGAACATATGGTGCTGCGGCGGCTCGCGCCGATTCCACGGTTATGCATCGGAACAAAGAAATGAGGCGCAATGGGATGGTTCCAGCGGCTTAGTGAAGGATTGACGAAAACGCGGTCGGTCGTTCGGGGGTCTCTCGATCGCCTTCTCGGCCGGTCTGCCGACCCTGCTTTGATCGAAGAGTTCGAAGCAGCGCTTATCTCGTCTGATCTCGGAGTGCGGGTAGCAGATCGTATCATGGACCGCCTGAAATCGGCTTTAGAAGGATCGGATGCATCCCAGTCGCTACGAGTGCGAGAGGAATTGAAGAAGACGCTTCTCGCGACCCTTCATGGTGCAAAGGGAGATTCTCTGGAAGATCTCATCGTCAAAGGCCCCAAGCCGTACGTCATCCTGGCAGTAGGGGTCAATGGGGTCGGGAAAACAACCACCCTGGCCAAGATCGCTCAACGGCTGTCGGGAAAAGGACTTGTCCCTCTTCTCGTTGCCGCCGATACCTTTCGTGCCGCGGCAATCGATCAATTGGAGGTCTGGGCAGGCCGGCTGGGGGTAGAGATCGTCCGACACCGTCACGGAGCTGATCCTGCGGCCGTGGCCTTTGACGGTCTAGCCGCGGCCCGTAGCCGAAAAGCCGATGTAGTCCTCATCGATACTGCCGGGCGGCTGCATACCAAATCCAATCTCATGGACGAGTTGAAAAAAATCGGCCGAGTATTGGGTCAGGAATATCCCGGCGCCCCACATGAAGTGCTTCTGGTGTTGGATGCCACATTAGGGCAGAACGCACTTTCCCAGGCACGCGAATTTCATCAAGCGGTTCGTGTGACCGGATTAGCATTGACGAAACTTGACGGAACCGCTCGCGGCGGCATTGTCGTCGCTATTGCCGATGAATTACGACTTCCTGTCCGCTTGATCGGGGTCGGTGAGGCATCTGAAGATCTGCAGGATTTTCAGCCTGAAGCGTTTGTAGATGCGCTGGTAGGTGAGACGCAAGCGTAGTGCTGTCAGATCCCGTCTTTGTCTTCTCGCTCACGGATTCCTATGATAGGCTCGGCGTAAAGGCTAAATTAGCCTGCACATCCTCTCCGATAACCATCTATGGTTAAAATTCTGATTATTGACGATGATCGCATGAATTGCGAACTGCTTCAGGCCGTGTTCACGAGACATGGATATGAAGTACTGACCGCGACGAGCGGAGCGGACGGCCTTACGCTGTTTCACCGTGAAGTGCCGCGTGTCACCATCCTCGATTTACGAATGCCTGAAATGGATGGTCTCACGGTACTCAAAGAAATACGGGCTCAGGATCCAGCTGCACCCGTTGTCATTCTCGGCGGGGGTGCCACTGAAGTACAGGAAAATCAAGCCCGCGCATTGCGCGTGACGGACTTCATACGTAAGGGGCTCTCACTCGATGTGCTGGTTGAGGCGGTCATGCGAGTGATGCAACAGACGCCGCGGTCCGGAGTGGAGATCTCTGCAGCTTCACCGGGGATATCCGGCTCAGACAACCCTGAAACCATCCTGGTTATTGACGATGAGCAACTGGTGCGGGATCTCCTTGTCCAATTTCTAAATTTGCGAGGCTATCGCGCAGTCGGAGCTAAAGATGGCCAGCATGCGTTGGATCTGACTGAACGCACGGCGCCGGATCTCGTCCTCCTCGATTTGTTCTTGCCCGGCATGGGCGGTGTCGAAGTGCTTCGCCGGTTACGCCAGAGCGGATTTGAAGGTCCGGTCATCGTCATTACGGGCAGCCAGGACGAAGAAGTCCTGGAAGAAGCCTGGGCCCTTCGGCCGCAAGAAGTCCTGAGCAAACCCGTTGATTTGGAACGCATGCTCTCCATCATCCAGCTTGTGCTCGTCTGCCGCGAATGCTAAAACTTCTCAATGCAAGCAGACAGATGTGGAGGAAAGCTTTTTGTCCTCACGCTCGTCAATGTCGTCGCAATCGTCAGCAGCTTCGATTGTACCTCAGCTTCTACCATTCGTCATCACGAGCTGTTTGTTGAAATAGATCCCGCTCGGCACACGCTGATCGCCCGCGATCGGATTACCATCGAGCGTTCGCCGGATCATCAACCCATACGACTGGCACTGGCCCCAACCCTCACGGTTGATCGTCTGGCTATTAGAGAAGGCCGTCAGGCTGAACAAGCCGTGCGGGAAATACCGTTCGAAACGGAACGTGTCGCATCACCGCATCCAATCCAGAACATCATCATTGCGTCTGACGATCTGATGTCTGGAACGGCCAGCCTTGTGGTCTCATTTCACGGCACAATTGAGGATCCTCCAAAAGAACCTCGCCATCTCCGGTTTGTTACGCCCAGCGAAACGAGCGGTCATATTGGACCAGAAGGCATCTATCTCAGTAGTGAAAGTCAATGGTATCCGGACCTTCCGGAATCATTGAGCTCCTATGACCTACAAGTGGCGCTCCCCGAGCCATGGACCGCCGTTACACAAAGCAGAGTGGCGTCGCGAGGCCCCTGTCCCATTGATCGCTGTCGGGAAGACGGCTGGTCTCTGACGGCATGGAATCATATCGGACCGACTGAGGCGTTGACGCTGGTTGCCAATACATTCGTGACGAAGACTCGGAATTGGAATGCCCGCAGCGGACAATCGATTGAACTCGCGACCTATCTTTTCGAGGAAGATGCGCACTTGGCCGACGAATATCTGGATGCGACGGCCCGATATCTCGAGGAGTACATTCGTCTGCTGGGCCCCTATCCCTTTGACACGTTCGGTGTGGTCGAGAATTTTTTTGCCAGCGGCCTCGGTATGCCATCCTTTACGCTGCTTGGCAGCGGAAGCATCAAGCGACGTTACATCCAACCCTATGCGCTCGGCCACGAGATCGTCCACTCGTGGATTGGAAACTCGGTGTTAAATCACGCCGATCGCGGGAACTGGGTCGAGGGATTAACCACATACCTGTCGAATTATTACTGGAATGAGATTTCCGGGGATGCCTCGAAGGCCCGCGATCAACGACGACAGTTTATCCAGGCGTATAACCTCCAGGTGCGTGAAGACAGGGACTATCCTATTGCCCAGTTCGTACTCAAGCATGATGAACGCGACAACGCGATTGGGTATCAGAAAGCTGCGATGGTGTTTCATCTCCTCCGCCAGGAGGTCGGCGACGAATTATTCTGGTCTTCTATCAGGCGGCTGATAGCCCGCTATCAGGGACGTTACGCTGAGTGGAGCGATCTCGAGCGCGTCTTTACTGAAACGAGCGGAAGGGACCTACGCTGGTTTTTTGCGCAGTGGATCGATCGCACGGGGGCTCCCGTTCCAACCGTGAGGCGAGCGGTCGTTCACCAAATTGGGGTAGAGGCACGGGATTCGTATCGACTGACCGTCGACCTTGAACAGACCGATCGGACATTCATCGCTCCCATTCAACTCGGAGTCGACATGGCCAGCGGCGAAAGCCGGTTGATCTCCGGCCGTTTGCCGGACGAGCATCCCATCGAGGCCGAAGCCTTGCCCTCACGTCCGATGCGGGTCACCATCGATCCTAACTGGCAGCTCATGCGTCGTGTGCCCCGCAAAGATATGCCTCCGGTCTTGAACCACTACGTGACGGACATTCGCCGGTCCGTTATCGTGCCATCGTCCGGCCAAACAACTGCACCCGGTGTTTTTCGAGAACTCGCAGCTCGGCTTGAGGCACAGGATGCCGCTAAGCCGGAAACGGAGAGGGCTGTCATCTCCTTCCCCACCGGGTCCTTTCAATTGCCTCCTGAAGGTTCGGTATTGATATTGGGAAACGCTGATTCCTGGCAGGACATTCAAGCGGCGACAGCCGGTTCATGCGGTAATCGTGCTCTGTTTCGAAAGGACGGATTTACCGTAGGAGGGAAGTCCTTCGAGGGAGCGGGGGCGTCGGTATTGGTGAGTTGCCATCGTCATGATCGACCGGGTAGTGTGGTGAGCCTGTTTTACGGTATGAGCGTCCAGGCGGTACAAAGAGTTTCCCGGTTGCTCTTTTTTTACGGGTGGAACAGTTATGTCGTGTTTCAAGACGGCATCCCTGCCGTTCGTGGCGAATGGACGGATTCCGGTAATCACACGGAGGTGACGGTTGAAGGCTCGAAAGTCGAAAGGTAAGTATGTCCTGGCAATGTTGGGGATGATGTGCATGTGGAGCCAATTCACATGGACAGAGAGCCCTCTAGCCAAGCCGTCGGCTTTCCAAGGTTCTGGGGAAGAGCGGCACTTCAAGAATATCCGTCAGCTCACCTTTGGCCGCAAAAATGCCGAAGCCTATTTTTCCTTCGATGGGACGAAGCTTATCTTCCAGTCCACGAACAATTGGATGCAGGACTCGTTTGCGGCCACGCTCAAAACCGCTAACGAGGGACTGGAATGCTATCAGATGTACATCATGGATCTCGAAAGTGAGACCATTCGCCTGGTGAGCACGGGCTCGGGTGCCACAACATGTGGATACTTTTTCCCCGGCAATCGCCGTGTTCTGTATTCCTCAACCCATGCGTCGGGGCCCAATTGCCCTCCCAAACCGAAACGGGACGGGGCCTATCGCTGGGCGCTGGACGACTATGATCTCTATGCCGTGCGAATCGATGGCCAGGAGATGCAGCGCCTGACCACGACGCCCGGGTACGATGCAGAAGCCACCATTTCCCCGGATGGAAAGACGATCGTCTGGACGTCGGTTAAAGATGGGGATCTCGATCTCTACGCCATGAATCTGGATGGAACGAAAGTCAGACGTCTGACCGACGATATCGGATATGACGGCGGGGCGTTCTTTTCTCCTGACAGCAAGCGCATCGTGTATCGTGCGTCCCATCCGACCGATCAAACTGAGGTCGAAAAGTACCAATCGCTGCTCAAACAGCGGCTGGTCGAGCCTGGTCAGCTGGAGATTTTTGTCATGAACTCCGACGGCAGCGGCCGCCGGCAGGTGACCGCCAATGGCGCTTCGAATTTCGCTCCCTATTTTCATCCGGATGGAAAACGGATCATGTTTTCCTCAAACGTCGAGACGAGAGCGGAGGGGGAGAGACCAACATTCCATCTCTATCTGGTTGGCGACGACGGAGCCGGACTTGAGCGCGTAACGTTCGACGGACAGTTCAACAGCTTCCCGATGTTTTCGCCGGACGGTCGACGCCTCGTCTGGGTCTCTGACCGAGGCGCCAAGCATCCGGGTGAGTTCAATGTATTCCTCGCCGATTGGGTTCCATAGGACGGCGGCGAGTGGCCACGGGCGACCGTACGGCGCAGGTCACACATCGCACATGGCGGATCGCTGCTCTGATGTGTGCGGGCGTGGCATGCACCCTTTCCTTCTTGTGCCTATTCGAGTGGGATGTTCCTCTCACGAAGTTTGTGCGGAGCCTCTATCATCCCGTCGGCTATCTCCCGAATCCCTGGTTGTCGCGGTTCAGCGATAGCGGAGATCTTCTCGGCAAGGGCGAGTGGTTGGTCCTGTTGAGTCTGATGGTCCTGGCGGTCGGGTATCTGCGAAACAGCCCAATATGGAAAGTTGCGGGATGGCAGAGCCTTCTTGCCCATGGAATCGCCGCTCTGATCAGCAATGCGCTGAAGCATGCAATTGGAAGAGCCCGTCCCAAGTTCATGCATGCCGGGAATCTGGAACTGTCCCCCGGAGGCGGCAGCGGCTGGGATTCATTTCCCTCCGGTCATGCCACGGCGTCGTTCGGTGTGGTGACCGTCCTTGCATTGCGATTTCCCAAAGTGCGTTGGCTGTTGTTTGCGTTTGCCGGTGCAATTGCTGCCAGTCGTATTCTGCGAGGCTCGCATTTTCTGACCGATACGGTCGGGGGTGCGATCATTGGGTATCTCACGGGCTCGTTGGTGGGAAATCACTGGAAAGAATGGGGAAAATCGTTGGAGTCGGCACTCACAAGAGCGGCGATAGTCGTAACAGGCTTCAGTGCCTCCCTTTGGGTGCTCTGCCGTCAACCGGCGGACGAGTGGACGGCCCACGCGCTTATCTTTACCGGCACTGTCCTGGCCGCGCTGGGCTTGGCCGTGGTACTGGGCGCGTCCATATCGAAGAGACAGACGGATCAAGTCACGGCATTGTCGCTCGTGCGCGGACTGACCGTAATTGGACTCGGGATGGTGAGCGGCTCCATCATGATTGCCATAGCGACCGCAAGCGCCTATCTCGCGCACTGGTTCCAGAGCTATGCGCATCAGGCGCCGCTTGATAGTCCACAAGGAGATGTAGCTTCTGTTGCCGGAGAGGCTGCGTTCTCGCTATTCGTGTTGGTAGCGCTCCTGACGAGCATTCAGTTTAGAGGCGCGTTGCCTCTGATATAGCAGCTAGTGTCCGAGTGGGCGTGGCGCAGGAGTGTTAGGGCTGCCTTCCGGGATGGTCACCATCGATTGGTTTGATAGCAGCAAGAATCCATATCGTTTCAAAATGGGAACGAGCTGTCCTGCCTCGGCCGGAAGTTTGGAGGCATAGGTTTCTGGTAGCAGCATCATCGTCACACCCGGTTGGGCGAGGGTCGTCGTGATCTTGTCTTCTTCACCCGAGGGGACGAAGATGGCTTTGCGTTTGGCATAAAATACCGTCGAAGGTCTTGTCGAACCATAGACAATGAAGCGGTCCTCGCGACGGAGGTTCACACCGGCGGCATAGGCGAGCTCTTGCGGAGGGGCTATGAAATAGCGGTTCAGCATGGGAAACGTGAGTTGAATGGCTATCAATCCAACAAGAGCCAGAGAGCCTCCCGCTGCCCAAAAAGCACCGGCACGGCGTTCCTCGGATAAACCGAAATAAGCAACCAAAGCCATTCCGACCAGCAGGACCATGGCCGCGGCATACGGGCCTGCCTCCGGCGCGCTCGGATCGAGTAGTGCAGCGGCTGGGAATTCCTTCAACATCTTGCCGAGAAAGCGTGAGTAGATCCAGGGCACAGCGGAGAATCCCAGCGCCAGCAGAAGCCCCAAACCTATCATCAGATGAATCGACGCGCGCAGCCCCTTCAGTGCAGGTTCAATCAAACCTCTCTCCCAATAGATTGCCGTCAAGATTGCCGCCGCCGGAAACAACGGAGCGATGTAATGCTGGAGCCTGGTCGATGAAATGGTAAAGAACATGAACCCGCCGATCAGCCAAAGAGCCGCATAGAGTTCCAGTTCGTAGGAGGCAACTGATGGAGAAGCGGGAAAAAGACCCCTACGCGCCGCACGCCATGTGCGGAATGTGTGATAGAGGGCCATTGGAAGCAACCCGCTCCAGGGGAAAAATCCAAGCAGTAAGACGGGAACATAGAACAGCAAACCAAACCCATGTCCTTCCATTGGTGACAGGAACCGGCCGACCGTCTGCGCCTTCGCGATGGCGACATAACTTGAGCCATGGATCGAGAACATCGTCCCATACCAGGGAAGCGCACAGGCCACGAACAGCACAGTGCCCAGCAATGGAACCCCCTCTTGCCAATATTGTCGCCATCGTTTCGTTGCGGAAAGATAGAGACTCATGGTGATGAGGGGAACGATGAAGCCGACCGGACCTTTGGCCAGGGTCGCCAACGCCATGCCGACATAAAACGTCCAGATCCAATGACGGGCTCGCCCTTGACCGTGCAGGCCGGCCAAAAATCCGAGCTGCGCCACTGTGGTGAAAAAAACCAACACACTGTCGGTGAGAGCCATGCGACTGAGGCCGATGATCTCGATGTTCAGCAAAAGCATCAGTGCGCCGAACAATCCGATCCGTTCGTCCCGCCATCCGGCGAGGAAGCAGTACTGTATCAAAATGAGCGCTGTTCCAAACAACGCCGAGGGGAACCTCGCGGCGAATTCATTGACGCCAAACAGGTGGTATGAACCGCTCATAAGCCAGTACACCAGCGCCGGCTTGTAGAAACGCGGTTCGTAATTAAACGTCGGCGTGACCCAATCCCCGGTTTCCAGCATCTCCCGTCCGGCTTCTGCGTTCCGCCCTTCGTCCCGGTCCGTCAGTCCCATGGATCCAAGGCCGACGAACAGAAAGAGACCGCTTAGAAGGAGAAGCACCGAGAGGTTCAAGACATGTTTGCGGGTAAACATACACACACTTTCGATGATGCGTTGGCTGATGTGTAACCGTTAGGACTTTCCGAAGGAGGAGAGGGTTTCGGAAGAGGGGTCAGGGCCCGAACGCCTGATGAGCATGAGATTGCGGACATACACGATGGCTCCTACGCTTTGCCCGGCGATGAATACGGGGTCTCTCCGGTAGATCGCATAGGCCAGCGTAATCAATCCTCCGATCAAGCTCATATACCAGAACGCGATTGGGACCTGGCTCTTTGCCGTGCGCTCGGAGGCGATCCATTGAATGAGCCAGCGGCCGAAGAACAGCCCCTGCCCGAGAAATCCCACGGCAATCCACACGGTTTCTGCGTTCGACATCGACTGGCTACCTCCGCCCGATGTTGGTGATTAGGCGTCGCGCCTAGAAGTCCGCACATGATAGCGCAACACGCGTGATTGCATCCACCGGACGGCGATCAAATCGTACAACCCTTTGAACATCCGGTTGCCGACGCCGAACTTCGCGTATCCATGGATGCGAGGATGGTGGCGAACCGGCACTTCGGTCACGGTGAAGCCGTGCATCAAGGCAAGTGCGGGGAAAAAGCGGTGAAGGCCTTCAAACATTTGAAGACGGTCAAGCACGGAGCGGCGAAAGATGCGCAACGCACAGCCGGTATCGTGAATGTTGTCTCCGGTGACAGCGCTCCGGACGAGATTCGCGATCCGTGAAGACAATTTGCGCGTAAAATTGTCATGCCGATCGACCCGCCATCCGCAGACCAGGTCGAAGCGTTCTGTATGGGGAAGCAACGTGACGATGTCACTCGGATCGTTTTGCAGGTCGCCGTCCATGGTCACGACCAAGGCGCCGCGGCTATATTTGAACCCGGCGTCATAGGCCGAGCCCAGCCCGTAATTCCGATCGAAGTGCAGAACCCTGATCTCGGGATGTTCCGATGCGAGCGTATCCAGAATGTCGCTGCTGCCGTCACTGCTGCCGTCGTCGACGAACAGAATCTCAAACGGTGCCGCGTTCGACTCATCGCGCGCTCGAAGGACTTTGAGAATCCGATCTGCCAGTGCATTCAGATTGTCGCGCTCATCCTTGACGGGAATGAGAACCGAAAGCCATGGAGAAGCCAGGTTGGCCATCAAGTGTTGGCGGTGTGGAAAGACACAAGCACGCTGAGAATCATGCGTGGCATTGTACCGAAGGGCGGAACAACGGTCAAACCGCTCTCCTTTTTGACAGGCCGAGGCGATACACCTCAGACGGCCCTTTCTGCGGGACCAGACGCGCAGAATTACGAGGAAGGTGCCGCAGGCAAAACGGTAAAGCGCATCGTTCCCATCAAGCTCATTTCATTAACCTGTTCACCTGCATGAATTTCGACTCGGTAATTTCCGGGACCCCATCCGTCAGGAGGCGGTGAGAGTTTCAGGTAGCCTGACTCGTCCTCTAAGGCGATGTACATCGCGTCCTGACTGATCACGGCTTGAGGATTCAACCCGGTGACTGACTCGGGGAAACAGAGGCCGAACACCTGAAACGCTTGGTAATGTTGGTGTAGCTGGAACACGATGAAGATGCCGGCTGTATCGGAGCGAAAGCGATCGGTGACATTCACGGGTACGATTTCGTGTGTGCGGCGATAACTCAATTCCTCTTCGAATCCTTCGGCGGTGGTGATAAAGCGAAACATGCCTTCGGGCGGAGCATCGAAATCATAGGGTTTGAGGTCCTGCTGACGGTTCTGAAAGTCTGGAATAGACGGATTCTTCATGATTGGCAGATCGTCCGCCAGCGGTATCCCAGGCGCACCAAGCAAGGAAAACTCAAGAAAAACGCCGAACATATAGGCCGATAACCGCATAATCGTGTTCCTACACCCCGATATGAACCCTGTCAAGAAAGTGTCCTGGATTAGCGTTGGCTCTCAGCTCTATGATGCATCGATCCGTCGATATTGTTTCCTGACCGCCTCTGGGCAGAGCGAGTCCGGTTGCCAGCATTTTGAACCATCTGTTACTATTCTGCCCGAGTTTCTTTCTTCTCGTTAATGGAGTATGCCGCGCATGCTACAAGATGCTGATGCCCTGCCCCAGCTAATAGGCGACTATAAGTCAGTGGATCAATGGCAGGTCCACATCAATAAGTTATTTTATCGCTTCCGTGGCGATCAAGTCCGCAGCTTTTATCAGACTTTCGCCTCCGCCGATTATCGACTCGGACATGCGTTGGCGGCCGATTATTATGAGGCCGTGATTAAACGCGCCAGAACATCTCAATCTCGAAATTTGCCAGGACGCTCATCGACGCTCGATCCTCAGTCGCCGCTGACAGTCCTCGAGCTAGGCTGTGGAAATGGAAATCTTGCCGCATGTTTTCTCAGCCATCTCAAGACCCTCGACCGTGAGGGAACGGTCTATCCTCGCGTGAAGTACATCTTGGTGGATTGGGAACAAGGGGTGCTTGATGCTGCCATGCGTGTGCCGGAATTGGAGTCTCATCGTGATCGGATTGGTCCGCTCTGCACGACCGTCGATCGGCTTGATGGTATCGCTGACGGCACAGTCGATCGCATTTTGTGCAACGAGCTCTGGAACGATTTGCCGACCAGATTGATGTCGCGGCAAGGCGGGGAGATCGAAGAGGAATTTCTCCGGCCGAACCTCAGTGAGATCCTTCACGCCAAGATCACGGATTGGGCCGGTTTCGTCAGGGCCTTTGACGCAGGAGACTTCGAGGTCTTGAAGAGATTCCCGCCATTTTTTGAGGATCTCGTGTGGGAACGCGAATATCGGACTGTGGATTGGAAAGACGTCCCATATCGGAAGACGATTACCGAGTTTCTCCGACGCATCGATGAACAGGTGGTCGTGCCGATCAATCTGGGAGCGTTCGCGACCGTCAAGGAGGCCAAGCGAGTTCTTGCCGCCGATGCGGCAGGATTCAGCGCTCTTGATGCCGGAACCTCTGATCTCAAGGTGCTGAATGATCCAGACAAGCCCTGTTCAGGTCAGTTCGGGGGCCAGCAAAGTTTTATGGTGAATTTTGCATTGGTCGAAGCCGTAGCCCGTCAACTGCACACTGGCCCCATCTCCATCGAGAGTCAGCGGGAATTCGTCGGAAAAAGTCTGAACACCAATGTCATGACAGTCATGGATCTCTTGGCGACTCATCCGGCCGCGGGCCAGAAGATGCGGCCATGGGAGCAAGACCGCTTGTTACTCCAGACGATTCGTGCATTGAACAAGGCCTATGAGAGCCCGTATGCCAAGGAGATCGATTTTCCAATTCGCCCCGATACGCCGTCCGAAGAGCGGGAACACCTTCAGGCCCTCTCACGAGATCTGAAGCCATCCGGCATTCCGGACGCCGTTGCCTATGTCACCGAAGAGGAACTGACTGCCTGTTCGCATGATTTAGAGGAGGTGGGATACGATCCCCAGTCCTTTTTCATTGCCCTGACCGCTCCCCCCGGTCCCGTGGACTACTTTCATATGATGATTCTCCCATAAGCAAAAACGTATCCGAGATCGCTCGCCGCGTTCACCTCCTGACTGAAATTAGACTTGACTAATCTGTGATTCTGCTATAGCCTCTGCCCCGTTCGCGGGGGTTTTCCCCTCTTTGGTAGGTTCAGGGAAGAAAAGGGTGTATACCCAGAAGGATTAGGCCGCGATGTTCGGGTCGTTTGGATGGATGGAGCTGTTGCTGATCCTGATCATTGTCTTGATCATTTTCGGCGCCGGCAAGATCCCTCAGTTGGGTGAAGGGCTCGGGAAAGCCATCAAAGGATTCAAAAAAAGCGTCAATGAAGCGGATGCCATTGATGTCACACCCCCGCCGGCCGATGCGCCGCCGCCGGGGCCGCAACCTCAAGTCTCTCAGCCTCAGTCGAATCCATCGACAGGGGCTCCAGTTCAGCAAGGACAACAGATCAAGCAAGGGTAACAACACTGCGATGAGTGATGTGGAAGGACCGACGTCGTCTAACTCGAACGAGCGGAACCCGTCACTCATGGCCGGGTATGGAACATGTTCGGACTTGGTGCCGGCGAAATCCTCATTATTTTAGTGATCGCCTTTTTGCTGTTCGGCCCCAAGCAGTTGCCTGAAGTCGGCCGGCAGGTCGGCAAAGCGGTCAAGGGGTTCAAGGAGACAGCGGAAGACCTCCGTAAATCGGTTGAACCGGAGCTGAACATGATTCAGCAGGAGGTCAAAATGGTTGAACAGGATTTCCAGGCTTCCATGAAGGAAGCCGAAGAGGAGATCAATACAGCCACCAATCCAAGTGAAAAGCAGAATGGGTCGTCTTCGACCCAAGTTTGAAACCGAGAAAGTGAATATCCCTGGTCTATTCTAGGGGAAGGGGGTGACCACCTTTCGACTGGTCCAATAACAAGGCAGCAGGGTGGGTGAGAAAGACGATCGAACGCAACCATAACGACAGAACGTAAATGAGAAAGGGGTGGGCACAACCTTTCTCATGACGAGTTCCCGGTCGAGGGAACTTGTCAACGTAGGGGCAGTTGGATGTCGAGTCGGCAGTGCAACACCTAATGGTCGAGGTGGAGGCTGCCATCCAATTACAGGAGGAACGTTATGAGAAGATTGTTAGGTCGAACAGGGTGGGCCGGTGTGGCCGCCTTCTTCAGTGCGGCCGCCATGACCGCGGGCCTGTCGTTCACAGCGACTCCCGCGCAAGCGGCGTTCGAGTTGCCGGAAGGGGAGAAAATTACCAACGTCCCCGCCATTCCCCGCGCGATTCCGCAAAAGGAAGCGTACGAGCTGTACGATCCCCGCATCGGGAAGAACTTCGATCTCAAAAATTTCTGGATGCGAGCGGATGTTCGTGTCAGACCAGAAATGCGAAACAACGTCTGCTTCGGCAATACGATCGGGACAACTGGCGCTTGTAACGGTCCCAATAACGGTACGACTCCGAACGGCGTCCGGGGCAAGGCCAACGATTTTTACGTGCAGCAGTGGGTGCGCCTCGGTCTCGGATACGATCTCTCTCCCGATGTGAACTTCTATATGGAAATCATCGATTCAGCGACCTGGGGTGGTAACGGAACGGCCGTCAACGCTGGAAACGGCGGTGACCCGTTGAACCACAACTGTTCGGCCACGGCGACAGGTGCCTGCCGGTTAGGCGTTCGGGCTGCCTACATGTTGATCCGAAATTTTGCCGGTATTCAGGGGTTCAGCGTGAAGGCCGGCCGTCAGTATGTGGTGTTTGGTAATCACTCTATGCTGGGTCACTTCGACTGGGCGAATACCGGGTACAGCCATGACGGTATCATGCTGCAGTACAGCACGAAATCCTTTGATTCGTACGTTGGCTGGTTCCGCAACTCAGAAAGCGATCTAAACCAGGCAGCGCCGGTAGGATCGGGAGGTCCCAATATTGCCGGCAACGTGGTCGCTAACGGAGCCACGGGCAATGACGCGAATCGCGATGCCGACATGATCATCTTCTATAACCAGATCAAGTCGGTTCCCGGCTTTTTGATTGAACCCTACTACATCTATTACAAGAACAACTACGGTTCGGGCGATTTTAGAGCCCAAGGGCTGGGTACTCCCAAACACTCGAACCAGACCCGCCACAACATCGGTAACCGCATTGAAATGCGCAAAGGCAACTTCGATGCGATCAACGAAATCGTCTGGCAATTCGGTGCCATGGGCGATGCCGGCGGCACCAATGCACTTCAGAACGGCTATGGAGCGCAAAAGAACCTGCACATCAATGCGTGGGCGACCAGAAACTGGATCGGCTACACCCACTACCAGTCATCCTGGAAACCGAGAATCGCGTTTAACTTCGACTATGCCTCTGGCGATGGCCGGGCAAATTGTAACGTGACCACCACGAATGGAAACTGCAGCACGGCAAATACGTTCGAGAACATGTTCCCGACCAACCACATCCATATGGGGTACATGGACGTTCAGGCCTGGAAAAACATGTTGAGCCCATCGGCCAACTTCCAAGCCCGTCCGACCAAGGACGACCATATCGAAGTGTGGTACACGAACCTGAATTTGGCCAGCGCTCGTGACAACTGGTACCGCGGAGCACAGGGCGTCTATGTGTGGTCCAAGGCTGGCAATACGAAGAAGCACATCGGTGACGAATTGGACCTGACCTGGACCCATATGTTCATGGACGGCAAAGTGGCGTTTCAGGCCACCTATGGCCACCTGTGGGCAGGAGGATACATCGCAGAAAACCTGGGCAAGGCCAACGATCAATCGTGGGCCTATGCACAGCTCTGGATGAACTTCTAGTTGCCGTGAGCTGATCAAAAGGGTCAGACGGGAAGATCTCTCGCGCTGACCAAGAAGAAGCCCTGCAGGGTGATCCCCTGCAGGGCTTCTTCGTTTCAAACGTCGGAGGACCGCCCTATTGGCTCATCCAGCGAGGCAGAGTGCAGGACAGGACGCAGTTCGTCATGCGCCGCGCAGAAGATGAAGACGTTTCGACTGAATTATGGTCTTAAACTTCCGGCACGTTGAAAGGCGTTCCGCAGCTCGTCATAGGTCTGCGTCACGGGAAACTGAGGGAATTCTTTGGGCAGATGGTCAGGCGGACGAAAGAAAAAACCGGCATCAGCCTCTCCCAGCATGGCGGTGTCGTTGTAGGCGTCGCCTGCAGCCATGACATGGAAATTCAACGCCTGAAAGGCGGCGACAGAATGTTTCTTCTGATTCTGCAAACGCATATGGTGCGCGACGATGTTTCCGGCCGCATCTAGTTCGAGTTGATTGCAAAAGATCGTCGGAAAACCGAGTTGCCGCATCAACGGAGAGGCAAATTCATAGAACGTGTCCGACAGGATAATGACCTGGCATCGCTCGCGCAGCCAGCCGACAAAGGCTGTCGCGCCTTCCAGCGGCCCCATGTTGTCGATGACGCGCTGGATGTCGCCGATCGTCAGTTTGTGTTGATGGAGGATGGCGAGCCGACGTTTCATCAAGGCATCGTAATCCGGCATCTCACGCGTGGTAATCTTCAGTTCTTCGATCCCGGTCTGTAACGCCACATTGATCCAGATCTCCGGAACGAGCACACCCTCAAGATCGAGACAGACCATCACAGGTTTTTGCATGGCACTCCTTTGTTCTCATGTGAAATTGCGATGCGACAGGCAGAGGTCAGGACGGGGGAGTCTGCCCTCTCACCTGGAATTCATGGCTCAGCACCCGCCATATTTTATCGAGCAGGAGGTCGATCAGTTCGGCTCCCGACCAGCGTTGGCTCGCTTCGTGAGCATGGCGTTCCGCCCACTCCAACGCCATGGGCAAGGGAATGAGGCGAGGCGGTTCGGACTTGATCGTGCTCCAGAGTAGTCCCAAGACTGTTCCGATGCGAACTCCCACCGGAACCGGGACAACCTGATTGTTCACCATATCGTCACAGAAACTTGCCGGAGAGGTGACGAGCAGCTCGCGACAAGCGGCAGGTCTGGCTTCATAGATTGAACAGATTTCATTTTCGAGAAACGGGCAGGGAAGCCGCAGGGCATAGTACGCGCGGTTGACGGGATCCAGCTCTTCATCGGGGATCGCCTCGACGGTTTCGGCTATTTCTCGCAATGAACTCGCGAGTCCGTGAGAAATAAGACGTTGGTCGATCTCGTCGATTCGGCTCCGTATACGGTCCTGCCGTTCTGCTGGAAGCCCGGCGACATAGTCCCTAAGCGCAAAGGCCTCCGGCGGAGAGAGCGGCACCAGCATTCTGCAACAGGCGGCGCAACCCATCTGGCACGAGACCGGTTCGCCTTGTTCACGGACACGCGCTTCTTCGAGCTTCAGCATGTCCTCACCGAGGCGACGGGCAACCGGGACAATCGAGGTGACCGGCACGAAACCTATCGCGACATCGAGAACGGCAGTGACTCGACCGGCCGGGGTATTCAACGCGACCTCGAATCTTTCGGTGGAGGAGGACATGGCCGCATGATAGAAAACCGACGACTTATTGGTCAATTGCAGCGACTGTTCTGGCCGATCGTTGCGCTCTTCCGTCAGGAACCGCATAATGACGTGCCAAGGAGTTCCGAGCATGCCTCTATCCGGACATGTCGTCGGCCTGTTGAAAGAATATATGCAGGACTTGGTTGAACAGGCTAAACAGGAGGCCTCAGCCCAGCAGACATTCGGATTCTCTACAGCGCCGTATCGGTCCGACCAGGCTATTTCAGATCTCCTGGCCATTCTCGACGACCGGATCGAATCCGAGGGTCTTCAAGTCGGTCTCCCGGAGAATTTTCTTCATGAAATGTGGAGTCTCTGCAACGAGGCGAATCGGCATGTGACCGAGCAAGTCTGGTTGGATCGAAATAGCCTGGGGCAAGCGGCGTCGAAAGCCACTGTGCGGGAAATGACGTACAAAGCGCTCATCAAATACATCGAATCGGGAGAGTGGGAGCCGGATGAGCCCCCCGCCTAGGCCTCCCGTTGGGAAGCAGGGCGACCCTCGTACCATTCACGTTTTTCAGAAAGGTAAAGCCGATGTCCCATCGCTGCTGGCTGGTGAAGTCAGAACCTGAGACCTTCTCTATTGACGATCTCGCGGCCTCGCCGCGTCGGATGACCAGTTGGGATGGCGTCCGGAACTATCAGGCGAGAAACTTTATGCGGGCCATGGCGGTTGGAGACCGCGTGTTCTTTTATCATAGCAATGCCGACCCACCGGCCGTCGTCGGGATCGCTGAGGTTTCCCGTACGGCCTATCCCGACGACACCCAATTCGATAAATCGGGAGATCATTACGATCCTGACAGCTTGCCAGACGCACCGCGATGGGACATGGTGGATATTCGGTTTCTGGAAAAATTCGACCAGGCAGTTTCACTGGACCGGCTTCGAAAGGAGCCCAGACTAAAAGGAATGACGCTCCTGAAGAAAGGTTCCCGACTGTCCGTCCAACCTGTTACACCGTCGGAGTGGGATATTATTGTCAAATTGGGCAAGGCGCACAAACGATAGACTCGCTGAGATAGCTAGGTCTTGGCTTTGCCATTATCGAGGTGGCGGTGTTGCCAGTCCAGCCAGGCATGGCCCAACTCGTGAGCGAGGATGTATCGCCGCCTGGTCACCGGCAACCGTTTCCGAAGATAAATGGTCTTTGTTTCATCATCCCATATGCCATCGGCGTTCGGATCACGGCGGTCCATATCCGATTCGGACAGTTGCCGTACGGAGATCCGGTAACCGAATGGGAAGACAACTCGTGACGGTATGCGCATGACTGGTGTACTCTCCAGACCATGAATAACCTACCATAAAATCTGCCCGAGCTGTATGGCCAAAAACGTAGTATAATCAGTAATTTATAGTGATTTATGTGCTCTCATACCAAGAGGAATAGCAGCCGTTTAGGCCATCAGAGTGTACTGAAAGCATCGGGACTGAGAGGTTTTCCAGAGGCTGACTGTGCCACAGGATCCCGGCGCATCGCCGCGCAGGTTTATGCGATACAGTCTCACGTTCGCCAACTAAGGGGCAGGAAGACCATGACTTGTCCAAGCCACATGATGGAGTCATGCTAAATTGCGGATAGCCATAGAACATGGCGAGAGTCTTTCTTCGACCGAGGAAGAATCCATAGAATCCGACGAATCCTTTTGCACCTCAATAGTATCGTACGAATGAGAATAGTTGACGGGTTCGTTTCCTTTCATTTCTCACAGGAGGTTATTATGCAAACAGGGGCGGTCGGAATCATCGGGGCTATAGGACTTATCGCATCGGTGGGATGTGCAGATATGCACGGCGCCGGGGGGGCATCAACCAAAGCAATGGAAAAGCCGGGCCCCGCACAAGGGTATACCGTCCATGTCGTCGCACCACATAAGTTCGAAGACGGTACGGTTCACGGTCCATACCATCACTATTGCAAGCCGATTTCTCAGGATGTCATTCAATGCCTGTTATTCGAGTCCACGGATCCCAATGCATTGCTGACGGATATCGAATACTTTGTTTCTAAGTCTATTTCACGCTCTCAGGTCCCGCTGGATACATGGAACAAGTACTACCACGACCACGAAGCGGAAATCGCAACCGGGCGGGTGCAAGTCCTGGATATGCCGGAAGCTCAAGCCAAGGAAATCGCTGCCGCGGCAGCCAAGACGGACGGAATCATATTTCACCTCTGGCCGAGCGGAGCCAAAGCTCCCAATGGCGAGGTTGGCCATCCGCAGGCGGTCGGCCACAAGCCTCGTACCGAGTAATGCCTCGAGTGTCATGCTCGTTGCCCCGTGTGGAAGCGAGGGTATGCAAGGAATATGAGTGCAGGGATGCGATGGATCATCTCCTCTATCTGCGTAGCAGGTATCTGGTATTCCGTGATGAGCTGGGGGGCCGATGCGGAAATCCTACGGCCGCGGGTCCCGGCAGGACAAATCGAGGCGGTGCGACAGATGGCGAATCCGTTGCCCGCCTCCCCGGACATCATTGCGAAGGGGAAAACGCTATTTGAGGGAAAGGCATTTTGTCGCGTTTGCCATGGCGCGGACGGAACGGGGTTGGTCCAAGGCATTGAGCCGGACTCACTCAAAGGACCTTTGCCGAGGAATTTTACTGATCCAGCCTGGCAGGCAGCCCGAACGGATGGCGAATTGCTGTGGATATTGAAAAATGGAAGTCCGGGCACGGCGATGGCGTCGTTTGTGCCGGCAATCTTGACGGAAGAGGAAGCCTGGCAAATCCTGCGCTATGTGCGCACGTTCGGGACTCAATAAAATCTGAACGGGGTGACTCCTACTCGAGCGCCAAATCCTCAACCTTGCCGTTGATGATTTCCTTCCCGAACGTGATGCCCTCACAATCCGCCTCCTGCTCTGTCCCCATCATGCCGGCGGGAGAGAACCCACGGGTAATTCCAGCGCCCTTGCTCTCCCACGAGATAAATATTCGAATCTTCCAGGCACGGGAACCCATCACCGGCGTGGGGGATGACTCGATCGTATAACCGCTGTATTCGGCAGTTTTGCTCATGTCTCGACCTGCTTGTGCAAAGACACGCTTCGACCGCCGCCAATTCCGGATGTTCTGAAGGCCTGCAGGCCTATGGTCGTGGCTCTCGTGGCTCGGATGATCTTCCGTTGAGGCGGTGTCAGCGGAGACTGACTGTAAATGTAATTCTCTAAATCGTTACTGACCTCGAGGAAGTTCATAATGATGAGATCAGCTCTATTCATTTTCATCCCTCTCTTACCATGGGGTAGCGTTGTTTGATGGATGAGTTTATTGCAAAATCCACGCAACGCGTTGTAGCGTCTGTTGCGGGTTTGTTGAAGCATTTGGAATGTGCCCAAATAGGTGATCGGATCAGATCATGGATCACTTGATGAGCGGACACTTCGTCCTATCCGGACACATTATGTCCCGCCCCTCTCAAGTTCAATGAACGAGATGAGGATGCAGAGTAAGGGGCCTTTTGACTTAAGAAGGTCTGCCACGAAAACGAAACAAATCCCGACTATCGCGGCAATGGGCCGCAGAGACCTTCGGCTCAATAGCCCTATGCGATCGACCCGAGGCGGTAACAAACATTACCGCGCATGCTCAAGAGGGAACCATCGGCGATGTCAATCTCGCTGCGGCGGTGTGATTTGTGCCAGACCTCGCAGAACGTGAAGGGCGAGCAAGTCTGCTGTTGTATGTGACTTCGAGAGGCAGGCATAAGCGCCATGTCTCTTCGCAAGATCCCAGATATCAATGATGGGTGCGGGTGAGCACAACGACCGGTGTGTAAGGAGAACCTATGCGCTGCACGCTATTGGTCAGAAATTCAAAACCCGACATGTCGGGAAGGTCCAATTCGAGCACGAGACAATCGATGCGCTCGCGTTGTAAAAACTCACGTCCTATTTCTCCGGTAAAGGCTTCCAGAATGCGGTAGTCAGGAAAGGCTTGCTTGAGGCGGTCGACAAAGAACCGATGATCTTCCGAGTGTCCATCGATATAGAGAATGTTTACCCCATGGCAGCGCTTCTTTTTCTTTGATGACAAAGAACAAGAACACAACAGTCATCACGCTTGTAATGGATGCGCGGGGCAGATGGCAAGCAAGCAAACGGCTCTGATGCATCAATAAAACAGGTGTGCGATGGCGCTCATCAGTTCTTCGTTCGACCGCGTTTTCCTCCAGCCATGAGTCGGATAATGGACCACGTTGAGAGAGAGAGGGCGGCTTGTTGAGGGTCGGTCAATTTGCCTCCGCAGCCCAGGTACCTTTCTAGTGGCTGACTTGCGGTCAGGAAGTCGGCCACCATCTGCTGCGGATCATCCGTTCGTCCCATGAGTGCTCCGTGGAGGGGCGAACTGTATAACGGAGCGGGTCAGAAATGGAAGATACGTATTCTGGGGTAGTTAGGAAGGGGGATTGCAATTCAGTGAGCGGTTGTTGACGGGATCTTCATATTTTTAATGAATCGCTTTTCAATCGGGATTCTCACGGTTAAGCCTGTGAGACCCAGAAACGGCAGGAGAGACTATGATTAAGACAGCCCGCATCCGACCGCCCTCATCGACCCGCCAAGCGAAGCAATGGCTTCAGGCGACGTCCTACTACCTCTTGGCGCTCCCACATGCTGCGAATCATATACGATTCGTGGCAGAAGGACTGAGGCGCTATGTTAATCAGGAGTGTGATTTATACGCCGCCCTCGGGCTACGAGAGAGACGGGCTCGGAAGAAGGAGTTTTCGCAATCATCGGTGGCCAAAGACCGCGCTATTGCGACCATGCTCAAGGACGGCCGATCCGTGATGGAAATCATGGGCAAGGTGGATGTATCGAAAAGCTATGTGGAATCGATCAAGGCCAAATTGAAGACGGAGATGCTTAAATCGGGCGGGTAACGGACGAGCTTGATCACCTGGCCGGGGCAGACCCGAGGCTCCTTTACAAGGATGCCCGCGCGTGAAGACCTCCCTGTGTTTGTCGCCGGTCGGCTCGAAGTGGGAGGCGATTTCCACCACTGCAGCCGGGCATGCGAGATCCATACAACTCTCCGCTCTGATTTGGACAACTTGAATCCAAAAGGGGCACCCTCCAAAAAAGAAACCCCAGGATCCGGGCGTCTGGGTGACGACCAAAACATAAACCACCAAAGGGCTCGGACCGACGGTCGTTGATTGTCATTTCGTAGCGTTCGAACCTGTCTTACACTACGGACATGCCTCCCCCTGATAATCTTGAGCAGAAACACCTCATTGCTGATTTCATGAAGGCATGTAGGCCGCTAGAAGCCCATGTTGAGAACACCAGACCTCTGACTGAACTCGAATTTGTCTCTATTCAGACGACCGGTGATACATTGCGGCTCTTTCTCGATTCCTGGATGCGCAATCACAAGAGACCCCCGTCATGGACATCCTTGTCTCGAATTCGCAGGGCTCTCCAAAATGTTCAGGAAGCCGGGGCCTCGCGCCTCCTCATTGTCGAGCGAGATGCGTCAATGAGGGCCGCCCTGGCGGCCCTCCCCTGCTCCGGCGATCTTCCTTCCTGAAATCCCCAATGGAACTCCTGCCGCGGCGATGGGACCAACACGCTCGCCAATCATAGACACCCACCCAGATTTAATGGCCGCACAAGGTCGTTGAGCCTCCCATTGGCATAAATGGTGAGGCGATCGGCGTAAGTTTAGACTGTTCCCACACAGTGTTAGCCACAACAGCCCAGAGTCTTTTCTGACGGAATACAGCAATCAGGCGTTCTCTTTGTTTCAGGCGTACAGCATGCGCTTTCGACCCCCACCGTACCGGCAAATAGTTGGGCGTCTTCCATGGTGCGGTAGGCTTCCCAAGGGATACCAGCAGGATCTTGGATCCAAGATTTGTCTGAACGGGCATAACAGCAGACCGTCTCGCCTTCTTCCTCGACTGTTCTGCCAGTAGCCGTGAGCCGGTTACGGAGTTCTGACAGTTCGTGCTCCTCTTCGGCCTGAATACCAAGGTGATCCACTCCGTTCTTTTTCACCCGCGTGGATATCGCAAAGTTCACGCTGGGATCATCCAGCAACCACTTGGCATAATCAGGTTTGCTCTTCACCGGCTGGGCCCCGAAGAGCGAGCTATAAAAGCGTATGGCTTCATCCAGCTTGTCTACCCCGATATGGATGTGAAAGCGTTTCATGACATGCCCTCCTCTTGGCAATACGTTCACGAATCGAGCACCTGCGCTAACCGGCCGTGTCTGCGATAAAACCGCGAATCCGGTTTTGAATTTCATCCCGTATCCTGCGAAAGACGATGAGCCGTTGTTCGTATGAGCCGTTTGCCTTGGCCGGATCATCAAAGTTCCAATGGAACATGGAAGAGACTCCCGGGAAGATTGGGCATTCTTCATGCGCACGGTCGCACACGGTGATCACGTAATCGAAATGCTGTGTAAGATACGGCTCAACTCGTTCTGAAGCATGGTGTGAAATGTCAACGTGGGCTTCCTGCATGACGCGAACGGCACAGGGATTCAGCCCCACGGGATGTGTGCCGGCACTCACCACATCGAATTGTCCGCCTCCAAGATGACGAAGCCATCCTTCTGCCATTTGGCTTCGGCAGGAATTCCCGGTACAGAGAAAGAGCACTCTCTTTTTCATCGTGCCCCCTCGCCTTCAAACCAATGCTTGGTCCGATTACAGACCGCGCACACAGACAGCATGACTGGCACCTCCACCAAAACCCCAACGACGGTCGCCAAGGCGGCCCCGGACTCTGGCCCAAAGAGGGCGATAGCCGTGGCTACCGCCAGTTCGAAGAAATTGCTGGCCCCAATGAGGGCACCGGGTGCGGCCACTGCGTAGGGCACTTCAAAGAACTTCATGAGTCCGTAGGCCAACGAAGAGTTGAAATAGACCTGTACGAGAACGGGTACGGCTATAAGGATGACATGCAGAAATTTGCCGGTGATGTTGTCAGCCTGAAACGCAAAGATAAGCACCAGTGTGGCAAGTAGGGCGAGAATCGTCATCGGCTGGAAAATAGGCAGGAGCACATTGTGAAACCAGGCGGTTCCGTATGCATGGATAGACCAGGTGCGGATCAGTGAGCCAGCCACCAGTGGAATTAGGATGAACAGCATGACGGAATACAGCAAAACCTTAAACGGCACGGTGAGCAAGGATGTGCCGGCAACGGCCAGTCCAACAATTGGAGCGAAGAGCACGAGCATAATCAGGTCGTTGATGGACACTTGCACGAGCGTATAGGCGGGGTCACCGTCGGTGAGGTAACTCCAGACAAATACCATAGCGGTACAGGGGGCAGCCGCCAGAATGATCGTTCCCGCGATGTATTGATCCGTCTCGGCGGGAGACATCCATGCTGAAAACACATGCCGAAAGAACACCCACCCGAGAAGCGCCATTGAAAGGGGCTTCACCACCCAATTGATCAACAGGGTGATCACTAGCCCCTTTGGGTTTCTCCCCACATCCCGGACAGCGGCTAAGTCCACCCGCATCATCATGGGAATGATCATGAGCCAGATGAGCGCGGCAATCGGGATATTGATGTGACTATCTCTTCCGAACTCAAAGCTCCGCAGGGTTTGCGCAATGCTCGGAGCCCATTTGCCTAACCCCACTCCTGCGATCATGCAGAGGCCGACCCAGAGCGTCAGGTAGCGTTCAAAGCGATTGAGCCGCTTTACTTCATCCTTTATTGAAGTGGTGGGCAAAACAGCTTCCATGGACATGCTCTACATATCAACTTTTGTTGATGTAACGAGGACAAAAAAATTACCGGCACGGCGCGCAGGGGCGGCGAGAGGATTTTGATTCCTCGAAATCCTTCACGACTGAAGCCAACTGCTTCATCACTTCCACGTTCAGGGAGTAATACATCCATCGTCCCTCTGGTCGGTCATTGATCAGGCCCGCGTCTTTAAGAACTCTTAAATGGAAGGACAGTCGAGATTGACCTGTATTGAAAGCCTCTGTCAGCTCGCAGACGCATTTCTCGCCGTCCTTGAGCTGTTCCATGATGCGCAGACGGGTGGGCTCCGAGAGAGCATGAAATAACCGGGAAGCTTCTTCTATCCGGGTAGCTAACGTGGGACTCATGAAATGAGTATATATAAACAAAAATTGATATGTCAATGGAGTGGCGACGCTAGAGACAGTCGCGAGTGTATGTACCTGCAAACAAGCGGAGTGAATGGAATGCGCCAACCGCCATCAAAACCTCCGATGATTCGCTATACCCGATTGAGTGTGTTGTGGTTTCTACGACGCAGCCTGACGTGCATTCCACGTGTGCAGAATTCGAGTTCCCGTTGAAGATTGATGGAGGGGCCCACCTACGAAACATCATCAGGACCCCGGCTACCTGAATGCATATGTATCAGCACGATTCACTATCTACCTGATTATTAAAGGGTATGAAGCTTTGGGGACCCAAGCTAAAAATCCGGTGGTCCAGCAGCTTCTCAGGATTCCATGGGTTTATGATGAGGCTGCTGCTGGGGTGGCGTCATGCAGCACGATCTGGCTAAGACGTGCTTTCACGTCCGTCGTCATCCCGCCAAAGCTCACGTCGGCGTATCCACGGCTGATAGCGGACCTGTCCAATAATTTTTGCCCCTGACACTGACAAGTCCGCGAGTGTCCCTACATCCTGGCCGTGGCTACACACCAGTATTCGACTTCCCTCGACAGCGGCACCGACGATTCATCCACTTCGACATAAACGCGAGTCTCCCGTGTATGATGAAAGAAGGCGTGTGAATAGGTTTCTATCCGAACGCCTTCTCGGACGAGTCCGTAGAAAACTTGGGACACCATTCGAGTATGTGGGCAGGAGTTTATTGAGTATGATCATACGCGCGCGTTCATTCTTGATCCCCCTAGCCATGACGGCCGTGGTCTTCCTTGCCCCGCCTCTCGCCTGTGCCGACTGGGTCAAGGTGGCCAGTGGTGACCATGAGCAACTGACCGTATATGCCGACCCCGAAACCATGCAACGGACGGGTGAATTCGTGAAGGTCTGGCAGTTGCTGGACTTCAAGACGACCCAACTGTCTGGCGGAAAACCGTATTTGTCCGTCACGATGGAAACTGAATTTCACTGTGCACGGGTCCAGAGTCGAAGACTTCAGCTCGTCCAATTTTCCGGGAACATGGGAAGCGGACAGACGCAGTTCAGCACCTCGACCGAACAGTCGTGGACTGCTGTGCAGCCCAACTCTCTCCTCCACGCATTGTGGGGATTCTTTTGTGCTGCGCCCAACGCTTCCTAGGTTGTCACGACCCTGGTCGACTGACCTGCTGACGGATACAACAGGATCATGGAATGAGGCCGAGGAGCTTTGGCTCTTGTCCGGTCGGCGGATTATCCAGGGTTGTAATTTTTCAGTCAGTTGCAGGTGAATGCACAACCGGAACATCGGCCGTCTTATCCAAGGGTGCTCCTGCTTGCGGCTGATCCGACAGGGAGCGAGCAAGGACTTTTTCAACGCTGGCGTGCATGCGTGTCAGGATGGGATTGGGATACACCTCGATGGCGAAAACAGGCACGGCGAGCGGCAGCAGGGCTGCCCATTCCAAGCGAGTAAGATCGCGCAATTTGCTTGTCATGGCGGGATTGGGCGTGCCGAGCGGCGCTAACAGCCACCTATCGGGAAAGCGGGATCATGGTTCGACTATGAACTTGAGATTTTGAGGGCGACGATCCCAATGACAATCAAGGCAATACTGAATAGCCGCCATCCATCATGCGATTCACCGAAAAGAATCATCCCAAGGATGGCGGTGCCCGCGGCCCCGATGCCCGTCCAAATGGCATATCCGGTTCCAACCGGAATGGTCTTAAGGGCCAGCGCGAGCATCCAGACGCTTAAGGTCATCGACACGCCGAAGAAGACCGTGGGCCACGGGCGGCTAAATCCTTCCGTGTACTTCAACGCGATAGCCCAACCGATTTCAAAAATGCCCGCGATGATGAGATAGACCCATGCCATGATTACCTCTATCGGTGAATGCCTTTTTCGGTGAATGGTGTCTTGGCCAGGACAATCGATCCGACTATCGCGACTGTCAGAAAAAGACCGATGATCTCGAACTGCAGAGCATAATTACTGAACATCTTGATGCCGACCGCGTGCGTATGGCCTTGCTGCAATATCATTTCCGTCGGCGTGTCTCCCATGCTCCTTCCAGGGGAGTCTGCACCAGTAAGAATGCCACGTAGCCAAACCCGATCGCCGTCGGAATCAGCACATGCAAGGTCTTGGAATGGAAATACCGTTCGTCCGTTTTCAGATTCAGCAGCATGAGGATGAACAGATAGAGCACGGGAATCGCTCCAGCATACACAATGACCTAGGGGATGCACGCTCCCACGAAGTGTTTGGGTTCTGCCGATGCGTTCTTATAGCCTTCGCAGTGCGCAGTCGCAAGAAAACAAAGGACCTACCTGATTGAAGAGAACTTGACCTACAACATGGCTGAGCGTTTCGATCACAAATGACTTTTAGAGAAATTACTAGCAGACCCCTGAGTCTGTCGACTCTACAGCAACAGAAAACGACACACGAGGATTGGGTTTGAACTTCGATGGTGCCAGGAGGATTCGTCGCGAGTTGATAGGGAGTGCCGATAAATAAAGATACTTAGGTCATACGACTTCCGTTGAATGAAAACGTTCAAGGTTTCTTTGCTTTTGCGGTTACTCTCCTTTGCCGGACGCTCCAGATCAGCTTGTGAGTTGCAACGCATCGAGTAGTCGGAAACCGATGCTCGTCCGATCCCGTGAAGCACCGTATTCCTGGCGATCTGTTCCGCCCGGGCCACGCTCATCTCCGTGGGAATCAACGACAATTCAATCTCCATATCGGCCCCCTCATAAGCTTCGTGCGCCGTAAATCGCGATTCCCGGAATACCTCGCGCATAGCCATATTGTCTGCATGCGTCACGGCCCAGAGACGAGTAAATTCATGGCGGATCGCCAGCACGGCGAGGCGCTCGAGAAGAATGGTTCCCAATCCTTTCCCGTGGAACTCATCGGCCACCGCCATCGCTACTTCAGCGCTCTGTGCGTCTCTCGCCCAGTACGAGCCTGCAGCCATCACGCGCAAGGAGCCTTTCTGTGCCCGCATGATCAGCACCGTCAGTTGCGATTGCGGGCATGACGAGTCACACAATGCCGAGACGAGAACGGGCGAAGGCATGCTTTCTGAGAAAAAGCGGCCTCGTCTCGACTCGGGCGACAGATTTTCGACGAACTGTTGCATCAACGACGCATCCGACGGCTGGGACAATCGTAGCCGCGCCGTCATGCCGTCACGAAGAAGCACGCCACTGGACTCCAGAGGATCCGATCTCAACGGCGGGATTGCCTCGGCTTGCATCGGGGTGGCACGCCATCGCCTATCTCACAAGGCGCGCTGCAGGGCAGCATGAGCAGTGACGCTCCCTTTAGCGAACGACGAGTATGGGACATCGAACCCGATGTGCGATCGCATGGGAGGCGCTTCCCAACAGGAAGCGTTCCAACCCTCGGCGTCCATGGGAGGCGACGACAACAAGATCCGCTTCTCTCGATTGGGCAGCGACCGTTTCAACAACGCCCCCTACTAGGACTCGTGTCGTACCATTGTATTGAGGCGACTGCAGGGCCGCAGCCATTCTCCTTACAAGATCTTCCGCGTCAGTCATTGCGGTATTCGAAACCCCATATTCCGGGATGGGATACGGATTAAGCGGTTTAAGTGGCACCACGACATTGACAATACGGACGCGAACAGAATTAAGAAAAGGATATTTGAGTAGCCAATCCCGAAGATAATCGGCATCTTCCTGTCCTTCTACGGCTACTAGCACCTCATGAATCGGTCTTGAGTCTCCTTTCACGACCAAGGTGGGACGGTCGGCCTGCAGTAGGACGCGATGCGATACGCTCCCGAGGATGGCTTCTGTAGCCCGGTTTCGATTGCGCGATCCAACCGCGATCAGATCTGCATTGACTGTTCTCGCGGTGCGAATAATAAGGTCGGCCGCATTGCCGATCTCATTAATCTTTTTCACCGAACAGGATTCAAGCCGGATCGCATTGGCTGTACTTTCCAAGATCTCCTGTCCCGCGGTCGTCACGGCTGCGCGATAGTCATCATAGCCCTGAAGGTTAGCTATTTGCACGAGGGCAGGATACTTGAAAATGCCTAAATCGATTCCGTGCACGAGAGTGATCTCAAGAGGACGATACAGCTGCAACACTTGATGTACCGTAGCAATCGATTCGTCTGACCAGTCAACGCCTATGACGATTTTCATATGGTCTCCGTCTTATATCGCAGCCAACTCACGATAGGCGGATATGTCCTTCAAGGCGGTTATCACTTCCTCAACAGGCAGATTCGGCGCGCTCAGAACGCGAATCGTCCCTGCACGTGGGCACATCCCGTGTCATGAACTCTCACACTTTCATGATATCCCTGCTCCATGCCCCCTTCATCGCGCGTATGGCAATTAGCTGATGGCGTGCGATGTGGTCGAACTCTAAATCGTGCGAGCTCAGGCAACTTTAACTTCGATGGCTTTCGGTTTCGCTTTCTCTGATTTGGGAAGATGCACTTTCAGAACTCCCTCTTTATATTCTGCGGTGACCTTGGATCCATCAGCGTCTTCAGGCAGCGTAAAGCGTCGCATGAAGCTACCGTAGGCCCGCTCAACTCGATGGTACTTCTTCCCCTTGTCCTCCTTTTCATACTTCCGTTCGCCGGTGATCGCGAGAACATCGTCATGAACATTGATCTTAATCTCTTCCTTTTTCATCTCCGGGATTTCAGCCTTGACGATGTATTCCTTCTCGTCCTCCGTGATATCAACCAGAGGAGACCACTCGGACACTGAAATCGCCTCTTTCTTGTCCCCCGTCCTAACGCTAGGAGGAGGACCGAAAAAACTTGTCAGACGTTTTTCCATATCTTCAAAATCCTTCCAAGGATTCCAGCGTCCGACCGTTTCCCACCTCGTCAAGGCATTCATAACATCTCCTTCCTGTAATGGTGGATACCCGATTTGATCTTTTCACACGTGATAACCAACCTCTTGCCATGGCCATAATGCATTGATGATGCCACCGGCGCTAAATACTCCTGCAAAACCGTACATATTGCAGATCAATCGTTTGCTCAGTGCCATTCCTAAATAATTCTCGAATTGTAGATTTTAAGGACAGTACGGAATATCCGAGTGTGGATTCTTTCGACATTGTAAGGGCAGCATCCATAGAAGCTGAGATTCTGTTGTGGCAAGTCCATTGCTTCCATAGGCCCGCAAATGCCTAAACGCATTGTAATCATTCAAGGTCATCCCGATGCCGGCTCACGCCACTTCGGACATGCCCTTGCAGACAGATATCAAAAAGGGGCATCAAATAACGGAGATGATGAGCGGTCTGTTGAGGTGGCGAAGCTGGAGTTTCCACTTCTTCGGACTAAGGACGACGTTGAAAAAGGAGGGTTCCTGAGTCGCTTTAGTATGGTTCAGCAAGGTATGCAGTGGACGGATCATTTACCCTTCCGGCTTGGCGCAATGCCTGGGACATTAAAGGCTTGTTTGAACAGACGTTTCGGCCAGGATTTGTGTTTGAGTGCCAAGCGTCAGGGAAAATGGCTAAGGAGGTGTCGGGACAATATGCCCACATGTCCCAACAATGGGCATGCCTGTGTTCATATGCCGATGGTGATTCAGATCTCACAGCATGAAAACCTCAAGCGGAATATACTGGCTTCTTGTGGGATTGTCCCTGGTTCGGGTGACTCGCTTGGTTCTATCGAATCCATGCAAGATAGGTCAGCGAGCAAATTCCGCTGATACATCATCCATCGTACGGATCTCCGGATGACGCCCATCGGCCAGTCTTGGCATCTGAATTCAATAAATGAGCTGATGTGTGAGCTTGAGACAAGTTCCGAAACGGGTCTTTCAGGGCCTGCAGCAAAACTCCGTCTGCAACAGTACGGACCCAACGATCTTCCCAAAGCAGTATCCATTTCTATCCTCAAGCTCTTTCTCTCTCAATTCATGAGCGCCATTGTCGGCGTACTCATAGGGGCCGCGCTTATATCGGGACTATTGGGTGACTGGATCGATACGGCTGCGATTATCACCATTGTATTTCTGAACGGCGTATTCGGCTTTGCCCAAGAATACAAAGCCGAACGTTCGTTGGCTGCCCTTCGCCGTATGACAATTACTCTGACTCGAGTGATTCGGGATGGCGTGCTCCAATCTCTTCCAGCCCAAGACATAGTGCCCGGAGATCTCATCATCTTGGAATCCGGCGATTACGTCCCCGCCGACGCTCGCTTAGTATATGTCGCGAACTTCAAGACCCAAGAAGCGTCAATGACGGGCGAATCGGCTCCTGTTACGAAGAGCACCGCACTGTGTCTGGACGCAGACGTCCCCGTCGGCGATCGAGTCAACATGGTATTCATGGGCACGGCCGTGGTCTCTGGGAAAGCACGTGCCCTTGTGGTGGCGACCGGACTCCGCACTGAGCTGGGCCGCATCGCCGCGATCATGGAGACTGCGACGAAGTCAAAGAGTGCGGAAACGCCCCTTCAGCGCCGGCTGGAGCATTTCGGCTATACGGTGTTGTGGCTGGCGCTCGGGGTTATATCCGTTGTGTTCGCGTTGGGGTATATCCGAGGCGAGCCGTCGATGACGATGTTCTTGACGGCGGTGAGCCTGGCCGTTGCGGCGGTGCCTGAGGGGCTTCCCGCGGTCGTCACGATCACGCTGGCACTGGGGGTGACCCGCATGGCGAAGCGCCATGCCTTGATCCGCAAGCTGCCCGCGGTGGAAATGTTGGGATCCGCCACGGTGATCTGTACCGACAAGACCGGGACCCTTACAAAAAACGAGATGACCGTCACCGGACTTTTTGCCGGAGGTGATAGGTTTACCGTCAGTGGGGAGGGCTACCAGCCTGTCGGCATGATTTCTTCAGACTCGGGCGTCATGCAGGGAACGAACGGTCAAGCGTTGCCCGAGGTGGTGCGCCAGTTGTTGACTGCTGGAATGTTATGCAATGGCGCGACTCTGCGCGAAGAGGAAGGGACATGGAAGGTGTTTGGCGATCCGACGGAAGGCGCGCTGCTGGTCGCAGCCGCCAAAGCGTCGCTCACGTCCAAAGGACTGGAACCGACGCATCGATTCCTCGGTGAGGTGCCCTTCGATGCCGAACGTAAACGGATGACCGTCGTAATGCAGACGTCCGAAGGTCCTGTAGCCTACGTCAAAGGTGCACCCGATATGCTCATAAACTGTTGCACCTCGTACATGACGCGGGACGGCGGGGTTGAGCCCCTGACGACCGGTATGCGTGGGGCGATTCGTGACGTGAACAGCGGATTCGCCCGCGACGCATTGCGCGTCCTTGGGCTGGCCAGTCGAGTGTGCGGACCGGTGCCAAAGACCTTCCGGGAAGACGAATTGGAACGCGACTTGGTGTTTCTCGGACTCGCGGCCATGAAGGATCCGCTGAGGCCCGAAGCGAAGGCGGCCGTCGGCGCGTGCCGTGAGGCCGGGATTTTCACAGTCATGATCACAGGCGATCACAAAGAGACAGCTGCCGTTATTGCCGGAGAACTGGGGATCGTGGCGGGCATGGATGGGGCGGTGACCGGATCCGAATTGGATCGGATCACCCAGGCGGAACTAACGGCGTGCGTGGACAGAGTGTCAGTCTATGCCAGGGTGTCGGCGGAGCATAAGATGCGAATCGTGGGGGCATGGAAGCAGCGAGGGGCAGTGGTGGCCATGACCGGAGATGGAGTCAACGACGCGCCGGCGATCAAGGCGGCGGACATTGGCGTGGCCATGGGGATCAGCGGAACGGACGTGGCGAAAGAAGCCGCCGACATAGTTGTGACTGACGACAACTTCGCCTCGATTGCCGCGGCAGTGGAAGAGGGACGGGTCGTTTTCGACAACATCCAAAAGACCGTTCACTTTCTCCTGTCATGCAACATGAGCGAAGTGCTCGTCATGCTGTTTGCCGCGCTGCTGGGTTTGCCCCTTCCACTTCTGCCGATCCAGATTCTCTGGATGAATCTCGTCACCGACGGCATTCCGGCATTGGCCTTGGCCGTGGACCCCAAGGCGCCGGACCTCATGCAACGTCCGCCCCGAAATCCGGAGGCCCGGTTGTTGGATGCCGGGAGGTTGCTGGCCATTGCGGGCGAGGGGCTGATGCTGGGCAGTATCGCCCTTGGAGCCTTCAGTTACAGTTTGTTCATTCTGCATCAGGATCTGTCGCAGGCAAGAACCGTTGCCTTCACCGTGATGGTGATGGCCCAACTCGTACATGCCTTCAACTGCCGGAGCGAACGCTTGTCGCTCTTTCAAGTGGGTCTCGGGACGAACCGCGCCCTCTCGGGAGCTTTCTTGCTCTCAGGTGCGGCACAATTGGCCATGCTTACTGTTCCTGTGGTGGCCCCGGTGTTCAAGGTTGTGTCACTACCCATCGAGGTCTGGGCATTAATGGGTGCCATGAGCCTTCTGCCGCTGGGGGTGATGGAAGCGGTGAAATGGTTCCGGCGACGGTATGACCGTGTTCATTAACATAATACGCATGCAGAAGAATCAGGTGGTGAGTTGGGGTAGGTATTCTAGAGTTCAAACTGCGCCGCAGGATTGTTCCGAGCCGTCAACCGCCGTCAAGATATTCATTGATCAGCCATCTTCATCTGGCCACGCACAAATCTCAATGACATTCACCCGGACACAGAAACATGAAATAGACGAAGACGACCAACGCAAATACCATTGCCCCCACGAGTAGCCACCTTCTTGTCGTCATTATCCCTTCTCGGTTTCAAAATGTGTTTCAAAGCCGGTATCAGCAATTCTGGTGCCGTCACGATTTGTAAGAAATGTCACCACGTAACCTACGAGCGATTCGTAGATGTCCTCTTCTGCTACAGCCGATGTATTGGCGGTGTGGCAAGGTTCCCCTCAAGCCCAAGAATCTTCACCGCCTGATCGGCCTGAGGCGGTAAACCCTTGAAACTTGACGTGGCACTCCCATCCAGAACCGTTTGCGGTGATGGCACCACCCTTGCTGAATGATTGAGTGCCGGAATACGAAGGGTGATCAATGCGGGAGCGACGGCGGAAAGGTGATTCGAACAGCGGGTGTGCAGTGTGAACTGCCCCGCTGCCCATCAGGAATACACAAGAGGACAAGGCGCTCTGACATGGAGGTGGTTATGAAGAGAGTTGAGGGTGTGCAGATCATCGGACTTCTACTGCTGTCCGCAACAATTGCTTTTGCATTTCCTTCGCAAGTCGCGTCGCAATCCGAACAACAGTCCGTAGATATCACAATCAAAGACTATACATTTGTCACGGTCCAAGGATCACTTCGCCTTGGCCGTCCCACCGTGCTCAACATCCGTAACGAGGATAAAGAGCGTCATGACTTTGGTTCGACTATGTTGGAAGGCCTTCCTGCGACAATCGAAAAGGACGGGATCGTCGTATATGGCAGAGGGCTTGGCGGAGTGATGCTCGATCCCCAACGTGATGTCACCATCCGTTTCAATACCGACCGACCAGGACGCTACAAATTCCAGTGCTCCATCCACCCGGAGATGAAAGGGGAGCTCTTGCTGTTATTCGTAGAGGGTGTCTGATCGATGCAACTGGAAAATGTTTCTGAACAAGGCTCCGAGGGAAAAGGAGATTGACAAGCATGGCACCGATCAAGCGACTTCTACTAGCGACCGATTTGTCACGGGAAGCACGTAGTGCTGAATTGTGGGCGTGCGCGATGGCTGCTTCTTGGAATGCCCATCTCATGGCTATGACCGTGTTGGAGTTCCCCGACGGAGTCGATCCTGATCAGGCGGTCAATCAGGATCATCTTGTGGAACGAACTCGTGAGGCTTCCGACAAACTCATGAACCTGAAACAGTTTGCATCGGGGAAACAACTAGACGTCGAAATTCGGGTGGCGACGGGGCTTCCCTGTGATTTGGTACGGCTCGTGGCCGAGGTCGAGAAGGTGGACATGATTATCGTGGGAGCGAAAGGAAAACACGGTTTGTCTCACGGTGGATTGGGAAGTACGACAGGTGCAATCATTCGAACGGCACCCTGCCCAGTGCTTGTCGCGCCCAAACAGGGCAATGAACAGGTAAAGAGTCAGGTTCTCGATCGCATGCTTATTCCGATTGATTTTTCTGATTGTTCCCTGGATGCGTTGGAGTATGCGGTGACAATCGCAAGGCAATCACACGCCTCAATTGAATTGCTTCACATTGTCGATCCAGCATGCGAAGGGATTGACGATGCGGCAGATGTCAGATCGCGGCAGATAGCAATTAAAAACCTCACAAAACGGTTGGAAGAAGTGTCGGCAGGGCTCCTCGCCGGTGGAATTTATTCCACGATACGCGTGGAGATGGGCATACCATCCGATGCGATTATCAATCGTGCATCTGAGGCCTCACACAGCCTGATTGTCATGGGTGTTCACGGTCGTCGTGGTCAAACATGCAGTGTAGCCGGCAGCGTAACTCAATCCGTATTGCGAAGAGCCAGTTGCCCGGTCTTGGTCGTTCGTACCCCAAAGTTTGGCTTGGAACACAATCGTCGGGCAACTGATCAGACCTCACGTGAAGCATCGGGAGCATCACGATGACCATTGTCCGTGAGTATCCGATCTCGACGGTTTGGGTTTAGGGGTACGTCATCATGACGTTAGCGAAGCGACTTCTGTTCGCCACCGACTTTTCAGATCAGACCCTGCGGGCGGAAGATTGGGCATGTGCGCTTGCAGCGTCCTGGCAAGCCCCTCTGACCATCATAACCGTATTGGAATTCCCTCGCGGTATGGCCCCTTCGTTTGCCGTAAACGAAATCTATCTGACAGACAGATTGCGTGAAGCTACGGAACTTCTCACTGATCTTAAGAGAAGAGCCACGCAAAGAGATATCGACGTGTCGAGCAGGATTGCGACCGGCATTCCAAGCGAGGAGGTGATTGCCGCCGCATTAGCTGAGAATTCTGATCTCGTCATCGTAGGGATGAGAGGAAAGAGCGGATTGGCTCATGCCTTGCTGGGGAGTACGGCGGAGCGGGTGATTCGGACAGCCCCTTGTCCTGTATTGGCCGTGCATATGCCCAAGGATCCCGGCCAACTCAGGCATGAGGACATCAGCCTGAATCGAATCCTTGTTCCTGTCGATTTTTCTGATTGTTCCCTGGACGCATTGGAATACGCGGCCATGGTCGCCGGTCAGACAAAAGCTTCACTCGAAGTTCTTCACGTACTAGAGCCCGTCTACTATGGACTTGATTTCACCTTTGAGCGAACCGAGCAGCGGGACCAGAGACGAGATAACCTCACAAAACGTTTAGATGAACTGGCTGCCTCCCTTACGAAAGCTTCGATTAAGGTTTCCACTCGTCTTCGCGGAGGAGTGCCCGCCGATATGATCATCGGCGAAGCGACGGGATCGTCGAGCGATCTTGTGGTGATGGGTACGCATGGCCGCCGTGGACTTTCTCATCTCATGGGTGGAAGCGTGGCCGAGGCGGTGTTGAGGCGGGGTAATCATCCGATTTTGACAGTCCGAAACCTAAAAACATGCCCTGGTCATCGGCGCATAATTCCAAATCAGATTTCTTGATACGAACAATCTTTTCAAGGAGAGGGCATATGGTAGCTCGAGTTGGAAAGAAACAAAACACCGGGAAGATGAGTCACGATACGAGTGCGTCGGAAAAACTCGTTGAACGTCCGGACAGGATCCAGGACCGCATCTCCAACGTGGCATACCATCTATGGGAACAGCGTGGGTGCCAAGAGGGAGATTCGGTCAGGAACTGGCTGGATACTGAAGCCATTGTCATGGAGCAAATTCGTGAAGCCAAGTGAGCAAGGTCCCGGATTCGAGACTTCGCGTAGTCCGTCCCTTGACGCAGTGTTGGATCGTCTGCAGAGGCTTTCCCTCAAGTCGGAATTCGCGCTCCAGCGGGAGAAAGCGCTCACGCGCGCGCTCAAACCCTATGTAGAGGGTAGCACGGGAAGATTCATTGCTCCGCTTCCACAGGAAACTGAACTCGCCCGACTTGTTCTGATCTGCGATTTCTATCCGGAAGATGGGCAACTTACGCTGATTGAACAATTGCGGGATGTCATCACGGAACACATTCCCAATGAAGAGCGGGCGTGGCTCGACCCGCTGTAGCATTCGTATCTTGATCTCCTCCAACTGACAGATACGCCCAAGGTTGCAGAGATGCTTCATCTCCAGTCCCGGGGCGACGGATTAACATTCATCGTCCCGTTCGAACCGTTTGCCGGGAATCTTGTTGCCGGACAGATGCTGCTTACACGTCTCATTCGCGATCCTGCAGCGCCTGAATCAGAACGCAGATATTGGGCCGGATCCGGCATTATCCTATCCCAAGATGAAGGAGGCGCGCTCTATGAGGCCGCGCGGGATTGGGAGCGCAACATGGAAATGTCGTCCGGCTCGCTGGTCCTAGGTGACTGGCAGGAATTTACCAAGCGATTTGGCCATATTCTCTTATGGGTCCTGGCAGAGCTGCGATTCGCCGCCTTACTCGATGCGTTTGCCCATATTCGGTATTGCAATTCTGATGGGCAGCCTAACCTCTATGCGGTCGCTCTCTATGATCAACATGAACATGCCCGATTTGAGCAGGAGTTGTCTGAGATGACGCCGTTTGAGCGGGCGGACCAGGTTCATCCCGCAACCGGTGCCACCGGGGTCACGTGGTTTCAGCGTGACATGATCAACCAAACCAAAGAAATCGTGGCAAGATTAACACTGACTTCTTCCCAACTTATTGTGGAATGCGACGGCCCGGAACGGCTGGATTCCATTAAGCACCGCCTTGCCTCGGTGTTCGGGTTTTCTCTCCATTTTCGCGGCGAATCGGTGACTCCACCGACTAGGAAGATTTCTGCGGCTGAATTGTCCTCCAAGAAACCACTCACTCTTGTTGTGCCAGAACATGAGGATCACGCACTCCTCAAACAGCTGTTGGAAAAAGCGTATCTCGAATGGTCTGATCAACCTCACCACTTGCTCGAGGGGCAGACACCCCGACATGCAATGGCGTCTCAGGCATCACGGGGTAGAGTGGCAACCCTAATCGATGAAATGGAAGTAAATGATCCCGGTGTGTGGAGAACCGGAAGGCCTGCATTCGACTACAACATCCTTCGCAGTCATATCGGCATAGAAGAATCTCGGGGGATACGAAGGGAGCAGCAGGTATGAACACTATGCGCGCCAACGTGTTTCATGGGATCAACCAATGTCGAGTGCAGGAAGTCGAGCGGCCGACCGCCGGCGTCGGCGAGGCTGTCATCCGGGTCACGTTGACCACGATTTGCGGCACGGACTTGCATATCGTCCGAGGAGAATATCCTGTCAAGTCCGGGCTGATCATCGGCCATGAACCTGTGGGTGTCATAGCTGAATTGGGTCCCGGCGTGACTGGCTACCGTGTCGGCGAACGAGTACTGGTGGGCGCCATTACGCCGTGTGGGCAATGCCGCGCATGTCTGTCCGGTCAATTAGCCCAATGTGGCCATGAGCAGGGCTACAAAGCCATAGGGGGATGGCGCTTTGGAAACACGATCAATGGGGCACAAGCTGATTATCTACTCGTTCCTCATGCGCAAGCCAATCTAGCCAAGATTCCTGATGACCTCACCGATGAGCAGGTTGTCTTATTGGCGGACATTGCATCGACCGGGTTCAGCGGAGCCGAATCCGGAGGCATCCGCATTGGAGATTCAGTCGCGATCTTTGCTCAAGGTCCAATCGGTCTTTGTGCAACGATCGGCGCCAAGCTGCTTGGGGCGGCGCGAGTCATTGGAATAGATGGTGACGAAGACCGCCTGGCGATGGCCGCACGTTTGGGGGCGGATGTTGTCCTCAATTCCCGATCGTCTGATGTTATAAGAGAGATTCAACGTATAACAGATGGAGGAGTCGACGTGGCTATCGAAGCGTTGGGAACCCAGGAGACATTTGAGAGCGCGTTGCGCAGTCTCAGGCCTGGCGGAACCGTATCGAGCTTGGGGGTGTACTCGGGTAAGCTTCAAATTCCCTATGAAGCCATCAGCGCAGGTATTGGTGATCACCGGATCGTCACCACTCTTTGCCCGGGCGGCAAGGAACGCATGCGAAGGCTCATTGAAATGGTACACCATCACCGAATTGATCTGACCCCGCTCATCACCCATCGGGTTTCGCTCAATGATATTGGGGAAGGATATCGGATTTTCGGTGAACGACTCGATGGTGTCTTGAAGGTGGCCATCAAGCCTTAGAAGGCGGCACGATCGAAACTGTAAAAATTGCAGGTCATCGAGGAGAATCAAGAATGAAGACTCTTGTCGCCACGGATGGATCAAAACATGGACAATGGGCAATCGAATGGATGGCCCGCCTGCCGTTCATCACCCCCCCGACGGTTCGAGTCCTCCACGTCGTTGATCTGGCAAGCCTACGCGCACCTTTCTTAGTTCAACCGATGGTTGCCGGCACGGAGCACTACATACGTGCCGAGGCCGAACGCCTCGAACGCACCGCAAAGACTACCCGGAAAAGCTCTGCGACTTTGTTAAAGTCATTACATTTACGTGGCGGCGTCATGATCGAGCGTGGTCCCGTGGCCGCTACCATTACCAAGCACGCGGATCGAGGTTATGGCCTCCTCTCAATTGGATCTCGCGGCCTTGATTCAATCGACAGATTCATGTTGGGGAGCGTCTCCGAACATGCTATCCACCATGCACCCTGCTCCGTTCTCGTCGTAAAAGAAGCGCCTCGGTCCATTAAACGGATTCTCATTGCGACTGACGGCTCGCCTTCGTCAACGAAAGCTATCCAATATATCGTGAAAACCTTCTCGGCGCCTTCACGAACCGGTCGCAGTAAGCCGATAGCCGTGAGCCTTGTGTATACGGTTCCCGCTTTGGAATACCCGGAGATCGGCAGATCCGTCGTAAAGACAGGCGCCGCTCTCTTCCTTAAATCAGGATTTGCCGTGCAATCGACTGTCCGAGTCGGAAAACCCGCGGTCGAAATTCTGAAGGCTGCCCAAGAATCAAAGGCGGATCTGATTGTCACCGGCGCGAAGGGATTAGGTGCTATCCGGCGGATGCTTCTCGGGAGTGTGTCGACCCGCGTCGTACGACATGCCACCTGCTCAGTACTGGTCGTAAGATGAGTGGAATGGGAATGTTAAGATCCCAAATCTAGAAGCCAACGCTGATGGCCTTGATGTGATCACGGCTTCGCAAATGCCGGAATTCATATCTTTACAATATGGAGATTTGGCGTTCAGAGCGATACGCCAAGGCCGTTCTGCGCCAGTTTTGTGCTAAAACACATCGGATCCCTTAACCGATGCAACCTGAGAGTAAGTCACAGAATCTCAGAACCCGCTGCAATTGGAACAATCGGGGTCGAACCTACGGTCCGCTGATTAAGAGGCCGCTCAGGGGTATTTTCACAAGGGTTTGATCGGTCAGCGGTTTCTCCGTTTCCCACTTTTTCAATTGATCCCGAAGACTCTATCGAGTCTATTGAGTCGATAGAGTTTAGGATTTTGTATCATGGCGATGTACTAGCGGGCTGTCTGCGCCAGAAATGTGATATTTCGGACTCGGAGGCCCGCTGCTATCCAATCAAACAGCCAAAAGTCAGCGTGCCCTTGCCAGTATGCCAATTGTGATATGACACGTGCGACAGTCACCAAAGGGAGCGGGAATGTGTTTCGAGATTTGGGATTTTCCGAAGAAAAGTCCGCTGAACTCATCCTGAAAAGCAGCCTGCTTCGGGCGCTTCAGGAAACGATCAAGAGGCGAGGATGGAAGCAGGTGGAAGCAGCGGCTCAGCTAGGCATCGACCAAGCCAAGGTATCAAAGCTCTTGGCAGGCCGGATGGCCGGATTCTCCATCGAACGTCTTGTGCATTTTCTTTCTCTGCTGGGTCAAGATGTAGAGGTCACTGTTCGCAAGGCTTCTCGCGGAGGGCGGCGGGGAACGGTGCGCGCAATGCTATGAAACACCGAGAACGATCTTCTTGATGGCATAGGATAGTGTTTGGCTGTGGTAGCAGAAGTGCACTTCCAACACAGTAGCGGTTCTGAAATTACCGCATCAAGGAAAGTGCCATCTTATCAATGACAACCCGCGGGAGGGCTAGTCTGCTAATAAGACCTTCGCGCGCAATTGCGATGTCCGCTCATCCCACTACGAGATCGCTTATCTTCGCCGGCTTTATTTGAATCATTGTATTTGGTCGATCATCCATCGATCCGGAGCAACTCGCCATCAGTTGATGGCGATTAGAAGTGGTAGGCAATGCCGCCAATGCCATTGAATGCCGAATATTCACCGCTCAATCCGAAATTAGGGTCGAGATTGGAAAACGTTGCCCGATTATATTTGCCTTCCAAGAACAAACCCCAGGTTTCCGTGAGGAGAATTTTAATTCCTGTGGAGAGATTGAGCCCCGGTACAACCTGTCGCCCGGAGATTTGACCGGTGCTCGAAAAATAAAACGCGCCGGCTCCAACGCCCACATAAGGCTGAAATACTTTTCCCGGATAGCGTGCAACCACATTGAATGCCACGGTGATCAGCCGCATACGGCTTTCGGTCAATTGAAGAGTGCCCTGGCGGTACACGGACTCCGCACAGCTACCAATGGCTCCCTGACAGCCACCATTGATAGATACGGTAGGCGGCTGCTGAAAGGGCGTATACACAATTCCTTGAGCAGTCGTAATAGACTGGTTTTTAATGGTGGGGGTGGTCGTAAACGCCTCGACTTCGACCCCCAACCAACTGAAGCCCTCTTCCTTGAAAAAGTACCCCGCCTTTCCGCCCACAATTGCAGAAGACTTGAGCGCAATGTTTGTAGCCTGAAAATTCTGAGTCACTTGGCCGAGACCTTTACCGCCTGTCGTATCGCAGGCAGAACCAGGACAGAGGAAGGAACTGAATTGCTGTTGAGCCAGCCGATCTCCTAGCGTATTCATCGTCACATCCTTCAGAGATTGTGGGGCGCTCCATCCTCCGTACCCTGCGACGTACCATTCGGCTGAGACGCGTGGAATCCAGAACATCAGGATTTGAGCGTATATTATGACAATGCAGACCAGGCCACGATTCATAAGCCGTGTGTTCACTCCGTAACGAGACAAGAATTGCAGTGCTCAGCCAACGACGCGGGGCGACAGTGCCTTTACGGCATGACGCTCCCATTACGCATAGATTAACGTTCAGTAAATTCAGAATCGGCGTGTTAGCGGATTTCGTAGGAAAAGGTGAGGGGCGTTCCGTCTCGGAGGAAATCGATTGTGACAGACCGTTCGTCCTTCATGTGCTGCAGGCCGGCGACTAACATGGAAGGATCGCGAATCTCGACCCCATTGATCCGTTTCAGGACGTCATCCGTCTGCAGCCCAAGTCTTCCAAAGAAACCGTAAAAATTAACTTGTTCAAGTCGGAAACCGTCTAATCGGTTGCCGATGAATTCGGGGACCGGTTGAGCGTGTTGAAACAACCGCGGAAGATCTTCTATCGCCTGACGTAACTCTCGACGATCGACCGTCCGGACATCGCCCAAGCGTCTTGCACGGACTGACATCGCCGTCGCCGGCTTGGGCGGAAGAGCCGGCACGGTGAGTTTTGCAAGTTCCAAGTGCAACCATTCTTCCTGAGCACCCCGGCGAAAAAGTACCTTATCTTTTTGTATCTCCGCGATCATCCCAATCTCAGGAACGGTGTCCTCGAGATGGAACAGGGTCTGCTTTTTGGAAGAAAGTTCCTCCACAATGACCAGTCCTCCCGCGGATGTTTTCTGCACGATGCCGATGAGCGATAACTTCTGTGACACGTTCAAAGGAGGAGGCGGCGCCGTGGTGGTTCCGCCACCACCCGCTTCAAACAGTTGTTGATGCGGCGCTACAGCGAAGAGACCGCCCAGCAAGATCCCTTTTGCCAGGACATTGGGATCGGCCGAGTGTACTGAAGCCTTCGATGGAGTTGATTGCATGATCGGTTCATATGCCGGTGTTTCGATCAAATAGGCGACAAAGGCATTAACCGAATGAGCAAGAACAAACGTCATCACCAATCCATATGCTGCGCCGATGAGGCGACGACTTGTCGCTCCTCGAAATGTTCTGAGTATGCGCATCAAGGAATCCTTCGTTCCGACATAGGAAGGACGACATCATACTCGAAGTGACGGCATGTGGTTCGCTTCTTCCCGTCCCTGAACCAAATTAACCGCCCTCCAATCGCTCGATAACATTCACGTAACACACTGCCGGTAGGTCTGTGTGCGTGGCTGGGGGGTCGTCAGCCGGTCGTTAGTGAAGACGCCGGCATCGTGGCCGCGGAACGATCTTCAGTCGGCGCGTCGGCCGTAGTACGGGAGAACGGGGAGGGTGTCCACATGGATGATGGCCGGACTCTGCTGTGGTTTCATGATGATTGAATGTCTGGCATATCCTGGTATAGCGACGGCGCGCGACGCGAAGACCACTTCAGATTCCGTTCGCACCACCGGCGACAAAACGCTCGCTCAATCCTCTCAGACTCCGTCGACGAATCCCGGCAAACCGGAAAAGCAGGAGCCTCCCGCCGGTACTGAATCGGCTCCGCCGGCACCGGATGTCAAGGGTTTCACAATCGATCGCTATGTCGTGGAAGGCAATACCATTTTCACTTCAGAGAAAGTCGAGTCGGTTCTCGGAAAATATAAGGGAAACGGACTCACGATCAAGGATATCGAACAGGCACGGAATGACCTCGAAAAAGCATACGGCACTGCAGGCTATCCGACCGTGACGGTGACCATCCCCGAACAGACGATCGAGCAGGGCATCGTGAAGCTTCAAGTGGTGGAGGGTCGTCTCGGGTCTATTGCCGTGGTGGGCAACGAGCATTATTCCAAACAGAATATTCTCGGGAAGCTGCCTTCGCTCAAGCACGAAGCGCTGCTATACGAACCGGCCGTCATGAAGGAGTTGGATGCGGCCAATGCCAATCCCGACCTGAAAATTGCCACCGTGCTCAAGCCGGGAAACGCGCCCGGGCTCGTCAATCTTGAGCTCAAGGTGAAAGATCGTCTTCCTGTACACGCTCGGCTGGAAGCCGACAACAAAGGTCCCATCACGACGCCGAGAGACCGCATTACCGCTGAAGTACAACACGCCAATCTTTTCGGAGGAGACGAGATCCTTTCCGTTACAACTGTCCAGACCCCGACGGACTGGGGAAGAGTGCAAAATTATGGAGTGAGCTTTGTCACCCCGATCGTCTGGCCGAGTCAGTTGCTGGCAATTTACGCGTCAAAGTCCATCAGCAATTCCGTGCTGGCCGGGTTGACCCTTCCGACCGGAGGAACCGGCGATCTCTCTATTGCAGGCAATGCCACCATTGCAGGATTCCGGTACATGTTCCCGATTACCAAACTCGACAAGGGATCGCACCAGTTATCGGTTGGAATGGATTACAAGCATTTGGATAGAACCGAAGGCACGTTTCCCGAGGACATTGGAACCGTCACGGTCTTGAGTGAAATCCAATATACGCCCATGTCCGCCGGCTATACCGGGCTGATTCCAGACGACTATGGATTGAGCAAGCTTGCCTTTGCGATCAAGGGATACGTCGCGGGAATGATTCCGGGGGGATCGAAGGAAGATTTTGCCGGTACCGGCCAGCCCGGCGAACCAGATTTCAAGCCAGGAGTCCGACGTGGTTCGACCGGGACGTTCGTCGCACTGCAACCGGTGCTGGAGCGGACACAGATTCTTCCCAAAGAGTTTTCCCTGTTCCTGCATCTGGACGGCCAATGGGCGAGCGAGCCGCTGCCTCCCGCGGAGCAATATTTCGCAGGCGGGATGGATACCGTGCGTGGATACGACAACTACGAAACCGTCGGGGACAGTGCGGTGCGGGCTCGTGTGGAACTGAACACTCCTGAACTGTTTGAGATCCCGATCGACAGATTCTGGCAGCGAAAAAAAAGCGCCGACTACCTGTTCCGATTTCGTGCTCTTGCATTCTACGATCGCGCCAGATTGTGGGTCGATCGGGCACAGCCCGGCCAGCAGAACCGGTTTGATCTCGAGGGCGTCGGTGCCGGCATCCGAGTGAAGTTTCCAAAAGATTATGGCGAACTAAAGCTCGATCAGGGCTGGGCCTTACGGCAAACGGCGTTTACGAACAAGGGAGATACGTTCGTTCACTTTTCCGTCAACGTCGCTTTTTAGGACGAGCATACGTATGTGTAGAACATGGAATCAGCGGCTCTCGATGTTCATGATCTCAGTGCTCTTGAGCGAACTGTTCTTTGCTCCCTTCGCGGGCGCCAATCCGGTCAATCCAAATGTGGTGGCGGGGCAGGCTGCGATTTCCGGCCTCGGGACGTCTCATGTGACCGTTCAGCAAGCCTCTCAACGGGCCATCATCAACTGGCAGCAATTTAACATCGCCCCCAACGAAGTGACGCAGTTTGTCCAACCCAACGCCAATGCGATTGCGTTGAATCGAATCTTCGACCAAAACCCAAGTCAGATATTCGGGAAGTTACAAGCCAACGGCCAAGTCATCCTGATGAATCAGAATGGGATCATCTTTGGACCCAACGCGCAGGTCAATGCAGCCGGGTTCGTGGCCTCTTCCCTGCATATGTCGGACGCGAATTTTCTTCGAGGGCACTATCTCTTTGAAGGAGGCGGTCTCGAAGGCATGGTGAAGAATGCGGGAGCCATCCACGCTCCTAATGGCATTTACCTCCTCGCGCCGAACGTGGAAAACAGCGGCGTGCTCACGAGTCCCGGGGGCAATGTGGTTCTGGGTGCGGGGAAGACCGCCTACCTATCCAATCGCCCGGACGGTCGCGGGTTTCTTGCTGAAATAACGGCGCCGGTTGGTCAGGCAGTGAATCTCAAGCAGATCGTCGCCGACGGGGGGCAGGTCACATTGGCCGGGCGGGTTGTCAATCAGGCCGGCCTTATCCAGGCCAACACGGTGAGAGAGAGGAACGGAAAGATCGAGTTGCTCGCGAGCGAAGCGGTGACCCTCCGGGACGGGAGTCGGACAATTGCACGGGGCGACATGGCCGGAGTATCGCAAGGGGGGACCATTGAAGCCATCGCCGATTTGAAGACCGGCACGGCGTCGTTTGAAAAGGGCGCGGTGGTTGACGTATCCGGTGGCAAGCTGGGAGGGGACGGTGGATTTGCAGAGGTGAGCGCCGCATCTGTAAAGCTTGGTGGTCAGTTTCTGGGAAATACTGCAACGGGATTTCGTGGCGGCCGATTCTTAATCGATCCGACAGTCGCCACATCGACCGTGGGACCGGGAGAATTCGTGAGTTTCGAAAACAGCGGCGCTTTTGAAGTCGAGTTCCGCTCGCCTGCGGGTACAGACTTGACCGTGACCGGCTCCTATGACTTGAAGGCCTGGCAATCTCCAGCCGTCACTTCTCGCACCCTTACGTTCACCGCCGGCAAGGATCTGAAATTTGTGAACGCGACGTTGATCAATAGCGGGACGGCGAAGTGGGACTATATTGGGATCGCTCAGCAGGGGGATGTGCTACTTACCAACTCGACCATTGCAACTGGGGCGAACTATATAGGGAGTTCCACACCAGGAGCGGGAGGTAACATTTCGTTGTTTGCTCCTAATGGCAGCATCAAGCTCATCGATAGCCTGGGTGGGAGCTTGTCCACTGTCCGCACTCCATCGACGGGCGGCGACATCACGCTCATTGCGAAAAACGACATCGTGAGCGCGAGCGCTTTGGATCAAACTGGAAAGTTTCTCAAAGGGATCAGGCTGGAAGGCCCTGGGAATTTAACCATCGACGCGGAGAAAAATTTCATCGGCGGTCGGGTTTCTGGTTTCGTGACTGGACCAGGATTCGTGCTGACGAACGGCGTTGCGAATGTGACGACCGGAGGCAATATCGGTGGAGCAATAAAGGGCATCGGTAACAGCGATGCGGATGAGTATGCGAACTTTACCCTGGCAAGTGGTACCATCAATCTTTCCGCCGGAGAGAACATATATCTCGGAAGAATTCAGGACAAAGGTTTATCGGATATCAGAGATGTCAGTGTGCTCATTGGGTGGCCTGGGCATCCAGATCAACGCCTTACCTATGACCCTTCCAATCAAGTTAATCTTGTTGCCAAAGGCGACATTTTCCTAAACCCACGCGCTGTCCCCATACCTGGAACGAGTGGTTCGAATCGGGATCAAGCACGAGCCACGTATCCAGCTTCGTTCAGCGCTAATTCCGAGACAGGTCGCATCGTGGTCGAGAACTCGGTCACATTTTGGCCATCGCCTACCGGGAAGATCACGCTATCGGCTCAAAAAGACATAGTAGGGCTTGCCACGACAATAAGGGAACCGGATTATTCCAATTATGTATTCATCTTTATTGGGACTGAGGCGCAGGTGCAACAAGGAAGCTGGAAGCTCGTTCCTATTGTGGATGCAAACACTAAGGCTGAATATGCACCTTATCGAAAATGGATTGCTCCATCTCAACGCCAAGACGACCGACCATTCCCGACATTGCCCAGCATTCCTTCTGACATAATGAAACAGGTGCCTTTTATCGAAACCACTTCGCGTATTCCTCAGATACGTATCATGGAGACAGATCCAGCGGTGCTCATAGATGCCCTGTATGCCACTCCGTCGAGACCGTTTGATGCACAATTCGGAGCGATCTTGTCTAAAACCCTCGACACGGTCTCACCGATTGCTCCGGTACCGGTCACCGTTGAATCCAGGACGGGCAGCATCAAAACATTGGCTTTTGACTTCACCAGCTATGGTCTTCCGAAGCAAGTCACAATCTCGGCGAAGCAGGATATTGCTCAAATCAATGCCGAGATCGGCGTCCCGCAGGGAATACAGGCAGTCGTGTCAGCCGGCCACAATATGGATTTTAGAAAACCTAACGGCTTCCAGGACAATACGGGTATTACATTCATCGGCACGGGGACCGGCCGTGTTCAGGTGAAGAACGATCTCAACGAACCAGGTGCAGGAAAACTTGATCTTGCCGATAGCATCGGTATCCAGAGCCGGTCGGCGCCGTTCAGAGTTGGTCTGGGGCACAACAAAGGTGGGCTCGTCGACATCGCCGTGGCGGGCGACCTTATCATGGATCAGTCCAGGGTTATATCGCACAACGGGGCGACCATTTCGATTCATGGCATTGGAACCGAAACAGTGACTGATACCAAAGCCGGCACGCTCGATCCGATATCAGGCAAGCCGTTCGCGATTATAAAAAACCTGAAGGGAGAACTGGTCTCGACGGAAGTACTATTCGACGGCAATCCAATATCGTTGGACAATGCGACTCTCCTGGCAGGACCGACCACGCTTCACGTGTCTCTTGTCGAGCGGAACGGAAGTCTATTTGTCAATAATGGAGAGCGGGTCCAAGTGGTTCGGGTGGAAGGGCAGCCACTGGTCGTCGACAAGATCATCAACGGTACGCCGACCTCTGTTCTGATTCTTGCTGGAGGAGGGCAGACGTTTCTGGCAAGAACGGCTGATGTTTCGATGGTGACAGCATCAGGCGGGAAGGTAGTGGTCGGGAATAATATTCCATCTCCCCTGGGAGATACTGGGATTCTCACGCTTCGAGGTGGGGCGATCGATATCAAGGCGTCCGGCGACATCGATGTCGATAAATCTCGCATTGCCACTTTTGGCGGAAGAGACCTACAAAACTTACTGTATCGCGCCGGTGACATTAATCTTGTCTCCACCAATGGAAATATCAGTGCGGGAAGCGGAAGCCGGAATGACGTCGTGAAATTCGTTGTATTGGAAAAAAACGCAGATAACACAGTCAACCCCGACCGCAGCTTTGTCGCCGATGTCCCCGGGAGCGGCGTGTTTTCTTATCATGCTGACGATCAGAAACCTGGGGACAAACTTGTGTTTCCCCGGTTTGACGACCCTCAAATCCGGGCGCTCGGGAACGAAATCTTCAAGCAAGAGTTCCTAGGGCGGGATGCGTCGGCTCTCCGCACGGAACAAGCAAATCTGCTGGCACAGCGGGAACCTGTGTTCTTGCAGACCGTTGAAAGATTCATCCGACCGCTCCAGCTTGGCAACATTTCCATGTATGCAGCAAAGAAGGACGTGATCGTTCCCGAAGCGGGCATTCGAGGACGCAGGATCGGAATCTTCTCGCCGAATGGGATCATCGATCTGCAAGGCGGGATCATTGAAGGGAGCGTCACGATCGCGTCGACAGCGATCAAGGGGGACATCGGGAAAAGCTTTGTCGGCGCGCTCACTGCGACAACAAGTGCAGGAGGAGTATCCGGCGGCGTCGGCAGCGGCAGCAGCGGCGGCAGTCTTGGTGGATTAACCGGCACCACAGGGTCGGTGTCAGCCGCCGCCACGTCGACCACTGCGGCTGCGTCAAGCAGTGCGATCAAGGCCACCGACGATGTGAAAGAAGCCGCATCCGAGATTGGTTCCGCTCAGGCCGAGGCCAAGGCCAAGCAGGTGGTGGCCAAGGCCGGCGACAAAGACAAGGATTCACGTAAGGTGGCGCAGACGATCAAAGCCAAGCACGGAGTCATTATTCAAGTCGAGGCCAAGCCGCGGACGGGCGGCTAAGGAGAAACGTGTATGGACATGAGTTCGGGAGGTGTCGCATTTGCCCTCAATCATGCGACGCTCGAGGGGAAAATCACGATCACAGTGCTCCTCTTGTTTTCGCTCGTGAGCTGGACGGTGATCATCAATAAGTTTCGTCAGTTGAAAAAAGCGAAAAAACGGAATGGACTGTTTTTGGGCTATTATTCAAAAGCCAAGAGTCCTCTGATCATTTTCAGCAAGGGCCCTATCAAGCAGTTGCAAGGCTCTCCCATGTACGATCTCTACTACGGGGGTTGTGAAGAGCTGAAGGTGCAGCAGGAAAAGTATGGGACGGTGAAGATTCCCCACCATGGAATGAGCGCAGTCCGGATTGCGTTGGAACGGGTGCTGGGCGAAGCTGCTGTCAGCCTGGAAGGCGGGCTGATCGTGCTGGCTACGGCGATCAGCGGCGGGCCGTTCGTCGGATTGCTCGGCACGGTCTGGGGTGTCATGGATACATTCTCCGGTATCGGTCGGGCCCAGCAGGCAAGCTTGACCACCATGGCGCCGGGGGTGGCCTCTGCCCTCATCGCGACGGTTGCAGGTCTGATGGTCGCGATTCCGTCTTTGTTTTGCTACAACTACCTCATCACCAAAATCAAGACGTTGACCATGGAATTGGACAATTTCGGCGCGCATCTTGAGACCGTGTTCATGACGGAATATCTCAGGCCAAAAGATCAATTCGAAGCAGCCGAGGAAGAATTGGAAGCGATGAGGCCCAGGAGCGCCAGCCAAGAGGAAGGCGATTCGATGGGCGCGGCAGCTCACTAGGCGATGCTCCGATCCTAAACGTCACGAGAAGAGCATGAGACGAATCTCCAGAAAATCCCATGGCGCCATTGCGGACATCAACATTACCCCATTACTCGATCTGGCCTGGGTGCTGCTCGTCATTTTCATCATTACCACCACTGCAATGGTGCAGGGGATAGAATTAAAACTTCCGGAATCAACGCCGCACGAGACGGAAATGGAAAGTAGCACGCCCACCATCTCGGTCAAAAAAAACGGCGACGTGTACATGGACGAAGAGCGCGTCAAGATCACGGATCTGGAAAAACTCATTCGCGATCTCAAGGCGGCCAAGGGAGGAAAGTTGCCGTTGGTGCTTCGCGGCGATTCCGGGGTCGAATATAAACATGTCGTCGCGGTGTTGGACATTCTTCAGCGGGTTCCTGTTGAAGACCTGGCCATTGCGACGAAGCCCATCAATGAGTCATGAAGAGTGTTGAGCCGTCCGTGTGCCTGCGGACGGGCTGGATGTCCCGTCGGAAATGATGGGATCCTCGTCCGGAGCCGATGCCGCCCAGAAGACTCTGAATCCATCACGCATATGAATCATGGCCGGTTATCGGGGATTCGAACAAAAGAAAAGCAAACTTGGGACAACCTTGGCGATTGTCGGCGCCATACATCTGGCGATCGGCGGTGGACTGTACTGGGTGTCGCAAACGGAATGGGGACAGAATCTTATCAAGGTCTACAAACTCAACGCATTCAAGAAGGAGGAGCCGCCTCCTCCGCCTGAAAAGGAACAGGAACCTGAGCCGGAACCACCCAAGCCGGAACCCAAGCCACAGGAAGCACCGCCGCCACCGCCGCCCCCCCCGGCAGAAGCCCCCCCTCCACCGAAAGCGTCCGATGCTCCCACTGCGCCACCGGTAGATGCCAATCCGTATGCGATCGGAAAAGGGCGCGGTAAATTCGCCGGCTACACCGACATCCTGACGGCGATGATCCAGGCCAAATATCAACAGCCGCCGGATCTCCCCGATGACCTTGAATATGCCGTGCTTTGTGAACTCGTCCTGGACCAGGAAGGTCGGGTCTTGCAGTACCGTCTCCTGACTTCGTCCGGTAGTCTTCTATTCGATCAATCCGCCGTCGATGCGCTAGCCAAGGTGACCCAAGTGCGCCCGCCGCCAGAAGGCATGGACCATACCGTCGTCATAAAGTTTTTCCCGCCGGCTTAATCAACTCCTGCGCTTCCATGTGATCCATTCTTGATCGAATCATTTACGGACTGTTTACCCTCTTAACAAATTATCCTGATCTCCCCGTAATCGATATCCGGTATGACTCTTCTCGGAACGCATGAGACTTCTTCTGGCCGGCCGGCGTCTGAAAGATTAGTGAGGATCAAGGTCCTCTCCGACGCAATGTAAATCGGTTGGGAGGCCAGGGGTCTTGAAGGTGGACATATTGATTTCCTGCCTGCCAGGAATACGAAAGGAGGTCAATCACGGGTGGAGGACTGCTTCATGATTAATCGCCGCGTCTTCAGCGCCCAATAGGAAGAGCACATGTACATATCAGCATGCGAGACCACGACAAGAGCACCAGTTGCGGTGAGAGAGTCCATGACAAACTGTGTCGTCAACTTCGAGACCGCTCAATCAAAGGAGGAAGTATGCAAGATAGCAAAGCGTTGAAATCCGTCGGACGTGCCGCTGCTGCAGCCGTGATGGGAGCTGCACTCATGGTGACCGGGTTGGGCAGTGAGGCTCAGGCGGAACAGTTTGGACCGGGGGACTTGGTATTGGTTGTCTATGGCAACAACACCGAGTTGGTGCAGAAAGTGGGAACGATCGGAGGGATTGCAAGCGGGATCTCGACGACGATTGACTTGTCACAAGTGGGAGGAGCCAACGCGCTTCAATATACGCTGCTGGGATTCAACCAGACGCCGCCGAGTGCTCCGAGCAATTTTCTCGCAGGCTCGAGCATTGCGGCTGAAACGTTCACTACGGGTCAAAAGGTGGCCATTACTCCTACCAACTATGTCAATCCGTTGGTGTCATGGGGGACCCAGCTGGTGACGGCGAACGACACGCGGCTCAACATTCCGAAGGCCGATGCATTGTCATTCAGCACCTTTCTCAATCAGTCAGGGAACAACAGCCTGAACGGCGGCTTCCCCGTCCGCATGTCTTCCGATGTGGATACGCTGCTCAATATCATCGGGCGAAACAATGCCCCGCAAGGGAACGTGGCATTGGCCAACCTCGGCACGGCCCTGCTGACCGCTGCCGGACAGTTTACGATTTCAGCCGTACCCATCCCTGCTGCAGCCGTGTTATTCGCGACAGGGATGATCGGTCTGGTCGGAGTGGCCCGCCGGTCTTTCAACATGACCGCGTGAGAGTGCAAACATTGTCGAAATGACAACATCACAAATTTTTTCTTGCTAAAGGAGTGCAACATGAACGGAACCACTAAAATGGCCTTGGCCTGTCTCGGAATGGTCAGCCTCGCGCTGGCCGCCGAATCGGCTCAGGCGGCGACCATCGTTCTCAACGGCACCGGATCTTCTGCCGGACGGCAATACGCCGGGCTGGCGCCGGTGTTTATCTGCGATGCGAGTCCTGTACCGACATTTTTCAAGGACAGTGCTAATCCACCGAATGAAACAGAGTGGCAGTGCAAGACCAACGGGGGAGCGGACGATCTCATCGTGCGGTACCACGCACTTAACTCGATCGCCGGATATCAACTCAACCAAGGTGCGTTTCCCAAGCAGACTAGCTTTATCAACACCGCCGCATCCACCTGCGCAGGAGCGACGACGGTTGTCATCGGTGGGAAAAATGTCAACCAGCGGGTGTGCTCTACGGTCGTCCTGGCCAATCAGAACGTGCATTGGGGCGCCTCAGATGTCCAGGCTGCCTCATTCCATCAGACTGGTGGCGGGGCAACCGGAATTGTGGCAGAGACGGGAGTGTCCAGCAATCCGGTCGTGAGCGTGCCGTTCTCGATCATCGTCGGCGGCAACGTGCGGCAATTCGTCTCAGGCTCGCCGCAGCCGCTCCAGAGTCTGACTCGGGAACAGATCGAGCAGATTTTTGCCGGGGCAGTGACGGATTGGACCACGCTTGGTCTTGCAGTCAGCGGCGGATCCAGCACCATCGATCTGTGTCTTCGATCTGCAGGGTCGGGAACGAAGGCGACGGCTGATGAAGTGCTCTTTGTTAACGCGAATGAGACGGATTTCCCGAGTCAACCATTCAATTCTGGTTCCGGGAATATGGCGACCTGCGTCTCTACTCATCCGAGTTCGATCGGTTATATCGACAGCGATAGCGTCCCCGGTTTGACAGGCGGCGCCTATGCGGTGAAGATCGGCGGAGCGTCGGCTCCCTCTGGTACTGCTGCATCAAAGTTGGATCTGGCATGCGGGCGATATCCCTTCTGGGCCAACTGGAATGTCGTGAAGCGTACGACCAGCCTGGATACCCTGACGGGAGTTGCTGGCACTCAGGCCAAACTGGATAGCTTGATCACCAATATGGTGGACAACAATCCGCTTCCCGGCTTCTGGGTCAAATTGTTCAGCGCGGCAACTCCGGAATCGTTCGTGCTGAAGAACCAAGACCGCGGCCCCATCAGCTACATCGGCGGTGGAGAAACGGCCTGCCGTCAGTAACGCTAAGACCGAGGTGGCAGGCCCGCTTGGCGTGGTCTGCCACCTTCTCACGAGGTGATCATCATGAATCTCTTTCGGAATCCGCCTCAGATACTCGCCGCCTGCGCAGGTATGGCTCTGTGGCTGGCAGCTTCTTCGGCTTACGCTTCGCTCGTCACGCAACTCGACTTCACCGGTGGATCGGTGGCGTTCAAACTGGGCAGCACGACCGTATTGAGTGAAAATTTTACCCAGAATGGAACGATCGTCATGGGCCAGTACCAACCCTTGCCCAACATCATTCCCCCCGTCACGGTTGCAGGTTATACATTCCAATTGTTCACGAGCGGTCCCAATCCTGTGCCGACCGGCAACACGAACGGTTCGACGATTACGTCGGATCTGACGTCGCTGTCGGCAGGCTTAACCGGACCGGGACTCGGATCGGGAGTGTCGGTCAATATTGGGGGTGAGGCGACGGGTGTATTTAATCCTTCCACCAACGCATTTGCGAACCTCAGTTGGATTGACTCGAATCCAATCCCAGGAAAAGGTTGGACGTCTCTCGTGTTCACGCTGAATGGTACTGCGCAGGTCGCAGTCGTGCCGTTGCCGGCGGCGTTCGGTCTCTTTCTGACCGGACTCTCTGGCATTGTTGCCGCACGTATGCGACGGTTCGCTGCATAGTATTCCCCCATCATTGCAGGGCGGCCGCGAGATCATTGGTCGCCCTGCCCGCTCAGATCACCCCGCACATTGCAAGCAGTCACGTAGTATTTCCATTGTGAGGAAGAACATGGCGCTTGGTGCTCAAGCACCAAGCGCGTTCTACTTCAGCGAATACTCATTCATCGCCTGCGGATTCTCTGCGCACGACAAACCGGAGCCTATTCCGTCCGACAGCTCCATTTCGATGCTACGTAAACATTCGCGCACGATGCGATCGTCCATACTGTGCTTGTAACTGACAGAGTCTTCGCGGGTGTCTCTGTGAACTCGCACATTCACACCTTCTATTATGTGATCCCGGACCATAGACCTGTTCAAGCCTGGAGTGATCAAAGTCGTCGTTGGTGCGATGAGTGAAATCATCGAAGCCGATGTCGACTCTTTCTGTTCACGGCAATGTCAGAAGATGCGTCGCATTGCTCCCGCCACGATATAGAACGACCTTAACTCTATTCTGTCTGATCGGTAGAGATTGGATGGCGAGTTTCGAGGTTTTATTTTCGTGAGTTAAACGTAATCAGAAGTACGTCGTTCATTAACTTTCTTGTAACATGAAAGAAACAGGCCTGGATGACGATGCGGCCATCACTATTTCACCCTTGCCTCGCGCGCTGCGCGTTGGCCGATAGAAAGGATGGAGCATCATGCGTATCGGAAAACAGCTGGTAATGGCAAGTGTTCTCGCGGTCGGGATGATTGTCGGAGGCGGCATGGCCAAACCTTCCGACGCCGCCCTGGTGACGCAACTCGAATTCACCGGCGGTGCAGTGAACTGGAACGGGAAACAGGAGCGCGTGGTCGAGCGGTCCTTCAACCGGGAAGGAACGATCAAGCTCGGAGAGTATCAATCCTGGGGAGAGATCGGAGGCTCCTTTCGAAAAGATGGAGCTAAGTACAGCCTCCTGACCAGCAATATTCTGGGTGCATCTGCACCTACCGCATCGATCGACGGGAATTCGATCTCACTGGACCTCTCCTCTCTCTTTCTCGCGCAGAAACAAGGGGGAGAAATCCGCCTCTGGAACATCGGCGGGAAGGCAACCGGACTCTACAATCCTGAGACCTCGGAGTTTTCTCTATCATGGAAGCATCTCTTCAAGGATCTCAACGATGACCGTGGCAGCCGCTATGGGCAGAAGAAATGGGGTGACAACGATGGCGGGGACCGTAAGGCCGGATGGGGAGGCGATCGCGGAGGGTATAATAATCGCGCTTCGTTCTTTCTTGAAGGCACGGTCGTCAATGATGCGCCGGCCCCTGTCGCAATTCCCGCCGCGGTGTACATGTACAGCACAGGGTTGTTGGGCATCGGGTTGGCGTGGCTGAAGCGACGTCCTCAAATGCTCACGGCGATGAAGGGTATGTTCACCTCCGTCCGAGGAGGTGCCGTTGCCATGGCGTTGGGAGCCATTGTCCTGATGGCGGGGATGGTCGGTGAAGCGCAAGCGATTCAGTTCGGTTCAGGCGACCTGGTCTTGGCCGTCTACGGCAATGAGACGGAACTCGTCCAGAAGGTGGGGACGATTGGCAGCTTGCCGAATGCGGGTATTTCCACCTCTATCGATCTGTCGGGTGTGGCCGGCCCGAATCCTCTCCAGTATACGCTGTTCGGGTTCACGCAAACGCCTCCCAGTGCACCCACAAGTTTTGTCGCTGGGTCCAGCCTTGTAGCGGGAAGCTTTACGGCAGCCCAGAAGATTGGCATTGCTCCGACCAACTTTGTGAATCCTCTGTTTTCATGGGGAACCCAGCTGGCCGCGATCAACGATACACGAACCCTCATTCCGAAGGCCGATCAGTTTTCGTTCACCAGCTTTCTGAATCTGTCAGGCAATAACTCTATGAACGGAGGATTCCCTGTCCGGACTTCTTCTGAAGTCGATACGTTACTCAACCTGATCGGTCGTCAGAACAGCGGCCAGGGAAATGTGGCGGTGACGGATTTGGGCACCGCGATGTTGACTTCGGCGGGGTTGCTGACCATCCCCGGTGCGTCGGCTCCTCCTGTTCCTGTGCCTGCCGCAGCCGTGCTCTTTGCGACCGGGATAATCGGTCTAGCAGGTATTGCTCGCCGGTCATGGGGGAACGGACAAATGTGTTCGGCATAATAAAACTCTCGTGCAGTGTCATGCCAATGGTTACAACCTGGCGGTGGCCACTTGAGTGAAGGCGACGGCAAGTGGCCGCCGGGCGCCAGATCTTGCGACCTTGGAAAAGGAATCTCGAGCGGATCATTCTTTTAAATTGTCAGATGACAGGTCAGATCCACGTCACCATCCACTATCGGTCTAGATGATGGAGCAGAGTGTGCGCTGTCTCTTAAACCGTGGCTCCTCACCCAGTTCGAATCTCACGGTTCGTAAAGGGTGCATCCCGGGGAGTCGGGCAGGACTCGAAACGATCCGCTAAGAAATTGTGCTGCAGGGGAGGTTGGAGAGTGTCCCGGAAGAACGGGGAAACCGCTGACCGATCAAACCCTTGTGAAAATGCCCCTAAAAGGCCTACTACGGTGAGCTCCTATGCCATAGATCCCCTGATCAAAATGATGCAGTAATCTTTTCGTTTCAATAGCAAGTTAACCCATCCTCGAACCTATCGTAACAGCCCCGTAATCGGTCGTTCATATTCTCCCCACGCCGCCGGGTGAGTGCCTGGCAATGAGGAGAATGTGGAATGAACAGGTGCAACAGGGGGATCCGGGTATGGGTGTGCATAGCGATGGCATGTGCATGGATGTCGGAAGGTATATCGGTAGCCGGTCAACTCGAGGACCTTCTCCTGGAAAACAAGCAGATCACGATCGATCAGTGGGTCAAACTGAAAGCCGAGGAGGAAAAGCGGGAAACGAAGGCCTTGGAAGAAAGCCGCGGGGTCGGCGATGTCCCGGTTCGTGAGCGCTGGTATGAAAAGATCAGCATCCGAGGGTATACACAATTGCGTTACAACCATAATATCAATAACGATGCGTTGGTCAGCACGCAGGGCGACCGTTCGATCGGGAAAAACGATGAGTTTTTTCTACGCCGCGCGCGGGTCATCTTCAGCGGGCAACCTCACGAACGGGTGTTCTTCTATGTGCAACCTGAGTTCGCCGGAGTAGTCAATGGGACCGAGCAAACGGCTGTCCTTCGTGATTTCTATGCGGATTTGTTTTTGACGGAAAATAAGGAGTGGAGAATTCGTGCCGGACTGTCAAAAGTCCCGTTCGGATTTGAAGTCATGCAATCCAGTCAGAATCGTTTGGCATTGGACCGGGATGATGCCATCAATTCAGGCGCACAAAACGAGCGTGATTTAGGGCTTTTCCTGTATTACGCTCCGACGACCATACGTGAACGGTTTCGACGCCTGGTCGAAAGCGGTCTCAAGGGATCCGGTGACTATGGCTTGTTCGGGATCGGGATCTATAATGGCCAGGGGCCGAACACGCGTGATCTCAATAAGAACAAACATGTGGTCTTCCACACCATGTATCCGCATGAATTTTCCAACGGGCAAATCCTCGAGATCGGCATGGACGCCTATACCGGCCAATATGTGGTATCGACGACGCCGGTCGTCGGACTCAATAACCTAACCAGCGGAGTTGCCACAAATCCTCTCATAACCAACGGCGGCAATTATCTGGACGAGCGTGTCGCCTGGCACGTCGTGCTGTATCCTCAACCGTTCGGATTTCAGGCTGAATACATGATCGGCAGAGGTCCGGAGCTCAATCAAGACCGCACGGAAGTCGTGATGGGCTCGACGAGAGGCGGATATCTACAGTTTTTCTATAACTATCGATGCGATAGCATCTGCAAAAATATTTTCCCATTCTTCAGGGTCCAGGAATATTTCGGAGGGAAAAAGTTCGAGGCGAACGCCCCAAGATATTCAGTCAGAGAATGGGAGCTGGGGTTGGAATACCAATTTAACCGGGCGGTCGAATTAACGGTCATGTACACGTGGACGCAGCGGACATCGTCAAATCCTGACGCGCTTCCGTTTAGCGCCTGCGGCGTTTCCACCTTCGGTGTCCCCTGTTCGCAGACGCCCTATCAGCTGCAAACAGGAAATCTTTTGAGATTCCAATTACAGTGGAACTTCTAGTGGACGAACCGGACATCCTACGGAACCGCTGCAGCTCCTGACCTGGCAGATCCGCCGGGAAGTTGTTGGTATCGCACGACGATCTCCCTCGGATCGCGCTCCCATAACCGACTCCAGCTGGCCGACGATGACGATTGCAAGGCGGCACGGGGTTCGAAGTCCAATCGGCCTTGTTGCGGAGCAATAGGAAGCATCGGGCTCAATCGGTCATCCGCTGTATCGGCGACGCCGATGTCGGCAATATAGTGCGTCGATGAGCGATAATTTCCTAGTATGAGATGTAAGAGATCGTCTTGCACATAGACTCCGCCGGAGGTCACTTCCCGGCTCCCTCCAGGCTCATCTTTCGAAAGATAAAAGGTGACCACTTCTTCGGGCATGGCTTTCCCTAATGATAAAGTAAGCAAGGGTGCCAGAAAATCAACCTTGCCGTCGTCGAACACATGGTGTCGGCGAGGTTGACTGACATCATCATAGAGGGGGAAACGAGTCATGGGTTCTTCAAGGATAACGCCGCGTAACACGGCGGCCATTTGGTCCGTGGCCATCGTGGCGGGATGATCATGCCCACTGCCTTTGGTGATCGTCCGATCAGCCTCCAAGCGAACAAAGGCATGAGGAGTGTCGTATACCGTCAGCGTTGTAAACTGCCGGGGAGAACAGCCCATGCTGATGGTCGCATAGATCACGAAAAAGACGGTGGCAGAGAAGCACTCGATATACCTAGGCGTCTTTGTCGGACTCATCACCCGAACAGTAGCCTGGATGGGGTGCTCAGTCACGAAGTTTTGGCGGTCCGTCTTCTGCAGCAGCACGAATCGGAGGAGCCCATGTCGCCCTCAGTCTTGAGATGTCGGAGGTGGGAAGGGGGTAATACCCTTTGGCCAGTACCACCTGCTGCCCTTGATAGCTCAAAGCCAGCTTCACGAATTCAGCGACGGCAGGGGACAGAGTGCTTTTAGGAGCCCGATTGATATACAGGTAGAGCGGTCTACGGAGCGGATAGGACCCCTCCATTGCCGATTGAAATGTGGGCTCGATGTACCGTCCCCCGGCCACCGAAGCGATCGGTACCGGACGTACATCAGACGTCCGATAGCCGATTCCCCCAAATCCGATGCCGTATCGATCCTGCGCCACCGCCATCACAACCGAGGCCGGGCCTGCCTTGATTTCCACCCGTTTTTTGAAAGGCGCATCGTTACAGACGTGTTCGCGAAAAAACGTGGTCGTACCGGAAAGACGATTTGGACTATAAAGCTTAATTGATGCTTCTTGATAATCTCCTTCCAGCAAAAACTCAGTCCAACGATGCAGATTATATGAAAGGCCTCGACGCCTCTCGTCGGAGAACAGCGCGTCAAGTTCGGCTAGGGTGAGGCCAGGCAACTTGTTATCCTTGTGAACATAGACGGCCAGTGCATCGATGCCCACGGGCACTTCCGTCGGTTCATATCCAAATTCTCTCTTAAAGTCCACGATCTCTTGAGATCGCATTTTTCTCGACATGGCGGCGACCGGTGCCTTTCCTTCGAAGAGTAGCGCCAGACCTTCTTCCGATCCACCGCTCTGAACTGACCCGGTCAGTAGCGGGTAATACGCTCGCATATCGGCGATCCAAGCTTCGCTTAAAGGTTTCATCGTTTCCGAGCCGACAATCAGCAGGTGCCCCGATATCGGGGCAACAGGTTGATAAGCGGGAATATTCGCGTCTATGTCCGGCTTTAATTGCGCAGACACCATAGGCAAGGTTGTGACTAAGCCCATGAGGATGACAAGGAGTGCTATGGTGACCTGTGGCCTGCTCATGTATTTGTTTCTATGAAGAACTCCCATGTGAAAGAAGACGAGATGCTTCTCCCCAAACGGTAGTCGTCACAGATTGCCTGAGGATCAATGGTGCGTTAATTCGACGTTAACTTGCTTGCGTCCTCATGGAAGAGATGTTTCGCCGGCACTACCTGCTAGCATTGCGGCATGGTTTCCTCCAACCTTCTCTAATGTTACGCACTGTTAACATCATCTTAATGAAAACTTTCCTCCTATGAACTCTGTAGTCCGCTACTATAGAGTCCGCTCGCGCAACGGGAAACGGTCACTATGCAGACTTCCATGGCGGCAACGAAGGGCACGATTCTGATTATTACGAACAGCGAATCTTCTCGATCCTCTCTCACAAGAATTTTTAGAGAATGCGGCTATGAGGTTTTGGCAGCATCCAATGCACGCACCCTCGAGACCATTCAACAGGATTCTCTCGCGTTAGTCGTAGCGGATCGCCAGGTCTGCACGGTGGACAAATTGCGCATGCATAAAGCGCTGAGAACCATGCCCATCATTTCCGTCGGCGCTCAAGCCCGGACCTATAGCGAAGACGAGTACATCGATGATTTGGAACGTGGTGCGGATCTTGTGCTCTTTAATCAAACCACCAGGGAACTCGTTGCACGCGTACGGGCTATTCTTCGTCGAAAGGAATCCTCGCTTCATCCAATTGCTTCATGTCAAGCAGGCGGGGTGCAAATGGATCTCGATCGGCATGAGGTTCGAGTGAACGGGAAACTGGTGAAGTTGACGCCAAAGGAGTTTCAAATCCTCCGGTGTTTCCTCGAGTCGCCGAGCCGTCTCTTTTCCCGTCAAGATATGCTGAACTGTGTGTGGGGAGAAGGATACGCATTGGAACAGCATGCCCTTGATGTTCACATTTGCTCTCTTCGCCAAAAGATCGAAGACAATCCTGCCAAGCCCAAACTCATCCTCACGGTGCGTGGCATCGGGTATAAGCTGAGAAGTGGCGTCTGATCGCTCCTCTGCTCGCTACATGATGCTATAGATTTGACGCGCTGGAAATACTCCTCAGCGTTGTGGACAGCTGTTAAAACGAACCGGGGGCGCCGGTCACTGCGGAAGACGGGCGAACAAAGGCATCTACAGAGACTGTTGAGAAAACTCTCGCACAAAATGACGGCGACAAGTATGCCTGTTTTTGGTGACACCGAGACGACGGTGAGTGGGAAAAATCGCTGTCCACTGTAGTGGCTAGAAGAGCCCGCCGAAACAACTGTTCGGGAAATTGGCATGAACTATTCGGTATGGAGCGAGGTCAGTAGGTGACCTCCTGCACGATCCCTTGTTCGTTGTATCGGATATGAATTTCTTTCTCGATCAGCCCCCGCTTCACGGACGGAGGGTCATCAGAATCCATTGAGCGTTGAACGGGCCTCGATGTAGTGACAGTGGTTCCGAAGGGACCGGGTTGCACCGTCGGAATTTCAACCGGAGTGGAAGGATGCTTCGAGGCCGTTGGTCGATACGTGGCCACAGGTCCGTTTTCGGTCATTTGCAGAAGATCCGGTTCGCCATAACGGCTCAGGACATCGGCTTTGGTCGTTTTCCCCGGTTCAATCCATTGAGTCTGTTCTGATGCGGTCACGCAGGAAGTGACACAGAGCAGGCTGCAAATTGTCAGGAATGATGCAGGGGATCCTATCCCCCGTCTTGAATGAAGAGTCATGAATTACCTCATTGGTTAAACATCCTTCTATCATCTGACAATGCAATATTCTACCAACCACCGGTAGGTTGCCGCAGGTAGATAAAAGGTTGGGGTAGATCGCCGCAAGCGGCGGCTTGGGCGCAAAGCGCATTTCCAAACGCAACATTCAACGTCATCGCGGGTATCTGACGTTCTTGGTCGGAGAGAGGGTCCATTAGAGTTAACCGGGTCGTAACACGATGTTGCCGCTCCTGTAATGACGATGGGAGACCATGTGCGGGTGGGATTCAACACTTGCAAGGTTTTGGGAACGGGTTTCACCGGCATGCTCGCGTTTGTAATTGTTGCCTGCAACAGTCCGCATCAATACATCGATGTCACATGCTCCAAGATGTCCGGCGAAACAATTTTAGACCGGGAAGTAGCCATTCAATGCCAGACGTTTCGCCAGGCTGAGGCTGCCACTGCGGTGTATCAGGAAGCAACGCTGTTGGTGAAAGCATACCGGAGTTGTTTGGAAAAATATGAGCAGACCCCCGCGCGATCAAAAGAATACTGCGCCCCATATCCGAAAGCTTTGCAGGAAATCGGTTTGAAGATCAATGAGGAACCTGAGTCATTGCCTTCACAAAACGCCGGCCGCACTACTTCGGTGAAGCCGCAGTAGACCGGAATCTTCCTCGCCACGTTCTTGGAAATCACGTATCAAGTGTTTCGATAGCGTCCGCATCGATATCGAATGACTGTGTCTTGCCAGCGTCCTCCCGTCCAGTCAAGTTAAGGAAAACGTTGCAAGAGCGCATATGCGTGAAGAGTGTTGAGATCGCCCTGGATTGATCGCACCGGTGCGGTCGGGAGCACAATCACGCCGGGTCCAGCCTCGCAGGATCTCATCCGCATCAAACGTGATGGCATAGGACGCACACTCGGACCGCCTCCCGTGAAAATCATATTCCCACACCGTGTCGCCGTTCTTGAGGCGTTTAAGTCGTTGAGGATACCCGAACTTGTGAATCAGCTCCGGTTGTGTCGTATGGCGGAGACTCTCTTCGAGATATTCAACATGGTAGTGTCCGCAAGAGAAAAGAATCGACGTGATTCCTATTAAAACCGGTAAAACTGCGAGGCGAAAAAGGGAACTCATTCTTAGACGGTATCGGAGGAACTCAGAGCACAGTCGGCGTACGATCCGGTAGCGAAGCCATCCTGCCCGCGACGGGCATCGTCACGCGTGCAGGTCCTGTTCCTTGAGCTTATAACCTACCGATTGGACCGAAAGAATCGCATCATTCAGGAGAGGAAGTTTTTGTTTGATTCGACGGACATGAACATCGACGGTTCTTGTGGTGCCATGATAGTCATAGCCCCAGACATTGTTGAGTAGAACATCCCGGGTGAGTACTCGTCCGGGATTTTTCAGGAGATGTTCGAGAAGGCCAAATTCCTTGACGGTCAACGTGATTTCCCGCCCTTGCACGGTGACCTCATGACGCGACACGTTCAGATTCAGATGACCATACCGATAGTCGCTCGCCTCACGGTCATTGGCTCGTTCCAGCCTCCTGAACAACGCCTTGATCCTGGCCATGAGTCCCCTGGGACTGAACGGTTTCGTCACATAATCGTCGGCTCCGAGCTCGAGGCCCACAATCGTATCCGATTCCTCGCTTTTTGCCGTGAGCATGATGATGGGAAGCATGGCCGTCTGCGGCATGAGACGGAGCTTCTTGCACACTTCCAGACCGTCAATTTCCGGGAGCATGAGATCCAACAAGATCAGGTCCGGACGGTTTGCTCTGACTTGGCGTAAGGCATCGGCGCCGTCCATTGCAATGAGAGTTCGGAAGCCTTCCTTCTCGACGTACATCTTCACCAACTGCAGAATGTCTTTTTCATCTTCGACGATGAGTACTTTTTTGCTGGGTGCATGGAACATGAAGACCCCCCCTTAATTTGCACAGCCTGACGACACGTGAGCTGGAAGACCTCCTTTTCCCTACAAGAGGAAAGCTGCAATATGGTTATGAACTTATTAAGGCGATGTTAAATAAGCGAGGTTCTGCGGGTCGGTCCGGAGTCGGTTAGTCACGATAGATAGAGGGGAACCCAGGAATTCGTTTCAATTAGTGTCGCATAACTTGTAGCCAAACCCTCTGACGGTGAGGATCAATGCAGGTTTGGCAGGATCTTGCTCAATTTTTCGCCGCAACCCATAGATATAGGTGTCAATCGCATGCTCATCAGTGTCACAGTCCTCTTTCCCTATTCTATTGAGCAGAGTCCGACGGGCAAAGACACGGCCAGGTTCTTGGACCAATACCTGTAAAACCTGAAATTCCATGCGGGTCAGATCGAGCAGCGTACCGTGGATGCGCGCCTCATAACGCTCGCGATGCAGGTAGATGCCTCCAGCAGTATATGAGACGGACCCGTGTACCATATTGTGACGGCGCATCACTGCTCGCACTCGAGCGACAAGTTCACGAGTAGGATACTCACAGACAAACCCATCCGCCCCGCGCGAAAGTACTTCTACCCATACATCCTCAGATCGATAGGCCTCTGGACCATCCATGGCGACAATGGGGATGGCGAATACAGCCTTGCGCAGTTTCGCAAAATCACACGCTTGACGGTGCGCGAGCAATACCGACGGGCGTGCCCATCTCAAGGTCTCGAGTGCAGAGGATTGATGAGCCGTTAACAAGACCTCGTAGCCCGCAGCTCGGAAATTCCGACCAAGTGATTCCCCTGTTCTTTCATGGGAAGTCACTATCAACACGGTTGGCTTGTCGGAACTTTCCGCCATCGTCATGGACATGGCCCCCAGACGTATACGCTCTCTAGGCATGAACTGCTTCCCATTGCTGGCCCCGCCGTCAAAACCCTTCCTCGATGCCACTCACTTCAACGGGGTCCGGCCGGGAGATGGCCGTCGATGATGTAGCGGCCATATTCAAACCCAGCTTCATGGGCAGCATGTTCTGTGGCATAGAACCGTCGTTCATCGATGAATTCGCCGGAAGGCGCAGTGTTATTCCGCGATATTATTTGGATACAAGCCCTCCACTGTTCTGGCCTGGTATTGCGCACCACAAAGGGCGCGGAACTAATCTCAGAATCTTTGTATTGTAAATACAGCATCCTCCCGACTTGGCCTCTGGGATCGGCGATGCGAACTCCCAGGACTTTTCCATCAATGATCTGTTTGCCATAGGCAACGCCGTGCCTGTCGGCTTCTGCTTCAGTGGGGTAACTGACCTCCTCAATGGTGAAATGTCGCATCGTCGTGCCATGTTCACCTTTTGCCGAGATGATGATGATTTCTGGTCGCCATTGCTGATTGAATCCCTGACGGGGAGCGCTCTCAATTGTGTAATACTTGTAGACAATACTCTGAGCCATGCAGGGCTCTGCGCGGATCTGTCCGGACAGAGAAATGGCAGAAGGATCAGATCACGAGTCCTTCAAGCCTTCTCATCCGTTATAGTGGTAATGCCGACGACCATAGACGAAGGGCGGAATGAACCAAACCCCTGTACAGACGATCGCCAGGAGGACTGATAGGCTCAAAGCCAATGCTTGGCTTTTTAATATCATCCATCCAATGAAATACAAATCTACAAGCATACAAAACATGAATGAAAGCCTGCCTGCCAATACAGCACGCGCCACAATCGTTTCGTCATGAGCGGGTCGTCTATGGCGAGACCACGGGGTCACCATCAAGGCGGCTGTGACGGCAACAAGAAAAGTTGCCATGAGGTGGAGATGACGCTGCTTGGGATCAAGCAATTGCCGGAAGTATAGGCTGGCCACCGCAACTTGAAATAGTAAGAGGATCTGGATACCAAATAAAATAGATTGACATTCTCGCAGCCGCGCAGACTCCATCTTGGAGCCAGGGCCATGAACACCGTCAAGTCGTCCCACGGAGAGTGTTCTCATCCTGCAGGTTAGCGATTGTTAGAACGCGAGGGATGTCCCTTGAACTATTCGTTCAGAAGTGCAGACCGTAAATAATGCCCTGCACGACCTAATTCTTCTCTTAAGTTCAAAAGCGAACTCAATGTGACCATTTGTACAAAATTGACTGAAAATAACGGTTACATCTCCCTCAAGACTTCATTACACTCACGGGATACATCGCTTCGAATCATGGATGTATCTCCCGTCCGTTAATCTGGGCGAGTTCGTCTCCGCATTCCCGCCATGAGCAAAGATCCTCAATTGGTCAACCGCTTGATTGCTGCCTTCGGCTTCTGAGGGGGCAGACACAGGAGCTGAATGTGCAATCGCACTAAGTGTTTCCATCTTCCTAGGTATTTCTTTCTCGTTGTTGGTGCGCCATCAGAACTCGCGACGGCCGGCGGGCCAGGACTCCTGCCCCGCTCCCACCTGCCTTTGAGAGCCCGGGGGCCTCTGACCAGTGAAAGGCAGAACTTGTTTGAAATGACGGAGTCAAGGCACCCTAAACCGGACTCGTTGCTCCGCAGGCTTGGACAGCATCATCTATGGGCACACTCAACCTGTGATCCGGCTGCATGCGCAACCGACCATGGGCATTCCGTGTGACTGACCTTCGCCAAGATCGCGGTCCGGGCATGTTGTGAGAGCTCATGACGGTCGAACTGCGAACTGGATAAGGGGGGCATGAAATGGAGATTGAGATACAGCACTGGGAGCGTCAGGACGTTCCATATGGAAGCCAACAACGTTTGATTCCCTACGAATGCGGCTCTGAAACACGGATGACCATCGGAGGTCTGATAGCTTAGGGCCACGGGACAGACAGCGGAGCGACTGGTCACTGCTGATTCGAAAAGACCGGAATGGAATCTTAAAACCGAACGGCCACTAGAAGTCGTTCCTTCAGGAAAGAGCCCCACAGATTGGCCGCCCTTCAACGCAATGTGTAGAGACCGGTTAATGGGAATGAGCTCACTGGGAGAATTCCGCTTGATGAACAGCGTGTCAGCTTGCTTGGCCAGCCAACCCACGAGCGGCCATCGGCGAACCTCCGATTTGGCAACGAACCGGACCCGCTTGACGGCATTGAGCCCCAAGATATCGAGCCAGGAAACGTGATTGGCGGCGAACAAGATGGCTGGAGCAGAAGAGGGGACATCGCCATGAATGCGCAGTCGAACATTCAGGATGGCTAAACAGGCGCGCGACCATTGTTGAATCATTACGTCGCGTTCATTTGGATCGGCATGGCGGAAATGTATGGCCGTGATCAACGCGCCCTTGACGATATGCCATGTGAGGCGCAGTCCCCGGACGAATCCGCTTACGCTGCGGATAATTCGTTCGAACATGGCCGTCCCATGAAATGCCGCGCATACCGAGGGTTCATTTTCGATAATGGTAGGAACATGAGCAGGTCGGCGGTGTTGAACTGGCAATCCCAAGCGAGCTCGCCGCAGACATAGGCTCCGAGCCTGACGTACCCCTTGATCAGTGGCGGCAGAGCTTCGAAAGGGATAGGGGCAGCCGATTTGACAGGAAACGGCACTCTGGGGAACACACGCCAATGCTCGGGAGCGAGACAGTGTTCCTTCAGAGTGAGATATGTCCTGCTCGCCGTTATACCGCCATCGTCAAGTCGAATACTCGCGCACCCCATAAGATATTCGTACCCGCGCGTCATCATATATTGAGCAAGGCCGGACCACAGGAGCGTGATAACAGCGCCCTCGCGGTAGCCTTGCCGAATGCAAGACCGTCCGACCTCGACGATGCGAGGAACCAATGTCATAAGATTGTGCAGATCGAACTCATCCTGGGAATAGAACTTTCCGGCCTCTTGGGCCTTCCATGACGTAAGAATCCGATAGGTTCCCACCACCTGATTCTCTGCTAGATCTCGCACAATCAGATGATCGCAATACTCGTCGAGTTCATCATGGTCAATCTCGTGATCCAGAGAGCTCAATGATGCACCACATTCTTCAGCGAATACTTCATACCGCAAGCGCTGAGCGGCACGTACCTCATCCTGTGTTTTCGCCAGGCCCATCGATAGTCTTCTATTGCAGGGCTGTGCCATCATCTCCTCCTTCAAGCTGGGATAGCTGTCTTTCCTACAGCTTGGCCGACCCCTGTAACGAAAGTGTAATACCACGATGTCGTGAGAGTTAATTCTGGGACGGTGTCGACAGGTTCTCAGGTTGGTCAGTGATGTGGATTGGAGCGGATGCGGTCACTCACCTACAAAATAGCGATGGAATTGGTACGGCAGCAGTTGCCTGCTCCATGCAGGGATGCCGTTTGCAGGTGAGCCTTGCGAGCAAGAATTCATCAGGCAGGATTCTGGTCCGGTATTCCCAATCGGCAGTGGGTCTCCTGTTTAGGCCGCTTTTTTGAGGGGTTCATGAAGCTCGGTCAAGGTGAGCCGATTCACACGCCGCTTTTCAGCTTCACTCTCTCTTGCCATGCCATGAGCGAGGACCAATACCAACGCTGTCATCGTGACAAACCCGATAATCACTACCATCTTCTCCTCCTTGTAAGAGATTGAACAGGATCAGCCACCGTCTTTCAGATGAACTCAAAATGCAAAGGCAATACCCGGAAGCTTTTCCTGCACATGTAACTCAGAATTCATAAGGAGGTTACGCGTTGGTAATCGAGAGTTCAAAAACCTCTCGCGGTCAACGCCGCAGACGCACGTTGGGATGAAAATTGTCCGTATGATCCATGGTCCGCCTCTGTTCTGTGTGTGCATTGCTGTGCAATTGATGCCTATGAATGCTCAAAATTGATGCTCGAGCCGGCGGTATGGCGTGATCAGTTCTTCACTGGTCGCACACTCAAACGCCCCTAGGAACTTCTTTCTCTCCGAAGGCCACTGCCAACCCAGAGCAGGCGCGTTGGCCACGGCATCGTTACCGCACTGTAGGTTAGCCGGCTGATCAATCGCCCTGGAACATCCTCATTCGGCCGATGTTGTAAGTCCCACCTTTCTGAATACGGCGTGCATCGAATGTCGGCGCGAGTGCTCTGGACTTCTTCGTCTTAGTGCAAAAAATCGAACAACATCGATCGTTACGGTTTTTTAATTGCGGTGAGACCTGTTCGTAACCACCGCTTGGGAGATTGCCGGCCACATGTTGTGCGACGCAGAGAGGACTGCAGCTTCGATGCGCGCGGCGTGTTTTCAAGGATAACGGCATTGACCAAGGTGAGATCGATGGCTGCGTAGAAGCGCTGACCATGCGCGCACCGTCACAGCCCAAAGCTTGTGCTGTTTGATTCGCCCGGATTTTTGAACTGCGTCATGGTGTGCACATTTCTTAATAAGGAGATCTCCAATGAACAACACTGCTGATGACAAGGGCTGTAACGAATCCAGCAATGAACACTTTCAACACATCCTGGATGCCCGTCTTTCACGGCGTGGATTGCTGACCGGCGGCTTGGCCGCAGCGGCCGCGCTTTCCTTTGGTGGCATGGACGCCCTCCTGCGGGCTGTCCCCGCATCGGCTCATGAGCGGAGACGACCGCTTCTCGGGTTTCGAGGAATTCCCGTTTCGGATGCCGATACCGTCACCGTGCCGCCAGGCTACACGGCGGAAGTCCTCATTGCATGGGGCGATCCTCTGTCGCACGGGCCGGCCTTCAAGCAGGATGCGAGCAATAGCGCGGCCGACCAGGCCAGGCAGTGGGGCATGCACAACGACGGGGTCGTGTACTTTCCGATCATCGGATCGCAGCGCGGCTTGCTGGTCCAAAATCATGAATACACCGACGACGGGCTGCTGTTCCCGGACGGCATCGCGAGTTGGAGTCAGGAAAAAACCAACAAGTGCCTCAACGCCCACGGCGTCTCGATCATCGAAATCACGAAGCGAAGCGGTTTTCCATGGGACCGGAGAAGAAGGCGCGGCGACTGGGATGTCGTCCGTCCATCGCCGTTCGCCCGGCGGATCACCGGCATGACTCCGATTGCGATCGGCGGACCTGCCGCCGGAGATCCCAAGCTCAGAACCACTGACGACCCGACAGGCACAAGAGTCCTTGGAACGTTGAACAATTGCGCGATGGGGTTCACGCCGTGGGGCACCTATCTGGCGTGCGAAGAAAATTTCAACGGATTCTTCCAAAAAACAATGCCGAAGAACCAGTTGGAGAACCGCTACGGGATTGCGCCATTCAACTCAGGACTCCGCCTGTTTACGACAGATCCGAGATTCAACGCCGACGTCGAGATCAATGAACCGAATCGCTTTGGGTGGGTGGTCGAAATCGATCCGTTCAAGCCTAATACGATGCCGGTCAAACGGACGGCTTTGGGCCGGCTAAAACACGAAGGGGCGTGGGTCCAGGAAACAAAAGACGGCAAGGTCGTCGTCTATATGGGAGACGACGAACGAAACGAATATATCTATCGGTATGTGTCGAATAAGCCATGGCGCAAGGCCCGTCTGTTGGGGATCAACCCGCTCGACGACGGGATCCTCTATGTCGCGAAATTCAAGTCCGACGGAACGGGTGAGTGGCTGCCCTTACTTCCGAGCAATCCCGCCTTGGCCGCGGCGGGTTGGTCGCTGAACGATATTCTGATCAACACACGGGGCGCGGCCGACGCCGTCGGCGCGACCATGATGGATAGACCGGAGTGGATCGATACCTTCCCGGAATCGCTCACGGCCATCGCGACGCTCACCAACAATAACCGACGCGGAACGACTCCGGAGTCGTCGAATAATCCAGACGGCAGCACGGCGGCCGGATCCGCACGTCCTTCTATCGATGCGGTCAATCCCCGCGTCAACAATGTGTACGGTCATATCATTCGCTGGTTTTATGCCCGCGACTTTTCGGAGCCGACGTTCAAATGGGACATCTTCGCGCTCTGTGGAGATCCGGCCGACCCGACGCATGGCTCCACGATTGTCGGTGATAAGTATGGTTCTCCGGACGGCCTCTATGTCGCGCCCAGCGGGCGCCTTTGGATCCAAACCGACGTCTCGACCTCCACAATCAACAGCGGCACATATGCCGGATTCGGCAACAATCAAATGCTTTGTGCCGATCCGGGAACGGGGGAAACCCGACGATTCCTCGTCGGTCCCAAACAGTGCGAAATCACCGGCGTCTTTACCACGCCGGACGAGAAAACCATGTTCGTCGGCATTCAGCATCCTGGGGAGACGCCGACCGAAGCGCCCAACGATCCTGCCAATCCCAAGGCGTTCAGCTCGTGGCCGGACGGCGCCGCCGGCAGCCGGCCACGCTCATCCTGTGTCGTCATTACGAAGGATGACGGGGGAGAAATCGGCAGCTGATTGATATCGATATGGAGTGGCGTGCGACTGATCGAGGCACTTGCTCCAGGCCGCTATGTTGGCAGACCAAGATACTCACTTGGAATTGCATCGGGAATTTCATGTCTGCATCCAGCGAAGTGAGTGATCGGTCACAAGAGAGGAAGGGATCCCGCCATGCGTAGCTCGCGGCTCGTTCTTTTGATCGAACGAGCCGCACGGCAAATCAAGCCATCTCGCAAACATCTGGCGAAGTAATAGGCTCGGCGATACGGGCAGGGTAGGGACAGGCCGAAGCTCCGAACGAACCGAATCCATACGTAGCGTAGCATCGGGAGTGCGTCGTCACGCTACGTGAGGCGACGGGGCACTGTCCTGTCCACCCTCCTTCACGCCAAAATGTACTTCGAAACAGAGTGCAGCGAAGCCTCGCAGTACAGCAGTAACTTGGCAGGATAAGAGGCTGGTCTAACGGCAATTTACCGGAAATTAATCGTAGTAAGGCAGTGTTGTAATTTTGAAGTTATAGAGTCTACGAGAGATACAGCTCCTCAATCATAGACCTAGACAGGGTGAATACAGATGCTTAAGAACATTTCCTCTTATCTCCATATGACAGATGGGCGTCTTCGAGTGAAAGTTCTGGGCATAAGACGATCGCCGGGGAAGAGTTTGCATGTTGAACGGTTGCTCAGGTCTCTGAGGGGAGTTACGGACGTTGCCGTGAACCCGACAACAGGCAACGTCTTAGTATTATTCGACTCGGAAAAAGTGACACACGAAACAATTCTTCATACCCTTAAAAACGCAGGGTATCTCCGCGAACAATCAGTCAGCTCATCCTTTCTATTCACTCCAGGGCTCGTTGATACTTTGTCCCAGGCCGTTGGACGATCAATGGCAGAGGCCTTAATGGAGCGCACCATCATATCCCTATTTTGATCTCGACACTCCGTTGCTCCGCAGCGGACGGATTGAGTTGCCTGTCGCCACTGCCGCAGAACCTTCACTAACCAGGGTGAGTGAGTCTTGGCGGTTCGGTTCAAAATGAAGGAGGTGCTAAAAGAAAACCCCAGATAATCATGCCATGCTGGGTAGCTGTTTTGTGAGAGGGCGGAAAACTGCGGATGCCAGAAATACCAAGAAGAACCGGAAGAGCAAGGGCACGAGCAAATGAATTGGTCGTGAAAAGCCGCAAGCCTCCCATTGCTTCAGCGAAGGAGAATTCTCATTCTGAGCAACTCTCCATATTGAGAGTGTCAGTAACAGCATCAGGCAGGAAAGCTATACGGCATTTCGTCCTCGGTTGTGCGTAGGCCCATAGTCTCAGCCTTTTGTGACTAACATCATAGGCTGCGGTGCCATGGCGACACCTAGTGCCTTCTTATCAGTATAAAGTCGAGAACGCATTCCACAATGTGGGAGGAACATCATGCGATGCAGGCGTTGCGCCGGGTTAAAGATCTCTGAAGAGATACAGGACGGCGGTCTAAGAGTTATGGCATATCGTTGCATACATTGCGGGGACATTAGTGACAATAAAATATTGGTTAACCGAGCTCATGTTCGCCCTCCTCGAATTAAGCGGCCACGGCAACCTGTATTTCAGGATTTACGCACGTAAGAGTCCTGACCATGTACGTTCAGATCCGAACTTTTCCTTTTTGAAGAAATTGGGCGTCTCTTTTTACGAGCTCTCAAGGGCGCATAACGCAACTGTCCTAGCAGTACCTGGAGCGCCTCTACTCCTCGGAGAATGAAATTCAAGAGAGATCCTGTTGAGTGGATTCAAAGCAAACGAGCACATTCTGGGAGATTTTCGAGGCGGTCGATGTGTTTCGCTACGGAACTCTTCTAGCCATCCTGTTCGCTATATTGGAAATATGTTGGGCAGGTTTTCTATGGGAACAATTTAATACCCCTCCTGCCATTAACAATGTTTATATTTGGATGGCTACGAGTATTGACGCTCTCATATCGACAGTGTTTTCGTTGGACCGGTATAAATATTTGAGTCAGCCAGTAAGATGTTTTCCATTTCTAAACTAGACCAGTAGGACGCCGATGACATCGGTGATATTCAAAGCATTGCCTTCATAATTTCCGCATACAATTCCCTACAAGCAGATTCTTTAGACAGTAAGTTGAACGCTCCGGCTTTCATCATCGCCGTTTGCATTTCCGGACAGACTTCTAAGGAGAGGCCGATGATGATAGTGGCGGGATACTGTCTTTTTATGATGCTCGTTGCCTCGAGACCATCCATGATTGGCATATTGACGTCGATAACTACAATATCCGGTTCCCACACCTGGACGCTATCCACGGCTTCCAGTCCATTTCCTGCTTCCGCCACCACTGTTATATCAGCGTAACTTTTAAGAAGCTCCCGCAGTTCTTGTCTCATCAAGAAATGATCGTCAACCAGAAGCACTCTAATGGATGGATTAGCCACAATGTCCCTGATGATGCGACGTGCTTTCACGGCCTAGATTTCTGTGATCCTCATATGCGTCAATGTTGCTCCGGCGATCACACGTGTTGAGGGCTATTCCGTGACTAGAGAGAGACGCTAGGGGTCGTCTTAGCGTACAATCCGCCTAACCTCGGACGGCTCGTTATGAACATGGCACTCCTCAGAAATAAGGTATTCGCGAATCTCACGCGTCGTGAGCAACAGCTGTTGCGGCCTCATCTTGAAATCGTGTCTATTGTTACTGAAGAAGAGCTAAATGCCACCGGAAGTCTCATTCGCTTTATGTATTTCCCTATTACGGCAGTCATAAGTCTTATGGATACGGACGGCGCAGGTCGAACGGTTGAAGCTGCTGCAGTTGGCCGTGAAGGTTGTACTGGTTTGTTTGCATTTGACGGGATAATACGTGCGCCTTGTCGAACTCTCGTGCAGGTGGGAGGCGTAGCCTACCGGCTCAATATATCCAGATTGTTGCTTTTAGAAAAAAAGTTGCCTCTCTTCAGCAAGATCGTGAGACGCTTTGATGCCGTTCTTTTTCGTCACACGTTGCTGTCCTTAGGATGCTCGCAATTTCACTCTGTTGAGCAAAGACTGGGGCGCTGGCTTCTGGCTCATAGCTATCGTACAGGACTCAAAAGATTGCCATTCACACATCAGTTCCTCGCTCGACAATTGGGAGTGCGGCGGGTGACCATAACGAACAGTTTGGCCGCATTGGAAAAACGCCGGTTGATTACATACCGGTATGGTGCAGTCGAAATCCGTGATGCTCGTAGACTGAAAAAAGTCGCTTGTGAATGCTTCGGTCTTGCCAAAGACGCGATCAACGATTACTTGCATAAAATTAGGTCCGTCCAGAGACCAGTGCGCGGATGATCTATGGATAGATCATCTTGACGAGGGTTCGGCCTGAGTGGATGTTTCACTATCCCAGTGAGGTGCGTGAACTGGCGGCACTCTCCTCACAATATTCGATTCGCCTTTGATGACTTCTTCGATCGTTGCCAAAAAATATCCCGCTTTTGGGCAAGCGAAGCCTCGAGATTCAAGGTGAAGAGAGAGCTCGCTCAATGAGTGGAATATATAAGTCCGTTGATCGTTCATGGACGATTTAGGCAAATAGCCACTGACAGGATCTCTGTCAGAGATGATGTACAGGACACATTGCGGTGACGACCGATCCACGATTACCCACAACGGCGGAATTTGGTCGTTCACCGAAATCCTCTTCTCAAGTGTTCGTGCTTATTCAATCAAGCCCTCATCATTTGCATACCGTATCAGCTCGACAGTGGTACTTAGGCCCAACTTGTGAAACAGTCTGGCTTTGTAGGTGCTCACGGTTTTCTCGCTGATACTTAAACGCTTCGAAATATCCCTTCGACTCATGCCTTTGGCAAAGTGCGTCAGGACTTCTACTTCTCGGTCCGAAAGAATCGGCCTCAACTCTTTGCGGACCTTCCTGACAGGGGCTCCTCGGAGAACGCCTCGTACGGCTTCCACCAAGTCCTGTGGGGAGCGGTCCTTTGAGATATAGGCCATCGCTCCCGCCCGTAGGGCGCGAGCGGCATATTGTTCATCCGTAAAAAGGCTAAACATGACAATCGGGATGTTGGGACATCGAGCGATAACTTTCTTGAGTACGTCTATCCCATTTTGCTTGGGGAAATTAATGTCCAGAACAACAAAGGCCCACTCGCTTCCACAAATTTCGTGAACGATTCCTTCTCCACCGGCCGAGTCCTTCATTACAATTGATGGGAATTCGTTTTGAAGCAATTCTCTGACGGCATCACGCACAATTGGGTGGTCATCTACGACTAACGCCTGCCTCATTCCGGGCTTCTCCGTCCTTTATGTTTGATGTAGTCGCAATCTCATTGAATGGCAGTGCCCGCCAGCTCTCCCTCTTCAGCAAGGAGTTCATAAAATAATGGAGTACAGGGCCAAAATTCTTCGTGCTGTCGTGGATAGCAACCTAGTTACGGCTGCTCGTATTAGGAAGGCAATATAAAGGACATGTTAAATTTGTCTATCAGCGTTGGCCTACAACGCCTTGTCCGACCGCATGTTTCGTAAGGCAAAAGCAAGATCGGCCTGCCACGTGTGTTGGGGCTAATTGTTGGTTATAGTGGATAAATTATAATTGTCCGTAAGATGACAATTCGTTAAGGACACTTTGTCCCGCTAGAATCTATGAATTCATCAAAAACTAATAGGTGCAATTCCTAATTGCTCAATTGAAGCGGTGGAATTTGATAGGCGAACTCTTTGTTGGTCGTCCGTTCTACGACCAGATGGCTTTTAATATCCTTTCCAAATCCATCTGAAACCGAGTTTCGCATCTATTCCTCGAACCCCATATCCTTACGGGGCTTTATAATCTCTACTCTTCTGCTGTTTCTAATCTTCTTGAGCATGCCCTCGACCCATTGCAGGGATCGGTAAATCTATTCGGATCGTGAGGTTAAGTTCCGCACTAAGTTGAGTCCGCACGTTCGGGACAGAAGGTCCTGACCATACACCTTCTGGTACTAGAGACATGCTATCGTTTCGGGCCAATTGGCCTGAATTAGAACGCTTGAAAAGGAAACTACGGAAGCGGCCAGATACAGAGACGTTTAGGCGGGATCTGAAAGAGTCACTTGACTATGAAATCTGCATGCGTCGATGAACTGCTGCTGGTCGCCATTGCGGAAGAGCTCTAACGGGTACGCGCAGAGCAAGGAGAAATTGTATCGACCGCCGAATACATTCCAGAACTGTTCAAGCTCGAATGCCGCCTTGGGATAACCACGTTCCCACAGACGTATCACCATTTCTCCATACACGCGGACAGGATTCCTCGCCTTGCAAACTTTCCCCAGTATTCCGTCAAGGACATGATCGAATCGGTCCTGATCTAAATCATCTTTGGTTGCAAATGAAGACAGCACTTCATCAGCGTCTAAGGCAAGATATTTCGGTGCAGTCCCCTCACGGAGAAAGGATCTCGGGAGGGCCAGCGCCATATGGTCCGCCACTGCGCGGCAGAGCCTGCCTGTTGCAATTATCACGACGAATTCGCCTGCATACAGACCTTCTAAAGCATAGTTGGAAACATAGGATTCATTTTCCTGGTAGTTTGAATAGAACCTCACAGCGTGTTGGAAATTGGAAGTTTGCGCAATGGATTGTCTCGTGAGATCCATGATGGCGTCATACAATTGTTCGCCCGCCAACTCTTTCCTTAAATGCCGGCTGGCACCCGCCTTTAACATTCCTTCCTCCGTCCGACCGTCACCATAGAGCGACAAGCCTATGACAATGATGTCCGGAAACTGCGCTTTGATCATGCTTGTCGCGATGAAGCCATTAAGGTGAGGCATATGGACATCCATAACCACGACGTGCGGGCGAAAGATCTCGGTGACCTTGATGGCCTCGAGTCCGTCACCGGCCTCGGCGACGACTTGGATATTGTCGTACTCCGACAGCATAGTCCGCAAACAGGAGCGGAGTCCCGCATCGTCATCTATGAGGGCTATTCGGACTACAGCCTTGGTGGAGATCAATGAGGAGGGGATTTCGAATGGATGAGCGGAGGATGGAATGCGGGAGCCAGGAAGACAATCGCCCTGGCGGTCACTGTCCGCATTCTCGCCGGATGTTGTCGGCTGCCACATATTTTTTCTAGTTCTCGTCTGTAAGTTCCCAATCAGAAAATGTGTGGATCACATTGTCATCTATATAACAAACATGACGGTTGTGCACTACAAATTCGGGCCTAATTCGCCACCGATACAGTTTACAAACTGTCGGATAATGGGAACTTTTGACTGATCCATCTTTTTCTGTCTCGGGGTAGCTGCGTAGAACCCTTCCGATTTTCAATCGAAATTCCGAAAGTCAGCGGGCCGTGCGTGGTAGAAAACTATCCATAAAGTCATAAACAGTTCCTCCTCGATAAGCCGGTACCACATCTCCTGAGAATTAAATGAAAATTCACGCAGGCATCAAATGATGGTGAGATCTGCGGGTCAAACGTTTGGCTCAACCGACGTTGAATCTTCCAGTTGACCTCGTTGTTCCAAGGGTCGCTCCGGGAGCGCCTGCGGTCCATCATGGGTTCCAGCCTCCGAGAAACAGCATAACGGCAAAGCCGAGCACATATCCCACTACCACGTGCCAGCCCGCTTTCAACCACTCTAGACTACTCTTGGCTTGCGGAAAGAGGTTTGAGATCGCCACACCAGCCGAGGACCCGAACCATATCATTGATCCGCCATAGCCTACGGTGTAGGCCAACACAGCCCAATCGTACCCTCCCTGGTAAATTGCAAGCGCCGTGAGTGGAATATTGTCAAGAACGGCACTGACAAAACCGAGCCCTAAGGCCGACTGCCAGGACGGCTCAGGGAGGGAATCGATCGGCATGAGGCTGGCACTGAGCACGAGAAGAACCAGAAACAGGCTGCCTCTCAAGGCATGTCCCAATTCTGACCATGGCGTAGGCCTGATGAACGTGGCCACCATGATGCCGGCCCAAAGGCCAACAGATGGAAAGTCGAAGGCGATATTCGCGGCAATTGTACCAAGAACCATCATGGCGACAATGCTGAGCCTTCCGACATCTACCCGCACTCCTTCGGCCGATGTTCTGATTGCTGGCTGGTACGCATGCTGAGTTCGAGCCGCGATGATACCGGTGAACGCGATTGCGCTGATCGCGGCGAGATACGCTTTCAGAAATACGACCGCTGGGATTCCCGCGATCCACATCATCGTTGTGGTGGTATCTCCAATAACAGATCCTGCGCCGCCGGCATTGCTCGCTGCCACGAGAGCAACAATAAAACTGAGGGCCACCCTGTCTCCGTACATCCGTCTCGCAATCACTCCGCCAATCATTGCGCCGGCGATATTGTCAAGAAATGAGGAAATGCCAGCGACGACGAGCAACAGAAGAAACCCACCTTTCCAATCTGATGGCAAGTGGGATGGCAACCACTTGGGCACGTGCGACTCCTCAAAATGTTTCGCCAAGAGGGCAAAACCCATTAAGAGGCCGAAGAGGTTCGTCATCAGGCGCCATTCGTGCCCGAGATGACCGGCGAGATCTAACCCGGTCCAGGTGACCTTATAGGTGACGAGTGCGGCTGTCCCTACGACTGCCACTTCAAGCGCTCGTTGATGAAAGAGAACAATGCCCAGTAGAAGTAAGCCAAAGATGATGTATTCAGTAGGCATTGCCCGAGAGTAACGAGGTCATGGTCATCGATGCAATCGTTTAGAAACCTTTTGGTAGATTTGCACCGTTCGGTCTCCAAGAGGCGACTACAAAGGCGAGGCCGGAAGATAGGTTGAAGTCACAACACAGCTAGGGCTTGGCTAAGCCAAATATCGACATGTTGGACAAATAGCAGGCAGCGGGAAGCGACGATTCGTTATTGACGCCAGGGTCCTTCGGGCCTACGTTTGGGCATGGATGAAGGGTGACTTAACTGACCTTGGGCGGCCATGCCAAACCAAGAAATCCACCGTTCAATGAACTCGTCTTCATTGCCTGGTTCAAGCTTGGTGAAAGGCCATGCAGCTTGGAATTCTGCCATCCCTCGACCTACGGCCTTTGCGGATCCTTATCCGGGCGACGTGCGAATGAAAAAAGATATGGACAATAGCCTGCATATTTATCCTCAAAGGAAATAGAGGTCCTTCTGTGGGGAAGTACGATTACATCACTCCGCTAGAACAGCAAGGTCACAAGCTTTTCGACCAGGAGAAGTATCAGGAAGCAGCTGACATATTCTCAAAAATCGTCGCGATGCGCCATTTGGGGAGCACGGTGAATGTTTCTACCATTTGGTGACCTGTCTTGAGGAATTAAGCAAGTTCGAATTGGCGAAAACAAACTATCTCAAGGCTCTCGAATACCAGCCAGAGGATCCCATTCGTCTAAGCGGCTATGCGTCCTTTCTATATCTCTATGGCGACTGGCAGGAAGCCTTTGATGCTCATCTCAAGCTTCTCCGTCTGTGGCGGGCTGGCGGCAATGATATAGGAACGGCGAACATTCTGACTGCTCTGCGAACTTTGGCTCTCAACTTGCACATGTCTGATGTTGAGTTTGCTCAACGAACCGGAGGTAGTCTTAAATAATCATTCTATCTGAGACAGCGGCAAACGTACGGTAATATTCATTCCAAGAGTACTCAGCGCGGGCAAGATGAGTATGATTCCCGAATTATATACAGACTTACTCGCTAAACATGGCAAGTCTATGGAAGAAGATGGTGCTCAAACTATGCTCAACTCCAGCTCATTCCAGCCTACTCAGCCAAAGTTCAGGTTTGGCGCAAACCTTGGCTGGACTAGGCCTAAGTGAGTCTGAGTAGGCTTGGAGGAGAATCGTGGAAATGCTTTTCTAAACCGCTGGTCTCGTCGAGGTCCGCTGTACAATGGTTGTCTATGTCCCTCTCAATTGACTCGCTTCGGCGCCTCGAGCTGGACCTATGAAGGCTGGAAAGGGCAGATCTACAGAAGACATTGAAAAGTTTGGTGGGCCGTGTAGGGGTCGAACCTACGGCCCGCTGATTAAGAGTCAGCTGCTCTACCAACTGAGCTAACGGCCCACCGGGTGAGTATGCGTCGCGGACAACTGGCGGATTCGAGGATCTTTCATGCTGGTGGTGCGCCTGACAGGATTTGAACCTGTGGCCCTCAGCTCCGGAGGCTGATGCTCTATCCAGCTGAGCTACAGGCGCTCCCGCAAGCCATGAACGGGAACTTTAGCACAGCATTTTACGCGCTGTCTAGCTGCGGAGCCGAGCACTATTCCTACGATAGCGGTAGAAAACCATAGGGAAGCAGGACTTCGTCGCCCCCTGCTCCCGTTGCCTTCCGTTCCAATTCCAATGCCTTGCCTTCTTGTCGTGCCAGCGTCGCTTCCTCCGTCCGGAGGACGGTAGTCATTCGAGTAATGGGGACGAACGTTTGAACGTGGCAGGCTCCCGCGACCGCGCCGTCTTGCTCAATCGGAATCCCCATTGATCGGCAAGCAAGAGGGCGGAATTCGTACAGACTGCAGAGGTCATCATCTCCTAGCGCCGGGCAGCGCAAGTGTCCGTACTGCTCGACGAGTTGATCGATGTTCTCGTCACTCCATGAATCGACAAACGGGTTATCGCTGAGTGTTGGATAGGTCGCAGCCAACAAGCTCCGTTGGATTTGAGCAGTCTCCTCGATCCGCTCGCGGCGTGTGGCAGGCAGACGGGTCAACCCTTCTCTTAAGCTACGAACGTCGAGTAGGGTGATCGGGAACGTGCCGATACAACAGGCAGAGCATCCTGCCTGACAGGGGACCTGTCCAAGATGCAGCGCGGACACGCGATGGAACCAATCGTCGGTCTTCTGCGGGAGAGCGCTATGGAAGAGGAGCAGTGAGCGCGCCATGCGCGCTCACTCGGTTTCGGCGGTGAGCGACAGGTCGACGATCAGTTCACCTTTCGGCGAGTAGAAGCCCTGTCCATCGACCTCGACGATGCCGTTGCAATGTTCTTGATAGAATTCGAGAATCCAGCCGTTGAAGTCGTATCCGTCTTCCGTAATGTCATCCTGGTCAAACCGTGTCATCAGGATAAAGCGGGCGCGCTGAATCGATTCGGACACGAGCGATGCTTCGAAGTCGTCGTAGCACTTCAGCACTTCCAGGAACTGGGTCTTTTCCTGTTCAAAGGCCTCTCGGTATGTGCCGTGGTCTCTAAAACAAAAGACTTGTATTGGTTTTCTGGCCCGGTCATAGCCCAAGGTCACATGAACCCATGCCCATTCATCCAGAGAGGCTTCTTCCATCTCAGACGGTGTGATCGGGAGTTGTCCTCTGGATTTCAGGAACTCGATGAGGAGCCGCAGCGGCGGGCAACTTTCCTTCTGACAAAACACGCGCGAATACAGGACCTTTTCAGGTGGAGCGGCCTGCGCAGGTTGGGCCGATGCGGGGAGAATTGGGAGTTCCTTACCCATGTTGTTCCTCGACAGGTGGCGATAGGAAAGAGAAATACCGTAGTACTCTACGACGCATGGTCTCGAAACTGCAAGAGGGCGCCGAGGTGTTTCCCTACGTCTGGAGCGTGTTTTTCCGGTTGACAGCCACAAACCTCTTGGATAGACTCCCGCAGGTTTTCGCCGCTTGAAGCATCACGACCATTCGTTCTCGAGCTTTTTCGAGTCTGAGCGGAGTCACGAGAGGCGATGTACAGTTCACCATAATCCATTAGTCCTTAAGGAGGTTGCTCGATGGCTAAATCAATGACCAAGTCGCAGATCGCCGATCACCTGGCCCAGAAGTCCGGCCTGACCAAGAAGGCTGCCGTCCAGTTGATGGACGACTTTGCCGCCCTGGCTTATCGTGAAGCGAAGAACGTGTTCACGGTCCCCGGCATCGGAAAGCTCAAGCTCGCCAATCGGAAAGCCCGCATCGGCCGCAATCCCCAGACGGGAGAAGAGATCAAGATTCCGGCCAAGCGTGTGGTCAAGTTCCGTGTGGCCAAAGTGGCGAAGGACTCGATCCTCGGCAAGAAGTAACGAACTGACCGGCGCCTCATCGGCGCCTGATCGAGCACGAAGGGTCGGCTCCCCATGTGGGGGCGCCGGCCCTTCGCTTTTTGTGGAGTGGGCCGCGCGCCGTCGAGATCAATCAGGCTGCGGCGCGCATTGAATAGGTATGCCCCGGGGCCATCGGAACATTCTGACCACTGATGGAGTGCTCACGCGTGGGTCGGACCCAGCCCGCTCCCTCCAAACCCATCGTGACCGACGAGCCGGATGGCGTCTCCGTCATGAACCAGGGAATCATCGCTCGCAATTTTTTTATTGATGGTGACCAGCACTTTTTTTTCGCGGATCAGCTGGAGCAGATGGCGAAGCTGAATGCCCTGCCGCTGGATGACTTGTCGGACCGTCATCGGCGATGCGAGTTCGCAGGCCAGATCCCGTTCACCGTCGGCGGTTTGTAACTGTCCCATCAGAGAAATCGTGACCATTGCGTTGACTCCATCAAGTCCGACGTCGATAATGCCATCCTATGCCATCGTTGGACATCGACAACCCCGGGATGCCGGATCTGCAGTTTGTGCTGTTCGTATCGGCACTGTGCACGTCCAACCTGACGACGATCAATGTCTCCGAACGACTTCGTATGGAACTGTTCGACCGCTGTTGGACGCTGGTCCACACCGATCCGCCGCCGTCCGATCCGAAACTGCGCGTTCTCGATTTACGCGAAGGAACGGAGTTGACGCTGGAGGCGTGCGCCTCGGTGATCCGCACCTTGTGTCATGATGCGGGAATTACTACCATGGTTTGGGATCACCCGGTCAGCGACCCTACACGCGAGAGCACTCCTGCCGCCAAGCCGTTGATCGATCGGCTCAGCCGATTGTACCCTGATGATCCTGATATCGTCGACCCCCCGGGGCATTCGACGGCACGGCCGAACCCCTGACTGCACGAATGCACATCACGTCTCTCGACATTCCCGGTGTTCTCCTCATTGAACCGAAAGTGTTTCGTGACTCGCGTGGATTTTTCGTCGAGACGTATCATGAGCTGCGGTACCGTGAGGCTGGATTGAGCGAACGATTCGTCCAGGATAACGTTTCCAAATCCATCCGTCGCACCCTGCGAGGGCTGCATTTTCAGGATCCGCATGCTCAAGGCAAGTTAGTGATGGTGCTCGAAGGATCGGTCTATGACGTGGTCGTCGATATCCGAAAGGGTTCGCCGACATTCGGTACGTGGTACGGGGTCGAACTGTCCTCTGAGAACATGCGCCAGGTGTACGTACCTCCTGGATGTGCGCACGGATTCTGCGTCACCAGCGACACGGCGACCTTTCTCTACAAATGCACGGACTACTACGCTCCGAAGGATGAGCGGGGGATTATCTGGAGCGATCCGGCCCTCGCGATTGCCTGGCCCGTATCGGATCCCCTTCTCTCTGCAAAAGATCAGACCTATCGCTCATTGGCTGAGATGAGCGCTGAGTTGCCTTCCTATCTGCAAGTACGTAGCAAGGACGGCCATTGATCCTCGATCGATGGCTGCGGTATGGTATGCGCCGGTGTTCGAGCGGTAATCTCACCTCCACCACACACCGCGGATTCTTGAGGAGGACGCGATGGCCAAATCCTTACAGGGCACCAAGAGCCACGAGAATCTGAAGCAGGCCTTTGCCGGAGAGTCACAGGCGAACCGCCGCTATCTCTATTTTGCTCGCCGCGCCGATATCGAGGGCTATCCGGACGTGGGAGGCCTCTTCAGGGATACGTCTGAAGCCGAGACGGGGCATGCATTCGGCCATCTGGATTTTTTGAAAGAGGTCGGCGATCCTGCCACAGGGGTGGCAATCGGCAATACCGAGGCCAATCTCAAGTCTGCGATTGAGGGCGAGACGTACGAATATACTCAGATGTACCCAGGCATGGCCAAGACGGCGCGCGACGAAGGATTTGCCGAACTGGCCGAGTGGTTTGAGACACTGGCGAAGGCCGAGCGGTCTCATGCCAACCGCTTTCAAAAAGGCCTCGACAGTCTCAAAGGGTAGGTTCGTTCGCCGTTCGCGATTCAGCGGCCGAGTTTCAGCGAGATTATGGCTGACGGCCGGCCGTCGAGAGTTTCCTCCGCGCGATCATGACTCGTCTGAGCCTGCATCACCCCATCGACGCGGAGTCACTCCAGCGGGACACGTCTCGAATTTTCGAGATATGCGACGGTTGCCGTCGCTGTTTTAACCTCTGCCCATCCTTTACGACTCTACTCGAACGCATCGACGTCAAGGAAGGCGATGTGAGGGCTCTTTCGCCGGCCGATCACCACCGGGTGGTGGACGAATGTTACTATTGCAAATTGTGTTACAACCATTGTCCCTATACTCCTCCTCATCAGTATCAGCTTGATTTCCCCCGGCTCATGATTCGATGGAAGACGCACCTCGCTGAGAAACGGGGCGTGTCTTGGCGGGACCGGTTCCTGATCAAGACGGATCTCATGGGAGTTGCAGGTTCGTTCACCGCGCCGCTTACTAACTGGCTGCTGGCAAACCGCTGGTTCCGAAAAGGCATGGAGTGGGTGGCCGGTGTGCACCATGAACGGCACGTGCTGCACTTCTCCACCGAGACCTTTCCGCGATGGTTTGCCCGGCGTGAGCCGGACGCCGCCCCGGTTGCTTCACGCCGAAAAGTTGCGTTTTTCTCCAGTTGTCTGGTGAACTATCAGGCAACGGACATTGGGAAAGCGGCGGTGCAGGTGCTGGAAAGAAACGGCGTTCACATCGTCGTACCTGAACAGCGGTGCTGCGGCATGCCAAGCTTCGACTTGGGAGCTATCGATCAGATTAAGGAGGTCGCGCGGGCGAACATCGCATCGTTGCATCCTTGGGTGGTCAAGGGGTATGACGTGGTGGTGCCGACCGCGAGCTGCAGCCTCATGCTCAAGCGAGAGTACCCGGAAATCACCGACGACGAGCCGACGAAGGCGGTAGCAGCACGGACATTCGACCTGTGCGAATATCTGATGAAGATGAAAAGAGACGGACTCTTGAATATGAATTTCCCTCACAATCCAGGACGTGTGGTCTATCACATCCCGTGTCATCTGCGAGATCAAAACATCGGGTTCAAATCGAAGGAATTGCTCGAATGCACGGGGGCCAAGGTGGAAGTCATCGAGCGGTGTTCGGGGCACGACGGTGCCTGGTCCGCCAAGACCGAATTCTTTCCTCTGTCCATGACTATTGCCGCGAAGGCAGTTCGAGCCATCAAACAGGCTCCGGCCGATGTCATCGCGTCGGACTGTCCGTTGGCCGGGCTGCAACTGGATCAAGCCGGCGCATCTGCGCACGCCGGAGGACGGGCCACCCGTCACCCCATCCAGATCGTCCGCGATGCCTACGGGTTGCCATCATGAAGCTGTTGACTCGCGAAGAGCTGCTGCCGCCGGACCAATATGAGCTGCAACGGCAAGCGATTCGTGCCAGGATCATTACGTTGAAACAACGAAGGCGCATCGGACTTGGGCCGATGGTCACGATGGTCTTTGAAAATCGCGATACTCTGATGTTTCAAATTCAGGAAATGATCCGGGTGGAACGGATTCTGAGTCCGGTCAAGGTGCAAGAGGAGTTGGATGTGTATAATGCGCTGATGCCGGAACGGGATGAGTTGAGCGCCACGCTCTTGATTGAAATCACCGATCAGGACAAGATCAAGGAGAGTCTGGACCGATTCATGGGATTGGACCGCAGCCAGACCGTGGCGATTCTTGCCGGAGCAGAGCAGGTTTTTGGCATGTTCGAAAAAGGCCACAGCCATGCAACCAAGATCAGTGCGGTGCATTTCATCCGTTTCCGGCCGACCGCATCCATGAGACGGGCGTTTGCTGATCTGCTCCAACCGGTCAGCTTGTGGATCGACCACAACGGATACCGCTCGGAAGTGCAGGTTCCCGGCAGCATGCGCGAAGAATGGCTGGCGGACCTGGCATGTCAGGCATGACCTTCCGTCAGGTAGGACATTGGGTCATTCGATAGAGGAGGTAAAGCACAACCGTGCCGCCGGTTCTACTGACCAAACGCATTGAATTCGCCGCCGCGCATCGATACTTCAAGCCTGACTGGTCTGAAGAGCAAAACCGAGCCGCCTTCGGACGCTGCTACAATCCGCCGGCTCACGGCCACAACTATATGCTCGAAGTCACGGTCTCCGGTGAGGTAGACGGTGAGACCGGAATGGTCATCAACCTGTTCGACCTCAAACGTGTCCTGCTTGCGGTTATCGAAGAGTTCGATCATAAGAATTTCAACCTCGACATGCCGTATTTCAAGGATCGCATTCCCACCTCGGAGAATATCGCTCGCGTGCTCTGGGCCAAACTTGCGGCGCAGAAGGACATCGGAAGGCTCCATGCACTTCGTCTGTACGAAGATGAAGACTTGTACGCCGACGTGACTGCGGCAACAGGATTGGAGATTGCGACTGTCACGAGGCGGTATTCGTTCAACGCAATTTCAGGAGATCAGCACGGGCTGGATTGGGATTGCTTTGTGAGCGTTGAAGGACCCATCGATTCTGTGACCGGCATGGTGATTGATTTGGGCGGCTTGGACCAGCTGGTGCACGAACAGGTCATTGGTATGTTCGATGGTCACGATCTACGCAAAGTCTTGAAGCGTTCTGAGGTTCGGGGTGAGCACGTTGCCGAATGGATGTGGACCGCTCTGGTCAATCGGATTCCGTCCGGCAGATTGTCACGCATCCGTCTCGTGCAATCACGGGACCTCGCTTTCGAATGCGCGCCATAGCGGCTAATGGTGCAATCACGTCATTCTATCGGTTATGGAGAAGCACGATCTAGGCTCACGCCTGATGGTGCTCCCGAGGGCGGAGTCATCTGCCAGTATGGGCGCGAGGCGCAAGCTACGGTCTGATGAGACCGGACTTCAATACGTCCGGTGTCATTGATTGCCGGGTCATCGTGACGGGGTTTGCAAGAGGTCGTGAATTTTTTCGATGAGCGTTGAGGGTGGAAAGGGTTTCTGAAGAAACGGCGTCTCGTCAGTCACTCCATTAGCCTGAAGAGTGTCTCCGGCATATCCCGACATGTAGAGGACATTGGTTTCCGGACGCATGGCCCGTAGCCCCTCGACGAATGCCGAGCTTTTCATGCGAGGCATGATGACGTCCGTGATGACAAGGTGGCAGGGTCCTTTGAGTCCCTGTAGATTTTGGAGGGCCTCCATTCCATCGGACGCCATGAGCACATGGTAGCCGTGGTCCTGCAGAATGTTGGCCATGAGCCGCCTGATGCTTTCTTCGTCTTCTACGACCAGAATGGTTTCCTGAGTCACGTGTGCGGCCGTGTCGCGTTGAGTCCCCACCACCTCGCTCAGCGCTGGTTCCACCCGTGGAAGATAGACCGTAAACCGGGACCCGCGTTCCGGTTCGCTCGCGACCTCGATATATCCCTGGCTCTGCTTGACGATCCCGTATACGGTGGCCAGTCCAAGCCCCGTGCCTTTGTCCGGTCCCTTGGTGGTAAAGAAGGGTTCAAAGATATGCGAGAGTGTGTCGGCATCCATCCCGCAACCCGTATCCTGGACCATGATTTTCACGTACGGACCGGCCGTGGAACCCGGATGGCGTTTGGCGAACTGTTCATCGAGATCGATATTGTCCGTTTCAATGTTCAGCAAGCCCCCATCCGGCATGGCATCACGCGCGTTCAATACCAGATTCATGATGATTTGCTCGAGCTGCACAGAATCCACAATCGCATGTCCCGTTTGAGGATGCAGCACGATGATCGTTTGGATCTGTTCGCCGATCAGGCGGCGTAGGATGTCCTCCATGTCCCGGACGGCGGCGTGAATGGACAGTTCCTTGGGTTCGAATACTTGACGGCGACTGAAGCTCAGGAGTTTCTTGGTCAAGGCAGCCGCACGCATCCCGGCATGACTGATCAGCTCCAACTCCCGCTTCGACGGATGGGCGGAGAATTGCTGCAGCAATCGGTGGGCATGGCCGATCACGACCATCATCAAGTTATTGAAATCGTGAGCGATACCTCCGGCCAGTCGCCCCACTGCCTCCATCTTCTGTGACTGGCGGAGCGCCTGTTCCGTTCGTTTGCTTTCCGTGATGTCGGTGATGGTCTCGATGATATGGGTGCGGCCGTCGGTCGTCGGAGCCTTCGACCAGTGCACGAGCAAGTGCTTGTCCCCCGGCAGGGCCACTTCATTGGATACGACCGAATCGCTGGCCATCGCCTCCGGCATCCGGCAAAACATACAGGGAGACATTTCTCCGGCAATCTTGGCATAGCATGCCGATCCGGTGGTCTCTCCAAACTTTCTCCGGGCGGTCTCATTCTGGAACTGGATTTCGTGAGTCGCAGGATCAATGACCGAGACGATGACCGGCTGAGAATTCAGAAGCACCTGCGGGTCGTAACGAGGCACCTGAGAATCTGACATAGGCCGGATAACCTCTCCCGTCATGATGATGAGGCATCGCGGGGCGTGCCCCGGACTCTCCTGACCTTACTACAGAAGGCCATTGAGTCAAGGAGATCGCTATTTTGCGGGAGTGGGGGGCGGGAGATTATTTGAGAATATGCTCCGAGATGAGGGCGGCCAATTCGGCCGGTTCAACTACGCCCTCCCGAGACAACAGGAGTTTGCCGTTGGCGAACAAGTGTGTGGTGGGGTACGTTTCAAACGTATGGGATTTTTTGATCTCACGACAGCGTCCGGGTACGTGCATCTTGGCTTTGCCGACTTTGATGTTGGGAAACTTCGCCGCAGTCTCTTCCAAGATGGGGTCATACGTCTTGCAGGGCTCGCATGTGGCCAAGCCGTAGGCCACCACGGCTCCGGTGCTGTCCGTGAACTCCTTGTAATTGTCGTCGCTGACGTCGAGGACCGTTCCGGCCATGATCGATCCAGATAATCGAGGACCGGGTGGGGAACGTGTCCTTCCATCCCGGTCCTGATCAGGTGTTTGCTATCTTTTATTTGAGTGCCGCAAGTGCGGCGAGGATGTCTTTGTCTTCGCGCGCCGTCTTGATTTCCTGAACTTTCGCATAGGCCACCTTGCCATTCTTATCAACGATGACCGTGGCGCGCTTGGAGCAGTTCAGCGGTTCGAAATACAGCCCATAGGCCTTGGCGGTGGTGCGATGGACATCGGACAGCAGGCGATGCTTCAGTTCCAGCGAGTCGGCCCACGCCTTGTGCGAAAAAAAGCTGTCGCAGCTGATTCCGAAAAGTTCTGCATTGGCATTCTGAAATTTAGGAAAATCGTCGGTGAGGCACTTGTTCTCTCCCTGGCAGACAGGACTCCAATCCAACGGATAGAAGCAGAGGACGACGTTCTTCTTCCCCTTGTAATCGCTGAGCTTCACGTCTTTCTGATCCTGATCCTTCAGATTGAAATCGGGGGCCGTGTCTCCAACTTTGATTTCCGCTGCGACATCGCTCATTGAGAAACCTCCTTAAGGTTAGTCTTCGTCAGTTTTGTGCACGTCGAGTTTTGTACCGTGCGACTTGAAAGCTTGTCAACGGGCCTAAAGCCCCACTGAAAAACCGCGAACCCTAACCTCTCGAAATAATTAATAGATCAGGACTGGATTTCGCGGAAGCTCAATACGCGACCTAGAGGCGCGGCGGTACGATAATTGACAATACGGATCGTACGGCCGAGAACGGGGAGACGAAATGCCGCTCCGACTTTTGGTGATTGACCGATGCGGATCATTTCATAGGAGGATTCAGCCAAGAGCTCTTTCGAACCTCGCTCGGAAAGCCCCACCGGCTGGAACGCCTCCAGTTCGTCCATTCCGAACTTGGACAGGCCGAGGGTATACCACCAAACTTGGTCCGGTTGAGATTGGTCATTCTGCGCGATCATGACATGGTCATCGATGACGAATCCATTCAAGCCACGGTCTTTCCAATCGGAGGGATTCAGATACTGCTGGGTCGTGACATCGTACGCCGTGCCTTGGGTCAGTAAGGTCAGGCCGCGAGCCACTCTCGCGGCGAAGAGAATGGAATCAGGCATGTCCCGAGGCGGCATGACCGTGGGCGCCACGGCGCCGATGGAGTCATGCTCCCAGGCCAATTGCTCCTTGAGGCCGGTCGTATGGGTCGACGGCAGGGGAATCACGACATGGGCGGTCCACGGACTGTGCGTGATTTGCCATGACTCCGGAGCGCCGTCCTCGGTCTTGAGAGAAAGCGGGCCGCCGTACTCGAGATCGTACCATCTGCATAATTCGTCAGCCTGCGGAGCCGTGCCCCGATAGCCGATAAAATAGAGCGGCGGTCTTTTCGCAGACGGTTTGGGGGTCTTTTTTCTGATCCTCATGGCAGGGTGATCACTGGCCCAAGCTGATTGCGGACGCTAGATTCCGGCATGCGTGATTGACGATGGCATCGGTAAACCGAGGTGGGACATCATTTGCCTGCCTTGCGAGCTTTACGCCGGTCTTCCGGATTCAACAGTCGTTTCCGAATTCGGAGACTTTGCGGGGTCACTTCGACCAGTTCATCCTGGCCGATATATTCCATGGCGAATTCCAACGACATCTCGCGGGGAGGGGTGAGAACCAAGGCTTCGTCCGACCCGGACGCGCGCATGTTCGACAGGTGTTTTTCCTTGCAAACATTGACGTCCAGATCTTCGTCACGGCTGTTCTCGCCCACGACCATGCCTCGGTAGACCGCGACACCCGGGCCGATGAATAACTCTCCGCGTTCCTGCGTCATGAAGAGGGCGTAGGCCGTGCTGTTGCCGTCTTCATATGCGCACAATGAACCGTGAGGCGTCACGAGGAGGTCCTCTTCGTTGGCTGCCTCGTAGGCCTTGAACACATGGTGCATGATCATGGTGCCGCGGGTCTTGGCGAGCAGGATATTTTTCAAACCCATGATGCCGCGAGTCGGGATATGATATTCAAGGTGCATCTCGCTGGGACCGGCGTCGGAATGGACCAGGCGCATGTGGCGCATTTCACCGCGGCGCTTGCCGATTTCTTCGATGACGGCTCCCTGATATGTTTCCGGCACCTGAATCGTCAGTTCTTCATACGGTTCGGTCACCCGGCCGCCATCCTGGTGAAGAATGACCTCTGGTTGCGAAATCTGAAGTTCGTAGCCCTCTCGCCGCATCTGTTCGATTAACACGCCTAGATGAAGCTCTCCGCGTCCGGCCACCAGGAAGCGGTCCGGACTGTCGGTTTCCTGTACGCGCAATGACACGTTCGTTTCGAGTTCCTTGAACAATCGCTCGCGGAGATGGCGGGACGTGAGAAATTTGCCTTCCCGCCCGGCGAAGGGACTGTTGTTGACCGAGAATGTCATCTGCACGGTCGGCTCGTCGATCGTGACGCGAGGAAGTGCGAGCGGCTGCTCCGCGTCGGCGATGGTATCTCCGATGCTCACTTCGTCGAGTCCGGCTACCGCCACGATTTCGCCCGCTTCCGCCTGTTCGATGTCAATTCGTTCCAATCCGGCATAGACGGCCAGATCGGAGACCTTTCCGGGATTCCGCGCGCTCTCTTTGCCCAGCACCAGCACGTTCTGACGGCGGGCGATCGACCCCGACTGGATCTTTCCCACACCCATTTTGCCTTTATAGGAATCATGCGTCAGTGCCAGCACCAGGATCTGGAGCGGCGCCTTGGCGTTAATGGCCGGGGCTGGAATTTTCTCCAGCACCGTGTCCAGAAGCGGCGTGATGTCGGTTCCGGGCTTGTTGACATCGAGCGTGGCGATGCCTTTGATCGCTGACGTGTAGACGATGGGGAAATCCAGCTGGTCGTCCGTTGCGCCGAGATGCACAAACAAATCGAACGTGCGGTTGACGACATCGTCGATCACGGCGTCGGGGCGATCGATCTTGTTGATGACGACGATGGCTTTGTGGCCCAGCGCCAAGGCTTTCCGCAGCACGAATGTCGTCTGCGGCATCGGGCCTTCTTTCGCATCGACCAGGATCAGAACTCCATCCACCATGCGGAGCGTCCGTTCCACTTCCCCGCCGAAATCAGCATGGCCGGGAGTGTCCACGATGTTGATCTTGACTCCGTTATACGTGACGCTGGCGTTCTTGGCGCGGATGGTGATGCCGCGTTCCCGTTCCTGATCCATTGAATCCATAATCCGTTCGCCCATATCTTCGATCTTGCGATGCACGCGAGTCTGGCGGAGCAGAGCGTCGACGAGCGTCGTTTTCCCATGGTCGACGTGGGCAATAATCGCGATGTTGCGAATGTCGCTGCGGCGATCGTGAGGCACGCGAAGTTGTGACATATCGTGTGTGATCCGGGTCAAAAAAAAGACGCCCCGGCTATCGGGCGTCGGCCGACAGTATACCCGAAGCGGAAGAACGGGTACAAGCCGCTCGATTCCGTGGTATGGGGGCAATCCCACTCCCGATTCCATTGAAACTTGCCAAGTCGCTTGAGTTTTCATGGAACCCACGGTAAGGTGAATCCGCGTCCTTCCTGAATCGACTGGCCCTGCTGGCCGCGAATCCATGCCAACGCTTGACCGTCCAGTTCAACTCTCCGATAGGCCGCGTCAGCCACCCCCCCGCCGGCGGTCGTGGCGCTGGTGGCAGATCATTCTCCTGGTGCTATTTGGGCTTGGTCTCACGGGCACTGTGGCAGTGGCCGGCCTGCTCTATCACTACGCGCAGGAACTTCCCGAGCTGAATCAACTGCAGAACTACCAGCCCAGTTTGGTAACGCAGGTGTATTCCAGCGATCAACAACTTATCGGGCAATTTTTCATCGAACGACGGATTCTGACCCCCCTGGCCGACATTCCTGAACATCTCAGACGTGCGGTCATCGCCGTGGAAGATGCGCGATTCTTCGAGCATCCAGGACTGGATTACATCGGCATTCTTCGAGCGGCCTGGACCAACCTGCGTCGTGGTGGAAAAGTCGAAGGAGCCAGTACCATCACGCAGCAACTCGCCCGTTCGCTATTCTTGTCCTCCGAGCGGACGTTCGAGCGCAAGGTCCGCGAACTCGTGCTGGCCTATAAGATGGAATTGGTCTCGTCCAAGGAACAGATTCTGGAAACCTATCTCAATCAGATCTATTTCGGGCAGGGCGCCTATGGCGTCGCGGCAGCCTCGCAATCTTATTTCGGAAAAGACCTCTCGGGTCTGTCGGTTGCCGAAGCGGCGTTCCTGGCCGGGCTGCCAAAATCGCCCAATCATTATTCGCCCTTCAAGAATTACGAGCGCGCCAAGAAACGCCAGGAACACGTACTGGCGAGGATGGAGGACGCCGGATTTCTTTCCGCGGCCGAACGTGAGAAGGCCGTGGTCGAGCCGCTGAACTTCCGTCGTCCAGGAAGCGAGCAGATTGCGCCCTATTTCGTCGAGTATGTCAGGCAGCTGCTCATCGCGAAATACGGCGAAGCGATGGTGTACAAGGGCGGCTTGAAGGTCATGACGACATTGAATCTCGAGATGCAGCGGGCGGCGGAGATGGCTTTTTCCGAGGGGCTTCGAGAGCTGGATAAACGACAGGGGTGGCGGGGCCCTATCCGCACCGTCGACTTGGTCGCCATGTCGCCACCGACGGCCGTTGCCGCGACGGAGCAGCCGCTCAAGGTAGGCGATATCCGCGAAGGCGTGGTCACCAAGGTTGTCAAGGATGCCTATCTCGTGCAGGTCGGTGCGACGACGACCAGAATGCTGCTCGACGACATGGCATGGGCGAAGAAGCGCCTCACCGGACCAGACCTGATCAAGGATGCCGTGGTGAATGCCAACTTGAAACAGGTGCTCAAAGCCGGGGATGTGATCGAAGTGCGGGTCAAGAAGATCGACAAGGACAGTGTGCTTGTCCAGATGGAGCAGACGCCGCTCATTGAAGGCGGGTTGGTCGCACTAGAGCCGGGGAAGGGCGCGATCCGCGCTATGGTGGGCGGCTACGACTTCACTCGTAGTGAGTATAACCGGGCGGTTCAGGCCCATCGTCAGCCGGGGTCGGCGTTCAAACCGCTTATTTATGCCGCAGCTCTCGACCAGGGTATGAGCCCGGCATCAGTCATTCTGGATGCACCGGTTGTCTACGAGCAACAGGAAGAGGACAAGACGTGGAAGCCCGAAAATTACGGGAAGCGATTTCACGGCATGGTCAGCCTGCGCGATGCGCTGGCTCAATCGCATAATCTTGCAACGGTCCGCCTGCTCGACAAAGTGGGCGTTAAGTACGTCATTGATTTTTCAAAGCAGGTGGGCATTACGAGTCCCCTGGCCGCGGATCTGTCGCTGGGGCTGGGGTCCTCCTCCGTCGGCCTGATGGAACTCACGACCGCCTACGGGGTGTTTCTCAATCAGGGAAGCCGCACCGAGCCGTATGGGGTGTTCTTCGTGAAGGACAACAACGACAGGGTGGTGGAATTGGCCGAGCCGGAAACGCATGAGGTAATATCGAAAGAAACCGCGTATTTGATCACGAACATGATGGAGGATGTCGTTCAGAAGGGCACAGGGCAGGCCGCAAAAGTCCTCGGCCGTCCGGTTGCAGGAAAAACGGGGACCACGAACGATTTTATCAATGCATGGTTTATCGGTGGAACACCCAATCTGGTTTCAGGTGTGTTTGTCGGGTTCGATGACCGTCGTTCCTTGGGCGAAACCGAGTCCGGCGCTCACGCGGCTCTGCCGATCTGGATCAACTTCATGAAGGAGGCGCTCAAGCAAATGCCGGTGGTTCCATTTTCGATTCCCGAAGGCATTACCTTCGTGAAGGTGGACCCCTCGACCGGACTGCTGAACAATGAGCAGGAGGACCAACCTGGCAGCGTGGAAATCTTCACCAAGGGAAGCGAGCCCACGCAGGCTGCCCAGCGGAGACTGGACCCCACGGACTTCTACAAGCTAGATCAAATGGGTGATGGGCCTGCGCCGGAGGGATCCCGATAGTCCGGCGGTCAGGATTGGGAATCCTGATATTCTTCGTGCCAGGCCATTTGGATGGTCTCGAGAATCTTTTCGTTCGACTTCTTAGGATCGTCTTTGAAATCGGGCAAGGCCACGATCCATGCATGCATGTCCGTAAATCGAATGGTCAAAGGGTCGACGCCTGGATGGGCCTCGACGAGCTGGATCGCGATATCTTCGGAATCCTTCCACGTCAGGTTCATGCTCCGTCCTCCGCGTTAGCGCTTAGGTGACATCGGATACGTTTCTTCCTTGAAGGCCGCGCGCCAAGGAGTCGTTCAACATAGCGACGGTCAATGCCTTGGCGGTTTGTTCCAGTTCGGCCATGCGGGTCCGGATGGCGCGTACATCAGCTGCGTCTCGAGCCGATGCCAAATTGTTCAGTGCAGTGCGGATGGCTTCCCGCTCTTCGGCCGCAATCAATTGTCCGCCTTCACCGATGGATTTTTCCGTGATTGTCATGAGTGCTCCTGCGTCCAGTCGTGCTTCGATCAAACGGCGGGCATTCACATCTTCCTGCGCGAAAACGAATGATTCCTCGATCATCTTCTCGACCTCGTGGTCCGAGAGTCCGTACGAGGGTTTGACATCGAGGGACTGGCTTTGTCCCGCCCGCATGTCTTTCGCGGTGACATTGAGAATCCCATTCGCATCGATCAGGAACGTTACTTCGATCCTGGGAACCCCGGCCGGAAGCGGTGGGACCTTGAGTCGGAATCTGGCCAGGCTGCGATTATCCTTCACCAGTTCGCGTTCGCCTTGGAGGATGTGAATATCGACCCCGGTCTGCCCGTCCACATACGTGGTGAACATCTCTTTGGCGCTGGCCGGAATGGTGGTGTTTCGTCTGATGAGGCTGCTCATGACGCCTCCCATCGTTTCAATGCCTAACGAAAGGGGGGTGACATCGAGTAACAGCATATCGGTGGTGCTGCCGCTCAGGATGTCGGCCTGCACGGCTGCTCCAAGAGCCACGACCTCATCCGGATTCAACTCACAATGGGGTCTCTTGCCGAACAACGCTTCCACGCGTTCCCGCACGAGTGGCATACGGGTGGACCCGCCGACGAGGACGACCTCGTCGATTCCGGCTGCCGTCAGTCCGGCATCCTTCAGCGCCGTTCGACAGGGGGCGAGAGTGCGTTCGACGACATCGACCGTCACGGCTTCAAGCTGCTCGCGCGTGAGCTCGCGCGTGAACCGTCCTTTTCCCTGTGGAAGCTCGATCGAGAGACTGACCCTCGAGGCATCCGATAAATGGATTTTCGCGCGTTCCGCTTCGAGCCGAAGTGCCTGTAGGTGGTCTGGATATGCGCCAAGGTCGAGGCCGTGCGTGTCACGGATTTCTCCTGCGAGGTGATCCATTAGCCGGCGGTCCAGATCGTCGCCCCCTAAATGGGTATCACCGTTTGTGGCGAGAACCTCGAAGATGCCGTTCTTCAGCTTGAGGATCGAGATATCGAACGTGCCTCCGCCGAAATCGTAGACCGCGATGGTGCCTTGTGTTTTCTCCTGTAGTCCGTACGCAAGGGACGCGGCGGTCGGTTCGTTGATGATCCGCAGCACCTCGAGCCCCGCGATCATGCCCGCATCTTTCGTCGCTTGGCGCTGGCTATCGTTAAAATATGCCGGCACGGTGATGACCGCTTTGGTAATACTCTCTCCCAAATGGGATTCGGCGCGCTGTTTGAGTTCTTTGAGCACCATGGCGGAAATCTGAGGGGGAGAGTAGGTCTTTTCACCGAGCTTGATTCGGATGACTCCGCCTTGCTCTGTGAGCGAATACGGGAAATATTTCAATTCGGACTGTACGTCCTCCAGTCCCTTCCCCATGAAGCGTTTTACGGAATAGACGGTTCGTTCAGGATTTCGGGTGAGATGTTCCTTGGCAGGATCTCCGACGATCACCCCGTTATCGGTCATCGCCACGACGGAGGGAACCATGGTGCGCCCGGTTCGACCGGGAATGACGCTGGGCTTTCCATCTTTCATGTAGGCCACAAGCGAATTAGTGGTGCCAAGATCAATGCCGACAATCCGTGCCATGGGTTATCCGATGGTTGCGACGAGATCGTTGACGATATTGTTTACATAGGTTCGGTTCGAGAGAACGTCTCGCATGCGTTTGAGGAGGCGGTCACGTTCTGAACGCGCCTGACCGGTGGATTCGCCGCGGTCTTGAAGGGCATCCCACTCACGAAACAGCTGATGGAGTTCGTCCTCTATCTTCTGCTGCCGCTGTTCCAGCGTCTGTTGCGCGCTGCGCAGCGTCTCGCGTAAATCCCGACCTTCATCGGACTCACGATGAGTCGTGCGGAACGCTTCCAGGGTGTCCTGCAGCTCGAGGATTTCTTCGAAAAGATCGGACGGAGGAGTCGTCCGGATTTCTTTGACGGCGCCGGCTTCAAGATCCAACAGATATTCGGCTCGCTGAATCGGATCTCGGAGCGTTCGATAGGCCGAGTTGAGGGTCGCGGCATTGCCGAGACTAATGGCTTGCTCGGTCTCACTCTTGTTCTGATAAAAGTCGGGATGAAATGCCCGGCTGAGTTCATAAAATTTCGCTTCCAATTGCGCCGGATCAATCCCGAGACGCCGGGGAAAACCGAGACACGTGAAATAGTCCGTCTCTTTTGACACGGGCTGCACTTTGACGCAGCGCTCGCAAAAATATTCTCCCGCCACCTCCGATTGGCAGTGCCAACACATGCTCCTCGCCATCTGAAGTTCGCGTCGTGCGCCGCTGTGGGTTGAGTGGTTCATAGCTCTGACAAAACGGGCATGGCGACGTGCCATGCCCGGTAAAAAATCAATTCAAGACGTAAGACGAATTAGGCCGAAAAGGATTCTCCGCAGCCGCACGTCTTGTTTGCGTTCGGATTGACGAACTTGAAGTTCCCGCCCATCAGATCTTTGTGATAATCCAGTTGGGTGCCCTGGAGATAAATAGCGCTTTTGACGTCGACAATGACCTTCACGCCGTCGAAGTCGAACACCTGGTCGTGCGGGCCGATCTTCTCATCAAAATTGATGGTATAGCTCAGACCCGAACAGCCGCCTCCCTTTACGCCGAGACGGAGCCCACCTTCTGTAAGCCCTTGAACGTTGATCAGACGTTTGACTTCTTTCAGGGCAGCGTCGGTCAGCGTAATCACGGGAGCCGGTGTCTGTGTGCTCGTCGTGTCCATTGGATACTCCCTTCAGGCCGTTACTTGGTATCTGTCTTTTTTTGATAATCGGCCAATGCGGCTTTGATAGCATCCTCAGCCAGAACGGAACAGTGAATCTTGACAGGCGGCAGGTTCAATTCCTGCACGATGTCGGTATTCTTGATCTTCTGGGCTTCGTCGATAGTCTTCCCTTTCAGCCATTCGGTGGCCAGGCTCGAGCTGGCAATGGCGGATCCGCATCCGAACGTTTTGAACTTGGCATCGACGATCGTATCGTTCTGCACCTTGATCTGCAGCTTCATGACGTCTCCGCACTCCGGTGCACCGACCATACCTGTGCCAATGCCTTCTTCGTCCTTTTTGAAGGACCCCATGTTGCGCGGGTTATTGAAATGATCGACCACTTTGTCACTGTAGGCCATAATTCCCTCCTTGATCCGTTCGATTCAGTGAGCAGCCCACTGAACCGATTTTAAATCGACGCCTTCTTTTGCCATTTCATAGAGCGGCGACATCTCACGCAACTTCGTCACTACTTCAATAACCTTCTTTATCGTGTAATCAATCTCTTGTTCCGTATTGAAACGACCCAGGCCAAAGCGAATGGACGAATGGGCCAGCTCGGTGCCCACACCCAGTGCCCTGAGGACATAAGATGGCTCCAATGTGGCCGATGTACAGGCCGAACCGGAAGACAGGGCAATATCTTTCATGCCCATCAAGAGAGATTCTCCTTCGACGTAAGCAAAGGAAATATTCAAGTTGCCAGGCAATCGGAGTGTCGGATGGCCATTTAAGTAGGTCTCTTCCAACGCAGCCATAATCCCCTTTTGCAGACGATCCCGGAGGGCGCTCAATCGAGTAGTCTCTGCGGCCATTTCTTGCGCACAGATTTCGCAGGCCTTTCCAAAACCGACAATCAATGGGACGGCGAGCGTTCCCGAGCGCATGCCTCGTTCGTGGCCTCCTCCATCCATTTGAGCCGCAATCCTGACGCGGGGATTCTTTTTTCTCACATATAAAGCCCCAATGCCCTTTGGACCATAAATTTTATGCGCAGAAAAGGACATGAGGTCGATGCCCATCTCTTGCACGTCCACCGGAATCTTCCCCACCCCCTGGGTCGCGTCACAGTGGAAAAGCACACCCTTTTCCTTGGCAATCTTGCCGATCTCCTTAATGGGGTTGATCGTACCGATTTCATTATTGGCCAACATAATGGAGATCAAAACGGTCTTGTCCGTAATGGCGTTTCTTACGTCCTCAGGATTGACCATTCCCAGCTTGTCGACCGTTAAATAGGTTGCCGTAGCCAGTCCCTTGGCCTCGAGCGACTTGGCGGTATCCAATACCGCTCGATGCTCAGTCGTTGCCGTGATGATGTGGTTGCCCTTTTCCTTGTACATCTCCAACACGCCTTTCAAAGCCAAGTTATCCGCTTCGGTGGCGCCGCTGGTGAAGATGATTTCTTTGGCATCGGCCTTAATGAGCTTGGCGATCTGCTTACGAGCCTGATCGACGGCTTCTTCCGCAGCCCAGCCAAACGCGTGGTTGCGGCTGGCCGCGTTCCCGAATTTCTCAGTGAAGTAAGGCAACATAGTCTCTAGGACACGCGGGTCCATCGGAGTGGTCGAATGGTTATCGAGAAAAATCGGAAGCTTCATGGTTCAACTCCTTGCGCTGTAGTCGATTGGATCGAAATTAAGGGTGTCCCGCCCAGCATGTCCTGAAGCGTCATATTATTCAGCAATTGATAAATACTATCCTGCACCTTCAGCAGCGGCGTGCGGATGTTGCAATGTTCCCGCTGCATACAAAACTCTCCTTCTTTTTCATGCGAACAATCGGTAAGTCCAAGAGGACCTTCGATGCTTTCCAAAATTTGCGCGATGGTAATCTGATCGGCATGCCGCGCCAGTAAGTACCCGCCTTTGGGTCCATTATGGCTTTCAATCATTCCATGCTTGGACAAGGTCTGGAGGACCTTTGCCAACAGTTCCTGAGGAATGTTGTATTCTTCTGCGATTTCCTTCGTGTTCACGACTCGCCCAGGAGCCACATCGCCGTGCTGGACTGAAGCGATATGCTGTAAAGCCATAAGGGCGTAATCGCATTTCTTTGAAATCTTCAACATGGCTATTGCCGATCATAATGATCGGAGACTATAATGATCTCCGACCAATTAGGTCGGACTAAGAGTATCATGTGAAATTGCGTAGTGTCAACGGACATATTGCAGTCACCAGACTCAGGACGGAAAGGAATCGAATGACATGGGAGGGACGAATCCCTATATCGAGAAGGCCACGTGTGAACTACCTAAAAAATCATACACCATCACGTACGTTAGGCCTGATGGCACAATCACTAAAGTCCAGGTAGATCCTGCGAAAATACCTTATGGCCCTACCGGGTTACCCGGCAGCATTTTGGATGTGGCCATGGCGAACGGCGTGGATTTAGAACACGTGTGCGGGGGAGTCTGCGCTTGCTCGACATGTCATGTCATTGTCAAGCAAGGGCTAGACACCTGCAATGAAGGGACAGATGACGAATTCGACCAATTAGATGAAGCTCCGATGACTACCCTGCAATCACGTCTAGGATGCCAATGCGTACCTAACGGCGCCAAAGATATCGTCGTGGAAATACCTGCGGTGAACAAAAATCTGGTGAAGGAGGGGCACCAATAAAGGGCATAACCGTGGCTAATCGTAGGTTTCCGTCTTGACCTCCTTCCGCTCGTAGCCTGCATCGACAAAAAAGGCCCGCAACGGTCGCACGAAAGCCTTTGTCCCGCAAAGCATGGGAATGACTTTCGGAGCACCCTCAATGAGAGGCTGCAGCATAGTCAACGTCAGGTCGACTGCCTGTTGTTCTCCCCCGGCTGCCACGAGTGGCAGATAACGGAACCTGGAATGCGTCATCGCAAGAGTCAACAATTCCTGATGGAACAGTAATTCGTCTTCCCGGGGACCGACGGCGATCACCAGCACGGAGAGAGGCGGGGTTTTCGCGAACAAGATTTTCAGCATGCAACGGATGGGGACGAGTCCGGTATATCGGGCAACAAAGACCAATTCCTTATCAAGAGTCGTGGGAAGGACAAAGTGGCCGTGGGGACCGGAAAAGATCACCTCATCCCCTGCCTTCAGTCGGCAGAGGTACTCTGACCCGATACCTCCGTCCACCCGATCGAACACCAGGGTCAGTTCGCCGGATTCAGTACCAGGCACCGCCATTGAGTATGCTCGATTCAGAGGAGGCCTTGTCCCGACCGGTAGTTTGAGCGAGATCCATTGCCCGGCTTGGAATGACAGGGGGGACTCTTTTTGTAGTAGAACAAGCTGGCGGACGTGAGAGGTGAGTTCAATAGAGGAGAGCACGATGGCTGTTTGCGTAGGTTCCGCCATAGATTCCGTCTCTGTCTGTTCGATCTATCCGGTTCACGGATGATTCTGTACAAGACTTTTCACTGCGTGCTATAGATACCGGCCTTCCACGGAACATTCAAGAACGATCACATGAACCACGTCCGAGTGAGATTTGCGCCGAGTCCGAGTGGTTACCTCCATATTGGAGGTGTCCGCACGGCATTGTTCAACTGGCTCTTTGCTCGTCAACAGCAGGGAGTGTTCATCCTTCGAATTGAAGACACCGATCAGAGTCGATCCACGGACGATTCCATTAAGGCCATCCTGGATGGGATGAAATGGGTGGGGCTCGATTGGGACGAGGGCCCGTTCCGCCAGACGGAACGGATGAATATCTATCGGGAGCATGCCATCGCTCTCTTCAATAAAGGCGATGCCTATTGGTGCGTGTGCAAAGCGGAGGAACTCGAAGCCAGAAGAAGAGAGGCTGAGCAAAAGGGACTTTCTCCACGATACGACGGGCGCTGCCGGAGCCTAGGCATTACCAGCCCCCCCGCGGATGCCGCGCTAAGGTTCAAGGCGCCGCAGGAAGGGCAAACGGTTATCGATGACCTCATCAAGGGCACAGTGGTCTTTGACAACGGTGTCTTGGACGACCTCATCATTCTCCGCTCCAATGGGTATCCCACCTATAACTTCTCCGTTGTGGTGGATGATGCATTGATGAACATCACGCACGTCGTCAGAGGAGACGACCACTTGACCAACACGCCGCGGCAGGTGCCGATATTTTCAGCACTGGGCTTTCCCGTCCCACGGTTCGGCCATTTACCTATGATTTTAGGATCAGACAAAGCCCGTCTTTCAAAACGACATGGCGCCACATCGATCATGGCCTATAGAGACATGGGGTATCTCCCAGAAGCGGTGGTCAATTATCTGGTGCGGTTGGGATGGTCTCATGGCGATCAGGAAATGTTCACGCGACAGGAGCTGATCGAGAAGTTCTCCTGGGATCACGTGCAGAAATCAGCAGCGGTCTTCAACCCTGAAAAGTTGACCTGGATGAATGCCGAATACATAAAGTCTTCGCCACCAGACCATATTGTCGAACCACTCCTTCCACTACTTGAAGCTGAAGGTTTGGGAAACGAACTCCGGAATGTCTCCAGGGAATGGCTGATTCAGCTTGTGCTCCTGGTCAGGGAACGGGCGAAAACCCTCGTGGAAATGGTCGATTGGGTAAGGCCATATTTCGGCTTAGAAGTGTCATATAACAAAGAGGCGGCTGGAAAGTTCCTGACGCCAGCCATCTCAGACGCTCTTGACAAACTGACCGCCCGCTTCGAGGCGGTTTCCGTCTTTGACAAGGTTCAATGGGAGGAGAGTTTCAAGCAGTTCGTAGCGGAACAGGGAATGAAGATGGGCCAACTCGCTCAACCTGTCCGCGTAGCTCTGACGGGAAGAACCGCAAGCCCCGGCCTCTTCGAGGTCATGGAAGTTCTGGGGCGTGAGAGAACACTGCTCAGGCTCCGCAAAGGAATTGATCGTGCGAGGCAAACGTAGCAAACCCGCATCGATCTTGACGGAGTCCGGACCCATATATTAGTGTGGGCGTCGGTTGGGGGATCGTCTAGCGGTAGGACGTCAGTCTCTGGATCTGACTACCTAGGTTCGATTCCTAGTCCCCCAGCCAATAAACTTTCCTTGCCACACTCGATTCACATTCGCTGAATTACCGCGCTGGGGGATCGTCTAGCGGTAGGACGCCGGCCTTTGGAGCCGGCTACCTAGGTTCGATTCCTAGTCCCCCAGCCAATTCCGATCTTGCCATAGTCTCTTCCAAATCGATCGCACATCTCAACATCATCGCATAATCAATTCCAGGTCGGATTGGATTTGGATGGAATGTGCGGTGCAGAAATCCCGGCCAAAGCCGGTAGGAGTTGTGGCGCTGCTCATGATGATAAAATCGGTGGGGGAAAACGCGATGGCAACAGAACGTTCAGCCCTTGGATTGCTTGCCGTGATTGCCCGTCCACTCATCGTCAGGACTCTCGACCGCTTCAGCGTTCTCTGACGGAAGTTCCATCGTCAGGTTCGGCCCCGGCACTCGATATTCTTCCATCGCCCAGCTGCCGAGGTCAGTGAGCTGACACCTTTCGGAGCAAAATGGACGCCAGGGGTTACCGTCCCACGAGGTAGCTTTGCGGCAGATCGGGCAGTTCATATCCTCTGTATTTTACCATGATGCCCCTGCCCGCCGGCCGATCAGGTGAAACGAGTGGGAGATGGCGAAGTGGCTTGGAGTAGCCGATGGAGACGGCTCTGGTCCAGTTCAGAGACGCCCACAAATTCCACGCCGAATTCTCCATGCTCACTCCACCTGACCGCTCCGGACTCGATCGTGATCGGCGAACCAAGATCAGTTGCCCGGATTAGAATGCGGATCGCCGATCCGGATTGTACGGAGGTCATGCTGGCGACCGCACATCCTCCTGCAGAGAGATCGAACATCGTTCCTTCGCGAATCAGCGTGTTGTTGGTCGTTGAGAAGTAGACCTGCAAATCGACTGGGATGCGGGGAAACTGGCGGCACTCAATCATAGTGGCTCCTTCCCGTGAGATGCGTAGCGCGGTCGGCTCATACGTACGTAGTTTACCAGTTGGTGTTGGACGGTAAAGCAAACGCTGAATTTCAGTCGCGCAGGAGCGAGATGGCGGCATTTTGGAACCTTGGTTCGAAGTGGAAATTGAAGAGCTATTTCGCAGCGAGCGTTCCTGTTTTCGCGCAAGCATCCTTGAGCGACACCGTGCGGTTGAATACAGGTTTTCCCGGGATAGAGTCCGGATCGACACAGAAGTATCCGATACGCTCAAATTGATACCGAACGCCGGGTACGGTGTCGCGAAGGCCTGGCTCGACACGGCAGCCGTGAACGCGTTCAAGTGATTGCGGATTCACATACGTGGTCCAGTCACTACCGGCGGGTATGGCTGCAAGGTCCGCGGTGAGCAAAGGATTGTACAAACGTACTTCGGCTTCGACTGCATGGGCCGCGGAGACCCAATGGATAGTCGCCTTCACTTTTCTTTGCGCCTGCGGCCCACCGCTTCTGGTCTCAGGGTCGTAGGTGCAACGGAGTTCGGTCACCGTCCCGGTCGAGTCCTTCACGACCCCAACGCATTTGATGATGTACCCGTAGCGAAGCCGAACTTCCCGATCAGGAGCCAGACGAAAGAATTGTTTGGGCGGACTTTCCAGGAAATCGTCCCGTTCAATGTAGAGAGTCCTGGAAAACGGCACCGTCCTGGCGCCTGCCGTGGGATCTTCGGGATTGTTGACGGCTTCCATCTCTTCCGTCAGGTCTTCCGGGTAGTTTTCAATCACAATTTTCAACGGTCGCAAGACGGCCATGACCCTGTTCGAACGTTTGTTCAAATCCTCGCGGATGAAATGTTCGAGGAGTTGCATTTCGATCACGGAGTCACGTTTTGATACGCCGATGTGTTCGCAAAAATTTCTGATGGCTTCTGGAGTATACCCGCGACGGCGCAAACCTTTGATGGTCGGCAGACGGGGATCATCCCAGCCGGCCACGAGTGACCGGTCGACCAACTCGAGCAATTTTCGTTTGCTCATGACGGCATGGGCGACGTTGAGCCGCGCGAATTCGATCTGCTGAGGCGTACGAGACGTATGAGCGTGTGCGACCATCCAATCGTAAAGCGGTCGGTGGTCTTCGAACTCCAGTGTGCAGACCGAATGCGTAATCCCTTCGATGACATCGGACAAAGGATGCGCATAGTCATAGGACGGATAAATGCACCAGGCAGAACCCGTACGATAGTGGGCGGCGTGCCGAATGCGGTACAACACCGGATCGCGCAAGTTCAGGTTAGGTGAGCCCATGTCGATCCTGGCTCGAAGAACGTGGGTTCCATCCGGAAACTGTCCGCGGCGCATTTTAGCGAAGAGGTCGAGGTTCTCGTCGACGGACCGATCGCGGTAGGGGCTGTTCTTCCCCGGTTCCGTCAATGTGCCGCGATACGTCCTCATCTCATCCGCGGTCAGACTGTCCACGTACGCATGTCTCTTCCGGATCAGGTCGAGTGCGACTTCATAGAGTCGTTCAAAGTAATCCGATGCATAGAAGAGCTTGTCGTGCCAATCGAAACCAAGCCATTTCACATCGTCTTGAATGGACTTCACATATTCGGGGTCTTCAGTGGTCGGGTTGGTATCGTCAAAACGAAGATGACAGACGCCGCCTGGGACGCTTTGCGCCAAACCGAAATTCAGGCAGATGGCTTTTGCGTGCCCGATATGGAGATGTCCGTTGGGCTCCGGTGGGAATCGCGTCACGACGCGGCCGCCGTGTTTCCCCGTTGCATGGTCCGCAAGGACCATCTCGCGAATAAAATTTGATGCCGCCCCCGATTCAGTCACGTTCGATCATACTCCGTAGTCACACGTGCCGCCGTAACGGCGTGTTTTATCACAAGACGCGCGACGGGAGAAAGGCTGGAGTTGGTAAACGAGCCGTCTCAGGTGGTCTGTTGCGGGGAGAGCTGCATGACGTTGAAATCTTTTTGAGCGATCAAGTGTCCGTCCATGCGCAGGCGGAACTCGTAGCGTCCCGGGGCCGGGAAGATCAGAGAGGGGATGTTGATGCCGAAATCTGAGATCTGCAACCGGTCGCCGATGACGATGTTGGGGAGGGAGGCTCGACAGACCAATTGCTCATTGTTCAGGTACACCAGGTCGATGTTGAAATGGTATGTGCCTTCGGCATCGGTGAGGCAGAAATACAATCCCATCTGCTGATGCTGGAACGGGAAACCGACGGCTTGCAAATGCGTGAACAGACCGATCAGACTCTTCTTTCTCGTGACGCTGTCTTCGATTACTTGATCGCACACGAGAAAGGCTTGCACGCTGGGTTTTACGACATCGGACATGGGGCTATTGTACGGGAGTTCCGGAACTTGTCAAAAAGGATCTGCTTCGAAACGACTAGGAGGCGGTGTAAGTTTGGGTTGTGGCACCTGCTTTACACTGGTCGGAAGATTGAAAGCGTCGGCCGACCTTCAAAGGCCGTTACGCAATAATCGCAGGACCTCCTCGGCTTTCCGTAACATCTCCAAAACGAGTGAGACCCGTTCCAATCCGGCAATAATGCGGGCTGATAGTCACGAGCTCTCCCTTGTGAGTGAAAAACTGGCCGCAGGAAATTCGAATCTTTCTCTTCTGAAATGCCACGATCTCAATCAGAGTGCGTCCCGTCAGCCGATCGGACAACACGAGCCCGTGCCCATCGGGTGACGACCCCTGCCCGGTTGTCGTCGTCACGGCAAACCGCGTGGGGGCGCCGGTGGAAAACGCGTTGCGTCGAAGATGACCGATCCGTCGGCCCTGTTCATCGTAAATATCCATGGTGAGTAGGAGAGCGGGAGGGTCGTCCCTGATCTCCAGGACGAGCTGCTCCTTGCCTTGAAGTTTGACGACGCCATTTGTCGTTCGAAAGACGTTCGAGCCCACGTGCAGTTCGAGACCCTGCTCGGGCCTTTCTTCGACCGGCACGTCTTCGGCGGATTCGAGTCGTGATGCCTCGGCAGGAAGCGAATTGTTCATCTGACCGTATCGTAGAACCGACATGCAGGACGCACGCGTGGTGGCCGGAACAGAAAAGGTTATCCGCAAGTTAGGCCATGTGAGCGGAAGTGTCAAGACATTCCACATGACCCTCCCAACGGTGAATTTTCAGACCTAGTGCGGCGACGTTAGGCCCCAAATGAATTGAAAGATCAATGTGCCTATGGTACCTTCACCATTCGATTCGCTGAACCTCTCAGTGGTCCCATCGTCTAGCCCGGCCTAGGACGGAGCCCTCTCAAGGCTTAAACACGGGTTCGAATCCCGTTGGGACCACCAAACCGCACTTCGTGTGGGCCGCTGGCTCATCGCGCTTTATCGTAATTGTCGCCAGCGGATAACACCCTCCAGTGACTTTCCTTTCTGGTTCTCCTGTGTTCGGTTGACCCGGCGCCTCTTCAGCGGAGCATCGTTATTGATGGTGCCGGATAAACCCTCCAGGAAATTCTTCATCGCTTGCTCGTGCCGTTCGCTCTTCAGGGGCAGCCTCTCGTCTATGGGCGGGCTTACGTTGACGGTGGAGATCCGAGGCTAGCAGTCGATACGAGCTTGGACGGGAGCATTCTCAAATCATCGTTCTGTGCTTTGGCCAGCACGTTGGCATTTATTGGAGGCACCGCCGGTTTCATAAACTCCTCTAACAGGATTTCCCCCCCCCCCCCAGGTGAATCTGATGCATGCCGTTTTTTCATCCTTGCCTCCACAGTAGGTATCACGATTTTACGCGTTGCGTAAATTGAAGGCGCAAAGCGAATGGTGAATGAATAGTTTGCTTCGGTGCACGTGTAGTCTTGGTCTTCCGTGTTTCTTAACAGACTTCCGACCGGCGGCAGTGATTGACAGAAGCGTATGACGATACTATGATCGATGGTACATTGGTAAGGAGGCTTCCTATGGCGACGACGACCATTTCACCGAAGTTTCAAATTGTCATTCCCAAGGAGGTTAGGGAAAAGCTTCGGCTGATTCCGAGCCAACGCCTGCAGGTGGTGGAGAAGGGAGGGGTTATTACTTTGGTGCCGGAGGTCCCTCTCAAATCATTAAAGGGAGCACTCAAGGGAATGTCTAAAACAGATATTCGGGAAAAGAAGGACCGTCTGTGAAGATTTTGCTGGACTCCAGCGGATGGATTGAATTCTTTACAGACGGACCCTTGGCCGACCGGTATGCTGTCTATCTCACCTCTCGATATCACGTCATCACACCGACAGTCGTTCTGTATGAAGTGTACAAGAAGATCAAGCGAGAACGGGGTGAGGAAACCGCGCTACTGCTCGCAGGGCGGCTTAATGCGACAGAGATCATTCCGCTTACGGATTCGATCGCATTTCTCGCGGCTGACGTAAGTTTGCGTCACGGGTTAGCCATGGCCGACGCGATCGTCTATGCCACAGCTAAAGATCAGGAAGCAGAAGTGATTACCGGTGATGCCGACCTGAAGGATCTAGCTGGGGTGGTCTATGTGAGAACGTGAGATCTGCCAAAAAAGCCAATTGAATCCTCCTCAACCTATCGGTGCCTATCTCGCTTTTTCCGCCACGCATGTTTGAGCCATGCCTGTTTTGCACTTGAAGAAAATCTTCGAAGCTCTGATAAATAAAGGGCGAAGTCGAGTGCGTTTAACACACGGGTTCGAATCCCGTTGTGGGCAAAACCAAGCGTGCTCGTGCCGGCGGCTCTTCGGGCGTAGCCTTCTTCATCGGGCGGGCGGATAAATCCCACAGATGTTTTCTTCTGTACCGAACCTGCTCGTACTGGGCGGCTCTTGGGCTAGCCCTCTTCGATTGCCGCAGCGGATACACCTCCAGTGACTTTCCTTTCTGGTTCTCCCATGTTCGGTTGAACCGGCGTCTCTTTAGAGGTTTATCGGATTTGGCGGCGTCGGAGAGAGCCACCAGTAGGCTTCTCTTGCTCGTACCGCTCAGGCGAAGCCTGTCCCCATTGAGCAGTCGGATAAACCCATAGACATTTCCTTCTGTATCGAGCGTGCTCGTACCGGCGGCTCTTCGGGCTAGCCTTCTTCGATTGTCGCGGACAAACACCTCGTCGCGTCTCGTGATGATATCTCCATGCCGTTCATTGACGCGTTCAACGTGGGTTGTGTATAACGGATTGCATACTCTCCACTTTCATTACTGCGAGACAGGCATCAGCCATGGGAGCCCGTGAGTTTCGGGACGGCGCGCAGGATGGGCTTGAGGCCCTTGAGCCGCTTGATCCGGAAAATATCGGATCGTTTGACGAATTGTTGACGGCCATGCGGAAGACGGCCTTCGGAGGACGTCGACTTGGCGAGGCCTTCGAGGTTCTCTGGGCGATGATCGACGACCCCGATTGCTCCGTCGTCATGACGCTTTCCGGAGCCATGACGATCGCAAAGATGGGCAAGATCGTCAGCACGATGATCGATCATGGCATGGTGCAGTGTGTGGTCTCTACCGGCGCGCTCATCGCACATGGATTGAGCGAGTCGGTTGGCAAGACGCATTACCGACATCATCCCTCTATGACTGACGAGGAATTGTTTAAGAAGGGGTATAACCGTGTCTATGACACGCTGGAAATGGAATCGAACCTCAACTACGTGGAGCATGTCGTCGCCCAGACGATGAAGCGGATCGATCAAGACCGCCCTCTGTCTTCCGAAGTGCTGACTCATGAACTTGGAAAGACGCTGGCGGAGGAATTTGACGGGGCGGGGATTCTCAAGAGCGCCTACGTCAAGAAGGTTCCCGTCTATATTCCGGCATTCACCGATTCTGAAATGGGATTGGACGTAGGCACGTGGGCCATGGGACGGGTCGTGGATCGCGCGCGCGTGCAGACCAAAGGAGGGAGCGACCTCGATATTCTGAATGCGATCAATAAGTCGTGTCCCTCATTCAATCCGTATCAGGACCTCAATAGTTACACCACCCACATTACGTCGGCAAAACGGCTCGGGATCTTTACGATCGGGGGCGGGGTGCCGCGGAACTGGTCTCAGCAAGTAGGACCGTATATCGAAATCAGCAACATGCGCCTTGGTCTCAATGTCCGGCCGCCGCGCTTTCAGTACGGCGTACGAATCTGCCCCGAGCCTGATTACTGGGGCGGGTTGAGCGGCTGCACATATCAGGAAGGTATTTCCTGGGGCAAGTTTGTACCACCGGACGAAGGCGGACGCTTCGCCGAGGTGCTCAGCGACGCCACGGTCGTATGGCCTCTGCTGATGGTCGGATTGCTCGAACGGGTCAGAGCGAAACGTGCCGTTCAGGAAGTCGCAAGATAGCGTGAAAAGGTTGTTCATGGTTCGCTCCCTCGGCATGCTTCTTCTGCTCGGGCTATCGCTCACGGTGCCCGTGCGCGCGGAAGCCGGCGCAAGTGCCGATGACGGCCGTGCCAGAGGTCGCCTGGATGCCCCGGTCACGATGATCGAATATTCCGACTTTACCTGCGGGTATTGTTTGAAATTTTTCAAGGAAACGTTGCCGAAGCTTCAGGCCAAATACATCGAGACGGGCAAGCTCCGATTCGTGTATCGAGATTATCCTCGAGCGGATCGCGGAGTGGGCGTCGATGCAGCCGTGGCGGCTCGGTGCGCCGGAGTGCAGGGACGATATTGGGCCATGCATGACCGTCTATTTGGCGAAGGCGGGAGATTGGATGCGTCGGCCTTCAAGGGATTCGCCAAATCGATGGGCTTGGATCAGTCTCAATTCAACCAGTGTTTCGATGAACGACGCCACCTGGAATCGATTTTTCAGGATCGCCAGGAGGCCAACCGGTGGGGGTTTCGCGGCACCCCCGGATTTATTTTGATCTACACGGCCGTGGAGCCGAGCGAGCGCAATCCGGCGGTGGCGATTCCCGGGGCGTTTCCATTCGAGGAGTTTGCCAAGGAGTTGGATCGGATGCTTGGTAGTGCGCCGCAATCGTAGGACAGTGTATACAACCACCACCTCTTTCTTCCCAGCGAGGACGTTGCCATGTCAGTTACCCAATCGTTCTGGTCTGTGCCGCATCGGGATGGTGAACCGCCTCTGTGGGTTTGCATGTCCTGCTTGTCAGAAGTGTTTTTCCGCAAGGTGCCGATGCCGGATTGCCCATCCTGTCATGGCGTGTCCACCTATGAGGCGTTCTCGCTCGAGGCTATTCAGGATTGGGGGACAGAGGATCTCATTGCCAAGGCGGGCTCTGCAGAACAGGCCGTGATGCCCGAACCCGCTCCTTCGACGTCGCTCGAAACCGCGCCGTAAGTCATCACTTCTACCCGCGGAGAGTCTCCTTGCAGGGACCGCGTCCATTTCTCATCGGGGGCCAGTGGCGTCAGAGTGACTCCATCGCTCCCGTTTCCAATCCCTTCACCGGCACGGTCATCGCTGAAGTATTTCAGGCTTCATCTGCCGATGCGGAGGCAGCGGTCGTCTCCACATGCGCCGGAGCGTCGGCTATGGGATCGCTGTCTTCTCATGCTCGATACCAACTGCTGCAGAAGATCGCAGGCTTGCTCTACGATCGTCGCGACGAGATTGTGCAGCTGATGATCGCGGAGGCGGGAAAACCAATTTCGGATGCGAAACGTGAGGTCAGCCGGGCGGTGCAAACGTTTACGGTCGCTGCGGAAGAATCCCGACGAATTCCAGGAGACGTGATCCCGCTCGATTGGACTCCCGGCACCGATGGCCATCTCGGCCTGCTTCGGCGATTTCCGATCGGGCCTGTCCTCGGGATTACCCCGTTCAATTTCCCGCTCAATTTGGTGGCTCACAAGGTTGCACCGGCCCTCGCTGCGGGAAATTCGATTCTGATCAAGCCGGCCCCGCAAACGCCCTTAACGGCTCTCGTGTTGGGAGAAATCGCCGTTGAGGCCGGCGTTCCACCCGGAGGCCTGAATGTCATTCCGTGCGACAATCAGGTCGCGCAGCAGCTGGTCGTCGATCCGCGATTCAAGCTCCTCAGTTTCACCGGGAGCGCAGCGGTCGGATGGAAACTGAAAGCCCTATCGGGCAAGAAGAAGGTGGTTTTGGAGCTGGGCGGTAATGCCGGCGTGATCGTGGAACCGGACGCCGACCTGGATTTCGCCGCACAACGTTGTGCCACCGGCGGATTCGGCTATGCCGGACAGACGTGCATTTCGGTCCAACGCATTTTCGTGCATCATTCGATCGCCGATCTATTCACGACCAAGCTGCTGCTGCAAGTTGCCCGGCTGAAGTCCGGCGATCCGGCGGACAGCGCCACCGTGATCGGCCCTTTGATCAATCAGGCCGCCTCGCGCCGGGTCGAAGAATGGATCGGCGAAGCCGTTTCACAGGGTGCCAGAGTGCTCCTGGGTGGAAAGCGAATGGGTTCCGTGCTGGAAGCGACGGTGCTGGGACATGTCACGCCCGCCATGAAAGTGTCCTGTCAGGAAGTGTTCGGTCCAGTCGTGACCGTGAGTCCCTATCAACAGTTCCAGGAAGCGATTGACGCGCTCAATCAGTCGGACTTCGGGTTACAAGCCGGAGTATTTACGAAGAACGTCGACAAGGTGTTTCACGCTTTTCGCCACGTGGAAGTCGGAGCGCTCTTGGCCAATGAAATTCCAACCTTCCGGGCGGACCATATGCCCTACGGAGGGGTGAAGGATTCAGGAATTGGACGCGAAGGCGTAAAGGCGGCAATTGAGGACATGACCGAGCCCAGGCTCCTCGTCTTGAATCTGAAGCCGCCGAGCGACTAGGAGCGAAAAAAACGCCGGGGATATTGCGAACCGCAGGCATTCTTGATACAACAGCTGCCCGATACGCTGTGAGATCCATTTGGTCTTGACGCTCGCCACCGGTATCCACGCGTCCCCTGAAGTCTAAGTGGACGGACGAAGCAAGGGAGAAGACAACGATGGTACCTACGCACATGTTTCTCACGAGAGGAGTCGGCGTTCACCGAGAAAAGCTGGCCTCCTTCGAGCAGGCGCTTCGAAGCGCCGGCGTGGCCTACTGTAATCTGGTGAGCGTATCGTCCATTCTCCCTCCCAGCTGTAAAATCATTCCCAGAAAGCGCGGCGAGAAACTGTTGAATCCTGGAGAGATCACCCATTGCGTCATGGCGCGCTCGGAAACCAATGAGCGAAATCGTCTGGTGTCCGCCTCGATCGGACTGGCAATTCCAACCGATCGCCGAACATACGGCTATCTGTCCGAACATCATGCCCATGGCGAGACGGATGAGGAAACCGGAGAATATACCGAAGACCTTGCCGCCCAGATGCTTGCGACCACGCTCGGAGTGGAATTCGACCCCAATATTGCGTGGAAAGAACGTGAACAGGTGTTTAAAATGGCCGGAAAGATCGTCAGAACATTGAACATCACGCAATCGGCCATTGGGAAACCCGGAAAGTGGACCACGGTGGTCGCGCTGGCGGTCTTCATCCCCCTCGAAAATCTCCCGAAACGGTCACGCCGCTAGGGCGTGTTCCAGACGGGCCAGCGTTCACGGCCGGTCCCACAGACAGAGAGCGCACGCCAATGACTCTTCCCGCCGGTTGGGAAGGCTACGAACAGAATTTCCTCGGGCTCGATGAGCCCTGGTGCCATCCCGATCAGGCTGGCGTCTACGTGCTCCCTGCGCCGTACGAGCATACATCCAGTTATGTTCCCGGTTCAGACAAGGGCCCCTCGTGCATCATCGAAGCGTCCCACCAGGTGGAATTCTACGACGAAGTGCTCCGCTGCGAACCGTATCGCGAATGGGGAGGGATTGCGACCGTGCGATCACTTGATCTGGACGGAAAAGTGGACGGAAATGCCGTAGAGGCGATCGAGCATTTCGTGCGCCCGCACGTCCGTACCGGGCATTTCCTCGTGACGCTGACCGGAGAGCATACCGGTGCGCTGGGAGCGATCCGTGCCCACGCAAAGTCCTATCCAGATTTATGTGTGGTCCAAATCGATGCTCACGGTGATCTGCGACACGCCTATCAGGGAAATCTGTTCAGCCATGCCAGTGTCATGGCCAGAGTCGTTGATGACGGCCTCCCGCTGGTCCAGGTGGGGGTTCGTTCCATCTCGCCGGAGGAGATCGAGCGGATCAACGCAACCGATCGCATTTCGACGTTTTTTGCCGCGGACCTGTTGGATCCTCTCGGTCGATATGAGGGCAGAGCAGCCCGCTGGATTCCCGAGGTCGTAAAGGCCTGCCGTGGACCGGTATATCTGACCTTCGATTGTGACGGATTGGACGCGTCGCTGGTTCCGGCGCTTGGGACACCGGAGCCCGGAGGTCTGGGCTGGTATGACACGCTGAATCTGGTATCGGCGCTGGCCAATGGTCCGGGAATTCTCGGGATGGACATCAGTGAGATTGCACCAATAGAGGGGTTTGTCGCACCGCAATTCTGCATCGCGCGGTTGATCTATCGAATGCTTGGCCGGATCAAGGCCGGGCGGCGCGTCCATTAGCAGGATGCTGAAAATGTCCGCCAGCTGCGTTGTCGCATCACTCAGACCCTCGACGTACCAACGGAGTACGCCTCGGGCCTTCGCCCACTGCTGCCTGGCTCGCGGAACGGCGCGTTGCGGGATAAGATTGCAAAGCGATCGGTGGGTGGGAGGGTGGAAATGGAATCGCCGGGGCTGGGCAGGTGAGAAGCCGGTCATTTTGAGCATCCGGCATTCTGCAAATATTCGCTGAATCCGCGCACCCCGTGACTGATTCCATCCGTATCAACAAATTTTTCACGCAGCACGGGGTCTGTTCACGCCGCGAGGCCGACCGTCTGATCGAAACACACCACGTGACGATCAACGGACGCGTGGCAAAAATCGGGGATCAAGTCGGTCTCTCAGACGTCGTTGCATGTGACGGCCGCGTGATTCCATGGAAGACTGTTCCGGTCTATATCAAGTACCACAAGCCGGTCGGCGTCACGACCACCAGTGAAGCGCACGTGCCTCGGAATATTATCGCGGAAATCGGGCATCGCGAACGAATTTTCCCGATCGGCCGTCTGGATAAGGATTCGTCGGGTCTCATTCTTCTGACGAACGACGGTGACATCGTCAATGAGATTCTGCGCACTGAACATGGTCATGAGCGCGAATATGAGGTGACTGTAGACCGGCCATTCGATCAGACGTTTCTCGATCGCATGGCTGCTGGCGTGATGATATTGGGAGCCAGAACAAAGCCCTGCCGTATGGAGCGCCAGGGGTCGCGTCGGTTCAAGATCGTGCTCACGGAGGGACGGAATCGCCAAATCAGACGAATGTGCCAGGCACTGGGGCATCATGTCGTTGCGCTCCATCGGATTCGGATCATGCACATCATGATCCGCGGGCTTGGTCTCGGAATGTGGCAGCCACTGACCGAAGAAGAACGGCGCACGCTGTTCGAGGCGGTCGGTCGAAGACGCCAGACTGCCGGCGGCGCATGAATGAGGACGGCCCGAGATTCTATTCGGCCTTCAACGCCGGATTCTGATCGTGAGGCAGTTCGAGTGAGACGGGTGATGGGAGACTCGCTGTGTGCGAGCTGCGGGGAGCGTCCGAGGCCGGATACCGGTCGCTGGTTTTTCTCGTAAAGAACAGATTCAAGAACGCGATAAAAAAACTTCCAACAACCAACATAATGCTGGTGTCCTGAATCGCCTTGGTCCCTTCATCTCGCATGTCCTTGGCCACATCGGCCACAGTATCCACCAGGCGATCCAGCGCCAAGCTCACCTGAATCATCTTCGGCCCCCCATTGTCCGAAGCATGTTCTTCGGCTCTGCGCCGAAGGGATTCGCGTTCAGAGGGAGACGCTGCCGTCCATTCCTGCGTCAGCAACTGGACGGTTGTGCCGGCCACGGAAAAGTATTGATCAAGGCTCCGTCGCACGGATTCGATATCTTCAGGTTCGCTGCGGCCGCTCCGTGATACGCGGAGGCCCGCCGCCGCATACCGGTCGACGGCCTGTTGAATACGGGCGCGTTGTGTCGGTAACGAGTCGGTGATCCGCTCGAATTCCTTCTCGCTGTGCGCTTCCAGCGCGCGGATAATGGTATTCCGGTATCGAATGACATCGGCCGAAATGTGGGCGAGATCCGTCGCCCCGAGCGTGTATTCCGTGTACATGATGCGGAGGTCCTGATCCACGCGGCTGAGTGCCTGAGCGCTGAGCCAGCCAAGCAACGCAATAAGGAAGCTGACGAGCAGCTGGGATGGGCTGGGCCTAAATGTGGCGAACCAGCGGACGAACCGCATGAGGTTCCTCATGACTCCAAGATGACTCGACGATCCACATGTGGGGTCAAATTGGGATCGTTGGATACGAAAATCACCGACCAAGGCTCGTCTTTTGAACAGAGACGACGGATAATGGTTTCTCGCAAGTTCGGTTGCAGGTTGTGAAGGATGCCATCAAAAACGAGAATCTGTGGACGGCTCAAAATCGCGCGTGCCAAGAGAATTCGCATCACGTGTGACGGGCCCAGGACTTTGCCCGGCGACCTGACGTTGGTCTTCATGCCTTGGGGGAGAGCATCGACATCCTCTTCGAGTTCCACAAATCTAAGTGCCCACCGCACGTCACTGTACGGCACATAACTTCGTCCTAACAGAATATTGTCCTCGATGGTTCCTTCGAACAACGTCAACTGCGAGTCGATCATGAATCCGCGGCAGCGGTTAATGGCGTTTCGGTCGAGGTGCCGGAGGTCCACGCCGTTGTAGCGGATGACGCCGCCAGTGGGCGTTTCGAGGCCGGACAGGACCCTCGCTAGGGCGGTCTTCGCGGCGGTCGTGTTCGCGTAGACGCCGATCTTTTCACCCGGAGTCACTTCGAGGTTGAACTGACGGAAGAGGGGAGTCATGCCGGAATGCTGTAAGGACAAATCTCGGCAGGTGACGCGGATGCCATGGATCGTAGGATCTGGCAGCGGGACCGCCAATTCGGCGGATTCGTGATCCTTGGGGAGCGAGAAGAGAAAATCCAGCTCGCGCAGTCCCGTCAGGAAATAGTAGATATGGCCCATCCGTTTGACGACCCCGTCAAAGCTGTTGAGGAGACCACTGACCACGACTTCGGCGGCCACGAGTTGTCCGAGGGTCAATTGTCCAATCGAGACCAGCCATCCGGCTGTCGCAATGAGTCCGCTTTGAGCAACCGCCTGCCATCCTACGGAGCCCAAGTATTGGCGGATCAGGATACTGAAACGCGTTTGGCGCGAGTGGATATAGCGACTGACCAATTCGTCGGTCCGCTGCATCACGAGAGATTGGCTGTCCGTCGCTTTGAAGTGCAGCAGATTGAACGAGAGTTCCTGCATCCAATGCAACGTATCGTATTTGGCGTGAGACATGGCGATGGTGGCCTTCAGGCCTCCATGCGACATGAGGAAAAATACGACGTTAAACCCGGCGAGCAGGAGCGCCCCATACAACAAAAAATACGGGTGATAAAACACCAAAATGCCCATGCCGACCGTTCCGCCGACCACGACGTTGATCAATTCGACGAGGAGAACGGAGAGCGCTCGCTGCATGAACACGGTTTCTACGAAATAGTTGGCATAGCGCGGTTTGAACCCGAGTATCTGCAGCTGAGGCAGTTGCTGGGCCATACCAATGGCCACCCGCGCGAAGAAGCGTCGTTCGAGGACCTCCACGGCGTAGTACTGGAGCGCCTTAAACGCTCCTACAAACAACAGCGCGGCGACCATGACTCCGGCGAGGGTGGCTATCGTGACCGGTTGGATGGCAAAGGCAAAGGTGTTCACCAACTCCTGTACGGTCAACGGGACGATGAGTGAGAATAGCCCGATGGCGAGCGAATACGAAAAAACCAGGGCGAGCAACCGCCGCTCGAGACGAAAGATGATCCCCAAATACCCAATGACGGATTGAAACAGGTTGGGTTGATCGGAGCTTCGATCCATAGTTACAACTATCGCAGTCCGCATACTCGTCTGCCGTCAAGCATCCGACAGACAGGAAGTCAGGACTGGATCACCAGTCGCCGGTTCGACCACACGCTAGCAAAACATTGATGGAAAAGCCAATTTCTCCACCACGATCAATCGCGGGCATGGTAAATGACTGGAACGGCCGATGGCATTGCTTTGCCCCAGGCACCGATGGACCATTGATACAGCGCCACGGCTTTCTGGTAGTCCGCCTTGGCCCTGATGACCTGAGCTTCCGACTCAACTGAGTTACGTTCCCGCAGGTTCACGAATAACACACTCGTGGCTCCCAGCCCAAAGCGGAAGCGTTCCCCTTCTTCCAGAGTCTTGGCAAGGCGAAGCGATTCCACGGCGGCTGCGATGCGTTCTTTCGCCCGTTCGATCGCTGAGAGGGCATTGTCGACATCCACGACAACCTGTTGCTCACGGAATTTTTGTGTCAGGACGAACCGGTCCGCCTTGCCCTGGGCTTCCAGGACTTCGCCGCGCCCTCTCCGTTGCAGAATCGGAATCCGAAGCTCAAGACCGAAGCGATAGCCCAATCCCAGCACAAATTTCTCCGGGACGCGGGCTGGCGCGGCTTCTGCATCCAGGCTGGGCAGCAGGTTATTCTTGGCCAATTCCAGGTCGATGTTGTTGATTTTGGCTTCGATTTCGATTTCCCTGACCTCGGGGCGACCGGACCGTGCCTGAATCTTGTCAGCCTGTACGACATCGGCGGTGGGAATCAGCATTTGCGAGGGAAATTCCGGTACGCGTTCAAGCGGGGGACTGACGGGAACGTTGCGCTCCCACATGAACATCGATAATTTCAACTGTTCCTGTTCGAGGAATCGTTGTGCCGCGATCGCGACTTCGCGCCGGCGTTGGACTTCCTGGTTGGCTTCCACGACATCCAGCGGCGCGACGGCTCCAGCCTTCGCACGTCCTTCGACCTGCTTAGAGCGGTCTTCGGCGATTCCGACGGCCTTCCGCTGCACTTCCAAAAATTTTGCGGCTGCGACCCAGTCCCAGAATTGGGAGGCGGCGGCGAGGAACAGGTCCTGTCTGGTCTGGGCGATGCGAATGTCAGCCCGTGGATCTGCAAGCTCAGATCGCTGAAGCTCGGCATTCTCCGGATTGACCATCAGGCCTTTGAGGAGCGGAAACACCCCTCCAAGCAGGACTTGACTGTTGCCGTTGTTGAAACTGAGGTCCGGAATTCTGGCTGGACCGTTGATGACTTCACGAATACCGGCACTGCCGCGGAAGCCCCAAGGATGGCGTGCCTCGACGAGGGTGTCATTGAATCCGGCGGTTTGCGTTCCTTTCTCAGGGTTTGAGCTTGAAATGAAGCGTTCAATCTCCGTATCGTTGACCACGGTTGGTTCGAACGCCCCAAGGGCCTTCAGCATTCTCCCGCGCGCCATCACCTTTTCCGTGCCCGCTCCTTTCAACAGAGGATGCGCACGGTCGATCCATGCGTGCAGTTCGTCCACACTCAGCGGAATGGGCGGGAGAGATTTGGTTTTCGGAGATTCGGCCGGAGCTGCCCAGCCGATACCCGGTGTGATCGAAGCAACAAGCACTGCGATGCAGAATGTATGGCATGGATTCAAGGGGATTCGACGCGGATTCATGAAAAGCTCCTTTCCTTCTCACGGCAATCTGATGCCGTTAGTTAGGCGGACGGGAAATACAAACGGGGTCTGCGTGAATCGGACCAGCAGTTTGCCCTTAGAGCGGAGCGAATGCTTATTTGGCACCTCTGCCCGCTTTTGGCAAGAGGGTATCGATTAAACTCGGCGGCCGTTCCTGATAATCCGGCGGGAACAAATTGAATCGTCGCCAGAGTTCATACCAGAGCGGGACACGGTTCAAAATGACCCATCCCATGGCTTTCGTCCCCTGACGGACATGTTCCTGCGGCGGCCATGGACGGTCTTCGAGGTCGGGGACCACCCAAAATCTGAAATTCCCTTTTCCATCGTCGACCTGATCGATGACCTTGATGACCCCTCCATATGTACCCGCCATGATAGATGGCCAGGCAGGAAGAGGGATGGCTGGTATGCCGTAAAAAAGGATCCTGACCTTTCGTCCGACGTTCAGCAGTGGCGCATCGAGGCCATCGGCGGTCATTTCGATGGCTTTGTCGGCGCTGGCGGGCGACAGTCTGACAAGTTTCTCACCCGGTCTGACGGTATGCCCAGCACCGGTCTCGGACATCTTCACCACCGTGCCGTCGATTGGAGCCAGAATACGGCTGGCCATGCGGCGTTGCTCCGCATTGGACATCCGCAGGGAGATGTCCGCCAACTGATCGGTGGCCTTGGCCGCTTCTCCGATTGACGCATCGCGAGCCGCTTCCGCATCGAGCAATCGTTGCAAAACCTCCGCATTGACCTGCTCCCGCCCGAAGCTCAAGGCTTTCATCCCTTGTTCAGCGGCCTTTAAATTTGCTTGTGTGCCGGTCAGGTCGGCTTTCGAGGCGATGGCCGATTGAATGGTCAATTCCAGCTCGCGTTGGGAAACCAGACCTTGCTCAGCCAACTGCTTATGGCGATCGACGTTCAGTTCGGCCGTGGCGACGGCGATTTTGGCCGCTTCGACTTTTTGATAGGCCTCCCGCACCTTGTTCTCGGCTTCGATCACCCGAGCTTGGGCCGATGGCACGGCCGCTTTGACAAGATTCTGCATTTCCCCGATACGTTTATCCAATTGTGCCGCACGGGCGATGGCAGCTCGCCGCGTGTCGGTCAATGCTTGTTTGCGCTGCTCCAAGAGCGATAACAAGTCCGGAGACATGAAGTTCGGATCATAATCTTCAAGCTCCAGAATCAGGTCTCCCTGCTTGACGCGAACACCTTCGAAGATATGCCATTTCTTGATACGGCCCGTGATCTGCGCTTCAACGTCTTGGGGACGTTCAAACGGCGTGTAGGCAGACAACTGTCCAGTGACGGTAATAGTCTGGGTCCATGGCACGAATGCCAGAATAAGCAGAAACAATAGAATGAGGGTAATGGCGAGCTTAGAGGAAAACTTCAGACGCTCGGGAATTTGAACGGCTTCCCAGGCCTGGAGCTTATTCGAGACGGCCAGATCATCCATGGCCATTTCGTCCAGACCTGAAGGACGCTGGACGAGCGACTGGAATTTATGACGGAGGCTTTCTCCCAGCCGTGCCACCGAGGCTCTCCCGGATGAAGACCAATTTCGAGTAGTCCCATCATAGAGGAAAATCGTTCAAGGGGTCAATTTCTCACAAGAAATGTGATGCCGTTCATGCAACTCCAAATCCTTGACCGTCCGCTCGGGAATCGCTAATGTGTGAGGCTCACTGAGGAGCCCATGAATGATCATGGGGTTGTATTGTGATTAAGAACCCTCGGCGCACAGCCGCTGGCGTCAAAAAATCAAAGCATTTATCACCAGTTGTAGGAATTCTTGGCGGAAGCAAGTCCGATTTTCCCATTTTGGAGAAGGCGGTTGCCATCCTAACAGAACTTGGCGTACCGACCGAGCTGCTTGTCGTATCGGCCCATCGTACGCCGGATCGCCTGTTCACCTATGCGGAGCAGGCGTCCTCCCGAGGGATAGAGGTGATTATTGCGGGAGCGGGAGGAGCGGCGCATCTTCCAGGTATGCTGGCAGCCAAGACCCATCTTCCGGTCATCGGCGTTCCGATACCCACCGAGCATCTCCGCGGCCTGGACTCGTTGCTTTCGATTGTACAAATGCCTCGCGGCATTCCTGTTGCGACGGTCGCCATCGGCGGGGCGGAAAATGCCGGTCTGCTGGCAGCTCAAATTCTCGCCGGGCGCTATCCCTCTATTGCCGCAGAGGTCAAATTATACAGGCAAAGGCAAACCGAAGGTGTGCTCCGGTCTCCCGAAGCAACCGGCACCACAAGCGCGCGCATGCTGCAGGCATCAAAATTTCACGCTCGATCGTGACTGGAGACATCGTCAAGCCGGGAGCCGTACTCGGAGTCCTCGGGGGAGGACAGCTCGGGGCCATGTTTGCCAGTGCAGCCCGCCGCATGGGGTATCACGTCGCGGTGTGGGACCCGGATGCCAGCGCTCCGGCCCATCGACTCGCTACCCATTCCTTTTCTCAACCTTTTACGGATCAAGCGACCTTGGATTCGTTCTCTCGCCTTGCATCCGTTGCCACGTACGAGTGGGAGAATGTCCCCGTGACGCTCTGCGAGCGGCTGGAGGCGCGCACCCCACTTCGTCCCTCGAGTGCAATTCTGAAAATTATTCAAGACCGCCTGGTTCAAAAAAACTATTTATCGGCGCAGGGGTTTCCCGTTCCAGCCTACGCTCCCGTTCTATCACCGTCTGGGCTCCAAGACGCAGTCGGCCAGATTGGCGCACCCGCCATCTGCAAGACATGTACGGCCGGATACGATGGCAAAGGACAATGGAAAATCCTCCAACTGACGGATGTATCAGCCATTGAGCCCGCACTGCGTAAAATGGATCGGGAAGGAGTGAGCTGGATCGTAGAAAATATGATCCCGTTTGAACGGGAACTTTCCATCCTCATTGCCCGAGACTCTCACGGACAGTCGGTAAGATATCCCGTCGCACAGAATGAACATGTAGATGGCATCCTGCGCACAACGATCGTCCCTGCGGACATACCTCCGGCGATTGCGTCCCGCGCCGCAGATCTGGCGACCGAGGTGATTGACCGGCTCAACGGCGTCGGCATGTTTTGCATAGAGTTGTTTCAGATGGCAAATGGCGAATTGCTGATCAATGAAATCGCACCCCGCCCGCATAACTCGGGACATTATACCCTCGAGGCCTGTACGGTCTCGCAGTTTGAGCAACAGGTTCGTGCGCTGTGTAACTTACCTTTGGGAGAAGTGCGATTGTTGAGTGTAGCTGCTATGGTGAACCTCATAGGTCAAGATGTCACAAGCACGACAACTTCAAACGGATGTGTGGCGGTTATGACAATCCCCGGTGCCGTACTACATCTCTACGGGAAGCAGGAGGTGCGCCCCCAAAGAAAAATGGGGCATGTCACGATACTCGCCGATGATGCCGAAACCGTCCGAAAGCGGGTCCACCGCCTCTACGACGTTTTGTCCAGCCAATCGGTACGGTAGTAACCCTCGATTTCCAGCCGCAGGCAACTTTCGCTCGCAGGAAGCGTTCGGTTTTGTAAACGCAATGGGCCAGCCATCGTCCATTTCCAGCGGACAATTATTCCTGCATCAACAAAAACAGGGCTCTAACGTTCTGCGGAACGGTACGGGAATTGCTCAAATACAGCCCGGCCTTCGAGGCCATACAAGACATGGTCAGCAGTCTTACATGTGCCGACAGCATCGCGGCTGAAGAAGTGCATGCCGCAACGGCAGCTTTTCCAAATATTTCTCGGACCCGATACATAGTTCTGCAGTCATTAATCGGTGTGATGCTCGCCTACCAACTCCTGTTTGAGTTAGCACCGACCGCCACCAGGACAACGGAAGGTTTGATCGTCATTGCCTTGCTGGGGGTGGTGGCGGCTCTGTCTCTCGTTCCAATCTCTGTTCTCCGCACATCCTGGTTTAACGGCATGCTCGTGGGTATCGACACGACGCTTGTTACCGGGACCATTTACCTGTCAGGGAATGCTCGCTCCGACCTATACCTTACCTACTTTATTCTCATGCTCATCGCGGCCTCCCTCCGTCGCTTGTCCCACGTCCTTGCGGTTTCCCTGCTGCTCTGCACCGGATATGGGCTGATGCTGTACCAAGGTATAGCCATGACGGGAACTATTTCGGCGGGTCACTTGTTGGGGGTTCCAGTCCTGTTGGTGATGGCGGTATTTTACGGTATGGCCATGCAAAGCGTCGGACTAGAGCGTCAGCAGACATCGAAGTTGAGACATAATATTCGACAGCTCAAATCAGCAGAAGTCACGCTTCAAAATTCCCTTGCTCAATTGGAAATGCGAGTGAATGGGCTTAAACAGGATCTTGCCAGCACACAGACGGATCTCCAACAGGGGCAGGTCGAGCGTCACGGCCTCGAGCGTCAGCTTGCCGAGGCTCAAAAAATGGAAGCGGTCGGGCAGATAACGACCGGCATTGCTGCTGAGTTCAGCCGTCTCTGTTCGGTGATCGGAAAGCAGACCGGGGTCATGCTATCCCGACTGAGACCCGAGGATCCCTTGTATGGACCGGTGGACGAGATCTTCAAAAGCGGCGAGCTGGCGGCGACTCTGACGGCTCAATTGGCGCTGCTCGACAACAGAACCCGGCAACTGCATCACGTGCTGTCGGTCTCATCTCTCCTTGAAGAGCTGTCCGGGGCAATACGCAGCCTCCTGTCTGCGAACATCGATTGCCATATATCGAGCGATCCACTTCCGTTGTTGGCCGAGATGGATCGGGAGGGCTTGGAGCAGATCCTGCTCAACGTTGTCGTCAACGCACGGGATGCGATGCCGGGAGGAGGACGAATGACTATTTCGGCTGCGCATTCGCAGGGCCCTCAATGCCGCGAGGGAACGCGCCGTATACGATGGGTGCGGGTCGAGATTTCTGACACGGGAAGTGGTATGAATCGCGAGATTCAATCGCGCATGTTTGAGCCATTTTTTTCAACAAAAGAGACGAATATTGGTTTGGGACTGACCGCAGTGTACGGCATCGTGAAGCAGCATGGGGGTGAAGTGGAGGTGTCGAGCCAACCCGGCCGGGGGACCGTCGTTCGAATCTATTTGCCACTGGCTGACAGATCCGAATCGAAAACTCAGGCGGTCGCTCCCAGTCTGTGCGCTAGAGGGGACGAGACCATTTTGTTGGTAGAACCGCACGAAGTCGCCAGAAAATTGGCGCTGGGCTCGCTCTTAAGGCACCGGTATAAGGTTTTGGAGGCCAGTTCGTCTGTAGAGGCACTATTGATGGTACAGCATCATGCCGGAGGCGTGCATATGACCATCAGTGAGCTGACGATGCCGGATATCGGAGGGAGGGATTTAGCCAGACGCCTGCTTAAGCAGTTTCCGACGATGAGAACGCTCTTCGTGTCCGGGTACGACGATGACGCGATGTGCGCACATCGGATTAACAGAAAGTGTTTGCTGCGGCGTCCCTACCGTCAATCTGGGTTAATCGAAAAAGTTCGTGAATTGTTGGACGGTTAAACCTTCCTCAGTCGTTCAGTCCCATCGATTCATGCGACCGGGAGAAAAGAACCGGACATCTGGGCGTTTAAATACTCCGATCAGGCTCGTGCCGGCGAGGAACCCGCCGATGTGAGCAAAAAATGCTACACCGCCACCCTCGCGTCCGATACTCATCCCTCCGCTCAAGATTTGCATCACAAACCACATCCCGAGAACGATGCCAGCAGCAATCCGTGCCGTGCCGAATCCCGGCATCAATACGAGCACGTGCGCTCGCGGAAATAGGAGAATGTACGCACCCAGAATCCCGGAAATAGCTCCGCTCGCACCTACCATCGGAATGGTCGATGTCGGATCGGTCAACGCATGACCCAATGCAGCGAATATGCCGCACGTCACATAAAAAATCGCGTATCGGCCAGATCCCATCACGTCTTCGATATTATTCCCGAACACCCAAAGGTACAGCATGTTCCCCAGTAGGTGCATCCAGCTTCCATGCAAGAACATGCTGGTGATCAAAGTGGAGAATGCGGACACATGGGGAAGGTTTCCCGGGGCATCGACCTGGCCAAACACGACCGCCGGAATAGCCCCATATTCGAAGATGAACTGTTCCCCTGTCTGGGAGGACAGATTGACCTGATAGACATACACCAAAACGCAAGCGGCGATGAATGCGACGGTAATGAACGGAGTTCGTTCGGTTGGATTGTCATCGCTGAGCGGAATCATCTCCGGTTTACCCGGATTTGCGCCGACGGTCAATCACGGCGTGGGGAAGAGCAGGGTCGGGAGGAAGTGATCCATCGGGTCCCAGCGGAACGGAAAATCCTGCTGCATGTGTGTGCCCTCCTCCTCCCAGCGATGCGGCAATGGCCCCGACATCCGTGCCGTCCTCGCGGGAACGCATGCTGTAATACCGTCGTCCGTCACGATCGTGCCAAATAATGCAGAAGGGATGCTCTGCCGACAATCGTTCCCCAATTTGGCTGGTCAGGACGGCGCTCTGAACCGAAGGGACCGTTTCTTCATTGAAATCGACAAGCACCGCTTGCGCGGCCAGTTTGCTGACAAGTTCGGCCTCATACCGCAGGATGGCGCGGCCTTCATGCTCGAGGTCTTGTTGAGTGAACCGGTTCCACTGCTGGAAGTCGAAGGGATATGAGGCGATGGCCGCATTGATTTCCCGACTGGCTGGCAACGCCCAACTCCAAAGGTCTTTGTCTTGAATATATTGCAGCAACCAGGGAACCGCCTCATCGTGTGCCCAGTGCCATCCGAGAACCGCACCGGACTGTTTCAAATCAAAATACGCATAGGGCAGACCGGCCAATGCTTTCTCGGCAGTAATGTGATGATCCAGCACCAAAAGCGCGCTCGTCGATTTGGCCATGGACTCGAGTTGTTCTCGCCCATAACTGAAATCCACGATCACGACGCGTTCATTTGACAGGCCGTCGGGAGGCGGGTTCCCGTGTTTGACGGGGATGAATTTCACGAATGGAAATCTGCGCCAGATTGCCCAAGCGGCGCCGAAGCCATCCGCACAATCGGCATGATACAGAACGACAGTGGGAGGGGAGGAGAAAAGACGTCGGGAGTCCGCGCCAGCCATATACTGTCGGAGCATACCATGGCGTTGCGCCGGGACAAAAGGCAATTTGGCCGTGAATTTATATTCGATTAATGTAGTCGATCAGCTGTCTGAGGCGACTCGCGCTGCGGCGGTTGGACGTGAAAGTGAGGCGTGGAAGGCGGGTAATGTCCGGTTCGTCAAGTTCCTCGGCGAGATGACCGCGAAGCTCGAATGTGCCCTCGGACAAAAGATCCCGAAACTGATCATGCAATCCGGCGACTTCAGAGGATGAAATCGGACTGTTGAGACGCATGACCAGCTGACGGCCGACATAACGGATAGAATGGAACCGGCGATAAAAGACTCTGATCTCCTCGACGGCTTCATCGGCAGAATTGACGATCTTGAACAAACTCATGTCTTCAGGGCTGACCAGGTTTCGATCGAGCATCTGTCGTGTGATGAAGGCTTTCCATTCATCCCAATAGTCGCACCCAGGAGCTTGGAGACAGATGATGGGTTGTGGCTCACTTTTCCCGGTTTGAGCCAAGGTGAGGATTTCAAACCCTTCGTCATGGGTGCCGAATCCGCCTGGGAACAAGGCGATGGCATTCGCCTCCTTTTGAAAAATGAGTTTTCTCGTAAAGAAGTACTTGAAGGTGACGAGCTTGGGATCATCGGCAATGGTGGAATTCGGCCCCTGCTCAAACGGGAGCATGATGTTGACCCCGAAGCTGTTTTCACGACCGGCACCTTCCTGAGCGGCACGCATGATTCCGTCTGCGCCCCCGGTGATGACCATGAATCCCTCTTCGACGCTGCGTCGTGCAAATTGAAACGCCAGATGGTAGTTCGGATCATCCGATGGTGTTCTGGCCGATCCGAAAATGCTGATTTTCCGCCGGTCGCGATACCCATGAAACACGCGGAAGGCATGGCGTAATTCCTTGAATGCCCGGTTGACGATTTTCAAATCAAGAAGGTTCAGATGCGCATCATACAGACGAAGCATGCCGCTCAATAATTCTTTTGCTAGGGCAGCATGGACATCGTCCTCGGGGCTTTCCAGTATGGATCGGACTTGAGCAAGAATTTCGTCATTCGAGAGCACAGGGCGCGAGCGGGCGGGAGATGTCTTCATGCATGTCCTTCCAGGAAGGGAATACTGATTGCAGCAAAATTCTATCAGTAGAACGCCGGCTGGTCAAAGGAGTGGTGAATTCAGGACTGCTGAGGAAGGGAAGGCAGAGCTTGGAGCGCCCAGGCTTTCAAACGGGAGAGATCTGCGTTGCCGAGATCGGTAAACTGAATCTCGATCGCCGACATCTCCCCAGTGACATTGTTGTGGGATTCATGGGGGCGACTGTCGCTGTTCAGCACTTTGCCATCTACGGTGAGCGGCGTATTCTGGCCAGGTAATGAGAAGGCCATGTTCACACGGCTGCGGGTCGGCATGCCGGTTCTGGATTCTACGAGAGCGCCAAGATGGCTGAGCTGCAGGATCGTCGCATTGTGAGCTTGATCGGCAGTGGATAACTCGCCCATAACGGTGACCACGGTGGGAATTCTGGTCGGGCGGCGGGGAGGGGTGAGCATGAGATCATGGGCGCTCAATACTCCCACCGGTTGATTTTGCTTGGTGACAATCAAGACCGGCGCTCCGGTGGCGACCATCAAGGTCGAGGCCTCCTCGAGCGCTTCGTTGTACTCGATGAATTGAACCGGTCTCGTCATGATCGTGCGCACTTCGATTTCATGGGGCTCAAGGCCCTGCGCGACCACTTTCTTTACAATGTCGACCGGAGTCATGATTCCAAATAGAGTTTCAGTGTCTTTGATTAAAAGGCACGGCGCATGCTCGCGTTCGAGCATGAGGGCGGCCTCGCTGACGGATACATCTCCGGGAATCTGGACGACTCCTGGTGTCATCATGTGCGCTACCACAGTAGGTGCAATCGGTTGCGCCTCAGGGGAGGATGCTTTCGGATCGGACACTGATGCCTCTTTCTGATTCGTCGTCATACGCGAATCATGAGGCAAATCCCCGCTGGCGTATGCCTAGTATAGCAGACGGATTTCCCTCACCCGTGAGGTCTCGTTCGCTTGTCAAACAATGAGTTCCGAGACTAGACTAGGCCAAATTTTGTCCCAGTACAAGTACTGTCTTATGCCACCTTTTATACCTGCCCTCAATGCGTTTCAACAGCGGTTGTACGGCATCCCTCGATTGCAGATCGGCCTCTCGGTCGATTGCTATTCGCCGGACATCTTTGACCTCATGCGCCGGCTCGAGTCCCGTCACCTCCGTCCCGGTTATCTTGAGGTGTTTAAAGCCACGGTTGCCGCCATGAAGGCTGTTCGAACCGAGTTTCCGTCCATGCCGCTTGCGTATCATGGGGAAGGGCTATGGGTTACGCAGCCGGACTTTCTTCAAAGGTCCACGCTTGACGAGGAGATTCAAGAGGCGGTTTCCCAACTCGGGATGCTCGGCAGCCATTGGTTGAATCATGAATGTGCATCGAAGCAATTCGCGGGATATTCTTTCGGCACATATCTTCCCCCTCTTTATACAATCGAGAGTGCCGCGATTATTGCGGAAAATATCGATGAAGTTCAACGAAGACTCGATCGCGCCCAAGGCGGCATCGGACCGCTCTTTCTGCTCGAAATGCCTCCGCTGACGTATTTTGGCGTCGGAACAATGCCCATTCCGGAGTTCTTCCAGCATATTGCGCATCTTGTGTCCTGCGGCTTCGTGTTAGATCTCGGACATCTCTGGACGGTCTATCGGTACGGTGGAGCTTGCAAGACCATGACGCTGACGGAATTCGTCGAAGACTTCATCGACAGATTTCCTATGGACCGAGTCGTGGAAATTCACATTGCCGGATTGTCGCAGCACGAGTCTCTCGACCAGAGCTCCGGGCGCGATGCACACCCTATGTGGATCGATGCGCACGCCGCGTCAATTCCTCCAGTCCTTCTGGATCTCTTGGAACTCGTTCTCGAGCATCGACAACTGATCAGTCTACGGGGCGTGGCGTTGGAAGTGGACACGAAACCGATCGACCTGACTGTCCACGAGTATGAAAACATCACGCGACGGTTTCGAGATCGGATAGGCGCAATCATGGACGACAGAGAGAGGAATGGTCAGGCATCGGCCACGGCGTTGGATGACCGCTGCGCCTACGATGCGCACGTATCTTCCGAACACAGGGGGCGGCTGTCCGAGGACTATAAAAACTATGCCAAAGTTTTGACGGGACAGATGACCCCCTCTGGGGATATGTGGGCGGAGGTCCTGAAGGACAGAATTGGATTTGACTGCTACCAGAGCGCATATCTCCCGCACGAAATTCTCTGTTGGGGCGGAGAGTTGACGACCATGTTCCCTGACACCTGCAGGGAACTAGCGAGATCGGGTGTGCCCCTACGCAGTATAGTCAATTGGTGGTTTCGGGACGCCATGCCGAGTGATCGGTCGTATGATTTTTTTCTATTGAAGATCGAGCGCATGACCCAATTTGTGATTGAACACGCACCTTCGCTCAAGTCCATTGTCGAACGAGAAGCTGACTTGATGCGACAGGCCTATCATGATGCGAACGAGAATATTGACCCAGCGGGAGCGGCCACGCGATGAATTTTTGGGCGACATTGCCAAGACCGATTATTGGTCTCTCTCCAATGGACGGAGTCACGGACGCATCGTTCCGACATGTTGTAGCCATTCAAGGGAAGCCGGACGTGTCCTTTACTGAATTTACCCACGTGCATGATGTCTGCAGGGGGCCGGAATTTCTTCTGGACTCTCTGATCTATGATGAGATCGAACGCCCTATCGTGGCTCAACTGTATGGCAAAGACCCAGATCTGTTTTATCAAGCCGCCCATGCGGTCTGCGCCTTGGGATTCGACGGATTGGATATTAATATGGGTTGTCCGTCGCGTAATGTGGCCTCATCGGGATCGGGAGCAGGCCTCATTCGCACGCCAGATTTGGCCCGGACCATTATCCAGGCGACTCGTCAGGGTATTGACGACTGGGTGGGCGGGCAAAGCATGGAATCGGCGGGTATAAAGCCGGCGAGGGCTGAAGCCATCCATCGAATGAATCAGCGGCGGGGGTCGATGCCAGGTAAGAGGAGGTCGATACCTGTTTCTGTCAAAACTCGCCTCGGCTATGACGAAGTTATCGTTGAGCACTGGGTTGAGCATCTGATCACAGAACATCCCTGTGCAATTTCACTGCACGGAAGAACGCTTCAGCAGATGTACCGTGGGCAGGCGGATTGGGAGGCGATCGCGAGAGCCGCACAGGTCGTCAAGGGAACCGGTATCCTCCTCTTTGGAAATGGTGACGTGCAGAATCTGACGGAAGTCGTGCAGCGAGTTCGTGAAACCCGTGTTGACGGCGTGTTGATCGGACGCGGGGCGCTGGGGGCCCCATGGTTGTTCCGGGAGAAAGAGCGTGCAAGGTTGCACCTTCATCAGGACACCCCGATGGTTGCAGAATCGTCCGTCCTTCCGCTTTCCGAACGATTCCAAGTTCTGCTGGAGCATGCCCGTCACTTTGAACATGTTCACGGTGTCAGTCAGTTCCGCCGGATGCGGAAGCACCTGGGTTGGTATTGTACTGGCTTCCCACATGCTGCGGCGCTTCGAGCAAGCATGTTCCGACTGTCTTCGGTTGCCGGTGTCGAACAGGTCCTTTTGGACTACCGCGTGAATCATACTTCGGATACATCGACTGTGCCGATTAAGACCTCCCTCGATCCAGAGGAGGCTCTGACCCTTCCGGTCTCACGATGCGGGTGATTCTGGCGTCGACATCTCCGCGCCGGCGAGAATTGTTGGGTCTTCTCGGTGTCAGATTTGAGATCCGAGATCCCCCCTTCGAGGAGCGCGTCGCATTTGATCTCTCCGCACGGGATTTGGCCAAGTCGTTTTCGCTCGGCAAGGCATATTCTGTGGCCACCTCCGATCCGGAAGCCGTGGTGATTGGCAGTGACACGCTGATTGAGTTCGACGGCAGCGTGTTGGGAAAGCCGCGCGATCTTGTGGACGCAGCCCACATGCTCGAGCGGATGGCGGGTTGTCAGCATGCGGTGCATACGGCGGTGACGATCGTCAGGGGCGCCGTAGGGTTGGCCGAGACGGTCACCTCGACCGCTCTGGTCCTTATGAAGCCCTTCGATCCTGACCTACACCGTCGATATCTTGAGACCACTGACAGTCTGGGAAAAGCCGGAAGTTATTCTGTGCAGGGCCCGGGCAGCGAACTCATCTCGGACCTTAAAGGAGATTATACGACCGTCGTCGGACTGCCGCTTCGCGTGGTCGCCGGATTGCTTGCACGGGCCGGAATAGCCGTACCCGTCGATGTCGATACATTGTATGAGAGCACGCCACACGGCACGTGGGCGCGGTTCCATCAGTCCTCGCACTCCTGACCGACGGTTCGTTGCAAAGGGCTAGGGCATTTCGTACAATGCCCGGCATCATTCGAATATTTTCTGGAGGGGATCATGATCGTTGGTGCTGGCAATGGCATATGGCGTCGGGCCGTCCTAATGGTGGTCTTGACCGCAACGTATGACACAGTGTGGGCCATCGATGTCAAAATTTCCATGGAAGACGCACAGAAGGCCCTGGAAGCCGGGCGCGCACCCATGGAGAAAGCCAACACGCCCGACGAGGTCAAAAAAGTTCTCCAGCAGGCCTCGCTGGGAACCAGGGTGGGGGCAGATCCGGAAAAGGATGCCTGCGGAGCCAGTGCTGTCCTCAGAACGAAGCGATATCGGTTGGAGGCATTCGGTCGGCAAGAGGCGTCGGAATCCAAAAAACGCAAGAGCGACATTCGCATGCCCGACGAGTTCATTAAGAAAGTCGTGGACATGCCGAATATGGAAGTGGAAGTGCAGTTGTGTGGAGACGATGAATATTTCGCCGAAGACGCTTCGATCGAGCTTCAGCAAGGCTCCAAACGGATCAAAGCCATCCCTCCTGTCGGGAAAGCCGAACGAGGGCGTAAAAATGAGGGCACAGGGCCGGCCTATCGGTCTCGTTTTACCGCTTTGTTCGCGTATGAGAGTTTTGATCCGAACGCGGCCTCGGTGTTCGTCATTAACCTTCAAGACGGAAAAGAAATACGGATCAATGCGGATTTCTCGAAAGTAAAGTAGAGGAAGCAAACTGCCCCGTTCAGGAATCTCCCAATTCAAGCCTACGCATCCACCCAGCCGGACACATGCGTCGCATGTTCGAGCGACACCCTCTCATTCGAAGAGAACTGCCAATAGGTATTGATCCTGGACTCTCCCGGGTTGCTTCTCACGATCCACACGCCTCATACACCGGCCATCGTGCACGCTGATCTCGTCATCTTCTTCTCAAAAGCTAGGTATGCGAGAGAGGCACGATATGGGGTGGGGAGCCGAGAGGAGATGAAAGGTAGACTAAGGTCGTGTAGGGGAGTATTCTAAAAGGAATCCGCATGTTCACCGATTCCGGAATATATGAGGAGGGTGACAACATGATTGCCGGGGTGCGCGGAGCCTTTTTTCTCATGGTAGCTTTTCTGTTTTTCGTCCTCATCATCAGCATGTTTGCATTGGGCACGGTCATGAGACCCGGTCGATGGATTGAGCGACCGAGGCATGCTCACTGACATCTGATTTTCCTACCGACGAAAACTTTCCTTACCCTTCACGTCACGAATATCTCGTTTCATCCCTGCCAGATCTTGAGATTCTTTCGTGCGTTGGTCTCTGCCGCAGAGACGGGGCGTATTCATTCTGATGAACGGACAACCATTGATTGATCGGCCGCAGAAGTTATGCGCAAGATCACCGTGTTCTTCTAGTGGCTCGCGCGCCTCAGGCGTCAACGCAATCTCCACTCGTTTCGGCCGTCCGGTGGGCATCAGGGCACCTCCTGGATAAGAAGCTGCCCCCAAACAGAGATGCAAGCATTATGCAAGTTATTAATGGGACTCGATACTAGGGAAGACTCTCCGCGATTTGTTAGGCTGCTGTAGGTACGCTCTGAGCAGAGAATGCCGGTTGTTTGCGACGCTGCCCGAGAATGTCCAGTGCGGCGACGCGGTATGCCTCCGCGAGAGTAGGAAAGTTGAAGATGTTGTCGATAAATGAGTCGATGGTCGCTCCGCTACGGAGGGCCATTTGACCCACGTGGATTAATTCTGTCGCTCCTTCTCCTATGATTTGCACGCCCAACAAGTATTCTCCGGTGGGATCCGCAATCATCTTGAGAAGGCCATCGCTGGTACCGGATATCTGACCGCGCGCAATCTCATGGTATTTTGACCGGCCGACCAGAATCGAGCGGTAGCGTTTTCTGGCCCCCGACTCATCCAATCCGATACTGGACATCTCCGGGATCGTATAGATCCCCATCGGAATAATTTGCGCCGAGTCGCTCTCCGGCAGCCCCAGCGCATGGCATGCGGCGCGACGCCCCTGTTCCATCGCCGTAGAGGCCAATCCTGGAGGGCCGATGACATCGCCGACACCATAAATATGAGGGACGATGGTTTGGCAATGGTCGTTGACAGGAATTGTTCCTTTCTCAGTCACAGACAGGCCGGCGCCCTCCAGTCCCAAATCTTCAATATTGGCTTGGCGACCCAGGGCGACCAGCATCTTCTCGCCGCCGATGATTTCACCGTTTTGAAGAGTCGTCAAGACTTGGGAGATGCCGTCCCAGCGGACGTTCGACACCCGCTGACCACCCAGATACCGTCCGCCCTGTTCCTCGAAGCTCTGGACGAATGTGTGGGCCAATTCCTCGTCGAGAAATTGAAGCGGACGATCGGCCCGATCGATGATCGTGACCTTGACGCCTAATTGAGAAAAGATTGATCCGTATTCTGATGCGATGATGCCCCCGCCGAGCACCGTCATGGTACGGGGCAGGTAGATCATCGACAGAATCGAGTCGCTGTCCAGGATATGCTCGTGGTCAATGGGAATATCGGATGGGGTGCGTGGCCGAGACCCTGTGGCGAGAATGATAATGTCCGCTTCTATCGTCTGCCGTTCTCCGTCCACGGATTGCAACTCGATTTGCCGATCCGACTGGAAGCGGGCCCGGCCATGAAAGCAGGAAATGCCATTGCGAGAAAGTTGGTCACGCATATAGACGCCGTGCGCAGCCACGACGTCGTCCACCCGGCTCATCAGTGCAGCGAGAGGAAGGTCTGAGTGCATCTTCATTTCGAGCATCGAAGACAGTCGTCTGGCTCGGTTCATCTGCAAGGCACTTTCCCGAAGGGTCTTGCTCGGGATGGTGCCCCGGTACACACAGCCGCCTCCGACGCCCTGCTCCCGCTCGATGACCAGGACGCGTTTCCCGGCCTTGGCTCCTTGGACGGCAGCCTTTTGGCCGGCCGGCCCACTCCCGATGACGGCCATGTCGAAATGTTGGACGCTCATAAAGCCATTGCGTCGACGAGGCTCAACATCTTGTCCTTGATCCTCAGGAGTGCATCCACATCATTGGGATACAGGTTCAAATCAGCATAGACCGTGTGGTCACGGACGGTCGTCTCGTCAAATGCATCGGCGACGACCAGATAAGTTGCGAGTCGATCGGCCAGACACGTCATCATGACTTCCTGCTTGTAGGTCGGAGCCTGTTCATACATGGTGTAGTAACCGATAGCTTCGCCGACTTGCTTGGGGAGCGCCCATTCTTTGGCGATCAACGTCCCGACCCGGGCATGGTATCCATCGAGGAAGGAAAGCACCGCATCGTGCTCGATGTTGAGACGGCGCTCAGCGGCGATGGTCACCACGGTCTTCAAGACAACCGGTTTCCCGATGGCGTGGAGGAGGCCGCATAAATACGCGCTCTCGACGTTAAAGCGGCGAAGCCTGGCGATCTCTTTGGCATAGACCCCGCTCGCAAAAGAGTGCCGCCATAACTGTTTCACATCCGGGTCATAACCCGTGACTTGCAGAGCGCTGCTCTTCAGGGAGACACTCAAGGCGATTTCGGACAGCAGATTCACTCCGAGCATGGCCACGGCATGTTGCAGGGACACGATCGGAGACCGAGGCATGTAGGCCGGTGAATTCGCGATTCTCAGTACGTGGGCAGCCAGTGACTGGTCCTGATGAATGAGAGCCGATAGCTTGGCTGCATCAGCTGATGGATCGTTGGCCAAGGCCATGACCTGTCCCGCCACTTGTGGGAGCAGCGGCAGCTCAATTTTACCTTTCTCAATTCGTTCGGCAAGGGCCGCTTCTACCTGCTCGACGACCGTGCTGCCCTGCGACCTGCTTGTTTCGGTGCTCATTGTGGTTCTGCGAGTGTTCCTTGCGGGTTGGTGTTCGTTCACACCCGACACCACTCCTTGTCGGCAAAACGTGGAGAAACCTTAGCCGGACAGACGTGGGCCGGAATCCCATGACCGGTACTTGACGAAAGCGCAGGGCTTCCATAAATACATTGCCGGCCGATCGCGTGGAATAGCCCCTATTATATATAGAGTCATTCATAGTCATTGACATGGGTGAAGGAAGACTCTATCCGCATAGGAGCTCGCTTGGTTATGATTCACCTGAAAACGAATGTGGTCGTTTTCTATGAGCTGTCCAGCGCGGTGAGCGTATGAAGGCACGAAAAGCCAGGCCATACGATCTACACATGCATGACTCAGAATCTGATGCGTGCGATTGGGTGCTATGACCATTGGTCTATTCGGTCATTCGGATGCCGTTCGTGAATTCCTACCAGTCCCGCCATTGCATCACGGTTCGTCCGGTCATGAGTACGCGCTGAGCGTCCCTTGTTGTGCCTCAGATACCCTCGGCAACGGAAACCTGTTCATCAACGTATACATCTGTGACGATGGTCGGCGCGCTACTATTTCATCTATCAAGGAGTTCTCATGGGCATTCCAACGACCCTGCCTGAAGCCTTGTCCGAGATAGAGCGGTTGCAGGAACAGCTGGAGAGGTTGCGCGCGAAGGGTTCCAGACAAGATTTATGGAGTCATGGGTCTCGGGCATCCGTCGAATCCGCTGAAGCGCTCGGTGCACTCAGGGAATTTGCAGGCGGTATAGATACGTTAAAAAGACAAGAATTCTTCCCATCCCTCGTACGTCGCCTTTCGAGTGCGATGCGGATGAAGCATGCGGTGGTTTCAGAATCCATCACCGGATTTCGATTCAAGACATTGGCAGTCTGGTCGGACCGGACATTTGGCAAAGCGTATGAGGGGACGACTGTTGGGACGCCGTATGACGATGCCGTCATTCAGAGGGGATTTTGCAGCTACTCATCCGGTGTCTCGCAGCGATTTCCCGACCACACGTGGCTCCCTGCATCGGACATTCAGAGCTGCTTCGTCGTCCCACTGTTTGGATCGACCGGCCTGGTGATCGGAATGTTGTCCTTAATGGATGATGCGCCGCGCAACATGAGCCGGGATCAGCAGGCCTTGTTTCAGCTTGTTGGAGCCTGCGCCGGCGTGGAATTGGCGAGGCAGCAGGCAGAGCATGCGATGGAAAGAAGGGAGGCGCACTACCGTGCGGTGCTCGAATGTTCCACCGATCTCGTGGCGGTAACGGATCTCACCGGCTGTGTGCAGCATCTCAGCCCTTCGATCGAGCGTGCGATGGGCTGCTCTCGAGAAATCCTCGTCGGCCGAGAGGTATTCAATCTGTTTCATCCGGATGATCGTGCGGGCGCCAGGGCTGCTCTGTCCAACCTCTGCGTCTCGCGGGAAGACGATGACATGCGGTGTGGCGCATTTCGTCTTCAGCATCACAGCGGAGCTTGGCGAATGCTGGATGTCGCAGCCCGGATCGTTCCAAGTGCCAACGGATCGCAAGACAGCATCATCCTGATGTTACAGGAAGTGGCAGCACATAGGCGAGTTGACGAAGAGCAATCGCACGTACTGGTTGATCTTGAAAACATCATGGAGACGGTCCCTGACCTCATGTTCACCCTGGACTATCAGGGCTTTCTCATCAAATGGAACAGCCGGGTACAGCAGGTCACCGGGTACACGGCCGAGGAGTTGCGCCACAAGCCGGCGCTGGCATTCGTTCCCCTCGAGGAGTACGACCGCACCACAGCAGCCATTCAACAGGCCTTGACCGAAGGAACCGCTGAACTCGAGGGACGGTTGCTGACCAAAGACGGTCGTCTGATCCCTTATCATTGGACGGGGGCGGCGCTCAAAGATTCGTGGGGCCATACCGTCGGAATCGCCGGTATCGGTCGAGACGTGACCGAACAGAAGCGGATCGAAAGCGCGCTACGTGCCAACGAGGAACGCTATGCCCGTGCCACCGCGGTTGGCAAGGTTGGAGTCTGGGAACTCGATGTCGACAAGGGTTTGTATTATGGCGATACCAACTTGAAAGCGCTGTTTGGATATGGTCCGCTCGACTTGTCGACTGATCCCGCGGAATGGTTGAACCTCGTTCATCCCGACGACCGCACTGTGGCGTTGTCCAGTTGGGCGGAGGTGTCGGGATCGTTGAAAGAGTCTTTCAACTATGAACTTCGAATGATTCGTAAAGATGGGGTCACCATCTGGACCGAGGTGCGCGGGCACGCCGTGCGCGACGTCGAGGGAAGGCTCACGCACCTGATTGGCGCGACGGTTGACACCACCGAACGTAAACAGGCGCAGGATGCTTTGGAACGAAGCGAGCAGCAGCTGCGGACCGTTCTCGACACACTGCCCATCGGGGTCTGGTTTACCGACTCACGGGGTCATGTGTTGTATGGCAATCCAGCCGGGCAACAACTCTGGTCACGCGCAAAGACCGTGGGATTGCCTGATCACGTCTCCGGCAAGCTCTGGTGGGAAGGCATCGACGAGGCCGAGTCGCCGCATCGATGGGCGATCGGCACCATCATTTCAAGGGACCGGACAGTGCTGAATGAAACGATCATGATCGAGACGGAGTCAGGGGAACGTAAGACGCTGAGAAATTCAGCCGTACCGGTCAGACAGGACGATGGGACCGTGCTTGGTGCCCTCATCTTGAATGAAGATATCACCGATCGGATTCAAGCCGAGGAAGATGTGCACCGGACTCGCATGTTCCTCGAATCCATCGTGGAAAACATTCCCCATATGATTGTCGTCAAGGATGCCAAGACATTGGAGCTTACACTGGTGAATCGGGCGGCGAAAATGTATCTGGGAATCGAGCAGGAACAGCTCCTCGGGAAAAGCCTCTACGATTGTTTTCCCGAACATCAGGCGGACATGCTTCTCGAGCAGGACCATCATACGCTCGAAAGCAATTCCGTACACGACATACGGGAGCATGTTCTCGATACGAAACATTTCGGCGCGCGAGTCTTCTCATCAAAATCCGTTCCCATCCGCAATGGATTCGAGCCGAGTCATCTGCTTCTTATTTCAGAGGACATCACTGAACGCAAGCGGGCCGAGGAGGCGCTGCGCGAAAGCGAAGAGCGGTTTGCGAAAGCGTTTCGCTCAAGTCCCCATGCCGTCGTCATTTCGGAGTTGCAATCAGGAAAAATTATCGACGCCAATGGAGCGGCATTCCAGCTGTTCAGTGCCCCAGGGAGGGGGATCGGCGAGACGATCAATACCGACCGGGATCTCTGGCCGACTGCCAGTCATCGGGACCGATTTGTCGCGAACCTCTGTGAAGCAGGGGTCGTGCGGAACATGGAGGTCATTGTCCACACTCGTCGTAAGGAGATGCGGCATTGCTTGATGTCTGCCGAACTGATCGAGCTGCATGGCCGCCGTTGCATGGTGACGGTATGCAGCGATATTACGGAACTCAAGCGGGCAGAGGAAGCGCTCCGACAACGGGAACGTGATCTCCGGTCGGCGCTCGACGAGCGGGAGCGGATCAGTCAGGACCTGCACGACGGGATCCTCCAATCGCTGTACGCGGTCGGCTTGGGAATAGAAACCTGCCGCCCCTATCTTCGCCGTCCTCACATGAAGCGTGTCACCAGGGCTTTGGATCTTGCCGTGGCTCAACTGAACGCGGTCATGCGGGATATACGCGGGTTCATCTCCGGCCTTGAGACCGAATTACAGCACGGGAGGGACTTTCCCGCGGCTGTTCGCACGATGGTGCACGAGTTGGCCCAGCCGCACGACACGCGTTGTCGTGTGGCCATCGATCCGGCCGCCACAGAAGCCCTGACGGCCGAGCAGGGGCTTCACCTGTTTAGCATTGTCAAAGAGGCCATGAGTAACAGTCTGCGGCATGCGAAAGCCAAAGATGCTTCGGTCTCACTCCGCGCCGTGAGGCAGGGTCTTCGCCTGAGCATTCGAGACAACGGAGTGGGTTTTGTACCGTCCGAAGTAGTGGGAACCGGTCGAGGCCTGGGCAATATGGCCGCGCGCGCGAACAAAGTCGGGGGAGTCTTCACGGTCCGTTCCCGCCCCAAGCACGGGACCCGTATCGTACTCGATCTTCCCAGGGAGGTCATTCATGCGTAAGGCCAAATCCATCAGAGTGTTACTAGTCGACGATCATGAGGTTGTGCGAGCAGGACTGCGCACGGTACTGCGACAGTCGCAGGGGATCCTCGTAGTCGGTGAGGCCGCGACAGCCGCCGAGGCCGTCCTCCAAGCCTCCCGATGTCAGCCCGATGTCGTGCTCATGGATGCCAGACTTCCAGACGGAAGCGGTGTGGATGCATGCAGGGCAATTCGTGAACAATCTCCCGACGTTCGCGTGTTATTTCTCACCTCTTTTTCGGATGAGAGCATCGTGCTGGCAGCGGTGTTCGGGGGGGCAGACGGGTATCTCCTGAAACACGTGAATACGGCGAGTCTTCTGCAGGCGATTCGATCCGTAGCCAGCGGTCATTCGATCCTCGATTCTTCGGTCACCAAGTTGATCGTGAGCGGGGGCCGCACGGTGCCGGCCAATGATCCGGCAAGTTCAACGGCTGCGTTGTCGAGCCAACAGCATCGCGTTCTGGCGCTGGTTGCCAAAGGTAAGACCAACAAGGAGATCGCCGATGCACTTCATCTCAGCGATAAAACCGTGAAGAACTACATCCGCACGATTTTTCAAAAACTCCACGTGACCAGACGGTCTCAAGCCGCAGCGCATTTCATGCGTCTTGTCGAACAGGCCGCTGGAGATCGCTCCGTGGCGTCATCAACCTCACGATAGCATCAGCTTGTCGCAGTGTTCCCCTGCCACCAGGTCGCCGATCATTCGGTATGCTCTCAACATGGTAGATGCGAACAGTTAGGGCCGGATGCCTGGCCAGGTAAGGCCGTAAAACCTCCGGCGGCCATACAGCATTTGACACCATACTCCTGCATAATGACAGCGTTTGGACAAACCTGCATTAACCGTACTGGGAGGTTCGAGCTCGATATGCTCACTGCGAAAACGAAGTCGATCCAAGTTCTGATTGCCGACGCACAGGAAATCTTTCGTGTCGGTCTCCGAGCAATTTTAGGGGAAGACCGGACTCTGACGGTGGCTGGAGAGGCGGCAACGGTGGCGCAGACTCTCCAGGAGGTCGGTCGGCTCAAACCCGATGTCGTGGTCATGGATCTGCGGTTTCCAGACGGGAGTGGATCCGAGACTTGTCGCACGATTCGTCAACAATGTCCGGATACCCGGGTGCTCTTCCTGACCTCGGAAGCGCACGAGGAAGCGATTCTTTCGGCAATCGCCGTGGACGCCAACGGCTATGTCCTGAAAGGCATCAATACACAGGGTCTAATTCAAGCAATTCATTCCGTGGCCGGAGGACAATCCATCCTCGATACCGCTATTACCCAGCCGGTACTCGCGCGGATGAAGTCTTTGTCGGAGTATCGTCCCGCCAATCCTCGCCCTCCTCTGTCTTCTCAACAGCAGCGAGTACTCGCATTGGTGGCCGAGGGGAAAACAAACAAGGAAATCGCCGCCACCATGGCGCTGAGCGACAAGACGGTTCGAAACTACGTTCGTTATATTTTCCAGAAGTTACAAGTCTCGCGGCGTGCACAGGCTGCAGCTCATTGTGTGCGATATTCACTACAGGAAAACTTCAAACCACCCAGGACTATTAGTCTGTAGGTTTAAGCCTACTCCTCTCATTTCTCCGCTGGCCGGACTACTCTGAGCACGGAAGTTTCTTTATGAAGCGTGAAGGATACGTGCGCACTCGTCAGCGACAATGATGTCAATTGTACCTATGTTAAATAGATCCATAAATCCTTAAAAGCTAGAGTGTTTTGACACTTATCACCATCGTGGAATCTTCTACGCTTGATCATGAACGGACAAGAAACAGGTTCAACATCACGGAATGATGCTCAATCGTGAGGCGAATCAGATCGCGGCGGGAAGCATCACCTCTTTCATCCATTACTTTCAAACGCGAGGTTGGATCCGATGGGTTCAGTGTCAATCCTTGTCGTAGAGAACGAAGAAGGAATCCGAAACCTGTTGCACACCGTCCTGACTACGGAAGGGTACCGTGTGACGGTTGCCGAGAATGGCGATGACGCGATTCGGTTTGCACAAGACATGGCCGTCGATGTGCTGTTGACGGACTTGAAGCTTCCCGACACGAATGGACTCACCATTCTCGAGCAGATGTTGCGGATCGATCCCACGGTGACCGGTATCGTGATGACTGGTCACGGTACGATCGACACGGCGGTCCGCGCTATGAAAAGCGGCGCGTTTGAATTCATCACCAAGCCGTTTGAGGTTGTGCAGGTCACGGAGATCGTGAAGAAAGCCGTGCAGGCGCAGTCGGTGAAACGGCACGGTCAATCCATGAAGAAATCGGTGCGCGATCAATATCGGTTGGAACGTCTGATCGGAACCAGTTCCCAGATCCGTGACCTGGTGGAGTTCGTCGAAAAGGTTGCGGATACTGACAGCACTGTGCTCATTCAGGGAGAAAGCGGCACCGGGAAGGAAATGGTCGCGCGCATGCTTCACTTCAACAGCCTGCGCAAAGCTCGCCCCCTTGTTCCCGTCAATTGCGGGGCGATTCCGGAAAACCTGCTGGAATCTGAACTATTCGGTCATGAACGGGGCGCATTCACAGGGGCTCTCCATACCAGGCTCGGACGATTTGAATTGGCGAACGGGGGAACGATTTTTCTCGACGAAATCGGAGAATTGAGTCCATCCTTGCAAGTGAAGCTGCTGCGTGTCCTACAGGAGCGCTCGTTCGAGCGTGTTGGAGGGACGAAGACGATTCATGTGGACGTCCGGGTGCTTGCGGCAACCAATCAGGATCTCGAACGAGCCGTACAAGACAAGCGGTTCCGCCAAGACCTCTACTACCGCTTACATGTCATTCCCGTGACCATTCCGCCGCTGCGGGAACGGTGTGAAGACATCCCTGACTTAGTGAGACATTTTGTCGCGGTGTTCAATCGGACGAAACACACGACAATCGAATCCTGCTCCCCTGACGCCATGACCCGTTTGACAGAGTATGCATGGCCCGGCAATGTCCGAGAGCTGGAGCATATGATCGAACGGGTCGTGGTTCTGAAGAAAACCGGCCGGATCGAGGCATCCGATCTTCCGGAGCGGGTTCTCCAGCGGACAGGACATCCTGAAGCCTCAAAGGATCAATTCATTCGATTCAGCGATCAGGGTGTGAATCTCTCTCGTGAATTGGAACAGTTTGAAAATCGTTTGATCGTTGAGGCACTCAGACAGGCCAATGGTATTACAAGCAAAGCGGCTCAGCTTCTGCAATTGAATCGCACGACGCTCGTCGAAAAGCTCAAGCGCAAAGGGTTCGCTCCAAAATCTCTGAATTGCATCGCGGGCTAATTCCAGTCCGGCGTCTCCGGGCGATCCGCAAACGCCCCATCGCTCCTGACTTCTATCTCCGTATAGTTCTCGGAACCACTTCCTCATCCTGCCGTGTCAATCCCTTGACTCCGATCCTGTCACCGCGTCGGTGGATTGACGGACACGTGCAAGCGGCGGCTCTTCAACAGGCAAAATTTCCTTAGTATCGAGCATGTTTTTCCCTGCGGTCAGGGGCATGGAAGTTGCTGAACCCTTGCCGGACTATGAAACCTTCGATCGGATTTGCCTGGCCGTTCCTCGTTCTGCTGTTGCTCGGCATGGCGGCTGCTGAAGGCGGCGCAGCGGAGACGAATGGACAGGCCGTCGGTGCCGCACCAGCCGGCGTGCCCCCACAGCCGGAGTTGCCCGACGACGGGCCGCGCTTTGATGCGGCCGTGCAAGGGCCGGAAGCACAGCAGTTTTACGATGGCGTATCGGCCTTCCGCAGAGGTCATTACGATGCCGCCCGCGCGGCTTTCGATGGATTTGCCACCCGCAACCCCGAGAGCGGATTGTTTCCTGCCTCAGTCGCATTTAACGCGGAACTCACGTTGCAGCAGGAGGCTTCAAATCGAAAGCGGGCGGAGGCCGTCAATCAATACAGAGGGTTGGTCCGCGCCTATCCCAAAGATCCCAACACGGTACGGGCGGAATGGCGAATCGGCGATCTGTACAGGGCGATGGGGTGGTTTCAAGAGGCAAAGAGTGCGTATGAACAGGCGCTGGGTCGATCTCAAACCGAGCGGGATACGAGCCGGGCCATGCTCGGGTTTGCTCTGGCCTGCAGCGCTCTGGGGAAATGGAAGGAAGCCGAACTGGCTTTCGCAACGGTCCGAAAACAGGCATCCGACGACAGGATGTTCATGCATGCCACCCGAGGATTGGCGAGCGCGCTGTACACGCAGCAGCAGGTCGCCGACGCGCAGCCGCTGTACGACATGTTGCATCGGCGATGGCCCACGATGATGCGGCAGGATGCGGTGCTGCTGTCGCAGTATTGCGCCGTCCTGTTCGATACCAACCGCATGTTGCAAGCTCGTGATGTGTGCACGGTGCTCTATAACATGTATCCGTCCCGGACAGAAGGCGGTGCCGCCCTTATCCGTGTCGGCGACAGTTGCCGGAAACTCGGACAACAGAAATGTTCGGAGGTGTTCTATACGGTCGCCCGAACTCTGTATCCGAATGCGACGGCAGGCGCCTACGCACGTCTTCGATTGACCCAGATGGAACAAGAGCTCGCCGCGGTTGCCGCAGAGGACTTTCTCTACATGAAAGTCCGGGGGCTGATGCGGGGGGCCGACTCAACCTATCTGGACGACGCAGGGTTTCGCCGGACCTATCTCGATATGGCGTCGGCGCACGATGCCGACATGCTCGGAAGCGAAGCACTGTATCATCTCGCCGAATATCATGAGTCCCGTAAGGCTCCCGAAGAGGCGGTTCGTATCTATCATCAGGTCTCGATCCGAGCGGGAAAGATCGAACACGATCCATGGCCCGCAGCGGCCGGGGACCGGTTGGTCACGCTGCTGAAACCCCGCCTTGAATCCGCGCTCGCGGCGCGCGACGAATTCAACGTTGTGTCGCTGTTTCATTGGCACGGGTCCGCCCCGGAGCAGCATTATACGGGCACGGACATCCTATTACGGGTCGCCGATATTCATCGGCGCCAGGGATTCTCCGCTCAAGCCGTGCACTTGTATCAATCGCTGGTCCGCGACCTGAAGGCCGCTCGTTTTCACGAAGAGGCGCTCATCGGTCTTGGGCAGAGTTACCTGGATCAAAGGGACTACGTAGCGGCACAGAAGGTTCTGGAGCGTACGCGGTTCCTCTATCCTCAGAGCCTCAAGGGTCCGATGGTGTCCAAACTGTTGATCTCTTCACTGCGCGGCCAGGAGAACTACCACGGCGCCGCGAAATTGATGCGAACATGGCTGCGTCTCCATCCCAACGACCGCGAGCGCGCTTCAATACAATTGATGTTGGCCAGAACGCTGGCCGAAGACCGCCAACCTGAAGAGGCGCTTGCGGCGTTCGACGAAGCCGTGCGGGCAGGAACTGTTTCGCCGACCAACGACGACCGGCTCGTCCTCGCGGACCTCCTGAGCCACAAGCACTCGCCGCAACGGGCGCTTGAACTCTACCGGCAGGTCCTCACGGCTCACCCGGAGCGGGAAGAGGCCGCATGGGCACAGCTCCAGATCGTCCGCAACCTGTCCGGACGGCGTGACACCGCATTGGCGCGGGCGATACCGACCGCGCTCAGTCTCGGGGGAGATCCCCTGCTTCAACGCGCGACGACGGCCATTCAAGGGAACCCGCCCGACTCGCTCATCGAACAAGGAGAATGACCATGACCGTGCAGGCAGCTCCGATGCTCCATGATGCCGATCTGTTGCAAGCGGCGTTTCGCAGTTTCGATGGTGCGGCGGCCACCTTGCAGCAATCCTATCGAGCGCTGACGTCACGACTGGAACAGTTGGACCTGGAACTCGCGGACAGAAACGAGACGCTCAAACGGAACCTACGGGCCAATGAAGAGTTGCGAGAACATCTGACGGCGATCGTGGAGTCGTTGACGACCGGCATCCTGGTGACCGACGCCCAAGGTACCGTGACGCGGTGCAACCGGGCGGGGGAGCAACTGCTGGGCTTGTCACGTGACAACATTCTTGGGCGGCCGCTTGCCGCATGCCTCGGTGAATCCGGTCTGGACTCCGACGAGTATCCGTTGACGACGAAGAACGGGGCGACGGCCACATTGGCCCAGAAGCCCTTGTGCGATGTGGAGGGGCAACCGGCCGGGGGCCTGACGCTGATTCAGGATGTCAGCGCCGTGCATCAATTGGAGGCTCGGCTCCAGCGGCGCGACCGCTTGGCCGCGATGGGCGAGATGGTGGGCCGGATCGCCCATGAGATCAGAAATCCACTCGGCAGCATCGAATTATTCGCGTCGATCCTACGCCGGGATCTGAAGGATCAAGAGAGCCTCAAGGGCTATGCCGAACACATTTCGTCGGCAGTGCAACTGCTGGATCGCCTCCTCTCGAACCTCTTATTGTACACGAAGCCGGATTGCTCGAAAGGCGACCGGCACATGACCGAGGCGCTGTTCATCGATGCCTTGACCCTGGCTGCCCATGCCATCGCCAATGCGCGGCTCGATATCAAGATGCAAGTGGATCCATCGGTCTCTCACCTGTGGTGCGATGCCGGACAGATCAAGCAATCGTTACTCAACCTCATTTTAAACGCGGTCCAGGCCATGCCGGACGGGGGCACTCTGACGCTGGCGGCGACCGCGGAGGAGAACCAACGGACGGGGCACCGTTGCATCCGCCTGTCGGTGACCGACACCGGCATCGGCATTCCGACCAGTCATCAGGCGAGGATTTTCGATCCGTTCTTTACGACGCGAGATGAGGGAACGGGCCTCGGGCTCGCCATCGTCCATGCCATCGTCGAAGCGCACGGGGGGCGGATCGACGTACATAGCACAGTAGGACAGGGCACGACCTTCACGATGATTCTTCCGTTCCGCGAGCATGGCTCGACGGGCGGATTGCCGGACCACCAGGTCAGAGCGGCAGCCTCATCCGATTCCGAAATGTCCGGACAGGGGAATGACACGGAGGAGATATCAGCATGAACGAGGGAACGCTCACGGAATTACCGGGTATCCCGCAGGAGTGCCGTACGATCGTCGTTGCCGACGATGACCCATCGATGCGCGCGGCATTGACAGAAACGGTCAGACGGCTCGGATTCGATGTCCAGGTCGCAAATGATGGACAGGACGCCCTGGAGCTCGCGCTCAAGACCAAACCATGGCTGGTCCTGACGGATTTGAAAATGCCCAGGCTCGGAGGACTCGATCTCGTGAACGAATTGTCGCGGCGGTTGCCGGCCGCACACATCGTGCTGATGACCGCATACGGGACGGTGGAGACCGCCGTGGAAGCCATGAAGCACGGAGCCAGCGACTATGTGCTCAAGCCATTTTCGACCGATCTTCTCGAACGCATTATCGGCAACCTCCAATCGGCGCGGGAAAACGTCCCCACCTCGTCGGCAGTCTCTGCAGGTCAGCGGGCCATCCTCTCCCAGGATCCTGGCATGGTTCGTCTGTTGAGCACGATCGAAGGCGTGGCAGCCAGTCAGGCCACCATCATGATCAGCGGCGAAAGCGGGACCGGCAAGGAATTGCTCGCCAGATTTATTCACAGCCGAAGCCCGAGGGCGCATCGGCCGTTTGTTGCGGTCAATTGTGCCGCGTTGCCAGACGGTCTTCTGGAGAGCGAACTCTTTGGCTACGAACGCGGGGCGTTCACGGGCGCGGTCGTGCGTAAGCAGGGCAAGTTCGAAATGGCCCACACCGGCACCCTCCTCCTGGACGAGATCAGCGAAATGAACCTGGGCCTGCAAGCCAAGCTGCTTCGTGTGCTGCAGGAACGAGAAGTCGATCGAGTCGGAGGTCGTGAACCGGTCAGCGTGAACATACGTGTGATTGCGACCACGAACCGCCTTCTCCATAAGGAAGTCGAAGCCGGCCGGTTTCGTGAAGATCTCTTTTATCGTCTCAACGTATTCCCCATCACGGTTCCACCGCTCCGTGAACGTCCGACCGACATTCCATTGCTTGCCCGTCATTTCGCCAAAGCGGCCTCAGCGAGGAATGGATTGAGCTTTTCATCCCTCTCCGATGGCGCGTTGGCCAGATTGCATCAACATAGCTGGAAGGGAAACGTCCGGGAGTTAGAAAACGTGATGGAACGGGCGGTGCTTCTCGCTGGTGGAACTGCCATCGCTCCCGAACACATCGCCGTCGATACTCAGAACTCCCCGGCGTTACCGGGCGCGCGGCCCGCCGACGAGACGGTTCCATCGGGAGCGGGAAACGGAAGTGGAAACGGATCCTTATGGGAAATGGAGCGCGAGCTGATTTTTCAGACGTTGGCCCGGACCAAGGAAAATCGTACTCATGCCGCGCGCGAGCTCGGCATCAGCATTCGCACGCTCCGCAACAAACTCAGAGAATATCGCCAACAGGATGGTGCCCTCATCGCCGATGTCTGAGCAGACGAGACGGTTGTCCGGGGTCGAAGTCGTATCTTCCGCACGTCGAGACAGGAGGAGCAGATGAACATTTTTGACAAAACCATGGGTCTGGTCGAGCGGACGCTTGATCTTCGCGGGGCCAGAAATAGGCTGATCGCATCCAACATCGCAAATGAAGAAACGCCCGGCTATCGGGCGACGGACCTGCACTTTCAGGAGGCGCTGTCTTCTGCCGCACAGGGACGGCCTCCCGTCAGCCTCGTCTCCACACACGGCCGCCATTTCGGTCTGCGGGGTCCGGGAGCCGGGCAGGTGACGGGACGAGTGGCGGAGGTGCCGGCAGGCGATCTGCCGCTCGATGCCAACTCCGTGAACATCGAATTGGAGCTGGCGAAATTGTCGGATAACGCCATGCAATACAACAGCGCCGCCGCGATCATGGGTATTCGTCTCCGGCAGTTGATGAGCGCGATCCGCGACGCGCGTTAGGCAGGGCGAACCGCCGATAGGCAATTCCGATCTGATGAAGGAGGAGCAACCATGGACATGACCGATAGCATTGCCGTGTCAGTATCCGCGTTGGATGCCCAACGCAGGCGGCTGAACGTGATCGCCAGTAATCTGGCGAACGCCCAATCGACCAAGACTGCCGAGGGAGGGCCGTACCGCCGTCGGGATGTCGTCTTCCAATCCGCTCCGGTGGGGAATCACTTCCACCAGGTCTTTCGCAAGGTGGCGAGCGGGCCGACCGCCCATGCTCTCGACGGCGTGCGTGTCTCGAAGGTCATTGAAGACCACAAGCCCGGCCATCAGATTTACGACCCCCGCCATCCTGACGCCGACCCCAAGGGGTTCGTCCGTCTCCCCAACATCAACGTCATGGAAGAAATGGTCAATATGATCGGCGCGTCTCGGTCTTACGAAGCCAACGTGCAGGCCATCAGCGCCACGAAAGCGATGTGGAACCGTGCGTTGGACATCGGGAGGTGATGATGGATCCTATCCGTATCGGGTCAGCGACGCTTTCCACGATCTCGCCCGCGGTTGAATCGCCGGGTTCCGTTGTCGCCGAGGCGGGGCGGGCAGGAGGATTTCTCGATCAACTCAAGGGCGCAATTGCGCAGGCCAACGACGTGCAACTCCAGGCCAGCCATGCGGTTGACGATCTCATGACCGGCAAGACACAGGACATCCACCGGACGATGGTCGCGCTTCAAGAAGCCGATATTTCATTTCAGCTGATGATGCAGGTCAGAAACAAACTCGTCGGAGCCTATGAAGAGATTCAGCGCATGCAGGTGTGACGGAGCCCGCCGATTGACCCCGAATAAGAAAGGGAACGCTTCTTCATGCTCGAGTCGTTGAGCCGCTTTACCGTCAGTCAACGGATGATCATCCTGCTGGCGCTGGCCGGCTCGATTGCCGGACTCATCGCGGTGGGTCTCTGGACGCAGCAGCCGGATATGCAGGTGCTGTTTTCAAATGTCTCCACCGAAGATGCGTCTGCCATCGTGGACAAATTGAAAGAGTTGAAGGTGCCGTACGAAACGACCGGCGGAGGAGGGACGATTCTCGTGCCGAGCGCGCAGGTCTACGATCTCCGCCTGCAACTGGCAGGAGCGGGATTGCCGCACGGGGGAGGCGTGGGCTTCGAGATTTTCGATCGATCCACTCTGGGGATGTCGGAGTTCGTCCAGAAGCTCAATTACCGAAGGGCATTGCAGGGAGAGCTCGCTCGAACGGTGGCTCAGATGGCCGGCGTGGAGAAAGCCAGGATTCATCTCGCGGTACCCGAGCGGCGTCTGTTCAGCGCGGAACACGATCGGGCACGCGCCTCCGTCGTCGTTTCGTTGTATAGCGGCCAATCGTTGAGCAAATCGCAAGTCCAGGGCATCGTGCATCTCGTGGCCAGCAGCGTGGAAGGCCTGCAAGCGAGAGATGTGACGGTGGTGGACGGTCAAGGCCGCCTCTTGTCCAGTACGGCAACCGACGACGCGGTCGGTCTGACCAATACGCAACTCGAGTATCAGCAAGCGCTCGAAAAGGATACCGAGACACGCATTCAAACCATGCTGGAACGGATTGTCGGAGCGAACAAGGCGGTCGTGCGCGTATCCAGCATTGTGGATTTCAGAAAAGTCGAGACCACGGAGGAGCGATACGATCCGAACGGCCAGGTGGTCCGCAGCGAGCAGCGGGGACAAGAAAAGTCGACCGGAGTCAACGGCACCACCGGAGGCGTGCCCGGGGTCGGGTCGAACGTCCCTCCCAGTACCGAACAGGAACCTTCGCAGACGAGTTCTACCAACAGCCAGACGAAGAACGAAACCGTCAATTACGAGATTAGCCGCACCGTCTCGAAAATCGTCGAACCGACTGGAACCATCAAGAAGCTCTCGGTTGCCGTGCTGGTGGATGGAACCTATGAGACGGCGAAAGCGGCCGATGGAGAGAAGGCGGCGGGAACGGAACAGACAAGAAAATATGTGCCGCGATCGGCCGAGGAGATGGGACGGATCGAGGAGATCGTGAAGAAAGCGATGGGATATTCTGCTGAACGGCAGGATCAAGTCGAGGTCGTCAATATGCAATTCGGCTTTGCCGACGAGGGCCAGCAGACGGGCGTGGAGTCGGCGCCGGAGACACGCCAAGCCTGGGCGCCATACGTCCGCTACGCGGTTGGCGGCGGGCTCTTCCTGGTGCTCTTGCTGTTCGTCGTGCGCCCCTTACTGGGGATGCTGGCCGTGGCCTCGACGCCGGGCGCGGCGACGGACGCACCCGCTCTCCCCGCGTCCGTAGGACAGGTCGAAGCCTCTCTGGCCGGCACCAAGGCCCGCGGCCAGATCGTGGATATGGCGAGAGGCAACCCTGACGCGACCGCGGTCGTGGTGAAGCAATGGCTCAAGAGCGGACACTGAAGGGGACGGAGTGACGAAAGAACTGACGGGCGAACAAAAGGCGGCGATCCTGTTGCGCGCGATCGGCGAGGATGCCGCCGCCCAGGTCATGAAGTCATTGGGGCCGAAGGAGATCCGGAAGCTCGGCGGCTATATGAAGGATACCGCGAATATCACGAAGGAAGAGGAAGACCTCGTGATGCAGGAATTCGAACACGCGAGCGAGAGCGGTGAGGTGCAATTCGAAGGGAAGGAATACATCAAGGCGATCCTCGTGAAGGCGCTCGGGCCGGAGAAGGCGGCGCGGATGCTCGAAACGATCAACACGAAAACCTATCCGGGCATCGAGGCGCTCAAATGGATCGACGCCAAGGCGTTGGGACAGATGCTCAAGGTCGAGCATCCGCAGACCGTCGCCGTCATTCTCGCCCATCTGGACATCGAGCAAGCCAGCCAGGTCCTGGCCGGGCTTCCCGAAGGGCTGAGGGCCGATACCGCCATGCGGTTGGCGACCATGGAGGAAGTGCAACCCGATGTGTTGGAGGCACTGAGCCAATCGCTCCAGCACACTCTGCTGGCCAACACGGGCGCACAAGCCACCAGTGTGGGCGGCACCGAGGTCATCGCGAATATTCTGACACGGTTGGACAAAACCACCGAGGGCGGCATCATGACCAAGATTGCCGAGCGAAATCAGGGACTCGCCGACAGCATCAGGGCTCTGATGTTCGTCTTCGACGATCTCATCAAACTGGACGATCGCGGCATGCAGGAACTGATGAAGGAAGTGAGCAAGGACGATCTGCCCCTTGCGCTGCGCGGCGCGGGTCAGGAAGTCAAAGAGAAGTTCTTCAAGAACATGTCCAGTCGAGCCGCAGAGATGTTGAAGGAGGACATGGAGGCGCGCGGTCCTGTCAAGGTCAGCGATGTTGAAAAGGCGCAGCAAAACATCCTGAAGGTATGCCGGAAACTCGAGGAGGAGGGACGCATCGCGGTGAGCGGTGCGGGAGAGGAATTGGTGTGAGGTCCGTGGCTGAGGATCTCGGTGCCTCGTCGTCAACCATCGGCCGAGGGACCTCGCCGGACGGCGCGCTGCGTACGATCTTGGTCGTGGATGATGAAGTTTCCATACGAGGTCTGCTCATGAGGATTCTCGAACAGCACGGATATTCCATGACGCAGGCCGCATCCGGCGCGGAAGCGCTTACCATGCTGCAGAATTCTCCTGTCGACCTGTTGATCACGGATATCAAACTTCCCGATACGGACGGCATCAGTCTGATGAAACAGGCCTTCCAATCGGATCCCAAATTGACGGCCGTCACGATGACCGGATACGGGAGTGTGGATGTCGCCGTCGAGGCCATGAAAGCAGGTGCGGCGGATTTTTTGACGAAACCGTTTCAAGCCGATGTGGTCGCTCTGACGGTCAAGCGGCTTGCGGATCTCAGACGGCTGAGACAGGAGAACGCCGTGCTGAAGCACGAGCTGGTCCGGAGCGGGACCATCCGTTTCCAACATCTCGCTCTTGCGGATTTCGGTAACGGCGGACGTATCGAGGGGCCGGACGGGCTCACCGATTACGAACGTGGTCTGCGTGAGGGTGAACGTCGCGTGACTCAGGCCCAAGACTCGACGCGCGAACAGGAGCGCATTGTGCTGACATCGGTGACACGCACACTCGAGGATCTCTGCCGCAGGGTTCAGCAATCAGCCGAACAGGAGGTGGCCTCCCTCGCGTTCAGCATCGCCACCAAGATCGTGCGTCAGGCGGGGGAAACGACGAGAGAACTGGTTCTTGAACAGGTTCGGGCGGCGTTGGTGCATGTCGCCGGCAGTGCGGTCGTCCAGATCACCGTGCACCCGACGGACCTGCCGACCGTCGAAGCGGCCAAGCCACATTTGACCGGCGAACGTGACCGTCCGGTCACGATCATCTGCGCGTCGGATCCGCGTATTGCCCCGGGCGGATGTGTGCTGCACACGGCCAATCGTTTGATCGATGCCACGCTGGATATGCAACTCAAACGGCTGGGTGACGCCATACAAGCGAGAGGTGCACGTGAACGCGGCTGAAGCATTGGAACGGACCGACACACTGGCCATACACGGCCGGGTGGCACAGGCCGTCGGCATCGTGATCGAAGGCTATGGGCCCGTCACGTCCATAGGAGAAATGTGCGAAATCACCCGCGAGAACGGACTGGCGTCGGTCCCTGCGGAAGTGGTTGGATTCCGCGGAGATCGCATTCTCCTGATGCCGCTCGGGGACACCCGGGGAATCGGTCCCGACAGCCGCCTCATCATGAAAGGGCATCCGGGAGAAGTGCCGGTCGGGCCGCAACTGCTTGGCCGGATCCTGAACGGGCTGGGCGAACCGATCGACGGCCGCGGACCAATCGCCGGCGACCAGACCTATCCGCTGCACGCCATGCCCCCCGATCCTCTTCAACGCTCCAGAATTGTGCAGCCGCTCGATCTCGGCGTGCGCGCCATCAACGGACTGCTCACATGCGGGATCGGCCAGCGCATGGGCATCTTCGCGACCTCGGGGGTGGGCAAGAGCGTGCTCCTGGGAATGATCGGACGGTACACGACCGCGGACGTCAACGTGATCGCCCTCATCGGAGAACGAGGTCGGGAGGTGAAGGAATTCCTGGAGCGAGATCTGACGCCTCAGGCGCTGGCACGGTCGATCGTCGTAGTGGCCACGTCCGATCAACCTCCACTTGTCCGGATCAGGGGGGCGTTGTTGGCCACGACGATTTCAGAATATTTCAGGGATTGCGGCAAACAAGTCTTGCTGATGATGGATTCGCTGACGCGTCTGGCCTATGGCCAGCGGGAAATCGGACTGGCAACGGGAGAGCCGCCCACGACCAAAGGCTATACGCCGTCGGTATTCGCTCTCTTGCCCAAACTCCTCGAACGAGTCGGAACGGGCCGTGGAACGGGATCGATCACGGGCCTGTACACCGTATTGGTCGATGGAGACGAACTGTCCGATCCGATCGCGGAGAGCGCGCGATCCATTTTAGACGGCCACATCGTTCTGTCACGTGATTTGGCTGCGCGCAATCATTTCCCCGCGATCGACATACTCGGCAGCGCCAGCCGGGTCATGCGCGACATCATACCTGCCGAGCAGTATGCTGCAGCGCGGCGCATTGTCGAATTGACGGCCATCTACAGACGGTCGGAGGATTTGATTACCCTAGGTGCGTACAAGCCTGGGGCAAACAAGCGGCTCGATCAGGCGGTGGCGGCGTCCGAGGCGGTGAACGAGTTTCTCCGCCAGGACGCCGGCATGCCCTCCGACTGGACCGGATCGGTCGATGCCCTCATGAAATTGGAGCAGGCCACACGATGAATCTCGGCATCATCAAGACCTACCGCGCGCAAATGGAAGACCGCATCCAGTTCGAATGCGCGGAGCTGGTCAAGTCGCTGGAAGCGGTACAGGCTGTTCGGACCCGTCTGGAAGCGGATGAAGAGCGGCAGGCACAAGACTTTCTCGCCAGAGCCCGCCAGGGCATGACGCACGCCGAGGCCTGCGATCACGTGGCGTCGATGGATGCACTGGCCTCGGCGATCTGTCGTACGAGAGAGCGTGAAGCGTTGATTCATGAGGCGTTGCGGCAAAAGCGCGGCGAGCTGCTGGATGCCTCGCGCGAGCGAAAGAAAGTCGAATTGCTTGAAGAGCGTGAGGCGGTGGAATTAGCCCGCCAGGCTGATCGCAGGGCTCAGCAGGCAATGGACGAAGTCGCCGGCCGTCAACATCACCAGAGAAAGGATGTCGCATGAGAACGGCGGACCGACATCTGAACCGTCAAGCGGCGGCACCGCGCCCTGCATTGTTTGCCTCCATCCGGCCGATCGTTGTGGGTAGCCTGGTCTCCATGGCCGTCCTTTCCTCGTGGGGAATTGAATATCTTGTCCAGGCTTCTTCGAACACCGGTCCCTCGGTCCCCTCGTCGCTGACTCCGCCTGCCCTGCCTTCGGCCCCGGCGCAGGCAAGACGCGCGAAACCCGCTGAGGTTGATCCGCTGGCTCCGCCCCCGGAGCGAGTCCGGGCGACGGACGCGTCTGGGACAGTGATGTCGAAAGGAGATGAGTCTTCGCAGGCGCCAGGAGCCGCGTTGGATGCCCCACGCGAGGTCTTGGCTATGCTGGATCTCCGCAAACAGGACCTCGACAAACGGGAGGAGAGCGTCAAACAGGCGGAGGAACGCCTACTCATGCTGAAGTCCGAACTCGAACGAATTCTGACAAAAATCGAGGCGGCTGATAAGCGAAAGAAGGACGTCAAGGACAAAGTCGAAAAGACTGTTGCGGACCAACAAGTCAAAAAAGAGCAGCAGGCTGCAGAAACACGCAATCAACATCAGGCACAACTGGCCAAGATGTTTGAAACGATGGGCGCCGAAGACGCGGCTGCACGATTGGAAAAAATGCCGGACCGGAAGGCGATCGAACTCCTCAGACTCTTGAAAGGCAAGACCGCCGGCTCCATTCTCGCGGCTGTCAGACCGGAGCGGGCAGCCCGCCTGACGGAGAAACTGCTTACGACTCCCTGATCTGACCTCACCGCTCGGTAGAAATTTCCCCCTGCCAAGAGAAGCTTTTGCCGAGCGTGGCACAGATCCGCTCTTTCTCACTACTCAATCACGCGTCAACTCTTGTATCCCGATTCACTTGTGCGCGTGGCACATGCTTTGAATATGAAGCGGCGGGCGAGTCGTTTTACGCACTGAACGATCGGATGCATGATATGCAGGTTCCGACGGTTCTTCCACAATCGGCCAAAGGCACCGCGGACGGAGGAACAGCACCTCCCACCGCTTCATCCGGACGCGGGGGATTGTCCGGGGACCAAGCCGGGTCGGGATTTCTGTCCGTGCTTGAAACGGCGAGTACAGCCGAGACCTCGGAGTCCGCCTTATCTACTCCAACGGCCGCCGATACGTCCGAAGACTCCGTCAACGATGTCGTTCCCGAGGCCATGGCACTTGCGCTGAGTTTGGCCGGAGCGATCCTAGGGGATTCTTCGCAGAACCAACAAGCGGGAACAACAGGGAATCAGCCAAAAACCCGACAGGGTGAGGTTCAAATCGATGCGGCTGGTGCCCCGGAGAGCCGTCAGGAGGGCGCACTTCCCATGCTACAGGATCCTGACAGCGAAGCGTTACATCAACAGGGTGTCCAGGAAGCGAACGAACAGGCCGCCATGCTGTCCGTCACGGCTGATGGTTCAGTGCCTCAGGATGTCCCATCGGGACGCGCAAAGGAACAATCAGCCGCATCATCGGCCGGAAGCAAGGACGGCGAGACCGCACAATCCACTCGCGATGCGATGCTGGTCATTGGTCAGGAGCAGCCCAAGACGGGCGGCACGGGCGTTGGCACAAGCTCGACGGTGAACGTTCCGAACCTACAACAACCGGCGTCTCCGGAAAGCGGGGCGGCGATGCCGACACAGACGGCGGATGTCGTGCCTTCGCACGAGGCAAGCACGCCGCTGGCGGATGCTCATAACACCGCGGACTCTGTGACGGCCTCGTTGATGTCTGAAAAGCAGCCGGCGACCGGCAAGGAATCCAAGGATTTGACGGGGACAGCCGAGATCACTCCGAAGGCCGCCGAGTCACCGGACATCGCCGCTTCGATGAGGAATGCTTCGCCTCAAGACGACACTGGAGCTGGAACTCAAGATGGCGAGACGGCGTTCCATTCAAAGCAGGAATTGCCTTCGTTTGCGTCGAGCCGGACGGACGAGCCGTTCGGTATTCAACTTACACCTGCGGCGCAACATGGAGTTCCGGGAGCCGGCGCCGTTCCATCGCCTCCTGCTCCGAGCCCGCAGGCTCAACTCGCATCATCGCAGCCATCGGGAGTTTCTCCGGATGCCGGGTCGGTTCACGGTTCCTCCGCTCAATCCGTCGTACTTGACCTCCCGCAGACGGACCTTGGGCAACTCCGAGTCCGTGTCGTCCTGGCGGACCAAACGGTGCACGCCCATCTCACCACGGAGCGCGGTGATCTGGGTCAGATGCTGGCCAGCCGCCAGGATCAACTCGGCTCCCAGCTCTCTTCAGTCGGGTTGGAACTCGGGCAGATGCGCGTGCAGGTTGACCGGCAGAACCATCATCAGGCAGGGGGGCAAGACTGGTTCTCGCATGCCTATGATGACCGGGGCCAGCAACAGCGAGGGCAGTCACAGCAAGATCGGCAGCAGGCGGAGACACCGCTCCGGCAACAACTGAGGCAAACGGCGCTGAGCATATTTGCCTGATCCTACTGAAAGAGGAATGCCATGAGTACGACATCCGGAGTTGACACCACATCACTGGCCGCTTCCACAGGCACCGTGCAGTCGGTGGCAGCCAATCAGCAGTTGGGTCAGAACGATTTCCTGAACCTCCTTGTGACCCAACTCAAGAACCAGGATCCGCTCAAGCCCATGGACAATCAGGAATTTGTCGCTCAGCTGGCACAGTTCAGCCAACTCCAGCAGAGCACACAGCAGGTGACGCTCCTTCAACAGCTCATCTCTGCGCAGACGACCAACCAGCAGTATTCGCTGCTGCCCCTGATCGGCCGCCAGGTCAGCATTTCGGGATCGGCGATTCAATTGGAATCGGGGTCGGCCACATTTGACTACTCGCTCGCCGGTCAGGCGGCCGATGTGCAGGTGACAATCCTGGACGCTGCCAAACAGCCCGTCCGGGTGCTCAAACTCGGCACCCAAGGAGCCGGTGCTCAACAGGGACAATGGGATGGCTACGATAACAACGGGGTGAAAGCGAAACCCGGCGCATATCAGTATTCGATCACCGCGGTAGATCGGAAAGGCGTTACGGTGGACGCCACAACCACGTCGCTGGTGACGGTGACCGGAGTGCAACCGAACGGCGACAAGCCGGCGTCCCTACTGGCCGGCGACTACGCGTTCGATCCGGCGACGATCGTCAAAATTCATTGAGAATGCGGAACGTCGAAGTTCATCGAGGCGGTCTAGAGAACCAAGGAGGACGTCATCATGGGAATCTTGTCGTCGCTGTTTGCGGGTGTCAGCGGATTGAATGCCAACGGAACGGCGCTGTCCGTCATCGGAAACAACATCGCGAATCTGAGTACGGTCGGGTTCAAGAGCAGTAAGGCATCGTTCGCGGACCTGATCAGCTCGTCGATTTCCGGAGGGTCCGGTGCCATCCAAACGGGCATCGGCGTGGCGTTGACGTCCGTTCAGGGGAATTTCTCCCAAGGATCCCTCGCCACATCGTCGAACGTTCTGGACATCGCCATCGATGGAAACGGCTTCTTCGTCGTAGAGGACTCCCAAGGCGGCACATTCTATTCGCGCGCTGGGTTGTTCAGGCTGGACAAGAACAACAATGTGGTCGACCCGACCGGCTTCAAATTGCAAGGGTTTCTCGCGGATACCTCGGGGACGATCACCGGAACCATCGGAGATATCTCTCTGCCGACCACAACGGCCTCGCCGCAGGCCACGGCCACGGCTTTCGTAGCCGCGAATCTCAATTCTGCTACGAGTCCGACCGGCGTGACTGGAAATATCGTCGGATCCGGCGCATCCACCACGACATCGGCCGGCGGCAACAATTCGTTCAATATCAATCTGAACGGCGACGGCGTGCGGACGATCACAGTCGCCAACGGCTTGACGGGAGCGCCGCTGGCGAATGCGATCCAGAACGCCGTCCGGGCCTTGGTGCCGAACGATCCCTTCAAAGCCGCCGCCTACACCGGATTCACGGCTTCGGTGAATCCTGCAAACGTCTTCAGCTTCAGGTCCGGCTTGACGGGCACCACGAACAATCTGGCCTCGGGGACCGGCGCCGTGCTCGTCACGGCGAACGGAGGCGATACCTTGGCCGCAAACCTGACGATGACAACCGGCACCGCCACCGCCGGCACCGATTTTCTGATCGGGAATCCCACCGCGACATCGGATTTCGCCACCTCGATTACGACGTTCGACTCTCTGGGAAACAGCCATCTGCTGACTACCTATTTCACCAAACTCGGAGACAACACCTGGAACTATAACGTCGTGGCATCGACGTCGGATGTGGTGACCGCGAACTATGACGCCAGCAATATCGATACGTCGCTCGGGATCGTCCGGGTCGGATCCGGCACGCTGACCTTCGCCACCGACGGGACGCTCGATCGCGAGAGCGTCGTGACCCGTTACGATACGGGAACCGCGGCCGGCACGGCGGGAACCGTCCCCGGACAGTTGGTCATCGATTTCAACGGGGCGACGGCGGATCAGCCGATCGTCATGAACTTCGGAACCAGCGTCACGACCGATGGCGGGACGGGGTTGGATGGCACGACGCAGTTCGGTTCGAATTCGGCTCTGGTTCAACAGACGCAAGATGGATACGCCGCCGGCGCCCTCCAGGCGTTTTCCGTCGACAGCAATGGTGTCATCAACGGACGGTTTTCGAACGGCCAATTGCGGGCGCTGGCACAGGTCGTGCTGGCAAGATTCCCGGACCCGATCGGACTGACCAGGACGGGGAAGAACACCTTCGCTCAATCGGGCAATTCGGGGCAGCCTGTGACCGGAACGCCGGATAGCGCGGGGTTGGGGCGTGTGCTGTCCAATTCACTGGAGCTGTCGAATGTCGATCTCGGTGAGAGTTTTATCGACATGATTGCGGCACAGCGTGGATTTCAGGCCAACTCGCGTGTCATCACCACCTCCGATGAGATCCTTCAGGAATTGGTCAATCTAAAACGGTAGGATGGGATTTCGTCAGACCGGGCCCCGCTCTTGAGGCGGGGCCACCGGACTCCTCTCCGCAACGCATTCCCTCAGATTCGCTCTCTATCCGCTGTTCGTCACGTCAGTCTTCTGACGTCGTCAAACATCTGACGCTCTTCCCATCGTCCGCCCGGTGCCCACACGTGGAATCGCGCGCAAATGCGGGACATTGGAAGGTCTGCCCGCGGCATTCGTCAACATTCCGATGGCACATGCATTGCACAAAGTCAAATTCGCGACAATCGTCTACTCAGAGGAGGATGGCATGGCGGACGCGGCAGAAGAGAAAGTTCCGGCGACAGCCCCGGCCTCAGCGGGCATTCCCATGAAATTGGTGATCATCGTGGCAGTCGTGGCGCTCGTGATGGGATTGGGCGGGGCATTCGCCGTAGTAAAACTCGCAGGCGGCAATCATGCGAACGACGAGGCAAAGACCGACTCCGTCTCCGAAAAGAAAGCCGGCGGTCATGAGGAGGCATCCGTGAAGACGTCCGGAGCACATGGCTCGGCCCCCGGAGCCATCTTCGATCTCGAGCCGTTTATCGTGAACCTCGCGGATGCTCCGGAGATCCGCTATCTGAAACTCACCGTGAAGCTTGAAGTCGATGGAGCCGATCCCGGAGCCGAGCTGAGTCCGCGCGTTCCGCAGATTCGCGATTCCATCTTGGTCCTGCTGAGCAGCAAGGATGCCGCGGGCATCAAGACCCCGCAGGGGAAGTTCCAATTGCGTGACGAGATTACCAAACGCGTCAACGATCTCCTTCCCAAGGCTGCGGTCCGCACCGCCTATTTCACGGAATTCGTCGTTCAGTAGCACGCCAACCACCCGATGGAAAAAATTCTGTCACAGGAAGAGGTCGATGCCCTCCTGAAGGGTGTGGTCTCAGGCGACGTCGACACGGCTCCGAAGGAGGAGCCGGGCGGAACCAAGAAGTTCGATCTCTTCAACCAGGAACGGATCATCCGGGGGCGCATGCCGACTCTGGAACTGATCAACGACCGGTTTATCCGCCGGCAATCGGTGTCGTGGACTTCCGCATTGCGCGATCAAGTGGACTTTCTCATCGTCGGCACTCAGATCGTCAAGTTCGGGGAATTCCTGAAAAAGGTACCGCTGCCATCGTCGCTCAGCGTGTTTCATATGGATCCGCTGCGCGGCAACGGCCTCCTCGTCATGGATGCCTTCCTCGTCTACTTGATCGTGGACTATTACTTTGGTGGAAAGGGGCAGACACACGTCAAACCCGAAGGCCGCGACTTCACGCCCATCCAGACGCAAATGATCAAGAAATTGGTCACGCAGGTGTTTTCCGACCTGGAAGTCGCCTGGCAGGCGTTGATGGGGGTCAAGATCAATCTCGTCCGTTCAGAGAGCAATCCGCAGTTTGCCATGGTCGTGACGGCCTCCGAACTCGTAGTCGTCGTCACGTTGCAGGTCATCCTCGGGGAAACCACGCGCGATTTGTTCGTCGTGTACCCGTATTCGATGCTCGAGCCCATCAAAGAGAAACTGTATTCGGGCCTGGTGTCTGACCAGGTGGAGCATGACGGGAGTTGGGGAATCCGGTTTCGCGACAACCTCCAGGATTGCTGCCTGAACGTGACCGTGCGGCTCGGCACGGCGACGGTGAAGGTGCGCGACGTGCTGAATTTTTCTCCCGGCGATGTCGTGGTCCTCGATCAGCGTCCGGACGATCCGATGGAATGCTCAATTGAGGGGCGCAGGAAATTCCTGGGAAGTCCCGGCGTGTTCAAAGGCAATCATGCCTGCCGGATCACGAAAGTGCTTCCGTAGCGCGGAGGGAACGCCGTCCGCGTTCGAATGGCGCGGACGTCAGGCCAGTCCCGCGACCGTCGACGACCGCGGTCTTCTCAATCGGTCGGTTTGCAGACGGGCGGGGAGCGGAGTGGATCGATGAACGCGGCATCAAGGAGAGATCTGTATGGCGAATGTTGATGTGAGCCAGCAAGGAGCGCCCGCAGGCGCTGCCCCGCAGTCGGCCCAGCCTGCCTCGTTTCCGCCGGTCGAAAAGGGAGGGCAGGCCGGAGCGCCCAATAATCTCGAATTCATCCTCGATATTCCCATGCAGGTGACCGTACAGGTTGGTTCGGCGCGGATGCTCATCCGGGAAATTCTCCAACTCGGCCAGGGGTCGGTGATCGAGCTCGAAAAACTGGCAGGGGAACCGATGGAAGTCCTGGTCAACAACAAGCTGGTCGCCAAAGGCGAGGTCGTGGTCGTCAACGACAAATTTGGCATTCGTCTCACTGACGTCATCAGTGCCGCGCAGCGCGTACAACAACTGGGATAGGCGGGAGAACGGATGGAACTGTGGGACATGGCCACGCGAATGCTGTCGTCGCTGGCCCTCGTCATTGCACTGATGTTGATCCTGGCCGCAGTGGCCAGGCGACTGCTGGGTACTCGTTTGCCCGTGCAGACCGCGGTTCCGCTGGTCCGAGTAATCGGAAGCGGGTACCTGGGGCCGCGAAAGACCGTGTCGCTCGTCTCGGTGGCTGGAGAAATCCTCGTCGTGGGAACCACGCAGCACGATATCGTCCCCCTGGGGCGACTATCCGATCCGGAACAGATTCAACATGCACTTGCTCAGGCTCCGCCTCATTCCCAGTTGACCGACGGGACGCTTTGGACCCGATTGTGGCAGGGCTGGGCACGAACGGCCATCACGGCGCCCAGACCATCTTTCCCCCATGCCGATGATCGAGCGACGCCACAGACAGGTGAGCATGCGGCGTTCTAACGAATCTTCCTCGGCCGCCGGCTTTCTCCGGCATCCGACCTTCGTCGCGACGGCGGTCGCCGCGATGGTCTGCGGTGGGCTGCTCTGTGGGACATCAGACGCACTCTCTGCCGACGGTCCCTCGATCACGATCGATCTGGGCAAGAGCAGCGGAGGGGGGCAGACGGCGGTGGTCTTCCAGATCCTCGCGCTGTTGACGGTTCTCTCACTCGCTCCGGCATTCTGCATCATGATGACCTCGTTCACGCGCATCGTCATCGTGCTGTCGTTTCTGCGTCAGGCCATGGGTACGCAACAGGTGCCGCCGAATCAAGTTCTGATCAGCCTGGCCTTGTTCCTGACCGTTTTCGTGATGGCCCCGGTCGGACAGGCGGTCTATGCCGACGCCCTCCAGCCGCTCTTTGCCGAACGGATCACGCATGAGGATGCATGGAAGCGAGGCATTCAGCCGTTGCGCACCTTTATGCTCAAGCAAGTGCGGGATAAGGATCTCGAACTGTTCATCGACCTGGCCAAGTTGCCGGAGAAGCCAACCTCGGCCGAACAGGTGCCGACGCACGTCGTCATTCCCGCATTCATTCTCAGCGAACTCCGAGTCGCATTCCAGATCGGGTTTTTGGTCTACATACCGTTTCTCATCGTCGATATGGTCGTGGCGAGCGTGCTGATGTCCATGGGCATGATGCTGTTGCCGCCCGTCATGATCTCGCTCCCGTTCAAACTCATTTTGTTCGTGCTTGCCGACGGCTGGTATCTGATCGTGGGATCGATGGTGAAAAGCTTTCAGTCATAGCCACGGGATTCGCGGCAGACGTTGCAGCCTGCGCATGAGAGGAGGTCAAGGATGACGCCTGATATGGTGGCGCAAATCGGACGCCAGGCACTCGAGACGACATTCTGGGTGTCGGCGCCCATGCTGGGATTGAGCCTGTTGGTCGGCCTCATGGTCAGCCTGTTCCAAGCCATGACGCAGATCAACGAAGCGACGTTGACGTTCGTCCCGAAGATGTTGGCGCTGTTTCTGGCGACCCTGCTGTTTTTTCCCTGGATGCTGGATGTGCTCGTCGGGTTCATGACCGGCATGCTGACGAATATTCCTCAGTATGTGCGCGCCTCCTGAGCCTGCCGATGGATCACGTCATTCATATGGCCATCCCGCAATTCCAATCCGCACTCATTGTCATGTTCAGGACAGCGGGAATGCTGGCGGCGCTGCCGGTGCTGGGCAGCCGCACGATCCCCATGCAACTCAAAGTCGGACTGGTGGTGCTGCTGGGCCTGATGCTGGCCCCGCTCTTGCCGCCGATGTCGCTTCCGGCGGACATGCTCGTCCTCGGGGCGGGAATGGTCAACGAAGTGCTGCTGGGCCTGGTCATCGGCCTGGCGGTGAGGCTGGTGTTCGCCGCGCTGGAGGTGGCGGGCGAAGTGATGGGAACGCAGATGGGATTCAGTGTGGCCCATCTGATCGATCCGATGACGGCGCACCAGACACCGCTCGTGGCGAGCTTCCAGACCGTCCTGGCGTCTCTCACGTTTCTGTCGCTTAACGCGCACTATCTCATCGTGCAGTCTGTCGCCGGGAGCTTTGCCACCATTGCACCCTTTACAGGCCATATATCCGAAGGTCTGGCGGAAGATATGCTGCAGCTCCTGCAAGAGGTCTTCGTCCTGGCGATGAAGTTATCCGCTCCGGTCCTCGCCACCGTGCTCGTCCTCAACGTCATGATGGGGGTGTTGGGCCGTACGGTGCCGCAGCTGAATGTGTTCGTCATGAGTTTCCCTCTGACGATCGCCTGCGGATTGGGTGTGATGGCATTGGCGTTGCCCTATACGATCTCGCTCTTCGAGTCGGAATTTATCCGACTTGATGAGACGGTCCACGGGCTCTTGCGGGTGCTGGGCCATGGCTGATCTCGAAGGACGCACGGAGCAGGCCACCCCCAAACGCCGGGCGCAGGCACGAGCCCGCGGCGAAGTGGCGGTGAGCCGTGACGTCTCGTCTGCTGCGGCACTGCTGGGGGCGCTCGGCCTCTTCTACGTCTTTGCCCGTCCGGGCATGACCAAACTGAACGTCATTCTCCGTGACTGGCTGACATCAGCCGCCGATGCCGCGGGTCACCGCACCCTCACGGTCGATGCCGTCCAGCAGATGGCGCTCAAGACGGAATCTGATCTGCTCATGTTGATCATGCCGTTTATCGTGGGAGTCGCGCTGTGCGGTGTCGCGGCTTCGCTGGCCCAGACGGGGTTCTTGTGGAAGACCGAAGGGCTTGGATTCAACCTCGCGGGGCTCAATCCCCTTACCGGCCTCGGGCGCATCTGCTCGACGCGGTCACTGGCCGAACTCGTGAAGAGCTGCCTCAAAGTGGTCTGCGTGGGCGGAGCGGGGTTTTATGCCGTCCGAGCCGACCTCCCTCTGCTCCCCGAGCTCGTACAATATTCCCTCGACGGAATGCTGGCGGTCATCGGGTGGATGATGTTCAAGGCCGCTCTTTCGATTTCGCTCGCGGTCGCCGTCGTCGCAGCGATGGACTACGGCTATCAGCGATTCGAGTTCGAGCGAAAGCTCCGGATGACGAAGGAGGAAGTGAAGGAGGAACAACGTGATGCCGAGGGCGATCCACAAATCCGGTCGAGAATCCGGACCGTCCAGCGCGATCTCGCGCGGAAGAGGATGCTGGCCGATGTGAAAACCGCCGACGTGATCGTGACGAACCCCGATCACCTGGCCGTGGCCATTCGGTACGACCAGCACAAGATGGCTGCGCCGATCGTGGTCGCAAAAGGAGCCGGGTATCTGGCGCAAAAGATCAAGGAGATTGGCAGAGCAAACGGCGTGGTGGTCATCGAAAACAAGTTCGTGGCGCGGACGCTGTACAAGTTGGTGGACATCGGGCGGGAAATTCCGTCGGACCTCTACCGCGCCGTTGCCGAGATTCTGGCGTTCGTCTATCGCGTCCGCGGCATGGTGCCGGGCCGCCATCCGTAACGGGGAGCTTCGTTCATGAAGATGCCGGAAGCGGCCGCTCCGACGGCCATGACCATCAAGCATTCCGACGTGCTCATGTCGGCGGGCGTCGTGGCCGTGCTGATGGTCATGCTGCTGCCGCTTCCCCGGTTTTTACTGGACCTCCTGCTGAGCTTCAACATCACGCTGTCGATCATCATTCTGCTGGTGGGTCTCCAGATTAGACGGCCGCTGGATTTTTCGGCGTTCCCCTCCGTCCTTCTCATGGTGACCCTGCTACGGCTGTCGCTCAACATCGCCTCGACGCGGCTGATCCTTCTGCATGGCAATGAAGGCGTCACGGCGGCGGGAGAAGTCATTCGAGCATTCGGAAATTTTGTGGTCGGGGGCAACTATACGGTCGGCCTCGTCGTCTTCACGATCTTGGTCATCATCAATTTCGTGGTGGTGACCAAGGGCGCGGGGCGTGTCGCGGAAGTCGCCGCGCGCTTCACGTTGGATGCCATGCCCGGCAAACAGATGAGCATCGATGCCGATCTGAATGCGGGCATGATCAACGAGGCCGAAGCGCGCCGCCGGCGCAAACTGATCGCGGATGAGGCGGATTTTTACGGGTCCATGGACGGCGCCAGCAAATTCGTCCGAGGAGATGCGATCGCCGCGGTCGTCATCGTTCTGGTGAACATTGTCGGCGGATTGACGATCGGTGTGCTGCAGCAGGGGATGACCCTGTCCGCCGCGGCCCAGACCTATACGCTGCTGACGGTCGGTGAAGGCCTGGTCGCACAGATCCCGGCGCTGATCATCTCGACGGCGGCCGGTATTGTGGTGACGCGCGCCGCTTCCGAGGCCGATCTCGGATCTGAAATCACCAGGCAAGTCCTCACGTCGTCGAAGTCGCTGGGAACGGCAGCCGGAATCTTGCTGGGATTGGGATTGATCCCCGGGCTCCCGCATCTGGCCTTCCTGACATTCGGAGGAGCGGTCGGTTGGATGGCCTACGATCTTTACCGCCGCGAGCAGCAGGCCGCGATGGCTTCGCCGGTCGAATCTCCGGCTGCCAAGGCGAAATCGGAGGATGCGGTGACGTCCGTGACGCCGCTGGATTTGATGGAAGTCCAGGTGGGATACGGACTGATCTCGCTGGTCGAGGGGCAGCATGGTGGATCACTGCTCGATCGCATCAAAGGGCTTCGCAGGCAATTCGCGGAGAGCATGGGATTTGTGATTCCACCCATCCATATTCGGGACAATCTCCAACTGCGACCCAACGAATACGCGATCATGTTGAAAGGGGTCGAGTTGACGAAATCGGAGATTCTTCCGGGACACATGCTGGCCATCGATCCCGGAACCGCGCAGCGCGGCACGCTCCAGGGCATTCCCACCAAAGAACCGGCGTTTGGACTGCCGGCCCTGTGGGTTCCTGAAACCACACGTGAACAGGCTCAGATGTCCGGGTACACGGTGGTGGACTCCAGTTCGGCCATTGCCACGCATCTGTCCGAGGTCATCAAACGCCACGCCTACGAGCTGGTCGGTCGCCAGGAAGTGCAGGGCCTGCTTGATGAAATGGCGAAAGTCCATCCCAAGCTCGTGGAGGAGCTGATCCCCACCGTTTTGTCGCTCGGCAGCGTCGTGCGGATACTGGCCAATCTCCTGCGCGAAGGCGTTCCGATCCGCGACCTTCGAACCATCCTGGAGGCCGTAGCCGACCAAGCACAGACCACGAAGGACACGGACATGTTGACCGAAGCCGCGAGACAGGCCCTGTCGAGGACGATTACCCGGCAGTATCTCGGACCCGACGGAACCTTGTCGATCATCAGCTTGGATCCGCGCTTGGATCGCACGTTGGCCGATCAGGCCGTTCCTGGACAAAATGGGACGACGGTTCCGATCGATCCGACGCTGCCCCAGCAGGTGCTCGTCGCATTGAAACAGGCCGCGGAACGAGTTGCGACGAAGGGCCATCAGCCGGTCGTGCTGTGCTCGCCGGGCACCAGGCGGTATTTGCGCCGGTTGACCGACCGGGTGCTGCATTCCGTGCCCGTGCTCGGATTGAACGAAGTGGACAGCACCGTGAAGTTACAAGCGATTGAAACCGTCCGTCTTGAACCCGGCGGCGCGTAACGGAAAGGGCACCCATGCACGTCAAGGTGTTTCACGCATACACAATGCAGGAAGCCATTCATGCCATCAAGGCCGAACTCGGTCCCGATGCGGTCATTCTTTCGACAAAGGACGTGCGGCAACGCGGCGTGATCACCAAATGGTTCGGCCGACAGTTGATCGAGGTCACCGCAGCAGTGGACCGTCCCTCGCCTCGATCCGAAGCCGCTCGGGTACCGCCCGCTCTGAGCGGATCGATCCAGCGGGATGTCGTCGCGGATCCTTCCGTGGTTCCTCAGTCGCGCTTCGAACAAACCTTGCGTGGTCTGGTTCCTGACGACCCGGCGCCAAAATTGACGCCGTCACGACCAGCGGCCCCTCCGCCGCCGGGCGCCAAGTCTCCCCGTCCTCATGTGGGAGGGTCTCTGCAGATGAGTCGCGTCAGGGCCGAACTGCGGGGGCTGCATCAACATCTTCTCGCCGCCTATCAGGAAGATGCGATCGAAACGCCCGGGCATATTCCCGTCCCGATGACGACCTTATACCGGGATCTCATCGGCAGAAGCCTTGCGCCTCAGACGGCGGCCTTGTTTGTGCAACGGGTGTACGACCGGCTGCCCGACGATCAACGACAGGACGTGCATCGGATCCGACCGGTGATGCGAGAGCTGACAAGACAGGAGATGAAGGACGGCACTCCATTGCAGACCGCCGACGGCGAGAGAACCATCGTGGTGTTTTTCGGACCCGCGGGTGTCGGCAAGACGACCACGATCGCGAAGTTGGCCACGCGCTACCGATCGGAAGGGCGGCGCACTGTGGCGCTGATGACGCTGGATACCTACCGCCATGCGGCGGTCGAGCAGCTGCGGGGCTATGCGAACACGCTCGAGATCCAAATGGAAACCGCGCTGACCAAACAGGATGCCGTGCAGAGCATCAACCGACTGTCCGGTGCAGACGTCATTTTGATCGACACAGGTGGACGAAACGCCGTGGACCCGGATCTCCTGAATGAAATCCGGTGGCTCACGACGCTCGATTATGTCGTGGAGACCCATCTGGTCCTGTCGGCCACGACGCGGGAGGAGGATCTGCTCGCCACGGTACGCCGATGCGGAGAGTGTCCGGTCCGGCGTCTGCTGTTCACCAAGCTGGATGAAGCGTCGGGAGTGGGCAGTCTTCTGACCGTTCATCAGCGGACCGGGATCCCCTTTTCGTATTTTGGGACGGGCCCGCGCGTTCCGTACGATCTGGAAGTGGCCTCTGGATCCCGTTTGGCCGATCTGTTGCTCGATGGAACTCTTCGCGAGGAAGGCATGGCGCCGGATCGCATCATGAGGATCGTCAGCGAGAGCATCGGGTTCGAGCCTGTGAAGATGTCGGTGTAGTGGGAAAACGGAAATGGCTGAAGGAGGACGGTGCATGAGTCATACGGTGCAGGAGTACGGGCCTGAAGCCTCTGCGGCAGCGGGGCAGCGGGTGCCGGTGCAGGTGATCAGCGTGACGAGCGGGAAGGGGGGAGTGGGAAAAACCAACGTCGTGGCGAACCTCGGTCTGGCTCTTGCCCGTGAAGGGAAGCGCGTCGTGATTCTCGACGCCGATCTGGGATTGGGCAATCTGGATGTGTTGTTGGGGCTGGTCCCACAGTGGTCCATCGAACACGTGTTGGCGGGGACGAAACGGTTGACGGATATTCTGATGGAAGGACCCGCAGGCATCAAGATTCTACCGGCAAGTTCGGGAACGCCCCAGCTGACCGCGCTGAACGAATCCCAACTGATGCTGTTGCAGGACGAACTCGAAGCCCTCGTGCAATCGTATGACGTGTTGTTGATCGACACAGGAGCCGGCATCTCGTCCAATGTGACATTCTTCGCGAGCGCCGCCCATGAAATCATCGTCGTGGTGTCGCCGGAGCCGACGTCTCTGACCGATGCGTATGCGCTGATGAAAGTCTTGTCCCGTCAGCACCGCGAACGGCGATTCCGGGTGCTGATCAACATGGTGAAAAACCAACGCGAGGCCGCGCACGTGTTCAGAAAACTGGACCGGGCCGCCGAGCGATTCCTGCACCTTTCGCTCGACGCGATCGGCTTCATTCCGCTCGATGATTACTTGCCGCTGTCGGTGACCGAACAACGGGCGGTAGGAGATCTCTTTCCCAAGGCTCCGTCCAGCCGGGCCTTCACGCAATTGGGGAGCGTGGTCTCCGCATGGGAGCGTGCGCCGCTGCCCAAGGGAACCGTGCAGTTCTTGTGGCACCACTTACTGAGCTGACCGCTTGACGCGTCCATATCACGGAGCGGAGTCATGAACAAAACAAACGTACGACAGCAGACGACGTGCGTCGCGGATGACGAGATGTCCCGCGAACTGTTGATCAAGGAGTTCGCCCATGTCATCAGGGCGATCGCCCACCGGTTGGCCTACCGGCTTCCTGCCTATCTCGACGCCGAGGATCTCGTATCGGTCGGCGTCATCGGTCTGATGGATGCCATGGACAAATACGATCCGACACGGGAGGCCAAATTCAAGACGTACGCGGAGTTCAGGATTCGGGGAGCCATGCTCGATGAGATCCGTTCGATGGACTGGATTCCCCGCTCGGTCCACGAGCGGATTGGTCACCTGCAGCGCACTCAAACGGAGCTGATGAATCGACTCGGCCGTCCGGCGACAGACGAAGAGGTGGCATCGGCCATGAACATGTCGGTGTCGGATCTCGACGATTTTCTCTCCCGCTCTCGCGGCGCGGTGCTGATTAGTCTCGACGATCTGGGCATCCAGGAGCCGGACGGCAACAAGATCCTCAAGATGCTCGCCGACGACCAGCATCCCGATCCGTTGGCCATGATCGTGAGCGAACGGGAACGTGACAGCCTCGGCAAGGCCATTCAGCAATTGCCGGAAAAAGAGCGGCTCGTGCTGACGCTGTACTATTACGAAGAACTCACGATGAAGGAGATCGGTAAAGTATTGAGCGTCACGGAATCACGTGTCTGTCAGATCCATACCAAGGCGGTCTTGCATCTCAAGGTGACGTTGGAGGCTTTGCAATGATCGGAGTCCCGGGCGCGCCTGTCACTGCGAAATCTTTTCCCACCCGGCAGACTTTTCCCGGTCAAAAGGAAATGGAGTGCGCGAAGGAGAGAGCGACCGTCCAGCGTCTGCGCAGTATCGATGGTGCGGACCGCGCGGCAGCAGGAACGGCGAATGGCATATATGTTGCTATCTTCATCGACCGCGAGAAGGAAAGAGGGAAACGATGAATCGTGCAATTTACCCCGTACTGTCCGGAGCGCTGGCGCAGGAGCGCAGCCTGCAGGTATTCTCCAACAACATTGCGAATGTCAATACCGCAGGATTCAAGCAGGATCAACAGGGCTTTCGTGCGATCATGTCTCGCCGCATCGCAGGGCCGGCTCCCGTTCCCGGAGTACACAGCATCGCCCATCATCTTGTCTCGGCGCCGGCTGGAATGAGCGAGCGGGTCTATGCCGCCCCGCATACGTCGCGGACCAGCTTCGAAACAGGCCGGACCCGAGTGACGTCCAATCCGCTCGATATCGCGATCCAAGGAAATGGCTTTTTCGAAGTCAAAACTCCGCTGGGAACCCGCTATACCAGAAACGGGATGTTTTCCATCGACAACAAGCGGCGCCTGATCACCAATACCGGTTTTCCCGTGATGGGAACGAAAGGCGAAATCAAGATTCCGCCGGGCGCCATCCAGGTCAACGCGGTAGGAGGCATTCACGTGGACGGACAGCCCGTCGGAACCATCAAAGTAATGGAATTTGAGGAGCATGCCATGCCTGAAAAACATCCTGATGGATTGTTTACAGGCGGCAAGGGAAAAGCCGTGGCGACGCCGATGCTGCATCCGGGCCACATCGAAGAATCCAACGTCAATTCATTGGGCGAAATGGTGAAGATGATTCAGGGGATGCGCTCGTACGAATCGGCGCAAAAAATGATCCAGACGATTGATCGGATGGCGGAAGTAGCCATCCAGGACGTCGGCCGCGTCTTGTGATCGTGTGCGGGTAGGATCGCATTGCTCACGATCAGGTGGGTACGCGGTCGAACGCCGGGACATGGAGGTTTCGTATGATTCGGGCAATGTGGACGGCTTCAACGGGCATGACGGCGCAGCAATTGAACGTCGATACCATCGCCCACAATCTCGCGAACGTCAACACCAACTCGTTCAAGCGGAGCCGGGCTGAATTTTCGGACCTGCTCTATCAGATCTCACGGATGCCGGGTACGAGCGCCTCGAATATCGGTGTCTTTCCCGTCGGGATACAGATCGGCGCGGGCGTCCGCCCTGTCACGGTGGCCAAAGAGTGGGGACAGGGCAACATGAGGCAGACCAACAATGATTTGGATCTCGCCATCGACGGAGCCGGCTTCTTTCAAGTGCAGCGTCCGGACGGCACGATCATGTACACGCGCAACGGATCGTTCAAGCGCGACAACGTCGGGAATCTGGTGACCGGGGACGGCGACATGCTCAATCCGGTGATCACGATTCCGTCCGGGGCGCTGAAACTCGACATCGCCCAGGATGGCACGGTCTCGGTGCTGCTCCCCGGTGTCACGCAAGCGTCACAAGTCGGCCAGATTCAGCTGACGAGGTTTGACAATCCCTCTGGGCTCGTGGCCATGGGCAACAATCTCTTTCTCGACAGCTTTTCCTCCGGCCCTCCCATTCAGGGGACCGGAGGGTTTTCAACCGGATTCGGCTCCATTCAGCAGGGGTTTCTGGAAAGCTCCAACGTCAATCTGGCTGAAGAGATGGTCAACATGATCATTGCTCAACGCAGCTACGAGATCAATTCGAAAACCATCCAGGCGTCGGATGAAATGATGTCGATCGCCAACAATTTGAGACGGTAATCGGGAGCGCTCACTGACATGACAGGAGCACGCGTATCGAAGAAATGTGTCTGTGTCGCGGGGATCGTAACCGCCGTGCTGGTGGCGACGACCGTGGAGGCGAAGGCGGAGCGTATCATGACTCCCGCACCGGTGGTCCGTGCGGCGGATCATCCCCTGCGGAGCCGTCATATGGTTCAGCCTGAACAGTTGCGGCGTGCGGTCCTCAGATACTTGGAGGGAGAATTGTCGGGTTTCGTCAGGGAAGTTCAGGTCACCCTGATCGAACCGCAGGACCCGATCCCGACATCCGGCGGACGTATTGATATGGCGGTGATTCCGGGTATGCGGGAAGAGGGGCTCGGCCGCCGCATGTTTCACGTGCAGTTGTCGCGCAACGGACGTCCTCTGGATACCGTTGAGGTGCTGTCGGATGTCGCCGGCTTTGCCGACGTTGTCGTGCCGTCGCGATTGATCAAGACCGACGAGGTTATCGACAGAGAGGATCTGACCGTCACGCGCGTCAAATTGCTCGATTTGAAACAGCAGTTCGTGACCGATCCCAATGAGGTCATCGGGAAAAGCGCGGTGCGTCCGCTGCAATCGCAGTTGCCCATCCGCCTCGCGTCCGTAAAGAAGCCTTACGCCGTGCGCAAGGGCGACCGGGTCACCATCGAAGCCAAAGGCAGAGGGTTGTCCATTCAAACCGTGGGCATCACCAAATCCGGTGCGGAGTTGGGACAGACCGTCACCGTGACAAATTCTGATTCAGGGAAAGAGCTTCGCGCAAAGGTTATTGGACCCGGAGTCGTCCGTGTCGATTTCTGAGGACACGGATATTCGTATTGCCATGAACGTGCTACGCACCTTCGAACTGAGCATCATGAGGCGCTCTGTCGTTGCGGCCTCGATCATATTCCTCGGCGCCTGCTCCTCGAGCCCGATGGCCAGCACCAAGATGATCGTACCGCCTCTTCCTCCGCCGAAGACCATCGGTTCATTGTGGCAGGAAGAAAATGGGCGGGCATACCTGTACGAGGATATGCGGGCGATGCGTCCCGGCGATATCCTCACCATCCAGATCGTGGAAAAGCACGCGGGAACCAAGACCGCCAACACGTCCGCCGAGCGGGAGTCGACCATCGACAACAGTTTGACGGGAGGCGGAATCGGCTACATCGGTATTCCGGGCATCCGACTGGGCGGCGAGGCCACGCGCGGCCTGGGAATCAGCAGCAGCGCGTCCAACAAGTTCGGCGGCAAGGGCGCGACCAACCGGACCGACACATTGACCGGCACCATCTCCGCCATTGTCAGCGACGTGCTGCCGAATGGCGATCTTCGGATCGAAGGGCGTCGAGAGGTCACCGTCAACAGTGAAAAGCAGATCATGGTGCTCAGCGGAGTTGTGCGCCGCGTTGACGTCAACACCAAGAACACTGTGCTATCGACAGCAATCGCCGACGCGAAAATCGAATATTCCGGGCTCGGCGTCGTTGATGATGTGCAGAGGCCCGGTTGGTTTGTCCGGATCCTGGATTGGGTCTATCCGTTCTAAACCGCGTCTGCTGTTGACGATGAAAGGTGGGTGTATGAACACCGTCGAGATGATGATGCTGAGCGGCGTGCTTCGGGGAGCGGAGTACAAATCGCCAAGGCTGGCTCCAACTCGTGAACTCTTCCCTTCGTCTTGGGAGAAGTCTCGAGAGCGAGGTTGTCCGGAGGGGCTACTCGAGGTCAGGCAGAGAGAACGGTTGGTTCGGTCGATGCCGCCTCAGCGCTAACCCATGAAACAACCCTGTCTAAGCGAACAGTTCCGTGCGGTCGCCCTCATGGTCGGGATGCTCGTGACCGGATGGGCCACGTCCGCCGATGCCGTGCGAATCAAGGATATTGGCACGATCGAGGGAGTGCGCGACAACCAGCTGATCGGCTACGGGCTGGTTGTCGGGCTCGACCGGACCGGCGATCAGGTTATCGGCGGCCAGTTCACGATCCAAGCCATGATGTCCATGTTGAATAAGATGGGAATCAACTTGGTGATCGATCCCATTCAATTGCTGACCCGCAATATCGCGTCGGTGATGGTAACCGCCAAGCTGCCCCCGTTCACCAAGCCCGGTATGTCGCTCGATGTCGTCGTGTCCTCGATGGCCAACGCGAAGAGCCTGCAAGGCGGCACCCTGTTATTGACACCCCTGAAGGCGCCGAATCAACAGGTATTTGCAGTCGCCCAGGGACCGATCTCCATCGGAGGATTTCTTGGTGGAACCGGCGGACCCGGTGGGGCAACGGTGAGCAAGAATCATCAGGCAGCAGGAGTGGTCCCCGGAGGCGCCATTGTGGAAAAGGAATTGGCGGTGAATATGGAGCAGTGGGAATCCGTGTCCCTGCTTCTCCGCCAAGCGGACTTCACGACGTCCATCCGAACGGCGGAAGCGATCGACAATGCCTTTGGCCGGGGAACCGCGGTGCCGGTCAATGCGGGTTCGGTGAAATCGGCCGTACCGTCCAGTTTCCAAGGCAGGATCGTTGAATTCATCGCTACGCTGGAGGCCCTCGACGTTGCCGTAGATGCGCCCGCCAAGGTTGTGGTGAATGAGCGAACCGGCACTGTGGTACTGGGCGAGCACGTGCGCATTTCTACCTGTGCCATCTCTCACGGCAATCTGACAATCTCCGTGAAAAATACGTTGAATGTGTCGCAGCCTCCGGCGCCGTTGATCGGGTCAACCGGCGGCACGACAACCGTCACTCCTGATGTGCAGACCGACGTGAAAGAACAGGAAGCGCGGCTGGTCGTGGTGGATGCAACGGTGACGCTCGGAGAGGTGGTCAGTGCGCTCAATGCCGTGGGGGTGACGCCGAGGGATCTGGTTGCGATCCTCTCTGCCCTCAAGTCGGCTGGGGCTCTGCAGGCTGCATTAGAGATCATATAAATGGCGACCATCTTTTGGAATATGGGTGAGCGCCATTGGCGTTGGTACGTGTCGATGAAAGACGAGATACTATGGATCCATTGATTTCTCCTCAGGTGGCGGTTGACCCGCTCGGGCCCTTTGCCGCACGGCTAGAGGGTCGAACGACGGGTCAGGATCCGGCGAGCATTCGGAAGGCGGCCCAGGAATTCGAGGGGTTCTTTATTTCCTATCTCTTGAAAACCATGCGGGAGACCGTTCATGCCGGTTTACTCAAGAACGAAGCAGGGCAGATGTTCCACTCCTTTTATGACGAGGAACTCGGTCGGAGGGCCGCTCAGGCAGGAGGATTGGGTCTTGGAGCGATGGTCGAGACCTATATTCGTCAGCAAAATGCCATAACCGTTCCGTCGGGCCTTAAGTTTTCTGACACACCGACCGATACGACTACCGGTACAGGTGAGACCCAGGAGCCAACCCACCTGCTGCCGACCGATGCACATCAGGGGAGGAATTGATCATGGAAATTTCTGGAAGAGGCCGGGCGGCTGAACTCGCCAAGATGCTGCTGGGCGTGCAGGAGGTTGGGCCGGTATCAGGTAAGTCTCCATCGAAGCCCCAAGGGCAGGAGGACCGTGTTCAGATCTCAGATCAAGCCAAAGAACTGCAGCGAATCAAGGACCTGACTCACGTACCAGATCATGAACGGATGAAGAAAATCGAGCAGATCCGGCAGTCCCTCGAAAGTGGCACGTACGGCATCGAAAGCCGAAAGGTAGGCGACTCCATACTGCGGCAGGTGTTGACCGATACCGTACTATGATCCACATCCGCTCCCTATTCCTGGGAGGCGGTCGAAGGCCGAAGACGAGACGCTTCACAGGAGAGAGTACTCATGCATCCTTCCTCCGCTGTCCTTCCTCAGCTTGCCGACATCTTGAGCCGTGAAGAATCCGCATGTGAGCTTCTCCTTGCCACGCTCCGCGAGGAGCGATCGGCAATCCAGCGCCTCGCTGTTTCTGAATTCACATCGATCAACGAGCGACGTCTGGGGATTCTGGCGTCACTGGAGACGCTGGATACGGAGCGACAACGCTTTGCCGGGCAGGTGTCAGCCTCATGGGGACTGCCTCCTGCCGCGGTGACGCTTCAAACGATTCTCGAACAGATGAAGTCCGCGTCCGTGCCGGGCCTCGACGAGCGGTATGCTCGGCTCGCGGAGAGGCTCCGTGCAATCAGGGAAGAGATTGCGCTGAATTCGACATTGATCGACAACATCAGGCAATTCATTGAACAGATGATGTCGGCATGGACCAGTTCGGCGAATTCCGAGGGACTCTACTCGCCGTCCGGCGGGCGACACTCGGCGATCTACGAAGGCAGTTTCTTACAGCAGCGAGGCTAGAGGCCCGATGTCACTCAGCGGACTTTTCGATATTGCCCGAAGCGCATTGACGACGTCTCAGACGGCGTTGACCGTCACGGGACATAACGTGGCGAATTTGAATACGCCCGGGTTCTCCAGACAGGAAGCGGTCGTCACGGAACGCCCGCCGCTCAACGGACAGCCCGGGATGATGGGAACCGGCGTCCAGGCGTTGAGCATCCGGCGTTTTGCCGATCAGTTCGTCAACAGGCAATTGACGACGTCCGAGCAGAACCTCGGTCGTCTCTCCGTGGCTCGGGATGAGTTGTTCAGGCTGCAGAATCTCCTGGCCGATAGCAACGATGAGGGCCTGGCTGCGCGCCTCAACGATTTCTTTCAAGGGCTTCAGGATGTTTCGACGAATCCCAACGAACTCACGGCGCGTTCCGTGCTGTTGGCCAATGCGGCGCAGTTGGCCGGCAGCCTGAACCAGGCGTCCTCTCAACTTGAGACCTCTCGTCAGTCGCTGAACTTCCAGGTCAAACAGACCGTCACGGAAATCAACAGTCTGGCCAAACAGATAGCGGAACTGAACGACAAGATCGTCGCAGCAGAGGTTACGGGCCAGAATGCCAACGATCTTCGGGATCAGCGCGATTTGGCGGTGAACGAACTGGCGCAGCGCATTGACGTCACGACCATCGAGTCCGGTTCTGGCGCCTTGTCCGTATTTGTTGCGCGAGGCCAGGTGGTGGTTGAGAGCGGGGGTGCGCGTGAATTGTCCGCGTTCGAAAATCCCTCGAATGACGGCATGCTCTCCGTCGGATACTCCACCGGTGGGACGAAAGCCTTAAGCATCGATGCGCTGGTGTCGAACGGCCGCCTTCGCAGCCTCCTTGATATCCGCGATGGTACCGTTCGCGATCTCCAGCGATCCGTGGATCGTTTGGCGACCACGTTAGTCAACGAAGTCAATCAGGTGCATCGTCAGGGATTCGGGCTGGATGGGTCGACGGGCAACAACCTCTTTGGTCCGATCACCGTCACCACGGCATCCGCCAGCGACAATACGGGATCGTCCACCATAGGCTCGGGGGTCGTGACGGCGAATGGCCTGCTCACACAGCACGATTATGAAATCCGCTTTTCGTCTCCTACTGCCTATTCGATCGTTGATGCCACGACCGGTTCACTCATCCGAGGAAACTATTCGGGCGCGCAGATCCCGGCTCCAACTGCAGCCGCTCCCGTTGCCATCGTGACGGGCTCCAACGATACGCTCACGGTGACAGTTGACGGGACCACATCGGGAACGATTACGCTTGCCGGAGCGGCATTGCCAGGGATCGCGTATGCCTCCGGGGCCGCGCTTGCGCAAGAAGTGCAATCGAAAATCAACGGGGATTCGGCGTTGCAGGCCGCCGGAAAGACGGTATCGGTCGTGTTCGATACGACGGCCAACCGGCTTGTCCTGACTTCGAATTCGACGACGTCGACATCGGCTGTCGATGTGATCGGAGGAACAGCCAGAGCAGCTCTCGGATTGTCGACAGGGACCGCGACGGCGGCGTCGGGAACGTACAGCGGGCCAAGGGACTTCTCATTCGACGGAATCTCGGTGACTGTGACGGGGGCGCCAGCGGCCGGAGACGTCTTGGAGGCCAACTCGTATCATGACGGAGCGAAGACGATATCAGTCTCACTGTCCGACCCTTCGGCGGTGGCGGCTGCCTCCAACCGAGCCGGCATTCCCGGAGACAATGCCAATGCACTCGCTCTCGTCGCGCTTCAGCACCGTCAATATGCGGCGCTGGACGAAGGGACCTTTAACGACGCGTACCGAAGCATGGCGTCTGGTCTCGGCGTGCAGGCACAAAGTGCGGATCGCGACCGGCAGGCCCAGGAAGTCTTGCGCGACCAGATTCAGACCTTCCGCGCCGAAGTATCGGGAGTGTCCTTGGATGAGGAATTGGTCAACCTGATTAAATACCAGCGCAGTTTTGAAGCGGCATCCCGCCTGATCAAGGTGACGGACGAGTTGTTTCAGACGCTGCTGTCATTGAAGCCATAACCAGACGGGGTGAGACTATGAGGGTCACCGAACAGCAGACCTTCGGCGTGCTCGCGAACAATCTTCAGCGCTCGCGCGCGCGTCTACTGGAATTGCAACAGCAAGTATCGACGGGTAAAGCCGTCCGGCAACCCTCGGACGACCCGGCTACGTTCAATCACATCGCCCTCGATAAAGCCTCGATCGCCGCGATCGATCAGCGGCTCCGGAATGTCACGTTCGGGCAAACGCGATTGGACCTTGCCGACAGCGTGCTCAGCAGCACGACGGACGCCCTCGCGCGCGTTCGCGAACTGGCCGTACAGTTTCGAAACGACACCAACGGTCCCGCGGAGCGCGTCATCGGGGCTCAGGAAGTTCGACAGCTGTTCGCTCAAATCCAGCAATTCGGCAACACCGAACTCAACGGACAGGGGATCTTTACCGGCACCAGCACGCACGGGAGGACGACGGGATTGGCAATCACGGCACCCGTCTCGTTGACGAACGGCGCCAATGACACCCTCGTCGTCAACGTCGACGGGGTCACATCGGGCACCATCGATTTGACTGCGGCCAGTGCCACATTCAGTGGTTCCCAACTTGCCGCTTTGGTGGAAGGCCGGATCAATGCGGATACGTCGTTGGCGAATGCCGGCAAGCAGGTCTCGGTCCGCTTTGAAACCGATCACCTCGTCATCGAATCGTCCGATCATGGTGACCTGTCGAGCGTCACTGTTACGGGGGGGACCGCACGGACGGCTTTGGGACTTTCCGGCGGCGCGGCCACAAGCGGCTCGAGTCCGTTTGCCCTTACAGCGTCGGTGAGTGCCGGGGTGGGAAATACGGGCGGGGTGGCCGTGACCGCCGGCCGCATTGTGGACGACAATCAGGCGACCCTCGACGACTATATGATTCGATTCACTTCCACCACTACATACGATGTCGTGGATGTGACGGTGCCTCCTACCGTCGCGAGAGGGGCATCGAATGCGGGGGGCGTCGCGGTGGCGAATGCCGGTCTCGTCGACCCTGCTCAGTTGAAACTCCATGACTACCGCATCCAGTTCACGTCCTCCACTCAATACTCGGTAGTGGACGTCACTGCGGGCACCACGGTATCGTCGGGAAACGCCTATGCGTCGGGGGATAGCGTGACATTTGATGGAATGCAGGTCGTGCTCCTCAATGGACAGCAGGGAGGGCCGCAAACAGGAGACAGCTTCGACATCAACTTGTCCCCCCGCACTGTTCTGTCCAATCAGAGTTATGTGTCTGGAAATGCGATCAGTTTCGAGGGCATCCGCGTCACCTTGACGAATGAGTCCGGAGCACCCGCGGCCGGAGATCGGTTTGCCATCGTGACAGGGCTCGGATACCAGGGAGATAGCGGTGTTCACCAGATCGAAGTGGGCAATGATCAGACCGTGCCGACGAATGTGTCGGGAGACCGCATTTTCACACCATCGTCAGCCGACGTCTTCTCGACCATGAAGCAGCTCATTACCGCTCTGCGCACCAATGACCGCAATGGAATTTCCGACGCGCTCGGCGGTCTTGACGACAGCCTCTCAGCAATCGGATCCGTCCATGGAGAGATCGGCGCATTATCCAGCCGGTTGACGACAAATTCTTCCCAGCTGGAGCAGGCCAAGGGATTTTTTGCACAGACATTATCACAGACAGAGGATGTCGATTTGGCGAAGGCGATTTCCGATCTGACCCTGCAGCAGTTCGCCCTGGAAGCTGCCAGCCGGACATTGAGCAGCTTGTTTCAGAATTCGCTGATGAACTATCTCCGGTAATCAACGGCTCATCAAGTTTCACGCCTGGCCGGCCGATACAGGCTGAGCGGATTCACAGGCTCTCGCCAAGGAAGGCTGGCATGTTGGTCCTCACGCGTCGGCGTGGAGAGGGCGTGACGATAGGCCCTGACATACGGGTGGTTGTGCTCGGCATGAAAGGCGGACAGGTCCGTCTTGGCATTGAGGCCCCGCTTACCGTGGAAGTGCACCGCGATGAAGTGTATGCCAGAATCCAAGATGAAAACCGTTTAGCCGCACGCACCCAAATCGTTCCAATCGAGGCCTTTCAACAGCGATGGGGCTCCCAGCGCCGGCAAGGGACGTGAGCAGGACGTATGAAGTGTAAGTCCACCCGATTCGGTTCGTTCGATGTCAGCGATGAAAGCATTTTGCATTTCCCCAGCGGACTTTTGGGATTCCATGATCAGTCCCGCTATGTGATTCTCGACCATGATACGCCGGTACCCTTCAAATGGCTTCAATCCGTCACCGATCCTGATTTGTCCTTTGTCATCATGGATCCGGTAGAGTTGACGGCCGACTATTCGCTCGTGCTGACACCGGAGGCGCTGGCAGAGGTGAAGGGTCTCGAAACCGATGATCTCCTGTTGCTGGTCATTCTGACAATACCCTCGGAAGATCCTGGAAGCGTCACGGCCAATCTGCGTGGGCCACTGGTCGTCAACCAGCGAACGAAGATGGGGAAACAGGTCGTTCTTGCCGACAGCTATCCAACCCGCCATCCGGTGTTTCCAAGGGCGGTTCCTATTCCTGAACCTGCAGCTCCCTCGTTGCAACAGGCGGCCTGTTCATAGACGGTCCATGAGAGCTCACGGCATGCCCGGTTGCCGGAGTGGTGCGGTTCCGTTCAGGCGGCCTTTCTATCCAGTCCGTTGAGATAGCCCTCGATATCCTGCGTGAGACGAGTGATTGCGCTGTGCAGTGGCTCGACCAGCGTTTTCGCATCCTCCATCCGGTCCGTCCGGCTCAGAGCTTCCAGTTGGCTGGCCAGCAACGCCGTCGGACGAGCGCACAGATTTCCGGCCGTTCCTTTGAGCAGATGAGCGGACTGCTCCAGGCTCCGGGTATCGCCTTTCTGCACTGCGACCGTGATCCTGCATACCATGTCTGGCCCGCTGACCAGGAACATTTCCAGCAACTGCCGAACGAAGTCCGGATCTCCTCCGATGTTCTCCAGGAGCGCCGCAGCATCGAACGAAGTCGGGCGGGAAGACGAGCGTAGTGTATCAGCGTGCGCCGTCTCGTCCGTTCGACCGACCGTGGGAACCGCCGCATCGATTCGTGCGCAGGCGCTCGCGTGGGAGGGAATCCATCGCTGGAGGATATTCTGTAACTCCTCACTCTTAATGGGCTTGGAGAGGTAATCATCCATGCCCGCCGCTAGACAGCGCTCGCGGTCGCCCTGCATCGCATTGGCCGTGACTGCGATGATGGGGATGTGACCGGGATAATGATTGACTCTTCCCTCACGCTCTTTGTTCCGTATCACCGACGTGGCCTCGAACCCGTCCATGACGGGCATCTGACAGTCCATCAGGATGGCCGAATACGTCGATCGTTCCCAGGCCTCGATCGCTTCATGGCCGCTGGCGGACACATCGACGGAGTAACCCAACCGTTCCATCAGACGTGCCATCAATTTCTGATTGACCATATTGTCCTCGACGACGAGAACAGGCGCGGCCGGAGGGGCGAGCGGTTCTGTCAACGCACGCCCCGGCGGGGTCTTCTTCATCTCGGTCGGACGCAATACGCCGAGCGCGCGGCAGAGCCCCCCATACAGCTGGTCGTGTCGGACCGGTTTCGTGATGTAGACGTCGATGCCCGCCTGTTTTGCCTGCTCCGACTGACCCTTTTGAACCAGTGATGTCAAGAGAAGGAGTTTGATACGACGACCGGCTGGATGTGCCTTCAGGAGCCTCGCCAGCATCAATCCGTCCGTTCCGGGCATCATCATGTCAAGAACAGCGACGTCGTAGGGCTGGTGCCGGGCGGCCGCCTCTTCCACGAGTTGGACCGCCCGTTCGGCGTCCTCGGCCCCGTGGTCGTCCATGCCCCATCCCTGGGCAAAATGATGCAAAATCATTCGATGCGATTCATTGTCGTCCACGACGAGTACTCGCCGACCAACCAGATCCGCATGGGTGGTGGAGGACGATTCCGGTTGTTGCTTGAGAAGTCGCGCGGTACACCAGAACGTGCTTCCTTGTCCCGGTGTACTGTTCACTCCGATCTGCCCTCCCATCAGTTCGATGAGCTGTTTGCAAATCGCCAATCCGAGTCCAGTCCCGCCGTAGCGTCTGGTCATGGAACTGTCAGCCTGAGAAAACGGTGTGAACAGTCGATCTAGACTGTCCGGAGCGATCCCGATGCCTGTATCTGTGATTTCAAACCTGACGAGAGCGCTGTTCGGGCCGTCGTCTGCGAGATAGACCTGCAGCGTGACCTCTCCGCAATCGGTGAATTTGACGCCGTTGGCCACGAGATTGGTCAATACTTGTCGAAGCCGACCCGGGTCTCCGCGGAGGCCTGTCGGAACGGTCGAATGGACCAGACCGGTGATCTCAATCCCCTTGGTCTGCGCACGTTCCGCGAACTGAGCCAGAACATCTTCTACCGTGGTCCGCAAATTGAAGGCGATGCATTCAAGCTCCAATTTTCCCGATTCGATCTTGCTGCAATCCAGGATGTCGTTGATGATCGAAAGAAGGGCTTCTCCACATTGGTGAATCGTATCGACGCAGCCTCGTTGATCGTCGGACAGGGCCGAGTCGCGCAACAGGCCGGCCATTCCGATGACCCCGTTCATCGGGGTTCTGAGTTCATGGCTGATCGTGGCAAAAAAATTGGTTTTGGCACGATCCGCGTCCCGGGCTTTCTGTAAGGCCGCCGCCAGTTCGCCATTGACGCATTCGAGGTGAGCCGTGGCCTTCTGCAGTTGCTGTTGGGTCGTCCGGACGTCTGTCAGATCGATCCCATAACCTCGCACATGATGATGGGAAGGAACCGGGCAGAATGTCCAGGCGTAATTGAAGCCGGACAGCGCGACTTCGATCTGGGGAGACGTTCGGCCGGTTCCTAAACACTGCTTCACGAGAGAGTCGATATTCTCCGGGAGGGCATTGGGGAACCCGGCTTTCGAATAGCCGAATGTCCTCAACAGTGTAGTCATCGCAGGGTTCGCATAGAGGAGATTGGCATCGGCATCCAACTCGACCAGGGCAGAAGGAGACTCCTCCGCAATCTGCGCGAGCCGGTTGCGATCGTCCTCTATGGCGTGCTCTTCGGTCAGATCGCGAAACGTAAACAGGGCCGCCGCATCGCGCGTGGCGGCGAGCGGCTGACACGTCCAGGTAATCTGAATCACCTGTCCGGTTTCGTCTGGGAGAATGCCGTGTGTCCCTTGTGCCGGCTGTCGCAACATCAGAATATCGCGGAGAGTCGGGGAGGTCACGATAGCCGGCGGTGACGGTCGATGCCACCCGAGGAGTGTGGCGAGTGGCTGATGCAGACATCGCGTCCGGGAACGCCCGATGATATGCGTTGCTTGGCGGTTGAGCCAGCGGACAGTCCCGCGCATGTCTACAAGGCACGCGGCCAAGGGCAGAGCTTCCAACACCATATAGGTAGACGCATCCGGAGTTCCAGAATTCGCCACTCGCGACTTGCGTGAATCGGACACGCTCACGCGGCATTCTCCCGGGGTGTCGAATCCAAGTAGGCGGCCACGTTGATCTGTTCCGTTCCGGGGTCCAGTGCCGTCAGGATGGTGCGTTTGAGCGCGCCGCTCTCGGTGTCGGTCAAGTCCACAATGATCGGATCGGCATAGGATTCTCCGTTGGGGTCCATGATCACTTTCAACGTCGGTTTCAACCGTTGCTCCGGATGCACGCCGACGACGATCGCTCGTTCGCCGGTATTCAGTTTGACCACGCTGCCGATTGGATAGACACCCAGGCACTTGATGGCGACCTCGACGAACGCCTTATCGAACGTGCGCTTTTCTCCGAGCATAAAGAGGTTTCTGATGGCCTGAAACGGCGACAGCGGCATGCGGCCCGCCTGATGCGTCACGAGGGATTGGTACGTATCCACGATACCGACCAACTGGCCGAGCGGTGAAACAGCTGCTCCGCTCAATCTGGACGGATATCCTGAGCCGTCGATGCGTTCGTGATGTTCCACAATCACGCTTCGAACGCCCTCCGGCAATCCCTTGGCCGCAGCGAGAAGTGTCAAACCCAGCCGAGGGTGCTGGCGCATTAATTCCTCTTCGTTCGAGGCCAACCGATGTCGTGCCCGATACAGATTTCGCGGAAGACGGACATAGCCGACGTCGTGTAAGAGAGCTCCAATTCCCACCTGTTCGACATCTTGTTCCTCCATGCCGTACTCGGAGGCAAAAATGAGCGAGAGGATGCACGTGTCAATGGCGTGGCCGGCCAGCCCCCGGTCGAAGCGGCGCATCTGCTGGAGCAGAATCTGGGTCATCATCGCCGTACGATCCTGCAACGCCCTGCTCAAGAAGCATCCGACTATGGTTTTCAGCGTCGAGACTGGAGGGACGGTCCCTCCATTGAGGTCCTCGAATACCCGCTCGATCGCGGACTCAGCCTCTTGATAGGCCAGTTGATCCGCACGGGCAACGGCAAGGCTGCTGATCCTGTGATCGTTCAGTCCGGTATTGGAGACGGAAGGTGTCTCCACCGCACCGGGCATCGTCCCGTTCTCAGGAGTATCCGGCTGTTGTTCTGCAGGCGGTGGGGTATCGACCAGATCGAGTCCTTTCATGGGGTCGATGGTGACTTCCCGGACGCCGTGACGGACGAGTTCATCAATGGTCTCTTGTGATTGGACTAGGAAATGATGGAGGAGAAACGGGGTTTTGTACCAGGGCTGATCCATCCCCACCACATACATACCGGTCTTTAACTGATCGACCCGGATTCGTTTACGCGTCTTCATCCAACTCTCTTTCTCCACGGGACAACTGCTGAAAGGGAGGCACTCGGCAGTCGGATGTTTCTCGAACGTGCCTGAACCCGCAACGGTCGCACCCGTGACATACTCGGTCATTGCCGTATCGGCCGATTTCTCTACGACTTGACCGGTTGATGCAGTCCGCCCGCCGGTCGCTTCGAATGGCATCCGGAGGAGGCCAATGGAGCATTCCCGCTTAAGTTTCCCTCTTCAGGTACCGATAACGTTCGTCAGAGCGTATTGCTGTCTCTTAGAACATGGTCGGCTCCATTCGTCTACGCGTACAAGATGAAAAAACACATATCCATTGATGAACTGACAGTGGGGATGAAGATCCTGAAACTCGACAAGCCATGGGCGGAAACACCGTTTCTGCGACATCGCATTCGAATTACCCAGCCTCAGCAGATCAACGCGCTTCGCGCGTGTGGTGTGCGGGTATTGGACGTCGAAGTCGATGAGGCGCAACCTGAAACCGTGACGGATGCACCGCTCCCTGCTTCGGAGTTGGCACATGATCCGACAGAGATCGATTCCTCTGGTGAAGGGGAGAATAGTGGGAGAAGTCAGGAGACCCGTTCATTCGACGAGGAGCTGCCGGCGGCGCGACAGGCGTATCATGCGGCGAAAGATATTATCGGACGGGCCATGGCTGATGCCCGCATGGGACGGGATATCAGTATGGACGTCGTGAGCCAGGTGGTGACGGCGATGGCCGACAGTGTGTTGCGCAATCCAGATGCCTTGACGAGTCTTTCACGGCTGAAGCGGTTCGACGAGTATACATTCTTTCATTCTGTCAATACGTCGCTGCTGGGGCTGGCCCTCGGACGGAATCTAGGCCTCGGCCGTCAATCGCTGCATCATTTGGGGGTAGGCACGCTTCTGCACGATATCGGAAAGACTCGAATTCCACTCGAAATTCTGAACAAGCCCGGTCGGTTCGAAGACAATGAATTTGAGATCATGAAGCAGCACGTCATGCGGGGTGTGGAGGTTTTGTCTGAAACGACAGGCCTCAGCGATCCATTTTTGAAGCCGGCGCTCGAACATCACGAGCGAGTGGACGGAAGCGGATATCCCCATCATCGACGAAAGGCCGATATCAGTGAATTTGGACGGATAGCGGCCATTGTCGATATCTATGATGCCATCACCAGCGACCGTTGCTATCACAAAGCCAAGCCCCCCCACGAAGCTCTTCAGTTCATGTACCAACTCGCGCAGCGCGGCCACGTCGACGGCGTACTGCTTCAACGATTCATTCAGGTCGTGGGAGTCTATCCAGTCGGGTCCTGCGTCGCCTTGAACACTGGAGAAACGGCGATCGTGCGTCAGGTGAATCGTGAGAAGCCGTTACAACCGTGCGTCTTGGTGGTGAAATCGGCCGGCAACACGCTCCTATCGACCCCCGAGGTAACAGATCTGTCCCAGCAACTTCATAAGCCGAGACGAACCATTCATGCGGCGCTGGATCCTCACATCGTCGGAGTGAACCCGGCGGTCTATCTCGATCAGGAGGCCGCGTGAACGAGGCGCGCCACTCCAAGCCCTCGTCGTTCTTGTCTGTGGGCCTGCCCCTGAAGCTTTCGTTTCAGACGCACCGCGGGAAAGTACAGGTCGGTTCGACGTTGTTGGGGTGGAAAGACCATGCCTGGCTGGTCTGTGAATGGCCCTTCCATGATCAGCACGAAATCGTCTGTACGGCTGGCACGCCTTGTCTGGTGAGTTATGTCTACGAGGGAAAGCTGATCGGCTATCGAACGGAAGTGCGCGAGTCGCAGGTGCTTCCGGCTCCGCTCCTGTTTCTGTCCTTCCCAAGCCAGGTCGAAGAATTTCATCTGCGGAAGGATGTTCGGGTCCAGAGTCATGAGCCCATGCTGCTGATGCAGGTGCCCGATTCCTCCACTTCTGTGTCGTCTGCGAGCCATGGATTCATCGGCGGGCTGCTCCAGGATTTCAGCAAAAGCGGATGCAGCGTGCTCATTGGACGCCTTCCCGCTGGGCTTGGCCAAGGCGCTCTCGTAAAACTCGAATTCGCTCTGCCGGGGGTCGGTCACATTACTAATCTCACCGGCGTAGTGAAGAACCTGCAGGAGCAGGAAGCCAACTATCTGCTGGGGATCGAATTTCGCTTCAACGAGATGGAATACATCGAGTTTCGCGGATGGGGCGGATCGGTTCAGAATGCCATCCAGCAATGGACCGCTCAGAAAGCCTGTGACATGCTTCCTATCCGCTAGCATCGGGCAATATTTTCCGAGTCACAGCAAAGTCGGACTCGATCAGAGTCGGTAATTTTTTCCCTCCCAGTTATCTTCTCTTTCTCACTTTGCGTGGATCTCCTTGTTTTTTCGGTATTGTCAAGTGGCACACATCTTGATGTGCCCTGGAATGAATGCTCATCGACTCCGTCATGTGATCTCGATATGCCGACCACGCAAACCATGGCGCATTCCGCAATAGAGCCGACTTTGGTAAAAGGCCGTCGGACAATCCACACCGCTGAGACCGCGGACCTACTCTCAGGCCTGCGGACAGCACGTATGTTGTTTCAACGCGGCAAGAATTTGGAAGCCATTGATCTCTACGAAGCACTGGCAGTCGGCCATCCGCATGCCGCGATCGATATCTTAGCTGAGCTTTATGATTTGTATCAGATGTTGCCGCAGAACACGAATCGCTATGCGCTGTATCAATCGCGCCTCTTTGATTTTGCAATCAAACCAGGCGACCGGATCCTGGACATAGGAAGTGGCAACGATCCGTTTCCCTTCGCAACGCATCTGGCCGATGTGGCTCCGGACGACGACCGCTACGGTCGAGCAGGTGCCCCATTTAAGCGACCGGAAGGCATTCCGGTGACCATCTGTACCCTTGAGGACATGAGCTGTTTCCCGGATAAGCAATTTGACTTCGTCTACTGCTCCCATGTGCTCGAACACGTGGCTGACCCCGAGCGGGCCTGTCGAGAATTGATGCGCATCGGCAAGCGAGGGTACGTCGAGACGCCGACGAGGGGGAAAGACTTGTGGTTGAACACGGCGGAGATTAGCCATCATCGCTGGGCCGTCGAGCTTCTTCACGGCCGGCTCACGTTCACAGAATATCTTCCTCGTGAAATCCAAGGTCTGCGATGCGACCTTTTGATGAAGATGCATGTCGCCCCGGAGTCCAAACGTGAAAAGGCGCTGACATCGCTGCTGTATCTCAAGGCGGATCTGGTCAATACCATGCTGCTCTGGGAAGGCTCGTTTGACGTTGAAGTGCGCAAGATCCCGTCGCCGGCCTCGAGCAGCCATATGGCCTCCGGCCTGGACCAGCAGTCCCGGCGCTTGCTAGAGCAGCCGGCGCCCTCGCCGTCCACCGTCACTGCAGTCAGAGAGACCCCCACCGCGCAGAACGTTTTCTCCAATCCGCGATGCCTCTTCATCAACACGTACTATGACGCGTTTCTTTCTCATCACTACTCGAGCGCGCCATCCCTCATCGATGGGTCCTATGAAGAGCAATTGGCGTCTTTGCAGGAAACGTGTTTCGGCGACAGTGATTTCTATTCTTCTGCTTTGCGGCAGGCGGACTGGGAGGCTTCCGATATCATCGTCAATTGCCGCCCTCTCCAGAAGCGATGGGCTGAAGAGCGGGGCATAGATCCACAGTGTCCGCCCTTGACGATCGCGATTGAGCAAATCAAGCGCCTGCGGCCGCAGGTTCTCTATCTGCAGGACTTGGGAGTCGGGTCACGGGAATTTCTTGCAGCCGCCCGGCCATATGTAGATTTGATTGTCGGCCAGATTGCCTCTCCCATTCCTCCCAATGCGGACCTCGATGCATTCGACGTGCTCATTTCATCGTTTCCTCATTTTGTGGACCGGTTCCGGGGGGAGAAGCGTGCGGCGTACTATCAGGCCCTGGCCTTCGACATACGCGTGTTCCATCGCCTCGGGCAACCCTCTCGGGATTATCCATTGACCTTCGTCGGAGGACTGTCTCCGGCCCATCGCGAGCGGCATGAATTATTGGCTGATCTGGGCAAGAACCTGCCGCTGCATGTGTGGGGGTATGGGACCACCGCCCTGAAACAGCATCATGTGGATGTGTCGCGCCTCCATGGCGAGGCCTGGGGACTGGATATGTTTTCCATCCTTGCCAGATCGCGCATCACTGTCAATCACCATATCGATGTCGCCAAGATGAATGCGAACAACATGCGTTTGTTTGAAGCGACTGGATGCGGTTCGCTATTGGTTACGGATTACAAGGAGAATCTGAGCGACCTGTTCGAAATTGGAACGGAGGTCGTTGCGTATCGTTCCGTTGGAGAATGCCGGGAACTCATCGCGTATTACCTGGCTCATCCCGAAGAGGCGAGGGCCATCGCCGAGCGCGCCCATGAAAGAACCGGGCGGGAGCATACCTATGAAGCGCGCATGCGCCATACATCGGAAATCCTCGGCCGGCACCTCGAATTGAAAACGGGGAACAATCGTTTGCCGGATCCAGACTTGGGACGTGTCTCCTATGGCCGCACAGCCATACGGCCTGACCAGGTCACGCCTGACCTGGTCCAATCCTGGCGTTCGGATTCGATTCCACTCAAGCAGCGAGCGTTGGTCGATGTCGAGCTGCGTGAGATGTACCGAGGGCAGCCACCCATCGTATTCCGTGTATTGGCCGACGCGGTGCAGCCGTACGTCAGGCCGAACATCGAGCTGCTGGAGATTGGGTGCGCCAGCGGCTATTACGCCGAAGCTCTGCAATATTTGCTGAATGTTCGCCTCTCTTATTTCGGGATCGATTTCTCTGAGGCCATGATCCGCATGGCCAGGAGCTACTATCCCAATGCCCGATTTGAGGTCGGAGACGGTGGGAGCCTATCATTCGCCGATCGGTCGATTCCCATCGTTGTCTCCTCCGGCGTTCTACTTCACGTTCAAGAGTATCGCGCGCATATCAAGGAAGCCGCACGCGTCGCGTCAGCCATCGTCGTGCTCCACCGGACTCCGGTTACGCGGAAATCGGCGACCGCGCATTTCAAAAAGTTCGCTTACGGCGTGGAGACATTCGAACTGCGGTTCAGCGAAAGCGAGATTCTCAGCCTTTGTGAAGAATCGGGACTGGAGCTGTCGTCCGCCCTGACGTATCACGAACAGCCGGATAAAGACGAGTTTGAGACGACCTATGTCTTCAACGCAGCACGATAGCATGGCGCCCTTTCGTCGAGCCCGGGTCTTGATCACGGGCGGACTCGGATTCATCGGGTCGACCCTCGCGATTCGGCTCGTGCACCAAGGGGCCGATGTGACGGTGGTCGATAGCATGATTCCCGAATATGGCGGCAATCTCTGGAACATCGAGGCGGTCCGCGATCATGTGCGGGTCAACATCGCGGATGTCCGGGATGAGCATGCCATGAAGTATCTCATTCGCGACCGCGACTATCTGTTCAATTTGGCCGGGCAAACCAGCCATCTGGATTCAATGGATAATCCATTTCCGGATCTGGAGATCAACGCGCGCGCGCAGCTCTCGATCCTGGAGTGCTGCAAGCGGTACAACGGAGACATTAGAGTCGTCTTTGCGGGCACCCGTCAGATCTACGGCAAACCTCACTATCTGCCTGTCGACGAACAACATCCGCTGCAGCCGGTCGACGTCAACGGCATCAATAAGCTGGCCGGCGAGATGTACCACCGTTTGTATCACCAGGTGCACGGCATCAGGACCACCGTCCTGCGTCTCACCAATACCTACGGCCCTCGCATGCGCGTCGTCGATGCCCGGCAGACGTTTTTGGGGATCTGGATTCGGCAGCTGCTCGACGGGAGCCCTATCACCGTGTACGGCGAGGGCCGGCAGATCCGTGATTTCAACTATGTCGAGGATGTCGTCGACGCCTTGCTGCTGGCCGCCTCCGCTCCTCAAGCCGTGGGAGAGATCTTCAATCTCGGCGATGATCATCCGGTGAGTCTGATGGATACGGCGGAATTGCTGGTGCGCCTGCACCGGCACGGCCGGTACCAGATGGTTCCCTTTCCGGCTGAACGGAAACAGATCGATATCGGGGACTACTACGGCGACTACCGGAAAATCGCTGTATGTCTGAAATGGAAACCATCCACCTCCCTCTCTGACGGGCTGCGTCAAACCCTGGAGTTTTATGCGAAGCACTACCAACACTATTGGCCTCTTGCCGTCGCGGCATGACGTCATTCAGGTGGCCGACCCGCGCGCCGAGGCGCTGCGGACACGTGACGCGCTGATGACGGTCGTCGAGCGTGTCCTGACGAAGGGAACCTACATTCTCGGTGAGGAGGTCGAGGCGTTCGAACAGGAGTGGGCGCAATACCTCGGTGTGGTCGCCTGTGTCGGTGTGGCAAACGGCACCGACGCATTGGCTCTCGCGCTGAGCGCGGTAGGTGTGAGCGCCGGTGACGAAGTCATCACCGTCTCGCACACGGCCGTGGCAACCGTGGCCGCGATTGAATATCTCGGCGCCTGTCCGGTCTTCCTGGACATCGATCCGCAGACCAGATGTGTGGATCCCCGTCTGATTCGTTCGGTGCTGTCTCCCCGGACCAAAGCCATTGTGCCAGTCCATATTTATGGACAGCCGGCTCCGATGGACGAGATTCTCGCGGTGGCGGACGGGCACGGTCTCAAGGTGGTGGAAGATTGCGCGCAGGCCCATGGTGCCGCGATCAACGGTCGCAAGGTCGGGACATTCGGACATGCGGCTGCATTCAGCTTCTATCCCACGAAGAATCTTGGAGCGTTGGGCGATGGCGGCGCTATCGTCACCGATGACCCCTCGATAGCGGAGACGCTCCGCGCCTTGCGGCAGTACGGATGGAAGCGACGATATATCAGTCAGACGCAGGGGAGAAATTCCCGTCTCGACGAATTGCAAGCCGCCGTGCTCCGATTCAAACTCCCGTTTCTCGAAGAACGCAACCAACGGAGACGGACGATCGCCCAATCCTATCAGGCCGCGTTGGTGGGGACCGGGCTCCAGCCTCCCGTGAGCGTGCGAGATACCCTCCATGCCATGCATCTATTTGTCGTGGAAAGCCGGGCCCGGGAGGCATTGGAAGCGCATCTTCGTTCCGCCGGCATCGCGAGCGCCCGTCACTACCCCATGCCTGTTCATCTGCAGCCGGCGTATGCAGGACGACTTCGCGGATCTGATCAGCTGCCCATTACGGAAGCTCTCTATCAAAGGATCCTGACCATCCCCTGTCATCCGGACTTGGAAGACGGGCACATCGACCGGATTGCCAGCGCGCTCCGCCTGTGGCAGGAGCCGTCGAGCCGCAACGGGGGGCGCCATATCGATCCGAACCGAGAGAAGCATCCATGACGCGGTACTACTGCACCTATTTCGATCGCAACTACCTGGTCAGAGGGCTGGCTCTGATTGACTCCTTGCGCGTGAGCGAGTCGAAAGATTGGGTGATCTTCGTCGTCTGCATGGATGAGATGACTCACCTGGTTCTTCGACGCCTCGGGCTTGCGAATGTCCAGCCGATCCCACTGCACGACATCGAATCCCGCGATCGGCCCTTGCTTGGCGTCAAACCCACCAGAAGCCTGGTCGAGTACTACTGGACCCTGACACCCACTGTCATTCTTCGCATCATGGAGCGGCACAGACAGGTCGACGTGTTGACCTATCTCGATGCCGACCTGTTCTTTTTCTCATCGCCTCAGCCACTGTTTGATGAACTCGGTCAGACGTCCATCCTGATCCACGAACATCGGTTCTCCCCTCGTCAGAAGGATCTCGCGACGCACAATGGCCGTTTCAACGTCGGATTGCTGATGTTTCGGCGTGATGAGAACGGTCTGAATGCACTGCGATGGTGGCGCGCCCGCTGCATCGAATGGTGCTTCACGCGCTACGAACAGGGAAAGATGGGAGACCAGTTGTACCTCAACGATTGGCCGCAGCGGTTTCGCGGCGTGACGATCCTTCGACATGTGGGTGGAGGCGTCGGACCTTGGAATCATGATCGATACGTGATCGCATCGTCCGACAACGGCTCGACGCTGGTCGATGGGCAGTCGCTGATATTTTATCATTTTCATTCGTTCAAACTCGTGGCGGCGGATGCGGCTATTCCGGTCTCGCATGCGCATTATCCATTGACGTATGGGAGCCTGCGCCATTGCTTCGTCCCCTATGCGGAAGCATTGGCTGCAGGTCATCACACATTGCATACTGCCGTGCCGGATGTCCGATGGGGCATGGAAGAGTCGTTGACGATCGCTCCTCAACTGACATTCATCGCGCACAGTCAGCTGCGTGAAACCCTCTCCGAGCACGCACGCGGGCACCGCATGCTCAGCTTGACGCCGCGCTGGGATGCCTATTGTTCCGAGCAGGTGCTGGACCAGGGATCTGCCGGTCGACACGCAACCGTCTCAGTGGAGCACGACATTTCTCACCAGAATCATCAGATCATCGCATCGGCCAGCGAGGTCTCCATGCCAACACCGACACAGCATGACTCCTTTATGTCGCTGTATCAGACCGAGACGGCGAAACAGATCCGTTCCCTCTACGTCATCGGCGCCCATCGATTCCAGGAGCGCGACTTGTTTGATCGGCTGTTCCCAAATCTGGAGCGGATTTACTTGTTCGAACCGATTCCGCAACTGGCCGAATATCTCAGGCGGTTCGAGAAGGTCGATTCCCGCGTGAAGGTGTTCTGCTGTGCATTGTCGAATGAAAATGCGACACGGGACTTCTTCCTGACGAACAACGACGGTGAATCCAGCTCCCTCTTGCACTTGGGAAAGCATAAGCAGATCTTTCCGCACGTCCACGAGATTCGCTCCATCCCTGTGTCCTGCCGGACGCTCGAGTCGATCATCCAGGAACATGGATTGAGTCAACCGGATATGCTGCTTCTCGATGTGCAGGGTGCGGAATTCCAAATTCTCTCATCTCTTTCCCCGGACCTGAAAGCGCGCGTTCTTGCACTGTATGTGGAGGCGAGTCTGGAAGAAGTCTATGCGGGGGCGAAGTGTCTGGATGATCTCAAGGAGGTCTTGCAGGCCGATCATGACCTGGTCTCATTTGCCCCGCTGGGTCCTGATTCGCCTACTCATGGGAACGCCTTGTTCGTCAATCGCCGATTTCGCGCAGACATGGCGCGGCCCAAGCGAGCTGGGGGATCCGAGCATCCGCTCATTTCCGTGATCGTATCCAGCTATTGCGCAGAGGCCTTCATGCGGGAGTGCCTCTCGGACCTTGAGCGACAGACGGTGATGGGGAAAATGGAGATTATCGTGGTCGATGCCGCCTCTCCCGAGCAGGAAGGCTCGATTGTTCGAGAATTCCAGCAACGGCATCAGAACATCATCTATCTGCGAATGCCTTCGCGCATCGGGGTGTATGCGGCCTGGAACGTCGCCATCAAATTGGCGAAAGGGCGATTCATCACGCCGTTTAGCACCAACGATCGGCTCCGTTCTGACGCATACGAAATATTGGCGAAGACCTTGGAGGAACGGCCCGATGTGGCGCTCGTCTATGGTGATACCTCGATCACGGCTCAACCTCATCAGTCATTCGAGCGACACGATCGCTGTGATCTATGGCAATGGCCCGACTACCGTTACGAGGGCCTCCTGACGCACTGCGGTGTAGGTCCGCATCCGATGTGGAGAAGCGAGGTTCATCGCGCCGTTGGCTATTTCGACGAGACCTATGTGGCGTTGGGGGATCAGGATTTCTGGATTCGCCTCGGCGCCCAGCACCAGCTGTTGCACATTCCCGTCGTCACGGGGCTGTATTGGCGGTCGCCCGAAGGGCTATCGAACCGCAAAGAGATCGCCGAACCGGAGGAGAAGCGACTGCGGGCGACGTACCCCCCGTCCATTCGACCGTCCACTCCTTCGTCCCGGCAGCCAGTTCGGGAGACGGATCGGACCTATGATTGTTCGGTGATTATTCCGGTCTGGAATCGGTGTGAGCTGACTCGGGAATGCGTCGCAGCGCTGGCAACGACCACCAAAGACGTCTCGTGGGAATTGATCGTGGTCGACAATCATTCGACCGATGATACTCCGGCTTTCCTTTCGGGATTGAGCGGTGATGTCCAAGTGATCCGCAACCAGGAAAACCTCGGATTTGCCAGAGCCTGCAATCAAGGCGCGCAAGCCGCACGGGGCAGACATCTCATTTTCTTAAACAACGACACGGTGCCCTTGGACGGATGGTTGAGCGCCATGCTGCGGGAAGTCGAGACGCATCGTGAGGTGGGAGTAGTCGGCAGCAAGCTTCTTTACGCGGACGGCACCATTCAGCACGCCGGGGTCATCTTCCTTCGGGAACAATTGTCTCCGTATCATATTTATCGGCTCGCACCCGCCGACCATCCGGCCGTGAATCAGCGGCGCGAATTTCAGGCTGTGACAGCCGCCTGTCTATTGATCCGTCGGAATCTCTTCGAACAGGTGGGAGGTTTCGATGAGCGGTTTCGCAACGGCTTTGAAGACGTGGATCTTTGCCTCAAAGTCAAGGCCGCAGGTTCCGTTATTGTGTACCAGCCACAAAGCGTCCTCTATCACCTCGAGAGCCAAACGCCGGGGCGTAAACAGTTTGAAGAAGAAAATGGCCGCCTGCTTACCGAGCGTTGGGGTGGTCAGTGGTGGTCTGCAGACGAGGATCTGTACTACCACTCGGACGGGTACAAGCTGATCTGGGACGAAGCCGGAGGGTCGACCAAGGGCAGTCTTGAACTCCTGATCGACAATCGAGACCGCGATCAGTGGGCCCATGTGGCCAGGACGCAACGGGCTGCGCTTGTGAAGGACTGGGACGCGGTGCGAAAAGAGCTAATCTGCGCGGCGGATTGGCCCAGCGATTGTTCCGTCCTTCTCTGGGGAGCACGGACGTGTGACCGTCTCCAAGAACCTGAGCTCCTGGAAATATTCGTACGGCGCTGCCTTCAGATTCGGGATTCCTCTGCAGCACGATGCCTGCTCATTAGGACGCTCATCGATCAACGGGAATTCGAAGGTGCGGAGGAGCACCTCAACACTGAGCTCACCATTCGACCGCTCCTCGCTGAAGCCTGGCTGTACAAAGGGGTCCTCAGCATGCAGCACGAGGCCTATCAAGAGGCGGAAACGGCATTCGCGTCCGCTATGCAGCATGGAGGTGATCGCCAGAAGTCCTTGTTGGGAAGTGCGATGGCTGCGTTCGGCACCCGACGATTCGAACAAGCGTGGGATCGGTTTGCTCTTATTCTGGCTGAGTGGCCCGATCATCCGGAGGCCATGCATTGGTTGCTTCGCACCGGCACCGCACTTCAACGCTGGGAAGACCTTGCCGACCACTTCGACCGGTATGTGATGCGAAACCCCGGCGATCTGACCACGCGATTCGCCTTCGCCGGTGTCTTGCTTCGGGCAGACCGTCTCGACCGTGCCAGGCTCGAGTACGACACGCTTCGTGTGCTGGATCCCTCCTACGACGGGCTTGCAGAACTCGCGCGCGCGTTGGCAGAAGGGGAAGCGGCTCTCGAAGCCGTTGATTCATCAAAATCATGACACGCGCACTCGTCATTCAATTGGCGCGGTTGGGCGATCTCCTGCAGACGATCCCGGTGATTGTCTCGATCAAAGATCGCCATGCCGATCTCGTGCTTGATCTGTTGTGTCCCGCCCCGTTCGTCGCAATCGCCCGCATGATCCCGGGAATACGCACCGTGTTGGGCTGGGATGGGGCGACGTGGCGACAACAGGTGGAATCTGCGGAGACCAATTTCGGAGCTGCACATGTGGCTGAAGCTGATCGTCATCTGCGGACAGTGACGTGTGAGACCTACGATCGGGCTTACGTATTGAATCAACATCCTCGCGCTCTTCTTGCAGGCGGTTTGCTCGCCCGCGAGATCGTTGGCGCCCGTTTCCATGTGCTGGATGACCGGCTGACGCCTTGGGCAGCCTATCTCCGGCAAATGGCCCGCACGGGTCATAGCCACCGTGTTCATCTCTCCGATGCCTTCTGCGGTCTTTGTTCCGTGCACCCCCCCGGCCGAGCATGCCGGATTCCTGTTCCCGACATCTCTCTTTCAAGCGATCTTCGAAAAGTCGGGAATGACGAAGGAACGTGGGTTGGTTTGTTGGTAGGAGCGGGCGATGCCGAACGGCTGGTCCCTTTGTCGGTTTGGCGTGATTGGATCGCCGGGTTTCTTCATGTGGTGCCTCACGGGCGGGTTGTGCTGATCGGGAACAAGGGGGAACAACAGCGCGCGCAGGAACTGAGGGAGTTGTTGCCGTCCTCCACGCTGAACCGAACGCTGGATCTGACAGGCCGTACATCACTGCCGGAGCTTGCCTCCGCACTGAGCAGATGCCACTTGGTGATCGGAAGCGATACGGGGCCGTTGCACCTGGCTGCTGCCGTTGGGACGAAAGTGATCGGCTGGTACTTCTCGCGGGCGAGCGTGCATGAGACAGGACCTTATGGGCCCGGGCATGTCATCTGGCAGGCGGTCCGTGCGGAATCGAATCCGGCGTTTCCTCCCTCCCCCGTGGCACCCTCCAGATGGCCGGTCGAGGAAACGCTTGCCTATCTGACAACCTCGTCATACGAGGGGCGGCCAGGCTGGTCTGCCTGGCGCAGCCATTGCGATCGCTGGGGAGCCTACTACACGGAAATCGGGCAGGAGACCGGTCCGCCGCAAGAACGGGAACGGACGTGGCAACTGCTTCACCCTGTTGATGTCGGATGAGGGATACGTGAATCACTTTGCACAGAACATCGAGCGGATTCGCAAGCACAATCCGGCTCTCGCGCAAGCCGTGATGGAGAGCGGCGCTTGCGGAATGAGCATACAGACGTCTCGAGAAGGCAGTCCTTCAGCCATGCACAACGGACAATGGATCCATAGTTCGTACGACCCTCGAAAGGAAGCTCATTCCTGGGCTGCCGCTCAGGTCAAGGATTGGAAAGATGGGGAGCTCGGTGTGGTGCTTGGAGTCGGACTGCTGTATCACGTGGAAGCCTTAGTCGCTGCGAAGGGCCGGGATCTCCGAGTGGCCGTCGTTGTGCCGGATCTCTCATTCATGAAAGAAGCAATCACGGTCAGATCCGTGGGGAACTGGTTCGATGAAGTGGAATGGCTCTGGGGCCCTCAAAGGGACCTTGCGACGCAGCTCTCTGGGCACAAGGTACCGCTGCGGTTCTTTACCTTCGCATCGGCGGCTCGGTTGCACGCCGCTCACCATCAAGAATTAGAAACGGCTCTTCGCCATGCCATTACGACTGGGTCCGGGCAATTACACGTGGCGGTCGTCGGCCCGATCTACGGAGGCTCACTCCCAATCGCAGGGTATGCTGTCCGAGCGCTTGAAGGTCTTGGACACCGCGTGACGTGGATCGACCATCACATCCATTACGCCAGTTACGAAGCATTCGGCACGGTCCGCGACAGCCGTAACCGGCTTGCATTGCAGAGCCGATTTGCCGACGTGCTCAGCCTGGAAACAATGACCAGGTTGGCGGACGATCCGCCCGATTTGGTGCTGGCGCTGGCCCAGGCACCGTTGACCATGGCCGTGCTCGAACATTTGAGAAAAAAGAAATTTGTCACGGCCATGTGGTTTGTCGAAAACTACCGGCATTTGACGTACTGGCAGCAATTGGCGGCCGGCTACGAGTATTGGTTTGTTTTCCAACGAGAGGAGTGTATCGAAGCGCTGAAACGTGCGGGCGCTCCGCATGTCAGCTACCTTCCCATGGCCGCGGATCCAGAGATCCATTGTCCGCGAGTGCTCACGGAGGGCGAACAGAGCGAATTCAAATCAGATGTATCCTTCGTGGGGGCCGGCTATGCCAATCGAAGAGCTCTCCTTCCACGGTGGCTGTCGCCAGAGTGGACATTCCGATTATGGGGCAACGAGTGGGACGGCGCCAGCAATCTGAGGCACGTGTTGCAGCGTGAAGGACGACGAATCGACACCGACACGTGCGTGAAGGTCTTCAACGCGTCATCGATCAATCTCAACCTGCACTCCTGGTCGGGTGATGGACTCGACGTGCAGGCTGATTTCGTTAATCCGAGGACCTTCGAACTGGCGGCCTGCGGAGCGTTCCAGCTAGTGGACGATCGCCGGCTCCTGCCGGAAGTCTTCACGGAAGGCGAAGTAGTGCGATTCAAGAACGCGGCAGACGTTCCGCGGCTTATCCGCCACTGGCTGAACGATGCGGATGCCCGCCACGCGATCGCGTCTGCAGGCCGGCAGCGTGTTCTGCGTGAGCATACGTACCGGGATCGCATGAGGGAATTACTGACGACGATCGGATTCCATCAACCGGACCGGATCGGAGCCATTCTTCGAGGAGATCGCGATGCTGATCGCATGGCGAACGAGGCGTCGTCTCCGGAGCTCGTCGCACTGTTGCGACGGTTTCCGGCGGGCCGCCGCGTCGAGTTGAAGGATGTGGCGGCTGAGATCCGCTCGCGAGGTGCCGGCCACTCACTTGGGCGGGAGGAAATGCTGATTCTGATGATGGACAGCTATCGAGCGGAGACGCGGGATTTAGTATGAGCCGGCGTGTGCTGATCGTGAATGTTACGCGCATGGGGGATCTCGTGCAGATGGGCACGCTCTTGGCCCGTTTGCAGGAAGAGTGGCCAGGAGTTCAGGTGGATCTGGTCATCGACCGAAGATTCTCTGAGGTCACGTCTTTGCTCGCAGGAGTAGAAGAGGTCGTACCCTATGATTTTCACGAATTCATCGACAACAGCCGGATTGCGAAACATGATGTAGGGTCTCTTTATCGCGAAATGCGAGCGTGGGTCGCACCGCTTCATGAACGTCGCTACGACCGGATTATCAATCTGACGTTCAATCCGGCCAGTGCATTCTTGTCGAGCTATATGGACGTGGCTGACATTCGTGGCGCAAGGTGCGGCTGGGACGGCCGCATGATCATCGACAATCCATGGATGAACTATTTTAGCGACATGCATCATTTTCGATCCATGAACCGGTTCAACTTAGTCGACGTGTACGCGTTGGGCGGAAGCGGGCCGGGGAAGTTCGCTCCGCTTCGGGCGTGCATTCCCGCCGAGGCAGGTGCCTGGGCAAAGCACTTTCTTGCTATGCCGGGCAATGACTCGCACCAGTGGATCGCGGTGCAGGCCGGTGCCAGCGATGTTATGAAAGCCTGGCGACCCGAACACTTCGGAGTTACGCTCGCGAGACTCTCCGACAAATGGTCAGGCGGAATTGTGCTTGTTGGTGCCCCCGGTGAACAGGCAACCGCTGCGCAGGTGGTGCAGGTCTACAGAGGATCCGGAGGCAAGAACCCCGTGAAGAATGCTGTCGGTCACACGTCGGTTTCGCAGCTGACCGCATTACTCGCTGAGAGCCGGGTGCTTCTGACCAACGACACGGGTCCTATGCACTTGGCCGTGGCCGTGCAAACCCCTGTGATCGATGTGTCGGTCGGCCATGTGGATTTTCGAGAAACGGGTCCCTATGGACGGGGGCACTGGGTCGTGCAACCTCAATTGGATTGCGCGCCATGCGGCTTTCAACAAGTTTGTGCTCATCATTCGTGCAAAGACCGTATTCCCAGTGAACGCATTGCGGAGTTGATGCTGCATGTACTGGGAAAGGCGGGGCGGCCGAGCTCAGATCCGGGGTTTCGGTTGTATGAATCGGATGTGGACGAGGATCAACTCGGCACGTTCCGGCTTCGCGGAGGGGTCGAAGCTCCACTTGCCGAATGGTACGCGGAGTTCTGGCGCAGGTATGCCTACAAGTCTTGGACGGGACTTCCGAGCCGGTTGCCGGTTCAGCCGTTGCCTCCGCCTGACGCACGACTAGCGATGGAGCATATTGCGTTGCTGATTCCTCGTCTTGATGCATTGTGCAGGCGTGCCGGCAAGATCGCCCAAGTCGCGAGCCGCCGGCCGCTGCCGGTGAACGAACTGCAGAGGCTTCAACATACCCAGGCGGAGGAGCGCGAAAGAGCCATTGCAATGGGAATGAGATCACCGGCCACCGGGCCTGTCACCGTGGCATTTGTGAGATCCATTCACAGCGACGACCTTCAAGGACTCGATCGACTTGCGCAGTATCATGCGCAGGCCTGCAGGAAGTGGCGTGTGCAGGTGGTGGAGCTCGGCGATGCATTGTCTCATTACCTTGACGGGACATTGTCACGGCCACTCGCCATGGCATCGGGAATGTGACCGGCAAGCGGAGCCATGCTCAACAGCGAGGCATGGCCAGACTGGAAACACAAAGGAGAGACACCATGCACGTCACGCTCGATCAGGAACAATGGGAAGTCACGGGGACAACAACTTTGGGAGAAGTGCTGGCCGACGTCAGCGAGCGCGCACATGCGCGGGCACGCATCGTGACATCCCTCATTGTGGACCAGCGAAACATCACAGATCGAGATCTCGATCCCGGATTCTTGGCTGAACAGGCCATCCAATACTCTCGATTGACGGCCGTCTCGCAGTCGCGCGGAGATATCGTGCAATCCGCTCGTCCGTCCATCAGTCGATTTTCAGCCTCGATTCGTGCCGAGGGAATCAGCCTTGTCGATTCATTGCGATCAGGGCGGCACACACTGAACAGTTTGGACTTGTGGTTGGGAACACTCGCCGATTATCTCGAGTGTTTGCAGACGACCGACGGGACTGGTCAGACTCACGGTGCTGGCCAAACGCTCGCCACATCCGTTCGCGAACTCTTGAAGGCTAGAGAGGCAGGCGATTCCGTACTCATGGCCGACGTCCTGGAATATGAAATTCTTCCACGTCTCGAACCTTAGCGGCTGCTCATTGTTGTCGATTGCTGGAGAGATGCATCCCATGTGCCTCATTCCTCGCTCAGCTCAAGTAGGTCCCGGATCAGCCGATAAGGAAGGCAACCGTCTCATGGGGGTGAGCGGTGTATACGTCTCTGCACGGATGCGAGAGGCGAACTTCACAATCCTGTTCGGTCTTCCAAGGAGGAATGGTCCATGGCTTTAATCGTGAACAACAACCCCGCATCTATTGCGGCTCAGCGAAATCTCTCGGTGAACACCCTGGGGTTGAGCCGCTCGGTCGAGCGCTTGTCGTCTGGTCTCCGGATCACTCGCGCGGCCGATGACGCTGCCGGTCTCGGACTGTCCGAGACGTTGCGCGCACACATCCGCAGCATCAATCAGGCTGTCAGAAACTCGTCCGACGGCATCAGCTTGACCCAGGTTGCTGACGGCGCGGCGTCGACGATCGGATCCTTGCTGGCCCGCCTCCGCGAATTGGCCTCTCAATCGGCCAGCGGAACGGTCGGTGCGACCGAACGGTCTTACATCGATCAGGAGTTCGTCGCGTTGCGCTCCGAAATCGACCGTATCGCAACGGTCACGGAATACAACGGACAGGCCCTGACCAGCGGAAGCACCATCAGCTTCAGCGTTCAAGTGGGATTCAAGAGCGGCACAGGCAATACCCTGTCGCTGGATCTCAATGACCTGACGTTGTCATCGTTGGGTTTGTCGTCGGTCAACGTGTCGACATCGGCGAACGCGCAAAGCGTGCTGAGCAATATCGACAGTGCGATCAGCGCGGTGGCTACGGCACGAGCCGAGTACGGCTCGCTGCAGAACCGGTTTGAGGCCACGATTGCGAATCTGCAGATTTCCAGTGAGAACCTCACGGCTGCAGAATCCCGGATCCGCGATGCCGACATCGCGTATGAAACGTCCCAGTTCACCAAGAACCAGGTTCTGGTGCAAGCAGGTATTGCCACCCTGGCGCAGGCAAATACATTGCCGCAACAGGCGCTGGCACTGCTTCGAGGGTAATCGTCGGATACCATTGACCGGCCCTCTTCCCGACGGGGAGAGGGCCGGCCAGGGCTCTGACAGGAGGCTGCCATGATTCACAGTGTTACACCAAAGGCGGATCTCCCAGCCAAAGCCAGCCATCGGAGTGATGCGACGGAGGAAACCCGTCTGCATGCGACAGAGGAGCGTTCAGACTCCGAAAAGACCGGCGCCGATCAAGCCGTACGCGTCTCGCTCCAGGAGGCGGTCGGCAAAATTCGGCGGATATTGCAGAACACCGACTCGCACCTGGAGATCGAGATCGATCCCGATCTGCAGCGCGTGGTCGTCAAGATCGTGAACGGTGATTCACACGAGGTCATCCGACAGATTCCCGCCGAGGAATTGTTGAACTTGGCAAAGAGTCTGCCGGACTTAAAAGGCTTGCTCCTTCGCGAGCAGGCCTAGTGTAGTCTACAAGGATGTAGCATGGCGGGTATCAGCTTCGGGGGGCTTGGGAACGGTATCGATTTTGGTCAAGTCGTCGATCAACTGGTGCAGGCTTCACGCCTGCCGGTTGATCGACTGAATGAGAAGAAAACCAACCTCAACAACAAACTGACCGATCTCACCACGCTCGGCGGCAAACTGATCGCATTGCAAAGCGCGGCCGACGCACTTCGTCTTCCGACCTCATACGATCGGACAACTGCTTCGGTCGGCGATCCCACGGTCCTCTCGGTGACGGCTTCGTCTACCGCCATCGCGGGGACGTACAGCGTAAAAGTTCTCCAACTCGCCCAATCCAATCAGATCACCAACAAGGCGACGAAAGCCGTGGCCAGTGAGACGACCGACATTGTCAGCGGGAGCACCGCCACATTCACGTTTAAAGTCGGAACCGGTTCGAACCAAACGGTCACCCTGGAGGCGACCGAGACCATGAGTGACCTCCGCAGCAAGATCAACGATTTGGGAGCCGGGGTGACGGCTTCTCTGGTCAATACCGGAACCGAAGCCGCGCCGGCCTATCGGCTTGTCCTGAACGCCACAACTTCAGGCAGCGCGGGCGCGATCACGATTGTAGCCGACGGAACCGACTTGGATTTCGGCAATACCACCGGTACCGGTGGAACTGATGTTCTCCAGGCAGCTCAGAATGCCAAGGTCGTCATCGGTGATCCGGCCCTCAATCCGATCACGATCGAACGCACCTCGAACAGCATTTCTGATGCTATCAACGGAGTGACGTTGGCACTGACCAAGACCACCGGGGCCGACCCTGTGCAGATCAGCGTCACCCAGGACTCCACGGCGGTCAAGAATAACATCAAGGCTCTCGCGACGGCCTATAATGAGATCGTCAAATTTATCAACGAACGAAGCACGTACGATGTGACGACCAAGAAGGGCGGCATCTTCTTCAATGAACCGACCGCGCGCACGGTGTTGTCAAAACTGAGGACCGCTCTCGGTGCGGGCGTAGAGGGTGCGACAATCTATGGCAGCGTCGGACAAGTCGGATTCAAGACGGAACGGGATGGCACCATTACGGTGGACGATGGTCAGTTGGGAACCGCTATCAGTACCAATTACACCGCTGTCAAGGCGTTGTTCAGCAATCAGGGCACGCTCAAGGGGCTTGCTCAAGCCCTCGTCAGCGCGGTCGATACCCTGGATGACTCTGCCAGCGGATCATTGAGCGTGCGCAAAACCGGCCTTACCAGTGAAATCTCCAGAGTCAGCGACGATATTGCAAGACAGGAGGACAGGCTGAGCGCGTATGAGGAGCGCCTCAAAGCTCAGTTCGCATCTCTTGACGCGTTGCTGCGTCAAATTCAAAGCCAGACAAATTCGCTTCAAGGTCTCTCTTCAACGTCCTCGACCTAACCGGGAGATGTGCCGCTATGAGTTCGCCGTACACGAGACAATATGAACAGACTCAAGTCATGACATCTTCCGGAGTTCAATTGATCGTACTCTTGTACGACGGAGCGATTCAGTCGATCGAGCTTGCCCGGCAAGGCATGCAAACCAACAATGTCAACGACAAGGGGCGGTTCCTCGGCCGTGCCATTTCCATCGTTGGAGAATTGAACAGCGTCCTCGACTTCGAGCGTGGCGGCGAGATCGCGAGGTCGCTCAATCGTTTGTATGACTACATGATGACCGAGCTTGTGCAGGCGAATCTTCGCAACGATCCGAAACATTTAGATGGCCCGCTTCGGTGCCTGACCACGCTTCGGGAGGGCTGGCGGATATTGGCTCAACAGCAAACTGAGTTGGTCGCCGCAGGAAAATGAATTCCGATTATCCAGAGTTAGTTGACTGGGAGTGTGAAGCTCAAGCGGCCATGACCGCGGCGGAGCAGGGCATGTGGGACCGTGTTCGAGCGTATTATGATTTGAGGGAAGCGCGGCTCCATGCGGCATTGGATAATGCGGATCTGGCGAAACGGGTCGTGGAGATCGATCGCACCATTGCAGCGATGGTACAAACCGCTCAGGCTGCGCTGAGGCAGTCGCTTGCAGAAGTCGCGACGACGCGGAAAACCATGGGACAGTTGCGGGGTGCATTGGTTCCTGAAACGCACAATACCATGTTGAGCCAGCGTCTCTGACCCCGCGAGTCAATCTTAGGGAAGAAGACTCTCTCATGCCAACCATCGTAAAGTCTGCTTCTGATTCCATGGTCCTTTCCGACGACCGCCGCGAATGGCTTCGAATTGACGATCAGGTACTTCTGGAATACCGACTCCTATCGGAATCTCCCGGGGCAGCCGTTTCGAACCAAATCAAAGTGACTCCCGAGTCCATCACTTCGGCAATAGCCAAGCCGACCGCTGATTTGCTGGCACGATCAGGGGAAGCGCTTCAAGACTCGCTCCTGGTTCCATGGTTGAAAAAGATCGACTGGCTCCTCGATCTGACGTTGAAAACCCTCGCGACAATGCATCCGGAAGGAATCTCCATGGCGCAGGTGACGGACGTGAGCCTGAGCGGGGGTGGGGTGTCGTTTTATTCGAGCAGGGAATTTGCCGTAGGACAGGATCTTGCCTTGAAGCTAATTCTTCCGCCGTTCACACCCATTCAAACGACTGCCAGGATCATCAGGGTCGATTCCGCTCGTCACGGCGAACAGGGGCACGAGATCGCGACCCAGTTCACCTTGATCAGCGCAGACGAGCAGGAAGCGCTGATCCGGCATATTCTGCTGACCCAAGCCGAGCGGTTACGCAAGCAACGCAGCAACCCATAGGTATTCCGCTACCTGGCTCAATTCACGCTCCCGGCAATGCATCGTTTCCGGCAGCCTGTATACGGCTCCAGGTTGTAACCACTGCGTAACCCACCCCACAGCGCCTTCACCTTCTCCAGAAGCATCGAAGACGATTGCCTGCCATGACCATCGGAGTGTGGGCACCGATAGCCGCTTCTTTCGCCGTCCGTCAAAAACCTGGCGGTTCGAGTATCAATTCGTGTCAGTGGAGATTCAGGAACGGTAACCACCGTCATCGTCCTCTCAAGTTTTCAATCCATGATGCCGATACGTCATTCGCTATGAACAATACGGTGTCGACATCAACCATGCATCAATCTGATGGCGTGTCAGCTACGGATGGCGAGATTCTGACGGTGATGGAGGTGGCCCGGTTTCTCCGGGTGCCAAAATCCACTGTGTACAAACTCGCCCGGGTCGGCGAATTGCCGGCATCGAAAATCGGGAAGCATTGGCGCTTCCTCCGTGGGGACATCCATTCATGGATGCACAGTCGTTCGCAACAGGGGTAAGCCAAAGCCTTCCGGTTGGCCCAGGTGAATCGGGATGCGGTGGCACTATTCCGTCATGCCCAGGGGCAAGGTGCCCTACGTGTCGAGGCTGAGACCGGCGATGACCGGTCGAAGGCTGCTCCGAATCCCACCGGCGCCCGGTCTGACCCACGAGGTGTTTGGGAACACAGGCCATCTCTTAGCTATCACCGTGAATGAGGAGGTTCCATGGCAGCAGATCCAAACATGAAAATCCTTGTCGTGGACGACATGTCAACGATGCGCAGAATCGTCAGAAATATTCTCAAACAGCTGGGGTTTGGCAATGTCGAGGAGGCTGAAAACGGTCAAGAGGGGTTGCAGAAGCTTCAAGCGGACGCCTATGGCTTTGTCGTCTCGGATTGGAACATGCCGGTCATGACCGGCATCGATATGCTGAGAGCGATTCGTGCGGACGATAAGTTGAAACATATTCCCGTCTTAATGGTCACGGCTGAAGCGCAAAAGGAAAACCTCGTTGAGGCGATTCAGGCCGGCGTCAGCAACTACATCGTGAAGCCGTTTACGGCGGAAACGATGCAGGAGAAGATGGCGAAGATTTTCAAGTAGCGCGCAACCGGCCATCCGTGCCCTAACGCGTGGGAGGCATCGTGGAACAGAGCAAATTGAAATTGTATTCGGAGCTTGGTGAGCTGGCGCGGTTTATCGACACCGCTATGCGAAAGCTGTCCGAAGTCGGCGGCCCGATGGCCAGCAGCAGCGCGCAACTGCCGCAAGCCGCCGCGCATCTGAACGACCTGAATAAGATGACGGAAGAAGGAACGCATGAGGTCATGCGTTTGACCGAACTCATTCAGGACAGTCAGAGCGCCTTGCTCAAGGATCTGCTGAAGGCCAAAGAAGTACTAGAGGCGATGGACTGTCCGTCGCTGGCGGGCCGGCTCACGCGATCGTCGGAAATGCTGACTGAAAATGACAGGCGATTGGTGGAAATCATGACCGCGCTATCGTTTCAGGATCTTGTGGCGCAGCGCGTCAAGAAGCTTGTTACGATTCTGGACGATGTCCAACACAAACTGATGGAGTTGGTCGTTGTCTTCGGACTTGAGCAGCATGGGTCAGACTCGCCGTCTACTGGAAAGGCGGACGAAATGCTCAAACAACTGGAAGCGTCCAAGTCTATGGCCATGAAGCAGGACTTAGCCGACGAAATCCTCTCCGAATTCGGATTCAAGTAATTCACGACCCAGGTTGACCTGAAAGGAAGCAGCCGAAGTGGACATCGCTACTATTTTGGGGATTGTCATTGCGATTGGATCCATTGTCGGGGGGCAGCACCTTGAGGGGGGACATCTCGGGTCGATCATGCAGCTCACCGCCTTCATCATTGTCATGGGCGGAACCCTTGGAGCGTGCTGCGTTCAAAATCCGCTTCCGGTCGTCATCCGTGCGATGACCAAGCTGTCGCTCGCGATCGGCAATCCCCATATTGATGCTAAGGGCACAATCAAGCTGATTCTGGACTTGGCGAATGTGTCAAGAAAACAAGGGTTGCTGGCTCTCGAAGGCAAACTCAAAGAGATCAAAGATCCGTTCATGGCCAAGGGTGTCCAGCTGATCGTCGATGGGACAGATCCAAAGGCCGTCCATGAAATCTTGGAAATCGAGGTCGAGCATCATGAAGAAGAAGGCATGGCCGGAGCAAAGGTCTGGGAAGCCGCCGGAGGGTATGCCCCTACGGTCGGGATTCTGGGCGCCGTGCTCGGCCTCATCCACGTCATGGAAAACCTCGCCGATCCTTCAAAGTTGGGAGGAGGTATCGCCGTCGCATTCGTGGCGACCGTGTATGGAGTTGGTGCGGCAAACCTGTTCTTTCTTCCGTTGGCGAACAAGATCAAGTTTAAACTCAAGGAAGAATCCAGCGTCCGTTCCATGATGATCATGGGTTTGGTCGGTCTGGCACAGGGAGAAAACCCGCGCCTGCTGCAGGAAAAGCTTGAAAGTTTTCTCCCTCACTCGCAGCGGACGAAAGGCGACAAGAAATAGGGACGCGTTAACCGGATTTAAGAACTCTACCAACACAACCGATAGCGGTATCGCACACGCCGTATTGCGCATAAGACCTGCATTCGGCGCACGGAGCAGAGACCATGGATGCGAATTCAAAGCACTATGCGCCAGTCGGCGATCTCACAATCTTCGAAGCGGCCACATTGAAAGAGTCGCTGGTTCGACTGTTAGAGAACGACGGCCTGGTCTGTTTGGATTTGGCAAAGACCCAGCGTATCGATACGGCGGCTATCCAGCTCATGTGGGCTGCTCGCAAGTCCGGACGGTTGCTGGCCATGAATATTTCGAAAGAGCTGGAGAACAAGCTGACGCAGCTTGGTTTTGCCGAACCTCTGAGCGAATAGACGATGTCAGAATCTTGTCGAGAATGGAAAGCGTTCGCGGCGTGTGCATTACCGTTGATTCCAGTTTTGATTCGGCAGATGGCGGCAGTGACCCAACAGACTGAAGAGGCCGCACTCCAGATTATGACGAAACTGCAAGGCGTGGCACAGCGGCAGGATCGGCTCACGATCGCCGGGGATCCTCCCGACGTGGAAGCGCCTACGTTATCTCGTGAGGTTGGCCAAATCGTCATGTCGCTCCAATTTCAGGATATTACGAGGCAGAAGCTGGAGCATGTCGAACACGCACTCATGCGGGTTCGTGACCACCTCCAAAATCTTGCCGATGGCAAGCCGGACCATGAAGTGCAGGACAGCTTATCGCTTCTGAAGGATCTTGAGCACAGTTACACCATGGATTCGGAACGGCGAATCCATGGTTGTGCACCTGCGGCGCCGAGACCGTCTATTCCGGCTTCAACGCGGCCGGCAACGGACGACGATTCCGTCACGTTGTTCTAAGAGGGGACTTCTATGTTCATTTTCATCGGAGTAGCACATGGCTAAGACAGCGCTCGTTGTCGACGATTCTCCTACGATGCGGCAGATGGTGTCTTTTACTCTTACGAATGCAGGCTTCCAAGTCGTAGAGGCCGAGCATGGAAAAGATGCCGTCAAGAAGGTCTCTGACGGGCGAAAAATGGATATCGTCGTCACAGATCTCAACATGCCGGAAATGGACGGCATCACTCTCATCAAAGAACTGAGAAAGATACCCGTCTTCCGATTCACGCCGATCCTGATGCTGACGACGGAGTCTGCCGAGGATAAGAAACGGTCTGGGAAAGAGGCGGGGGCGACAGGATGGATCGTCAAGCCCTTTGATCCCGAGGTGCTCTTGAAGACGATCGCGAAAGTCTTGCCGGCATGATGCGCTGGTGGGACGCACGCGGCCTGCTGTCCGCAAGGATGTAGAGCGAGGAGCCGACCATGAGCAACGATTTTGCACAGTTTCAAGACGCCTTTTTTGAGGAGGCGGCGGAACACCTTCTATTGTCGAAGAAGGTCTTTTGGCGCTCGAACAGCATCCCGAAGACCTCGACCTGCTCAATAAAATCTTCCGGTCGGCGCATTCCATTAAGGGCACGAGCGGGATGTTTGGCTTTAATGCCGTCGCGCAATTTACGCACAAGATGGAAACGCTGCTTGATTTGCTCCGGAACGGGCAAAAGGTTGTCGCGCCACAGATCGCCGATCTCCTGCTGAAATCGACCGATTGCTTGAAGACCTTGATTGATGCGGCCAAGACAGGGTCATCGGTGGATGACGGCACGGTCCAACGGCTGACGGGAGAACTGGCGGCATCCTGTACGCCGGGCGGTTCCAACGTCGCGCAACCCCCCATGGCGATCAAGCCGACAATGGCTGCGACCCAGGCCGCCACCAACAATCGTGTGTATTCCATCAGATGGACGCCTCCGGAATGGCTATTTCAGCGTGGGCTGGATCCGTTGCAAATGTTCAAGGAGCTGTCCGACCTGGGAACGCTGTCGGCGGTGACGGTGGATACGTCCAAGCTTCCCGACCTGCCCGCAGTTGATCCTGAGCGATGTTACCTTTCCTGGACCATGAAGCTGGAGAGCGTCAAGGACCGGAAAGTCGTGGAAGGAGTATTCGAATTCGTTCGCGAAGATAGCGTGCTTTTGATTGAAGACATCGGCGTCAAGCCCGAGGGCCCGTCGACTCCTCAGCCTTCCCCGGCCGACATACCGCTCTCACATCCTGGCCTTGCTGAACCCAAGCCGTTGGGCGAACTCCTTATCGAAAGTGGAGCGGTCTCCCGTGAAATGCTGGACAAAGCGTTATCGCAGCAGAAGCGCGTTGGGGAAATATTGGTTGAGCAACACGTCGTCACTCCGCAGCAGGTTGAACAAGCTCTGCAGAAACAACGACAGCAAGAATCTTCCGCTCAGGCGAAGAAGACCGATACCACGTCGATTCGCGTCGACACGGCCAAGATCGACAAGCTCATCAATCTCGTGGGCGAACTCGTCATCACGCAATCGATGTTGAGCGATCTAGGATCCAGGTTCGAGATGCGTCAATTGCCGGTTTTGCTTGAGCGCATGGCGCAGCTGGAACGAAATACACGCGAGATTCAGGAACGTGTCATGGGGATTCGTATGCTGCCCATCGGCACTGCATTCAGTCGTTTCCCTCGGCTTGTGCGCGATCTCGCGACAAAATCAGGGAAAAAGATTCAGCTCGTGCTCTCGGGGGAAGAGACGGAACTGGACAAGACCGTCATCGAATCCATCGGAGATCCTTTGACACATCTCGTCAGGAATTCCGCTGATCATGGCCTGGAGCCTTCCGAGCAGAGACTCGACGACAATAAACCGGAAACCGGCACGATCAGACTCAACGCGTTCCATGAAGGAGGCAGCATCTGTATCACGGTGGAAGACGATGGGCGCGGGCTCAACCGGGACAAGATTTTGGCGAAAGCCGTCAAGCAGGGATTGATCGGTGAAAACGAAAAATTGGCCGACGATCAAATCTGGCCGCTGATCTTCAAACCGGGATTCTCAACGGCGGATAAAGTCACAGACGTGTCAGGTCGCGGAGTCGGGATGGACGTCGTCAAGCGCAACATCGAGGGTCTCGGCGGCACGGTCAGCATCAAGACGGCCACGGGAAAAGGGACGACCTTTACGCTCAAGCTGCCGCTCACCTTGGCCATTATCGACGGCATGACCGTGCGAGTGGGTAAAGAGACGTACATCGTCCCGTTGTTGTCCATTCTGGAATCGATTCAGCCGAAGCCTGAATCCATCAAGACGGTGGTCGGTAAGGGCGAACTCGTCAACGTCCGCGGCACCTACATCCCAATGACAAGGCTGTATGACGTCTTTGGCAACGTGCCGGAATACACGGACCCACACGAGGCCATTCTGCTGATTCTCGAAACAGAGGGGGAGCGCGTTGCAGTGATGGTGGATGAGATTTTAGGTCAGCAGCAGGTCGTCATCAAGAGCATGGAACAGAATTTCAGAAAAGTCGAAGGCATCGCAGGAGCCACGATTCTTGGAGACGGCACAGTGGGATTTATCTTGGACGTGCGAGGGCTCCTGGAGATAGCCAGAAACCTGCCGGCGGTTGCGTAGGCGGCGCATCATCCTCAGCTCTCAAGTCACGGAAGCAAGTGGCCGATACGGCTTTCAACGGAACAGGCGAGCGTCGAGGATTGTCGAGGACATTTCGTCATACGATTCCCGTGTGGGTTTAACCGAGATCATTTCAGGCAGGGAGGGAACATCATGGCCGCTGTAGCGGACACTGTGATTCAAGTGGGGAAACAGCAAACGGGCGCCAACGACGGCAGTCAATTTCTGACGTTCAGTCTGGGAGAGGAACTCTACGGAGTCGACATTCTTCGAGTACAGGAAATCAAGGGCTACACGGCCGTGACTCGGATTCCGAATACGCCGTCTCATATCAAGGGAGTCTTGAACCTCCGTGGCACCATCGTGCCCATCGTCGAGCTCCGCACGAAGTTCGGAATGCCGACAATCGAATACACCATGTTTACGGTCATCGTTGTGGTGGTCGTCCAAGACAAGGTGATGGGATTAGTGGTGGATGCCGTGTCCGACGTCCTCAATTTCGATCGCAAGGACATTCAATCGCCTCCCGAGTTCGGGAACAAAGTCGATGTCACGTTTCTCAGCGGGATCGCCAAGTCCGGGGACAAACTCGTGTCGCTGGTCGATATCGACCGGCTCCTCGTGGATTCCGCTATTAAGGAATCCCTTACCGCTGCGGCGTGAGAATGGTCACGGTGTGTGGTTGTGTCCAGTGAACGGAGAGTGCCGGCATGATGGAATCATTCAGTCATTGTAGGACCAAGACAAAACTGATGGCGGGATTTGGAATCGCCGGCCTTGTCATGGTCGGACTCACCACGCTCTGTCTCTTCAATACGAGCGTATTGCGGGAGAACACCGACAACATTCAGAACGTGCAATTGAAACCGTTGATGATCATTACCGAAGTGCGCGGGATGGTGCATCAACAGCGGGGATGGGCGTTACAGGCTGTCCTGTCAAAGAACGCGGTCGATCGCACCGCGGCCATCGCCAAAATCGTCGAGCTGAAGACACGGATTGATGAGACCAGCAAACAGTTCGAAGCCCTCATTGAATCGCCTGACGTGAAGCAAGCCTATGCCGGGTTTCGATCCGCCTTGGCTGACTACCGGGCGGTGCGAGAAGGAAAAGTCTTGACGTTGGCGATGAGCGGCAAACAGGACGCCGCCATCGAAGTCATGAAGGGGGAAGGCGCGGACAAGTATCAATCGGCTGTGGACGCGATCAACCGGGTAGTGGCCGTCAAGACCAGGATTGCCGAACAGAAGTATGAGGATTCCGTCCAGACCTTTGTGACGACTCGAAACGCAATGGTCGGCGCCAGCGCCGTCGGTCTTGCTCTCAGTCTCCTGTTCGGGTGGTTGGTGGCACGATACATCACGAACGGTCTGATCAGCATCGCAACTGTCGCGAATGATTTGGCCCGGGGCAATTTAGCGGCGCGGTGTGCCGTGACGACGCGGGACGAGGTGGGGCAGTTGGGCCAGGCGTTCAATGAAATGGGGACGCAACTGGAAACGAAGGTGACGGCGGAACGGGCGCAGGCCGCCAAGATGGAAGAGTTCATGGTGGAGGCCAAACGGGTGTTGGGCTCCTTGGCGCAAGGGGATCTGACCGAACACATGACGATTCCCTGCGAGGGCGGGCTGTCGGAAATCAAGACCAGCATCAACCTGGCGGTGCAGAAGTTGACCGGGACCGTCACGGCTGTACGGGATGCCGTGGAAAGCGTCTCGGCCGGCGCCGAACAGATTACCAAGGGCAACGAAGATCTCTCCCAGCGGACAAGCGAGCAGGCGTCCTCCTTGGAAGAGACCAGCGCCTCGATGGAAGAGATGACCTCGACCGTGAAGCAGAATGCCGACAATGCCAAGCAGGCGAATCAGTTGGCAGCCGCGGCGCGGGAGACCGCCGATAAAGGCGGCACCGTCACCGTGCGGGCGGTCGAAGCCATGGGGGCCATCACGCAGAGCAGCAAGAAGATTGCCGACATCATTACGGTGATCGACGAGATCGCCTTCCAGACGAATTTGCTGGCGCTGAATGCGGCGGTGGAAGCCGCCCGAGCGGGCGAACACGGCCGGGGCTTTGCGGTGGTGGCGGCCGAGGTGCGGAACCTGGCTCAGCGGTCGGCGACGGCGGCGAAAGAAATCAAGGGGCTGATCAACGAGTCCATCCAGCGGGTCTCCGACGGCAGCGAATTGGTCAATCAAGCCGGCAAGACCTTGGAGGAGATCGTGCATTCGGTGAAGCGGGTGAGCGACATTATTGCGGAAATCACGGCCGCGTCGCAGGAACAGGCCAGCGGCATTGATCAGGTGAACAAGGCCGTCATGCAGATGGACGAGACGACACAACAGAATGCCGCGTTGGTCGAAGAGACCACCAGCGCCAGCCAGTCCATGAAAGAGCAGGCCAAAGAACTCATGCAACAGATGGCGGCATTCAGAGTGAACGCGAGCCATGCAGAATCCTCCCAGGACAAGCCGAAGAGCGAGGTCAAGCCCTTGAGCCACGCGACTCCGGGCAAGTCTTCGATCAAGAAGGCCGTACTCAGATCGGTTGATCGAAAGGCGCCCGTCGCCGTGGGAGCCGGAACGGTTCCACACCGATCTGGCAATGACGACGGATTCGAGGAATTCTAGAAGGACCCATCGGGGGTTGACCAAACGGTCGGCCCCCGTCACGCTTCCTGATGAAGGGTTGCTCCCGTCGCGTGCAGCCGGCTTCCCCGAAAATTTCCTCCACTCATCGAGTCTTGCCTACGGTCAAGAATCCCGGCAACTGAACCGATAGAGATTCAGTCCACCTCGCCCACGCCGACATGCGTGTGCGCTGTACCGGAGCCGACCACTCATGGATTATGCCATCTCCACGGAAGAGTTCGAACGCTTTCGCCGACTGATCTACGATGAAAGCGGCATCTCTCTTGGCGAACAAAAGCGCTCGCTCCTGGCCTCTCGCTTGTCGAAGCGTTTGAGGGACCTCGGGTTTGCCACATTCTCGGAGTACTACAATCGCCTGATGGAGGATCCGGCAAGCGACGAGTTTACAAGGATGCTGGATCTGATCTCCACGAATAAGACCGACTTCTTTCGAGAACCCAAGCATTTCGAGTTTCTACGGGACCGCATTCTTCCGGAACTGGCCAAGGCCAAACAGATTCGAATCTGGTCGTCCGCCTGTTCGTCAGGGGAGGAGCCCTATACGATTGCCATGACGCTGTATGACAGCGTTCAGAATCCATCGGAATGGGATTTCAAGATTCTGGCGTCCGATCTGTCGACGCGCGTCCTCGCCAGAGCGGCTTCAGGCGTGTACGACGAAGAGCGCGTCCGTGATGTCCCGCCCGAGGTCGTCAAGCGTCATTTTCTTCGAGGGCGTGGCTCCAGCGTCGGAAATATCAAGATCAAGCCGCATTTAGGGCAGATTATCCGCTTTCGCCGCTTAAATCTCATGGATGACCACTATCCGATCAAGAGTCCGCTCGATCTCATTTTTTGTCGGAATGTCATGATCTATTTCGATCGTCCGACTCAGGAACGTCTCGTCAACAAGTTTCATCGCTACCTGAAACCAGGAGGATACCTATTCATCGGGCATTCGGAGAGTCTGCAATGGGTGAAACACCCATTCAAAGCATTGGCCCCCACCATCTATCAGAAGGAGCGATGAGGCCATGTCGGATGTCGATACGGCGCAATTTGCGCATATTCGTCGTATGCGCGATAACCGCTTTCCCTACGAAATCGCATCGATTTTGCCGGGAGAATTCTTCGTCAGCCGAGAGCCCATGATTGTGTATACGGTGTTGGGATCCTGTATTTCTGCCTGTATTCGGGATCCGATTGCCGGCGTGGGAGGGATGAACCATTTCATGCTGCCGGCGCCGAAGGACGGAACTCATGATTCTTGGGGAGAGTCCACCCGATATGGATCGTTCGCAATGGAATCGCTCATCAATGAGATCCTGAAGCGTGGCGGTCTGAAAGGACGACTCGAGGTCAAATTGTTCGGGGCAGGGAAAATCTATGAAGGCAATATCGATGTGGGAGCGCGTAACACTGCATGGGTCCTGGACTTTCTGAAGACAGAAGGTCTGGCGCCGATGAAAACAGACCTGGGCGATGTGTTTCCGCGGAAAGTCTACTATTTTACCGATTCTGGTCGTGTGCTGATGAAAAAACTCGAACGGGTGAAGAATCGTACGATTCATGACCGCGAATCGGAGTATGCAGTCAAGATCCAAGCGGTGAAACAGCAGCCTGTCGAGGACGTTACGTTGTTCTAAGCGCGGTCCAGAAGGGATCGACTCCGAAAGGCCCTATGGGAAACATTCGCGTCTTGACTGTGGACGATTCAGCCCTTATGCGCCAACTGTTGGCCTCTCTTCTTTCACGTGACGCCGACATTGAGGTGGTCGGCGCCGCTCCCGATCCCTACATCGCGCGTGAAAAGATCAAAGCCTTGGATCCGGACGTGCTGACCCTCGACGTGGAGATGCCGAAAATGGACGGACTGACCTTTCTTGAAAAGTTGATGCGAGGTCATCCGATGCCGGTCGTCATGGTGAGTTCTTTGACGGAGGCCGGCTGTGAAACAACGTTGCGGGCCTTGGAGCTCGGAGCGGTGGACTTCATCACCAAGCCGAAAATCGATCTGCGCGAAGGCATGGAAGACGTCGCGCAGGATCTCATTGCGAAGATCAAAGCCGCCGCGCGCGCGACAGTCCGGCCTCGTCAAGCTGCGGCATCCAATGAGCCAATGCCTCGAAAACTGCTGGAGTCCGCCATGATCAAGACGACGGACACGATCATCGCCATCGGTTCCTCGACGGGCGGGACCGAAGCAGTCAAAGAGGTGCTCGAAGTGCTGCCCGCAAACACCCCTCCGATCTTGATCACCCAACACATGCCTGAACGGTTCACCAAGACCTGGGCGGACCGGTTGAACAGCCTGTCGCGCATTTCCGTCAAAGAAGCACAGGATGGGGACAGTGTGCTCCCTGGTCATGCACTGGTTGCGCCGGGGAGCTATCACATGACCCTGGTACGGAGCGGAGCGCGCTATTCGGTGAAGATCAATCAGGATCCTCCCGTCAATCGGCATCGCCCATCGGTCGACGTGATGTTCGACTCCGTCGCACGAGTGGCCGGACGAAACGCGGTCGGTGTCATCCTGACCGGTATGGGAGGCGATGGCGCGAAAGGGATGTTGGCGATGAAGCAGGTCGGAGCCCATACCATTGCGCAAGATGAGGCAAGCTGTGTGGTCTTTGGCATGCCCAAGGAAGCCATCAAACTTGGCGCAGTGGACAAAGTGTTGCCGCTCTCGGCGATCGCGGCGTCCATGCTGGTTCGTGTGAGTGATCCAAGCCAGAATGGCGGCAGTTGATGTATGGCAAAGCATAAGCACGAAGAACATGAGAATCATGAGCGGTGGCTGGTCTCGTATGCGGACTTCATTACTCTGCTGTTCGCATTTTTCGTCGTGATGTATTCGGTGTCGTCCGTCAACGAAGGGAAATATCGAACGGTGAGCGAATCCATCAAGGCCGCCTTGAATCCCGTTGTCAGCGCTCCCACCAGCAAGTTGGCCTTTACCATCGGCACAGCCAAGCCGACGACCATGCACGCACCGGTTGACGCGAAAGAGCCGGTGATCCGGCGCCTTCGCGCCATCATGAAGTCGCTCAAAGAGACAACGGGGCTCGAATTGATCGAAATGATCGAACACGCGTCGGGAGATCTGATCATTACCGTTCCCGATCATGTGATGTTTAACAGCGGAGAAGCATCGTTGCGCCACGAGGCGCTCCCATTCCTTAAGGCCCTGTCGGACGTCTTGATCGAATTGGACCGACAGGTGCGCATCGAGGGCCATACTGACAATGTGCCCATCCGAACCGCTCAGTATCCATCCAACTGGGAATTGTCGGCCGTACGCGCGGTAATGGTGGTTCGCGTCATGGCGGAGTTGAACGGGGTTCCGGCGAATCGGCTGAGCGCGGTTGGCCGTGCGGACTCCGTGCCGAGAACCGACAACCTGACTCCGGAAAGTCGGGCCAAAAACAGGCGCGTAGAAATTGTTCTCTTGGCGGAGAAGACGGCATTGCCGCAAGCGCACGATGCACTGGGACGAGAAGATGCCGCGAATGCACCGTCGTTTCTCGATGATGCCGCCGGGGCGGATGTCGATACTCCTGCACCGCCCGTTGTGCAATAGCACGTATAATCCAAGCTCCGGGGACCCCGTCCAATGTCCGACATCGTGACGGCGATTGACCGTATGATGAGCGAAACCGAGGTTCTGTCTGCGCGAGTGGATGAGGGAGAGGCGGATGGTCTCGGATTGGCGATGCTGGCAGACAAGGCCTGTCGGCTGGCCAAAGCATCGGCCGGCATTGCGCGCTACATGGCCGACACCATGCGGCTTCTGCATGGCGCACACTTCAAATTCCGCACGCTTGAGGAGGCGAGAGGATTGGCTTCCTGCGTGGCTGGTCTCTTCCCTGAGCCGCAGAAATATGACATCGCGATTTGTGAGCTTCTGCTCAATGCGGTTGAGCATGGAAATCTTGGCATTTCTTTCGAAGAAAAATCCCAACTGTTGGCTTCCGACGGCCTCGACGCGGAAGTGGCTCGCCGATTGGTCATGCCGCCCTATGCCGGCCGATATGCCACACTGCAGCTGGAACGCGCGCCTGGAATCATTCAATTAACAATACGGGATGAAGGCGAAGGGTTCGATTGGAGACCTTACCTCGAGTTCCGTCCTGAAGGTCTTCACGAACTGCACGGACGAGGAATTGCGACAGCCCGGAGGCTCTGCTTCCCCGAACTGCTGTACCGGGGATCGGGAAACGAAGTGACGGTGACCGTTGTGCTATCGGCTCCGAACAACTCGGAGTTGGGCAATCGAGTGCCAGAGCGGAATTGAGCAGGTCATAAAGAATTGTCGCCAATCGACCGATACGAAGATGAACGGATGTCACCCCGTAGACCGGTCATGCGGACGCCTGTTGAAGGGTCAGTGCGGAGATGGTGATCCAGACGACCATTGTGAACAGCCACGTGATTGTATCGCTGAAGGGGGGCTTGCGATATGCAGATCGCCAGGCGCTGACTACCGCACTCAACCAGGCGGTCGGTCCGGATTGCACCAAAGTGCTCCTTGATTTGCACGAAGTCCATTTCATCGACAGCGCGGCGCTCAGTATCCTCGCCACGACTCATCAGCGGCTAAAGCAGCAGCACAAGATATTTGGACTCCTCAAGCCGACTGAGCAAGTGATGAGATTACTGACCATATCAGGCATTCACAAGATGATGCCGATTTTCCAATCCGAGCAGGAGGCCTCGACCGCCACTACTGCATAGTCGCACGGGTCGACGTGGAGAAGGAACTGGACATGGAAATCAGGCAGCGAGAGTCCAAACAGGCGGTCGTCTTGGAACTCCAAGGAGATTTGACATACGACAACCGGACGGCATTCAAAGATGCCGTGGAGCAAGTCAAGAAGACCGGATGTCGGCATATCATTTTCGACATGGAGCAGGTTCAGTTCCTCGACAGTTCAGGGCTCGGATTGTTGGCGCTGCTCTCACAGAACCTGAAACTGAGCCAGGTCCGGTTGAGCTTGGTCAATCCTCAAAGTTACGTGCGAGAAATTCTTGCGCTGGCCAATATCTCGAAATTAATTCCCATCCACAACAGCGAATCCGACGCGTTGACTTCGAAAAGTGACGCGGCGGCATAACCGGAAGCCCTCCACATGCCATACGACAATCCTAGCCAGCTAGACCCGACATCGGTGCCCAGGACCGCCTCGGTGTTGGTGATCGACGACGAACCAGTGGCCAGACGAAGCCTCGCCGGCCGCTTGAAAAATATGGGATATCAGGTGATCGAAGCGAAGGATGGAGCCGAGGGGCTCGAATTGGTGCACCAGTCTCGGCCGGATCTTATCATCGTCGATTGGATGATGCCCGGGATGGACGGACCGACGCTATGCGAAACGTTGCGCCGCGATGCAGCCATGGCGACCAGTCAGATCATTATGATGACCGCGCACGATCAGCCAGAGCAGATTGCCGAAGGACTTGCCAGAGGAGCCGATGACTTCTTGAGTAAATCTGCCAGTCTCCAGGAAATCGGGGCACGGGTGCAGGCCGGACTACGGGCTCATGCCCTGGTGACACAACTAGAGCGGACCCGTGATGATTTAAAACGGTCCAACCATGACCTTGTGGCGAAGCAAGCGGTACTGGAAGAAGATTTGCTGTCCTCCGCGCGATTCATTGAATCCTTATTGCCCCCGCCGGGGCGACCGGTTCCCGGAATGGCCATGACATGGCGATATTTGCCCTCTTTAACACTGGGCGGGGATCTCTTCGGGGTGCGGCCCTGGGGGCCTGAGCATCTCGGGCTATTCATGCTTGATGCGTCGGGACATGGTGTGTCGGCCGCATTGCGGGCCGCGGCAATGGTGGGCTTCCTGCACCCCGACAATCTGATCCACGTAGTCGGATCGTACGATCCGGAAGCCATCGTGACGGAAGCCAACCGGCGATTTCCCATGACAGAAGAGGGAGACTATTTCACGCTCTGGGTGGGAACGATCCACCTGCCTACGTGGACGCTGACGTCTGTTTCGGCAGGGCACGGAGGCGCGGCCTTGTGCCGGCCGGATCAGTCATGCATCTGGCTGAGTCAGACGAATCTCCCATTGGGGTTCACTCACGACGCGACCTACCGTGCCATGACCAGCGGCATACATCCTCGTGACCGTCTATACCTGCTGAGTGACGGCATTTATGAAACGATGTCTCCAGACAAAGAGTTATGGGGAAGAGAAAGACTTCAACAAGTGATTGAGCAACAGGCCGACCAGTCGTTGATCGAAACGATCGACCGATGTCTACTCGCGTCTCGCGCATGGCAACAGGCCGAGCACTTTCGTGATGACGCGGCGATGGTCGGCTTACAACGGCTTGCCTGAAGACGAGGCGCTTCGGTGGATGCACGCGCGGTATTCGATTTCGAACAGGTACTGGCGAGCCTCGATGGGGATCAAGCTCTCTTCGTCGAATTGGCCGTACTCTTCCTTGAAGAGAGCCCTAAGGAGCTAGCCGCAGCACGGGCGGCCTTGGACCGTAGCGATGCTCAAAGTTTGGCGACGGCTGCACACCGTCTCAAAGGATCCGTACTCCAGTTCTGTGCTCATTCTGTTTCCGAGTGCGCAAAGCAGCTGGAGGAACTCGGTCGCAGCGGTGATCTGGCGACGGCTGGCACGGCCTATCGCACAATGGAAGTGCGACTGCAAGAGCTGAGTGATGCTCTAAACCATGTCTTGGCCGAAGGCCGCGTTTCCAGCCCGCGCCGTTAAGCCGGCCACGAGATCCTGCTTGTTTATGCCGCTTGGCGGCATGTTTCACGCCACCGCGAGAGATGCTGCACGACCCCGCATGCGGATAGATACGCCATATCAATTGATTCGGGATTGCACGGTTCGCCTAATGTGAGCCCTTCATCGTCCAAGGCGTCGGCGACGTGCACGGCGGTGAGCACAGACATCGCACGATGCGGCCGGCAGGACGGCTTGTGATGATAGCTCGCAGCCTCCACGATCGAGTCCTGCAAGCCCCAAATTCCGAGTAAATACCCCGCGATCTCGCAGTGAGAAGCTCCGAAGACCTCCGTTTCGGCGGCGACACGGGCGTGCATATTCTGACCGCATCCACGCAAGACTGCAGCATAACGATCTGGGTAATTAGTCGCGAGAATGAGGAGTCCTAGGTCGTGAACCAAGCCCGCGACAAACGCTGCTTCAACGGCAAGGGTGCCCAGGCCCGCTGCCTGAGCAATCGCACGTGCGGATACCGCGCAAGACATGGCGTGCCTCCAGAGTGTGTCAACCGAGAGTGGGAGCGACGCCGTCTGCGGAAACTGAGAAAAGATCTGGAGGCCGAGCACGAGAGACTTGACTGTATCAATCCCCAGAAGGGCCATGGCATGAGCTGGGCTCGAGATCGTTCGGCGCAGGCTAAAGTAGGCGGAATTCACCACTTGCATGATCTTGGACACCATGGCCATATCGCGCGATAGGATGCGAGCAGCCGCCTCGATTGAAGCTCGTGGGGATTGCAGTTCTGCCACCAACTCTTGGTAAATGTCAGGCAGACACGGAACGCTACGGAGGTCGGCGACCAGACCGCGAATCGACTCCGTCGACATCTGCGGCAGGCAGGTGGCTCGAGCCAGCGCGGATCTAAAAGCCTCCGGGATGACTGGCTTTGGAATGAACTGGTGAGCCACTTCAAGGAAGCGCATCACCATTGTTTGATGCGCAGCTCCCGACATGGCGATTCTGATTGTCAGGGGGAATCGATGTTTGATGTCTGTAAGCAGTTCTATGCCTCCGATCCCTCCCAAATGCGTGCCCACAAAGACAATGTCGATCGATGCGGCACACATAGTTTTGATCGCGGTGTCGGCAGTGGTGGCGCCATGAACAATCCACTCGCCCAAACCTTCGCCAAGCATAGAACGAAACTGAACCGGAAGTGCTGGATCGTCATCGACCACGAGGAGATGTTTCATGTCGGGTCCAATCTTTGCCGGAGCGTCAATAGGGAGCTGTCTCTACTCTCTTTCGGACTATCGACCGGTGGCTTGAGACAGCGCCGATGGCGAGGGTGCGGAATCATTGAAAGGGCCTCTACTCAGGTTTTACTCCGCGAGACCGATAGAACGACTGGGAAGGTGCGGACCATCGGCAGCCAGCCCCCTGGATATCGACCAGCTCGGGCCGGGTCATGCCGGTAATTCATTGAGTCTCAGGGTATACAGGTAGTGATACAGCCCCTTTCGGCCCAGCAAATCGCCGTGAGTGCCGGTTTCCACGATGCGGCCTTGATTCAGGACGAGAATACGGTCGGCTCGCTGAATAGTCGTGAGTCGGTGAGCGACGACGAAAGTGGTTTTCCCAGTCATCAATCGTTCAAAGGCCTCCTGGACGAGGCGCTCCGATTCACTGTCCAGCGCAGACGTGGCTTCGTCGAGCAGGAGGACTCTGGAGTTTTTCAAGATGGCTCGTGCGATGGCAATGCGTTGACGTTGGCCGCCTGAGAGATTGATGCCTTTCTCGCCGACAACGGTTTGGTACGCGTCGGGAAAGGCGGTGATGAAGTCGTGGGCGTGTGCTGCACGGCTGGCTTCTTCAACCGCCTTCTCGCTTGCCTCTTGGTTGCCGTATCGAATGTTGTCCAAAATCGTTCCTCCGAACAACACAGTTTCCTGCGGCACGAGTGCGACCTGCCGATACCAGCTCTCGAGAGAGATATCTCGAAGATCCCGTCCGTCGACGCGAATCACCCCTTGCGTCGGATCATAAAACCGATGAAGAAGATTCATGAGCGTGCTTTTCCCTGAACCGGTTGGCCCCACTATCGCGATGCATTCTCCAGGTTGCGCCTCAAAGGAAATATCCATGAGCACCGGTTGGCGCAGGTCGTAATGAAAGCCGACCTGTTCGAGCTGCAACCGTCCCGTGATTGTCGTTACGGAGGTCGCTCCTGGCCTGTCTGAGACTTCGGATCGTGCATCGAGAATTTCAAAGACTCGTTGGGTGGCTCCTTGTGCCTCTCGTAATTGCGCAAAGACTCTCGCGGCCGAACTGAATGGGCCGATTAGAATACCGGCAAAGAGTACGAACGCAAAGAGATCGCCGGCCGACACGGTGCCATCAATCACTTGTGCCCCTCCGTACCAGAGAACCGCTGCAGCCGCTGAAAACGTCAAGAGACTGATGACGGGAATGAACAGGGCCATGATACCTGCCCGCGTCATGGTCAGTTGAAGCGCCTTCTCTATGTGATCGGAGAACCGCCCTTGTTCACGGTCGGTCTGTACGAACGACTTGACGATGCGGATACCGGAAATCACTTCTTCGATGACGGTACTGAGCGCTGCGGTTTGGTCCTGTATTGACGTTGAAAGGGATTTAAGACGGCGGCCGAACAACCGTGCGACCAGCACCAGCAGCGGAAGCAGAATCAGAATCAACAGACAGAGCCGCCAATTCATGACCAAAAGAAATCCGATCCCGCCGATCAAGGTCACGAGTTGTTTCGCCGTGTCGATAGGAGTATCCGTCGTGATCGACTGGATCACGGTCACGTCGTTCATGAGACGAGACAGCAATTCACCGGTACGCCTTTTGGTGAAAAAGCTGACGGAGAGTCGTTGAAGATGAGAAAACAGGTGAATACGAAAGTCAGCGACGATGCGTTGGGACACCCAGGCGGTCAGGTAGCTGTGTCCCATGGAGCACACGCCTTGCACGACGACCAAGGCGAGAAACCACCCGATCAGACGCGTCATGCCCTCGACGTCATGGTGGACCGTGATGACATCCCACACGTGCCCCGCCAGCCTCAACAGTAGAAGATTGATGGCGGCGACGATCATCACCAATAGTCCGGCCAAAACCATCCGACCGAGGTACGGCTTCAGGAACGGGATGAATCGTCTAAAATTTTGCATCTCGGAGACATTGGCGTTGAGAGGCGAAGAGAACGATCACGCGTGAAAAACTCAGCGGGCGGGCGGGCGATTTTCTACAATTGGGCGATCGATTCGATCAGATTCTTGTTGATGGCGACGAAGTCCGAGCGGTCCTTGTCATTGATCACGACGTCCGTCAGGCTGATGAACAGCCGCTGTTCTTCGTTGATCGCATCTGAGACGCGGTTGCGCATGGGTGGAATCAAGAAATCGCCCACGTAGACGCAGTTGACCGTGCGGACGCGGATGCGAACCTTCTTGCCTTCAGGCACAAGAGCCTCCTCCCACAGCGCTGGGCGAGTTTAACTTTTTCGACGAAGGAACTTTTGACGCCGGCGCAGCTTTTTATATTTATGCTTGCGCATTTTCTTTCGGCGCTTTTTCAGTACACTGGCCATGCGAGTTCTCCAATGGAACGCGAGTCTAAGTGCTTTCATGTAAAAATGCAAGCAACGCGACGAGACATCCCATGGTGATCGTCGAGTCAAAGAGCGATGCCGCGCCTTGACCGCTTTGCGACCGGTTTCTATACTGCACGAATGGACGTCTATCCAATCCATCGATCCGCCGCTTGTGTCGCGATGCTCATCGCCATGCTGATCCCCGGCGCCGGATGTGGATCGAAGGTTCTGCAATATCCAGAGGATCATGAACGCTATGTTCGTATTGACAAGGCTGTCGAGTCGCTGCGTGAGGCCTACGTGAAGAAGGACCTCTCAGGCATGACGTCCCTCATGGTGCCGACGGAGCAGCTTGAACGACTGCAGGGAGATGCGGAAGGTGATTTCGAGGCGTTTCAAAAAATCCTGCTTGAATTCAGAGTCGAACGCATCATGATTGAAAATGACGACATCGACGTGTACGTCCACTGGCAAGGGGTTTGGAAAAAAGACCTCGAAGACCCTGGCCTTCGTCAACGTGGGCACTCACGCCTGCAGTGGGTTGGCACGAAAGCCGTCTTGCTTCGGGGATTACAAGGTGACGCCCCTTTCGGCATTGCCGCACGGCAATCGGGCGTCGGCACACCATCGACCAAGAAATAACCGATGCGTCACCGGAAGTCTTCCAATCTTTCCCGCGAAGCGGATTTCCTCGTTGTCGGGAGCGGCGTGGCCGGTCTTCGAGCGGCCCTAGAACTGAGTCGTGCCGGTCGTGTTCTGGTGCTCACCAAAGGGCATCCCCTTCAGAGCAGCTCCACCCACGCGCAAGGAGGAGTAGCGGTTGCCATGAGCGAGGAGGATGACGTCACGATTCACCTCACGGACACGCTCAAGGCCGGGCATGGTTTGTGTCGAAAAGATGCCGTGCGGGTGCTCGTGGAAGAAGGGCCGGCTCGAATACAAGAACTCATACGCTGGGGTGCGCAGTTCGACAAGTCCGGAGGAAAATTCGCGTTTGCGCGGGAGGCTGCGCATAGTCGCAGTCGGATTCTTCGGGCTCGTGGCGACGCGACTGGAAACGAGATGGTGCGTGTCCTGATCGCGGAAGCCATTCGAAACAAGCGCATTCAGCGGCTTGATTATCATTTCACAATCGATCTGGTTGTTGAATCGGGAAGATGCGGTGGCGCGCTCGTTCTGGATGAGCATTCAGGCAAGCGGTTCATCCTTCCCGCCAAAGCCGTCGTACTTTCGACGGGAGGTGCCGGACAACTCTACGCCCGGACGACGAATCCTGCCAATGCGACTGGAGACGGAATGGCGATGGCGCTTCGAGCGGGAGCGGTCCTGCAGGACATGGAATTTATTCAGTTCCATCCGACCGCGCTCTACTTGCCGTCCTCACCCCCGTTTCTTTTGTCGGAAGCGATGAGGGGCGAAGGAGCCCGTCTCCGCAATACGAAGGGCGAACTGTTCATGGATCGATACCATCCGATGGGAGCGTTGGCACCCAGGGACATTGTCTCGCGGGCGATTTGGGCCGAAATGGCGGCAACCAAGGCGCGGCATGTGTATCTCGATGTGACGCACCTCGGGTCGCACTTCATCAAACGCCGGTTTCCGACTATTTATGCAACGTGTCTTCGATATGACATCGACATTACGGAAGAGTGGATTCCGGTATCCCCAAGCGCCCACTATGTGATGGGCGGTGCTTGGACCGACTTGCACGGAGCGACGACGGTACCCGGACTCTTCGCTGCCGGAGAAGTGGCCTGCAGCGGGGTGCATGGCGCCAACCGATTGGCGAGCAATTCGCTGCTTGAGGGTTTAGTGTTCGGAGCACGCGCTGCGGGAGCTGCTATGGACTATGCGGCGCGTCACGCCGTGCCGTCGCTGGCCGCTCATGAAGCGGCTCTCAGGTCCGAACACCTCGGCTCTGTGGAGGATGTTGAAAAAATTCGCAGCTCGCTCCGACGGACCATGTGGGGCCAGGTCGGTGTCATTCGCTCGGGAGAATCACTCATTCGCGCCTGCGCCCAACTATCACGATGGGCTCAGATCACGGCGCAACCGTTCTCGAGTCGCGCCGCGCTGGAAGTCAAAAACATGATCCAGGTCGGACAGTGCATCGCGGAAGCGGCACTCTGGAGGGAAAACAGCGTAGGAGCACATTACCGATCGGACTTTCCACAAGAGAAGCGCGCAGGCTGGCAGGAACACAGCCGCCTGTCGATCGACAGCGCGTTCAGCGAGAAACGATCTCGGAAGTCTCAGGGGCTGCTACTGACCTTGCGGGGGCGTACCGGCTGATGGGTCGTTCGGTAATCACTCCGTCACGAACCAGAAACGTGCGGTAGTATCGGAGCACTTTCTTCACATACTGGCGAGTTTCGGCAATGGGTGGCAGAGCCTGGTACCGCTCGACAACGCTTTCGCCGGCGTTATAGGCCGCCAGTGCAAGGGGTAGGTTGCCGTGAAAGCGGTCCAGGAGTTGACGTAGATACCGCGTCCCGCCGGCCACGTTATCCTCTGGATCGTAGAGGTCGCGCACGTCCATTCGTATTGCCGTCTGAGGCATCAGTTGCATGAGGCCGATCGCTCCTGCCCGGGACACCGCTCGCGGGTCAAAGTTGGATTCTGCTTTGATCACCGCCCGGATGAGGGCCGGATGCAGTTGTTGTTGTGTTGAATGACGGCGGATGAGAGGCTCAAGCTCCCGTTCGGAAATCACAGAGGGGAATTGAGCCGCGTCCATTTCAAACCGACGATAGCGGGCATCGCTGGGCACATTTGTGAGTGAAATCGTTCCGTTCGGTCCAACGTATTGGTAGATCTCGGCCGAGATCTGATCCGCACAGCCCCAAATAAGAAAACTCGCCACCAGAAGTCCGATAGAGGTCCGCCTGCCTTTCCGTGCCAGCAGGCATACGTATGCCGAAATAGACATAGTCATGCTTTCAACGATAGCAGTAGCTAGCCTCCTGTCAAGAAAATGCATCGCGCATGCGGGAATAGACCTAAGCTCGCGAAGAGCAAGGACGATTTGACCAATGGATCTAACTATTTAGCCGTGAACCGGCCACGGTTGGCGGCAAAAAGGTGCTGTAGTTTGATAGTAAGGGGTCCCGGGTGTCCGCTGCCGACAAGTCTACCGTCTACCTGCGTGACGGGCATGATTTCCATCGAAGTATTCGTCAAGAAACATTCATCGGCTTGGCTCAGCATTTGTGCGTCGAAAATTCCTTCCTCAATTGGAATACCGGCCTCCGTACCAAGTGATAAGACAATTTCTCGTGTAATCCCATCCAGAATGCCGCAGGTCAGAGATGGCGTGCAGAGTTTGCCATCTTTGACAAAGAAAATGTTGCTGACCGTACATTCCGTCAGGTGAGCATTCCCATTGAGCATCACCGCATCGGATGCACCGGCCAGGATTGCCTCACGTTTTGCCATGATATTATTCAGAAAATTCGTGGCCTTGATTCGCGGATCCAAGGCAGTCGAAAGGTTGCGTCTCGTGGCAGCCACGATGATACTCATGCCGTCTGCGTAAGCCTTCAAGGAGGGTCGGACAAGGGCTTTGCTCATGATGACGAGAGTAGGGGTGGGGCAGAGAGCCGGATCTAGTCCAATGTCTCCGGGCCCTCTGGACAGGGTAATGCGGATATAGGCGTCGTGCCGTTCGTTCCCCACGTCATTGAGGGTCATCGCTTCATGCAGCAGATTGGGCCAATCCAATACAGGAACGGCGATGCCGATGGAATCCGCGGATCGTCGAAGACGGGCAAGGTGATGCTCGCGCATGAAGATGGCATCGCCATATGAACGCAGGGTTTCATAGACGCCGTCGCCGTATAGAAAGCCGTGATCAAAGACCGAAATGCGAGCGTCGCGCTCCTGAAGGAATCGATCGTTTAAGTAGATCCACATGGTGCATCCCGCCCCAGCGAAGTGAAAAACGATTGTGCTTTGTGAAGAGTTTCCTCGTATTCCCGGTCGGGAATGGAATCGGCCACTACCCCGGCGCCCACCTGCAGATAGCCTTTGTGGCCGGTCAACACCAAGGTTCGTATGATGATATTCAAGTCGAGATCGCCATTCCATCCAATGTACCCCAACGACCCCGTATAGGGTCCTCGCCGAACTGGTTCCAGTTCCTCGATGATCTCCATACAACGCACTTTTGGAACGCCAGTGATGGTTCCTCCTGGAAACGTAGCGTTGATCACGTCAAACGGCGTGACATCCTGACGGATGGTGCCGCTGACATTCGAAACGATGTGATTGACGTGAGAGTACTGTTCGACGGCCATAAACTCATCCACCACCACCGAGCCGAATTCGCAGACACGACCGAGATCATTGCGTTCGAGATCGACCAGCATCAGGTGTTCGGCGCGTTCTTTGTCATTCGTGAGCAGTTCTTCGACGAGAGCTCGATCCTCCGAAATATTTTCTCCACGAGGACGTGTTCCCGCGATCGGTCTGGTCTCGGCACGACCTCCCTGCAGCCGAACCAGCCGCTCAGGGGAGCAACAGATCAGAGAAACCTTGTCAAAGCGCAGGAGGCTCGAAAATGGTGAGGGATTGATCGTGCGCAGATGATGAAAGAGCGATTGCTCATATTGGAACCGCTGTGCGCCGGTTTGATAAGCCGCAGGGATTTCAAATGAGAACCGATGTGAGAGGTTGGCCTGGTAAATATCTCCCTGCGCGATATAGCGCTGGCAACGTCGTACGCGGTCAAGATATTCCTCTTTTTTCTGTTCAGCGACGAAGGGAATTGATTCCATTGAGGCAACCATGCTTCCGCGGGTTGGTCCGGTCAATGTCGCGGCGCATGCTCGAACTCTCTCGACCCCTTCTCTATACAATCGATCTCGTGACTCTCCATGGAACCGCTCCAGTGACGGACAAAAAATCACCTGGATGCGATTGTGTAGGTGGTCGACGGCTGTGACGAGTTCGAATAAACCAAATTGGACGGTGGGGATCTGAAGATCGTCGGCAGCCATCGAGGGAACGGCTTCCAGACATCGGACAAAGTCGTAGCTGATGTAACCGACCGCTCCTCCAAAAAACGGAGGAAGGTTGGGAATAGGTTCAATCCCAGACGGTTTTCCCCAGGTGGAGGATTGCGGATGAGGATTTGCCGTCGCCAATCTCAAATCTTCCAGTCTTGAAGTGATGGCAGTGGGGTGGCTTCCTAAAAATGAGTAGCAGCTCTTATTTTTGCTGCCTGCACCGGTTTCCAGCAAGAATGATGGTTGATGCTCGGAGGCAATCCTTCCGTAGAGTTCAAACGGGCTTTCGGTTCGTCCTTCGAGGGTGAGCATGAGTGGTCTTGGGGGACCATGCAAAAACGCCTGCTGAGAGAGGGAATCCATGACGCAGTTATCTCCAGTAACATCGAGTACGCAAAATAGGAAATTACTATACCTCATACCCTCATTGTCGGTGAGCGTGTGATAAGACTCGGCTTGACAAATTCAGAGGTATTCTGTTTGAATTGCGCGCCCGCCACTGGGAGAGTCTTGTTCAACGCGGCTCAATGAGTGCTCGCTTCCGTGGATCAACGAGGCACATCATGCCTCCATCACAGGATCCAATATATGCGGGACTCGGGCAAGCCGTTCGAATTGGAACGGAACTGATCGCTGCGCTGATAGTGGGCGGGGGGTTGGGATGGGTCGTCGATACCTATCTCTTGGAGTCGAGTCCCTGGGGCATGGCAGCAGGGTTATTTTTTGGGGCGGCCGCTGGGATACGGAACGCCTATCGATCTGCCCAGCAGTGGCCAAAATCCTAAGACACCGTGAGGACAGAATAGATGGAAGAAAGTCCCCTACATCCCTTCGAACTTCATAACATTGTCCCGATTAATTTCGCAGGCCTGGATATATCGATTAATAAGGCCGTGATCATTATGTGGGTCGTCGTGGCACTCGTGGCCTTCCTGATGGTCAAGGCCGGGGGGGCAAGGCAGTTAGTTCCGGGAAAATTACAGAGCCTGGCTGAAATGCTTGTCGATTTCATTCGTGGAATTATCCTGGACACGATGGGCAAGGATGGGATGCGGTTTTTCCCGCTAGTGGCCACCTTATTTCTCTTCATTCTATTCTGCAATCTCATCGGCTTGATTCCAGGGTCTTATACGGTCACAAGCCAGATTATTGTCACAGCGGTGTTTGCCATTGCGGTCTACGCACTGAGCCTTATCATGGGATTTCTCATACATGGCGCAAAGTTTCTGGGCATTTTAGTGCCGCCCGGGACCCCGGCGTGGCTGTTGCCGCTGATGGTTCCTATCGAACTCATCAGCCAGTTGGCCCGCCCGATTTCTCTTGCGGTACGGCTGTTCGCCAATATGACCGCCGGGCATGTCATCCTCGGCGTCTTGTTCGGGCTGGCGATTAGCGGTGGGTTGCTGATTGGCTGGCTGCCGTTTGCATTCACGATCGCGATGAACGGATTGGAAGTTGGTATCGCCTTCATCCAAGCCTACATCTTTACGGTTCTGACATGCGTCTATCTGGGGGACGCGTTCCACCTACATGGCCACGATGATCATGCGCACTAACGGCCTGTTCTCATGTCCACGGACTGTTCAACAGTGCCGGTAGCATTTTGATAACCGAGAGGAAGGAGATACGATGGATTCAGCAGCCGCAGCATTATTGGGAATGGGATTGGCCGCCGCCGGGTTCGCTGGCGCCGGAGTCGGGATCGGATATATTTTCGGCAAGATGATTGAAGCGGTCGCACGGCAGCCGGAAGCCGAAGGTCGCATTGGCAAGTACATGTGGATCGGATTTGCGCTGGTCGAAGCCATTGCGCTTTACGGCCTCGTGATCGCGTTTATCATCATGGGACTTCGCAAGTAGTACTGGCCGCGGAGTGGTTGGATAGAATCTGGTCGCTGCGCGAGGCGTTTCGTAGATACTGGCTGAGGGTCCCTGGCTTGAGAGGTTGCTATGCCGCAGTTTGAATCACACTTTTTCTCCTCGCTCATTTTTTGGGAGGTCGTATCCTTTGCGATCCTCCTTTTCGTGCTCTACAAGTACGCCTTCCCAGGCATTCTTGCGGTCCTGGAAGAGCGAGAGCGGAAAATCAAGGACAGTTTGGATCAGGCCGAACGGCATCGGTTCGAGGCCGAGGGACGACTCAAGGAATACGAGGCCAAGCTCAATGCGGCCTCAAAGGAAGCTGAAGGTCTTCTCGCGGCGGCAAAGGAGCGGGCTCAACGCCTGTTGGAGGAGAATGAGCAGCGGTTGACCTCTGAAGCTGAGCGGATCAAGGGGGACGCCACCAGAGAAATCGATCAGGAGCGTAGAAAGGCCGTTCAGGAGATTCGGTCACAGACGACCGAATTGGCATTGATGGTGGCCGAAAAAGTTGTTCAACGAAGTTTGACTGATGCCGATCACCGCAGATTGGCTGATGAAGCCCTCGATGCCCTCGCAAAGTCGCCAGCTCGCTGAGTTGTCGACTAGCGACGTTATCCTAGACTGGTTCCCCCGGGTCTGTATCCTTCCAGGTCTACGCAGACAAACCGGAACCCGAACTCTCTCAGCTGTCTGCTGATTCGTTCCCGGTTGGCAGCCGTCGCCAATTTTTCGAAGTCCTCAGATGGGGCTTCGATTCTGGCGATGTCTCCGTGATCGCGAACGCGGATGTGTCGCAAGCCTTCTCCGTGCAGGAAAGACTCAGCGAACTCAACCCGTCGCAATTTTTCTATTGTAATCGGCATGCCCCGAGGAATGCGGGAGGACAAACAGGCTGCTGCCGGTTTCGCCCAGGTAGAAATCCCCAGCCGCTCGGCCATCGTCCGAACATCCGATTTCGTACAGGATGCTTCGAGAAGCGGGCTTCGGACATGATAGGCACTCGCAGCGGTGATGCCGGGCCGGTCGTCGCCCATATCGTCGAGATTTGTTCCGTCAGCCACCCACTCAACGTTCCGTTCCGTTCGCAACCTGTCCAACAGCTGATAGAGATCGGATTTGCAATGGAAGCAACGGCTGGCGTCGTTCTTGACAAAATCAGGAATCAATAATTGATCCGTTCGCACGATTTCATGCCGAACTCCGATTTCTCTTGCAACCCGGATCGCGGTTTCCAGTTCCTCGCCTGGGAGCGTCGGCGAGACAGCCGTCACGCCTAGCGCACGGTCTCCCAACACATCCTGGGCCATCTTCAACACCAATGTGCTGTCGATGCCCCCGGAATACGCGACGAGCACCGACCGCATGTCGGCAAATACATTCCGCAAGCGCGTCAGTTGGTCCGTGGAAGCTTGCCTGGGCATTGACATCGGAATTCCGGATGATCTGCTAATGTTTGATCTTAGCCTTCGTGAGATTACCAACCACCACCATCGCATATCGGTGGGGATCTAGGTACTGTTTAGCCACTCGCTGGACGTCATCCTTCGTCACGCGTTCGATCCATTTCGGATATTGCGAAAAGTATTCGAATCCCAAGCCGTAAAATTCCACTTGGGCCAACACCTGGGCGAGCTTGGCGGTTGAATCGAGGCGTAGGGGGAAGCTTCCCATGAGAAAGGATTTGGCATCGGCAAGTTCCTGATCGGATACCGGAGATTCCCGGATGGCTTTGACTTCAGCCAATACTCCGTTGATGGCCTGATTAGTCGCCTCACTTCGCGTTTGCAAACTAATCCAAAATGATCCGGGCATATATCGCGCATCGAAATGACTCATGATGCCGTATGCCAGACCTTGCTTGTCCCTGATGGAGTCCATCAGCCTGGAGGAAAATCCGCCGCTTCCCAAGATGTAGTTCATGACCGTGACGGCATAGAAGTCGGGATTCGTCCGACTGATTCCTCCGTGCCCGAGTACAATGCTCGATTGCATGAGGTCTTTCTCGATGAGCTGCACGGTTTTCTTTTCCAGCGGAGCCGCCTTTTTATTCGTCCGCACCGGCAGAGCAGCCTTCTTCCAAGACCCAAAATGTGTTTGTGTCAAGCCGGTGATCTGTTCGGCGGTCACATCGCCAACCACGGTAAGGATGACCTGGCCTGGGACATACTCTTTTGAATAGAAAGCAGCCACATCGGCCGGAGTGATCTTGCCGACCGTCTCTTCAGTCCCATTCAGGGGCCATCGGTAGGGATGACCATGGAACACGAGTTGGTTGAACGCCTTCATCGCGACGTGACCGGGATCATCGTTATCGCTTGCCATTTCGCCGAGGACTTGGCCTCGGATCCGCTCGAAGTCCTGTTTGTTGAACACGGGATGCTGCAAGATGTCCGCAAGCAGCGTGAAAGCCAAGTCCACGTCTTTTTTGAGTACACGAGCGGATGCGGTCGTAAAATCCTCGCCGGCTTTCACTTCCAGAGCTCCGCCGACGAAGTCGATTTGTTCGGCAAGCTGTTTCGAGGTGCGAGTGGTCGTGCCTTCATCGAGCAGACTGGCGACGAGATTCGCCAGTCCGGCGCGTTCCGGGAGGTCATGCGAAGACCCGGCCTTAATCAGGGCATGAACTTCAACGATTGGCACATAGTGCTGTTCCAGGATGACGACGGTCATGCCATTGGGCGTCGCGAATTTGACGGGGGCGATTTCGGCCGCGGCGGCGTCGCACAACATGATCGCGAGTGTGAGTGCGGTTGCCGCCAACGGGGTGATGAATGCATGGAAAAACGCCGATCTCCTGATACGCATCACGGTTTCCCTTGCGGTCCGGATGTCGACGTCATCTCCGGCTGTTTGGGCGGTACGGGGATGAGCGTTCCGACCGTTCGGGCGTCATCGGTCAGATACTGCACCGCAACCCGTTGGACGTCTTTGGGAGTGACGGCGCGAATTCGTTCCAAAAACTGTTCGACTTTGCGCCATCCGGCGCCAACCGCTTCAGCCTGACCTAACAACATGGCATGCCTGAAATTCGAATCTTGCTCGAAGACACGGGCGGCTTCGACCTGATTTTTAGCCCGTTGCAGCTCCTGCTCGGTAGGAGGATCTGTTTGGATCCGCTTGATTTCTTTTTGGAGGGCCTCTTCAACGGTTTCAACGCCCACACCAGGCCGCACAAGCGCATAGAAATAGAACAGCCCAGGATCGGTTTGCATCAAACCATACTCAGCGCCGACCGCAAGCGACACGCTCTGCTCGTACACGAGGCTTTGGTACAGACGAGAACTCTTGCCGCGCGACAGGATGGATTCCAGCACATCCAGCGCGTAGGAATCTTCACTGGTATAATTGGGGACCCGATACCCCATCATGACGAACGGGACCTGCGCATCTCGTTTCAGGTAGAAGCGTCGCTCTCCCTTTTGGTCCCCCTCCATGGTCGCCACTGGTTTGGGTTCGGGTCCTCGAGGAATGGGTTCAAACAACTGCCGAATCGTTGATATTAATCCATCCGCATTCACGTCACCGACGATGACCAACGTCGCATTGTTCGGAGAATAATACGTATCGTAATGCCGCTGGAGGTCATCGAGCGTCATGGCGTCGAGGTCTCCAAACCAACCGATCACCGGCCAGTGGTAAGGGTGGCTCATGTATGCTTGCGCAAACAATGCTTCGACAAGCGCACCCTGAGGATCATCTTCAGTTCGCAGGCGGCGCTCTTCCTTGACGACCTCCCGCTCCGTTTTCAGCTCTTCCAAATCAAGAATGAGTCCTTGCATGCGATCGGCTTCCATTTCTAGAGCCAGTTCCACCCGATCAGCTGCGAGATTCTCAAAATATGCCGTGAAGTCCTGACTGGTGAAGGCGTTGTCCATCCCTCCGCTTTTACGGATCAATCGTGAGAATGCTCCTTTTGGATATTTAGCGGTCCCCTTGAACATCATATGTTCCAACATATGGGAAAGACCGGCTCGCCCCATCACTTCATTGCGGGAGCCGACCTTATACCAGACCTGTACCGTGGCTACGGGCGCTTTCGGCACCTCACTGATCAGAACCTTCATCCCATTTGACAGTAAGAATTCGCGAGTGTCCGAAGCGGCAGAAACAGACGTCATGTCGAACGGTAAACTAAGCGAGGCAAGCAAAAGCGATAAGGCTGAGCGGCGGAGCAGGCTGGTCATCTTCAATCGGAAGGACCCAAGACGATGCATGCTAACAATGCGATTCAATTTGTGTCAAGGCTCCTTCAGCTACCGAAGCGGGTAACGTGCCGAGCTGACCGCACGCACCAAGCACCTCTCGACCCCGGCTTTTCCGAATGAATGCATCAATCCCGGCCCGACGGATGATCGATTGAAAGGCCAGTACCGAGACATCGGACGGGCGACGGTAGGGACTGCTCTGAAACTCATTGAAGGGGATGAGGTTGACTTTGCATGTCATGCCCCGCAACAGTTGCGCGAGCCTGCGTGCATCGTTTTCCTGGTCGTTGACGCCTGCCAGTAAGACATATTCAAAGGTGAGGCGCCGACCCGGAGGCAGCGGATATCGCCGACAGGCCGCCAGGAGAGCTTTTAGCGACGAGATGCGTTGTGCCCCCGGCATCAACGAGTCACGTTGGGCTTCCGTAGTCGCGTTGAGAGAGATGGCGAGGTTGACTCCCAACGGTGCGATATCCCTCATACGCGAAGCCAAACCGGCAGTGGACACCGTGATCCTCCGGGCTGACCAAGTAAGCCCCCATGTTTTATTCGTCAGGCGTCGGACGGCATCAGATAGTTCGTTCACGTTCGCGAGCGGCTCCCCCATGCCCATGAACACGAGGTTGGTAATGCGCTCGTCTTTCCGCAGATGGTCTTGAGCGGTCAGGACCTGTTCAACGATTTCGTAGGCCTTCAGATTACGTCGCAATCCCATGGTTCCCGTGAGACAGAAGTTGCAGTCCAGCGTACATCCGACCTGAGTCGAAACGCACAATGTCAGCCGTTCGTCGTCGGGGATCAGCACTGTTTCCACGGTCAACCCATCGTTGAGTGCGACAAGTAGTTTGGCGGTGCCATCAGAGGCACGGAGGATTCTGCAATGGTCGGGGCGCCCAATGACAGCCCGGGCAGCGAGTCGCTTCCGGTCCTCCACGCTTAAATTGGTCATCTCATCGACGGATCGAACGCGCCGCTGATAGAGCCATCGAAGAATTTGAATGGAACGGTACGCCGGCCAGTTCAGGTCTTTGACGAGGCTGGCGAGACCGTCTTCGGTCAATGACAGTAAATTGATCTGATTGGGAGACGAGGCGACTCTGGGCATCCGGTAGCCTAACACAGCGTAAAAAATGGGAACAAGGAGCCGACCATTCATGAATGGATGTCGGCTGGCAAGACTCCGACGACGCTGTTATATATGATTAAATACATAGTCGAGGGGATGCAAAGGGATGGCTGTAGGCAAAAATCGGTACCGCTCGATGCCCGTGCTCGTTTCAACGGGTCTCATGGTTCTCATCTCGGTCGGGTTGACCGCCTCAACATATTCGTCGGCTGATTCTCCTTCTCAAATCTCGGATTCTGATTCGTGTGACGCGGCGGAGGTGTGCTTCCAAGCCGGAGCGTTGCCGAAGGAACGGCTGAGAAATGTGATGGTGAAAGACCAAGTCTCATCACTGCAGCTTGAACGGCTGCGTCTCCTGATGGAGAAATTCCCTTCTACGACATGGGCGAAGCGAGGCGGTCTGCTGTCCGGAGTCCTTCTGATTCAACGTAATCCTCCGGTGGCTATTCAATATCTACGCGGAGCCCAACGCGATTTTCCGGTGCTGGATGACTACATCCGACTATGGATCGGTGAAGCCTCCTTGAACATTGGTGATGCCAGCATGGCCGCGAACATGTTCGAGAGCATTCCCGTCGCCGCTCCCGACACCAACCTTTCGGCGAAGGCCGCCTACCGTGCAGGTGAAGCCTGGTATCAATCATCAGACTGCATGCATGCAGAGGAATGGTTCGCGAAAGCTCTTGCGCTGAATGAAAAGGACACAAACGCTCCCCAGGCGTTGTTTCGTCGGGCAGCATGTCGGCTTCGTGAAGACCGAGTCGCCGAAGGCCGCGAGGTTCTGAGGCAGTTGTGGGTACGCTATCCTTCCAGCCCTGAGGCGAAAGAGGCTGCAGGATTGCTTGCATCAAACTTAGGGGGCGAACCGTGGGCGCCAGCTCCGGCCGACCGGCTTGCGAGAGCACAGGGCTTTTTTGCGCAGGCCTACCATCAGGAAGCCATCGACGAGTTCCGGCACTTCTTGAGCAGCGACCCGAATTCTCCTCGTAGAAGTGAGGCCAGGCTGAAGCTCGGGGTTGCCCAGGTGCGACTCAAGCAATACGACCATGCCAGAGAGACATTCTCGGGCGTCGTGAAAACCGGAGGAGGAGAGGCTCAGGAGGCTGCGGTATGGTTAGCGAGAGTGTACCTTCGCCGAGGAGAAGGAGAGAAACTGCTGGAAGTGGCGCGATCAGCACAAACCTCAGCTCTGTCGCCGGAGCAAAAGGGGCAAATTGTGCTTTTCGCAGGCATTTGGTTGGAGGATCAAAAGCTATTCGATGACGCAATCGCGCGCTACCGTCAGGTGGCAAAATCCGGCGAACCGGCCTCTCAACGGGCAGAAGGCCAATGGCGAGCAGGGTGGGTCTATTATCGGATGGGCCGATATCGTGAGGCCGTCGAAGTGTTGCGTACTCTGGTCGAAAAGTACGACAGCGACTTCGAACCCCAGGCGCTCTATTGGACGGCGCGAGCTGTAGAACAGGGGCGGCTGTCCACTCCCGACGAATATTATAGGGAGATATGCCAACGGTTCGTGTACACCTACTATTGCCAGCTTGCCCGTGAACGAACCGCAATTTCATTCGATGGAACATCGGGTGCCATTCCCTCTAATGGAGTGCTTGCGCCTGATGGTGAGTTCTCCCAATTGTCACTGCGGTCTCAGATTGCTCGAGACCACGCCTACCGGCGTGCTCTCGAGCTTAAGACGTTGGGTTTAGATGCGGAAGCTGCCCGAGAAGTTGCCGTCCTTACGGATCGTTATGGCCGAGACCCGGCTCTCGTCATGACATTATCCACGATGCTGAATGAAGTCGGAGCCTACAATTATGCGCTTCGTCTGGCACGATCCCAATTTCGGGACAAACTCGAACGGACGGGAGGTACCTTCTCCACATCGGTATGGCAGGCTGCCTACCCCACTGGTCTTCTTCCAACGATTAAACTTCAAGGCGCAAAGGGTGTAGACCCGTATTTGATTGCGGCGATCATACGTGAAGAAAGTCAGTACGATCTCAAGGCGGTATCAAGGGTAGGAGCGATCGGACTCATGCAGGTCATGCCCGCGACCGCCAATACGATGGCTCAGCGCCTGGGACTTCCAGCGGTCGGTCGAGAGGATCTCTTCGATCAGGATACGAACATTCGCATCGGTGTTCGATACGTTGAGCAACTGCTAGATCAATATTCGGGAAATCTCGTGTACACGATTGCGGCCTATAATGCCGGTCCTCCTGTCGTGACCACCTGGATCAATCAATATCGCGGACAAAGCCAGGATGAGTTCGTGGAATTGATCCCGTACCAGGAAACGAGACAGTACGTAAAGCGCGTGTTGCGAAGCTATCGGGAATACATGAGGCTTGGCAGTACTTCCTGACCTCATTTCTTGACAAGATCTAGACAAGTTTCTATAGTGCACCACAATTTGTAGGGCTATTGTAGGAGTTACTTATGGCTTTGGATCGTCTGGATGCATTGGAGTCGCGCGTTAAGGATTTAGTGAAGCTTATTCATGAATTGAAAAAGAAGAATGTCGCATTGGAGGAAGATCTCAAGACGATGCGCCAGCGATTTGCCGATCAGAACGATTCGAATCGACGTTGGGAGCGGGAGCGGATCGATATTAAGACGAGAATTGAAAAAGTGCTGGGAGAGATCGAGCTGTTGGAGTGCTTTGAAGAACGCAAGGAGGTGGCCATTGACTAGAACGACGGAAGTCGAGATCTACGGCCAGCGATATGCGATTCGTGGAGAGGCCGAAGAAGCGTATGTCCGCAGATTAGCTGGGTTTGTGGACGGGCAAATGCGTCATGTTGCTGCTGGAATGAGCACAGCGACGCCCTCTAAGCTGGCGGTTCTAGCCGCGCTCAACTTGGCGCATCAGCTTTTTGAGGCGGAAAAGAAGCGAGCCCAGGGGGAGGCCGATGTCGAACGTCGAATGACGTCGATCATGGAATCGATCGAGGAACAGGTTTCAACATCGCTGTTTCGCTAATGCGCTTGCAAGCGATATCAGCATTTTGTTAGCATAATACGCGGGGTTACAAGTAAGTAGATGTTACAGCGGTAGGGAAAGTGCTGGTCTTTTCGGAAGTGATACCGATCTTGGAGATGAGTTCTTACGAGAAGCGATGTGGAAGGTCGTAGCGATGCTGGGTCCGATTCGCGTGCAAGCGTGCTTTGAACGCCTCGTCTTTCTGGTCAGTTCGATCCTCAGGTTCAATTTTTCACAAGTGCAAGACTTCATGGCATCCATCACGCTGGGCCACAGGGTACTTATGCCCAGTCGGCAAACTGTGGCGGTCATCAAGAGCTCTGCCATTGAACGTCGCCATCTGAGGCGGCATCTTAGGGGGAGTCCCCATGACGAGACGGACTATCGGCCCGCGTCGACAATCCGACCACGTATTCAGCCCCATCCTCGTATGCAATGATCGGTTCCTAGTTCGACCATCCTCTCTCCGCCGCGTTCCCTGCTGTATTTTCCGTCGTCACATCATACGGTACTGCTGAGATCGGGATCTGAGAAGAGATGTGCTTCTTGGTCCCGTTGTGAAAGGGACTGGTCCACATGACTACCTCATTTGTCACGCTCGTGCTTGTCGGAATTGTCGCAGCCCTCTTGGGGATAGGGATCTATGAAGCTGTTCGGCGTATGTCGCAAGCCAACAGAAGAGTGAAGGAGGAAGAACAGGCCCGGCAGGCGGTTCAAAATGCGCAGCGGGAAGCTGAAAATATTCTTAAAGAAGCCAAGCTGGAAGCGAAGGACTTGATATTTCAGTCGAAGGCAGAACTGGAAAAGGAACAGAAGGCCAAGCTGGCCGAAATGTCTGTGTCCGAGAAGCGCTTAGTTCAGAGAGAAGAATCGATCGATAAGCGGATCAGCGCGCTCGATAAACGAGACAGTGAGTTTCAGAAGCGGGATCACGAGTGCGCGAAGCGGGAAGAAAAGCTCACCGCCAAAGAAGCGGCTTGTATCCAAGCTGAGAGAGAACATCGGGAAGCATTGGAACGTGTTGCAGGCATGACTGCCGAAGAGGCCAAGAAGCATCTTCTGCAGGAAATGGAAAGCCAGGCTAGACTCGATGCGGCAGGTATTGCAAAGCGAACATTAGAAGAAGCGAGGGAAAATGCCGAACGCGAGGCGCGGGAGATCATTACGAGTTCCATCCAGAGGGTCGTCCGTGACTATGTGTCGGAGTCGACCATCTCCGTCGTGCCGATTCCTAATGATGCAATGAAGGGACGCATCATCGGACGGGAGGGTCGAAATATTCGGGCGATCGAAGCGGCTACTGGCATAGATCTGATCATCGATGAAACGCCGGAGGCGGTCATTATATCCGGATTCGATCCTCTACGCAGAGAGATTGCAAAGGTATCGCTTGAGCGTCTGATGCACGACGGTCGAATACATCCCACAAGGATCGAGGAAATCGTCGACAAGGTGAAAGTCGACATCGACAAGCTGATGTACGAAGAAGCCGAAAAAATCATTTTTGAATTGGGCCTGTCCGATTTTCATCCCGAGCTGATCAAAGTGCTCGGGAGGTTGAAATACCGGACCAGTTATGGCCAGAACAATTTGTATCACGCACGGGAAGCCGCCTATATTTGTGGGATCATGGCCTCGGAATTGGGCTTGGACGTCAAGTTAGCGAGACGCGGCGCTCTCCTGCACGACATCGGCAAGGCCGTGAGCCATGAAGAGGAAGGCCCTCACGCCATGCTCGGAGCCGACATTGCCAAGAAATGGGGGGAAAGTGAAAAAATCGTGAATGCGATCGCCGCTCATCATGAGCAGGTGGAGCCTATTTGTCCGGAATCCGTGCTGGTTGCCGCGGCTGAGGCGTTATCGGCTGCGCGGCCCGGCGCGAGACGCGAGGCGCTTGAATCCTATGTGAAGAGACTGGAAAAGCTGGAATCGCTCGCTCATGCTCAAAAAGGGGTTCAGAAAGCCTATGCCATTCAAGCTGGGCGCGAGATCCGCGTGATCGTGCGGCAGGAAGATATGTCCGATACGGAATCGTTCCAGTTGTCTCGCGACCTCGCGAAAAAAATTGAACAGGAACTGACCTATCCAGGACAGATCAAAGTGACAGTGATTCGGGAAAGTCGGTACATCGAGTACGCAAAATGAAAGTACTGTGTATCGGTGACATCATGGGCGAACCCGGCAGACGAGCGGTCGCTCGCATGGTTCCCCGGCTCGTCGCGAAGCACCGGATCGACGTGGTCATCGGCAATGGTGAGAATGTCGCCGGAGGATTTGGAATCACTCCAGAACTGGCCGAAGAGTTATTCGGGATGGGACTGGCTGCGATTACCACGGGAAATCACGCGTGGGACAAGAAAGAGATCCTCGACTATTTCCCGCGAGAACGAAGACTGTTGCGCCCGGCGAACTATCCTGAGGGTGTTCCGGGTCACGGGAGTGTCGTCATACAAACAGCGGCAGGTGAGGAACTGGGGGTGTTGCAGCTCATGGGGCGAGCGTACATGCCCGCGCTCGATTGCCCGTTTCAAGTAGCAAAGAGAGAATTGGCCAGGATGAGGAAACGGGTTTCTGCTGTCATTGTCGACATGCATGCCGAGGCGACTTCAGAAAAAATGGCGATGGGCCACTATCTGGATGGCGAGGCCACTGCGGTAGTCGGGACCCATACGCACGTGCAAACTGCCGATGAGCAAATCCTTCCAAGGGGCACGGCGTATTTGACGGATATCGGTATGACGGGGCCGTTGCATGGTGTCATCGGGATAAAAAAAGACCTCGCCATTGAGAAGTTTCTCACAGGAATGCCTAGACGATTTGAAGTTGCATCTGGACCTACAGTATTCAGCGCTGTATTGCTCGACGTCGATGCGCGTATCGGCAAGGCTCTTTCGATTGAACGTATTCGTATCCTCGACTGACGAATGCCTGCTTCAGCACTTCAACCCGCACTCCCCGGTTACACCGCCCCGATACTGACCGTCTCCGAACTGACTCGATTGATCCGAGCGTCGGTCGAGTCCTCCTTCCGGGATATTTGGTTGGAAGGTGAGGTCTCAAATCTCCGAGTGCCCAACTCAGGTCATCTCTACTTCACCTTGAAGGATGCAGCCAGTCAAATTCGGGCCGTGCTGTTTAAGTCCGATGCCGCACGGTTGCGGTTCTCGCTGGCGGAGGGGATGCATATCGTCGTGAGGGGACGACTGACTGTCTACGAACAGCGTGGTGAGTATCAACTCGTGATTGATGCGGTCGAGCCGAGGGGAATTGGGGCTCTTCAGGTAGCCTTCGAGCAACTGAAGGCGCGACTTGCCGCTGAAGGTCTCTTCGATCACAGGAAGAAAAAGCCGCTGCCGGTATTCCCCAAGACCGTTGGTGTGGTGACATCGCTGTCAGGTGCTGCGATCAAAGATATTCTAGCGGTGCTGCGTAGGCGATGGTCGTCGATCCACATCGTGATTGCTCCTGTTCCTGTCCAGGGCGCCGCCGCAGCCACATGTATCGTCGAGGCGATTCAAGCACTGAACGAATTGGAGACTCCAGAGGTCCTGATTGTGGGACGAGGTGGCGGCAGTCTGGAGGACTTGTGGGCATTTAACGAGGAAATCGTGGTCCGCGCCATCGCAGGATCGCGCATCCCTGTCGTCTCGGCCATTGGCCACGAAATAGACGTGACGCTGTCAGATTTTGCGGCAGATTATCGTGCGCCGACTCCATCGGCTGCCGCAGAGTCCATCGTCCCCGTGCGTACAGAGGTCATGGCAAGAGTGCGCGATTTGAGAACGCGAATGACTCACTGTGTGAATCAGCATTGTCGAGTGGAGCGACGCCGATTGGAAGGGAGCCAACGAGGGTTGTGGCTCGGACGATACCTCGTGCAAGAACAGGCGCAGCGTCTTGATCTCTTGACGATGAATTTGCACGACGTGATGAGGGCCGGCGTATCGGTCCGCCTGCGAGATGTGATGCAATCCCAGCAGGAGTTAAGAAGTCGTGGTCCAATCCTGATGGTCAAAAGAGGATTGTCGACATTGCCACAATGCGTAAAGAGGCTGGAGCGCCAGATGCGGGTGATGTTGGACCAAAAAAGGCAATCCGTTCATGCCCGTGCTTCGCAGCTCCACCATCTCAGCCCTCTTTCGGTGATCGGCCGGGGCTATAGCCTGCTCCGTTTGGTTCCCTCCCGGCAGCTGATCAAAAACATTCGCCATGTGCAAGCCGGTGATCAGATCGAAGCCCACTTGGCTGACGGACACTTGAGGTGCACAATTGACGAAGTGTGCCAGACTGCCGGTTTGAATTCGGTCGTGAGGTGAGGGATAATGCTGAGGGATGACACGTGTTTTTTGAAGAGAAAGGACGGCAATGGGCGTGAAGTTTGAACAAGCGATGGCACGATTAGAAACCATCGTCGGAGAGCTAGAAAAGGGAGATCTTCCACTGGATGAGTCTCTGAAAATTTTTGAGGAGGGCATCCGGCTGTCGAAAAATTGTTTGAAAATTCTTGAGGATGCGGAGCACAAAGTTGAAGTCCTGGTGCAGGAACAAAACGGGAAAAAAAGACTGCAGGCAGTATCTCCCGACGATGTCGATGGTGAAGACAATCAGCCGGCCGAATAGTGTGTTGGTCATCGATTCTCTGATCCCACGCTGACCTCATGGTTCCTCCTCTCCGAGCTCAAAAAGAGCGATTAGACCGCTTAGTCGTCATCCACGGTTTGGCCGAAAGCCGCGAATCGGCGGTAAGAGCAATCCTGGCGGGCGATGTGTCGGTGGACGGCACGGTGGTTGACAAGCCTGCCAAACTTGTTGCACATGACGCACGGATCAATGTCGCGCTGCCGCCGCCTTATGTCAGTCGCGCCGGAGAGAAGCTCGCGGCCGCATTGAGCGACTTCCTGATCAATCCTTCCGATTCCGTGTGTCTCGATGTCGGCTGTTCAACGGGGGGATTCACGGACTGCCTCTTGCAACGAGGTGCAAAGCGCATTTATGCCGTTGATGTCGGTTATGGCCAAATCCATTGGCGGTTGCGTCAAGATACTCGCGTCATTCTATTGGAGCGAACGAACATTCGATACGTCGATCGATCGACGATATCTGAGAGAATCGGGCTCGCCGTCCTAGATGTCTCGTTTATCTCGCTCGCGCTCGTTCTTCCGAGTGTAGTCGGCTTATTGGCCGACGAAGCCAAGGTGATTGCATTGGTCAAACCTCAATTCGAAGTTGGAAAGGGCAATGTCGGTGCCGGAGGGATTGTCCGCGATGATGCTCAGCGTGAGCGCGCAGTCCGAGCGGTGGTTGAAAGCGCAAAGAAGCTGGGGCTGTCGTTCAGCAATCGGTGTGAGTCGCCGCTGAAAGGAAGAAAAGGAAATCGAGAAATTCTTGTAGCGTTCGATTATCGGAGTAGGATAAGCCTTGAGAAGGATCTATCCGCTTCGTCACGCACTAAGGGGGAGGCATGAAGGTTCTCGTCACAGGCGGTGCTGGTTTTATCGGATCACACGTGGTTGATCGACTGGTGCAGGAGGGACATGCCGTCGTCATCATCGACAATTTGTCAACCGGAAAACGTAGGAATATCAATCGCGCAGCACGATTTTACAAATCCGACATTCAGAGTTGGCGTGTTGAGCGGGTCTTTCGAAATGAGCGCCCCAACATTGTCATGCATCTGGCTGCTCAGATGGATGTGAGAAAATCTGTTGAAGATCCGATGTTTGACGCTCAGGTCAATATCCTTGGCACATTGAACATCATGCAACAGGCAGTGAAGCATGGAGCGCGAAAGGTCGTATTTTCTTCCTCCGGAGGTGCGATCTATGGGGATCAAGATCTTTATCCTGCCCCTGAGACACATCCTACCAAGCCTCTATCGCCTTATGGGCTGAGTAAACTCTGCGGCGAACAGTATCTGTCGTACTTCCAGCGTGTGGGGGGATTGCAAGTTGTCAATTTACGATATGCCAATGTCTATGGCCCGCGACAAGATCCGGAAGGAGAGGCGGGGGTCGTGGCTATCTTTATTCAGAAATTACTGAATAATGAACAAGCTGTCATTAATGGTAACGGACGTCAGACCCGAGACTTCATATTTGTCGAGGATGTTGTTGAAGCGAATTTGGCTGTGATGGGTAGTCAAGATTCCGAAGGAACCTACAATGTAGGTACTGGAATGGAGACCTCTGTTAACGATCTCTTCAGAATATTGGTTCAGCATACCGGTTCGACTTGTAAGGAAGTCCATGGACCTGCAAAAAAAGGAGAGCAGGCAAGGAGTGTGATTGACTCGGGAAAATTGCGGCATGAAATGGCGTGGGAGCCGAGGATGAGTCTAACAGATGGACTTAAACGAACCGTGGAATATTTTAGAGAACGAATGGGTTAACACCCGGACATGCTTGAACAAGGCCTGATCGTGTGGGCTAATACCTTGGCACCTTGTTATCGACCTGTGCTGACCAAGCGTCGATTCCCCCCACTAGGTTTTTGACATTCGGGAAACCCTGCTGCAGTAAAAAATTCGTCGCATCTGCACTCCGCATCCCATGATGGCATATAGCAACGATTTCTTTGCCACGATCAAGTTTTGAGAGCGAATGAGGAAGAGTGGCTAGAGGGATGAGTGAGGACCCGTCAAGCTTGGCCAAGTCAAATTCCCATTGCTCGCGTACGTCTAGTAAAAAAAACTCATCGCCATTGTCTAGACGCATTTTCAATTCTTTGGGTGTGATTACAAAACTCATAATGACCCTCTCTTCGTAATTATCATAGGTTAGCCGTTGTGAAGGTGTCAACGAGGCCGGGTGGCGTCTTTAAACTCATGATGAATTTAAAAAACAAGACAAGAAATAGGGGATTGATGGATTTACGAGGTCAATTAGCTAAGCCGATGCATGGGGGTGTCATTTGCCTGCAAATGCATCTCGCGCAAGTGAAAAGAATTCTGGGCAATGGGTTTGAATATATTGGCAATGTTGTTGTATTTCAATAGCTTATCACAATTCATGCGAGCGTAACCATTCCTGTGTTTTTGATCGCTGAACCTAATAAAAGATGAAACGCCAAACGCCCAAAATTCTCCTTATTATTGTTAGCTGCCCGAACAAGCCAGGAGCCTCAAGAATCGCGAGGGCAGTGATCGACAGGAGGTTGGCCGCTTGCGCCAACATCGTAGATCGGGTCCGTTCCATTTATCGCTGGAAAAGGAAGATCGTTGAAGAGCACGAGGTTCTAGTTCTATTTAAGACAACCGATAAGCAATATAGTCAGTTGGAGAGATTCTTACTCGATATTCACCCTTATGACAATCCGGAGATCATTGCGATTAGCCTATTTCAAGGAAGCCCCAACTATTTGGAGTGGGTCAGCCAAGAAGTACAATTAGTTGATGGTCACAAATAATTAGAATGACAATTGGGGTTGACCGAACCGGACCACGCGGGTAAACTCGCCAAGAGAGTGCCAGCTATACGTGGGGTCCGAGGGAGAATAACCAATGGCACAGTCGTCCGGCGCAGAGAACAACGATTCATACACAGTCGTGATATTTCGCGGTTCTACCGCTAAACCGCTTCGCTTTAGCTTTCCTCGCAAGTTTGTGCGTAAGCTATTGATAGTATGTGCAATTTTTCTCGTTGCTGACATACTGGTTATCTCTCATTACGTCATCCGCACAGGCGAAGTATGGGAGTTGTCAGCTTTCAAGACGGAAGCCATGAGTGCGAGAGAACAGACTGTAGCATTTTCCACGGCTATAGATGATCTCAAGAAACGACTGGGCAGCATGAAAGAGGTGAATCAGAGACTGCGCGTGATGTTGGGAATTGACGCTCCTAAGACAGGCGACCTGGTGAACGGACGCGGCGGTGAGGAAACCCCATTGCCAGAAGGTAGCGCTGTTCCTCCAGGTAAAACCATCACAACCGACGTGTCTATGGCAATGGGATCGGCTGAAGGAATGCTTGCGTCGGGGCAACAGCGGCAGCCAAGCGCAATGGGCATGACTGATCTGAGTGAAGAGGAGTTAGTCCTTGAAGTGAAAGCCGGTCTCAAATGGCTGAGTAAAGAGGCTGCACTGGAAGAACAATCATTGAACGAGCTTTCGGTTGCCGCGGAACAAAAATCATCCAGATGGGCGGCAACTCCTTCGATCTGGCCTGTTAAAGGGTGGGTTACCTCAGGATTCGGACCGAGAGTATCTCCATTTACTGAGAAGCCGGCTTGGCATGATGGTCTTGATATCGGAGCTGCGGCTAATGCTCCCGTGCATGCACCTGCCCAAGGTCGTGTGACTACAGTCGGATTCGATTCAAAACTCGGCAATGTCGTTAAATTGGATCATGGCTTTGGCATTGAAACTCTGTATGGCCATATGGCCAAATCGCTTGTTAAAGAGGGACAGCGTGTCAAACGTGGAGATGTCGTAGGTTTGGTCGGAAGCAGCGGATTGGCAACCGGTCCCCATCTCCACTATATGGTCAAGGTAAATGGTCAGGCGTACGATCCGACCAAATATATTTTAGACTGACTCAAAGTCAAAGCTTCTGGCGGTTGTAAGACGCGCAAGGGATCGATCTCGTCAGATCCGTTGCGCGTTTTGTTTGTTGATAAGCAATTGAGCCCACATGCATTGGCATAAACAGTATTAGAGACTTGTCCGAGTATTAGACCATGACAGGATCAGAAGTCCTTAGGGTAGATCAGCCTCTTCACATTCAAGACGTCGCTGCACAAATCGGTTTATCGAAAGAAGACCTTGATTGCTACGGAAAATATAAAGCAAAGGTCTTACCAAGCGCCTTCAGGAGACTGGAGGGCAATTCGCAGGGCAAATACATCTTAGTGACGGCGATTAATCCAACCCCCTTGGGAGAGGGCAAAACCACGACGTCCATTGGCCTGACAATGGGCTTGTGCCGCCTCGGGCATCGAGCCGTCGTCACACTTCGACAGCCGTCTCTCGGCCCAGTTTTCGGAATTAAAGGGGGAGGTACCGGAGGAGGACGTTCACAGATAGTTCCAATGGACGAAATTAACCTGCATCTGACCGGCGATGCTCATGCTGTGGCGGCGAGCCACAACTTATTGTCGGCATTTGTAGACAATCATATATTTCATGGAAATGCCTTGGGTATTGACCCGGCGTCTATCACATGGCCGCGTGTTGGAAGCATAAGTGATCGTGCCTTGAGAGGCATCGTTCTGGGCGACGGACCAGGAAGACGTAACTCACAATTTGTGATTACGGAAGCTTCAGAAGTCATGGCCGTTCTGGCATTGTCCGCTCATCACGCCGATCTCAGAAAAAGGCTCGCCGAAATTGTAGTGGGATTCGCGTCACCTCGTCGGCCCGTTCGAGCCGAAGAGTTGGGCTGTGCGGGTTCCATGAGCGTCCTACTCAAGGATGCCTTGTTGCCCAACTTGGTCCAGACCACTGAAGGTACACCCGCTTTTGTCCATACCGGACCGTTTGGAAACATTGCTCATGGGAATTGCTCGATCGTTTCAGATTTTCTGGCGTTGCGTTGCGCAGAGTATGTTGTGACTGAAGCCGGTTTCGGGAGTGACTTGGGTGCAGAGAAGTTCTTTAATATTAAGTGCCGGATTTCAGGGCTTAAACCGGCCGCAGTTGTCGTCGTGGCCACGCTGCGTGCGCTCAAGCTGCACGGAGGCGGTGGACCAGCTAAAGCAGGAAGCGCACTTCCGGATTCCCTCACGGGTCCAAATCGTCAAGCCCTCGAGAAAGGATTCTGTAATCTCATCCAGCACATTGAGAATGTGCGTGCTCATGGCGTTCCGGTCGTCGTAGCCCTGAACGCCTTCAAGGATGACCCGGTGGATGAACTGGAATGGGTGTGCAGGGAGTCGCTGAAGGTTGGCGCAAAAGAGGCAGCGATCTCCACCCATTATGCCGAAGGTGGTCGGGGATCTGAAGAATTGGCCCATGCAATTGTTCGGGCGGCTGACCAGCAGGCAGAGTTTACACATCTTTACGATCAATCCTGGCCGATCAAGAAGAAAATCGAAACGATTGCCATGCGCATGTACGGCGCCGCTGCTGTCTCCTATGAGGCCAACGTGGAGCATCAAATCTCCATGGCTGAGGAGATGGGATATGCTCAGCTTCCCGTGTGTATGGCTAAAACCGCCTTATCGCTGTCACACGATCCCATGTTGAAGGGACGCCCGAAGAACTTTACCCTGCCGGTTACGGAGGTTCGACTCCTCGCGGGAGCAGGCTTCCTAACGGCCGTGTGTTCAGGCATGCAGTTGATGCCGGGATTGCCGAAGAGACCGGCAGGAGAAAGGATCGATTGCGATCCTCTGACCGGACAAGTCGTGGGGCTTTTCTAGGGAATCATCGTTGTTTCAGATAGTGAAAGAACTCTGAATCAGGGCTCATCACGACCGTTGACTTGTCATCGAAGGATCGTTTGTACGCTTCCATTGAGCGAGTAAAATCAAAGAACTTTTGGTCCTGACGATACGCGTCGGCATAGATGCGGAATGCTTTCGCATCCCCCGTTCCCCTGTTTTCTTCAGATTCTTTATAGGCTTGCGCTAACAAGATTTCCTTATCCTTTTCGGCTTCAGAACGGATTTTTTGCGCTTCTTCGGCTCCTTCCGCCCGATATTGTTTGGCTTGCTGCTCTCTTTCCGCTTGCATCCGTTGGAACACTGTTTTTTCATTCTCCTGCGGAAGGTCCGCCCGCTTGATCCTCACATCCTGGATCTCGATTCCATAGGCCGATGCTTTTTCATTCGATCGCTGCGTGACGACCTTCATCAGTTCCGCGCGTGCGGTGGAAACGATTTCCAAGAGATCATGTCGTCCAAGCTCGACCCTCAACTCCGAATAGATGATGTCATGTAAACGTTGAAGAGCCCCTCGTTGACTTTGAAAGTTTTGATAGACTTTGAGTGGATCGGTAATCCGCCATTTGGCAAAATTGTCGAGCAGCAAGGTCTTTTTATCCTCCGTGATGACGTCCTGGGCGTCTGAGTCATAGTCAAGAAGGCGTTTGTCGAAATAGGTGACATCCTGCACGAACGGCATCTTGAGGTACAATCCGGGTTCCGTCACCGTGCGAATCGGTTTGCCGAGTTGAACGACGATGGCCGTCTGCGTCACGTCCACGACGAAGAGCGGGGATGCGCCTACGATCAGCAATCCAACGAAGACGGCGCCTAGTGCGATGACAAATCCCTGCTTTGTCATGATTTCGAACCCTCAGCGGGAGGGGTCTGCTTCTTGGATGGACGATCAAGCGGCAAGTAGGGGAGCAGCCGTTCCCCTGCTTTCCCATCAATGATGATCTTCTCCATCTTGGGCATGATCTCTTCCATGGTTTCGATATAAATTCTCTTGCTGATGATATCCTTGGCCTGGTTGTACTCTTTGAGCGTGGCCAGGAATCTATTCGTCTCACCCAACGCCCGGTTCACGCGGGCTTGGGAATAGCCCTTGGCCTGGTTGACGATCTGCGCGGCTTCTCCTTTGGCCTTCGGCAGGATGTCGTTTCGATATCCGATGGCTTGATTGATCAGTTTTTCACGATCCTCCTTCGCGTTCGTCACATCTTTAAAGGCGGCGGCGACCGCTTCCGGTGGATCCACGTCCTGTAACTGAACCGCGGCAACTTGGACGCCGGTATGGTACTGATCCAAGATTTTTTGCAAAAGATCCTGCGTGTCTTGTTGAATCTGCGCTTTGCCGGTCGTCAGGGCCTCGTCAATCTTGCTTTTCCCAATCACTTCTCGCATTGAAGCTTCCGCGGCCTTGCCGATCGTGTCGTGAATTTCGGCCACGTTGAACAGATAATCGGCGGACGCCTTGATCTTGTATTGCACGATGAACTCGATGGCGAGAATATTCATATCTCCGGTTAGCATGAGCGCTTCTTGTGAGATCATTTGCTGGCGGTTTTGGCGGTCAGTGCGAAAACCAATCTCCACTCGGTGGAGTTTGGCGACTTTAGGTTGGAGTACCGTTTCAAGAAGTGGAATTTTCATGTGGGGTCCTGGCCCGAGCGTACGGACTGGAATGCCAAAACGCTTGACGACACCTTCTTCGTCGGGACCGACGATAAATGCGCTTTGCCAGACCAAAAAGATCAGAAGCCCGACGAGGAGAATGTTTCTCAGCCCGCCCGAAGGAAGAATGGCTTGGAATTGTGTCCGGGCTTGTCTCAGGGCATCTTCAAGCGGGTCGCTTCTCTTGCTCCAAGGATCTTTTGGGTCCCACACCATGCACAATGTCCTCTAGCCAATAGGAAGATTTCTCGCCACCATATCAGAGTGTTTGAGAAGGGAGCAAGTCAGAGAGGCCCTGGTCACGTTCCTGGCCCACCATGAGGTGGCTACGACGCTCGGGGACCCACTGAGCGAAAAAACGAGGGAGGCTGCCTCCGGTTTTTGGCGGCCATGGCGATTGTCACATGGGGACTCGCGTTGTCCTCAATCAACGGCGTTCGGCCCCGTGCGTTATGCTCATGGCGACGTGGTCACAGTCCCACCGCAGGAGGAACCGGCTCCAGCTGTGCAGCCGAAGCAATGGTTACGCGTGACGATCAGGCGGTGGTATAGCTTCGCAGGATCGAAGTCTCGGATGTGTCCCGGCATTTCCGAGCCGACGCGAAGATTCAACATCTGGTTAAAGTCACAATCATAGAGCGTCCCATCCCATCCCACAGACAGCGTGTAGCGGCACATGACTCCCGCCACGGCAGCGGGATTGAAGGCGCTGGCAAGTCGCGACATATAGCCGTCGAAATTCTCGCTCGTGACGAGAAATTCCAAGAAACGGCTGATCGGCATATTGGTGATCGTGAAGAGGCGGGTGAACTGGATGCCGTGACGACTCGCCAGTTCGCGCCGAAACTGACGCTCAATGGAGTCTTGGTTCGGAGGAAGAAATGCTCCGACCGGATTGTAAACGAGGTTCAGGATCAGATCGCTTTCAGGAAGGCCGTACCCCAGGCGGTTGAGCAGTTGCAATCCCTCAATCGATTTATCGAACACTCCCGCTCCGCGCTGGGCATCCGTCTGGGCAGGACGATAGTACGGAAGCGACGCGACAATCTCGACTCGATGACTTGCAAGAAAGTCGCCGAGATCTGATTGCGAAGGAAGAAGCAGCACCGAAAGATTGCAGCGATCTATCACATGACGGCCCAACGAGCGGCTCTGCTCGACCAGCCACCGGAAATGAGGGTTCAGTTCCGGCGCTCCCCCGGTGATATCCACGGTTGGAATGTCGGTCTTTGATAACGCTTTGATACACAGCTCTGCCGTTTCACGGGACATGGTCTCGGTTCGATCGGGACCGGCGTCTACATGGCAGTGCCGGCAGGTCTGATTGCACAGTTTGCCAACGTTGAGTTGAAGGACGCTAATCCCTGTCGCCTGAAGAGGAAACAGGCCGGACTGATTGAGTCGCACGTTAAACGGAGGAACGGCCTCGCTTTCCGCCAATAACTGAAGTTGTGTCGCGGCCGAAGCCAACGGATTGTTCCGTTTAAGCAAAGTCAACGTCATAGGCGATTCCAAACTGGGCTATCGAAATGGTCGGAGCCGGTCGATCGCGTTCCCGGCAGCGTCCGCCTTACGTTTCGACTCCATCACACTGTAGATTCATTTTAGGCGAGCAGCACAGGTCGCCCTTTCCCATCTATCAATACAACCGAGATCTCGTCAACAGGGCGCCGAGATTAAAGCAGCATCGTGGCAACACGTAAGGGCACAGGTTACCGCATGAGTCAGAGCGCCGGACATCGCACCTCTATTCTGAAAGTACTCATCGTAGCCGTGGACTAAATCCTTCTGTGCCAGCGGCAGAAGCGCCAACGAAGGAATCACGAATCCTGCGGTTCCTTCGCAGGATGCTATACCGCTTTGAATCAAAACAGTTCGGGTGGACTCTGTTCGACCGGTGCAGGATAGCGCACTTTGCCGTGATCAACTACGGCGAATGCCGTCAAGACGTGCTGTCGTACCTTCCGGCTGGAGAGAATGTGCCGGACCTTCCAGCCGCGTAATGAGACGGCATCGGCGATCAATGACCGGTGACAGCGCCACGGCACGGCTTCCGCACACATGACGGCCGTCGCTCGCGCGGCACTCTGATGAATGAGATTTTCCAGTGCATTCCAAAATGCATCCGTTTGCATATAATCGGCATACCCTCGAAAGCTCGCATTTCTCCACCCGGTATTGATCGAATTCTTGGAAGGTTTTCGTAATCCGCCGAGTTCCGGGGACAGTCCATAGACGAGACCGGCCAACGTCAAGCTTGTTGCCAGGCAGTTGGAATTGAACTGAGGATTGTGCCGGGACCGCGGAATAGTCCGGACATCTATGACTTGCAGCACGTCATGGGCCCGTAGCAGGTCGATGAACTCATCGACGGGTCTGGTCGAATGACCGATGGTCCAGAGGATGCCGGGCATGATGTGTCAAGTGTGTCATGTGTCTGGATGAAGCGCCACTCCCCTGAGGAGGGCCAATGTCGGGGGAGGTGATCAATCGGGAGGCACTTTAGCCGGATCGATTTCGAGGAGCCTGTGGCGACCGTTTTGGACGTGTTCGACTCGAAATTGACGTCCCTCGATTTGGATAGTGCCGCTCACGAGGTTGCCATTGATCAGAAGTGACCATGTCGACCGGTCGATGCTCTTCAGCGTCCCTCGCACAGTTGAAAGATTGCTCATGCGGGAAACAGTCGAAGTTACATCTAACTCATACCCTTGATGCTGAAACAGTTCGATTCGCACCGATGGATGAGGTCTTGCCGTTGCGTCCTTCATGATTGCCAACGATTGAGGATCAAAAGCGATCTCCCGTTCGCGAATCACCCACGCCTTTTTCGGAGGAAGAGGTTGTTCTTGTGCAGGTGCCTCCCCCCACAGTTGCAGAGAAGTCACCGCCTCGGCAAAGACAGGGATGGGATCGACGATCAGGAACGCCACGGCTGCTAGCCAGACGCGACCCAGTTGCGTTCCGATATCCATACGATCACCAACTGCTGCGTAGATATGAGACTGAAAGGCCTATCTCCAAATGGCATCAATGCGCCTTCCGCGCACTGACTATCCTGACTGCAATCGGAAACACGATGCGGTTCCGTTCCGGTAGGTGGCCGCGGTACGAAAGATCAACCGTGTGACTTCATCCAAATGAACAGGTGAAAGCGTGGTCATGAGAGTTTGAAGCGGAGCGGCAAGTTCGAGCAAACTGCTCAGGTATTCGTCGGGCGACGCACCCGACCATTCAGCAAGAAATTCCGGACGGGTCATAAGCAGAAGGTACTTTAAAAGACGATCCTATTGATTTCACAAATGAGTGCGTATACTTCGACGATTCCCTGTCAGTGTCAAGGGGGAGGCTCATTCGGGGTCTTAGTCATTATTGTCGATAAGAAGAACTAGAAATTATATTAATGGCGATGCTGGTGAAGGAAAATTCCTTCTCATTGTAGGTTTGTGAGTACACTCACTCTGACGCCAGTAATATCAACTATGTAGACAAAGAACCGCTCTACTTCATCCTCTCTCTGTTGCAATCAGGCATTCGGAATAGGCTGGTCGCCTCTAAAGCGATCCGCAATGCCTCAAGAAACAGTGTCGATTCTATAGCCTTGCAGGTACGTCCCTTGCTCTGTCTAGACTAGACGTCAATCCAGCAAGCCGGCTATTCAGCGTGTTTCCTCCAACTCAGGAGTCGACCAATGCCCATCTCCGGAGACGGAATGCCACATTTTTCTACGGATAGCAAAATAGCTGGTCAGATTCCCATGTCGTGGCCTGGTGCAGGGTGTCGGGATGAGCGGCGGCAGGAAAGAAGAGAGTTCTTCTTTGAACGCTGCACCTATGAGATGGTCGAGGCTTCCGGCGATACAGCGATTTCCCACAAGATGGGTGAGGCGTATGCAATTAATCGAAGCTCAGGAGGGATGTTGCTGCTGATGACTCAAGCCCCAAAATCACGGCAATATCTCGAAATTCTTACGACGGAAACACTTGGGCGCAAAGCGATATCGGTATGCGAAGTGAGTTGGACGCAGCCGATACACATTGAATCCAAGGGTGATTATTTCATGGTCGGATGTCACCGGATTCTCGCTCCCTGCCGATATCTGGAATTCTAACGTCCACCAATCGGATATTCTCTCAACATCCCGTCTTCCCCCACTGCCAATCTCATTTCAGACCCCGCATAATGCATGGAATTATCGCGCATCGACTTACAGCGGCTTCCACATCGAGGTTGCGGACACAAAAGGGATAAGGCATAATGCGCCCCCAGCGATGGGGCGGACGCCTTGATCACACAATTCTTCGAGCGACACCGAGCTCGTATTGAACAGGCCGTACGGCAGCCCGGCTTAAGGAGCGGTTCGATACGCGTGAGTGCTGCACCGAGGGACGCGGGGGAACGTCGTCGCGAACCGCGAGTAGAACATTGGCAGCCCTGCACGTACGAAACCAGTGAGACGCCGGGCGAGAGTCCCGTATCCGACCAGGTCGGCGATGCCGTCACGCTTGATCAGAGTACGGAGGGGATGTTGCTGCTGATGGAAAAATCGCCCGCTCCTACCAAGATGTTGGAGATTCATACTTCACACAGCCTTGGCCGAAAAACGTTACTGGTCTTCGACATTCGTTGGGTGAGGCCGGTTGAAGTCCCGGCGGTCGGGCACTACTATCTGGTCGGTTGCCGCCGAACGTTTGGTCCGTATCACTACCTGCAATTCTGACGCATATTCGTATCCCGCCACCGTTGACCTGACACAAACACCGATCCGGAACCAAGTTGGTTCAGTCAGGTGGAAGTTTTTCGACGTCGATCTGCATCAATCGATGGCGCCCGCTTCCACGATACGTGATCCGCCATGTCGCATCTCCCTTTCTGACGATTCCGGCGACAGCCTCACCCTGTACGGACAATAGAATGTCTCCTGGGGGGGACGTCTCGATCGTTCCCTGGAAGACGGTGGATCCTGTTCGACTGCTTGTCCGATGCGTGAAGTGAACCTTCACGTTCTGTTCATCGCCAAGGTTGATTAGGAGTCTGTCCGGGAGCGGCTCATTCGAATTCCGAAGGACCGACAGAACAGTACTGGAAAATCCAATGTCTTGTTCCCGCACGATCCAAGGCTCTTTCCGTTCCGAGTCCCCTTGAGGTCGGGCCAGGGGCGAAAGTGGCTCCCACAAGCGTGTGTCATCAAAGAACGATCCCATGCTCCACGCATTGGCAGAGGGGCCTAGTGCGGAAATCGCGAAGATGGCTACCACGAAAACTTTCATAGTCAATGAGTTCGAGCGAGCAACCCATGAGACGTTCAGTGCCGAGTGTATGATGCCCGTTTGCAGACCCGTCCGGACAGTGGGGCTAGTCGACGAAATGGAGGTTTGCAGGCGCGTCTGGTGCGGTGGTATCAATTTCACTGTCTCGGAAGCGTGCCACGGTGCCGAGAGCATTGTTAAACCCTCTCGCATTGTCAGCCGAATGGGCGGGATCCACATTGTCATCCACACCCGTCGCCCAAGACCCTTGGTATTGGACATGGGGATTGGAATAGTGATTGATGCGGGTGCAGAGATTGGGAGGCGGGCAAGGATAGGCCATGATCGTCCGGAACTTTCCCGGCTCCTTGTGACCGAACGAATACGGGAACGCGCCCCTTCCCCCTTCCTGTCTGTCATGCATTGATCCTATGTTATGACCGACCTCATGGGCGAACGTGTAGCTGGAAATACAACTATGCTGAACCACGCTAAAGGCGAACTTTTCGAAGTCGGGGCTGACGGGGGTCATCACATACCCAATGCCGCAGGCGTCTCCCAGGTTTTCGACGATCAACGCTACCAGATCGGCATTGTACTGATTCCGCAATGCATGCACGCCGTCCATAAAGCTGTCGCCGGGATTTTGAAGCCGGTTCAGATCGGTGTTTGAATTTGCCGCTTCAGTGTAGGTGACTTGAGCCGTGTGGACGAGGCGAAACTCCGTATGGATCGAGCTATTGGCCAATGCTTGGTTGGCGAGCGCAACAGCCAAGTCAATTGAGGCTTCGATCCCACTCTGTCCTCCATTCGCGTTCTTGACGGTTTCGGTGTAGACGACCAGCACGTCGATCACGGATCCATCATCGCGGGCTGTCTGTGTACTGCCAGGTTGTCCACCTCGTCCGGCAGCTTGCTCCGCAGCGTCAAGCTGTTCTTTGGATACCGGGATAGGGTGGTAGTCAGGCGGCAACTCCTCGGAGTCGATTTCGAGCAAGTGATGCGAGCCGTTATCGCCCGGTTTGATCTCATAGACGATCCGCCCTTTCCGAATGCTTCCCGCCATCATTCCATCCCGGGAGACGAGAGCCACTTCACTGTCCACATGCTGTCTCAGCGATCCGTTCCAACCGCGGATACGCTGCAACGTCTTTGTCTTCTTCCGATGAGGGTGCACGATTGCGGTCACCTCCCCGGACGCCGGAAGGTCCACTGTTAGTTCAATGGATTCATCATTGCTTCCAGTATTAATTCGATCGATGACAGCAGGGTTCACGGTGATAGCATGGGTATTCTTTATCCAGGGCCTATTGTCAGCTTGAGTAGGAGTAATAGCACGAGCCAAAGGGCCTGGCACCGGCTTCGAATTCACGGTAAACAGCTTAAGAGGATTCTGCTGATCCAGGGCGTTCGTCGGATGCGATGAGAATGCCAGACCTATTAGGCAGACTAAAAAGGTGGAACATGCGCGCTGGAATCCGTCCATTATTCTGAATCCATAAGAAATTCTCTGTGTTTAACGGCTTAAGCTCTGTTACGACAATGTCAAGGCGATCCACAGTATGTTCACCGGGCCGATCTATTTCAAGTCCGTATTCGAGGAGGTGGTTTATCTTTCGTTTAGGGCCGATTGTCGCTCCCTTGCGGAAGATTTCAGTGGTATCATCAACAACCTTGACCAATCAAAGGGTTGCATATGTACTATGCTGATGGACGTATGAGCCCGTAGTTCTTGCGCCCCCATGTTTTTATCTGGTCGAATTATGTACAATGCCTTTCGTATGGCCTGTGCTCCCATGAACCGGTGGCTATTGATTGTTTTTGCCGCCCTTGCCGGATGTGGCGGCGGGGATAGCGGCACGGGCGAAGTGAATTCTCCCGTCCAGTCACCGCCGGTTGCAACCTCCTCTGCGACGGTGGAATGGGAGCCTGTGGCAGCCGGAGATCTGGCAGGCTACAAGTTGTATCAATCGACGTCTTCCGGTTCACAGGGCTCGATCGTCAGCGGCAATATTTCGCCGTCCAGTACAAGATATACGGTTGGAAATCTCCAGGTTGGCGCAACGTACTATTTTGTTGTTACGGCCTATGACACGTCGGGTAACGAGAGTACTCCTTCCAATCAGATCACCAGAACGATTAAATAGCTGAGGGCGATTCACCGGTCATCTACGAACTGCCGAGGCTGTGCCTCCACGATATTGGATTAGAATTCCGCATGCCTCCCACGCTGCAAAGGAGGGTATATGGCGAAGTCGGCGGGCTGTGTCGTCCTGCTTATGGGAGTATTGTGTGCAGCTTCCGGCGCGCAGGCTGACGGCCTCTTCGAAGGTCTCTTTGATAAGGCGAAGGACAGCGCCGAGCGAAAAACCAGGGACCGCGTTAATCAACGTATTGATCAAACGGTCGACAAAGCCATCAACAAGACCGAGGAAGCGGTCCAATGCGTCTCTACCGATCAGGAGTGCTTAAGAAAAGCCAAAGACGAAGGCAAGCAGGTCACGATCCTCAATGCTCCTCCGGCCCCAGATTCCGTTAAGTGTGTCGCGGCCGACCAGTCGTGTCTTAAACAAGCGAAGGCACAAGGCAAGAAAGTGGAGATTGTGGACGAAAATGATCTTGAGACGTTGCGTTGCTCGGTGGCGGATGCTGACTGTCTAAAGCGTGCGAAGTCGATGGGCAAAAAGGTCGAGATCATCGACTGATGGCTGTGAACAAACGACCATGACGCGTTGCAGTTGGGTCGGATCTAAGCCGCATTGTATTCAGTATCACGACACCGAGTGGGGTGTTCCCGTGCACAGGGATAAGAAGCATTTCGAAATGCTTTTGTTGGAAGGCGCTCAAGCCGGGTTGTCGTGGGAAACAATCCTGCTTCGCCGGTCAGGGTATCGAAAAGCCTTCGCAGGATTCGATCCTGTCAGAGTTGCCAGGTTCAATCAGAAACACAAAAGCGCCCTGTTGAAAGATCCCGGCATCATCCGGAACCGGCTCAAAATTGACGCGGCAGTGAGCAATGCCCGGGCGTTCTTAGCGATACGACGCGAGTTCGGCTCATTCGACAAATATGTCTGGCAGTTTGTGGGAGGTACTTCCATCATCAATCGGTGGAGACGGAAACAGGACGTACCGGCAAGCACCACGGCAAGCGATGTGTTATCTCAGGATCTCAAGAAACGGGGATTTCGTTTTGTCGGCACGACAATTGTCTACGCCTACATGCAAGCCATCGGCATGGTCAACGACCATACAATGGATTGCTTCACGAGAAAAACCTCCTCTCGTCGAAGTTTGGCATAGAAGCCCTTCTGCATCAAGGAACATCTCCGGTCATTGATTCCTGCATCTCTCCCATGAGTGATCGATCCTCTCAATCCGATGTTCGCTGGCGGTGAAGTCTGTTCCTTGACACGATTGCTCAGATTGACGCAGGAAGCGGCGATCAGGTACGCTTCCACGAATTTGGCGTTCAGATCAATTGCCTATGAATTCCAATCGGACCGTATTGGCTCTGAGCCTCTCTATCGCCATGACTTGCACGGCCTGGGGCGTGACGGCCGGTGAGCCATCGTTTGACACCACCGCCCGGTATATTCTCGAGGTTGTGAAGGCGTTTCGCACCGCATATGTTCTTCACGTCGTCGAACATACTAAAGATGGGGGAACGTCTGCGCAGGAAAACTGGCAGAAGGACGCTCACTACCTTCCTCTGCCAGCTCAATTCGTCAAGGGAGCCGCCGAGCAAATCAGCAGCTTCGAGGTGGGACTGATCGGATTGACCCCCCTCAATCCTGCCAACCGCCCGCGTACGGAAGCGGAAACCAAGGCTCTCATCGAATTGGAAAAAAATCGGCAACGGCGGTTTGTCAGCTTCGTGGACGGCGACCAATTCAAGGCAGTTTCAGCAGATTTGGCGCTGGTGCAATCTTGTGTCGACTGTCATAACCATCATCCGCGATCCGCCAGAAAGAATTTCCAGAAGTGGGATGTCATGGGCGGCCTCGTCGTGCGGTTGAAGCGGGAGGCCGAGCCTGAAGGACTGGCGCTTCCCGCTGAACCGTCCAAGCGCCCTCTGGGCACTCTCGAGAAAATGACGCCGACGCCCACTACGCCCCCGCCTTGGGTTCGATGATGGATCTTGGTATGACGAATAGGCGGGCGGTGCTCCATGCATTGGCATTTATTCTTGGTTGTCTCTTGCCTGCCATATCGGGATACGCCCAAACGACGCCCACGTTGACCCCTCCCCAAACCGTTCCACTCACACAACAGTCGACAACTCAAACGGACGCGGCCAATGCCGCGAATCCTGCCTCTGGCACCCCGGCGCCGACCGTCGCACCTGGAACCGGGAACGCGGCGAGTTCGAGCGTGGGGAAGTCGTTCGGAACGGCGGGACGCGGACTTCCCGGAATGCCTGGAGGACCTCCGCTGACCGGGACCCTTGGCGGTCAAGACCCTTCCAGCCAATATATGCGACCTCCCACGCTTCCGCCTGTTCTATGCGATCCCGCGGTCGAGATTCCCTGCTGATCGTTCACTTGTCATGGTCGAACCCTCGCAGCAGCTGGTCCATAGCATGGACCGATAGAGCCATATCTTACAGATTGTCACGGCTCAAGGCTGTTGGAGCGCTTTGGTCCGGAGAGCGTCGAGTTCGGCCCAGCGTGCATAGAGCCGGTCGACTTCGGCCTGGGCGTCGTGGAGAGCGGCATATCGAGTGCGAAGAGCGTCGGCATCGGAAACAATAACCGGATCATGGGCTGAGGCTTGGCAGGCCGCCGCAGCTTCCTCGGCTTTGACGATCAGGCGTTCCATCTGCTCCCACTCTCTCTGGTCGCGGTAGGATAGTCCTTTGCGCTTACGGGGAACAGCACTGCCGTCGGCGGCCGTAGCCGCTTCGTCCGTGGCTTCACACCGTTCAACCTCCCGGCTCCTCGCCGATTCCCACTGAGCATAATCAGCAAACCAAGATGCTTTCCCTTGTCCATCTAGCGCGAGCAGCTTGGTGGACAGGCGGTCCAACAGCCATCGGTCATGTGTGACCAGGACCAAGGCACCTGGAAATTCCGATAGACTCTCCTCCAGGACGTCGAGCGTCGGAATATCGAGATCGTTGGTGGGTTCGTCCAGGATCAACAGATCGGCCGGCTGTAACATGAGTCGGGCGATCAGCAGCCGTGCCTGCTCTCCGCCCGACAGCCGCGATACCGGAAGATCCAGCTGTTCCGGCCTAAATAAAAAGCGTTTGGCCCAGGAGACGAGATGGATGGAACGGTCTTGGAAAATCACGGCGTCCCCGGAAGGGGCGAGCGCGGACCTCACGGATGCGGTCTGATCAAGTGATTCGCGGTGCTGCTCGAACGTCACGATGCGAAGTTTGTCGGCCCGAGTGATGCTTCCCGTAACCGGGGTCAAGGTGCCGGCCAACAGCTTGAGCAGCGTGGTCTTTCCGCTTCCGTTCGGGCCGAGAAGCCCGAGCCGTTGTCCCGGTTCCAGACGGAGGTCCAACCCGGATACGGTGGGCCTTCCGGCGATCGAATAGCCCAGGTTGGTCGCCACGAGGAGTTGTTTGGATTGGCGCCCTGAACCGACAAAATCAATTCCCGCCGTAGCGCTTTTCTTGCGGCTTTCTACGTCGCGCAGTTCCTCAATCAGGTTTCCCGCGGCGTCGATGCGGGCTTTCGCCTTGGTCGTTCGAGCCTTTGGCCCCCGCCGGAGCCATTCGATCTCCCGCCGTACGCGATTGGCCAGTGAGGCCTGCGACTGGGCTTCCGACCGCAGGAGGTCTTCACGCTTCTCCAGAAAGTCGCTGTAGCGTCCATTGACCTCGAACAACCCGTTCTGATAGCAGCGATTCACCTCGATCATCCGCGAGGCCACCGACTCAAGAAACCGACGATCGTGGCTGACTACGAGAAAGGCGCGGGGCTCATCGCGTAAGATCCGCTCGAGCCAGAGGATGCCATCGACGTCCAGATGATTCGTCGGTTCATCCATGAGCAGGACGTCGGGTTCCATCATCAGCGTCTGCGCAATGGCGAGACGCTTCTTCCATCCCCCGGACAGCTGTGATACGGGCACGTCGGCGCGGGGAAACTCTCCGAGGCTGAGCGCCTTTGCGATGCGGTTACGTTCTTCGTGCGGGTCTACTCCATCCGCGAGGAGCACCCGTTCAAGCAGTTCTTCGATCGTCTCCTCGTCGGGAAATGAGGAATCTTGGGCCACGTAACCGATCCGGATATGTCGCCGGACTGTTCGCACCCCTTCATCAGAAGGTTCCACACCGGCTAGAATTTTGAGCAGCGTGGATTTCCCTGATCCATTGGGTCCCACGACTCCCACGTGATCCCCTTCGGCCAGGGAAAGTGAAAGATGGGAAAACAGTGGCTTGGCGCCGAAACGCTTGCTGATCGATTCACAGCTGAGCAGGATGTTTGGTGCCATGGGCGTGGAGTGGAAAATATGGCGGGTTCAGAAGGATGAACAGCCTTGTGGCGGGTTCATCCTTCTGAGTGCAACAGCATGCTATTTCTTGACGATTTCGATGAGCTCGACTTCGAAGAGGAGCGTGGCGCCCGGCTTGATGGTGGGAGGTGAACCACGGTCGCCGTAGGCGATCGCCGACGGACAGACCAGCTTACTTTTTCCTCCCACCTTCATCTGTTGGAGGCCTTCGGTCCAGCACTTGATCACTTGGTTCAATGGGAAGGTGGCCGGCTCCCCCCGTTTGACCGAACTGTCGAACACCGTGCCATCGATCAACGTACCGTGATAATGCACCTTGACGGTATCGGTGGCTGTCGGAGACGCGCCTTTCCCTTCCTTGATGGTGGTCACGATCGCACCTGACGACGTCTTCTTTGCACCCGGTTCCGCCGCGGCTTTGGTGAGGAAGGTGGCGCCGTGCTTCTTTTCGATTTCGGCCTGGGCGGCAGCCCGAGCCTGCTGCAGTTGATTCACTTTCGGACCGAACGTCTGAAGTTCGACCTTGGCCGGTTTCTTCAAGACGCCGTCTGTCATCCCCGATCGAACAAACTCCAGCTCGGAATCGGTTAATGCAAATTGTTCCAGCGATTGGCTGATGAGGAGGCCCAGCGCGTAAAACGTTTTTTGATCATCCGTCGAAGGATCGGCTGCGCCGACTGTTCCGGCAGAAGACAGGCTGATGCAGAGAATGGCAAAGCATGTAAGAACGGTCGATCGCATGAGCGGTCCTTTCGTCAAAAGAAGGTTCACGACGTGTGGTCCTCAACATATGCTACCTGTGAGACAAGCTCAACAGTTTTATCATGGCAAGAATACCGTGGGCGTGATCCGTGACTGACCCTCGCAAGAACGACGTTGCGCGTTGTGCTCGCCAACGGTACACTCCTTCCGCGTGTCGGAGCCTCGCGATCCGTTCATGATCCTGACCTTCGTCATCCTCTACCTCATCGTCTCTGTGGGAATCGGGCTCTATGCGGCGACCCGCGTGCACAACGCGAAGGATTTCGCCGTGGCCGGGCGTTCGTTGCCTCTTCCCATCGTCGCGGCGACGGTGTTTGCGACCTGGTTCGGCGCGGAGGCGCTCATGGGTATGTCGGCCACGTTTGCCAAGGAAGGGTTGCGGGGAGTCGTGGCCGACCCATTCGGGTCGACAGTCTGCCTCTTACTGGTGGGATTATTTTTTGCGCCTCGCCTCTATCGGCTCAATTTGTTGACGGTGGGGGATTACTACCGCCTCAGATATGACCGCCGGATCGAAATCCTCTGTACCCTCTGCATCGTGGCGTCCTACCTTGGGTGGGTGGCGGCGCAATTTAAGGTCCTCGGGTTAGTCCTGCACGTGGTGACGGAGGGTTTCGTCAGCCAGCCGCTCGGCATGGTGATCGGAGCCGCTATTGTGCTGACCTACACCACCTTCGGGGGTATGTTTTCCGTGGCCATCCTGGATTTTGCGCAACTTTCGGTTATCGTCGGGGGGTTGTTGTATATCGTATCGGTCGTCAGCGGATTGACCGGAGGGGCCGAAGCCGTCATTCTCCATGCGGCACAGGCCGGCAGGTTGGACTTTTTCCCCCCTCCTGCTGTGGACGCATGGATTCCGTTCGTCGGTGCCGGTATCACGATGATGCTCGGCTCCGTACCGCAACAGGACGTGTTCCAGCGCATTACCTCGGCGAAGGATGAGCGGACAGCGGTGCGGGGGGCGCTGATCGGAGCCTGTCTCTATTTCTGCTTCTGCTTCGTGCCGATGTTTCTCGCCTATGCGGCACTCCTCGTCGATCCCGTGAAATTCGGCGCCTTGCTCGAGCACGATCCGCAACTCGTGCTGCCGTCCCTGATCGTCGAGCATACTCCCGCCTTCGCGCAGGTCATGTTTTTCGGCGCCGTCCTTTCCGCCGTCATGAGCTGCTCGAGCGCGACACTCTTGGCCCCTTCGGTGGCCTTGAGCGAAAACGTGATCAAAGAAATACTTCCTCGCACGGATGAGCGTATCCTGCTGTTCACCATGCGTATCGTGCTGGTGAGCTTTGCCGTGGTCGTGCTCGTCATTGCACTCAGCTCCGAGACGAGCATTTACATGCTGGTCGTGAACACCTACAAGGTGACGCTGGTCGCCGCATTCGTTCCGCTGTGCTTCGGCCTGTATTGGCCACGCGCGACAACCAGAGGGGCATTGTGGGCGATTGTGTTCGGGCTCGTCACGTGGATCGGAGGAGAAATAGCGGCAACGGACAACTCCGTCTGGCCGCCTCAACTGTTGGGGCTTGCAATGTCAGTTGCCGGCATGGTCGTCGGTTCGTTGTCCTCAGCGTCTCGGAGCCAGCGATTGTAATGTTCGGGCATGTCACCCGACGCGCCCGGCGCGAATCGACCTAACAGGCTGTTGACAAAGTCCGTCGGCGGCGTTCTCGCGGGATACTGCCGCCTCACTATCTCGGCGGCGTTTACAGGCGTGCCGTGCCTTATTCGGCACGGCGTGAACCTCAGAGGCTCAACGTACGGCCCGGGAAAACGACTGTTTCCACAGTCGCTGGCGGGTGGGTGAGAAAAGCCGCCTTTCTCACAGCCTGCGGGGCATGCTGATGGCAGCCGTGTCTGAGGCACGATGCCATTCCGAGGTCATCACAGGGTTTGTCAACACACTGCTAGTTCTTATACGGTAGACCATGAATGAAATGGTCGGGACAGACCTCTCCTCTTTCAGGATTCGCAAATATTTCCTGTTCCTTGGAATTGCGATCGCCTTGCTGGGTGCGGTCATGGGCGTATACGGCGCGTATCTGGCCACATTCCTTGAGCTTCCCAAGGGCGAGGATCATCCCCCATTGCGGCTTTACGCGGCTCCGTTCCAGATCAAATCGGATCTGCACGTCAAGGAAGCTCGACTCGCCGACCGCCTGCAACGGCTGGGATACAAGCCGGTGAAAGACCGTCTTGGTGTGCCGGGCGACTATCGCGTGACCGGTGAGGCGCTCACGGTGTATCTGCATGGCCAGCCGGAACAACTGGTGAGGCCGAACATGGTGAAGGCCGAAGTGGAGCAGGACGTCATCACGCGGGTGTTGTCAGAACCGGATGGAAGCCCGATTTTCCCTGTGTATCTGGAACCAGAATTGATCAGCGGATTGCGCGGCGCGTCACGGCAGGTGCGAGAATGGATACCGTTGGAGAAGATCCCGCCCCGGATGGTGAACGCGGTCGTCGCCGTCGAAGACCGTCGATTTTACTCTCACATCGGGATCGATCCGGTGGCCATTGGAAGGGCCGTCTGGCGGAATCTCACCAGAGGCGGTCTAGTACAGGGAGGCAGCACCATCACCCAACAATTGGCCAAGAATCTGTTTTATTCCCCGCAGCGGACCTTCGTGCGGAAAATGAAGGAAGCGCTCGCGGCGGTCGTGCTCGAGGTCAAGTACCGAAAACAGGAAATTCTCGAGAGTTACCTGAACGAAATCTATCTGGGACAGGCGGGTTTTGTGTCCATCTATGGGGTCGGTGAGGCCGGCCATCGTTACTTCGGGAAAGCGTTGTCAGAGTTGTCCACCGGTGAAACGGCCGTGATCGCAGGCCTGATCAAAGGGCCCAACACCTATGCCCCGACGAAAAATATTACGTCGGCGACACAGCGGCGGGACACGGTGTTACGGGTGCTCAGAGAGCAAGACCTGCTGACGGAGCATGAATGGAAGGCGGCCGTGAACGAGCCGCTTCGCGTCGCGCCGTCCGATGATGTGTTGGCTGACGCGCCGTACTTCGTCGACACGGTGCTTCGCCAAGTCGAAGACATCGTGGGTACGCCGTTGCCAGAAGGCTTGCGTATCGACAGCACATTGGACCCTATCCTCCAGCAGGCAGCGGGCGAGGCGTTGGAAGCCGGTTTGGCCAAGCTCGAACGGTCCTATCCGGCGCTCAAGAACTCGGATCAACCGCTCCAAGGCGCGGTCGTCATCCTGGATCCATCCACCGGTTCGATTGCCGCGATGGTGGGAGGACGTGACTATCGGGTCAGCCAGTTCAACCGGGCGGTCCAGGCTCGTCGACAGGTGGGTTCGCTGCTCAAACCGTTCGTGTATCTCGCCGCATTCGAAGGCAGCCGGGAAGGTACGATTCCGAATCTTACCGCAGCGACCTTGTTGGCGGATGAGCCTGTGACATTCGAATCTGAAACGGGGACATGGACCCCGAGGAATTACGATCGGCAGTTCCGGGGCACCGTCACGGTGAGAGCCGCCTTGGAACAGTCGCTCAATGTGCCTGCGGTGCGGGTGGCGAAGGCCGTCGGTCCGCGTGCCATCGTCGACCTGTTGCGTCGCGTCGGGCTGACGGGTGCATTGCCCGAAGACCTGTCGATTGCGCTGGGGAGTCCGTCCGCGACGCTGTTGGAAATCACCAGCGCCTATGGTGCCGTCGCCAACGGCGGTGTCTGGGTCCGTCCTACGGCGGTGCGTGCGGCGATTGATCGTCAGGGCCAAACGCTTTGGAGCTCGACACCGGACCGGCGGCAAGCCGTTTCTCCACAAGCCGCCTTTCTTGCCACGTCGTTAATGGAGGGCGTGATCCGGCGTGGCACTGCGGCAAGAGCGAAAACCCTCGGTCTAAATGGCGCCATTGCAGGAAAAACCGGGACGACCGACGGCTATCGGGATTCCTGGTTCGTCGGCTATAGCTCGGAGTTTGTCGTCGGCGTTTGGGTCGGGTTCGATGACGAACAGGCTCTGCGCCTGACGGGAGCCCAGGCGGCATTGCCGATCTGGATGGAAGTGGCCAGAAAGGTCATTCCATCACGGTCGCAGGTCTTTCATGCTCCGTCGGGCGTCGTGACGAAAAGCGTGGATCCGAAGACAGGGCAACTTGCTACCTCCCAATGTCCTGAACAGGTGGCCGAAGTCTTTATCGAAGGCACTGAGCCGAGCGTCTACTGCGAGATCCATGGCGGCGGGTTGTGGGAGCGGTTCCGCCAGACCTTTGGATTGTCCTGACTGACCGCATCACAGGCGCCGGGCGGGACGAGACATTGGCCGACGCCTGGTGAGGGCCGTTGATCTCGACTGGTGCATGCCGGGCCGTGATTGATTATCTGCTAGGCCGTCGTGGCGCCCTGGTGTAAGCTGTCGATGCTATTCATGAGAAGGGAGCAGTCATGAAGAAAAACGGATTCTCAGGCGACGACAGCATTACGCTCCTGGCAAAAGGCGTTCAGCTGAGAGGTGAGATTCGGGTCGAGGGCACGGTGCGGATCGACGGGCGCCTCGAAGGAGAGATTCATACGAAAGGGCAGGTCATCATCGGCGAGGATGGGTTGGTACAAGGGACGATCTCTGCCGGCACGGTCGTCAGCAGCGGCCGGATCAAGGCCAACGTCACCGCTCTCGAGCGTGTTCAGCTTCTGAAGACCGCCACCCTCATCGGTGAAATTCATGCTCCACTGTTGATGATGGAAGAAGGCGCGAAGCTTCAGGGGTTGACCGACATGGGGGTCAATTCCTGGACGGATGAGATTCCGAAATTACCCGGAATGGTTCGAGAACTTTCGTCCCACCGCGCCAAACAGGTCGTCGTGATCGAGAAGGATGCCGGCCAGTAGCAATTGCGCTGCCCCCTCCCGCCGTGTAAGATCGCCATGATCGGCAGCCGACTGTCCGTTCCCCAATTCATGACGCGATCCCAGCCATTTACCGTCGTCTTTTTCGCCCTCCTCCTCCTGCTGCTCTATCAACTGATCCTGTTGTTTCAGCCATTTTTGTTTCCCATTTTCTGGGCCGCGCTCCTGGCGCACTTCAGCTATCCATTGTACGAGCGTCTGACCCGGATGTTGGGAGGCCGCAATCTCCTCGCGGCTTCTACCTTGACGATCGGCGCGCTGGCGGTCGTCGTCATCCCGCTGGTCGTGACGGGCGTACTGCTTGTGCGGGAAGCGGTGGAGGCCGAGAAAGCCATTCGCGCATGGATCACCGGAGGGGGAGTCGAGCGTCTTCCGGAGCAGGTGGCCGCCATTCCGTTGATTGGAGAATGGCTGCAGTCGCTCGTGTCCGGAGATGGCATTCGCGGGATCCCGATGGAGCAGTCTGTCCTGACAGGAGCAAAATATTTCAGCGCATTTTTTGTCGATCAAATGGGGGGGTTTTTGAAAGACACCGTCCTTCTGGTGGCGGATTTCTTTTTCATGCTGCTGGTCCTATTCTTCTTCTATACCGACGGCAAGCTATGGGTCGATGTCCTCTATGAGCTGATCCCCCTCGACGAATCGCATAAACAGAAGATCATCGCTCGCCTCGATATCACGATCCGCGCGGTCGTAAAGGGAGTGGTGGTGACGGCGATCGTGCAGGGTGTGCTTGCGGGGATGGCCTATGGGGCGCTCGGTGTGCCGTTCCCGATCGTCCTGATGGCGCTGACGATCATTCTGGCTCCCATTCCATTGGGCGGCACGGCTCTGATCTGGGGGCCGGTGGTTGCGTACCTCTACTGGATCGGACCGTTGTGGAAGGCGCTGGCCATGTTGGGGTGGGGGGTCGGTGTGGTGTCCATGGTGGATCAACTCCTTCGTCCATGGCTCATTGGACACGATGTCGAAATTCCAATCTTATTGCTGGTATTCAGCATACTCGGTGGATTGTCGCTGTACGGAATGATCGGCCTGTTCATCGGCCCCGTATTGGTGAGCCTGCTCATCACCGCGCTTCAAATTTATCGTGAAGAGTATCAATCCCGACCGGCCACTCCCAATGTGTGACCTGTTCAGTCCAGCGGGATGGTAATGGCGATCCCACCCATCACGTCGTTGAGCTTGAAGTCGCGTTTGGGGCTGAGAGGGTGGGTGTTGTGACAGGCAACGCAGGCGATTGACACCGCCCTGTCCGGATAAATCGCTTGGAAATACTGTTTGCGACCGCTCGAGACGATGCCGGTCACCGCTTTTTCCGACGTACGGTTCAAGGACTCCAACGCCTTGCGCTCAAATTCCGTCGCCGGCGCGTTTCGTTGATAGATGGGCGTCAGACCGATCAGGCGGTAACGGATACCATATCCGCTCTCGGCGACCAAGCGCCCTGAATGCTGAAGGAACTGGGCCGGAAGAGGCAGGGCATTGTCCTGCTCCCAATGCTCGGCCGCGGTCACCACTCCCTTCTCCTGCATCCGGTTCACCACCTGAGTCGTGTAGATGGTGCGATCAGCCTGCAAGACCGCATGGACGTATTCGGCCACTTTTTCCGGAGGAATCCCCGGTGGCTTCGGTTCGTCCTTCGCTGAAAATGCCGTGGCGGCCGGCCACAGTCCTGCTATGAAGAACGAGATGACTGAGATGGCATACGTGATGCTGGTTCGTTCCATGATGCCTCCTGCGGTGAGGGCACATGTGCGATGAGCGGAAGCGTCACAAAGCAGGAGGTGCCGCGGCCTTCGACGCTTTCCAGCCGGATATCACCGCCGAATCGTCTGATGATGCGGCGGGCGACGGTCAAGCCGAGCCCTGATCCTTCGCCTTGTCCCTTCGTCGTGAAAAACGGGTCGAAGATCTTCGAAAGGTGTTCCTTGGAGATCCCAGGACCCGAGTCGGATATAGTCGTGACGACTGCAGCATCGGTCACCGACGTCGACAATCGTAAGACTCCCTGCCCTTTCATGGCTTGGAGCGCATTGAGAAGAATATTGCTGAAGGCCTGACGGAGTTGGTCGGGCATCGCCTGAATGCAGGTATCACCGGCATATTGTCTATCGACGGTGACCGCGGAAAGCTCCAGCCCGGAGGCCAGTGTGTGTAAGGCCTGGTCGAGTTCGCGTTCGAGGTGAACGGTCTGACGTTGCTCCGAAGATTCCCGGGCCGTCACACCTGTGAAATCTCGGATGATGGCGGCCATCCGCTTCCCGTGTTCGACGATATCACGCGCATAGGATTTCGCGCGCGTCGGATCCGGTTCTTCCTGAATGGCTTCTCCAAGTCCCAGAATGCCGAACAGCGGATTATTGAGTTCGTGACCGATGCCGGCGGTCAGGACGCCGAGACTACCGAACTTTTCCGCCTGAATGAGTTTATCCTGGATACGGCTGTCGTCGGTAATGTCCCGGAGCACCAGCCCGATGAGATCGGATTCTCCCGGCCGGCCTATGACAGGGAACCATTGATAATGATACAGTCTGAGTCCCACCTGCAGTTCCGTTCGCCTGTCCGTCGTGGCTGATCCGACCAGGGGCATCAGCGGATCCCGAAGGTACCGGATGTCGGGTGATGAACCCGAATTGTTCGGGACGGGAACGGAGACCTGGGCCGCCTCCTGTTCCAGTAATTCGGTTCGAAGACGCGATTGCAGCGACGCCTCGACCGGGAGAATGTCGAAGAGCCAGGGAGGATTCCCGTTGCGGTCGGGGATCCGCAATGCTTCCCGGCCGGTTCGATTCACATAGCGCACGCGTTCTTGGTCGTCGATCAAGAGGATGGGGGTGGGGACTGCGTCCAGGATTTGGTCCGTGGATTGTTGGAGATATTGGACTTCTTGAGTCTTCAGGGTCACTTGATCGTTCAACCCGGCAAAGGCCGCCTCCAGCTGTTTGTTCATCCGGTTGAATTCTTCAGCGAGGGACTCGAGCTCGTCTCCCGTATTGATCTGAATGGCCTGGCGCAGTTCCCCCCTGCCGATCGACTGCGCCGCGAGCTGCAATTGGCGAACCGGTGTGACGATGCGCGTCGCTGCAAGATAGCCGAGCGTTGCCAAGAGCGCCACCGCGATGGATCCAAACACAATCATCCAGGTGAACAGATGTTTGATCGGAGCAAAGAGTTCGTCGGATGATTGCCACACGAACGTGTGCCAGGAGCCGTTTTCGAGCGTTCCGTTCGTATTGCGGCTCGTTTCCGGCAGCGGGGCGAATCCGATGATCGATGACGAGCGCCCACCATGCCCGTCGCTCGGAGCGCTCGTCCATCCGGGGTGAAGAGGAGTAACCAGTGGAATCAGTCCGGCATCCGAGAGGCTGACGCCCGTCGGAAGGATCGGGCAGCTCATCACAATGCCTCGACTGTCGATGAGCATGACATGGCCCGTTTTCCCGAATCGAATCGGATGAATGGACGGAGAGAAAAATTCCTTGGCATCGATGACCCGATGCAGGACCCCCACTGCTTCGTATCGGAGACTGTCCATGACCGGCAGGGAAATCGAAAAGACATAGGTTCCCGCCCGTTCGTCGAAATACACATCCTCGATGTACAGTTGCCCGACCCCTTTGTTGTAGGATCCCTTCCACCAGACGCTGTCGCTGTGGGAAAACTTCGGTTCGGTCGTTATGGCGGCGACGAGCTGTCCCTGCAAGTCGGTGAGGAACAACATCCTCGTGGCTCCTCGAACGACCTGTGGGATGAGGTGGTCCGGCTCACTCCGGGTTCCCGTGTAATATTCTCGCAGGAGATTCGCGATGGGATTTTCGGTCAGAGCCTTGATGGTAGCGGGATCTTTCGCCTCCCATTTTGCCTGTTGATCGTTCTTATCTGAGGAAGAACCGGCAGAGAATCTTCGCCGAGCATCCCGTCGCTGCTCCAACTCGCGCACCACGGCGGGATCCATCGAGATACGGGAGTTTCTGGACAGCTCTTCGGCCACCAAGATATCGAGTTTTCTGGCGGCTTCAGTGGCCAGGGCTTTGAAACTCTCGCCACTGACCTCTTGAATCTCTTTCGACCCCTGCCAGAAGGCCATTCCCAATCCGACGAGAAGTGGGACCATTCCGACGAGGAGCATGGAGACGATCAGTTTGGTCTGGAGTCTCCATCCTCGAGTCGAGGCCGATGCCGGGGGCCGGATCACGGGGGCCCTTCTTGGACGGCGGGGAACGTGAGGGTAAATGTCGTGCCGGCACCGACATGGCTGTCGACGCTGATCGTGCCGTGCATCTTGTTCACAACGGTCTTGGCATTGTACAGGCCGAGGCCGGTGCCTTTTCCCGGCTCTTTTGTCGTAAAGAAGGGCTCGAAAATCTGATGCAACGTGTCCGGTTGAATGCCGCATCCCGTATCGGAGATCCGGACTTCCATCGTTTCCTTCGATTGCTGCGTCGTCAGGGTCAGCGTCCCGCCCTCGCGGTCCATGGCATGGACCGCATTGGTAATGAAATTCACGAATGCGTGCAGGAGTTCGTCCGGATTGCCTCTCACTTCGACGCCCGCCTGGTAGTGCTTGATGACGAATATGTCGTGAAAGCTTGCCGCATAGCGGGCGATCTTGAGTGCCTCGTCCAAGCGTCCGTTGACGGAGACGACCGTATCATCGCGTACGGATGACCGTCGCGCGTATTGGGTGAGGTCCCGGCAGATGGCGCTTGTTCGCCGTACGGCTTCGATGATCTCTTTCGCCTGTTCGCGGATGGTGGTCACGTCGCGTTCATCCATGAGATTTTCGGCGAGTCCCATGATCAGCTGCAGCGGATTGTTGATGTCATGCGCGATGCCGGCGGCAAACGAGCCGATGCCTGCCAGCTTCTCCGCGTGAAAAAGTTCCGCTTGAAGGTTGGACTCGTGGCGGACCAGTTCCCACAGCACGCGCGAAGCGGACCCACTCAGGACGTCTGCCGCCGGACGTTTATGCATGTGGACGAACCGTTCCATGGTCGGATCGCCCGTCACGTCCATGATCAGATTCACGCCGTGGTTCCCGATCAGATGCTCGGCCCGGTCCGTCACGGGTATATGCAGATCGCGCGCACGCTGCAACCCGGGGGCGCCACGGTCTCGATCCGAAATTCCCACGATTTCGATCGAAGGAATCTGATGAAGCAAGTCCAAGAGCGCCGTTCCTCCGCGTCCTGCACCGAGAATGGCAACCTTGATCGGCGCAAGGGTCGAGACGACGGCACTATCCGTCAGACGCTGCACAGCAATCCCTCCTGACGCCAGGAGGGGGTCCCATCGGACCCCCCCTCTGAAGTGTGTCGATATCCGGCATCAAAGATGCGCGAGCTCTCGCTGTTCCATGGCACGCGCCACCGTCTCGCGGAGCTTTTCTCCCTCCACCGGTTTGACGAGATAATCCACGACACCTTGCCGGAGCATGGAGGTGGCCATATCGGTGTCCGGGAAACCGGTCAGGACGATCAGCGGCACGCGGGGATAATGATTGCGGAAATAGGCGATAGCTTCCACGCCGTTGATTTTCGGCATGCGGATATCACAGATCACGACATCCAGCAGCAATCGATTCTCTCCCGAGTTGATGGTCTCGATGGCCTTTTCGCCGTTCTCCGCCTCGAGCACCTCATAACCGGCCTTCTGGAGCGTCATCCGCACGACCTTTCGGATATCGGCCTCATCATCAACTACTAAGATACGCCCGTTTGTCGCACTGTCCCCCATGAAAAATCCAGACGTGAATTCACCCATGACGCCCTCCTTGTATGTTTATGGATGCGAACGCTTGTTATCCAATTCACTCTTCTCCACTCTATGAAACTCGTCTCTCTCCTACTTTTTGACCATCTCATTGAGCAAGCGCTGTGCCGGTACTGATTTCTCGCAATCCGCGAGCTTACTAGGATTCTTTCGCAGGAAGGCCAGCCGCGGCTGAGGCTTGGTTGATATCAACCACCAATGGGTTGAAATCCACCACCGGAAACAATCGTACAGCGCCACGCGTCATCCGCTACCACATCTTTCGAAGAAAGATCAGAGAGCTGAACAAGACTGTTGATGCCGTCAATGCCATGATGATCGCCATGAGAACCTCCTTCTTCCTGTTCGAATATGGAGAGTGATCAATCCACGATTCGTACCAGGGCGGTAGAATGCTGCCGTCTGCTGTAAAATCAGCTGCATGCAGCAGGCACCTCAGACCCACGGCACTCGAAACATGAGGTGGCGACAAGGCGGCGCGAATCAAATTCGATTCAAGCATGAATCGAATAATGGCTGTGTTATGAAAAGAAACAGGCTCTGCGACCCGAGCAATCGAAATTGCCTTTGCGGAAGTCTGTACGGTATCCTCGCTCTGACGGGAGGTTCAACGTGATTACTGTTGAGACGCTGACGGAGTACATTAGAAAAGCGATGCCCGACGCCGCCGTGACGATGGTCGACCGTACTGGAACCCTCGATCACCTGAAGGTGACGGTCGTCTCAGAGGCGTTCCGGGATAAGAACCTTCTGGACCGTCATCGCTTGATCTATCAGGCGCTTGACGTTCCAATGAAGGACGGAAGAATACATGCGCTGGAACTGACTGCTCGAACGAAGGAAGAATCATAGGAGGAAGACATCATGGCCGACGCGATTGTCGAAGAGATCCAGAAGGAAATAGCGGCTCATAAGATCCTGATTTATGGCAAAGGGACGAAGACCATGCCGATGTGTGGGTTTACCCGTGAGACCATGCAATTTTTCGACAAATACGGGTATCCATATGAATTGATCGATGTGCTGTCTCAACCGACCAAGCGCGAGGCCCTCACGAAGATGACCAATTGGCCGACGCTTCCAAAGGTCTTTATCGACGGGCAGTTCTACGGGGATACCGACATCCTCGATCCGATGGCGGCCAAGGGAGAGATGGAACCACTCCTGAAGAAGGCGTTCGGCAAGTAGCGGGAGACATCCACTTGGACGACGTCCGCTCGTAAGTACTCTCAAATCATGCAGACCGTCCTGGCTGGCCGCTGTATGCACGGTCTTGACGCCGAAGTGACCTCACGCCTCGTCCGTCCAATACTCACGGCAACAACCTTGATTGGCAAACTCATTGGATGGAGCTGTACCGGCTTGCCGACCAGCCCGCTCCTGCCCGCCAAATGTTCTGTCATGACCGATCCGGTCAGCGTTTGGCCTCTGGAGGCGGCCAGTTCATTTCGGTGTGTCTTCCGCAATAAAAACAGGAAAGCCGGTACCGGGCTCTCCGTCGCGGGTTGGGCATTGAGGTGAAGGTAATAGGCGTGTCGTCGAACGGGCAGGTCGGCTGGTCGTGCAACAGGTGAACCTCCGCCATCATCGTCATGGACGCGACATCCCATGGCGGGGTCAATTGTTCCTTGCCCGTGATTTTCTCGGTGGATCCGCACCGTTCGCAAGTGGCTTCGAAGACTTTGATCCTGGCGTTGTGGCGGGTCAGATCGGTCACATCCATGGCCCCGTTGCAACCAGGTCGGTCGCAAGTGAGATGTTCGTGTTGAAGGGCTTGAACGAACCGGCAGTGCGCGTGCTTGTCCTCTTCCATGAACATAGGGTCTCCTTCAAATTCCCCAGGCACCGCTGATCTGGATGCTGGCTCCGTTGACGTAGCGTGCCTCGTCGCTGAGCAGGTAGCGCACGGCAGCCACGGTATCCTCCACAGTTCCGATGTATCCGGCGGGAATGCGCTTGGTCATACCCGCAAGTTCGCCCGGCGGTGCGCTGCCGGAATCAATGAATCCCGGCGAGACCGCGTTCACATTGATCCCATGCGGGGCGAGTAATTTGGCGAGGGTCCGGGTGAGGATCAGCACGCCGGCTTTGGCGATGTAATGTGCGGTCACGTCGGGTTGCGACACCATCTGGTCGGCATTGGCCATGCTGAAATTGATGATGTGACCGGCACGGCGGGCCTTCATTCCCGGGGCCACGGCTTTCGCCAGATAGAAAATCGGATGCAAATTGCCGGCGAACATCTCATTCCAGCCTTCTATGGTTTCATCAAAGAGATTCACCCGATGATAAGGGCCCGCCCCGTTGACCAGGACATCGATCCGTCCCCATTCGTGCTCCACTTCCGACACCAGTTGGGCTGCCGCGGCGGCATCCGACACATCGCACCGTCTGGCCATCGGGTTCCCGCCCCTGGTCCGGATGGCGTCGGCAGTTTCCCGGGCAGCGGTTTCGCTCGTGCGGTAGCAGAAGGCGATACTCCAGCCTTGCGCAGCCAGATCCAGCGCGACCCCCCGGCCGATGCCTTTTGCTCCGCCGGTGATCAGCGCAACTCCAGGATGTCCCATGGTTCCCATTATGCCCTCGACCGCAGACGTTTGGCGAGTAGTTCGAGGGCGCCGGCTGTGCGGGATGAAAATATACGTTGCGATTTCGGCCTCGCGTTGTCCAACGCGCAGCTCTCGATCAGTGCCCGGAGGTCATCAATCGTGTCGACATCCCGCCACGGCGCGAGCAACGCAGTACTGATTCCCCGCTGATGCGCACGTTCGCGGGTCAGCGAGAGTACGCGATCCGTGGACCAGGGGATGTCTTCGAAGAGCCATGGCGAGGGTGCGGTGAGGCCGATGAGATAGTAACCCCCATCCACAGCGGGTCCCAGCACGAGGTCGTGGTCGGTGAGGAGGCGAAGGGCGTGAGCATAATGCTCGAGCGGCAATGACGGGACGTCGGTGCCGACGATCATCACGTTCCGATATCCGCGATCGAACATCTCCGAGAAGCCACGATGCATCCTTGCCCCTAACGTGTCGCCCGATTGCTCGATGAGCGGCACGCCGTGCCGTTCTTCCATGATCTTGAAGAACGGGAGGGACGACGAGGGCGCGCAGGCCAAATAGCGGTCAAACGGAAGCCGTAATTGTTCTCTGGCGAGTTTCGTCCGTTCCAGCGTGTCCAGTACGAAACTTCCGTGGAGCGTCGCGGCTTCGTCGTGGGTCAGCGGAGGACAGAGGCGTGTCTTGACTTGACCGGGAACCGGTGCCTTGGCGAATACGACCAAGACCGCCTCGTGATGGCCCACCCGTTTAGCGGACTGTGCCATACCACGAATGCAAACGGCCGGGGGCGACCCCCAACCAATAGAGCGAGCGGAGCGCCCACATCAACAAGACCGTTTTAAGCGGGCCTCGACGTTCCCATCTCCGAAAGGAAGTCGTCACCCGTTCTCTCAGTGCCACGTGTTTGCCGTGGTGTTTCAGTCTGCGGCTGAATTCTATATCCTCCATGAGAGGAATATCCGCAAATCCCCCCATCTCCCGAAAAACCGTGCTCCTGACAAAGATGGCTTGGTCGCCGGTGCAAATGCCGGTGAGGCGTGACCGGTAATTCATGAATGTGCTGATCGTGCCGGCCCACGCCGATGGAGAGTCGAACCCCACATCAAACCGACCGCCGACGGCGCGGCGGTCCGACAGTGCGTTTTCAATCGAGCGTCTGGCGGAGCGGGGCAATTGCGTATCGGCATGGAGGAACAGCAGCACATCGCCCTGCGCGGCGGAGGCTCCCCGATTCATTTGCGAGGCACGGCCAGGAGCCGAAAACACAAGTCGAAGAGGAGGGTGTGCCGGTGGGGTTCCACCTCGCATGTGGTCTTCGATCAGCGCAACGGTCCGGTCCGCGCTTCCTCCGTCCACGATGAGAATTTCGTCGAAACCAAGATCCGCCGAATCTGTGATCGCGCGCGAGATTCTCCCTTCTTCGTTCAAGACAGGGATGACGACGCTGATGGTCACCTTTCGACTGGTCAGGCCTGCTTTTTGGGCTCGTTGAACATGAAATACATGACGATGACGACCGTCGTCCAGAACACGACTTGCTTATGCCAAAACAGCACTTCGCCATAGTGAAAGAATGCGAGTGCGAGAGCCACCGCGCCGGTCATCACACCGTATCGCACGACCAGGTTTTCGATGACCGCATTCGCCCAGACGGCGAGGCCGCAGAAATAGATCAACAGCGGAACGACGTTGATTTCGAATCCGCCGCTGATGGACAGAAACACGTTCAAGAAACCGATGAACATCAGCGCCGTGCCCACCATGAGTCCGATCACGTGCATCTGGGTGTCGGCGCCTCCGTCCGGTTCCATACGCGGAGGGGAGGGGGGCGTGCGGGGTTCGGAGTCGTCGGATTTCATCGGAGGAAGCTGAGTCGGTGCCATGGGTCAGACCTTAAAGTGCTTGCTCAGGGTGAGGCCTTGCCGTTGGTACGAGGAGCCGAGGCCGACACCATAGAGTCGTTGGGGAACGTCGATCATTCGATCATACATGACTTTGAAAAAGGTTTGCCCGTCATGAATGAGGAAAGGCACGTCGTGAGGCCTCACCTCGAGAACCACTTGCGTGCCGGCGATTTCGCCGTCCAGACCATAGCCGAATCCAGGATCGAAAAATCCGGCATAATGCGTGCGGAGTTCTCCGCAGGCCGCCTCATAGGCGACCATTTCGGCCGCATAGTCCGGGGGGACGCTGATCCGTTCCTTCGAGGCTAGGATATAAAATTCCTCCGGTTCAAGGAGCAGACTATCCTGTCGATGACGATACAGCGGCTCCCAGAAATCCTGGGCGGCATAATAGCCGATCTTTGAAAGATCGATGACGTGGCTGTTTTTCTTGGCCCGGTAGCCGATCACCGTTGCCCCGTGTCGATCCTCTCCCCTGAGGTCAATGCGCAAGAAGAGCCCCCGATCCGTTCGCAACTCCTTCGCGCTTAGAGGCTTGCGCTGAGGCTGATTATGATACAGGAGAGGTTCCTGACGGTGCAGAGCCTGGACTGTTGCATCGGTCGAACCGGCCTGTCCCCGTACGAACCGGATTTGGTTCAAGGATTGTCCCGTCTTGACCTTGATGGCAAACGAACGGGGAACGATTTCCAAAAATAACGGACCGGAATAGCCGGAACGAATTTCGTCGAACCCCGCATTCAAATCGGTGACGATGCGGGTGAAGACGTCGAGTCGCCCAGTCGTGCTCTTGGGATTGGCTCGTGCTCGGATGTTTCTCGGCAACGCGAGAGATTCCAGCAGTGGAACCAAGTAGACATGTCCCTTTTCCAGGATGGCGCCGCGCGAGAGATCCACCTCGTACATCACGAGGTCCGATTGGTAAAAATCCATGACGTCGAGACGGCTGGAAATGGGAGACAACTCAGGGAGGAAACTGCTGATCAGGCGGTAGGCTTTCTTCCCCAGCCGGAGATCGAAGCTCGCGGGCTGGATCTGCCGGTCTTCAATCGGAACGGCTGCGGACACCGCTCCGGCGGTGATCAGTTTCGTAATCTGCTGATAGGGCAGGATGCCTTGCGCCGGCGTCTTGATCACTGATCGTCCAGATCTCCGCCGCAGCTGTTGCCCCATGCGGCAAAGCCGTCTCTGTCAGGATAGCTGTCGCCGCAGGAGGCAAATGCTTCCTCAGGTTCTGCGCGTGCCGACCGGGCTCCGACCATCGGCAATTCGCGGAGATGTCCTGACTTCGGCTGTGGGTAGTGAAACGTCTTGTTTTCGTAGTTGCGCAGCACGGCGCCGTCCTCGTCCAAGTGCACCAGGTAATCGCCGGGGAGGAGCGGGATTTTTCCGCCGCCGCCCGGGGCGTCGATCACAAAGTGCGGCACGGCCATGCCGCTCGTGTGCCCTTGCAGAGCCTTGATGATATGCAGTCCGGTTTCGACGGACGTCCTGAAATGGTTCGTCCCCTTGGTCAAATCGGCTTGATAGAGATAATAGGGTTTGACGCGGGCGAGAAGCAGTTGATGAACCAGATGTTTCATCGTGTCAGGGTCATCGTTGACGCCCTTGAGCAATACTGTTTGCGCACCGAGCGGCACCCCGGCGTCGGCCAGCATCCCGCAGGCGGTCTTCACCGCGGGCGTCAATTCGTCAGGATGGTTGAAATGGAGGTTCATATAGATCGGGTGATATTTCTTTACGATCTCGCACAGCTTGGGCGTAACGCGTTCCGGCAACGTTCCCGGCACGCGTGAGCCCAGACGGATCAACTCGAGATGCGGGATCGATCGAAGCGCCTTCAGGATACGCTCCAGCAAGTGATCCGGCAACAGCAACGGATCGCCTCCGGACAAGATGACGTCCCGTACTTCAGAATGCGCCCGCAGATAGGCGATGGCCCTGTCGAGCTCCCCTTTCTTAAGGAAGCCCGGTTTCCCGACCAGCCGTTTGCGGGTGCAGAAGCGACAATAAATCGGGCACTGGTTGGTGACCATGAGCAGGACGCGATCCGGATAACGATGAACCAGATGAGGAACGGGACTCATGAGGTCTTCCTCGAGCGGATCGTCCTCCGCGTCGATGTCCGCCAGTTCCTCTATTTCCGGTACGACTTGTTTCCAGATGGCATCTCCCTTCGCCTTGATCGTCCCGAGCACAGCAGGAGTAATCCGCATGGGATACGGGCCGACGACGGCTTCGACCTCCTTCTCATCCAACCCGAACCGATCGGCGAGGTCTTTGGGCTTTACGATGCTCTCTGCAAGGATGCGTCTCCATGCCTCCATCGATCACTCCATGGTTAGCGGGTCGAGGCCCCGCCTGAATGATGTTTGCGGTCGAGGTGGGCGAGAATCTCGTCCGTCTCCGTCAGGACCACGTCTCCGTCTTTCAACACCGGAACGTAGTATTGTCCGGACACGTCGTGAACCTGTTTGCGCAAGGGGCGAATGTCCGGAACGATGACGCCCTCATAGTCCATGTTGAGGTCGGCCAATTTCTGGCGCACGACGTCGCACTCGGGACACCAGGAGACATGGTAGAGGGTCATCGGCATGTTGGCGGTTTCAGCTCCTGTCGCGAGCGACAGTTGTCGGGCATGCGGCGTTACGATTATTGAACATGGTCTTGGACAGATACGCAAGGGACCATGACGGCATCGGTCATGCCGTGAATCACCTTCTTGTCCGCGGGACATACGGTCGCAAGGATTCCAGCCAACTCAATTTTCTCCCCAGCGACAAAATAGTAAGGGGAAAGCCTCGCGCGGCCGGCCATCGTTCTGATCTCGCCGGTGGACGGATCGAAATAATCCAGGTGATATTGCCGCCCCTTGTGGAATTCCTGCAGCACATGCGGCGTCCGATGAAATGCATCGAGGGCTTTTGTAATGGCGGCGGTCCATTCGATCTGAGAAAGATCATGACCGACCGAAACGCCTCGACTGCCCCAAGCCAGCTCCGAGAAGCCAGATGGCTTAATGACATAATGTCGTTCCTTTTGGGTTGCCGCGGCCAGTTCCCCCCAGTGCATGACGGCCCGTCCGCCGAGCGACAGGCCGGGGATCGTGGCGGAAGGAGGAATGGGGGCGGGATCCAGTATCCATGTCCGTGGCATGACGGTGGTCAAATGGAGAAACGTCTCCTCACCGAGTTCCCCGCGCCAGAACGGTTGCAAGGCCGGATGATGCAGCAGGGCAAAGGCAGATTTTTCTTCCAAGGCCGGCTTATAAGGCGGTGTCACGGCGACTTTGTCTTTCTTCGCCGAGTATTGCACGAGCTCTGATTTCGGAATGTTCGGGAGGTCAAAGAGTTCAAAGAACCGGTAGATCAGCGCAATGGGGATGTCGCGATCCCCGGCGGACAGCCGCAGGCCATCTTCGGTGAACCGGATCTGGCGGGGCTCCACACTATATGTCTCTAAGCCGATTCGAGTGAGCTGTCCGGCCATCCAAGTCATCTCAGGCCGGTAGTCTTTGGCCTCATCCGACACCACGAGGGCGACGCAACCGCTTCGCGAGCTGCGCCGGTACTCTAGGAGAGAGGCGAATCCACGCACCATGCCGTCCCTTCCACCCACGAGAACCGGAGGCTCATCCACGTGATCGGCATAGAGATGCGATAGGCATGCGGTCAAGCCGATCCCGCCCGGCACGGAGTCGAGTTCCGTAATGACCATGCCGTCGGATGTGGGAATGACGTCGGGACGAATCACCGACGGAATGTGATCACGAAACCGCTTCATCCTGGAATACGCAATGAGGGAATCGGGTTTGCCCTGATCAAGGTAGTCAGCGATCCATTGCGGCTGCGTATGGCGCGTACTTTCCGTGTACAAACGATTCAAGGCGTGGACGAATCGGAGCAGCTGGGGACCCAGTTGCTGGAAAAACGTCACTTCTGCAGCGCGAAGAGGTAAAGGACAAACACCAATTCGCCATGAATTGGTCGTGGTATCGGATCTGTCGCCTGAGGAGGTCGTCTCGGAGGACTCGGCGAACAGTCCGGCCTCCCTCAGGGCATCCCTGATACCGGTATAGCGGTGCAGAAGGTCGGAGGTAGCCAAATCAGACAGGGGCGAAGTTCGTAACCATCAGGCTGACATCAATAGAAGTAACGTGATCGTAACACGGGGCCTATGATCCTACAAGAGGATCTGATGCGGGGGGAGGCGGGGCCGCCGGTACAGCCATGCGCACGCAGTTTTTTCCTGCGCGCTTGGCGGCATACACGGCGTTGTCTGCGGCAACAACGAGATCATTCGGATTGCCGGCGTGAATCGGAAATGATGCGACTCCCACGCTGCACGTCAATGAGAAGGACCGGGATTTTAGTGCGGACAACTCGGGAAGCATGGTGAGGGTCGTGACGCGGAGGCGGAGCCGTTCAGCCGCACTCAGCGCTCCATCCATCGATGTATCGGGAAGTATCAGGGCGAACTCCTCACCGCCGTACCGGGCCGCGAAATCACTGGCTCGGGCGATCCCGCGATCTGGCCCCTGCTGGCTATCCAGCAGCCAGCCAATTTCCCTCAGCACTTGGTCTCCGGTCGTGTGGCCATAGAGGTCGTTGATCTGTTTGAAATTGTCGAGGTCGACAAACAGCAATGACAAGGGTCGCATCGCACGCAGCGCCAGCGCGCAGAGGTGCTTGAGTGTTTGCTCGAAATGCGAGTGGTTATACAACCCAGTCAAGCTATCCCGTACGGATTGATCTTGCAGCAGTTGATTGGCCTGGATCAGGTCGCGATTGGTGGCTGACAGCTTCTTGACCAGGCGGTCTGTCTCCGCCTGTTGGCGTTTAAGGTCTGTAATATCGGTAATGGTCTCGACGATGTGTGTTTCGCCCGACGTCGTTTGAACCTTGGACCATTGCACGAGGAGATGTTCATCGTTTGGTAGCGGCACTTCGCTTGCCGTCGGAAGACCCGTCTCGATCGTTTTCGGCAGCTTGCAAAATGTGCAAGGCACTTCGCAGCCGGCAATGTGTTCATGACAGGTCCTGCTCGAAATGTCTCCAAATTTTGCTTGCGAGGTCTGATTTTGGAATACGACCTTGTAGGTCACGGGATCGATGACGGTGATGATGAGCTGTTGTGAGTTCAGTAACGTCCGAGGATCATATTGGGGCCGGTCCGATGGGGTCATGGTCGCGCAGTTGGGATAGAATAGCGATTCTCTCGTTGGATGAAGTATCCCAATGGCGGGAAATTCGGTCAAAGAAATTATGGCTTTCGATCTTATCTCCGACGCCGGAACGTGATTGTTTCGGCATAGAGATCCTGGTAGGGGAAGCAGGATAAATAGTGTTACAATAGGCCGTAAAACCAAGGAAATCACATGGCCGTCCCCGCCACCGGCACCACATCTTCGACGAAGCACCCATCGTCCGAGCTTCCCCAGATCGTCCCTAGTTCGACGTGCACACGTTGCGAGGTATGCTGTCGGTTTCCCGATCCCGACAGTCCTTTACGACCATATTTCATGAACCATGAAATAGATGCAGCCGTCGCGCGGGGCCTCGATGGTCGTGTTTTCCGGGCGCTCGACGGATGCCAGGTACATCTGGTGCCCGACCAGGAGGCAGATGGATTCTTGTGCCCTGCCTTCGATGCGGCCACGTCATATTGCAAGATCTACGAATCAAGACCGCTCGACTGTCAGCTGTACCCGCTGGCGCTCATGTGGAATGCGACCCGCACGGAGGTCGTTCTTGGGTGGGATACAAAATGTCCGTTTTTAGATGAACAGGTGCCCGAGCACATCCGCAGCCACGCGGAACGCACTCTGGAACGATTGCGGCAACCGGAGTTGGTAGATATGCTTGCCGCGCACCCGCGGATGATCGGACGGTTCCAAGCGGATGTTCGGATATTGACCGCTCTTCCTCACGTCACGTCGGCGGTCATGACCCGGATGGGCGGGCAGGCGATCCATCCGCTGACGATAGAGGATGTTCCTCGCATGGCGGAGGCGTTGATTCGATCAGGCCTCATCGAATCTCAATCATTGGCGGCCTACTCGGTTCCATACCATTATATGTGCAACACCCTGCTTCCATATTGGTGGGCGGAGGTGGGAGGAGCGTTTTACCTGTTCGCCCATTCACCTGATGGCTGGTTCATGCCGCTTCCTCCATTGGTCTCCGGGGAGATTCGAGAACCGCTTGCGCAGGCATTCGATCTCATGGAGCGATTGAACGGGGCATCTGTTGTCAGCCGCGTCGAAAATATCGGTGCGGCGGCGGCAATGTCCCTGCAGCCGGGCGGGTATCGCCTCGTACAGAAAGACCCAGATTATCTGTATCGTGCTGCGGAGCTCGCTTCGCTTGGCGGAGCGGGATTCAAATCGCAACGTACGCTCTGTAACCGGATCGAAAGATTGGGCGGGGTAACCGTTGAGCCGTACGAGGCAGCGGACCGAAACGGTTGCCGTGCGCTGTATGAACAATGGCAGGAGCAGAAGCAAAAGGGACTGCTTGATACCTTCGGACGCTTGCTGCTGGAGGATGCGCGTTCGGCTCACGAGATCATCTGGGCGCATGCCCCTGCGTTGGCGGTTTCAGGAACGGTCCTGCGCATCAATGGGACGATCCGCGCCTATACGTTCGGGTACTGGCTCACGAAGAAGACCTGGTGCGTGTTGTTGGAAGTCTCGGACCGGACGATGGCGGGGCTGGCCCAATATCTGTTCCGTGATACGTGCCGGACAGCCTTGTCCCACGGTGCTGAATTTATCAATACGATGGACGATGCCGGCCTTGCGGGTCTACGTTCATCCAAGCAGGCCTATCGTCCCATCACCGGAATTCAGAATTTCGCGTGTTACAAAGCGGCTGCCCCATGAATACGCAGAATTTTAATCGTCCCAACAGCCTCCAACGTTATCGCTGGCTTCCGCAACTCATCGTGCTCGTCACGCTCATGGCGGTGGCGGTGGGTGTGTTGCTCCTCTGGAGCGTGGAGCGCCGTCTGGTGTCTGCCGCCGGCGAAGAGTTAACGGTTGCGGCTGCGGAAGTCACGGACAAATTGGACCGTTTGCTCCATGAGCGTCACGGCGATATCCTGATGATGGCGCACGCATTTTCCTTGCGCGCACACGATCCGGTCCACCTAGTAAGCTATCTGGAACGTATGAAGACGCACTATGCGCCCGTCTACCTCTGGCTGGGCGTGACGGACGCGCACGGGACCATGATTGCCGCCACGAACCCTGCTCTTCAGGGACATGATTTCCGAACGGCCGACTGGTTCCGATGGGTTCGGGACGAAAAGTCGGTGCTGATTGCGGGTGTTCGGGCTCACGAGGCCGACGACGTGGAGACGGTGGCTTTTTCAGCTCCCATTCTCGGCGCCGACGGCATGCTTAGGGGTGTGGTCACGACCCGCGTAGCGGTCCCCGCGCTGGAGGAGGTGACGACAGGTACGGTTCGATCCTTGAAGAACCGTCAACAGTTTACGGGCCCCGTAGCCTATCAGATGATCGCAAGCGACGGAATGGTGTTCGCCGACTCGGATGTGTCCCGTAAAGGCGCCCACAAGGCAGCGGCGGACCAAAGTCCTGCATTCGAGGCCGCCCGCAAGGGCGAAGCAGGGTTCATCGAAGAGGAGTATCGCGGTACGAGGGTCGTAACGGGATATGCCCGTACGAAAGGTCCGGGCGATCTGTCCGCACCCCAGTGGCATGTCCTGATGCGCATGGACCGGGATCGCGTCCTGGAGCCGATCAAGTCGATACTCTGGAAGCTGGCTCTGTCCGGGGTGGTCGTATGGCTGCCCATGCTGCTTCTGCTCTACTGGTCAACCAGAAAATTGCGAAATGAATACCAGCAGGCTCAACAGGAAGGCGCGTGGGCTCGCGCGGCCGAGGCGGCGCTGCTGCAGAGTCAGGAGCGCAATCGCGCCATCGTCGATACGGCGCTTGACGGGCTGGTCACCATTGATTCCGGCGGTATGATCACCGATTGGAATGGCCAGGCCTCAACCATATTCGGCTGGCCACGCGAGGAAGCCTTGGGGCGGAGCCTTTCCGAATTGATCATTCCATTGCGGGATCGCGAGGCCCACTTGCGCGGATTGCGCCATTTTCTCAACAGCGGCGAGAGTCACATCCTGAATCGTCGCATCGAAGTCATCGCCCTGCATCGTAGCGGGCGGGAATTTCCGGTCGAACTGGCGATTTCTCCTGTCCGCATCGGCGACACCTTTTTCTTCAGCGCGTTTGCGCGGGATATCACCGAGCGGCGGGAAGCCGAAACGAAGCTCAGGGAGAGCGAGGCCCGATACCGATCGGTGGTCAATGCTCTCGACGAGGGTGTCGTCGTCATCGATGTTCAGGGCGGCATTCGCACTGCCAACACCAGCGCCGAACGCATTCTCGGACTTCCCCTCACCGAATTGACGAAGCGGGCGGTCGGTGACCCCAATTGGAAGGCCATTCACGAAGACGGCACGCCCTATCGCAGCGAAGAGTTTCCCGCCGCCGTCACGTTACGAACGGGGAAACCCTGTTCGGGCATGATCCTGGGACTCTACAAGCCCAACGGAGAGCTACGGTGGCTGGATGTCAATTCGAGGCCGCTGCATCTCAAGGGGGACGTAGCTCCTTCGGCGGTCGTGGTGTCATTTTCCGATATCAGCCAACGAAAAAGGGCTGAAGAGCGGTTGGCCGCGCAATATGCGGTGACGAGAGTATTGGCGGAGTCCCGCATGTTCGACGAAGCCATTCCCAAGATCATCCAGGCAGTCGGACAAAATCTCGAATGGGACTGCGGGGTCTTCTGGCGGGTGGATAAAGTCAAGGGTGTGCTGCGGTGCATCGATCAGTGGCAACACTCATCGCTCAAGAACGACCGGTTCGAAACGGCGACCTGGCACTACGCATTCAAACCCGGCGAGGGTTTGCCCGGGAGAATCTGGGAAACCGGAAAGCCTGCCTGGGTTGCAGATGTCTGTGACGACCAGCAGTTTGCGAGCCGGGAGGATGTACGCTCGTCGGGATTTCATGGGGCCATCGGTTTTCCCGTTCAAGTGGGAGGGGAAGTCGAAGGCGTGATCGAACTCTTCAGCCGGCAGGTGCGGGTGCCGGATCAAGAACTGTTGAAGATGATCGAAGATATGACACTCAAGATCGGTCAGCTCGGAGAACGCACGCGGACAGAGGATGCCTTGCGTCAAACGGAAGCGCAGCTCCAACACTCTCAGAAAATGGAGGCTGTCGGACGTCTTGCCGGAGGGGTGGCCCACGACTTCAACAACCTGCTCACGGTGATCCGGGGATATAGCGAATTGCTGCTTGCCCGTCTCGAAAGCGGCGATTCGATGCGAAAGGATGTGGAAGAAGTCAAGAAGGCGGCTGATCGTGCGACCGGCCTGACCCGCCAGCTGCTCGCCTTTAGCCGACGGCAATTCATTGCGCAGAAGGTCATCGATCTCAACGCGCTCGTGATGAACATGGATGGCATGTTACGCCGTCTCATGGGGGAAGACATGATCGAACTCTGCGCCGAGCTGGCTCCCCAAATCGGCGGCATTCGCGCCGATCCAGGCCAGATGGAGCAGGTCATCATGAATCTGGCCGTCAACGCCCGGGATGCCATGCCGAAAGGCGGAAAACTCACGATCGAGACGCGTAACGTCACGATCGGCAAGCAGCCCAGACACGAAGCGATAGGTGTCGATCCCGGATCCTACGTCATGCTGGCTGTCCGTGATACGGGTCACGGGATGGATGCCGACACGCGGTCACACATGTTCGAACCGTTCTTTACCACTAAGGATAAAGGAAAGGGCACCGGCCTGGGTCTCTCGACGGTCTACGGCATTGTCAAACAGAGTAACGGCAATATTCGGGTTGAAAGCGTTCCAGGCCAGGGGACGGTCTTCCGCATCTATTTCCCGTTGATTGCCGAGGACGCCCAGGTGGCTACCGGACCCGGAGACATTCCGGCCCCGGCTTACGGCAAGGAAACCATTCTATTGGTCGAGGACGAGCCGGCCGTGCGCGGATTGGTCCACGAAACATTGCGATTGCACGGATACACCGTACTGGAAGCCCGTCACGGCATCGAAGCGCTCATGACGGTGGCGAAACATAATGGCCCGATTCATCTCCTGTTGACGGACGTCGTCATGCCGCAGATGAGCGGACCGGAGGTGGCCGAAAAATTACAATCGATCCGTCCGGGAACCAAAGTCCTCTATATGTCCGGTTATCCCGATCATCCCGTCTTCGAGCAAGGCGGCGTGTCGAAAGGAACGGCCTTTCTTCCGAAGCCGTTTACGCCGAATGTCCTCGCAAAAAAGGTTCGCGACGTACTGGACGGTGTGAAGGTCGCCTAGGAGGCTGCGGAAAAACCCTGTGGGTACGCCGGAATTGCACTGGCCGAGACGTCTGGAATAACAGGTGTACGCCATCCAGGATGCTCAAAAAGGCCGTCCAGCAAGGCCGCAGCGAGCGAAGAGGCGAGGCGTACGCTTCGGTACGTTGAGCTTCTGAGCGAAGTGAGAACGCCGCTGGCGGACTTTTTCAGCATCCTGCTAGAGACTCGCGCCGTTCACGCTGCCGAGGCGCGTCGTTCTCTTGATCTTCCGTTACGATCCGTTTATCGTGCCATCACCATTCAATGACCGGGAATGCTATGCAACAAACGGCACGCCTCCATGACATTGGGGAATATCGAATTGCCGCGGAACCGTTCTATGCGGATGTCCGTGGCGAAGTAAGTCTCTTCAGCACGGCGGCGAAGAATCGCATGCCGGTCATGCTGAAAGGGCCGACGGGCTGTGGGAAGACGCGATTCGTCCAGCACATGGCCTACCGGCTGAAGCGTCCGCTGATTACCGTGGCGTGTCACGAGGATCTCACCGCTTCCGATCTTGTGGGACGATATCTGCTCAAAGGGCAGGAAACAGTATGGATCGATGGTCCTCTGACTCTCGGGGTGAAGCATGGAGCGATCGTGTATCTGGATGAAGTCGTCGAGGCCCGCAAGGACACGACGGTGATCATTCATCCGCTGAGTGATGACCGCCGCGTATTGCCCATTGAAAAACAAGGCCGGATTCTCGAAGCCTCCGACGACTTCATGCTGGTCATATCCTACAATCCCGGTTATCAAAACGTACTCAAGGATTTGAAGCAGAGTACCAAGCAACGCTTCATGGCCATCGAGTTCGACTATCCAACCGCCGACATCGAAACCGCCATTGTGCAGCGGGAGTCCGGCGTGAACGAAACACTCGCTGCGGGCCTGGTCAGGCTTGCCGGGAAAGTCCGCAATCTGAAAAATCATGGCCTGGAGGAAGGCGTCAGCACCAGGTTGTTGATCTACGCTGCCACGCTGATCCGCGACGGCGTCGCCGTCGACCGGGCATGTGATGTGGCGATCGCCAGGCCGATTACGGATGACACGGACATGCAGCGGAGTATTCTCGAACTGGCAAAGGCCATTTTCTGATCATCGCAGCCGTTTCGTCGATGAATCATGACATGATCGTTGAAACCGAGGACGGTGCCGTTCTCCGAGTCCAGGTCCAACCAAGAGGATCCAGAACGGAATGTGTTGGCAGGCAAGGGGACGCGCTTAAGATCCGGACGGTCTCACCTCCGGTCGACGGCATGGCCAATGAGGAATTGATTCGGTTTCTGGCCAGCGCCTTGACGGTTCCGCGCGCGGCCGTGACGATTCAGTCGGGATCCCAATCCAGACAGAAACGGGTCAAGATCAGGGGAGTCACGGCGCAATACATTGCAGGCCGGTTGATTCCGAAGGAACGTGAACCATGAGAGCTGCCGGCAAAGCGGCGGTTCTCTTCTCTTGTTTGTTGTTCCTGACCTCCTGCGCCGGTCCCAAGCCGGTGCTCTATCCCAACGCTCATTTACAATCAGTCGGAAAGGATACAGCTGACCAGGATATCGAATCATGCCGGCAGCTTGCCGAATCCTCCGGCGCGGAGAAGGGAACGGGGAAGGGCGGGCGGGTCGCGAAGAGCACGGCGATCGGCGCAGGCGTTGGTGCGGCCAGCGGTGCCGTCGGCGGTGCAATCGTGGGGTCGGCCGGGACTGGTTCACTCGTCGGCGCAGCAAGCGGCGCCGTGTGGGGATTTCTCATGGGGCTGTTTACCACGGGATCGTCGCAGCCGAACCAGGCCTATACCAATTTCGTGAATCGTTGTCTGCAGGAACAAGGCTATGAGGTGACCGGATGGCAGTAAGCAGGCTTGGACGAGAAGTGGAACCGCTGCGATCCAAGCGGATGACGGGCGATGAGAATGGCAGCAATCGGAGCGACCTCGCAATCGTGCTCGCGCTCGTCGTGTCTCTGGGAGCATGCGCTGGTCCTGAGCCGTTGCTGCGACCCAATGCCAAATATCAACTCCAGGGGCGCGAGGCGTCGAAGTTGGATGTTGAAGACTGCCGCAGAAAAGCGGAGGCGGCTGGGCTGAAGCCAGGGACGGACAGAAGTGGGAACGTCGCCGCCGGAGCCGGTATCGGTATTGTCGGAGGGGCGGCCATTGGCGCTTCGTCCGGGCTGATCGGCGGCGCAACCGGAGTGGCGATCGGTGCGGCAGTGGGAGGAGCGCTTGGTCTCGTGATCGGGATGGTCGGGGGCGCCTACCGGCCGCTTGAACCCGATCCGCCGTATGCTGATGCCGTTGTCGGCTGTTTGATCGAACGCGGGTATGAGGTCAAAGGCTGGGATTAGGAGTCTGGTTAAGCCGCTCGCGCGATGGCTCGGGGGTAGATGACGGCCAGTGTCTCTTCTAATTGTCTCCGTGCCGTCCTTCCCACCAATTCCAACTCGTCGCCCCTCATTTTGAGCAAAGCGCTCACACCCGATGGGAGGGTCTTTGGCGACGAAGACGCCATGCCGCCAGCTTCGCTTGGATCCGCCATCACTCCCGCCGCATAGAGGATCGCGGCATCCTGCTCCGCTTGAGTGGCCAGTATCGGGGTCAGTTGAAAACGAATCGCCTCTTCTAAGCGTAATGGCATGCCCCATAGACTCATCAACTCTCCTCCCACCTCCGCAAAATCGCATCCGATGGAAGCCCGTTCGACTTCAGGAAGAGAGAGCTGCAGATTAGCGGCCTCGATTATGGCGCTGTGAATTCGTTCCGGCACCGTCTGGTACAGCACCAGATGGCCCACGTCCCGGAGCAGTCCGGCGACGAATAGCTGCTCGCTGTCCTGTATGTGGCAGGCTCTTGCCACGTGTACGGCGATCAGGGCGGACAGAACGCTCTTGCGCCAGAAGGTGGTCATATTCATCGTGGTCGGCGGCAACTGTCCGAAGGCCTTCGCGACATTCGTGGCAAAGACCATATGTGAAATCGATCTGGTGCCAAGGAGGTTCACGGCTTGGCTCAGCGTGCCGATCTTATGCGGGATGGCATACAGCGGACTGTTTACGATCCGGAGCACCTTGGCCGTCATAGAAGGGTCCAGCGAGAGGGCATTGGCCAGGTCATCCATGCTGGAATAGGGATCGTCTATGGTCTCCCTGACCCGCAGATAAATTTCCGGCAATGATGTGAGCGATCCGCAAGCTTCTACGACTTCTCTGGCTGAAGGCATAACGTGGCCTCTACAAAATCAATCGATGTGCCGACCGATACCGTTAGTATCGGTTGGCAGAGGGATTTGCTGAAGCCGTGTATTCGTGTTGGTCTGTTTGAACGGCTACGCGATCACAGTCGCGTCAGATATTTGACAGGAGGATCAGCCTGTTGATTCCGGGCGACGGGAGCCGGGTGGTTGAGCCGCCTTATGTTTGAGCGCCCGCCCGCGACCAGGCGAGGGATCGCTCACCACGCCATAGATTTCCCGCCCTTCGTGGCCTTCAGGCAGATATTCAGTGATCGGCAGGCCATCCTCGCGGACAAACAACAGGCAATGGCAATACTTGTAGATTTGCATTTCATCGCAGGCGCAAATCCACCGTCGGAGCTTGGCCTCTGCAGGTTTATCCTTATAGAAATTGCAAGGGCAGAGCGGCTTCCCCAACTCATCGACGTGCATCGCCAGCCCTTTGACGACCGATTCGGTGACGGCCGGGTTCGGATGCATGGCGGTGCCGCTCTTGTCGGCAAAGCCCTTCACATACCGTATCATCTTCTCAAGACTCTCTTGGCTTGGTTCTGCCATGTGAATTCCTCATGCCGCCCGATTGATTATCAGCGTAAAATTATCGAGCAGGAAGCGCGGTTTGCATAAAACGATCGGGCACGCTTCAAGATACCGAAAAGCGTGGGCGCGTAACATGACGAAAGTCATGTTCTCACCCTGTGATCGGATGGCCGGTCTACTCGCCGCCGGGAAAACGATCGACGACACCGGTATTCCACCAGCCGCTGTTTAGGGCGCCCGACCTCGATACTTGGGACGTACGAGTCGTAAAGGCCGATTCGCCACAGTTTACAAGCGCCCGGGGCTTCTTTACAATCCTGAGCTTCTCAATTTTACGGTTCGCGAAGAGGTCGTGAGTGCAGGAGAAGCTCGTCAGCCGCCTTGAAACAGAGCTGGGAACAACAATGTCCCTTCGTATCGCCTCGGCTCTGACCCAGGAAGGTCTGCGGTCCGGCGACATCTTGGCTCTCCTCGACGAACTTGAAGACATCTCCGCTAAGGTGGCGCGAGCGGCGGTGTCAGCCCTACCTGATTTAGAATCGCGTAAATGTCTGTCATTGATTATTCCCTGGCTCGATGTTGCCGTCACGCTGGCCGGTTCCTCGGGCGCCACCGCCCTCAAATACCTGAAGGACAGTCCCATTATCCTCGGTGTGATCGAACCTGAAAATCAACGGGCTGCGGTGTTGGCCCGCGGTCTCGAGATCGCGGAGCAGGATGCGAATGTGGCGCTTGAATTTCTTCGTACCGCTCCACGCCTGTCGGCAGTGCTCCCTGCAAGTCACGTGGGGCCCTGGCTGGAAGCGGCAGTTGAGCTGACTCAGGCCGATGTGGTCGTCGGATTGGAATACGTCCGTCAGATCCCCGAGCTTGTTCCAGTTCTGCAACTCGATGATGTGCGCGACTGGCTGGCATTCGGAATGAAACTGGTTACGCCGAACACGCTGGGTAAACCGGACTACATGGCGACGATGGAGTTTCTACGAACGAGCCCGGCCATTTTGAAAGACGTGGAGCATCTCCCGTCACGGTCGAAGGTAGTCCGATTGGGAACCAGTTTGGCGGATCGCTCACCGGAGATAGGCATTACATGGCTGTCGGAATCACCCAGATTGCTGCGGGATTTGCCGTCAGGCGAGTGGCAGATGCGCGTGTTGCAGCATGCGGCGCTTCTTGCCGAGCGGGATGCCGATGCGACGCTCGCGTTTCTGCGTCGGTGTCCGGAGGTGCTCGGATTGATCGGCCAGGGGGCGGAGGCTGTCTCGCGATTCAGCGAATGGTTCAAAACCGGCATGGAGGTACTCGCCTATAGTTCCGAAGGGGCGCGTGCGTATTTTGCGGTCGAATCAGGCCGGGCGTTGTCTGCCGTGGAACAGGCGCTGAGCGGGGTCTCACTTCGCCAGGTGTCGCGCAAAGTGAAACTGTTCGTCCAAGGCCTGTGCGGAACCGATGTCGCGATCGTCCCGTTGCCGGATTCGGTTGCCGCTCCTGCCGCCCGGGCGTCTGTGAGCGCCGATGGCCGGACCATCGCCCTTCCTGCGCTGCTGCGCCGGTATTCCTCGGCCGACAAAAATGAACGGCTCTATTTGGTCATGGCAGCCCATGAGGCGGGCCATCTGGAGTTCGGGACGTATAGACTCAGGCTCGACGCGCTGCGGGATGTCATTGAGGCGTTGTGGGAACGGTACCTGATAAGGGATCGACGATTTCCCGTCTCGCTGGCCGCGCTGTTCGCCTTCTATCCGCATCCGAAACTTATCCGCGATATTTGGACGGTGCTCGAAGACGCCCGTGTGGAACATCGGCTCCGGACCGAGTATCCCGGATTGAGTCGCGATCTCGCTCAATTGGCAGACGAAGCGATTGTTGCGAGGAATCCGTCTCATGGGTTGACCGCAAAAGAGCTCATCGTGGATTGTCTGCTCAAGCTTTCATCCGGCCGGTCGGAAGAATCGTCGGTGCCTTACGCCGTGAAGCAGGAGGTATCCAGTATCTGGCGGCTGTGCGATCCGGTCTTCAAGCCGGACACCACGGCCGAGGAGTTAGTTCGCGTCGCCCACAAAGTATACGTCCGTCTGGAAGAGTTGTTGGCATCGAAAGCAGAGATGATTTCAGGGGATCGAACGGAAGAGTCATCTCAGGATCAGGGAGCAGGCCCGGCAGCATCCGAGGAGAGCGGAGAACCCTATCGACCGGTGACCAATTGGGAGTATCGTGGTGAGTTGAATCCCGAATTCGTCACCGGGCATGTCGAAAGGACGGATAAGTCCCGGCCGCAACCAGAGACGCAAAGCAGAGGAGATGCAGGGGCTTCGAATCGGAACGAGGGCGGTCAGGCCGACCGTTCGAGCGCAGATCATTCGTTGACGGGAGATCTGATGACAGGAGGCCGATCTCTACCAAGCTCCATCGAGGAATTGTTGAGTCTCGAGAGTCGGCACGGATCGGAAGAACAGGCGGTAACCGGAGAGCGGACGATCCTCTATTCCGAATGGGACCATGGGATCCGGGACTACCGGGTGAATTGGTGCCGGGTCATCGAAAAACCTGCCGAAGCCGGCTCGGACGATGGCGTGGCCGAGACCTTGGCGTCGCATCGGAGCATGATCCGATCGCTTCGCCGGGTTTTCGAAAGTCTCAGAGTTCCCGCGTCCCGCCGGCTTTCCGGTCGATCCGATGGAGAAGACATTGATCTCGACGCGCTCGTGCGGAGGACCGCCGAGCAGAGAGCCGGCCTTGAAGGCGATGACCGGATTTACATCCGCAGGGAGAAGCACGATCGGCAGGTCGCGGTGGCTTTTTTAGTCGATGTCAGCGGGTCGACTGCAAGACAGGTCGATCAGGGACGGCGGGTCATTGATATCGAGAGAGAGAGCTTGATTGTCCTATGCGAGGCCATGGAGGCGATCGGCGACCAATATGCCCTCTTCGCCTATTCGGGGCAGGGCCGCCGGATGGTCGATGTTCACGTCATCAAGGATTTTGGCGAGCACCTCGGCCCCCTCACCGCCGCGCGCCTCGGTGGGTTAGGCCCGAGGCAGCAAAACCGGGATGGGGCGGCCATTCGTCACGCGATCGTTAAACTCAAATCCAGAGAGGCGAAAACCCGCCTTCTCATATTGTTAAGCGACGGGCGGCCGTTGGACGGGGAATATAAAGACGAATATTCCCTTGAAGATACCAAGGTCGCCTTGCGTGAGGCGAGGCAGAGCGGGATCGACACCTTTTGCGTGACGATCGATCGGGAGGCCGATCAATACCTGCGGCGGATGTACGGCGAAGTCCGCTATACTGTCATTGACCGCATCGAGAGCCTTCCCGCCAGGCTTCCTCTGATTTACCAACGGCTGACCGCGTGAGTCCGTTCGAAGGTCAAAGCGGATCACAGAATGTTAGTGATCGACAGCGATGAGAAACATATGCCCGACCGAGAGGAATCGATCCATATGCAGGGTGCTTCTGAAAAGCCATCGGTTCCACCGTGGCTCTATAAATTGTTTACCGGCCATCAATACCCATATGTCCGGCGTTTGGCGAAATTTGCCCAACCGGTAAAGGCCGGGGAGGATCGTCCCGAACCTACCAAAGACATGATCGAGGCGAAATTCTGGGAAGTGTATCCTCGTTGTTCCGTCAAGGTGCTCCAGGAAGTAAAAGTCGGCATGATTGTCGTGTTCCATGATCTGAACTCCTATCCAGCGGGAGCCTATCGGGAACTGGTCGACAATCCGGAGGAATTTCTGGCAAAGACGTACGGCAAGAAAAAGATCAAAGTGAATTTTTATGATGGAGAGAATTTTGTCTGCACGATCAACTTCAAAGTGGCCGGTTGGACTGAGCATGAACACTCCTGATCCGGTGAGGTCATGATCCGCGGGAAGAGACTCTTGGCAACTGGAACCCGGGTGATGCGGAGGACAATGACATGAAAAAACCCAAGATCACCGTCGTGGGGGCCGGAAACGTCGGCGGGACCACGGCACAGCGATTGGCGGAGAAGGATGCCTATGAGGTCGTTCTCGTCGATATCGTGGAAGGCATTCCGCAAGGCAAGGCGCTGGATATTTCGCAAGCCGGCCCGGTATGCGGCTACAGCACCCGTGTCGTCGGCACCAACGGCTACGATGAGACGGCAGGATCGTCTGTGGCCGTGATTACGTCCGGCATTCCCAGAAAGCCCGGGATGAGCCGCGATGAGCTCTTGTCCACGAATGCGAAAATCGTGAAATCCGTCGTGAGCGAACTGGTTGCCCGCTCTCCGGAGATTATCTTGATTCTGGTCACGAATCCCCTGGACGCAATGGTCCATGTGGCCCGGCGCGTGAGCGGCTTACCGAAGACCAAAGTCATTGGCATGGCCGGAGTCCTGGATTCGGCCAGAATGCGCACGTTCATTGCAGCCGAACTGGGAGTACCTGGACACGAGGTACAAGCGATGGTTCTCGGAGGACATGGCGATACCATGGTGCCGCTGCCGCGGTATACGACCGTACGAGGGAAGCCGGTCTCCGACCTCATGACAAAGGACAGGTTGAATGCGATCGTAAAGCGCACAAGGGATGGGGGAGCCGAAATCGTCGGACTGCTGAAAACCGGCAGCGCATTTTATGCCCCGTCGGCTTCTGCCGTGGACATGGTAGAGGCCATTCACAAAGATGAGAAACGCGTCATGCCCTGCGCGGTCTTGTGTGAAGGTGAGTACGGATTGAAAGATGTCGTGGTAGGAGTGCCGGTGAAAATCGGGCGCGGTGGAGCGGAGGAAATCGTCGAGTACGAGTTGACGCAAGAAGAACGAGCCGCGCTCAACTCTTCCGCCGGCGCAGTGCGCGAACTGTGCGCGGCAGTCGACCGACTGATGGGGTAGGCGCAGGGCAATGCGGACACGCATCCGCAATACCGCTCGCTTGACAAGAGAAGAGAGGCTACAGTACACCACTCGAACGTTGCAGCGCACCGAATGAGGAGACATCATGAAATTTCTTGAAGATCCGATGCAAACCATAGGAGCAGGGTTTGCGCTTTCAATCCTGTTGATTCTTGTGTATGTCGGCATATCCGGTGTCGGCGCGGCCGATGCAGACTGGGTGGGCATCCTGCTGCGGTGGCTTCATTTTCTGGCAGGTATCACCTGGATCGGGTTGTTGTATTTCTTCAACCTGATCAATGCCGCTTTTATGAAGAGCCTCGACGGGCCGACAAAGAACATCGTCATTCCCAAATTGATGCCATCTGCGTTGAATTGGTTCCGCCATGGCGCCACCGTGACGGTGCTGGCGGGCATTCTGCTCTACGGAAAATTGTATATGAACGGCGGCACGGGCGCGTATGCATTGGCCATCGGCGGCTTGCTGGGCATCATCATGATGGTGAACGTGCATGCCATCATCTGGCCGAATCAGCAGAAGATCATCGCCGCGGTTTCCGCAGCGGCCCAGGGTACCCCGGCGCCGGCCGAAATGGCGCAATGGGGAAGAACTGCATTACTTGCTTCCAGGGTCAACTTTCTCTTATCGATTCCCATGTTATTTTTCATGGGTGCCGGAAGCCACTTCAAGTAAGCCATCGCATCAGGCCGGTGGACAATTCCATCGGCCTGATACTGTTCGCTCTATCCCTTGCCCGCCCTGTCCAATATGCCCATTGTCCCGTAGGGCTGTGGCCCTAAATCATTGAGATTCAGGCCTATTATCAGCGCTTTACCTTGACGTGCACTGCGGGGCACCCGTATAGTAGCCACTCTATGAGTACCCTGCTTGAGCCGCGTCTTGTTCATAAGGTCGAGGGGAATCCCTGGGACATCGCGACCTATATGAAGGTCGGGGGATACGAGGCCTGGAAAAAGTGTGTCACTCAGCTGACTCCCGAGCAAATTGTGCAGGAACTCAAGTCTTCGGGGCTGCGCGGCCGGGGCGGAGCGGGATTCCCGACCGGAGTGAAATGGGACAAGGTATTGAATCACAGAGTGAAGGAACGCTACTTCGTCTGCAACGCCGGAGAGCATGAGCCGGGGACCTTCAAAGATCGGCATTTGCTGAAGACAGTGCCGCATCAGCTGATCGAGGGGTGTCTGATTGCCTCATTGACCGCGCGTGCCAAAGCGTCGTTCATTTACGTCAATCACGAATATCATGAAGAACGCGAAAATTTGAAAAAAGCGCTTGCCGAGGCCCGCCAACGGGGATTCATCGGAAAGAACGTGTTTGGAAGCGGCATCGATATCGACCTCGAGGTATTCGAAGGACACGGCAGTTATGTGGCCGGAGAGGAAACGGCCATGTTGGAATCCATGCAGGGCCGGCCGGCCATGCCGAGGCAGAAACCGCCGTTTTACCCTACGGATTTCGGTTTGTACGGAAAACCGACGCTCGTCAACAACGTCGAGACGCTCTGCAACATTCCTCGCATTCTCTATAAAGGCGCCTCTTGGTTTACCGAGGTCGGAACCGAGAAGTGTCCGGGAACCATGATGTTCTCCCTCAGCGGGGCCGTCAATCGACCAGGCGTGTACGAGATGCCCATGGGAGTCTCGATCCGTGAGCTTGTCGAAACATGTGGCGGAGGGGTTCCTGGCGGCAGAAAGATCAAGGCGGTTTTCCCCGGCGGCCCGGCATTTTCAATGGTCACGGCCGATCAACTCGATCTGCCGATGGATTTTGACTCGCTGAAGAAGGCCGGCACGGGACTGGGATCGGCGGGCGTTATCGTGGTGGACGATGCGACCTGCATGGTCAGGCAGACGCTAAAATTTTCGAATTTCTTCAAAGGGGAAAGTTGCGGACAATGCCCGCCGTGCCGCATGGGCACGATCAACCTGGCGACGCTCATGACCAAGATTGAAGCGGGGGAAGGGACCCAAAAGGATTTGGACAGTCTCTTGCAACTCTGTGGATTCGTCAAGGGAACGGGCTATTGTACGCTCGTGACAGGGGCGTCCGTGCTGGTACAGAGCAGCCTCAAGCTGTTCCGCCATGAGTTCGAGGAGCATATCCGGTTACAGCGATGCCCTTTTCCTGCGGCCCCCGTCGAAGCGGCGGTTCATTAGAAATAGGCGGCCGCGCGAGGTTGAGCATGCCGCATGTGACATTTCTACACTCACAGGGACGAAGCGGCAGTGTACCGCGTAATACGACGTTGCTCGACGCCGCCAAAGAACTGGGGTTCCCGCTCAATCACGATTGCGGAGGAAATGCCTCCTGTACAACGTGCCGGGTGGAGGTCCAAAGCGGGGGAGAACATCTTTCCGAAATCGATTTTGAAGAACAAGACCTGCTGGATCGGGAAGCGCTGAGCGAGCCCTGGCACCGGCTGGGCTGTCAGGCCAAGGTATTGGGCGATGTTATCGTCAAGGTGCCGGAAACCAAGTGGGCCGCGCCGACCACTGAAAAATCGGAGGCGCAGGGTGTTGATATCCGATAGAGAGATGTTACACTAAATCGAATCCAGCAGGTCCGGAAGGCCTGTCTGACGAGAAGGAGGCCCACATGGTGACGATTACGGCGGTGGCAGAACAAAAGATCCAGGAATTGATGAAGGAAGAGAAGGACGTCGTCGGACTGCGTATTTATGTCCGTGGAGGCGGTTGCCATGGGTATCAATACGGAATGGCCTTCGAATCCAAGATGGCCGAAGACGATACGGTGATCGAAAAAGGCGACGTCAAGGTGATCATGGATTCTCAGAGCGCACCGTTGCTCCAAGGCGCCGAAGTCGACTATGTCGACAGCGTGCAAGGTTCCGGATTCTCCATCAAGAATCCGCAAGCCAAGACGACCTGCGGTTGCGGCAGTTCATTCAGCGCATAAACGGCGCCGTGCTTGCGCACGTCGACTGGAACGTGACGAAAAGGCCTGGGTGACCCGAAATGGGTGATCCTGGCCTTTTCATTTTCCATACTGGGTAATCTGCAATGCCCCATGTCAGCATGACCCGCCGGTATCGTTTTTGTGCCGCCCACCGGTTGCACTCGGATGTCCTTACGGCCGAGCAGAATTGGGCGGCGTTTGGCAAATGCAACAATCCGAACGGGCATGGCCACAATTATGTCGTCTTGGTGACGGTCAACGATGGCGGCCATCCGGACACTCTGGATCCGGCATGGGTGGACGAAATCGTGAATGAGACCATCATTCGGCGCTTCGATCACCAGGATCTCAACAGCGATCAGGAATTTTCCAAACAGACGACGACCGGTGAAAATTTGGTGAAATTGATCTGGGATCTTTTGGCAGCCAAGATTGCGCCGGGCGTGCTGGAAAAGGTCGGCGTCATCGAAACCAGGGATAATTATTTTGAGTATGCGGCTCTTCCAGCCGCCCGCTCGTAGGAGCCTACGGCATTATGGCACAGAGACGTCGTCGTTCCTCGCTTCCGCAAATCGAAGACCTGCCTTCCCTCAAAGGTCCAGTCGATGTTCCGGCGATCAAATCCCTAGTCAGCGAGTTATTGAAGGCGCTGGGTGAATCTCCAGGCCGGAATGGCCTGCTGAAGACACCCGAGCGAGTGGCGAAGGCGTTGCAATTTATGACGCAGGGCTACCATCAGGACATCGACCATCTGCTCAATGGAGCGTTGTTTCCCATCGAATACGATGAAATGGTCATCGTGAAAGACATCGATTTTTTCAGCATGTGCGAGCACCACATGCTGCCGTTTTTTGGCAAGTGCCATGTCGGGTATCTGCCGAACAAGAAGGTTGTCGGGCTCAGCAAGATTCCGCGGGTCGTCGATGCGTTCAGCCGGCGGCTTCAAGTCCAGGAACGGTTGACGACGCAAATTGCGGAGACACTGAGAAGCAAATTGAATGCGCACGGGGTCGGTGTGGTGATGGAGGGGCGTCACCTGTGTATGATGATGCGGGGAGTCGAAAAACAGAATACCCTGGCCGTGACCAGTTCCATGCTCGGCGCATTTCGAACGCAGCAGCAGACGCGAGCGGAGTTCCTCAAGCTCATCAGCCGGAACGCGGTCGGAGATTTGGCTTAGCGGCGATCGATGCCGGCGGCAAACCGGCGCACGGCCTTGTTGAACGTTTCCGGCCGCTCCATGTTGCTCATATGGCCGGCGTCCGGAATGGTCTCCAAAATCGCTTCCGGAATGCCTGCGGTGATCCGTTCCGCGTCGGCCCTCGGCGTCAGCACATCCTCCTCACCCACCAAGACCAATGTCGGCACCCTGATCGAACGCAGCATGTCGGTTGAATCCGGTCGTTCAGCCATGGCCCTTAAGTCTCCCAGGATACCGGGTACCGTGGCCGCTTCCTGAATGGATTTGACCTGCTCCACCAGGTCAGGCCGCCGTTCATACGCCTGATGCGACAATAATTTCGGCAACATGTCGGCGACGACGGCCGAAGGCCCTTGCGCCGCAGCTCGTCGGGCTAGCTCGAATCGCCACTTCCCCTGCTCCGGATTGTCCGCCTCGGCTCTCGTATCGGCAAGCACGAAACCAAGCACGAATTCTGGGTACAGCCGATACAGCGTGAACGAAAGGTATCCGCCCATCGACAGTCCGATGAAGACGGCGTTATCAATCCTTAAATGCCGCAGCAGCGCCGTGACGTCGGATGCGTATTGTTCGAGGCTATACCGCCAGAACGGAGCCTCTGATTCTCCATGCCCCCGCATGTCGACCGTGATGATTCTGAATGCATCTGAAAGATCCTCTTCCTGCGCCGCCCACATGGTCCGGTTGAAAGGGAACGCATGAAGAAAAACCAGAGGCGTGCCTTTGCCCTGGTCGCTGTATCCGAGCGTGATCCCATTGATTTGAGCCTTCATCGTCGCGATCCTCCTGGATAGGGGATCGTTCGTAACAATCCGGCCACTGCTGAGTCAAGTTCTGCTCTCCGATCTCATGTTTGCAGTCATCAAAAAGAGACGTATACAATTCGGTTCATGGCTGTGCATCGTGATGAACCGGATTTGTTTGCGGAGCCCTCCAAGGCATCCGATGCAGGCGCGTCGCCATTGGCCGAGCGTCTGCGTCCCAAGTCGTTCGACGATTTTGCCGGGCAGGAAGAGCTTATCGGCGTTGATCGGCCGCTGCGCAAGGCCATAGAGTCGGACCGGTTGACCTCGGTGATTTTCTGGGGACCGCCAGGATGCGGAAAAACGACGCTCGCACTGCTGCTCGCACGACATACGAAGGCGCAATTTGTGTCCTTTTCCGCCGTGACCAGCGGGATTCCGGAACTGCGGGAAATCCTGAAACATGCGGAGCACCGCCTGGCCACCAAACATCAGAAAACCGTCCTGTTTGTCGATGAGATTCATCGCTTCAACAAGGCGCAGCAGGATGCGTTCCTGCCGCATGTTGAACGCGGAACCATCGTGCTGATCGGGGCGACGACCGAGAACCCCTCCTTCGAAGTGATTGCGCCCCTCCTGTCACGTTCCCTCGTCGTCGTACTGCACCCGTTGGGGGACGCGGCGCTTGACCGCATCCTCGACCGTGCACTCCACGATACGGAGCTTGGCCTGGCACGTTTCAGGCTGACCGTGACCGGCGGCGCTCGGCAGCGCCTGCGGAATTTTGCGAATGGAGACGGGAGAGCGCTATTGACCGCCCTTGAGTACGTGGCTGAACAGGCCCCCATCTCCGCGGACGGAATAAGGCGCATCGATGAAGCGGCCGTAGATGCATCCCTGCTGAAAAAATCTCTCCGCTACGACAAGACGGGCGAAGAGCACTACAACCTGATCTCAGCCTATATCAAAAGCATGCGCGATTCCGATGCAGACGGCGCCCTCTACTGGTTGGCGAGGATGCTGGAAGGAGGGGAAGATCCGAAATTTATTGCCCGGCGCATGGTGATCTTCGCATCGGAAGACGTGGGTAACGCCGACTCCATGGGGTTGATTGTTGCCACAGCCGTTGCGCAAGCGGTTCAGTTTGTCGGACTGCCGGAAGCCGGAATCAATCTCGCTCACGGGACAACCTTTCTGGCCACCAGAGCGAAAGATAATGCCTCATATGTCGGCCTGCAGGAGGCCATGAGCGATTCACAACAGCACGGAAATCTTAGCGTTCCTCTCCATTTACGCAATGCCGTGACTCCGATGCTGAAAGGTCTTCAGTACGGCAAGGGCTACCGCTATGTCCACGAGGATCCTGAAGCCTCAAGCGAGCAGGAGCACCTACCGCCTCAACTCAAAGGCCGTCGGTATTACCGCCCCAAAAGTCGATAGGGTCATCTGTACCATGGACAAACACTTCTAATCGGTTATACTTATACGTAGAGGTATGAAAAGGTCTGAATCCAAGCCATCAAAGGTGACGGCAGAAGCCAGCGAGCGGAGAAGGCTGGTTCGGGCAACCTTGGTTGGGTCCGCGCTCGTGTCTCCGAAGAGCGGGCAGAAGGCCATCACCGCTGTATTGGATAACGTCAACAAAGTGGGAGCCGGCCTCCACGCCAAGGAGAAACTCGGTACGGGAGAGGGCGTGACCGTTTCACTGGCATTTCTCGATTCCGATCGAGTGGAACAGCAGGAGAAGTTGGAGGGGACCGTCGCCTGGGTCAAGACGTGGGAAAAGGGTTTTCTGATCGGCGTAGTGTGGAATGAAGTAGTGACGAAGGAAAAGAACCGCTGGTTGTATTACTATCTGGAAGAGGCGATCAAATCCCCCTGATAAGAGGTACGAGCGTAGCAGGATTCAAAAAACTGACGTGCCGATCCTTCCGATGACCGGCGGCCGGCTTAGTTATACGTCGCCAACTTCTGCCTTACACCTTGTAGTTCAGCAGACAGGGATTCCCACCTGGCGTTCATCCGTTCAAGCTCCTTTTTCCATTCGTCCTGCTCCTGATGGAGGCTGTTCCAGCGAGAAAAATCTTTATACAAATTCGGATCTGATAATTGCAGATCTCGATCTTTAATCTTCACTTCCTGATCTGCAATGTCGCTTTCCGCTCGCGCCACCTGTTTTTCCAGCCTGGTTTGTGTCTTGGTCAAGTCTCTGCGATCGCCGGCCGAACCCTTGGCTTGCGATTGTGCCGTCATGGCCTTGGTGAGGCCTGGACCTTTCGCCTGATGTTGTCCGGTCAGTTCTTCGCTCGTTTCCTTGATCGATTCAAATTCCTGGGCCTTCTTCCACAGATAATATTCATAGTCGCCGAAGAAGTTTCGGGCCTTCCCGTCCTCGATTTCCACGATGCGGGTGGATACGCGCATCAGGAACGTCGGGTCGTGAGAAATGAAGATGATCGTGCCGGGGAATTCGGTCATCGCATCCGTAAGGACGTCGACGGAAGCCGGATCCAAATGGTTGGTGGGCTCATCGAGCAAGAGCGTATTGGCCGGTTCGACCAACATTCTGGCCAATGCCACGCGATTGCGCTCTCCACCGCTGAGCGCCTTGATCGGCTTTTTTTGATCGGGGCCGGAGAACAGAAAGGCGCCGGCGAGACCGCGCAGGAAATTCGTCTCCGCGGTGTTGGACACTTCACCCAGCGATTCCAAAATCGTGTGTTCCGGATTGAGTGTTTCGGCCTGATGCTGGGCGAAGTAGTGAACGGTGACTCCATGGCCCACCGTGCGCTTGCCTTGGTCGGGCGGCAGAACCCCTGCCAGCATCTTGAGAAGCGTGCTCTTTCCCGCCCCGTTCTCTCCGACGAGCGCGACCCGCTGGCTTCGCTCCACGGAAAAGTCCAGCGAGTCATACACGATCTTCTCTCCGTACTGCTTGCGGACACCGGCGAGCTCCAGAACGTGGCGGCCGCTCGTTGACGGGAGCGGGAACTTGAATTTCACGCGCTTCGCATCCCGTTGCAGTTCGATGAGTTTGACTTTGTCGAGCTGCTTGATGCGTGACTGCACCTGTTTGGCCTTGTTGGCTTGGTAGCGGAAACGGTCGATGAACTGCTGGACGCGGGCCACTTCTTTCGCCTGCCGATTTGCCGAGGCCTGCAATTGGGCATCGCGCTCGGCCCGCAGTTCGCGGAATTTGGAATAGTTGCCGCGGAACTCCTGAATCGTTTTATCGCGAAGCTCCCAGACATGCGTGACGATTCGGTCGAGGAACGCCGTGTCGTGGCTGATGACCAACAGCGTCAGGCTCGAATCCAACAAAAACTCCTCGAACCATCGCTGCGTCGGTTTATCCAGGTGGTTCGTGGGCTCGTCGAGCATGAGCACGTCGGGTTCGGAAAGCAGGAGATGCGCCAGCGCCACCCGCATGCGGTAGCCGCCGGAGAGATTCTCCACCGGGCGTGAAAAGTCGGCCTCGCCGAAGCCGAGTCCGGAAAGAATGCGCTTGGCTTCATGTTCAGGATACTGATCCCGGTGAGCGGCATCGAGCGCCGTCTTTCCCGTGATGGTTTCCAGTTCCTGAGGCAGATATCCCACCCGCAGACGTGGACGTTTACGGATTGCTCCCTCGTCGGGAGACTCCTCGCCTAAAATCATCTTGAAGAGGGTCGTCTTGCCCGTTCCGTTGGGTCCGACCAGACCGACCCGCGTCTGAGGGCGTAAGTGGGCCGAGGCGTCATCGAACAGCACTTTCGTGGAGAATTGCTTATGAACAGACTCGATTTGCAGCATACTGGTGCTCGATTCGTGTGAATGGTGAAATGGCGGCAGCGAGCGAGGCCGCTGCTATGGAAGAGCCGGCGGAAGGCGCATGGAGCAGGAAACAATCATCGATTAGATGTCACCACTGTGGATCGAAGAGCCTCGTGTAACTCAAAAGAGCCGACGGTATGAGCAAGTGAAGATTTAAGCTCACTTGAGGCAACGTACCTATCCGACGCGATTTGATCGAACGCGGCGGCACGAGCAAGTAACAACCGTGGGTCGAAGATTCTATCCGGTCGCATCAATTACGAAACTACTCAAATGAGCGACCGGCTCAACCGAAGGTTGGTTTGGTAGAGCTGGCGGGGATTGAACCACGCTCCCTCGTCGGTTCGAGCCAAGCGTCTCTCGCCGACTCTTGCTGAGGGGGCCTGCCCCCTCGCACGCTCCCCACGAAGGGGGCACACCCCCTTCGAAACCCCCGGTCGCGGTTTCAATAATTTTGGTGGAGCTGGCGGGGATTGAACCCGCGACCTCGTGAATGCCATTCACGCGCGCTCCCAGCTGCGCCACAGCCCCACCCGGAAAACCCCTGAGCACCACAAAACCTTGTGAAAACGCGGTTATGCTAACACTATGTCTGTTGGGCAGTCAAGAAATTGGATCGCACACCTCGGGGTCATCTGACCTCTGTCCGGGCCGGAAATTTCCGAACGAGCGCACTCTCGCAATCAGTCGTCAGTCAGTCGAGGCCGCATTAGAAGACAGGTCTGGTCCTTGACAAATATTAGGGTGGTCCCTACCATGCCTCCCGGCCCCGCATTGCGGGGCCGTTTTGTTCACCGAAACCGAGTCGAGCCATGCATACACTCGTCGTCATCGGGGCACAGTGGGGTGATGAAGGAAAGGGCAAGATTGTCGATATCCTGGCCCAGGATGCTCATGCAGTCGTCCGCTATCAGGGCGGGTCGAATGCCGGGCACACCGTCATCAACCGCCACGGCACCTTTGTATTTCATCTGATCCCGTCAGGAATTCTGTATCGAGGAACGCTCTGTGTCATTGGGAACGGCGTGGTTGTCGATCCTGCCGCGCTGATCGAAGAGATGGATAATCTCCAACGGCAGGGAATCTCCGTGGGCAAGAACTTCGTCGTGAGCCAGCGAGCCCATTTGATACTGCCCTATCACAAGGCGATCGATAAGGCCTCCGAGCAATCCAAAGGCTCGCGGCGCATCGGTACGACCGGCCGGGGTATCGGTCCCTCTTACGCCGATAAGATGTCGCGCATCGGTATCAGGGTGGGAGATCTGCTGAACCCGACGGCCTTCAAAACGAAGCTGGAGGAAAATCTCGTCGAGATCAATTGGTTCCTGGAACAGCTGTATAAAGTGGAGCGATTCGAAGTGGAAAAGGTTTTCCAGCAGTACATGGGGTATGCCGATCGGTTGAAGAGCCATATCGTCGATGCCTCGACAATCGTCAACGACATGATCGAACGCAAAAAGACCGTGCTCTTCGAAGGTGCCCAAGGTACTCATCTGGACGTGGATCTCGGGACGTATCCCTATGTAACGTCTTCCAGTGCGACCGCCGGAGGGGCAGCAACGGGAAGCGGAGTGGGCCCGACAAAGATCGGCGCGGTACTCGGCGTGGCCAAGGCCTACACGACGCGGGTTGGAAGCGGACCATTCCCGACCGAGTTGAACGATGAAGTCGGTGTTGCACTGCAAGAGCGCGGCAAAGAATTCGGTTCCACCACCGGACGAGCGCGTCGCTGCGGATGGTTCGACGGAGTCGTCATGCGGTATGCCAGCCGGGTCAACGGCCTGACCTCGCTGGCGGTCACGAAGTTGGACGTACTGGATGGGTGCAAAGAATTAAAGGTGTGTACCGGATATAGAAGCAATGGACGACTCTATCGTGACATGCCCGCCGATTTGGAAACATTGACTGATTGCGAACCGGTGTACAAGACGTTCAAAGGCTGGTCCGCATCCACCACCGGCGCAAAGACTTTCAAGGCGCTTCCGGCGGAGGCTAAGCGCTACCTCACATTTATTGAGGATGTGGCGGAGTGCCCGATCGACATGGTCTCGACCGGTTCAAAACGGGAAGCCACGATTATTCTGAAAAACCCGCTCACGACAAGCGCCCGAGGTCGATCTCGCCGGCGGTGAATTCCTCACTAGGCACGCATCGATCTTGGATGATAAGATTCTCACCTTCAATCCGGTGAGCCGCTAGCTCAGACGGTAGAGCATCGCCCTTTTAAGGTAAAAGGGGAGAGAATCAGGGACAGAGCGGAACGATAAGACAGACAAGAGGAATGAGAGAAAGGCTAGGCCGCTCAATGAGTTGCCTGGCTTTTGGTTTGTTTGGAGCAGTGTGGGGGAGTCGGTAGGACATGCAGTACGGTGGGCGCATGTTCGGGCACAATTTGGGCACAGCGGAAAGACTCCCCGGCATCAAGGCGGCGGCGGGGCGGCCTTCTGAGGACTCCCAGCGCTAGCCAGAGACATCTACGGTCACCACTCTAGGTAGACAATCTGCCCTCATAAAGACATAGCGTCTCTCAAGGCGATCTCATTAACCATGTAAGGCGCAGGAAACGCGAGCGGTGAGACATAGAAGGGAAGTGGTATTTCCCTTGCACGGAGTTTCCCTCACTATCAAATCTGGAGGGAAACATCCATGGCTTCACAGGCAAAGAGTCCCATCCGGTTGGGCTTGGTCGATGAGCAGGGAGGAGGTTTCCGGGGATACGTTGGTCGCTATGACGGCAAGCTCTTCACTCTCTTCTGGATCGCTCTGGCCATTCTCGTTGTCGAATTCTTCGTGATTGGTGGCCGCTACATTGTTCTCGTCGATCGTGACACGCGCCCCGCAGTTGCAGTCCTTGAAGATTGTCCGACATCCGGCGATTGTCGTGCGACAACTCTGTCCGTCGGTCCAGCACCATGACCCCCCCGGCCTTTCCATGTTCACATTCCTAGACCGTCCGGATCCTCGGCATGTGAGGGGAAAATTCTTGGAGATGAAATTCCAAAAGAAGCCCCCGGGTAGATGCTTCTCTAACCGGGAGTCAGTGTTTCTTGAATAGAGAATACTGGAAGGCCTGTTCTCGACCGCCTGGCGTTCGGTGGAGTTCTTGAACTGTGCGCATCAGCTCAAAACGAGCTCCCAATTCCGTTCCCAGGGTCATTGAACTATGCCTCATGACTTCGAGGCCGCTGCATCGCGTTGGTCCATCGAGCGCAAAGGTCGCGATAATCACATGCCCACCGGGCCGTAGGGCGTGTCGTACCGCCTCCACATAGCGACGGCGTTGTTCAGATTCAGTGAGAAAATGAAACGCGGCCCGGTCATGCCAGACGTCGTACGTCTCTTGCGGCAGCGTGACGGTGGTCATATCAGCTTCGATCCAGGTGACAGCGTTCGCCCGCGCGCCAAGTCTTTCACGTGCATGGTCTAACGCTGCCCGGGATACATCGAGCACTGTAAGGTGGAGATAGCCGTCTGCAAGGAGTCCATCTGCAAGGCTCGATGCCCCACCTCCAACATCAATGATCTGCGCTGTATGGGGAGCTACTCCCGTCTCACGAATCAACTCTAAGGATATCAGCGGCCTGGTTTGGTACCAGCTCAATTCCGAAGGAGCGTCCTGGTACCGTTCTTCCCAATGCGACTTTATTGTCATCAAGAGACCTCGCAAATATGGAAACAGTCCCTAGCCTATGAAATGAACACCCGCGCGTTCAAGTGGCTAGACATGGGGGGAGGAAGTTCAGGGCATGGTGAGCATGACCGGTTTGGGTGTCCCAAAGGTCCGAATAGGTATCACCACCCGTCATAGATGCCCCTCACGCCCACACAGCTCGATTCTGATCCGCCTACCCCCGTACCCACCCTTCGGTATTCCCCGACGAGATTGTTTACGAAACAGCGCCGTGAGTCGGCCAAGGATTCGCGCAAGGGCCATGCTGTGGCGGTGGGGCGGCAGCGTTTCCCATTTCCCTCGCAGCAAGACATGATCCATGGCATAGTTTCCTCGTCTTGATACCGCGTAGCCTGATACTGATTCTTGCCCTTCTCTGGTCCGTCTCTGGCTGTATTCCAGTCAAGTACACCTACTACGAACCGGAAATTCTGGGAGTAAAGGTTGAGCGGCGCGGGTGTCGAGGAACTGAGGGACCTCGGGATGCCATAGAGCTTACCCATGAACAAATTGCCGTTAGTTATGTCGGCGATTCCACGCTCTCATACTTCTCCTATTTGGACGACCATCAGAATCCTTCATTGAGATTGTATTTTTCGATACCGAATGATCATGTGGTGACCCTCGCGCTCGACAAATAAAAAATCCTATCTGATGGCCGTGAGCTCACTCCTCAGCCTATCAAGCTGGTTGGCCATTGGAAGATAGGGCCCCCAACCGGGGAAGTGCAAAGATCGGAGCTACCACTTGCCGATCCCTTAACGCTTGAAGGGGGCACGTATCAATACCAAGTCACTTATAATCAAACCAAAGGACCAGAGACATTCGATAGGGCCTATGGGTATGACTTGATGTTCACCATCCCCATCGAAAGCCCAAAACCTTACCGGCTCATCTCCCCGCCTATGCTCATCAATGGCGTACCCTGGCAGCCCCCACCCATCGACTGGCACCTCGATCATAGTTGGCAAATCCTCATCATCAACTGCTAGCCCGCATCCCCCCAGGTCTTTCTCTCCCCCAATTTCTCCAAAAGAGGACACTCCACGCGAGGACACCCGGGCTTACCTCAGAGTCTGGCTGTGGTCGCCTTACGAATTAAACGAATTATACGAAAGAAGGTAGGAGAACGGCTCCTTGATCCCCCGGGGCCTGCTCTTTTCATGAATTCCTCGAATGGGAGCCCCGCCGCGACGATGGGACCCAGTCCGCTCGCTCACCAGAGGCGATGACATACACGACAAAAACGACCGAAGTCCCACTCAGCGACGCCCTTGACGTACGGCCAAACGACAAACATGGTAGTGAGCACCGCGTCGTCAAGATGACTGTTGAACCGCGCTTTCCCACACGGAGACCCTGTTGCTGTAAGATTGATCTCTTGGCCAGTCGGAGCCCCCGATGAACCGAGAGGACGTTAAAAACGGTGTTTTCGTCCGCCTCCTCACCACGCTCGGTTGGAAACAGCCTGGGGCCACGGGCACTGTCCGCGAAGTCGCCAGCGGTGAGGAATTTTGGTTCACCGTGCACTGGGATCGGCATCTTCAGACCAAGCCAATGCACCGGAAGGCCCGCGTGCATCGTGGGCGAATCGTGGATGAGGTGGTCCGCGAGGTGAGGACGGTGGTGTGTCCTGATTCGGGCGACGACCGCCATCGGTTCCGAAAGGAAGCCCTCACCTGGTTCGAGGTCATCACGGCCCAAGAGCGGGCCACCTCGACGAAGGCCATGGATGAACTCGTGGCTTTGCACGAGAAAGGGCGTGGCCTCGCCAACCCATCCATCTCTCAGCAGATTGCCTTACCATTTACCAGTCAGCCGCACATGGTGAGAGGATCATAGTTCGTTGAGTGAAGAAGTGAAGTAATGACCATTTCCTCTCTGATCCGTTTTGGCATCTCATGAGAAACTAGGAGCCGCCTTTCCAGCTCCCTTTGTCCTGTTCCGGCTCATGACCTCTCGCAACAGGAAGTACCACGATGCGGTGAAGGACTATCAGCCCTAGGACAAGCTGATGCAGCCGCTCCCAGAGATGTGAGAGCAAACCGTGCAGGTCATTAAGAAAGCGATCGCACAAGAACGGCACCTATGTGTTGGTGAATAATCGATCAGAAGGGAATGCACCGAGTAGAGTCCAAGCCGTACTCAACGCTCTCACGAACGACTCGATTACTACGAACCTAGAGTCGCACCGCTTTGGGGCGTTATTGGCTTATTGCTCATGCGTCAGGAGTCATGTAGGGTGACCGTATGGCTAAAAATACAAAATCTACATACGTCACCCCGGTTGAGATTCTCAAGACCACCGTCGATCCACTCCCTAATCCTCTTCTCCCGGGTAAGCCACTTCCACCCCTTCCACTAGTCGCAGACGACTCGAAGCCTAAAAAGAACCCTGCTGTTCTAGAGCGATCAAGAGGGTTTAAGACGGACAAGGCGAAAGCGAAGAAGCGTGCAGCGAAGGAGAAGCCATTGAATGTTACAAAGGTTGCAAAAAGGAGATGGGCACACAAGGCAAAATAGCGTAGCGCACTTAAAGCCCTTCATCCTCCTCACGCCTATTGAGTAGGCATCACTTCAACATCCGGCGCTTTCCAAAGCTAACCATTCGGGTGCCTTCCCTCGTTTATTCTTCCTGAGCTTCCAGGGATTGAATTGGAGTTGCATCGCGCCACAGTCCCAACTTTGCCGTCCGCGCATTCGTCTCTAAATTTCTAGTAATGGATCGTCCGGCGCATACGTCCGATACCACCGGCACCAGCCGTCTCTGACCAGCTGATCAGGTGGTTGCGTCAGGTGGAAACCATGAGCCTGGCGGCGTAACCGGCGCATCTGTTGTCATCGAGGACCTTCCATAGTGTGGTGGGCCGGCGCACCATAGTGTACGAGCACATGCCAAAGCTGCTTGAGGTGCTGAAGTAGTTCTTCACGGGTTCCCCAATCGCGCCAGAGCTCAGGCCGATCATGCAGCGATGCTTCGGCGGCTCCGATCACTGCCGCATCTATCATTCCATTCCCGCCGGCAATTCGCCCCGCGAGGCGCGGCATCGCCGGTCCTCGGAAATCGGCGGGCACCTCGCCGACCGCTAGACGGAAACCGCGATGCCAGCGCAGAGGAAATCCGTATCGCAAGGCGAGCTCATGCAGAGTCTTCCCGGTATGCGTGGGCGCAAATGCGGGGTCTGCAACCAGCAATTCGATGTCCTCCTGCAGGTCGATTGGCCCGTGTACTTGCGCTTCGATCTGGGTGTCGAGCACGCGGCCAGTTGGCAGACGTATTGTGTCGGTCCTCGGACTCGCGAGGTCTTTCAAAACGTCCAGCAGCTTTGGGACAGTTAAGTTGGAAAGGCCGAGCGTGGGTGCGCGAAACGGAGGCCACGGCGGAGACGCCATCCCGCCGGCTTCGATCTCTTCAAATAGCGCCGCCATGACGTTGTCCATCTCACCTATCACCCCGATCCGCTCCGTTGCACGCAGATCTTCGCTCCCGGTGAATGTGAACGACGTACGTCTCGATACGGCGGGCCTCATCACGAAATAGCACGATCCGAACCGCGGAATCGGGCCGTCGGCGTAGCGAACCAGCTCCAGGGCTCCGTATTTGGGGCGTTCCGAGTGGCTGACGCCCCTCCCGTGATAAGCGTCCCCGAACAGCACGCGTTCCCACGAGTCGCGAGCCCCGCCTGGGAATGCAGAAAGGCTTCCAGTCGACAGGCCGGTCTCGAACTGGTTGCGGTATACGCCTTCCTTCAGGAGTGCCGAAACCACCGGGATGGATTTAATGCCGACCCGGTCGGGATGGAAGTGAATCACCACGCGAGCGTGCGCTTGGATGCACTCCATGGCCGCGCCGTATGCGGCGATTTGGGATCCAGTGCGTTGGAGGGCTTCAGCGATGTACGACCTGCTTACAGTCTCTTGGCGCCGCACGAGCGTGAGCACGTGAGTCAAGGCCGTGCGAGGCGGCGCGGAAAGACCCGAGCATTGGAGATCATGCGTATTCACGGTTGGTCGTCGAAGCGATGCGCCTCATACCCGCGAACTTCCAGCCGAATCGAGAATAGTGCACAACGCACCTTGCGGGGTGCCGACGCGTCGTTGCTTCTCACTCCGTAGCAAATATTCCAACCCCTTCGGCAGGATCACCATGATAAACGATGCGTTGCTCTGGAATGAGGGGCATATACGTTAAGCGCCGCTTCGCAGGTTTCCCTCATGCGCATTCCAACGACAACTCCTAGTTGGTCAATGAAGTTCAACATGCGCTCTGTTTCCACGGCTGCTGGTTGGAGTGGTGAAGCATACTCGGGATTAGTTTGAATGCAATAGAGGTAGGTCTCAAAAATTGCCATTTGCATATCGTCGCTGGGGGAAGCGATTCGATTGGAGGAACAATAGAGCATTGTTCGCGGCAATGCTACGGCCATGAAATTTTCAGGATGAGGATTTACCAAACGATTCGATGATCCAAAAGAACAGTGGTATAGCTGGCAGCACACTCACCGATAACCAAATTGTTTGATGGTCACCATTGTTGAGTCTTGTATAACCCCATGAGACCAAAAAGTAGGGATGAGGGAGAAGCCGGTAACAGTAAATGGATTGGCATATCTCATCACTGTCTCTCCTGCTAATAGGTGAAGCTGAAACAGGACCGTATTTGACCAGGTACAATATCGTCAATGAGGCTGACTTGAAAGCTGCCGCGAGCCGGTTGTCCGGGTGCTTTTCGAAAGAAATGGGCACAATTACGGGCACAATCGACCAATTGACACGCCAGCCCGAAACCGTTACTGTGTCCGACTCCGCCGAATCCTTCACATTCTCTCAAGCGTGAGCCGCTAGCTCAGACGGTAGAGCATCGCCCTTTTAAGGCGAGGGCCCTGGGTTCGAGTCCCAGGCGGCTCACCACTTCTTTCAATAACTTCTGAGTCTCTACCTCCGTGGCTAATTCCTCGGTCACGGTTTTGGTCACGGTTCCAACCTGAGTTAGGCCTTCTACAGCCTTCCAAAGGTGGGTAGGGGAAAGGTGTGCGTACCGACTGAGCATGGCGGGAGATTTCCATCCTCCAAGAGCCATGAGGGTTCGATCATTCGCTCCCTGCATCGCAAGCCGTGAGGCAAATGTGTGCCTCAAATCGTGAAACCTGAAAGGAGTGAGTCCCGCTGCCTTAACAGCATCCTCGAAGACGCGTCGGACGTACCGTGCATCAAATGGGAATACATGCTTAACAGGGCCATCCTCTTTGGAAGCGGGCTTTAAATCGCTGAGAAGGCCTACCACGGTAGAGTTCATCGGGGCTCGACGACGTTCTCCAGCTTTGGTTTCATGAATGGTCAACACGCCAACATTCCAATCAATGTCGGCCCATGTGAGACGTAACAGCTCGCCCTGCCGCAATCCCGTATTCAAGGCCATAACGATCAATGGTCGATATTTCTTGGGCAAGTATGCAAGAAGCGTTGTCTCTTGCTCGTGTGTCAAATATCGAACAAGGACATTGTTGACCTTTGGAGGCCTTACGAGACATGCGGGATTCTCCTTTACCAGCCCAAGCCTCCTTGCTCTATTGAAAGCAGCCTTCAGGACAGTTAAGTGGCGCTGTTGAGTGGCTGGCTGCATCCCGGCTTCATGAAGTTCAGTTAGGACCCTTTCAATCTGTCGGATCGTGATCGTACTGGCGTCCTGGTCTCCGAATGCTAATATCCAGCGACTGATTCGCGACAGGTCATCGCCCTTTCTCTTACGGCGAGCGTCAACTGCCTTTATGTATTCACCTGCCAACTCCCGAAAAGGCATGGCTTGCGGACGTTCAAAATATCTTCCCTCCCGTTGCTCTGCTTTCCGCCGCCCATATAAGGCTTTTGCTTGGCTTTTTGTATCGCAACGTTGCCACTTCTCTCTCCCATCGACATAGAAGCGCACCCACCAACCCTCACGGCCCTTTCGCTGCAGGATGCCTCTGTCCTTACCGTCTTTTCTTGCCATGTTGGCCTCCTCGTTGTTTCTTCGCTCTGATCCCTCTGCTTTTTGCCTCTTTCTCAGCAGCTCTGTGACGTCTGACCACAGCAATATTCTGACAAGAGCGACTGCAGTATTCTTGATTGCGGCGCGATTGCAGGAATATTTTCGTGCAGTGAGGACAGCGAGTGATGAGATGTCTTACTGTTGCCAGAAGATGACCCATTACGACGATTAGCCCAATTCCTTGTGGCGCATGATAGAGCGATATGCAATCGGGAATATTTTTTGGTAACGGCGCCGACGATGCATGAGTCTCACCTGCCCAAAGCTTGTGTGCGACACGGGGATATTCAATAAATTGAGTGACTGGGATCTGAGGCAAAGCGGTCGCTCCCTTGTCGGCCAGATCTGTGAGATGCCTACGAACAAGGGGCTGTACAGCTTGAATCACATCCATGCCGGGCAGTTCCGTGACAACCCGCAACCGGACCTTCTGCAACGCGAGAAACTCCTCACGGAGATTCAAGAGATCTCCCTCACTTGCCCTATCCCAATCAGTGCTGGCTAATCGAATGAACCAACCAAGCTCTTCGGCGGGACCCCTGTCATAGCCGATTCGGATTAGCGCACGTTCATCTGTTGGAGATAAGGTCGGTGGAACCTCACCGGTCTTGTTAATAGGCCCGAAGGACTGAGAGCTAAACCGACGTTGCGGCATATGCGCCCCTCCCATGTTTATTCGCTATCACTGCTGTTTGCGGTTTGACAGAAATTACGCAAACATATATACATTACGCAACAAGTAATAAGCAAGTCCAATTAATCGTAGCAAAGGAGATGACTATGATCGGTAAGTTGCTGACGGTGGCACAGACGGCGGAGCGGCTAGGGCTTAAAGAAGCGACCATTCGGCGGATGATCTTGGAGCGGCGAATCGACACGGTTCGACCGTCTATCCGAGCGGTGCGCGTTCCTGAATCGGCTGTTTTACGCATCCTCGAAGGCGGCTACCGTGCTGCGGACCCCCAAAAGCAAAGCCGCATGTGAGAGGAATGACATCATGGCAAACGATAATGAAAATATCAGAGGTCCAGCATCGCCACTTCCGTTGTTACCCAGCGGAATCTACGTGGCGTGCGCAAAGGGATGGTCGGTCAAACCTTATACTGATTGGGGAGAAAAAATCGTTATTGAGTGGGACGTGTTCCTATCACCAGACTGCCAGACAGCTCGAAGGCTAGAAGGTTATCACCCAATCAAACGTGATAAGGGAGGACAAATATATGCCGGGTCACATTCCGGATATTACAAGGATTGGGTCTCGGCTAATGACGGGAGGCTTCCAGATCGAGAGAAACGGTTGACGCCAGAAATCTTTATCGGCAAACGCCTTTTTGTCGATGTTGTCATAGTTGATCGGGACAACCGCGGTCCCCTTCATCCCTCGCTCTATCACTCACGGGTCGGGAGAGTGTTGCGTCCTTTACACGACGGTGAAATCATCAAAGGGTTCCCCATACAAGAACGCGATTTCAAATACAAATGAGGTCAAAACACTTGGAGAAGGAGAAAGAGAGAGAATGGAAGAAGCGAGAGAAGCGGAAGAAGAGAAAGATTCAGCAAGAGTGTTGGTAATAGTGAAAGGCTGGTATGAGTGAAAGGAAGGGATGAGAGAAGGTAATAGTCTGTGACATCCCTCGATGAATCAGAGGGAGTCATTCTCTAAATACCTCTGCTCTCCTTGAATTGTTCCAATTTGATTCGGCTCTTCAACGGTTCGAGCAATAATGACCCGGATTTCGTTATCGCTGGAATTTCTGATCTCGCCTGGAATCAACCGCGCGGCGATTTTGTAAAAATCGGTCTTGTTCTCTGTGGCCCATTCTGCAAATGCTCTATGACCTCCGATGTCTTGATAAGCCAATAAGATTGCGTCGCGAAAGTTGCTGGTCAATTTATTGGGGATCCCTCTTTTTCGTCCTCCCAGTTTTTTCATACCCTTTGTAAACATGCTCTATCTTGTTCTACTTTAATGGCAGCTTAAGTTTGCCGCTGGAGCAACTTCTGGAACAGAGGTTCATTTTTGACCCGGCCTACCTCCAAGCATCCCGTGAAAGCCCTTTCAAAAGACTGCGTATTATTGAAACAGCGAGGCTTTAGCTGTTTTGATATCCATTCCATAAGAGCATAATAGTCATGCCCATGAGCATTCAACCGAGCATCTGAGCTTAGCCGAGACTTGTATTCCTCGATTGTCTGTAATATGTCGTTTTTATTGGCTGATGCGCTATTCTTGTTTAGATATCTTGTGATGAAATCCTCTTGATCGAAGTGTATTTCGCTTCCTCCTGTTTCATACGTACAACAGCGCTCGAAAGACATCCATTGTAAGTTTAGCCTCCTTACGTAATTTGCGAACCTTAATAAGAAGAGATATTCGAGAATGCTAGTTATATGAGAAAGAAGAATGGGCACATCCAATGATCCTTCCTGCAGGACTAACGTCAGAAACTTCTGAATGTGCCATTGATTGAAAAAATACATCTCCATGGATGAATAATCGGTTACCAATAACAAATCTGTGTTGTGGGACTTTCCAAGCAGGGAGTCAAAGTCCTTGTCGATAACAAGAGTAACTTGTCTGTTCTGGCTTCCAAGATGGTGCGCTATCCTGTGTGCCAATGCTACAACGCGTCCCCTATTATTATTATCTACACCGAGATCGCTTAGGAGAGATGAAGGGACTTCTACGGTTGCGATTTCATAAACAAAAGAATCCCGAATGCCTACTTCATGGAGAACCCATCTGATAAGAAATGCATCAAACTCCCCTTCTACATATATATCGCGGAGAGTGGGCTCCAACTCATATCTTGCAATAATCTCCTCAAGGGTTCGCCGATCGTAACTCATCAAATTGCTCCAGTGGATCGGATATCAACTTCGCAACGTTTTTTCTGTGTAAAGCCAGAATCTCTAGCGAATGAGTAGCAAGAAGAAACTGTATGTTACTTCCCTGGATGCATTCTAGCAGTGCTTTTAACAGGCGCCGCTGCCATTTCACATTTAGAGACAACTCAGGTTCGTCAATAATGAAAACGGCTGACTTGTCTCTTGCTAAGAGCGTATTGCAGAAAAGTAACAAAAGTTGTTTTTCGCCTGATGAGAGCATTGTAAAGTGCAATTTTGAGTCGTCGGCTGAAATTATGGATAAACCCTCCTGTAAACTAAACGCGATCTGCTTGTTGGTGTAGAACGAATTAACATTAGTCACAAACAGCTTCACAAGTTGGTAGATACCATCTAGGGCATCCAATCGCGCCCTGATTCCATCAAAGTAAGGTTGCAGTATCCTGCTCACTAGATGATAGTTAGTGCTTGGGGCGCTCATCAGTGGTTCCTTAAAGGATTGAATATTTATTGGGGCAATAAATCCGAATTCTGAAAATAGATTGTTTCGTGAAGCAAGTGTGTCGATGGTCTCAACAATAGAGCCTGAATGCAATTCTGAGGAATCTTTTTTTGCGATTATTTGTCTGATGACATGGGCATATATTGTATTTGAATCCTCCTGGCCTTTGGAGGAACCTCTGAGCACCTGCTGTCTTATCCATTGGGTAACTCTGTAAACTGCAGTCTTAAGATTTGCATCAAGTCTGGACTCATCGGAATCCTCGTCTTTAGCGCCTATAACCCCTGGGACTCGGTAGCGTCTTTCATACACTGTTTTGGTTTCTCTGGGGACCTGGACGCTGCGAGCCATCCTCCTATCATCTGCAAGAAAATGCACGGTTAGCTCAAGCCTTGCTAGTTGCTCCTCAACTCTGTTTAAACCTTCACAATGTGCGACTACGGCAAAATCTTCTTTCGTAATGCACTTACACTGGGCCAAGATTGTTTCGCCTTGTGCGATTCTGAGTTCATATTCGCCTATCAGGGTATCTTCTCTGCTGGCGGACACAGCAAAGCCATTTTCAAGTTCGATATGGAGGCTTTTGAAAGGCGTCTTAGCGACAAATGATCTATGCCCTTTATTGCTTTCAGGGGATAAAAGATGAAACACCAACTTGAGTATGGTTGTTTTCCCTGAGCCGTTGTCGCCATATATGATTAGGAGTTGTGAGCAATCCGAGTCTGGTGCCGGAATAGTATATGAAAAAACACCGAACAATTTTTCTACAACTATTCTCTTTATTGCCGATGGATTGAAAAGGTCATACTGCGGTGACATAGGTGCTCCGATTCAAGAGGAAGGTTCGATAATGCATAGTTTAGACTAAGTGTTCAATCATTGAAAGTATGACGCCTGTCTAGACCCGATCCCCAGTTCTTCTCCCTCTGACGCCGAAGATCCACTTCAAGCGGGACCAGGGGAGGCCAATGTCATTATTGACTCTATCCGTTTACCAAGGTGTTCGATCTACACCGCGGCCTAGTCGCGTCTCCCGTACCCATTCACGACGGCATGGGCCGGACACGGTCAGATGGGTGGATTCAGGAAAGTGGGGCGGTAGGTGCATCTTGCTTGAGCTGGGAGACCTCATTGATACGGTATACCTGCCGAAACGTGCACCCCCATAGCGGTCACGGTTCTGGTCACGGTTGAGTCACGGTTTTGGTCACGATCACCAATCCGCGTAGATCATTTTCCATCACCATCCTATAGCAGGAAACATCAGTCCTGATCTAATGATTCTCTCACTCTGTGGTTCTTCATCACATTCAGTCCCAACAACCTGATTAGCCCTTTTAAGGCGAGGGCCCTGGGTTCGAGTCCCAGGCGGCTCACCACTTTTCAAGTGGTTACGATCACCCACCGCGATGGACGAGCGTTCGTAGACCAAACCATCGACCATTTTGAATGCCTGATGTAGTGAACTGACGGCTTGGCGAGCTTCGCATCCCACTCCGGACCTCCATGGGAGTAGGTGGCCGTCATCCCGGGCATCCGATGCCCAAGCAAGGTCTGTCTGACCTCGTAGTCGACTCCCAAGCTTTGTAGGCGGGTGGTGAAGGTGTGTCGTAGGTCGTGAAAATGCAAATCCTGAATCTTGGCCAATTTGCAGACTCGAGCCCAATATTTCCTGAAGGCTCGGATATCGTCTTACCTCCGAAAGACCCGGCCGTCTACAATGGAGGATTGGGGATCACGCAGTGCCGATAGCGCTGAGGGATTGAGAGGGATACGGTTTGGTGGTAATACAAACCACCATCCATCAGCCTCTTCACGAATCCAGGATCGATCGATAACCAGGAGTTTCCCCTCCGTAACCCGGTATTAAGCTCAGCTACAACCACTCGCCAAAGTTCTTTTAATACTTCAGGTGTGACCCGATCATTTAGGATCTTAATGGCTTCCAACTCGCCCATGGATAGACCGCATCAATGGACTCCAACGTGTCCAAGTTGCTATCGTTATGATGCGGACCCCGGATGGGCACGGGCGGCTTGAGCTGACGAAGTTTCGCAATCCAAAACTGGTCGAGATCAAACCGGCGATCGCACCGCCGAACACGTTGGGCCTGCGGAGCGCAATGTTTACAGTCGAAAACGTTGACGACACTGTCGCTCGCCCGCGCGCCCACGGCGCAGAACTCGTCGGCGAGGTGGCCCAATACAAGGATTTGTACAAACTCTGCTACATGCGAGGCCCTGAGGGCAGCATCGTCGCCCTGGCCGAGGAACTCTTCTGAAGCGGTCACCGTCGCAGTTAACACCTCCTACGATCGTGAAGTCAGGTTCGAATATAGGCCGTCAGGAGATCTGTGAGAGACCATTCAGTTCAATGGCATGTATTTGCACCGTTCAGCTCTATTGTGTGGCTGCTACCTCAGACATAATATGAGTTGCCGGTACTACATAATTCTCACAAGGAGCAGTCTATGGCGTTTACCATCACGACTTGGAACATTCAAAACTACCGAAAAGCCGATCCTGTTTATGCTGATAAGCTCACCTATTTAGTGCATGCACTTAAAGCATTGAACTCGGATGTCATTGCTCTACAGGAAGTGTTGGACCTTGAGGCTGTCAAGGAACTAGCGGCTGGCATCGGTTTCTCTTACGTCGCAGCACAACCTGACGGCCGCGGAAATAGAGTCGCATTTCTAACTCGAAACGCGCTGGCACAGGAACCTGAAGCGATTGACCAGTGGATGCTTGCGCCTGGAGTGCAAGTTCGAGATTTTGCCGCAAACGGCACAGTAGAGGTATTGCCGAAATTTTCCCGGCCTGCCTTCCATATCACCGTGTCATACGGCGGTAAAAACATCGATGTCATTGCAGCACATCTGAAATCGAAACTCCTGACCTTCGGCGGCAATTTTTCGACCAAGGATGAAACATTGCGAGCACGCACCGCCTTCTTTGCCTTGGAGCGGCGAGCCGCAGAAGCTACGACACTTCGAGACTTCGTTACTGACTTACTGAAGACCAATCGTAACGTCATCCTGCTTGGGGATCTTAATGATGGTTCGGAGGCGGCAACCACCGAACTCTTGTATGGTCCGCCTGGCAGTCAGCCGCGAGGACCAGAGGACGCTACCCAGGTGAGCGGGGCGTTTCAACGGGAAGATGCGCAGGACAAGCAGCGGCTATTTAATGTCACGAAGTTTATTCCTGAAGCTGCTCGCTGGTCCCGTCGCCATAATGGCCAGAATGAACTTTTGGATCATATCCTGGTCAGTCAAGGGTTACTGCCACGCGTGAACGGATTGCGGAGAGTACCGACCATGCGGATCGATAATGCCGATACACCGAACTTAGCTGGCAGCGATCCAAATGTTGGAGGTGTATTGCCGGATCACGCCCCGGTCACAGCCATATTTGCCTGAGGCAATTTGAGCGAACGTCGGGCCGCCGTTCTCAAGCGAACTTCACGTCCTGTCTTGTTAAGCATCACTCTTCTCGTATTGTTAGTTGGCTGCGTTGAGACTCTTACTGAAATTCAGCAGACAGAGGTTCGGCAGGCAGCCACTTATGAGATACCCGTGAATATCTTCGCTGCATGCCTGGTCGACAAACTGGAACATACGAAATGGTCCTTTGGTCAGCCACTCATCCAATTTCACGTCGATCCGGCAACGAAGTTCGGTCACGTCTTTGCCGTCGCCTCTAACACTGTCTTATTCGACCTGACCCTCCAGCCAGTTTCTGCGACCACGACTCGTGTCGAATACAGACGAGGCTATAATGGCCACGGTACCGAATCGCAGACATGGTCAATTGTGGAGCGATGCGCTGGACCAGTGGAGCGATAATTATGCAGGGTTTGGCTCAACATGTGTTGAGATGAAGGACTTTCATGAGGATCAATTGGTATCCTCTAACCCTGACAATCGCACTATTGATCATCTTGAGCTTCTTTGTCGCTACCATCTGGCATGCTATGCAATAGGACGTATTGCCTACAAATTGAGATGTCCCCCGGTTTGCAGTACGGAACCGGCAGGTGATCATGCCCACCGGGGCCGCCAAGGTGATAAAGTTCACTATGCCGTATAGCGCTACTCGTGGGAAAACGTCGAGTCAAGGGGAAGCGAGGACCTCTTACGTAGTCATGGTTCTTGAATCCGTCAAATGCCGGACCTAAAATGTTGATCCCTGCTTGCTAAAATCACTTCCATGGTCGTCGATCCAATCGCGTTACTGTTTAATGGCCTAGAAAAGCTCGGACCGGGTGACAATGTTCATACCGAGCATGTTCTCCGTACACTTGCCAGACAGACATTCAAAGTAATCGTTGATGCAGGATGTGGCACGGGTCGTCAAACTCTCGTGCTGGCCAAGACACTTCGAACACTTGTTCACGCCGTCGATTCGCACGAGCCCTTTCTCGCGGATCTGATACGCCGCGCCGAGGAGTGAATCTCGTTGAATACGTCATGGCGCACTGTGTGGACATCGAGTCCCATTGTGTACATCCACGCCGGCAATCGACAACTCGCGAAATGAGCCTGCGAGGATTGCGGACATGTAAACCAGTGAGACTACATACGATCACAGGCGGTTACAGACTTGACAGCCTCAATGAGCTAAGTTTAAGTTGATACCATTCGACTGGTGATGGAGTTCACCAAGAACCGTCCTTATCTCTTTCGATTCGGGACTGATAACTCCTACCGGATACGCTCTGGTAGGAGTTTTTTGTTGGGCCAAACCTCTTCTAGCCCCTCCTACCTCTCATTATTCATTTTGCGAGTCGAGAACATGCCCACCGCTCCTTCCAGGTGGGAAGCAATGAGCAGTGCCGCTGTTCTCGGGAAGGGGGAGGCCATGGATATTCGAACGACCATCTTGGCCCTGGTGTTGGGAGGAATTCTGATCGCCTTCGGGATGGTATTTTTCGGAGTCAGCTTTGGGCATGAATTCCGCGGCGCAGTCATTTTGTGTGAATGAGGCCACTCGCGTTGGAAAAAGAACTGGTACGAAGTAAATTTGGATATGTAGACGAACAGAAAACGCGAGGTATACGTTCACGAGACAACTACGCTGATCAATCGTCCGCTGGATTTTGACGTCAGCCGACAGAGAAGTTCAGTCTTGAGTAGGGGAGGGCAGGATCTCCTGCAATGCCAATCCCAGCTGATGCAGTGAAAATGCCTTCTGAATAAAGGCGGTGGCTCCCTGGTTCAGCATTTCCAGCTCAACCTCTCCTGCGTTGTGTCCACTACAAACTACGACCGGCAGGGTGGGGTGTAGTGTCCGCAATTGCCGCAGTAGGCTGCGACCGTCTATTCCTGGCATGTGGAGGTCCAACACCACAGCATCAGGAGTTCGCCGGTGGCATAACGTCAAACCCGTCCCACCATTGTCTGCCATGATAACTTCATATCCTCTTTCCGCTAAGACGGTAGCTAGGAGATCCCGATCGTGGGCATCATCGTCTATGACGAGAATCTTGGTCATATGAGCCTTTATCCGCTATTTGAGCAATCTGACATCTAATGCCTTTCTTTCGCATGCTCCTGATGAGCATAATGGAGAACACGCAGGCCATGGAGGAAAAACGCATTTCAAGCCCGGTTAGGTGGAGAATACGCCAGCCCGAAGGAGTGGGAAAAGATCGCGATGTAGATTCGCTCACTTAGGTGCGCCATTCGGAGTGAGGAAACGAGATAACTCAGCACCTAGGCCGAACCAAATTCGCATTAAGTGTGAACAACGTGTATTGCGCGTACTGATTCACTCCACTTGCAAGCGACCAAAGACATCCCGGCCTGCCCAGGCGCTTACCCGGACTGTGCCTGGATGCCCGCGACCGTAGCGCCCGTCTGCATGGTGTTCGACGCTGTCCGTACGGCCGCATTCGACCCGAGCGTAGCCGTATTAAACAGCCGGTCCAATAGCGCGTGCTTCCTCTGCCACAAGCTGATTATTGAACCGGGCGAGCATTTTCAACTCCGCCCCAGAATTGTCCCCCCCCACGCGCCGCCAGTTGCTGGTTGATCGCCGCTCGCCTTCCCACTGCTGTCTGAGGTAGGACCGCCTGAATTTCGGAAACAGCATGGTCAGCTTTCTAAACCATGTGAACAATCCTTGGATATGAAAACGAATTAGAGGTGCCAACGATGTTGGGTTGCCTGGACTGAGCGAACCCGCCGCTCATCAACCCTAGCAGGGATGAGTCCAGTTGCAATGGATGACTCTCGTTAGGGAGCGAGGCATTGGCAACCGCATACGGTGTCTTCCGTGTTTCGATACGAATCTCATGATCCGCATCAGCGTACGGAAGCAATAGGCCCATTCGATCACATCCACGTTACGTCCGCGTTAACTTTTGAATGGTCCCCATCTGCCCAGCGGTCTTTCCTGCGGTGCGTTGGTCACACGCTTAATCAGTCCGCCTCAGTTTATTAACCACTGCGTAACAGTTCGGCAATTGCGCTGTGATCGCAATCGTATACATCCACGTAACAGGAAACACACACTATTCTATCAGCCTGGAGGAGACCGACGATGACGTGGATTCGATTGATGATGTGTTGCACGTACTTGGTGTTGGTCATTCCCGGAACGTCTTACCCGCAAAGCATTCCGGGTGTAGCCAGTCCGAAACCACCAGGGCCGTTTAAGGAACCGGAAGCGCCGAAACCTACAACCAGCGAGGCCACGTCTCTTGAGGAACTCATGCTCGAAAGAGGGCTGATCTCACAGGACGACTACATACGGCTCAAAGCTGAACACGAACGTAGAATGTCTGAAACAGCGACGATGGCCGAGTTTACCTCCAGCCCTCGTTGGTATGAGCGCCTGCGGCATTATGGATACGGGCAGTTTCGCTACAACCAGCTTGGAAACCCGAATGGTCAGGTCCGGACGTATCACGATGCGTCGGTGGGTGATACGTCAAACGGCGCTCAGCCCGGCTTCTTCTACCGCCGGATTCGATGGGTCGTCACCGGACAAATGTCTGAGCATGTCGGGATTTTCTTTCAACCCGACCTCGCGAGCAATGTGAGCGGCAATACGCACGTACTTAGCATGCGCGATGCATGGGGCGAATGGTACTTCGATAAGGACAAGGAGTATCGCTTTCGCGTGGGGCTTCAACGTGTGCCGGCTTCCTGGGACAATTGGCAGGCCAGCCGCCAGCGCATGGCGATCGACCGCGCAGATGCGACCAACTCCGGCGCACAAAGCGAGCGTGATTTAGGAATTTCGTTTCAATGGACTCCCAAGTTTGCACAACAGCGCTGGAAACACATGATCGACTATCTGTATGGCGCGGGTGACTGGGGTATGTTCAATGTCTCCGTGTACAACGGCCAGGGATTGAACGCGCAAGAAACGAACAAGGACAAGCATGTCGGCGTTCGTTTCGCGTATCCGTTCGAATTACCAGGCGGAAGACTCTTCGAGGTGGGGATGAACGCCTATCGTGGGCAATTTACTGTCAACCGGGGTACCCCGGCCGCTGGAACCACTTTATGGTCGAACTTCGATGCTGGGCACCAATCAGGAAAGTACCTCGACGAACGCCTCAACTTCTTTTTGTATTTTCCGCCCCAGCCTTGGGGTTTCATTGCCGAATATGTCGTCGGACGAGGGCCGGAACGGGATAGCAGAGGAGTTATAAGAGAACAGAGTCTCTACGGCGGATACGTCCAGGGGCACTACACCTGGCAATACAACGATACAGGGCTCGCGAACTTCTATGTGAGATATCAAGCCTATAACGGTGGATTGAAGTTTCAAGCCGGCGCGCCCAGCGACAATATGCAAGAGACCGAACTTGGCATTGCCTGGATGCCTGATCCGCAGTGGGAAATCACCACTGCCTATTCGTTCACCGATCGGCGGAACGTGTTCACGACCACTCCGGGGAGCGCCACTGTTCCCGGGCAACAGTTTGATGCGTACGGAAATCTGATCCGACTTCAGTTGATCTGGTTCTGGAACTGACGGCGTGTTATCTAACCGAGAGGAACATTATGGATGCACTTCAAGCGATCAGGCCAACTCGGTTACGCCCATGCCGTTATTTTTTGTGTTGGGCGTACTCGCCCGACTGGTCCGTTCAGAACTCAACGTATCCGATGCGGTTTATGGAGGATTGATCCTCTATCCGCTGACGGCCATCGGCTTGAAGGGGGGACGGAAATTCACGAGGTCTGCGTTTCTTCAAGATGAGCGGCAATCTTTGGCTAACACTGTGAGCATCCCAGGTTACAACATATGAATTCCAAGCACACTGGGAGTAAGAAATGACTCGAAACGTAGGTGTTGATAAAATTTTGTAGCAGTAGAGTAGATCTGTAGGTTCGTGTTCAGACGGGGAACGAATGCACTAAAAGAGACAATGTCTAAGGAGCAAGGTCTCCAAACTGTTAAAACCGCACCTGTGAGGTTAAGCCGGGGGGGGGATCCGGTTGAGGTCGATAACGATGGTCTTCGCAGGGTCTCCATACGCAGTCTCATATGCGGGGAAGCTTGGCCGCTTCTCTAGTTGTGAGCTCTTTATCCATGCTTCATCTGGCTGAAAAGCAGTCCGAAACCGGTGTTGAGAGACCGGAAGCAACGGCTCGTCCCTCGTATCCAACTCCATGGCGCTGGTGTAGTCCTGTCCGCCACTCGGGGTTGACCGACAATTGGCTAAGGTCAAATGAAGCCGGCGTTGGTTGTCGATGAAAATGCCGCCGGACGTCACCGCTCTTTTACGGTTCACGTCGAGCACCACCGTATAAAAAGTAGCCATATCCTTTGGAGACGCTTTGCCTAGCGCTTGAGAGAGAGATGGCGCCAGGACGGAGATCTCAGCTTGCAGAAAGGCGGGGTTGCCGGTTTTAGACTCGAAGAATCCAAGCCCTGTCAAAGTGTCTCGATCCAATACTTGGACGCCTCTCAGCACGGTTGAGAGGGTCTCCGGGGAAATCATAAAAGGATGGTCATGTCCCGAGCCTGCTCTAGAATCTGCGTGTATCGATACCGAGGCCACAGGGCTTTCGTAAATGACGATGCTGGATGGAGTTGACGCACAGGCAGAAAGCGCAAATCCCAAGATGGAAGCGGTTTGTCGTATAGATCGATGCATCGATCACCCTTGGGGTGCTCAGGGTCTAGTGGAAAAGGGGAGAGAAGGAAAGGCACCTGGAACGGTCGCTTCGGATGTCTCCCTCATGAATCTCAATATTCTCCTAACGGGACGCGCGAAGTGCTTCGTTCTGCAAGACAGTCTGATTTGACGCTAGCTGCGACGACGAAAGTGGATAGACGCCGGTTCGTGAGACGGTCTCTTGTCCTTCACGGCTATTGATGAATCGCAAGAACTCGAGAGCCTTAGGATCCCATACCTTGGAAGGATTCTTGTTCACATACAGATAGAGTGGACGGCTCAAGGGATACTCGCCGCTCATCACCGTCTCGGCGGTGGGGAAAATGTAGGGTTTGTCAACCCCTTCCGCCACAGCAACAGGCTTGACGGCCGTCGTCTGAAAGCCGATGCCGCTGTACCCGATTGCGTAATCTGATTTTCCAACTGCGATGACGATCGATGCCGAACCAGGCTGCGGAATGACCGAGCGCGTAAATTCTCCATCCAACAAGACCGCGTGCTTGAAGAATGGTAACGTCCCGGTAGATCGTTGGTCACGCCCGAAAAGCTGAATGGGTGCATGCTCCCAGTTTCCATCGAGGCCGAGTTGCCCCCACTCTGTCATCTCAGGCAAGCCTCGCTTGCGTGTGCCTGAAAACATCGCGTCGATCTGAGCAAGGGTAAGCCGTTCGGTCGGATTGTTCTGGTTGACGTAGACGGCAAGCGCGTCTTGAGCGATCGGGATAGCAAGCGGGGTATAGCCATATCTGTCTTTGAATCCGCTCAATTCCTTCTCCATCAAGGGCCTGGATGAGGCAAGAATTTGCACGTCGTACGCTCCGAAATGTCCAGCCGTATCGCCGTCCCCACGACGCATCGTGGAAATACCCGTGATAAAGACCTGCTCAGGTGTGAGCTTGGAATCTCGAGAACCCTGAATGGCCAACTTGATGTCAGGATGACGCCGTCTGAACTCCATTGCGAGTTTGGACAGGACCGGTTGCATGGTGTCCGATCCGGCGATCGTCATACGACCGGATACTGTGCTTTCTGCTGAGTAACTAGACAGGCTGGGATCGACGAAGGCCCCTCCGTAATTCGCCTTTTCATGTTCTGCATGGCTCACGGATCCAAAGGCTAGTAGGCACACGCCGACTGTCATGAGCCCTGTACGATATTCTCTATGCTTGTGCATGGCTCTTCCCAGATCCCAGAGCATGAGTGGCTCCCTTCATTGAGGTACGCGCTTCTCTACTTCCTTCCCAAGATATAGAGACTGCCGATTTCACTTCCATAACGACGGTGTTAACAAATTGTTAACTTCGCCGAGATTCTATTGAAATGGTCTGATCGTAGAATTCTGACAACACGGGGTTATGCGTGCGGCCCGCTCTGAATTCCGATCGATGCTCTTCTAAGGCTCTTAGCGCAATCGCATCGGCTGATTATATCCATCCAACGTGACAAGAAAGCCTCCACAATGAAATCGGTTTCTAAACATTCGATGCTGGACATTGCTGGCGACGTTGAAACTCCATTCTCTTTTGACAGACGAACATCAATTTGAGTGAGGGCAAAAGTATCGGACCAGGGGTATCGGGAAAGAGTTGCGAGTTAGTAACCTCCCTGTTACAGAAAGTGTGTAAAATTTTTCATGGCAAAATGGTCCTGTGCGATTAATGGAGGAGCGCCAAGAGCGATTTCGCTCCTTACCTGCCTAAACAGCGCCGAGTATTCAGCTGAATTGGCGATAAACTCTCACAATTAGTCATTGGTATAGAGGATGCTTGTCGGTTGGTTTTAGAAACGAAACCAATCACGGATTATGTGATGCTTTCTGCGGAAGGCGTATATATATTTCTGCCTCGGTCTTTAATACTTGGGATGCTCGTGGGAGTGGCTCTCCTTCCGACGACACCTGCTCACGGAGAATGGAAGGCGGTGAGCACGGGTACGGATCATACGACTGTCTATTCTGATCCTGAAACGGTCCTCCGCATCAAGGGCCATGTAACTGTTTGGCAACTCCTTGATTTCCAGCGTACCCAAACGGTCGGAGGGAAGCCATATTTGTCAGTGAAGCTGCACAACGAGTTTGATTGCGAGGGGAAGCTAACCCGCGTGCTGGAAATCACTCACTTCTCTGGAAACATGGGAAGCGGCAGGGTAGTCTCGACTACATCGGATAATCAACAGTGGGTACGGGTGATTCCGAATACACTTGCATCAATGGCCCTGGCAACGTATTGCAATGAAGGCATTAAAGAACCTCCACACTCGTAAATGAGTCGTTCAGGGCGCCGAGAACATCAAATTGAATCAATTCGGCATCATCAATGCGTACGAGATCGGGGTGCCGATTAGCGAAGACGTAGAATCCTATTGTTGGACGGACACTCGAATGGCTGAGGAAGCAGTTTCACATAGGAAACGAGAGCTTCAATGTCCACTGGACCTCCGACACGATCCCTTCCCTTGATGAACACTGAAAACCTGTCTCCGCCGGCGGCTAGGTAATCATTGACGGTTATCGAATACGTCTTCGCTCTATCCAATGGCAAACCATCTTGCCCCCGCACATCCACAACCTTCTCTCCGGGAAGTCGCCGATTATCCCAACTGTACGTGAGCCCCGAGACTTTCAGCATGCGAGGCCGCGATTGCCCCACCCACTGTTGATTCAACAGGTCATAAATGTCCTGTCCACTGAGAGTCATGCGTAGAAGGGTATTTGAGAACGGTTGGACCAGGAACAGGTCCCGGAAAGAGATGGCACCTTTCGGGAGGTCAGCGCGGAGACCACCTGGATTCATGAAAGCAAAGTCAGTCTTCATTGCCGCCCGCTGCGCATCGGCGACGAGATTGCCCAGATCGGACTCTCCCGCCTCGTTCTCTATCCGCAAGATCTCAGTTTGCGCTTCGCCGATGAAGCGCATCGTGAGCGGAGCAACTTTCTGTTCAGCCAAAGAAACCAGTTGCTTGACTTCTGGATCTGGCACGAGGCCCGGCCCTCTGTCTGCATAAGCGGTGACAATGGCGCCGACCTTTTCCACCACATCACCAGTGCTGCGGTCGATTTGCAATTGGATATCCGCATAGGCTGTTCCGGATGCAAAAGCTTGTATAACGAGAATGTCTTTACCATGGGAATTCTTTACAAGCGTGTTTGTGAAATTGTGACTATGGCCGGATACGACGACATCAACGTCATCGTCCAGACCTTCAATAATCTTCATGATCTCCTGTCCTGTTAGGATAACGCCAGGTTGAGTTGGCCCTTCATAGGCGGTTTGACGTCCGCCTTGGTGGATTAATACGACAAACGTCCGAATATCGCGGCTCTCTCGGAGGTAGCGGACATAGCGATTGATGCTTTCGATTTCATCGAGAAACCTTAGGTGACTGATACCGGCTGGCATCACAACTGTCGGCGTTTCCTTAAGGACAGCACCAATAAACGCCAGCTTTATCGCGCCAACTTCTTTGACAACGAACGGCGGTAAGATAGGTTCTCCTGACACCCTATCGACCACATTGGCCGAAATATAGGGAAATCGTGTGCCACGGTAGGGGTTATCGATGTAGGGACCTGAGGAGTGATTGCCTCCCTCAATTAAGCGAAGCATTTCAGTTTCTCCTTCGTCGAACTCATGATTCCCAACTGTCCCCACGATGTTGCATTTGGGATGCAACCTGTTCCCATGACTGCAATATGAATTCGCAAGTGAATTCAAGAAGGCGATGGAGGGTTCGTCCTGAAAGAAAGATGATTCGGGCGGTGATGCACCAACATGGTCCCCGGCATGTGCAATGAGGGTCTTCTCAGGCAGCCGAGAATCGGATGGGTCATTTTGAGCTTGTCTCAGATATGCGGCAAGAATGGCAGCTCCGCCGACGGGCCGGTTTTCAATCCGGTGGCCCGCTGATAATTGCCCGTGAAAATCGTTAATGGCGAGGATTTTGATCAGTTCGGATTCAATGTGACCTTGCTCCTTAACGCCTCGCCAGACAACTGGTACTGTAGCCGCTTCCCGAATCGAAATGGTGTCGCGTTGACTACCATCAACGGTTCCGTCGGTGACGATGCGAATATCGCCGGCGAAATTGAGGAAAGGGAGAAAGGCGATGATCAGCCATTGTACCCGCATCAGACCCTCGATTTGTCTCCAAGAGATTCAACAAGCAAATCAACAGTTGGAATCGCCATTGAGAAGTTGCTCAATGCTCAACGTGATGAGCATACGAAATGAGACCATGCGAGCGTTAACTGACGCGAGCGAATCCATGAAAACAACCCATAGGTATCTCCTAATTCAAAGCATCAGACACCATTGAGGTGGTCGGTTTCACACCAAAAGATCCATGATGTGTGGTGGACGCACTCCTTATGATACACGCAGCGAAACGAAGCGCCTGCCCACGACGATTACTTCGAACTACCCCGGTCAGATCGTGTATTCGTCTTGAATCCGGTAATTTTGAGGATGTCATCCGTTCCATAGTCATCGACCTTAGGCATATTCATATCGTTGCTATGCTGAATCGACACATATGCCGTCTTGCCATCAGACGAAAACTTAAACCCCGTCGGCTCCGCCGATGAATCTCTGACTGAGAGGATTTTCACGCAACCATCGGTCTTGATATCCCGATCGGCGCCATCCGGCAAACAGGCAAAAATATCGCCGTTCGGGTTGTCCTCGATAACATAGTGATTGTGCGTCTTGGGCTGAAACGCAAAGTTATCCGGCTGATTGAAGTCCGCATCCCCTTCTACAAACCGATTGGCCGTGACGGTCTGTCGGTTGGAATCAGCGACGAGAGGCGTTCGGTCGATCCCACAGAGAACTTCTCCGTAATTCGCGATGCTCGCGTCACCGGTATTGGTCCAGCAGAATCGAACTCCTTCGCCGCTGTACTCCTCATCGAGTTCAAGATCTTCGGGACGATAGTATCCGGTGGCTCCGAGCTTGTCTGCGTCGGCACGCGCCGTGGGCGTTCCGACCGCAATCCATGCACCAGTTCCGATTTCACATCCCTGTCCATATTGCACGCCGGTTATACAGCTCATGCGCAATGCATATACATTTCCGGTTGCAAGCGGCGACTCATTGAGATTCGAGATTGGGCCGGAGGACGTACGTGGTACAGCGGGAATGAATTTAAAGATGGCTCCGCCGTCGGCGTCCGGCGTACCGGTGCCTGGCCGCAACTCGTCGCCTGCGAGGATGACTCCAGAGGGCAGCACGGCGATTCCTTCCCATGCTATTGTCGGCAACGCCGTGCGTTGTACAATTGAAACGGAAGGAAGGCCATTCTGATCAACGATGTTGCCCAACGTCCGATCAGTAATCGTATGGTTGGTCACTTGCAAGGGATTGAGAATCTCATAGGCGCCACCGTCAGTGCGTTCTTCGGTGAACAGAATGGTTCCCCAGGCAGTTCGCCGGATCCCATCACAGGCATCGGTTCCACGAACGATAGTATCCACTTCTCCATCCCGTATACGAACACGCTGAACGCCCGGATTAAACTTTTGTACGAAGCCGCCTGGGAGCAATGTCCCGAGGTCTTGTCTGCTACCTTCAATGCAGAAGATAAGATGGGTTGGATTCTCATCGCTCGGCCAGAAAGCAAACTGGTCAGCTGCATCGCCCACCATGCGGGTCACGTATTCGGCTCGAAGCCCTTCCGCGAGAAGCACCTGTTTTCCTGCACCTTGCGCCGGCGTGCGATAAGGTCCTGATGTAGGAGGAGCCGAGGCGTCCAATGGCTCCTCAATTCCAAACCATTGCATAGAGCGATTTCGCAACTGCTTCTCCACGACGTCAGCTCCGAAATCGTCGGCAGCAGAGACTGGCAGCGCTGATCTTGCGAGCAATGCCGTCACCAGCCCGACCTTCATCATCCCCTGGTGCCAATTCAAAGCGGATTGGTTGACCTTGTTCATCAGCGATTCCTTTATGCAAATGACTCTCTCGTCGATGCGAGTAGAGACCCAACTGTTTTATGTGAGCATTGCGGGACCACACGCCTGGTAGGGCTCTAACGGAGAATGTTGACACGAGTGTGTTACAAGACTTTCTGCTCGCACTTACCGAAAGGTTACGTTTCACGAGTCCGTCTCCCTGAGCCTCCTCAACGTCCTCATCAATGGGATCAGTCAGGTCAGTCAAAGTTCTAACGCGGTGAGCGAACTCCGGCGTCGGGTGGCATCAGGGAGGGAATCTAACGAAGGTGCACAAAAGGGGATTGGAAGCGGAAATCGCGGCAGCGAACTGGGGACTTCAGGATCACCCGAGCTGGGAAGTGAAAGAGATACGAACGGTACCGGAATGGGTAACCCTGGAGGGGATCGGTGTTGAGGATCAAAATCCAGCGCACCAGGAAGCATCGTCTTGAGCAAATTTAGAATTCTTCCTTTTCTGCTACCTCGCTGCTACCAGACAGTACAACTCAAGCCCATCACACCCCATGGTGCGAACTTCTACTTTTGTGGTTTCCTCTGGCTCCAGACGGCTCACCATTCATTATCGAGCATTACGTCTTCTCCTTTTTCGCTGATCCAAAGACAAGCGACTGGTGAGCGAATTTTCCCGCTCGCACGCCATCCGCGACCGCGAACGCCACCGACGGCATCGTCAGCGCGGCATCGCCGCATGCGAATACGCCCGCAACGGTCGTCTCCTTCGTCTCGTCGGTCCTGTAGAGGGGACCATGCTGCCCCATCTCCACCTCGCATCCAAGCTGCTCTGCGAAGGGACTGTTGAGCCGCGTGGAAGGGAGGAGAAACAGCCCGTCTAGCGTGCTGGAACGCCCATTGCCGAGACGCAGCTCCAAAGCAGGATCCTCGCCGGCGACCGCGACGACGTTCTCCCGCTCGACTGCGATGTTGCGCGATGCCAGCGCGGCGACCTGCTCCACCTCGGGCTCGATGGCGCCATTGAGGAAAAACGTGGTTTTTCCGGCTCCCGCCCACTCGGAAATCAGGAGGGCGAAACGCGTCGATGCCGCGCTCGTCGCCAACACGCCGAGGCGCCCCATCCCAAATTCGTAACCATCGCAGTATGGGCAGTAGAAGATTTGCTTGCCCCACCGCTCGGCCAGCCCGGGAATAGCAGGAAGCTCATCGACGACGCCGGTTGCAAGAATGAGACGTTTACCATGATGCTCGTCGGAGCCTGCACGCACGACAAACCCGTCTGAAGCGGAGCGGGTCTCGGTTGCGAGCGCCTCCCGCCAAGTAACGGTGGGGTAGGCGAGGACCTCGGACCGTCCCTTGGCCGCAATGGCCTCCGGCGGTTGTCCATCCTGTCCAAGAAACCCGTGTGAGTGGTGCGCGAAGCGATTCCGCCGCTGGCCCGCATCGACGATGAGCACGTGTCTACGCGCTCGCACCAACTGGAGTGCCGCTGCGAGGCCCGCGTAGCTTCCGCCGATAATGATGACGTCGTACATGGTTCGATTCCTTCTGGAGTGGTGCGAGGTGTGATGGGTACGCGAAAGGTCCTAGTATAGTCATTTTGGAGCGTGACAAAAAGGTATCGGAGGTTCGAAACTTGGGACTGCATCGAAATTCGTTCGATCGCGTGCGCGATGAGTCGAATGTTTGGGGTGGGGGTCTGTGCAAGTCCTGCCTTGTTCACTGCTCGCTTAAAGGCTTGTCCGAGACACACTATCTGCGCCCGCACGACAGCCTAATACGTGGGGACATAGGGGAGAAGGGTGGAAGGCGAACCATCGTTCTCGGGGTGCTGTCTGTGAGCGGATCCTATATGGCAACTGTCACCGAGGAACAAGAATCCTATCTGAATGCGAAGTTGCCTACCTGTTGCGGGAATGGAATCCGGTCTGACCGTATTGTCGCAGGATTGGACGGATCCGTTCATCGCCTGATCGCCAATCTTAAACACCTTCCCCTCACCGCACGATCCATTTGTTGCCGGTGCCTTCTTCCCAGCTCGCGGTAATGATTGGAGCCATCGTCAAGAACCACGCTTTCGGCGGTGTAAATTGACAAAATATTGCAGCAGCATCTGGCTGACACTTCCGCGAGTGGATGAGCCGGCGTACGACCACATGTGGTTGGCGACACCCACTGTCCAAGGATGCGGCTGAACCAAAAGAAGGGCCGCCGGTCCGGCGTTGCACTTTTCCGTTCTCAACGCCTGATTGTTTGCGGTGGGAAACGCGAGAATCGGTCCTACAGTCCAGCCGAGCACTCCCCCGCATCTTGGGTCGTGGGGACGACACCTCCCGTGTTTGCAAACGTATTCGGCTGTGCGATGACCGGCATGATGGTCCGGGTGATCAGGAGCCAGTCCTTCGTCCGTTGAAATGGCACGACCGGCCGACTGTTCAGCGTGTTTCTTGTCTTATCCTGTGGACCTATGTTTTTCCGGTCGAGCGACGTACCTGGTAGTTTTGCCAGTTGTCTAGAGATGGATTTTCTTAGAATCTGTCTCATCGTGTCTTCTGAAATGGGCAGACGTGTGAGGAGGATTTATGAATATGCATTTCTCGGTGCGCTGGTTTGCAATCGCATGTCTCATGGTGTGCCTCGCTTCCCCGGCCATTGGCGCCCAAGACAAACCGAACATCTTGGTGATTTTCGGTGACGATGTCGGCCAGACGAACATCAGCGCATACTCGTTTGGACTCATGGGTCACAAGACGCCTCATCTGGATCGGCTGGCCAAAGAAGGTCTGATGTTCACGGACTACTACGGGGAGAATAGCTGCACGGCCGGACGTTCGACGTTTGTCACAGGGCAATCGTGCCTGCGGACGGGGTTGTGCAAGGTGGGCATTCCAGGCGCACCGGTAGGCATACAGGATGGCGACATCACGATTGCCCAGGCCCTGAAATTTCACGGCTACGCCACCGGCCAGTTCGGGAAAAACCACCTCGGCGACAAGGACGAGTATCTCCCGACCAAACACGGGTTCGATGAGTTCTTTGGGAATCTCTATCACCTCAATGCCGAAGAGGAGCCGGAGCGCCCCTATTGGCCCAAGGATGATTCACAGTTCTTGAAAGCCTACACACCTCGCGGAGTGCTCCACAGCTTTGCGGACGGGAAAGTCGAAGATACCGGTGCGTTGACTCGCAGAAGGATGGAAACGATCGATGATGAAACGACGAATGCGGCCATCGAGTTCATGAAGAAAGAAGTCAAGAATGGCAAACCATTTTTTGCGTGGATGAACTTTACCCGGATGCACGTGTTCACCCATGTCCGCGAATCGATGAAAGGACAAAGCGGGATGCTCGGCAATGAGTATGCCGATGGCATGATCGAGATGGACAACAACGTCGGAAAATTGTTGAAGACGTTGGACGAAATGAAGATCTCGGATCACACGATCGTCGTATTCACCACCGACAATGGCCCCAACCAATGGTCCTGGCCCGATGCGGCGACCACGCCGTTCCGTTCAGAGAAGGATACCAATTGGGAAGGTGCGTTCCGTGTGCCGGCCATGGTGCGCTGGCCGGGTCACATCAAGGCCGGAGATGTTTCCAACGAACTGTTCTCCGGGCTCGACTGGTTTCCTACACTGCTTGCCGCCGCCGGTGATACCACCATCAAGGAGCGGCTCCTGAGGGGAGTGGAAGGCGGCGGGAAACGCTATAAGGTTCACCTCGATGGTTACGACCAGTTGGAGTTTCTAACAGGCAAATCGAAAAAGAGCGCGCGCAATGAGTTCGTGTACTTTAACGATGATGGCGACCTCGTGGCCTTTCGGTATAAAGATTGGAAGTTTGTCTTTGAAGAGCAGCGGAAGCCGGGCGGCTTCGAGGTCTGGTCCAACCCGTTCGTTCCCCTGCGCGTCTCGAAAATCTTTAATCTCAGAATGGATCCTTATGAGCGTGCGGACATCGTATCCGATCAGTACTACGATTGGATGACGAAGAACGGGTATATGGTTGCACAGGCACAAATCAAGGCTGCTGGGTTCCTCGAAACCTTCGTTGAATATCCGCCGAGCCAGCGCCCTGCGAGCTTCAGCATCGACCAGATTCGCAAGCGTGTGGACAAGAAGATCGATGAGAGTTTTAGAAAACGAGGGTTGGAATAATTCACCGCTGCCATGAATCCCTGGAGGCAACCTGCCGGGGATTTCGTGGCGCCTCATTTCATGTTTGCGAGATGCGATATTGATCTAGGTTGAGCCTGTTCCAACTTTGGGCACGAGCCTTACAAGGAGATTATGACGCCTCGGGAGGCAATTGCCGATCTTCAGCGGAGAATGGACGTGTCAATCATCGGCCAGCGGGATGTGATCCGTCAGATTCTGGTGGCGTTGCTGTCCAACGGTCATCTCCTGCTCGAAAGTCTGCCTGGTCTTGCCAAGACACGGGCCGTCAAGAGCCTGGCAAAAAACCTTGATGTGACGATGAGCCGAATCCAGTTCACGCCGGATCTTCTGCCTTCCGACATCACCGGCACGGAGGTGCTGCATCAAGACGGGGGGAAGAACCTGTTCAGATTCCAACAGGGCCCGATTTTCGGCAATATTATTCTTGCCGACGAAATCAACCGGGCACCCGCCAAGGTCCAGGCGGCATTGCTCGAAGCCATGGAAGAGCGGCAAATCACCGTAGCCGGCACGACACACAGGATGCCCGAGCTATTCATGGTGCTCGCGACGCAGAACCCGATCGAACAAGAGGGCACATACCCGTTGCCCGAAGCACAGCTCGATCGATTCATGATGAAGGTGCTCATCGATTACCCTGATCCCGACAGCGAGCGCGGGGTATTGGCGCTGGTACGGAGTGAAGATGCGGCTGCCGGTTCCGGCAGCCAACCCGCTACGCAGAGCCCGCAACCTGACGACGGGAAAATTGCTGCGGAGACGATCTTTGCCGCGCGTCGCGAAATCAACGGGATCCACGTGTCCGATGCCATTGCGCGATACATCATTGACCTGGTGAACGCGACTCGTCATCCGGACAAATACGGCGAGCAACTTGGGAAATGGCTGCAAGTCGGATCGAGCCCGCGCGGTGGAATTAATCTCGATCGGGCGGCGCGCACGAATGCCTGGCTCGAGGGCCGTGATCATGTCACGCCCGATGATGTCCGGGCCATGGTGCGCTCGGTGCTGCGGCATCGTTTGATATTGTCCTACGATGCGAATGCCGATCACGTTGGCCCTGATCAGGTCGTCGAGAAGTTAGTCGAAGCTGTGGCGGTTCCGGCGTAAGGGAAGATGCAACATCGTGGTGTCTATGTGTCCCCGGCCGACCTGATGGCCTTGGAATTCAAGGCCACCGGTCTGACATTGCTGCCTCGCCGGAAAAGCAGAAGTGTTCTCGCGGGACGGCATGCGTCGCGGATGCGGGGACGCGGCCTCAATTTCGAGGAGATCCGGAACTATCTGCCGGGCGACGACATCCGGACCATTGATTGGAAAATCACTCTGCGGTTGGGCAAGCCGCAGGTCCGGACCTATACCGAGGAGCGAGATCGGCCGGCGTTGTTCGTCGTCGATCAGCGGATGCCGATGTTTTTTGGGTCGCGGCGATCGCTCAAGTCTGTCACGGCGGCGGAACTGGGGGCTCTCGGAGCTTGGATGGTGTTGAAAGCCGGGGACCGTGTCGGCGGAGTCGTCTTCAACGACAACGAGATCCGACCGATTCGCCCGCATCGGAGCCGGAGCCGTGTCCAGGTCCTCTGTCAGGCGATCGCGACGATGAATCAGGTGCTTCGACCCGACAGTTCCGTCCGTGCAAACTATGAGCAGCTCGATCGTGCGCTTGAAACAGCGCTCGGCATCGCACACCACGATCATCTGGTATGCATTGTCAGTGATTTTGCCGGAGCCGGCGAACGGACGCAGCAATTGCTTCGTCAATTGCGCGCGCATAACGACGTCATTGCGGGACTGGTCTTTGATCCGCTTGTTCAGGCAGCGCCACAATCCGGTCGCCTGGTGGTGACGGAAGGGAATTTGCAGGTCGAAGTGAATCTCGGAGACCGAACGGTCCAGGCGCCGATCGCATCGTTCTTTTCCGGCCGCTTGCGCGATGTGACCGAACTCTTGCAGCGCAGCACTGTGCCGCTGTTCCCCATCACCACGGCCGAAGAAGTGGTCGATCAGGTCCGCCATTTGTTGGGGCGACGCATGCGATATGCCGGATGAAAGACAATCAGTGGATCACGCCGGTCATGCCTTCGAGGGGTTGAAGGAGATCCCGCTTCCGCCGCCGGTGTCTTATACCCCGCAGACTGCCGGCTGGGTGATCGTCGGAGCGTTGATGATTGCCGCGATCGGATACGTGCTGCGGCATGTGTGGACCCGTCACAAAGCCAATCGGTACAGAAGGGTTGCCGCGTCTCGGCTCGATCAGATCGAATCGCAGCTGACGGACCCCGCCATGCGGCTGGAGGCGCTCGCCGCCATTCCCGTGCTCGTGAAGCGGACAGCCCTTTCCGCGATGCCGCGCGAAAAGGTGGCGGGTCTCTCTGCGACTGCGTGGCTGGAATGTCTTGACCGGACGTATGCACCGGGCGGGTTCTCCACTGGTCCCGGAAAATGGCTTACAACCTTCGCGTATGCGGGATCCGCCGAACGTGCGGCAGTGCCCGATTCGGAGATCCGTGCACTCCTGACGCTTATCCGTCGATGGATCGAACAACACGATGTTCGTGTTTGATCATCCATGGGTCTTCGCCGTCCTTCCTTTTCCACTGCTCATGTGGTGGCTTCTGCCTCCGTACCGGGAGGTGAGTCATGCCATCCGGATACCATTCTTCGAAGAGGCGGCTCGAGCCGGAGGGCTGACGCCTGCTCGCGGCGCCGTCGTCCTCAAGACCAATTGGATACAGAAGATCGGTGCGCCGGTTGCCTGGGTGCTGGTGGTCCTCGCCGCAGCGAGTCCGCAGTGGGTCGATCCGCCGATCGAACGCGTGGAATCGGCCCGCGACCTGATATTGGCAATCGACATTTCCCAATCGATGGAGACGCGGGACTTCGTCGATTCTCAAGGCCGGCGTGCCGACCGACTGACCGCCGTGAAAGGAGTCGTGGACGAATTCATCGACCGTCGCAGGGGTGATCGCATCGGCTTGATCGTGTTCGGCACCGCGGCCTTCCCGCAAGCTCCCCTCACGATGGATCATGCCACGGTGAGGCTGTTGCTCGATGAGGTCAAGATCGGGATGGCGGGGCCGCAGACGAGTATCGGTGACGCCATTGGAGTCGCCATCAAGATGACGGAACATTCGAAGACGAAGGAACGAGTGCTGATCTTGTTAACTGACGGCAATGACACGGCCAGCAAACTTCCCCCGGGTCAGGCCGCCAAAATTGCCGCTCAACATGCGATGACGATTCACACCATCGGGATCGGCAACCCGCAGGCGAATGGGGAGCAGCGCGTCGATCTGAAGGCACTTGAACAGATTGCACGTGTGGCGGGCGGACGTTCCTTCCGAGGAGAAAACCGACAGGAACTCGAAGGGATCTATAAGACGATCGACGAGATGACTCCGGAACTGGTCAAGCGGGCGCTGTATCGACCCAAGCGGGCGCTGTACATGTATCCGCTCGGTGCGGCGACGCTTCTCCTTCTCGGATATCACGTGCTGATGCTTGTATGGACGAGCCTTGCGCGACATCGAGAGGCTGTTCAGCCAACGCCCACAATGGCCGCTCGGACAAGCCTGTGAACATCGAATTATTTCACTTTCTCCGTCCCATGTGGCTGTTGCTGATGCCGGCTGCCATCATCATCGTCTGGATCTGGCGCAAGCAGGCTGATCCCCGAGCGCAGTGGCGCGACATCATCGAACCACAACTTCTCGAGCATCTCCTCGTGGGGCAGAAAACGGGTGTGAGATTCAAGCCCATCCATTGGGCTGCCGCTGTCATAATGCTCGGAGGCATCGCAGCGGCAGGGCCGACGTGGGAGAAGGAACCTCCGCCGTTTGTTGAAGATCATGCACTCATGGTCGTCGCGCTCGATCTCTCGCGAACCATGGATGCCGTCGATGTGCCGCCAACGAGGCTTGAGCGTGCGAAACAAAAAGTGCGTGATCTTGCTGCATTACGATCCGGCTCTCGTACAGGTCTGGTGGTCTACGCAGGCACCGCCCATTTGGTCCTGCCTCCCACCGAAGACCCCGAACTGCTCGATCTGTTTCTTGGCGCACTCGATACGGGGCTCATGCCGGTTTCCGGCAGGCACCCTGCCGAGGCACTGGCGCTGGCCGATCATGTGCTGGCCGTCGAATCGGCTCCCGGTACGATCCTCTTCATCACCGATGGATTGGAAGAGACGGAGATCCCCGCGTTTATCGCGCATAGCCAGCAGTCTTCGCATCAGGTGATCGCACTCGTGGCGGGCACATCACAGGGGGGACCGATTCGAGGTGCTCGAGGACGATTCGTAACCGATGCCCATGGGAAACCGCTCCATGCCGGGCTTGATCGTGAAGTGTTTTCGCGACTGAGCTCCGCAGCGGGGGTGCCCGTCGCTAGTCTGACGATCGACAAAACCGATGTGGAATGGGTGCAGCAACGAGCGTTGCATCACTTGCAGGTCATGGAAGAAAAGAACGCGGATGTCCGATGGCGCGAGTTCGGATATTTTGGAACATTTCCCCTTTTGCTGCTCGCAGGTTTCTGGTTCCGGCGCGGCTGGACTGTGCGATGGACGCCAGGATTGGTGCTGCCCCTCATAGTGGCCACGGCACTGTGTTTGCCTGAACCAGCCGGAGCGAATTTCCGTTTTATCGATCTCTTTCTGACGCCGGATCAGCAGGGCCGTTGGTATTTCGAGCACGGTGACTATGTGACCTCCGCCCAACGGTACCAGGATCCGCTGTGGAAAGGGCTTGCGTACTATCGAGCCGGGGACTCCGCCTCGGCGCTCGCGCAATTTGCGGGCCTGGACAGCGCCGAGGCCTTCTTTCTCATGGGCAACTGCTATGCGCGAAGGCGGGACTATCCGGCTGCCGTAGGAGCGTATGACAACGCGCTGAAGCGGCGGGAGGTCTTTCCGGAGGCGACTGAGAATAGAAGATTGGTCGCTTCGCTCATTCCCAGGAAACCCAAACCCCCTGAAGAAGGCGAAGCCGATCCGAATCTGGATCCCGATGACATCAAGTTCGATGAAAAGGGTAAGCGCGGGAAGCCGGGAAAGATTCCGCAATTCAAGATTCAACCGGATCAAATGGCGAAACTGTGGATGCGGAATCTTCACGTTTCACCCGCGGCCTTCTTGCGTGAAAAGTTTCGCATCGAAGCCGACGCACAAACGAAAAAGCCGAAAGGTCCTCCATGAGGCTCCTCTGGTTCGTGTTCGGATTGTCCATGCTGCCCGCGTATGTGTCGGCGGACGACGCCCCCCGTTCGATGATACGCGCTCATCTTGAGCCCGCTGGAACCGTGGTCGTGGGTCAACCCATGAAACTGATCGTGGATGTGCTAGTGACGACGTGGTTCACCGGCGCCCCGGAATTACCCATGCTGGATATGCCCGGCGCATTGGTGACTGTATCCGATGAAGCGCCGGCCCATCTGACGGAAACGATCGACGGAGTACAATGGTTCGGTCTCTCCCGGATCTACAGGGTCACACCAATGGAACCGCGCGACTATGTCATCCCTCGCCTGCGGGTCCAAATACATCAAGGGCTAGTCGGGAGACCGGTGACCGTCTGGACACCGGTCCGGAGAATGACGGCGCGCGTTCCAGCGGGAGCCGAAGGGATGGCCGAGTTTTTTGCCACGAGTCGTCTAGACGTCGCCCAGACGTTCGATCGGGGGTTGCCAGGGTTGCGGGTTGGAGATGCCGTGACGCGCACGATTGTCCTGACGGCGCAGGGCACGCCGGGAATGTTTCTTCCTCCCATTTCTTTCATCGAAGTCGAAGGATTGGCCCTCTATCCCAATGCTCCCCGGGTGGAGAACATTTCCAAGGAACGGCAGGGCTTCCTTGCCGGTCGTCGTACCGAGTCGGTCACATACACCCTTGAACGAGCCGGGAAATATGAATTGCCGAGCATTACTGTCCAATGGTGGGATACCCATCGACGCAAGCTGCGAGAACATCTCATCCCCCCCGTTGTGTTGGAGGTATCGCCGAACCCAAATTATCGGCCGGACATCGCCATATCGTCTAACATTTCCGCCCGTCTGTCGGCCGAAGGGGAAGCACTTCGACCGTCACGGTTGTGGGTCGTTGGAGTACTCGGAATTGTCGGAGTGATCGTGCTGCTGTGGCCACAGGCTAGACAATTTGTGAAGAAGTACATGGCCCGGCGGGTCGAACGGCAGCGGCAATATCAAGATTCAGAGCGAGCAGCGTTTGCACGACTTGAGAAAGCGGTTCGTCATGCAGATGATATTGAGGCCGTTCGATGCTTGTATCAATGGCTGGACCGCACGGGAGGCGAGGAGCCGGCGCTTGTGGGACGTTCGGCTGCGTTGGCCCACGATGACCTCTTTGAGAGAACAAGCAAAGGGCTGCTGTCCGGGCGGTTTGGACCTGCAGCGGTCTCACGGTCAAATTATTCAAGTCGAGATTTTGGTCGGTCTTTACACCATGTCCGTCAGCGTCTTTTGGCTGAGAAGGAGATGCGACCGGAAGATGACGAACGGCCGCTCGCACCGCTAAACCCGAAGTGATCAACGCATTCCTACTCATGCTGTGGCGAGGGCTCGCATTAAGGAACCGGGCACACCCCAACGGCCCGCTCTGCAAAGGCTGCCGTCGGGGATCGAATGCTCACTTCATATGGCTGTCGAAGAAGGAGAGGACTTTTTCGGGATGCCTCCCGAAGTAGTTGTAGCCATCCTTGAAACGTCTCGTGGTGTTTTCGATCCAGAACAGCTCCTTCTCCTTGCTCGCAAGCAAGTCGAAGGTCTTTTGTGCATCTTCCGGATTCCTTGTCCACGCGTCCTTCAGCACTTGAACCATCAGGACGGGCATCTTCACGCTCGCGGCCCACAAGTGCGGAGTCATCTCGGCAGCGACAAATGCGCCCATCTTGAGCAGTTCTAGATCGATCAATTCCTGGTACTGCCTCACCCCCTGCAATTCCGAGAAGGCATCGTAGATTGCCGCCATGGAGACCACCATGGGACTTACCATGCATGTGACATTTTGGAATAGGTCGGGACGGCGGTGGATGGCATGATATTGCGAGTTTCCCCCCATGCACTGGCTGTAGAGGCCGACCGTCATCTTTGAAAGCGACGGATGGTTGTCTACAAGCTTCTTGACGCCGACGCAGTCACGCCATTCCCATTGCCCGATGCCACTCAGGCCGCCGTTAGCGGCACTACTGTTGCCGTGGTTGCGGATGTCATAGGTGAGGACGTTATAGCCGGCATCGGTCAGATGCTTGTATTGGATCACGAAGTCGATCTCGACTGCGTCATACATACTCCACGGCTCACCCAAATGACCTGGGAATCCGGCGCGGCACATCGGGAGTGCGTGATTGAAGATGATCAGCTTGTTGCTCTCTCCACCCTTGGCTGGAATGTACCAGGCTTCCAGCGGGGTGCCGTCGTCGGAGGGGATGACGAGATCCTTCCATCCGGTCATGCCATAATCGTCGGGTGTTTTGTGGATCACGCTGCGTAAGGGACGGACGATGTTGGCCATCCCTTTTACCTTCTCATAATCTTGGGCGGAAATGGTCTTACGCTGTTCAAGGGCCTTTTCCATTCTCTCTTTGGATATTCTGCTCATCGTTTCACCTCATGCGATGGGTAGCTGTGGCAGCGGGAAAATACTTGCCGCGTTGTTGGCAATTCAGCTTGTACGCCTATAGGCACACAGGCAGGTAGCCCAATCCTGTTCATTTCTTGCCTAATTGTCCGAGCGTTGAGAAAACGAGATTGTCCGGCGAAGCGGGCCTTTGTAAGATACAGATCTGATAATCCTGGATGGAAGACCTTCCGTGCGCAAGCAGCCGGTCGATCAGATGCGTGAGAAGAAAAGTATGGCAATGGGACTCGACTCGCTGCGGAAGAGCCTGGCGCGATGGACTGAACAGGGCGATCAGCTTACGACCTCAATTCCAGGATTATCATTGTTTCGGCGGGATGCGCTCACACTCCCTGCGAGCTATATGTACGAGCGGAGCATCTGTTTGATCGCACAAGGGACCAAACGAGTGGTGCTCGGAGAAGAGGTGTATGAGTACGACCCTCACCATTATTTGATCACGTCCATAGATCTGCCGGCCGTGTGCCAGATCATCAAAGCGAGTCGGCCGAGCCTTACCTGAGTCTTCTTTTGAAGCTTGATCGCTGTGAAATCTCGCAACTCATGGTGGACAGTAACGTCCCCGTGCCGCGTGCGCGACACTCAAGCCGCGGCATGGCGGTGGGCGAGGTCACGCTGCCTCTCCTCGCCGCGTTTCAGCGGTTGGTCGACCTGCTTGATGAGCCGAAGGATATTCCGATTCTTGCGCCGATCATCCAGCGCGAAATCGTGTACCGGTTACTGGCCGGTGATCAAGGTGCGCGATTGCGGCATATGGCATCGGCGGGAAGTCAGAGCCACCAGATCACGCGGGCCATTGATTCGCGAGGAGTCGTTTCACGGAGCCGTTACGAATTGAAGACCTGGCCACCCAAGTCAATATGAGCCCATCAACCTTTCACCATCATTTCCGAGCACTGACAGCCATGAGTCCCTTGCAGTATCAAAAATGGCTGCGCCTGAACGAAGCGCGGCGCTTGATGCTCATCGAATATTCGGATGCTGCCAGCGCGGCGCTCCGAGTCGGCTATGAAAGCCCCTCCCAATTCAGCCGAGAGTACAGGCGCTTATTCGGCGCGCCGCCGTTACGCGATATTGCAAATTTGCGAACGAGCGAGTGACCCGCAACGGCCCCCCGGTCGTATTCTTTCATACTTGCCAACGAGCCGGGCAGACCGTGAGTGGCATGACGATGACCGCCACGGCGGGGATGTTCCGGATCAGGAGCAGGCTCAAACAGGATCTCAAGACCCAAGATATCCGGCAAAGCCAGTTCGAGCACGACACAGTCCGTGCGGTGAGCCCGACATCCCCGATTAGGCAACTATTTTTGAGATGACACGTGATTGTTCGTGCTGCCGGAGGAGTAGACGGTAAATGAATTCAAGGGGGGAAGTGATGTAGGCCGTGACAATCCCAGCTTCTTCATGCGGCTCCGCAACGTACTCGGATTGAGGCCCAATCGGTGAGCGGCTCCGAGCGGTCCGTCAATACGCCAGCCAAGGTGTTCGAGCGTGGTGAGAATGTGGCGGCGTTCCGAGTCGTACAACGTGACGGCTTGTTCAGCGGTGGCCTCGTGCTTTGGGGCGGGACCCAGCGCATGCTCGTCGATTTCGACGCGATGAGTCTTCGTGAGAATGGCAGCCCGCTCAATGACATTCTGAAGTTCACGGATATTCCCCGGCCAGTCGTAACGCGTGAGCTGCGTCAATGCCGAATCGTGAAACTCCAGGTTTCGTCGGTTGAGTCTCTTTCGATAAATCTGAAGAAAGTATTGGGCAAGAAGCACAATATCCTCCCGGCGCTCCCGCAAAGGGGGCAGTGTGATGGGAAACACTTGCAGTCGATAGTATAAATCCGCACGGAACCGCTTCTGGGCCACGGCTTCGGCGAGATCGGCATTCGTCGCTGCGATCACACGGACGTCGACCCGGACCGGCTTCACTCCTCCGATGCGATCGACGTGGTGGTCCTCCAATACCCGGAGGAGTTTCGCCTGTGCCTGCAACGGCATTTCCCCGATTTCATCGAGGAACAATGTTCCCTCATGAGCCAGTTCAAAGCGACCCTGGTGCCTCTGCACGGCTCCGGTAAATGCCCCCCGCTCATGTCCAAACAATTCGCTCTCGACGAGGCCGCTAGGGAGGGCGGCGCAATTGAGCCGCACAAAGGGTTTGTCGCGCCGAAGGCTATTTTCGTGGAGGATGCGCGCGGCGAGCTCTTTCCCAGTACCGGTCTCCCCCATGATTAAGACCGTCGTCGTTGTCCCAGCCACCGCCTGAATTTGCGCCTGCACTTTTCGCAGCCCCTCGCTCTGGCCCAGCATGAGCCCTAAATTGTATTCCTGCTTGATTTCTTCGGTGAGGTAGGCATTCTGCTTGGCAAGCTGCTGACTCATCTGATGGAGCTGCTCGTAAGCCTGAACGTTCTCGATGGCATGCGCGACTTGAATCGCAATCTGTCCCAAAAACTCCAATGTCTCGGCATCCGGCTGGCCTGAAGCCATGCTGCCGATATTGAGGGTGCCAAGACAGTTTCCGCGAGTCATGAGAGGCAGGTTCACCATGCAGCCGAGACCTTCTTCCGCATAGTACTGGTCTTCAAAGAACACCTGCTGCCGTTGCAGGTCCGGCCGAACGTGCGTTCGACGATGGTCATAGACCCATCCCACCGCGCTGCCGATTCTTGGAATGATGGCGCCGCGCTGAAGCAGCGGCTTCGGTATGGCGGTCTCCAAAGCGTGGAACCGAAATCCATCTTTTTCTGGAATATAAAGCAAAACTCCCGCCCGTTCCCAGGACACGACCTCCTTGATATGCTCGGTACAGGCTTGCCACAGGCTATTCATCTCGCGCTGTGAGTTGAGCACATTCGCAACTTCGAGTAAGGCGTGATATCGGCGATTGGTTTCACTCACGGTTACCTCGGTCTTTTGAATGGACGAATAATGATGAAGAACGCGCGAACGTGTGCGAATTGTAATGCCGCACAATCTTAAGGTACTACGAACTTGCTACTACTGATAGAGCAGGCTATGTGCCCAAATGAATTATGTTTCAGGCCGGCCAGCATGAATTGGAGGAGATAACTCTTCCTTGTCGATCCCTATGATGGTATTTGTGCATTGGGTTTTGGGTGCAGTCACTACCTTGGAAAGGATCCGTGTCTGAAATTGAAACAAAATCTTTAGTATTTCGGTCGTGAGACGACTGCTACTATCTCAAGACCCGCGCGACGACGTGTGAGGGATCGCGACCCGTCACGAGCATTTCACACACCGCCACATCGGCTGTTCCATTCGGAAGAGTAATTCTTCCAGATAATTCACAGCGTTGCTTCTTTTTGACTGGAATACGCATATCGGCACAACGTTTGCTCAGTGTGTCGGTCATCAGCCGGTTCTGCTGCGCGAAACAAAAAGGAGGGTCATATGGAAGACATGATGACAACGCTTGCGGTTGTAGGCGGGCTCGGTGCCCTTCTATTTGCATGCATGAATATATGGCTTGTCGGAGCTCCGGCACAGAGCGAACAGTCCGTTAGGCTCGAGCGAATGAACATGAGAAGCCGATAGCGATACGCCAGCGTGATCGGTGCAAAAGGAATCTCATCAGGAGGATCGTATGCCATTATCACGCAGGCGGTTCTTCAAGATATGGGCCGGCTCCATTGCTGCCGTCGCGGTAGCGGACAAAGTCTTGGCCTTGACGGCGCTGCAGCCGGTCATCGAGGCGGGCAATCCGTTCGGTGATTGTCCGGATCGCTCATGGGAGCGGGTGTATCACGACCAATATCGCTATGATTCTTCATTTACGTGGGTTTGCTCACCGAATGACACCCACGCCTGCCGCATCCGCGCCTTCGTCCGCAACGGCGTCGTCATGCGCGTGGAACAGAACTACGATCATCAAACCTACGAAGGTCTCTATGGCAACCGCGGGACGTTCGCCCGTAATCCGCGGATGTGTTTGAAGGGCTTCACCTTCCATCGCCGCGTCTACGGCCCGTATCGCTTGAAGGGGCCATTGATGCGGAAAGGGTGGAAGGAATGGATGGATGCCGGCTCGCCGGACCTCACGCCGGAAACAATCTGACATATTGATGGTCCTCGGTTTCACTCCTGATGGTTCTCCCATTCCTCGAGTGGGTACAATTAATACTGCCGGTGCCGATGGCAACTGTGAAATAAGAGTTATGTTCAACGGTCACTCCGGCCTGCTGTCTGAGTGTTCCAACATATGCCCTCACAAATGCGATATGCTGTAGCCTTAGATTGCAAATGGATCACATGCCGGCCTTGCGAGGGCGTAACGAGCTGTGATCACTTGTTTCGATAATGGTGCCGTCCACAGGGCGGGAACTCATCTTTTCAATAGTAAACTGTAAGGGAGTGGCCAATATGCAAATCTCCTCCTGTCTCCTCCTAGGCTCTGCCATCCTCATGTTCGGGGTCACTGCAACGCCCGTGATTGCCGACGAGGCTGATTCAAAGAAACCGTTGCCGACAATACCAAGCATAACCTCTTCTCAGGCCGATAACGCCTTTCTGGTAGTGACGTCGGACTACATCATTGGTCCTGAAGATGTTCTCGAAATTACTGTTTGGAAAAATGCTGAACTTTCTAAGCAGGTTCAAGTCAGACCTGACGGAAGAATCTCTCTTCCATTGCTGGGTGATATATCTGCGGTAGGTAAGACGCCGGCCCAATTGACCGAGGAGATATCCTCTCGACTGAAGGCGTATATAGAAACTCCTACGATATCGACCACGATAAAGGAAGTGCAGAGTTACCAAATCTATGTGCTTGGAGAAGTGGACAAGCCGGGAAAGTATCCTCTGAAAAGTAAGACTACGCTGCTGCAAGGAATTACCGTTGCAGGCGGCTTGACGCAGGTAGCTGCCAGAAACAAAATCGTGATTTTCCGCTTTACCAAGGAAGGACAGACAAAATTAAGGGCGAGTTACGACGATATCGTCGTTCGAGACGGTTCAAAGCAGAATATCGAACTGAAGCCGGGGGACCAGATCGTCGTTCCGTCGGAAACGATGGTCGTACTGCCCAGCCGGTAGATTATGCGTAACATCGGATCATTTTCCCGCGCCCCAAACAACGGAACCTTTCCTGAGGATTCGGCACACGTCCCTGATTCTAGAGTGATGGCAAGCCTCAAACTCCCTGGTTGATACTTTACAGTACATGACCTCGTTTATCTGCGAACGCTCTTATCGAGCAAGATCCTCGCCCCACTTTCTGCATCTGTCCGCTAACCATGACGCAGTCCGCGTGAAGGGTGCCATGAGCCTGGTGACTGCTGCTGATAGTACTCCTCTCACGCTGACCCCCACGAGATAGATGCCGGACCTGTCGGGGACTATTGCCGCTTCGTCACAAAGGCGTCTCGAAGACCATTGGTGTCTCCGACATCCGGTATCAGATTCGTCGCATCGGAAAAATATGCGACGTACGTTCCGTCGCCGCTGAGCGCCGGGAAGATGCTCTGATTGTTTCCGAGTGCATTGTTGCTCCCGATCGAGGCCCGCTTGAACGTACATGACCCGCTTGGCGGCGTCCCAAAGTCCACCGAGCAGCTCCGATCGACGATGTAGATATCCCGCACTCCGTTCGTGTCCGGAGACGCGGCGTCATAATTCGTCGCCGTCGTATCGAAGGCGAGGAGCTTTCCATCGCGACTGATCGATGGAAAGATACTGTCGCCGTCGCCTTGATTCAACGCCAGGTTGACGATCAGCTTGGGGGCGGGCGTGGACGCATTCGTGTCCACGACGAAGATGTCTGAGAACCCATTCGAATCGCCGCTGACTAAGTTGCTGGCCTCGGATGAAAACGCGATAAATCTGCCATCTCCGCTGATCGATGGACCAAAATTGTTCCCGTTTGCTGCGGTACCACCCGGCGCAGATGAAATTTTACGCAGCGCCCCGGTCCCGACCGTATAAACAAAGATATCGCTGACCCCGTCGGCGGTATCCCCTGCGATCAAATTTTCTTTCGCTGAAGCGAACGCGACGAACCTGCCGTTGCCGCTGACACTTGGGCTTCCTGCAAGCCCTGCCGGGGGACCTCCGACCCCAGGGGTCAGGCGCGTCAATGTGGTCGATCCTGTGTACAGATACACATCCGCTTCGTCATCCGTATCGCTCGCCGCAAGCTGTCGAAGCGATCCGAACGCAATCACCGAGCCATCATCGCTGATCGACGGATCAAAGCTGTTGCAATCGGGGTTCGGGTTCGGGCAGGGGGCTTCTCCACTCGCTAACTGAGAGATCCGTACGGTTGTATTCGCCGCCCGATTACGCACGAAGACGTCGCGCGATCCATTCGTATCCCCGGCGACCAGATTGTTGGCAAAGGAGTCGAACACGACAACGTTGCCGTCCTGGCTCACGGTCGCCACGATACTGTTTTCATTGCCGGGAGTGCCCGTGGAAGACACGGAGACCATTTCGACTAACCCGGTCAGGCGGTCATAGAGGTAGACTTGGAGCTTCCCTCCGGGATTCAGTCCCGGGGTCAGATTACTCGCGGCCGAATCGAACACCACGTACCGTCCGTCCGCGCTGATTCCTGGATCGAAGCTTCTCGCATCGGCCCCGCTGGCACCATTGGCTTCGGCCACCGGCCCCGGCGTGGTGGTCGCATTCACAACCGAAGCCCGAAAGGTCGACCCCAGCGTGGTCAGTTTCAGATCTTTCGTGGTCGACCCGCCCTGGCCGGTCACCTTCACCGAGAACGGGAACTGCCCCTCTTGGGTTGGAGTGCCGCTCAACAGACCGGACGATTGCAATGTCACTCCGGCCGGCAACGAGGTCTGAGCGGTGGTCAATTCCCATGTGAAGGGACCGGTTCCAGAAGCATTGAGCTGCAAATTCAGAGGTTCGTTGACGCCACCCTGGTTGACGGAGGAAGTCACTGTTGGGGCCACAGGGCCGGCGGGTGCAGGTCCGGAAGGGCCGGAAGGGGCGGAAGAATCATCTCCACCGCTGCTGCAGGCGGCTTGTACAATATACACGATCGCGAGTAAGACGGTGAATATCGAATTTCGCCTGAAGAGCATGATGACTTTTCCTTGGTTTAATAAGTTGAGCGCATATCCACGTTTATGAACTGCACGGGAATGAAGCTACGGCTCGCATGCGTTGCTTTGTCCAACAAGGGATTTCGTGTACTAAACAACCTGCGATTACCGGCGCGGCAGTCAGAAGCCGGTTGCACGCACTATTTGGGATCACACGCCAAGGTGTAGCGGCACTGAGGTCGGTAGCGTGATGCGTTCGCCGACTAGACAGGTAAACACGAAGGACGGCTTAAAAGTCGGGCACCGTCATTCTCCTGAACGAGACGACAACGGAACATTACGAAAAAGCCACAAGAGAAAGCAAGTAGGAATACGTGTCTTGCAAAAAATTCCATCGAGGTGAAGGATCACGGTCAGCGGCTTACGGAAGTATCTTCAAGCGATCGCCTTAATGGTTCGACGAAGTGATTTGTCCAGCAGAAAAAGGTGGCAGGTCGCCTAAACAAGATGCCTCAACGTCGAAAGTTTCGGTGCATGCTTCCCGGGCTTGACCGAATCCTGCGTCGGATATAGCATTTCTTCATCATCGGTGTTCTCACGACACAATGAATCTTGTCGTAATCGGTAAGGCATTCCCATTCTTCTCTGGCGATTCATCTACAACATCTTCGTGCGAGACTCTATTTGATCTCTCCAGCGGATCTGCAAGGATCCGGAGCCTTGTCGGCTCATGCAACATGTCGAAACCGGAAGGGAGTGACGTGGATATCCCGAGAGGGGCCGGAAGGGTAAAAGGAGGAACTGTATGAACAAGCTGATCGTATTCCTGTTTCTTGGCGGTCTCATGCTGGCTGTGGCCGACCTCGCTCAGACCCGGGCGGGTTCTGATGCGGTTCCCGACCAGGAGTTTCTTCTTCAAATGATCAGAGCGAACAAGAAAACGTTGATAGTCAATAATATGGAACTTACCGACGGGGAAGGGAAGCAGTTCTGGCCTCTGTACGAAGAGTATCAAAAAGAGCTGGAGCAGTTGACTGGGCGGATGGATAAAAACATCAAGGAATATTCTACAGCGTTCGTCAAGGGTCCCATTCCGGACGAGACCGCCAAGAAGCTTCTGGACGAAGCGCTGTCCATCCAGGAGGGTGAATTCACACTCAACCGCGCCTATGCGAACAAGATCGGCAAGGTGCTACCCTGGGCTAAAACCGCTCGCTATCTGCAGCTGGAGAATAGGATTCGCGCAGTCTTACGGGCGGAAACGGCGGAACTCCTTCCCCTTGCCTATTGATCGGCGATCCAGAGATGGCCTGGTCAAGGTCTCCCGTTGAATCTCTCCTTTGTAACCTGAAAGATTTTTCTCCATTGGTGTTCCGCATGGCTTTGAAACCTCAAGTCATTATCTTGATTGGCGTATCCGGATCGGGAAAAACCACCATTGGATTTCGCTTGTCTCGCGTATTGGGCTGGGAGTTTCAAGATGCGGACGACTTACACTCTGCCGATAATCTGGACAAGTTGACACGTGGTCGAGCATTAACAGACGAGGATCGAAGGCTCTGGTTGAAGGCGATCAGGCAGGTGATCATCGGATGGGTGAAGCAGGGCCGGAACGGTGTCTTGGCCTGCTCGGCCTTGAAAGCCGGTTACCGGAAAACCATGATCGAGGGCGCAGCGGACCATGTCCGGTTCATCTATCTCAAAGGGGATTTTGCGCTCATTGAAAAACGATTGGCCCTGCGGAGAGGACATTTCATGAACCGCAACCTGCTGGCCAGTCAGTTTGAAACGCTTGAAGAGCCGGTCGACGCCGTCACCGTCGATGCCGATCATACGCCGGATGAGATCGTCGCACATATTCGATCGAACCTGAGTCTTTGAAAGATTGGGGGGCTCGAAGGTGTCGCGTGCCCGTTGGTGCTGCGCTTGATGGGTGCTTATGACTGTGATTTTGCGAGAAAACCCTGAACCAACTTGGCAACTTCCCCGGGCTTTTCCAGTGCGACCATGTGACCGGCGTCATCGATAATCGCCATCTCCGCACCTGGAATCTGTGTCTCGATGAAGTCCGCTTGAGCGGGCGTTGCCGCAGGGTCTTCACGGCCTGTGATGACGAGCGTCCGTGTCTTGATCTTGTGGATCTCTCCGCTGATATCCGTTCGATTGATGGTTGCCAGTGCCGCGGCGAACATTCCTGCTGCATCTTTTGTACGGATCAGCTCGCCTCTGCACCGGGCAATCAAATCAGGACATTCTTTAAACGTGCGTGCGGCGAAGAGGAGTTTCAGCGCGGGGTCTGCGATATCTCCGCGATGCCCGTCGCGAAACATTTTCCACAGATGCAGGGTCGCCCCTTTGATCTGAGAAGGGTCCGGCCGCGCACTCGTTGCCACAAGGATGAGCGAATCGAGGACGTCGGGATGCGCGAGGGCCAGACGCATGCCGATCATTCCGCCGATCGAGCAGCCCAACCAGGCAGGGCGCTGCAAGTTCAGTTGCTTCAGCAAAAGAGAGAATTCTTCGGTGATGCCCTCCAAGGTCATGTCCAGCCTGTATCCGCTTTGCCCGTGGCCATGGAGTTCCAATGCCACGATATGAAAATCGTCCTTGAGCGGACCCAACAACTCATCGTACACGTCGCTGCTCCAGATAAGTGAAGGCGCGAACACGATCGTCGGGCCGTTGCCGTTGCCGGACTCCCGATAGTTGAGAGGGATGCCGTTGACGTGGACGATCGACATGGACTCCTTTTCCTTCACGGTCATCACCGCGCTGTCGTGGAGCTATGATACTCCCGACAGGCACTCCGGACGCAAGTCATCAAAAGTCGAAAGGCTGCGAGAGATGCCCGGCCTCGTGTTCTGAAAGAGAGGCGCCATTCAGGCACGGGCAGGAAACGATTCCGGAGCTTGGTTAGCCCGAGGTGGTCGTGAATTCTCAGGCGCTTCCGGTCAGGACGCGCGCCATCTCACAATACATCCGATCGGCTAAAGGCTGCAGATTGACGCAATCTGCTTCGTTGTAAGCCACCACGCGCTCCCGTGCCAGGGAATCTCCGCCATAGCGCCAGCGGTTCCACAGACAGACGGCATCATGTCCGGACAGCCCTTGCAGATCGGTCCTGCGTTGTATGGAGCATTGGCGTTCAACCGCTTTGAGCCCTCCGCGATATCCCAGCCGCCGGGCGAGCCGGCAGAGATCGATGTGTGGCTGATCCAGCGGCAGGGTAGGGAATTGATTCAGCAACATCGGGAGATCGAAGCTCGCTCCATTGAAGGTCACCAGCAGACCGTACTCGGTTAATTCGTCGCACAGTCGGCGTCGCGTCAGTGATTCCCCGCGAACCAACGAGAGGCAGCGTCCGCGGCCATACAACCCCACGACGGTGATGCGGCCCGACGAGTCGGTTTCGATGTCGAGAAAGAGTGTTCTGGATCGCAGCCACTCGTAGAGCCGCCAATGTTCGTTTCCTGGAAGTGTGACGCCGAAATACCTCGCGTTTTCCCGTGTCCGATGGTAGTGAGCCTCCAGCAGCTTCTTGTCCCATAACGTTTTGCGGGTCGCGCTGATTCCCGCAATGGACGGAGTGCCAAGAAAATCATTCCACGAACGGATGCCTTGCCGCCACAATCGTCGTTCTGTCGTGCGGCCGATTCCTGGAAGCAGACAAAATGACGATTCAATCATGGCGCTCCGCCGATCTCGTTGAAGCCTGCGTGATCAGGTACGCATCATCATTTTATGGCGGCCGATCCGCGATTGAGTGACGGCCGCTGACCCTGTAGCGCCTCTTCGTATCGAAGTTGCATGATCTCTCGAAGGAACAATTCCAGCTCTTCGGTCAGCAATTGGATCTGGGCTTCCAGGGTTTCCAGCATCGACGCTCTGGCCCGCAGATCTGTTGCGGTATAGACCCCTCCAGGTCCGAAGAATAAGGGGATGCGTTGCGACTGGACTGAGGACCCTTGCTCTCCAAGACGGCCTTGCTGCTGCCAGGCATTGACCACTTCGCCGCGTGCCGTCGTCTCAGGTTCTTTATGACGGGCTTGGAGGTATCGCCAGACGGCCGGTGAAATGACCGCGGATTGTTGGGGATTGTCCCATACCTCTTTCAGAAGGTTGCGCTCGTGATGAAACTCCTGTTTGGACGTCGCAAAGAGCGCCGTTCCTCCGAACACGGAGGCCAATACGCCTCCTGCCAATGCCGCCGCGTCGCTTGCCGTGCTGGCTCCTCCGGCCAATCCGATTCCACCCGACACGGCCGCTGCCACCCCGCCGACAACGATTGAAACCAGCGTCAGTTTTCTGACCATGGCGGCGTCGATCTCTTCCATACGGTCGGCAACCTGGTCTGCGCGGTCGCGTTCGCACACAATCTCGGCCACGGCCGACGACACCTCAAACATCGTCAGCAGCAGACGGTCGGTCAATGCCTGCCGCAGTTCCAAATATGCGATGCTTCTGGTTTCTCCGGCGGATTGAAGCTTCGACATGCTGGACAGAATCGGCATCACGTCCATCACGCTTGCGACTTCCAGCGCCCGCGGAGACAACGGAATGTCCGTCTCGACCTCCGGCGGGGCGGCGGAGTCGTATTCCTGAGCCCGTGAAAAGGAGACGGGGGTCGCTGGGGTGCAATGACGCTCAGAGGCTGTGGTGTGATTGGTCGAGGGAATGAGAAAGGAACACCCCGTCGCCGTGCTGAACAGCAGTGCGGCAGATAGATGAAGCGACGGTCTCAGTCGTCGCCCCGGGTGATCCCAACCGGGAATTGCCCTCATCGCGGACGATCTTTCACCGGCATCATGGTGTCATCGGAACGGCCGTTCGAATGTAGATTGAGATTCTCCGACGTCGGCCATTCTAACCAAGGCGACGCATGTGTACCACTCACAACTTGAGGCATTGCTGGAACGTCGTAAATGAAGGTACTTGGCCATTGACCGGCGGTCCGGAGACTGGTGTATGCGATTGTTCAGATTTATGAGGATGAGATGGGCGTCAGAGCCGGGATCTTCAACGTCCTCATGGCATGACGGATGACCTCCAGCGCAGCAGGACGTGTGAATCCTCTTCGCCAGGCCAGTCCGATCCGACGCTGAGGGACGGGCTTGATGAAAGGGACGGCGACAAGACGTTTGTGCTGATATTTGGCCGTCAGCGCGCTGGTCGGCATCACCGTAATGCCTAATCCAGAAATCACCATCTGCCGGATGGTTTCAAGAGAGTTGCCCTGAATGCCTTCTGCGTCTGATCGGCTTAGATCCGGGCAGCTATCCAGGACCTGTTGACGGAAGCAATGGCCGGCATGCGGCAGAAGGACGTCCTGTCCGGACAATTCTCTGGCATCCACTTCGGAGCGTTTCGCCCATGGGTGGGTGACGGGAACAACCATTTTAAAAGGTTCGTCGTAGAGCGCTTCCGAGATGATGCCCGGCTCTTCGAAGGGAAGCGCGATGAGGATGACGTCCAGTTTTCCGCTTTTCAGCATGCGGGTCAAATTGGCAGTCAAATTCTCTTCGATTTCGAGCGGCATCTGTGGCGCCCGCTTGTGCAGGGCGGTCACGAGGTCCGGCAGGATGTACGGGCCGACGGTCGATATCGCTCCCAGACGGAGCCGGCCCACCAGCTGATTCTTTCCTTGTGCGGCAATCAGAGTGATCTGCTCCGCTTCCTCCAGAACACGCTGGGCTTGTTGGACGATCTGTTCACCCAGTGGGGTGAGCGTCACCTCACTTTTCTTACGTTCGAAAAGCGAGGCATTCAATTCTTCTTCCAGTTTTTGAATCGCCAGACTGAGGGCCGGCTGGCTGATGAAGCATCGCTCGGCCGCTCGGCCGAAATGGCGTTCTTGCGCGACTGCCACGATGTAGCGAAGCACCGTGAGTGTCATGACAGGCTGATCTTGGAATACATGATAAGAAATATAAATCACAGTTAGAAATATAATCAATTGTACTTATCGCCATGCAGCCGGTAAAATCCAAGCGTACCTCACAAAGCAAGGCGCGAGGAGAGTGGGATAAAAGAGAGGAGGAAGTCATGAGCACCTTATCCACGAACAAACGAGAGTCATATTTTAAAAATGTTTTGGGAGCGGTCTTTGTGGTTATGCTGATGAGCGGATGCGCACTGGGCCTCGATCAAGCCACTGAAACGCCACATGATGAGGTGGTAAAAGGAATGTCGCAGAGAGAGGCGGGGGATTCGGTATTTAAATACCGATCGCAGGCGGCAGAACTGCGCTCCATGGCCGCTCGCTATGAACTCGAGGCGCAACAGTTCATCCGGCTACGGGGAGAGGGCGACGAGCAGGCGAGACGTAGCCTCGACAATGCAAAAGTCCTCTGGGCTGCGGCGGATGAGGCGGACGAGTTGGCTCGTGAATACCGAAGCCAAGTGCCTCATGCGCAAATCAATTAACTAGCGGTAACCGGCGGCAATCGTCAATTCTTGGAGGGAGGAGCTTATGGGGCCATTCACGTCGAGATCACAGGTTGGAAGATTCACCGTTGGAGTCGGCAGCATCGCCGGGCTATTGGCGCTTCTGTGGGCTTCCGGAGCGCCTCTTGCGGGTGATTCGGTCTCACGCGGTGGGCCACAACCGGTCCGGCAGGATGGCGGGTACCAACTAAAGCTTCCCTTCGGTCTTGAAGAGAGCGCCGTGGTCATTCCCGACGACAACCCGTTGACCTCGGAGAAGATCGAACTCGGACGGCAGCTCTTCTTCGACAAGCGCATGTCGACAACGAATAAGATTGCATGTGCGAGTTGCCATCTCCCGAATCTGGCTTTTACGGATGGGCAACGGGTTTCATCCGGCATCAAGGGTTTGAAAGGCAATCGAAGCGCTCCGACGTCCCTGAACCGCGTGTTCAGCAAGGGCCAGTTCTGGGACGGGCGGGCGGAGACATTGGAAGCACAGTCGATCGGACCGTTCACCAATCCGGTCGAGCATGGATTCGCGGATTACGATCAAATGCTCGTGAAGCTCAAGAAGATCAAAGGCTATCAAACGGCGTTCAGGAACGTCTTCGATTCCGACATTACGATGGAAAACGTGGGAAAGGCCATTGCCAGCTTTCAGCGGACCATGTTGTCGGGAAATAGTCCCGCCGATCGATTCGACATGGGAGGCGAGGAGAATGCCATCTCACCGGAAGCGCAAAAGGGGTTGGAGTTGTTCCGTGGGAAGGCGCGCTGTGTCCGATGCCACTCTGGATTCAACTTTACCGATGAGAAGTTCCATAATCTTGGAATCGGCTGGGACGACAATACGGTGGATCTCGGACGATATATGGTGAGCAAGAATCCCGAGGAGATCGGCGCATTCAAGACCCCGACGCTTCGCGAGATCAGCCGGACTGCTCCCTATATGCATGATGGACGTTTCGCAACACTCGAAGCCGTCGTAGACTTTTATAATCAGGGAGGCATTGCCAATCCCCATCTCGACAATAATGTGATCGCTCTGGAGTTGACGCCGGAGGAGAAAAAGGCTCTCGTTGCGTTTCTCCACACCTTGAACGGGGAAGGCTGGCAGAAAATTGCGGCCCCCAAGACATTTCCGCAATAGCGCCGTACACAGGCATGGGCGGGAAATCCTTTGAGCCGTGGGCCAAAGGATCTCCCGCCTGTAGCTGACCTCCCGTTCCCGGTTCCACCATGCCTATTCGTGCGCTCGACCCCAGATTCGACCGGCTCGTCCCCCACGACACTCTCATCGAACAGATTGCCGATGGTTTTACCTGGACCGAAGGACCTGTGTGGGACAGGCGCACAGGAGTGTTGTTGTTTTCCGATATCCCCTCAAATACCGTCTATGCATGGAAAGATGGCCGCGGCACCAGACCGTTTTTGAAGCGAAGCGGGTACAGTGGGGCAGCTCCGTTTCGCGGGAAAGAGCCCGGATCGAACGGACTGGCCTTCGATACCAAGGGTCGCTTGGTATTGTGCCGGCACGGAGATCGCGAAATCGGCAGGTTGGAACAGGACGGACGCATGTCGACGCTGGCGTCCGGCCATGGCGGCTATCGATTTAACAGTCCCAATGATCTGGTCTTCCGATCCAACGGGGACCTCTATTTTACCGATCCGCCTTTCGGGCTTCCCGAGACATTTCACGATCCGGACAAGGCGCCGATACAGGGAGTCTACCGGCTCACGCCTGAAGGCGCCGTCACGTTGATTGTTCACGACATATTCGCGCCCAATGGCATCGCCTTCTCGCCGGACGAAAACATTTTGTATATCTCCGACGTCGATCCGAATCGCTCGGCATGGTTGGCCTATGATCTGAAGGCAGACGGTACGGTGTCGAACGGCCGCGTATTTTTCGACGCGGCGCGTTGGCATAAGCAGCCGTTTTCTGGACCGGACGGACCGGATGGATTCAAGCTGGATCGAGACGGAAACATATTCGGCTCGCGCTACGGCGGGCTGAGTGTGATTGCTCCGGATGGGACGCTATTGGGTACCGTTGAAACGGGAATGCCGTCGTCCAACGTGGCGTGGGGGGAGGACGGGCGGACGCTGTTCATGACGGGTGGTTCGTCCGTGTATCGGCTCCGAATCATCGCACGAGGGGCGGGCTGGTGAGCGGATCATTCCGGCCATGCAATCATAAAACAGCCTGATTCATTGCGGTCCGCGTCTCATACTTCGATGGAGAGATTCCCCGTCGGCTTGACTATGGATTTCCCGCAGACTAGGCTGCGCCAATCGTCGTCTGCAAATTGTTTCAACGCGCGTGCACCCCTTCCGAAGGAGATGTGTGGAGACTGAAAGCCGGAAGACCGACACGGCATCTGTGCCGATCAGTGCAGAACAACAGCGCCTGGAAGACGACGCTCACCGGAAACGCCACTGGAAACGCTGGGGGCCCTATCTCAGCGACCGGGCATGGGGCACCGTCCGGGAAGATTATAGCCGCGACGGCTCCGCTTGGGAGTCGTTTCCACACGATCATGCCCGCTCCCGCACGTTTCGCTGGAACGAGGATGGCCTTGCCGGCCTGTGCGACCGCCATCAGTTCATGTGTTTCGCCATTGCACTCTGGAACGGCCGCGACCACATCCTGAAGGAGCGGCTGTTCGGCCTCACAGGTCCCGAGGGGAACCACGGCGAAGACGTCAAAGAGTACTACTTTTATCTGGACTCCACGCCCACGCATTCGTACATGAAATTCCTCTACAAGTATCCACAGGCTGCGTTCCCCTATGCCCAACTCCTGGAGGAAAACCGCCGGAGGGCGCGCAAAGAACCGGAATACGAATTGATCGATACCGGTGTCTTCGATGGGAGCAGGTACTTCGACGTAATCGTGGAATATGCGAAAGCGACTCCGGAAGACGTGTGCATACGTATCCAGATGATCAATCGCGGGCCCGTGTCGGCCGAGCTGACTTTGCTCCCCACCATCTGGTATCGCAACACGTGGTCATGGGGTTCCGATATCCGGCGGCCCCGGTTCAGACAGGCAGAATCAAGCAACCAGGCAAGCGTCATCGAAACGATCCACGAATATTACGGGCTGCGACGATTGGTCTGCGAGGGGCGACCGAACCTCCTGTTCACTGAAAATGAAACGAATACCCGCCGCCTGTATGGAGATGCGGAATGCAGCCGGTATGTGAAGGACAGTTTTCACGATTACATCGTGCAGGGCGACAAGGACGCAGTCAATCCGGACCACATCGGCACCAAAGCGTCGGCTCAATATGTGTTCACGTTGGCACCCGGTGTGAGCAAGACCGTTCGACTGAGATTCACCAATGAGGAAGCTGTACCGGCATTCAGCCATCAGGACTTCGATGCCGTGTTCGAGGAGCGGATTCGCGAGGCGAATGAGTTTTACGACCAGTTGGCTCCCGCCAATCTGTCGGAGGATGCGCGGCGCGTGCAACGGCAAGCGTTTGCCGGGTTGCTCTGGGGCAAGCAGTTCTATCACTACGAGGTGAACCGGTGGTTGAAGGGCGATACGGTCGGTACCGAACCTCCGGCTGAACGGCTGCGCGGTCGGAATGCGGATTGGACGCATCTCTACAATGCGGATGTGATCTCGATGCCCGACAAATGGGAATACCCCTGGTATGCCGCATGGGATCTGGCGTTCCACTGCATCCCCCTATCCCTGGTCGATGCCACCTTTGCGAAAGAGCAATTGGTTCTGATGCTCCGTGAATGGTATATGCACCCCAACGGCCAAATGCCCGCCTATGAATGGGCGTTCGGCGATGTCAATCCCCCTGTGCATGCCTGGGCGGCGTGGCGCGTCTATAAGATCGAAAAGAAGCGCAAAGGGGTGGGCGACCGCCGTTTTCTGGAGCGCGTCTTTCACAAGCTGCTGCTGAATTTTACCTGGTGGGTGAATCGCAAGGACATGGACGGCAAGAATATCTTCCAGGGGGGATTTCTCGGACTCGATAACATCGGCGTGTTCGACCGGAGCGCGCCTCTCCCCACCGGAGGGCGCATCGAGCAATCGGATGCGACGAGCTGGATGGGCATGTACTGTCTCAACATGTTGACCATCGCGCTGGAACTCGCCCGGGACAACGTCGCGTACGAGGATGTGGCGAGCAAGTTCTTCGAACATTTTGTCTATATTTGCCGCGCGATGAATAACATGGGCGGCGAGAAGATCGAATTGTGGAATCGGGAAGACGGCTTCTTCTATGACGTGCTGCATCTGCCCAACGGAGATACCCACCATCTGAAGGTGCGCTCGATGGTGGGACTCATTCCCCTGTTCGCCGTCGATACGCTCGACTCCGACCTGGTCGACCGTCTGCCCCGCTTCAAGCATCGGATGCAGTGGTTCATCGAAAACCGGCCGGACTTTGGTCAGCACATCGAGACGCAATCGTACGACGGTGGCGTGAGAAGGTTTCTCTCGCTGGTGACTCGCGACCGGCTGCGGTCCGTGCTTCGGTACATGCTGGACGAGCAGGAATTTCTGTCTCCATACGGTATCAGAGCCCTGTCCCGCCATCACAAAGAGCACCCCTACATCCTTTCGGTGATGGGGCACGAGCATCGAGTGGACTACGAGCCGGCGGAATCGTCAACCGACCTGTTCGGCGGCAATTCCAATTGGCGAGGGCCGGTCTGGTTTCCGGTGAATTTTCTCCTCATCGAGTCGCTGCAAAAGTTTCATTTTTTTCTCGGAGACGATTTTCAGGTCGAATATCCGACTGGATCGGGGCACCACATGACGCTCTGGCAGGTCGCCCGCGAACTGTCGCGCCGATTGACGCATGTCTTTCTGACAAATGAGAAGGGAGAACGGCCGGTCTTTGGAGGCACACGAGTGTTCCAGGAGGACCCGCATTGGCAGAACCATCTCTGCTTCTATGAATATTTTCACGGCGACAATGGCGCAGGCATCGGAGCAAGTCACCAGACCGGCTGGACTGGTCTCGTCGCAAAGCTCATTCAGCAGTCGGGAGAGTAATTTGAAAGTTTAATTTCCCGTTATCTCTAATCTCTTCTCAATTCGTGCCATGCAGATCCTCTGATTCGCTGAATCTCCAAGCCCGCAGTTACACCTTCCCCGAGCCCGCCATCGTGGTGCACACAGCATTCATACGTTTCCAACAAGGCAACGACGTCGCCTGCCTGGCATTCGAAAGGACTGCGTGCAGTGTCGGAAATGCACTGATTCAGAACGCGGTCGGTTCTACAAAACAATAATGAGTGCAATAGCAAAAAACATCATTGCAGCCGACTGAACTCTTGAAGAGTCTCCACGGCGGTGAGACCATGGAGCAAGGTTGGAACTCCATGAAGAACATTATTACCCGTCTGACGTTGCCCTGCAGGCATGTGACCAGAATCATCGCAGGGCCAAGGCAAACATTGTCTTCCATGGTCAACGCGAAGTTTCAGACCCATCTGTTTTTCTGCGAAGAGTGCCGGCTGTATGCGGCCCAACTGCGCTCGATACGGGAAGGTCACCAGCGCATGCCGGAGAAGCCAGAGCAACCCGTCTCTGACACGACAGAGCTTCATGAACAGACGAAGCCCAGGCAGCGTGAGGTCCTCAAATTGCGAAAAAAGTAGGTCGACGGGATTGAATGGTCGGCGGCCGGGGATGTTGCCTGCGAACTATCGATCGTAACAGCTCACGGTGCGCTCGAGACAATCACGGAGCGCCTGCGCAGGCTGGGATTCCGGGACCAACGGCGAGATGACCTGATAGGCTTGAAAACTCCATTCTGCCGGGCTGTCTTTCAGCAAGGCATCCATCCACAATATTTGTTTCAGAGACGCCGGAACGTCGGTGTCATTCAACGCCGCCTCAGCTGTCGGCAATCGCTTGGCCGGGATGACTTCGAACAGTCCCCGCGCGGTGCTTCCGTCGTGATCGATAATTTCTACCTGTGCGAAGCCGATCGGCAACGAGTGAGAAAGCGCGACGATGGCGCGCTGATCCTCGATGCCCCCGAGGGCGGCGATTTGCCGCGATTCTGATTTGACCGAAGTCACCCGCACCTCATAGGGCGGTGAACCGCCTGCCCAGGCAACATAGAGCGTCTTATCCGGCAAAGCGAGGTGGGACGTCCTGCCTTGCAATAGTGGGATTGCAAGCGGTTCGTCGTGTCCACGGCTGCTCGTGGCGACTTTGGTCACCGACTTGGCCTGCTGCGTGGTTAACCGACCGCCGACATCGAGGAGGAGGACACCCAGGCGCGACAGGAAGCCGGGCGGCGTCGCATTCGGCGGCACGACAAAAGGGGACTCGAGCTCGGTCACTCGGATGCGACGATTCCCGCATTGGAGAGAGAGGATGTTTCCTCGTCCGCGAACCGACAGCCGGTCGCCGGTTTGGACAGGAAGGAGGAGCGCCGGTGAGAGCGTACGTCCTGCCCGTTCGATAGAGAAGCTGTCGAGATTGCCAGCCAGCTGTTCAACATATCCTACCGGACCTGTACCGTCGGACGGACCGCCGTGGGCCAGGTTGATACTGCAGATCGCAATCCATACGAACAGAAGACGGGCGAGAAGGTTCAAGGAGGCCTCAACTGCCGGGTTATCGCGGCGATGCCTGGCTTGCCGCCTTACGTTTGATCGTCTGCGGCTCCACTTGAAAATCGACCAGGAGACCGTACGCCTGGAGCACCATCAACGGGAAGACAATATCTAACCACCATCCATATTGAAAAAGCCAGAGACTCAAAGGGATGAAGAGGACGTTGATGATGAGCCGGGCCACCCGCGTGCCCCACGACTTCGTAAAGTAGGAAAAGGAAAGGCTGAAGGCCATGATCAGGGCAATCAGCACCGTCCAACGGATCCGGGCGTCGGGTTCACGGATCTGGCCGTATTCAAGAAGGGCGTTGATTTCATTGATCACGACCAAGCCGCCCGGCATTTCACCCAAAGGGGTGACATGGCGGTCGTGGGCCGCGCCGTAACTTGACCCAATCACCACGATCTTTCCTTTGAGCCAATCGGGACTCAACGGGCGGCCAACAGGAGGGTCGGTAATGATGGAGGCGCGGACCCGTGAAAACAGTTCCGCCTGCACCGAATCGGGGAGAAATTTATAGAAGACGCGATGTTCGAGATCGTCGGGATTGAGACTCAAGACCACCGGTTTCCCCAACGACCGATCGATCAATCTCCAGGCCTTCGACGGTCGCGCCTTTGGATCGGGAATCCCAGCGGATGCCATCCGGGTGCAAAACGTGTCGGGGGGAGCAAATCGTTCTCGCAGTCCCGATCGAAACCGGGTGACGGCAAACGCCCCTCCATCCAATTCCGGTTGCCTGACCAGAGCCCAGGCGAGGAGCGCGATCGAAGGGGTCACGTTTGGTGTTCCCTTGATGCAGGTTGGTTCGAATAAACGCCAATCGCGGACCACGCCGTCATCATCGCGCTCGATCAAGGCCGATGCCCAATGCAACACGATGGAGTTTGCCAACGTGCTCTCAAGAAATTCAGAGGGACGCTCTTCCGAAATCGAGGCGGCGGTCTCGTGCTGGGTGCCGTCAGGAATTCGTCCGTCCGCGTCCGGCTGCAGCAGCGGCTGTCCGATAGACCGGACAAAAATAACCGGTACGCGGCTTTCAGCCCCGTCTCCTTGCGGGAGCAGGCGGCTGTAAGAGCCAAGATAGTTCTTCAAGAGTTCATCTGCGTCCCCGCCGGCCTCTCGAGGGGAAAGTCCTCCGGTCTGTGCCGGCACAAGCGCGACACGTTTGGTCAATTCCGTGTCCACGACGAGCAGCTTGGCCTGTGCCACGACGGCAAATCGGATCAGGGCGAGCAGTTTGTCCCGTGGGACGAACAGCTGCTCTCCCCATTGTTGGTAGGTTGCTTCGTCGATATCGACAAAGACGAACCGCTCCGATAAGGCCGGCGATTCGACCGAACGGTCTTTCCAGAAGTTAATCGCCCAATCCGTTGCCGACCGCTCTGCCGGGACGACCCCCGGAATGTATGGCCGACAGATGTGCAGGATAACCGCGGCCCCAAGGCCGATCGCGATGCTCTTGAGCAGGAGCTGTACGAATGAAGGGAGGTTTCGCCAGATTTGGGCGACCGGCGCTATAATGGGCTCCAACGGTTTGAGCCGATGCCGAAGCGATTCGATGAGCTTTTTGAGCAGGACGGATGGATCAAGCCATGAAGACATCATGCATCGCGAACCGGTTTGCGGGCTCACTGTCCCAAGGCCGCCGCGGGCACATGCGAAACACGTGCGGCAAGGAACCCCTAACAGGCGCGGCCCAGTGTATCAAACCGTACAAGACTTAAGACACCCGGCGCCCTCCGCTCCATGAGCAGTTCACGCAGGACACGTTTCACGGCAATGCGAACGATCCTCGCCGCTGCGGCCTGCATTTTCGCGACGTGGCTGGTCTTGCCGCATCCATCAGATGCCGAAAATCGGCGGGCCCTCTTGGTCGGCATCGACCATTACGACGGAGGACATGCGGCCGACGGGCCTTCTCGTTCATCATCCGGCGGCCGCCGCACTTGGCCCAACCTTCGTGGATCGGTCAACGATGCCACTGCCATCCGGGAGTTGTTGATCCGCCGGTTCGGCTTTCGACATCAGGACGTCATCCTCCTCACCGATGAACAGGCCACTCGGGCCGAGATTCTCGAACAGTTCAAGCGTCATCTCATCGATTCCGCCCAGCCTGGCGACCTCAGCATCTTTTTTTATGCGGGTCACGGATCCCGGATTCGAAATTCCAATTCGACAGAACTCGACGGGAAAGACGAAACGATTGTTCCCGCCGATGCCAATCGGGCACAGGCGGACCGGACCATTATCGACATTCGAGACAAGGAGTGGGATCGACTGTTTACCCGGGTGCTGGATCGAGGTGCGAAGCTCACGGCCATTTTCGACAGTTGCCATAGCGGTTCAATTTCACGCGGGGCGGTGCCCACTGCGGCCCAAGTGCGATTTCTGGAGGAGGATGACCGCGACGTGGCGGTGTTGATCGGTGAGGAGCCGCCGGCCCATCCCTCCGGTCAGGAGCCTGAACGGCGGGAGGGCGCGCTCATCATTTCCGCGACACAGGAAGATCAGCAGGCCAAGGAAGCGCTTCATCGTGCGGGAGATCAAACAGAATGGCACGGGGCCTTCACGCTTGCATTGACTGAAGCCCTGAACGAGACGGCGGTGAATGCGACCGCGGACCGGATCATGAGACGGGTCACAGCCAAGTTGAAAGCCGAAGGTCTGCAGCAGGATCCAGCGGTCGCAGGGGCGGAAGCCCGGAAACGAGCGCCGCTGTTCGGTGGTGATCCGGACGGCGATGTGCCGAAACTTCGAATCAATGTCGTCCGCGCCTACGGTCCTCATGACGTCGATGTGCAGGGAGGGAGTGCCATCGGTCTGACGAACGGGACGGAGTTAGTCTCTGCGGCCGGGGCGGTACGGCTACGCATAGCGAACGTGCGAAATCTCGCAAGGAGTCAGGCTGCTGTTGTTCAGGGAGACTGGAATCGGCTCAAGCCGGGAGATGAATTTGAGGTCAGCCGCAAGGGAAATGCCGACCCGGCGGCTCTCCGTATTTGGCTTCCCCCTGCGGTCAAAAACCTGCATGAGGCGGAGCACCTCGCCGCAGGGCTTCATGATCATCTATTGCAGATCGGTATGACTTGGGTTGTGGAACCGACCGAACAATCACCCACTCATCTCTTGACCTGGAATGGCTCGGAGTGGCTGTTGCATGGTCCTGACGGCCGGACACAAAAGGTCGGTGCGGCGCCGACGGCCAAGCAGATTGCCGAACGACTTCAGAAAGAGAGGGCCCCGATCCGGCTCTACATGAACATTCCTCCTTCCGCCGCATTGCAACGGATCCTTACGGCGTCGATCGAGACAATTCCGAATCCCATTCGACTGGTCAAGAACTCGGACGAAGCGCAATACGTGTTGTTGGGTCGCTTGAGCGACGGGCACGTGCACTATGCCTGGGCGCTTCGAAACCCTATTAGGTCCGCGGCGTCAGAAAAGGCTGATTCTCCGATGCCGCTTCCGGTGCATACCCTGTGGGGCACCTTCAATGACAAACCTATGGATTGCGCACACGGAGGTTTGCAGAGCTGTCTGGCAGGACTGGCCCGCATCCATCAGTGGCTCTCTATCAAGAGCAGTCCCGATGATCGGCGATTTCCCTATGAACTGACGTTCCGTCCGGCCGCCAGCACGCCGGCTGCCGGCTCCGGTACGTTGCGTGAAGGCGCATACCGTCTGATGCTCGAGTCCGATCGTGAAACCATCAAAAACATTCAACAAACCTGGGGAATCCAGCAGCGATACGTCTATGTCTTTGTGATCGACCAATCAGGACGATCGACCCTGTTGTTTCCCAACGATGCGAGCAAAGAATACGAAAACCTGATTCCCCCCAAAGGGTTCGAAAAAAAATCCCCCGAGCACCTGGCGATGATTGACTTGGGGGACAGTGGAGTTATGAGGGTCCATGCGCCGTTCGGAGTAGACACCTTTATCCTGCTGACGACGGCGCATGAGATTCAACAGGCGAGGCAACTCATTGAATCAGAAGCGGTTGCCGGATCGGGGCAGGAGACACGTGGACAGTCCGATTGGTCTATCACCCGGCAGTTTCGCCGCAGCCTGCCGGCAAATGCGGGGGACGGCGCTGTGCCTTGATTGCCAGGCAGGTTGAAACCGGCTCTTGTTATACTGCGCGCGGCAAATGGGAGCTTGACTCGGTGGGGGACTTTCTTTAAAGATCGACACCCGTTTCTCCGGTCTACATTCAACCGTGAGGACACTATGGCGTCCACTCGTCACTTCTCCCGATGGTGGCTTCCGTTTCCTGCGTTGGCCTTACTCGGAGTCGGAGGTTGCCCAACCTCCATGGGATGCGGGGTGTCCGGCAACATGCCCGGGAATCCCCAGGGATTTTCTGCTCAGACTTGGACCTGTCAGGCGAGTGTCCAGTTGGCTCAGGGCACCACCATTTCCAGTCCCGGCCAGGCGAAGGCCGACCTCGCCGCGAAAAAGGAATCCACCGCCGTGCAAGTGGCGAGTTTGCGCAATCAACTCGGCCAATCGGAAGAGCGGGGATTCGGGTTCGCAGGGAAAGATGGAGGAGATTCAGCCGGAGCGGCGCACCCCGTATCCGATGAACTCGCCAGGTTGACCGCGGAATCCGAGCAGCTGGACCGGCAGATTCGTTCCATTGAATCGATCAATCTTCCAGATGATGTGGTGGTGTTGAAGGACGGCACCTGGACAGTCGAAGGGGATCGGGTCACCTTTCACAGCGAGACGCCCTATACGCCGGGACAAAAGGTCGTCGTGCCATACGTGATGAAGACCGCACAAGGGGAGATCGTCAAAGTCGGCTACCTTCCCGTTGATTCGATTCGCGTCGAGCAGCCGCGTTGATTTCTGCGTCCGCGCAGGCGACACACGACGACGTGTGGCTGCCGGATTCCACGGGGGCCACATGCCGTCGCGATGTGCGATATGGTGGATCGGAACGCTCGTTCTGACATGGTCCTCACTCGCCTGCGCTGAAGAATTCCTCCCCGCTTCCAATCAGAAGGTTCGCGTCAGCCGGCAAGTATTCGATCAACTCGTCCGGTCGGTCAACGATCCTCGCACTCCGCCGGAATTCCGCATCGTCAAAGGCAAAGCCACCACCTTCGACGTCGCGCAGTTTCTCCCCGGCCGGCATGCCGTCTATCTCGAGGAGGAATTCTACGACCTGCTGCAGTCGTCGCTTCCCAAAGAACAAGCCAACGGGTTGGCGCTCATCCTCGGTCATGAACTCGCACATTTTTACCGCAACCATCGCTGGGCGGAAGGATTTGGCCGCGCCTTTGCGCACCGCCAAACGGCGTTAGGAGGCGGAGAGAGCGGGGAAGACGTGCCCCGGATCGAATCCGCCAAGGAACGGAGGCGGTTGGAAGCGGAGGCGGACTACTTCGGAGGGTTCTACAGTTTCCTGGCAGGGTATCAACCCCTTTCGGTGGCGACTCCGGTGTTCGATGCCATCTACACGCACTACCGGTTCGATCCCGGGCTTCCCGCCTACGAACACCTCAAGCACCGCCGGGAGACCGCGAAGGAGGCCCAACAGCGGCTCCGCGAATTGGCTCCGTTGTTTGAGACGGGGGTGTATGCGCTGCTGATCGGCGATTACACCAGCTCAGGATTGATCTTCGACCGGATCGCCACTGAGTTTCCGGGGCCTGAAATCCTCAATAACGCCGGGGTGGCCGAGGCGCTCGATGCGTTGCAATGGTTTTCGGAAACCGAGAACAGATTCGTCTATCCGTTCGAAATCGATTCAGAATCGCGGCTTGCCGGAGAAGGGCAGCGGGGCATGACGTTCGCCGATCCGGAGCAACGGCGCGGGCGTCGGAACGATTTGCTGGAGCAGGCCCGGCGTCATCTCGAGAAAGCGGTCGCCATGAACCCGTCGTATGCGATGGCCCTGCTCAACCTGGCCTGTGTATTCGACCTGCTGGGCGACTATGAGTCGGCCGGTTCTAGAGCCGAGGCGGCCCGGTTGCTTGCGCAGTCCCAGGGCGCCGCCGAGATGCTGGCTCGTGCGCATGCCGTCAAGGGGATCGTATTCTCCCATCAAGGTGATGATGAATCGGCCAAACGGGAATTTGGACTGGCTGCGAATAGCGGGAACGGCGCCGGTGTCGAGAACCTCGCGCGCATCAATGCGCCGGCGGGTCGAGCAAGTCTTCACGTTGCCGAACCTCGAACGCTCGCTCTTCCCGAGCAGGTCGGGGACATGAAGATCGCCGATCTCGGGGAAGGTGAATTCATGAATCCCAAAGACACGCGGACCCTGGCTCGGTGGGATGCGGACGACGAGTTGCGGCCTGCCTTGACCGTTGTCTCCAGACAACGGGGAACGGTTCGTGCCACGGCGATCATCAAAGGCAGCGGATCGATGCGAAGCTCAACGTATCTTCTGAGCGGACGGCAGGGAGCCGAAGGCCGGACGATCAAGGGCGTTCGACGCGGGGATACCGTGAACGTAGTCGAGCGGGCCTATGGTTCTCCGAACTCGGTTTTCGTGTCGGGACGGGGTCGCTACTACCTGTATCAAAGTCCCTATCGGGATGAACGTGTCGGCATCATCTTCAGATTCGACGACAAACAGGCTGTCGAAAGTTGGGTGGCGTTCCGGTCGGCGCACAGAAACTGACCGGACGTCGCCACCCCATTCCAATTACCTCGCGTTTTAGAATCGCGCCACGACCTGAAAGGTCGGTCCCCACGTGACGTCGTTATTGGCTGTCTGTCCGGTATTGACGTTGATGACCTGAGCACGGAAGCCCATCTGGATCGCAGAGCCGATGGAGCCGATGCTGCCGACCTTCAGACTGGGTCCGTCCAGGGACAAGCCGAACTCGGCAGAATAACCCTGAACACCCTTGGCCGTGGTCTGCACCGTTCCACTCGGGTTGTTGTTCGACTTCTCATCGTAGAATCCAACCGCGAGATTTCCATAGGCCTTCAATGGACCGGATACGGTTCCCGATCCGAACAAGCCGATCAGAGGTCCGCTGATGTAGACGCTCTCATGAGCCGGTCCCTGGACGGCTCCGGGATACGAGCTGCTGAACCGCTGTTGCATATTGTAGTATCCGGCGAATACGCCGAAGCCTCGCCAGATTGAGAGCGCACCGACGATGGAGTAATCACGACGGATCGCAGAGGTCTGGTCGATTGGCGGACCGTTTCCCCCGTTGTTAAATCCGAAAGGGCTGAAGTCGAATCCCCCAGCCTGAAGCCACGTAAAGTTAACGGAGAGGGCGTTCCACCATTCGTCGTTCCGTAACCGGACGGTACCGGTGATGCTGGGACCCATCATGGCCGTCGTGTCCGAGGTTCTGGTGGAGTTGATGCCGCCGACGAATCCCGCCGGCTGCCACTTTGCGACCCAAAATTTCATCCCGGCGTCCAACGAAAACCGATCGCCCAAGATTCCTCGTTTCTCCGGCTGGTCGGTCGACGGCGAGTCGGCCGGTATCTTGTCAGCTGTCCACGCCGGTTCAGACGTGAAGCCGGTCAGTGCCATCACACCGCACAGAATGCCCAGTCTCACAGCCCGCTTGCTCATGCGATTCCTCCTGAAATGGTTGGGTGATGTCGTACGCTGATATGCCGGTCACTCGGCTTGCCGGTGACCTAAAAGCCGCCCACGAACGGTGCTCGCTCGCTCTTCGCCGGTTTATACTGCGGCTCGGCCGATTCGCCCTTCGACGGGGCGTCTTTCGCGATCCGTTCCGCCTCACGCCGTCGCGCCTGTTCTTGTTCGAGTGCACGGCGCGTGTCGGTCTCTCGCTGACGCTGATCCGCCAGTTGGCGTTCGAGCGCCTCTCGTTGCTTCTTTTCTTCGGCGAGTTTCTTTCGCGTGTCGTCTTCAGCCTGGCGCTGGCCTTCCGCCGCCTTCAGCTTCGCGGCCTGCTGTGCGGCCTCGCCAGATTTTTTGGCTTCGGCAGCCTGCCGTTCGGCATCGACACGCTGACGATGTTCGTCTTCGAGCTGCCGTTTGACGTCCGCTTCTTCCCGGCGCTGCTTCTCAAGTTGGCGTTCGAGTTCGATCAGGCGAGCGCGCTCCAGTTCCAGCTTTTCTTTGGCATCGGTTTCGAGGCGGCGCCGTTCCTCGGCCATGCGTTCCAATTCCTTCTTGAATTCTTCCTGCGCTTTGTCACGCTGCTGGCGGACCGCTTCCTCGGCTTTTTTGCCCTGATCCTCGATGCCGCGTGCGGCCGATGCCAGCTGCAGGACGAACTGTCCGCCTTCGTCGTTTGCCCCTTGAAGGGGCTGGCTTCTCGGCATCTGTTCGGCATTCCGTGCGACGAGCGGAATGACATGGTCGGCAATCCGGCTAGGGACGAGATACGGCTCGTCGTTGTCTTTCAGGAACGTGATGAGGTGATAAGCGAAGACGCTGTGCCCGTCCTTGCCTTGATCGGCGACCGGCTCGTTGCTTCCTGAGGTGAGGCCCCAGCGAGACCGTTTGGCGTAGAGTTTGGCGTAGTACTTATCGGCGACGGGGTTGACGAGCGCCCGGGATTGCGCGAACAGATTGCCGCTGAAACAGGAATCGGCGATCACATAGACATGGCGGGCGCGCATGGCTGCGACGTAGTTTCGGATTGCCGCGTCCAGAATCCATGTTCCCGGTTCCTCCAGATTTCCCTCCACCGGAACCCACCAGGCGAGTTGGTTATCGTCGCTGTTCTGCCCGTGGCCGGCGTAGTAGACCAGCACACTGTCGGACGGTGCGGCCTCCCGGGCCATCTTCACGAACGCCCCTTCGATGCGGCTTCGAGTCGCGTCTCCATTGAGCAGCATTTTGATCTTCTCGGGCTTGAATCCGTACCGATCCACCAGCACCTGGCGTATGCCGCTCGCGTCGGCGACGGCGGTCTTCAATTTGGGGGCCGATTGATAGTCATTGATGCCGATGATCAAAGCCCAGTACTCGCCCTCGATCGATACGTCGCCAGGGACGGCTTTTGCCGGACTCGCACCACGCGATGCGGCGCCAGCAGGAGAAACGGAAAGGAGCGCCCAAAGGATGATAACAGTGGTGAGGAGAAGCAGAAGGCCTGATCGGCGGGAGCGGCTAACCATGGACCCTCGCAGAACAAGTCACGCTGCAATTGTTGCCCAGATTGGACAATACCGAAGGGGCTGAAGTGTACAATAGGCAGCCTCGGGCTTGCAATCGGCGGATTCGGATCGGTTCTTCATCTGTTGCGATGAGCCTGGCGCAGGCGGCGGGTGCCATAAAGGGCCGCGTTTCGGGTCATCTTGCACAGTTCGTGCAATGTTCTCACATTCCCCAGCCGTGCCTATCCACTTTACTTCCCTTCCGGCGCGCGTTACGCTTCCGCCCGATTCTCGACCGCTCACCGCTTGCATTGGGCTTTCCGGCGACTGTCATGTCGGTCGGACGCGACTCACCCCGGAGGACTTCACCATGTCACACGCCATGATGATCGTGATTGCGCTGGCGAATCTCTTGGCCCTGTTGCCTGCGGATGCGGCTCAACCGAGCCGCCCTCAAGCGGAATACTCGGCCGATTCGGTCGTTCAAACCGAGGAAGGGACCATTCAACAGCATGTGTACGTCACGCCGAGCAAGGAACGGCGGGAAATGCTGACCGGCGCCGGTGAAGGAGCGGTTCAGATTTTGCGATATGACACGAAAGTGATGTGGCAGCTCATGCCGTCGGAAAAGATGTACATGGAACATTCGATCGGCGGAGGCCAGGGCCGGGGGAGTGATCCGTCGCAATGGACCTATGAAGATACGGTGATGGGCGAAGAAACGTTGAACGGCGTCAAGGTCACGAAGTACAAGACCATCGCGACCAGTACGGACGGGAAGAAATATGGCGGCTTTTCCTGGCGGACTACGGAGGGAATCAACGTGAAGCAGGACCTTCTCTACAAGGAAGGCAACGAAAAGAAGCGGATGCTCACGGAACTCAACAATCTCAAGATCGGAAGGCAGGATCCTCAGCTCTTCGAGATCCCCGAGGGATTCACGAAATTCGACATGGGCATGATGGGAATGATGGGCCGTTCCGGTATGGGGCAGCCGATGGGCCGGCCCGATATGGGAGGGACGGGAACGCCGCTGCCCAGCACGCGACAATCAGGCACGAGACCAGAAGTCGTGATGCCGCAGGAGACTCCGGCGCCGAACCCTGAACCCCCGGCCGAATCTGAGGTGGACAAGGCCACCAATTTCATGAAGGGCCTGTTCGGTCGATAGGGCCACGACGATATGGAGATGCGGCTGCTCGCCGGATCGCTGTTGGTTGCGGTGCTCGTGACGGCTCAGGCGGCGTGGACTGAAGGCGTTCTTGCTCACGAGTCGTCTTCCGACCTGCCGGGCCGGCCCGTCGTAAGGGCTGCAGCTCTGTATCTGGTCGAGCTCAGATCCGGGCGTGTCTTGCTGGAAAAGAATGCGACCCGCCGGCTTCCCCCCGCCAGTCTGACGAAAATCATGACCGCCTTGGTGGCGTTGGAAGCTGCACCGCTTCAAAGTGTGGTGAAGATCGACGCTCGAGCGCTCGGACACCGCTCGTCCCTTCAGTTTGAGGCCGGAGAAGAATTTCTCCTCCAGGATTTGGTGATGGCCATGCTGGTGACCAGCGCGAATGATGCATGCGAGGCGGTCGCCTGGCATGTCGGCGGCGATGACATCCGGTTCGTGACAATGATGAACGAGCGGGCCCGCAAGTTGGGATTGAAGAATACGCACTTCGCCAACCCCTGTGGGTTCGATGCTCCGGGACACTATTCGACGGCCTCGGACCTTTCAAAATTGACGGAGCAGGCGCTGCAGGTGCCGATTTTCCCCACGATGGTTCGAACGGTCATGCAGGATATCGCCAGCGTGGATGGCAAGAGGCACATCGCGCTGTATACCACCAATGATCTGCTTCTCGATCAGGAAGTCACCGGCGTGAAAACCGGATATACCAATAAGGCAGGTCGCTGTCTCATCGCCAGCATGGTCAAAGACGGGCACCAATTCCTGCTGGTGGGGCTCAATCTCATGGACCAATGGGAACAAACGACACAGTTGCTTCGGTATGGACAGGCGGTGATGCGCGTCGGACAGGAGGGGGGCAGGCCTTAGCGTCGTCCGACGTGATGGAGGTATGCGTCGCGAAGATTGTCTTGAGCCGCCACGTAGTCTGGATCGAGCGTGGCAGCGATCCGGAATTCGTCGATCGCGCGGCTCCAGTCGCCCCGTTGCGCAAGGGAATGCCCCAGATTGTTATGTGGTCTCGCTTTCCGCGGTGATTTGGCCACCGTATCGGACCAGAGAAGGAGCGGGTCGCGATACAGCGCGTTTCGCTGGACGGTCACAAGGCAGAGCGTGACGACCAGTGCGATGATCAGACTCCCGGCGGCGACACGAACGAGTTTGAGATATGGCAGGGTCACGATGAGGCGCGATATCAGGTGGATGCCAAGGGCGACGACCGCAAGGAACGGTCCCATGGAGGCCAAATACAGGTTGCGCTCGCTGAGAAGATCATTGCGGGGAATGAGGATGGTGGGAAGCATCTGCAGGAAGAACCACGCAAGGCCGAATGAGAAGAGAGGAAGCCGTCGAGCCGCGATCAGCGCTCCTCCTGCCATCCCGGAGAGCAAGAGCATGTCGATCGGCATTGGCCACTCTGACAACGAATGAAGTACGGGAAGGTCGTGGTCGAAATTCTGCTTCCAGGGACATACAAGCAGCAACAGTGCATATACCGCGGCATGGAGTTCGCTGAGGAGATTGTCCCAGAAAGGCCGGAGACCGAAACTGAATTGAGCAAGGGCAGAGTAGCGGGGATGAGACCAGGTCCACAACCCCGCGGCGAACAGGACCAGCCAGAATGGTAGGTGAGATGAGAGGAAGGTCCGGCGAAGTTCGGCATGATCGAGCCGGCGGATCAATGGGTCCCACAGCAGGAGCACGAACGGGAAGGTCATGGCGGTTTCTTTAGAGCCGAGGGCCAGCATGAACGAGATGAGCGCTCCGATCAGATACCGTCGGGAAGAGATGCTGTTTCGGCGATGCGTCGCGGCTTCGAGATAGAGGGTAAGGGCAAGAAGATAGAAAAAAGCCATCAGACCGGAAGCGCGGCCTGAGATGTACGTGACGGCTTCGGTTTGAATCGGATGGATCAGAAAGAGCAGTGCGGTCCAGAACGCGGGCTGTCGGATGTCCTCCGTCACCGCATGAGAAAGAATCCGATAGATGAGCAGCCCGGATCCGAGATGAAGCAACAGATTCAGGACATGATATCCGGTTGGGCCGGTTCCATACAGCGACCGATCGATAAGCAACGTCCCGTAGAGTGCGGGCCGGACCATGTGGCCGAGATGGCCGAGGAAGGTTTCCCAGCGCTCCAGATGCGGATTCTCGAGAATCGCGGGAACATCGTCGAATTGGAAATCGCCGTAGACCGCGCCCGCATAGGTTGCCACGGTGGCTGAAGCGGCGAGAGCAAAGAAGGCCAAGCGGTGAAGGATGAGGCGGTCCACGCCGCCGTTATACTGCATTGCGGCTTTAATGAGATAGGGGGAGCTATGAGAATTGTGGCGATGATGTCAGGGGGTTTGCTGATTGCGATGACGCTGCTCTCGGGTCCGCTCAACGGTGCCGCAGCGCCCGGATGTCATCCGCAAGATGAAGATCTCTGGAAGAAACACAGAGATGCGCTGCCGACAAGCGATTTCATCAGCATCAAGATCATTATTGATGATCTGACAAAATTAAAGGACAAATGCGATCCAAAGACCAGGTTTAGTGCCAGCGTCGTACGAACCCTGATAGCGGCGAACTTCAGACAGGATGAATTGAGCGGTTCACAAGGACGCAGTCGCAGATACATCGATTTCCGTCGGTTGCAGCGATAAGGCCATGACGGCGAGGGGACTCGTACAATCGGCTGAGGAGGACGCTCGATGAGACGAAATCTCGACAATCGTTTATTGACGTACATGTGGCTCCCGCTTTGGCTCATGGCGTTCTCCGGTCTTGGACTGTCCCCATCGCTGGCGGAGGGGACCCCGCCGGTTAAGGCATCATCACCGAAAGATGCAACCCTCGACAATTATCTTCGGGACTGTGGCGGCAAGCCTTCCGGACCGGCCAATTGCGAGAAACTCAGGAAGGACACGATTGATATCCTGAAGCAGGACGTACACACGCTAGGTTCGACTGCCAGTCGAACCTACCTACCTGAGATCATAGGGATGTTCTCCAGCGATGAACCCGATCTGCGAATTGCGGCAGCCGATGCGCTCGGCATGATCGGACCGCAGGATCAGGATGTCGATGCATTGATCCCAATCACGAACGATCCCGTGCCGGATGTACGGCAAGCCGTCTCGCAAATGATCGGCCATGGGAAGGGAAACGCGCTGGCGTTGCTGAAACAGCGGATCATCCTGATGAGCGTTGGACGCACGCCGCAAACTCCGGCAGACGCGTCAAAATATTCGATGCCGGTTGCTCCGGACAGTAGTTATTGGTTTGATTCGAGTGATGCCACAGTCGGTCGGCTGTCTTATGTCTCCATCAGCGGGAAAAGCGATCCGGCTCAATTTTTCAGGGGGAAGGCCAAGAAGGGACCATTTCCGCTTGCAGAGTTCAAAGACAAATACCGGTATCAGCTGCAAGACGAAAACGAGGCGAACAGTTTGGCACAGCAGGCGGCAGGAAAGGAGTTGGAAAATGTTCAGCCGCCTGATCCGACAAACATGCAGGCCTTTACGGAGTACATGCAGAAGGTCCAGTCCATAGGAGCGAAACAAGGCAGCAGGATCTATCTCGATTCATATGATCCAAAGCTTTTCGGCTCTCCAACCGTGTATGTGCTGGAAGAGAGGCAGATCGGCAGACGCAGCTATCCCACTCGCTTTGTCGTGCTCTATCAAGAACAGGCTCTCCGGAAGCCGGGTTACCGACTGTCATGGATGACGGTGGCAGACCGTACCATCAAAGAAGTCCAGGAGGCTTCGCTCCAGGAAGAGCAACAGGAGGAGGGGCGTAAGAAAGAAAGCGCTGCCCTGAAGAAGAAGGCAGAAGAACTGGAATCCCTGGCCAAGAAAAAAGACGCAGTGGAGCAAAAACAGTTTAAGAAAGGGCAGGACGATCTCGAGAAGGCATTAGGCTTTTAGTCGCAGGCACTTCCAGGCCTGCGCGATGAGGAGGGCACGTCCGTTTCTGAATCACCGGCGTAAAGCGTCGAAGATCGGGAACGACAACGGTAAGTTTCCATTGAGTCAGGTCCGGGAGACGGCGCGGGCACAATCTCCCGGATAACCGAAGGGAACCGGAATGACTACCGATTGGCCTGGTCGCGGTTGCAGCTCTGTTCCGCCATCATGCGCTGGCCCGAAGTCGCATCCTTTGGGATGCGGGCCATACAGGCGTCGAGCGTGTCGCCCTGAGTTCCGGAAGCCGCCCGATCGTTACTTTTCGTCGAAGCCGTTCCAACAATCCCCAAGCGGAGCGCTTCGTTTTGCTTACAGCTTTCTTCCGCCACCATTTTCGTTCCTGCCGATGCGGAAGATGGAATTCGTGCCAGACAAGCCTGGAGCGAGTCCGTCTGGAGCCCTGCCGCATTATTTGCCGCGGCTTTGCTTGGTGAGGATCCGGCGGCCGGCGTCGAGTCACTGCTCGAGCTTCCGGACATTGCGGCACCGGATTTCGATGCATTGGACGATGCTCCACCGGACATACTTCCGCCGGATTTTGGCGTGCCGGTCGTCGCGGCGCCGGCCGGAGACGATGTTGCACCGGACGAACCGGTCGTGCTTTCGGTCGCACAACCGCCAGCGAGGAAACCCATCAGCGCAATGTATCCCAACGCCCGTACTGATCGAATGCTCATGACCCCATTCCTCCCAGATATGATGTGAATAAACGAAGTCGGAAGGAAAGATCGTACTCCCGACCGATGAGAAGAACAAGTCTGTTTTTCCTCGCACCTTCTCATTGGCTGTCAGTGGGAATGTGGAATTGGAAGACGGGTTGGGTCCGTGAACGCCGTCCCTAATCATGAAACAACGCAGGACTGCGACCGGGCTCCGGACCATGACGGTCCGAAACCCGGTCGATCCGCTCGCTATTGGGGCGAGGCTTGTACCTTGGTGCCCTCCTTCACGGGCGGCTCGATTCGAATATCGGGGCCCTGAACCTTCGGCAGCACTCCTGCACCTGGTTTTTCCAGCAGCCTCTCATTATCGACATTGGTGGGCAGGTTTTGCGTTGAATGGACATCGTCAATGCCAGCAGCTGCGGCCAGGGATTTCTCTCCGGTCGCATTGACCTGTCCGGGGTCATTGGCCAGCGGTTGTCCCGACACGGGGTCTTGCGCTTTTCCCATCGGGTAACCGGGATGTTTGGGCAGCATGTTCGGATTCGCCGATGCGGACGGTAGTGCCAGGAATATCACGGCAAACGCGGTGAGGAGCACGAGAGAGGTTTTCATGGTGCGACCTCCTTGTATGTTGGATACAACAGTGCCCTTCGCATCCTGCGTTGCGGGGCACACACAATTGTGGGATGAAGGAAAAGAAGAAGAGGGGGAAGAAGAGAAATGAGAAAGGAAAGCTACCCCGGCCTCATAAGACACCTCCAGGCTATTCTTTAGCTTCACCCCCCGACTGCAGAGGTGTCAAGGCATTGTCGATGAGGATGTCTGAATTAATTATTGGGGGACGGTTGGAGACTTACGGTTGGCCGATCCCTGCAGATCCATGTTCAGGGTGACAGTGCTCTCGGGATTTTTCACGTCGAGAGGGACGGGCATCCGGTCGACCATCAGTTTGACCAGCGGGACGGCTGCTATATATGGCGCCTTCTCCGATGGGTTTGAATGGAAGGAAAGGTGAACGTTTTTGGGCCGATTGGCAGGCGATATCTGAGCCATCACATCGTGTGCGACAAATCCGACGAGCATCCCGCTGCCGTTCTTGAGTTTGTGAATTTCGTACGAATTGGAAGCGGTGGGGATGCGTTCCAGTGTGAGGTCAGGGCTTTGCGTGACGAGCGCCATGCCCAACGCTCTGGGGGCAATGAATCCGAAGGTGCCGGTTGGGGCTTGCGAAAAGGGACTGCTCGAGGCGGAAAGCTCGACCACATCATTCTTGCCACGCAATTGCGTTCGGAGATGGTGCTCATCACTGACCTGGTCGATGACGACAGCTGGTGGGGCGGTCGTTTGAGCCGGGAGCACTTCCATCTTTCGTTCCCGCGCGGCACCCGGTTCTCCGGACAATAACGCGAGACAGGCGGCGCTCAGCAGCACGCCGAGTGAAAGCGACTGTCTGGCGAACGGCCGCAGACGGAGAATGTCGAAAGCAGAGCGTCGGCGCATCGGGATCAACCTCCAAAGTAATCAGGGATCATGCGGATCGCCGGAAACGAATGATGACTACCACAATTACGGCAATGACTGCCAGAAGCGTCCTGCAACAAACGCTCCCGTTATCGCCGCTCGACCGAGCGATCGTGCATGTTCGTTGAAAGGACTTCGATCGCAAACATGCCACCGACAAACCGGCCACAGACCCGCAGATCGCACCCCGGGGTGGCTCATGCAAACGTCTTCATCGCTTCCGTTTACGGACCCTACACGAGGCGCTGTTCATTCATACAGACGGTGGGGCGACCGTCTCGAGGAGGACTGCCTCACCATGAATACGTTGGCCATGTGGAGTAGGGTTGCAGGCAGAATGAATTAGACGTCCTGAAATCAACATGTCTGGAGAGTTCGGGATCAGTGGCTCTGGCCTTCGCCGAGGACGGTCGTCATTACGACAGTAGACGAAGCGAAGGACCGGCTCCATGCCCGCCTGGGGTTCATGCAGCAACGGCTGTTCTCATGATCATGATCATAGTTAGAAAAGCAAAGGGTTGCGGAACATCCTAAGTAGGTCTCCAGATAATGGTGATATCCTCGTTGGCCCATGTCTTCGTTTGAAGCCCTCGACATCCCGGGGGCGATATTTATTATAGACACAGTGACAAGTTGATGGATCTCGACAAATGTTTCCCTGTGCGATGTTGCGGCCCATTAACCCATTGACTAATGCAATCTCGCAGGGGTAGAGATATTTTATGACCAATTGGCAGCCCTCTCGATTCCCAGCGCCGGCTCCATTCCGGACACCATTGGTCCATCTTGTGACTTTTCCGGTTTACCGGCACGGATTTGACCCTCCGACCCTCCTGAATTGCCAATGACGGGCTGAACCCGTTTGTGAACAGCGGGTCGATTCGTGTCGTTCGTCTCCCCCGTGGCATATTGAGAGATTGATCCTCTCGGGTTCAGCCGGTCGGTTTCATCTGCGCATCAAACATTTTCACACGAGCGTCCTGTAGTTTGAAGGAGGCACGTCACATGAGTTATCGAACGTTGGCTAATCGTAGACCGGTCAAGCAAATTCGGATCCAGCCGGGTGGACTGCAAGTGAAATATCCGTCCTCGTTGCGTCCCTCGCCGTTGCGCGTTTGGGCATGGAAACAGGTTCAAGCCGCAGAAAAGATTTCCACGGCCGTAGGGTCGTGGGTCGTGCGCACGCTCATTTCATGGGGACGTGGATTGCGGACCATGGTGACCGGCATGGCACTGAGAGACAGGTTGAATCGATTTGGAACTACCGTAAAGAATAGCGTTTCAAAGACAGCCGCGGATCTCTGGCAAGCGCTCACCGCCCGAGCGCCTGGTCGCCCGGTTGCCCCTCAGCCATCTGAAAAAAACCATGCACGTTCGGCGCAAGTCTTACCTGAACACATGCCAGGATCATTCGCAGATGACCAGACGTTTCAGCACAGCGACGGGCCGCGCACAGAGCGTCAGCTTGTTCCCCGGTCTGGAAACCGCTCTGAACAGGACAGAGAGGGGACGCGGGCATTTTTGGTGGAAGAGCTGATGGAAGAAGAGGAAAAACTGAATCGTATCGCGGCAAAGGTCGTCCGTTTACAGACGCTCATACGCGCCCGGGAACAGCAATCTCGTGACGCCGGGGATCTCGGCCATGTGGAAAAGCAGTTCGGTGATGGGTTTCAGGAATCCAGCTATCTCGTAGGGGTCGGCAGAGACGGGCGGAGCCAGTCAATGAAGGTTCGCCGGTTTCATCGTGTGCGCGAGTCATGACGGGTTCGCCTAGAGGAATCACAGGCTTGCGTATTTTGGCGGCAGTCCATACGCGTCGCTACTGTTGAACGTATGCGCTCACTGTCTAGGGATCGACCCGCTGCCGCTCCTCTTCATGTGAGGTTTGTGTCTGGGCGTAGAGGAGTCGCGCGCCGGGTTTGAAGGTGAGGTAATACCAGATCCATTCGAACATGACGCGGACCCGGTTCCGGAATCCTATCAGGAAAAAAATGTGCACCGTGCACCAGAGGACCCACGCGATGAGGCCCGAGACGTGGAGCGGGCCTATTTCAGCCACAGCACGTGCCCGGCCGATTGTCGCCAGCATACCGCGGTCCCGATAAACGAACGGGCGCCGTTGTTCGCTCGGCACGTCTTTCTCGATCATGTCCGCCACGTATCGGCCCTGCTGCATGGCGACCGGCGCCAGGCCCGGCAGAGGTGCCCCGTCTTTTCCCGGACAATGCGCGGCGTCGCCGATAACGAAGATCCAGGGTTCGTCAGGAATCGACAGGTCCGGCGTGACGTACACACGCCCGGTGGAGTCTTGGCGAGCCTTCAGCGTCGCCAGAAGCGGGGAGGCTTTGTTTCCGGCAGCCCAAATGATGTTTGTTGCCGGAATCCGTTCCTGCCCTATGGAAACTGCGCCGGCGTGCACTGCCGTGACTTCGGTGTTCAGACGGACGGTCACTCCCATGTGCGACAGGTCGTCGGCGGCCTTGGACGAAAGGTCCGGGCTGAATCCCGGCAACAGGCGCGGCCCTCCTTCAACCAGCACGATCGACAGATCATTCAGCCGTAGCGTCGGAAAATCCGGTCCCATGGCTTTTCGCCCGATCTCGGCCATGGCCCCGGCAAGCTCCACTCCGGTAGGTCCGCCGCCCACGATGACAAAATTGAGGGGATCGTGCGTTCCCGTCGCGGCCTGCCGACGGTCCGCCTCTTCGAACGCGAATAGCATTCTCTCGCGCAACCGGATCGCGTCTGCCATGGTCTTGAGTCCCGGCGCAAACGACTCCCATTCATCGTGTCCGAAATACGAATGTCGGGATCCGGTCGCGACGATGAGTACATCGAACAAAATCGGCCCGCTGTTGCGAAGCGTGACACTTCTGACCACCCGATCGATCGAGAGCACATCATCCATGACCACTCGGATATTGCGCTGTCCGCGCAGGATCGTGCGGAGGGGCCATGCAATATCGCTGGGCGACAGGGCGGCGGTGGCGACTTGATACAACAACGGCTGAAACACGTGGTGATTCGTGCGGTCGATGAGTGTGACATCGACGTCGCGCAGGGACAGCGCGGCACTGAGTCCTCCGAACCCTCCACCGATGATGACAACGCGTGTGCTACGCATGGTGTATGTGACAGGCTATGGCCATGGAAAATCCATAGTCAATGGAAGAATGACGTGTACAAAAGGGGTTCATGGGTTCGGCAGAGAGCCCAATTTGAGGCCTGTGTTGAGGACGAAGAGGTTGTCAACGGAGCCATGCTGCCGCGGCCGACAATAGGGACGCTCGCGGATCTCGGAATAGACGTGGAGCAGAAAACGGAGGGCCCTTACGGTTCCTGTGCCCGGAGGGTGGTTGTGAATCCCGAGCTGGTCCGAATCAGGAGGAGCTGGCCCTTGCGGCTCAGTCGGTCAACCTCGAGAAAGACGTCGGACCAATGCATGTCGGGGAGTCTTTCGCTTAACTCATCGAGAGTGCAGTCAGGATTGGCAATGACTACTTCAAGGATCTGATTGGCGGCGGTTTGATAGGACATGCAGCGGGCCTCGTGCTTCCCTTAAGGGTGGCTAACATTTCAACCAATGATGTGATTCGGACGCGGGTTCAACATTGGAGCCCCAGCAAAGGTCGTTCCTGCGTCTGCCCGGGGTCTCTCGAATCAATGTACTTGCGACTATCTCGAAAAATAAGGAGAATATCGTTATCGGTGCCAAATCTTGGTGAAGGGAAGGAGGCAAATCCAATCCGGTAGCACAAGTTTGTACTGTGCGAGGTGAGCGAACTCGCTCGCTTTCCAGCTCTTGAAGGAATGAACCAAATTTGAATCAATTCACATAACGTGGGGATAAGGTTGAGAGGTGGGGTTTGAGGATATCAAAGAGGCAGGCCGCAAGATTCTTGTTGGCTTCAGGGGTATAGTGCCAACCACTCGTGAATCGGTTGCGGGCGTCGCTCCGGTCCACGCAGTACGTCATATCGACGAACTCTACCTTCGCCCGGTCCAACACTCTGGTGCCCAACAGCGACTTGCCTGACAAATGTTCCCCTTCATCGCGGTATTCAGTGAATGACGGAAGAAAGACGACGATCGGGATCGTTCCGGCGTTCTTCGCCTCACGGACGAAGGCACGAAGGATGGCTCCGTTCAGTGCGACGGTTTCCTCATCCTCTGAAGGCGTGCCTGCAATGCCGCCGCAAGGGTTACACCAGGACACGAAGTAGCGAAGCAGATATGACCATGCATACCAATGCTCCTGCCAGTCGCTCCTCCGGTATATCCGGTCGTCGGTGACGTGTGGCAGTTCGTCGACCCGGGCGGTCGCATAAACTGCTTCGGGTTGAGGAAGTGGAATATTGACAGGTGTCGGGTCCCCGTCTCTCAGAACCAGCCTTGGCTTGGCACCCGGAACCACAGCTCCCGGAAATCCCACGGCATAGTACACCATGGTCGTGCGGATGAGGTCGTGACTGATCAGTCCCAGAATGGCGATGTCCGGCCGCCGGCCCTGCACCTCCTTGAGGTATCGAAGGTACGCCTGGTCAACGCCGTAAGCAGGTACCCCAAAGTTCCATACTTGTCCCTTACCTGCTAACTGTGTTTCGAGATGAAACCCCCAGGTCTGTTCGTAATCGACATCTGATCCGAAGACGTAGGAATTACCCATCAGCGCGATCGTGACTCCGGACTGGTTGCGTAGAGAGTGGGGCCTTTGGGAACCGATCCGCCTTCCTTCGGCGCTGCTGAAGTTCTTCTCGCCGGCAGGACCGGTACTGCTTCGGTTCGGCGCGACGGTCCATCCCAGCTGAGGATCAAAGACGAGCACGCCGGACCCAGCCGCATGCTCCTTCCATAAAGCAAGTCGATAGCCCGCAACATCGCTCCAGTTTCGGGGAAGAAGACGCGTGTCTCCCACCAGCGGACCTTCGGGATGCGGCGCTGCGACGAGACGCAGGAGGACTTCGGTCAGCACCAGGATGCAACCGACTGACAGGATATTCATGGCTACCGTCAGCCGCACGGATTTCGAGGCGAGTCCACCGGCACGCCGATATCGCCAAATCAGAACAAGCGCAGGAAGTACACAAACGACGAGAGAGGCCGGGAATACCCAGGCGGTTAGGGACCAATGAGCGGCCTTGGCGGCGCCGTCATCGAGGCGATAGTACGAGACGATGGATGTCAAAAAGGCGGTGATTGCGAGGAAGAACGGTCCGCTCAGTTGCTCGCTGTTTGACGAAGAGCCGTGCGTCGGTGAACGGCGAGCAGCATGAACGTCCTTGTTCTTCATGAAGGGATGGTCGAGTATCGCGTATCAGATCGGAAATTGGAAATCCGAGTGTCGCAGCCCGTTCCACCAGTTTGGCGTACGTGACTTCGGCGAGGCTTGGCGAACGGGAAAGAATCCAGAGATGGCGTCGGTCCGGCGTGCCCACCATGGCGAAGCGATACTCGGCGTCCAGCTCAATAATCCAATAGTTGCCGTCCCGGGATGCTCCAAATGCCCGCGCAAACCAGTTGTCGAATACCACTCTGAGTTTGGCGTTGGTTTTTGGATCGACCACTGTTGCCACGCCGTTGGCCTCGTCGGTCCTACCCTCGTCGGTGAAACATTCGTTGTGAACATCCACCTTCCCGTCGGTGCGGATCGAATACACGGCCTTGGAGTCGAGGCAATGCCGCTGAAACCAGAGCGGTAATCGAGCAATCTCGTACCAGGTCCCGGCATACCGGGTTAAATCCACTGCCGTCGCGGTGGGAAGAGTATCCTGGGCTGGAATGGACGAGCACGCATACAATGCAGCTCCTAGGATCGTGCCATGAATTCCTAGCCACGGCCTCATCGTGTCTCCGCATATCCAGGCTAATCACAATCACAGAATGCCAGATGCGCTTCGGTTATCACAGGTGCCAGGCTCTGATTCGCCGTAATGAACTGCGGTAGGGAAGGCACGGTGCCGATCAACCGCCGGGCGTTTGGAAATAGAACCTATGGAATGGGTGCAGGCTCGAGGAGGAGGCCGACCCGTTCAAGGCAACGCCAGACTGATCGCAAACGTACCGGCATGACTGCCGCCATCGATCGGTGTCGGAGTGAGGATGAGGCGATCTCCACCACGGCGGAAAATGCCGTCATCCTCATTGCGTTCAGTACGTTTCCCTCTCGCGGCATACGGACCATCTGCATGGACGCGGTCCGTATAGGCGTCGTCGAAATAGATCTGCGAGGTGAACTCGAAGCTGCGGCCATTCCTGGGAGCGGTACGGACTTTCACATGGATATGGGCGGTCCTGCCTCGGTACCAGCCTGGGTATATGGTCAGGAATCTGGCCTCTCCAAGTTGGTCGGTTATCTGGTAGCCGCGTAAGAACTTTTTCCCGATCGTCTTGAATCCGGGATCGCGCACGTCCGAATACACCCCGCTCGCGTCACATTGCCAGATATCCACCTGTGCGCCGGTCAACGGCCGGCATGTTCCATCCGTGAGGCGCGAGAGCAGAATCGTCAACGCGAGCGGAGCACCGGGCCTGCTCTGTCCGTCTGATGGATCGGAGCGAATATCGGATCGGTTCAAACGCTCATCGACAAAGTAGGGACCCTCAGTCTGCTCCGGTCTGACCACGCAGAGGTCGGTGGCAACAGCGGTTTTCACCCATCGTGGCGCCATATTGATGGCCAGCATCCAGGCTGCGCCGCTTCCAAGCAGGCAAACGACGTCGCGGCGGGAAAGCATACGGCCGGTCGGATCGTCATCAAAGGTCATCTGGATTCCTCCATGGGATCCCCCACCGGGAATAAACCGCGGGCGAGGACGTGGCCTATCGCCTTGACGGGCGGTTCGCCATCGGCGCGGGACACCGCACGAAGGATAGTTTTATACCATTCAACGCGTCTGGTATAGTGTGACACATGGGAACGTACAGCGCCCTCATGAAAGACATCGAACAGGGTCTGGCCGACATCAAGAAACACGGCCGCAAAGTGGTTGAAATCACGCGGACGGGAAAGATTGTTTCTGAGCCGTTTCTGCTATTTCAAAAGCGGGCGGAGGAGAATCGGGTACGTCCAATAAATAGGTGACGTTCAGGTTCTGGAGTTCCGAATACTTCAGCACCATCAGATCGCCCGGACTGACCGCCTTCCACTCAAACGTGTGTTCTCCGTGCTGATCGTTCGGTATGAACGTTCCCCGCTCCGCATTAGTAATCAGGATATCCCGCAAGGCGCCGGATTCTTCGGTGGTAAATCCTTCGACGACCCCGCGGTACAGACGCATTTTCCCCTCCTGTTCTGCCTGCGCCCTGGTCAGCGCTTCGATCCGGGCATAGACCGCGGCCTTCTCATACTCGGGAGGGGTCGGAATGTCCCGACCCATCAGCGTGTAGAGCCATTCATTTCGATATCGCAGCAGCCACGGGAATCTGACGTCCAGTTTGTGCTTCCACACGATCCAGCGAAACACATGCCCGAGCGCAAAGGCGGCGGACAACACACAGGCATAGTACAAGCCGACGTGGAGTTTGTTGCGATAGAGCGTGCCGGCGATCTCGGCGAGACGGCCGTCATACTCGCCCACAAGCACCCGATAGGCGATTTCGAACGTCAGGGTGGTGTGGACGAGTCCGTGGTGCTGCAGGTATTCAAGAGCGATGAGCGCCGCAGTGTGTAGAGGCAGCGAATAGAGGACTGCCTTCGCGATGTCGTCGGTCCAGCTTTTCGGGAGGACATTCCGGGTGAAGGTTCCGGCGTAGTAGCTGGCTCTGAGCACGTAGCCGGGAAAGGCCATCACCAAAATCACGAGCGTGATGAACGCGAGGTTGGTCATACTGGCTCAACGGCGATGTCCCATGCCAGTCCGATCGCTCCCTGCCGCAGATCACGCAGTTCCCACTGCCAGAAACCTTCCTGACCGGAAGGAACGGCTTCGAGCGGAGGAGTAGCCCAGATCTGCTCGCAACGGTGTGTCTCTCCTTCTTCGATATATAACCGTGGCGTGCGGCTGATCCGATATCCCGCCGCCAGGTAAGCCGTGAGGTCGAGGCTGTAGGTCACCACCTGATGGTAGCACGATGTTCCGAGATGAAAATGAATGCGCCGGTCGCCTGCTTCGAAACCGCGCAGAATCTCGATAGTCACGTCGTATGTGCGCCCCGAGACCGGAGAGAAGACGTAATTGAATTCCCGGCCGTTGTTTTCATAGCGGGTGCGCTCCTTCCGCTCGACCTGCTCCAGCAGTTCGGGGGGAATCGGACGGACGAACCCCTCGGGATTCGTCAGGTAGGACATATCGCAGTGATTCCAGCACCGGTTCTTTTTCGAGATCACCATGCTCCGCGACAAGATTGCCCGATTGTCGGTATAGACCTTCCGGCTTGTCGTGCCGTGCGATACCTCCACGCCTTCGCGCCCGTCAAACGGTTCGACCCGCAGACGCGTGTCATAGCGCTCGATTTCGACGACGTTCGCATGTCCGATCGGGTGGAGAAGGGCGTCGACCAATTTGATGTACCGCTCGTCCGATCGATCCGGCGGTTTGATGATATCCATGTGTCCCGCGAGCAGCGCGGTGCAGACGTCCGGAGAGAAAAAGCTTTGGGCCGACACATCCAGCACCACTTTGTCTTCGGAGCCGTAAAAGCACTGCAGCGGGACCGGAAACGATTGGTCGGAGTGGGTTGCCGCGGACACAATCCTTTCCAGCAGAAGCTTCTGGATTTCCATGATCTGCGGCTGCAGGGCTCGTAACAGTCGTTCCTGAGGATGCAGGAAGGATCCGCCGATGAATCTCAGGACCCGGTCCATCAATCTCCTGGTTCGGTCAAGAAAGATCGAGCCCAGATTGGGCGTTGCGATGAAAATGGCTTGCCGGATGCGTGAAAGTTGGCGTGCCTGACCGGTTTCCAACAAGAGGACGAAATACGCCTGGATGACTAATCCTCCCTGGCTGTGGCCCACCAGCACGAGTTGCCGTCCCGCGAAGCGCGGCTGAGACAGGAAATCGATCAAACGACCCGCCACCTGCCTGAGAATCGGGTGGGAATCCTCGGTTCCTCTTCCCACCAGCGAGGTCGGGTATTCATAGCATTCGATGTCGAACCGATCCGATATTCTCGAATCCGCAAAGAAGAGTTGACACAAGGTGTCCCAGCAGCGGTGGTCGCTGATGAAACCGTGGATGAGGACGAGTAGCGGTTTCCCGTGTTGACGGCTAGTCATGACCTGTACCGGCGATCCTCAAATTCACAGGCGCCGAGTGAGTGCGACCGGCGGTTAGTCAAGGCTGTATGGCTGCAGAGTACGTTTGCAAATGGTGTCTGTCAATTGGAGGACGGACGGCGAACCGATTCGCTCAGTTGCGGGGATGCCGCGAGCGCAGGACGGCGCGGTTTGTGAAGGGCCAGGCCGTGGCGGCTTGGCGATAGGGAATGTGGCGCCGCCGAGGCGTTGCGGCCCCGGCGGTTTGGGAACACCGGAGGTTACTGGACTTCGATGGTAATGGTCTGGGTCGCGGCAACGACTTTGTGGTCTTTCGTTGCGCCGGTCACCGTGATCTGATGGGGACCCTTGCTCAGGCCTTTGAACGTCCCTGGAAACCCTTTCTGATATTGCTTGTCCAGATACACATGCGCATGAGCAGCCTCCGAGCCTTTGGTAAATTCATATTTCAGGTCGAAAGTATCGCCCACCTTGTCTCCGTCTCTCGGAGAGGTAATCACGATCTTGGATCCGTCCTCGATTGGAGTTTCATCGGCCAGAACGGGCGTCAAGCCGAACGCACCTATCAAGGCTATTCCGATTCCCATCATTCCAATACGACTCGTCACGCGCATACAACCTCCTTGTTTGGACACAATCGCGTTAGCCTCCCACCATACCATACCGGACAGTGAATCTCTCTGCCGGGCTGAACAGGCGTGAAATGCTCAGTGCCGGTACGTCAGGCGCAATACGACGGTTGTCTAAGCCGGGCCACCCTGTTATTGTGATGAGCTTGTCGAACCCTTCGATGAGGCTCTCCTTTGGCATCCGTTCGCGCCTGGCATCCTGCAATCTCATCGGTTTTTAAACCCGTTCCGATTCCACGAATGCGTGATATTTTCATCACCGGTCAGGTTTGTCCTTCCCCTTGTGTATGTGCTTCAATTCTCTGCTCCGGGTTAAAAAACCCACAGCAGGCCACCCTATCGATTTGACGATGGTCATCAACATGTTGAGGATAGGCACAACTCGGTCGTGATGAAAAGTTTCACTCTTGGGAGGCAGGCATGGCCGTAAAAACTGGTCGGGCGGGCGAGGCTAGAAAGAATGGCGCGAAGGATGAGGCTGTGGACCCGAAATTGTTGCTGCAGGTGCTCAAGGAGGTCCGGCGCGGCAATTTCGATGTGCGCCTCCCGGATGATTGGCCCGGCATCGGCGGCAAAATTGCCGACGAACTCAACGGCATCATCGAGACCAACGGCAAGATCGTCGAAGAGTTTCATCGGGTCAGCCAGGCTGTCGGGAAGAAGGGAAAATTATCAGAGCGGGCGTCGTTACCCGCGGCCACAGGAGGGTGGAAGGTCAATATCGAATCGGTGAACGGCTTGATTAATGACCTCGTGCGACCCACCACCGAGATGGCTCGTGTGATCGGAGCTGTGGCGAAAGGCGATCTCACTCAAACGGTATCACTGGAAGCCGAAGGCTATCCCCTCAGAGGCGAGTTTCTCACTGCGTCCAAGACCGTGAACGAAATGGTCCGGCAGCTCGATGCCTTCGCGGCCGAGGTGACGCGGGTCGCGCGCGAAGTCGGCACGGAAGGCAAGCTGGGCGGACAGGCCGTCGTGCCGGGGGTGGCGGGAACGTGGAAGGATCTCACCGACAACGTCAACTCCATGGCCAGCAATTTGACCAACCAGGTGCGGAACATCGCCGAAGTGACGATCGCCGTGGCCAACGGCGACTTGTCGAAGAAGATCACGGCCGACGTGCGCGGCGAAATTTTACAGTTGAAAGAAGCGATGAATACGATGGTGGACCAACTCCGAAGTTTCGGAGCTGAAGTGACGCGCGTCGCGCGCGAAGTGGGCTCGGAAGGCAAGCTGGGCGGACAGGCCGTCGTGCCGGGCGTGGCGGGAACGTGGAAGGACCTCACCGACAGCGTCAATGCCATGGCCGGCAACTTGACGGGGCAGGTTCGAAACATCGCCGAAGTGACGATCGCCGTGGCCAGCGGCGACTTGTCGAAGAAGATCACGGCCGACGTGCGCGGCGAGATTCTCCAACTCAAGGATACGATCAACACGATGGTGGACCAGCTGCGCAGTTTTGCGGCGGAGGTGACGCGGGTGGCGCGCGAAGTCGGCTCGGAAGGCAAGCTGGGCGGACAGGCCGTCGTGCCGGGGGTGGCGGGAACGTGGAAGGATCTCACCGACAACGTCAATTCCATGGCCGGTAACCTGACCGGGCAGGTCCGCAACATTGCCGAAGTAACGACCGCCGTGGCCAACGGCGATTTGTCGAAGAAGATCACCGCGGACGTACGGGGCGAAATTCTTCAGCTCAAAGAAGCCATCAACACGATGGTGGACCAGCTGCGCAGTTTTGCGGCGGAGGTGACGCGGGTCGCGCGCGAAGTGGGCACGGAAGGCAAGCTGGGCGGGCAGGCCGTCGTGCCGGGGGTGGCCGGAACATGGAAAGACCTCACCGACAATGTCAACTCGATGGCGAGCAACCTGACCGGTCAGGTCCGGAACATCGCGGACGTGACGATCGCCGTGGCCAACGGCGACTTGTCGAAGAAGATCACGGTAGACGTGCACGGTGAGATTCTTCAGCTCAAGGAAGCCATCAATACGATGGTGGATCAGCTGCGCAGCTTTGCCGCCGAGGTGACGCGCGTCGCACGGGAAGTCGGCACGGAAGGGAAGCTGGGCGGGCAGGCGCAGGTGCGGGACGTGAGCGGCGTGTGGAAGGACCTCACCGACAGCGTCAATTCGATGGCGAGCAACCTGACCGGTCAGGTTCGGAACATCGCCGAAGTGACGATCGCCGTGGCCAACGGCGATTTGTCGAAGAAGATCACCGCGGACGTACGGGGCGAAATTCTTCAGCTCAAAGAAGCCATCAACACCATGGTGGAACAGCTCCGTGGTTTTGCCGCGGAGGTGACCCGGGTGGCCCGCGAAGTGGGCACGGAAGGCAAGCTCGGCGGGCAGGCCGTCGTGCCGGGGGTGGCCGGAACGTGGAAAGACCTCACTGACAACGTCAATTCGATGGCGAGCAACCTGACCAATCAGGTGCGCAACATCGCGGATGTGACCACTGCCGTGGCGAACGGGGATTTGTCGAAGAAGATCACCGCGGACGTGCGCGGTGAGATCCTTCAGCTCAAGGACACGATCAACACGATGGTGGACCAGCTGCGCAGTTTCGCGGCCGAGGTGACGCGGGTCGCGCGCGAAGTCGGCACGGAAGGGAAGCTGGGCGGGCAGGCGCAGGTGCGGGACGTGAGCGGCGTGTGGAAGGACCTCACCGAGAGCGTGAATTTGATGGCCGGGAACCTCACGGCCCAGGTCCGGAACATTGCCGACGTGACGACCGCCGTGGCCAATGGCGATTTATCGAAGAAGATCACCGCGGACGTGCGCGGTGAGATTTTCCAGTTGAAGGAAGCGATCAACACGATGGTGGACCAGCTGCGCAGTTTCGCGGCCGAGGTGACGCGGGTGGCGCGCGAAGTGGGCACGGAAGGGAAACTCGGCGGGCAGGCGCAGGTGCGGGACGTGAGCGGCGTGTGGAAGGACCTCACCGAGAGCGTGAATTTGATGGCCGGGAACCTCACGGCCCAGGTCCGGAACATTGCAGACGTGACGATCGCCGTGGCGAATGGGGATTTGTCGAAGAAGATCACGGTGGACGTGCGCGGTGAGATCCTCCAGTTGAAGGAGGCGATCAACACGATGGTCGACCAGCTCAATGCGTTTGCCGCCGAGGTGACGCGGGTGGCGTTGGAGGTGGGCACCGAAGGGAAACTCGGCGGTCAGGCGGGTGTGCCGGGGGTGGCCGGGACGTGGAAGGACCTCACCGACAGCGTCAACGCGATGGCGAGCAATCTGACCGGCCAGGTGCGCAACATCGCCGAAGTGACGGTGGCCGTGGCGAACGGGGATTTGTCGAAGAAGATCACCGTGGACGTGCACGGCGAGATTCTCCAGCTCAAGGACACGATCAATACGATGGTGGATCAGCTCCGCAGCTTTGCCGCCGAGGTGACGCGGGTGGCGCGCGAAGTCGGCACGGAAGGGAAGCTGGGCGGTCAGGCGCAGGTGCGGGACGTGAGCGGCGTGTGGAAGGACCTCACCGAGAGCGTGAATTTGATGGCCGTCAACCTGACGGCACAGGTCCGGAACATTGCGGACGTCACGATCGCCGTGGCGAACGGGGATTTGTCGAAGAAGATCACGGCGGACGTGCGCGGTGAGATTCTCCAGCTCAAGGACACGATCAACACGATGGTGGACCAGCTGCGCAGTTTCGCCGCCGAGGTGACGCGGGTGGCGCGCGAAGTGGGCACGGAAGGGAAGTTGGGCGGCCAGGCGGTCGTGCCGGGCGTGGCGGGAACCTGGAAGGATCTCACCGACAACGTGAATTCCATGGCGAGCAATCTGACCGGCCAGGTGCGCAACATCGCCGACGTGACCACGGCCGTCGCGACCGGCGACCTGTCGAAGAAGATCACCGTAGACGTGCGCGGTGAGATTCTCCAGCTCAAGGACACGTTCAATACGATGCTCGACCAATTGAACGCGTTTGCGGCCGAGGTGACGCGGGTGGCGCGCGAAGTGGGTACAGAAGGGAAGTTGGGCGGCCAGGCGGGCGTGCCGGGCGTGGCGGGAACCTGGAAGGACCTCACCGACAGCGTGAATTCCATGGCGAGCAACCTGACCGGCCAGGTGCGCAACATCGCCGATGTGACGATTGCGGTGGCCAGCGGCGATCTGTCGAAAAAGATTACGGCCGACGCACGCGGAGAGATCCTCCAGTTGAAGGAAGCGATCAACACGATGGTGGACCAGCTGCGCAGCTTCGCGTCCGAGGTGACGCGCGTCGCGCGCGAGGTCGGCACGGAAGGGAAGCTCGGCGGCCAGGCCGTCGTGCCGGACGTCGCCGGGACGTGGAAGGACCTCACCGACAACGTCAACGCCATGGCGAGCAATCTCACGGTCCAGCTTCGCGATATGTCGAAGGTGGCCACGGCGATTGCGAACGGCGATCTGACCCGGAAAGTCACGGTGGACGTTCGCGGAGAAATTCTGCAGATCAAGGACGTCATCAACCGGATGGTGGATCAGCTCGGAGGATTCGGCTCCGAGGTGACGCGTGTGGCGCGCGAAGTCGGCACGGAAGGCAAGCTGGGCGGCCAGGCCGTGGTGCCGGGAGTCGGCGGAACGTGGAAAGACCTGACCGAGAGCGTCAACCTGCTCGCGGCGAATCTGACCACGCAGGTTCGCGCGATTGCGGAGGTCGCGACGGCGGTGACGCAGGGAGACCTCACCCGTTCCATTCAGGTGCAGGCCCGCGGCGAGGTGGCCGAGCTCAAAGACAATATCAACGTCATGATCCGAACCCTGCGCGCGACGACCGATCAGAATACCGAGCAGGACTGGTTGAAAACCAACCTCGCGAAATTCACGCGCATGATGCAGGGACAACGTGACCTGATGACCGTGGCCAAACTGTTGCTGTCCGAATTGACGCAGCTCGTCAACGCGCAGTATGGCACCGTGTATCAAATGGATGTGGATGAGACCGGTCCGTATCTCAAGCTGCTCGCAGGCTATGCGTGCGGCCGCGAGGTCTTGAAACAGTCCGAGTTGGCGATCGGGACCGGATTGATCGGGCAATGCGCGATTGAGAAGCGCAATTTTCATTTGCGGGAAATTCCTGGGGACTACATCCGAATCGCCTCGGGGCTCGGCGAGGCCAGCCCGCGAAATCTCGTGGTGTTCCCCGTCCTGTTCGAGGGCCAGGTCAAGGCGGTCATCGAGCTGGCGTCATTGGGCGAGTTCACGCCGACCCATCTGACGTTTCTTGCGCAGCTGACGGAGACGATCGGCGTGGTGGTCAACACCATCGAAGCGACGATGCGGACCGAAGGCCTGTTGCAGAAATCCCAAAAGCTGGCCAGCGAACTCCAGATTCAACAAGGCGAATTGCAGCAAACCAACGATGAGTTGGCCAGCAAAGCGAAGCAGTTGGCGGAACAGAACGCGGAGGTAGAACGCAAGAACCGGGAAATTGAGCAGGCGCGTCATGCATTGGAGGAAAAAGCGGGAGAGCTGGCCCTGGCATCCAAATATAAATCGGAATTCCTGGCCAACATGTCACACGAGCTGCGCACGCCGCTGAACAGCATTCTGATTCTTGCACAGCAACTCGGGGACAATGCGGCGGGCAATCTGTCCGTCAAACAGGTGGAATTTTCCAAAAACATCCATGCGGCAGGCGCCGATCTGCTGAACCTGATCAGCGACATCCTGGACCTGTCGAAGATCGAATCCGGCACGGTCACGGTGGAGCCGGAGCAGGTGTCCTTCATGAAGGTGCGTGAGGCCGTGGAACGGAGTTTCCGCCACGTGGCCGAGTCCCGGCAGCTGGTGTTCAACGTCGAGATTCATCCGCAGTTGCCGCGCGGAATGGTGACCGATTTCAAGCGGCTCCAGCAGGTCCTGAAAAATCTGCTTTCCAACGCGTTCAAGTTCACGTCGCAAGGTCATGTGTCCTTCCGCATCAGGCGGGCGGTGACCGGGTGGAGCCTCGATCATCAGTTGCTGTCGAACGTTCCCAGCGTGATTGCGTTCGAGGTTCAGGACACCGGCATCGGCATTCCTCAGGAAAAGCAACGTATCATCTTCGAAGCGTTCCAGCAGGCTGAAGCGGGCACGAGCCGCCGGTACGGAGGAACGGGTCTGGGGCTGGCGATCAGCCGTGAGCTCGCGATGTTGTTGGGCGGCGAAATTCGCTTGTCCAGCTCCATCGGAGAAGGCAGCACCTTCACGCTGTATCTGCCCGAAGCCTACATGGGCGCATCGCTGGCCATGACACGGGAGCTGAAGACCGCGCATGAACCCATGCCGCTGTTGGTGCAGCAGGCCGACCGTTTGGAGGACATTCCGGACGACCGCGAAACGCTGGTACCGGGCGAACCGACGGTGTTGATCGTCGAGGACGATCCGCATTATGCCCGCGTGCTGTTGGGCATGGCGCGGGAGAAAGGATTCAAAGGGGTTGTCACGGCGCATGGCCGCCTCGCGCTTTCGCTGGCGCATCAATACAATCCCGTGGCCATCACCCTCGACATCTTTCTTCCCGACATGCTGGGTTGGACCGTCTTGAGTCACCTGAAGCAGGATCCTGAAACACGCCATATACCCGTGCAGATCTTGACCGTGGAGGAAGAGCGCATTCACGGCCTCGGACACGGCGCGTATGCCTATGCGCTGAAGCCCTACACGACGGACGAGTTGAGCGTCGCGTTCGACCGGTTGTTGAACTACAGTCAGACCAAACGCAGACAATTGCTGCTGGTCGAGGATAACGAGATCGAACGCCAGAGCTTGAGCGAGTTGTTGGCGCATCAGGATGTCGAGATCACCATGGCCGGCGACGGCTCCGAAGCCTGGGAAGCCATGACCGGCAAGCCGTTCGATTGCATCGTGCTGGACCTCAGACTGCCAGACATGTCAGGGTTCGAGATCCTCGAACGGATGCGTAAGAACCCCGCGCTCATGAATCTGCCGGTGATCGTGTTTACCGGAAAGGAGCTGGGCGATGCGGAGGAGGGGCGACTGCGCGAATTGTCGCAGAGCATCGTGGTCAAAGGCGTGCAGTCGCCGGAGCGTCTGCTCGATGAAGCCTCGCTGTTCCTGCATCTCTTGATTTCGCAACTGCCCCAGGAGAAGCAGCGCATGCTGGACCAGGTACGACGCAGCGACGACGCGCTGGTCGGGAAAAAGATCCTGGTCGTGGATGACGATATCCGGAACATCTTTGCCCTGACGAGCCTCCTGGAGAGCCACCACATGGAAGTCGTCAGTTGCGAGACCGGACGCGAGGCGATCGAGCGGGTGGAACAGGATCAGGATCTGGACATGGTCTTGATGGACATCATGATGCCGGAAATGGACGGCTACGAAACGATGCGTACCATCCGGACCAATCCGCGCCATCATACACTGCCAATTCTGGCCCTGACAGCCAAGGCCATGAAGGGTGACCGGGAACGCTGTCTTCAGGCGGGCGCCTCCGATTACATTGCCAAGCCGGTCAACACCGAGGAGTTGCTGGCGTTACTGCGCATTTGGCTGTTTGGAAAAAAGCGGACGGTGAAGCGATGACCATGTTCGGGACGACGGACCGGCCGCGGTTCCCCGACGATCGGGACGTCGATGGACCGGCGGTCCACTCGACATCCAACTCGCCGATGACCGCGCGCATTCTCATCGTCGATGATGATCCGATCGCTCTGACGGCGATGGAAACGCTGCTGGACGGCCAGGATCGCCTCATCGTGAAAGCCGAAACCGGCCAAGATGCCCTCAGACATCTGCTCCGGCAGGATTTCGCCGTTATTCTCCTGGATATCCGCATGCCGAAGCTGGACGGCTACGAAACGGCGGCGCTTATCCGTCAACGGGAACGGTCGCGGTACACGCCGATCATCTTTCTCTCGGGCATCGACACGATGGATGCGGACGTCGTGCGGGGTTTGACCAGCGGCGCGGTGGACTATCTGGTCAAGCCGGTCGTACCGGAAATCCTGAAGAACAAAGTAGCGGTCTTCGTCGATCTGTATCAGCTCCGGGAACGAGTCAAGCAACAGGCTGTCCGGCAAAGTGAGGAGCGCTTCCGCCTGCTGGTCGAGGGAGTGCAGGACTATGCGATCTTCATGTTGGATGCCGACGGTTTGGTCACCACGTGGAATATCGGCGCGGAGAGGCTGACTGGTTACCGCACGTCTGAAATTCTCGGTAGACATTATGAATGTTTTTATCCGGACGACGCACTGTCGGCCGGCCAGCCCTCACGCGATCTTGAGATGGCGGCGGCCTTGCGTGCCGAGCCCGGATCCGATCAGGACCGTTGGATGGTCCGGAAGGATGCCAGTCGGTTCATTGCCAATCTGGTGATCACCGGTCTCAGGGATGAAACGGGAAGCCTGCAAGGATATGCGGTGGTGATTCGCGATATCACGACGCGCAAGGAAGCGGAGCAGGCGCTGCAGCGACTGGCGGCCGAACTGGAGCAACGTGTGGCAGACCGGACGAGCGAGCTCGTGCTCATGCATGAGCGTCTCCGGGCCTTGGCCGTCCAGCTGAATTTGACCGAGCAGCGAGAACGACGCCGTCTGGCTTCGGATCTCCATGACTATCTGGCGCAGTTGCTGGTGGTCGTGCGCATCAAGATCAAGCAGACCGATCCGTTGATCGCCGAGGGCAAGGTGTCGCGCCTGCTGAGGGAGGCCGATCAGGCCGTCATCCAGTCGTTGGACTATACCCGTTCACTCGTCGCGGAGTTGGCTCCTCCGTCGCTGCACGAATTCGGCTTGTTGGAAGCGCTTGAATGGCTCGCGACCCGCATGCAGGCTCACGGACTCGTGATCAAGGTCAAACAGGACATCGAAGTGCTCTCGCTGCCCGAAGACGATGCCGTGCTGATGTATCAATCCATACGCGAACTCCTGTTCAATATCCTGAAGCATGCCTCTGCGAGTCTTGCGACCGTGTCCGTCTCCGTGAGGGAACAGGGGTCTCTTGAAGTGACCGTCTCGGACGACGGGGTCGGATTCGACGCGGAAGCCAAGGTCGCTCCCGATGGAGCATCCGGCGGGTTTGGATTGTTCAGTACGAAAGAGCGGATGGAAGCCATGGGAGGGCGGATCCAGATTCGATCCGCCTCCGGTCAGGGTACGAGCGTCACGCTGACCATTCCGTATTGGCCGGTCACCAAATCAGGCGGACAGTCCGAGCCCGGGCAACCGCTCAACCAGCATCGTCCGGGTGTGCCCTCCTATCGCCGGACTGCGGAAGAAGTGTCTGCTCCCCTCCGGGTCCTGCTGGTGGATGATCATGCCATGGTTCGCGAGGGATTGCGATCGCTGCTGGATGGGCGTCATGACGTCCAGGTTGTCGGAGAGGCTGGGGATGGACTGGCGGGGATTGAAATGGCCGCATCGCTGAACCCGGATGTCGTCGTGATGGATGTCACGATGCCGCGCATCGACGGGATTGAGGCTACGCGACGGATCAGACAGGATCATCCTTCCATCGCGGTCGTCGGACTGTCCGTTGAAGGCGCCATCCATGTCGAGACCGCGATGAAGGCCGCAGGGGCTGCGCTGTTCGTCTCCAAGGATTCGGCGGGTGATGAACTTTACGAGGCCATTATAACGGCGGGATCAGGAAGAGCTGGCGGGCGGGACGCGATTCCTGATGCACGTCAGGCTGACGGCTGAATGTGAGCGATGCTGAGAATCCTGATTGCCGATGATCATTCCCTCTTCCGACGCGGGGTCAAGGACCTGCTGGCCGATGGCTTGGAAGACGTCACCGTCGGGGAATGCGCCAATGCGTATGACCTGATGGAACAGGTCCGTCAAAAACAGTGGGACCTAGTCATTCTCGATATTGGAATGCCGGGCACGACGGGTACCGACGCCCTCAGACTTCTCAAGGCTGAACGGCCCGGTTTGCCGGTCATCGTATTGAGCATGCATCCGGAGGACCAGTATGCCGTCAGAATGTTCAAAGCAGGGGCAAATGCGTATCTGACCAAGGCGAGTGCGCCGGAGGAATTGGTCACGGCTGTGAAGAAGGTCAGTGCCGGCGGACAATATGTCGGGATCGCTCTTGGAGAAAAACTCGTCTATATGCTTCGTCCCGGTCATGACGGCCCGCTGCATGATCTCCTATCCGATCGCGAATACGAGGTCATGCGATTTCTCGCTTCGGGCAAGACCGTGTCCGAAATTGCCGATACCATGCATTTGGGAGTGACGACGGTCAGCACATACAGATCCCGCATTCTCGAAAAACTTCATCTGAAAAACAACGCCGAGCTGATGCATTATGCCCTCCGGCAAGGCCTCGCGTAATCCCAGTTCGCCGGCTTCTCGCTTGTAGTCTAAACCATGACATGACGTAGTATCAGCTACGGCGCCAGAATAGTGATGAACCCGATGTTTCTGGGTGTCTGGGACAGATATATACCCTACCCTCACTGCTCGTACGGTGAGATGGTCTCTGTCAAAGGAGGACCATATCAGACGGGGAGAAGGAGGGATTCCTATGGTGAGCGAGACGGGCATCCAATCAGCTATCCAATCAAATCTGCTCGAGCAGGGCCCATGCTCCCTCCAGGTGCTGCTCGATCGTCTTCCACAGTTCTCGTGGAGTGAAATGTTTGCCGCCATCGACCACCTGAGCCGTGAAGGCAATCTTGTCCTTCGACATCCAAGTCAATTCGAATATGAGCTGTCGATGGGGCCGGTTCAGATGTCCCGAAATACTTCAGAGCGGCCGTCTACGTTCCACGCGCGCCAGACTGTTCCTCGCTGAAGCGAGCCGGTCGCGGCGTCATCATGCACGAGTTTCAGCTGAAAGTCGAAAAGAAGGAGATCCCGGGATGATACAAATGGTACAGCAGGATTATGCGGCCGCTCCTGAGTTATGCGTAGAGGACGTCGTACAGACCGAAGGGCCCGGTATCATGGTTTTTTCCCCCGTTCTCGATCTGCTTCACATGAATCGCCGAGCCGTGAAACTCATTCGTGAATTCCTCCCTGGATCTGTGTCTTCCACCCGCCCCGTCAGCGCGGCGGAAACTCTCCCGCCGCCTCTTTCGTACTTGGCCGGAAAGATCATTGGAATGCTGCAGGAACATGACGAGATGGGGGACCGATCGGAGTGCACGGTTTCCTATCTCGCCGCGACGTTGACCACGAGAGTGTTGATTCGATGTCTTGGACTTCCGGGTCGGAAGGCGTCTGAAGAAAGTCGCATCGTGTTCATACTGACTGAAAGCGGCCATCGGTCCGATATTCCGACTTCCCCGACGTTGACGGGCCATTCGATTTGATCCTTCAGCGCATATCTTCTCTTCCCACTCCAACCTCGCCAGTGTCGTGAGGTTCCACCCTCGTCCCCATCCTTTCCTTACGCTCCATTGTCGTGCCTAACCGTTCAGCATCTGCCGTTTCGTCGGCAGTCTGAGAGGTGCCCGTGCGGTTACGTCCCAGGAGGTATGCTCGCCGCCATCGATCTGGTACGCACGACCTGATGCAGTTGGTCTGCACGCCTGGACTCCTAAGCTATTGACAGACGAGGCCCTTCTTCGTAGGCTCTGCGCGCCCATGCGGTTGCTATCGGCAACATTCCGGTATCCAAAGGGGTGTTAGATGCGTCTCGATACGATCCATCGCCGATGGGCGATTCCTTCGTTGATCATGGCGGCCCTGTTAAGCGCTGGCTGCCCCCGCATTCTGTACCTCAACTATCAACCATCCACTTCGGTAAGGGGGAGCGGAGAAGTCCAGGTCGATACGTTTGTGTACGCGGGTCATCCCACGGGGCTCATGAAACGGAAGGAGGTGGAGTCCTCCGGATCGGATTCGGAAGCGCTGTTTCTGTCACAGGACATCGCCGTATTTTTTACGAACGCCGTAAAAGACGAGTTGACTTTTGCCGGCTATACCGTGCAATCGAGTGCCGCTCGGGTCGTGTCCGGGACCATCAAACAATTCTATCTTGAATACGTGGGAGCTCAGGACCAGCATTTTCAACTCGATGTGGACTTTCATGTGACGGGGCATGATGCCGCCGGTAACTTCGAGACTTCGTGCGAAATCGACCGTCGGCAGACGAGAGACTGGATGAAGACTGGAATCTTGATCGAGGGAGGCATCAGAGAATGCATCGCGATATTCATGAACAAGGTCCGGACCGCCGGCGTGTTGCAACCAGGGAGCCCATGAGAATGGATCGACAAGGCAACCGTGTGCCGGGCTACGCCTTGCTGGTGTGTCTCTGTGTGGCCATCGGATGCAGTCCCGTCCCGAGAAAGTACCTCCGGGATGCCGTACCGAACGTCACGCTCGTCTCGCTGCAAACGACTCCAGACCTTTACCGCAATCGGCTGGTGATCATGGGAGCGGTTCTTCTGGAGGAGGAACACAGGGACGGAGCCCTCTGGTTACACGTGAAAAACAGACCCCTCGACCAGGACTATCGACCACAACTTCCTCCCAGCGTGAACGATCCCGAAGCCGGGTGGTATTGGATCGTCGTGGGCAGTCAGGATGCCTTTCGGAGCGCGCGCCAGCATTGGGTCGACATGACCGTCGTCGGCCGTGTCGCCGGTCTGGCGCCTGGCAAGGAACCTGTACTGAACATGGTATATGTAAGAGGATGGGGGCGACAGTCCGATCACGATGGAGTGTGGGAAGAGCTGGTCGATGCCAACTACATTCCATTTGTACCATCCGAGGTCAAGGGTGAACTTGGCCAATAGCATGACCCGTCTCATCGACAGCGACTTCTGATCAGCCGTCGAGTCCGTCCGGCATCCGCTACGAGGCGAATGTCGTGCCTCTGTTCGTAGTAAGCCGGCAGGGGCCAAGGCAAGGAATACATGAGCAGTGCGTTGATGTACGACCGTCTGCAGTTCGCGGCCACCGCGTCATTTCACTATCTTTTCCCGCAATTGACGATGGGGCTGGCGCTGCTCTTGGTGTATTTCCGAACCAGAGCGCTTGCGACGGGTGATGACCACTTCCACCGGGTCTCAAGATTTTGGACGAAGATCTTTGCCCTGAGCTTCGCCTTCGGCGTGGTGACCGGGATCCCATTGGAGTTTCAGTTCGGAACGAATTGGGCAAAGTTTTCGAATTTCGCCGGAGGGGTCATCGGCCAGACACTGGCCATGGAAGGACTGTTTGCGTTTTTTCTGGAGTCGTCGTTCCTGGGGATTTTGCTGTTCGGCGACCCCCGTTTCAGCCGGAAGATGCTCTGGTTTGCAACGGTCATGCTTTTTCTCGGTTCATGGTTGTCCGGCTACTTCATTCTCGCGACCAATGCCTGGATGCAGCACCCTGTGGCCTACTCCGTGGCTGATGACGGGCGCTTGTTCGTGAACAGCCTCTGGGGACTGCTTACCAATCCCTGGCTCTTCTGGCAATTCGCTCACAATATGACGGCGGCCCTGGTGACCGGCGCGTTTGTCGTGACGGCGTGTGGCGCGTTTTACCTCCTTTCGGGGCAGTATCACGAATATGCCAAAACGTTCGTCAAGACGGGCGTCATGGTTGGAAGTCTCGCGACGGTGCTGATGGCATTTCCAACCGGACACGAAAATGCCCGTCAGGTGTTTGAACATCAGCCGGTCAAAGGTGCTGCATTCGAGGGGTTGTTCAAGACCGAACGAGGCGCCGGTATGACCTTGGTAGGGCAGCCGAACGTCGAAACCATGACGATCGACAACCCACTCACCATACCCGACGCCTTGAGTTTCCTCGTCTACGAGGACCTATATGCTCAAGTCAAAGGGCTCGACGCGTTTCCACGGGAGTTGTGGCCGGACAATCTTCCGCTGTTGTATTACTCCTACCACATCATGGCAGGCCTCGGGACGATCCTCATCGGTATTATGGGTCTTGCCCTGCTCTGGCTCCTGAGCGGGCGCCTGTTTACCTCCACGTGGCTGTTGTGGGCACTGATGCTGGCCGTACCTTTTCCCTACATTGCCACGACTGCCGGGTGGATGACCGCAGAGCTTGGACGTCAGCCCTGGCTGGTCTATGGTTTGCTGCGGACCGCAGAAGGCGCATCGCCTCTTGTGCATTCGGGTAATGCGTTGTTTACGCTGCTCGGATTTCTTGGAATCTATCTCGTGCTCGGATTGCTCTTCTTGTTCCTGGTCGCGGAAACCATCCGCCATGGACCGACAGAGCCACCCCACACACCGGCAGTCCCGGAACCATCGGGCTCACACGCCTAAAGGGGGCACATGGAAACATTCTGGTACATCGCCGTGACCTTCATGCTCGCGATGTACATCGTACTCGATGGGTATGATTTCGGCGTTGGCTTCATCTATCCATTCGTGGCGCGGACGGAGTCTGAGCGGCGGGCGGCACTCACCGCCATCGGGCCGGTGTGGACGGGCAATGAGGTTTGGCTGATCGGGGCCGGAGGAACGCTGTTTTTTGCATTTCCGAAGGCCTATGCTGCCGGCTTCAGCGGATTTTACTTGGCACTGATCATCGTGCTGTGGCTGCTGATCGCACGGGGACTGGCGCTTGAATTGCGCGGTCATCTGGATCATCCCGTCTGGCGGCAATTGTGGGACCTGGCGCTCATGGCCTCCAGTACGATGCTGGCCCTTGTATTCGGTGCAGCGCTGGGGAATTTGATCCGCGGGGTGCCGCTCAATCGGGACGGCTATTTCTTTGTGGCACTCTGGACTGATTTCCTCACAGGTCCAAACCCCGGTATCCTCGATTGGTTCACCCTCCTGACCGCCGCGACCAGCCTGGCCATACTGGGTATGCACGGCGCTAGTTATCTGGCGATGAAAACCGATGGAGAATTGCGCCGGCGGGCCAGACGTATGGCCGCGGCCGCGAGTTGGGTTTCTGCCGCCTTCATCGCGCTAGTCATGGCGGCGATCGCACTCGTCCGGCCGTCATTCCACCTGAACTACGAGCAACATCCTGCCGGATTCTTTTTCCCTCTTGCCGGGGTGTGCGCCGTGGCCGCCACCATATTCCTGAGAAAACCGGAGCAGGAGGCTGCCGCATTCTCAGCCTCAAGCGCGCTGATTCTGTTCATGCTTACCGGTATTGCATGGGGTACCTATCCGAACATTTTGATCGCGACGACCGACCCGTCTTATAGTTTGACGGTCACTAATGCCATAGCAGGATCATACGGTCTCCAGATCGGCTTACAGTGGTTCATGGTCGCTTTTCCTCTTCTCGTGATCTATCAAGTTTATCTGCACCGGCTTTTCAGGGGGAAAGTCGGGTCCAATTCCTCCTATTGAATCTGGCGGCAGTGCCGAGCGATTCCTTAGCAGGCTGTTGAAAAATTGTTTTGGACCCCGGAAAAACACAGAGCCGGGTATGATCGCTGATCGGGTCGGAAGAGCTCACAGGATGTTCAAAAAGGCTGCTGTTCTCACCCAGCCAGCCCCGGCGATTCCATTTCCACCCTCCCACCCACCGATTGCTTTGCAATCGTTATCCCGCAACGCGCCGTTCCGCGGGCAAGGCCGCAGCGAGGTCCGCGGCGCGAAGAATAATGAGCGCCACGGTTGCGGATGGGCGCGCGAGTCGGTGAGCGCCCAGTGTCTTGAGGCGAAGCGTAGCCTTTTGCACCCGCCCGCCCACCGACTGCGGGGCAGTCGTTTTCCCAGGTCTCACCCGCCGCCCTGAGCGGCCAAAGCCGCTCTTGCCCGGGGCCGTATGCTGAGCCTCTGAGGTTCACGCCGTGCCGAATAAGGCACGGCACGCCTGTGAACGCCGCCGAGATAGTGAGACGGCAGTGTCCCGCGAGAACAAAGCCTGGTGAAGACGTGTCTTGGCACGTCCGGGCGGGCGGGTGACATGAGCGACTTTTTCAACATCCTGCTAGTATCAAATATCGATCCGACGCGTTGGCCAACGCATTGGAAGGACGGTCTCGTCACGGTTGATCCACATAACGTATGGGAGATGCGGATGTCTGTGATGCTTAGACCCACAGGCGCCCAGTGAAGGCGCGCTGTGGGCCGTAGAAACGCTAACGGGAACGCGGTTTCGCCATATCGATGACCTTGTTTTCCGTGTCGATCAACAGGATCACGTTGTCTCCTTTCTGAAGTGCGGCAAATTTCTGATGCAGGTTGTCGCGAACCTCATAAGAGTTTTTTGATCCCGACGGTGTCTGAATGGTAATCCGGTTGGCATGCAGCGGGTCGACGATCATTCCATCTACCTGATTGTGCGGCGCCTTGATCGGTGATTTCCGCTCAGGCTGATGGTGCGCTTGTTTCGCCGCCTGGACGTCGGTGAAGGTGGCATCCGCAATCTGTCCGGTTTCGTCAATCAGAAATATGGCCGATATGCCGACCGGAATCGCTGCCAGTTTACTGCGGACTTGGGAACGGATCGGAAACGAAGTTTCTGTTCCGTCTGATGTGATCACCGCGGTTTCTTGACCCACCGCCAGCGCTTGGGCGATCGCCCCTTTCACGATTTCATGCTGACTCGTTCCTGTGTCTGCCGAGTGGAAATCGACGACCAGGTTCTGCTCATTCAACACGATGATCACGCGATCTCCTACAGCAATTGGAGCGGAACTCTTTTCCTGCGCCTGCTTGAGGGGAACAAAACGCGGTTGTACTTCCCCGATGTCTATTTTTATTTGATCTGCGGTAACCGCCTGGACTGTCCCTAAGACGGGGCGCTGCTCCGAAAGAAGCGCTCCGACTTCCTGTTTCTCAATTACGTCACTTGCCATCGCGATTGATACCATCAACAGAGAGCCCGTCCAGAAGGCCAAAGCCGCAGCAGCCGGCGCGGTCGTGGATCTCATCATTTTCATCATGCCCATGCGAAAGACTTCTTTCATGACAACTCCTTTCATGTGATCAATGCCGTAAGCGCTCTATCAACGGTACTGAAGCAAGAGATGAGCCGTTGGGACTCGATCGTGGTTTTTCGTGAACATATGCGGCTGAACGTGACGAGGTCGCTCATGATGCTTGTGACTGGGCACAGAGTGAGCGGACAACTTGCTATTTAGAGACATTTTCTCTCTCCTGGTCATTTGTCTGCTGGTGGGACCATTGCATGCAGCGAAGGAAGATGGTGAACGAGGTGCCAAAGGTCTGGGCAAGTATTCAAGGGGAGCAAGGGGAGATGGGTGGGGTGGAAACTCAACTTGGTCAGCGGTACAACAAGAAACCCTCCCGGTCACGGATCCTGATCCCATTTTGGCAAAAGAAGAGAGCCTGATGAGGATGCACCCCAAGAAGGGATCCGCCGACAAAAGAGCCGCCGGCGGAAGAGCCTGAGAGAGGAATCGATCCGGTTAGCCAATAGCAGGTCGAATAGTCCGAATACGTAAGGGGAAAAAATGAGGGACGATTTGTCTGCTAGGCGACATATTGTCTCTAATCATTCGAAATAAAATTTACCATGTGACTGATCTATAAGTGGTTTTTTGCAATACATGAAGGTGCGATTTTTGCACATTTCTTTGGCGAGTACGTATGTTCTGTCCTCCTTTCTGACCAGCAGAGCATATTAGACCTATTCTCCAAGCCAGTGAGTTAAAAGAGTTATCTATCATACGATTCATTCCCAGAATTATATTTTTTGCCACAGATTTGAGTAGGAGATTTTTATGTTTATGGCGAGTACGCGACCATTCTCACCAATCACCAAGCCAACGGAAACTCAGCCGTCTGTCATCGCCGCACTCATGCCCGACTTCACGTCAGCGTCGGAAGCTGTCAAAGAATTGAAAGAAAATGGCGTTCCTGAAAACCGAATCGGTCTCGCTATGAGGCATACGGAGTCCTTGGACCAGGTAGCCACTCCACCGTCCCCCGAGGAGGATGCAGCACGTGGTGCCATGGCTGGTGCTATGGTAGGTGGCCTGGCTGGTTTGTTGACAGCAACCGGCCTGATCGTTATCCCTGGGCTTACGCCATTGGTAGCCGGTGGCATGCTTGCCTCCGCGCTAGGCTTAACCGGTGCATCAGTCGTAACTGGAGCCGGTGTAGGGGCGGCCACGGGCGGATTGGTCGGGAGCCTCGTCAGCATCAACATGCCGGAATCTACTGCACGGCAATACGACCAGGCAGTGAACGAGGGGAAAATTCTCATTACAGTCACCGCAGATAATAGGGCAGACCATAACGCGGTCGTTATCCGTGACCTATTGGCGCGACACGGAGGATCGAGTGCATTCGGGTAATGTAAAAGCTTGTAAGGCCATTTCTTCATTGCGTCGTGAGGCTGATTACCTGTGGCGGGGACCGATGTATATCGGACTGCTCACGCTGGTCATATGCGTTGGAGTCATGGCCGCCATGCCGCAAGGGATAATCGCTCAAGGCCCTGGCCCGACGGATCCGACGCCCAAACCATCAGGCCCGGGACCAACGTCACCTACGCCGGCTCCAAACCCTGTGCCGAATCCTGCTCCCGTTCCGCATCCAGTGCCATCTCCATCCCCGTCACCCGGTTCTGGTTCTCCTGGCCAAGGCCAGCCATAGCCGGTTTGGGCTCTCATACCGCTTCGTCTCTCTCTTTTCCTTCGACAGCCCATCGGTCGCTCCTGCGTGCTGAAAGCAGATCCCTCCTTTCCTTTATGTACAGGGCTTCAGCGAAGGGGTTCCCCTCTGTAAGATATGCGGCTGGAGTACGACATACCTCCGCACGCTTATACATGAGGTCAACATGAATCCGCCAAGATCTGCAAAGCCCGCTGACCGCGGTTCGAGTGAACATCTTGATCATGCGGGACAGTCTTCCTCCATGAGAACCTCTGCCCAGCTGCAAGTCTATCGTCACGCGCTTCCGGTACGGATCGGCCATTGGCTCAATGTCGTTTGCCTTTCCATTCTGATCATGAGCGGGCTGCAAATCTTCAACGCGCATCCGGCTCTCTACTGGGGTGATCGATCGGATCGAGAACGTCCGTTGTTATCGATTCTCCCGGTACGGGGAAACAACGGCGAGGTACGGGGCATCACGACCGTTTTGGGGTTCCAATTCGATACGACCGGGGTGCTCGGATACTCGGATCATAGCGGCCGGGCGTTTCCCGCCTGGGCGACCCTTCCAGGGCCCAGATGGCTGGCAATGGGACGGCAATGGCATCTGCTGTTCGCATGGGTGTTCGTGATCAATGGGTTGATCTTCACAGCGTATGCCATCATCGGCAGGCACTTCACGCGGGATCTGCTTCCCACCGGTCGAGATCTTCGCACAATCGGACAAGCGCTCAAAGATCATCTGGTCTTGAGACACCCCAGGGTAGAAGAGGCCAAACACTACAATGTTTTGCAGAAAATCGCCTACGTGGCAGTCATATTCCTGTTGGCTCCGTTGATCGTGTTGACCGGCCTCACCATGTCGCCCACCGTCGATGCGGCCTTCCCCTGGCTGCTTACGATGTTCGGCGGGAGGCAAGCTGCTCGCACGATTCATTTCTTGGCCTGTTTCAGCTTCGTGGGATTCATCCTCGTGCATATCACGCAGGTTATCATCTCGGGATTTTTCAACAATGTTCGATCGATGATCACCGGCTGGTTCATGATCAAGACCGAACAAGGAGCGCGACATGAAGTCTGAGCGGCCAATCAAGCGCAGGGAATTCTTGAAAGGCGCTGCGGGGGCGGCGGGAGCGCTCGCCGTTTCAGGGTGCGACAATCTCACCGCGAGCGACTGGTTTCCCAAGATCATGCATGCCACGGAACACTTGACCGGTCTGGTGCAGGGAATCATCACGCCGGCGGATGCCTTGGCCAAGGAATATACAGAGGCGGACATCTCCAGCGTATTTCCAGCCAATGGGAACACGGACCCGGGGACAGCCGAATATGCCGGACATATGAGACAGAATTTTTCTAAATGGACGGTGGAGATCGGCGGCTTGGTCGATCGCCCTCACGCATGGTCGCTGGTCGCACTAAAGGCGATGCCGGCGCGCACTCAAATCACCCGGCATGATTGCGTCGAAGGCTGGAGCGCGATCGGCAAATGGACCGGCGTGCCGTTGGGCGACCTGCTGCGGTCGGCGGGACCGCGCTCCAACGCACGGTATGTGATGTTTCATTGTGCCGACATCGATGACCAAGGGATTTCCTACTATGAAAGCATGGCCCTGGCGGATTGCTTTCACCCTCAGACGATCTTGGCATATGACCTGAATGGACGGTCCCTCGACGTGGCACACGGCGCTCCGTTGCGACTCCGGGTCGAGCGTCAGCTCGGATACAAGCACGCGAAGTATGTTGCCAAGATCGTGGTGGTCGATACGTTTGAACCCATCGGAGGAGGAAAAGGAGGCTATTGGGAAGATCAAGGTTATGAATGGTATGCAGGTATCTAGCTGATCTGCTTGTCATTGCAGCAGCGAGAGCAGGCCTGCCCGTCCTAAGGCTGTTGAATCTCAGGAGATTTCTCTCGTACAATCGACCCCCACGGGACCCCCGGGGACCAGCCTTCCGATGAGATCTGTAGAGACGGCACAAGGCGTCCTCAGGACGCACGCCTCTTCGCATGACGATCTCGTATTTTCCATTACAGGGCCGCTCGATGCCAGGACTACAGGGCAGGCCTGGCGGACTGCACTCGAACGGCTGACCGCTTCCAATCCCTCCAAGTTGATCATCGACGCACGTGGGCTGACCTATTGTGACGGAGCCGGGGCGGCTCTCCTGTTGGAGCTGCGGCGTCGGCAGCAACTGAGAAAGGGAACTTTCGAAATCCGCTCCCTCGATGCCGGGTGCCGCGCGCTGATCGATTTGTACGGACCCAAGGGAGAGGAACGTCCGGATCCTCCCTCGCCGGTCGAATCGATATTCGAACAGATCGGGCGTGCAACTGTGACGCTTGCACAGGACACGATGGCGCTTATCGCCTTTGTCGGAGAGTTATGCGTGGCGATGGGAAGGGCATGCCGGCATCCGGGTTTGGTCCGCTGGAGCGATGCATTCTGGACTGCGGAACTCGTGGGGGTGAACGCCTTGCCGATCGTAGCCCTGCTGGGTTTTCTTCTCGGGTTGATCATGGCGTTTCAGGCCGCAATCCCCATGCGTCAGTTCGGAGCAGATATCTATGTGGCGAATTTGATCGGGCTTTCGATGCTCCGTGAACTCGGGCCGCTGCTGACCGCCATCATTCTGGCCGGCCGCTCCGGATCCGCCTTCGCGGCGGAGTTGGGAACCATGAAGGTCAGCGAGGAAATCGATGCCCTGACGACGATGGGGTTGGAGCCGGTGGGGTTTCTGGTGGTGCCTCGCGTCATTGCCGCCGTGGCCATGACGCCCCTGCTCGCAGTGTGGGCGGCATTCCTTGGATTGGTTGGCGGAGCGGTCGTCATGCGGTCGCTGGGGTTTCCTCTCGTGACCTATGTCATTCAGGTGACGTCCGCCGTGACCATCGGCGATATGGTGGGCGGCCTGTGCAAAGCATTCGTCTTCGGCATTGTCGTGGCAGCCGTAGGGTGTCTGCGGGGCCTGCAGACGAGGAGCGGAGCCAGCGCCGTCGGAGAGTCCACCACCAGCGCGGTTGTAAGCGGGCTGGTGTTGATCACGATCGTGGATGGCGTGTTCGCAGTCGTATTTTATTATCTGGATCTCTAGGTCGATCATGACCGATCGTGACGAATTGACACCGATCATTCAGGTCGAGAACTTCACGGCGGCGTACCAGGACACCGTCATCTTGAAAAACTTGACGTTCACGGTCAACGCGGGAGAAATTTTCGTCATTCTGGGCGGGTCCGGGTCCGGGAAGAGCACGCTCCTCAAACATATGATCGGTTTATACAGGCCCGCTGCCGGTTCGATTTTCATTGAGGGCGAAGATCTCGCAGCGGCCGAGGGATCGAAGCGATTGAAGATTCTGGGAAAGTTCGGTGTGATGTACCAGCATGGAGCGCTATTCGGATCGATGACTCTGGTCGAGAACGTGCGGTTGCCGCTCGAAGAGTATACCGACTTGCCCGACGAGGCCATCGAAACCATCGCCTTGATGAAACTGAACCTGGTCGGGTTGGGCCCTGCCGCCCACAAATTGCCGGACGAGATCAGCGGCGGAATGAAAAAGCGCGCGGCGATTGCCAGAGCCATGGCACTTGATCCGCGCATCCTCTTTCTGGACGAGCCGTCCGCGGGCCTGGACCCCATTACGGCGGCCGAGCTGGATCAGCTCATTTTGACCTTGGCCAAACATCTAAAGGTGACGTTCGTCGTCGTGACACATGAACTGCCGAGCATCGATGCGATCGCCGACCGCGTGATCATGCTGGACGGTCGCACGAAGAGCATCATTGCGGAGGGGAAACCGGCGGAGTTGCGGGCTCACTCGCCAGACCCCAGGGTCCGACAATTCTTCAACCGTGCCGCCACGCCGGCGGCGTGAGCCGGTCGAGATGACGGACGATCAGGAGGCGTACCGCGCGTTCTCTCGATGAAACAAAAAGCTCATTTCTTCAAAATCGGATTATTCGTCACCGGTGCGATGAGTCTGGCACTTGCCGCCGTGATCATCCTCGGCGCCGGCAAGTGGTTTGAGAAAAAGATTCTGGTCGAGACCTATTTCTCCGAATCCGTCCAGGGGCTCGAAGTCGGCGCCCCGGTGCGGCTGCGGGGCGTGCATGTCGGACGTGTGGAGGCGATCAAGCTGGCGAGGGAGGAATATCGAATTCCTCTCGATATGTCCGGGGGGATGTTTCCGACCAAGGGCCTCGTGATCGTGCGGATGTCGATCCGCCCCAGCATCGCGGCGTATTTTCCGGAGATCGAAGAGGACAAACTGATGGCGATGGCGGTGGATGCGGGATTCCGCTTCCGATTGGGATCGCAAGGGATCACCGGGGTGCTGTACATCGAATCGGAATTTCTCGATCCCGAACGCTACCCCCCGATGACACTTGCCTGGAAGCCGAACACTCCGTATATTCCCTCGGCTCCCAGCACGATCTCGGAGCTGGGTGCCGACCTCCGTTCGATCACAAGACAGTTCGAGAAGATCGAGCTTGATAAAATTGTATCGGACCTGGATGTCATGATCACGTCCGTGACGCAATTGGTCAAGCATATCGAGTCCGACCAGATCATTACGGAGGCGAAGCACTTAATTGGAGAATTGCGTGGAGCGGTGCAGGAGACTCGCCACGTGCTCGACAATCCCCACCTCAGGCAAGCGCTCACGGACTCCGCAGCGGCCATGCAGGATTTCCGGAAGGCGTCCGCAGATCTTAGCCATACGACCAAAGACGTCCGGCAAGCCATGGCGCAGCTGCCGGACGTGATGGTTCGTCTCAGAAAGAGCATGCGCGGGGTGGACAGTTTCATCATGTCGAAAGGTGAATCCGTCGATGACCTCCTCGACAGTTTACGGTCGGTCTCTGATGAATTGAAATATCTGACGAAAAGCGTCGAGCAATATCCTTCGCAAGTGTTGTTCGGCGAAGCCCCGCCCAAGACCCATTCGGTGAAGCGATGACCATCCGACGCCATGCGGCCGGTGTGTGTCTTCTCCTCTGTATCACGCTGGGCGCGTGCGTGAATCTCAGCAAGACCTACGTGGAGAAGAAGTCGTTCGTCTTGCAGGTCACTTCGGAAGCGCGCGGCGTCGGAGCGGACACCGGAGTCGTGCTCAAAATCGGGAAATTTCGTATATCGCCGCTGTTCGCCGGCAGAGCGATGGTGTATCGCGTGTCGGAACTCCAATACGAAAATGATTTCTACGACGAATGGTTCGTCCCTCCGGGCGCATTACTGACGGAGCAGTTCCATGACTGGCTCTCCGCGAGCGGGCGGTTCCACTATGTGCTTGTCGGGTCCAATCATGTTGAACCAACGCATCTGCTGGACGGGAGCGTGGTGGAGTTTTATGGTGACTACCGCATCGGGGGTTCACCGAAAGCGGTGTTCGGGATTGAACTGCATCTCCTTGATGGCCTCCATGACCGGGGCATCGTATTTCGGCGCATTTATCGCAAAGAGGTTCCGATGCCTGCGGCATCTCCGGAGGCATTGGCGGACGGACTGACGCAGGCCGTTCGCCAGGTGCTGATGGATTTTGACCGCGACCTGGCGGGAGTGGATCTGACGGCCTCATCCTCTTCGAGCCGGTGAATGGTTGCGACGCAATACGTACGCGTCATCGATCGATGTGATCCACTCGCGGACGAGCCACAGCTGCCGGATGCTCGACGCAAATCGTCTGAAGGGAGAGCTATGGGCAAGTTGACAAGGATGGCCGTGACCGTGATGGGCTGCTGTCTGTTCGTGACGATGGCCGGGTGCGCGGCCGATACATCCAAGCGTGATGTCGCGGGTCCGTATCAGACCTGGGATGATGTCATCAAACGGTGGATCGGCGGCAAGACGCCGGATCTCTATATCGAGCTGGGTCCTCCCAACCTTCACCCCCACGAATTAGAAGATGGACGGACCGAAATGGTCTGGGATTTTGGTATCGATCGCATGCCCGGACAGGCGGATTACTACGATATCCTTCCTCTCTACGGCGGGAATCTCAATTGCCAGCTCCATTTCATCGCCGATAAGGAAGGCATCATCCAAGAGGGCCACCGGGTGGGATGCGAGTGACCAGGTGGTCTCCACATTCTTTCCGCCGTTTGCCAGAGACTCATGGATCTTCCGGCATATCAGTGGGTTATCCCGCATAACGGGTACCATTCGCTGGTTGTGCGGGCCACTGACCGATCAGGATGGTCCAGATTTTCAGAAGAACAGGATGCGTCTCCTGATGGAGCCTCCGATTAGAACGAGAGAGCAGTGACGGTTCGTTCTGGTATTTGAGAGTCCCGCACAATACTTCCGATCAGCTTGCAAGATCCCTCGTGTTGGTTCCATATTTTCCCTCTCTTTCCGTTGCCAAAACTTGACGTAGCCTTCGAACCCGCACTACACTGCAAATACCTGTATTTTTTCTGGAGGACCCCATGTCGGATTTGCGGGTCATTGGACAGCCCACGCGGTCATCGGGCGATGCGCGAGACAAGGAAATTGCCACAGCAGTTGAGCAACTTGCGTCGGGTTTCGAGAAACTCAGCCTGGCCATGAAGAGCCGGAGTTGGAGACGTGAAGGGCGGGCCGGACTAGGGCCGTTACAACGGCAAATACTGTCACTTTTACGATCAAAACAGGGTCAAATGGCCCAGGTGTCGGTGATTGCAAATGAACTAGTGGTCAGAATGCCGACAGCCTCCGAGGCGGTCGCGACCTTGGAACGGAAACGTCTGGTGCGCCGTCGCCGAACGGCGAGAGATGGTCGTGTCGTTACCGTGGAACTCACAGCGCGTGGTTTAAAAGCTTGCGGCGCGACCGCTGAGAAGCCCGATCATCTCGTGTCGGCGATCAGCATGCTGGAGCAGGCGGAACAGAGCATGCTTCTCAAAACGCTCGTCAAAGTCATCCGAACGTTGCAGGAACGAGGCGAAATATCCGTCGCGAGGATGTGTGTCTCCTGCCGTTTTTTCCAGCCACACCGCTATGAGGACGCCGATCAACCTCATCATTGTGAGTATGTCAACGCTCCATTTGGAGATCCTGCCCTGCGATTGGATTGCCGGGAGTTCGAACCGGCGGCGAGAGAGCAGGCGAGGGATGCCTGGCTCGTTTTCACAGGCGGACGATCGGCCATCGGATAATTCAGGTACACACCTTTCCTAAAGTAATCTGAGTGTGATGTAGTATGATGGCTGAACAAACATCGAAGGTACGTCCAGCGATGACGATGTTGCCCCAGTTCCCGCGCAAACATCCTCAAGACGAATGGCTTGGGGGCGAGTCTCACGTCCCCAATCTCAATCGGGAACTCCGAAGTCGTGCCAGACGCGATTGGGAACCGGTCTTTCCCTGGCTGGCCGGAAGTCTCTTCATCGCGGGTATGGCGGTCGGAGCCATGGCCGGGCTCTGGTTTTGCCGTTCACGCCGGGGTCGATAGCCGTCACGCTCGAACGTATTGCTCAGAACGATCCTACCGGAATAATTCGGCATCAGCTTCGATTTGTGCCAGAAGATCGTCCAGCGTCGCCTGCACGGCCCGTTCGATCGGATTCCGATCAGAGGCCGTGACCCATCGGACGATCGATCCCTTTTCCTCGGCTTCCGCAACATACGACGTAATCGGCGGTTTGCCTGTGGGACCGAGATCCGATTCCAATCGAACCGTGTATCGATATTCAGTCCTTGACCTCATCATGAGCCATGACTTGATGGAAAGCGTGAGTGCTCCATCGTTCCCCACCGACACAAACGTGCGGCGCTTTTCGACGTAGTCGATGATCGCCGCATGCAGGTCCTTCTTCGGCCATTCGAAGGCGGGAATGCCCGGCATGTGGTCGGCACCTTCGATGGCGAGAAACGGGATTTGAATCCGGACGGAGGACGGAATCGTTTGCACAGCCTGCACGGAAGGACTTGGGGAGACATGAATGTAATGTACGCATCCAAGACACAAGAAGACAGAGACACAAAGAGGAAGCGAAATCACCCGAGCGCCGATGGAACGGTTGTTCACGGATTTGTCGACGCGGGGGTTGGCTCAAGGATCTCGAGGTCCTTGAGGGCGCGTGCCGCCTGTTCACGGACCTGCTGATCGGTGGGATTGGTGTAGGTGTCGATCACTCGTTGATATGTCGCGCGTGCTTGCGGATACTGCTTCTTGATTGCGAAATACTGTCCGAGCGCCAGCCAGTTTGACGCTGCGGCTTCGTTAGCCGTTTTCATCATCGCAAATTCCCGGGTGGCTTCGTTGGAGTTCCGCTGCGCAGCGCGCTTCTTGACCGTCTCTCCCATCTGGCTCGCCATCGCTTCAATCTGTTCATTCTCGCGAATGGCGGCCTCAACCCGGTTGGCCTTGAGATAGGTGTAAAACGCTTCGGAATGATCTTTCACAAGATCGGTACGATCTTGATACGTGTCATGTGCGCAAGAAGTGAAGGATAGAGTGCCGCAGAACAATAGGAGCAGACGCCACGACCCGGACCCGGTCCATATAGAGCTTACCGTTGCCCCCATAGCTCCTCTCCTTCTGCGTGGGAAGGGCCGTATCCTACTCCATGTGAGCTCAAAACGCGACTGGCCGCCGCCGTCTAGTGACACCAGAGTGAGAAATGTGGTAAGTCTCAAAGCGATCTGCACTAGCCTCCTCTCGTCCCCATCGTCTAGCCTGGCCTAGGACGCCGGCCTTTCAAGCCGGCAACACGGGTTCGAATCCCGTTGGGGACACCACGCACTGGGGAGCAAAGATTCACCACCATTTTCGAGAAGCGGTAGGTAGCTGCCGGTCCCTACGATCCGGTACTTCCTCTTGTCTCCAACCTGTGCAGTTTCGAACCGTAGCGGCTGGTCAAGAAGGACTCTGAGTAGGCGGCGGGCTGAGGAGATGTGCCGTTCCAGGAGCCCTCTCATATTCGCAAGCCGTGCCTTCAGCTCCCGCTTGAACCGAGGCTCATCGAGGGACGAGACCGACACGTCTACGAAGAACGTATTCCCAATATTTTCGATATGTCGCTGCATATGCCATCGTAATAAGAGTTCCGCTCACCGCGCGCGTCCTAATTTCATCGGCTCTCATTGAATGACAGACCAGGAGTGTTGAAAGCGTGAGATGCCGTGGTACGTGAAAGTCCAATCAATCTCGCAAGGGTTTGGTGCGCCAACGCCGCTGTCGAGCATCCCCATCGTGCGGGGCGCCTTCCTGCCCCTAATGGACTGAAGTTTATAGATCGTGCGAGGTATCTGGCGGGCGGCTATTGCTAGGGTCACGATCTCCATGCCATAGTCCCGGCCAAACTGCGGCATTCATAGGACTCTTGCAGTGGCACCTAGCGATTTCCTGCAACTTTTTCAGCCCCACTCCCAAGACTTAGAGCGCTTCCTGTTAAGAAAGATTGGCTGTGCAGCGACGGCAGCAGATGTATTCCAAGAGACCTGGCTGCGAATCGTCAAGCTGGATCCAAAGCGAACAGTCGAGAACCCGCGTGCGCTCCTCTTCCGGATCGCTGCCAACCTTGTCACAGACCATTATCGCCGCTCCTCAAAAGAAGCCGCCCATCTAGTCGAAAACGGTCTGACGATCGACATTCCGGATGACGCACCGTCTGCCGAAACTGAGATTTTCAGCAGGCAGCAATACGAGGCGTTATTAGCTGCCGTTGCTGATCTTCCGCCAAAGCGGCGTGCCGTCTTCATCATGAATAAGTTCGAACATAAAACGTACAGTGAGATTGCGGTGGAACTGGGCGTTTCGGAAAGTACCGTGATGAAGCAAATGATCAAGGCAATAGCGTTTTGCAAGGATCGAGTTGATAAGGCTGGCGGTGATATCTGAAGGATGTGAGATGGATGGAAAGGGAATCGCCCAGCAGGCTGTTGAAAAACTGTTTTGGACCCCAGAAAACACAGAGCTGGCATGATCGCTGATCGGGTCGGAAGAGCTCACAGGGTGTTCAAAAAGGCCTTCCGGCAAGGCCGCAGCGAGCGAAGAGGCGAATCGTACTCTCTGCCGTACGCTGAGCCTCTGAACGATGCGAGAACGCAGCCGGAGGACTTTTTCAACATCCTGCTAGTGTGCTGTCCCAGAAATTCCTTTGTGGTGAGCTTGTTGAATCATGAACGGAAGTCATTGAAACTGCATGCGCTTCGACGGGTTCAAGGCGAACGGGTTATGAACGAAATTTGTGGGACGCCACACTAGGTCTAATCCATAGATGACGAACCATTGAGACTCACGACCATGCCAAAGTCCTCAGATAAAGCGATGCTCCAGAAATCAACGGCAGAAGCCATTAAGTGGCATATTCAGTCTCACGGCAGTTCGTTTGGGCCAAAAGACCAGCGAGACATGCAGGACTGGACGGAGCACTCCGCTCAAAATAGGCAATCGCTTCGGGAGGTTGAGGCCTTCACCAGTTCGATGGACCGCCTTAACCATCGACAACTTCAGCAACTGATTGCACTCAAACATCACAGAAACCTGTCGTCGCGATGGCCAACCGGCCTAGCCATGGTGGCAGCGGTTTGCGGATTGATATTGGGAGCCTGGTATTTGTCTGACGCGCTGCACTGGGGAGCCGATTACGCTTCCCGCACAGGAGAAACCCGCGCCGTCTCCTTGACCGACGGCTCAACGGTAGAACTCAATACGAACAGTGCTATCAAAATCGCATTGACACCTGAAAAGCGTCAAATCACTCTTCTTGCCGGGGAAGCATTCTTTGCGGTAGCACCTGATCCACAGAGACCATTCCAAGTGATTGTTGGCCAGGGCACAATTCAAGCGCTGGGGACGGCATTTAATGTGCGGGTCGATGCTCACCAGACGACGATATCCGTCTCGGAGCATTCCGTACAAGTCACCTCGGCAGGACAGAGCAATTCACGAGAGCTTTCTCAAGGCAACCGCGTGCGAATGGGGGATGATGGAAAGATTAGCGCGGTTGAACCCTACAATGAGCAGCGAGACCTCGCATGGAGACGTCACCGTTTGATCTTTGAGCATCAACCGCTCACCGAAGTGCTTGCCGAAATGAGCAGGTATCGTCAGGGTTTCATCATTCCAATGGATAACAAGCTTTCCGAGGAGACTATTACGGGTGTATTTGACACGACTCGCATAGATGAGGCATTGAACACGATTGAATCAGGTCTTCATGTGAAACTTATACGCATCACTGATCGGCTCGTTCTTTTGTTCTCCCCACCTTAGTCCGTAGCCCTATTCGATCGGCAAAATATATTTTCCCTCTGAGTGGGTGTCTCCCTCTTTTTCTGCGTTGTGTAATTGAGATTGAGAAGAACTCTCATTGGGAGGGAAAAAGGATGGGCGGACCCACTGGAATGCCATGGGCTATTCAATGCTCGTTACTTGTTGCATGCTTAACCGCAACCATTGCAGTTGTGGCGGTTGTCCCGCCCCATTCACTCGCCCAACCTCGTGAATCTTTAGCATCTGCGCAAGCGGAACGATCATTCAACATCCCTCCGCAATCCCTCTCCTCAGCCCTTTTGCAATTTTCAGAAGTGACGCAATTAGAAATGCTAGTCGATTCGAAGTTGACAGAAGGGGTAGAGACACAGGGGGTATCAGGCACTCATGCGACGAAGGATGCCCTGGAACTCCTCCTGGCGCATACAGGTTTAACGTATAAATTCACAAATCCCCGAACGGTGATGATCGTTAAGTCTGATGGGAACACCGGTGTCGTTGCGCCTGGTGTGATTGGGGGAGGAGCCGCTGGAGCAGCGACCGGAGCAGCAGTAGAGAATGGGACCACTGGCCAAAATGCTCAGAAGCCAGTCAAGGTTCCAGAGGTCGTGGTGAAGGATACTGTGAGCCGAGACGACGACACCAGGTCGTACGTGGCGGAAGAATCCAGCACAGCCACGAGGACCGATACTCCATTCATTCAGATCCCTCAGTCAGTTGGCGTCGTGACGCAGAAAGTAATTCAGGATCAACGTGCCATTCGAATGGACCAAGTGCTCCGCAACGTGAGCGGCATCGCCATTGCTCAATCGAATGAAGGAGAAGCCAACAACGATAAGATGTTTTGTCGCGGCTTCCCCTGTGCCTTTTTCAAGAACAACCTCCGCAATGAAGACACGAACCAGGTACTGACCTTCCGCGATATCGCCAACGTTCAACGTCTGGAAGTTCTGAAAGGGCCAGCATCTGTGCTCTATGGCAGAAGCGAACCCGGCGGCATTATCAACATCATGACGAAGCAGCCACAGGCTGACCGGTATGCCTCCATTGACCAAATCATCGGCAGCTTCAATTACTATCGCACGATGGTCGATGTGACCGGACCAATGAATGAGAGCAAGACACTGCTCTTTCGCATCAATGGTGCCTACGAGAATAGAGAGAGCTATCGCGATTTCGTGGAAGGTCAGCGATATTTCATCGCTCCGGTATTCCAGTGGAAGGCGAGCAACAATACGACAATCACGCTCGAAGGCGAATATATCCATGATCGATCAACGTTCGACGCTGGCCTGCCTGCACTCGGCGAGGGGATCGCACCATTACCGCGCAGTCGGTTCCTCGGAGAGTCCTATAACCTGTCAAAGACCAAGGAGGGGAGGGTCAGCCTCTTGCTGGCCCATCGATTTAACGACAATTGGCGCATTGAGAGCCAATTCCGAGCAGACGAGAGTAGTATTCACGGGAATTTCGCGTTTTCAGACGGGCTGTTAGCCGACAATCAAACACTGGCTCGCTCCTACTTTGCGCTCACACCCGATGTCTCAAGCTATTACTGGCGAAACGACGTCATCGGTAAGGTGATCATCGGCTCCATCAAGCACGAACTCTTGGGCGGTGTCGAACTCGGTCGGCAGTCAGCGTCCCTCGGATTCGGCTTCGCGCCAATTAACTCTCTCGATATCTTCAATCCCATCTACAATCAGTCGCCTGAGCCGAATGATCCGTTTTTCCTCCCGAACTCGAGAATGTTCGCGAATGCCGCGGGGGTTTACATTCAAGATCAGGTTTCCATCCTGGATAACTTTCAAGTTTTGGTCGGTGCGCGAGGAGATTATTTCTATCAGAACAGCACCGTGGGAACCGATGTCACCAAAGCAGAGAACTTTGGCTTTAGCCCACGCATCGGTGTGGCCTATCAACCGATTGCGCCGATTTCGTTGTATGCCAATGTCACGCGCTCGTTTCAACCGACCTTTAGTCCCTTTTCCGCCGTCTCCAACGTCTTTAAACCCACGACCGCGACTCAGTACGAGGCCGGGATTAAAACGGTGATCCTACCTGATCGTTTAACTTCGACGCTCGCCGTGTACCGCATCAATAAGCAAGATGTGCCGGTCGTCGATCCTTCAAATCCGTTCCTCCTCGTTCAGACGGGGGGACAGCGAAGCCAGGGTGTAGAATTCGACATCGCGGCGCAATTAGTGCCGGGATGGAAAGTCATTGCCACCTATGCCTATACGGATGCGCGGATTACTGAGGATACGACGATCGCCGTCGGAAATCGATTGCCGCTCGTGGCCAGGAATACGGGAAGCTTTTGGACCACGTACGACATTCAGAGTGGGCTATTGCAGGGAGTTGGGGCCGGGATAGGCTTCTTTGCGGTTGGCCAACGAGCGGGAGATGTCACCAACTCGTTTTATCTTCCTGGCTATGTGCGTACGGATGCCGCGTTGTATTACCGCAAACAAGAGGTCTTCCCTCATACCAATCTCGTGGCTCAACTGAACTTTTTGAATCTCCTTAATCAAGAGTATTTTTATGGAGGCCAGCAATCTCGCGGCGCGTCTGCATTTCCTGGTGCTCCGCTAAGCGTACTGGGCTCCTTGAAGTTGGAATTCTTTTAGGATTGGGGGAGCACGAACCAGTGATGTCCGCTTTGTTATGAAAAACTGGTACTTTGTCCACAAATGGACCAGTCTCATCAGCACCGTCTTTCTGTTCATTCTCTGTCTCACTGGGCTACCACTGATCTTTCGTGATGAACTTGCCGCGTGGCTGGGGGAAGCCGTGGTGCCGCCCGAGCAGATAATGGACGCAACACGTGTGACTCTACAGACTCTAGTTGATGATGCGCACGCCCGGCGGCCCGATGATGCAGTTCAATTCCTGACCTTGGATGACGAGCATCCGGCCTGGTTTGTCTCGCTGGCAGCCACACCAGCCTCAGTCGATACCACCGGGATTTACATGTACGATGCGCGTACAGGGGCGTTTCTTCATGCACCCCCTGCCAATGAGGGCCTCACCAATTTATTCTTCAAGCTTCATGTCGAGCTCTTTGCCGGTCTCGCGGGCACGTTGTTGCTCGGCACAATGGGCGTAGTCTTCCTCGCTTCGGTCCTCTCCGGCATCATCATCTATGGACCGTTTATGCGTAAACTGCCGTTTGGCGGGATTCGGCAGGAGAGACGTTCACGATTGGTCTGGCTCGATCTTCATAATCTGTTCGGTATCGCGACCGTGCTGTGGGTTCTCGTAGTCGGCGCAACCGGCGTGATCAACACGTTAGAGCGTCCGCTCCTGGCCTATTGGCAACAAACAGAACTTGCAGGAATGCTTGCACCCTGGACCGGTAAGCCCGCTCCAACGTCGTTCGCATCTGTAGATTCTGTTGTGGATACAGCCCAAGCGGCAGAGCCTAACATGGTCGTTCGATTCGTCGGGTTTCCCGGTACGGTCATCGCCACTCCGTACCACTATATGGTTTTCATGCGTGGCCAAACTCCATTGACTTCTCGTATTCTGACTCCACTGCTCATCGATGCACGGATCGCAAAACTGACGGACCAACGGTCGCTGCCATGGTATCTAACCGCGTTGGTCGTATCTCAACCGCTACACTTCGGTGACTATGGCGGGATGCCGCTCAAAATCATCTGGGCGATTCTTGATGGAATTACGATTGTGGTGCTGATCACTGGACTTTCTTTATGGTGGAAGAAGTGGTACTTATCAATTGATGTCTTTCTAGCGGAAGCAGAGTCGATTTCAACTACGACATAGCTGAACTCGGTTTTTTTGGCCGAAATTGAAGATAGATAGGGGGTGTGACCCTCCAACCAATGGGCTTTGTGTGCATCCATTCCCACTGTCTTGACTTCAATTTCTCGTTTCTTCAGGATCGTCCTTCCGAACGGCAACAGTTGAGGGATCTTTTTCTAGAGAATAGCCATGATGGCATTGAGACTAATCATAGGAGCGATCCTCCTGACTGTTGCGGCTACCCCAGGCATCTCGATAGCGGGACCGTTGCCGGAATGTGACAAGAAGTCTGTGTTGAATAAACTCAAAGAGTGGTACTCGCTCCACTTGAACATGGCCAAAATACCGCAGGCCTTTTCGATCGAGAATCCTCACGAAGTCGGAACTACCGTCGCTCCGGTAAGAGTCAATCAATATACCCCCTCACCAGACTATTACGATCGTTCACGATATTGCGAGGCCACCATCGTGCTGACAGACGGGAAAAAGGGCGTTGCCTACTATCGCCTGGACGGCGAGAAGAATCTCAAAGCGAAGGGTTACAATCTTGAGCTGTGCTCAATGAATAGCGATATTACCAAACGGGGATGTGTTACGCCCGGATGGCCAACAAATAATCACACACAAGGACTACAAATGAAAAAGCCGAAGAACAGTGAGACAGCCAAGCGTGCGGTTGGGAAGACCAATGTGGTGAGGTCACCAAGTTCAAAAGACGAGAAATTGGCCGGACAGCCAGTCAAGAAATTGCCCAAGCACTACCCACTTCCTGCTCAAGCCAACTTAGCCGAGCAGGGGAGTCCTTCAATAGGCTCAGTATTCACGCACGAAGAATTCAGAGCGCGTGTCGCACAAAAAGCCTATGAATTATATGAAAGCCGTCGCGCACTGACCGAGGTGGACGATTGGCTTGAGGCAGAGCGCCTGGTCAAACTGCAGTTGCTCAGTGCGCCCCAGGGCGGATCGGTTTAGCTGCCATCGTGTCCTGTGGCTAAGCCGAACCTGGCACGATTGGATCAGGAGGTAGGGGCTGACGGCCGTGCCTGTTGCTCTTGCCTCGAGCAGTCGAGGGCCCGCGGCAGTCAATAGGATGATGGGCACATCGGGTTGCACCGCTCGTATCTTCTTCAGAAGCGCCCATCCATTCATTCCCGGCAGATGAACATCTCCGGTCAACACGTGCGGGTGCCGTGTCGCAAAGTGGCGAAGCGCAGCCTCTGCGGTGGTGGCCGTCGTGATCTCACATCCTTCGTTGGAAATAAGCTCGGTGAGCAGGGGCAATGTGTCGTCATCATCGTCCACCAGTATGACCTCGGGAAGAGCCGACATTACCCACCCAGGGTGAGTGAGTGATGGACAAGGATAACGAGATCCCTCTTACGAAATGCCCTGGACACATCAACAATCTCACTAAATACTAATACAACAGACAGATTGTCCGATTGAAGACAACTTAGCACTCTGCCAAAAACCGCCGGACACATGGATCGCTCTGAATATTCATAGATCCCATTGCTGGTCTTCCCTTTGCACTACTTCTCACTGAAGCCAACTAATGGAAACTGGGTAAGCGTTCTCGATGATCCGAGTGCTCGTTGTCGATAATTTCGCGCCAATGAGGAAAACCCTAATTGAGGTGCTTCAGACCTATCCCGATTTTGAGGTCGTCGGAGAAGGGAATCAGGGCCTTGAGGCGTGGGAGTTGGCCCATACGAAGCGTCCTGATGTCATTCTCATGGATGTCCATATGCCAGTGTGCGGCGGTGTCGAGGCGACCAGAATGGTCAAACAAGCGTATCCCGAGATGATTGTCATTGGTCTGACCGCAGATGAAGACCCGCTTGCCGAGCCGGCGATGCGCAAGGCCGGCGCGGATGCCTTTGTGCTGAAAGGGGCGGTGGCTGAGCACTTGGAGCTTGAGATCCTGAAAGCCATAGCGAAGCACAGGTCGCGATGATGACGGCAAGGAAGGAAATACTGTTCCTTTTTCACCTTCCCCGGATCCTTTTCATGCTGATCGGCGCTGTCTGGTTGAGTAGCTCTCCCGTCTTCGCTGACTGGGTCAAGGTGGCCAGTGCTGACAGCGAGAGACTGACCATTTACGCCAATCCGGAGACGATCAGTCGTTCCGGTGAATTCGTAACGGTCTGGCAGTTGTTGGATTTTAAGACGACGCAACTCACGGGAGGCAAACCCTACTTATCAGTGATGATGGAAACAGAATTCCACTGTGCACGACTCCAAAGCCGCAGGCTTCAACTCGCTCAATTTTCCGGAAACATGGGAAGTGGGCAGACGCAGCTCGCCAACTCAAGCACACAGGAGTGGGCAGCCGTGCAGCCCAATTCTCCCCTACATGCACTGTGGGCATTCTTGTGTGCTACGCCGAATCCGTCATAGGTTCAGATGAAATGCCAAACTAATTAGTAGGGAGATGCTCATTCCATCTCAAGCGCGCTGCGATGGAAACGGATGCACGATCATGCCGCGCCGGAGATGAAAGGATCAGATGGGGAAGACATTGGTGGTGGCGGTTCACGCGGAAGGGAAAGCGCTCTGCGCACCACTAAGCGAAGATCACTGATGAGAAACGGTTTGTTGAGGAGATCAAATGCGCCGGCCTGCATGCCTTCCAGCGCCAAGCTTGTTGACCCCCCTGCCGTCAGCAGAACCACGGGTTCTTGAATCCCCGCCGCTCGTAATTCTTGTAACAAGGCGACACCGTTCATGTCTGGCAGATGAATATCGATGAGGAGGAGATGAGGGCGCGCAACGCCAATTTCCCATAGCGCAGATTCCGCATCGAGAGCCGTGCTGATTTCGCAGCCTTCACGCGCAATCAACTCGGTCAGTAATTGAAGCGTGTCCTCATCATCATCGATGATCAAAACCCGGGGAAGCATCGTCAGGCCTTCTTCCTTCCAGCTATACTGACGTCAGGGGTTGCAGTCCAGCGAGGAGGGCGTGAACTGTCCATGCCGAGAAATGTTACGTACATGACACGAGTAGTCTGGATGGCATTTCCCCTTCCTGTCGATTGTTCGCCAGCACATAGATCCGTCCTTCTCGAATCCTAATTCAATTCAGAGTTCCTCTCAGCGTTCTGTTCGAAGCCTATGATCCGTCACCAGGTAACGCGATGAGCAGCATCACCAGAATTATTGGGGCAATGCCTCCCGGGAATCTTCATCCGGAGAAGGTTCAGTGGTCTGGGGTTCTCGCCAGCTTTCCGTATAGACAGTGATATTTCCAGGATCATTGATGAATTCAAAATATAACGTCCGAGGCTCCTGCAAGGTTATGGTGCCGTATCCCATCGGCGTGTTGACGAGAACAGGGTGAGGATCTGTTGGCGTGCGATACAGTCGCACCCTGCAATAGGGAGGTGCGATTTTCCAACGAAAGGAGACTTCAATCGCCGTGTCCGATACCCGCAATTGCATCTTCGAAAGGCTCGGTGGAGTCATTGGATACATCCTCCTGTCATCAGGTAGATAGGCCTAGTGCCTCTATTGTGTTGAAAGTGGACGGAGCGAGGTGACTGCAACTTACAGAGATCGAAGATAGTACGAGATCTCTACTGGTCAAGGTCCGAATGAGAGACGAGGAAGAAAATAAGTATTAATACGGCCTCATTAAATCGCCAAGGCGACCTCGCTCGCAATAGTATTCATTTATGTTGCTATTTCATTTTCGGCGTACTTCAAAATCCGGACAGCCTGTCCGGACAAGACAACTTAGCCACTGGCGACACGACGAATTGAACTCATTTTGAGCCCTTTCTCACTTGGCTCTCCGTTTGCACTGGACTGCCTGCGCACTGCGCGCAATGAAAAATAGAAGGAGGAGCGCATGGGACTTCGCAGGCAATACAGACAAAAGGCATTCGTGTAAATGCCGTTGCACCTGGACCTATATGGACTCCACTGATTCCGGCCACATTCCGCCGGACAAAGTGAAGTCTTTTGGAACCAACGTCCCGTTGGACAGGCCCGATGAGCCAGGAAGAGGTGGCACCCAGTTATGTCTTTCTCGCATCAGAGGATTCGTCCCATCTGACCGGACAAGATCTCCATCCGAATGGGGGCACAATTGTAAATGCGTAACGTGTATGAGGAGGAACCATGAAACCTTCGACCGCGATCCTCGCTGCAGCAGGCATTGGCGCCTATCTTATTTATCGCAACTATCCTGAGCGAAGTCTGTCTCCGGTGCAGGATGCCGTAAAGAAATCGTCCGTTCAGGCCAAAGAAGCCATGACGTCCCTCGCACCATCTATACCACCCGATTCGATAGCAGGCTCTTTGCCTCCTGCCCTCCGGTCTCTGATCAGCGCTTTTGGTCTTGGCTGGACGCTGTATGGCTTATGGCGCGGACGGGGTGCCATCAGTTTCTTAGGCCTGGTGGGATCGACGCTGTTCTCTGAATTCTTCGGGAGAAAGCTTTTCGGACAGGTTTCAAACAAAGTGGGTTAACACAGCAAGCTATTAAAAGAGAATAAGAGAAATAGAGGCACGGCCCCGTGCCTTACATGCGTCTCCTCATTGGGTTGCCTACGGAATCATGGGTGAGGTAGGGCGGGTTGGTCGGTCAGAGGATAGACCCTCTTCCCCGACCGGCCAATAGACCCGTTCATCTCAACGGACTCGACTTGCCGCTTCCCTCTTAGACCTCTCTTTCCGCACCAGTCCTTTAACCTCTTCTGCAAAGATCTCACTGGTTAGGAAGTATTTCTTAACCTGGACTAAGAGGGGATTCTGTTCCGACTCCAAGACTCGTTTGAGCACTTCGGCCTCTCTGTCGGCTGCTCGGATCGCGGCTAAGGCTGCTTTCTGTTTCTCTCGATAGCGTTGGGCTCGTTCCTTATCTGTCATAGCCATAGAATAGACTATCTTTCTGTCTCTGGACGAGTCCCTGCGTTCGCTGAAACACTCACCTGGCCGAGGACTCTGGTTAGAGGTAATGCGAATCAGCGTGACGCTAGGATCGTCACAATACGACACTTCGTGACGCTTTCTGCATCACGAAGCCTAGGGCGGGTATGTCACAAGTGGATTGTGACCAGGCTCCAAGGTGGTTTGGCCAGTCAAGCTTATAGACCTGATCGGCCATAGACTCCTTTGAGCTGCTAAGACTCTCGGCTTATAAACCAGACTGCGACCATCCTTTGTCCAATCTGGACGACATTTGAGGAGTTCGGTTACCCCTCGTTCCCTGGTTCATCAGAGGTTACAATATGTTTTATGTGTCGATACAAGATTCTCAAGGCTATCCGTGGATAACCCGGGCTCCGTGGCGTAGTGCCAGCTTATAAAAGCTCTGGATGAGGATCAGGCTCAATAAACACTTACCGAGATTCGACGATCACGGCCCCCAACATGCCGTTAGCGGTATGTTGAATCATCGAATCTAGGCTTTCCACCGTGCAATCCATTACTCCACACCTGCGTCGGCAACTGGTCGAATAGGCTACGCTAGTGCATTTCGAACGCTGACCTCTCGGAAAAATGATGCGCTCAGTTTCGGTGTCCGTTTCTGGGTCTTGAAGTCCACATAGATCAGCCCAAACCGATTCCCATATCCAGCACTCCATTCGAAGTTGTCCATCATGCTCCACAAGAAGTAGCCCCTAACAGGCACCCCATCGGCGGTCGCCCGCTGAAGCTGAGTGAGGCAGTTCCGGAGGAACATGACCCGGTCAGTGTCGTACACCTGACCGTCCTCAGCCAACGTATCATCGGCGGCGCAGCCATTCTCGGTAATGTAAATCTCCTTGGCTTTCCAGAGAGAGTGCACAAACCGAGGAGCCCAATACATTGCCTCAGGCCCAAGGACATGCCAGGAGGACAACATCTTCGGGTGTGAGGCGTTAAACGGGATCTCGCGATACCCCGGGGCATTATCGGAGGCCAGTACGTAGATGCTCGGCCGGTACACATTGATTCCCACAAAATCCACCGGTGTGCCGATGATCTTCAGGTCGTCTGCCGTGACCTTCGGAGCGTCTTTACCGGCAGCGTTCAGGTACGCATCGAGATATTGACCCTCTAACATCACAGTCAAATAACCCGCGTTCATTTCGCGCGTAGCCCTCTCCGCCGCTTGAATGTGCTCTGGTGATTCGATCAGTGGGACGGGGATCGTAATGTTTTCTGCAGGCCCACACTTGGTTCCCTTTTTCCCCTTCGCTCGGATCGCATTCACCGCCAGACCATGGGCGAGTACTGCATGGTGCCGTACCTGGTTCAGTTCGGCCGGTGAGAGTTTCATGCCGGGCGCGAGTTCAATCGAGACCGTCTTCCCGCCCACTGCCATTTCGAGACCTCGGTGGCCCATATCGACGAACGAATGGAATTCATTGATCGTGAAGAAGTGTGTGATCCGGTCGCTGAGCTTCTCGGCCATGTAGCCGGCATAGTCTCCGAACGCCTTGGCCGTATCCCGGTTCTGCCAGCCTCCTTTGTCCTGCAACGCTTGGGGCAAGTCCCAATGATAAAGCGTCGCATACGGCTGGATCCCATGTGTGAGGAGCTCATCCACCAGCCGATTGTAGAAATCCAAGCCTTTCGGATTCGCTGGGCCCGTTCCCTCTGGGTAAATCCGTGGCCAGGCGATCGAAAAACGGTATGCCTTTGCCCCGAGAGCCTTCATTAATTGCACGTCTTCTTGGTAGCGATGATAGTGATCGTTGGCCACATCTGCATTCTCATTGTTCTTGATCTTCCCAGGAGTGTGGGCGTATGTGTCCCAGATCGATGGGCCTTTCGCGTCCTCAGCCCATGCACCCTCGATTTGATACGCCGCCGTGGCAGTCCCCCATAAGAATCCTTTGGGAAACGGTCGCACGGAGGGGGACTGAGGACTTCTTGTGGCGCTCCGCTGAGCGGCTGAGGCGTGGTTGGCTGCCAGCACGCCGAGCATGCCTGCAGTGGTCAGTTTCACAAAATCTCGTCGAGTAAACGGAGTACCCATATCGGAACCTCCTGGAAGGTATGGAATATGGGCAATAGTATGCGTGAAGGCGATCGGTGAAGAACACTGTCAAAATTGCCAGGCGATGTTTGACGTGGTACTGGCGAGAATCGAGCAAAATACCAAGACCCTAATGGGTAAAATCGCTAAGGCTTTTGAGATTGTTGCTGCCACGCGTACAGACGTCGTAGATGAGATGATCTGGAGAGGAAACGACTCCTCAAGAGACAATCAGTTAGTAACGATCAGCGATCCATGCAACTCGTTCTCACGCCAAGCGGTGAGGTTACCGCGAGACGCATTCACGAGAGTATTGGCAATTTACGGATCAAATTTACGTGTAAATTTACACAGTGCAGGTGCGTGCCATGCCTCTCAGCAGATTTTTTGAGAACCTAAACTCAGATCGAGCATCGGAGGTGATGATGAGATGTCTTCGTAAAGTGACAATTGGCATGGCCATAGCCGCGGTCCTCGCAACAATGCCCGCCCCTGTCGGAGCCACGCCGGAATTCGTCAACGGTTTCACCCTTGACGGGGCCATGCTCGACCGAAGTGGAGGTAAGACTCCAAACACAGGTCGCGTTGGCTTCTTTTCCGATATTTATTACGACCCTCAGCGCGAGGAATGGTGGGGCCTTTCCGGCCGTGGACCAGGAGGAGGCTTCCTCAACTATGAAACAAGAGTGCAGCGTTTTCGATTGAAAGTGGACAAGAAAACAGGAGCCATTGGTAAATTCAAGATTCTCGACACGATCATCTTTAAAGATGAATTCGGCAATCCTCTGGATGGAATCGCTCCGAGCCCCACCAATGTGTTAGGCAATGCCTTCGATCCTGAAGGGTTGGTCATCGGACCCAAGAACCACCATTTTTTGTTTCGGATGAGTATGGCCCCATCGTTTATGAATTTAAAGAAAACGGGAAAAGACTTCGAACTTTCTTAACTCCTGCCAATCTCATCCCTCGCAGCGACTCAAATATGCTAAATTTCGCGAATGGTACCGGGAACATGAAAGGAAAGCGGACTAACCGCGGCTTCGAAGGCCTAGCGATCAGCCCAGATGGCGCCTTCATCTATGCCATGCTGCAAAGTGCCATGCTGGACGAGGGGGAGGCAACGGTGTGTGCAATCGTATTGTTAAATTCAGCACCGAATCCGGCACTGCCGTGGCCCAATATGCTTACCAGATGGAAGGCTCAAGCCAGGGGCGCGTGATTTCCACGCTCATGGCAATCAATGACCATGAATTTCTCGTTCGGGAGCGCAACAATCGGGGCGTCGGTGTTGGTGCAGAATTTTCGCCGCCGAATAAGAAGCTCTTCCGAATCGACATCACAGGATAAGGATGGAGACGACGACGATCGGGGAGAATGATGAATGAACGCTAAACTAAGGACTGGAACTATTCTGGCAGTCTCAGTCCCTGGGCGTACCTGTGTGGGAAAAAAGAGATGGCACCTTTCGGTAGGTCAAGCGCAGAGACCGCCAAATTCAAACCTGGTCTCAGACATTCGGCCATCGCATGCTCAGTCAGCAGGGTAAGCGGTTGATTTAGAAGATCCAGGCATCGATTCAAGTGATACGGCTTGATCATTCAGAGTTCCGTCTCTGAGTAACGTGGCACTTCAATAGCTGCACCAACACCCGCCTTCGGGCTACAGTGCATCAATGAGGACCATTTTCTTTTGACATGATTGGTACGGCCGAATGCTACTGGATCGGCTCATCGAGCCATTTGTGCCCACATTCCTGGCAGATCCACTTGAGAGGTTCAATTCTTTGCAACAACACTGGAGTTCGATCGTTGTCTTTGGACCTGATCGCGATGAAAGCCTGTCTAACAACCTTCGATCCGTTACATACGACGCACGATGGTCTCGATGAAGCCATGATCGCTTATTTCAGGATGATGTTGGGGTATTTTGCTCATCAATCAATCGCTGCCCGTATGAGATACCGTACTCGTGAGTTTCATACTACCTCACAGATACTGATCAATCTTAGTGTGGGCACTTCGAATCATCCATGAGGGTTTCTGCTTCGTGACGCTTTTCGATGGGTCCAGACGGTATATGCCATTTGCACGATCTGCAGATGATTTTCAATGGAAACTCGATCCTCATCATCTAGATCTGGATCGCGGTTGAGCAATTGCGCAAGAGCCTTGATGCTTTTCTCAAACTCGGCTAACACAGGACTATGTTTAACCATTGATTGTTGCTGTTTCTCTCGAATTAACGAGCGCTAGGAATGGTTAGCAGGCTTTGGCTTCAATAGTTGTCGAGGAAAACATGGAAGGAAGACAAGATATGTCATTGCGAGGGCCTCGCAATTTCAGCATCAAGTGAACAAAGGAGCTGCTCATTAGACACAACTTCAACACATGAATATTCAGAAACGGTTTGGAATACTTGCATTACAAATTGCTCAAGCATTCCAAATTTTGTGCCAGCAAAAGCCCCTCTATAGCTCAAGAATTTTTCTGTGGAGTAGGTTGGCTCTTGTGCGAAGCAGGTGTGAATCACATTACGCACAGTGCGTGATTGTGCGGTTTGCTGGGGTAGAGAGAAATCTAGTGGTGAAATGGTGGTAGAGATATTACTTCCAAGAAGTACGTTCCTCTAGAGCGTGTTTCTCCAGCAAACGCTTAAGAGCCCAACGGCTGATTCCCAAGACTTCCGAAGCATGAGCCTTATTGCCGAAGGTTTTTTTCAACGTATCAAGTAACTCATCTCGAGTGATATGGGCGGCTTTGCGTCGTGCAAAGGCAACTGGCCGTTGATGTTCTATTGATTTCATCTGCGTTACGCTATCATGAAGTTCAACTGGTAGATCCTCTTCAGAGATAATGGGACCGGGGGCGAGTGTGACCACTCTTTCGACGACGTGTTCTAATTCTCGAACGTTTCCCGGCCAGTGATATTGCTGAAGCCGCAAGAGAGCCGAAGGAGTGTACCCTGTAATGTTCTTTGCTGATCCATACCGAGCTAGAAACAAATCGGCTAACAAAGGGATATCGTCTATGCGCTCTCGAAGAGGGGGAACTGTAACGGTAATGGTTTTGAGACGATAGAATAGGTCCTCACGAAAGCGTCCCTGTTTGACTAAGTCTGCCAAATTGAGTTGGGATGCCGAGACCAGCCGAAGATCGACTTTGATATTGAAGTTACTGCCTAAACGTTTGATTTCTCCCTCCTGTAAGACTCGTAACAGTTTGGCCTGACTGGCAAGAGATAGGTCACTGATTTCATCCAGAAATAGGGTGCCTCCACTTGACTCTTCCAATAGACCGCGCCTCATGTGCAGCGCATTAGTGAACGCTCCTTTGACATGGCCGAAGAGTTCACTTTCTAAGAGGTTATCCGGTATGGCCGCACAGTTTAACGCAATAAAAGGCATTTTGAATCGTGCACTGTTCTCATGGAGAGATCGAGCGATCAGTTCCTTCCCAGTCCCCGTCTCTCCATAAATGAGGAGCGAAGCTCTGGTTGGTGCGGCTTTTCCAATTGTCTTGAATATCTCAACCATGGATCGGCTCTGAGCAACGATCGATCCAAATTGAACGCGCTGGCTAACGTTGAGAGACGGACTCAACGCCGTCTTGCGCGTATTGTTTTCCCGAACTAGTCGCTCGTGCTCAAGCGCTCGAGTCACGATCAAAAATAATTCTTCCAAATTAATCGGCTTGGTCAAATAGTCAAACGCTCCGTGTTTCATTGCGTTTATGGCAATCTCCACACAACCAAAGGCGGTCAGCAGAATAACAGGAGTTTCGGGGGAGTTCGTTCGAAGCCACTTGAGCAGTTCAATTCCCGACAATGCCCCCATTTGGATGTCCGACACGATCAAACTAAATCTTTCCTGCTTAGCTTTCTGACAAGCTTCATGTCCATTTGAAGCCATTGTCGTCCTGTAACCCCGTTGGGATAATGCCTCTGCAAGCAACGCGTTGTTCTCCTCATCATCGTCGACTACCAGTATGTGCGTATCGCTCAATGCCATTGTCCGCTATGCCTCCGGCAAATGGGGAAGATCCACTGTAACGGTGGTGCCCTGTCCGATCAAACTCTCTATGGTCATTTGTCCACCGAGGGTTGCCACGACCCGTCGACAAATTGCTAAGCCAAGACCAGTCCCGCCCTGATCATGACGAGTGGTGAAGAACGGTTCACAAATCTTGGTAAGCATATCCTGCGAAATGCCGATTCCAGAATCTTGAACGGTAATTCGCACCATTGGCTGAGAGACCGACATTGCTTGGACAAGGATGACCCCCTCAAGTGGCGCTTGTTCGCCCATGCTGGTAGTCAGTCTCAGCTGGCCTTCATGGTCCATGGCTTGTACGGCATTCGTGACAAGATTCAAGAGCATTCCATGTAAGACAGTTTTATTCGCCGCGATGAGAGGGAGGTGGGGTGAGAGTTCAGTCACGATCTTGATGCCAGGTTCCTGAAGTAGGCCTAACACCTCCCGGATGACTTCATTAATCTGGATAGCAGATGGATTTGTGTCGATGTGGGTTGATTTAAGGATGTGTTGTATAACGTCTGTCATGCGTGAGACCTGTGTCCTGATAACCCCCAGGTGCCGGAGGCTATCTTCCGGCAGGTCTCTATCCTTTATTAATTGGAGCCGTCCGTAAATGGCATTGAGAGGATTTCCCAATTCATGAGCCATGATCGCCGAGACTTCGCCCAGAGCGGCTAAATTGCCATTACGTTGAGCCGCCAATTTAGCCTCTGCCACGCTGTCCCTCTCTTTATCCAATTGTTGAACGGCTTCGTATACTTTGTGTTCAAGACTTGCATTCAGCGATTGGATTTCATGAAGCAGGTTTTCTCTCTCAGAGATGACTGTGCGAAGTTGAGCCATCATCTGGTTAAAGTTGGCGGCCAGATGGCGAACCTCCCAAGGACCAGTGACTGCTGCCTGCAGATCAACACGTCCAGCTCGGACCTGTTCCATGACGTTGAGTAAACGAGCGAGAGGACGATGGAGATGGACTCGGACGAGCAGAAGCATTGTCAAAGATGTGATGAGAACGGCTCCGACGGCGACCAGTTTAGCGATTGTTTCCTGTGATTTGATCAAGCTATCGTATTTCGAGACAGAAAATCTTCCGTGGAGAGCTCCAATGATCGTTCCGTTAGAGCGGATCGGAGCCGTAAGGATCCAAGCCCTATCGGTGTCGCTATCGTCGAAGTGCGCAACGAGATTGTTGCTGCGAATAGATTCTATTTCTTCTTGAGAAATAAATCCTCCCAGGTCAGCGCCGGTTTTTACGAGCGATCGAGGGCCATGTGGCGTGAGTTGAAAGATTTCCAATCCACGGATTCCTGCCCGCAATTGTTGTATCTCTTCAAGGATGGGTTTCATGCGTTCGCTATTTGCGATTTGCACCGGCTCATTAATGGCTTTGCTCACTACGCTGGCGATCAATAGAAATTCGGCGTGTCGATGGCGCGCAGCGGCTTCTTCTATTATCATTCGATCCACGAATTTTACAGCGATCAGAGCCAAGGCGACGAGCAAGACGGCCGAAAGCAACGTGGAGGCAACGATCGCATTAAATAAACGCATTGGCGTCCGATTACGCTTGAGGATAGATAACGTAGATGTCAAGGTTGTCTTATACCTCAACATCAGATCAGTCAACGCAAACTTATTGGTTTGGACGGGTAGTATCAGCGCGGATTGCCGCTGAATGAGCGAGGAAACAACGGTGTCTGAATGGGCTGCCCGAGCATCCATAAGAAACGATCCAAGTTGGGCAGGTTCCCAGATGGGCGCATACCGAGTCACTACGTTGAGAGGTGACTGCATATCCTCCGGGATTCTGCGAGGACTTGGGCAGGAGACCTGGACAGACACGACGGGCAAAGTCGACTGAGAGGCAGCCAGACAAGCCTTCACGGGCGGCTTCAGCTGACACTTCGCGAAGGAGTGCTCGAGGAGAATTGAGCGAGGCAATGGCAAGGGGACGGTTTGGGATGCTGGCATCCTGCAGTCGTGCAAGCGCTACTTCGAAGGACCGAACGGCAAAACAGACAATCTGGCGATCCATGATCCCAATGCCGCATGGAAGAGCATGATCATGGAGCTGGACACGTCGGATCTTCCTGGTCGGCAAGCGTTTAAAGGATTCTATTGTTTCTATATGTTCGAATCGGTCTTACGGATTTTGAGAAGTTGAGCACCGCATCGTGTTAACCGACCATGGTTGAACCTCCAGCCAACTGGGAGACGGAGCGACTTTACTTGCGGCCCGCCACGGTTGCCGAAGCTGCCTCCGCATTCGAGAGTTACACAGCGAATCCGGAGGTCTCGCGTTACATGATGTGGCGGCCTCACCGTAGCGTCGCAGAGACCGAGGAGTTTTTTCGCCGTTGCGAGGATGTTTGGACGAAGCGCTTAGCGTTTCCATGGAGTCTGTGGCTCAAGAGCGATGGCTCGTTCGCGGGAATGCTCGAGGCGCGCGTAACGCAGCACTCCGTCGACATTGGCTATGTTCTGGTGCCGCGACTTTGGCGGCGAGGTCTCATGGGCGAGGCTGTCGGCGGCTTGGTGCGGTGGGCCATGAGTCATCCCGAGGTGTATCGGATTTGGGCGGTTTGTGACGTGGATAACATCGCATCTGCACGTTTACTAGAGAGTGTAGGAATGCAATTGGAAGGCAGACTCCGAAGGTGGCTGGTTCATCCCAGCATGAGCGAATCACCGCGTGATTGTCTTTGCTACGCAGCCGTCAAGGCGCCCGGCTCACAATAGAGTCAGGAGGAGAGTCAGGAGGCTTTTAAATAGTCGGTGAGGTAAGGGGGTTTCCCCACACTAAGCGGTCAGCATTGATATTTTTACCCTTCCATTGCTTATATAACTTCTCACCAGGTGAGGTTGTTCGGCGTACATAATCGGCCAGAGAAACCTCTACGCCAGTCACTGCCACCATCGGTATTCCCCGCTGAGATTCTTTCCCAAATCGCCCAGTGAGCAGGCTGTGGATCCACGCAGCAGGTTACATGGATAAAAGGGCCAAGGTGTAATAAACGAAAGAAGTTTGAGACTCTCCAGTACTTTGGTAAGTATGAATGAACCTTTCACGGCCGGAGCGAACAAGAATCATGTGCGAATGAGGGGCTAACTTGTCAGCAGTCGTCAGGTTCATCACGACGTGTGTCGCCCGACCAGCTGCAGACAGTGACTCCATTTGGCAGAATGGTCGATAGGTGATGCCCGTACATTCAGCTCAGCCGGTTCAGCCGTCGGTTGAGGGGGAGCCGATAACACGGCGAAGACTGCTTCGTGAACGGCACCAGCGCATGCAGAAGGCGCTCATGCTGTTACTGGTAAGTGGAGTCATTCGACCAGCAGACATCGATGCTCCGTCCTTCGGAGTTCAAGAAACTACTGTTGTCCCGCCAGGCGACCCAGCCGATCTGTAATTTCCCAGGTGACAGGTGGCCTTCAGATCTTAGGTCGTACTGAGAAACTGGAGCACGATCGACGAACACAGCCCAATGGTTTGTCAGCAAGGATGACGGAGCTGCACCGAAAGGAAACCGGCAGTTAACAACTTGGCAATCCGGTCGTGATACGAGAAATGCAGGATCTGGATAGCTAATCATCGCTGAGAGATGGGGGTTACATGAAACACCGCGACACACCCCAGGAGTCCGGGGAATCTCGTAGAACTCTGTTACAGGCGGCGGCATTGGGAGACGAGATCGCACAACAGATGCTGAAACTTGAGTATCAGACGAAGGACTATTCACCCGTGGAACGAGTCAATCCCCCGATTATGAACGAGTTTGAGGCCCACGTGGACGGCATTATCGCCAAAATACTGCTTACTAGCGTGGTGATGATGGTGCTCTTGGTATGTCCTCCCCATGCGATGGGGGAAGTCTCCTCCGCTCGTGAAGAGGGACTCCACGATATGGAGAATGTGTTGAAACAGGCTGCGATCGAGCCACAGAGTGATCAGACCCAACGTGACGTGCATGATATTACGTTCCTGCTCGAGCAATCGTTGAAATCCGCGGACAAAGCTGATCACACGAGACGAAAAGAATATGCCAAGGAGGCGCTCAGATTGTTACGCCACTCTGCCGCACAGGGTTCCCTCAATTTAGATAAGGCTACGCCCGTACTCACCCTCCTCAACCGCCTGCTCCGAGATCGATCCGGGTCGCTCTCGCTTACGCCCTATTAATTCTTCCACTGCACCAACGAAGCCATATTCAGTCCGGATTCTCGCTAGGGCACGGCTCCCATAGGTTCCCCCTCCCTTCCCGACTGACATTCATTCATAATAGGAGCCCTGTCGTGGTCAGGAACCCAGCTTGCTCCCCACCGGGGTTACGACATTCACGACAAAAGGGGAGGGGCCTCTCTCAGGCTGTACGCGTACGACCAAAACGACATAAACGACCAAAGGATCCGTGCCCGTCAGGTGAACGTCGCAGACCGGCAAATTCGCTGGCCCAAGTCTGAAAAATTGACCCGTCTTGGTACTGCCGCTACTGCGGTCCGTATCGCCGAGTCGATTATTTCGCCGGACGTTGAGACTTTTCGAAACGCGGCTTGCGCACCAGTTTTCATCGCGAGCTCCAACAGCAACGGATTCGTCAGTCTTGTGAGGATAATCACTGGAATAGCGGGTGAGGAGGCAACAGGAACAAGGTCGATGAGCACCTTATAGCCCGACATATCCGGGAGATCGAGTTCTACTACCACACAATCAGTCTGGGGGGAACTTTGAAAATGCTCAATTCCCCGTTGACCGGTCGCTGCTTCAACAATATGGTAGTCGGAAAAAGCCGCCTTGAGACAGTCCGCGTAGTATCGCCGTTCCCTGTGGTGGCTATCAATGAGCAGGACTGATATGGAATGAGACTCGTGTTTCGTCAACATGGGGACCTCCTTTGATCGCCATCTCGTCATGAAGGATTCCTCCGAATGAATGGGTCTTCCCTGTCTGAATACTGAGAGAGTTGTGTTGCTTTTCTGATCCACTTGAGCTGCTTCATCCGGCGCCGTGCGCGCCGCAAGGATTTTGTCCAAGAGCCCCGAAAAGGATAGTGAACCGGCTTGATGTGGCGAACTGTTCGCTCAATCAAGAGAATGGGTCGGTAGTCATTCATGACGCAACTTCCTCGCGTCCCGGCGACTGCTCCTTGGTTCCGCTGGAGATCCGGACATGAAACTCTCTCTTCAGTTCTACTTGAGCCTCTTGATCGCCCAACAGAGCCGCTGGAAACAAGGTGCGCCGATACGCCAATTCGTCTTCCCAGGTATGGTGTCGCGTCATATTCGCCTCCTCACTCATGACGCTGATAGTGTACCGGCAGCGCGTTACAGACGGATTCCCTCTTTGTTACAACGCCATTGCATTCACAAAAGCTGAGGGGATGTCGGCCCCCTAGGCACGGCGCCTGATTGGGGATGTGCAAGTTGAAAAGGAAGACGGTCCACACTCAACAACGACAATACGTGAGTGCTCTCCCTATGGAGTGGTTCCGTTGATATTCACGAAGGCAGACAGGCAGAATGTCGAAGGAGGATCGCGTCATAAGATCACCCGAGACCTAGCAGGATGTGTCAGGGATTATGCAGAACCCATGCCTTTGAATACTCAGAGTTTCGCGGAGTCTCTTGTGAAGTGGTGATGGATCCCCCGCATTTCTGGCAAGGGAAATGCTGCTCTGCCAACACGATGTTTTGTCTCTCGGGTAATCGAACATCCTTTCAGCCCGCGTATTGCCTCGTTGAAGGCCATGGAAGAGCTCGCGGCGACGCATTTGAGGAAGGACATGGTTCCTTGCGCCGTTCGATGCAGCCTTTCGGGAGCACACCGGATCCTTCATCTTCGAGTTTCAGCGCACTGGCATAGCTCCGGCTGAGTTTCTCTCGACGCTCGATCACTTCCTTGGAGCCATCCCCAAGCGATACGAATATGCGGTTGAGATTCTGAGCTCCCCTGGGTGGTTGTGAATTCACCTATGGCACGAAAAGAAATTGAACCATACGGATGCAACAGACGACTAGCGAGCAAGGAATCAGACTCTGGGCTTCAGTCAATAGGAGCAGGAACTATTTCTGGCCGAATCAGGTTCCCAACCGTAATGCGTTACGACTGAAACGCAAGAGCTTGACGACGCTCATCACGGCCGATCCGAACTTGCCTGTCACGCAACCTGTCGAAATCAGTATCGGGTATTTCTCCGCGGCAGGAACTAATGGCATCACGCAATCGTACGTCCGCACAACAGGCAATCGCTTTCTGTACAACGATAATGAAGGAGACGGCAAGCCGCGCAGCATTTCGATCAGCATCTCGCTTCGCGAGCCCATTCTTCGTTTGTGTTTGATTTAATCAGTCAATGCGACGCAGTTGGCGAAAACGAGATCGTCTTTTGATGGTACTCGCCGGATAGGCAGTACGCAAACACCGCTTCAGCATGCGGGCGGGGGCGCGTACGACCATTTCGCAGTTTGCGTGGTCCCATTCAGAACTGAGTTGGTCTCACACGTTCTTTATCCCGCGAGCAGAGTTTTTCGGCGAAGACAACGCCGTAACCGAAATGCTTTGGAGTTGCCTGCCGGCCGGACGCGGCTTTTTCGATCAGATCTCTCCTCAGACTCCTCTTCTTACCGGTGCGACCAGTCATGTGAAGGGAAACTTAAAAGCTCGCAATGACTCCTGCCAGGCGTACTACGAATACAAGATGACCAAGACTCTCCGTTTCTATCCGTATTTGTAAGTATGACAAGGACATCAAGTAGAACGAGCCCCTTGACGGTCAGAGAGCCGTGGGTTTCATAGTAATAGAGCGTACTTTGATGAAGACGCGTTCGTGTCGGCATGGTGTGTTCGTATTCCTAGGTCAAAAGCAGGGCACGGCGTGCCTCTGTAAGTGAAAGTAAAATGTGGTAGCAGGTGGTGGCGGGCAGTTGCGAATCGTAACAGGACAGGTCTCTACGCAGGCGTTCGTTCCAACTTCCATCTGATTTTAAATACCAGCGAAACAGAAACTCGAGACCGGCAATCATGTGAGTGCGGTCAGATGAATGCCCGGTCTGGAGAAATCTCACTGCTCTCGCCTTCACATACTCCGTAAACGGCCAAATGCGTTTTGTGTCAGATAGGACGGTCCCATCCCATCCAACTTCATCAAATATTCCACCCTCATCTTGGTCCCAACCGTTTCGGAAACCCCAGTCGAACAATTCTAAGGAGAGCTGGGAAGCGATGGCGATTTCTTCACCACCGAGCGTCTGATTCGCAGTCTGAAGAAGCCAACACCATTCGAAATGGTGGCCAGGTTCCACAATATAACCTCGAACCGGGTCAGGCAATCCTTGCTCAGTGCGATACTCCAAGATCACGCCGTGACCGGTTTCGAAAATACGAGCGTGAAATAACCTTGCAATGTCATTGGCTCGTTCCCTGTATATGACATTTTGTGTTGCTCGATAGGCGGCGACATATCCCTCAAAGAGATGCATGTGTGGGTTCTGAAGCAATACGCAATCGGGCTGACTCCAATCGCGCGAGCATCTTGATGCGTACCACCCGCGGGCTAAGGCAAAATGGTTTTGAATGACTTGATCTGTTGCGGTGAGGAACTCCAAGACACCCGAGTCACCACTTTGTTCATAGTAGTAGCCGAGACCAAACAGGGCAAACGCGTGGCTATACAAATCCTTTCGGTCATCGAATACGTTGCCATGAACGTCGAGCATGTTGTACCAACCGCCATGGGTATGATCCCAAAAATAGTCTCGCATGTAACGATAGATGTATTCTGCATGTTGCTTCGCATCGCCGGCCAGTAGGCCTTCACACGCAGCATGACTGAATACAAACAGCTGACGCCCACATACCGTCAGTCGGCGGAACTGAAACTGAAGAGGTACATGGTCGGCGGTCAATCTTTCGTGCAAACCTTTATTAAGTCTGTCCCAGCCATGAGAGGTACAGATGGAAAGCATGCGGCGTAAATAATAGTCAATGTTCTCGACAAGAATGTCTTTGGATTGATCCATGCGCGTGCTCAAGCCTCTAAACACAGAGGACGGATAAGTACCATTTCTGTCGGCATGCCATCAAACGTTTGACGAGACGGTCGTATTGAGGTGGCAATAGTGGGGGCGGGAGCCCATGTGTTCGTGTACAATCGGAGTATATGCACCGGGCACAGCCCGGTCACTCCTCGATGCGACCAGCCCCATGAGTGAACTCATACTGTTTGATTGTGACGGTGTCCTCATTGACAGCGAAATCATCGCAAATAGAATCGAAGCAGAAGAACTCGCTCGATTGGGGTACGCGATCACCATGGAAGAGATCATAAACCGCTTTACGGGGATATCCGAACAAGAAGCTTCTAAATTGATGCGAAAGGAATACGGCTTTCTCTTGCCAGAGAATCATGCCGCGCGCGTCACGGAACTCATCTTAAAGGAGTTTCACGCAAGTCTTCAGCCGATCGATGGCATTAGGGAAACCCTATCCGCATTGAGCCTTCCGCGATGTGTGGCCTCGAGCAGCAACATTGATAAAATACGGCTTGGACTCACCACGACCGGGCTCATAGAGTATTTTGACCCACGCTATTTATTTAGCGCCAGCATGGTTGAGTGCGGCAAACCGGCACCCGACCTGTTTCTACTCGCTGCCGGGAAAATGGGATATGCACCGGAACAGTGTGTAGTTATTGAAGATAGCGTGCCGGGTGTGCAGGCCGCCAAAGCAGCGGGAATGAGGGTCTTCGGTTTCTCAGGCGGAACGCATTGTAATACCAACCATCAGGAACGTCTGAAAGACCACGGCGCTGATCTGGTATTTGCCGACATGCGCAGATTGAATAACCTCCTTGCAAGTTAAGGCGCCGTCTCTGCAGCCGATGATTCCGTCGCAATCCACCCCGACGCCTGGCGCATTCCAGTCTTTCAGGAGTTGCTCCATATCCCTGTCGAAGTCTTTCAGTTTCTCGGATAGAGTGCTTTCCATATCGTGCATTCCCAATTACTCCAGGCGGCACAACCTAGCCGTGAGATGGGCTCATGTCAAATGATTCAGTCCCGCGTGAAACTGGTGCAGAGATTTGTGTATCTCGACTTGGAGAAAAGGACAGAGTGAACTAACTGCGGCAAAATAGAATCTGCATATGGCCTCGTAGTTCGGTTAGAGAGTGCCACCCTCGAACGTGGTGGTCGAGAATTTGACTCTCTCAGGGTGCTAGTAGACGATCTACCTCAGCAGTGATACTGGGACAGCCTTTGTAAGGAACAGGAACCAGCGCTTGTCGGGACGACAGCCCATATGTTCTGCGCCGACTGGAGACGCAATGATCCGGTGCAGGCGCCGACGCTCGAAGAGGCCAGAAAGTTCGTTTCAGACTACGAGGGAGCCGCTGGAAGAAAATTTACGCGGCCCGAACGTGCATTGTGTGGGGCAGCCTTCGCATACTCGGTGGCCTATACATCCCGGTGCAGTCATGCGAGGGGAGCCGATATGCGCGATCAGGAAGGGACTTTTCAGCATCTCATTGCGAGCCAGGGGAGCAAACTCATGGATTTGTAAGGGCTTCAACCATCCAGCGACAGTTTGCTCGAAGCCAAAAAGATGACATGAACATCAGACGTGCGAATCTAACAGAAGAACAGGACGCCAAGGGGATTATCGAGGCACATAGAAAAGCCATTCATGGCACTGCCGCTCCTTTCTATTCTAAGGACATCATTGTGGAATGGGGTTCCCTCCCGATTACTCCCGAGATGGTTGGGCGTTTTGTAGGAAGTAAGGGCCAAGGCGAGGTCATGTACGTCGCCGAAGCGTCTGGCAAAATCGTGGGGTTCAGTGAAGTCATCCCTCAAGCCAACGAGCTGCGTGCGGTGTATGTGGATCCCGACTTTGGGCGGCGTGGGCTAGGAGCCAAACTTCTCGGGGCCGTGGAAAGTGACGCGAAGAACGCCGGATGCAAGAGGCTTTGGACGCATTCGTCGGTCAACGCGAAGGCATTTTACGAACGCAACGGATATGCCGTTGTGAGGCAGGAGATGCACACGTTGAGCTCCGGGCGAACGATGCCCTGTTTCGTCATGGAGAAGAATCTCTGAACCCGAGCAGGACGAGACCACCCGGTTTCTTCTTCATCTAGTTTTTCCCCCTTTGGGAGTAAATCTCCTGTGGCCAAGATTGTTGAGTCTTGTACGCTACCGCCACCATGTGCGGACTGCGCACTGGGTCATGTTCAATCGGACGCGCAATTTCCATGAGGATCTCGCGCTTTGTCGCTTTCTGCCAGTGCTGCTCGAAGTCCGGCGCGAGCCACGCCGGACTCTGGGATTCCTAAGGTGACCATGTGGTGCAAGCCCACGTCCGTCGGTTCTTGGGCGAGACCAGTCGGATGGTGAACAAATGCGGTCGTGAGCACGTTCCAGTTTTGCGGGCGCCGGTGCTGCCCCGTTGCAATCTCTTCACGAAACATCTCCAGATAGCCTTGATCCCGGAGCAGTGGAGTACGGCGAAGCCGTATAGGTTCAGCCGGAAAGAAAGCAACTTAGCTATTATCACCTCTTGTAAGATCCGCTTTTGTCATCGCGGCAAAAACAGGGATGTCAGGCAATGCATCAATTCGTGCCGCACCTTGCCCACGCCAAATAGCGCAGGCTACCGCAATAATCTCTGCTCCCGCCTCTCGGACAAGTCTCGCTGCATCCACGACCGCTCCGCCAGTAGTAATAACGTCCTCGATCAAGACCACTCGTTTGCCACGAATAGTCCCTCCCTCGACGGCTTGGCAGGTGCCATAGTCTTTGGCTTTCTTCCGCACAAAGACAACAGGCATTCCAGTTTCCAGTGACATGGCTGTTGCGATCGGCACGCCACCCAGTTCCAACCCAGCGAGAACTTGGCTTTCTGGAGGCAATAGGATGATCATTTCCTTTGCGATCCGCCGAAGCAGCTTTGGATCGGCCTCAAACTGATACTTGTCAAAAGTACTGTGATGAGATTTGCCCAGACCGAAGCCTAAACTCCCCGCGCAGAGAAGCGATGGCGCTGACATCTGACGCGAGACTGTGATCCGTCATGGTCTCTTTATAGCTTGGACGAAGATAAAATTTCCATCCTCGTTTACGCTTTGCTAAGCGTGACCGGTCATGCTCTCCCGTCACGAGCTGGTGCGCCACGCTTGATCACCCGTTTGCGCATGAGTCTGAATTAAGGGCGTGATCGTGGCGCCCTTGAGGTATAAGGCTTGGGGCTGGCTCGTGCCAGCATCCGGATACTGCTGCAGATACGGCCGGAGCAGGACGCGACCTTCATAGCGTCCGATGGCGGTTCCTATTTTCTCGGTGTCATTTCCCTCTGTCGTCTGCCCCAGCCCGCATAGGCCAGTTGGAGAATCTGGATGTAATTCTCGAGCATGAGTTTATCTTCCGCGTTCATAGTCGGATTCAGATCCAGCCATTCGGTGATGGCGCGTATGCATCTTCCAAAATGGACTAATTGCGCATTGATGCTCCCCATAAATTTCATACCTCCATAGATGTGGCTTGAGAGAGGCCATACGCACTCTCCAGAAGGCTCGCTTTCGCTCTTAGATGGCTAGGAGGAGAAACCTAGAGGGGGATGAAATAGGGGACGTGAGGGAATCGGTTGATAACTGGGTTTGATCAGCATCACGCTACCGACAAGATAGAGGAAGGGAATGAGCACACGAGTATCCGCGACGACGGCGAAGGCTTCCAGAATGGACAGACTAAAGAGATCGTCCGGACATGTGAGATCCCAGAGAGACATCGGGACCCCGATCATGTCCATGAATACGACGACGCAGATGAATGCGATCAGGTAGAGAGCGAAGGGCGCCACATCCGCGCGTGTACCGCTCCGATGGCGTGCGATCATAGGCGGTCTCTGAAATGAGCAACGAAACGACAGGGCGTGGTTGAAGATCTCATGCACCGTGGTTGTGGCCCAACCGGACAAAAAATGCAAGCGCCCGGACTATTGTAGAAAATAGAACTACGTAATACAACCAGGGCAGCTCAGTACCTATGTGTCTTGATTTGGAATAGGAGGAGTTCACTTGGCGCAAGGGGGGGCCGCATTCAGCGTCAAGGATGTCGAGGAGGGTTATTCAGCGCCATGGCGCAAGCCAAGGCGTGGATGCCGCGCGCAGTACGCCGCAATAGCCGGCCTTCGGGAGGAAGCCTCTGGCTTGTCCGGAGGCGGTCTCCTTTTTGACGCGGCAATGCAGTGCCGGCGTCTTGATTGATCTCTCATGGCGTCTATGCTAGCTTTTCATCAGCCAAACGAATGCTATGATTGTTCGTATATCAAAATCTCGGTTGATTCTTCTCGCCTGGTCAATACTCTGGCTATTGGTTGTCCCTTTGGTGCACGCCCATCCCGGGTTGCACCACCACGGGGGAGATACTATCCACGATCATGGTGCGGTTGTTCATAGTGTGTTTTCCAGCGACCATGACGATGAACCCATTGCTCATGAGCATGCATCGAGTGATATCGACGATCCCTCCTCAGACCGGTATCCGTACGGTCATGCTCCTCACCTCTTTGGCCAGCAAGAAATTAGCTTTTCGCTTCTCACTGCTTCGATAGAGTGGCCAACGGTCTTTGCGTCCACCGTTGTGGCAGAAACCGTAGACGCCTCTTCCCTTTTGCGGCAACGGATCGTTGCTGCAACTTCGTCTCCACCCGTCAAACACCCTACATCGATCTATCTCTCCAAAGCCTTACCTCTTCGTGCTCCGCCTGGTGCTCTGTAATTTGAATTCGTAACCCGCGAATTGCTCACATGAGGCCAGGTATGTCCGGCCCCTGCGGCACAGCATATTGCTGCAGCTTTAATTCATGAATGGGTGACCGTCGAGGATTTCGGTTCAATGATGCGCTAAGGCGTTGCATCGTCGTCATGACGGCATGAGGCACTAATGAGAAGAAGCACTATTACGTTGGCTTTCGCCCTTTCTCTGTCCGTAAGCTCCTGTAATGAGCGTGGAGCGGAGTCCACGGCAACTCCCTCTCATGACAGTTCTCGTCCGACGGATCGAGTAGGGATTTTTCGACAGATTCAAGCGCCCGGGGCCGTGCTTGACCGCATTAAGACGGAACCGGCCTCCTTGCAGAAAGTTGCACAATCCATGACGGCTCCGGGTGAAATCGCACTTGATCTCAAACATGTCGCGAAAATTTCTTCACGCATTGAAGGCCAAGTCCAAATTATTCATGTGCAATTAGGGGATCGGGTTCGAGCTGGCCAACCGCTCTTGGAGATAGAAAGTCTGAGACTGGACGAGCTTGTCCAAGAATATTTGGTGACAAAAGCCCAGGCCGATGTCGCAGCCAGCACGTACAGACGGACAGAGAACCTCTGGAAAGAGAGAATCGTCTCTGAGCGCCAGCTCGTCGAACATCGCGGCGTCTTCCTGGAGTCGACCGCACGGCATCAGCACGTGCGTGAAAAACTCATAAATATGGGAATGTCATCCCAGGAATTGAGGGAGCTCGAGCATGGCAGTCACCAAGAGGGACACAAATACATTATCAAGTCGCCGATTCAGGGGACGGTCATTGAACAAAATGTCGTACGGGGACAGGGGGTCGCCCCAGGAAACGAATTGTTTGAGATTGTGAACACCGACCGAGTATGGGTGTTCGCCAATCTGCCCATCGAGCAGGCACGCCAATTCAAAGAAGGAGATCAGGCCACGATCATACCCAAGGGTGGAGAATCCGTTGTTGCACCCCTCACGTATTTGTCTCCCGTGGCCGATGAACAAACTCGCACCGTGAAGGTACGGTTTGAAGTGTCCAATTTGAATGAGCGCCTGAAGCCGCATGAGTTCGTCGAGGTCAAGCTAGCAGTCAAAGGCTCCCCAACCCTGGCCGTTCCTGTTTCTGCGCTGGCGTCCATCGATAAGAGTCGAGGGGTCTTTGTACAGGAAGGGGCAAACTATCATTTCGTAGTGGTAGACACGGGCCGTGAAGGTGACGGTTGGATAGAAATTAGTAAGGGTCTCACGGCCGGGGATCAAGTCGTGACACAAGGGGTGTTTGATCTCAAAAGTGTTCTGCTCAAAGAGCACATTGGATCGGGGGAGTAAGGACAATGGACTCCTTATTTCTCCTTTCGCTCCGCTACCGGTTTTTTACCCTTGTCTGCATGCTCCTAGTCATTACGACAGGGCTATGGTCGTTTGCGCATCTGACCATTGATGCGATGCCAGACTTAACCCCTGTTCAGGTACAGGTGCTTACCCGATCCCCTGCTCTGGGGCCTGTCGAAATAGAACAGTTGGTGACATTTCCAATCGAAGCCTCACTCGCGGGCTTGCCGGGCCTCCACGAACTCCGTTCCGTCTCGCGCTATGGCCTATCCGCCGTCACCGCAATCTTTGAAGACCATGCGGATATCTATCGTGCACGGCAACTTGTGACTGAACGCCTCACACGCGCGCGAGTGCCTCCTGAATATGGCAAGCCCCTCATCGGCCCGCTCACCACGGGGCTTGGCGAGGTCTACCAATTTACCCTAAAGGGGGCCGGCTATAGTCCCATGGTTCTTCGCACGATGCTGGAGTGGGACATCGGCATGCGCCTCCGGACCATTCCCGGCGTCGTCGAAGTCAACATTTGGGGAGGCGAAGAGCAACAGTATCACGTCATCGTTGAACCGGCCAAACTTCTTTCCTACAAAGTCAGCTTGCCACAGGTGTTCAACGCGCTAGAACGCAACAACGCGCTTGTTGGAGGCGGGTACATCGAGCATGAACGCGAACAAGTCCTCATACGCGGAGAAGCGTTGGCTCAAACTGCTACCGATCTGGGGCGCATTATCGTTGCACATGGAGCCAACGGTGTCCCCATCTTGATTCGCGATGTGGCACAGGTCAAAGAAGGGCCTGCATTACGAATCGGGGCAGCGACGGCACTTGGTGATGGCGAAACCGTCATCGGTATGGTCCAAATGCTCGCGGGAGAAAATGCTCAACAAATTGTGGAGCGTGTAAAAATTCGGGTCCAGGAAATTCAGGCGACTCTGCCGGCCGGCGTGTCAATTACTCCGTATTATGACCGTACACGGTTTGTCGATCAGGTCATTCGCACGGTCCGAAACAATCTGCTCGAAGGGGGACTGCTCGTCGTTGCGGTGCTCTTCTTGTTCTTGGGAAATCTCGCCGCTGGTTTGATTGTCGCGTCCGCCATACCTCTTTCCATGCTCTTCGCTTTTACCGGTATGGTGGCCACGGGATTTTCAGGAAATCTGATGAGTCTCGGTGCGATTGATTTTGGTCTTCTCGTCGATGGGTCGGTCGTGATGATCGACAATATCTTACGCCGGATGACCCTAGCGAAACCCGAGTCAGCCTACGGTCGCAAAATGGAAATTGAGGCGGCGGGACGGGAAGTCCTACGACCCATGGTCTTCGCGGTCGGCATTATTATTGCCGTCTATCTACCAATCCTGGCATTGACCGGGATTGAAGGAAAACTGTTCAGACCGATGGCATTGACCGTCATTTTCGCCTTAGCGGGCTCTGTCATCGTCGCCGTTGCTGTGACACCTGTCCTCGCCTTGTGGAGCGTACGACCAACTCACAGAGACGGAGAGACATATATGACCCGTCTCGTGCGACGCGTCTACACACCACTCCTCACCCGGGCGATGAAGCATCCGGCTAAACTTGTCGCCGGAAGCGCCTTCGTCTTTCTGGTCAGTGTTGGCATAGCCTCCACGCTCGGCGTTGAATTCGTACCCAGACTAGACGAGGGGGACTTTGCCATCAATGTTTGGAGACTGCCGAGCGTCTCGCTGAGTGAATCGGTTGCCACCTCGATCGCAATTGAGAGGGTGCTCAGGACATTTCCAGAGGTGGTGAACGTGGTCACCAGGACAGGCAGTCCTGAAGTCGCCACCGACGTCATGGGCATCGAGCTGTCCGATGTATTTGCCATTCTCCAGCCCATGCGGTACTGGCAATCAGCTCAGACACGTGATGAACTCATCGCCAAGATGCAGGCGGCGATCAGAGAAACAGTTCCGGGCGTCGGTCTGGGGTTCACCCAGCCAATCGAAATGCGCTTTAACGAGCTGATTGCCGGATCTCGATCCGATCTCGCTATTAAGCTGTTCGGCGACGATCTGGACATCTTGCGTCAGAGAGCCGATGCCATTGCACAAGTCATCGAGCGCATTCGTGGGGCCGCCGATGTGCGAGTCGAACAAATTTCCGGTCTTCCCCTTTTACGCGTAATCGTTGATCGCGATCAAATCGCGCGCTATGGGCTCACCGCTGAGGACGTGCTGACCGTCGTTGAAACGTCTCGCACGGGCCATGTCGTCGGGACTGTTATCCAGGGAGTTCGGCGATTCGATCTCGTCGTCCGCTTGAGTGAGCATATTTCCGCTGATCCAAAACGGCTGGGTGGGCTGCTGATTCCGACTATGCACGGAGAGCTTGTCCCATTATCACGCGTGGCAGAAATCCAAGCAGATACCGGTCCGGCGCAAATAAGCCGCCAAGATGTTCAGCGACGGATCCTCGTTGAATGCAATGTCCGAGGACGAGACCTTGGGAGCTTTGTGATGGAAGCCCAGCGGGAGGTGTCTCGGTCAATCTCGCTGCCGGTTAACTATTACGTGAGATGGGGAGGGCAATATCAGCATTTACAGGAGGCGTCATCCAGACTGCTGATTGTTATCCCGCTGACTCTTCTGCTGATCCTGAGCATGCTCTCGGTCGTATTTGGCAGCATTCGTCCTGCATGGCTTATCTTCTTCAACGTCCCGCTTGCCTTATCCGGCGGAGTGCTCGCGCTTTGGATCAGAGGGCTTCCACTGAGCATTTCAGCTGCAATCGGGTTCATCGCATTATTTGGCATCGCTGTCCTCAATGGGGTTGTGCTCGTCAGTCACATTCGAAACCTTGAGGCCCAAGGCACTTCAACCGAAACGGCAATCAATCAAGGGGCCATGGACAGGGTACGCCCTGTTCTGATGACGGCGTTAGTGGCCGGCTTTGGCTTTCTTCCGATGGCCTTCGCAACTAGCATGGGGGCCGAAGTGCAACGCCCGTTGGCAACGGTCGTCATTGGGGGGGTGGCTACTTCCACGGCATTAACCTTATTGGTCATTCCCGCACTCTATCGTAGATTCTGTCGCCCTCAACTTTCTGCCGACTCCTTTTCGTCTCCAGATGTATGAGGTTTGGAGCATCATCATGCAAAATAATTTGTTCACGGGCACACACTCACACCCACGGCACAGTGGACCCAGTTTTGCTGACCATGCAACGAGGCATTGCGGCCCTTAAGATCTCGCTTGCTGGCCTACTGGCAGCGGCCTCGTTCCAACTGTGGGCAGCTTTCTTATCAAATAGCGTCGAGATTATTCGTGCAGGCAGTTCGTTCGTGAAGATGGTAAGGCGTGCACCGTCGATCAAAGGGCGACGACCCTTTCGCGAGCGGATTCGGACGCACATGTTGTCTTCGCGCTGACGAATGAATTAGTCCATTGTCTCGCCGGTACCAGACATCCGTTGCTTGGGTCACGATGACCGGATTCTCTTCCATAGAAGAATCGCGTCGCGCGAAATTAAACGATCGTGCAAGAGGGTTTGCCCGTGCGACGCGGGCGGTCACATTACTGATAAAATCCACCGAGCGCCTTGAAATCTCCATTGTTATTCTTAGCCATGATATTGAGTGCTCTAATGTACCCCTCCACAATGTTCAACAGTGAATGCCATGGTCAAATATTCTGCGGATTGCAAACGATCACACTATCCGTGATTAGAATTACAACTGATAAATCAATTGTCTTAGATCGACTCTTCAACGCGTGGCCTCATCGCCATTCGAATGGCCCGATCCACGTCTTCTATAGATGTGACTAACTTGAACAAGCTCAACTGCGCACCAGTTCGCAAGGCAAGGTCAGCCAAGGACAAAAACATGTGCCGAGTAAAAACCACCACTCCAAGATGCCCTTCGAGGTGAGCGCTGATATGGGTCAAAACCTCCAGAGCCGTCATGTCCGGCAGATCAAGTTCAAGAAGGATGCAATCGAACTCATGGTCTTTAAGACGCTGAAGGCCGATTCCGCCGCTCTCAGCCTCCATCACTCGATAGCTACCTGAAAACTGCGTGAGTTGCCGATGCCAATACAGCCGATCGCTCTCATACGGATCAATGATTAGCACGCGAATGCTTTCTGAATATGTCGTCACACGTACCTGGCTGCTCATCTATTCGTTAACTGTTGCGTTACGCTGCGAAGCAGCGTCGCACTATCAAATGGCTTTTCAAGTATCTGGTGTGCTCCCAGCCGTGCCGCCACGGCAAGATAACTCGTATCTTCGAGGTCCCCGCCTCCTGAAATCGCGATGACCCTCGCGGTCGAATGCTGACTGCGCAGCCGACGGAGCAGTTCCAATCCATCCTTTTCTGGCATGAAAATATCGAGGATCAGCAAATCACTCGGCGCAGTCTCAAGGCGCTGAAGAGCCATGTGGCCATTGCTGGCTTCTGTGACGGCATACCCTGCTGCTTCCAACACACGTCTCATCCATGTCCTTGTTTGTATATCGTCGTCTATGACGAGGATGCAGGTCATGGGGACTCGACCCCCTGCGCATTCAGACATGTCTTAAGTGTAGCGAAACGGAAGAAATCCGGTACCTCCGATCGGAGGTATGCCGGATGTTTTTTGGAGGTAGGCCGAGGGCCCTTGTCACTACATTCTAGTGGTCTTAGAAAATAAGACCGCGGCTTGCGATCTCCGGGAAACGTGAAGTTTTTGAAACATCCTGTGGAGATAACTTTTCACCGTCGTGTCGCTTAGACCGAGCGCAATGGCAATCTCTTTATTGGTTCTTCCTTCGGCAAGTAAGGGAAGGATGCGGAGTTCTTGCGGAGAGAGTGACTCGATGGCATCCTCAGTCCGCTCCGATCCAAGCGATTTTATTCGCGTGAGTATCGTCTCTGAGATCCTCGGATCGATAATCGAATGCCCCCTTGCAACGCGTTCGACCGCATCAATGAGGACGCTCCCGTCAATATGTTTCATGAGATAACCGCTTGCGCCGGCTAAAGTCGTCGATAGCACCGCCTCTTCGTCGCCGAAAGAGGTGAAAAACAGGACTCGTGTGTTCCTGCAGGCATCCCGGATTTCTCGGCAGGCTTCAACACCACTGCCTTCCTGCAGACGAAGATCCATCAGCACGACGTCCGGCTTGAGGGTGACGGCATCTGTAATCGCTTGAGAGGCTGTTGCACAGTCACCGATGACGATGATGTGCTCGCTGCGATTGAACAGCTCACGCAACCCTAACCGCACCACTTCATGGTCATCGACGAGGAACAATCGGATGCGAGGCAATGTCACGATGTCATTACCGTATCGTTGGAATATGAAGGATGAGCTGTGTTCCCACCCCCTGCGCTGCAATGATTTTGAGCTCCGCGTGCAATTTGCCGGCTCGTGATGCAATATTGCGCAATCCCCATCCGTGGCTCTGGACAGATGCGGGATCAAAACCGACCCCGTCATCCTTCACTTCAAAACGAAGGCCGCCGACTTCTTGCTGCAATACGACATCCACCGTCTTCGCTTTCGCATGACGCACCGTATTGCTTAAGGCCTCGCGCAGAATATGCAGGACATGCATGGTTTCGTCCTCGGTCAGGAGCGCCGAAATTGATAAATCGATGGTTTGCCGTATATTCAGAGGCTGTTCCGGCTTCATCGCTAGGATCACTTCATCGAAAGCTTCGTGGAACCGCTTAGCGGGAATGGTCGTCAGGCGCCCCCATTCAATATAGTTACGCAACTGCCGGATCACATCATTGAGACCGTCAATCGCCCTCTGAGCTCGTTGTGACGCGCCGGCCGGATCTTGATCGATAAGATAGCGGCAAGTCTCCAATGTCATTCCAATTGCATAAATCGACTGAATCACATGGTCATGGAGGTCTTGGGACAACTGTTCTCGCGCCTCGAGTGCATGACGTAGTCGGCCCTCACTGCTTCGCAGGGTTTCCTCAGCCCTTTTACGTTCAATCATTTCGGCTGCCTGCCTGGCGTACAGATCGGTGATTCTGAGTTCTCGATCCGAGGGGCGATGCACATGGCGAAAATGTGTGGAAATGACTCCCAGGAGTTCGCCATTTCGGCTAAAGAGCGGAGTACTCTGAACAGCACGAAATCCCGCTGACAGAGCGATCGGCCGGTGAGGTTCGAAGTCCGGGTCGGTAAGGACATCTTCGATAATAACCCGTTGCATCCGATGCAAAGCCCTCCCGCATGCCGAGCAGTCTTCGTGAACGCTGGCAAAGTGTTGAAGGAAGTCCTGTTGGAACCCGTGTTGTGCCACGATTTCTAAAGCACGGCTTTGAGGGTTGTAGAGCTGGACATTCCCGAAATGAGCGTCTTGTAATGACATGGTTGCAGTGAGGACCTCCTGGAGCAGGGGCTGAAGCGCAGTAGTGGTTACCAACCGTGTACTAAACTCATGCAGGCGACTCATTGCCATCAGTTCGTTGGCGAGATCCTCCTTAACAGCCAGTAGTTCATTCTCGACGCGTTTCCGCTCGGTAATGTCCGCAGTAATCCCACCGATGCCATAGAGTGCTCCATCCATGGCATGCAATGGAAACTTGTACACCACGCTTGTATGGGGGCCATCGTCGTGAAGCGCCACCTCTTCGAACGGCATGGCCTTCCCCATCTCAAGCACCTGTCGGTCGTTTGCTTGAAACGCGGCAGCCTGGTCGGCAGAAAAGATTTCCTCATCGGTCTTGCCTGCCACCTCGGCTGCGGTCACATGGAACGTTTTCTCAAACTGACGGTTGATCAGGAGATAGCGTCCGCCAATGTCTTTGAGAAACACCATGTTCGGTGTGTTAGCCATAATCGCTTGTAAACGCGATTCGCTGTCGAAGAGTGCTTTCGCTGCTTGCTTTCTTTCAGTGATGTCTACAGCGACGCCGCCGAGATAAATCTGCCCGGATGCGTCTTGAATGGGAAACTTGCATACCGCCCATTCTCGTACTCCAAGATGGACGTCCGGCGTTGTCTCGATACGATCGATCACCGTTAGGGCAGTCAGGCACTCTCGATCATGCCTGCAAAATTGCTCTGCAACTTCCGCCGACCACAAATCATGATCTGTCTTTCCAATCCATAGTTCCGCCGGCTTCTGGAAATGTTCTTCCATCCGCTTGTTCACATACAGATAGCGGCCCTGGGAATCCTTCATAAAGGCCAAGGATGGGCTATTATCCATGAAGGCTTGATAATGTCGCTCGCTTTCTCGGAGCGCGATTTCACTATGTTTGCGCGCCGTAATATCTTGAATTTGTGAGATGAAGTATCGAGCCCGCCCTTTCGAGTCATGGACCAGCGACACACTGAGCAGGATCCACACGAGATGACCCTGTTTGTGAAAGTACCGCTTCTCCAACTGGTACGAGCAAATTTCACCGTTTAGCATTTGACGAACAAACGCGAGATCGGCATCAAGATCATCGGGGTGTGTGATCGCTTGAAAGGTGGTGGAGAGTAATTCAGCTTCTGTATATCCGACTATCTTGCGCAAGGCAGCATTGACTTTGAGCCATTGTCCATCCACTCCAACTAAGGCCATTCCGATCGTCGCATGCTGAAATGCGCTGCTCAAGCGCTCATGATCTCCTGATAGCGCGTCTTCTGACGATTGTTGGTTCGCACGGGGACGGGCCTGGATGGCCCGGATTCGCGTCGGGATACGCACCTTGTTTAGTACGAGGATCAGTATCAAGGCGACCGCAGACATCGTTAGGACCGCGACCACCGCATACTCCCGTATTATCTGACCGAAAAGTAGCTCGCCTAAAAGCAGACACGTATAGAACGCTAGAAGGATGGCAATCCAGGCGATCAGGTAGAGAGACATGTTCATGGCTACATGTCGGGGAGAAAAGTTTTCAGTGCGGTCAGAGGGTAGAGTGGGTAGGGGTAAGTGTCAAGTCTAGGATTACTCCAAATAGTAAAGACGGGCTGAAATCTATACGTGTCCTTTTAGTCGATGGCAGCGCCAAGCTCCGGCATTGTGTGCGAAGCCTCCTTTAGGATATCGCGACATAGAAGTGCCGGAGAAACTCTAGGACGGGGGAGAAGGTCATCAGGAGCGGTTGACCTCTGCCAACCAACCGGAGGTCGTCGTAATCGATACTAGTATCCCTCTCACGAATGGGTACGTGGCCACCAAATGATCAAATCGAAGCATCTTTGAAACATCGTCATTGGCTTATCTTTGGACGATACGGATAGACCCCACCGACCAACCTTGATCTCACCCAGGCTATACCTTGCTTCATCGGTGCGTATCATTCGGTACCCTACAGACAGACTGTCCTCGAAGCCCAGTATGTCTCCTTCGTCCACCACCCTCCTGCGATAAGAGCAACGGATACCTCTGAAGAATTCAATGCTTAAGGAAGCGGTCAAATAGGACTTTAGATTGCATGGATCAGAGGTGAATGGAGAAACAAGGAGGTACCACATGATTGGATTACTTGGCGTGTTTGTCATGGGTGGACTCATCGGGCTGATTACATGGACTATGGCCGTCGAAGCTGAGTCGGAAAAGCGCCATCACCATGTAGGCTGAATCTTACGGTGAGAGTGAACGTCAGAACGATGATCGTCTTGGGGTAGCCGTGTGTTGGTCTGCTCATGGATGCCTAGAGCCGTAGCGGTCCGCATGTGTCGTAGACGGCTCGTTGATATCGGTTTCTATCGAATCGTTCAACAAATTTCCCCATGTCACGGCAGGAATCCCCCCTTGGCATCAAGCGGTAACTACCCCGGCCTATTAGGGTCCCCGCCGCCTACCGCTTCACATCCGTCGCTCACATATCCCACCCTCTCCTGGGGCCTCAGCAAGACTCTCTCCAGACTCCTTCTTCCGAAACGGTCCTGATGAGATTGTGGGGTCACCGAGCTAGTCAGAGTGTGCATCCAATCTGCATTGTTGAGATGCCCGCATGCCCACAACCGTTGATACCCACGCGCTCTTGCCGTACAAACTGTTCATGTCGGACTCGAATAGCTACTTGACCGATCGATTTCGAAATCATCACACCAAGCCATTCGGCATGAAGCTCTGCCAATTCTGGCGGGGGTCGCTCGGATCAGCAGCTTGGGGAGATGTTATACAGAGCTCTCCAGGCACAAGACTGCAATGCTGAGCACGTGAAGCGGAGAGACGGGACGAATATTGGTGAACGATGAAGCAGTGAAGCAGCTCCTGCAAACTCTCCTTGACTTATCCGTTGTTTCGAGTATTACTGTTTGAGCAATGGTGCCAAGAGAAAAAAGACACATTACGTCTCTTTCGTGGTGTGGCATTTTCGTTCTATGTCTCGCAATCTGCTTTCAGCTACTCGGTGTGCCTGGCACCTTATTCAATTTTGCCGATTCGGAAGATGACTTCCAGGCTTCAGTCATGCTGGGCTATACAATTATCGCAGCTGCCGTCTCTCTGTTGCCTTGGCTGAAATCCCTCTTCGGTTCCATAGAGATCACTGTCATGTACCACTTTGTTCCGACATACACGATGTTCCATCCGCCCGTTAGCCTCGCTTCTCTGTAACTCCCATTCTTTCACCATAGCGTTCTAGAGAGCCTTGCCCTGGGAGTTATCCTCTTACGACAGGAGAACGGGCAGCATGCATAACTTGAATAACGTTCTTACTGATTTGCGAAAAGATGCCTTAGAACTGAGGAAGTGGATGGAAGACAATCCCAAAGGAAATATAGACGTAATGGATCAGGTATTTATCGAAAATACTATCCAGTTCCTCCAAATAACGTATGCAACCTGGAAATCTCGAAATGGTTTATGAAGTTTGCCACACATTCCTAACCTTAACCACAACAATCCCCCGTATCTTCCGATGGTTGGCAGCAATGAGGCTTCCCTTTGTTTCGAATACAGCAGGTACCTTCGAGCTGATCCGTCTTGCGGCAAGCAGCTAGGCATTCTCCTTCTTTGCTGTATTGGTGGAAAAAACCTCACCTCAGTAAGATTGAATCCCAACTCTAGAAAATCGGACGGCGGGAATGACACCACAAACACTTCCGGGGATTTCATGGCCTTGTAATCCCAATAGAATCGCAGACCTCCAATTTCCGACGCCTTAGAATTGACTCGCAACTACGCCGTGGGCCACAGGCTAAATCAATCGACAGCATCGGCAATGAGTCCGCGGTCGGTTCATTGCCGATACTGTATGACATTTACTAAGGAGCAATGTTCTCAAATTGTTCAACGGGGCCGGGGTTGCGATGGCCGCTACCTCCTACCCAGACGCTGGCAGTGCGATCCATGCGCGCGCCAGGCGAATTTTCATTCAGCCGAACCTGATAATCATACTTGCCCGGCTGTGAAAAGCAGAGACTGGCACTCGAATCCGGGGGAAGTACCGCAGAGAGCACGGTTTGATCGCTGCCTGCGAAGCCGGTTCTACAGGACGTGCGTAGCAGTTCGGCTTTGGGAAAAATCACAGAGATCGGTTGAGTTGTGTTGTTGACCCATCGAATTTCGTCGCCTTTCGCGGCATTCATTTGGAGAGGATCTATTTGCTGCCCCACATTGACCGTGTGAACCATACCCGGTTTGGTGGATGCCTTAGTGCCGCTGCATCCCACATTAACGAGGGTGAGCATGATGACAAGACCTGTCCAATAGTGTTTTGGAGAAGACAGCATACCGTTCTCCTTTCTCTGCAATGTGTTGCTCCGAGCGAACCATTGGAGTTGACAATCCGTCGAGCAAATTTCTCCTAGGTCGGAATCGAGGGTCTGTCGTTTGCAGCCGCATCTTCCCACGTCATGCTCCGTAAAGAGGAGGGTACCTTGTCCACGGCTTCACGAATGAATTGATCCAACATCTCGACAGACGTCTCTGATTTTATGAGGCAGGCCTGTGCCCCATTCATGATGGCTACGTCATGGAAAGCGCGATTCCCAAGCCCGGTCAGTACGATAACAGCGACCTTGGGTTGCTGAGGATCGGGAAGAATATTGAGCAATAATTCAAACCCCGACATATCAGGTAAAGTGAGATCCATGATGACGCAATCGAAGTGCGCCTTGCGGAGTGTCTCCAACCCGGATTTCCCGTCGATTGCTTCGGCGATCCGGTAGCGGGACCGTGACGTATTGAGTCGGGACGTGTATTCCAGCCGGTCCGAGTGACTCGCATCGACAATGAGGACTGAAAGATCGTAGCCGTCCTGATCCATAACCCATCCCTCCATGGGCCGCGCTGATCTACCCTGATGAGTATTCGACCAGATTGATGCGACCCTGTCGTATATTGGTGACCTTCTCGGTATCCTCCGCAACCCTCTCCCGCCTGCCGGACATCTGAATAACGATGATCGTCGTTAGAAATTTGACCATCTTGTCCCCGGTCTTGGTCTCCTACGCGCAGCCTGCATGGAGCCCATGTTCAATCGATAGCCGCGTACAATTCATTTCGTGCGCCCAAGCGAGTCTGCGGATTCGTACACCTTCTCCTTTCTTCCCAACAACAATGGTTGGAGCAAACCGTTGCATCGGTTGTGCCGATGCGGCGAGTAGGAGTGCCTTCTCGCCCGCTTGCATTGAACGCGAGAGGCAACAATGTGTCTGTGGTGAAGATCCACACAGCCCTTGGCCATTGAAGATCGGAGGCGGGCAGAAAAAGATATGGTCCCGAAATGAGCATACAAACAGTGCGAAAGCGAGCGAGGCCGCTCACCGCGCTCGATGGAAATCCGCACGATCTGAAAGGATGGAAGGATATGCCGTTCAACTGCTCAGAGACGAGTTGTCTTTACAGAACAAAAAGTCTCACAAAAGGTTGCATCACGGGTGTTATGCAGGCATGCGCATATTTTATTTCCCCTTTTCAATTTGGCCATCCGAATCCCAGACAACGTGTATGACTTCAACGTTCACACCATTGTTGGTCCGGCGAAATGACAAATCGGCCGACGCTTGACCGACGTGGAGCCCTTGTCCATCGAGTGTACCGATTCCGCCGGGTAGCGCGACCGGACGATGCGAAGCCGTTTATCGAACGCGGCTGACTCCAACCCCAATGGCGTGGTGACAAGAAATGGAAATTCCAAGTTAATACCAAATGCACAAAAGTATTCGAAGCGCTTCGTGTAGCACGGATCGAAGGGGTCACATTGTCCGCAGAGAAACTTGATGAAAGGTTGGCATTTGAATGGATTGTGCTCCACGTAGGAGAGAAGCCAGATCGATAGTATTCCGGCCCGGTCAAGCCTGATCTGGCTGACCAGCGAATCGGCTTCTAGCTTGGCTTTTCGGTCTCTTGACCAGCTGCTCCCTCCCGGAGCAGACTACGGCATCTTCCCATATAACGCAGGAGGTCATCCATGGCGTACTCCTCACCTTTCGCTCCTGCTGAATTATCATCCACCGGAAACTATGACAGGAAATCAGTACTGATCATTGACGGCACTCTCAATGATCGAGAGTACTATGCTGACCGTCTTGTACCTGAGTATTTCCTGCTCATGACCGACAGAGGGAAGACCGGCCTCGAATGTTTCTACGCCCACCGAATCGACTGTGTAGTCCTTGAACTGGATCTTCCTGATATGAGCGGATTTGAAGTACTCGTTGAGCTGGTTCCTGTGGCTCGTCATCCGACTGTTCCTGTCATCGTTCTCACCAGACTCCCGAACCGAATGCTGACCGAACTTGCTGTGAAGAACGGCGCTCAAGCAGGGTTGCATAAACCTACGACAACAGGGGATCAACTCAGAGAGGCAGTGTTCAATGCAATAGCGGCAGTTCCTCGTGATGACAAGGAAGACAGAGAAGTCTTCAAGTTCTCTCGCTCAAAAACTGAGTCACCTGTGGCTGTGAGTCCTCTGGGACGAGGACCGGCCAGAGGCTAGACCATCCTATGACCGGCCAGGAGCGGTCCGGCTCCTCGATTCGGAGAACATATTACTTTTCGACGGTAAAATCGTCATCCCTCCACCACTGCCACCGTCCAATTCCATAACAGGATAGCCTTTCTCCGAAGACTCCATGGCTGCCGTTGCAGCGAGATGACGGACTTGGGAATAGCAGTACAGGACATTTATCTGTCCTTGCACAGGTCTTTTAAGGTCTGCCAACGATCCTTGGGCAGATTGATCGCACCCGGAATGTGGCCCTGTGCTTTCATCATCCGTTCGAGTTCCACAGGCCGGTGGTAAACGCCATCCTTGCCTCGAAAGATGTCTTCGCCTTAGCCGGATCGTTAATCGTAACTTGTGTTGTCATGGTTCTTCCTTCCTTCATTGAATTATCTCTTGTAGAGTACGCGCTCGTGAGTTGGACGGCGCATCTGTTTGCCTGACTGCAGTTCCTGTAATCTGCCCGATCTCTGCCTCGGTATTCATCACAAAGGGACCGTACCGAGCGACCGGCTCGCCCAGCGGATTGCCAGGAACCAAGTACATTCCCAGTTCTAACCGGTTCAGAAGGGTGAAAACCGTCAAATGACGTATGGACATAAGGTGTATGAATAAGACCACTGGCGATCCAGTGCCGTATGGTCATATTATTCATGTCGTGAGATTTGCATTTCAGCTATGAGGAGTCGTATGGAAGGTCTCATTATGGTTGGCCGACAGATCCCTAGGATGGCGAGCGATGTTCGATCAGACGATGGTTGTCAGGTTCATCGCCTGCAAACAGCTGAACGAACAATGAGAGAGGGTAGCCGTTCGCTTCGTCAGGATATTCCGCAATGAGCCGTATACTCCGGCAGATGTGGCACTCGTCAATGCTTACGGGTTGTCTATTGGTGGCAACGAGCTGCAGCCATCCAATCAATTGGTACGATCAAGCAGAAATTTCTCGAAACATCGCGGTCAAGTACGACGATATCAAGCAAGTTACTTCTTTCATTGGCCCCAATTGCGCCTTGGAACCCAAGGAAGACACCGTACAGTTACGTGCCGTCAAGGGTGCCGGCATCAGTACCTATCAGATCTATATTTCGGATCGCTATGACACGGATTTGATTCAAGGCACCTCGGGATGGCGGTTATATTCACAGATCTATGATGACGACGGAAGCCCTCTATCGACGACGGTGATAGCCAGAAACCCCGACGGCTGCGGTGGCGCCATCTGTTCTCATATAGAAACCATCAGTGCCGAGATCAGCCGTGAATACCTCGAGCATCACAAGGCGAGTGGGGTTACACTCAAAGTCAGAGGTAAAGCTGTAGAGTCGATATTTTTTGTGCCTTCAGGATACATCCAGGCCTTTCTGGCAAAGGTGTCCTGATACACATACCGCCATCGCGGGATTGCCGGTCTATGCAGAGGACGAAGACATGCAAAATCCGGTGGAAGCAGCAATTGCTCATCATCACCCTGGTGCCAGCGGCAGGACACGATTTCCGTCTGATGTCGAAGGCCGCCGGATGGTATTTCCGAGTGCGAGCGGCCTGTCGGGGGATGACAACGCAGTAGGAAGCTATCAAACGGCCGGTAATCACAATTTGCAGGATGTATCGGCATGTGTGCCGAGGGCGCTCTCTCCCGCTGCTGTTGCGAGGATCTTGTAGTGACCAAGACCCAGTTCTTTCCCATAGGCTTCGCCTACCAGCACGTCTTGGACATGTTGGTGGTTTGATGCTTGAAAAACGGACTTTCCTGTTTTGAGGCCATCAAACTCATGTCCAGCCAACGTCTTGATCAAAGCCGGTGTGTCGGTGCTCCCAGCACGCTCCATTGCCTCAAGAATTTGTGTCATGGCCGCATAGCCCAAATAACATCTGGAGGTCGGCGTATGGTTATACTTATCGATGACTGCCTGAATGAATCGTTTTGATCCTTCAGTTTGTATTTTGGGATCCCAAATGAGTCCCCAGATGCCGGCATTGTTGGCATATCCAAGAGGCCGGCCAATCTGTTCACCGCCGAGCATTCCTCCGACGCCGATCTTGTCCTTCGCGAGGCCCAGCTTCGTATAGCCCCTGAGCGCATGCACGAGGTCCCAGCCATATATATTCAGAATGATTGCCGTGGGCTCTTTTTTCTTGGCTTCTTCCAATACAGAAGAAAAATCCGTTGAGCCGAACGGCATCATGATCTCTCCGACGAGTTCAACGTTGTGAGCCTGGGAGGCTGTGCTCATGGCCTGGGCCATCGCCTTACCATCCATATTATCGGCGGTAATCATAGACCAGCGAGTCCCATAGGCTTTTACGAGGTAGGGAGCGACCGCATTCGCCATCATCGGAGCATTCGGCATGAACACGAAGGTCTGTAAGTTACAGGAGCTTCCGGACAATTCAGGAATAGACGCGCCGGTCACCATGAATAATTTGTTTTCTTTCTGTGCCAACGCACTGACCGCTAGCGCGCATTCTCCGTTGAATGTCCCCATCAGTGCATCGACCCGATCTTCCTTGATGAACTTTGTCGCGACTTGGACTGCCTGCTCGGGATTCGACGCATCATCTCCCTCCAGAATGACAACCGGGCGCCCTATGACACCGCCACGTTTGTTGAAAAGATCGACAGCGACGTTCGCACCATGCACATCATGAATCGAGGAGGTCTTGTATGGGCCGGTAAGGGGATCAATAATCCCGATCTTGATGGGCTCAGCCGCATGTGCCAATTGTTGATTCCGGGTTGACCCAATTATGCGGTTGGCCAGATCACCCATGAGCAGGGTGCTGCCAGTCAGAGCCGAAAGTTGCAAAAACCTTCTGCGCGAAATGGTTCGCATGCTCATGCCTCCTTTGATGAGTAGGCCCAGCCCGGATTTCGGCGAGCATCCTAATCCAATTTGGCGCCCGTTGTCTTGTACTTGTCTCCTGGGGAGGGGAGGAGCGAGTTTGGCAGGGATCAGTCTCTTCGACTATGCTGGTAAAGGCTCGAATCCTGGCTCCAGGGAACTGGAGCCAGGATTCGAGCGTCAGAACCTTACGGCTGCTAGAGCGAATGTGATGACTTTGAAAATGACGTTCGTTGTCGCGTCTCTAACTGTTCGTCAGGCCTTTGGCTCTACACAGCCCGCCCGACTCTGGAGCCGACAGAAGCGATAGGCGGACAAGTCTGACCAAAAGTGTAAACTGTTCTTGGCATCGCCCCAGGAGTTGAGCACCTCCCTGTCGAAGAGGTTCTGTCCCCCGACACGCCGGTCAGCTCCCGCGACGAGCAGGGCTCCCGTTTGTGAATCCTGCGCCGTAAACTCGACCGTGACCTCTCCTGCGAATGCAGGCTTTCCGCTGAAATACGTCCAGATCGTATTCAACACCTGGAGTTCCAGACTTACTTTGGACAACAACGCCGGAGCAACCCATGATTTTTCCGCGTGAGTGATGGCGACCTGGATGAGCATAGTGTCCGGTGCTGGTTGCTCCACCACTTCAAAGTCCCGGAAGAGCTTGAGATAGAGCGTATCGTGCAGGGAGTCAGCCAACTTCTGGAGTTCTTCGCGCTGGTCCTGGGGTAATTGTGATGAAAACCCTTCCCAGATGTGCACGGGCCTCAGGATGACTTTGCGGTAGCTTGACCAATCGACATCAGGGTTCTTGTAGTCACGGATCCCGCTGCCGACCGAACGGGCATTGAGTTGGGCGTGATAGGCCTTGAGAAAGCCTGATGGCTGGACATGCTTCGCTTCGTAAGTCGAGGAACAACCTCCGGCAAAGCTCAGCAGTACGATCAAAATTGTGGTCTGAATGCGTATCATGATGATTCTCCTTGCTGTTCCACCGTCGCATGGAACTGGTTGTAGTTGAGTGATGCGCTTGCGATGTCGCTGTCACGTATGGCACAGAGCGTGCCGGTTAAACATTCGGCGAGTCATCGGACACAAGTGATTGTTAGAACGGGGAATTGGCAAAACAGGATGGAGCGAGGCTATTGCACGGGGTTCCTCTGTCGGCAACCGTTCGACGGCATGTCGGCAATTGCCGAGAGGATCGGCATTAGATGGGGCGGGTGATCCTGAGTCGTTGCATCTTCGACTGAAGGGTGGTTCGCTTCATACCGAGTTGGGCTGCGGCTCCTGTTGGTCCACTGAGGACCCATTTGGTCGCTTTGAGAATCTTCAGAATGTGTTCCCGTTCCGTATTTTCCAAGGTTGCATGAGGCTGTGCGCCGTCCGCTACGGATTCTAGCTCGGTCAATGGGACGGCGAGTACGGAGCCCTGCGAGAGGATGACCGCCCGTTCAACCAGGTTTTCGAGTTCACGGACATTGCCCGGCCAACTATATCGAGACAATGCCGTGATCGCCGCTGCGGGAATGGTCTCAATCCGCTTGTTCATGCGGCGGGCAAATTGCTGAACAAAATAACGAACCAGCGTCGGGATATCTTCACGGCGCTCACGAAGCGGAGGGATCGAGAGCGGAAAGACATTCAAACGATAATACAAGTCGCTGCGAAAGTCCTTCTCCGCCACCATCTGCCCAAGATTCCGATTGGTCGCCGCGACCAGACGGACGTTAACCCGGATCGTTTTTGTGCCGCCCAAGCGTTCGAACTCTTGTTCCTGAAGCACCCGTAGCAGTTTCGACTGGAGTTCGAGAGGAATATCTCCAACCTCGTCGAGAAACAGGGTCCCACCGTTTGCCAGCTCGAACCGGCCGACTTTGGTCGCGATCGCGCCGGTGAATGCTCCTCGTTCATGGCCAAATAACTCGCTCTCGAGTAATCCGGTGGGAATGGCCGCGCAATTCATCTTCACGAACGTCCGTTCGCGCCGCTGGCTGCGGTTGTGGATGGCTCGGGCGATGAGTTCCTTCCCTGTACCGGTCTCGCCAAGAATCAGAACCGTGCTATCGGTCGGCGCGACGATCTCGACCTGTCTGAGCGCGTGCTGCAAGACGGAACTATCACCGATAATTTCTTCGAAATTGTGCTCAATGCGGATTTCGTCTTCGAGGTAGAGTTTTTCTTGTGTGAGCTTGTCCTTCAATCCAGTGACTTGGCCGTACGTTAAGGCGTTGTCAATGGCAATGGCCAGTTGAATGCCGAACTGCATGAGGAAATCGACCTCCTCCTCGGTGTAGGGTACCTCCTGTTTCCTCCCCAGGCCGAGATTACCCAGGACGCGGCCCCGATGTATGAGCGGGACGATACAGCCGCCGACTATGTCGATGGTGGCGAGGAAGGCGGCCTCCGTGGGAAATCGCGTGGGATCGAGACGAGCCGCGACATACGGTTTGGCGGATTGGAACACCATCCCGTGGAGCGTGCCTTCAACTGGTTCCCACAATGCGTCTTCCGCGAGCCATTGCCGATCGGGGAAATCCAAGGCATAGGTCCGAAGGTGCGTACCTTCGGCGTTCGGCAAATGTACGGTGACAATGTCGCATTGCATCACCCGTCTGACGCCCGCCACTGTCGCGTGCAGCAGATCGTGCAACTGGAGGTTCGACGTGAGGTTGCCCGTCACATCCATGAGCAAGCGCAGGCGATCGCGCTCTTTCATGAACCGGCCTTCGGCCGCGCGCGCCCTCGCGTAGTTCAACGCGTTTTCCACCGCGATTGCGACCTGTACGCCGATACGACCGAGAAGATCCGCATCCTCGTCGTCGAACGCGCCTTCCCGTAAGCTGATCACGCTCAAGGTGCCAAGTGGCAAGCCACGTGCGATGAGAGGAACGGCACAACCGGACCTGAGGCCTTCCGCCGCCGCTCGCTTGACGATATCCGCGTCAAACTCCGTGATGTCCAGCTTCCTGATCAATACGGTTTGACGAGTCGTAAAGGCCAGACCCTCCGGAGTTCCTTCCCACGGAATCGGCGTCCCTTGGCCGGCGAAATCCTGTTTGCCGGGAAAGTCCAGCACATGAGCAAGCAACTGGCAGCTTTCGGGATCATAGAGGGCAAGTGCCGCAACATCGTGTGGGATGACGCGCCTCAGACAGTTGGAAATTTCTTCTAAGAGCTTCCGCAGATCGAGGTGCGACACGACGGCATTGTTGATCTCGAGCAAGACCCTTAGGCGGTCGCGCTCTCGCGCCATCGCTTCCTGCGCCGAGGCTGCGCTTGTGCAATGAAGAGCGCCCTCGACCGCAATGGCGACGTGTTTGGCGACCTGCTGCAGAAAATCGACTTCCGACTGTTCATAGTGATTTACGACCATGCCGGCTATAACCATGGCTCCCAACCGCCGGCGATCGGTTGTAAGAGGAACTGTGCAGAAGGACTGAACTCCTGCCCGTTGGACCTTCGGCACCATCTTGGGGAATTGCGTCTCTAGTGCCACGTTGTGGCAGATGAAGGGTCCCTGATGCTTCCAGACCCAACCGCCAGGAACATCTTCGACTGGATACTCATGTTCCACAAGACTTACCGGCTCGAAACTCACCAAACTATGCACACGCATCGTGTTCCGTTCGGGGTCATGAAGCGCTATTTCAATAGCCGAACATCCTGTGATGGAAGGCAGTTTGTTGGCCAGGTCTTGGAACAGTTCAGATATGTTCTGGTGGGCTGCGATCGACTTGGCGAATTCGAGGAGTGCGGCGTGCTGATTGACCAAGGCTTTACCCTGAGTCATGCCCGTAAGCTCCAAAGGGGCCCTCAGTATGCGCTTACATCGATGGTCGGCTCAAGTATGGACACGCAGCCTTGATCCTATGCACTGACCGGATGAAGAGTCGATACCAGTGGAGGAGCAGGCCACCAGAAGAGGATGGACCACATAAGGGACAGATGACAGGCAAGGGGGAACGCGCGTTAAGCAGGACAGCGGATCGATAATGCAGGTGCTTGAGACCATAAGAGGCAACATTGCCGAGAAGCGAGGCCATCCGTTCTGTAACGCGAATGGCCTTCCGGTCTATTGGCTATGCCGCCTTTGTGCGTTTCCCATATTTTTGTTCCAGTCTGGCCTGTCTCGCGATGACTTGCTTGGCCAAGGATTGAGAATCGATGCCGTGACTTTCAGCTTCAGGAAACATTTCTCGTTCTTCTTCTTTGGCGTGGTGCTGCACAAGCTCGCCCAAGACCTTGAACTTCGGTGCGTAAGCTTTGCTGCCCGGACTCATCTTATGAAGTTCATGAATCAAAAACTTCACGACATGGTGCTCTTCACGCGCCTCGTCAATCATGCCCTCGTCTTTGATGGTCCGATTTATCGCCGGATAGACGATTTCTTCTTCGACAGCCGTATGGATCTCCAATGTCGTGAGTGCTTCGTGGGCTATCCCTGATCTTCTTTTGGTATCGGCTTTCTCAAATTCCGAGAAGAGCTTTTCCAGTTTCCGATGTTCGTTCTCGAGAATGGAGAAAACATTCGATTTCTGACCTCCGCCGGTCCCCATGAGTCTTCCCACGATCGTGCCGACGGTTTGAATCGCTCTGATCGCGCCACTGCCTTTGGATAAGGACATCGGCATGCTCTGTCTTTTGCCGGAACTCTTTGGGGTACGATTTTTTCGCTTCTGTGTGGTCGTGGGGTTCTTGTGAGTTCCGTGCTTTCGCGCGGCACGTGGCGACATGATAGGCCTCCTTGGTTTCTCGGTATGATTTGCAAGTCTTGCTCGACGTATCTCATTCAAAGATTTGGAATTGTTTCGCCCGATTGATTTGCCTTCGTGCAAACAAAGTACCAGTCACGGAAAAAATGAAAAGCACGTGAAAAATTGAAGCTCATCGATTCAGCGCGGCTTGATAGAATTTTGGTTTTGAGACAAGTTGTCCCGGTGAATGCGTTTATCGGACAAATTGGAAAATCGAATGTTTGCGCCGATCGTGAAATGGAGTGCCTTGCGGTCTATCTCGAGATGATGAATGATCATAGTCGGCCGGCATAAGCCGGCTATCAAAGGGGGGCAGTACGGGATGGCAATTTCACGGCGCGTGTGGTTTGGCCGGATGGTGCAAGGGTTGCTCGGAACGGCACTCGGGGAAACACTTCGTTCCCGCTTGGCTGTGCAAGCGGCCGGCTTGGACGCTGGGCGTCACCGCGAAGGGCCGTTGATCACGCGAGTCACTAGGCCATTTGATGCCGAAACGCCTGTCCGCGAGCTCGTCGCGTACTTAACGCCGAATCATCGATTCTTCGTACGAAGCCACTTCGGTCCGCCGATGCTCGAGTCCATCGCCGAAGCGACCTGGACATTGCGCGTTGCCGGGGCGGTCGATAAGCCGCAGACTATTGCGTTGGACGATCTCCGACGGATGCAGCCGGCGACCGTGACCGCGGTGCTGCAATGCAGCGGGAACGGGAGGGCGTTTCATCATCCAAAAGTCACCGGTGTGCAGTGGGAGCGTGGCGCAGTGGGTAATGCGGAATGGACCGGCGTACGGCTTCGCGACCTGTTGACGGAGGCAGGAGTGGACCCACGTGCGCGGCATGTTCAATTTCTCGGAGCCGACCGCCCTCCGCTATCCTCGGTGCCGCTGTTTCTCAGAAGTATTCCGTTGGCGAAGGCGCTTCATCCGGACACCCTTGTGGCGTATGAGATGAACGGTCGGCCTTTGCCCGTGCTGCACGGTGCGCCCTTGCGTGTCATCACGCCGGGCTGGATGGCGGACTCCTGGACGAAGTGGCTCACGCATATCACCGTACAAGAGGAAGAGGCCGAAGGCTATTACATGCAAACGGCCTATCGGATGCCGTTGCGGCCGTTGGAACCCGGTGCATCACCCGGCGGTGAAGCCATGACGCCGGTCGAAGCCATGACAGTCAAATCACTCATCTGCTCACCGGGAGAGGGCGATACCATTCCAATCGGACCGGTCACGATTCAAGGGGTGGCATGGAGCGGCGAAGAGAGGCCCGTGAAGGTCGAAGTGTCGATGGACGACGGACTAACTTGGAACAGTGCGCGATTCGTAGGCGATGACCGTCCGTATGCATGGCGACAATGGCAATACGTGTGGAAGGCTTCCACTGCCGGTACGTTTCCGGTCCGCTGCCGCGCGACGGATGAGATGGGCGCCATGCAACCTGCTGTCACTGCCTGGAACCCTGGAGGGTTCATGTGGAACGGATGGGATCGCGTCATGGTGACGGTTGTGTCAAATTCCGGAATGAGATCAGCACGATGAGCCAAAGGAACGGCGTCATTCTCTGCCTTGTAATAGGTCTTGGCGCGTGGACCGCTGTCACCGTCGCCCAGGAGGACGATCAGGGCGCGATCAGTGCCGCGCTGGCTCCCCGCGCGGAAGCGCTCATCATGGCGCGGTGTTCAGTGTGCCACAGCCCCGATCTTATTTCGCAACAACGGTTGTCGGAAGATCGTTGGGCGGCCACGGTCCAAAAAATGAAACAATGGGGGGCCGAAATGAACGATGACGAGATGGGTCTGCTCGTCCGATACCTCTCCGCCCGCTATCACCGATCAGCGCCACTACGACTTCCGCCATTGTTTGAAGGAAGCGGCCAATCTGAGCTGCCCATGCCGGACACCATGCGCGAGGAAAATCTGCCTGGCGTGGCCGCTAGAGGCGCACATGTGTTCGAGCATAATTGCCAGGCTTGTCATGGTGCACAAGGCGGTGGGGGCGTTGGACCCACACTGGCCAAGAATCCCATTCTTAAGTACGAAGACTTATTTTGGGAGACCGTGTTACATGGGCGTGGGCCGATGCCGGGCTGGAGCTCGGTTCTAACCCATCAGGACATTGCAGATGTATATGCGTGGTTACTGACGAAATGAGCGTCCATCAATCCTTCAGGAACCCTGTGCCGAACGAGATTGGTGGAAAGATTGTAAGCCTTTGCCTTGAATGACCATCCGCCCGACGCCTTTGGAGTCAGATGACCCTTCCGTGCCCCGCACCGTATCCGAGATCACTCACATCCGGTCGATTGATCTTAACCATAAGTCTGAGTAGACTGAGCGCATTCATGATTCATTTTTATTTGGGCAGATAGAGCATATCGGAGGTATCTATGCAGAAGGCGCCTGCCTCCTACTGGTCTCTTATGGCAACTGCGGTCGCCATGTTGATGTTGGGTGCCGGTCCATCGGAACCAGGAAAGGCTGATCAGGCGGTCAGCAGGCAGGGGGTGACAGTTGATGTGATAAAAGGCAAGGATGGCGCTCCCATGGTCCTCATTCCGGCAGGACCTTTCATGATGGGAAGCAATGACGGACTTCCGAATGAGCGCCCTGAACACCGTGTGACCTTGGACTCCTACTATATCGACCAATACGAGGTGACACTCAGTTTGTATCGAAAGTTTCTTGAGTCCGGTAAACATGATTCGCCTTCCACCTGGGATGACGAAGCGGCCACGACGGTTGGCGACAGGCCGGCCATCGGGATGAAATGGTCAGATGCCGCTGCGTACTGCCAATGGGTTGAAAAGCGTCTCCCAACCGAAGCCGAATGGGAGAAGGCAGCGAGGGGGACGGATGGGCGTCGGTTTCCGTGGGGACACATGCAGCCGTTTGTGGATATTGCGAATTACAATCGGGGCCTATGGGTCAGTGAAGCGGTCACATTGGTGCCCGTGACCGCGGGCCTGGAAGGGATGAGCGTTCGACATGGCCTGAAAGAGGGCGGCAAGAGCCCTTTCGGCTTGACGCATATGGCCGGCAACGCTTCCGAATGGGTGAGTGATTGGTATGACCGTGAATATTATCAGAAAGCTCCGGAATCAAATCCTCGCGGACCTGAAAACGGCGAGAAACGCGTTCTGCGAGGTGGCTCCTGGTCGGATTTACCGGCTGCTCTTCGTGTGACCGCTCGATTTTCCGCAGAGCCGGAGTTTGAAGACAGGACGATCGGGTTTCGCTGCGCGATGAACCAGAAGCAGTGAACCCCCACAGTCTCATCAGCTCTCCACTCGCCGTGACCACGGCATCTATCCCACGCCCTCAGCTCCTGTCCGTTATGTCGCCATTCCACATACCTTGCTCTGGTCATGTCTGAACGTGGGGTGACCGTTCTCATCATTGCGGCTATCGCCATTGGGTTCCTTTGGGCATTCCTTTCGATGAAAAACGGTTGGCTGGTCGATATGCCTGTTGGACCTGTTCCCACGGCGCTGCTTCCGGAATTGATCCCTTTGGTCAGCGGCGATGAACCGATCGGTGAGATGTTTGTGCGAGCCGGATGTGTCGTTTGCCATACGATTCCCGGCGTCGAGGCAGCCATCGGCCGGGTAGGGCCGCCGCTCATGCTCGGGACAACAGCGGTACAGCGATTGAATGATCCCGCATATCGCGGGCGTGCTAAGACCCCTCATGATTATATTGTGGAATCAGTAGTGGATCCCGGCGCGTATGTGGTGGCGGGCTATCCGGCGAATACAATGCCTGTCTGGTACGGAGAGAAGCTGAGCGCGCTCGCGTTGGAGAGAATTGCGTCTTATCTGGAAAAACAGAAAAGCAATTGATGTGCGGCGGAGACGCGGTGGAGAAACAGCCCCGAGTTAAGGACGCTTGCGGATCGGCGCGACGTTTCCCTGCAGACCGCCCTGAATCTTAAACGCGCTTTCCCCGCTGGCCTGCGGACCCTTGTCGAGGAGGGCATTGATCGCGTCATCGCCCTTCAATCCCTCCAATTTGATCTTCAGTCGAAGGTTGTTTGCGCTATCCGCATTGATCAACGCCTGCTCGAGAGAGATCTTCCCTTCTTTGTAAAGCTGCAACAGCACGTAGTCGAACGTTTGACAGCCTTCTTCGATTCCCTGTTCCATGGCTTCTTTGAGAATATCGATCTCCGCTTTCTTGACGAGATCCTTAATACGCGGCGTATCCATCATGATTTCGAGTGCAGGGACGCGTTTTCCGTCTACGGACGGGACCAGCCGCTGTGACACAATCGCTCTGAGATTCAACGAGAGTTGCAGGTAGATCTGCGCGTGCCGCTCGACGGGGAAGAAGTTCATGATACGCTCAATGGCTTGGTTCGCATTATTCGAGTGCAACGTGCCGATGCAGAGATGGCCGGTTTCGGCGAAGGTAATCGCCGCTTCCATCGTTTCCGTGTCTCTGATTTCTCCGATCAGAATGACATCAGGCGCCTGACGGAGTGTATTTTTGAGCGCGTTTTGAAAGGACAGGGTGTCAAAGCCGACTTCCCGTTGCGTGATGAGCGACTTCTTGTGGTTGTGCACGAACTCGATGGGGTCTTCGACTGTGACGATGTGGCCGGGATGCACGTCGTTGCGATGATCGATCATGGCCGCGAGGGTAGTCGATTTGCCGGACCCCGTTGCTCCGACCACCAGCACCAAGCCACGTTTGGTCATGGCGATGTCTCGAATAATCGGCGGGAGCCGCAGTTCGTCGACGGTCTGAATCTCGGCTTTGATATGGCGAAAGACCAGTCCCACGTTGCCGCGTTGCCTGAAGATATTGACGCGGAATCGCCCCAGCTCCTTGTAGTACAGGGCGAGATTCATCTCCATTTTTTCTTCGAATTCCCCACGTTGCTGGCCGCGCATGAGCGCGAGAGCCAGAGCTTCCAGCTGTTCGTTGGTAAACGGGGGCATGTTTGCGGGTTTGGTTGAACCGTGGACTCGATAAGTCGGAGGGGCTTCAACCGTCAGATACATGTCCGAAGCTTCTTGATCAACCATCACTTTGAGGAGCGTACGAACGTCCATGGGTCTCCCGTGAAGTGTATTCGGCGAAAGGGCTTAGGCGACGCCGACCGCGGCGCCGCCGAACAAATTGGGGTTCATGCTGCGCGACTGGGCTTCGCCTTTGGTGACGATGCCTCGCGTCGCAAGGTCGACTAAAGCCATATCCATGGTCTGCATGCCATCTTTCTGGCTGGCCTGCATGATGCCGGGGATCTGGTGCAGTTTGGCTTCCCTGATGAGGTTGCGGATGGCGGTTGTGGCGACCATCAGTTCGAGCGCCGCGACACGACCCCCCGTTTTTTTCTTGAGCAACGTCTGCGTGATGACGGCTTCCAGCGCTTCGGACAGCTGCGCTCGGATCTGGGCCTGTTGTGCGGGGGAGAACGCGTCGATGATGCGGTCGATGGTTTTGGGCGCACTGGACGTATGAAGGGTACCGAACACCAGGTGCCCAGTTTCGGCCGCTGTGAGCGCCAACTGAATGGTTTCCAGGTCCCGCATTTCTCCCACGAGCACAATGTCGGGATCTTCGCGGAGTGCCGATCGTAGGGCATTGGCAAACGACAAGGTGTGCACGCCCAGTTCACGCTGGTTGACGAGACATTTTTTTGATTTGTGCACGAACTCGATGGGGTCTTCGATGGTGATGATGTGCCCTTCGAAGGTATTGTTCAGATAGTCCACCATCGAGGCCAGGGTTGTGGATTTACCCGATCCGGTTGGCCCCGTGACTAGAATCAATCCCTTTTCCTTGTCGCACAACTGGCGCAGGATCGGCGGCATGCCGAGTTTCTCCATCGGGATGATTTCCGTGGGGATGTTCCGAAACACGGCGCCTAATCCGCGGTTCTGCACGAACACATTGACACGGAACCTGGCAATATCTCCCAGTTCGAAGGAAAAATCGCACTCGCGCTTTTCTTCGAATACCTTTCGCTGCGCATCATTCATCATGTCGTAAATCAGCGCGTGCGTCTCTTCCGCCGTGAGAGGAGGGTGGTCGAGCTTTTTGAGATCTCCGTGTAAGCGGATCATCGGAGGTTCGCCGGCACTGATGTGACAATCCGATGCCCCTTCCTTCGCTGAGAACGTCAGCAGTTTTGATATGTCCATGAAACCGACTCCTCGTTCTGGAAAGAGATGATCGCAAACCTAATAAAGATCGTATGGTCGCCATGATGCCAGATCGTTCGGGAAATGCAACGAAATTGCAGGAACATCTCGCGGCGGAGCCGTTACAGGACACGCGTCATGCGGCCTGTCTGTTTGAAGGCGTGCAGGGCTTCGTCGATTTGTGCAATCGAATGTTCTGAAGTGACAGTCACTCTGATTCTGCTTGTGGATTCCGGGACGGTCGGCGGGCGAATAGCAGGCGCGAATACCCCGAAGTCCAACAACTTGGCGGAAAAGGCGAGAGCCGTCTCCGCATTTCCGATGAGAATGGGAATGATCGGACTCATACTGGACGTCAGACGAAAGCCAAGCCCGCGAAGTCCGTCGTGCAGATGCGCGCGATTCTGCCAGAGTCTGGCGCGCCGCTCCGGCTCACGCATGATTACGGCCAGAGCGGCAGTGACCGCTGCTGCGGACCCTGGCGTCGGCGCGGTCGTAAATGCAAAAGAGCGGCTCGCATTCAGGAAATATTGAATGGAAGAATCCTGCCCGGCCACATAGCCACCGCTGCTTCCAAGCGCTTTGCTCAAAGTGCCCATGTGGAAGGGAAGAGCCGATTCGAGCCCGAAATGTTCCACCGTGCCTCGTCCGTGAGTTCCCATGACACCCGTACCATGCGCGTCGTCGATGTACAGTTCGGCACCGTATGTCATGGCCAACGACATCAGTTCCGGAAGCGGCGCGAGATCACCGTCCATGCTGAAGACGCCGTCGGTCACGATCAGTGTGTTCCGTTGCGACGTGTTCCGTGAAAGAAGCATGGTCAGATGTTCGATATCGCCGTGTCGGTAAATCCGGAAATCTGCTCCGCTGAGACGGCATCCATCGATCAAACTGGCGTGGCAAAGCCGGTCGGCCAAAATCAGGCCTCCACGGCCGATAAGTGCGGGGATGATTCCAACATTGGCCAGATAACCCGAACTAAAGCTCAGGGCGGCCGCCGTGCCTTTGAAGCGTGCAAGCGCTTGTTCCATTTCCATGTGCGGAGGAAGCGATCCTGTCACAAGGCGAGACGCTCCTGCGCCTGCTCCAAAGCGCTGCGTGGCATCCACCGCCGCGGCGATCGTCTCCGGGTGACGCATGAGACCGAGATAATCGTTTGAGGCCATCGAGATAACGGGCTTCCCCGAGATCTCGACCGTCGGCCCGGCGCCAGGAGACAGAACCGAGATCCGCCGCCTGCGGAATTGCTCTTCGACTTTCGTTAAATACTCCTCAACCTTGCCCATACAGTTCTCGCTATGAAAGGCGCTCGCGTTCAGCTGGCGCCGTCTCATTGACAAAATCGTTGGGACATTAGTATAAGGCGCGATGGTATAAAGAGGAATGGGCCGAGGTTCAAAGGCCTAATCGTTCCATGTCGTATCGCATTAAGGTTCCTACAAAAACGCTTCAAGTCGATGAGGCGCATCTGATCAGTGGGTTGGAGCATGCGCTGTTCCGCCTGCAGGAGTACCGTAAACCACTGTTAGTGGCAATGGTGGTCTTCGTCCTCGCCGCGGGTATCGTCGGCGGGATATTCTGGTCTGATCACGAAGCTGCCAAAAAGGCGGAGGGTCTTGAGCGCGAGGCCACTCGATTGTTCATGAACCGATCGGTGAGTGACGCTCAAAAAGCGGACAGCGCGCTCAAACAGGCTATTGAGCAGTATCGTCAAATCGTGACACAGTATCCGAGAACCCCTGCTGCTCCTCTCGCACAGTTTCATCTGGCAAATGCTTTAGTGCAGGCCAATGACTTAGCAGGTGGAATCGAAGCATATCAGCGCTTCCTACTTCTGTACGGATCCCATCCCTCTCTGGTTGGCCTGATCCAGCAGCGGTTGGCCTATGCGTACCTCCTCAAGGGCGACCGCGATCAGGCGGTGAAATCACTCACAGGCATTATCGAGACACCGGGTGCGCTCAACAAAGACCAGGCATTGTTCGAACTGGCCAGATTGGAAGAGTCTCAGTCCAGACCGGAGGGAGCGCTGGCTCATTATCAGGAATTGATCAAATCGTACCCGAATTCTCCCTATACCAGCGAAGCGACGTTCCGGACCAAAATTCTGGATACGAAAAAAGCTCCCGAGCCACCCGCTCCGGCGACTGTTCCTCCGGCTTCGTCTACCGCGCCTTCCTCGAAGAAAAAAACCCGACCGGCGTCTGAATCCGGCACCAAAAAACCCTGAACGCTGCCTGCGGAACTGAATCGTGAGTGCACGACTGCGTGGTCGGTGCATGCGGATGTGCTGAATGCCGATCGCCTCGGAAGCCAGCAAATGGCGGCAGAGAAGACCCGATCTACCGACTGATGACGAGCAGTTCTCCGGGACGGATGACATTTCCCGTCAGACTGTTCTTGGACATGAGGGTTTTGAGCGGGATACGGAAACGTTTCGACAACTTTTCGAGAGTATCTCCAACCCGCACCTTGTACCAACGGGAAGTCGCTGCCACGGGGGCGGATGGTTTTGATGCTATAGCCGGAAATTTATGGCTGGGAATGCGCGCAAGGAGTTGCTCGACCCGCGCTTTCGTACCCACCGGAACCTTGAGATGGTATGACTCGCCACCAGGAGGAGTTGCGTCCCGCCTGAGTTCAGGATTCAACAACCGAAGGACATCAAACCGGATTCCCGTTGCATTGGCGATGGCATGGAAATGCATGGGCCGATTGACGACCACTTCATCGAACTCGTGTATCTCGGTCGGTTCCTGGGGGAATCCATATCTGTCGGGATTTTTGGCAATAATGGTGGCGGCCATGAAGCGGGGAACGTATTCCTTGGTCTCTCTCCGGATTAAGCGGGTTTTGGAAATGTCGGTAAAGCTTTCAGCTTGGGCTTTATGGAGAGCGCGCATGACTTTACCCTCGCCCGCATTATAGGCGGCCATTGCCAGCGGCCAGGTGCCGAACATGTCATAGAGGTCTCTCAGGTATCGGGCGGCGGCAATCGTCGATTTAATGGGATCGCGCCGCTCATCTACGTAGGAATCCACACGGAGACCGTAGACCTTGGCAGTGCCTTTCATGAATTGCCAAGGGCCGGTCGCTTTGGCCCGCGAGTATGCGTATGGGTTGAAGCCGCTCTCCACCAAAGACAGATAGACCAAGTCGCTGGGCAAATGAAATTCCGCAAAGATCGTATCGACTAAAGGCCGATATCGGCTCAGACGTACGAGCCATTGCTCGAACCGGTTCCGGATCGATGTATTGAAGTACCGCATATGAGATTGAACGGAAGAATCCATGACGATCGGAACGTTATATTCCGGAATCTCAGCATCTTGGCTAGCCTCTTTCCACACGAGCCCGACTTCGGCCGGTGGATCCAAGGTATCGGAGAATCGAGCGGTGGAAGGGCTTCGCGTTGGATTGTTGTGCAGGAGATCTTCCACATGCGGAACGATAGTGTTCTCTGATGCGACAGACGGTTCATCGCTCGCGGCCTCGGCTTCAACGGGTTCCAGATTGGCGTCCGGTTCATCCGCCGGATCTGCATTTTGGTCTTCCGTTCCCGGAACAGATGACAGCGCCTCTCGTCCCGCTCCGACGCTGGGCTCAGCCTCACCGAACGCAGGGGGTGCGTCGATACCAAACGCGAGCCATGCGCAAAATACGAAACCGAATGAGCGAAACACGATGGATGGAATGGTCTGGGCAGTCGTGCGGATCATGGTATGAAGGTTAGACTATCGATGAAGACCTTCCTTGTCAAGAATTTGCGGCAGGTTTATGGGCGTGCTGCTTGATTGGCCAAGCGTACGAAAGGAGCTGCATCCGACCAAGACGCAGAAAATTTATGAAGGAAACAATTTCTCAAGTGCGAGAAATTACAAGGAACTATGGGCGCATCGCCTTGACACTGTTCTGAGGGCAATGCTATCGTCCGTCCTTTCAACCGGCCCCGTTCGATGCATCCATGCGGAGGAGGAATCGTCAATGATCAAGCGGTATTTGTTGGCTCCTGGTCCGACGCCTGTCCCGCCGGAAGTGCTGCTGGCCATGGCACGCCCGATGATCCATCATCGCGCACCGGAGTTCGATAAGCTCTTTGCGGAAGTCAGAGACGGGCTCAAATGGTTGTTCCAAACGCAAAGCGATGTTCTGATGCTGGCATCCTCAGGAACAGGCGGGATGGAAGGTGCCGTTTCCAACTTCCTGTCTCCGGGCGATAAGGCATTGACCGTCAACGGGGGCAAATTCGGAGAACGCTGGGGGAAATTGTGTAAGGCATTCGGCGCTCAGGTTACCGAACTGAAAGTCGAATGGGGGCGGGCAGTCGACCCGCAGGCAGTCTCCGACGCGCTCAAGAAAGATCCGGCCATTAAGGCGGTCTACGTTCAGGCAAGCGAAACCTCTACCGGCGTTGCCCATGATGTGCAGGCGCTCGCAAAGATCGTGAAGGCCCATGGTGAAACCATTCTGGTTGTAGATGCCATTACGGCGCTCGGAGTCTTCGATATCAAGACCGATGAATGGGGAATCGATGTCGTCGTTACAGGATCTCAGAAGGCTCTGATGCTGCCGCCTGGGCTCGCATTTGTCAGTGTCAGCGAGAAGGCTTGGCAGTTGGCGGACAAGGCCAAGAACACCTCGTTTTATTTCAACTTCAAGAGAGAACGGGACAATCAACAGAAGAACCAGACGGCCTATACCCCCGCTGTCTCGCTCATCATCGGTTTGCAGGAAGTGTTAAAGATGTTGAAGGCTGAGGGGTTGAGCGCGGTCTTCAACCGGCAGGCCAATCTGGCCAAGGCGATGAGAGAGGGTATGCAGGCTGCCGGATTGGCACTCTTCCCCAAGGAGTCGCCTAGTGACGCGCTGACAGCCATCTCCGCTCCGGAAGGTGTCGATGGGCAGGCGATTTACAAGAATCTGCGCACGCAGTACGGCATCACCGCAGCGGGTGGGCAGGATCATCTCAAGGGCAAGATCTTCCGGCTCTCACATATGGGATACATGGACCGGTTTGATGTGATTGTGGCTATGGCGGCGACCGAGATGGTCATTAAAGGTCTCGGGCATCCCATTAAACTCGGCAGCGGCGTTGCCAAGGCCCAAGAAATCCTCATGGCGAAATAGGTGGGTCTATGAAAATCCTTGTCAGCGACAGTCTCTCCAAGCAAGGCGTCGAGCATCTGGAACGGGCGGGCTTCACGGTCATCGTGAAGTCCAAGATGCCTAAGGATGAATTGTTCAGGGAGATTAAGGATGCCGACGGGTTGATCGTGCGTTCCGGGACGAAGGTCACCGAAGAACTCATTGCCGCCGCACCCAAGCTAAAAGTGGTTGGACGCGCTGGGTCGGGACTGGACAATGTCGATACACCGGCCGCTACACGCCGGGGGATTGTGGTGATGAACACCCCTGGCGGCAATACGGTGACAACCGCCGAACATACGATGTCCATGATCTGCGCCATGAGTCGTCGTATTCCCCAAGCCACCGCCTCCGTGAGAGCCGGAAAATGGGAAAAAGACAAGTTTATGGGCGTCGAGCTCTACAACAAAGTGCTCGGCATCGTCGGGGTGGGTCAGATCGGTAGTCATCTGACGAAGTTGGCCCAGGGGATCGGGATGAAGGTGATTGCCTATGATCCGTATCTCGCGACGGATCGGGCTGAAAAAATGGGAGTCGAAATGACGGAGTTGGCCGAATTGTTTCGCCGGGCCGACATCATTTCGGTTCACACGCCATTGACCCCGGAGACGAAGGGCATCATCAATGCGAAAACCATCGCGTCGATGAAATCAGGGGTGATGATCGTCAACTGTGCCCGTGGGGGAATTATTCATGAAGGGGACTTGTTTGAAGCATTGAAAACCAAACATGTCGGAGCGGCGGCATTCGATGTCTTTGAAGAAGAACCCGTCAAAGCCGACAATCCATTGTTGACGCTCGACAATTTTATTTGCACCCCTCACATCGGCGCGCAGACCACCGAAGCGCAGGAAAATGTCGCTGTGGGCATTGCCGAGCAGATCGTCGATTATTTTACGAAAGGGATCGCCCGTGGGGCCGTGAATATTCCGTCCGTGCCCCCTGAGTTGCTGCCACGACTTCAGCCGTATCTTTCCCTGGCCGAACAACTCGGAAAGCTGCAGGCTCAACTATGCGAAGGCGGCATCGAACACCTGACGGTCGAATACAGCGGAGAGGTGGCAGCGTTGTCAGTCTCTCCTTTGACCATTGCCGTACTCAAGGGACTCCTGACACCCATCATGGAAGCGCCTGTCAATTATGTGAATGCTCCAATCGTCGCCAAAGAACGTGGAATCGAGGTCAAAGAGGTGCGAAGCTCCGATGCCGGCGATTTCATGAGCCTGATCCGGGTACGGGTCGATGCCGGGAAACAGTCGCATCAAGTGGCTGGGACCCTCTACCATAAGAAAGATCCGCGTGTCGTTGAAATCGACCGCTTCAAGGTGGAAGTCGTCCCTGAAGGCCATATGCTGTTCATTCACAATATCGATCGTCCGGGCGTCATCGGCATGGTCGGAAAAGTTCTGGGCGACAACAACATCAACATTGTTCGGATGCAATGCGCACTGGAAAAGCGAGGAGGAAACGCGCTCTTGATCATCGGATCGGATCAATCGTTTCCGAGCGCCGTTCTCAACGCCATCACGTCGAGCAAGGACATTCTCTCTGTAAAAGTCGCAGCCTTATCCTGATTCAATCGTCCTCCAGTCGTCGGTTGTCTATGGTGCCTGCTCCTTCGAAGTCCGGCCCCTTGTCGGGGCACTCTGCCTCATTTCGTGAGCGATCCCTTGTTCCCGTCGGAGTCGCCACGATCCTTCCCCATGCGGCGCAACAGGTGCGTCGCTTAGAAACACGGTTGATCGACCAGATCGCGCGATGGGGATACGATGAGATCATTCTTCCGACATTTGAATATCTCGATGTCTTGGCTCCGGGTTTAGAGGCCGAACTCCTGGAGACCTGCTACCAGTTCGTTGACCGCACCACAGGTAGAACGCTGCTCTTGCGGCCGGATGCTACGGCGCAGGTCGCTCGAACGATGGCGATGGGGTTGACGGGGACGACTCTCCCGCAGCGGCTCTCTTACCGTACCTCCGTCTTTCGCTATGAACCGGAACATGCCGGCAGAGGAAGAGAAATTTTTCAGATCGGGGCGGAGCTGGTTGGAATTTCGGATGTCGCCGGCGATCACGAAGTGATCAGTCTTTTGATTGAATGTCTCAAGACCATTGGTCTTTCCGACTTTACGATCTCCCTGGGACATGTCGGTTTTCTCAAGCGGCTGCTCATGAAATCAGGACTGTCGCTGCGCGGTCAAAAGGCGGCGGAGCAGGCTGCGGCAAGAAAGGACCTTCCTCGTTTGGAGGAAATTCTTGCCGGCGAACGGATTGGCCGGTCAGTTGCGAGGGCGATTCGAGAAGCGCCGGAACTCACCGGACTCAAAGAGGTCCTTCAACGGGGCAGAGTGCTGTCCGGCGGCGATCGGGAATTACTGCTCTCGTTGGATCGTCTGGCTGAAGTCCATGAATCGTTGTGCGCGGTTGGTCATCGCGAGTTCTTGCTCCTGGACCTCGGCGAATTTCGCGGGTTCGACTACTACGATGGGATTGTCTTCGACATTTTCACCGCAGGCATTGGAGCCGAATTAGGCGGCGGAGGCCGTTACGATCATCTCATTGGTCGCTTCGGCAGGCCGCTGCCGTCCACCGGCTTCGCGCTGGATGTCGATAGACTCTTTCGGGCATTGAAATTTCCTTTGGAAGCGGAGGAATGTGCTCGCGTCGAGTACTTGGTGGCAGGGCCGTCCCAGTTCTCAGGCCGCATCCATGACATCGCGGATCGGTTGCGGAATCATCAGCATCGGGTGGTCGTGCACATGATTTCAGGGAACCGGCGCACATTCATTGAACAAGCCCGTTCGGCGGGATTGACCCAGCGTGCGGGAACTGTAGTCGTGACAGGAGTTCCGGGGGTGGATCAGGATAGTGTTGTGACCCTGCACCTATCGCCGGTCCGCTCTTCCACGCGACGGAGGTCGACACACTCGCCTGATGTGAAGAGGATGGCATTGACGGAGCTGATAAAGGCAGCCGCAGATCGATCGTCCCATTTTCGACGGAACGGGTCATGAAGTCGATGCCGAACGTCGATTTGTCCCAGCCGAAACTGCCGCCACAAAATCTGGAAGCCGAGCAATCGGTATTGGGCGCCGTCTTGCTCGATAATCAGGCCATGGCCAAGGCCATGGAGTTGATTTCCGAGGAAAACTTTTACCGCACGGCGCACAAGAAAATTTATCATGCTATGGTCGAGCTGTCGGAATCCGGGGAGGTGATCGATCAGATCACGTTGACCGAGCGGCTCAAATCACTGGGAGAATTGGAAGTGGTCGGCGGGGCGGCGTATTTGGCCGAACTTGTCCAGATCGTTCCGAGCTCCGCCAATATCCGCTATCACAGCAAGATCGTACGGGATAAAGCACTGCTCCGCGAATTGATCCACACCTCGACGGAGGTTCTCACGCGCGGCTATGAGGGAACGGCTCCGATCGATGAGCTGTTGGACTATGCCGAGCGTTCCGTCTTCAGCATCGCGCAGGGAAAGCTCGATCGATCCTTCAGCCCGATCAATCACATCATCAAGGAAAGTCTCGATCTGGTTGACAAGCTTTCAAAGCGGAAGGAGCACGTCACCGGTGTGCCGACTGGATTCTACGATCTCGATGACATTACGGCCGGGCTGCAACCCTCCGATCTCGTGGTCATTGCCGGTCGCCCAAGCATGGGCAAAACCAGCCTCGTATTAGGCATGGCCGCTCACGCCGCCCTGCATGCGGGCACGTCCGTCGGTATCTTCAGCCTGGAAATGTCGAAACCTCAGATTGTGCTCCGCATGCTGAGTTCAGAGGCGCGCGTAGACTCGCACGCACTTCGAACCGGGAAGTTGCAAAAAGAGGACTGGTGGCGTCTGGCTGAAGCGGCCGGCCGGCTGGAGCAGGCTCCTATTTATATAGATGATACAGGCGGGATTACGGTCCAGCAGATGCGGGGAAAAGCGCGTCGGCTGAAAGCCGAGCGAGGGTTGGATCTGTTGATCGTCGATTATCTCCAATTGATGCAGGGGCGCAGCGATGCTGAATCACGCCAGCAAGAAATTTCCGATATTTCGCGTTCACTCAAGGCGCTGGCGAAGGAACTGAATGTCCCGGTCGTGGCGCTCTCACAGTTAAGTAGAGCCGTCGAAGCGCGGAAGCCGCCTATTCCAATGCTGGCGGATCTCCGAGAAAGCGGAGCCATCGAGCAAGACGCTGACGTCGTGATGTTTATCTATCGAGAGGAGGTATACGATCAAAATTCAGAACGCAAAGGCATTGCCGATATTCTCGTCAGCAAACATCGTAACGGTCCGATTGGAAAGAAAGAGCTATTTTTCCATGACCGATTTGCGAAATTTGAGAGCCTGGCCGATCGCGAAGTCGTTTGACCCTGCCCGTATCGCCCCGTATAATCTCTGAGTGTCACCGTACCGCCTTCCTTATACTTCGTCCTGTTCGATTCTCCCGGACACGCAGGCGCATCGTCCGCGGCGATACAGGCCTGCCCCCTTTGCCGTCATCCCTTTCCTGGTCCCAATGCTACTCGGTGCCTGCGGCACGTCACCCAAACCCTCGACTCCGGCCGCTGTGGCACCTGCTCAGAAAGCGTCGCCGGCACAGCGCCCGCTCGATGCGGCGGCTGCCTATCATTTCATGATGGGATATCAGGCTGAGTTGGCTCAGGATACGGACCGAGCCTTGAAAGAATATCAGGCGGCGCTGAAAACCGATCCCACGTCTCAATCGGTCAAGGCTCGACTCGCCGGACTCTATTTTTCGTTGGGGGACATGTCGAACGCGCTGCGCTTTGCTGAAGAAGCCTCTGAGGGGATGGGGCAGGATACGACTTCTCTCATCCAAATGGCCGGAATCTTCTCTGGGGCCGGACAGGGGGATCGAGCCATCGCTCTGCTGAACAAAGCGATTGAACAGGATCCGGCGACGGCAGATGCGTACTTTGCGAAAGGACTCCTCCTCCTGAATCTCAAACGCATTCCCGAAGCGGAAGACGCGATGCGAGCAGGTCTTGAAAGAGCTCCGGATTCGGCCATCGGACACTATCACTTTGGGCGAGTTTTGCTCGAGGCATCGAAGCAGGAAGAGGCCATGGCAAGCTTCGAGCGATCCATTGTCGTGAATCCATCATTTGAACCAGGATATCTGGCCCTCGTTTCAGTCTACGAATCCAGACAGGAACGCGACCGGGCCATCACGGTGTTAAAGAAGTATCTGCAGACCATCAATCCGCAGAACCGAGATATCAGGCACCATCTCATCCGTCTCTATGTCGAAAGCAAGGACTATAACGGAGCAATGACCGAGCTGGATGCCATATTGGCCGATGATCCATCCGATCTCGATGCGCAGCTTCGGGTGGCGTTGATTTATGGCGAGCAGAAGGAGTATCCCAAAGCCATTGACCGGCTCCAGCAAATCCTGAAGGTTCGCCCGGCAGAACTTAAGATTCGAGACTATCTCGGTTACCTGTATGAGGAGTCAAAAGATACAAAGAAGGCCATTGAAACGTATACATTCAACGTGCAACTCGAACCGACTTTTGTGGATGGCCATATTCATCTTGGAGTGCTGTATTACCGGCTCAAGCAGTTTCCAGAGGCCATCGAGCATCTGAATCGTGCGATTGCCTTGAATCCAAAACAGCCGGAGTCGCATATAGTCTTGGGATTGACCTATCTGCAAAAGGAACAGTACGAAAAATCAGCCGAGGCATTTGAAGAGGGCATAAAAAATAATCCCAAGAGCGCCGATTTACATTTCAATTTGGGGACAGCGTACGACAAGCTGAATCGGTTTGACGATGTCGTTCGTTCGATGGAAGCGGCGATCAAGCTCGACCCTCACCATGCTGATGCGCTGAATTACCTTGGATATAGCTATGCGGAGCGCGGTGTGAAAATTGACCAGGCGATTTCGCTGACCAAGCAGGCGGTTGCCCTGAAGCCTGAAAATGGCTATTACGTGGATAGCCTCGGGTGGGCTTTTTTCAAATCCGGTTTGCTCAGTGAAGCATTAACGGAGATCAAGCGGGCTGTTGCGCTTGTCGGTGATGATCCAGTCATCTATGAACATCTCGGCGATATATATGCCAAGCAACAGAAGTTCCATGATGCCCGTGAGGCATGGTTGCATGCGCTTGAGCTCGATCCAGCCAATACTAAACTGATGGATCGCTTTCGCGAACAAGGGATGAGTGATCCAGTGAGTGAAGACCGTATCCAACAAGCTAAGCGTCGCGTATCGGGCCAGATACAACATCAGTCTCAGTAGGTTCTCTTCCTCCACTCCATTCATAGCAGGCCGCTTCCAAATAGTTTGAAATTCCGCCCACGCCCTCTGCACCTCGTCATCCCCGTGCAAGCCGTCCTAATCATTACCGTAGACCTTCAATTCCACTGATTGCCCCGCGCCGTTGACATCAGCGGGAACCGCCGAGTTGCTGAGACAAATATTGGCAAGTCTTGGCGAAAGTTGGAATCGATTAGAAGAGTAAGACTAACCGGCCTGCATCCATTCGACTTCATAAGTGATTGTAATAGGAGACTTTATGATATTCGTGATCCGTTCACTGATCCAGGCATCGAACCTGCTATTACCTCGCCTGGCAAGACGAAATCGGCACCCGTGAAAGCGCTGTGTGCACGAAAACAATGTGTCAGTCAGTGAACCATCAACAAGGAGGAGCAGCAATGTGTAAGCAGTTGAAAGGTCAAAAGGGTTTTACCCTGATCGAGTTGATGATCGTCGTGGCGATCATCGGCATCTTGGCGGCGATCGCCATCCCGAACTTTATTGCCTACCAGGCGAAATCGAAGCAGGCAGAGGCAAAGGTCGCGCTCGGGGCGATTTTTACTTCAGCCGTGGCTTATCAGGCTGAAACGGCTCCGCAAACCTATGCCCCTCCTGCCATCGGGATGATCGGGTACACACCATCAGGGAATCCTCGTTACTCTTTCTGGTATGCAGTTGACCTAACTACTGGTGGCCCTGGTCCTGGAACCCCAACGCCATTCCCTGGAGCGCCTGCTGTAGTGGCTGGTTCGTGTAACACAGGTAGTGCTCCAGCTACGGGTGCGACTGTTGCGGCAAGCCCAACTGGGTTTACGGCCGGAGCGATCGGGAACGTCGATGGTGACGTGGCCTGTGACGAGTGGCACATGAACGACCAGAGGGCGTTGACCAACGACAAGAACGACGTCTCAGCAACGACCTAAATACGATGGGCTAAGGCGGTGAACAGCACCGCTGTAGTGAGAGGGAGGGAATCTAAAAAGATTCGCCTCCCTCTTGCCGTTTCTGCAGTGGACGAACGGAATGCCTTGAGGATACAGGGCAACTTTTACGGTACTTCTTGGCCTCCAGACTTATTTAATTAACAATCGAGCTGTCTCAACACGCTCTAGTCACACCGAATTGGTTTGAACCGGAATATCGATGATCCAGCACTCGGAAAGACCTGATGCTGTCAAGATTGACATGACAGCGACACCTTCGCGTTTTTTGTCACATGCTGGTGCAGTCACGACTTTGAAGCGGTATCTGCTGTCCTGGGATGCCTCAGGAGTGCTTCTTGGAGGCCTCATTGTCTTCTCGCCATTGATCGATGGCGGGACGACGCATGCGCCGAATTGTGTGATGCGAATGGTCCTATTCGGAAGCCTGCTTATTTGGCTCTTTCGTCAAATCAAAACGGGAACTGTCGGTCTGCGGCGTCACAGGCTCTATGTGTTCAGCGCCCTATATTTTCTATGGGCTGCTCTTTCCCTGTGGTGGGCTCCTTATAAGAACGCCGGAACACAGGGACTTCTCACCCTGCTGATGTACATGGTGCTCCTGGGAGCAGTCCTCGAGGGGGTTCAGGATATTCGCCAAGCTCAGTTTCTCATCATGCTGTTGATGGCTATGGGTCTCTGGGAAGGTGTTTTGGGCTTGGCGCAATATATGTGGTTGGATGAAGTGAGAGCCAAGGGAACATTCTTCAATCCGAACTTCTTTGCGAGCTATGAAGTCGCCATCTTTGCATGGGCGCTCGTTCAAGTATTATTTCGCCCTGCCGACGAAATGCATTGGTGGAAACGCGTTTTGCTTTGGTCCGTCGTCGTGGTTACGTGCGGTGCGTTCATGGCGGCTCAATCGCGCGGGGTCCTCGCGGCATTTATCGCCGTCGCTGTCTATATTGGATTCGCCAGGTTCGGAAGAGTCAGTCTGGTTCCGTTGGCCGTACTTCTTCTCGGGCTAGTCCTATTTCCAAATCCTCTCAAGGAAAGATTCATCTCGGCGGCAAGCTCTGACCCGTATGCCTATAGCCGGGTGGACATCTGGAAAAGTTCAATCGAGCGTCTGATTGATCAGCCGTTCGGATATGGCTTAGGGATGTTCAAATATACGTCGTTTCAATATCGGTTCCCGATAGAACAAAACATTGTATGGTACGAAAAGAGAGCTGAGTCCGCCCACAATGAATACCTTCAGATCGGAGTTGAACTGGGGATCATTGGTCTCGGCCTATTTCTGGTAGGGCTCTGGTCCTGGTGGCAAGCCGTTCGACGTAACATTCGGGATTGTTTGACTGCAAATGAGCGGGCGCTTTTCCTCGGAGCATCTGGGTCGGTTATAGCCATTCTTGTGCATGGTCTTGTGGATTCCGTGTTTCACGAGCCTGCGCTGGTTGTCATCCTTGTGGTCTGCGGAGGAATCGCACTCCTCCCATGCATGAGGAAGAATGAAGAGTTGGAGTCGCGCTGGCAGATCACCCTCGTGCCTAACCGCCTGCATGTTGCCGGACTGACCGTGTGTGCAGTCGTCTTGGCTATTCTAGTATTCCAGCCGGTGACAGGATTCTATTTACATGGCAAAGGAGAGCAGGTTGCTGCCTCGGGAAACGACGAGGATGCGTTGAAATGGTTTGAGCGTGCCTCACTCATCGATCCCGGGACGACGGCCTATCACGACGCCATTGCCCGCACGTCAACGCAGTTGTTTCGTCAATCGAACGACCCTCAGTGGCTACTCAAGGCAATGGATGAGGAAATTGTGGCAAGCGCCCTCAATCCTCTAGACGGACGGTTCCCCTATCGACTAGGCACCATATATATGCTGCTCGCGGCCCAGAGGACTTACGAACAGCATCGGGTAGCCTTGCGGAGGCAAGCGGAAGAGAGTTTCGAACAGGCAGCACTGGCAGATCCATTTTCACCCTTCAATTGCCTGGAGCTTGGACGAATCCGTGTTGCGCAAGGAAGGATTCAGGAAGGCAGACAATGGCTTGAAAAGGGCATCATGATGGAACCTAATTTCCTGCCCGCGAGAGTGCTGTTGACCGAGCTCTCTCTGGAATCCGGAGACCAACAAGACGCGAGATTACACTACGAAAGAATTCTCTCGATTAAACGGCAGTACGAAAAGCGGACCCTGAGTGCTCTTGAGCGGCAGTACCTCGACGTCGACCTCTATCCTTTGGGAAGAGCCATCACATTAGGTGTTCACCCATGATGGTCGCGAACCGTCAATGGCGGCTTTGGGTAGTGGGAGCGCTGCTGCTCATCCTTCTTTGGCCTGCGGAATTGTTCCTGCAGGATCGGAACCGTGCCGTGCCGAAACTCAGCACCATGATGTATCTGCCGAGCGGAGAATATCTCCGGACGGCATCCTTGGGCTACAGAGAGGTCCTGGCAGATCTCCTCTGGCTGCAAACGATTCAGGTAATGGGAGAGCGGAAGCTGTCAGACGAACAAGGACAGTGGTTATACCGTGCCTTCGATATCATCACGACGATCGATCCGACATTCGTGCGAGTGTATGAAACCGGCGCGCATGCGCTCTGTTCCCTCGTGCTCATGCCCGAGGAAAGCAACCGACTATTGGAAAAGGGCATGCGACACAATCCTCAGGAGTGGAGGCTCCCTTTCATTCTCGGAATCAATTATTACTTCGAAATAGGAGATGACAAGCGAGCCGCTGATGCTATGGCTCTCGCCTCGCGTCTTCCAGGGGCTCCGGATTATACCGCCAGGCTCGCGGCGAAGTTGTACGTCAATGCCAAAACCCCTGAAATGGGAATCGAGCTGTTGCAGGAAGCATATGAAAGTGCCACAGATGACAACGTGCGCAAGGCTCTCGAGATCCGGCTGAAAGAAACCATAGTCGAGCGGGATATCGCTACCATCCAAGAGGCAATCGGCAGGTATCGGTCCCGCTATCAACACGGGCCGGCGAATCTGAATGACCTGGTTGGGGTCGGACTGTTGACGGCTATTCCGACCGATCCGTTCGGAGGACGCTACAGTTTTGATGGTTTGACTGGAAAAGTGAAGAGCAGCGCAGTCAAGGAGCGTATGCGGATCACAACTCGACGGCGAGGACAGTTCACGCCGAACTGATTGGTCGTGCGCAACCATAGCCTAGGCCCCTGCGATGAAATCCAGAAAACTTGAAGCCATCGATGAAATTGTTATGATCGCAGAAAGTCTCTATCCGCATGCATTTCATAGACGTGGTCTCATTGGCAGTCATTCGAAACCGCGTTGAGCGCTCATCATGGACGCGATCGTCGTACAACAGTTGACCAAGACCTACCAGCCGACATGGCCGTGGCAGAGACCGATCACGGTCCTCTCGGATGTCTCGTTTTCCGTGCGGCAAGGGGAGATCTTCGGTTTCCTCGGCCACAATGGGGCAGGCAAGACGACCACGATGAAAGTCTTGCTCGGGTTGCTCAAAGCAACAGGAGGTCGAGTCGAGCTGCTGGGTGGCCCGGTCAGTGACGTCGATGTCCATACCCGGCTTGGTTATCTTCCTGAGTCGCCGTACTTCTACGAGTATCTGACCGCAGAGGAATTTCTATGCTTTTATGGCAGGCTCGCCAGATTACCTCGGGCAGAGGCCTTGAAACGTATTCCAGAATTGTTGAAACGCGTCGATTTGTTCGAATCTCGACATAAGCCGTTGCGGAAGTTCTCCAAGGGCATGCTGCAACGCATCGGACTCGCTCAGGCACTGATTCACGACCCTGAATTGGTGATTCTGGACGAGCCAATGTCGGGGCTCGACCCAATTGGCCGTAAAGAAGTACGTGATCTGATTTTGAGCCTGCGCGATCAAGGGAAGACGGTATTCTTCAGCTCTCACATCGTCTCGGACGTGGAGATGATCTGCGACAGGGTAGGCATTCTCGTCAACGGCCGAATGAAGGCCTCGGGTCGCATTCACGATTTGGTCAACGGCCACGTGGGGGGCTCGGTCGAAGTGATATGCGACGGAGTAGTGGGTGACAGCGAACCAGTCATCAAGAAGGCTGCGGTTCGAATTCTTCAGAGAGGCAATCGGTGCATGCTCATGCTAAACCAGCAGGATCGTTTGGACGATGTGCTGTCTGCAGTGCGTCAGGCAGGCGGGAAATTGATCTCCGTAGTGCCTCACAAAAGCTCCCTCGAGGACATCTTTCTCGAACAGACGAATTGCAGGGTGTGACATGCACGAGTTAATGGTGGTCGCTGAAAATACGTTCAAAGAGACAGTGCGAGACAAGATCCTCTATAACCTCGTCGTCTTTGCCTTCTTGCTGATCGGGATATCAGTGTTGCTCGGGACACTCACGATTGGCGAGCAGGCTCGAATCGTCAATGACTTCGGGTTGGCGGCCATCAACCTGGTGGCGATCATCATTGCCATCTTTATCGGTACCGGCCTGGTAACCAGAGAAATCGATCGAAGAACCATCTATACGATTTTGGCGAGGCCGATCACTCGCGTGCAATTCATCATTGGCAAATATGCTGGTCTGGGGCTGATCGTCAGTACCAACATAGCCATGATGTTTGCGATGTTCATCGCCACGGTGTGGCTCAGTGGGCACAGAGTTCATGGAGCTTTGTTTCAGGCGGTCGAACTCATTGTGGTCGAGTCATTGCTTGTTATGGCTATTGCGCTTTTCTTCTCTACATTCAGTTCGACCGTGCTGAGCGCCACCATGACTCTTGGTCTTTATCTTGTGGGTCACTTGACCAGCGATTTGAAGGAAATTGCCGGCAAGAGCGAGAATCAAGCGACAGAGATCATCATGAACGCGCTGTATTACGTGTGTCCAAATTTGCAAATTATGAACATCAAGGGGCAGGCGGCCAGCGGCATAGTGGTCGACTTTGGATTTCAAGCCGTCGCGACAGCGTACGGTCTTCTCTATGCCGGCATCCTACTCACGGGTGCCTGCGTGATCTTCCAGCGACGCGATTTCTAGACCACGTTTCACCTACTGGATCATTGCCGATGAAGGCTCTCGCCGTACTGCCTCCAGATCGCTGGATGGAGATCAATCTATTGGATACCCTCCGCCGACATTACTGTGAAGAGTTGCATGTCTTCACGTATCCCGGAGGTATGGGAGAACTCGGCTCAAAACGTTGGAGACAGCAACGCGACGAACTCAACCTCAGCTTGATTCAATACGCGAAAGAGTTAAAGACGCTGGGAAAGCTCGATTTGATGTTTTTTATCGTGTACGACGATTTTCTCTTGCTCGATACGGCTAGACAACTTCGGGACTTGAACGTTCCGATGGTCAATTACCATGTAGACATGGCTTTTCAATGGTATCGCGTGATCAAGACGGCGGGATTTTTCGATGTGGTTGCCGTGGCGCAGTTAACCAACTCGGAACACCTTCGGCCGTACAATCCGAATATTGAATGGCTGCCGATGGCGGCCAATCCCCAGTTTTACTTCCGCCAACCTCACGGCAATGGACAAGGACAATGCAATGTGTCCTTCATTGGCAGTTTCAACCCCTTCCGGCGAGCGTTGCTGGCCGAATGTGTGAAGCGAGGTATAAGGCCCGTTGTGTTCGGGAATGGATGGAAATCCGTAAACCCCAGCCCATACCGGTTTTCATGGGATGCGCACAAGATCCTGCATGACCTCCGGTTCTATGCGCTCGCGCGTTGGAAGGCCGAAGGCTGTGAGAGTCTCTTGGGGCCGCTTCGGAGAAAGTACGCAAGACGAGTATCGTTTCAAGAGCTTGAAGGGGCAGACTTGCGCGGCCCGTGCGACGAAGCGTCGCTGCCATCAATTCTGAACCAAAGTCATGTAAATCTGGGTTTTTCCGACACTGGATGGCATAGTGGCAAGAGTGTGTGCCACTCCCACAATCTACAATGCCGGCTTCGGGATTTCGAGGTGCCCATGGCAGGCGGATTGTATCTTGTCCAGGAAGCTCCCGATCATAAGGAGTATTTCCGCCTCGGTGAAGAAATTGTTACGTGGTCGGATCCCGATGAATTTATCGAGAAGCTTCAATTCTATTCACGCAACGAGCAGGCTGCTTACAAAGTCCGGGTGGCAGGTCAAAAGCGTGTCTTGAAGGACCATACGTGGCAGCAGCGCTTCGACCAGCTGTTTGCGCGGCTCCGAACTGAAGGTGTGATGGCGTGACATCACCATTTTCTCACGACCAAACGGTTCGGATCCAATCTGTGCAGGGGTGGGCGCCGTTGCGGCTTGAGGACTTATGGGCCTATCGCGAGCTCCTTTTCTTCTTGATCTGGCGAGATCTCAAGGTTGCCTATGCCCGTACGACGCTGGGAGTCGGATGGGCGGTGCTGAAACCGGTGTTGTCCATGGTTGTATTCACCGGCATCTTCGGCTGGTTGACGCAATTGCCTTCAGAGGGAGTTCCTTATCCCATCTTCGTCTTCGCGGGACTGTTACCCTGGCAGCTGCTGGCTCGCGTCGTCTCAGGCGCAGGTTCGAGCCTGGTGGCGAATGAGAGTCTGGTGACGAAAGTGTACTTTCCTCGCCTCCTTGCACCGCTGGCGGCAACGGTGACGGCTGCATTGGATTTCGCGATTGGGTGCATCGTCCTGTTTGGCATGATGTGGCATTACCACATCATGCCGACCGCCGTGTGGTTTTTGCCGTGCCTGCTAGCCGTCACACTTGCAACGGGATTGGGAGTGGGTTTGTGGATCGCCGCTCTCAATGCCTTTTGCAAGGATATCGGGCATGTCCATCCGTTTTTCATTCAGATGTGGATGTTTGCCACGCCGATTGTCTACCCCATCACTCTCGTTCCCGAAGAATGGAGACTGGTGTTTGCCCTCAACCCCATGATGGGCGTCGTCGAGGGTTTCCGAGGAGTGTTATTCAAAGGAGGGGCCTTCTCTCACGAATTCGTCGCGCTTGGCGTACTGACAGCCTGGGTCTCGTTGGTATCCGGACTCTATGTGTTCAAGTACGCCGAACAAACGGTGGCAGATAGGGTTTGATGTCATGGGGAACGTGGCCATACGGGCGGATAATCTCTGCAAGCGGTACCGAATTGACGAGCGAATGGGCCGAGGAAATCTTCGTCAGGTCTTTGCTGACGTTTTACGGTCGGCCTTTCGACAGGTTCGTCACGATGTCCATCCTGCGCAAGAAGCAGAGAATTCAATTTGGGCGTTGAAGAACGTATCTTTCGAGGTGCCGAAAGGAGAAGTGCTAGGTGTTGTCGGACGTAATGGGGCAGGGAAGAGCACATTGCTGAAAGTGTTATCTCGCATTACCAGGCCGACCGCTGGGGTTGCCAGCATATCTGGTCGAGTGGGCTCGTTGCTGGAGGTTGGAACGGGATTTCATGGTGACCTCACCGGTCGTGAAAACATCTATTTAAACGGCGCATTTCTTGGCATGAGAAAGAGCGAGATCGACCGAAAGTTTGACGAGATCGTGGACTTTGCAGAGACTGAGCGCTTCCTTGACACGCCGGTGAAGCGCTACTCGAGCGGCATGTACATGAGGCTGGCATTTGCCGTCGCCGCTCATCTCGAGACGGACATTCTATTCGTTGACGAAGTGCTGGCTGTTGGCGACTCTGCATTTCAGAAGAAATGCTTGGGCCGGATGGGACAAGTCGCGCAAAACGGTCGGACGGTCATATTCGTGAGCCACAATATGGCTGCGGTCGAGCGACTCTGTACGAGAGGACTCTATCTCGATCGGGGAGTGAGTATCACGACCAACAGCGTACGCGATGCGATCAGTCTGTACTTGGGCAATAGCGGCAGCGAGGTGTCCTTCAGCAACGAGCTGTTGACCAAGGCGAGTGTCAGACAAAAAGGTGAAGCCATCGAAATCGAGGCCGAATATCAGTGCCCGACCAATTTGGAGATGCCCTGTCTGGGATTTGTCATCAGTGACTATCTCGGCAACCCCATATGTGGAACCAATCCGATCATCGAGGGCATCGCCCCTCCGCAATTGCCTTCTGCCGGTAACGGGAGAATCCGCATCTCCATGGACACGCCCAAATTGCTGAACGGTACCTATCGCCTTTCACTCTGGTTTGGAAATGGAAAGGAGGATTTCTTCCACCGGCACGATTGCCTGGTCTTCGATGTTGTCAACATGGCGGGACTCAAACAACTACCACCTTCGTCTGTGGGGCCCGTGGCCCCGAAGTGTAGCTGGCAGTTTTCCTGAACGAAGAAGGACGCGATGGCATACAGATCCATGGTCCAGGCCGTCATCGCGATCCCCATCGTGCTGAAACTATGGAGGGCATTGGCGAACAAAGGGTCCGCGATTGGCGACTGCCTACACGCGTTGGCCGGACTGGAACCGTCTGGAGTGGAGTCCCCGGAGAAACGCCTGGTCGCACGCGAATGGACGAATACGATGCCGCTCGTTCTCCAACTGTGTGACAAGCTGCCGAATCATACCGGCGCTATCTGTGACTACATCAAGACGTTGCCGATGTTGATGCAGATTACTCGGAATTTGCCGGATGTCTCTTCATCTTTCGTTCAGCAGTTTCAACAGGTATCGTGCCACTCCGTTATTCGAGAGGAGTATTTGGAATCTATCTCGAGAGGGAAGCGGGTCCTTCACTTCGGATTTCTCGATTCTCCGTTTTCAGAGGAACGCCTGCAATCCGGCGAATTGCTACATCTGAAACTGAAGAACGCCGCAACCTGGCTCTATGGCATCGACAACGATCAACCGGCTCTCGATCGCTACCGCCACCTGACCGGAGACCGGGACAACGCGGCTGCGGATGTTCAGACGGAACTCCCGCACGGAATGGCGGAGCGGGCCTTTGATCTCATTCTTTTCCCCGAGATACTCGAACATTTGGGCAATCCAGCTCGAGCGTTGGGCAATCTGCGGCGGCTCTGTCGCAACGATGGTGCGACAAAGCTGTGCGTGACGGTGCCCAATGCCTACTACACGGGGGCACTGCTCAGGGCCCTGAGGGGCGAAGAGATCGTACATCCCGAACACTATTACTATTTTTCGCCAGCGACACTACGGCGATTGCTTTCCGATGCCGGGTTCACCGTCACTGAACTTGCGCTGTATTCGAGCCGGGATTCGTCCAATCTACCAGGCATCACCAAGAACGGCGTGATTGCCCTGTGTCAGGCGGCATAAGAGCGGACCCGATAAGACATGCATCCTGTCATTAGCATCATACTGCCGGTCTATAACGGAGCGAAGTACTTATGTGAAAGCGTGAAGAGTCTGCTGGCGCAGACACATAAGCATTTTGAACTGATCGTCATCGACGACGGGTCTGCCGACGCGTCTGCCTGCATCATGGAACAGATACGGGACCCGCGGATACGATTCTACAAACAGGAGAATCGGGGCCTTGCCGCGACGCTGAATCGGGGTATCGAGTTGGCCAGGGGAGAATATCTGGCTCGGCAGGACCAAGACGACGTGTCATTACCGAATCGACTGGAACGGCAGTTGAGTTACATGGTTGCCCACCCTCAGTGCGGTCTGGTGGGGACATGGGCCGATATTGTCACGGGGACCGAACGAACCGAAAGGCGACACGCCCACCCGTCTGAAAACAGTCTTCTTCAGTTCGAACTGATGTTCGACAATCCTTTCGTCCACAGCTCCGTCATGATTCGAAGGCGCGCGGTTGAAGACGTCGGCATGTATTCGATCGATCGCGGCCGGCAACCGCCGGAAGACTATGAACTGTGGTCACGCATTTCAAGAAAATGGCAAGTTGCCAATATTCCGGAGGTTCTCCACGTCTACCGTGAGATTCCGACCAGTATGTCACGTGGCGGTGTGCATCCGTTTCGCAATCGGGTGATTGATCTCAGCATTGAAAACATTCGGTGGTTGCTGAAGGAGGAGGACAAGCAATCGGCAATCACCGACTTGGCATCTCTCAATCACGCGGAGTATTCGAGGGTCAATACACATGTCAGATGGAGCGCAATCTCACGTGTGATGGCTGACATGGTGAACGCACTCTCGGTCTCGTATCACGGGTATTCGCCATTGGTTCAAGAAAGAGCGGACTCCCGGCTCGAGGAGATCAAGCCGCACTATCGACGGTTTATACGCGGAAGGCGGTTGGATCGCTCGATTGGTCGCATCACGTCTGTTCTCGATCGTTTGGGAGCCGGATGGCAATGAACGTTGCTGGAGTCGACTGACATGCAGCATACGTGTCTCATCGGAGGAGGAGGTTTCATTGGCGTGTATGTGGCCGATGCGCTGCTGTCTCAGGGGAGACAGGTGACGGTCCTAGATCCCCGACCTGCGCCGCGGCATTTATCGAAAGATGTTCGCTACGTGGTTGGAGATTACAGCCGTAAGGAGACATTGCGAAAGGTCCTCATCGGCATGGATGCCGTGGTGAACCTGTCGTATGCGAGTGTTCCCAGCACCAGCATCGATGATCCCATTAGAGACATACTTGGAAACCTACCGGCCGCAGTCAGCCTGTTTGAGGTGGCCAGCAACTATGCCATTCAAAAACTCGTCGTGATCTCTTCCGGTGGAACCGTGTACGGTCCGGCACGTCAGCTTCCGCTCGCAGAGGATCACTCCACCGATCCCATTTCGCCGTATGGTGTGACCAAGTTGGCGATTGAGAAGTATGCGGGGATGTTCCACCGCCTCAAGGGCCTTCCCGTCGTCAGCGTTCGCCCGGCGAATGCCTACGGTGAGCATCAACAGCCGTTTCTCGGACAGGGATTCATTGCCGCCGCCATTGCCTCCATCCTCAGCCGAGATGTCATCACGCTGTATGGAACACACGGAACGATCCGCGACTACATTCATGTGGAGGATGTTGCGTGCGGCATTGTCGCCGCATTGGAAACGGGCACCCCAGGGGAAACCTACAATATCGGGAGCGGTGTAGGCCGAAACAACAGGGATATTCTCGACGCGCTGGAGCCATATGCACGTTCGCTAGGTATTCCATTCCATGTCAACACGTTGCCTTCGCGGAAATTCGATGTGGAGGCCAATGTGTTGGACAGTGCCAAGCTGCGTTCGGCGACAGGATGGACGCTCCGTGTACCTTTTGATGTAGGGATCCGTCGTACCTGGCAGTGGTTTGTCGAAAACAAGCACCAGTGGATGGAAAAGAAAACAGGGACGAGATGAAGATTCTCTTTTGTTGCGAGTTTTACGCGCCCAGCGTCGGTGGTGTTCAGGAAGTGATACGACAGCTTGCTGAGCGCTTAGCGGCACGCGGTCACGAGGTAACCGTGGCGACGACGGCGCTCCCTGCCCGTCAATTCACAGAACTCCGCGGCGTACGGATCGAGGAATTCACCGTGTCAGGCAACCTCGTCAAAGGGATGCAAGGCGAATTGAACGAATATCGGCAGTTCGTCACGACCGGTTCCTTTGACATTGTGGTGATCAAAGCCGCTCAGCAATGGACTTTCGACGCCTTGTGGCCCGTGCTGCAGGATGTCCGCGGCAAGAAAGCATTCATCCCCTGCGGATTCTCCTGTTTGTATGAACCCGACTACGCCAAGTATTTCGAAGATTTGCCTCGAGTGCTTCGGCAATTCGATCATCTTATTTTCTATGCCTCCGACTATCGCGACATCGCGTTTGCCAAGCAGCATGGATGTTCGAAGTGGTCCATCATCCCGAACGGCGCCAGTGAGACGGAGTTCAATGTCCTGCCAGATCGATCGTTTCGTCGACGCCATGGCATCGACGAACACAGCTTGCTGTTTCTGACGGTCGGCAGCCCCGCCTCCATGAAAGGGCATTATGAAATAGCCGAGGCGTTCTTGGAGGCAGAATTCTCCGGTCGCCCCGCCACGCTCGTTCTGAATGCCGGCTCGAGTATCGGCCATGTGAGAAGTGTTTCCGGCGCGCCTGTTGTTCAACTCAAGGTCTATGAATATGTCCGCGCGTTAGGCGAAGTCTATGAACGCGATGGTCTGTGGGCAGCCGTGACCCATATGTGTCATGGCCTTCTCAACAAGGCGGGGATTCGTGCCGGTCGATATGCCGTGTTGGATAAAAGCCAACCCCCGGCCTTTCAGGACGTTCTCACTGATCTCATCCGAAGAATTCATAAGCAGCATGCGGGAAAGCGGGTTGTATTGACCGATCTTCCGCGCCCGGATCTGATCCAGGCATACATAGAGGCGGACCTGTTTCTCTTTGCTTCACGGGTGGAGTATTCGCCGCTTGTGCTGTTTGAGTCCGCCGCCGCCGGTACGCCGTTTTTGTCTGTGCCAGTGGGAAACTCCCCCGAGATTGCCGAATGGACGGGGGCAGGGGTCATCTGCCCGGCGTCTCGTGACGAACGGGGATATACCATTGTGGATGCCAAAGTATTCGGAGCGCAGTGGTCTAGCTTGGTCTCCAATATGTCCCATCTCAAACACCTGGGCAAAGCAGGCCGGCGCAATTGGGCTGCCCGCTTTACCTGGAATGCAATCACCGATCAGTATGAGAGCCTTTTCAAGAAGGTGGCGCTCCATGCATAGCCTGTCGAAGCTGTTTTTCAAATCGGATGTCCACAGGGAATGTCCCAAAGATCCCTCCGTGAATCCTCAGTGCATCGAGTTCGAGGTGGACAATTGGGGGATATCACAATTCATCGTCGACACTCTGGTTCCCGCAGTCGGAGTGCATCCATTCCCACTCAACGAATTGATGCTGATGGTGGCGAGCGTCTGTCGCTTCAAGCCGGGGCACATTATTGAGTGGGGAACACATCTGGGGAAATCCGCGCGGGTATTCTATGAAACGGCGAATCATTTTGGGTTGGATGTCGCAATTCATTCAATCGATCTGCCGGACGATATTGCCCATCAGGAGCATCCCGGATTCCAGCGGGGAATGCTGGTCAAAGAGTTAACCGGAGTGCGTCTGTATCAGGGCGACGGTCTGAACATGTGCAGGGAGATCGCTGGATGGATTGCTCCCACGGAGCGAGCATTGGTTTTCATCGACGGAGATCATCACTACGAATCAGTCCTGCGTGAATTGACTGGGGTGATGGCCTGTCTGCCTCAGGCGAACGTGCTTCTTCATGACACATTCTTCCAATCTGCGGACTCCGGATACAATGTCGGTCCCTATCAGGCCATCGTGAGTGCATTGAGCTCCGCCCCAAGGATATATCGAACCATCGCATCTCATACAGGGCTGCCCGGCATGACCCTGTTGTATCAATCGGTCTAGTACAGCCGTTGCCGCGCGACGATATGCGTATTCTCTACGCCGCAATGAAATACGACTATGGCCGCCCGGAGCAGGGCTTCGGCTTCGAGCATTACAACTTTTATGACTCTCTCACTCACATGGGTCACGACGTAGTGTATTTCGACTATATGACCGTGTTGCAGAAGCAAGGGCGCGACTCGATGAACCGCCGATTGCTCGACATGGTTCGGTCGGAACGGCCGGATCTCATGATGACCGTTCTTTTTAAAGAGGAGTTTGATCCCGCTGTGCTGCGAGAAGCCGGCAAGCACACTGCAACGTTCAACTGGTTCTGTGATGATCATTGGCGGTTTGACACATTTTCTCGCCATTGGGCGCCTCATTTTACGTGGATCGTCACGACTGCGGCCGGCGCCGTGCCAAAATATGCCGCGCTGGGCATGCATCACGTCATCAAGAGTCAATGGGGATGCAATCACTTTCTGTATCGAAGGTCGGACTTGCCGCTCAAATATGACGTAACGTTCGTTGGACAACCGCATGGCAACCGCCCGCGCATCATTGAGGCTCTGCGCAAGGCAGGAATCAATGTTCAGGTCTGGGGAAATGGTTGGGAATCCGGCCGTGTGGATCAGGAAATCATGATCAACATATTCAATCAGAGCCGGATCAATCTCAATTTGGCCAATGCTTCGGTTTCAGGGGACGGCACAACTGTGTCAGCACCCGCGCTGCCCAAGGCCTCATTCCGTCATCAGGTATCACGTGCGCTGGACGCGCTTCCGTTCGGCCGATCCGTAAAGTCATTGACAAAGCCCTGGCGCAATGACGTGCGGATTGCAGCCACTGCTCGGGCACATGCGGAGATACAATCCTCGGCCACCGAGACCTATTCCGAGCAGATCAAGGGACGTAATTTCGAGGTTCCCGGCTGCGGCGGTTTTCTATTGACGGGGAAGGCCGACAATCTTGACCAATACTACGTCGATGGGAAGGAGATCGTGACCTTCCTCCATATCGACGACCTGATTGCCAAGGTCAAATACTTTCTCAAACATGAGGAAGAACGGAGCGCCATTGCTCACGCCGGATACCTTCGGACGCTTCGCGATCACACATACGCCAATCGATTTTCAGATATTTTCCGTCAGATGGGGATGCCCAACCACTTGTGCAGCGCCGGCCGCTTGGAGAGCGGTTCCGGCTCGACGCAAGAGGTCGCCTAACCATGGCCGCACCCCAAGTCACGGTGCTGATGCCCGTCTACAACGGGGGGCGATATTTGGATGAAGCGATTCGCAGCATCCTGACGCAAACGCTCGGCGATCTGGAATTGATCGTCATTAACGACGGATCTACCGATGACTCCGGCGCAATTATCGAGAGACATCAACGAAAGGACAAACGGGTTCGTGGCTACGAACAGCCCAATTGCGGATTGATCAATACGCTGAACCGTGGCCTGTCGCTCGCACGCGGTGAATATGTTGCACGGATGGATCAGGACGACATCAGCCATCCGGAACGACTGTCGATCCAGGTCGCTTTTCTCAATGCGAACCCGCAGGTGGGAATCTGCGGGGCATGGATCGAGACGATCGAGGGACTTGTCCGTCACGCAGTGCGTTTTCCCACCCACCATCCATCGATATGCGGCTGGCTCCTCTTCGAGTCGGTGCTGGCCCATCCGACAGTGGTCATGCGTCGGAGTGTCCTTTCGAAAATGGCACTATCTTATGATTCGGCTTGTCTGCACGCCGAAGACTACGATCTGTGGGTGCGGGCGTCTCGATGCACGGCCTTGGCCAACGTTGGACAGGTCCTCCTGCAGTATCGGATCCATCCCGATCAGATCGTCCGGCGATGCGAGGTGGATAAGCTGACGTCCGCCAGACGTGTCCGTCAGGCGCAGTTGGAACGTCTTGGCGTCATGCCCTCGGACGAGGAGCTGGATCTCCACCAGGCGCTGAGCACCTGGCAATTTAGACCCACACCGGCATTCCTGAAGGCAACTCGAGCATGGTTCATCAAGCTCAAAGCTGCGAACGACAGGGCGCGGCTCTATCAAACGGATGCCCTCTCTCAGGTACTGGGTCAGCGGTGGGCGGCCGTCTGTGCTGCCGCGACCCATCTAGGTTGGCGGACCGCTGGTGAATTTTTGCGATCGCCTCTTCGCGGAGATACGGGCCTCAGTTGGAAGGAGCTCGCTAAACTATTGCTCAAATGCGGAATCCGGCGGAGGCAGCATGCCTGAGCGCATTGCCATCGTCTCCAGTTCCTTTCCACCGGAGAGTTCCGGCGGCGTCTCCCATGCGCAGTACAATCTGGCCCGTGCCTTGGAGGCAAAAGGATTCGATGTGCGGGTCTTCACGTTTGGAGACCGTCCCGGTGCTTCGGGAGCGCCGAACATCGTTCGGAAGGGAGTGCCTCCGCTCGTCTCTCGCTTCTTCGAGCGGCTCATCGGACTTTACTTTCGATGTAAAGATCCCTCGACAATCGCCTATCACTTTGCGGAGGTCGTCATCTTCGCCTGGTCCTCCATCAAGCTCAACCGTATCATCGGGAAGTTTCGCCCGGATGTCCTGATTCTACCCGACCACGGGTGTCCCGGACTTTGTATACGGAAACCTCCGGGGTGCCGAACGATCTTGGTATCGCACCACAACCCGGCAAGATTTCTGGAGAATCCCCTTTGGGGACGTCACTCGCAACTCGATGTGAAACTGACGATAGCTGCAGAAAATAGAGCGCTGCGGAAAATCGATGCCGTGATCTGTCCATCGCATTACATGCACGAAATGTTCAGAAGGACGTACGAATTCTCCGGCCCCGTATCGGTGGTTCCCAACATGATTGATACGGGCATGCTGTCATCCATCACCATGCACGATATTCGGGAAACACTCGGGCTGCGGCCAGAAGCGGTACTCGTCTATATCCCATCCGCAGGAAGTGTCTACAAGGGATCGCAGTACGTCTGCGAGATCATCAGAAGACTGGCGGCCCTGACGTCCGGCGATATTGGATTCTATTTATCCGGTCCGATCAGTCAGGCAATGGCATTCGAACTCAACTCGCGCCCGCACAATGCCAAAGTCCACATGCCGGGACAGATCAGTTATCGCGACAACCTGGCGATCGTCAAGGCATGCTCATTCGGTCTCTCTCCGACCTTGATCGAGAACTTTAGCATGGCCCTACTTGAAGCCCACGCATGTGGAGTTCCCATGGCCGCGTTCGACGTCGGTGGCAATGCAGAGATCATCGTTAATGGTCGCAGCGGCTTGTTGGTCCCATATTTGGACGTCGAGGCATTGGTGCGGGCTGGAGACCGCCTTCTGGACAAGTCCTACCGAACTGCCATGGGGATCGAGGCCATGAGAAACGCCGCGTCGAGATTTTCGAGTCAGGTGGTGATCGAACAAGTGGCGGCCCTCATCGAAAAGGCGGGGCGATGAAGATCCTGATTGTGAACACCGACTACCCCGACTTCCTTGATTGGCTCTATCAGGAGCATGCGGGGCTGGACGAACGGAGCTATGAAGAGCAGATCAGGGTTCGAGCGGGAAGTCTGTATGGTGTAGCCGACTTCTATTCGAGCAATCTTCGCGTCCTTGGGCACGAAGCTCATGACATCTACGCGAACAATGAAACCTTGCAGCTAGCCTGGGCTTTCCGTCACGGTTCTGCAATGAATGAACACGGCCGGCTCAAGCGGACAGCCGAATCGTTCATGAGGATTGCAAAGTCGATGACTGTTGGATCGCCTGTCCGCTATTTGCGTCAATACGTAGGTTCCGGATCGACAAAGATCGGTCGCTCGTGGAATGTGCAGTATGAGTTACTCATGGCACAGGTCAAACACTATAAGCCCGATGTGCTATTGAACCAGGCTGTGGATTCAATCTCCGGCCGCTTTATGAAGGAAGCCAAACCGTATGTCCGGCTCATCGTCGGCCAACACGCGGCTATCCCGTTGCCGACTGAGGAAGACCTCGGCGCCTACGACCTGATGGTGTCATCTTTTCCTGCTACCGTGGAGGATTTCCAGCGACGGGGGCTTTGTGCGCATCTCTGGCGCCTCGCCTTTGAGCCGCGTGTCCTATCGGCGTTGAGCCTTCGCGAGAAGAAGTGGGACATCAGCTTCATCGGAAGTCTTTTCGCCGTCCACAACAGCAGAGTGAATTTATTAAGGCTGCTGTGCGGGCATTTCCCTCAATTAAGAATCTGGTCTCCAACTGTCGGCGGATTACCGAAAGTGTCTCCGATCCGGGCGCACTATATGGGTCAGGCATGGGGACGACAGATGTACGATATTCTCAGTTCCTCCAAATTGACGATCAATCATCATGGGGACGTCGCACCCTATGCCAACAACATGCGGCTGTATGAGGCCACCGGTGTCGGAACCTGTCTGCTCACGGACTGGAAGCCGAACCTCTGCGACATGTTCGCGCCGGGGAGAGAAGTCCTCGCCTATCGACGAGACGAGGAATGCGTGGAACTTGTGCGGCGTTATCTTGGGCAGGATGGGGAGCGTGAGACTGTCGCCCGTGCCGGCCAGGATCGCACGTTGCGCGAACACACGTACTACCATCGAATGCAAGAGTTTGTCGGGATTGTGGAGAAGTATTTGTGAGGCAGTGGTGAGATATTCCGTCAAGACGGTCATCCCTGCCGCCATTCGCAGACCTGCCCGCGAGATGGCGGATCTGGTCATCTCCATGCGCTCCGCCTGGTCTCTGGGAAAGGTGCGGAGACGGGCCGAGGCCGCCCGGGCAGGCGAAGAACTGTCTTGTCTCGAGTTTCGTGTTCGAATCAATGACGGACCGAACTTCTACGTGCTTTATCACGATATCTTTGTCAGAGGTATCTATCGCTTTGATTCTCGTCAGCCGGATCCTCTCATCCTTGATTGCGGCAGCAATGTGGGGATGTCCATTCTGTATTTCAAGCATCTGTATCCGCAGGCGCGCATCATAGGATTTGAACCGGATCCTGCGATTGTGAAGTACCTGGAGGACAATGTGGCCACAAACGACCTGTCCGATGTGCAGATCGTGCAGGCGGCCGTTGGCGGGCGTGAGGGCTCGCTGACATTCTATTCGGATGGCAAGTACGGAAGTTGTCTCGCACATTTGACTACCGGCGGAGCACCGGCCGGATGGTCGGCACATGCCGTACCCTGCGTGAAATTGCGCGACTATCTGCATGAGCCGGTGGATTTCCTCAAAATGAACATCGAAGGGGCTGAATGGGAAGCCTTGGCGGACAGTGGAGATCGCCTCCGAAGCGTGAATGAGATGGCTATCGAATACCATCATCTCCCCGGTCTGCCCCGAACGCTCCATAAGATTCTCGGGCTCCTGGATGAATTGGGATTCGACTCGGTGGTCAGCGATTTCAATTTGGATACGTACAGCGGAGCGCGCCCTCCACTGACATTGAACAGCCAATCCAGTTATTTCCGGCATATCTACGCAAAGCGAAGGAACTGATCGTATGGAAGGCAGCTCGGTGGTCGTGCAGGACAACCCGGACCAGGCCTGTCATCAACAGAAAAGCAATAAGGCCTTTGGCTCGGACAGGGTCGCACAATCCGTCTGGTACCGCTCGTACGATCTTCGATATGAAGCTGATCTCATCAGCCGTTGCTTTCTCTCTGGGTCCAGAGTGCTGGATCTGGGTTGTGGATACGGTCGGACGACCGTGTCACTCAAACGGTTAGGGTATGAGGTGATCGGAACCGATGTCGTGGAGCGAATGATCGAAGAAGCCAGGTCGGCGCACCCTGATATGGATTATCGAATCATGGATGCCTGTGCGATCGCGTTTCCGGATTCATCATTCGATCACGTCTTGTTTTCCTTCAACGGCATTGATTGCATTTTGCCTGAGTCACGGCGGTTGACAGCAATGAGAGAGATCTTCCGGGTATTAAAGCCGGGAGGCACAGCGCTGTTGTCCTCTCACAATTGGCTCCCATATTTGTTGATACCGTCCCATTTGAAAAACGGAAAGTGGTTGTCCTGGTTTCGTCAGGGCGTGCTGTCACGGCGGTGGTACAGCGCGGGCGTGGAAGATCTCCCGTTTGACTGTTACATCAGTACTCCGTGGCGAACACTTCGGCAGCTGCGAGAGGTCGGATTCGAGCAAGTTCGTATTGCCTCGGGGCAACGTCCTCTGCCTCGGTTCCTGCAACGAGCGACTCTGCTGACTCTGTGCGTCGACCTGTGGCCGCACTTCATCGCAAAGAAACATGGCTCTGGGATAACCGAGGCAGCGCACAGATGATCGCCCATGACTGTGAAGTGATTCAGGAAGATAAATCGCTGCGGGCGGACTTCGAATGGGCGCAGTTCGGACACGCGGCTCTTGTGGATACCGTCATAGACGGCCTTCCTCATCGAGCCCGGTTGGCCTTGGAGCGTGCGGCAGAGGGATGGCTCGGGTCATTGGGCTTTTGCACGCAGTATGCGGTTCCTCCTGCCACTCGTGTGTACGTTCGTCTTGATGAAGAGGCGAATGTGACGGCGGCGTGCTTCTATACCCGACAGAGTGGGCGATGGTGGTTCAAGACACTTCACCTATTCGGTCCCTGTCGATTTACGGAGGACGAGCTGCAGCAGATAATGCGGGAGAAATGCGCCGCGTTGGCGATCATCACATGTATGGGGTCAGAGGATCTCGAACGGTGGCCCACGTCATGGTATCGATGCTCCCGTCGTGCCGTTAACGAGGACATCATCGTCGATCTGCCCGGGACGGAAGACGAATACCTGGCGTCCCTGGGCCACAACGCTCGGACACAATTACCGTATTACCTCAGGCGCGTCGAGAAGGAATGGGGCTCAGGATTTACAGTGCTCACAGTCACGGGCAGCGATATCTCGCGGCAGATGTTTGCCGACCTGGTGGATTTAAATCGAATCAGAATTGAGCATAAAGGCGTCACGCACTTATGGAACGAGGGGCTGATTGAACGGCGTTGGAAGCTGGCGAGAGAATGTGGCCTCTTTGTGGGGTTGTACCGTCACGACCATCTCGTGGCCGGCACGATTTCATATCTTCATCGCGACCAAGCCTATTTCATCCTCATTGGTCATCACGAAGAGTATAACAGGCTGCGCCTCGGAAAGCTCGCGCTCTGGCTGACGATCCGGCACCTCATCCGGAGCGGCGTCGTACGCTATCATCTGCTTTGGGGAGCTTCTCCCTACAAATTGTCCTTGGGCGGGCGGCCTCATGTCTTGTCGGAATTGACAGTATTTCGACATTCCTTGGTCGCTGCAGTATGGTATCTGGACCAGTGGATCTGCACATTCGTGGTGTGTGCAAAGCGCCTCGTGAAAGCATCCCGTGCGATGACACGCAGGATGATGGGAACGCTCAGAGGGTCTCCCGAGACGTTGCGAACGTCATGAGCCTGGGAGCAATTCGACAAATAGCGCTTCGCTTCAGGAATCGCTTCCGATCGAAAGCGCTCATCCTTCTCTATCACCGGACAAGTGAAGTGGAAACCGATCCACAGCTGTTGTCGGTCACTCCAAAACATTTCTCCGATCATCTCGCGCACCTGGTGAAACGATACTCCGTCATGAGTCTGGATGAGCTCGTCTGCGCTCGCCTTGCGAGACGAGATATCCCGGACCGAACCATTGCTGTGACCTTCGACGATGGGTACGCCGACAACCTTACAGAGGCCATGCCGCTACTGGAGCGATTCAATGTGCCGGCGACGGTTTTCGTTGCGGGTCTGGCATTCGATGACCAGCCATTTTGGTGGGATGAGCTCGAAAGCATCTTTTTACGTCCGTCCACACTGCCTTCAGCATTCAATCTCCGGGTAGGGTCCGTCGACTGTCGGCGCGAGTTGAATAGTGCCGCTCAGTATCGTGAGGCGGAGTTTGCCCGCTATCGGAACTGGGATGTCCTGAACCCGGATGCGCCGACCCCCCGTCATGCCCTGTATAGGGATCTCTGCGTGATGCTGAAACAGGCATCGCCCTCGCAGCGGAGCGCCGCGATGCGAACAATCCGAGAATGGAGCGGCAGGTCGAACACTCGGTATCGTGGACACCGGAGACTGACTGCGCGTGAGATCAAAGACTTGGCATCGGGATATGTTGTCCGCGTGGGTGCGCACACCGTGTCGCATGCCGCGCTGGCTACCCTTTCGTTGCAGGAACAACGGAAAGAGATCTTCGACAGCCGCGACGACCTGGAAAAGATTTTGGGAGAGGCTCCCAAGAGTTTTGCCTACCCATTCGGGTGCAAGACGGATTATTCGAGCGATACCGTCAGCCTTGTCCGCTCAGCCGGGTTCGAATTGGCCTGCTCGAATTATCCTGGGATTGTGACGGCCGGTGTGGACAAATACCAGCTGCCGCGAATGATCGTCAGAAACTGGTCGCAGGATATCTTTGCAACAAAGGTCAACAGTTGGTTCGAGGAAGGGGTTTGAATGTGTCCGGCTTCAGACGCACGACGAGCGATTATCTGAGGAGTGTCTGTCACTCAATCGGATTCGGCCTTCATCGGGTCGGCCCCGGAAGGGATCAGGTCTGTGAGCGGACGCGGTTGTCACGGCTATTGGCGCAAGCAGAGAGTGCATTGTCCCCTGGCACTGTCATCGATGTGGGAGCGGCCTGCGGAGACTTCGTCGAGACATGCTCGCGGGTCTTTCCTGCAGCGAGCTATGTGATGGTCGAACCGCTCGTTGAATACCGAAGGCTCCTTCAAGAGATCGAACGGCGACATCCTCGTAGCCGATACATTTGCGCAGCAGCCACATCGCATGCCGGTGACATTGTGATCAATGTGCACCCGGATCTCGTCGGATCTTCGGTGCTACGGGAGACCGAACAAGGCACCGGAGTCAATGGAGTGCCTAGAACCGTTCCCGCCGTAACGATCGACGGATTGGTCCAACAGACTCGTGCCAGGGGGCCGTTTCTTCTCAAGATAGACGTCCAGGGAGCGGAACTCGATGTACTGGAGGGGGCGGCACGGACTTTGGAGGAAACTGAATATATTTTATGCGAGGTGTCGTTGTTCAAATTCTTCGAGTCCGGCCCAGAAGTGCTGGATGTCACGACATATATGAAACGTCGGGGATTCGTCATGTATGACCTGGGGGGAATGCAGTACCGACCTCTCGACAATGCTCTTTCTCAGATCGACATCGCATTCGTGAAGGAAACAGGACCATTGCGCCAGCGGCATGAGTATGCGACTCCTGAGCAGCGCGCGGATCAGGATCGCCGAATACGGGCGAGTCTTTCCGGACGTGTGCTTCCACGATGACTATGTGGTCGGAATATCCCTCCTTGTCCATCGTGACTCCGTCCTTCAACCAGGGACAATTTCTCGAAGACGCCATTCAATCTGTTCTCGTACAGCAGTATCCCAATCTAGAATACGTCGTCATGGACGGCGGATCTTCCGACGGAAGCGTTGACACAATCAGAAAGTACGAAAGCCGTCTCACGTATTGGCACACCGGACGAGACGATGGTCAGTACGATGCCATCAACAAGGGATTCGTCCGCACGAGCGGCGATATCATGGGCTGGTTGAACAGTGACGATAAGTATACGCCTTGGACGTTTTCCGTCGTCGCGGATATCTTCAGATCTTTTCCACAAGTCGAATGGATCACCACGGTCCATCCACAGAGATGGAACGAAAGAGGCCAGAGTGTGCATGTGGACTTCACCGGAGGCTTCAGCAGCCGAGCGTTCCTAAAAGGAAGCAACTTTCCGGTCAGTGGATCGTATGGAAAGCGGTGGATCCAGCAGGAATCCACGTTTTGGAGGCGGTCATTATGGGAACGGGCTGGTGGACGTCTCGACCCATGTTTCAAGGCTGCAGGGGATTTTGACCTCTGGGCGCGCTTTTTTGAACATGCGGAACTCTATGGTGTGGACGCGGTGCTGGGAGGATTCCGGGTTCACGGCGACCAACGGTCCGTTCGCCTGAAGGAACAGTATATGGCGGAAGCTGAGAGGGTCCTTTGCCGATATGGACAGTGGCCTTGTCAATGGTGGGAAGGTGCAATGCGGAGTTTCCTCTGGAAACTCTTGCGCACGCACTCGATGGTTCGCCTGCCTGAATGGAGCCGTCAGCTATTTCACAAAACGGGATTATTTTATCCCGCCAAAGTTGCTGTATGGACAGGAAAAGATTGGGAAATCATTACCGCCTTTGCGCTCTGAGAGGTATCCTAGGACCATGCGAATATTGCAGGTCAATACAGCCGATGAGGCTGGGGGAGCCGAGGCCGTGGTCTGGCAGCTTATGCAAGGGTATCGGCGTGCGGGACACGCCTCCTGGATGGCGGTCGGCCGGAAGATTTCTCAAGATTCCCACGTAGTTCCATTGTTCCACGATCAGTATCGAAGTGCCTGGAGCCGTTTCTGCTTGTCCTTGTCCGGAGGGATCGAGCGTCTTACGGTAAGCGGTGGAGGCGGTCGCCGGCTTCATCGTTCCATCGGATTGGGCTTGGGCCAACCGTTCCGGATGTGGGAGTACTGGCGCGGAAAAGAGGATTTCGATTTTCCCGGCACAGATGACGCGTTGAACGTCGTACCAGGCGGTCCTGATCTCATCCATTGCCATAACCTGCACGGCGCATGGTTGCGGAGCGGAGGGTATTTCGATCTGTCCGTGTTATCGGACTGGTCGAAGAGACGTCCTGTCGTGTTGACTCTGCACGATGCCTGGATGTTGAGCGGGCATTGCGCCCACTCGTTTGAGTGTGATCGCTGGCAAACCGGATGCGGTGATTGCCCGGACCTGCGCATCTATCCGGCTGTCCGACATGATGCGACCGCCTTCAATTGGACACGAAAGCGGGCGATCTACGCGAAGAGCCGCGTGTATGTGGCCACGCCGTCCCGCTGGCTGATGCAGAAGGTTCAGGATTCTATCCTTTCTCCCGCTGTGATCGATTCCAAGGTCATTCCGAACGGCGTCGACCGATCGATTTTTTGTCCTTCTGTCGACAAAGCCGCCGTTCGTGACGACCTGGGAATACCTCGGCGGATCCAGGTGCTCCTATTCGTCGCACACGGCATCAGAAACAACATGTGGAAAGACTATGGGATGCTCCGAAACGTGATGGAGCGGGTGGCTGCGCAGACGAAAGGACGGGAACTGTGGTTTCTTGCTCTGGGAGAAGAAGCAGAAGCGGAACGGATTGGAAACGTCACGATACGATTCGTCCCTTACATACGGGACAAACGGAAACTCGCACAGTACTATCAGGCCGCTGATGCGTATGTGCACGCAGCGAAGGCCGACACGTTTCCCCATTCCGTGCTTGAGGCCCTCGCCTGCGGGCTGCCAGTGATTGCGACGGCTGTCGGCGGCATTCCGGAGCAAGTGGAATATGGCGAGACGGGCTTTCTGGTGCCCCGGGGCGACGCCGAAGGCATGGCCGCGCATATTCTACGTCTACTGGCGGACGACGATCTCCGCACGCATTGCATAGATCGGGCGGTGGAGACGGCCTCGCGACGGTTTGACGTGTCCCTGCAGATTTCGTCCTACCTGGATTGGTTCGAGTCGATCATTCGCGCCTGGAAACCTGAAGGTGACGGCCATAGACCCCCGGTTCCTCGTGGAGAGCCATCTGGCGAGGCCGACTTTGCGACGGCCCGCGCGGCAGAGGTGGCTGGTCGACGCTAATGCCATACAAGATTGTTCTGCTCATCGTCGGTTGCGGGATCGGAGGAACGGAGTCGCATGTTTTGGAGCTGGCCTCTCGATTGGACCAGCGCAGGTACGACGTGGTGGTGTGTTCGTTAAAACCTCTTGGACCTGTCGGAAGGGAACTGCATGCGCGAGGCATTCGTGTGATGTCATTGAACGGCCTGGGGAAATATGATCCCAGGGTCCTCTGGCGTCTGTGGGCCATGATCCGCCAAGAGCGTCCCGACCTTGTGCAATCGTTTCTGTTTTGGGCCAACGTCTCCGCTCGCGTGCTGTGCAGGCTGACCCGTCGTCAACCGGTCGTCTCGTCGTATCACGACGAGATCGTTTCCGAGCATTGGCTGCATCGTCTTGTGGACCGGATGACCCTGGCTTGGAGCGCAAAGATTGTCTGCTGTTCACACGCCGTGCAACGTTCGGTGATGTCTAAGATCGGTGGACGAGGCGGCCAGTTCGAGGTCATCCCTTTCGGAGTCGAGGCGACACAGTTCCTCTCGAAAGGGGAAGTGTCCAGAGGCGAGTTGGGAGTGACGAACGGCGCACCCGTGATTGGCACCGTGTGCCGGTTGGTCGAACCGAAAAAAGGGTTGAGCATCCTGCTACGGGCGGTCGCAGCGTTGGGGCACCACCCGGTTGCTCATTCTTTCCAGGTCGTCCTGATTGGAGAGGGACCTGCCGAAGAGGGACTCCGCAGCTTGAGCCGTCAGCTGAACATCGCATCGCGGGTCATATTTACCGGTCCACGCCGGGACATTCCGCAGCTGTTGCCGCTGTTGGACATTTTCGTCTTACCCTCCTTGTATGAAGGATTCGGTATTGCACTGCTGGAAGCCATGGCGGCCGGAAGACCCGTCATCGCGACGGCGGTGGGAGGCATCCCGGAATTCATTACGAATGGGAAGACCGGTCTTCTCGTTGAGCCAGGCAATGTGGCAATGCTTGCGGACGCGATCCACTCTCTTCTCGAAGATCCAGAGCGTGCAGCGCGGATGGCATGTTCCGGACAAAGGGATGTTCGTGAACGATACGGCATCGAGTCTGTGGTCCGGCAGCACGAAGAGGTGTATGCGTCATGTCTGGCCGGGGCATCACAACCACCAACCGAAGCGCGGTGCAGGAGAAAGTGTAAGCACACATGCATCTCTATCTCCTGACGTTCGTACTGGCTGTCTTGTTGTCTACCTATGGTGTGCCGATCGCCAGGAGGGCGGCACTGAAATATGGAATCGTGGATGCTCCGGACGGACGGTTGAAACATCAGCGCGATCCGGTTCCCTATTTCGGCGGGCTTGCCATCTATCTGGCCTTCCTCATGAGTCTCGCCTTCACCTTCGAGTTTCGCCATGACGTCCTTGGAATCATTCTGGGCGGCACCATTGTGGTAATGCTCGGCCTTATCGACGACTTCGGAGTGCTGACTCCCGGCACCAAATTGATCGGCCAGCTGCTTGCCGTATTCGTTCTGATCAAGAGCGGAATCAAGATCGAAATCGCCGCGTTTCCTGAATGGCTCGATCTCGCCCTCACCGTATTCTGGATGGTCGGACTGATCAACGCCTTCAACCTTCTGGATATCATGGATGGTCTGTCCGCGGGCATCGGCGCGTTGAGCGCGGGGTGTTTGCTGGTCGTGGCGATCCAGCAGGGAGATCAAACCATCGCGTTCATGCTCGCCGCGCTGATTGGAAGCCTGCTGGGATTTCTCCGGTATAACTGGCAACCGGCGAAAATCTACATGGGCGATACGGGCGCGATGTTCATTGGGCTTCTGCTTGGCGCGATGACCATGATCGAGAAATATCCCGGCGAACATCCGCTTGCGCTTCTAACACCGGTCTTCATCCTGGGAGTTCCGATCTTCGACACTCTGTTCGTCATGTATATCCGGCACCAGCGCGGGCTCCCGATTTTTTGGGGAAGCCCTGACCATATCGCCATTCGGTTGAGGCATTGGGGCCTGTCCGTGCCTCAAGTCGTGTTGCTCAGTTACGGTGCAACGACTGCGCTCGGAGCCATCGGGCTGATCATGCTCCACGTCAGCGAAGCGATGGCCTGGGGGCTGTGCATTGGGACCGTGGCACTCCTGCTGGTCGCGGCCATGCTTCTGAAGAGCGTGGACGTTCGAAGGCCCTCGTCCCAAGTCCTGCTCGCAACGGGCGAAGAGGAGACAAAGGCTGCATGATCATCATTGTCGGAGCCGGGTTAGCCGGCCTCAGCACTGCCTATCATCTTTCGGGAATGCCGTATCGGCTCTATGAGCGCGAATCCGAAGTCGGCGGGTTGTGCCGGTCTTATCAGACGAACGGGTTTACCTTCGACTATACGGGGCACCTCCTGCATTTCCGCCAGGCCGAGATCAAAGCGTTGGTCGAACGATTGCTCGCCGGCAAGCTTCAGCGGCATGCGAGGCAATCGTTCATCTATTCACATCGCACGCTGACGGAATATCCCTTTCAGGTCAATACACACGGGCTCCCTCCCGAAGTGGTGCGGGAATGTCTGATGGGATTCATTGCGACCTTGACCCAAGCAGCCTCTCATGCCCCACCCAAAGACCGATCATTCAAGGAATGGATCCTCGACAATCTCGGTGATGGAATGGCCAAACATTTCATGATGCCGTTCAACGAGAAGCTGTGGCGTGTCTCGCTGGACGAGCTGACCTCCGACTGGGTGTCCTGGCTGGTTCCGAAGCCGGAACTAAAGGATGTCGTCAACGGGGCGTTGGGTATTAAGGACAGGGCATTCGGTTACAACCCATCGTTCCTCTATCCAGCTGAGCAGGGTATCAAAGTGTTGCCGGAATCCTTCCTGCCGGGGATCGATTGGCTGAAGAACGGAGTGGAGTTGCTGGAGGTGGATACGAGGCGCCGCCGGGCCCTCTTTCGCGACCGGGAACAGGGCACGACGAGATCTGAACACTATGAGTCTTTGGTTTCGACGATTCCTGTGCCGGAACTCGTGCGACGCTGCACGGATTTTCCTGAGCACTTGAAGCAGGCCGCAGAAAAACTCCGTTGGGTATCCGTCTATAACGTCAACCTCGCCGTGTCGCGGACGGGCATATCAGACAAACATTGGATCTACTTTCCGGAGTCGGCGTATCCCTTCTATCGCGTCGGATTCCCCATGAATTTTTCTCCTTCCCTCGGGAGAGAAGGATGCAGTTCGGTGTATGTCGAGATCTCGCATCGTCCCGATGAGCGGCGATCTGTAGAGCAGCTCGTCGACGAAGCCCGATCGGGCATGGAGCACGCCGGCATCCTGAGGCCGGACGACGAACTGATTGTCGCCGACGTCAAGGACTTGCAGTATGCCTATGTCTATTTTGACCGCCATCGGGCAAAGGCTATCCCGGCCATTCTGGCGGAATTGGAACGACGAGGGGTCCATTCGATAGGCCGATACGGCAAGTGGGAACACACCTCCATGGAGGATGCGATCGGCCAGGGCAAACAACTCGCCGAGCATTTGCGCGCCCAACTCGTGCAACCGGCTTCAGCCTGAGGACTCATAAGTGTGGATACGGTCTGCCATGTCATCACACAATTGGAACTCGGCGGCGCGCAAGAAGTCGCTTTGCACACGGTCTCACATCTCGACCCTACGTGGTTCACACCAATATTGGTGACTGGACCCGGAGGTCTTCTGACGGAAGAAGCCCGTCAGATCAGCCGGGTGCAGGTCGCCATGATTCCGGCGCTGGCCCGAGCGATCAATCCGGTCCGCGATGCGGCTGCACTGATCGCCCTCGTCAGATTCTTTCGCCACTGTCGTCCCACCATCGTCCATACGCATAGCTCCAAGGCGGGTATCCTCGGCCGCTGGGCGGCTTGGATAGCCGGAGTACCTGTGATTGTCCATACTGTGCACGGCTACGGAGTCACGCCCGCTCAGTCTCGGTGGCTTCAATGGGCCTTGGTCCGGCTCGAGCGATTCACCGGGTGGATCACGACCCATTGGATCGCAGTCTCCGAATCCGATGTGAGAAAGGGAAGGGAATGGAAACTGTTTGGGGAAAACATCTCTCTCATCAGGCCGGGGATTGATCCGCAACCGTTTCGTCAAGATGTCGGTCGAGGGGCGCGAGAACGCATTCGCCGGGAGTGGGGCATGCAGCCGAACGAATGGTTGGTGGGATCTGTCGCCTGCCTGAAGCCACAAAAAGCGCCGGAGGACTTTGTGACGGTGGCTCGCGCAGTCTGCGCCGCGATGCCGACGACGCGGTTCGTGCTGATCGGGGACGGCGAACTGCGGTCGGCCGTCGAATCGCGTATCCGTGAAGCGGGGCTTGAGAACCGTATTCATCTGGCAGGCTGGCGGCGCGATATTCCTGACGTGATGCGAGCGATGGATGTGTTCTTGTTGACGTCGCATTGGGAAGGTCTGCCTCGCGTAATTTTAGAAGCACGGGCATCGGGACTTCCAATTGTCGCGAGCGATGTCGGGGGGACAGTAGACGCCCTGAAGGGATATCAGCAGGCAAGAGTCGCGAGGGTGGGTGATGTGGACGGTTTGTCGAAGGAGCTGATCAATACGGTGGATCAACTGATTAGCTCACTGCCGGACCGTCCGCAACCAGGCGAGTTCCCGCGCGAGTTTCACATCGACGAAATGGTCCGATCCTGCGAAATGCTGTACGGGGAGTTGATCCAAAAGTGGCAGATACATGCGCATCGACGACCTGACAAGACACTAAGGTCAGAACTCAATTCACGTCACTAATTCGCCGTTAACCACCTTCCTTGCAATGCGCACAAGGATGGGATTGCTGGCGCGCATCTGCCGAGCACCGCATGTCGCGACGCCAGTTTGATTGTCATTGTATTCGTTGTCGGAAGAGTGGCATCCCATCCGGTTCCAGGAGAGGGAAATACGGGTATGAGACGATGTCTAAAGTTTGAGGTGCGGCGGCCATATGGTTCTGAATGATATGATGGGCGAGTCACTGTCGTACGAAAGGGGCGGCATGGCGGAAACTCTTGACGATGGAGGAATCAAGACCGGATATGACCTGTGGGCCTCGTCGTATGATGATGAGGATCCGTCGACCTGGCTCGATGAACCGTTTTTGATGGAGCAGTTGAAACCGTTTCCAGGCTGCCGAATTCTCGATCTCGGATGCGGCACAGGTAGGTATCTTCGACAGCTCAACTCGCATAGGTATCGCATTGCGGCCATCGATCTGTCTCGATGCATGATGGCTCGGGCACAGCAGGACGTGTGCCACCGGGAGGATATTTGGTGGGTCCAATCGTCTGTGACGGATCTCCCGTTTCAGCCCAACAGCTTCGACCGTGTGATGTCCGGACTCGTGCTCGATCATGTGGCCTCCCCAAGTCAGTTCTTCGATCAGGTGGCCTCCGCACTGAGACGAGACGGCAGGGCCGTGGTGAGCGGAGTACATCCAGATATGCAGCGTCTGACCGGCGCAGATATCGAAGTGGACACTCGCCTTGGGGCGGCTCGCATTCACGGGCACATTCACGAGGTTAAAAGTCTCGTTGAGGCGGCGGAAGGAGCGGGCTTGCGAGTCGAGGGTATTAGAGAGCCGCCGATCTCGCCCGCTATGGTGCAGAGGAAGCCGTCTTGGGAATGGAAGCTCGGCTGTCCTGCTCTGGTGCTCATGGCTCTCACGCGTTAACAATCGCTCGCGCACTGGGGCCTCGTGAAGCAATCGCCTGAAGAACTCGTGGATAGATGACAAATGGCTATTCGGCCTGACCTTCGCCGAACGCGCCTCGCAAGTTCGGAATAGCGAAGGGGAATGTGTCGCCTAGCTCCCTTTCGCCTTCCAACGTATAATAGGCGACCTCACAACACGATCGTCGCACTGAAGGAGGAGCATGTGAAGCTTGGACTCTCGTGGGCGATCGCTCTCCTGCTCGTAGGTTCCTTTCCCAGTGACGTATTTGCCAAAGAACTCTCACCGAGAGAAATTTATGAGCAGGACTCGCCGGCTGTGGTCATGGTCATGGGCTATCCGGACGGAGGGCGAAGGGGGAGCGCCGGGACCGGAACGATCATCCGCGCCGACGGCTACGTGCTGACGAATGCGCATGTTGTGATCGACGAGCAGACAACGAAGCCTTTCCCGCGGCTGTCCGTATTTCTCAAGCCAGCACGGGTGACCGGTGACCACAACACGGATCTCTCTCGCATGGTACGCGCACGTGTCGTCTCCTTCTCCCAGCCGCTCGATCTGGCGCTGCTCAAACTCGACGGCGTCATGCAACCGCTGCCCGTTGTGCAATTGAGCGAATCAGAACAATCGCGGATCGGCGATCGTGTGGTGGCCATTGGTCATCCGGAGCAGGGCGGGCTATGGACATTGACCACCGGAGTGATCAGCGCGGAGGTCGATAATTTCAATGGAGTCAAAGGCAAGAACGTTTTCCAAACCGAGACGGGGCTCAATCGAGGGAACAGTGGCGGACCGCTGCTAGACAGCGAAGGGCACATGGTCGGAGTGAATACCGCGATCGCCCGTATCGCGCCGGACGGACTTCCAATCGCGAGCATCAGCTTTTCACTCAAATCCAGCGTGGCGGCCAGCTGGATGCAGCAACAGGGGGTCGATTCCCCGTCGGTCAAAGTTGGGCCAGCTTCCCCGGCTCACACACACGCTTCGGGTGAGCCGCCAATCTCCACGCGAGCTATACCACGGCCGCCGACCGGCCCCACAGCGAAACCGGATCAGTCTCCAAATGGTCAAGGCGACATTCTTCAGAAGCAAGACGTCAAAGAACTCGGTCCACCTCGTCCGTACAATCTGGACCGATTGATCAACGACCGCGCGAAAGCGGAAGCGGACCTGGAGGAGATGATGTATGAGATGCGCGGGCGAATGAAGGACCGGTAGTCATGCGATTGGTTCACATCTCCTGATGATCCATCAGTATGGCATTCCAATGGTTCGCCTGCACGGGTTTCTTACCCTGATGAGTTTCTGCTTCGTCTGGTCAGCAGTTTGCTGCTTTGCCGAAACCGACCTTGATCGGTTCGAGCTCATCGGACCGGTCAAGAGCGTGATGACCACACATCAGCAATTGCGGACTACGCATTACTTCGATCGGAATGGCCGGCTCACCGCCATGGAGCTGCAGTCGGGGAGGGAAGGAGCAACAGCGCGCTATGCATTCTCGCATGATGATGCGGGACGTTTGATCGAGGAGCGTACGACCCACTCGGATGGAACTCCCGGGTATCGAAAGCTCTACCGGTATGCCTATGACGATCGAGGGCGTCAGACAGCGTGGGTGGCGACAACGGAAGCCGGAGAATTCGCACAGGCGGAATTCAGAGTCTATGATGATCGTGGAGCGATGACCGAGGAACTGGAGGTGTCCGGCTCGGGGGCAGGAGAGCGGAGTCTCTACGACTCGCAGGGGCACGTCGTGTATGCAGCGCGCTATTACCAGAATCGCTTGGTACTCGAGGCCACGCATCGCCATAACACGAGAGGACGACTGGAGGAAAGCCGTTTTTATAGTCCCGAGGGCACGCTGATCCGCAAAGATCTGTACCAATACGATCCATCAGGAACGCGCGTCAAACAACACAGCGAGTTCTTCAAGCAATCGTATCTCAAAAAGTCCGTGGTGCGGTTTGAATTGGATCGCGAGGGGAATTGGATTACGGAGACAGTCCGCCGGTGGGTGAACAAAAACGGATCGATCGATCTGAGTGAAACCGTCGTGAGCCGGGAGCGGACGATCGCCTATTACTGAGACAATTCTTATTTGGAACGAATTGCTGGGAGCCGCCCTCGATCATAGTCATCATCATGAAATGTCTTGGACAGTCTGCGCCCTTATCAGAGGTCTGAGCAGCCACGTGCCCGGCTCCTATACCTCACCTCTCCGTTGCAGATTTTCACTTTTCACAGCGCGAATTCGGATACGTCACGCTATGGTCATAGGAGACCGGGTTACGCTCGGGGACATGTCATGATCAGGTGAAATGATAGGAAGAGGCCAAAGCATACTCGCGCTCAATGTCCTGCTGGTGATCATCGGCACATCGGCAGGAGCCGTTGTTTCCGAAATGATCGCCCGAACATTTCTCAGTCCTCCTGCGGGGTATTCCCTCTATAGTCGTGAAAAAGACGTTGCCCATGCCTCTCTGGCGGGGATGGTTTCAGATCCACGGCTACTCGTTCGCCTTTCATCGGGGGCCCCTGGTCACGACGAAAGAGGATTTCGTAACCGCCAGGGTGCGAACGCCGCTGATGTAGTGGCCATAGGGGATTCACAAACCTGGGGAGTGAACGTTCCACAGGATGAAACCTGGCCTGCCGGATTGGAGCAGCTTACCGGTCTTACGGTGTACTCGATGTCGCTTGGAGGATGGGGACCGCTGCAATACGAGCGGTTAGCCGAGGACGCACTCGAACTGAATCCGAGAGCGATTCTGGTCGGGTTCTATCTCGGAAACGACATTTTCGATAGCTGCAATCACGTGTACGGATCAGGCTCGTACCCCGAATATCGTCGGACCGATCGTGACTATGCCGTATCATTGTCAGATCTGCACGCACGGCTTGAAACGGCCAACGGCAGGGAGAGGGTGGACCGCGCCCACGAATGGCAAGCCGGCCTTGGAAATCAGGCGAGATTGTGGCAGGGACTGGCACGCCACTCGCTGGTCATCCAGATTCTCATGACTCGCGGTCTTCTGCCATCCATCCCCTCCGTCGATGCGCTGTATAAGACGGCCGATATGGCTTGGGCCGAGATGCATCCGGAAGTTGCCGCCGTGTATTATGGAGGCGGCCACAGCACGGTTCTGACATTTGCCTATCGTGGCGTCGCTTTGGATCTTCGCAATGCCTGTGTCCAAGACGGATTGAGGATTACAAAAGATGTCATGAGTGAGTTGGCTGCGCTGCGACGTACGGGCACGGACGTGGGCATGCTGCTCATCCCGACCAAGGAAAACGTCTATGCCGCGGCGAATCCGTCTCTACGGACAAGACTGAACAAAGGTTTTGCCGAGCTCTTTGAAATGGAGCAGTCCGTCAAGGCAGATTTATCGGACCACTGCACGGTATTGAAACTCGTGTGCATCGATGTCTCTCCAAGAATGACTGAAGCGATACGGCAGGAAAAGGTTCTATATAGAGAAGATTCCGACGGTCACCCGATCGCCGAGGGTTATCGGGTCATCGCGCTTGCCGCTCGCGAAGCGCTGGAGGACATGAGACTGGAGTTCAGAAACCTCTCAGAAGAAGGGCGCTAAAGAAACGCGCTCGCGCAGCTTCCTCCCTCTACACAGAAACCAATCAACTCGTGACCGCTCCCTCTGAAGCCGACGAGACGTGCCGGGAATACTTGGCCATCACCCCCGATGTATATCGCGGGACCGGCTGCTTGACACGTTTCAAGCGGGCCTTGATCTCTTTCTGGGACAGTTCGACGTTGAGTTGGCGTCGCGGAATGTCGAATACGATGATATCGCCGTTTTTGACCGCGGCGATGGGGCCCCTTCGGACGGCTTCGGGAGCCACATGGCCAGCCATCAGGCCGCGTGTCGCCCCTGAAAATCTTCCGTCGGTCAACAGAGCGACGGAATCGCCGAGTCCCGCACCGACGATGGCCGCAGTCACCCCCAGCATCTCGCGCATACCAGGTCCCCCTGAAGGCCCTTCGTAACGGATCACCACGACGTCTCCGGCTTTGATTTGTCCGGATTGGACGGCCACGAATGCATCCTCCTCGCGGTCGTAGACTTTCGCCGGACCGCGAAAATTCAGCATCGAGTGCCCGGCAACCTTGACGACACTGCCTTCCGGCGCCAGGTTTCCTTTGAGAATGACCAGGCCGCCGGTCTTCTTGATGGGATTGGCCAACGGCCTCAGAACTTGCTGCCCGGCAGTTTCTTGCGCCCCTGCTGTTTCCTCGCCAATTGTCCGTCCCGTCACCGTAGGCTGGTCGCCGTGCAGGAGACCGGCATCGAGCAGTCGTTTGGCAACGAGTCTCGTGCCTCCCGCGGCGTAAAGATCGGCTGCGGCGAAACGACCGCCCGGCTTCAAATCGGCCAGCAGCGGGACCTTGCGGTTGATCTTGTCGAAATCGTCGATGCCGAGCCTGATGCCTGACTCGCGTGCGATGGCGATCAGATGCAGGACTGCGTTGGTGGAACCGCCCGTCGTGGCGACGGCAGCGATGGCATTCTCGAGCGACTTACGAGTGATAATGCGCCGCGGTCGCAAGTCCTGCTTCAGCAGTTCCATGACCATCTTGCCGCATTCGAACGCCACGTCGTCCTTCTGCTGGTCCATGGCGGGGACGCCATTCCGACCCATCGGGGAAATGCCGAGGAACTCGAAGGCGATCGCCATCGTATTGGCCGTGAACTGACCGCCGCATGCGCCAGGACCGGGACAGGCGTGATCTTCCAGATCCTTCAGCTCTTCGCTCGTCATGTTGCCGGAGGCATGTTTGCCGACCGCTTCGAAGACATCCTGAATCGTCACGTCGTGCCCTTGGAATTGGCCGGGCATGATCGAGCCGCCATAGAGCATGAGTGACGGTATGTTCAGCCTGGCCAATGCCATGACTGTACCAGGAATGGTCTTGTCGCAGCCGGACAATGCCACGACACCGTCGAACAGATGGCCGCGCGCCACGAGCTCGATCGAGTCGGCAATGACCTCCCGGCTGATTAATGAGGCCTTCATTCCTTCCGTGCCCATGGAAATTCCATCTGACACTGCGATGGTGTTGTATTCAATCGGGGTTCCCCCCGCCGCCCGGATGCCAGCCTTCACCCGCTCGGACAGGCGACGAAGGTGAAAATTGCAGGGCATCACTTCGATCCAGGTGTTGGCCACGCCGATGATTGGGCGGCTCAGGTCTTCGTCCGTGAATCCCACGGCTTTCAACATCGCGCGCGCCGGGGCCCGTCCGGGCCCCACCAACAGATCGTGGCTCTTCAGCTTCAACTCCTTCGGCATGTGACTCCTACTTCCCTTTCTTCCCGCCCTTTTTCGTTTCGACATCGATCACGGCGCCGGTCGCCGCGTCGATGTGCACTTCGCTCATCTTGCCGTCTGCGCCAAGAATTTCGACTTCCCAAACTGTCTTGCCATGTTTCTTTTCGATCTCGGCCTCGACGACGGTGCCTGGAACCTTTTCCAACCCTGTCTTGATCGCTTGGTCGATGGTCACCGTCGCGTCTTTGATCATCTCGGCCACTTTCGCATCCTTGCTTTTGCTCCAGGCGGATACAGCGGACGTTACGACCAGGGCGAGTGTCACGATGAGGGTGATTCCATATCGCATCATGATGCCTCCCTTCCAGTCAAAACCCTGACCAACATTAGGCGTTGGCTCTTACTTGACCGCTTCGGTTCCTTTATGTGGATTGCCACCCATCGCTCCGCCGTGCGGATTGGCCGAGCTGCCGCCGTGAGGATTGCCGTATCCCTTGTTCCCTTCCTTATGCTGTTGCATCACCTTATCGTGTTCAGCTTGCTGCTTGGTCTTCTGTTCCGGCGTTAAAAGCGCCATCACGTCGCGGCGCGTCTTGATGGACGTCATGCGTAATGAGACTTGCAAATCCTCGCTCTGTTTCAGTTTGCTTTCGATGGCGCCCAAATCGGATTTCTCGTCGTCAGTCAGGGACCTCAACTCACGCTCTGCCACCTGGATGTCGGCTTCATTCTTGATTCGGGTCTTGTCGAGGTTGAGTTGGATGTCCTTTAATTTCGTCACCTGATCAGGCGTCAGGCCGATGTCCTTTTCATGCTTGAGCAGATGGCGGATCAGGTGGCCGGTGCTGCTGTGCATCATGCCCATGCCGTGGCCTCCCATGGATCCATGCTGGCCGCCTCCGTGACCCCTGCCGTAACCGGGCTCATTGGCCCATGCGCCGGAGATGCCGAGCATCAGCACAAACGCCGAGGCCACTCCCGTCGCGACCACACTATGATTCTTCGCCGTCATGTTGTCCTCCTTCGGTTATAAATCGGGTGACTCAAAAATCTTCTAAGATTATCGCACAAACAAACCGCCTTCGCCTTTCAGTCCGTTAAAGAGGAACTGAATGGCCAAGGCGGCGAGGAGCAGTCCCATCAGGCGCGTGATGATCTTTTCCGCCAGAGGGCTGATCCATCTGGCGCCGGATGCGCCCAGCGCCAGGATGATGTAGCTTGCCAGAGCCACCAGTCCAACGCAAGCGAGCAGGACGCCGCGATAGGCCCAGGATGCGGCTTGCGCCTCGAGCAGGATGACGGTGGAAATCGCGGCGGGGCCGGCGAGCATCGGAACGGCCAGCGGCGTCACGGCAATATCGTCTTTGACGGCCCCTTCGGCGGTTTCAGCCGGCGTTTCTTGGACTGCGGAGCGCTGTGCTCTCAGCATATCGAGCGACACGAGCAGGAGAACGAGCGCGCCGGCCACTTGCAGGGCTGCGAGCGAAATTCCCAGCAGTGAGAAGAGATACTGCCCGACCAGTGCGAAGCCGGCCAGAATGCTCATGGCGACCAGACAGGCCACGCGTGCCGTGCGAATCCGTTGAGTAGTCGACTCTCTCGCTGTCATGGCCAGGAAGGCCGGCACTGTGGCGATGGGATCAACGATGACGAACAGTGAACTGAAGGCGAGCACGCCGTATTCGGTGAGCGTCATGGCTACCGAAGACGAGCCTGCGTCAGCAAGTCAGCGCGAGGATCCGGATGTTTCAAGCGCCCGAGGCGCTCATAGAGCGATTGGGCGTCTTCGGTGACAGAGGGTGGCATGACGATCTGCAGTGTGAGGAATAAATCACCGTTGCCGGTGGCCGAGGGCAGCCCCTTCCCTTTGAGGCGCAGTTTGCCTTCTGCACGGCTTCCCGGTGGAACCTTGACCTTGACCGGCTCGGTCAAGGTCGGCGCCATGACGTCCGCACCGAGCGCGGCTTCCCATGGGTATACGGGCAGAGCCACGTGGATGTCGCTTCCCTGGCGGCGGAAGATCGGGTCCGATTCGATCGTGATATGCAAGTAGAGGTCGCCTCGCTTGCCGCCGTTCATGCCTGGTTGACCCTTCCCTGCGACGCGGACCCGCGTGCCTTCCTGGACTCCAGCCGGAATTTTGACTTCGATCGTTTTCAATTCAGTGGTAAATCCGGTTCCCTGGCAGGTTGGACAAGCATGTCCCCGGAAGACTCCGCTTCCTTGGCAAATCGTGCAGGTCTGAGGCTCCCGCATGTTGATCCGCTTGGTCACGCCGGTTAGGATTTCCTTGAGCGTCAATTGTGCTTCCGTTTCAAGGTCCTCGCCGGTGACGGCAAACCCCCGTGTCCCACCGCGGCTTCTTCCTCCGAACAGATTTTCGAACATGTCCGAAAAGGATTCCCCGCCGAACGAGCCGCTGGTCTCCTGGCCGCCGAATCCCCGGGTTCCCGCCTGTTGACGGGCCTTTTCGAAAGCTTCCGCCTGTTCCCATTGGGCTCCGTACTGGTCGTACTTCTTCCGCTTGTCGGGATCGGACAACACTTCATGCGCCTCGTTCAGTTCTTTGAACTTCTTTTCCATCTCCGCTTTCTTAGAGCCGCTGTGAAGGTCAGGATGGACCTGGCGTGCAAGGCGCCGATAGGCCTTCTTGATTTCGTCTGCCGATGCGGTGCGGGAGACGCCGAGAACCTGGTAGTAGTCGCGAGGAGCCGTGGCCATAGACGCAAGATAACCCGTGTACAGGAACAATCAACTGCCGGGAGGCCAGCTTACGAAGACGGCACCGGAGTTTGCAAGTGAGAACGGCGGGTGGAAGCCAGTCGGTCGACCCGAAGATCCCGGAATGTCCGGTGTGGATCAATAGGAACAATTGGTCGCGCTCGATGGCAACGGCCCCGGAGACGTTTGGATGAACCGGCCGATCCGAGCCGTGCGTTTGTCAGGACATCGAATGCGTCTTGGCCTTCGCCATGAGTTTACAGTAGGAGCACACATCGGCCGTGGTGGGTTGGCCGCATGTCGAGCAAGGATGGAGGCAGGCCTGATCGCGTTCGGCCATGGTCGAGCGCACGGAGGGTTTGACTTTCTGTTTCTCGAGAAACCCCCAATAGAAATTCTGTTTTGTGCCGGGGGATTCGGTTTCCAGCCTGTTCAATACCTCCTTATACAGCAAGGTTCGTGCACCCTGCGCCATCGGGCATTCGTCGACAATATAGTCGATCCCGTGCAGGATGGCGTAGGCGGCCAGTTCCCGTTCGGTGAGGCGATAGAGCGGCTTCACTTTTTTGGCGAACCCATCCAGAGAGGCCGGCAGGGTCGGCCCCTGCTTCTCGAGATATTCCTCCTGCCAATGCAGCACATTGCCCAGCAGCCGGGCGGCTTCGTCGTCGAGATTGTGTCCCGTAGCCATCACATCGTACTGTTTCTCGATCGCGGCGCGATTGAACTGGTAACGTTTGATCGTGCCGCAGGTCGAGCAGGTCGGACGATGAACCAGCATGGACAGTTCGCGGATGCCGGCTCCCTCTTCCTGTTCGACTGTATGGATATGAAGGGTGGCCCCGTATCCTGCAGCCGTCTTGTCCGCATACGAGCGGACCTTGTCCAGAGAGCGATGCGAATATCCGGCGATCCCGAGATTCACGTAGAGCGCATCGGATCTGTATCCCAACTTCAGCAGAATGTCCCAGAGCGCCAGACTGTCTTTCCCTCCCGACACCGCGACCAGAATGCGGTCTTCTTTCCGAAACATCTGCTGTGACTTGACCGCCTTGACCACCTGATCATGGGTAAAGTGTGTGAAGCAAGATTTGCAGAACGCGGCATGGTGACGCGGAAGCTTGATCGCGGCCTTCATCTTACACTTGGTGCAATTCATGAAGAGATTGTACGGACGGTCCCGTCGCTATTGCAATCAGGGATCATGGCGGGTTGAAGCACGGGCCTCGGTAGGACTTCAGCCGCCCGAGATGACCGGCCGGATTTCAATGTGATCCTGATCGTAGAGCATCTCGTCTTCGGTGACCAATTCGTCTCCGCGTATCACGAGATGGGCTTCCACCACGAGGTTGAGCTCACGCAGAAGGTCTTTCGCCCGCTTCGGGCCCTTGATGTCCACGGTTCTGGGAGGGTGACTGAGCTGGATGTGCATGCGGCATGATACGCGCGTCCCGTGTCGACGGGCAAGTCGCGCGCCGGTTCAGAGCGTCACGCCACGAAGGAACTTGGCGCATTCCTCCGGAGAAACCGGGTTGATGTAGAAACCCGTTCCCCATTCGAATCCGGCTACCTGAGTCAGCTTCGGCATGATTTCGAGGTGCCAGTGATAAAACTCGTTGGCGTGCCCGTTCAGAGGCGAATTGTGGAGTACGAAATTGAAGGCCGGTTTGGACAAGACTTTGTCCATGCGCCGCAGCGATTCGGAAAGGATCGATGCCAAAAACTCGAGTTGAGGCCGCTGGCCATTCTCAAACGCACTGTCGTGCCGTTTGGGTATGATCCACATTTCGAAGGGGAAGCGCGGCGCAAACGGCGTCATACATACGAATTCGGAGTTCTCCGCGATGATCCGCCTGCCTTCTGACAGGTCCTGCCGGATCATGTCGCAGTAGATACAACGTTCCTTCTGCTGGAAATAGGTGCGGCATCCGTGGATCTCCTCCATGACGCTCGTCGGTACGACAGGGAGTGCGATGAGTTGCGAATGGCTGTGTTCGAGCGTCGAGCCGGCGGCGGCTCCATGATTCTTGAAGATCAGGATATAGCGAAATCGCCGGTCGTTTTTCAGGTCGATGATCCGATCGCGGTAGGCCCAGAGAACGTCCTCGATTTTCTTGACCGGGATCTCCGCGAGACCATCCTTGTGGCCTGGAGATTCGATGATGACTTCATGTGCCCCAACGCCGTTCATTCGGTCGTAGAGTCCGATGCCTTCCCGCCCCAGCTCTCCCTCCACCTGCAGAGCCGGGTATTTGTTCGGGATCACGCGTACGGTCCAAGTCGGCGCGTTGGGGTCGGCGGGATGAGGCCGGTATGCCATGATTTCCTTCGGTGTGAGCCGTTCCTGGCCGGGACAGAAGGGGCAGAGTGCGGTCGAGATCGATTTGGCCGGTTGCACCTGCACAAAGTCTTGAGGGCGTCCGCTTCGTTCAGTCGAGATGATGACCCACCGGCCTACGACTGGATCTCGTCTAAGATCCGGCATACAGGCTCCGTCTTGGTTGAACGAAAGGGATTACGACGTTTCTTGCCCAGTCTGTCAGAGGAGGGCCATTTTCACAACTCAAACAGCGCATTCGGCATAGACCCTAGAGGCATTTACACGCGCCAGACGGTCGCTTCGAATTCCGGTCCCGGAACAGTCAGGACGGCAGGTTGATGGTGAGGGTAGCGGGCAAGTTCGAGTCCTTGTTCAAGCGCGACGATGCTCATTCGGACTTCCTCCCCTTGGGCGAGTTTCAGATTGCCCAGAGGGATAGCCAATTCCAGGACCGCATGGTGACTGATGTAGGTGAACGTACCCTGGTCTTCCCATGAGCCGCTAGGGGATCTTCTGGAGAGAACGTACGATTGGGGAGGAGATGGATGCATGGGAATCGCGATGCGGTACTGGTCCCCCGGACTTTGGAGATGCAGTTCAATGGTCAGACCGTCACGGCGGGCGGATGACTGAACGTCCGGATCAAGACGTAGGAACAGAGAGTCCAGGTTCCATCCGAAATAAATCGCGGTAAATAGTCCATCGGCTTTCCACATGGCGCCGAGTGGCGGATGAGGATTGATGAATCCCGCCCCCCGCCATTCGAAAAAGTCGGTCACCGTCCCGTCGATGGTTGGATTCAGAAACGAAACCGGATGAGTGACCAGATCAATGTCTTGAAACACCCGTGCGCCGCAGATGGGTTCGCTGAGCACATCCGGAGGCATGAGTCCGGCCAGAGTCCAGACGTTTCGAAGGTGGGTTCTGAACAGGCGATCGAACTCCTCCTTGTAGGCGGTATCGAAGTCGTCACCGTACCACCAAAACCAATCGCTTCCTTCGGCAGCGTACAGTTCGTTCCATGCGGCCTTCGCACGTTCCGCCGGCAACGTCGGTGACACTTCGAGCAGGCGCGTTCTCGTCATGCCAAGCAGGTCCCAGCCTCGATTGTCCTCCTGATGTCCGATCCAGATCTTAAAATCCTGGTTGATCCAGGATCCTGAGTGCAGGTGGCTCAATCTGTCCGAGGGCGGCATGGCGGCCAATGCCTCCGACATCGTGGCTGCCACGATCCGCGCCGTTCCCTCGTGATCGGGTGCGCGATCGCTGAACGCCTGATAGAGGCGTCCCAAAAGTTGCTCACCGCCTTCATGATAATGCTCCCAGGGATTTTCTCCGTCCAACACGATCGGAATCAACACGTGCTCCTGCGGCACGTCGCGTACGATTCGATCGATGCGGCGCAACACGTCGTCGGCCGCGGCATCAGGGCTCGTCTTGTGATAGATAAATCCGAAGGCATCTGAGATCTCCCGGTCGCGGAAGATCATCGACATTTCCTGTCCCGATACTCCAACGCGATACGCGTGGTACAAATTTGACTCTTTGTGCCACGGACGATGGTCCGCATGAAGAGAGCGGGCGAGGTTGCCTTCGTCGGTCGCCAGCCATCGGAGGCCGAGCGGAGGCAGCATGGAGATCAGTTCCGGACACACCGAGCCTTCCGAAGGCCACAGCCCGGTCGGTGGTTGTCCAAATGTGGTCGTGTGAAATTCGACGGCTTGCTTGAGTTGTCCCTGGGCATCCTCCGGAGCCCGGAATCGAACCGGCAACGGCAAATCGGGCCGCGCCCTCCGCGTCACGTCCGTATCGATCACCAACGGAAGAATCGGATGATAAAACGGTGTCGTGGTCAATTCGACCTGACCACGGTCGAGTAGGCGCCGGTACATGGGAACGATGTCGCGGACCACCGTGCGTTGCCACTGGAGCAGTTCGCGCTTGTCGTCTTCGGAAAATCCCCGGTTCTTGGCGCGAAAGTATGCGAGCCTTGGATAACGGTGGACCGATCCGTAGCCGAACCATGCGAGATTGAACCAGACCTGCAGATCGAGAAAGTCCTGTGCGGTGAACAGGCGGGCGCCGCGCTCCAGACTCAGGACAGATCCATCAGCCCCGCGTTTTTCCAACAATTCGCGATAGCGGGGAAACGGATGGACCATCGTCTGCCAGTTCGCCGAAAAGAAATGTTTCAACAGGAACGCTTTTTCTCCGGCCCGCAGCTCAGCGGCGGGTTTTTCGGTGTGCTCCAGGAAGAGATCGCGGACGATTCCTTCTCCGATTTCCTGAAGCTGAAGCAACAGGGATGGGGTGAAGTTGAAGGTGGCCTTGACCAAAGGGAATTGCTCGAGCCGGTGCGCCATATCAAAGTAGGCTTTCGTGGCGTGCAGGCGCACCCAGGGCATACTGGCCGAACCCGAGACGGGATCGGTGTAATACGGCTGATGCATGTGCCAGAAGAAGCAGACGTAGGCGGTCTTCATGCTCAAGAGTGGAAAGTCATTTGCGAACCGAAAAAGAGTATGTCATAGGGGTAGGGAGCTTGCAACGAAGGAGAAATATGGAGACCGCCGGTTTTACGACGAACGCGACTTCTCTACATCACGTGTGGCGCTACTGGGCGCCGCTGATCGTCTATGCCGGCGTGATTTTCTATCTGTCGTCTCAATCGCATCCGGAAGAGCAGCTGCCGGACTTCATGTTCAAGCAACTCAGCGACAAAGTGTTGCACTTCGTCGAATATGCCATCCTCGCGGTGCTTGCCTATCGGGCATTGCGGTGGGCCGCTGGACCCGCGGCCGCCAGTCGCGCAGTCACGTTGGCGATCGTTGCGGCTTCGGCATACGGCATCACGGATGAAATTCATCAGAGCTTCGTGCCGTTGCGCGAGGTCAGCGTGGTCGACTGGATCGCAGATACATTCGGCGCAGCGATCGGCGCAGTCGGTTGGAGTCAGATCACCACGCGATGATGTCGGATGCTTTCGTGACAAGCCCATGACCGCTCAGTATAATGCGCCGCGTATGGCCACGACTGATCCGGTTGCGCCGACTCCGGCGCTCGCGCGGCCCGATCCGGCGCACGTGTCAGACGCCGTCGGTTCGAAGCTTCCGTTCAACGCCACCTTCAGGAATTTGATCCCGCTCGCCGGAGATGCGTCCAATCGCCGGTATTTCCGTATCGAGCTGGACGCCTCGCCCGCTCGGTCGGTGATTCTCATGCAGTTGGCCGAGCCGGAAGCGTTCAAGCAATCCGAAGAAGCGGTGAGCGGCTCCCACGCCGTGAACGAGCTTCCGTTCCTGAATATCCATCGTCACCTTCTCAACGCCGGCGTGGCCGTTCCCGCGCTGTACCACTATGACCAGGCGGCCGGTCTGCTGTATCTGGAGGATTTGGGAGACCTCACGCTGTTCGAAGCCTGCCGGGCGTCGCGACCGGACGAATTGGAGTTGCGATACCGTCAAGCGATCGACGGGCTCGTGCGGATTCAGCTCAAGGCCAGTGCGCCTGCCCATCCCGGGATCCTTGCATTTCACCGACATTTCGACGTGCCGCTCCTCATGTGGGAGTTCGATCATTTTGTGGAATACGGAATCGAAGCCCGGCATGGTCAACCGGTAGGGCCCGACGACCGCCGCGCGTTGCGCGACGAATTTCAAAAGATATCGGAACTGTTGGCGGGAGAGCCCCGCGTCTTCGTTCATCGGGACTACCATTCGAGGAACCTCATGGTCGGCGGCGACCGGCTGGGGATCATCGATTTTCAGGATGCGTTGATGGGTCCCGCCAGTTATGATCTTGCGTCTTTGCTCCGAGACGCCTATATTGCACTCGATGAAGCGCTTATCGACCGGTTGCTCGCCTACTATCTCGACCACATGGATGAATGGCAACGGACCCGGGCGAATCGGGACACCTTTCGCCGAGTCTTCGATTTCACCAGCATCCAGCGAAACTTAAAAGCGGCCGGTCGATTCGTCTACATCGACCGGATCAAGGGGAATCCAAAATTTCTCGCCGACATTCCGAGAACGCTCGGATACGTCAAACGTAATTTATTGAAGTATCCGGAACTCGGTGCGTTACGCACGCTCATGAGCGCGTACGTGCCGGAGCTGCGGTGAATCGACTGGGAGGAGAGGGTCGACGTTCGGAAACTGCCGGTAGGCACAGTTTCGTCGTAGGCCGTCAACACTGATGTTGTGAAAGCCATGATCCTCGCCGCGGGATTGGGGACTCGCCTGAGACCGCTGACGAATACGATCCCGAAACCCCTTCTTCCGGTAGGCGGAACACCGCTGATCGTCTGGAATCTCCTGCTCCTCAAGCGGCACGGATTCCATGACGTGGTGATCAATCTCCATTATCTCAGTCCGATGATCGAGCAGGCGCTCGGCAACGGCTCGAAATTCGGGTTGCGGCTGCTCTATTCGCATGAGCCGGTCATTCTTGGGACCGGCGGCGCGATCAAGCAAGTGGAGCAGAACTTTTCAGGAGAGCCGGTGCTGGTGATGAATGGCGACACGTTGGTGGAGATCGATCTGGACGCGCTCTGCGCCTTCCACCGTGACCGGCGAGCCGCGGCGACGATGGTATTGCGGCCCGATCCCGATGCGGCGACCTGGGGCATGGTGGAGGTTGACGACGGACGGCGTGTGGTCCGTATCACGGGACGCGGGCGGCCCGAACCGTTGGATACGCAACCCCGCATGTTTGCCGGCGTCCACATCGTGCATCCCCGTCTTCTGCGAGAGGTTCCCAAGGGCAAACCCTCCTCTATCATCGATGCCTATGTCGCGGCTGTTCAACGAGGCGATGCGGTCATGGGGTACGATCATGCGGGGTACTGGTCCGACATCGGTACGCCGGAGCGCTATGCCCAGGCGGAGCATGATGTCGCCAACGGATTGATTCACCTGTCTGCCCGCGCCCTCGCGGCATCCCACCAGTAGGGTTAGACCTCTTCCTGTCTCATTTTCTGCTGTCTGATCAGGCGCGCCAGGTATGTGCGTTGGAGCTGGAGCCGTTCGGCGGCTTTGGTCTGGTTGCCCGAAGCATGTTTGAGCGCCTGACCGATAATATGCCGACTGTGCTCTTCCATGGACCGGTGATACGGAAGGGAAATATAGGTGAGAGGCTCGTGCCGTGAGTCGCTGCTCGTGTTGTCGAGCGACAGCATGACGGGTTCGATGATTTCGGATTGACTCAGGATCACCGCGCGGGCGATGACGTTGTCGAGTTCGCGGATGTTGCCCGGCCACGTATGGCACAACATCGCATCCATCGCCTCGTGGCTGAACATCATGCCCGGACGCTTCGCTTCTTTGGCATGCCGGTTCAAGAAAAACCGAGCCAGGGATTGGATATCCTCCTGGCGGTCTCTGAGTGGCGGCAGCGTGAGGTTGATGACGTTCAACCGGAAGAACAGGTCCTCACGGAATTGGCCGGCTTTCACGGCCTGTTTCAGGTCTTTATTGGTGGCGGCGATGACCCGGATATCGACCGAAACCAGCCGCGTGCCGCCCACACGATGAAATTCTCTGTCTTGGAGCACGCGCAGCAGCTTGGCTTGCAACGGGAGGGACATGTCGCCGATCTCATCGAGAAAGACGGTGCCGCCGTCCGCCATTTCCAGCTTGCCTTTTTGCAGCCGGTCCGCGCCGGTGAACGCTCCACGCTCGTGCCCGAACAGTTCGTTCTCTAAAAGGGTTTCCGTCAGGGCGACACAATTAATGACGACGAGCGGATGCGCATGGCGAGGGCTCCACTGGTGAATCGAACGCGCAAACAGCTCCTTGCCGGTTCCACTCTCTCCGAGGAGCAGGACTCCCACGTCCGACTTGGCGGCACGCTGCGCCGCTTCCATGACGAGGCGAAAATTGGGACTGTTGCCGATGATCGACGTGTAACGGCTGTCGACTTCTGAGCGCAGGCAGGCGACCTGCCGTTTCAATGAATCCCGTTCCAGCGCCTTGCCGATGACCAGCAGGAGATGATCTTTGTCCAGCGGCTTGGTCAGAAAGTCATGGGCGCCGTCCTTCATGGCTTCGACGGCGGCTTCGATCGAACCGTGCGCCGTCATCACGATGACCGGTAGATCTTCGGCGGGTCTGACTTTCGGCAGGCGTTTGAGGACTTCGAGCCCGGTCATCCGCGGCATATCGAGGTCGAGCAGCATAAGATGCGGCGCTTCCTGCTCTACTAGTTCCAAGGCCTGAACGCCGTCACGCGCGGTCACGGTACCGTAGTCACAGGATTGCAGGCGGTCCTCCAGCATCATGGCAATGTCGGGATCGTCGTCGACGATGAGGATTTTCGCCTTCATGCGTGTGTCCTTTCCGTGCCGTCCGGCCGCCCGAATTCCGCAGAACGATCACTCCATGACGTTGATGACGAGGCCTGTCAGTGGTTTCGGATAAAAATATGTCGATTTGTGAGGCATCCGCTCGCCGGCTGTCGCCACGGCCTGCACCTCGCTGACTTTGGTCGCGTTGAGCAACAACGCCGCCGTCCCCGTTCCGTGTTCCGCCCAATCGAGTGCTTCGTCGTCATCCTTGGTATAGACGATCGCTTCCTGTTCTTGCTGTGTGGGACAGAGCGCCGGCACGATGAGTTGTTGCAGCAATGACACGTCCAGCCTGGCGCGGGGAGACGCCTGTGGATTTGGCCGGTGTGGGGCCTTGAGCGTGAGGATCCTGTACCGGTCTTCGCCCCGCACCGCGAGTCCGAATGTCGGAGCGTGTTGTCCACCCGTGCGTAAATCGGAAATGAACCGACTTCGCGTCGCCGTCCGGGTAGCCGGAGTAAACGGGTAGTCCTTGATGTCGAATTGGTCGGCAAGCCTGGCGAGCATCTGCTGGGATGGAGGCAGCCGTGTCGTCGTCACGCGATGGGTGGGAAGGACGGTCAGTCCGGGATCTTCGAGCGGGGCCAGCAGCATGAGCACGCCGTCATAGGGTTTTAGATCGTCCGATGGCCCATCCTGTTGCCGGCGCCCCCGTTGATAGTTCAGGGCTGTTTCATACCGGTGGTGTCCGTCTGCAATGAAGAGGGGTTTGCTCCTCATGGTTTCGACGATCTGGCTCACGGTCCGTTCGTCGGTCACGGCCCAGAGCCGCTGACGGCAATCCTGATCGTCCGTAAAGTCGATGCGCGCGGCCGTTCCCTTCACCGCTGTTTCGAGCAATCCGAGGATATGATTCTGCGGATCGGAATACAGCAGCCAGATCGGACTGAAGTTCGATTTGCAGGCTTCCAAGAGGTTCAGCCGGTCAGTCTTGGCTGCGGCGCGGGTGTTTTCGTGAGGGTAGATGTGTCCGGAGTCGAGAGATTCCAGCTTCGTGGTCACCAGAAATCCGCGAAGGACCTTCTTCGGCGTGCCGGGCTTCGTCGACGGCGGCCTGTATTCGATGGTGTGGTAGTACAAAGCCGGCTGCTGGTCCCGTTTCAACGCCCCGTTCTTCAACCACGCGCGCAATGTCTCGGCGGCACGGGTGTAACGGTTCTGAGCCGGTCCGTCTCCCGGTTGATCGATGCCCAGTTCCAAACGGATGATGTTGTGGGGATGGCGGTCGTGCAATGCCTTCTGGCCGGCGGCATCGATGATGTCGTATGGGGGAGCGACGACATCACGGACCGAGCCGACCGTGGCCGGATCGTAAAGCGTACCGCGAAACGGGATGATCTGTGCCATACGTGATCCTTCTCCTTACAATGAGGATGTCGATAAATGAATGGACGACGGTCCGAGGGGTTGGGCCGTTCCTCCTGCGCGTTGCCCGTCCCACCACGATACTTCGTGGGACCGCGAGGGGACCGGTTACCGGTCGCGGGTGACCATGTAATCCGCGGCCACCGAGAGGGCTCGTTTGGCCGTGCTGTCTTCGAACAACGAAAGATCCCGTTTCGCCGCAGCGACATAGGTCGATGCTCGGTTGAGCGCATAGGCGATGGATCCGTAATCTTCCATCAGATGAATCAATCTGGCCAGATCCTGTTCGGTCAGAGTTCTGGTCTCCATTCGATCCTTGATCATCTGGCGATCGGTTTCCGAGCAATGATGCAGGAGATGCAGCAATGGAAGCGTCGCCTTTCCCTGGCGCAGATCCTGACCGAGCGTTTTCCCGAGATTCGTGCCGTTGGCGGTATAGTCCAGCGTGTCATCGGCGACCTGGAAGGCGATACCGAGATTCTGACCGAATCGGAAGAGGGCATCTTGCTGGGCCTCGGATGCGTTGGCGAGTATGGCGCCCATGCGGCACGAGGCTGCGATCAGTCCCGCCGTTTTGTGTTCGACGATCTTGATGTAATCGATCTCCGGCATGGCGGGGTTGCCGTTGTAATAGAGCTGGAGGACTTCTCCCTCCGCCATTTTCTTGCACGCTTCGGCCAATACTTCATTGATGCCCTGGCTGCGGAACTCGACCACCTGACACATCGCTTTGGAATACAGGTAGTCGCCGACCAGGATACTGATCTGATTTCCCCAAACTTTTCTGGCGCTTCGCCGGCCTCTTCTAATATCAGCGTCATCGACGACATCGTCATGAAGCAGGGTAGCCGTGTGGATGAATTCGATCAGACTGCCAAGCTGATGGTGCTCCCATCCGGTATACCCGCAGAGGCGGGCACTCAGCATCAAAAGCAGGGGGCGGATCCGCTTGCCGCCGCTGTTGAGAATATGAGCGGCAACGGTGTTGACGAGGGTGACGCTGGAATCGAGGTTCTTGCGGACGCGATCATCAATGCCGTCGAGCTCGAGGCGATACGCGTCCCAGACATCGGCTATGCTGTGAATTGTCGCAATCACAGGACCTTGGGACATGCGGCGGATGGTAGGGCAGAAAAGGAAACAAAGTCAAGGGAATCGGGGCGACGAAAGAGCGTTCAGACGGGTCTCCAGTCTGCTTGACAGAGGAATCGGCCATCTATTAATGTGAATCGCGAATCGTAAACGGATATCGCCGCAAGAGAACTGGTTCCGCGTTTCCCGGTCCTCTCGATCGGGCCTCTGTCCAGCAGGAAAGACCTGCCTTTCTCACGAGATACGTATGATGAATATCCCGGGGCTTCCGCCGAAGCAAGGGCTTTACGACCCACAACACGAGAAAGATTCGTGCGGGGTCGGATTTGTCGTCAATATCAAGGGACAAAAGTCTCACGACATCGTCCGCCAGGGTTTACAAGTGTTGGAAAACCTCACGCATCGCGGGGCGCAAGGTTGTGACCCCTGTACGGGCGATGGGGCTGGAATTTTGCTGCAGGTTCCACATGAGTTTTTGAAGCGCGCTGCCGGGGATGCCGGCGTCAAACTTCCTGGAGCGGGCGAGTATGGGGTGGGCCAGCTCTTTCTTCCCCCGAATTCCGATTCCCGGAAGCAGTGCGAAACATTGATCGCACAGGTTGTGAAGGAGGAAGGGGCGAGATTGCTCGGGTGGCGCGATGTGCCGGTCAAGAGCGACACGATCGGCGTACAAGCGCGCAAGACCGAACCGTTCATGCGGCAGGTATTCATTGCCCGCGATGTCTTGAATGAAGCGCAGTTCGAACGCAAGCTGTACGTCATCCGCAAGCTGGTTGAAAAAGCGATTCGCGAATCTGCGATTCAGGGCCGCGAACATTGCTACATTCCCAGTCTCTCGGCGAACACGATCGTCTACAAGGGCCTCCTGCTTCCGCATCAGATGGCGGCGTATTACCAGGATCTCAAAGACGTCAGCATGGTGAGCGCCTTGGCGCTCGTCCACTCGCGGTTCAGCACCAACACGTTTCCGACTTGGCCGCTGGCGCACCCCTACCGTCATATCTGTCACAACGGGGAAATCAATACGCTGAAGGGCAACGTCAATTGGATGAAGGCCCGTCAGGGGCGGCTGCATTCGGAGGTGTTCGGGAAGGATATGGGAAAGGTGTTCCCGATCGTCTACGAGCAGCAGAGTGATTCGGCCTGCCTCGACAATGCGTTGGAGTTTCTGCTGCTCGGAGGGCGGTCGCTCCCGCATGCCATGATGATGCTGATTCCGGAGCCCTGGGTCGCAAATGCCCAGATGGATTTGGATCGGCGAGGATTCTATCAATACCATGCTGCGATGATGGAGCCGTGGGACGGACCGGCTGCGGTATGTTTCACCGATGGGAAAATGATCGGAGCCACGCTGGACCGGAATGGTCTCCGTCCGTGCCGGTATCAGGTGACGACAGACGGCGTCGTCGTGCTCGCATCGGAGGCCGGCGTGTTACCTTCAGAACCCAAGAATATTCGGATGAAAGGCCGACTCATGCCGGGCCGGATGTTTCTGGTGGATACGGCGCAGGGCCGCATCATCGACGACGAAGAAATCAAGGCAGACATCGTCGGCCGCAAACCGTATCGCAGCTGGGTCACACAGTATGGTGTCTCGCTCGACGAGCTCCCGGAGCCGCTCAACGTGCCGCAGCCCGATCATCCGACGATCCGGCAGCGCCAACAGGCATTCGGGTACACGGTCGAAGAACTCAAGATGGTCATCACGCCGATGATCGTGACGGGAGAAGAGGCCATCTCGTCGATGGGAACCGACACGCCGCTGGCCGTGCTGTCGGACCGCCCGCAATTGCTCTATAAATATTTCAAACAATTGTTTGCACAGGTGACGAATCCGCCTATCGACCCGATCCGAGAGCAACTCGTCATGTCACTCGTGACGAATATCGGACCGAAGCCCAATCTCATGGATGAATCCCCCGAGTCGTGCCGGCGCATCAAGGTGCAGCAGCCGATCCTCACGAACGCCGACCTGCAGAAGATCCGGGGCATCTCAGACCCGCATTTCAAGAGCAAGACGCTCCGCATGCTTTTCCGCGTTGCCGAGGGGCCTGATGGACTTGGCGCAGCCGTCGACGATATGTGCAAAGAAGCCTCACAGGCCATCAAAGAAGGGTATAAGTTCCTGATCCTCAGCGATCGCGGCGTCGACGAGCAGTGGGCGCCGATTCCCAGCTTGCTCGGTATTTCTGCGGTGCATCATCACCTCGTGCGGGAGTGCACGCGGACCGAAGTCGGGTTGATTCTTGAGACGGGAGAGCCGCGCGACGTCCATCAGTTTGCTTGCCTCATCGGATACGGGGCGGGGACGATCAATCCCTATCTGCTGTTCGAAACACTGGTAGACATGGAACGCGACAGCTACCTGCCCGAGGGTCTGGATGCCCAGACAGCCGAAGGCAAATTCATCAAGGCGATCAACAAGGGCCTGCTGAAAATCTTCAGCAAGATGGGAATCTCCACCGTGCAGTCGTATTGCGGAGCGCAGATCTTCGAGGCCATCGGGTTGAACCATGAACTGGTGGATCGGTATTTCACCGGCACGCCGTCGCGCGTCGAAGGGGTGGGGATCCGCGAGATCGGCGAGGAGACCCTGCGCCGGCATCGAGTCGCGTATGAACCGGCGGCGATTCTCCAACTCGACTTCGGCGGAGAGATCCACTATCGGATCCAAAGCGAGCACCACAACTGGAATCCGGAGACGATCTATCGCTTGCAGCATGCCAGTCGTGCGAATGATGCCAAATCCTATGCCGAATTCGCGCAGCTGGTGAACGATGAAAGCCAGCGCCGCTCGAATCTGCGCGGACTACTGGATTTCAAATTTGCGGCGCAACCGGTTCCTCTGGAGGAGGTCGAATCGGCCAAGGACATCGTCAAGCGTTTCAACACAGGCGCCATGTCGTTCGGCTCCATCAGCAAGGAAGCCCACGAGACATTGGCCGTGGCCATGAACCGCCTCAATGGGAAGAGCAATACGGGCGAAGGGGGAGAAGACCCCGAACGGTTCATTCCGCTCGCGAACGGGGACTCTAAGAACAGCTACATCAAGCAGGTCGCGTCCGCTCGATTCGGCGTGACGGCCCACTATCTTGTGAACGCACGCGAACTCCAGATCAAGATGGCACAGGGTGCAAAGCCTGGTGAAGGAGGGCAGCTGCCGGGGCACAAAGTCGATGACAACATCGCTCGCCTCCGCTATGCGACGCCGGGAGTCCAGTTGATTTCCCCGCCGCCGCATCACGATATTTATTCCATCGAAGATCTGGCGCAACTGATCTTTGACCTGAAAAATTCCAACCCCGACGCCGGGGTCTCGGTAAAGCTGGTGGCGGAAGTGGGCGTGGGAACTGTGGCGGCTGGTGTGGCCAAGGCCCATGCAGACAAGGTCCTTATCAGCGGCGATTCGGGTGGAACCGGCGCTTCACCGCTGTCTTCGATCAAGTATGCGGGGATTCCATGGGAGCTTGGGCTGGCCGAAACCCATCAGACGCTTGTCCTGAACGACCTGAGGGGACGCATCAGAGTCGAGACCGATGGCCAGATGAAAACGGGCCGTGACGTGGTCATCGCAACGCTCCTCGGCGCCGAAGAATACGGCTTTGCTACGGCTCCGTTGATCGTCGAAGGCTGTATCATGATGCGCAAGTGCCATCTGAATACTTGTCCGGTGGGGATCGCGACGCAGGATCCTGAGCTGCGCAAGAAGTTCGCAGGCAAACCGGAACACATCGTGAACTATTTATTCTTCGTCGCGGAGGAAGCGCGGCAATTGATGGCCAAGCTCGGGTTCCGGACCGTCAACGAGATGGTCGGGCGCGTCGATAAGTTGAAGATTACCAAGGCGGTCGATCACTGGAAGGCCAAGGGATTGGATCTGACTCCTCTGCTTCGCATGCCGGACGTGTCAGCCGACATACCACGCTATTGCGTTCAGAAACAGGACCATGGGTTGACAGAGATTCTCGACAATCGACTCGTGGACTTGTGCCAGCAGGCTATTGAAAAGGGCGAAAAGATCAAGCTGGAGCTTCCGATCAAGAATGTGAACCGGACAACCGGCACGGTGTTGTCCAGCCGGATTGCCAAGAAATACGGACTGGACGGGTTGCCTGAGGATACGATCTCGATCACGTTCCGCGGATCGGCCGGACAATCGTTCGGCGCCTTTCTTGCCAAGGGCATCACCCTCACGCTTGAAGGCGAGTCCAACGATTACATCGGCAAAGGGCTATCCGGGGGTAAGATCATCGTCTATCCGCCCAAAGACGTCCTCTTCACTCCCGAAGAGACGATTTTGATCGGCAACACATCGCTCTACGGCGCCACGCAGGGAGAAGCCTACTTTTACGGTATGGCCGGCGAGCGGTTTGCCGTTCGCAACAGCGGCGCGCGTGCGGTCGTCGAAGGCACCGGAGATCACGGCTGCGAATATATGACCGGCGGCGTGGTGGCTGTGCTGGGACGCACCGGGCGGAATTTCGCCGCGGGGATGTCGGGTGGAGTCGCCTTCGTGCTGGACGATCTTGGCAGGTTCCAGAGCCGCTGCAATACCGGCATGGTGGAACTCGAGCGGGTCGTCTCGAAGGAAGACAAGCAGCTGTTGCACGATCTGATTACGAAACACTTCATGTATACCGGCAGCCGAAAGGCCAAACAGATTTTGGATACGTTCGACGCCACGCTGTCCACATTCGTCAAGGTCATGCCGGTCGATTACAAGCGGGTGCTCGAGGAGCGGAAGCGCAAGGCCGGCGCGGTGCACTAGAACAGTACTGAGTGCTGAGATGAAAAGACTTCGCCTACCCGTCAGTCGGCTCTTGCACTCTTGCTTTCAGCATTTAGGACTCAGGGCTTAGGACTAGAGGAAGATGGGTGATCCCAAAGGATTCATGAAATATGCCCGCGAAGGGCCAAAGCGCAAACCGGTCGAGCTGCGCGTGCTCGATTGGAAGGAAATGTATGAGCCCATCCCGGAGGACAAGCTCAAGATACAGGGCGCGCGCTGCATGGATTGCGGGGTGCCTTTTTGCCAGGGCAGCACTGGTTGCCCCGTTGTCAACCTGATTCCTGAATGGAACGATCTTGTCTACCGCGGTCGGTGGAAGGATGCGCTCAAGGCGCTGCACACCACCAACAATTTCCCGGAATTTACCGGCCGTCTGTGTCCTGCACCCTGTGAAGGGGCTTGCGTGCTCGGCATCAACGAGGACCCGGTCTCTATTCGGGTGATCGAATGGAATATCGTGGACCGCGGCTTCAATGAAGGCCTGATTGCGCCGATTCTCCCCGTGACGAAGACGGGAAAAACCGTGGCGATCATCGGCTCCGGCCCGGCGGGTCTGGCGGCTGCGCAACAGCTGGCTCGCGCCGGCCACAATGTCACGGTCTTTGAAAAGGCCGACCGCATTGGGGGCTTGCTCCGGTACGGCATCCCGGATTTTAAAATGGAAAAGTGGGTGATCGACCGCCGGCTCGAACAGATGAAGGCCGAGGGCGTGGAATTCAAGACCGGCGTGACGGCGGGCGAAGACATCACGGGCGAGCAACTTCGTACGCGTTTCGATGCGGTCGGACTCACCATGGGGGCAGAACAGGCCCGTGAACTCCCGATTCCCGGCCGCGAATTGAAGGGCGTGCACCTGGCGATGGAATACCTGACGCAACAGAACAAGCGCACTGCCGGCATTCCCGTCACCGAGGAACCGATTACGGCCAAAGGCAAACGCGTGATCATCATCGGCGGCGGCGACACGGGCTCGGATTGCCTGGGTACCGCTCATCGGCAGGGTTGCGTGGAAGCGCATCAATTCGAGCTGCTCCCGGAACCGCCGCCTCAACGTGCGGATTCCACTCCGTGGCCACTGTGGCCGATGCAGTTGCGGACGTCGCATGCGCATGAAGAAGGATGTGACCGGCAATGGAGCGTTTCCACCTCAAAGTTCACCGGCCACAACGGCCATATCACTAAGCTCCATGCCGGACGGGTCAAGTTCGAGGGGGGAAAGTTCACTCCGGTCGGGAACAGCGAATTTGTACTGGACGCTGATCTCGTCCTGCTGGCTATGGGATTCACCGGCCCGGTGAAGAACGGACTGCTCGACGATCTTGGCCTCAAGTATGATGCCCGCGGTGCCGTTTCCGTTGACGGGAATTTCATGACCAACCTCGACGGCGTCTTTGCCGGCGGCGACACCAAACGCGGCGCCTCGCTGATCGTGTGGGCCATTGCTGAAGGAAGAAAAATGGCCGGCGGGATCGACCGATATCTTCAGGCGGGTAAATCGGCGAAAAAGTCGGTCTCGTAGGGGGAGGGCATTGCCAATGGCGCCCCGGCATTCAAGGGAACACGAGTGCCTGTTGAAGCATTGATTACCAATCTTGAAGCCGGTTTGTCGCTCGGTGAGCTTCTCCAGAACTTTCCGACGGTCACGCGTCAGCAGGCGATTCAAGTCCTCGAATGTTCCAAGTCGACTCTGCTGAAACTTGCTAAGACCGCTTGAAGATCCTCCTCGGTGAATCGGGTCTCCGACTCGTCAAAGAACGGTTAAGCCATCTCGCCATTCGTGCCGTCCAGGACATGAGATGGGCTGGAATCAAGAACGGGGAGCAGCGAGGATGAAACGCCGCACGCTCCGGGTGTCTCAGCTTGACCGTACAATGCCTCGCCTCTGCCATCCGATATTGCGCGGGATGGAACTGCGGGCAGTCCTCGCCGTCGTGAAGCACGACTGCATCCGCTCAGCATGTACTGGACCCGCGCTTCGGCACAAGTCGCGTGCTGGGCGTTCCGTCCCCCCCATTGGGAGGCGGGGAGTAACGCATGTTGGCGGACCCGCCAGGTTTGCCGCGTCACCTGCACAGGATCTGATGAGAACGGGTTGTATAGGATATCTGCCAAAGCAGAGAGCGGCTGCTAATTGTGTCGCAGTTGTTTAGAATGACGCCGTGTCGGTCTTCGAGCCCATATTCGAGTTACTCAATGTGGCAGGAGTACGCTATGTCGTCGTCGGCGGTCTTGCCACGGTACTGCACGGCTATGCCAGATTGACTGCCGACGTGGATTTAGCTGTTGATCTGGCGCCTCAAGAAGCGATGAAAATGATACAGGTTCTAGTGGGGAAAGGATTTCGCCCTCAAGTACCGGTCATGCCCGAGCAGTTTGCCGATCCCGCCGCCCGAGAGCTATGGCTTCGCGAGAAGCACATGCGGGCATTCTCGCTCGTTGACTCGACGAATCCAATGCGGGTGATAGGCTTGCTGTTGAAACTTGAAGTCCCCTTCGAGGGATTGTGGTCCCGGTCTCAGGAAGTCTTGTTGAACAGGACGAAGATCAGGATTGCGTCGATCGACGACTTGATCACCTTGAAACGGCGAGCCGGTAGGCCACAAGATCTGGTCGACATTGAGCAGCTGGAAGCTATTCGACGGCGGAAGGAAGATCACTGATATGGCCGGCAGCTACGGCGATTCTCAGAACGTTGCGCATTCAACGGATTGGAATGCCAATGATCAAAATCTCCTCACCGCGACCTTGGCTGCGACGCCGGCTCAACGTTTGGCGTGGCTCGAAGATGCAATGCGTGTGGCATATACGAGCGGAGCGTTGAAGCCGAGGAGGCTGATCGGAATAGAGGAGTGGGAGGCGATGGGCTCATCCTCGCGCTCATAGTCCGGGCAATTGCAAAGGCCACAAGATGACCGCCAGCATCGACAAGTACCTCCCGTCCGGAAAATCCGCTAAGCAGTCAGTGAAGTAAGAGGGGACTGGCTCCGGCCTCGCCGGCGCCTGTCCCCGTTCTTATTTCCAAAGCGGGCATGTGCCACACATTCCGGCATTCCTTTGCTACACACCTGCTTGAAAACGGCTCTGACGTTCGAACGGTTCAGGAGTTGTTGGGGCCATCGCGCCGTGAAAACGACGATGATTTACACACATGTGCTCAACCGAAGACCGTGTGTTCGAAGTCCACTGATGGGATGAACCTACTCAATGTGGTATTACGCCGATCCGCATAAGAGCCATGGTACATGGCATCCGGTCGCGACCGATTGAGACAAAAACGATTCCGGTGTACTATCCGGCAGGATCGGTGGCGTGTTATGAGGGCACCAAATCGTGGCTCCGGGTCTTCTGCCGATCGCCCAATCATTGTTCGGCTGCTTGATGATCAAATTCGTGAGCGCGGTACGATGCGTTCAGGAGGTTTCACCATGAACCAGACTTCTACAGCTGTAGTTAAGCAGGACGGTCAGTGGTGGATCGGCTGGATCGAAGAGGTGCCGGGCGTCAATTGCCAGGAGCGCACCCGTGATGAGCTTGTCCGATCCCTAAGAGTCACCCTCAGCGAAGCCTTGGGATGAACCACGCCGACGCGAAGGAGGCTGCGGGCAATGGCCACGAAGAGCTCACGATCGCGGTATGAAACGCCGCGATCTACTGCGGCATCTTTCAAACCATGGCTGCGCACTTGTGGGGAGGGCGGGAGTTTTCGTAGTGGCATAACCCATCTCAGAACAAGCGAAGTGCCATTCCACGCCATATGAAATCAACGATCGCTTGGCTCGGAAGATCTGCAAGGATCTTGGGGTTACCCAGCCGTAAAGCAGCCCAACAACCGCTTGCACCGGACGCTCATCCGGCGGCGCTGCGCTTGCCGGTTTCGTGCCGGTGAAGCAGAGCGTTAGACGCCATGACACACGCTCCCGCTAGAACCACTCAGATCCAAGCTCTCGCCGAACGATCTAGCTACGTGGAGAACGTGCTACGCCATGCGATGATCGGTGCAATCGCGGGTGCGCAGTGGGCGCGGGATCCTTTAAGCTGCCTTCAGATTCTGAACTCCGAAGTCGATGACTCAGGCTTCGACATCGTTCTCGCGCTAGATGCTCGCGCGCGATACATCCAACTCAAGCAGACTCATGCCGAAAAGACCCCACCGCACGTGTCGGTTTGTCTGTCCTGTTCGAGCATGCCCGGGTCATGTGTCATCCTGGTAGCGCACAATCTCCACGATCTTTCGATTGCCCATTTCCGCTTCTTCGGAAGCACCCCAGACTGTCCTATGCCGGATATCTCGGCAGGCGCAAAGTCGGTAGTCCCTGGTCGACGCAATACTGAAGGTGAGAGGAAGCAGCGAGAGGGCTACAGAAATGTACCTCTGAGTCGTTTCTGCCCACGACTGAACCAATCTCAATTGCTTGACATGTTGTTCCCTCGAAATGGCGTATAACAATCCGTTGAAGCGGTCCGGGACCGATAAAGTGCTGGCGCGCGGGCGTGCCGGCACTCCGACTCAATGGTGGCGCGTCCGCGCGCCGTCATGGGCTGAGTGTGAGGCCGCTGAACGGGGACATTATTCGGTGCTGGAGAGCGGGAGACTCGGGATTTCAGCTTTGTGGCCCACCGTCAAAATGAAATCGCCGTGAGCCAGCTTCTGCGGTTCCCGAGTTCGGTCAAGCGAGATCTCGCTATCGAAGTCTGGATGCGTGAGCATTCGGGTAAATTGGGGGCGATCGCGCAGCGCTGGTTTGAGGTCATGCGCGACTGCGGCGACGATGTTCGAGAGTTATTGCATGATGGTCATCCGACGGCGTGTGTAGGTGATGCGGCATTCGCCTACGTCAATGCCTTCAAAGCTCACGTCAATGCCTTCAAAGCTCACGTCAATGCCTTCAAAGCTCACGTCAATGTCGGGTTCTTTCGTGGCGCCGAGATTGCCGATCCGATGGGCCTGTTGGAAGGCACAGGCAAGTTCATGCGCCATGTGAAACTCAGGCCCGAACGTGACGTCGATGCCACGGCTCTCATGAAGCTAATCGAAACGGCATACACTGACATGAAAGGGCGCCTGGAGGCGGAGTAGTGGGTACAGGTTTTCGACAATAATGGGTTCTTCCAGATGATCGAGGCGCCGTATGACACGCAGGTTGCAGCGGACCGTGAGACTTCAGAGCGGGCGCGCCGCAGGTGCGTGACGGCATTAGGCGCCTACGGCGCGCTGGACACATTCTCGCCCCGCCGTTGAACCGGGGCGTTCGGCGAAGGAGGTTTTCAATGGCTCGGGCTCCTGTTCAAAAGTCCGTTTTCGATGAGCCGCCTCGGAAGCAGGTCCTGCTCCTTTCGTGCATGGATGTGCGGTTGCTGGACAATACCGTCGGCTTCATGAACAGATTGAACCTGCAGAACCGGTATGACCAAGCCATTTTTGCCGGGGCTGCGATGGGTGCTCGACTGCTGACATCAACACCAGATACAAAGGAGCCCGCGCTACCCTGGAAAACGGTCTTCTTCGACCACCTGGCCGCCGCAATCAACCTCCTGCACCGCGATATCAAAGACATCTTCCTTCTCGAACACCTCGATTGCGGTGCCTACAAGTACCTTCACCCCGATTCGAAGGTGCGGGAGGAATACAGCAAGGCCCGAGACGTGTCGAAGTTAGAGAAGTTCCACCGCGCGGAGGCACGACATTTCGCAAGGGAGGTCAAAGACTTCTGCGAGAACCAGCGCAAGAATGCATCCCGCGCGAGCGGTGATGCATGGAAGGACATCCGGGTCCGGTGCCTTCTGATGGACCTGACGGGTTGTGTGACGGATCTTTAATTCCAGACCAGCCATTATTCCGTCGGCAGGTGAACAGGCTATCGGGGCCGAACCAAACGCCGCACCTGACCCGGCCGCACGTTCGTTTCTGGGACTTCGTAGCTCACTGAGCGGGCCGGGCGGGGTGAGCGTTTTCGTTGCGCGAAACTCTGATTGCTTCCTATAAAGTATAAGTGTTGCGTGCATGGGGAAACTCTAGCTGCCCTGGAAGTTCAAACCCCTTAATCGCTGACGTCGTCCATTTCGGGCGGTAGGTTGCACAGCTTCGCTTCCGGTCTTCCTATTGCCTGCGGCACCCGCCGATTTGTTTCCGCGCGACGGAGACGTAACGAAAGACATTCCCCGCGTCTTGCTTACATGAAATCCTATGTGTATTATTTGTCATGCTATACACATTCTACTTCGGAGAGGGACCATGACCATGCGTACTAACATTGTAATTGACAACGGCCTCATGAAGCAGGCGATGAAGGCAACGGGACTCTCAACTAAGAAAGCTGTGGTTGAAGAGGGGCTTCGGTTGCTCATCAAGGTCAAGGGGCAAGAAGGCATTCGCCGTTTACGCGGAAAGGTTGCCTGGGAAGAGGATCTCGGTGTTATGCGCGAAGGCCGCATTAAGGCTGCTTCGTGATCATTGTCGATACTACGATATGGATCGATTACCTGCGCGGCACGCATACTCCTCATGCTGACTGGCTTGAAGCCAACCTGACCATTGAACGCCTCGGTCTGACCGATCTTATCCTCTGTGAAGTACTCCAAGGAGCTGCAACAGAGGGTCAATTTGGTACCGTTCGAGAGGAATTGCTCAAGTTGGAGATTTTTGAAACGGGAACGGTTCAATTAGCTCTGGAAACAGCGTTGAACTATCGGCGGCTTCGCGCTGCGGGACGCACTGTTCGCAGAACGATCGATTGTCTCATCGCGACGTTTTGTCTTCGGGAAGGACACACGTTACTCCATAACGATCGCGATTATGACCCATTTGAAGATGTCCTCGGACTGCATGTCCTGCATCCTTAATTGGCGGTTATCATTTATGACCATGGTCTGTGCGGGTCGTTTCACGAGGCGCGCCGCTGGTTCACCAATGGAGGCACTCACGATGACACAAGGCAAGTATCCCCGCAGCCCCAAAGTTCTGCTCGGCGGCATTGCGCATCTCGGACGGTTTATCGATAAAGTGCGGCTGCGTCATGCCGGCAAGATCCAGGATTACAACTACATCACGGTTGGATTTGACAAATATCTGATCGATTTTCTTCAGCTGGATGCGACAGCGCTCGAACAACGGATATTGGCCGGGGGTACGGATCATGAGATCCTCGAATGGGTCCACGCCCATGGTCGTACACGTACAGCTCAGGACGTCGCGCAGTGGTCTCACGCGTTGCTGTCTTCCGGCCCCAAAGACGATGGCGCGCGCGAAAGATACCAGGGACGCATGAGGGACGTGGCTAGGAAGCGCGGCGCGCAGATGGAAACGCTTCCTCCCGTGGCGACCTGGGTCGACCTCATCGAACTGGATGAAGAACGGCTGTGATGCCGATATGTGCGATTATTGGATTTTTCCATCATGCCATTGAGGGCGAGATCGTAAAGCCGAACCGACGTGGGACGATGAGCGGTCTGTGATTTCTCCACGCCTCGACACGGTCTGTGTAGGTGGCACGAGGTGTACTCACCCCTGATTTGCTGGCCCGATCTCCTGACAGCCGAGCACCGGCTGATGTTCCGTACGAGAAATCAGTCGCGACAAGATATCCTGACCTCCAACCTTGTCTTTCGTGAAGGTCACGTCCTAGCGACTATCGGAGCCTCCCTGCTTCAAATCCGACCCTTGGCGGGGATCATAAAGTGTGGTTGAAGGACGTCAGGGCGCTCACGACATGACGGATCGTCGATGCGGTATCATACAATCGAACCGGATCGAAGCGACCGTGCATTCGAGGATGGCTTTCCCGCGCGGACATAACGTAATGGGATTTTTTCAGAAAGAAGGACAACGATGAGTCCTGTCCAACGATTCGCAGCGAAGGTTGCGCATGTGGCACAGCTGACGCATGACGTGCGGCAGATCGATTTTCATCTGACTGATCCGGAGACGATATCATTCAAGGCCGGACAGTTCATATCGTTCGAGGTGCCGGATTCACGAATCGGCCGGCCCGTCACGCGGCCGTACTCGATCGCCTCCTCACCGGCGGATGCGAAAAACGTTTCGCTTCTATTGAACCTGGTTCAGGGAGGACCGGGATCGAATTATTTGTTCAGGCTGAACGAGGGTGATTCTGTAACATTTGCGGGTCCGGCTGGGAACTTCTATTTGCGCGATGACACCGACAGGGAGTTGTTATTTATCGCCACCGGCACCGGTATAGCGCCGATTCGGTCAATGATCCTCCTGAACGCGGAGCGCGAGCGGCCGAGGCCGATGAGACTGTACTGGGGGCTGCGAACTCAACGGGATCTTTATTACGTGGATGAATTGGCCTCGCTCATTCGGCGAGATCCTGAAGGGATATTTGTGCCGACTCTGTCCCGTCCTGAAGCGGAATGGACAGGCCGGACGGGCCGTGTGACGCAGTTGGTTGAGGAATTGGCTGATGTGAAGAATCTGGAGGTGTATCTCTGCGGTAGCAGTGGCATGATCAAAGACGTGACGGCTAGGATCCAAACCAAAGGATTGTGTCCGATTTTTCGGGAAAAGTACTACGACGATGCAAACGGGGAAACGATCGATGGTCGAGTGGCTCCCTGACGCTTGGCAGATAATCCGTACCGGATCGGAGCGAGCGGCGCAGGTCAGGCTGCGGCTTTTTTGAGGAGCTTCTTGACTTCCACGTGGGCAAAAATCACGTCAGGGGCGCGCTGCAACGCCTCATAATAACTTCGTTCGAAACCATCTCCCTCTTCGGAAGGGCGAATCAGCGCCCGGATCTCAGACAAGAGCGCTTCGACCTCTTCGGACATCGGTTCGGATTCACCATCCAGCAACTCGTCGACCCGAATAACCAGCTGGGACAAAGGATGCAGCCAGGTGAACCAAGGATCGTTTAAGACGAGTTGGAGCAATTGTCCTGTAGAGGCAACCCGACCATTGATCCGTTCGTAGGTGACCTGTTCAGCCATAATCAGGGCTTTATGCAGGCCGAGCAGGCCACGGCGAACATCCAGCAATGCTTGTCGCTGCATGTCGCTTGGGCGGGTCGAGAGAGACTGTGAAGAAGTAGTCATAGGGCTATTGTACCAGGTTGCAGACGAATTGGTTCCTATTACGGGACGCGTTCTTGTGTTCAAGATAATTATCGGACAAAACGCGGCGGACTTGAACCATAGAATGTTCGCGGGGGCGGCGCGGGAGGCTGCGCGTCAGGGAGGGAGCTTTGCGGCATCAGTGCGCGATTCGGATTGAACGGAAGAACCGGAGGTGGCGTGAGATTATTGGGAGGCAGAGGGCTTCCAAAGGGGGTAACAGCCGACGGACCATGAGGATCGACGTGGAGCCGAGGTGCGTTCTCGGACAAATCGACAGAGTGTGAACGCGAGCGGTCTAAGCCGATGCCATTGCCTACCCCGGTGGGCGGGCTGCCATGCAGAACAATGGTACCGCTTTCGCCGAACGCAGCAGCATGCCAGAAGAAAATTTTGACAAGTACAACCACAATGATGCGACCGAAGGTCATGTGCCATTCTAACTAAATACCCTGGCCAAATGTATGCCGGTACGAAATTGCTGGCTTCTGGAAGAGGGGGGCTATGCAGCCTCCGGAAGCATCTGCCTGACACGAAAATGGGCTAGGACCGCGTCCGGTGCACGTTGTAATGCCTCGTAATAGGCGCGCTCGAAGCCGTCTCCTTCAACAGAGGGACGGAGCAGATCCTGGATCTCCCGCATCAGGTGGTCCACATTTTCTTCCGCGATCTCGAAGGCGTCGTCCTCCAGAAGATGATCGATTCTGACGAGGAGATCCGAGATGGGGTGAAGCCATGTGAACCAAGGATTGTATTGCAGCAGGTCCAGCAATGTTTCCACTGAGCCAACGGGGCCATTGACGGCTTCATACGTGGCCTGCTCGGCGACAATCAATGCACCGTGCAACCCGACCAGGCTTTCCCGAATGGTCACCACGAAGCGGCGCTTCGGGTCGATTGGAATCACACCCCTGGGTCTGGCACGTGAACTCATGCGACTAGTGTAGCAGGCCAACGAATTTCCGCCGGTTCACCGTTGGTCAGGGCACATCCTTTCGCGGATGATCGTGAGTTCCCAAAGTCACGAGCGTAGAAGGTAATGGACTCAGCGCGCACATGAACCCCACCGGCGTCGGCGCGGCTACAGGCCTGTTCGGGCGCCGAATCCCGCAAATAGTTCACCCGTTAGGTAGGCCGTTTGGGGTGGATCGGCGGAGCCTCTGCGACGGATATAGTCATTGAGTACCTTCCCTTTGGCATTGCGGTGGATGTGGGGAAGTCCGAGATTCATCCGGTACCGCTCTACCGATCCTGCCACTCGACTGATGAATGTCATCGTCCCGTCACGGTCCTGCTTTTCCACGATGCCGACGTGGGTCAACGGGTCATTCGTTCTGCCGTCGCGATTGAAGTCCCAGGTGTTGTCGAAGAAGACGAGGTCGCCGGGCAGGGCGGCCGGACCGGAATGCAGCCTGCCATGTTGTTGGATGTGGTCGTAGATCAGCTGCACGCCGTTGGCACGCGTGCCCGAGCTCGGGGTCTCATACAAATCGATGCCGTGCTCGAGGAAGACGGCTCGAGTGACGCCGGCGCAGTCGTATTCGATATGGCGACCGTTGACTTCGACGGAGCGCGAGCCGACGAGATATGCGGCGCTTTTCACAATGGCATCGCGGCTCGGAGCGGGTTTCCTGGACTCGCAACAATCCGGTGACTGATCCGTGACGGATTGTGTCCGATGATGAGGTGTGCCGGAACAGCCGGCTAATCCTGCGAACACCGCTAAACCGCTGATAAACATTTTTCGAAGCATGTTTGGAATGCCCGAGTGGGCAAGATCTGTGTGATCGGGGACAGGCTATCATGGCAATTTGGGGAGGCCAAGCGACCGTTGATTTCGGGCAGAGCATTCCCATTGCCGCGCGCTATGGCGTTGCCGACATGGCGCAACGGAACCCCACTGTGGCCGCCCGTTGGTCGGGGGCCGATCCGCCGCGTGTCGCCGTACGGAGCATGATGATTTTGCTTTTCCAGGATCCTCCGCGTACTCCCTTGTATCGTCCGCTCGGTGGACCGGCCGGATTCCGCTCGGGGATATACGCGTAATAATCGAGCCCGAACCAATCCTGGACCCATTCGGCGACATTGCCGGCCATATGATGGAGCCCGTATGGGCTCTGTCCGTCATCGAGCGCATCGACCGGCGCCAGGATGGGAATTTCATGAACATGGTGTTGGCCGAACATCGCGCGCCGGTTGTCTGGCGCCGACTCTCCCCAGGGAAAGAGATTTCCGTCGGCCCCGCGTGCCGCCTTCTCCCACTCAGCTTCCGTCGGCAGACGCTTGCCTTTGGCCTGACAGAAATCCTTCGCCTCATACCAGGAGACGTACAGGGCCGGCCAGCGGCTGAGGGTCAGGTCCGAGACCGAATGCACTGTGATGACATGCCAGATCAGCTTCTGCAGTTCGTCGGGTGGATGCCGCCGCTGCTGCTGCAGGAACGACAGATACTCGCCCAAGCTGACTTCATCACGATCGATCGTAAAGGTGTCGAGCCAGATCCGCTGCTGCGGCAGTTCAGTGTCATCGAACTGTGTCCAGAGGCCGTATGGATCATCGTCGATGCGTTTGCTTCCGAGTACGAACGGTCCGGCGGGCACGGTGATGAGCGGCGAAGATTGTTCGAGGGCGGCGACCGCATGAAGGTGGCGGGAGAGCTCTGCTGCCGGCTTGGATGCTGCCTGGCTATTCGGATGAACGGCAAGAGTCAGGGTCAGGAGTGCCGCTGCGGTGACGCACGGGAACACGTACGGCATCACGTCTTGCTGGGCGCCGACAGCGCTTTGCTGACCTCTCCGATCAGGCGCCGCTCGATCTCTGCCGTCTCCTCGGTGCTGACACTCAGAATGCGTCCTCCTTGCGCGAGTTTTTCGAATTCTGCTTTGACGCTCAGGCGAGTCACGCTGGTCGGCATGGCGAGAAGCGCAACGACGTATTGATTGCGGAACCCGGCGACTTCCAAGGACACGGGATTTGAAATCTTGCGCTCTGTCACATACACCGCTTTCTGATCGGTCTTGACGCTGACACGGACCGAATAACCGTTTTTTGCAAGCGATTCCTCAACGACTTTGGCGACTGTGCTCAACGGCCGCGGCATGTCTTCCGCCTGCGCGCCTTTGGTTTCGACCTGAATATTCTGGGCGGCCTGTTCGACCGCGGTTCGTTTGATGTCAGCCGTAAGCTTTCGCGCCTGGACCAATTGGATTTCGAGCTGGTCTCCCGCGGATTTGGCTTCCGCCTTCGCACTTTCCGCGGCTTTCTTGGCATCCCGGATCTCTTGATTGAGCAAGTCGATCTGCTGCTGCATGACCTTGTTGCCGTCCTGCAGAGAGCTGACGAGCGATTCCTGTCTCGCGACCTGCTTCCGCAGGGTTTCGTTTTCCCCTTTCAAAGGAGACTCTTCCGGTTTACAGCCGGTGAGCATGGTAGCCATGAGAAATCCACCCAGTGCCGCACACAGAAATCGGTTCGCATCACCGTTGTTCACCGCTCGCCTCCGTCTGGTCGGCGATTATCCATGCTTCGCCCGTACTTGTCCATGAAGAAACTTCGGTTTGACCCTCTTGCGACGCACGGGATATCCTGCTTTGAGATGGAGAGAACCATGCCAGCTATGATCCGCAAGACATTCTCTGTTCCTCCGCTTGGGTGCAACTGTTCAATTCTCGGAGACCCCGTCAGTAAGCAGGCGATCGTGGTCGATCCGGGCGGTGCCGCGGAGACGATCCTCCGTGAGATTCGCGACCTCGGGCTCACGGTGAAATTGGTTCTCCATACTCACGCCCACTTTGATCACTTTCTCGCATCGGGGGACATCAAGACTGCGACGGGAGCCGCTCTGTGTCTCCACCAGGACGACCGCGAGTTGTGGAATATGCTCGAGATCCAATGCCGCATGTTCAACGTGCCGTACGTTCCCGTTCCATCTCCCGATCAGTGGCTGAAGGACGAGGAAAAGATCGAGGTGGGAGGGTTGGCGGCCGTAGCCATTCACACGCCCGGCCACACGCCCGGGTCGATGAGTTTTCATATTCCCGGCGGCAAGCTCTTGCTATCAGGCGATACGTTATTCCGCGGGAGCATCGGACGGACGGATTTGTGGGGCGGCGACTTTGACGCCATTGAACGTTCTATCCGCGAACGCCTGTACACCTTGCAGGAGGATACCGTCGTCATTCCTGGCCATGGCCCGGAAACCGAGATCGGTAGGGAAAAGTTCGACAATCAATTCATTCGCGCGTGAGTTTTGTACAGGAGGTGCCCATGATCAGAGTCATTCTGTTCGCCCTCTGCGTGTTTGTGATCGTCGTACCGGTTGCCTTGGCCTCCGATCTTCCCGTTGTCCCACCTCAATCGGTCGTCATTTCCGATGTGAAGGTCCGCATTTCCGACCAAGGTCCCGTCGTCCTGTTACAGGCTGAGGGCAAGACGATTCTGATCTTCGTCGATGTGACGGTGGCCTTGTCGATCCAGGGCGCCTTGAATGGAGAAAAGCTGTCCCGCCCGCTGACGCACGACCTCGTGCACACCATACTCGACGCATACGGGGGGACCGTGACGCAAACCATCATCACGTTGAAAGCCGGGACGTATTACGGTGCACTGACCGTCACCATGAAAGGCGATACGAAAGTATTCGACAGCCGGTCTTCGGACTCTATCGCGCTGGCGATCCATTTCAAGGCGCCGATCATCGTCGGAAGGGATTTGCTCGATTCGGCCGGCCGAGTTCTGGAAAAGTCCCAACAGGAAGAGCTGTGAACGTTCTATTCCTTCGTCATGCGTTGTCTGAGGCGCTCGAGGCGCTTTTCAGTCGACTGCTTGATGAACCGCATGTTTTCTGACAGATGCTGCTCCGCGGTGATTTTTCCCTCGTCCCGGCGTTTCTGCTGATCCAGACCGAATTGAGCGATGGACGGGCCGTCTTCTTGGTTGAGGCTCCTCCAGATAGTGGCGCAGCGGGCTTGTTTGTCCGGCGGATAGATATCACAGGGAGGATCGGCGGCCCGCAGTTCCGTGATGCTGACCGGCATCATGACGGCGATCAGCAGAAGCCAAGCCCTTGTGCCCCGGTTGTTGCGCGTTCGTCGGATCTCTGCCATCTGCCTGATAGGACCGCACTCCCCGTTGCGGCGGCGACACGATCGTGTCCGAGTCAGATTTTCATCGCGTCAGTGACATCCCGCAACGTGGCCTTGGCCACGACCCCGGCTTTGCGACTGCCTTCCTGGACGATGTCGTCGAGACGCGTGGGGTGTTGGGTCAGTTCGGCACGAGCCTCCCAAATTGGGGACAACGTCTCGACGATTTTGTCGGCAACGAGTTTTTTGCAGTCGATACAGCCGATCGCAGCGGTGCGGCATTCGCGATTGACTTGATCGATGACCGGAAGCGGCGAAAAGATCTTGTGAAAGTCATAGACCGGACAGATATCCGGGTTGCCCGGGTCTGTGCGTCTGACGCGTGCGGGATCGGTGACCATGGTCTTGAGTTTTTGACGAACGACCGGCTCCGGGTCGGACAGATTGATCGTGTTGCCATAGCTCTTGCTCATCTTTCGGCCGTCGGTTCCGAGGACTTTTGGAAACTTCGTCAGGTGTTCCTTCGGTTCCGGGAAAACGGCGGTCTTGTAGATGTCGTGAAACCGCCTGGCAAGCTCACGCGTCAGTTCGAGGTGGGGCAGTTGATCTTTCCCCACCGGGACAAAGTCCGGTTTATAGAGAAGGATGTCTGCCGCCTGCAACACGGGATATCCCAGGAAGCCGTACGTGCCCAGATCTTTTTCTTTGATCTCTTCCTGTTTCTCCTTGTAGGTCGGATTGCGCTCCAGCCAGGACACGGGAACCATCATCGACAACAACAAATGCAGGATCGCGTGTTCAGGGATGCGTGATTGGACGAAGACCGTCGAACGATCGGGGTCGATACCGGCGGCCAGCCAGTCGATCAACAGCTCGCGGACGAATTCTCGGATCCGGCTGGTATCGGCATAGTTCGTGGACAAGGCATGCCAGTCCGCGACAAAGAAATAACAGTCGTGCTGATCCTGCAGTGTTTTCCAGTTCTCCAGCGCGCCGAGATAGTTGCCCAGATGCATGAGACCACTGGGCTGCATCCCGCTCAGCACGCGTTTACGCGGAGTGGTCATTGCGTTCCTCCGCCGCCGAATCCAAGTGCGGTCGAGAGAATCGTGCCGGATAACCCCGTGGCCATCGTGCTCGATATCGTGTGGATGACCCGCAGTTCTTTGTCGAACACCAATAAGCCGATGAGAATCAGCATGCCGTATGGTTCGAGACGTGCCAGGGCCATGGCCGGTTGGGGAGGCAGCAGACTGACCAGGATACGGCCTCCATCAAGAGGTGGGATCGGAATCAGATTGAACAGACAGAGAAAGACGTTGATCAAGACAGAATAGAACGCCATCACGGCGACGGGCAGCAATACCATCGCCGACAATGAACCAGAGTCGAATGCAGAGGAGCCGGCGGCATCGCGGATGGAAAGAGAAGGGTCGATTGTAAAGATAGTCGCGAGCAGGATGGCGCTGCTGATCGCCAGCAGCAGGTTCATGCCCGGCCCCGCTGCCGCCACCAGCGCCATATCGCGGCGGGGACGTGCCATGTTGCGCGGCTCAATTGGCACTGGTTTGGCCCAACCGAGTAAAAAGCTCCCTGGAAGAATGAGGCACAACAACGGCATCAGGATCGTGCCAAATGGATCGATATGGGCCAGGGGATTGATGGTCAGCCGGCCGGCTCGCTTTGCGGTGTCGTCACCGCATTTATCAGCCATCCAACCATGGGCGTACTCGTGCAGGATTATCGCGAAGAGCAGCGGGAGAGCCATATAGGAAATCGTGTGGAGAATCTGGTTCACACTGTTCATTGAATCATTCCTTGTCGCATCCCGCGTCTGTTCGCGACCGGGCGAGAGACGTCTCCATTGTCCACCATTTTCTCATTCCGTCTCAATCCAGCTGCGTAAAGTGTCCGCGCTTGACCTGGATAAGGAACAAGGGGCGGTTCAGCGTGCCGTCGGGAAGGAATGCAGCCGGTCCGCCCACGGCCGGAAGATCGGTCTGCGAAACCAAAAAGTCACGGACGGCTTCGCCGGACGATGCGCCTTTCCTAATCGCTTCGATGACGAATCGGGCGGCATCGTACCCTTGCATGGCAAAGAGCGTCGGGCTTGTCTGAAACCGCTTCTTGTAGCGTTCAACGAAATCCTGCACGTTCGGATTAGGACTCTCAGCGAAAAACCCGTCGACAAACACTGACCCGTCGATCGACTGGTCTGCTGTACGGGCGAAATCGGGGGCATTCCATCCGTTGCTTCCCAAGAACGGCACCCGCATGTCGTGGAAGTTCAATTGGGCGGCAATCAGGCCGACGTCCGCGGCGCGTCCCGGAATGAAGACCGCGTCGAACCCCGGGGTGTAGAGAATTTTCTTGTCCATCTTCGTGGTCTTGCCCCCGAGCTTCGCCGGGTCAACCGGTACGGCCAGGCCATATTTCTTGAGGTCCTCCGCTTTCATGCGCTTGAGCTGTTGGCTGATGTCGCTCTCGCCTTCTTTATAGGACTCGGCGGCAATGATTTCCCCGTCGTGGAGGCGGATTTCGTGGGCGAAAGAGTTGGCCATTTCACGCCCATAGGCTGTATCCGGGTACAGAATGCAAAATCGACGGTATCCCTGTTCTCCCGTCGCATAGGTTGCGATTCGCCTTGCCTGCAACTGAAACGTCAGGGCGGTGCTGAAGACCGAATTCCCAAGCCTTCGGACATTTGGCAGCGTCGCCGTCGGCGTCAGAAGCGGAATGTGCGACCGCTCGGTCAGTTCGGCCAACACGGGAAGATTTTTCGACAGCAGCGGTCCAATGACCGCGATGGGTTGATCGTTGCTCAGCAGGTCCGTCAGATCCTCGAGGGAGGAAGGGCGGTCAAACTCGAAATCTTTCACGAGCAGTCCGATCGACGGTGCGCCGGGAAGCGAGCCGTTCGTCTCAACGGCGAGTTGGACTCCGGTGAGCACGTCCGAGGCAAACGGCCCGAGTTTGCCTCCGTGAGGAAGCACAGCGGCAATGAGAAATTGATGGGACTTCAGTCGAACCTGTAACGAAGAAAGAATTTCTTCGGCTTTTGCCGCATACGGATGCGAGGGGTAGCGCGAAAGAAATTGCTGGATTTGTCTGGCGGCATAGTGATCTTCTCCGCGGCCGGCGTGAAGTTCGATCAGACGGACAGACGCCACGTCGCCAGGATAGCTTCGCGGATAGGCGTCTCTCACCCGTTCCAGCATTTTTATATCGTACGAGGCACGCAGCAGCTCATTGATGCGCGTCCGAATTTCTCCCGCTTGTTCTTCGGATGCGAGCGAAATTTCGTCCAACCAGGCTTGGATGGCCCGCGTGTACTCTTTCTTCTGTATGTAGAGTTCGCCGCTGATATGCACCGCGTCCCGCTTGGAATTCTCATCGGTCGAGAGTGTCCGGATGCCGGTCAAGATTGGAAATGCCAGGTCGGGATTGCCCATCGCTGCGTGGGTGCGTGCGAGCAGGAGCTTCCCTCGATCGGACACTTCGGAATTTGGAAATTCCGCCTGGAGCGTGTGGAGGTATTTCAACGCTTCTCCATACTGCTGTGCTTCGTACAATGCCGCACTCAGAAGCAAGTAGGTGTCGTCGAGCAGGTCGGGCTTCGGAGCGGTCTCCAGAAAGCGGCGCAACACCGTGATGGCTTCTTCCGATTGACCTTTGTCGATGAGGCGTTTGGCTTGAATCAGTGCCGGATGGCTGGCGGGTGCGCTCTTGTCGGTTTGCTGGCGGGAAGGCGGTGCCGCTGCGAGAACAACATCGGGAACCGATGAGAGACACAAAAGCAGGCAGACAAGGGGGGATAGACTGCGCCGTCCGAACGCGAGCGATGGGGGATATGTGGAGGCAGTCATGTGTTTTAGAGATGCTCGATCACCACGTAGATTGTGACTAGTATCGGAATCCCCATGGGGTGTCAAGGTTGGAGACGGTCTCTGTGTTTGTCATCGACCAGGCGATTGGCTATGATCGGTGCAATGCAGTTCGATCCGCTGATCGATCGGTATATGCAGCACCTTCGCATCGAAGGTGGATTGTCACACCATACCATCGCAGCCTATCGGCGTGATCTGAAAAAACTGCAGGGCTACCTACAGCAAAACGAGGTGGTGTCAATCGGTCGTGTGACCCCCGATCTCCTCCGGGGGTTTTTGGCTTCACTGCAATCAACCGGGCTCGCACAGGTGTCATCCGCACGGTGTCTCTCGGCCGTCAGGGGCTGGTTTCGGTACCTTCGTGGCGAACACCTCGTTGATCATAATCCATCTGTGGAACTGGCCGCTGGATTTCGGGGGCTACGGTTGCCGAAGACGCTCTCGCAGCCTGATGTGGGGGCTATTCTTGATTTGCCGCCACGCGCGCAACTCGAAGATCACCGTGATAGGGCGATGATGGAAGTATTGTATGCAACCGGACTCCGTGTATCGGAACTCATTTCCGTCGAATGGTCGGATGTCAATGTGGATGTCGGATACCTTCGTGTTACCGGCAAGGGGAACAAACAGCGGGTTGTGCCGATGGGAGAACCGGCGAGACTGCTGCTGCAACAGTATACCGAGCAGGTACGACCGTCGTTGCTTAAGAGACGATCGTCACGATTTCTTTTCGTCTCACGTCGCGGCACGCCCTTGACTCGGCAGGCGTTCTGGAAAATGCTGCGGCTGCGGGCGAAACGGGCTGGTTTCGCTGGTTCAATTTCTCCACACATGCTCCGCCATTCGTTTGCGACCCACATGTTGGAAGGAGGAGCGGACCTGCGTTCAGTCCAGGCACTCCTGGGCCATGCGAATATCGCCACGACACAAATTTATACGCATGTCGAACGCGAACGCCTGAAGCATGTTCATGAGACCTATTTCCCTCGTCGGATAGCGAGGAAGACCATTCGAAGAGCTTGAGAAAGAACTTCGCGAGGAATCTGCAAGAAGAGTGCGAGAATCGGTTGACAAGGGCAGTCGGACTTGGTAGCATCCGCCAAGCTTTCTAGGAAAATCGGGCGGATAGCTCAGTTGGAAGAGCGCTGCCCTTACAAGGCAGAGGTCACAGGTTCGATCCCTGTTCCGCCTACCAACTGAGAAGCGGGTTGAGGTCAGGCAGGGATTCGGCAATATGCTAAAACACCAATTTAGAATTGGATCAAACCGCTACAAATAGTCTTGTCAGCCAGATCTTCCGCTATACGTATTGTCACGTGGGGCCGTCGTTCAGCCTGGTTTAGGACGCCAGATTGTCAATCTGGAGGTCGCGGGTTCAAATCCCGTCGGCCCCGCCATTTTTTCTGTCTGACCATGTGCGTGGCAGGTGAACCCTTCAACCTAGGGTTCGAAAGGGAGGAGCACACGAAGAGCGATATCCTCTCGGTCACGATCGGCTGCTCCAGCCCCTGGGTCGTACCGGCAGCAGAGGGTCAATTTTCTCTCGTTGCCACCGTCACTCATCCCGGCATTGCAGGATTCCGGACTCTGGCGCCACACCTCATGGCGCCGGGAAAGGGTATAGGTCGATGTTTCAATCAGGATTGACGGGCGCATTCGGGTCATTGGGCGGCGTGTCGAAAATCGTGCTGCTCGTGCTGTTCGTATTTTCCGTGATCTCCTGGGCAATTATCTTTTCCAAATGGCGGGCGTTCAAAGCCGCGGACCGTGGCGATCGTCACTTCATGGGTTTGCTCGCGAAGGCGCATGACTTGAACGAGTTGCATCATCAGGTCCGTCACGTCGAGGCGAGTCCTTCGGCCATTGTATTCGAGGGAGTGATGGACCGGTTGTCGAGTATGCGCAATGAGGGCCAGGACGGCTCCGGTTCTGGGGCTATGGACCGGCATATCGTTGAGCGCACCGCAGCCCATCTTTCGCAAAGCCAGTTGTCGAGGTTGGAAGCCTATCTGCCGTTCCTGGCCACGACCGGAAACATCACCCCGTTCGTCGGCCTCCTGGGAACCGTCATGGGCATCATCGATGCCTTTAAAGAGATCGGCTCACAGGGAACCGCCAGCATCGCCGCGGTGGCTCCCGGGGTTGCCGAGGCATTGATCGCCACGGCCGCCGGCTTGTTTGCCGCGATTCCGGCTGTGATCGCCTACAATTATTTTCTCACGCGGATCCGTCGAACGGCCTTCCGCCTCGATACGGTGTCGATCGAGCTGATGGGAGCGGTTCCGGTCGTGACGCCGAAAGCGAAGCCCGTGCCCGTAGGGGCGCAGCGATGATGTTCGAGTCCCGGCAGCGGCGGTTCATGGCAGAGATCAATGTGGTTCCGCTCGTCGACGTCGTGCTCGTTCTGCTCGTAATTTTCATGGTGACGGCGCCGATGTTGTACCGCGGGATGGACATTAAACTTCCCACGTCGGCGACCAATACCATCAAGCCGGAAATGCGCATGGTCCTGACGATCGAGAAAGACCAGCGGCTGTACCTGGATAAAGATCCTATCGGTGTCGCGCAACTCGAAACAAAACTGAAGCGCTTGAAACATGAAAACCCCGACGTGTCGCTGTACCTACGCGCCGACCGCGACGTCCCGTACGGCACAGTCGTGCAGGTCATGGACGGCGTGAAGAAAGCCGGAATCGAGAAAATCGGTATGGTGACCGACCCGGTGGGAGCGGAACGGGTCGTCGCTCCGCCTGTTCCGGGCACGCCTGCGAAGAAAAGTTAACGCGGAAGTAGGTACGACCCATGGCGGCACAGGCCCAGGTCCAGTCGGGATTCTGGTTCGAACAGGACGGACAGGACCGGTTTCTCTCGAAGCTCAAACGGACGCTCGTCGTTTCACTGCTGCTGCATCTGGTCGTCCTTCTCATTGCTGCAGGGATCCGATTGCCACAAAAGGGGGAACGCCCCCTGGCGTCCGTCGAAGTGTCGCTGGTCAGTTTTCCCACTCCGGTCAAACAGGTTGAGGCCAAACCGGTACCGCAAAAACAACAAGAGCCTGTGCGGCAGTCCCCATCCAAGACGATCGTCGCTCCGCCGGTTCCTCAAGCTCCCCCGACTCCTCAGCCGCTGCCGGCCCCTCAGGCTCCTCCTGTTCCGCAGGTCCCGGTTGCACAGGTGCCACCTGAACCGGTCAGACACGAGCCCAAACCTGTTCCGGCTGCACCTGTGGCGCCTCCGGTACCCAATCCTGTCCCTGTGGCGCCGCCGGCCAGACAAAGCATTGCGAAGGATATCTTGCGGGATCTTCAGCTTCCTCCTGATGCTCCCAAGATCGGAGATTTTACTCCTCAGAAGTCCGTTGCCAGGCCTCAACCCTACGTACCATCGAAAGTGAAGGTTCCTGATCTCGTGCGCATTCCCGATGTTGCGCCTGAACCGTCCGTCAAAGCGCCGCAACAAGCCTCGCTCAGCGATGAACTCGACCGTGAACTTGAAGACGAGCTCAAGAAAATAAAGCAGTTCCAACCCGCTACGAGAATCGAAACGCCCAAGGACGTTCAGGCCAAACCCGCGTTGAAGCAAGAGGCGGCAATCCCCGCTCCGCAGGCGGTGACCAAACCGCAGACGACGATCAAGACCTCCGGGTCTTCCGGCACGAATCCCTATTGGGCAAGGATCGAGAGCATTATCAAAAGTCAGTGGGAGCCGCCGCCGATCGATGTCAGCGGCAGTAGCTACCATGTAGTGGTCAAGTTCCGGTTCTTTCGCAACGGGACGGTGAAGGATGTTGGAATCCAGCAGTCTTCGGGAAACGATTATTTCGATATGGCAGGTCAGCGTGCCGTGTTGAAACCTCGGGTGTTCCCCCCCTTTCCGGCGGAGATGACGGAATCGTATCAGGATGTCGAAATGGTATTTCGCGTTGGGGAGGCCGTTGGATGACGAGATTGAAATTTGCTGGGGCGATAGGCGGTGTGCTGTCGTTGTTGGCCGGCCTGGCCGGAATTTTGGAATCCGGGGCTGCCGATGTCTTTCTTGAGGCAACGCGACCCGATTTCCAGAAGATTTCGCTGGGCGTGGTCGGCATCCAGAACGGCGGTGGGCCCGATTGGCTCGGAGGGCGTCTCGAAGAGGTCTTGAAAAAGGACGTCAAACGGTCGCTCGTGTTCGACCTGATCGATCTCCCGAGCATAGGCATCAAAGCACGCGATATCGGCAATGGGACGGCGAATGGATCCAAGGCCGTCTTCAAGCAGGCCGCGGAGAACGGGGTCTCAGTGCTCGTCTGGGGAAAAGCCGGCACAAAAGATGGCGAGAAAGACGGCGATATCAATATGGAGGGATTCGTTTACGACAGCGGAAGCGATGAAATCGTTGGAGGAAAGCGGTATGCCGGGTCTCCCTCGGTCGCCAGACTAATGGCCCACCGGTTCGCAGATGAACTCGTCTTCCGCTACACGGGCGAGCCCGGTATTGCCAGAACAAAAATCGCTTATGTGTCCGCGCAAGGGTCGTCACGAGAATTGTTCGTCATGGATTATGACGGATACGACGCGCGCCAGCTCACAGCTGACGGGTTCCTGAACCTCATGCCCCGTTGGTCGCCGGATCGACGATTCCTGGTGTTCACCGCCTATCGAGACCGGAATACGCAGGACATCGACATGATCGAGCTGGCCACAGGCAAACGATGGACTCTGGTGTCCTATGGAGGGTTGAACATCACACCAGCCCTGTCTCCGGACGGAAACTTTTTGGCGTTTGCCTCGAGCCATGAGGGGAATTCCGAGGTGTATCGTCTGGACACGCGGACGAAAGCCATTATGAGGCTGACCGTCAACCCATCGGGAGATCTTTCTCCGACATGGTCCCCCACTGGTAGAGAAATTGCTTTTGTGTCGGACCGTGGAGGAGGGCCACAACTGTTTTTAATGAGTTCAGACGGGTCGAATGTCAGGCGGCTGACCTTCGAAGGAGACTATAATGCTGCCCCGGCTTGGTCTCCTCGGGGAAATTGGATCGCCTATGTCTGCCGCACTCCCCGCAAGGAATATAAGCTGTGCGTCATCACACCGGACGGGCAAAAACGCGTGCAACTGACTACCGGAAGCGGGGTTGATGATTCCCCATCGTGGTCGCCGGACGGACGGCACCTTGTTTTCAGCTCGCTGGTGGACGGGAAGAGCCATATTTTCATGGTTGATGCAGACGGGAAAAACCCAGAGCGGCTGACGTTTGAAGGCACGCATAACAGCGCCCCGTCTTGGTCTCCCGCATCATAAATGGCGCGAGTGAAACTAAATTTACACAGAATGAAACACCGATGACTAACTATCACAGAGGAGATCGCACAATGGGAAAGAGCCGGATGACATTATTTGCGGCGCTCGCCGTCACGGTTGGCCTTATGGCTATTCCAGGATGTTCCAAGAAGGCCGTCCAATCCGGAGGGGATACGCAGTCTGCTCAGGGCAAGACCGGAGGCGGTAGCCTGGGTGATGGCGCCACCCTCGGAAGCTCCGGATCCATGGGATCGGCAGATTCCGGTCCAGCCGGAAGTCACTCCGGAATCGGCACCTTCCCCGACACCAGCATGCAGTCCGGTGGAGGCGGCTTAAAAGGTCTGGACAAGAATCCGTCGGAGGAGCGGGTTGTCGCGGCTGGAGGAGGGGGAACCGAAGGAGGAGGAGGAAACGAAACAGGAGGAGGGTCAGCCGGAAGCGGGACGATGCTGGCCAAGGCGGATCCTTCCGATGTGACCCGACAGATGGACGAAATTCGCGCGGAGCAGGCTGCGTCAACGGCCGCCGGCCTGCGTGACGTCTATTTTAGTTATGACAGTTGGACGATCAGCGAAGAGGGCCGTCAGGCACTCGGACGCAATGCTGACTGGCTCAAGTCGAACCCGGGCGCCGCAATCAAAGTGGAGGGTCATTGCGATGAGCGAGGCACCTCCGCCTACAATCTTGTCCTCGGCGAAAAGAGAGCCAAGGCCGTGCGGAATTATCTCGTCGAATTGGGAGTGGCCGCCAACCGATTGTCCGTGGTGTCGTATGGGAAGGAGCGCCCCTTTTGTTCCGATCACGCGGAAGCGTGCTATCAGCAAAACCGTCGCGGCCATCTTGTGGTAAGGACAGGCAAATAAGGATTTGATTGCAAAATGCCGTTTCTTCTGTCAGTCACTGCAAGCAGGTTCCGAAGAGGGATGGTGGACCATGCATGATCGACTGGATCTTCGGGTAATGCTGGTAGCGGGCTGGGCGATGTGGGCGCTGGTTATGTCGGGATGCGTTGCTCAACAAGCGGATCTCAAGCAAACCGAGAGAAGTCTTCAGCAAAAGATCAAGCAGTCGAATGACGAATTGCTGCAGACCCGCGCGAGACAGAGCCAGGAACTTACGGCATTGCGCGAGCAGGAACTGCCGCAGCTGCGTGATCAGCTCGAGCGGGCACAACATCAGGCGCAGGACCTCCAGAATAGACAGGATGATCTCAAACAGCGGTCAGCCGTCCTGGAACAGCAGACGAAGAAACTGGAACAGTTGGCAGGCAAATTGGACGCCGACAACTTGAACCGGTATACGCAAGTCCGGGAGAGTCTGAACGCCCAGGATATCAAAAACAAAGAGGATAGGGACCGGTTGAGGGGAGATGTCAACACGCGTCTTGACGAGATCAACCGACAAATGGAAACGCTTCGAAAGGAGATTCTTGAGGCGGTTCAGAAAACCAACAGCGCGGTTGTCAAAAGCGTCGATGCCAGATTCGAAGAACAGCGCAAATCCCTCGCAGACAACCAGGTGCGGACGGAGCAACTGTCCAATCGGTTCACCCAATTCAACCAATCTCTGACCGGATTCAAAGAATCGCTGACGACGCTTGCGGATAAGGTCGGCCAAGAAGAGCAGAACAGCAAAGCCTTGGCGGCAAAACTCGAAAGCGACACCCGCTCGTCATCGGCACATATTAATGAGACCACCAAAACTCTGACTGGCCACCTCAACGAGGTGAATAAAAGCGTGGCGGCCGTGGCACAGAAATTGGCTACCCATTTTGACGAGCAGGTCAATGACATGAATGCCAGCATGGTTTCTTCCATGCAGAAGGTCAGCGCTAGGCTGGATGAACAAGATCGTCGGGTCGAGTCCTTGAACAAGGCCTTCGATCAGGTTTCACGAGATGCGCAAGCGGCGGTGGCTGCCAGCAAGAACGGTCAGTCGCAGCATAATGGGCAGAACGGTCACGCTCAGCAGAACGGTCATGATCAACAAAATGGTCACGATCAGCAGCCAACCAAGCCGGCGCATCGTTCCCCCGGGACGAGCCAATCCTCCTCCGCCTCTTCGACTCAGGAGTCGTCGGTTCCAGCAGACAGGGACAACATGACCGCCTCGCTGGTCCCCGAGCAGACGACCCACCACGCTCAAGATCCCTCGGAAAAGAGCTCTGTGGCTGGTGAGACGCAGGAGGCGTCGAGGTCGGCGCCTGCTCGTTCCCAGGAGCGACCGGACCGGACCGAATACGAGCGTCTCCTGGGATCGTTCCGAGACGGAGATCTGGAAGGCGCGCGGCGGGGATTCACGGCCTTCTTGGGCCAATATCCCAACTCAGAGTTGGCTCCGAATGCACGCTACTGGCTGGGAGAATCGCACTACGGCAAGAAAGACTACAAACAGGCGATCGACGCGTATGACCGCGTTGAAATGGACTACCCGCAAAGCGAGAAGGTTCCGGCGGCTATTTTGAAAAAGGGCTATGCCTATCTCGCGCTTAAGGACAAGAAGCGGGCGTCCTCCGCATTTAAACAGGTCGTCACGCTCTATCCTAAAAGTCCGGAGGCAGGAAAAGCGTACGACAAATTGTCTCAGTTAAAGGAGTTGCGATAACCGTGAAGCATACACTCGCCTCGCTGGTCGGTTGCGCCGTCGTAACCTTGGGGATGGCTGTTCTTGCGGGGTGCGCCAAGCACGCGGATTTTGTCGAGGTGCGGGACCAGCTGGCGACGATATCGAAATCGCAGGATCAGGATCAAAAACGACTGGAGGCCCTGCAGCGACGATTGGATTCGGTTGAACGTATCAAGGACGGGGATGCCATGCGCCCGAAGATAGACGATCTGGCTGGGCGTCTGCAAAAACTGGAGAGTCGTCTAGCTAAGGTGGAGGAATCCTCGCTCTTCTCCAGTGCTCCGAAGCTCGATCCGATTCCGTCTGAGTCTCCAAAACCGGCAAAGTCACAAAAGTCGTCAGGATCCATGGATAGCACGGCATTGGTGCCCGGGATTCCGTCGATCACGCCGACCTCGGCATTCAACCTGGCCTATAACGATTATCTGAACGGAAAATATGATCTGGCCGTAACGGGATTTCAACGGTTCGTCAAAGATTTTCCCGGCACGTCGCTCACTCCGAACGCCCATTATTGGCTCGGGGAGTCGTATTATCAGCAAAAGGACTATACGAGGGCCATGCAGGCTTTTGAATACGTGTCGACTGAATATCCCGGAAATGAGAAGGTGCCCGCATCGCTGTTCAAGCTGGGACTGGCTGCTGGAGAAACTGGCGACCTCGCTAAATCCAAGAAAAATCTCAAGCGCGTGATCGAAGAATTTCCCACATCCGATGAGGCCAAGCTCGCCAAGAATAAATTGGCTGAAATCAGATGAGGCCGTGCGCGTTTCGGGTACAGCCTATCCGGTCCGTGCCCTCCTCCAATGGAGCCTAGCGCATGCCTGCCGCGGAGTCTTCCGCCTCGATTCATGTTCTGCCCGATGACGTCATCAGCCGCATCGCGGCGGGTGAAGTGATCGAGCGGCCGGCCGCCGTTGTCAAAGAGTTGATCGAAAACAGTCTGGACGCGGGGAGCCTCGTCATCACTGTGGATGTGAAGGATGGAGGGATGTCCGTCATCCGTGTCACGGATGACGGCGAGGGGATCGGGAGGCGCGACCTTCCTCTGGCCTTCGCGCGTCATGCCACCAGCAAGCTTCGATCGGACCGAGATTTGGTGTCGGTGGAGACCATGGGTTTTCGTGGCGAAGCCCTGCCCAGCATTGCGTCAATTTCCAAGGTGCGGATCACGACAGGAACAGAGCAGGAAAGTGCCGGATCGTTCATGACGCTGACCGGAGGGATTGTGGATGCTGTGCGGGATGCTCCCGCCGTCAAGGGCACGATGATCGAGGTGGCCGACCTGTTCTACAATCAGCCCGTCAGGAAAAAATTCCTCAGATCCGTCCCGACCGAGTTCTCCCACATCAATCAGGTGGTCCAACAAGCCGGTTTGGCTCGACCAGCCGTGCACCTTCGTCTGCTGCATAATGGCCAAGAAGTCCTCAATTATCCGTCCGTGGCATCGGACAGAGATAGAATTCTGCAGGTCTATCGGCATCTGTTTCTCGATCGGACATTCGACGTACGGGGTCGGATTCCAGGGTATGCCGTGTCAGGCGTCGCGGTGGACCCTGTCCGGGCCAAGTCCTCCAAGCTTCCTCAAGATGTGTTTGTGAATCGTCGGCCGGTGCGGAATGCCACCGTGTTTCACGCGGTGACTGAAGGGTATGGCGCCTTCCTTGCCAAAGGTTTGAATCCTACCTATGTGCTCTTTCTTGAGATCGAGCCGGATTGCGTCGATGTGAATGTTCATCCTGCCAAGCGCGAAGTCCGTTTTTCGCAACCCGACATGGTGCATCGGTTGATTCGTCATGCCTTGCGCCACGCGCTCGCAGGCCCTGAACGGACGAGCATCAAGGGAACCCAACACGCCGGCGTTGCGGCAGAGGTGACGCCAACGGCTTCGATCACATCGAAACCATGCGACCAACGCCATGACCCAAACCAGCCTCAAACCGGCCCGCAAGATGCGACGCCGAGGACATATGACCGGATGTCCTCCAGCGACGAACAGCTTGAGTTCGCACACGAGCCAGGGGGGGCGTATTCGTCGACGATTTCCGTGGTCCCCCTTGGCCAGATGTTGCAGCGATATCTGGTGGCGCACGTCGGCCAGGAACTTCAGGTCATCGATCAACACACCGCGCATGAACGCGTGCTGTTCCAACGACTCTGGCGAAAGTGGCAGGACCATGATCTTCAGGCGCAACCATTGCTGATCCCCAACCCCGTCGAACTGCCAGTGGCACAGTACGCCCTGCTGGGGAACCATCTTGAGGATCTTGCATCATTGGGGCTGATCATTGAGCCGTTCGGCAGCGGTTCTATGGCCATCATGTCTGTTCCGGTCGGTGTGGGGAAGATCGATGCCGTCTCGTTTGTCCAGGATCTGATGGACGATCTGGCGCAGTGGAACCGAACTCCCTCATTGGAGCATCGCATACAGTCTGTGCTGGCGTCCCTCGCATGTCATAGTGCGATACGAGCCGGCAGAACTATGGCGCTTGCGGAGATTCGCCAATTGGTTCTCGACTGGATCGACGAAGGTCTCATCATGACCTGTCCGCATGGTCGACGCACAGCCTTCCGCCTTTCGACCGATGAGTTGGATAAATTATTCGGACGGGTCGGATGGTCGTGACGGCACCAGCGTTGCATCCAATGTATCGATTGTCTGATGAACAACGGTGGCGGAAGCCGCTGGTCGTGATTCTCGGCCCGACGGCGGTCGGAAAGAGTTCCGTTGCCCTCGAAGTGGCCAAGCATTATGACAGTGAGATTCTTACGGCCGATTCCCGTCAGGTCTATCGCCGGATGGATATCGGCACAGATAAGCCTCTACCGCATGAGCGGCAGGGAGTCATCCATCGGTTAATCGATCTTGTGAATCCGGATGAATCGTTCAATGCCGGCGTTTTCCGGCGAATGGCGGCGGAGTGCATTCGGGACCTTCACGGCCAAGGCCGTCTTCCTCTTCTCGTCGGCGGGACCGGGTTATACGTCCGGGTCTTGCTGCAGGGATTATGCGAAGCTCCTCCCTCGGATCCGTACCTTCGGTCGGAACTGCTTCGACAGGCCGACGAACAGGGGGGAGATGCTTTCTTTGCGAGACTTGCGGAGATTGACCCAGTGTACGCATCGAAACTCCATCCCCGGGACACCTCGAAGGTGCTTCGCGCGATCGAAGTCTATGAGTTGTCCGGCCGGCGCATGTCGGAATTTCACGGTACCCACGCGTTCGGGGAGCGGCCCTATTGCACGTTGATTGTTGGTCTCGATCGAAGCCGCAGTGCCCTCTACCGCAGGATAGAAGACCGCATCGACCGACAATTGGAATGCGGGTTTGTCCAAGAGACGCAACAGCTATTGGCACAGGGCTACAGGCGCGACTGCGCCGCCATGAAAGGTTTGGGCTACAGGCAGGTGGCGGCTTATCTGGCTGGAGAGTACGACTATGACGAAATGGTCAGACAGTTCAAGCGCGACACGCGGCGATTTGCCAAGCGGCAATTGACATGGTTCCGACAGGAACCCGAAGTCGAATGGTTGATGATCGAGGACCACGAACTGCCGGAAACCACGGCGGCCCGCGTGACCGATCGAATCGATCGATTCCTCGCCGGACTGAGCCATTCAGTGTAAGCAGTATTCCGCTGAGAAAGGTGGAACGCAGCATGAGCATGAAAGTGGCCCGAGTCAGCGCGCCGCGGGCTCAGATCGGTATCATCGGAGGGAGCGGTCTCTATGCCATTGACGGACTGAAGGCGGTGCAGGAGATACGCCTCAAGACCCCATTCGGAAGTCCGTCAGATGCCGTGGTGCTGGGAGAATTGAATGGCATACGGGTGGCATTTCTTTCACGGCACGGCAGAGGGCACCGATTCAATCCGTCCGAAATCAACTACCGAGCCAATATCTATGCCTTGAAATCTCTCGGTGTGCGGCGGGTCATTTCTGTCAGCGCGGTTGGAAGCATGAAGGAATCCATTGCACCGGGCGATGTCGTTTTGCCGGATCAGTTTATTGATTGCACGAAGCGCCGTGCCTCGACCTTTTTTGAAGGAGGTGCGGTGGCGCACGTGGCGTTCGCAGAGCCGGTCTGTTCCTCGATGAGCGCCTCTCTTGCCGCGGCTGCCCGAACGAATGAGGCCACGGTTCATCATGGTGGGACATACTTGTGCATCGAGGGGCCGCAGTTTTCCACCAAAGCCGAATCTCGCTTGTACCGTCAATGGGGTGTCAGTGTCATTGGGATGACGAACCTTCCGGAGGCGAAGCTCGCCAGGGAGGCCGAGCTTTGCTATGCCACGGTCGCGTTGGTGACGGATTTCGATTGCTGGCATGAATCGGAAGAGCCGGTGACCGTAGAAGCGATTCTCAACGTCCTGCATCGTAATGTCTCGCTGGCCAAGCGTCTCGTGGCGGCTGCGATCGGTTCCGTCGGTGCCGTCGAGCATTGCGCCTGCCAGGAGGCGTTGGCGCACGCCATTGTGACGGCTCCCAATATGATTCCGCCGAAGCTTCGAACGAAGCTCGCATTGCTGACCAATCGGGTTCTTCCAACACCCTCGAAAGGAAAACGGTGATCTCATGGGTACCTTGCTTGTCGTCGGTTCTGTCGCGTTGGATACGGTGAAAACGCCGTTCGGTGAAGTGGAGGAAGTTCTCGGCGGGTCGGCTACATATTTTTCAACCTCGGCCAGTTATTTCACGCAGGTCAATCTCATCGCGGTGGTCGGAGAGGACTTTCCGTCACAGCACCTTGCGTTTCTCGAGGGTCGCAAGATCAACCTGACAGGCCTTGAACGTCGTCCTGGCGCCACGTTCAGGTGGAAAGGGGAATATACTCACCAGCTCAACGAGGCACATACCCTCGACACGAAACTCAACGTCTTCGAAACCTTTCGGCCGAAAATTCCCGATGCGTATCGAAATCCCGACGTGCTATTCCTGGGAAACATCGATCCGGAACTGCAACTCGACGTGCTGCAAAAGCTGCCACGGCCTCCGCTGGTCGCATGCGATACCATGAACTTTTGGATCAACGGCAAGCAGGAAGCCCTGTGGAAGGTTCTCGAAAAGGTCGATATTCTGATCATCAACGACGGGGAAGCGCGCGCGCTCGGAGGCGAGTCGAACCTTGTCAAAGTTGCGCAGAAAGTTTTGTCGAGAGGTCCCAAGCATCTCATCATCAAGCGGGGCGAATACGGCGTCTTGATGTTCAACGAGAAACAGATATTCGGCGCCCCGGCCTTTCCTCTTGAGGATGTCCGAGATCCCACGGGGGCTGGGGATACCTTTGCCGGCGGATTTCTCGGGTATTTGGCTGCCACGGGAAATCGGACCGTTGAGGGGTTCAAACAAGCGATCATCTTCGGAAGCGTGATGGCATCGTTTACCGTAGAAGCCTTTAGTCTTGACCGTTTACGAACTCTAGATTACAAAGAGATCCAGGACCGTTTCAGAGCGTTCAAGCAGTTGACGCACTTTGAGGACATTCGTTGAGCAAAGGTGAGTCCAGAGGGCTCGTGTTGCGTTCCGCGACGGCGGTGGCGGCGGGATTCGTTCTTCTCGCCGGTTCGGTCGCGGGTTGTGCGACCTCGGAGGAATCGCGACAAAGATCGAAGGGGTATTATCAGGAGGGACTCGCCAGTTTAGATACCGACCGGCAGAAAGCATACGTATCGTTTCAACGGGCGGTACAATTGAATCCCGATAACAAAGAGGCCCGGTACGGGCTCGGCCATATTCTGGCGTCCCAGGGAAAGATGGCTCAGGCTGAGCAAGAATTCCGGGAAGCGATCAAGATCGACGAACATTATTCAGAAGCGCATGCCTATCTAGGCCAGGTGCTCATCAGCCAGGATCGATGGAAGGAAGCGATTGCGTCGTTTCGAACCGCCCTCAGCAATCCGTTGTATTCCACCCCCGATCTCGCCCGGTTTCATCTCGGTAGAGCCTTGGCGCACGAAGGCGACTTACAGGGGGCTATGGAAGCGTTCGAGGACGCGCTCGTCGTCAATCCGCCCAATGTTCCTCCGGTCATGTCCAATCTGGAACTTGGACGCGTCTATTACAAATTGGGGTTTGAACGTCGCGCGAGAGAAACACTGACGAAAGTCACCATCATGGACAAAAATGGAGAATTCGGGTCGGCCGCGAAGGACATCCTCGCCAAGTTGAAACCCTGAGCACATCATGGAATCGATCGGAGAATTTTTCAGACAGGTACGAGAGACCAAGGGATTGACCATCGAAGAGGTCGCCTCCAAGACGAGAATCCGGTCCGACTTCGTGAAGGCGCTCGAAGAGGGTAATTTTGCAAAGCTCCCGGATCAAGTCTTTGCACGGGGATTCGTCAGATCCTATGCCCGATCGCTGGGGCTGGATGAAGAGGACGCCATTCACCGGTTTACGCAGTCCGCCGGCGCCTTCTATGAAAAGCAGGACGAGCGAGAGCGGCTGAAGGTTCGGCAGGTCCAAGAGGAGCGCAAGCGTCAGGCCAATCGCAAAGCGGTCGCGATTGCCATCGGCATCGCCATTCTGACGCTGATATTCCTGCTGAGTCGTGAACAGACTTCCCTCTTGGTGCATCGCTCCGGCACAGACACCCCAACTCCGTCTAGTAAACGCCCGGCACCGGTCAGTGCCAACCGGGACAGCCAACCGGACGCTCCGCCACGGCAGGAACAGGAAGCCTCCGTGGCCTCGACCAAACCCAAAGCACCGGACACCCACGCGCCGATTTTGCCAGTCAAGCCAGAAACTACATCGGCTCGTGTCCAGGCTCCGATTCCAACATCCCCTCCGGCAATCAACCCCTCCGTTCCTCCTACTCCTCCCCCAATCGGCGGTGACGGCCCGCTCGGAGGTCTGTCATTGGAGGGCCCGGCGGTTGAAACAGCCGATCAGCTGGTGCTCGATCTCGAAGCAACCGAGCTAAGCTGGATCGTCATCCAGGTTGACGGGGGAAATCCACAGGAGGCCTTGCTCCGTCCCGGCGAAAAGGCGAAGTGGAAAGGCCAAGAGCAATTCCTATTGACGCTTGGCAATGCGGGAGGGGTCAAGGCCGAGCTCAACGGTAAACCGCAAAGGTCATTCGGTCCGAGCGGAAAAGTGGCCCGCGATATCGTCCTCAAGCGATAAGCTCGAAGATTCTCCCGGCTATTCCATCAGTCGATCTTGTAAGATTCTTTCCTTTCCCATTCATTCTTCTTGGCAAGCAGACACTGGGGCGCGGAGGCGTGATCTGAGGTCCAAACATGTCTCTGGCGCAAGAGATCACGCAAGACTATTATGAGGCCTGTCCTGCAACCGAATGAAATATCGAACAGATAGATCTGAGCATAGATGGCACAACCCTTGATTCATGAGTCGTGCGGGGAGGAGGTGAGGGAGCTCAGAGCGGTAAGCCGTCTTACGCGAATTGTCGCGCAAGACAGCGTAATCACAGTCGAATTGCTTGACATTCCCAGAGCGCCATTGCTATAGTCCCCACGGTTTTTTGCCTTTTTGTCGATATGTTGGCGGCGCGAGCCACTGAATATGCAGTGGGGTCATAATACAAAGGAGGATTTCTGATGGGAAAGTTTTCTATGTTGTTGGGAATCAGCGCAGCCGTGCTGATGTTGTCAGCCACCGTGGTGGGAGCCGAAGAAAAAGATCCGACGAAGCCCCGTGTGCCGGCTGATCAGATTGCGGATGCCAAGGCACTGAAGAACCCCGTGGCATCGACTCCGGAAAGCATTGCCAAGGGCAAGGCTCTGTTCGAAGGAAAAGGTACCTGCTTCAACTGTCACGGGAAGGAAGGAAAGGGCGACGGTCCTGCGGGCGCGATCCTGAATCCCAGTCCTCGGGATTTCACAAACTGCAAGTTCCACAAGAAGCGGAAAGACGGTGAGCTGTTCTGGGTGATTAAGAACGGCAGCGCGGGCACCGGAATGGTCTCCTTGATTCCTGCCGCGATCAACGAAGAAGAAGCCTGGACGATCATCAACTACGAGCGGAGCTTCTGCAAGAGCGCAGACTAATTGAGACTGCTCGGGTCAGAGTGATGGGGCAGGGAAGTCAGTTCCCTGCCCCATTTTTTTGTCTTCCCGAGTAGGCTCGAGATTCGCTCAAGGCGTTTCGACCGATTTGATGGCCGCCAGTCTGGACAATATCAGTGCACCGGCAGTATCGGTGGGTTTCATGGGCGGAGTCGTGATTGGGCGCTGTTCTTGGCTATACTGTGTCTTCGAGGCCCACAGCACTTTTTGACTGACATAGGCGATAGTTTCTCCAAGTGTGACTTCGGCATCCCTGTTCGTATCGGAGTCTCCCCTCAGCGCGCGCAACAGATAATACGTAAACAACCCATGTCGGTGTTTTTCGTCTTCGAGCGCACGCCCCAATCCATTGATTGCAATGACCTTTGTCGTCCCGCTGCCGGGTGGATGCCAGAGGGGCGCCGCGGGTTTCCCTTTCGTTTCAGATCCAAACCGAAATACCGTTCCATCGAAAAATAAAATCGTCTGCTTTGCTTTCAATCGGCCCAGTGCGGCTTCGAGGTCTTTCAATGGGTAGGCTCTCGACGTGGTAGACAGACTGCCGTCGTAGGGAATCAAGAACACATCACCAGACGGGCCGACCGCGGCGGATCCGGCGAAATAGATCAGGACGACTGAATCCTTGGTCACACGGCCTGGCAACCAATCCAACAAAGCTTCATCGATATCGGGTCGCAATGCTTTCCAGTCCTGGAGCAGACGAACGTTTGAGGCAGGTATGCCCCCTAAAGACTGAAAATAGGTGGCCACCATTTCAGCATCGGACGCGCCGTATTTTCTCGTGGACAGCTGTTGGTCGCGATAGGAACCGACTCCGATCGACAACAGATAGGTCTGAGGCCGTCTGAATCCGTCCGCCGCGGCGGGCACATGGTCCACGTCGTCGGTTTTCATGCCTGTCGGTTGAATCGTCAAACTAAGGAGTTGAGAAGGTGGCGATGGGACGGCCGGGTCTGCGACCGTGACATGAATCTCACCTTTCTGAGGCTGCACGGATTGGGGAAGCGTCGCGGCAAATTCGAGCGACCGGGATTGTCCTGGCTGTAGCCGGCCCACGGACAGAGTCGTGGCTGGAAACTGGGCAGTGAGCGACGGGGTGCCGCTGATGGTCGCGGCCGCGCGCTGTAATTCCTGATCTCCTGTATTGACGACATCGACGCGCACGCGAATCCGCTCACCCCCTTCGAGGATCAGATTGCTATTTTCATCCAACAGGGTCGCTTTGAACGAAATTGCCGATGCGGATGTCGCAGCCAGGCCTGTCGCCGCGACCGCTCCCGTTGCCGCGGCTGTTGCCGCGGTGGGCTTGACGGTTTCGAGCTGCCCCGGGGCGATTGGTGCGCGCCCCGAGTCGAGCTTGCTTCTGGCTCCTTCGGAAAACCTGAGGGCAAATTCCCGGGCGGCGTTCCGAACGAAGGGAGCCAGCACATAATCGCAATTCTTTTGCATGGGTTCGATGCGGACCCGGTCCTTCCACATCACCTGGATGTCTTGCTCCCCGATCAGATTGCCGGCCTGGTCGGTATAGGAGACGAGACCCCCGAGTTGCAGTTCCGTCGGTGCCCTGTCATACAGACCGTCCATTCGAAGAACGAACGAATTTTGGACCAGTTTGACATGTACCATGACGTCAGGCTTTGCGCTGGATCCCGGCAAAACCACCGTTTTGAAAGTTCGGTTCGCCGTTTCGACCAGGGCATCCTCCAGAGGGGTGCCGATATCAAAAATTTGGAGATGGCCGCAATTATCGGCATATTCGACTGTCGCTTCAGTCAATGACTTGGATAATTCGAGTGAAGCCGTCTGGGAGAGACGAGGCCCGAGATTGGGCAGCTCGACCTGGCTTGCACAGCCGTACCAGACAAACCCGCCGAGAATGAGCGTGAGACGCCAGGCATTCATAAAGGGAGAGGATGTCCTGATTCTAGCCCGAACGATACACCGGCCTGTCAGCATGGAAGGTCACCAACCGTACCGGAATCACTGGCTGAAAGCAACTTGTCAGAGCATTCCGGCTCCTCTATCCTACCGCGGATGGTCGTCTTGGGTTTGTCGAACATGCGTGACGCAGCGGCGGCTCTGGTGGACAACGGCCGGATCATTGCCGCGGCGGAAGAAGAGCGGTTCGCACGGACCAAGCATGTCACCGCCTTGCCGGTAGGAGCAATCCGGTATTGTTTGCAACAGGCAGGCGTGCGACTTTGCGACCTCGATGCTGTGGCGGTGCCGTGGAAATTCTGGCAGATCGGCCGACGGGTGGGTCTCGCCGTCGGCTCCATGCTGCGGTCTCCCCAACTGTTTCTGGTGAAGGGAAAGAGGAGCGCCGAGCGGTCCGTCGAGTGGAAGGAACTCGCACTTCTGCGGCGGACGCTGTCGAATCGGATCGACGGCACGCACAGTCCGGCTCCCGTCTTTCTCGATCATCATATTTGCCATGCGGCCAGCGCCGTGCTCACCGCCCCGTTCGATTCTTCCGCGGTGCTCGTGGCCGACGGTGCATCCGAGGCTCATACGACCACGCTGGCTCGGGCTGGTCCACGTCGCATTGACATACTCAAACGGGTACGACTGCCGCATTCGCTCGGACAATTCTATGCCGCGATCACTGCCTATCTGGGATTCAAGCCCGACCAGGACGAATATATTGTGATGGGCCTGGCCGCTTACGGCGAGCCTCTCTTTGCCCGGCAACTCGGATCTGAAGTGCTCAAGCTCTTGCCCGACGGAGCGTTTCAGCTCAACACGGGACTATTGGATTTTCATCTCGCACGAGAACGTATTTTTGTCCGACAGTTCGTCGATCTGTTCGGTCCCGCGAGGTTACCGGGTGAAGATGTGACTCAGCGCCATCGCGACATGGCAGCCAGTGCACAACTGGTCATTGAAAATACGTTGTTGCATCTCGCGCGCCACCTGAAGGCCTCGACTCGCGACGACAGGCTTTGTCTTGTCGGTGGCGTGGCGTACAACTGCGTCGCGAATTCACGGATATTCCGGGAAGCCGGATTTCGTGAGGTGTATGTTCCACCCGCGGCGGGAGATTCCGGGGCTGCACTTGGGGCGGCGCTATGGTTGAGCAGCCGGCGCGGAGCGGACGCCGACCGCACGCCCATGAAGTCAGCAGCCTGGGGACCCGAGTACGATGATGCCGTATGCCGCCGCGAATTGGAAGGAGCCGGTCTTTGTATTGAGCACCTTCCGGACGACATGCTCTTCGACAAGGTGGCCGGTGAACTTGCCAATGGGCGGCTGGTCTGCTGGTTTCAGGGCCGGATGGAATGGGGACCGAGAGCTTTGGGAAACCGAAGCCTGCTCGCGGATCCTCGCCGAGAGGACATGAGGGCACTGATCAATGCCAAGGTCAAACTTCGTGAACCATTTCGTCCGTTCGCGCCCTCCGTGCTGAAGGAACGGGTTCACGAATTTTTCGATCTTCCGTGTCCATCGCCATTTATGGCGTTCACTGCGCCGGTCCTGGCAGCCGCCAAAGGGTCGATTCCAGCAGTCCTCCACGTGGACGGGACTGCAAGAGTCCAAACAGTGGATGAGTCGAATCCGCGATATCGGGCGCTTCTCGAAGCATTCGACCGGCGCACAGGAGTTCCTGTCCTCCTCAACACTTCATTCAATGTCAACGAGCCGATTGTCTGTACGCCGGCGGACGCGGTTCGCTGTTTCCTACGCACTGATGTCGACTGGTTAGTCATGGGCAATCTGCTGGCCTCACGGCCTCTGGTTCATCGCGTCGGATGAAGCGGCCCGCGATCGAAGGAGCGTCCGATCGTTCTTTGCGGGCGACTCCTCTGCTGCTCCTCCTCGGCGTGATCGTGCTGAATTTCGTTCTGCAACCGTTGACCGAGCCGGATTTCGGCTGGCATCTGCGCACCGGGTTGGATCTCATGAGCCGCGGATTCCTCCCGCCGCCGGTCGATCCTTATTCGCACACCATGCCCGACTGGCCCTGGGTGGAGCACGCATGGCTGTCGGACATCCTGATAGGCATTGTGTACGACCACAGCGGGGGTCTCGGGGTCATTATCCTGTTCGGAGCCGTCACCGCCGGTGCATGGATGCTAGCGGCCGATCTCACAGCAAGTCTGCCTGCCGGCCGTTATATGGCCTGCGTCTTATCTCTCTGGACCGCGCTGCCGTACTTGGGAGCCAGAACTCAATTGATTTCCCTCCTCGGCCTCGCATTGCTGCTTCGGATGCTTTCAACTTGGTCCGAGGCATCCACCTACTGGGGGATCCCATGCTTGTTTCTCCTATGGAGTAATCTCCACGGTGGATTTCTTGCCGGGATCTTTCTCCTGGGGCTCTACGCGGGCGCATCATCCTTCATGCGGTGGATCGTCACTCGAAACTCAAAATTGGCGGTTCGTCTGGACGAAGCGGTTCCTTCGAAGGCAAGCCTGATACGGCTGTCTATCGTTCTAGGGATCTCCATTCTCGTCACCTTCATCAATCCTTATGGGTGGCGTCTGTACGAAGAAATATTGTCCTCGCTCTCGGACCAATTCATGTTGGCGACCTTACAGGAATGGCAACCACCGGCAATCGATTCAGTCGCGGGCCGGAGTTTCGTATGGTATCTGGGCGGTCTCACTGCCGGGATGCTCTTGTGGTATCGCCGCGTTGAACCAGTCCGCTGGTTCCTTTTAGGCATATTTCTCATGTTGTCGTGGCGGCACATGCGGAATATCCCACTCTTTCTTCTCCTGAGTCTTTCACTCTGCGCCGAGTTGGTTACCGCCGGTCTTCAACAGCTGCGATCGTTCGTGATCGCCGACCGTCAACGTGATAGGTGGTCTATCGCGGCCGTTACCATGGTGACGGGTCTGTTCATCCTATGGTTGGGTCCGGACCATCTCCGGCATGTAGTCGAATCGGGCCGGTATCCGAAGCAATTTTTTCATCGAACGTCTTACCCAATTGAAGCCGTCGATTGGATTCAATCGCACCGCGCAAACCTGGGACAACGTCTCTATAACGATTATCAGTATGGCGGGTTTCTGCTCTGGTGGTTGCCGAACGAAAAGATTTTCATCGATGGGCGGATGCCGGCCTGGCATGTGGGGAAGCGCAGGATCTTTGAAGATTACATGGCGCTCACGGCAGGTACGACCGCCGGATTGGCGGTGCTGGACAAATATGCCGTCGATTGGGCAGTGGTTCGACGCGACACCCTTTTGGATGCGGCATTAGCACGCGAGCCCGAATGGAAGAAAATGTATGAAGACGAGAAGGTTTCGATCTATTCGCTGCTGTCGGAGGTAAGGATGCCGGTTACTTATTAAATGACACTTCACGCTCTGTCGATTGGGCCCGCGAAAAATCGGCCGAAGATAAGCCTGCCTCGTATCGTCCCGTATCATAGTTGTGCTTGATGAGCAGCAGTTCTCGAAGCATGGCCGCCCCGTCCCGTATCACGCGCACTTTTGAACCTGGTTGATCGCACCAATTGACGGGAACTTCGGCAATCCGGTACGGGCGCCGTTGGGCGATGTACAACACTTCGAGGTCGAATCCATAGCCATTGATGGTGGCGACCGAAAACAAATCCTCCGCCGCCTTCTGGCGGAACAATTTGAATCCGCATTGGGTGTCGCTGATTCCGGCAATGCCCAATTGATGTACCGCGAAGTTGAAGAGTCCTCCTAGCCAGGTCCGGTAGAGTTTAGCCTGAACTCGAAACTCCTGCGAGCGGGAGGCAAGTGCGCGGGAGCCGATCGCGAGATCCGCTCCCTGTTCGATCGCGTGTTCCAGCCGGCTCAGTTCATCAATGGGGGTGGCGCCGTCTGCATCGGTGAAGAGTTTCAACGAACCGGTCGCCGCTTGCATTCCCCGCCGAACGGCCGCGCCCTTTCCTTTTCTTGTGGCAAGGCGGAGTAATTTGACCTCCGGGCGGTTCGCAGCAAAGCCCCGCACGATCGATGCGGTCGCATCGCGGCTTCCATCATCGACGACCACCAATTCGTACCAACGGCCTTGAGCGTTGAGGTAGTTCGTGATCCGATCAAGATAAGGCCCAATTCTCGCGGCTTCATTGTGGGCGGGGACGATGACCGAAAGGCTCTTGAACGTCGACTGGTGCTTGGACACCATCTCAAGCCACCTTCTTTGGTTGGGCCCAAAACCTCTGGGCCGTGCGGTCGATCCGAGGTCGTACCGTAACGGACCCACTGAAGGATTACAAGAGGCCGCGGTCAGGCTTGACAGCACAACATGGGGGGAGCGAACGTATATCTGTGGGTGTCAACATCAAAATGAGATTCGTGCGTCAGCGCCCTCAACAGGGAGGTGAGTGATGCGCCACTTGCTTCGAACGATAGGCATTCTCGGCGGGTTCAGTCTACTCGTTTCCTGCGCCTCAGACGTCCCCCCAACGCGAATAGGCGACTACGTTTCTTCGGATCGGGCAAGCGGAGCCGAATCTCTATTGAACGTCGAACCACGGCCCATTCAGGCCGGGCTCGTATTGGTGTCTGATACTTCTGAGGCGGGGGCTGCGCCAAACTTGCCAGATGAAGCGTTGGTCCGACTGGGGGAAAATCTCAAACAGGACATCGAACGCGCTCTTCCGGTGATGATCAAGGAAATCGTACCGGCCGATCACATTCGACCGCAGCCGAACGGCGATTGGCAGCAGTTTACCGATCTCGCGCGGCAACGACGACTCGAGTATCTTGTGGTCGTGGTCGTGTCCAGCACCGAGCAGGAATATCCGGTCACGGTATTTTTGGGTTGGACGACACACGCTCAACCGGGGTACCGGCGTGACAACTGGTCATTGTTGGAACTGGCTCTTTTGGATTTGAAAGACAACAAGACACTCCTGCAGGCGGAAGGCAGGGGATGGGCGACCCTTGATCGGCCGACCGCTCCCGATATCAATCAATGGTATCCGGTCGTCTACCTGCGGCCCCAAGACCCCGAACGGCGCATCTGGCCCCCGACCTATGAAGGAGCGCCCAACACCCTGCGGGTTGTATCTTTCGAGCAGGCCGAGAAACGGCTGGCTTCCAAACTCCAGCATTCATGGCTCTCGGAACTGGAGGAAGCCACAGCGGCGCAGCGAAGCCGTTCCTAGGCCCTGTTTCCCAATGCGTCATGTGTCGCAGGCTGCGTCTCCGTGCGAAGCCGGAGGGTCTATTTGTCTTTGAAGGCATCGAAAAGGATAGTGTAGAATACGAATTCATCTTGAGATCGTCTTTAACATTCTGGAGGAATCTGGCCATGGTGAAGTGGAGCAAGGTCTGTACGAGTCTTCTTGCGATCATATTTCTACTCAGCCTACTTCCTGTCTGGCCGGACGCGCTCGCCGCGGGGGTCCCGCCTGCCATGGCGCAGGGGTTTTCGGACATTGTGAAAAAAGTCACGCCGGCGGTGGTCAATATTGCCGTTACCGGCGGTGGAGAGGGTGGGCGCGGCAGAAGGCCGCTTCCCCCGGGGCCGTTCGGTGGACCTCCTGGGGGCGGTGGTGACGAACCTCCCGGTGGCGGCGAATTGCCTACTCCTCCTCCGATGCCGCCTGGTCCACATGGACGCCCTGATCAAAGCGCAGGATCCGGAGTCATTCTCGATGCGAACGGGTTCATCGTGACCAATAACCACGTCGTCGAAGGGGCGACCCAAATTACGGTGACCTTGAGTGACCGGAGAGAATTTTCCGCCAAGGTTGTGGGTACCGACCCGAAAACCGACCTGGCGGTCGTGAAAATCGATGCCAAGGATCTTCCATCCGTTAAGTGGGCTGAATATGACAAATTGCAGGTCGGTGATCTGGTCTTGGCGATTGGAAGTCCTTTTGGTTTGAGTTCGACGGTGACCCTCGGCATTATCAGTGCGCTCGGACGAGGGAATGTCGGGATCGCCGATTATGAAGATTTCATCCAGACCGATGCTGCGATTAATCCCGGTAACTCGGGGGGAGCGCTGGTCAACATGAACGGGGATTTGATCGGCATCAATACAGCCATTTTTTCGCGCACCGGCGGCTCGGAGGGAATTGGATTCGCGATTCCCAGCAGCATCGCCTTGGATATCGTCGACAGCCTGCAGAAGACCGGCAAAGTGGTACGGGGATGGATGGGGGTGGCGATCCAGGAGATTACGCCCGCTCTGGCCAAATCGTTCAAATTGCCCGAGCAGCGCAAGGGCGTGCTGATCAGCGATGTGAATGAGAACGGTCCGTCCTTCGCGGCTGGTGTGAAACGCGGTGATGTCGTCGTCGCGTTCAACGGAAAAGAGGTGCAGAACGTCAGCCAGTTACGAAATCTGGTCGCCCGGACCGTCGTCGGTAAAGACGCGCAGGTCAAAATCTTGCGCGACGGCAAAGAACAGACGCTCAATATCAAGGTTGCCGAACGCCCGTCCGATGAAATGCTTGCCAAAAAAGAGGCAGCGCCTTCCAAGGAACAGGGAGAGACGATCAAGCCGCCAGATAATGTGCTCGCCTCTCTCAAAGTTCAGCCGTTGGACAGCGCGGTGATGGGCCAGCTCAATATCCCGGCGAAGACCGCCGGAGTCGTCGTCTCCGGTGTCGAACCGGGTGGGGCCGCCGAGGCTGCCGGCATCCAGCGCGGCGACATTATCCAGGAAGTGAATCATGAAGTGGTAAAGAATCTGGACGACTATCAAAAGGCCGCCACCAAAATTAAGAAGGAGGAGCTGGCGGTTCTCCTCCTCAGCCGGCAGGGGAACAATCTGTTCGTCGCGGTCAATCCGAAATAGTCACGGAGGCGGATCTCACTGGCATGCGGCGTTGACCGGGCCGGTGGTGGTTCCCGTCGCGGATAGCGTTCTTCTATGTCGGACGGTTTGAATTCAATCAACCAGTGGCTTCAGGATACGATCTTTAAGCCACTGGAAGACAAAAAAATGCCGGTCATGGAGCATCTCGTCGAGCTCCAGGCCCGGTTGACCCGCACGGTGATTGTCACCGCCCTGGTCTTCGTCGGCACGTTTTTTTATGCCGACACGCTCGTGAAGTGGATTCGAATTCCGCTTCAGAATATGTTCGTGCCCGGGTCTCTGTCGTGGGTGCCCACGGACCTTCCAACCGTGCCGTTCGTCTTTCTGGCTCCTGCTGAGGCGCTGTGGCAAAACGTCAAAGTGGCGGGTCTATTTGCGATCGTGATCGCCACTCCCTACATCCTTATCGAAATCTGGCAATTCGTGGTGCCCGGACTGCACGCGCAGGAACGTCGTTTCGTCGGACCTTTCGTCATTCTCAGCGCCCTGGCATTTTATGCCGGAGTCGGATTTTCATTTTTCTTCGTCCTGCCGTTTGCCTTGAACTTTCTTGTGTCGTACGGCGTAAATGCCGGATTCATTCCTCAACTGTCGATCGCGCAATATGTCGGTTTTGCGCTGTGGTTCTTGATGGTATTCGGTTTCATTTTCGAGGTCCCGCTTGCCATCACGCTGATGGCCAAGTTGGGATGGGTGGACGCACCGTTTTTGAAACGGTATCGTAAATGGGCGTTGTTGGGATCCTTCATTGTGGCGGCCATCCTGACTCCCACCCCGGACCCGTTTAACCAATGTTTGATGGCGTTGCCGATGTATATCTTCTATGAAGTCGGCATTGTCAGTGCAGGATTTTTCAACAAGAAAAAGGCCGATGAGCCTGTGACGGCTGTCGCGCCGTCCGCTGCCGCGGCTGGTGGACCCAAAGCGATGTCTCCGGCCATGTCTGGGTCATCCGGGGGCGATTATGTGGGTGTACCGACCGGGAGTCCACGTCGCTAGAGCCACGATCGGCGGCGGCAGCGAAGAAAGGGTAGTACCACTATGCCTCGCGAATTGAATATCATTCACACTCCGACCTCCGGTGACAGCGACGCCTGTACCTATATGTGGGCCTGCGCGATCTGCGACGAAAATGAATCGTGCCAGAAGGACAAGGAAGGGCACAGTCGCTGGCTTGTGGCGAAGCGGATGGAGCGGATCGAGTACAAAGTGCTGATCATGAGCAACAAGGGGGGCGTGGGCAAGAGCACCTGCACCACGAACATCGCCGTGAGTCTTGCGCTCAAGGGGTGGCACGTAGGCATCTGCGATATGGACATTCACGGGCCGAACATTCCCAAGATGGTGGGCGCGGAGGGGCAGAAGCTCAAGATCAGCACGTCCGGCGGGATCATCCCGTTCCAGGCGTACAATCTGAAAATTGCCTCGATGTCTTTTTTGCTTCAGAATCCCGACGATCCTATCATTTGGCGGGATGCCTACAAGTATGAGTTCATCAATCAGTTGCTGGGAGGAGTCGAATGGCAGGATTTGAATTTCCTGTTGATCGATCTTCCGCCAGGCACGGGCAATGAGTCGGTGACCACGATCGATCTGCTCGGCCAGGTTAGCGGCGCGGTGATCGTGACCACGCCCCAGGAAGTCGCGCTGCTGGACTCGCGCAAATCAGTCACGTTCTGTAAGGACAGCGAGGTGCCGATCATTGGCATCGTCGAGAACATGAGCGGTCTGGAATGTCCCCATTGTCACAAGCATGTCGAGGTGTTTCGAAAAGGCGGTGGAGAAGCCTCCGCCCACGATATGGGCGTACCGTTCCTCGGGAGAATCCCGCTCGATCCCGATGTCGTGACGCAATCCGATGCCGGTGAGCCGTTTGCCATGTTCTACTCGGATACGCCGACGGCCGAGTCCTATCACGAGATCGCCAACAAAGTTGAAACGTTCTGCAAGAAGAGCGGATCACTCGTAAATGTCGCACCGAGACACCATCACTGATGGGAATGCCATGAACGCGCATGACGTAAACCAGGGACTGACGCGACTCGAGGACGCGCAGAAAATCGTGCTCGATGCCACGCCGATGTTGGGGGTCGAAAAAATTTCCATTCTCGACGCTTTAGGTCGCGTGCTGGGCGAAGATATCGTGGTCGAGCGGGACAATCCTCCCTGGGATAACAGTGCCATGGACGGATTCGCCGTGCGGTGGGACGACATCAGACAAGAGCACTCCATTCAGAAGCCGGTGACGTTGGCAGTTATCGAAGACGTGCCGGCAGGAAAGCTGGCGACGAAATCAGTCGGCCCCGGGCAGGCGATACGGATCATGACGGGTGCGCCAATTCCAAAAGGCGCCGACACCGTACTGAAGGTGGAAGACACGGAGCATACGGCGGAATCGGTCCGTGTATTCAAACCAGAAGCGAGAGGCTCCAATATCCGCCCGCAAGGTGAAGACGTGAAGAAAGGTGAACGGATCATCGAAAGGGGCACGAAGATCCGCCCTGGTGAAGCGGGCATGCTGGCGATTTTAGCCAAGTCGTTTATCTTTGCATATCAGCGGCCGCGCGTCGCGATCCTGTCCACGGGAGACGAACTGGCGGATTTGGACGAGCGATTCAGCGAGGAGAAAATCATCAATTCGAACAGCTATGGCATCGCCGCGGCCGTGCAGGACGCCGGCGGTATTCCACTGTTGCTCGGCATTGCACGGGATACCCCTGCCGCATTGAAGGAAAAGATCTCCCACGGGTTGTCGGCCGATATCGTAGTGCTGTCCGGCGGTGTCTCGATGGGTGATTACGATTTTACGAAGAGCGTCTTCCGCGATCTGGGAGCGGACATGAACTTCTGGAAGTTGGCCATCAAACCGGGGCAGCCGCTGGCGTTCGGAAAGATCCAGGGCAAGCTGGCGTTTGGGCTTCCCGGCAATCCCGTGTCTTCGATGGTGACGTTCGAACAACTCGTCCGTCCGGCTATGCTCAAGATGAGCGGTCTGCCGAGCTATGGCCGGCCCATCGTCCAAGCGGTCTTCCAGGAGAAATTTTCCAAGCGTAGGGATCGCCGACACTTTCTTCGCGGAGTGCTGACAAGAGAAGACGGTGCGTTCAAGGTGAGGACGACGGGCGATCAGGGTTCGGGCATGTTGACATCAATGGTCAAGGCCAACTGCCTGATCGATGTGCCGGTAGAAGTGGAACGTCTGAATCCCGGCGATACGGTGAACGTGCAATTGCTGAACGGTGATGCGTGGACGACCCACGCGGAGGTCCATCCTTCAGGCCCTCACCGGATGTCTTGTTGCTAAAAGGGACTCGCGCCTCATGACTGTGCCGATCGTATGCTTCGTCGGGAAATCGAACAGCGGCAAAACGACATTCATCGAACGTGTTATTCCTGAACTTGTCCGAGCCGGGTACAAAGTCGCGACGGTGAAACATGCCGGGCACGGGTTCGATCTTGATACCGAAGGGAAAGACAGTTGGCGTCATAAACAGGCGGGTGCCAGTGCCGTCGTCATCTTGTCCAAGGGGAGCATGGCGATGTTTGCGGATGTCTCGGACCAGATGAAGGTCGAAGATGTGCGCGACCGGTTTTTGGACGGCTCGTACGATTTAATCGTCGCGGAAGGTTGGAAACACGAAGGTTATCCCAAAATCGTCATCGCGCGCGAACAAGTGGGAGAAATTCCAATTTCGGCGGAAGGGTTGCTGGCCGTCGTGTCCGACAGACCGCAGAATCTCGGCGTTCCCGCATTCGATCTCAACGACGTCTCGGGGGTTGCCGCGCTGATTATGAACCACTATCCTCTTCGGCGTTTACGTCCGGAGCATGAACTGGACGTCTAGGACGACCATCGGGGTGGTCCTGCTCGCCGGCGCCGTCGCGTTGGGGAGCATCGCCGTTCCCCTCACCAATCACCCGAAATTCTGCGCCAGTTGTCATACGATCGCTCCTTCGTACGAAAGCTGGGTACAGTCGTCGCACAAGGACGTGACGTGTGTGGCATGCCATGTTCGGCCAGGAATTGGCGGGTGGCTCCACGACAAGGCCTGGGCCGGGACCAAAGACTTAGCCATCTATTGGCTGGGCACACCAACCAGTCCGCATGAATTGCAGGCCAAGGTCGATTCAGATATGTGCATCGGTTGTCACCGCGCTATCCTCCGAGTCTCCGAAGTGTCCCCGCGAGACCTTCCGCAACCGGTGAAGGATGTCGGTCTTGTAATGAGTCATCGCAAGCACATGGAGGCGTTCGGGACCCGAGCAAAGGGCGAAGGCTGTACAACCTGTCATGCGGGAGTCGTCCATGACCAGCCGATCAAAGGCTATCCGATCGTCATCCCCCGCGGACATGTGTCCGCCGATACCAAGCCTTGGTATCCCGACCACCCGGACGGATCGTATCTGCGTACCAGGGCTCTGAGCGATTGCTTTCGCTGCCATGATGGTCGATCGGAACATGCGGGCAAGGTCATCGATCGAAAATGCGAGAGTTGCCATTTAGCCGACAAAATCAAGGATTTTCTGTCCTTCTAACCCAGGTGAGTGCACCAGTGACGGCTCCAGTCCCGGTCCTCGAGGTCTCCAATCTCTGCAAACGCTTCGGCGATTTCCATGCCGTCAATGGGATTTCGTTCGTGATCAAACCCGGTGAAATCCTCGGGTTGCTCGGTCCCAACGGAGCGGGGAAAACCACGACGATTCATATGTTGCTGGGAGTGATCACGCCGACGTCTGGATCCATCCGCATGTTCGGACTGGATCTCGAACGCCACCGCGAAGAGATCCTCCAGCAAGTCAATTTTTCGTCGACCTATATTTCGTTGCCCATGGCCTTGACCGTGGAGGAAAATCTGCGAGTCGTCGCGCGTTTGTACGGCGTACAGGACGCGGATAGGCGGATCGACGACATGGTTAAGAAATTGGAAATGGACGAATTCAGGCGGAAGGTCACCAGGAAACTCTCGTCCGGTCAGATGACGCGACTCACGCTGGCCAAAGCGTTTCTCACCGGTCCCAAGATGCTGTTCCTGGACGAGCCGACGGCCAGCCTCGATCCCGATATTGCCCACAAGATACGTGCTCTTCTCAAAGAGGAACAGCGTTCTGCAGGATTGAGCATCCTCTATACGTCCCACAATATGCGCGAGATGGAGGAGATGTCCGACCGTATTGTGTTTCTCCAGCGTGGAAAAGTCGTGGCGGAGGGCACCGCACAGGAAATCGTCGCGCGCTTTGGCCAAGCCGACCTCGAGGAAGTGTTTCTGACACTGGCAAGAGAGTCACGACAACTATAGGGATAACCATGCAAGGCCCATTGCTCGAATTCATGCTGGGAGTGTTGGAGGGGGGATTGCTTCTCAGCGCAGCCTGGGGCGCCTTCTGGCTTGCGATCAGCACCACGGGCGCGATGCGCGGGAGCTGCGGCTGGCGAGTCGTGATGAACAGTACACTGGTCTTCACTCTGCCGTTAGCGATTGCGTGGTTGCTGATGTGGATGGCGGGTCATGGGCTTCGCTACGGGATGGCATTCGGCTTCGGCCTCTCCGTCATGCCTGGGATCCTGGGGGGATTGGCGCTCCGTCTGGCTCCGGACGGGCAACGGATGGGATCGCATGTCTATGCAGGGGTGCGGCAGCTGATGGGGCAGTTGCTCGGAGCACATCAGGCCTGCTCAGGATGCGAACATGGGCACGACCACGGAGCCTCATCGTGAAACTGCATAGGGTCGGTGCGTTGGTCATCCGTCATCTGTATTTGTACCGCCGGAGTTTGCCGAGAATCATGGAGATTTTTTACTGGCCGTTTCTCGATTTGGTGATCTGGGGATTCATCACCGTTTATCTGGCTAAATATCAGTCCCAAATACCTGGATTTGTCACATTCTTTCTGGGGGCATTGATCTTATGGGACATGCTCTTTCGTGCGCAGCAGGGTATTACGATTTCTTTTCTGGAGGAGTTGTGGGCGAGAAATCTCATGAACCTGTTTGCCAGCCCTCTCACTCCGGGTGAATTCCTTTCTGCAACAATCGCCATGAGTGTCTTCAAAGTGACGTGTGTCTCGCTCGTGATGGGGATTTGCGCATGGCTATTTTATGATTACAATGTGCTCGTCATGGGGTTGTGGCTGCTTCCGTTTGTCCTGAATCTCGTGGTCACGGGATGGGGGATAGGAGTGTTCACCACTTCGCTCATCATGCGGGTCGGGCAGGAGGCCGAAGTGCTGGCTTGGAGCATGGTGTTCCTGTTTCAACCGATCTCATGCGTCTTCTACCCGCTCGAAGTTCTGCCGGAGTGGCTGAAAACGGTGGCATGGTTCAATCCGGCAGCCCATGTCTTCGAAGGGATGAGGGCTGTACTGGGCGGAACCGGTGCCCCTGTCACCAATCTTCTCTGGGCTTGCGGGCTGAACGTCGTACTCCTGATGGCGATGATTGCCTGGTTTTATAAGACATTTGCCTACTGCAAAGTTCAGGGATCCCTCGTACGCATTGGTGAGTAGTCAGTTGTATTCTCTTAGACCCTATGTTAGGGTTGAACCGTTTCATCGTACGGGTCTCGCGGTGAAACGGTGCCAGAGAAGCAGACTCGCAATATCGATGTTGCCTTGCCCGGGAATTTCGTCGGAAGTCAGACCTAAGCCGCCGCACCCTTCGCGTCTTCGGCCCGCTCCTTCCCCGTACTCGAGTTCAAGACAATGTCAACATTCATAAGGAGGAACCCCACATGGGTTCGAAGATTTACGTCGGTGGGTTGCCCTATTCGGCGACCGAACAGCAACTGAGCGATCTGTTTGCGGCGCATGGCGGCGTGGCGTCGGCACGGATCATTACGGATAAGTTCACAGGGCAATCCCGAGGATTCGGTTTCGTGGAAATGTCCTCGGACTCTGAAGCCCAGACGGCAATTACCGCGCTGAACGGATCTGAAATGGGTGGCCGGACGTTAACCGTTAATGAAGCACGTCCTCAAGAGCCTCGTTCCGGTGGGGGCGGGGGAGGTCGTGGCGGATTCGGAGGCGGAGGCCGCAGTGGAGGCGGTGGAAAGCGCGATCGCTGGTAATTGAGTTGTAAGTGCGGTGTTTGGGGCCTGCTATTTAAAAATGATAGCAGGCCCTTTTCTTATGAGACGGGATCGTTGCGCCTGCCTGTGGGTTAAAACTCAACAACTATCGCTCGGAATCACAAATCGGCAATCCGTGACGAGCCGGGTCTTGAGCAAGTCGCAACACACCGAACGCATTCACGGAATCTGAGTGTTTCGTGACTTCAATGCCTCAAGCCTGGCTTTATCCAAATTGACATTCAGCGACCGCTCCTGCGTCACCGTCACAGCACCAGGGGCTTGGCCTTTCGCTTTCTTCACCCACTTCCGTTTCGTGTAAATGACCTCCCCTTTTCCGCTCTTCCTCAGGTCGCTATAACACAGGGCCAGCGTCGCGGCATCTTGCAGTGTTTCGGCCGGAACATCCTTTCCCTTGTCCAGCCGGACTATGACGTGGGATCCAGGGATTCCTCGGGCGTGCAGCCAGAGATCGTCGCTTCTGGCCAGCCCGAAGGTCAGATCATCGTTTTCGCGGGCGTTGCGTCCGACGAGTATGGGCAGTCCGTCGGCTGAGATGAATCTCCGGAACGGCTCCGACTGGGCCCGCCTCTGCTTAAATGTTCTACTGGCGACATGTTTGGGCTGGCGACCAAAATCGGATGACGGGGCGGCCCACGTTCCCTCTTCAATCGCTGAGAGTTCACGGCGGAGGTCGGCGAGTAGGCGTTGTGCACGTTGGATTCTTGGCCGGATTTCCCGTTCGGCAGTCTCATATTTCCGATGTTTCCTGAAGTACTCGTCCATATTGCCCCGCGCCGACATGGCCTCATCAAGAGGAATGGATATTTCCGGCATCGAGGGGTCGAAATAGTCAATGAGGGTCACCTGGTCCATGCCCTTCCTAATAGACGAGAGATTGGCCTTCACGAGCTCGCCATATCTTGCATAGCCTTGATAGGCAGACATTTTCAGAAGGTCTCCCTCCCAGGCATCGATGCGCCGACGTTCCTTCTTGATGCTCTGTTTTATCGCCTTCACCCGTGCGGCTTTTACGTCATCAACCGCGCATGCATCGCTTTCGACTTGGTAGTAGCGTTCGATGGCCATTGAAATCGGAAATGGAGAAAGACTGCCAGGATCAGGATCGGAGAATCTGCTGCCACGCTGTGTCCTTATGGTCGATTCGGCGAGTTTCGGAGCCTCGTATACATGCCCGAGAACAGTTCTGTCTCCACTGAGAGCTCTCAGAATGCACTCCGCACCGTCCAAGACGTACATATCATTGCGGCGTCCAGTCATTTCACACAGCAGCGTGCGCAATCCCTCCCTGGCAGATAGGCGAAGACAGACGATGCGGTCTTGCGCTATTTGCTGAATCCGGTCGATTCTCGCTCCCTGGATATGGGCGCGAAGAAACTGACAGAAGGAAGGGGGAGACGGAGGATTCGATATAGGACGGGAAAGCAAGTGCAGCCTGGCCTGTTCCGTCTTTGAGCAAAGGAGTAGTCGCAAAGTACGGCCTGGCTGACGAATGTCGAGAACGATCGTTTGCGTTGATGGTTGTGAGAATTTTTGTATCCACCCGTGGAGGACCGCATCCTCAACTTCTTTGAGGACATGCGAGATTTCTGTGGTCGATAACCCAGTATTTGGCATTGCCTAAGAGTAACTAGCCGATTCGTGATGGTTTAGCTGGAGCTAAACGACTACACCATTTTTGTCCCATGAGACCAAAACGGTCACTAGTGTCTGTTTTCTGACAGAACTCCGAGTCGGCACTGTACGATTTTGCTAGGAAATCCTGCAAGCAAGTGGGGCGTTAATGCTGGCATCTTCATTGCTTAGGTCTCTTCAGGGTTCTTCAGCTGGGCCGTTTGATTCGACCGAGATAGCTCAACACTCGGTCTCCGTTTGGTTAGAGGAGAGGAGGGGATCCCGTATGCACTGCACAAGATGTGAAGGACTGATGGTTGCGGACAATCTGATCGATATGCAGGAAAGCTGTATTCCGATGTGGATGAAGGGGTGGCGATGTGTGAGCTGTGGAAACATTGTCGATCCCCTCATCCAGCGTCACCGGATGATCCAGGGAGCGGGGGCAGGGCACCTTTTGCGGATGGAAACGTCGGGCCGGCCCATCGCCCGGTGCGAAAAGCTCTCTGCCTAGCAATGTCAGACTTCGCCAGCGACCCTCTCGAAGGAATCCCGAAGTCCTATACCGCTGTAACGTACCCCTTAACATCAGACCGGTTTCGTAATACACTCCAAACCCGGTCGGGTATGCGAGGTGGGTGGCGTCGCGTTTGCCATTCCAGCGGAATCGATAACTTATGAAAGTCCTGTTGCATGCCTGTTTCGTGATGTTGAGTATGGCTCAGTACGGGTGTCTTGCCACTGCGTGGGTGGCGGCTGTTGGCGCCGATTCGACGAGAACAGGCCATGTATGGTTTGCGCCGTTCGAGCGAACATGGGTATCGAACGAATCAATGGCAATTGCCCCGGGTCCAGTGTTGAGGCGCCTGTCGATACTTCCCGTGGACGGTGACGCTGACATGTCCTCGCGGTTCACCCAGGTCATTTCAGATCATACGACCTTGACAGTGATCCCATGTGCCAAGCACGTACGAGAGTCGGTGCTGGCTCTGGACGATGAAGCCAATCGCCCCACGATCGCCCAAAATATCTCACGCGAGATGGCGGTCGATGCCGTGCTCTTCGGACGCGTCACGAAATTGCCCTCTCATCCGAGCGATTGGGGGTGGCGAGCGGAGGAACTCCGCAGGCTTCACTTGTATCTCCTCGATAAAGAAGGACATGTGCTGTGGATGGATGAACTCCCTTTTACTGTCTCGGTCGGTTCCAAGCCCCCGATCGAACAGGTGATCAGAGCCGCATTGGCTCGCCATTTTCAGGATCATGCTCAAGCAATCGGACTGGATGCGCGCGGATACATGCCGAAGAAACCCTCCTGATTTGCTGGCAGCTCACCTAACGGTTGTAGACAGTGGTACACCTGTTCAGGAAGACGCCGCATGACCCAATTATGCGCCTCTTCGCTCGTCACTCGCCTTGGTCACGAGTTCCAACAATCGATGAAATCCCTTCTCCTGGATCTTTGCCGGGATCTTGAGAGGAGCTATTCCGGGTATGCCCGGAGATATGAGGTCCCGACGTCTCTCTTCCGGTATGTGGCGTTGGGATTCAGCGACACGTGCTATTCGCACTGGAGGGTGGTGGGATGGATCGAGACGATGAATGATCTTGTGTACTTCATCGATTTGCTCCAGCAATTCACCGGCGAACGGGACCGGCGGTCATTCGCAGAGCAATGCTATGCCGAGTGTGAAGGGAAGTTTTTCGAAAACAGCTATCTTGACGAGCTGTTTCCGCACGGACGCGCACAGGCAACAGGACTCGCCTCGAGACTCGAATGGCTGTGCATGCGGCTCGCGCGCGAACTCAATCAAGAGGCGGTCCTCCTTGACCCGCAACGTGCCATTGCCTGGAGCGGTCGATCGGAGAAGCCATATCAATTCGTTGGGACGCTCGAACAACAGTTCGAACGCGGCGAAGAGCCGTTTATTTTTCCCACCGGCATTGACGGGGATGAATTTGTCGCTCCGGCGGCAGTGAGAAAATCCATTGGACCATCGGCGCGAGTATCGCTGGAGATCAACCACAAGGGAATCATTCTTCATGCAACGAAGCGTTATGTCCTTTGCGCGATGGAGGGATCGATTCTCAAATGGCATTGGGCAAGGCGGAAACAGCAGAAGCTCGGTCGACGTTCAGCTACTCCTCGGGTGGGCTCGACATTGCGGTATGGAAAAAACCGGGAGCCTCAGTCGGTTGTGCCGACCTCGCCGAACCAGCGGGCCCGAGTGACGAGAGCGTGGCAGACGATTGAGAAGGCTTGGCCGGAAGGATATGGTCTACTGAAATTGCTGACATCCCACATCATTCCGCTCAACGCCAGAGGAGTCGTGAGTTTCAGCTATCGGCACCGCCCGGGTCTTTCGTTCATCAATTGTTTTCATCGCGGGAATCTCGATCTCATCGATGATCTGATTCACGAAAACAGCCACCATCATCTCAACCTGCTGTTGCGTAAACACGTCCTGTACGGCGGAGACCGGAATCAGCAGATCTTCTATTCGCCCTGGCGTCGCAGTCTCAGACCGATTCGAGGCATTCTGCACGCCGCGTTCACCTTCACGATGGGAGCAATACTGTTTGAACGGCTCTCGTCGTGGGCGATGACCCATGGCGGACGGAGGGGATGGAAACAAGCCGGATTGACTGCCAGCGACTTGGTTCGGGCGCGCTTCCGTTGCCTGGAAGAGATCGAGTCGGTTCGGTATTCCCTGGAAGATCTACGGTATGCTGGCCGCCGCCTGAAATGGCTTACCGGCTCCGGGGTACGGCTGGTCCGACAACTTGAAGATGCCATCGGCGAGGCGGAGTGTGGCATCGCCCCTCACCGCGAACAGGTGATGGCTTCGAGGTTTGGTCCCGCGTTTCGCCGACACGTCAAGGCGCTCCGAGCGGCGCGTAGAAATTATGGGCTGTCCCACCTGCACAGTGTGTAGATTTCAGGCTAACCGGGAGAAGTTCTCTGATCGATCAATTGGGGAAAATTCACCACTGTGTTTGCAATCGTGAATTAGGGTTCGACGGTCACCTCGACAAATGCCGGCATCGAGTCCGCACCCTTCTTATCGGTAACGCGGAGTTTGAACCGATAGATGCGTGCCTCTGATACCTGAGGGGCCTGAAACGTTGCTTCGGGTCCGTTGACGTCGAGCAGGGGCACTTTACTGCCACGCACCTGGCTCCATGCGTAGTAGAGCGCCTCACCTTCGGCGTCGTGACTCTTGAGACCGTTGAGTTTTACTTTTGTGCCGGCCTTGACCGTCTTATTCGAGCCGGCATCGGCGACCGGCGGTTCGTTCGGTTCCTCATTCACGTTGACATCAACATCCAGCTGAGATTGTCGGCCGCGATTTGAAACCGTAAGAGTGGTTTTCCCATTGCCGACGATTTGAAGCATACCTCCGCCAACGATCTTCAGCACATTCTCGTTGGACGATTGATAGGATGTGCCGGTCGATGGAGCGCTAATACGCCTGGTGACTCCATCAGAAAAGTCGGCAACGACCGGCAACTCGAAAATCTTGCCCATCGAATCGACGTGCCCGAACGCCGAGGATTGCCCCGAGCGCCCGAGCTGCAGGGGTTTATCGGTTTCGAAATCGATGGCGGTCATCTCGCCTTGCGGTTCCACGTTCACGACGATCTCGTCGAAGACGGAGCGCGTCCCCAGCCGTCCCCTGGATATTTCGGCCACGGCCAGCAGTCGCATCGGACCGATCCCATCCTTCGGTACCGCGAGCGGGCCTCCGAATGCCGGGTCGTGATCGGATTTCCCGACGAGAGCGACCGGGGCGATAATTGATCCTGTCGCGGTCGCGTCGTCCTGTTCCACGAGAGTGTCATCCTGTTCGCCATACCAATAGTACCTGACTTTCACGATGCCGATGTCGTTGCCCAAATCTACGTGAGCGGTGACGGTCTGTCCGGATTTCAGCGCGGCACCTTCCCGGGGTTCGGAAATCTTGAAGGCAAAGACCGGTGCTGCCAGACCGATCGTTACCGACAGACCGGCCAGGAACGGAAGAAACCGCCGAAGGGACCGGCCGACCGAGTTTTGAGATTGGTTCACGGTTCACCTCGTCAAATGGAAGGGAACGTCCGTCAGGACGACCCGGTCCTTGAATAACAGTGCGGCTTTGAGCATCAGTGCACGTTGATTATGCAAGATGTTTTGCCACCATTGCGCGGGGAGGATTTCAGGGATCACGACGGTAATCCAACATTCGGGATCTTTCTGGCGTTGTTCTTCGATGTAACCCAACAACGCCCGTAGGATCGACCGATAGGGAGAGGGAAGCACAATCAGCGGAACGCCACATCCCCATTGAGCCCATTTGATTTCGACGAGCGCGGTCTCTTCCTTGTCGACGTCGATGAGGACCGCCTTGACCTCGCCTCCATGGCTCCGCGCGTAATCGACAGCCCGCACCACGGCCCGATTCACGGCTCCGATGGGAATAATGACGATGTTTCGGCGTGGACGAGGAGGGCGGCTATCGCGTGATAAGGACACCTGCTCGGAAACGGCCTTGTAGTGGGATCGGATACCTCTGAACATGAAGATCAATAGCGCCACCAACAGAAATACGATCCAAGCTCCTTGAACAAACTTCGTGCTGGCGATGATGACGGTTGCGATGCCGGTGGTCACCGCACCGACACCGTTCACCGCCAATTTGTAACGCCAACGCAGGCCCTTCTTGACCAGCCACCGTTTGACCATGCCGGCCTGAGAGAGGGTAAACGAGACGAACACGCCGATGGCATACAAGGGGATTAGGGCATGAGTGTCGCCTTCGAAGAGAAAGAGCAGCATGCCCGCGAACAGGCCAAGGATGATGATGCCGTTGGAAAACACAAGGCGGTCACCAAAGGTGGCCATTTGATGAGGCATGAATCCGTCCCGAGCCAGAATGGATGCCAATTGTGGAAATCCCGCGAACGCGCTATTGGCGGCCAGGACCAGGAGCATCATCGTGGCAAGTTGGACGATGTAGTAGGTCAGGCCTGTTCCAAACGTTAGGCGGGCCAATTGCGACATGACGGTCTCGTCTACCTTTGGAAGAATGCCATAGTGATAGGCCATCCAGCTGATTCCCGCGAACAGCGAAGCAAGGATGGCGGACATCCATAGCATGGTAGCGGCGGCATTCCGAGATTCCGGATGCCGAAATGATTTGATTCCGTTTGAAATGACCTCCATGCCGGTCACGGCAGAGCAACCAGCCGCGAAAGAGCGCAAGATGAGAAATAGCGTCAGGCCCTCCAAGTGCGTGCCTGCCCCGCTGAGGGATCGTGCCGCCGAGTCAGTGTCCGGAGCTAATAGCGATAGAATTGTACCGCTCGCCACCATGACGCCCAACATGCCGATCGCGAAATATGTGGGAATAGCAAAAAACTTTCCTGACTCGCGCATACCTCGCAAGTTCATCACCACGATGAATAGGATCGCGACGAGACCCATGGTTCCCCGGTGCTGAAATAAATCGGGGACCGCCGACGTCAGCGCCGCCACCCCGGCCGCCACACTGACCGCCACGGTGAGGACATAATCGATCATGAGTGCCGCAGCCGCGACCAGAGCCGGTACTTCCCCAAGATTGGTGCGTGCTACCAGATAGGCTCCGCCCCCCTCCGGATATTCATGGATGATCTGACGATACGAGATGGTGAGGACCAGAATTAGAAACAGAATTGCGAGGCTGACTGGGATAGACCAGATAATCGCCGCGGTACCGGCGAGTGTCAGCACGAGGAGAATTTCCTCGGTTGCATAAGCTACGGAGGAGATTGCATTCGATGAGAAAACCGGGAGGGCTAGGGTCTTCGTGAGTCGTTCATCGGCGGCTTGCGCCGTCTTGATGGGATCACCGACTAACCACCGCTTGAGGAGCATAGTTGGATTATCTCATAAACAGCCGGTTCGAGAGAACGTTACGATTGTCGTCATCACTCGCGCATGGGGCAAAAGGCCCAGCGATATTTCGAGAAAATGGCGAACAGATATCGGATCCGATTTGAAATTTTCCCAAAAAACACAGGGGTTGACAGAGGTTAGCAAGTTCAGTATCTTTCGCATTTCCTAACGATACTGTCACGATTGTCGCGAAGATTGTCGAAGAAGATTGTCGAAATGGAGTTGATCGAATTCTTCCATAGTAGTTCAGCGAAAGGTAGTCATTAACACCAAGGAGGCCAGTCCATGTTGTTGAGTCACAAATCAGGGGTTTTGAGTAACACCCCCATGCTCGGCGCAATAGCGGCTGCGGCCCTGCTCTGGGCTCCGCTCGCATCCGCCGAGGATCCATCGTCCCACGTCGCGCTGAATCAGCAGCTCCCCGCTTGGGCGGAGCAGCTCAAGGGGCAAACCATCGTCGAGGATTCGATGGAAGGCCGCGCCGACCGCGCGGCAAGGGTGGACCAGCATCATCAGCGCGTCATGGAGCATATGGCTCATGACCCGCAGGTGCAGGGCGTAAACACCGGCATGTACAACACCTCCTCTATGATGCATCAATACGGAGCGGGTGGACAGGACATGTTGCTGGTATCCGATCCCCGCGTTGAGCCGGTCGCCATGAACGGCGGAGGCAAGTGTCCCGCCACCGCCCCCGTGAAGCAGTACAACGTCTCGGCGATCAACGTCGAAATCACTCTCAATCAGTGGTTGGACTTCTATCCCGGCTACATGTACGTCCTCGATGAGAATCTCGACAAGGTCCGCGAGGAAGAAACGAAAAATAAGGATGGACGTGACAAAGAGGGGCACGATCCGGGCGCGGTTCTGCCCGGTGTGCAGGCCCAGTGGATTCAGCCCCTCGTGATCCGTGGGAACCAGGGCGACTGCGTGAAGATCAAGCTCAGTAACAAGCTCGAAGGCGGAGAAGATGTCAGCCTTCATATCCATGGGTCCTCTATGGTGGTGAGCGCGTCGGGAGCGTCGGCTACGACGACGAATCCAGACACCATTGTCGCCAAGGATAAAGCGGGTGAATTCGAGTGGTACATTCATCCGTCGACTCAGGAAGGGGTCCGTCAGTTTCACACGTTTGCCAACGACCGCGAATTGACCGTTATGGGGCTTTTCGGAGCGTTTGTCGTCGAACCGCGCGGTTCCAGCTATCTCGAACCGCTGGGAGCCGGTGATCCCGCTCCGGCCTCGAGCGGCTGGCAGACGATCATTAAGAACGGGACTGGTCCGGATTTCCGCGAGTTTGTGCTCATCTACCATGAAGTCGGTGACGAAGCGTTCCGTCCGCTCAATAAGAAGGGTGACTTCCTGCCTCAGCGCGACCCTTTAACGGACGCATATCGGCCGGGCGGTCGGGCGATCAATTATCGTAGCGAACCGTTTGGCATCAATAACATGCACGTGCAGCACGAATACTTCGGTTTCGAAGACGAGTCGATGGGCTACAGCTCCTATACCTTCGGCGATCCGTCCCCGACCATTCCACGTTCTTACATGGGCGATCCCGCCAAGTTCCGTCTCGTCCACGGCGGGTCAGAAGTTTTCCACAGTCACCATCCACATGGCGGCACGATCCGGTGGCCGCGGAGCCCACGGGCAATCGATGACATGAATCTTTGGGCCACCAGCGCCAACGGCCCGGTCAAGTATCCGGTCATCCGCGCGAAAACCGACCGTGTCGACGTCGAAGTCATCGGTCCATCCGAAGCCCTCGATCTCGAAACGGAATGTGGATCCGGTTTGTGTCAGCAACTCGCCGGCGACTTTCTCTTCCACTGTCACGTCGCGCACCATTACGTGGCGGGAATGTGGGGATACTGGCGCGTATACAACACGCTGCAACAGGGTGATATGCGGAACGATGTGATGCCGGATCTGCGGGAATTACCGGATCGCAAGGGCCGCATCAAGACCCCGATCTCGTCAGATAAATTGATTGGACAGACGGTCGACTGGTTCGGTACGCAGTTTAAGATCGTGGAAAAGGGAAAGAGCAATTGGAAGAGCAATCCGGCCGTGATCAGCATTAAGGATTGGGTCGAGATGCAACTTCCGACTATGGGTAAGCCAGGACACAAGGACGATGAGAAGGGACAGATTGTCTCTTATGACGCGACTGTGCTGGATTGGGCCTGGAAGGGCACTGTGGCATTGAGTGAACCTGAGAGCACAATCGACAATCCCAAGTATAAGTCTTCACATCCGGGCAAGCGGCACCCGATCATGTTCGAACCGCTGACCGGAAAAGTCGCGTGGCCGCACTTAACTCCGCACTTCGGGAAGCGGGTGATGTTCTCACCAAACCACGTCGGCGCGCCGTGGCTGGAAATGATTCGTCGTGACGAGAACGGTGAAGAGAGCGTCGATCAGGCAAAGCCTGGTGAACAGGGAAACTGGAGTCTTTGCCCGGTCAATGCAGGACGGAAGAATTATAACGTCCATTTCATCAAGCTGCCGATCAAGATTGCCAAGGCCCAGGGTAAGGAACCCCCGGTGGTCGACCCGAACGGCCTGATCTATGTTCTCCATGAGGAGGAAGCAGCAATCCGGGCCAACGACGACCTCAAGTATCCGTTGGTCGTTCGCGGCAATATCTATGATTGTGTCGATTGGACTCTGACCAGCGAGTGGGATGACGATGACTACACGAACTTCCAGTCATCCAAGATCAACACCCACTGGCATTTCCTCCAGTTCGACAACCAGGCATCCGACGGTGTGATCACCGGCTTCTCGTACGAGCAGTCGGTCCGGCCGTTCACGATGCTGGACAAGAAGAACAAGAAGGGACTTCCGGTCCCGATGAACACCGCGTTGACGGCCCCTGCCAAGAAGGGCGCGACCAGCCTCACGGTGAAAAACGCCAAGCAGTATCACGTGGGCACTCTGATTCTCGTAGGTGCCGACAACGTGAAGGGCAACGAAATATCCCGCATCAAGGCTATCAGCGGAAATACGCTGACCCTGGCCAACAAGTTGAAGAACGATCACCCGGCTAACGATATCGTGACGGTCGAGTTCGTTCGTCAACGGTTCTGGGTCGATGCCGACGTGGGAACCGTGTTCTGGCATGACCATGCATTTGGCGCCACCACATGGCCGCACGGCGGATTCGGTACGTTCATTGCCGAGCCAGTCGGATCAACGTATCACGATCCGAAGACCGGGAAGCTCGTGTGGAGCGGTCCGATCGCGGACATTCATACCAATGAGCCTGTGGGGCATGGAGTCAATAACAGCTTCCGTGAATTGATGGTTCAGGTGCACGATACCGTGCCGCACACCGTCAATATCGTCACGGCGGGAAATCCACCCGGTCAACCGGTTGAGGTGGCGCTCGAGGCGGGCAAGACTGTCTCGTTCATGATGCCGGAGAAGTTGTATATGACCCCGATGCCGTTCCTGAACGGCGGAACCCATACCACGGGCAGCGGTCTGAATTTTAGGGCCGGACCAATCGCCCAACGGTTGGCGACCAATCCGGATGTGTCGCAGGCCTTCAACAGCCAGATACACGGCGATCCGTATACGCCGCTCTTGAGAGCGTATACCGGGGACACGATGGTATTCCGTCTGTTGCACACGCTGATGAATGAAACCATGACCTGGACATTGGCCGGTCATACGTTCTGGTCCGAGCGGTATGCGCCAGATGCCAACCGGAAAAACTCGATCCATATCGGAATCGCCGAGCGGTACGATCTCGTGGTGCCTGAAGCGGGGGGGCCTCGGCATTTAGCCGGAGACTACATCCACTTCAATGGCCGGTCTTCGAAATTTTCAGAAGGCGGCTGGGGCATCATTCGGGTCTACGACAAGGAACAGTCGGATTTGAAGAAACTGCCGGCTGGTTTCTCCGTCAAGGGTGAGATTCCGAAGGCCTTGCCGGTCTGTCCGGCGGATGCTCCGGTAAAGAGCTTCAACGTGGTAGCGATGGATTATCCTGCCATGACGTTCAATTCGAAGGCGCCTGAAGCCATTGAAGTGGACTTCGAGCGCAAGATACAGATCACAAATCCGGAAGCCAAGGTTTACGCTCTGGAAGAGGACGTGGCCAAGGTTTCAGGCGGATCACAGCCCATGCCGCTCACGCTGCGCGTCAATACCGGCGATTGCGTGAAGGTGAATCTGAAAAATAAAATGAAAGAGAGCAAGGCGTCTTTCTCGGCCATCGGATTGGCGTTCGATCCGAAGGATTCAATGGGCGCCAACATCGGCAATAACCCTGGTGACCAGACGATCGCACCGGGAGCCGAACGGACCTACACATATTATGCGGATCCGTTCAACGGCGAGACCACGTCACTGGTGTGGGACTGGGGCAACGTCATGACCAACCCGCGGAATGGATTGTTCGGTGCGGTTGTTGTCGGTCCGAAGGGTTCAAAGTATCGGGATCCGAAAACGGGTGCCGATTTGACCAATAAGAATGCATGGGCCGCCGACGTCATCATCGATCGGTCGGTGCCGGGGAACGAAACCCGGGCCAACTATCGGGACGTGGCGTTGTTCTTCCAGGACGAAGACAACATCATCGGCACAAGCTTCATGCCCTATGTACAAAACGTGGCGGGTTTGACCGGCGTCAATTATCGGTCAGAACCCTACAAGTATCGTGAAGAGCAGGGATGCTCGCTGGGCAAAGTCTTCCAGCCTTGTAAGGCCGATAAGCCTGAAGATCCGGCGACGCCCATCATCGAGACGCATGCGGGTGATCCCGTGCGGATCCACGTGATCGGAGCCAATAACGAGCAGAACGGCATGTTCAGCGTTGAGAAGCACGAATGGCCGATCGAGCCGTTCATGCGCGGAGCCGATCAAATCAGCGTGGTCGAATTCTCCGGCTCGGAAGTGCTGGATGCCTTTGTGTCGTCGGCCGGTGGACCCTATCGGTTGCCGGGCGACTATGTGTACAGCAACCAGCGATTGCCGTATTCTCAGTCCGGGCAATGGGGCTACCTCCGTGTATTGCCGTCAGGCGATCAGCGGTTGTTGCCGCTCTCCGGAGCCGGTGCCGGAATGAAGAGCGCGTCGTTGGAAGAAGCAGCGCACGTTATCCCAGTTGCTGCAAAATAGTTTCTGACAAACTCCGCGGATGCGGAGTCGTGGATAGCAGGAAGGGGGAAGCCGTCAGGCTTCCCCCTTTTGCTTTGAGGAAGCTTTTGGTACCATGGCGAAATAGTCTTTATTCGGATATTTATCGTACGTGTTGTAAGGAGGATGGAATGAGAAGCGCATTGGTCGTACTTACGTGGTGTTTGATCGTCTTCGGTACCGGCGCATTGGCGTCTGCCTATGAGGAGATGCCGGTCGGGGACGGGGGAACTATCACCGGAAAGGTGTCGATCACCGACGGCAAGCCGATTCCCAAAGGATTCAATCTGATCACGTTTCCCGATCCAGTGTATTGCGGCCGGATCTCCACTGGCACCGGCTGGCGCATCCTGAAGGAATTCGAAGTGGCAGGGGGAGGCGGATTAAAAGATACGGTCGTCTGGCTGGCGGATGTCAAATCAGGAAAGCCTTTTCAATTCGCTCCTCAAACCATTGAGGCGCGGGACTGTCGATTTCTGCCTTTTGTGACCATAGTTCGTGACCGCGAAGAAGTCGTGATCATGAATATGGATCCGGTCATGCACGATATCCAGGCGTATGAAACATCAAATCTGGGACCACGGGTGCTGTTTAACACGCCTCTGCCCATGAATCCCCATCACAAGAGGAATGTTGGTGCCGACAGTCACGAGCATCTGGCCGGTCAGCCGGTCAAGGAAGTCATCCATATGACGAAGGGACGGAAGTTTTTTGTCATGCAGTGCGGATTCCATGCGTACATGGAAAGTTGGGGGTTGGCTGTTGAGAATCCCTATTACCAGTTGACCGGTCCCGACGGGAGTTTCTCGCTTACCGACGTTCCGCCGGGAGAGTATACCCTGGTAGCTTGGCACCCCGGTGTCGGCACCACCATCGAGAAGAAGATAACCGTGGGTGCGAAAGGTTCCGTCCGGGCTGATTTCCTCTTCGAGTCGCCGAAAGGGCGTCGGAGCGCTCACGAGATCGAAGAGAACCCGCATTACGGACTGGAGTCGCTCGGCAAGACCGTCGACATCAGACCGACCCTGGAACTCCAACAACCATAATCCGTTGACGGGTGATTTTTTATGCGTTTGTCTATTCTGGCCGTCCTATTGGTAGGGTTGTGTCACGGAAGCTGGGTCAATCTCGTCTGGTCCTACGATGTCATCGATGTGCCAGCAGGGGGGAGGCTTGAAGGCACGGTTTCGCTGGAAGGCATGGTCCCGGAACCAAAGGGCTTCAACCTCATCACCTTTCCTGATCCGGCCTACTGTGGACGAATTTCCAACGGACAAGGATGGCGGCTCCTTCATGATTTCGTGGTTGGCCCGCAAGCCGGCCTTAAGGATGCGATTGTCTTGTTGGAGGGAGTAGAGGCTGGTAAGCCTTTTGAAGTCTCGGTTCCCTTGATCGAGGCCCGCGATTGCATGTTCCAACCCTTCATGACGGTCGTGCGAAACGGGCATGCCGTGGAGGTCATTAACATGGACCCCGTCATGCATGACATCCAGGGTTATGAAACTTCACCCGAGGCGGGGGCGCGCGTCCTCTTCAACACCCCACTTGTCATGAACCAACAGCACAATCGAGGCGATCTCCATGCCATTCACAACCATGCTCCCGGGAAATCCCTTGTCGGGCCGATCTACTTGAACAAGGGCCGGCGAACTTTCTACATGCAATGCGGTTTCCATGCCTACATGGAAAGTTGGGCGATGGCGGTCAACAATCCTTACTATGCGTTGACCGATGGAAACGGGCATTTCATGATAGACCGGATTCCTGCCGGCACGTATCAACTAGTCGTCTGGCATCCGCAGACCGGCCCGGGCGTCACGAAAATAGTGACGGTCAAAGATAACGGAAAGCTTACCGAGCGAATCAGTCTCCCGGCGCCCAAAGGCCACAGGTCGGCTTATCGGGTCGTGGAAAATCCCCGTTTTGGACCGGATACGCTGGGGTATTCCGTCGAGATTGATCCTTTCGTCGAACGCCAGCGATAGCTGGACGATGACCATCGGGTGCCTTCCTCTCTCCCCGAAACGGCCTTATCTGATCATGAACTCATGACTAGTCTGAATCTCCATTCTCGTTTCCAGTGGAGCGGCGGTTGGTGGATATCCTGTCTCTGCTTCATTCTCTGGTGTGGATGGGCATCGGGCGCGGTTTCCGCAAATGAGCCGGCGGCCGACGCCCTGCAATTTTCCGGCACCATCGTCAAACACGTGAATGGAAGGAAGTACGTTGCGCAGATCTTCGTCAAGCCGGAGCAATTGCGGCTGGAGTATAAGTATGCGATCAGAACCGCCCACGGCTATGCAGCGATCGAAATCATTCGTCTCGATCGTGGCGAGGCATGGTATCTTCTGGCGCAACAAAAAGAACTTCTCATTACTCCGTTGGACCCCGATGATCTTCTTCCAATTCGCGCGTCGTTGCCTGGTGAGCGACAGCGGTCACTCATTGGGGAAGGAAGCTCCGCCGGTCGAAGCGCCCAGCTTTTTGACGTGGAAACCGACCATCGCGGCCGGATCGATCGGTACTATGAATGGGTGGATCGGGAAACAGGCACGGTGTTGAAGCTGGTCAGTCAGAGCCGAGCGTGGTCTTTCGAGTACGAGCGCATCAAATTCTCCCCGCAACCATCATATTATTTTGATGAGCCTCCCGGATACCGGAAGCGAACGCTCACGGCCCCGGTACAGCATGCGAGCTAAAAGGATTTCCGCCATGCTCAGACTGAGACGATATATCCCTGCTATCGGCCTGGTTGCGGGGTGCTCCTGTATAGCAATGGTGCTTTCGTTACCCGTGATCGCCGCGGATCAGCCCAAGATTTTGAAAGACATTCAGGGGTTGTACGAGAAGCAAGAGTATCAACATGCTCTGGAAGAGCTTTCCAAGTTGGAATCCAGCCGCGCGATGATGCCGGAGGCCCAACGTTTGAAGGTCCGTCTTCTGGTGAAAACTGGGAAGCCCAAAGAAGCGTTGGAAGAGTATGACAAGCTTGAAATGTCTCAGAGGCGTGAAGAGCAGCCTCTTCTGAACGAAATCGCTCTGAGTCTCATCCTCGTCTTGACGAAGGACATGCGGGATCAAATGCGCGGAGCCGCGTATACTGCCCTCAAGGAAATCAATTCGGACAAGATGGTTCCGTATTTCGAAGACGGCCTGAGCGATGGTTCCGGGCCGGTTCGGGTTCTGGCCGTGGAAGGTCTCGGTCGTTTGGAGGCCGGTCTCCGCTCAAAGAGACTCCGAACTGCCGTTGACGATCAGGCGGGATTGGTGAAGGCTCGTGTGGTGAAAGTTCTGGGAAAGTCCGGCGATCAATCCGTCATTCCGCTCATCGAAGCGGCGACGAAGGACGAACTCGCCACGGTGCGCATCGCGGCGTATGGAGCTCTGATGAGGCTCGGCCGCCCCAACGCGTGGGAGCCGCTCCGCAACGCGATGGGGGCGCCGAATCCCGAGGATCAGGCTGAGGCGATCCGCACGATTGCGGATCTTCGAGATCAGCGCGGGACTTCCATGATGGCGGAACTCCTCACGTACAAACAACCATCCGTCCGTGCCGCGGCAGCCAGAGGACTCGGACACCTACGTCGGAGTGAACATCGAAAGGCTATCGAGCATTTGCTGAAAGATCCTATCCCAGCCGTCAGAGAATCAGCAGCTGCCGCGCTCGCCGATCTTGGGGACAAAGAATCGGTCGCCGCGATATCAGGGTCGCTTTCCGATAAGGCGTTCAGTGTCAGGGCGGCGGCGGTCGCTGCGCTCTTGCAACTCGGCCAGCCGTATGGTTCGGTCGCTCATTCTGTTCGGGATTTAGCCCAAGCTAATGATCCGGCGGCCCGGTCATCCGCTGCCTTTGCACTGGGAAAAGCCAATGGAGAAAATGCAGGCGGGGCGGTCGGGGTGTTGGCTAATCTCGCCTCCGATCCTCTTCCAGGACCGAAAATTGTTGCGCTTCGATCGATGGGCCACGTCGGGAATCGCGATATTCTTCCGCTACTTAAGGACGCGCTTCACGATTCAAACGAGGCAGTGAGTGCGACGGCGGCTGGCGCATTCCTTCACCACACCATGACCGGATCCAAATAATTATTCTAGAGGTGGCTGCACTTTTTTAACATTGACAGAGTACGATAAGATTCTATATATATGCTCGGTCCCACACCGGCCTCGTTAAGCATGTCGTCGATGGAATACTACAGGGATTCTATCCCCTTCTTTCCTCTCACATGCCGGTTGATGAATGGGAATATGCGAGCCATCATGGTGGTCTGTTAATCACAAGGAGGCAGTACAATGAAGAGTGCGTTACCAGTCGTATTAGGAGTGGCAGCTGTCGCATTCGTTGCGGCACCTCTCACGGTGTTTGCCGGAGGCACCATTTCAGGGAAAGTGACGTATGGCGGGAAGAGCGAGCAGAAGGAATTTTCGTTTGCCAAGTTTCCAAATCCAAAATTCTGTCCGAAGAATCCTCACAAGGAGTTGGTCGACGGAGACAAGCGGTTCCTCAAGACCATCGAAGTCGGCAAGGATGGCGGATTGAAGAACGCCGTCGTTGCGGTCGTTGACATTGAAGACAAGGCATTCGTCGACGGATACAAGGGAACCGATGTCACCGCGGAGTTCTGCGAGTTCCTGCCGTTCGCCGGCGTCGTGGTCAACACCAAGAATTTCCACGTCGAAAATTTGGATGCGGATCCCGACGATCCCAAGTCCGTCCAAGGCGTCTTGCACAATCCGCACAGCTTTACGGTGAAGGGATCAACGTCCGCAACGGGCTTCAACATCGGTTTGGCCAAAAAGGGAGACAAGCTGGACAAGCCCGTGACGTTCCGTGGCGGAGCCGAGAAGGACGGCTACTACCGTTTGCAGTGCGATCAGCACGAGTTCATGCAGTCCTTCTTCCTTCCGGTCTCGAATCCGCACTTTGCAGTGGTCAAGGAAGACGGTTCCTTCGAGATCAAGGATGTGCCGCCCGGAAAGCACAAGGTGGTAGCCTGGCATCCGTTCGCTGCGAAGGGCAAGAAGGTCGAGTTTGAAGTAGAAGTGGCAGATGGCGCCACGGCCAATCTAAAGGCCGAAATCAAGTAAGCATCCCCGTCACTTCCTGAGGTGTGTCAACGGGCAGCGGAACGTCCGCTGCCCGTTCTGTTTCGTACTGCGCGCGTCGCGCATCCTTGCCTTTCTCTTTCCAACCTCGGTAAGATTTGAATTTCCACCAACTATCTACAGTGAAGGGTTGGGTGTGGCACGAGAACTTTCGCTCGCAGAAATCTTCCAGCTTGGTTACTACTGGGAGACCAAAATCCTTCTGACCGCAGTTCAACTCGACGTCTTTTCCTCGCTGGCGGGAAAACCGCGACTATCAGCGGAGATCGCGACTCGAATCACGGCCGATGAGCAGGCCCTTCGTCTCTTACTCAATGCGCTGGTCGCGATGAGGTTACTGACTAAAACAGGAGAGGCATACGAAAATTCCTCAACGGCCGAGAAACACCTCGTTCGACAGTCCCCTCAATTTATAGGACATCTGCTGCAACTTCATGATGCTGAATGGAATAATTGGGGGAAGCTCGCGGAGACCATCCGATCCGGCGAACGATCGGTGGACCGGCATGTCTTTGAAACCGATCCCGAACTGGGCGGCAATGTGCTGGCCGTTCTTCACCGCATTGGTCAACAGAGCGGGCCAGATTTTGCACGGCGACTCCAACTCAAAGGCGCTCTGCGCATGCTGGATTTGGGGGGAGGAGCCGGAACCAATGCCATCGCCTTTTGTCAGGTCTACCCAACAATCACGGCGACCGTATTCGATCTCGCGCCGACTTTGCGGTTGACTGAAAAGACTGTCAAGGAAGCGGGACTCGATTCCCGTATTTCGTTGCTGGCAGGAAATTTCAACCATGATCGGCTGGGCGGGCCATATGATCTCGCGTTGATGTCGGATATCCTTCATTATCAAGATTTTGCGACGAATGCGGCACTTGTCAAGAAGGTGTACGACCATCTGTTGCCGAACGGGCGTCTGCTCATCAAGGACCGATTTCTCGATGAATCGAGTACTGGTCCGGCTTGGACGACAGCATTTGCGGTGCATATTCTGATCAATACACAGCGGGGCGCATGTTACCAGACGTCCGACGCGATGCAGTGGATGCAGGCCGCAGGATTTGCATCCGTCGAAGAAGTCGAACGTACCGCCGTAGTTCAAGGCCTCAAACTGAACGGATAACGATTAATGGAATGGTTACGCGATCCAGGATTTCTCGGCACTCATGCCACCATCGGAGCAGATCTGAGCCAACTTATGGCCACGCTGTTCACCGGATTGTTCGTCATCGGCTGGGTACAAGCCCGCAAACGTCAAGCTGATGCCCATCATTGGTTGATGTTCGGAGGGATGGTCTCCATGCTGGCCTTCTTCGTCGCATACTACCTGTTTCGACAGCTCGGCGTTCTGGCGGTCGAAGGCAAAGAAGGATTCGGCGGCTCGCAGGCACTCTACGATTATGTGTTCATCCCTGTGCTGACGTTCCATATCATCTTGGTCATCATCGGACTGGTCATGGCGGTATATATGATCGTTCTGGGATTCCGTTCGCAGCAGTTCATCGACGGCGTGCGATCCTTGAGGGAGTCGCGCTTGCAGACGTCCTGGAAGAAGGTCAGTCTTATCTTTACGTGTGTCGCCATTGCGGTTCTGGCACTGTTTTTCTCGCGAGTGTCGGCGTCGGGATTTTCCATGCGGAAAATGGAAGTCTACCTCGGGCTGCTTGTGCTGGTTGCGATGGTGTTTGCCGTAGAGATGGCGATCCAGCGCATTTGGCCAAACGGGGCGCGACGCCACCGTGCGCTGGGAACATTTACGATGATCATCTACTGCGTGCTCTTTGTGACGGGCAGCTTTACCTATACGATGCTCTACATCCTCTACCCTGGGAAAATCGGTTGATCGCAGATGACCATGATGGTCCAACTTCACAGAGCTCTCTTGTCATGCTGACGTGCGGTTGCGGGAGATGGATGCATACCGAGGGGATTGAAGAGCGGACCTACGAAGGCTCTGTGCAATGGTTTATCCGAAGCGAGTGTCGCGGCTGTGGATTGCGCGTTGGCATTGACAGGACCCCGAGTCAGACCGATCGCTTGGTCGATCGGTTGATGTGGACCGATGAAGCCTTACACCGGCTCGACCGGCTGCCACCATATGTCGCCTCGCTGTTTCGAGAAGAGGTCGAACAAGATGTACGGTCCAGAGACGAGCGCGTGGTCAGCTACGATGCCTTATTTCGACCACGCAGCGGCGCCCGAATCGAATGGGATTCCGAAGCCGAGCACAGATTGGAGAATGTGCCGGCGCCAGTGCGCGCAATGGCGAAGATCGAGTTGGAGCGTACAGCTGCCGAGCGGGGACATGCTCGAATTACCGCATCATTGATGGAAGAAGTGAAAGCGCGTTACTTCGGCATGGGCGCGGCGAAGAAATAGACCGCATAGGAAGATTGATGCTGCATCGGATGGCCCTGCGAGTGCTCCCGAGTCTCAGTCTCGCCGTCACGGAAGAGTCCGTTCGTAGACGGAAGCGGCTGGTGATGTTCGTCCCGGGACTTGTGGCCTTCGGAATCTACCGCGCAGCCAAGCACATCGTGGCACTTGACGAGCCTGCCGTATTGCTCGCAGTGAGTGGCTTGGTCGCATGTGTGACGGCATTGGCGGCGTATCGGGTCGGCCGGGGGACGTCTTGGCCCGAGCTATTGCGGGAAGACGGAAACAGGTTGTTGACATGGATCGCGGGCTGGATCGGGTTTGTCTATGGCGTCCAGTTGTCGCTGCTCGTGTTGGGCTTGCTCTGGCTCGTGGGGTACGACTACCTGCAGCATCCGGACGGTCCCGCCATGATGGCGATCATCATTTCCTGTACCGCCGTAGCGCGCGACGCGTTCGAAATCGGTCACGTCAGAAGAATCGGTCTGCTGGGAAGGCCATTTCCTACCTTCCCCGACGGCATGGCCTTACGAAATCTGTTGGGAAATCAAGCATCCGAATTGCGGCGGTGGGTGAGTGCCGGCATCATCGTCGGAGCCGCGGGGGCAGTCTCGGGGTATTTCCTAGACGGCGATCGCGCGGCGGTGCTGATGCAATTGGCTGCGGTGACAGTCTTATGCGGGGCCGTGGCGTTGTGCGCGTTTTTCGGCGGGCGTCGACCCCAGCGGCCATGGATCCGAAGCCTGTTTGAGACCAAACCGCAGGAACTGCTGAAGTATTGGTGGTGGCCCGGGCTTGCGTTTGCATCGACGTACTATATCGTCACAGCCGGTACGGTGATATTTCTATTCAGACAGCCGGGTGTGTCGACCTCGTACGCAACACTCAACGGAGGTTTGGTCGGAGCCTTGATGGCTCTATACGGATATTATCTGGGGTTTCGGCGTCAGGTGGAAGAAGAACAAGGGCGGAGCGTACCGGAAGCATTGCTCCGGTGTCCTTTCGTCATGGGCATTCTTGGGAAAACTGCAAACGCCGGCACGACGGTCGTTGCTCCGGCATCGAAGGGTTGAGTCTATGTCGCCAATTGGTTCGTGGACGAGGGTGAGGAAGTTTCTGCTCGCCTGTGCGGTTGTAATAAGTATTGGCACGGCAAGTATTGGAGTGGGAACTGTCGTGTCGGCTGAGCCCGCTACCGATGTCTATTTCAAAACCCCAGGCTCTCCTCAAGGACCGGCTGCCCCTTCACCTTCGGACACCGTCTACCCGCGTGTCAGTTTGTTCGATAGTCGTCTCCTCGTGTGGTTCGTGACGCAACAGCACACGTATTTTGCCGGATTTGTGCTAGCGTTGCCGCTGTTTTGCGCGCTGTTGGAATTTTTGGGACTCATGACGAAGAAGCCGGCTTTGTCGCTTCGGTACGATGGGCTTGCCAGAGACTTGGCAAAGGTGGCGCTGCTTGCGCTGTCGGTGACGGCGGTGGTGGGAAGTCTGATGCTCTGTATGTTCATCTGGCTGTATCCCAGTTTCATGACGTATATGGGCGCAACATTCAAAGCGTTCATGCCGGCCTATGCAATCGTATTCAACGGGGAAGCATTTCTCCTCATCCTCTACTATTACAGTTGGAACCGCATGGCGGAGCCAGGTTTGAAATGGATCCATGCGGCGATTGGAATTCTTACCAATATCTTCGGCACTGCGCTTCTCTTGCTGGCGAATTCCTGGGCGGCATTCATGATGGCTCCCGCCGGTGTCGATGCGCAGGGGAGGTTCTTGGGAAATGGCTGGCACCTACTCCATTCGGCGCTCTGGAATCCGCTGAACGTTCACCGCTTCCTCGCGGACATCATGTCGGGTGGGGCGGTGGTATTGGCGTATGCCTGTTACCGGTTCTTCACCAGTAAGACAGAAGGTGAACGGGCGTACTTCGACTGGGTGGGATACATCTTTTTGTTTGTGACAGTCTGTGCATTGTTACCGATGCCGATTGCCGGATACTGGCTCATGCGATCGGTCTATGCTTATCGTCAGAGCTTGGGTATGACGATGATGGGCGGACTGCTCACGTGGCTCTTTGTTGTGCAGGCCCTCTTGATCGGAGCGCTGCTCTTGGGTGTGAACTATTACATCTGGCAGAGCATGGCCCGCATTAAAGGCGGAGAGCGGTATCAACCCTATTATCAATTCTTGCTCGGCGCACTGACGTTGGCCCTCTTTATTTGGTTAACGCCCCATACGGTCATCATGTCGGGGAGCGAAGTCAAGGCGATGGGGGGAGCACAGCATCCGGTGGTGGGTAATTATGGTGTCATGTCAGCGAAGAACGGCGCCATCAATATCATGATTTTGATTACGACGTTGAGTTTTCTCTATTACCGACGTGCCAATCGGACGATGACGATTCCATGGGTTCGAACGGGAAATATCGTCATTGGAACGCTCTTTTCAGTCGGCCTGTTGAACGTGATGTGGTTGTCCGTCTATGGTTTCTATCTGCCGGCGAATCTGCGGGTCGGTCTTTCCTCGCCGCAAGCATTCACCACGCTCACGGTTATCATCTGCAGCGTCCTCATCAATCGCGCGATGCTCAAGGGATCCATTGTTCACGGCCCGGTGCAATGGGGGAAGATTTCTGTGCGCGGCATGGTCGTGCTCTTCGGGCTCGCAGGAGCATTTACGTGGGTGATGGGGCTGATGGGATATATCCGATCATCGGGACGGCTCGCATGGCACGTTCATGAGGTAATGGCCGACGTTTCCCCATGGGCCTTTACCCCTGATCTGGCGTTTGCCGCAAAGATGGTGACGCTCAACATGGTCGTGTTCTGGGGTTCGGTGTTTGTCGTGTTCTGGATGTGCCAGCGAGGGCAGCAGCCGGAGATTGGCGAAGAATTTATCGAAGAACGCAGCCGGGCATTGACCCCTGTTCCGACTCAGGAAGCCTGACAAAGACGAAAGGATGACCGGACAGATGATGACTCGTACACGTATCATTGCAGGAGTGTTCGGTCTGGGAGTAGCGGCTCTGGCAGGAGTGTTCGGTGCATGGGCCGCCCTCTCGACGCCGACGCTCGTGCTGGAAGATTTTCAGGCGAAAGAAACCGATGGCTTCCCTTCGAACTGGGATCATGAAAGCCAACGTAGCCACTCAAAGGGCCGGGATGCCTATAAAGTCCAGACGGAGGGCGGGGCCAATTTTTTGTCGGCCAAGGATGCGGGTCAACGCATCAAGAAGAAAAAAATCGATTGGGATCCCAAGGCGTACCCGGTCTTGACCTGGCGGTGGAGACTTCAGAAGGCGGCGACCGGCGCGGAACCGCTTGCCGCGATTTACGCCTCCCTCGACACCGACCTCCTGTTTATTCCTGTGTTCACGAAATATGTATGGAGCGCGACAAAGCCGGAAGGAACGCTGACGGAGGGAGGCATGTTCAGCGGATCCGAAATCGTCGTCCAAAGCGGAACCAAAGCTGTCGGGGAATGGTTTGAAGAGCGGGTCAACGTCTACGAGGATTTCAAACGGATTCACCAGCACGACCCCGCTGCTAAAGCGTGGGGCATCTCGATCATTGCGGGTCCGGGCGTCGAAATTGACTTCGGGCCTCTGGTTGTCAGCGCGGCGAACTAACCCGACGACATGTTTCTGCAAGGTATGTAGGCACGTTCAATGCCTCCTCGAAGGATATTCGATATTATCTTCGGACTCGCGGTCATGGGAACCGTAGGCTCCTTGATCGGGGTCATCATGGGCGGCGGTCTCATGCCCGTCGCAATTTGTGTCGGCCTCGCGCTGGGCGGCATAATCGGCTTTCTCGGCGGACGGCGATTCTTGATCAGCATTCTTGTCGGGACCCTGCTCGGTGGACTCCTGGCATGGGCTGTCGCCGGAAGCGAACGAATCTGGGTCGGTGCCGGCGCAGGGGCGGCCATGGGAGGATTTCTGGGCGTACAAATCTCGATGTTGCTCGACATGCGGGCGGCGAAGAGGGTTACGGTGAATCCCCTGGATCCCTTGAGCTAGTCGTACGACTAAGGGAGAGTGTAAGCGAATATGGAAAACAAAGGCGTGCTTGTGGGTTCGATAATTTTCGTCTTCGCCTCATTTGTGCTCATGATCGCGATGCTGGTCTATGAGTCGTATAAGGCAAAACAGATGAAGCAGCTGGCGCTTTCGGTCAAAACTGAAAGCCGGCCGGTCGAGAGTATGACCTCGACGCATGATTATTCCATGTACAAGACAAGAATGGGGGATGAAGGCCGGGAGATGGTGCAGATTCCGGAAGGTCCCTTTACGATGGGCAGTCAGGATGGCGATCCTGACGAATCGCCAGAGCATCAGGTATTCGTAAAAGGATTCTACATGGATCGAAAAGAAGTGACCCAGGAGGAATATGAACGGTTCGCCAAGATGACGAAGCGTCCCATGCCCAGAATTGAGGTCTTCGAAGATGATCAGTCAAAATTGCTGAAACCCGAATTTGCCGCAATGAGCATCTCCTGGGATGACGCATTTGCGTATTGCCGGTGGGCGGGCAAGCGGCTTCCGAGCGAGGCGGAATGGGAAAAAGCCGGACGTGGTGAGGGACGGAGAAAATATCCGTGGGGAGACAAATTCATTTCTAAGGCGGCAAACGTTGACGGCAGCGAGGATGGTTACAAATATCTTGCGCCGCCCGGCTCATTCGACGCAGGCCGTAGCCCATATGGGTTATTTGACATGACTGGGAATGTGGCTGAATGGGTTAACGACACCTACGATGAGAACTATTATAAGAAAGCGCCCTTTCGTGATCCAAAAGGTCCGGATACTGGGGATCTCCGAGTCGTTCGTGGCGGGTCTTGGCGGGAGACAGAACACAATGCGAGACTGTCCAAGCGATTTGCCGCCAAGCATTGGCGCACGGATATTACGATAGGCATTCGATGTGCGAGCGATGGGGACTCTGGGGAAAGCGGCCCAGCCTCATAACTATACAGTGTCACGACATGCTTGAAACCAAATTCAAAGTTGCGTTTCTTCTTGTCGTCCTGATATTCGCGGCCCTTCCTATTATGGGGATACTTCGCGGGACGACCTTCACCCCGTTTGAAGAATCTGCTGAAAATGCTGAATCTCCTCACGTAACTCTAGACCCTCCGCAGGAGGAAAATCCTATCACTGAAGAGATGATCACAGTACCGGCTGGACCGTTTGTTCGCGGCACAACCAACGGAGGATTTGATGAGCAGCCTCAGCGCACCATATATCTCGACACATTTTCCATCGATCGATATGAGGTGACGAATTATCAATACCAGCAATTCGTGACTGCAACCGGTCATCGAAAGGCCGGCCCACCCTCGCGTTACGCGAAGAGCATCGGCCGAATGCGTGGGACGAACCAGCCAGCGGTCTACGTTTCATGGGATGATGCATCGGAGTATTGTCAGTGGAAGGGGAAACGACTGCCTACCGAAGCAGAATGGGAAAAAGCGATGCGGGGGGTGGATGGTCGCCTGTGGCCCTGGGGAAATCATGAATTGCAGAATGGAGCCAATTGGGCCAGGGTGCAGGATGGTTATGACGTTTCGGCTCCAGTCGGGACGTTCGGGTCTGACAAAAGCCCATACGGGGTGATGGACGGAGCCGGAAATGTCATGGAATGGGTCGCCGATTGGTACCAAGAGTCTTATTACAAAGACGCATCCGAACGTAACCCGTCGAGTCCTGAATATGGGACATATCGAGTCCTACGGGGAGGAGCCTACACGACCGCCGGTATGGATGTGCGAATTACCAGCCGGAGCAAAATGATGCAGGATTTCCGAGATGAGACGATCGGTTTTCGATGTGCCCTATCTGGTGCGAACGATGGAAATTTACAGAGGAGAGAAAAGACCTAAAACTACAAGAAATCAAAGTAGTAGAGGATCAAAAACACGGCCAAAATGATATTGACAACCATACCTGCCAAAACTATAATGTCGAACACTTTTGAGTTTTTTGTCATGATTTTCCCTGTTTTTTCGCGCGCAACGACAATTTGTGAATAACACACGAAACTATGTGTGTCAAGAAAACGGCCGCCAAATCAATGTAAATAAGGCATTTTTCATCTTCATCGGAAAAAAGGAGACATGATGGCAACGGCGACGGCAGATAGTCCCCTCAAAATAAAAATCGGAAAAATGATTTTCTACATTACCTGTGCGGTTGGATTGTGGTTCTTTTATTGGTTCGCCGGCGTTCAGTGCCCCTGCTGACAAGGGCCACATGCGCAGTGCTGACACTTTTTGCTGCGAGTTGAGGAGGATTTGATAATGGGTCAGACGATTGTGTACATCGTGATTTCGACGGTGATTTGTGTAGCTTATTTTACGATGGTCGATCATTTCCTGATGGACATGCAGGGCTTGGACTATTGGTATCTGTTCCGCCAGTAGTTGGGCTGTCCCGGTTGGAATGAAGCGATCTTTACGAATTTTCGAAATGCATCAAGGAGGTATCCCATGGGTCCTGTAACAGGCAAGAAGGTGTTCTCGGTCATGGCGCTGTGCGCGATGATCAGCCTTCTCATGCTTCCCGTGGTCATGTCGCTTCCTTCACTGGCTGCCGGTGAGGAAGCTTCTGCTGACGCGGCGAAGAAGGAAGGAGACAAGGTTGAGAAAGGGCGGGACGTCTATTACAAGACGGAAGGTATTGTTGCTGGTGCGCCAGCCCCGAAGACGACCGATGGCCCTAAGGACTATCCTCGGTACAATTTTGAAAGCCGCGTCCTTCTTTGGTTTGCCAATCAGCAGCATCTCTACTACGGCAGCTTCGTGCTCGCCGTGCCGATTTTCTGTATGGTCATCGAGTTCATGGGCGTGGTCACGAAGGACAAGGCGCTGGCCAAGCGATATGATCAATTAGCCTATGACTTTATCAAGATCAGTCTGACAGCATACTCGCTTACCGCGATTCTGGGTGGAATCCTCATATTTACCTTCCTGACTCTTTATCCGGCTTTCTTCGGTTACCTGTCCAGCATCTTTCGGCCGGTCATGCACATCTATGCGTTGATGTTCGTGGCCGAGAGCGGAACGCTGTACATCTACTACTACGGCTGGGACAAGATGAAGGAGGGATTCCTCAAGTGGATTCACTTGAGCATGTCGGTCATCCTGAACGTCATCGGAACCCTGCTCATGTTCCTCGCGAATTCCTGGATTGGGTTCATGATGTCTCCCGCAGGTGTTGATGAGCAGGGACGTTATCTCGGTAACATCTGGCACGTCATCCACACCGCGCTCTGGAATCCACTCAACGTTCATAGAATTCTCGGGAATATGGCATTCGGCGGCGGCGTCGTTGCCGCATATGCAGCCTATAAATTTCTCGCTGCAAAGACCGAAGAGGATCGTGCACATTACGATTGGATGGGTTACATCGCGATGGCCCTCGGCGTGGCGTTCTTGATTCCATTGCCGTTTGCCGGATATTGGCTGATGCGAGAAGTGTATGCGTATCGTCAGCAGATGGGTATCACGCTGATGGGTGGACTTCTGGCATGGCTCTTCATCATTCAGGCGACCATGATCGGGATTCTGTTCCTCAGCACCAATTACTACCTCTGGCAAGCGATGGGCCGGATGCGAGGTGCCGAGAAATATCAGCGGTACATCAAGTATTTGGTGTTCTTGTTGACGTGCGGATTTCTGGTCTTCATTACCCCGCACACAATGGTGATGAGTCCTGCCGAGTTGAAAGCCATGGGTGGCCAGCAGCACCCAGTTCTCGGTAACTACGGTGTCATGTCCGCTAAAAACGGCGGCATCAACGTGATTATTACGACTACGGTTTTGAGCTTCGTCTGGTACATGCGAGGCAATAAAGTTTCAACCGTATCGTGGGCTAAGTTTGGCAATATCTTCATGGGCTGCTTTTTCTTCTTTGCGTACATCAACATTATCTGGCTCGCCGTCTACGGCTATTACATCCCGGCCAACGTGCGTGTCGGACTATCCGTTCCTCAGGTGGCGACGACCCTGTCTTGTCTTTTCTTCATGTTTGCGCTGAATAGCGTGATGATGAAGGGAGCAAAGCAGATGGGTCCGATCGAGTGGGGCAAGATATCCGCCCGCTCGCAATACGCTCTGATCATGTTGGCCACCGCGTTCACCTGGATGATGGGATTGATGGGATATATCCGCTCATCTGTCCGTCTCTTCTGGCATGTGAATGAGATCATGCGAGACAACTCGCCGTGGGCCTACACCCATACCGTTGGCTTTGCGGCCAACATGATTTCATTCAATGTTTTATTCTTTTGGATCAGCATCCTCTTCGTCTTCTGGCTCGGCAGCCTGGCGGTGAAGAAGGTTCCAGTTGAAGCGAAAGCAGGAGTTCCGGGCAGCGCGCCGCAGCCGGCAGGCAGCCACTAACCATCTTCAGAGCCAAGGCTTACTGCAGGGAGGCAAGACAACGCCTCCCTGCGGGCATAGTCGCAGGAGGTTAAACCGTGGGTAATTTGATCAGCGAAGCCCTATCGATGGGCTGGATGGCCATAGCCATTCTGGTGGGCTTACTTATCTACTTTCAGGTATCCATTAGTGACCCGGTCGCTAAGAAGCGGGCGACCTTCAAGACCTTGATCGGAATTGTTGCAGCGTTCCTAATGTTTATTGCCATTGCGAACTATGCCAATAATTTTTATGGAGAGAATCGGTTGTTGCCTGTCTCGCTCGTTATGATCACGGCAACCACCTTCATGATGGCATTGTACTTTACGAACCTCAGTGCACTGCTCAAGATCGGCGGCTTCATGTTTTTCGTGGCCGCTTTCTTATCTGGATACGGTAATTGGCTTCCACAAGTCGAAGGTGGTTTCCCTCCAAAAGAAGAAAAACTTGATTTCAGTTCGATGAGCGCTCAGCAGCTTGCAGACGAGGGAGAAAAAATCATCTTTGGCGGCATAGGACAGAACAAGGTGCAGGGAGCCATTGGAAAGGGCCAGTGCCCGCTCTGTCACGCATTCCATGCTGGTATGTTGGGCGAGCGTGCTCCAAACCTGCTCGGGCTTCCTGAGCGTGCTGGTAAAGAACGTCTAGAAGATCCGAAGTATTCGAAAGGAAATGCATCGAAGCGGGATTATGCAGAAAAGGAATCGTTTCCTGGTGCAGGCACAGCTGAGAACGGACAGGAATATATCGCCGAGTCACATGCCTGTCCAAGCTGCTATGTCGTTGCAGGGTACGGCGTGAAGGGCACCAATGACAAGGAAAGCCCTATGCCTAAGATCCACAAACCACCGATATCGCTCTCTCTTCCAGAACTAGCTGCGGTGGATACCTGGCTATATGTACGTGAGGGACGGGATGCTCCGTCTTTCGAAGACATCACAAAGTCATACGAAAAATTTATTCCAGAGGCTGACCGTCCTAAAATGTCAGATGACAAGCCGGCTGCCGCAAGCGCATTGATGGCCGATGGCTCTGAGCCTGTCGACCAGATTTTTGCCAAGGCACAGTGTGTCTCATGCCATACCATTCCAGGTATTCCAGGTGCTACCGGAACCATCGGTCCGAAACTGGAGGAGGGGACCAACGCTCCGCTTCGCATCAAAGACAAAGAGTATAAGGGAACAGCCAAGAGCACGCCGGAATACATTATGGAATCAGTCATTGATCCCAGCGCCTACGTCGTGAAGCCATTCCCGGACAACACGATGCCAAAGGTGTTTGGACAAAAGTTGAGCGCTGGCGCTTTGAAGAAAATTGTTGACTATCTGTCACAGGTGAAGGCGGGATCTCCGCCACCGAAGATTTCGTAATCTTTGTCGTCTATCTGTAGACAAAAGGGAGTTTAGCCATGAAAGCATTGATGTCAGTTGGCGCGCTGATAGGAGTCATTGGGCTCCTACTGCTGGTCGGGATGATCTTTGATATCGTCCCATCCAATACCGTGCGCTTGGTCGAAGGCTACATGCCGATGCAGATGCTCTCGGAACTGGCCGTATTCGTCGCCGGTTTTGCGGGGCTGAGTTATATGATGAGCGCCATGGGTATGCCCATTCCTCGATTTTGGCAGGCAATCGCCTTTTGGGCCTTCATCCTGCTCTATTTGAAGTTCCGCGTGTACCCTCCTATTCCCTTCAGCGTCCGCGCCATGTATGGAACGGTTTCGCTGGTGGCCGTCTTCATGTGGATGTCGGCTAACGAGGATGATTGGAGGAAGTTCAAGCAGCCGATTATGAACGTGCTCGATGCGCAAAGTGGTACGAATAAGCTCCTGCGCTATGCCTATCTTGTCCTTCTGCCCATTCTTATTGGAGGGTTTTCGTACAACGCGATGAAGCCGAAATCCGAAGAGCCGATCGAGTTGCGAACGGTGCATCCTGCCCCACCTGCCAGTACCAAGGTGCATGGTAAAACGTACACCCTTCAGACTTCACAGAATCCCTATCGGGTTAATCCAGAGGGTAAGTACGATCAGGAATATACGAATGCCAACATTGTTGAGCAGGGCATGGGACGCTTGATGAAGCCCAATGCCAATCCTTGGGACCAGAATGCACAAGGCTATCTGAAGTATGTCCGGGAAGGTGGAGAAATTTTCTTCCAGAATTGTCACTTCTGTCACGGCGACAATCTCAACGGTCGCGGTCTGCATGCTTTTGCATTCAATCCTATTCCAGCCAATTTTACCGATCCGGGAACCATCGCCCAGCTTCAAGAAACATTCATCTTCTGGCGCGTGGCAAAAGGTGGGATCGGTTTGCCCAATGAGGGCTTCCCATGGGCGTCCGTTATGCCTCCGTGGGAGCAACACCTGACGGTCGATGAGATCTGGAAGGTCATTTTGTTTGAATATTGGCATACTGGCTATTACCCCCGCACATGGGATTAATTGCCTAAGATACGTTGCTAACTCTTGATGTATGAGATGAGGGTAAATATGAGAAACAGTTTAAGTCGGAAGGCAGGAGTGATTTCCGCAAGCGCCTTCGGAGCCATCCTGCTCTCGGGTAGCGTGGGGAACTCCGTTTTTGCGGATGGTCTCCCTGAGGGATTCAAGAAGGGAGATCTGGCACCTGAGCCTGCAGCGGAGATGATTGAGGCGGGAAAGCGCGTGTATTTTACGAAATGTGTCTGGTGTCATGGAGTCGATGGCGCCGGAGATGGCCCTGGTGCCGATCGTCTTTGGCCACGGCCCCGCAACTTCAACCAGGGAACATTCAAGATCCGGCATACGGCCAGCGGTGAACTGCCGCTCTTCGATGCGAAAAAACCTACTGCAGGGCAGAACGATCTCTTTGAGACCGTTACACATGGTTTGCCGGGATCAGCCATGCCGTCCTGGGAAGGCATTTTGACGGACGAACAGCGGCTTCAAGTATTGGCATTTGTGACGACACAACTCGTGAAGGACAGAAAGTTTACGGATAAACAGTCAGAAACACAGACTGTCCTCCAGCTTGGCGATCTCAAGCCGAAAGCGTCCAACGAGGAAAGCAAGAAGCGCGGTTCAGAGTTAATTGTCGAAAAGAAATGTATCGAGTGTCATGGAACTGAAGGTCGGGGCGATGGAAATGCTTTCAACCTGAAGGATGACTGGGGTTTTTCCATTCAGCCGGCCAATTGGCATAAGTGCTGGAATTTCAGAGGAAGCCGACAAGATCCGTACAACGTCAAGAATATCTTTCGTACATTTTCGACTGGGGTAAACGGAACCCCGATGCCGTCGTTTGCCGACAATACTACGGTCGACGAGCGGTGGGACATTGCCAACTTTGTCAATTCGCTGTGTGAGCGTGATCCTGAGGGCAATCCGCTTCCTATCGATCCGTTGACGGACAAGCCGAAGATTAACTTTGTGGTGCCGTCTGATCCCGTAGAAGGTGAGATCCCTGCCGATATCGAAAACGAAGCTTGGCAGAAGGCCCCGAAACGCTATGTGGCGATGGGAGGTCAAATCACCCATAAGCCGCGCAACTTTGTCAACCGGATCGATGATATTTGGGTCAGGTCTCTCTACAACGACAAATCTGTCGTTTACCTTCTTGAGTGGGACGATCGAACCAAGAGCGTGGCAGAGGGCAAATTGCCTTGGGCCCCGACTGCGGTCAATATCGATGTCAAAGAGCAGGCTCCGAAAACCGGTGAAGAGGGTTCGATTGCATCGAACCAGAACAATTACGCCGTGTACAACGACGCAATTGCCATAGAAACACCGGTGAAGTGGAAGGATCTCCCTGCTCCGATTAAGCCCAGATATCTCTTTGGGACTAACGATCAGTTTCCCGTTGATATCGTGAAATGGGAAGCTGACGGATCCATTCGCGCGTTCAAGGGAACTGGTTGGGACAAGGACTTTGAGGAGCGAGATACCTATGAAGAGAATCTCAAGGTCCTGAAGTCTGAATGGAAGAATGGCCGCTGGTATGTGATGATCCAACGTCCGTTAGGGAATAAGAAGGATCAAGACTACGACGAGGATACCTTCTTCGAGGTCGGCCAATATATTCCGACCGTGTTTTTTGCCTGGGATGGACATAACGGGGATGCCGGCCGCAAGATGGCGGTGTCGGCTTTCTATTACACGTTCCTGAACCCGCCGATTCCCAGAGAAACCTATATCTATCCAGTGGTGATCGCGTTCGGTGTCGTGTTGCTGGAAGGGTGGGTGATGACGCGCCGTGCGAACAAGAAGAAGGGGAAAACTCTTTAGTTTGTACGGGTAGACAGGTTTTGCACCGAGAGAGAGGGGGTGGGGCAACTCACCCCCTCTTTGTTTTTTCTAACTGATGACTCCACGGCCGATGATAAATGATGTCACGGGCGTCCTGCTCGCAGGAGGAAAGAGCAGGCGCATGGGCGAAGATAAACGTTTTGTGACAGTCGGAGATAAGTCCCTGTTTGAACGCAGTCTTACCGTCCTTCAAACCGTCTTCGAGAAAGTATGTGTCGTGGTGGCTCAGGATACCGTTTCTGTCCCGGCTGACGTTCTCGTTCTCCGTGATCTCATTTCGGACTGCGGAAGTCTTGGGGGTATCTTTACCGGCCTGTCCCTGGCATCCACGCCCCATGTATTTGTGACGGCATGTGATATGCCATTTCTCGATCCTGACGCAATACGATATGTCGTCGAATCAAGATTTGGAATGGATATCGTCATGCCTCGAATCTTCGATGAGTTGCAGCCCATGCACGCGCTGTATGGTGGAAAGTGTCTACCCGCCATGAATAAAATGATGCAGGCACGGGATTTAAAAATTCACCGACTGATATCAGACTCCTCGCTGCGCGTTCGTATCATTGCTGCAAAGGAGTTCTCCAATATGGACGATGCCAGGCGCTCGTTTCTTAACGTCAATACGCCCATGGACTTGCAGTCCGCCAGGACGATCGAACCCAGCCGGGGTCCCGCCAGGGAGTGATTGGCGCATGTGCCGTACGATCTGCGTTATTCATCCCGGAGCCATCGGCGATACCTTATTGGCCGTCGAGGCGATTTGTGCACTCCGTTCAAGGTTTCCGCGACACCGGTTCATGCTCTGCGGCAGGCCTGACGTGGGTGAATTGCTACGTGAATGTGAAGTCATCCACGAATGGATTTCAATTGAGGATTCCGCGTGCCTGGGATTGTTCGGCGGATCTATTCCTGCCCACACCCGACTCGCAGCGTGGTTGAAGTATTGTGATCTTGCCGTAGGCTGGATGAAAGACGGCGAAGGGTCTGTTACTGCGGCTCTGAGGCGTGCCGGAGCACGAGAAACACGAGTCCAATCGCCATTTTCCCCAGACCTGAACGCAAGACATCAAGCCGATCGTTATTTGGAAACGGTGCAAAGGGTGTCTCATCCTTCACCGTCCGGCGTGCGGATTCAGATACCCCGTCATCTGAAGGCGCAAGGGCAGAAGTGGCTTACGCTTCTAGGCCTCGGCGTCGAACAACGGATTGCCTTGGTCCATCCAGGAAGCGGCAGCCGACACAAATGCATCGATTCACAGGTTCTCGCGCAACTGATGGAGCGGCTCAAGTCTCAAGGCTTCGTACTGCTTATTCTTGAGGGCCCGGCGGATGGCGAGCAGGTTGAAAATGTGTTGCAACGCATGCCGGTCCCACCGTTGGTGATTCGGGGCGCAGACTTTCTAACTGTTGCGGGGACGCTGACCTACGCAAACGTATTCATCGGCCACGACTCCGGGGTTTCGCATTTGTCAGCCTTGATGCACGTGCCGACCGTCGTCCTGTTCGGTCCAACCGACCCTTCTCGCTGGGCTCCGCGTGGCTCTCACGTCTCTATTGTGACTGGTGGTGCCGCCTGCCGATGCACTTCATCGAACTTCACAGTGCCCTGCGCAGGGAAGGAGTGTTTCCCAGGATCCCATGAGCAACTCTCCGAGGTTTGCTTGGCACTGGTATAAACCCTCGAAATTCAATGGCTGCCGCCTTGTCTCTCCACAACCCGTGTGTTAGAGTGGCGAGCTAATTTTCCTTCAGCACTAAGGACTTAGGGGATATTTGTGCCGCAAGGTATCGTGCAGGATAAGGTGGCGACGGCGCTGCTCGGAGCGCTTGAAGGAGCGAAACGGAAGGGGCAGCTCAAGACGGAATCTTGGCCTACGCTAAGTTTAGATGCTCCAAAACGGCCGGAATGGGGAGACCTTGCTTCGACCGTGGCCATGTCCCTCGCGGCATCCGAACAGCGCGCGCCGCAGGATATCGCGCAAATCATCATGGACAATCTGACCGGACGTGAGGAACTGTTCGACCGCGTCGAAATTGTCCGCCCAGGGTTTCTGAATCTCACGATTAAGCCGTCTTTGTGGCAGGAAGTGCTGCGTGAGATTGATGATCAGGGTGCAGCATACGGCAAGGGCACGCTGGGGCGGCAGAAACGAATTCTCGTCGAGTACGTCAGTGCGAATCCAACAGGTCCACTCCATGTAGGGCACGGTCGGGGCGCCGCAGTTGGAGAGGCAGTCGCCAATTTGTTGGAAGCGGTGGGATACGACGTCGTCCGCGAGTATTACATCAACGACGCCGGCCGGCAGATGAAGTTACTAGGGGCGTCGGCCAATGCCCGCTACCAGGAACTGTCCGGTCATCCGGTCGTGTTTCCTGAGGACGGGTACCGAGGTACATATGTCACCACTATGGTCGAAAGGCTCAAGCCACAGCTCGACGCGCTGAGCGGGTCAGCCGCCGGCGTGGTCGAATTGCGGCTCCAGGAATTGGCCTATAAAGAACTGCTCGCCCAGATTCGTGATGACCTCAAGCTTTTCGGAATTGAATTTCAGTCATGGTTCAGCGAAGCCTCATTATTGGAATCAAAAGGCGTCGAACGCGTGCTCGAAGAATTGAAATCGCGAGAGTTGCTGTACCAGCAGGAAGGGGCCTGGTGGTTCCGTTCCTCGGCCTATGGCGACGAAAAAGATCGTGTGGTCAAGAAACAAGACGGTGAATACACCTATTTGGCGTCCGACATCGCCTACCACCGGGACAAACTTCAGCGCGGCTATGATGTCCTCATCGACGTATGGGGCGCTGATCATCACGGGTATATCCCCCGCATGCAGGCCGTCATGGAGGCCTTTGGACATCCCAAGGACCGCCTGCGGGTTGTACTGGTGCAACTGGTGAAATTGCTCCGCCATGGCGAAGAAGTGAAGATGTCGAAGCGAACCGGTGAATTCATTACGATGCGAGACGTGATTGACGAGGTCGGTGCCGATGCGGCGAAGTTTAATTTTCTCATGAGAGACTCAAATACCCATCTCGAATTTGACCTCGAGCTAGCCAAGCAGAGATCTGCCGACAACCCTGTGTATTATGTTCAATACGCACACGCGAGAATTGCCAGCTTGTGGAGGGTGGCCGCATCGAGAGGAATTTCATGTCCTCGTCCAAGTGCGGCCGACCTTTCATTGTTGGTCCATCCTGACGAGCTGGCATTGATCAGAAAACTATCCATGTTTCCCGCTGTGCTCGAATCCAGCGCCTTGGCCTATGAGCCTCATCGCATGACGTACTATTTGCAGCAGCTCGCTGCGCTGCTGCATACATTTTATAACAAGCATCGAATTCTTCCTCCGGCTGGAGGGGCCGATGTTGCCGATGAATCAGACGCCAACATGGCGGGCGGTGTTGAGTCCGAACGAGAAAGTCTTAGCCCTGCACATACGGCGGCCCGATTGGCATTGATGCAGAGTGTGCAGCAGGTCATCAAGAACGGATTGACGGTCCTAGGAATCTCCGCGCCAGATCAGATGTGAAATCTTTCGGCTCAATCGACATGACCATGACATTCTCTGTTGACCGCGTAGATGCAGCCACGAGTGCGAGGCGTGGGTGGCTTCACACGGCTCACGGCCGCATTGAAACTCCGGCGTTCATGCCGGTCGGGACGCTTGGGCCTGTCAAAGGCATCGATCCGGAGGAGTTGGCGCAACTGGGCTATGGCTTGATGCTGAACAATGCCTACCATTTGTATCTTCGACCCGGACACAAGGTCGTCGCAGATATGGGAGGGCTGCATCGTTTCACCGGTTGGTCGGGGGCCATTCTCACAGACAGCGGAGGCTTTCAGGTCTTCAGTTTGGCCAAGCTGTGCAAGATTACGGACGACGGCGTGACTTTTCAGTCACACATTGACGGATCGTTGCATTTCATTTCACCCGAAACGGCGATAGAAATTGAAGAGGCACTGGGCGCCGACATCATCATGGCGTTTGACCAATGCGTTGCGTTGCCGGCCGATCCGTCCACGGTCTCCGAAGCGGTCCGCAGGACAACGTTATGGGCCAAACGTTGCCGAGATAGCCGTCGGCGCTCCGATCAGGCATTATTTGGCATTGTACAGGGAGGCCTGAACCGTGAGCTCCGGTTGGCTTCTGCAAAAGAGATCGTGGACATCGGGTTTGACGGCTATGCGGTCGGGGGGCTATCGGTGGGCGAGTCCAAGAAGGATATGTATAACATGCTCGATGTAACGGTGCCGAACCTGCCCGGCGACAAGCCCCGATATTTGATGGGCGTGGGAATGCCTGAGAACCTGGTAGAAGGCGTCGCCCGCGGCATCGATCTGTTCGATTGCGTCGTGCCTTCCCGCCACGGCAGGACCGGCTGGCTCTTTACCCATTCTGGCCGAATCCTGATCAAACAGGCACGTTACGTCCGCGACGAAGGCTCGATCGATCCGGACTGCCGCTGCCCAGTCTGTGCACGATACTCGCGCGCCTATCTCCACCATTTGTATGGTGTCAAAGAGATGCTCGCTGCCCGGCTGAACACCATACACAATTTGTGGTACTTCGCGGATTTCATGAGACGAATGCGTGTCGCGATCGCAGAGGATCGCTTTGCGATGTTCCGGGAGTCGTTCTACCGCACCCAAGGCTTGGAGCCAGAGGACGTCACTGCTTGTGCCGACGCGGAGACGGGCACGGGTCGGGGTCGGGGGATGTCTAAGTAACGAAAGGGCTGTTCCATGGTAATGCAATCAGTTGCGTGGGCGCAGGGGACGAATGGTGGAGGCGCGGGTTCGAGCACGATCCTGTCACTTGTGCCGTTCGTGCTGATCTTCGTCATCTTCTACTTCCTGCTGATCCTACCCCAGCAGAAGAAACAGAAGCAGCAGAAAGCGATGCTGGAATCGTTGAAAAAGGGGGACAAGGTCATCACGGCTTCAGGGATTTGGGGCACCGTCACGAACCTGGGAAAAGAGACCGTGACGCTTCAAATCGCCGATAACACGAAGATCAAGATGCAGCGGGAGTTTATCTCACGCTTGCGCGGCGATGAGGATGACAAGGATACATAGGGCGGGAGCGATGAAGGGGTCTGAAGACATATGAAAAAGGTAGGTGGGCGCCTGACATTGTTGGTGGCGGTGCTGGCATTGTCGATCGTATTTTTTCTGCCGTCGTATCAGCCGCTGTATCAAGCCTTACCGGGTTGGGCAAAGTCGATGCTGCCGAATAAAGGCATCACGTTGGGACTCGATCTCCAGGGCGGGATTCACCTGGTGATGGAAGTCGATGAAGACCGCGCCGTGGAAATCGCGATCGATCGAACGGTAAATTCGTTGCAGGACCTGCTGGTCGACAAGAAACTGCCCGTTGAATCCGTCAAGCGTACGGGGCGGGAACAGATGACCATTCAATTTCAAAACGCCGAACTGAAGAGTCAGATTCAAAAACTGCTCGACGAGTATCCCAACTATGTGGAGAAGGAGTCTTCGGCATCCGCGAATCAGCTCGTCTGGGAGCTCCGGGATACGGAGGTGAAGCGGATCAAGGATTCAGCCGTCAACCAGGCGCTCGAGACGATTCGGAATCGCATCGACCAGTTTGGTGTGGCGGAGCCGGTGGTCCAGCGACAAGGGTTGAAGCAGATCGTCGTGCAATTGCCAGGGGTGAAAGAGCCGAAACGCGCCAAGGATCTGATCAAGGAAACGGCGCTGCTCGAGTTCAAGATGCTGGACGAGGACAGCCAGGTCAGGCTGGATCTTCCAGCGAGAGTGCCCAAGGACCGCGAGGCCGAAGTTCTGAAACAGATGGAAGGCAAGTTGCCCGAAGGCGACCAAATTCTGTTCGAGCGGGCCGTTGAGAAGGATACGGGACGGGAGTATCGGATTCCATTTCTCGTGAAGAAGCGGGTGATGCTCACGGGTGATGTGCTGAGCGATGCCCGGGTCTCCATCGGTCAATTCAACGACCCCTACGTCTCCATTACCTTCGATGCCAACGGAGGCCGAGAGTTCGAACGCATTACTGCAGAACATGTGAAGAAGCGGATGGCGGTCGTGCTCGACAACACAATTTATTCGGCTCCGGTCATCCAGGAGCGGATCACCGGTGGACGCGCACAAATTACCGGGACCTTCACCACGCAGGAGGCGAACGATCTGGCGATCGTGCTAAGGGCTGGCGCCTTGCCTGCGCCATTACGGATTATTCAGGATCTGACGGTCGGTCCCTCCTTGGGGCAGGATTCCATCGACAAGGGAATCAAAGCGACACTCGTCGCCGGCGCCATGGTGGTGATCTTCATGGTTGTCTACTATCGCCTGTCCGGTGTCGTGGCCGATTTTGCCTTGGTGCTGAATTTGATCTGCCTGATGGGCGCGTTGTCGGCATTGACTGCTACGCTCACGTTGCCTGGCATTGCGGGCATTGTCCTCACGATTGGCATGGGCGTGGATTCGAACGTGCTGATCTTTGAACGGATCCGGGAGGAGCTGCGGTCGGGCAAAGCGGTGCGAATGGCGATCGATGCTGGATATGACAAGGCGCTCTTGACCATCATCGATTCGCACGTCACGACATTGATCACCGGGGTAGCCTTGTTTCTCTTCGGGACCGGCCCGATCAAAGGCTTTGCCGTCACACTGTGCCTCGGTATTGCCATTAATCTGTTCACAGCGCTTGTGGGAACCAAAGTGATTTTTGACATCATCAATCAGCGTCATAAAGTGGAGCGGCTGAGTATCTGAGTAAGTCTGGTAATCGCGACAGGAGACGCGTTCGATCCAACGCATCCCGGTTGTCAGCGGAGGAGTGCATTCATGTTAGAGATCTTGGGAAAGACGAATTTCGACTTCATGGGGAAGCGCGCGTACGCCTTCCTCTTTTCCGGTGTGATGGCCCTGTTGGGCCTTGTTGCCTTGGTGCAGATAGCCAGAGGAGCCGCCAATCTCGGGATCGACTTTGCCGGCGGAACCGCCGTGCAGCTGAAATTTGAACAGCCGATCAAGATTGATGATGCGCGCAAAGCCTTGGAACACCATGGGGTGACAGACGCCGAGTTGCAGGAGTTCGGTCAAGACAACAAGCTGTTGATCCGGGTGAAGGCGTCGACGACGATCGAAGAAAAAACGGCGGAAAAGGTCGTCTCGATTTTTAATCAGGAATTTCCCGGCAATCGGTTCGTCATCGAATCGAGCACCGAAATCGGTCCCACGATCGGCAGAAAACTGCAGAGCGATGCGTTGATCGCGATCCTGGTGTCGTTCGGGGGGATCATTCTCTATATTGCCGCGCGCTTTGAATTCAGGTTCGGAATTGCTGCGGCGCTGGCGACCTTTCACGACGTCTTGGCGGTGCTCGGAGCCTTTTATCTCTTAGACAAGGAAATCACCTTGCTGGTCATCACCGCGTTGTTGACGTTGGCAGGGTACTCACTGACCGACACGGTCGTGGTGTTCGATCGTATACGGGAAAATCTGCGGACCAGACGCAGGGAAACTGAGGAGGCGATGATCAACACCGCCATCAATCAGGTATTGAGTCGGACGATCGTCACCAGTCTGACCGTCGTGATCGTCCTCGTTCCTCTGGCCGCGGCGGGTGGTGAAGTGCTTCACGATTTTTCACTGGCTCTTTTATGGGGAGTGATTGTCGGGACCTATTCGTCCATTTTTGTCGCGAGTCCATTATTATTGATATGGGCCGGTGGCCGGGGGCGGTTGCTGAAACGGAACTAGCGGCACGGGCATTGTTCCGAGCTTGAGAGGGGATTGGCGCACGATCTCCCGTAGGGCGCGTTCATGACATTCTGGAGCCGTTCCCACAGTCTCCAGCGTAAGATCATCACGGCGATCGTGATGGTCGGCCTCCTCCCATTAACACTTCTTTTAGCCCTCACATACGTCGAAGAACGACGCGCTCTGCGGGAAACCACCGGAACGAATTTCAAGGAAGTGGCTGTCGAGGCGGCACGCCGCATTGAAATGCATATTACCCGGGGAATGAACGAGGCGCAGCAACTCGCCACGACCCCGTTTCTACGCACCGCCGTGACGGAAGCCAACCGGGCTTATGAGGGCAAAGACCCTCGGAGCATTCAGGATACCATCAAGGATTGGCAGCAACGGTGGAAACAGCGTGACAAACGAAGCGAATTCCCTCTGTTCATCAACCGGATCGTAACGAATTATTTGATCCGGTGGCATGACATCAGGAAATCGGACTACGTCGGGATTCTGATTACCGACAATCAAGGCGCATTGGTCGTCAGTTCCATTCCGCAGGTGGAATATTTTTATGGGAAAAGCTCTTGGTGGCAAGCGGTGGTGAGGGGGGGGACGCATCAACCCTATGTGAGCGATATTTCTTTTGATCCGTCTTTTGGCACGCATGTCGTGGTGGTGGCGGCTCCGATCGTCGGAGATACCCCCAATGCCGTCATCGGTGCGGTAGCCATTCTGCTGCGTCGTGACACTCTTTTCCATTCAATCGCCGAAGTGGCGATCGGCTCCACCGGACACGCCATGCTGTTCACTTCGGATGGCACGCCGGTGATCTGCCCCATCCTGGCGCCAGAAGAGCACTCGGTCAAGCCGCCGTTGATCGAGACACTCGCTGCATTGAAGTCCGGCTGGGCTGTGACGGATGACGATTCGCATGGGAGCAAGGACGCCCTCATCGGCTTCGCGCCAGTCCGATTCACAGAGCGGCTGGCCCCTGGGAGTATCGGAGGAAAACATTGGATCACCGTCGTCAGACAGGATCCTCATGAGACGTTCGCTCCCCTGGCTGAACTCGTGGCGAAGGTGCTCCTGTACGGCCTGGCCGTTCTCGCGGTGTTGTGGAGCACGGGGTTGATTGTTGCCAGGAGGATCGCCCGTCCAATCAGGCTGTTGCATGATGGTGTACAGGAAATCGGCAGCGGTCGTCTGGACCGGCGGTTCGAATTGAAAACGGGGGATGAGATCGAAGGATTGGCGGACGCCTTCAATGAGATGGCGGCGAATCTCCAGAGATCTTTTTCACAACTCGAACAGCGGATGGTGGAAGTACGACGGCTCGAAGAGAAGTACCGGGATCTGATCGAACATTCCCCCGAGATGATCTATCAGCTCGACCGTAGCGGGCGGTTTGTCCATGTCAATAAAACGGGTCTCGACAAGCTGGGGTATCAGCTCGATGACATGCTGAAGATGAAGCTTTGGGAACTGGTACCCCGGGGCCAGGTATCACGTGTGCTGAAATATCTTGAACGGCTGGTGGCGCAGGGACAGAACACCACTGAAACGGTCTTTCTGGCCAAGGACGGGCGATCGATCGATGTCGAAATTCACGCCACCGCTCTATTCGATCAGGAACGCGGAGGGTTGGTCCACACACGCGCATTCGTTCGCGATGTCACCGAGCGTCACCGGCTCGAGCAGGAAGTGCAGCAATATACGTCGAAGCTCGAAGAAGCCGTCTCCGAGCGGACACAGCAACTGGTTGCCTCACAGGCACGCTACAAGGCGCTATTCGACCTGGTGGCGGATTCCGTGTTCATGGTGGATCCGCAGGGTCAAATTGTTGCGGTGAACAAGCGGGAGGAGCAGGCGCTGGGGTATGCGGAAACGAGCGTCGTCGGACAGAGCCTCTTCGATGTCGTGGTGGCGACCCATCGCCATGCCCTGCACGCGTGGCTGGACGATATCCGCACCGGTCAGCGCCAGGTTCCGACGCAGGAAATCACCGTGTTCAATGCCAAGGGGCAGGAGACGCCGGTTGAAATGGATCTCATCCGAGTCGGTGGAACCACCCAGCTGCTCGTGATGGTTCAACTGCGCGATATCACGGATCGGAAAAAATGGGAGCGGCAGTTGCACGCCTATCGAGAACAACTCGAGGTCAAGGTGAAGGAGCGGACCCGGGAAATCGAGGAAACAAAGCAGTACCTTGAAAATCTCCTCGAAAATGCCAACGATGTCATTTACACGCTGGATATAGACCAGCGGTTCACCTATGTGAACAGCAAAGTGGAAACCTGGGGCTATCGAAAAGACGATCTACTGGGACGACCCTATCTCTCGCTGCTCTCACGGCGTCACCGGGGCAGGCGGTTGAAAAACACATTGGATATCGGTGCCAAACAGGTGTATGAGGTCGAAGTGGTGACCCGCACGGGCGACACGCGCACGGTGATGGTCAGCGTCTCTCCGCTACAGGGCATGGACGGCGAAATTCTGGGGGTGCTCGGCATCGCCCGTGACATGACGGAGACCAAGAATCTCGAACAGCAAATTCGCAGCTCGGAGAAACTAGCGTCCGTGGGTAAGCTCGCCGCCGGCGTGGCTCATGAGATCAACAATCCCCTGGCCGGCATCTTGAATTGTCTCTACAACCTGAGGAAAGGAACGCTCTCTGCCACTCGGCAGGAAGAGTATTGGACCTCGATGGAGGACGGAGTCCGTCGCGTGCAAAAAATCGTCCGTCAACTGCTCGATTTCTCTCAACAGCATGAACCGGAGTTCAATTTGACGGACATCAATGAAGTGATTGACCGAGTGCTGGTGCTGACCACCCACTTGTTTGCTCCGAACCGGATCGGCCTGGTGACGGTCCCCGGTCACGCGTTGCCGAGCTTGCTGGTCGACCGCCATATGATCGAGCAGGTGCTCATGAATCTCATCTTGAACGCCGTACAGGCGATGAAGACGGGTGGAACGCTGACCATCCGAACCGCTGTTGAGGAGGGCGTGTGCCGTATCGAAGTCACCGATACCGGTTCTGGCATCGCGCCGGCCGTGCTTCCCAGAATTTTTGATCCGTTCTTTACGACCAAGGGTGAAGGAGAAGGGACCGGGCTCGGCCTATCAGTCAGTCTCGGCATCGTGGAGCGGCATGGTGGTAAAATTTTGGTGGCCAGTGAACTCGGGAGAGGCACGACATTTACGCTTTGTCTGCCGGTGTCGAGAGAACGTTCGTTGGCGGAGCGCCTTTCATGAAGGGAATGAAGATTCTACTCGTCGATGACGAGCCCTTGATGAGGATGTCCATGGTCGACGCGTTGGAAGCCGTCGGGCACGACGTCCGCGCGGCCGCGTCCGGAACTGAAGGCATCGAGGTTGTAAAGCAGAAGACGTTTGATTTGGTCATCACGGATCTGCGGCTGCCAGGTGCCGACGGCCTTACCGTGATGAAAGCCGCGAAGGAACAGTCTCCACATGTGGAGGTCGTCGTCATCACCGCTCACGGTTCGGTCGAGACTGCCGTTGGGGCGATGAAATTGGGGGCGTTCGACTACATCACGAAACCGTTTCAGATGGAAGAACTGCTCTTGATCGTCGAACGGGTCGGCCGTGTCATTCGGCTTCGGTGCGAAGATCGGGACTTTCAGGAGAAGCCGGACGATACGTTTACCTTCGGTGGGATGCTCGGCGTCGGTAGCCGGATGCAGGGCGTTCTGGACAAGGTCAAGACCATCGCGGAAGCGGATTCGCCGGTTCTGATCACAGGTGAAAGCGGTACGGGAAAGGATGCTGTAGCCAATGCCATCCATCAGAACAGTCCGCGAAGACAGTACCCGATGGTAAAGGTGAGTTGTGCCTCGTTGAGTGAGAAGCGGCTTGATGCCGAGCTCTTCGGCTATGAAAAGGGGGCATTTCCTGATGCCATGCGTCTGCGGCGTGGTCGATTGGAACTGGCCAATCGTGGGACGCTTTTTCTCGACGAAATCGCCGCATCGAGTCCTGGCATTCAAGCGAAACTGCTCCGTGTCCTACAGAGCGGCAAATTTGAGCGTCTTGGGGGGAAGCAGATCCTTGAGACTGACGTGCGTCTTGTCTGCGCGACGCAGAGAGATTTGCAGCACGAGGTTGCGGAGGAACGGTTCAACGCGGATCTATTGTTCCTCTTGAACGGTGTGTCGCTGATGCTGCCTCCGCTGCGCAAACGGGCGGAGGACATCATGGTCATTGCGGATCACCTGCTGAAGCTGAACGCTGTGAAGGCGGGTAAGGTGATTGAAGGGTTTTCTCTTGGTGCAAAGGATCTGCTCACCCGGTATTCGTTTCCTGGTAATATCCGCGAATTGGAGCGTATGGTCGAACGCAGCGTCGCGATGGTGGGTGATGGTGAAACCATTCAGCCATTTGACCTTTGTGGGCACCAATCCTGTCCATTTGCCGGCGGCACGCCAAACGAGGCCTGTGAGTTTTGCAAAGAAGGGCTCTCAAGCGTAGCATCGACGGACCGGTCGATGAACTCGCTGGCCGACGCCCGCGAGGAGTTTGAAAAGCGCTACATTGCGTCGGTGGTGGAGCAGGCGGGAGGCAACAGGGCGGCTGCCTCAAAAATCCTGAAGCTGTCGCACAAGGCGCTATCGGAGAAGTGCAAACGATATGGTATTTCGTTCTCGGACGAAGATCAGGACCTGAAGGGTTGATTAGTCAGTCGGTTCAGGTCCCCCGCCCCAGAGCTTGACCGTTCGGTCCCACGATGCACTGGCAAGCCTGAGGCCATCACGAGAGAGCGTTACGCTGCGAATGCTCCCTGCGTGATCCTTGATCGTCCGGAACACGCGACCGGTGGCCAGTTCCCAAAAACGGATCGTGTTGTCATCGCCGCCGCTGATGAGGACCTTTCCGTCTGGCGTAACGACCATGGTGCGAATCCAGCCGCCGTGCCCTCGTAGGGTGCGATGTTCGACCCCTTGGGGCATTTCGAACATCTTGATCGTCTGGTCGCGGCTTCCAGTGAGCAGGTATTTACCATCTGGAGTGAAGGCCAGGGCGCCAATCCAGTAGTCCATCGGCTTCTGAAAGCCGCCGTCATCTTCAATGAAGTAGCCTCGGCTCTCAGTGGAATCTTCCTCGTCCTCTTTCCAGTGGGCGTTGTGGAGAACTTTTTCCTCGCCGCTTGGAAGGACCTCCCAGACCTTGATTTTACCGATATCCGTCCCGCTGGCGAGATGGATGCCGTCGGGTGAAAATGCGACGCATACGGACCAGTGGTGATCGAACTGGTCCTTACCCAGCAGCGTCATCAGTTCCGTTCCCGTCGTCACTTCCCAGATTTTGATGTCCTTATTGTGACTGCCGCGCGCGAGCATGAGCCCGTCCGGAGACAGCGACAGGCTACACACGTTATGGTCGTACCGACTGAACAACAGTTTGGTCGGCTCGCCGGTTTTCGGGTTCCAAAGTCTAATTGTCCGGTCCTCGCTTCCGCTGGCGAGCGTCTGGCCATCCGGAGTGTACACGATCGACCGAATGTCATTGGTATGGCCCCGAAGGGATCGAAGGAGGCGTCCAGTCTCAATGTCCCAAATCCTGACGAGCCGGTCAACGCCGCCACTGGCGAGGGTCGACCCATCTGGAGCAAAGGCCACAGACCACACTCCGTGCGAATGACCCCGAAACGTTCTGAGTTCCCGAGCCCCGGCTTTCCAATATTCCAGAAAGTCTACCTGAGGCTCTGCGGGATGATTGAGAGACAACGATGCAACCGGCATCGAGGGTGCGGGAGCTGTCTGATCGGTCATTACAGTTACCTATTTTGAGGTGATAAGTCGTTACTCGGTATGGTGCAAGCAACACGCTTCATTGCAAATGGCTGTTTGCGACCGGTATAATTTGGCTTCAAGGATCGTAAGAGAAGCGCAGTCATCAAGTCAAGCCGCAGTCAGCGCGGATTTGCCGAATCATTCGGGTGAGGATGTCCGCTCCAGCCCGTGATTGCGGAGGCAGGGGATCTAAAATATGGAACTACGATTTCAGCCGGCATTGCTACAAGAAGTCATTGACTCTTTCGTCGAGAAAACCGAACGGGAAGGCGATCCCACCTACTATAAAGAGTTTCACGAACTCGCCGATCCCATTTATGAGAAATTCACCCTTGATGATCGTGAGGGTGAGTTCAAACGACTCTATCAGTATCTCTTCGGGACCTGGGGATTTTCGGAAATCATACGGGATGCCTTCAATGAATATCCCGATCTCAAGGACCGTGTCGGCATCGTATTGGTGAAAGGCGTGCTGAAAGAGGATCAGGAAGGCGTCGATATTCTCCGTAAGTGGGGATCGGTGGAGCACGAACTGGCGAAAGAGTTTGAAGAGAAAGGTCTCAAGGGAGTCGGCATCAAGCTTATTCCGCGCCGGTTTTACGATCCGGCACTGACCCGCTATTGTCGACATGAATTGATGCACATTTCCGATATGCTGGGGCCGCACTTTGCGTACGATCCCGACACGAAAGTCGGACAAAATCCGGGTGAAGAAACCCTCATTCTTCAACGGTATCGCATTCTCTGGAGTCTTAGTGTCGACAGCCGTCTGATGCAAGCAGGCAAGGAGCCGATGCTGACTAAGGAGGATCGCTTTAAGGAATTCCGGTCGTGGTACCGAAAAATTCCGGCTCCTCAGCTGAAATCTGTGTTCGAAGGATTATGGCAAACGGGCTTTTTCACCCACTCTGAATTGATCGAGATGGCGACGGATACGTTGCGGGTCATGGATCGGGCCGTCGACGTTGAAGGCGGCGAGGTTCCAGAGACGGAAAATAAGGTCATGCTTATGCCCGGATTTCCGTGCCCGCTCTGCCGTTTCCCCACCTACTCATGGGTTGAGGATCTCGGAACGAGAATGGAAACATATGTGCTGGACTTCATCCGGGAAAATCATCCCGGGTGGGATGTCGAATTCGGCGCCTGTGATCGCTGTGTTGAGGTCTACAAGCTCCGTGCCGATGGGGTCATGTGATATTGTCGCCCTGTGGACTTATGGATTTTTCTGCTGACCATGTCCTGTTTCGATGTGGATGGCCCACGACGCCGGTCGTTTTGTGCAAGCGTCCTGTTCATCAACCTTTCGCATGACCACTGATCCGAAATACGGGCGAAGAGATTTTCTCAAAGACTCTGTGCTGTCCGTTGCGAAAGCTGCTCGGGAATATTCCAAACATTCGGAAGCCGTTCCAGAGAAGCCCGTTCCAGCGATTCGGAAGGATTGGCTCCGTCCCCCGGGAGCGGTTGAGGAAATGCTGTTCCTCGAACGGTGCACGGCATGCAGTGATTGCGTCAAGGCCTGTCCATACGGATCACTCGTCCTTCATCACGAGAATGCGACTCCCGTCATCTTCCCGGATGAAATACCCTGCTATCTCTGTGACGATTTTCCCTGCATTACAGCCTGCGCCACGGATGCTCTCCTTCCCGTGAGCCGCGAGGCTGTCAGAATGGGAATGGCCGTCGTGAATTTCAGGCTCTGCACAGCGGGGCAAGGCTGCCATGCGTGCGCATCCAAGTGTCCGACGGATGCATTGTCCATGGATTTCGATACACAACGGATGATTGTTGATCAAGATCAGTGCGTTGGGTGTGGTATCTGCGAGCAAATCTGCAAGACGGTGAATGATCATATTGCTATCCGAGTGACTCCGGAAAGATCATTGACCGGTCGATGAGGTCAAATGGAGGTGATCCAAATCCTGAATGAGCATTCAAAAAGCAGGTGGCGAGATGAAAATAAATTGGAAATACCTTTAGTTAATGCGATATTTTCTGCAACCCGAGAACATGCTTGACATCCCATTAACCATTACCTATCATACTCCAGCTTGTGCCAGAGGTTTGACCGCACATGCCGGAGAAATCATTCGCGGCAACAGGTTAAACCGAGGAGCTGATTCTCATTATGACGAGTAAACAGCCGGTGCAAAACACTTCCAATAGTGCCACTGCAGTCATCCCCACGCCGACAGCGATCAAAGACTCTCCAGCGGTTGAACGTGCTCTCAATCGTAGCAAGCTCTACCTGCTCGTGTCATGGAGCCTCCTTTATCCTGAGGACGACGAATTTCTCGATTATATTCAATGCGGAGAATTCGTAGAGGATGGGCGGGCCGCCGTTGAGGGTTTAGAAAAGGTTCTTGATGGAGCCGGTGGAGAACGGGCGAAGCAGAAGCTTACCGCGATGCGGAAATTGTTCGATCAGATTGAGAAGCTAGTGGCTTCTGAATGTGTTAATTGGCAACTGACTGATCTTCAAGCCGAGCATCGCCGAGTATTCAGCAACGTCATTACCCTTGACTGTCCCCCGTACGAAACGCTATTCGGCAACGATCACGTGTTTGCCCAATCGCATGTCATGGGCGATATTGCCGGTTTTTACAAGGCGTTCGGCGTCGAATTGTCAAAGGATATTCATGAGCGACTCGATCATCTAAGCGTCGAGTTCGAATTCATGCATTTTCTCGCTTACAAAGAATCCTATTCCCGTTGCCATGATGGAGCGGACAAGACGCAGATCGTCGTCGAGGCGCAAAAGAAATTTGTAAAAAATCATATCGGACGTTGGGTGCCGTTGTTCTGTCGCATGCTGGTGAAGAAAGCCGATTCCGGCCTCTTTAAGCTTGTGGCAGATATGACAGCTGAACTAATGGATTTTGAAGCCGCCTTCCTGAACGTCACCCCACAGCCCTACTCGGAGTCAGATTATCGACCGGCCACATTCAATGCTCCGGAAGGCCAGACATATGAATGCGGAGCGCAGGATCAGGGGAATGAGCTCAGCCTGCTGCTCAATGAAACCGGTGCGCAGAATTTTATGGATCAGAAGGATAAAGACAAGGAGGATGGAGGGCCGGTCGGGACGGCCTAACAAACCCGAATTTATCCGGGCTGTTCGCTTTCATGTTTTCAGCAGTCATTTTGGGTCACATTGTTTTTTAATAACTTAATTGAGAGGAGGGCATAGTCCATGAGAGTAGTGCAGACACACAATAAGCATGTGGTGTTTGGCATTCTTCTCTCTGCCCTGATCGTTGGCATCATGCTAACAATCGGGCAGGTACCGTTGGCTGTCAGCCAGCCGGTGACGATTCCGGCCAAGGCCGTCAAGGGTTCTATTCCAATGGATGGGGCAAATCCCATCTGGGAGAGTGTGCCTGGCGTTATCGTGCCGCTGAGTGGTCAGTTGATCACTACGCCGATGCACCCGAACATTTCAGTCAAGTCGGTGTTTGTGAAGGCCATGACCAATGGCAAGGAACTCGGCTTGCGCGTGGAATGGAACGATCAGACCAAGAACGACACGACGATCGGTCCTCAAGATTTTCGCGATCAGGTAGCCGTCATGTTCCCAGTCAATACGTCGGGAGCCCCCCCATTTCAATGCATGGGTCAGTCAGGTGGAACCACCAATATTTGGCGGTGGAACGCAGAGTGGCAGAAGGATCTCGGTAAGGATAGCGCAGGAATTTGGGACGTGGACGATCAATATCCCGGAATTTTCTGGGACTATTATTTTGAAGAGCCAGCTGGCGGTGTAACCTATCCGGATCGAATTGGTCGCAGCCTTGGCCCCTTCAACCCCGGTATCTGGTCCGGCAACATTATGTCTGATCCGACTCTCCGCGTGAGTTCGGTCGAGGACCTCAATGCCAACGGGTTCAGCACCTTGACGACTCAGGCCCATCAGGATGTGATCGGAAACGGTGTATGGGAACCGGCAGGGTCAGTCAAAGGTGGTGGGTTCTCAGGGCCAACCTGGCGCGTTGTTGTCAAGCGGTCTCTTGAGACGGGCGATGCGAATGATACCCAGTTCAAAGGTGGCGCGTCTGTGCCCATCGCATTTGCGGTGTGGGACGGCAACAATATCGAACGTAACGGCATGAAGGCGCTTTCAACCTGGTTTACGCTCAAGCTTCCGTGAGCTAACCTGGAAGAATTGCTTTCGACCCCCAAAGGTTTGAAGGCTACCAAAAGTGAAGCCCCAGTTCATCGAACTGGGGCTTTTCTTTTTTGGATTGAAAAGATCCGAAACGAACTTCTGAGAGGCATCTAGGGTTGCAATTGTGGCGTTTAGGAGTGTATAAAACTAGATATATCTTACGAGAATTCATCTTATTTTTCAATTCACTCGGTAGAGTTGCCGTATGAAAGTGTCTCTCCTGTTTCCTCCGACGTGGCACCCTTCTCAACCCTATCTCAGTCTGCCCTCACTAACAGGGTTTCTTGCTCGGGGGGGTGTGACCGATGTGGCTCAGCGTGACCTGGGCATCGAACTCTTGGACCATGTCGTCACCAAGTCATATGGGGTTGATCTCTTCCAGGAGTTGGTCGACGCACAGAGACGCCTCGAACGCAGCCGGGCAGGTGAAACCGGTCCGGGCAGCGCTGAACACTTGGCACGTGTTGGCGAATCTCTGGATCGGTTTCCATATCTGATCGATCGTATCGAGCCGGCCAAGGAAACACTTCGGGGTGAGGGCTTCTACGACATGGAGGCGTACCGCGAAAGTTTGTTTCTGATCGATAAATGGCTGGAAGTCATTTCCACGATTTATTTTCCGACCCGGCTAACCGTCGTCGACAACCAATTCAGCACGTATTCTATCTATTCGTCCAAAGACCTCATGAAGGTCATTCGCGACGAACAGCAGAATCCCTATATCAAATTGTTTCGCGAACGGTTTCTTGGATCGATCCTTCAGGATCATCCTGAGCTGATCGGCGTTTCCATTACCGCCACGTCTCAGATCATACCCGGACTGACTCTGTGCCGGCTGATCAAAGAAACGGCTCCCGATATCCATCTGACGATCGGCGGAAGTATCTTCACGCGATTGGTTGATAACATCCGACGTTGTCCGAGCTTGTTCGATTTGACAGACGATATCGTGGTCTTTGAAGGAGAAACCGCTCTGCTCGAACTGGTCAACCAGATGGCCGGAAAGAAAGACTTCAGTAAGGTTCCAAACCTGATTTATCGCCAAAACGGGAAAATTCACGTCAATCAGCCGTTCTATTCGGAAAATATCAACCAGCTGCCCGCACCCAACTATGACGGATTTCCTCTAGGTCGGTATCTCTCGCCCGAGCCCGTTCTTCCGGTCCAGTTCTCTCGGGGCTGCTACTACAAAGATTGCGCGTTTTGCGCCCTTACACTCGATCACCAGAACTTCAGGCAAAAGGATCCGGGCCGTACCATCGAAGAATTGGAGTGGCTGAAGCAGCGGTACGGAGTCCGAAGCTTTTTCTTCACCGACGAATGTTTCGCGTTGTCGCCAACCAAGCGACTCTGTCAGCAGATGGTCGACCGACATCTCGACATCAAGTGGACCTGCGAGATGCGTTTTGAAAAGCATCTGAGCCGGGAACTCTTGGCCTCAATGCGGGACGCCGGGTGTCTCAAGATCGTTTTCGGTCTCGAATCCTTCAATCAGCGCATCATGGATTTCATGAAGAAGGGTATTCAGCAGGAATGGGTACGGCGAATCACGAATGACTGCATCGACCTCGGAATCGCCGTCCATTGCTACATCATCGTCGGCTTCCCCACCGAAAAAGAGGAAGAAGCGCTGGAGACGATGAATTTCATTGTCGACAACAAGAAGCTGCACGAATCCTATGGGTTCTCCTGTCAGCCGTGTTTGTTTGATCTGGAAAAAGAAGCTCCGATCATGAGCGATCCCGGCGGCTATGGAATCCGTCGAATCATGCGGCCGTCGGCCGAGGACCTGAGTCTGGGATTTTTTTATGAGGTTCAGGACGGCATGACGCCGGATCAGGCGGAACGCCTGTATCAGCACGTCTATGAAAAGGTCAGCGGTGTGGTGTGCGAACTTCCGTTCAATTACTCGATGGCGGATGGGTTGCTCTACATCGCACGGGCGAAGGCGGAAGAGGGCCGCGTCTTGCCGGCTGCCCGCACCTGAACATGACCATCGTCGAGCACTAAGGCATCGCGCCGCGGACGCCGGAGTCATACGGAGGATACAACGTGTCCACACTGGTTGCGACAGCGGATCGGTTGACCGGCAAGCTGAGCGATCAACCGCTGTTGTTCCAATATACGATCAAGCTCGTCCTCTTGGTCGCCTTTTTGGAGCTGATTCTCTATCGATTGGTGTCCCGTCTTGGCATGCACCTGAGCAAGCTGGCGGCCGACCACCAATGGATCATTCCGACCTTTACGGCGTTGACAGAAATTGGACAATGGCTGCTGAATGCGGTCGCCATTCTTCTTTTTCTAGGTCTGGGCGTCGGGATGATCAACAGGCTCGGTAGCCGCGGGTGGACCGGACTCAACCGATTGATCATTCCCTGCATTTCGCTGCTATTGCTGCTGACGATCGGATTTCTCTTCGTGCCGCCGACCATGCTGGGCTCCGCGATCTACAACACCGTGGCACTGTGCTCGGTCGTGTTATTAATGAGCGAATATCTGTCGATGCATCATGATCGGGCTCAGCGGCTGTTGGGAGTGACATATCTGCTGGGGATTTCCGGATGGCTGTATTATCAGATCGTCTCGACCTTTTACAGTTTTTCGGGAAGCGTTGCCGCGCCACCTCTGGTCTACGAGGCGCATCGAGGCGGAGAAGCGCTGATGGTGTTGGCGAGCATCCTGGTTTTTTGGGCCTACGGACGCGGCGTCTCATTCCGTTCAAGAAATCAGCGACAACGCACACGGGCCATTTGGTTTTGGGGTTCCGCCGGAGTGATTTTTTCCGCCCTGTTCTTCCTGGATTTCTTGCTGAATCGCTATGATCCTGCATTGGCCACCAATATCCGGAAGGGAGCGGACGGCATCGGATGGATCTTTCAATTTGGAATGGGCTACACATTCTATCTTCCGTTTGCGCTCTATATGGCGGGACTGATCTGTTGGTCATACACGGTCATTAAACTGCTCACGATGGGGCGACTGGCAGGGTACGGTCTGGGGCTGATGTTCATTGCGGGATATGCCCTGCTGTACTCCAATCTGACGCTCATGGTTGTGTTAGGGGTCATGTTGCTGACCATGGATCGCTATCGTCGGCATGTCCTCAATTCTGTTTCCGCGAGGCAGACTCCGGTCGTAGGGACACCCGAATCATTGGTTGGGGGACATGTATAACGCGTACCACTTTCTTGCAAAGGTGTTTTGTCATGAATGAATCGTCTGTTCCTTCAGAACCGACCCATGCCGCAGTAGATCCGGGTGACCAACCGTTGGCACCGGATGAAGAGATCGCGGAGATCGAAAAGCTGCTGTCGACCGAGCCTGATGATTTTCAGGCCCGATGTCGGCTCGGAGAGCTGTACTTCAGCAAAGGTCGGTTGGACGACGCATTGGTCGAGGTGAAGAAATCCATCGAAATGGCGGAAGGGTTGCGCTCGGAAATGAACCGCTCGCTTGCGATGTACTATTCCAATCTCGGAACGATCTATGCCACGAAGAATATGGCGGACGAAGCCGAGGCGGAATTCAGGCATGCCTTGGATGTCTTCCAGTACGACGTGCTGGCGCTCTTCAATCTCGGTCGCCTGTACGCCGAAAAGAAACAATTCATGGAAGCCAAGGGATACTACGAACGGCTCGTGGAGATCACCCCGGAAGACCCGATCGCGTGGTACAATTTGGCAGGCGTCTACGTCGAACTCGATAACCCGCAAGTGTCGGATTACAACACTATCGACGTGGCGATTCAATGCTACCTCCGGACGCTGGAGTTGGACTCCAAGCATCTCGAGGCAAGCTTCAAGCTCATGGAACTTGCGCTCAATCATAAGAAAACGGATCTGGCGATCAAAGTGATGGAAGATGCCGTCGAGCAGAATCCCGACGAACCGTTGGCGTATTACAACCTGATCAGCGTATACGACAAATGTAAGATGTTCGAACAGGCTGAGCAGGCGCGTCAACGTCTCAAGGAGCGGTTTGCCAAGCGGAACAAAGATCACATCGGATCCTGATTTACCCACACGGAGGAACACGCCATGTTTGGGAGTCTTGGTTTTACAGAGTTGATCCTCATCCTCTTTATCGTGCTGGTCATCTTCGGCGCCGGAAAACTTCCGCAGCTTGGAGAAGGACTTGGGAAGGCGATCAAGGGTTTTAAAAAGTCCGTGCATGAAGCCGATGCCATCGAGGCGGAAGCGCAGGCCGCTCAACAGCAGGCCTCAGCGCCGCCACAGGCCATTCCCGGCACGCCGTCCCAGTCGGCTTCGGTGGTGGAACAGCCGGCGGCTCAACCGGTTCCGCACGCGTGACGAACCGACTCGATCTTCATAATATGGAAACGGACGTACAACTCGCGAGCGGTTATATTGAGACGTTTGCCGGCAACGGCAAAGCGCGCAGCACCGGTGACGGCAAACGGGCGGTCAAGGCCGGCATTCCTCTTCCGCACCACGCTGCCCTCGACAATCACGAGCGCTGGCTCTATTTTGCCGAATCCGGGTCAGACCGCATCCGGCGCGTCAGTCTTGTGGAAGGAACCCTCCATAACTTTGCCGGCATTGGTGAGACATGCTACAGCGGCGACGAAGGTCCGTGTGGGGAGGCGGGTCTCTACCTTCCGCTTGATGTCGCATTCGATTCGCGCAACGATCTTTACATCTGCGATTCAGGCAGCAACCGGATCCGAAAAATCGATCATCAAACCGGGATTATCACGACGGTGGTGGGGACCGGCCAACATGGATTCAACGGCGACGGGCCGGCGCTTGAGGTCAATCTGACGTGGCCGGCGGCCATGGCCTTCGACAGCGAAGATGTCATGTACATTGCAGACACGCAGGCTCACCGAATTCGTCGCTTCGACCCGCGCACGGGTCAAGTGACCACCATCGCAGGGCATTGGACAGCCGAGGACGATGCCCGCGAACAGCCGTTGGTCGCCAGAAATCTGGTGGTCCTGTCCGGGGACGCGATCGGAATCGATTTCAGTGACGATCACGGGTGGCTGATGCCCGTGTGTTCGGACGGCATGGATCTTTCGATGTATCTTGATGACGGAAAACCGGCCCTTGAAGCTCGATTGTACGATGTGGTGGGGATTGCCGTGGACGGAAAGGGCAATGTCACCATGGTCGACAAGGGTAGCAATCGCGTACGAAGAGTCGACCGCGCCACCGGCATCATTTCTACCGTTGCAGGGGTGTGTCGGTACGGGTATGACGGCGACGACAAGCTTGCCACGCGCGTCATGCTGCATGCCCCCGAAGCTGTTGTGTTCGACGCGCAGGATAATTTGTATATCTCCGATACAATGAATCACCGTGTACGAAAAGTGGACGCCATGACCGGCCTGATCAGTACGGTTGCCGGCAACGGTGACAGCGGCTACGAAGACAAGAATATGGGCGGGTGCGGTGCAGCCCGATTCGTCGCCAAGGAGTCTGCGGGTTCTCTCAAGCATGGAGACGGACTCCTGGCCGTGGATGCCGTGGTCAATTCGCCAGTCGGATTGGCTTTGGACTCGCAAGGCCATTTGTACATCTGCGAACGCGGCGAGAATAAAATTCGGCGGGTCAAGCTTTCATGACCGCCTCGTTCCGTCCAATCGGCCGATGCGGGTGTATGGTATTGTGACATTCGTTCCGGTCGCGTCGGTCGGCAAAGGATTCAGTATGGCGAGCAAGACGACGAAGACTGCGTCCCGTCCGCTTCTCGTTCTGTTCTCCCTTATCTTGGTCACCGCAGGAATCCTTGGTGGGCTCGGTATTCCTCTGGTCAGTTCCGAGGGCATGATTATCCGGGCCCAGCTTGTGGACGGTTCCCTGCCGTCGGCTCCGGATGACGCCGCATGGATCAAAGTGACTCCAATGACTCTTCCTCTGAGCGGACAGATCATTACCCGGCCTGTATGGCCGGAACCGACGGCCCGTGCGTTGACCGTGCGTGCGCTCCACGACGGAACCGATATCGCCTTTTTGCTCGAGTGGCAGGACAACACGAAAAACGATCGGCTGACGCCTGGTACGTTTAGGGATGGAGTTGCAATCGGGCTTCCGCTTGGCGACGCTCCCGCGTTTTTCTGCATGGGACAGCTGGATCATTACATCAATATCTGGCACTGGAAAGCCGACTGGCAAAGCGACATCGATCGCCGCGCGGCCCGAAGTTCCGAGAAGCAACGGGAGGGCGTCCGGACCTTCGAAGTAATCCCTCGACGCATTTCTTCCGTGGAGGACTTGATTGGAGGTGGATTCAGCACCTTGACCACGAAGGAGAAACAGGGGCGTGTACAAGGCAAAGCGACCTGGAAGGATGGGGTGTGGCGCGTGGTCATGCGACGTCCCCTGGTCGGTGAGGAGCAGGAGAATGAGGCAAAGCTGATTCCGGGAAGAGTGCAGACGATTTCCTTTGCAGTCTGGAACGGCGAAAACAAGGAACGAAACGGGCAGAAAGCCGTGGCGCCATGGTTTCAGTTGTCGATCGATCCGGTCGCCAAAAAACTGTGACCATCGAACGGGGATCATGATAGACCACCATCGGAATATGCGCAGACGACGCACATGAATATCTTCGACAAGGCCCTTCAGATTCGAAGGGCCTTTTTTCTATGGCTGATGGTTTTAGCGACCAGTGCCGCGATCCAGGGGTATTTCGTTGCCATCTATGCACAGGACGACACCCCGATGACGCTCGATGAGGCCGCGCAATTGGGAGAGGAATTCGGCGTGGTGGTAGGGGACGTCGATGAAGAAATTCAAAAGGAGCTCAAGCTGCAGCGGCCGCAAGGTGTCGCCGTCTTCGAAGTAATCGGAAACTCCCGTGCCGATTATGCAGGAATCAAAGTCCGATCGGTGATTAAAGAAGTCGACAAGACCGAAATCAGAACCATGGTGGATTTCGGTCGTGCAATCAAGAAGGCCATGAGAGAATGCAATTTCACGGTCGGGACTTACGAACCGGCAGATCCCGGCGATCCAGTGGGATGGGGCGTGAATTTTCATTTTGTCGGATGCAAGCGGGACTAGGGACTTCAGCTCATGCGTCAGATACACCGGTGGATGTTCGTCGGGCTGCTCGTGGCGGCGGCGGTGGTGGGCCACGTGATGTATCACGATCAGGCTACCGCGCAGAAAGCCGAGGAGTCATCCCCGCCTGCCTGGGTGGACGACATTGAGAAGGTGTTCATTCGATCGGAAGACTGCAAGCAATGCCACGACCGCCACTACGAAGAATGGAAAGGAGCTCGGGAGCAAACGCCCGATTTAAAAACCTTCGGGCGCGTCGATGCGGCGCTGCTTCACGGTACGTCCCTCGAATCTCCAGTTTTTAAAACGGTGCTCGGCGTATGGATGCAGACCGCTCCCACAGCTGACGAACAACAACGCTGCCTTTCCTGCCACGTCCCGTCCACCACCGTATTTCCACAGTACGCTGAAAAGATCACCGGGCAGATTCTTGCGGGTAAGCCGCAGGTCGAAGGCATCGGGTGCGCCTCTTGCCACCTCATTAAATCCGTCGAGAGCGCCGGTGCGCCTCCACCGACATTCAAGATCGAGCCTGGAAAGACCATGCAGGGACCATATGCCGATCCCGAAGAGAATCTTGTCCATCCGGCCGCGCAGTCCTCGTTGTTTCGAGGAGCCAACTATTGCGCCTCCTGTCATTTTGACAAAGTAAAGGATGTCACACAGAAGGAGTTACCGGGGGAAATCTTACAAGGAACGATCTGTCAGGATTGTCATATGGAACCCTCGACGGGAAGTTCCACCTCGAAACGCGGCGCCATGACCCGTTCGATCGGGCGCCATTGGTTTCGAGGCGTGGTCATTCCAGGCACGTTATTGAAGAATCGGAATCTTCAGGCCGAATGGATGCCCCGCATCGATATCGAGACGGCGAAATCCGGAAATGGACTTGAAGGAACCGCATTGGTAAAGATCGGCAGTCTTCCACATAGTTTTCCGGACGGAGATCCGGTGCTGAAACAATTCTTCCTTGCGATAACCGTCAAGGATGGGAACGGAAAGGTGCTGGCCACGGAGACAAAGCATTTCGGCTTGCCATTCGAGAAGATTTTGCGCGGCCCGATTCCTGATCCGTTCATCAAGGGTGGAAACACTCGAAAGGTCCCGTTCTCATTTTCGATGCCGGCCGGGAGTACGCCAGCATTGGTTGAGGCGGTGTTGAGTTATACCTTGATTCCAGCGCCCGAACCGGCATTAAAAGATAAATACCTCGCGACGTTGGGGAATGACCGTGAACGAGAGAGCGCACGCACGATATTGGACGAATACACGCAGCCGCGGATGCTGACATACCGCGCCAAGAATATTTGATTCAAGCACAATGATGCCCATCAGTCGCCACCACTCCAGGGGTGTCTACGCAGCCGTCATGGCCGGTTTGGTTCTGACCGCCTGGGTCGTGTTCCATCTCGCGGATGTCGTAGGGTTCGCGCAAGACGGTAAATCTCCGGTCACGATGGAGAAAGCGTTTCCCAATTCCAGCAAATGCAAGCGTTGCCACGAACGCGTCTTCGAGGAGTGGGAAACGTCTCCGCTGTCAAAGTCGATACATTCTCCGGCTTTCCGGGCATCGCTCGACGCCTTTCTGGCTTCCGCTGCAGGGAAGGACAAGGCCTTGTGTTTCCGTTGCCACGCCCCGCATGTGCGGGAATTTTCCGAACAGGTGCAAGTATTCATCGATCAGGCAAAGTCCGGTGATCCCCAGATGGACGGGGTGGCATGCGCGCAATGCCATTTGATCAAACAAGTCGATCGAACGAAACAGCCGCCTGAGCCCAAGTACGACTCACCGGGAAGCAAGATTCTCTACGGTCCGTACAAAGATTTCGCTCAAAACCTGGCCCATCAGTCTATGGAACTCGGTTTATTTCATAAATCCGATCTATGTCTGAACTGCCATCAATCGGTGCCTTCCGCCGCGAATCTGGGCAAGGCGAATGATCTGCTCGGGAACTGGGATCAGAGTCAGGCCGTCAAAGCGGGAAAAGAATGCCAGTCCTGCCACATGCCCGAACAAACAGGCGAGAGTGCCAACGGGGAGAAGAAACGCACCGTGGCCAACCATACCTTTCCTGGCCGTATCGGGAAGCTTCGCCAGGAAGCCGCCAAGCTCGATGTCAAGACGAGCATCGACGGTGACAAATCCACGGTGACGGTCAAGGTCCAGAGTCTCGTGCCGCACAATCTGCCGACCACTCATCCGGCTTGGGCTAGCGTGATTCTCGATGTCGATATCAAGGGCAAGAACTTGAAAACTGTATTTTCTGACAAGCGGGTATATGGGCGGACGTATCAGGATGCCAAGGGGCAGAACACGCCATTCGATTTCGAAGCGGTCAAGGTGCTCGAGGACACTGTCTTGAGGCCCGAGGAATTGCGCATCGAAACATTCTCCTTTCCGACTCCGAAAGATACGAAGACGTTCGATGTTGACGTGACGCTGAGCTATGCTCCCGTGACCGGTCCCCCCGCCTTTCTGCAGCGGATTGAAGCAGAATCTTCAAAAGGAGCTCAAGATCCCGTCTTCCAACCCATTGAAATCGTCAAACGAACCGAAAATATTCCCATTTCTAAGTAACGTCTTCTCTTCTGAGTCTCAATTATCATTGGGTTCATCTCCCTTCCTCCACCTGCCAAGTAGCCTAGCGAGGTAGGTGCGTGTAGGCTGGGCATATGAGCATGCGACCAGTCTCTGTCATTGTCGTGGGTGCCGGCTTGGCCGGGCTGTCCGCTGCCGTGCGTCTCTCCAAGTCCGGTCTCAGGGTGACAGTTTTTGACGCGCGAGGGCGCGTGGGTGGGCGGGTGTGGACGGTTCGAGACACGTTTGCGAGCGGTCAATATGCAGAGGCCGGAGCCGAGTTTATCGATGATGCCCATACAGAGATACGTCAATTGGTGAAAGAGTTCGGTCTGACGCTCTCTCCAGTCGTGCGTCGGGGATTCTCTTTTGCTCTCTTCGAGAGATCAGGCGGCACGGCAAGGGTTCTATCTGGTGACGGGGCGTGGAAAGCGATTGCCGAAGCCGCGGCGCCACTCGTGAGAGAGTACGAGGCAGCGCAGTACCGCTGGAACTGTGTGGCTGTCAGGGACATTGCCGCATGCTCTGTCGCACAATGGTTGAACAACATTCGGGCTGATAAGACGCTCCGGGCGATCGTCCGTAGCCTCAGAGGATTCTTTCTCGCAGATCCCGAAGAGTTGTCTCTCCTCATGCTGATTGATCAACTCGCAAGCGATTCTCCCGGTCGACAAGCGATGTTCCGGATAGAGGGAGGGAATGACCGGCTGCCGCACAAGATGGCCGGGGAATTGGGCGAAGCGGTGCATCTCGATTCCGAGGTCGTCGCGGTCGAACAAGATCGCGCATCCGTTCGGGTGTCTATCCAGGATCACACAGGGCGCCGCTCTGTCGCCAGAGGCGATTATTTGGTGCTGGCTCTTCCCGCCAGCACGCTGCGAGCGATCCGCATCCGGCCCGCGTTGCCTAGAGAACAGGCGAAAGCGATCGCCAGCCTGAAGTACGGGCGAGTGACCAAAGCGCTGCTCCAATTCGACCGCCGGTTCTGGAACAGCAACGCGCGAGGGCGCGCGTATGGCACGGACAGTCCGGTCGGTGCGATCTGGGACGCAAATGAAGGATCGGCCGGTCAGCCAGGGATTCTGACCCTCATGGCGGGGGGCCGGGGAAGCGGCACGCTCCGCCGTATCCTGTCCCATCGCCGGACTCAGGGCATAAGAGCCAGGCTAGAGTGGCTGCACCCGGCCGATGCGCAATTGATGAGAAGCCGGGTGATCACCTGGGAGAACGATCCATGGGCCTGCGGCGGGTATGCCGTCTTTACGCCGGAGTTCGATCCGACCCTGCGCGAACAACTGGGCCGGCGGCATCGACGTATCCTGTTCGCGGGGGAACACATCAGCACGCGCTGGCAGGGGTACATGAATGGTGCGGTGGAAACAGGATTTCGTGCGGCGGCAGAGGTCAAACAATTGATGTCCCGCGTGTCATACCGCGGGCAATAGCGGATTATTCGGAAATGATTCTGGAGCTGGGCGACTTCATCTTGAAAATCTGCAAGGCCGCATACATACCTTTGGCCGGATGGTTCAGAATCAGGCGGGAATTTGTCACATGGGTATCGAGGAGTTCGTATTGCCCCCCGCTGTAATACAGATCGCAGTCGTCGATGTGACAGTTCTTATAGACATGGTTGTCCAGCGCCAACTTTGCCTTGCTAAAGGTCTGGCCATCCACGATGATATAGTTCGGTTCGAGTCCCATCGTTAGAGCACCGGCGCGGACTATAGCAAAATAGTCCAACCCCCGCAAACGCTCCTGTGTGACACTTTCCTTTCCGCCTGGTCTGGAGTAATCTCCGGCTCCATGAATCAGTTAAAGAAGGCCGTCCCAGCATGGATACTCGTCATGCATGGCGGCTTGGTTGTGCTCTCAGGCTGTGCGACGGGCGCATCGCCCGGTTCTGCCGGTTCAGATGGATATCCGGCGCAACGCGCGTTGGTCGGAAAGACCAAAAAGGAACTGGTGGCCTGCGCAGGAAGTCCTGCCGGTATCGATATGAACGAGGGACGACCGCGGCTGGTCTATTACAAGGAAGCGTCGCAATTGGAAGAATCGTTCGCTGGGTCGAAGAGCAGCTTTGCGAAAGTGCACCACGGCTGTCGTGCGATAATCGCCTTTGATGACGATCGTGTCAGCAATGTGACGTATACGAGCGAGCCCAGCTCATACCAGGACGATGACCATTGCGAAGAGATCTTCGCTCGCTGTTTGGGTCCGTAGCTGCTCACCTTGCAGTGTCGTGCCCTCCTCTATGAATCGTGCAGCGACGCATGTCAATTTGGCTCACCTCATCTGCCTTGCCTTCGTCCTATTGGGGGTGTGGGGACATGACCGTGAGGCCTTCGCGCTTGAGAAGTACGGCAGGCCGCTGCCGGAATTCGAGAAGACGAGCGATGAGCGTACGGAAAATGCCATTGATGAATCATTGATCGGCGGCTATTTTCTCACCGGCGCATTCATTTCCAATCCGTCGTTTGCCGCGCGGCCAGACAATACGGGCCGAGTGGGAATGCGCTATATGCTTCATGCGGAAACAGATCTCTACAAGAAGTATGTGACCTTCTATTCCGATCAGAACTTTTTCTCCGATCGGGACAAGGGCTGGATCATCTTGACTGAATGGGATCAGACCTATGGTCTGACAGGAACCATCGATCATTGGAGTTGGCGGGTGCAGTATGAACGGGACGCACCGCTCGACAAAAGCGGACTCATCCAGGCGTATGCCGACGGATTGGTGAACTATCGCATCCGAACCATCGAGGACTGGGCGTGGTGGCGGAAGATGTTTCCTCACAACAATCTTACGGCGTACGCCGGAGCCGGTTGGCTTTATTACAATCAGACGTACTTTGCGAGACCGGACAATACCGGACGGGCGCTTTTCCGCTACGTCGCCCACTTCGACCTGGATCTCTACAAGCAAAAGTTCGTGCTGTTCGGCGATGCCAACATGTTTACTGACCGGGACGCCTCGAACGTCGTCAGCCCGACCGAGCTGGACTGGATACTTGGCATCGCCATGCGCTGGCGAGATTTGGAACTCAGCTTCTACCGGGAGCAGGATCGCCCCCTCGACCGCCATACACTCATTCAGGAGTATTGGGCGGTCCAGCTGCGGTTCGCCTTCGACGTCCAGAAGAGCGGACGCTGAAATGGCATACGCTGCATTCATCCGGGGACGAGGTAATCTCATTCACCTGACCGCCTCTGTTAAAGCTCAGATATCACGGCGTGATCGACGGCGCTGTGCTGGATCTCGGCCTACTGGAGGACACCGGGCCAGGTCTTCATGGGATTCCAAAAGTATCTCTATACAGAATACAAACCCGGATCCAGCCGCAACCTGGACGGCCCAGCAGGCGTTTCCCCCTTGATCCTTCACCGGCATCCCTATAGAATAGCCCGGATTTTCAGGCAGTTAGCTCCGCGCCGCCACCGCACGCCCTACGGTTTCCCCCTCTCACTCATGTACTTTGGATGGGTTGAAGCCACAGAAAAGCGTGTGACATAAGACGGTTCGACTAATCACGAGGAGGATATGCCGTGAGCGACTCAGCGATTGTGACATTTGCATTGATTGCGGCGATAGCCGGCATTGTCTATGGACTTTATCTCGCCATGTGGGTGTTCAAATTGGACGCCGGCAACGCGAAGATGCAGGAGATTGCCAAGGCGATTCAAGAAGGTGCCGGAGCATACATGAACCGGCAATACAAGACGGTCGGCGTGGTGGCGGCGGTTCTTTTCGTGGCGCTCGCAGGGGCCGGGGCGGTATCGGAAAAATTCGGCATGATTACCGCGGTCGGGTTTCTTGTCGGAGCCAGTGCGTCGGCTCTGGCCGGCTACGTGGGAATGATCATCGCGGTCAGGGCCAACGTGCGTACGGCTCAAGCGGCGCATGGTGGAATGAATGCCGCCTTGACCGTGGCTTTTCGTGGTGGCGCCGTCACCGGCCTGCTTCTGATCGGCCTGGGATTATTGGCCATTACGGGGTTCTACACGATCGCGCAGTCCATCTCAGGACAGGAGAAAGCCATCCACGCATTGTTGAGCCTTGGATTCGGAGGCAGTCTCATCTCCGTATTTGCACGAGTCGGCGGGGGAATCTATACGAAGGCGGCGGACGTCGGGGCCGACCTCGTCGGCAAAGTCGAAGCCGGAATTCCTGAGGACGATCCTCGCAATCCGGCCGTCATTGCGGACAACGTTGGTGACAACGTCGGCGATTGTGCCGGGATGGCCGCTGATCTGTTCGAAACGTATGCGGTGACGACGGTGGCGGCCATGGTGCTGGCCTATACCATGTTCAAGGGGCAAAGCGCGCCAATTCTTTATCCCCTGGCCCTCGGTGGCGTCACGATTTTTGCCACCATCATCGGAATCCTGTTTGTGAAAGTCAGTCCTGGCGGGGAAATTATGCCGGCCTTGTACAAGGGCCTATTCGTCGCAGGTGGCATCGCTGCCGTGGCCTTTTATCCGATTACCTCACAAATTATGGACGGCGTCGGAGGTGTCAATGGGATGAGTTACTACGTCGCGGCGCTCATCGGACTCATCGTGACCCTGGCGCTCGTGTTCATCACCGATTACTACACGTCCAAGAGTTTCGCTCCGGTCAAGGACATCGCAAAGGCCAGTGAAACAGGGCATGCGACGAATGTGATTGCGGGTCTGGCCGTGGGCATGCAATCAACGGCTGCACCGGTATTGGTGATTGCGGCGGCCATCCTCGGGAGCTTCTGGATTTGCGGTGGGGCGGCTTCGGGAGGGTTATACGGAGTGGCCGTGGCGGCTGTGTCGATGTTGTCGATGGCTGGAATCGTCGTGGCGATCGACGCGTTCGGTCCGATCACCGACAACGCCGGGGGGATTGCCGAGATGTCTCATTTGGGGAAAGAAGTCCGAGACATTACCGATCCGCTAGATGCTGTCGGGAACACGACGAAGGCGGTGACCAAGGGCTATGCGATCGGATCGGCCGGCCTTGCGGCGGTTGTCCTGTTTGCCGAGTATTCACGTGAAGTGGCCGCGCATAACCCTGCGCTGGCGGCATTCGATTTGTCTGATCCCAAAGTCCTCGTCGGATTGTTTCTGGGCGGCATGCTCCCATTTCTCTTCGGCGCGCTGTGCCTCAAAGCGGTGGGTGAAGCCGGCGGTCTGATCGTGGAGGAGGTCCGCAGGCAGTTCCGTACGATCAAAGGCATCATGGAGGGGACTGGCAAACCTGAATACGGCACCTGCGTCGACATCGTGACGCAGGCGGCCATTCAAAAAATGATGATCCCAGGTCTGATCCCGGTCATCTCGCCAATCATAGTCGGGATAATCCTCGGCCCTCAGGCACTCGGCGGAATGCTGGTGGGCAGTATCGTCACGGGCTTGTTCGTGGCCATTTCGATGACCAGCGGCGGGGGGGCCTGGGATAACGCCAAGAAATATATCGAAGAGCAGGGAAAGAAGGGAACCGATACGCATAAGGCGGCAGTGACAGGAGACACGGTTGGAGATCCGTATAAGGATACTGCGGGGCCGGCCGTCAATCCCATGATCAAAGTCATCAATATCGTGGCGTTGTTGATTGTGTCGCTGATTGTGTAGTCGCCGCGCAGAATGCAAATCGTCGCTCAACTTGACGGCTTTCACAACCCTGGAGTAAGGTGAATCGACGGTATCACGCTGCCGGCCAACCCACGAGAGTGTCCCAGTTGTACGGGAGGTGCTCGAATGGAAAAACAGGAGCGCAAGCAAGAACCCAGACGAGAGCCGCAAGGGAAGGACGAGGTCAAGGCCAACCCCAAAGTGGTCGAGACCGGAAAGAAACTAAAAGAAGATATCGATAAGCTCGTCGACGAAATTGACGACGTTCTGGAGCAGAATGCCGAAGAATTTGTAAAGAACTATGTTCAAAAGGGAGGAGAATGACCGCGTGTCGTTCTCCTCACCTGCCCGCCCGCTGACTCGCACCGCACTCGTTCACTGTTTCCAGCCGACTTGATGAACCGAGTTTGACAAAGGGATGTATCCCTTATACTATCCCTTTAATCTCAGTCAGTTACATCACACATAGGCTCAGACTCGATTCCGGGGTATGATGAAATCTAGGCTCTGGGTCTTCCGTGATATTGATCTCACCCATCGCGCCAACCTTGCTCAAGGACTGTCGATTTCGACCGTCACGGCATCGTTATTAGTGGCGCGTGGAGTCACCACGTTGGCCCAGGCCTCTTCGTGGATGTCGCACTGCCTGTCGCACGATCCATTTCTGATCCCCGACATGGGAAGGGCCATTGAAAGGCTCCATCAAGCGGTGCGGTCGTACGAATCCATTTGTTTCTATGGAGATTACGATGTCGACGGTATGTCCGCTACGAGCCTCTACCTCTCATTCTTTCGCTCGCTTGGCGCGCAGGTGCGGGCGTATGTCCCGCATCGGCAGCGGGAAGGCTATGGGCTCAATGTGCATGCCATCGAACAATTGCATGCCGGGGGCGTTACGCTTCTTGTGACATCCGATTGCGGAACGACTTCGCATCGTGAAATCGCGCGAGCGGCCAGTCTTGGAATGGACGTGATCGTGACCGATCATCATCAGACGGAAGACATGATGCCCTCCGCAGTAGCGATCATGAATCCGCATCGGTCCGATGCGCAGTACCCGTTCAAAGGTCTCTGCTCTGCGGGATTGGCCTATAAAGTTGCGCAAGCCTATGTCATGCGGTACGGGGAAGCGGGAATTCCCCTTGAGTCCCTGTTGGATCTGGTCGCGCTGGCAACGATTGCGGATGTCGTGCCGCTGCATGACGAAAATCGCGGGTATGTCCGCGATGGGCTGGCGCAACTCTCGCGAGGGGCCCGATGCGGCATTCGCGCACTCAAGCAGGTGGCAGGGGTGGTGCGCGACTGCACAGCCGAGACGATCGCATTCAAGCTTGCTCCTCGATTGAACGCCGCAGGCCGCTTGGATCATGCGATGTTGGGGATACAGCTGTTGACGACGGAGTCGGCAGCGGAGGCGCAGGAACTTGCGGAGCGGCTGGAACGATTGAACCGGGAGCGGCAGAAAATCGAGGCGGGCATGATGGCAGAAGCGGTCGAACTGGCGACGCAACAGGAGGCCCCTTCCGCCCTGGTTCTGGCATCCAGACGTTGGCACGTCGGGGTGGTGGGTATCATCGCCGCCCGCTTGGTTGATCGATTCCATTGTCCGGCGATTGCCATTGCCATTGATGAAACAGGAGTTGGCAAGGGATCCGCCCGCACGACAGGAAATTTTGATCTCTACCAAGGGCTCGCGGCATGCAGAGACCTTCTGGACGCATTCGGCGGGCACCCAAGTGCAGCGGGTGTCACCATTCAGGAGTTTCGGCTCGACCAGTTTCGTGCGCGATTCGAAGATGTGGCGCGAACATGGGCAATCAACGGCAGATCGGTGCCGACCCTGCACATCGATGCGGAGCTACGGTTATCCGATGTGACGACTAAATTGATTAAAGAGATCGGCGCGTTGCACCCGTTCGGTGCAGGTAATCCGGAGCCGACTTTTGCAGTGAAAAGACTGGAGGTCATGGACGCTCGAACGGTCGGGGACAAGCATTTGAAACTGACTGTAAGGCAACAGGGCTCCGTTCCGTTCGATACCATTGGGTTCGGCATGAAGTCGCTGATGGATCGGGGGATCGCATCCCGTGTCCCGGTCGACTTGGCGTTTATCCCTGAACTGAACCATTGGAACGGATACGATAGAATTCAGCTGCGTCTTCGAGACCTACGGCCCAGTGCGGACGAGTCACACTATGATGCATGAAACGGTAACCGGCCTCGATCAATTATTGGATCGAGTCAAAAGTTATCAATCAGACGCGGATCTTGGCGCAGTTCGGAAGGCCTATGAATTTTCCGCAAAGGCGCACGAGGGACAAGTGCGTCGATCCGGGGAACCGTACCTTCAGCACCCGATTGCGGTGGCCGGCGTCTTGACCTCTCTCAAAACTGATGTCACGGCCATTGTGGCCGGTCTCCTCCACGACACATTGGAGGACACGGTCGCCACTCCAGAGGAGTTGGAAAAAGAATTCGGAAAAGATGTGGTCCACCTCGTCGACGGGGTCACCAAAATCGGGAAGATTACGTTTAGAAGCTATGAAGAAAAGCAGGCGGAAAATTTCAGGAAGATGGTGTTATCGATGGCGGACGACATTCGCGTTGTCCTCATCAAGCTCGCTGATCGACTTCATAACATGCGGACACTTGAGCATTTGAGCGCGCCCAAACGGCAGGCGATCGCCCAAGAGACCTTGGAGATTTATGCGCCGCTTGCCAATCGACTGGGAATAGGATGGATCAAGAACGAACTCGAGGATCTTTGCCTGAAGCATCTCAAGCCGGACGTCTACGAGATGATTCGTGTGCGGGTGGCAAAGCGTGATGAGGACCGGCAGCAATACATTCAGGAGGTCATTCAGCTCGTCAATCAAGCCCTCCGGGAGAGCGGTCTGACCGGGCAGGTCTATGGGAGGCCCAAACACCTGTATGGGATTTATCAAAAGATGAACAAGCAGTCCATCTCCTTTGAGGAGGTGTACGATCTCACAGCACTCAGGATCGTGACCGACACGAAAATGAACTGCTATGCCATGGTTGGCATCATTCACTCAATGTGGCGACCGGTGCCGGGACGGTTTAAGGACTACATCGCCATTCCCAAATCCAATCTGTATCAGTCGCTCCATACAACGGTGGTGGGACCCAAGGGGGAGCACGTCGAATTCCAGATCCGCACCGATGAGATGCACCGGGTTGCCGAATACGGCATTGCGGCCCATTGGAAATACAAAGAGCAGGGACGGGTGGCCGACCGTGACAGCAAGGCGTTTGGATGGCTGCATCAATTCGTCGAATGGCAGCAGGACCTCACCGACAATCGCCAGTTCATGGACTCTGTGCGGTTGGATCTGTTTCACGACGTCGTATATGTCTTCACTCCGAAAGGGATCGTCAAGGAGTTACCCAAGGGATCGACGCCGGTCGATTTTGCATTCGCCATTCATACCGAGGTTGGGGACCATTGTGTCGGAGCCAAGGTCAACGGCAAGATCGTCCCATTGAAGCATCAATTGTCGAGCGGAGACACTGTCGAAATTCTTACCTCGACGACCCAAACGCCCCACAAGGACTGGTTAAAGTTCGTTCGAACCTCCCGGGCGAAAACGAAGATCAAACATTGGATCAAGGACGAGGAGCAGAAGCGAAGCATCGAAATCGGCCGCCGTCTCCTAGAATCTGAATTCCGGAAGCATGGAATGGCACCCGCGCAGATGCTGAAGTCTGCAGATCTACTCGATGTGGCTCAGCGGTCAGGGTTCGACACCACGGACGATCTGGCTGCGGCAGTCGGGTTCGGCCATGTGCCCACCTCGCAAGTCATCGGCAAACTTGTCTCCCCACCGGTAGTGACGGAATCGCCAGTTCAAGAAAAACCTGTTGCTGCTAAATCTGGATCGTCCAGGACGGACGAGAAGGGCGTCAAGGTCAAAGGCGCCCGTGATTTGCTCATGCAATTGTCTCGGTGCTGCAATCCCGTTCCAGGGGACCGTATCCTGGGATATATCACGCGCGGCAGAGGACTCACGATTCACTCGGTTGAATGCCCCAACCTCGAAGCGCTTGACTACGATCGTGAGCGATTGGTTGAGGTGGAGTGGGATTCCTCAACGCCCAGCACGCATGCGGTGAAAGTGTCGGTCATGGCAGTCGACAAGACGGGGGTGCTGGCCAACGTGTCTTCGGCCATTGCGGAGTGTCATGCCAACATCAGCCGGGCAGAAATCGCAACCCGTGAAGACCGGAAGGCCGTTCTCGATTTCATCGTGGAAATTTCAGGAACGCAGCATTTGGATCAGGTCATGAAAGCGATTGAACGAGTGGACGGGGTCATTACCGCCAGACGGGTAAGAGCCTGGCAAGAGAAATCCTGAACACCTCGGGGTCTACGGAACTCGAAACTTTAGTCTCGATCCCCGTTCGAGTTTGAGACGGTCAGCCTCGCCTCCGCCGAGTTCCAAAACATACAGGGCCGGATCATTGGGCTGATACTGGGGGCAGCTATCATCTGTCCTCGTGCAGACAGGCACGTTGTGCGCAATGTGGATGATCTGCTTCTGATCATTCATCCAAATGATGTCGAGTGGAATTTTCGTGTTCTTCATCCAGAAGGTCCACGGCTGTGCTTGGCCGAATGTGAATAGCATGCCCCTATCTTTGGCTAGACGTTCCCGATACATGAGGCCCTCCGCCCGCTTTTTGGGAGTATCTGCGATTTCTGCCTCAATCACGCTGCCCCCAGGTAACTGAATCTGAACGAGAGTGTCCCCGGCCGGCGCCATGTCGGGCAACCATATCGCGATGAGAAACAGCGACCAGAAGAGGTTCGAGGATGAACTGATATTCACGCGGGCATCCTATCGAGTGCATGGAAACCAGTCAATACACGGCCATCTGTGCCTTGAAATCCCCTCATCGCCTGTGCCATTCTCGATGTAGAAGGAGTATCACTGTCATGAAGGAAAAGCGCCGAGTCCTGTATAAGAAGGGCGTATTCGTATGTCCGAAGTGTCGTCAGTCCTATGTCCAAGAAAAATGGATAGAAGAATGGCGTATCCGCTGTCACCGCTGCGATTATCGGGGTACGTTGACTGAGGTGTCTGTGGAAGAACATATGGACGAGGAAACGATTCGCCACTGACTGCTCTCCCGCTGTAGAGTTCCCTTGCCGAACGTCGCACCCATGCGTCATCCGAATCTGATCCTGGTCACGGTCCTGGTTACCTTCTCATGCATGTTCTTCCCGTTCTCATCGTCAGCCGACGAGGCAGGGAGCCCGTATCTCACGGTTCTGATCGCGTATCATTCCCTTTCTGGACATACGGAACGCATGGCAGAAGCCGTAGCAGAGGGTGTGCGAAGCCTGCCCACAGCACGTGCCGTTCTCAAGCGGGTCGGCCAAGTAACGGCGGATGATTTGTTTTCGTCCGACGCACTGGTTGTCGGTTCACCGGTATACTGGTCGAATATGTCAGGAGAGGTCAAAGCGTTCTTTGACAATTGGCAGTTCAAATTCGGTGTGTTCCCTGATTTCAAGATGAAAGACAAAGTCGGTGCTGCGTTTGCCACTGGAGGGCAGTCGGCCGGCGGGAAGGAAATTACGATGTTGACCATCCTTGCCGCGATGCTAGGCAATCAAATGATCGTGGTCAGCGGAGGCGGAGCATTTGGTGCATCGGCTGTCACGGAAGGCGACAGTCCCGGTATTGATGCCAAAGAATTAGCTGAGGCAAGAGCACTTGGAAGACGGGTGGCGGAGGTAACCGCAACGGTAAAATGCGTTCCTTCCAAATAGTGGGTTTAACCACTTTACAGATTGACTCCACACATTAGCTAGAGTGCCACAGGATTCTTCAGAGGTCGTTGGGGTGTTGCTATGAGAGATTTTTGAAAACTACGAGCGGACGGCGTCTGAGGCGGGCAAACTGTGTTCGCTGGCCGCGAGTTCCACGAACTGACGTATATTCTTTGAACAGCGGCCGCAGCAACCGGAATCTTTTAATCCGAACTTCGCCTTAAGCTGACAGGGCATCACCAATCCAGCCCGTCCCGCTTCCCGGACATCCGAATCTGTAATTCCTTTGCAGAGACAGAGGTACATTGCATAGCCTCTTCGTTATGGCCGATTATGAGAAGCATTCTCACTATGCCACCTGTCCGGCATTCTGTCAAGTATCAAAAATATGCTGCTTCTGCCGGCTATGGAGAGGCAATTATTGAGAGTTACGACATCGTTTTCTCAAGCTGCGAGACCATTTCGTGAATGGTATCGAATCCCGACTGCCAAAATTCCGCCGAAGCCATGTCGACGCCGACCTTTTGTAGAATGTTTTGGGGTGACTCCGAGCCACCGGCGGCGAGGAGTTCGAGATATTGGGGGACGAAAGACGGCCCTTCTTGCTGATATTTTCGGTACAGCGCCAGCACGAGAAGATTGCCGAAGCTATAGGCGTAGCAGTAGAAGGGGCTTGCGAACAGGTGTGGGATGGTGAGCCATTCCCATCTAAATTCGTCTGGAACGGGGACAGCTTTTCCGAATTGCTGCCGCAATTCCTGTAAATAGGATGCCGCGAGTTCATCGCCCGTTGCGCCGTCCGCAATCATGCGGTGGGCGTGCTGCTCGAAGCGAACGAAGTATGCCTGCCGCATAATGGTGGCATACATATCGTCGAGTTGGTTCACGAGTAATGCCTGCCGAACTTTGTTGTTGGACTCTTGCTGCATCAGCCTGTCCGAAAGAATGCGTTCTCCAAACACCGAGGCGGTTTCTGCCAGCGGCAGCGTCGAATGAAACGTAAACGCAGAATGGTGTGCCGCGAGCATCCCGTGGACGGCATGACCCAATTCGTGGGCCATAGTCGCTATATCACGAGCATCGCCCGTGAAGTTCAGCAGGACGTAGGGAGTGAGGCCTGGAACGACGCTGTAGCAATAGGCGCCGCCGATCTTGCCGGGCCTCGTGGGAGCGTCGATGTGGCGTTCCGCAAATACTCGTTCAGCGAGGTCTCCCAGTTGCGGAGAGAAATCACGATAGGCGGCCAGGACCATTTCCACCGCATCCGTATAGGCGAAGCTTTTGGTCTCGGATCTATGCGGGGCGTACAAGTGATACCGGTTCATCGGTTTGATGCCGCAGATCCGAGCCTTGAGCTTGAAGTATCGTTGAAAGATCTCGGCATTGTTCGCGCAGACTGACAGCAGGACGTCCACGGCTGAATCGGGAATGTCGTTCCCCAGGTTTCGAGCGGCAATCGCAGACGCATAATGCCGAAGGCCGATATGTTCTGACTTCCAATCGGTCACAAGGGTCTTGTAGATTTCTCCAAGCAAATCGCGATTCGCGGTGAACACCCGATACAATTCTTGATACGCAGTCTGCCGGACCGAAGCGACGGAGCCGCGCACGTATGTCATCAACGTTTCGCGGTTGACGGTCTTTTTCTTGCCTGCCGCCCTCAGCGTGAAGGAGAACCCATTCGTCACCACGTCATACAACGTGTGGACTGCGCTTCTGCCGGTGATGTTCTTGACGTTGATGATCTGTTCCTCCGACTCTGACAACGTATGAGGCTTGTATCGCCGAATTGTTTCCAGGTAGTAGCGAAAGCTCCCGGTTCCGGTCATCAATCGGTTCGCATTATGCTCATCAACTCCTTGCCACCAAAGTTCGAAAAATATGAGACGGTTGTGCAAGGCAGTCAGGCGCTCTTCGACACGCGACTTGAATGAGCGGGCGGCGGAGTCCATGGTATTTTCCGAAAACCGGAGGTATGCATAGGCGCTCAATCGCGACGACGCCAGCGTCACGGATTCGTTCAGCTTGATAAGAGAGAGAAATGCATCTTTGGACATCGTAGGAGAAAGCGTTCGCCTCGTTCCTTCAATTTGCTGGATGTGTCCCTCCAGATCAGCAAGATGTTGTTCGAGTTGTTGAACCGGATTGGCGACGAGATGGGCCAGATTCCAACGATCCGGAACGGCTGAGCGAGTTGTGCGACGTTTGACATGATGCGTGCCTGCCATAAGTATCTCCTTCACGGTGAGAAGATCGTCAGCGCCGGGATCATATCATCATCATGCATGAAGGTGAGAGATACAATGTTCGGACCTTTCCAGAAATCCGTGCGTTGACAGGCTTCATTGCGGATGTGACAATCCCCAACGAGATGCGGTGAACGGAGCATAGAATGAATGATCAAGAATTGAGCCGAGCGGTGCAATATGTCACCGCCAGTACCTCCTACGGGCGTGAGACGGTAGAATCCATCGTGAAGACGGGACTACAGGAACTCACGGAGCTTGCCCTTCAATCAAGCCGTCAGTTTGAACGGGATGCATTGTTGGAGTATGTGTCCCAATGGACGATCAGGCGGACGGGACAACCCGAACCGCTCGTGAGAGAAGTGCTCGGGTTCGCGGGCCGTTGGCTGGACGAAGTCTATCAGGAAGTGCATGCGCCTCCTCGTAGCAGCGGCGGAACCGACTCCGGAGAGGACGAAGGGGCGGAACCGGTCTAGGTGGACAGAGACTGAACCTGGACATTGTGGGACGTAGAACCGTTACCGGCTTCTCGTCAGCAATCCCGATCCGGTCTTTCCTCTCTCGAAACGTCGCCAAGCCGTGCTGCAGAGTATTCTCTAGATGGCAAGTCGATCAGGAGGCTAGGACGGAAGCGTGCTTTTCAGGTGTTCAAGGTTTTTTGTGACCATGGCATCACCGTTTGTCTTAGACACGTCAATACCGGTCGCCGTGACTTTCCCGCATTCTTCGAACTGCCCGAGCCTGTGCAGCGACTGTGCGAGAGCATAGTATGCGGCAGAATAGGTGGGTTTGACGGCAATACACTCTCGTAACGCGTTCACCGCCTCTACAAAATCTCCGTCTTCCATGTAGGCTTTCCCCAAACCGAACCACGCGACGTCATCCTTAGGATCCAACGCGAGGACCTTCTTTAGTGGTTCAATACGGACATTTGGCATCAGAATCCTCCGCAGCCATACATGCGATTTGCACGAGACCGTAACATGCGTGTCCGGCAATTGTCTATGTCGTTTCGTACATGATACGCTGCGCTGGCAGCAGCGATGCTCATCGGAGAGACGTGTGGGGCGTACGGGGTTAGTCTATCATCCTGCCTATCTAGAACACGACATGGGATCGGGTCATCCCGAATCTCCTGAACGGCTACGGGCGATTCTGCGTCAGTTGGAACAGACGGGAACTGCGTCTCGTCTTGTGCGGATCGAGGCTCGTGAGGCTGAAGATGAATGGATCACGCACGTTCATAGTCCGGACTATGTTGCCGCGCTCGCGCGACATGCGCCGACTGTCGGTCGAATTTCACTGGATCCTGACACATCCATGTCCCCGGGATCGTTGAAGGCGGCATACTGGGCTGCGGGTGGGGTATTGGCAGGGGCTGATGCCATTATGAATGGGCAATTGGATCACGTCTTTTGTGCGGTGCGCCCTCCGGGCCACCATGCGGAAGCCGGTCGCGCCATGGGCTTCTGCTTCTTCAACAATGTCGCCATTGCCGCACGCTACCTCCAAAAGAAATATTGCCTCAAACGTGTGCTCATCGTCGATTGGGATGTTCATCATGGGAACGGGACACAACACAGCTTCGAGGATGATCCATCAATATTCTTTTTCAGCACGCATCAATTTCCTCATTATCCCGGGTCAGGGCGAACGACCGAGAAAGGCACCGGCTCAGGACAGGGATACACGCTGAATGTGCCGATGGAGTCGGGCGGAGGCGATGATGAGTATCGTATGATTTTTGAAACTGTCTTGGTCCCCGTCGCCGATGAATTCAAACCGGAGTTTGTCATCATTTCAGCGGGGTTCGACGCCCATCATGAGGATCCGCTGGCCTCCATGGCTTTGACCGAATCCGGTTATGCCGCATTGACGCAGATTGTGGTCAGCATCGCCAAACGGCACTGCGGCGCTCGCATTCTTTCGTCATTGGAAGGTGGATATAATCTACGCGCGCTGGGTGCATCGGTGGACGCGCATCTGACCGCCCTTCTTGACGCGTGACTGATTGGGGTTTGGCATGCGTGCGGTCTCTCTGGCAGATACCTGTTGGGGAATTGTATTATTGTCCGAGGGACCGCGAACTGGTTCCCCTGAAGAAACACCGTATCGACGGTCACATCGGGTTGGGACAGCCGGTCGTAAAACTGTCCCGATAGAGCAGGGCCTCGATCAACCACACATTGATAAAGGTACATATCATGAAGCATCCGTTCCTGATCGACACCGCAACCTTGCAGGCATCTCTGGGAAAACCAGGCCTCGTCGTGATCGACGTCCGAGGCAGATCCGCCTATGAATTCGGAGGCCACATTCCCGGTGCCGTCCACACGACCTGGCACGATTACAGCGATCCCAACGCCGTAGCCAAGGGACTGCTCGACCCGGATGTTGGACGGCTGCAGGAGAAGTTGAGGGCATTAGGACTGAACAATGACAGCTCGGTGGTGATCTATTCCAATCCGTTCGACAACTGGGGGGATGAAGGCCGAATGTTCTGGATGCTGGAATATTTGGGTCATACCGATCTGAAGATTCTCGACGGCGGATGGGTCAAGTGGGTGGACGAGCGTCGCCCGTTCGAGCACGGGCAGGTGAAACCCAATCCCGGAACATTCACTGCCAAGGTTAATTTTGGAATTGCGATTGCCAAGGACGAACTCAGGAAAGTCGTAAAAGATCCCGGATCTCAGACAGTGCTCCTCGATGCCAGAAGCCTCGAAGAATATTTGGGCAAAGAGATATCGGGTATTCCTCGAGCCGGTCATATTCCCACGGCGATCCATCTTGGCTGGAATGGGTTTCTCAATTCGAATGCCACAGTCAAAGAACTTCCGGCGATTCAATCCATTCTGGAAGAGAAGGGGTTACGATCGGAGCAGGACGTGATTTGTTATTGTACCGGAGGTGTACGTTCCTCGTGGTTGTATGTCGTACTCAAGATGGCGGGATTCCACAAGGTGCGCAATTATCCAGGGTCATGGTGGGAATGGAGCAGAGATTTCGGGTGTCCTGTGGAAAAGGATATCCAAGGACTTCAAAAAGTGCTGGGATATGAAACTCCGTCCCGGCCTTCTTGACACCCCCAAAACGGCTGTGTAAGGTGAAGCAGGTACGGGGGAACACGCACGCGTGTCCTGCACTGATCGAATGAAACTCAATCACCTACAGGAGGTTCCATGAAGATCCAACGTGCAGTATTGATGGCAGCAACTGTCGCCCTGCTCGGAATGCCGTTTGCGGCCTATGCGGACAACAAGCATGTGGCCGAGGCGGTTGAGCACGCTAAGGAAGCGGTGGAGCATGGCAAGCAGGGTCACGCAGATGCGCTGGTCAAGCATGCCGAAGGATCTTTGAAACATGCGGAGGCCGCCGGGGTGAAAAATCCGCACCTGGACGAAGGAGTCAAGCATCTCAAGGAGGCGATCGAACACGGCAAAGCGGGGCATGCCGATGTGGCAACCAAGCATGCCGAGGGTGCGGTGACGCATCTCTCCGAAGTCAAGTAACGACCCGACGAAGAGCCGGGGGCTAGGGCTTCTGGCCGATTGTTCTGAACGGGCAGGGGAGATCCCCCTGCCCGTTCTCGTATGGAGGCAATGGGCAAACGTTGCGAGTGGGTTACTACCAGACGAACCCCCAGTTCGGTAATGTTTCAGGAAACCTGGATCGCATCAAGGCGAGCCTTGAACCCATCGAGGCGGATCTTCTCGTGCTTCCCGAGTTATGCGCGTCCGGTTATCAGTTCCTCTCACGCGAAGAAGCATACGACCTCGCAGAGCCGGTTCCGGATGGTCCGACGACACGGCGCCTGCTCGAGTTGGCGAAACGAAAGGATCTGTTCATCGTGGCTGGTCTGCCCGAACGGTGCGGGTCCGTCTGCTACAACTCTGCCGTACTGGTCGGTCCCCGGGGATTTCTCGGTTGTTACCGGAAGACCCATTTATTTTTTGAAGAAACGTTGTTTTTTGCTCCCGGGGATACGGGGTTTCAAGTGTGGAACCTCGGCGGCGTCACCGTCGGCATCATGATCTGCTTCGATTGGTACTATCCCGAATCGGCCCGCACGCTGGCTCTCAAAGGGGCGGATATTATCTGTCATCCGTCCAACCTCGTATTGCCGAATTGTCCGGATTCGATGCCTGTTCGCTGTCTTGAAAACCGGGTTTTTGCGATCACGTGCAATCGCGTGGGTCGTGAGACCAGGGGAGGAAAACCTCCGCTGACCTACATCGGCAACAGCGAAATCGTGAGTCCGATGGGAGACATTCTTCATCGGGCGCCCGGCGATCAGGAGCATCTGTGCGTCGTGGACATCAATCCAGCCGATGCACGGAATAAGGCCGTCACTCCCTACAACGATCTCCTTCAAGACCGGCGAGAATCCCTTTATAAATAACCGCAGAATTCCACGCCGCTTCTCCAGATCTCTTGCGCGTAGAAGAACCTCGCGTTAGGATATCCATGGTTATGAAAGTTCCACTCGGAAAAGGTATCTTCCTGATCGCAGCTCCGAACCTGCGTGATCCGAATTTCAGGCAAACTGTCGTTCTGCTCTGTGAACATGGGGCAGAAGGCGCGTTGGGCGTCGTCGTCAATCGGCCGACCGCCATGTCCGTCTCTGAGGCATTGCCGCACGTGCCGATTCTCGAAGGACAGCGCCATGTATTGTTTTCAGGAGGGCCGGTTCAACCCAATCAGGTCATGCTCCTCTACCGCCTCGATCAACTGCCCGAGAATTCGCACCATGTGTTTGATGGGGTATGTCTCGGAGGAGACATGGAACTTGTCGATAGGATCCTCACGGAAAAGCAGGGTACGGATGCGTTCCGTGCCTATGTCGGATATTCCGGCTGGGGCCCCGGCCAGCTTGAATTGGAAATGAAGACCGGCTCGTGGTTGACGATTCCTGCCGATCCCACCATCGTCTTCGAGCGCGATCCCGTCCGCATATGGTCGGAAATTGTGAGTACCCTGGGTGAAGATTACCGCCTCTATGCCGACATGCCATTCGATCCGTCCTGTAATTGACCGAGAATTCGTGCTCCCTCCGTTGCGGCCCGTCCGTTTGAGGTGATACCCTCCTCGCGATGTCGCGGTCATTGGCCTTCCCGATCCCGACCCGTACATTCGCACCAGTGCTCGTAGCATTGACAGTTCTCTGCATCCTCCCCGCGTGTGGGGTGGGATATACGATCGTCAAATCCGAATCCAAGCTCGATGCGCTTGCCGTTCCGATGACCAAAGCCCAAGTGTTGGATGAGATTGGAAATCCCGATCGGGTCCTCCGCGATGACGGCCGGGTTCTTGTATGGGAATATTCCCTGACGGCCCGCCGGCAGTGGTTGTATGAGTTGGGGCTCTGCCCGGTTTCCATCTGGATCGGAGGGTGTATCGTGTATCCGTTTACGAATCTCGCCTTGGAACGGCAGCGGGAGTACCCGCACCACGTGGTGCTGATCAATGACGAACTCTGCGCATGGGGTACTCCTGCGGCGATTCTGCAACGCCGGAAGGCCTGTGAGACGACCGGAATTCAATCGCGGCGCCTCGAAGGCGCATCCGGACGACCCGAGCCGACTGTGACCGGGCTGGGGCCCATCAACCGTGACATGATCGATCGCTACCGTACGATGGCCGTCATGATGTTGGAGGATGCCCCGGATGCCCCAGGGTCTGGGGCTCGCGTGGCCGGAATCATTACGACGCTTCTGCTCGATCTCGACATCAATATGGTAGAGCGGGCAAAGCTGGATGAGGTGTTGAACGAGCAAGTCATTCAATTGACTCACGCCGACGACGCCAATGTGCTGCGTGTCGGACGATTGGTGGGCGCTCAAGCCATCATTGTGGGAGGCGTCCAGCAATGGGAACGTCAAGAGCAGGGCCGAACGAACAACGTCTCCTTATCGTTGCGGATGATCGACGTCGAAACGGGGCTCCTCCTGTTCAACGGAGAAGGGCATCTGACCGATTTGACCAGCGATGATCCAGAAGCCTCAGCGCGTCTCATTGTGCATCGCATCCTTACCCGGTTCGGCTCCCAAACCGGCCTGTTGGGATCGGGGCGTATCGGCGTCAATTGGGAGCTCATGGAGGAAAGCGGTTCGTACTTTTATCAGGTTAGGGAGTTGCGGAGCGGACTTCCGGCGGAGAAGGCGGGACTGAAGGTGGGCGACCATGTTGTCGCGTGTAATGAAAAGCCCTTGGCCGATGTGGGCGTGGAACATGACGCCAAGCGTCTGTGTCAGGTCGAGGCGGGACAAGTGCTGTATTTGAACGTGCGTCGCGCGGGGAAGCCGTTGAACGTTGCAGTGACGGCCGAGCGACGGCCTGGCTTGTAAACGAATGACTATAGAACGGAGACTTCGAATGGACCCGATGGAATCCGCGTCGCAGGCAGAGACCGGGCGGCCGACGTTTCTGAAACATCTTCACGATCGTCCGCAGGCTCCGTTGGCCGACTGGCTTCGTGCCCCGGCTCATGTCCACTATAAGGCCTTTCGCATGTCGGATCCTCCAGCTCAACGCAAAGCGAGCCGGGACGAATTTCAGTCCTTGCTCTCTTCTTTTTTCTTTCCAGCAGAGCATCGGGTCCTTCGCGACACGTTCGGATATGGGGTCCGGGAGGGTGGGCAAGGCGATCGGGTGATCGTCGTGTGGCAGGCTCACACCGAGTATTATAACTATCAGCTCTGGCACCTGCCTCCGCCGTCGATAGGCCATGTCTCGTTCGGACCATTGCAGTTCCCGGATTTCACGTTCCCGGCGACTCCGCTTGGCACGGCGGTCTGTGCGCTGGACATTCTGCTGTCACACGACCCGCTTCCGTCAAACGGGGAATTGCGCACGCTGCTTCCCGGACCGGTGCTGTACGGAAGCAAGGTCTTTGACGAGCAGACCAGTCTCGTGACCAGTTTTACACCGGATCAGGATGATCGTGAGCGCTATTGGATCAGTCTCGGCAACACGTCTTCCGTCTCGCGGTTGAAGGACATCGTGGATGCGATTGTGAGGATCGAAACCTATTACCATCTGCTGCTGATGCAGAAACCTCTGTTCTCTGCCGCAATCGATCAGGTGTATAAGTTCGAGCAGGTCCACCTCAAACAGCGAGAGATCATCACGGGACACATTGCCCACGCCGATTCGACGACGCTGCAGCGTTGGCTCAACAGTCTGACCCAGGATCTCCTGAAAACCAATCGGATCGCGGGACGATTACACTTCGAATTATCGGCTTCCCTGCCGTACGACAAGATCGTGCACACGACACTGGCCTCGCTCGCGGAACGTCCTCTTGATTCGTATCGCCCGGTATCCGATTTTATCCTTGGAGGAATCACTGGTGCCGCCGAAGGATATCAGCAGTTATTACGGCGCATTGAGACGTTGCGCGGTGGATTTGAAGGCATCATTTCGATCATTCGAGCGCGGGTGGATCTGATTCTGGAAGGGCAGAACCTGTCGCTTCTTCAAAGCGTGGACAAAACCACCAAGAGTCAGGTCATCCTCCAGCACACGGTGGAAGGGCTGTCGATCATCGTCATTGCGTATTACCTGGCAGGTCTGGCGGGGTATGTGTTTAAGGGATTGTATGAAATCGGCTGGCTGAAGAATCCGAACATTGCTTCGGCGATTTTCGTCCCCATCTCGATCGGCTTGGCGTTCGTCATCACGAACGTGAGCAAGCGATACTTGCACAAGAAGCTAGCCAAGGAACAGGCCCAGGATCACGAGCATCGCCCTTAGGCCCTGTTTTCTTCCAACACGTCGGCGAATGAGCGTGCCAGAAAGCGTCCAGTATGCGACACAGGGTTGGCGGCGATCTGCTCGGGTCTTCCCTCTGCCACGATATGTCCTCCTGCCGCTCCTCCTTCCGGGCCCAAATCGACGATCCAATCGGCAGACTTGATGACGTCGAGGTTATGTTCGACCACGACGAGGGTATTGCCCCTGTCGACCAGTTTGTGCAGCACGATGAGAAGCTTTTTGACATCGTCGAAGTGGAGACCGGTCGTCGGTTCGTCCATGATGTACAGCAGATGTCTGTCGGAAGGATCTTTCAGTTCCGCGGCGATCTTCAGTCGTTGCGCCTCGCCTCCGGAGAGCGTCGTGGCCGGCTGTCCAAGCCGAAGGTAGCCTAGCCCGATCGAGGAGAGCAATTCGAGGCGTCCCCGCAGCTTCGTCAGGCTTGCGAAAAATATCCTTGCCTCATCGACGGTCATCTTCAGGACATCGGCGATCGTCTTACCGCGGTGGCGAATGTCCAAGACATCCGGTTTGAAACGTCTTCCTTCGCAGATCTCACAGGGAGCATAGATGTCTTCAAAAAAGTACATCTCCAGTTTTTCGACGCCGCTGCCCTCACATCGCTCACACCGTCCTCCCGGGGCGTTGAACGAAAAATGCCCGGGTTGGAATCCACGGCGACGCGACTCGCGTTCCGATGCGAACAGATGGCGAATGTCATCGAAACATTTTAAATAGGTGACCGGATTGGATCGTGGAGTTCGTCCGATCGGCTGCTGGTCGATGAGTCGCACTCCGTCCACATGTTCCAGGCCCTTGATGGCGGTGAATTTCCCCATCGGCAAGGATTCGACACGGAAGGCGCGCGCCAGTGCCCGATAGAGCGTATCTTCCACCAGGGTGCTTTTCCCGGACCCCGACACGCCGGTGACACAAATCAGCATGGCGAGCGGAATCCGGAGCACGAGATTTTTGAGATTGTGTTCCTGGGCGCCGGCGATCACGAGGGTTCGGCCATTGCCCGGCCGACGGGAGTCCGGCGGGGGGATGATCTCTTCATCCCTCAAATATCGCGCGGTGAGTGCCTGTGAGTCCTTCACGAATGTTTTTGCCGGTGCCGCGCAGACGATGTTGCCGCCTTGCTCTCCCGAGCGGGGACCCAGTTCGACGATGTGGTCGGCCGATTCAATCATTCGTCGATCGTGTTCGACCACGACCACCGTATTGCCCACCTCCGCCAGATCTTTGAGGATCTCGGCGAGCAGATCGGTGTCCCGCGGATGAAGTCCGATGGTGGGTTCATCGAGCACATAGAGAGTGCCGACGAGGCGCGCTCCGAGCTGGTTGGCCAGAGAGACCCGCTGCGCCTCACCTCCGGACAACGTTTTCGTTTGCCGCGACAAGGTGAGATAGCCCAATCCGACCCGCTGGAGAAAGCCGATCTTGGATTTCAGCTGCCTGACGATGTCGGCAGCCACTTCCCGCTCGAACGTACGCAACGTGAGCTGTTCGATCCATGTCCCGAGGGCGTCGATGGTGAGCTCACTGACGTCATGAATGTCGTGAGACTGGATCTTTACGGAACGGGCGTGGGGCTTGAGACGGCTTCCTTGGCAGCCGGGACAACGAAACGGGGTCCGGTACCGGCTCAGCAGAACTCGGACGTGCAGCTTGTACCGTTTGCCCTCCATATAGTCGAAGAAATCGTTCACCCCTTCGAAGGATGCATCACCCGTCCACACCAGAGTCTGGATGGTCTTCGGCAAGTCTTTGAACGGAACAGTGAGATCAACGCCCTTGCGTTTCAATCCGAGCAGCAGTTGTTTTTGCCACCAGTCGGTTCCTGGCTTACTGAACGGCTCGATAGCCCCCTGTGCCAGCGACTTGGCACGATCCGGTATCACCAGATCAGGATCGTAGCGAAGCACATTCCCAAAGCCCGTGCATTCAGCGCAGGCTCCCAGGGGGTGGTTGAACGAGAACAGGATCGGACGAAGCGGTTCAAACCGGCGACCGCAACCCTGACAGGAAAAATCCGCACTGTACGAGTGCAAGCCGTGACCGACGACGTCAATCGAGCAGCGCCCGTCTGATTCACGAAAGCCTGCCTCGACCGCTTCGACCAGACGGCCGCGGTCTCGCGGGCGGATGCTGAGCCGATCCAGAAGCACGTACAGAGGCGGTGGCAATCGGAGATCCGAGGCCGCCACCACTTCATGCAGGTCGAGGACGTCCTCACCGGTCTTGATTCTTGCGTAGCCGCGAACGAGCAATGATTGAATGAACGCCCGCTCCTGACCGGGAGGGGGGCCATCGACCGGAAACAGGACCATAGCCCGCTCGTCGGGGAAGCGCTTCAACAAATCTTCAGCCACGGCATCGGGGTGAAAGGCCCGCGCGTCTTGATTGCAATCCGCACAACGCGGTGTGCCGATCTTCGCGAAGAGCAGGCGGAGCAAGTCGGAGATTTCAGTCGAGGTTCCCACCGTCGATCGGGAGGTTCTCACTTGATTTTTCTGCTCGATGGCAATGGCCGGCCTCACATTGAGGATGCGATCCACATCCGGCCGTGCCACTTTGTCGAGAAACATGCGGGCGTAGGAGGAAAGAGATTCCACGTACCGCCATTGTCCTTCCGCATAGAGCGTATCGAAGGCCAGCGAAGATTTACCTGAGCCGGACAGGCCGGTGATCGCCGTGACTTTGTTGTGAGGAATACGGAGTGAAATGTTCTTGAGATTATTCTGACGCGCCCCTTCGACTATGAGGTCGTCCGAACGTGGAGTGGAGGTCATAGAGTGCGGCGACTGTAGTTTTTTCTGTTTGGAGCGGACCCGACATCCTAACAAGGCACAGGCTTGCGTGCAAACTGCAGCCGGCCGCATCGTTGACAGGTAAAACTAAGCTTTGGCTTGGGAAATCCCCCGGTCAATGGGAGGATGGACCGTTGGCAATAAAGGGGAGCTTCCGCGAAGCGAAGAGAGAGGGACGTATCTGTGATGACACAACCGTTCAGCCAGCCTGACTATCTGGGTATTGGCCGTCAACTCGCCGGTTTGCTGGCTTCGAGTCTGGAGGGCCCCTCCGGACATGCACTGAAAGAACTTGCTCGCGCGTATGATCCTTCGGCAGACGAAAGTCGTATCAGCGCCGAAGCGTTCCTGTTTCATAAATACTTGGTCGTACAAACGTGTGTTGGAACGTTTCCGGAATGCCGCGTAGAGGAAGTCATTGGTGGATTATTTGCGGTTTTGAATGAAAAGGCTTCCGGCTTGATGTTGAGTCGAGACCGTCAGGACGCGATGGAGCAGATGTGGCTGGTGCGGGCAAAACAATTCGACGAGCCATTCGGCGACGACCGCCGGCACTTCTTGAGCGATGAGAATGACGGTATCTACTGGAAGCGCTCCCTGATGCAGTTTTGCCAGAATGTTCGTCTCCTCGAACATCCACCCGATATCTGGGCCGGCGGAAGAGGTCCATCTCATGAGGCGAGCATGATGGTCACGCGGGCTATCGGAAGCCTCATCTCGGCGATGAGTGAAATGAGCCGCCTGCATTTCGGCGCATGAGTGGACATGAACGATCCGTCCCGAAGCAGTCGACTTTCCGTCGCAATTCTGTTCATCTACTAGATGGCAATGTGCGAGAAGTCCTTGTGTCGGACCTGTTTCGCCCTCTATCCTGGCCGCGCGGTCTGTACGTTGTCGTGTCGAATGCCGAGTTTCGGTCCCGGATGAGGCGATGCATTGGCTGAAGCGGATAGCACTGGTAGTCGCCTGAGACACCACCCCGCATCGTTCCTGCCACAATTACCATGCATAGTTCCAGGAAGATCGTGAGGAGGCGCTTGTTCGATCCGTTTTCATTCAACTGCCGCGCTCAATCGTAGAACATGAATATTGTGTAGCGTTCAGCGTAAGACGAGCTTCACGATGCCGACACAGCCTATGTATAACGCCAGCGCCAAGCCTGTGGCCGCCCAGAAGCCCAGCCGTGGCACACCCACGACCATTGCCGTGACATAGGCAATCCAAGGAGGCACAAACCACAACAGAGTCTTGGCATATCCGACCAGTTCATCGACGCCACCGTTCAAGTAGATCAGGATGAACGTGGCTCCGGTAATGGCTGGGAACGTGCTGGCGAGCGCCGCCAGGAACGAATGCCCTCTGGATCCCAAATAGGTTGAAACACTGACGATCGTACCGCCCAAGAGAAAATAGAGGACGTACTTGCCGAAGGCATCCATGATTCACGCTCCTTGTCCGATCAGAGAGAAAGAGTCCAGCGCGCCGCATTGTACAGAATGAGCACCTCGACCGCATGGGCGGCAATTGTCGCATACAGATTATGCATGCGTAACCACATGATGCCCCAGACCAGACCATCCCATATCGCGATCCAATGAAGATGTCGAAACGTGTGCACCATGAACGGATCGAACGAAAAAACCAGGGCGCTGATTCCCAGAGCCAGGGATGAGGCAACTAGCCGACGATCGGGTCTGGCGACAGTCGCTGCCAGAGCAAGCAGCCGGCCGAGAAGAAAACCTCGAAAGTTCAGTTCCACGAACAGCGCGATCCCCGTGATGAACCATGGGACCATGAGGAGCATCGGAAGCCGTCCGTGGGGCGTGGTGGTCAGGAATGTGATGTCGAACCCTGCCCGGGGGTACAGATCGAGCATGATGAATGCATTGAGCCCGCCCAATAGCCCTCCAACGGTCGCGCCAACCACCAAGCCTCGTGAAAATTTTCGTCGTTCCAGGCCGAACCGGGAGATCAAGCCGGGGTTATAGGCAGACCAGATAGCGCATGCCAGATACGCGACGGCTTGAGGCGAAAATTGAATCAGCGTGTTCTCACGCAGACCGGCCGGCAGAACGTAATAGGCAACGGTGACGGTGATGGGAAGGAGCGCGAGCGCAGCCCCGCGCTCCGGAGTCTGTGCCGGCATGGTCTGGGAGACCGGCCCGGACGTTGGCATGAACGGTTACTGCAATTGGAGGTTGTAGCGATCCAGGGTACTGGCTTTATGCCGTTCTAAGTTGGACAGGGACTTGTTGTAGTCGACAATAGCCCGCAGTTCATTGCCTTGGGCGGTCGCCAGGTCACGCTGAAAATCCAGCACGAACCGGGTCGTGCTCAGTCCCACCTTCAACCGTTCTTGTTCCGCTTGAAGCTGCTTCTCCGCCATGATGCGGGCGGAACGGGTGGTCTCAATCCGTTTAAAATCCGTCTGCACTCGGCGCACGGCCTCTCGAACTCCGACGATGATCTGCTGCCTGATGCTGGCGAGCGACGACTCCGCGTTCTTCCCTTCCATCTGCCGCCGGTTGTACGTACTGAAGGCGGAACGATTGCCGAGCGGATAACTCAAAACAAGTCCGGCGCCGTAATTATAGAAGTCGCCGCTGAGATTTCGGTTGGCGGAATCTGGGTAATCCTTCCCCAGCCCGGCGAGTCCCATCGTGCCTTGAAATGAAAGTGTCGGGAGCAGCTGATTCTTCGCGAATTTGGTGTTGATCTCGCTGGTCTCGACGTTTTTCTTCGCCTGCACGATCTCCGGCCTCCGATCAATCGCGATATCGATGGCTTCCTGTAGGCTGATCGGTTCCAGCGCCACCACCGGTTGATCCTGAGGGGTCAAGCGCATATCCAGTCGCAGCTCCTCTTCGCCGGGATTCAGGAGACGCCGCAACTGATCTTCCTGGTCGCGAATCGACTTTTCCGCGATCAGGATCTGTTCGACTCGCGACGCGACCGCGGCTTCGGCCTGCAGGACATCCACAATCGACATCACGCCGGCTTTGGCCTTGGCGCGATTGCTGGCCAACAATTCCTGGGCTGCTTTCAATGCGGCTTCCGCCACTTTGAGATTTTCATTGGCAAAGACGAGTTCCCAATACGTTTGTTCCACCGTGGACAGAACCGTCAGTACCCGGTCACGGAACACATGCTCTTCAACCGTGGCATTGTTCTGGGCGATACGGATGAAGGTCTTATTGATCTCGATGCCGGCATTGCGGAGTAACGGTTGTGTGAGTGTCAGCGCAAGACCCCCCGTCCAAGCCGGGTTGAATAGAAACCCGGTCGCGACATCCTGATTGACGTTCGTGCGGGACGGGCTGTAGTTCAAATCGACGTTGCCTCCGGTGATCAGATTGGTCGTCGCATCCAGGGTGACGGATTGATTTCGCTGGTCAAAGACGGTGATTTCATTGAGCGACCCGATCGTTCCCCCGAAGACCGGACGGTTGAGGGGGTTGACGGTACGGCTATACTGGCCGTTAACGCTGAGTGTCGGATCGAACTTCGCTTGTTCGACCACGATGTCGGTCAGACGGCTTTCCTTTGTCTGACGGCTAATGTTGATATCCAAATTGCTTTTCAACGCCCGGAGCGCCGACTCAGCCAGTGAGATGGGCTCCCTCCGCTCTTCCGGTTGTCCTTTGAGCTCCCCGGCACCTTGGGCGGTCCCGGCAGTCCAGGCGAGGCCGATCCCGAGAGCGAATGAGAGCGCGCATCCGAACACAGTGGTCGATCGATACGTCATGTTCCCCCCTGTAGTCGACAAGCCAAACTGGGCATACTATAATGAATTCATGTCAAGCTGTCACCGACTTCCTGTTCTGGTTTGTGCGGGAGCCGTTCTTTGCCTCGGCCTCTTCTCTGTACCGGCTTGGAGTCAAACGATTTCGAGTGTGCGATCTTTTGACGGAGGGGTTGCCCCGTTGTTCACTTTGCCCGGACCGGGAAGTCTGTATATCGACAATCACGGCACGCAAGGGTTCCTGTATACGCCAGGAAGCGCCTTTTTCCAAACATACAATTTCCGCAATCCCACGACCGGTCAAGCATGGAGCGGGGCGGTGCAAACGCTGGGTCCCCAACTCTCGATCGGATTGGTCCAGGGAGCAAATCAGGTTGGGCAACCGCTTGTTCTGCCTGCGCCGCCGCGAAGCCTTCCACCTCTGCCACCGATCGAGTCAACGATTCTGGACGATATCCCCTAACCGTAACGCTATCCGCTCGCCTCGATAGACTCTCGGCTCATTTGCGGATCATGCTTCTGCGCCAACGTTGAGCTTTTTATTGGTAGGCTAATTTCCAGATGACCGCCAGGACGTACCGCGCGACAGCCCGGAGTTTTTCCGGCTCGATATTCTCAGCAGTGTCGGATGATTGATGGAAGTTCGGATGGACGCCTCCGCTGACCACTGTCACTGTGGGAACACCAGCCTCTTTAAATGGGACGTGATCGCCTCCCGGGAAAAATCCGAACAAGTCCACTTTATCGGAGAGCCCTGACCGTGTTCCGGCCTCCACCGCCAACGCGTTCTCGAGATCGGTGACCCCGACCGTCAACCTGCCGTTTCCCGCCCCTGCATGATCGACGTTGATCATGGCGATCGTTTTCCCGAGAGGCACAATCGGCTGCGAGACATACAACCGTGATCCGAGCAGCCCCTGCTCCTCTCCGCTGAACGAAACGAATAGAACGGACCGTTTGGGAGCGCTCGGCGCGAGAGCTAGGACGCGCGCGACCTCCAGCAAAACCGCGGTTCCCGAGGCGTTGTCGTCGGCGCCGGGGAAGAGCAGTCCGCCCTGCCGGCCGAAATGATCCCGATGGGCGCCGATGAGGACGGTTTCATCCGCGGCCGGCGATGATCCTCGAATGAGGCTTGCGATGTTGTAGAGGTCGCCCGACGCCACGTGACTGGTCCAGTGCAGGCGGGCTTTGAGTTGCAGGTTTATGGAAAGCGAAGCTCCCGAGCGATTCAGGTCTTCCTGCAATCCTCTCAGAGATTTCGTTCCGCCGCTTCCCGCTTGCACGACAGACTCTGCGAGATGAGTGCTGATCCACGCGCCGGGCAATCGGTGAGCATCTTCGATCATCGAATAGAAGGCGGCGGGCTTTCCGCTTACACCCCGCCGCTGTTCATAGGGAGTCAGGACTGGCCCGGTGGCGGTAAGATAGGCGATGGCGCCATGCTCTTTTGCCGCACGTTCTTTATCGCCGTGGCTGGCCGATCCGGTGAACGTATCCGGCTTTCCCCGCAAAAAGAATACGATTTTCCCGTCGACGTCGATGCCCGCGTAATCGGCCGCTAATCCATAGCCGACAAACACAACTGATTGTTCCACGTCAGCAGAAGGGGAATCGAACACCGGAAGAAAATCCGTCCCCAGCCTGGCGGCTGAATCCCCCGATTGAGGATCGATGCCCAGAACGGGATCGTCTTGTATGGTCGTGACGGACACCTGGCGGATCTGTTTCCACTCCCGTTGGGGAAGCGGATTTGTGCGATCGTCCGGCGGTGACGCCGGAGCACGATGGAGCCGAAGCGCGCTGAAGCGATCGCTGACGAACGCGGCGGATTCCATGTCCTGTCGTGAACCGGTCTGGCGACCGCGCAGGCGCTCACCACTGAGTTCGCGGATATCCGCCATCATTCGATCTGGTGAAATGTCGTCAAACGCCGATGCGAACCATGCGTCAGAGCGCAAGGAGTGATCGAGCGGTACGGCTACGCATGCCGTAGCCAAAAGCACTCCCGTGAGGCAGACGACGATGACGAGACAGAACCCTTTCATCGGCATGTTGCTCCGAGGATGACGAGCGTGAACGCACTATAGCACGTGCGGGCTGATCCGTTGCAGGAGAGCCAGGGTCACGCTACTATGCCCGCTCACCGAACGCATGAGGAGTGATGATGCAGCCGACAGGTTCCAGTCAAACGCCCAATCGCCTTGCCAAGGAAGCCAGTTTCTATCTGCGACAGCATGCCGGCAACCCGGTTCAATGGTATCCCTGGGGAGCGGAGGCCTTAGCGAGAGCGAAGGAAGAGGATAAACCCGTTCTCTTATCAATCGGGTATTCGGCGTGCCACTGGTGCCATGTGATGGCCCATGAATCGTTCGAGAACAACGAAATCGCCGCCATCATGAACGAACAGTTCATCAATGTGAAGGTGGACCGGCAGGAGCGTCCCGATTTGGACGATATTTATCAGAAAGCGGTCCAGGTGTTTACCGGACGTAGCGGCGGTTGGCCGCTGACGATGTTTCTGACACCTGATCAGGAGCCGTTTTACGGAGGGACGTATTTTCCCCCCGTGCCGCGCTTCAACCTGCCGGGATTCTCTGACGTATTGCGGGGAGTGATTGAAGCGTATCGGCACCATCGAGACGAGGTCACAAAGAACGTCGAGCGGGTCAGATCCGGGCTGCGCCGCGTGGGCGATCCATCACCCTCCGACACGGCGCTCTCGGAAGATCTTCTCACCCGTGCGGCGCAAGAATTAGAACAGTTGTTTGATCCCGTCCATGGCGGATTCGGTGAAGGTCCGAAATTTCCGACGGTTCCCCCTTTGTCTGTCATGCTGCGACATGCCGAGCATACTCATAACGAGGAAATTCGAGGAAAAGTTTTTCTTCAGCTACGGACGATGGCAGCAGGGGGAATGTACGACCATCTAGGCGGCGGATTCCATCGGTATTCCGTGGACGGGCAATGGATGGTCCCACACTTTGAGAAAATGCTGTATGACAACGCCCAACTGGTCCGAATCTATTTGGACGGCTGGCGTCTGACGAAAGATGAGCGGTTCCGTCGCGTCGTCGAAGAAACGCTCGAGTATGTGCGGAGGGAACTCACGCATCCGGACGGCGCCTTTTATGCCGCTCAGGATGCGGACAGCGAAGGTCAGGAAGGGAAGTTCTTCGTCTGGACACCCGGGGAGATTACCTCGATCCTCGGCGCCAATCTCGGGCGGGAATTCTGTCGTCTCTACGGAGTCGTCGAGCAAGGAAATTTTGACGGCAGGAACGTCTTACATCGCTTACACGCCTTGGATTCGTCCGCCGAGGAACAAGAACAGTCGGAAGCATTGCTGCGACCGATGCGGGCCAAGGTCCTCGCCGCGCGGGAACGACGCCCAAAACCACAACGCGACGAGCACATTCTCACAGGTTGGAATGCCATGATGGCCGTTGCCTATGTGGACGCATACTACGCCTTCGGAGAGAAGAGCTATCTCGCGGCTGCAGAAAAGGCGCTCACCTTTCTTGTCGATTATGCGGTGGTGGAGGGACGCGTCTACCGAACCGTGGTGGCGGGGCAGGGCCGGATCAATGGATATCTCGATGACGCGGCGTGGCTGGCCGCGGGACTGCTCGATGCCTTCGAAGCGACCTCGCATCGTTGGTATCTGGACCAGGCGCGAGCGGTCGCCGACGGCATCTTGAACCACTTTTGGGATGCTGAGAAGGGCGGATGTTTCTTTACACGTCACGACCATGAACCGCTCGTGCAACGGATGAAGTCTGGGACCGATAGCGCGGTTCCATCCGGAAATGCGGTGGCGGCTCACGTGTTTCTGAGACTCTTCTCTTTCACGAGAGAAGAACGGTATTATGGCGTGGCCGGGGATATTCTACGGCTGTTTCAAGGACAGATGGCGCGCAATGCCTACGGATATTCATCTCTGTTGTGCGTGCTTGACTGGTATGTATCGCATCCAAAGGATATCGTCATCGTCGGCAACCGCGGGAATCCGGTGACAGAGGCACTGTTGTCCACCGTCCACCGGCGCTTTCTTCCCAACCGGACGATTCTTGTCGTGGAAGAGACCGCGCGCTCCGGTGATGGTGACTTGCCGCTTGCCGTCGGCAAGTCTGGGATGAACGGAGGACCGGCAGCGTATGTTTGCCATGGACAAAGCTGCTCTCTTCCCACGACCGAGCCCAAGCAGTTGGATCGGCTGCTCTAATTAGGAGGACATTGTGGCGGGAACCGATTCGCGAAAAGGGTTGTATGATCATCTCTATCAGCGTTTTTATGAACGGCGCAACACGCATGAAGGATATGATTTTCAGCACGCACCGGGAGGAAGCGTACAACCGCCGGTCGTGAAGTTCCGTGACAAATTGAAATGGTGGACGTGGGACCGTTGGCAACGCAGAAAGCAGATCCTTCGGGAGCGCGACCGTCAGCAGCAGGAAATTATCAATATGAAAGGGCGCTCATAGTGCAATCCAGAGCCAGACAGAGGTGGAATGGGCAGCTGAAGATCGGCGTAGGATTGATCGTGTGTGTGGTGGCCGTCTTCTGTGTGTATCGGGAATCGCAAGCCATCCAGGCCGAAAGTCAGACGGAGAAAGAGTCGAATCTCAAAGGGCAGGCTCTTGCAGAGCTCTTCCATCGCTGGACATTCGATGAACAGAAGCCGAAAGAGCCGCCGTCGGGGTTCTCATCGATTCAGGCCGGAGGTGGTGGCGTTTCCACCTGGGATGTCAGACCAGATTCGAATGCCCCGTCGTCTCCGAACATTCTGAGCGCAACGTCTTCGTGCCAATCAACAACCTGCTATCGGATGCTCCTGGTCGATGACTTGCAGTATGAGTATCCGGACATTTCGGTGAGAATGAGGGCTCCCGATGATGCACGAAGCTCTTCTGGTGGATTGATCATCAGCGCGAAGGGTTCCGACAATTTTTATGCGGCCATCGTCAATATGAACGAGAAGACCGTGAGGATCGTCAGAATGGTCAACGGGAAGGAAACCGTGCTCAGCCAAGCCTCAATTTCTCCGAAAGCCGTCGACTGGCATTCGCTGCGGGTTCAACGCGACACCATCATCAGCAAGGACGTGATCGAGGTATTCTTCGATGGGTTACTCATGCTCTCAGTCCGGGATCAAAGCCTCGGGACCGGGCAGGTGGGTCTGCTGGCATATGGGGAAACCACCTTGTTATTCGATAGCTTGTATGCGGCGCCTCTTTTTTCCCAGCGTCCATTGTCAAATCCAGCCGCGTACTGACCATCTGAAAAATCTGATCAGTATGTGATTTGGTCTTGCTTTGTCCTGTTGCTGTGAGGTATTGTGTACCAGTGTATCACCGCGAATGGCCTGGCGGTGAGACAGTTGAACGTGACAGGCCCGGTACTGATGTTGTTTTGGTTCTGCCCGGGGATCTGATCGGAAGCCAGACCTGAGTCGCCATCGTGTTCGCGTCTTCGGCCCACTCCTTCCTCACCTCTTCTCGAGTCCAAGACAACACCATTTTCTCAAAGGAGGAACCCGATGGGTTCGAAGATTTATGTTGGGGGTTTGCCGTATTCCACAACCGAGCAGCAGCTGAGTGATTTGTTTGCTGCACACGGGGCGGTGGCATCAGCCCGTATCATCACTGATAAATTCACCGGCCAGTCCAGAGGATTCGGCTTCGTGGAAATGTCCAGTGATTCAGAAGCCCAGACGGCGATCACGTCGTTAAATGGCACCCAACTGGGCGGACGTACATTGACTGTCAATGAAGCGCGACCGCAGGAACCGCGTTCAGGCGGTGGAGGCCGCGGCGGATTTGGCGGCGGCCGGCACTGAGCCGGATCGTTTACGTATCCAAACCGGGGCTGTCGTCATGACAGCCCCGAATCACATCCTTCCTAGAATTGCCCATCCTCACGATGCGTTTCTCGGCCGAGTGATCGGCCGTACTGCAGTCCCGGGAAGTTGATCCAACAAGGAGTTTTATGTCTATGTTTGCTCAGATGAATCTGCCCCCGTTTCTTGCCCAGCGCCTGGCACAGGCCGGTATCACGACGCCAACACCGATTCAACAGGCCGCCATTCGGCCGGCACTGGACGGTCGTGACGTCATGGCGCAGGCCAAGACCGGGAGTGGGAAAACCCTCGCCTTTCTGCTGCCCATGATCGATCTGGCGTTGCGCGCCGTTCCGCCGCAGCTCGAAGCAGGGACCGCGAAATTTTTGATACTGGCACCCACGCGCGAGCTCGCTCTCCAAATCGAGTCAGAACTCCGCAAGTACGCTCCTCCGGCAGTCACGTCGCTGGCCGTCTATGGCGGAACTCCCATCGAGAGACACTATCGCGCCTTGAGAAGGCACCCGCTGGTGGTTGTCGGCACTCCCGGCCGGCTGCTCGACCTGGCCGGTTCGGGACATTTGAAACTTGGCGCAGTCACGTGGCTGGTCATGGACGAGGCAGATCAGATGTTGGACAGAGGATTTCTGCGTGATATCCAGCGGATCTTGAAGCTGCTCCCGCGCGAGCGACAGACGCTGCTTTTTTCCGCAACGTTTTCACAGGACATCCTACAGTTGGCGCAAGGCATGCAGCAAAATCCGGTGCGTATCTCGGTCGATCCAGGCGTCAACAGCCCGACGTCCATCACGCATGCCTACTATGTCGTCCCCGGCGAGCAGTCACGCGCACAACTCGTTCACACACTGCTGAAAACCGTCAGGGCCGGCGACCGATCCATGGTGTTCTGCGACCAAAAATACAAAGTCAGGCGGCTGGCCGCGCGATTGGGCGGGGAAGTGGCTTCCGTCGGGGCCATCACCGGCAACCACAGTCAGGCCCAACGTGAGCGGACACTCGGAGCGTTCCGAGCCGGCAGGATTCGGTCGCTTATCGCCACCGATGTCGCGGCGAGAGGACTGGACATTCCGGACGTGGCCCAGGTGATTCACTACGAATTGCCGACGAATCCCAACTCGTACGTTCATCGCGCCGGACGAACCGGTCGTGCGGAAAAGGAAGGGGCGACGTTTCTCATCCTGTCTCAAGCAGAAGAGCACGAGTATCTCCGGATGGTCCGGCAACTGCGCATTCAGACCAAGAAGCTGCCTTTGCCGGAATTCGCCGTCATGCCTCCTGCGGCGACGCCTCCGGCGGATGAGCAACAGGCGGGGCGGCCTAGGTCGCGCCGGCGCGTTGAATTCAATTCGGCGCGTCACCACGACAACCAGTCATTTCGGCGTCAAGACAATTCATACGGCGGCAGCCGCCGCATCGGACGCTAACCCACCGGCATCTCTCATGCTCAACCGGAAGCCATGGCCGACTCAATCGGTCGGTCATGGTCTTTCGTTCAACTGTGAATCCATCCGCTGCGGCGTGATACAGTAACGGATCAACAGGACGTCCGATGGCACCGTTTCGACTAGAAGCGCCTTTCAAACCATGCGGGGATCAACAGCAGGCCATTGAAAAGCTGACGGCCGGGATCCGCGCCGGCCGCAAACACCAGGCATTGCTCGGTGTGACGGGCTCCGGCAAGACCTTCACGATGGCCAACGTCATCGAGCAGGTCCAGAAACCCACGCTTGTCCTCGTGCACAACAAGACGCTTGCGGGCCAGCTCTATCAGGAGTTCAAACAGTTTTTCCCGAACAATGCAGTAGAGTATTTCATCAGTTATTACGATTACTATCAGCCCGAAGCCTACCTGCCCCAGACCGACACCTACATCGCGAAGGATTCCTCCATCAACGATGCCATCGATCAAATGCGTCATGCCGCGACGTCATCCCTGCTTCAACGCAATGACGTGCTGATCGTTTCATCGGTTTCCTGTATCTACGGGCTGGGGTCGCCGGAAATCTATCACGGAATGCTGCTGTATGTGGAGGAAGGCATGGAGATTCGGCGGGAAAAAATTCTCGCCAAGCTGGTGGAAATCCAATATGAGCGCAATGACATCGACTTCCATCGGGGGACGTTCCGTGCCCGGGGCGATGTCATTGAAATCTTTCCTGCGTCGAACGAGGCTCGATCGGTCCGAATCGAATTGTTTGGCGACGTCGTCGATGCCATCCATGAGATCGATCCGTTGACGGGCAAATCGCTGGCGCGGCTTCCGAAGGTGGCCGTGTACCCAAATACCCACTATCTCATTGCCCCTGACCGATACGAGCAGGCGATTACCGGCATCGAAGATGAATTGGACGAACGCGTTGCCCTGTTCAAGACTCAGAATCAACTCGTGGAGGCTCAGCGCATCGCCCAGCGGACGCGATTCGATCTGGAGATGATCCGCGCCATGGGCTACTGTCATGGAATCGAGAATTATTCACGTCATCTGAGCGGACGGAAGGCCGGAGAACCGCCGCCCACGCTCATGGATTATTTCCCCAAAGACTTTTTGCTGATCGTTGACGAATCGCATGCCACGATTCCGCAAGTCGGCGGCATGTTCGAAGGCGACTACTCGAGAAAGCGGACGCTGGTCGATTACGGATTCCGGCTTCCATCAGCCGTGGACAATCGTCCGTTGAAATTTTCCGAATTTGAACAGTGCCTCAATCAGGTCATTCATGTCTCGGCGACGCCGGGTCCATATGAGGTGAAGCATACCCAGGGAGAGGTCGTCGAGCAGATCATTCGGCCGACCGGCCTGCTCGATCCCGTGATTGAGGTGCGGCCTGCCAAAGGCCAGGTGGATCACCTGCTCGGAGAAGTGCGGGCGGAGGTCCGGCAAGGCGGGCGCGTCCTCGTGACCACGCTGACCAAGCGCATGGCGGAGGACCTGAGCGAGTATTACCATGAAATCGGGGTCAAGGTGCGATACCTCCATTCCGATATCAAAACGCTGGAACGGGCTGAAATCATCCGTGACCTGCGACGGGGAATTTTCGATGTTCTCGTCGGGATCAATCTGCTGCGCGAGGGGTTGGATCTTCCCGAGGTGAGTTTAGTGGCCATTCTCGATGCCGACAAAGAGGGTTATCTCCGCTCCTACCGGTCGTTGATTCAGACGGCCGGCCGTGCGGCCAGAAATGCCAGTGGCCGCGTGATCCTGTATGGCGATTCGGTCACCGACTCCATGCGAGAAGCCATAGGTGAGACGGCGCGCCGGAGGAAAATCCAGACCGACTATAATGATGCCCACGGAATCGTGCCGGTCAGCATTAAGAAGGACATTCTCGCGCTGGAATATGCCAATGGATCCACAAATGTCGAACAGTTGGAGCTCGCGGCCGAGACTCCGGCAGTGTACGATTCGGCGGAAGGCATCGATCCATTGATCAAACGCCTTGAACAGGAGATGAAAGCTGCGGCCAAAATTCTGGAGTTCGAGAAGGCCGCAGCATTAAGAAACCGCATTCGCGCCTTGCGGCTGCAGGAATTGGAACTGAAGACCGAGCGTTAGACGTTTTTGTAGAGGTAGACGCCGACGAACATCCCCAGAAGGCTCAGCAGGCTGATCTTCAAGCTGAATCCCAGAGTCAATTTGACGAGGATCAGATCAATCGTGAGGGGAGGACTGATCCCCGGCGTGAAGTTGGTCGAGAATATCGTCTGAATGGTTCCTTGGGGAGCCATGACTCTGAGAATTTCTCCGAGGACTCCTCCCAGCAACCCTCCGATTACGAGGAACATGACCAGAACCCATGGGGATTTTCTCACCAGTATTGCCTCGTAAACCGTTGACCGGACAGAATGATTGGCTCGATCGACCATATCGAAAGGACTGCATCATGTCAACAAAATGCTCCGGTAGGTCCCGGATCGATTCTCACAGTATCCATCTCCATCACCCTTGACATCTTTCGGGTGCTCCACTAGACTGCCCGATGCTCTTTTGCTAGATTTTTCGAGGCGATCGGAGATCTGGGGGTGCCACTTCGATTGCCTTTTTCTTTGTGAGCGCCATGCTCGATTCACTCAGTGAAAAATTTGAAAACATCCTGAAGAAGCTTCGCGGCACGGGTGTGCTCACCGAACAGAACATCGGGGAAGCCCTCAAGGAAGTCCGGTTTGCACTCCTGGAAGCCGACGTCAACCTCAAAGTCGTCAAGGACTTTATCGAGCGTGTTCGCGAAAAGGCCGTGGGGCAGGAGGTCCTGAGCAGTTTGACCCCTGGACATCAGGTCGTCAAGGTTGTCTGGGAAGAACTGAAAAACATGATGGGGAGCGAGCGAGCCGGACTGGCCCTCGTTTCCTCGCCGCCCACCGTCGTCATGATGGTCGGATTGCAGGGGGCCGGTAAGACGACGACGTGCGGCAAACTCGCCAAGCTGTTTAAGAACCAGGGCAAGCGTGTGTTGCTCGTGGCAGCGGATCCCCGGCGCCCGGCGGCGGGTGATCAATTGGCAAGCCTGGGACGTGATCTCGGTATCGACGTGCATCGCGCGGAACAGGCAGTCGCGTCGGAGCACGACGTTGTCGGTGTCTGTCGGGCCGGCGTGGAGCGGGGCCGGGATCAGGGTTTTGATCTCGTGGTCCTCGATACCGGCGGCCGTCTCCATGTGGATACTGAATTGATGGCGGAATTGGTCGCGGTGAAGACGGCCGTTCAGCCTCATGAAGTTCTGCTCGTCGCAGACGCGATGACGGGGCAGGACGCCGTCAACATGGCGGGGCAATTCGACCGCCAAGTCGGACTGACCGGCGTCATCCTGACGAAGACGGAAGGAGACGCGCGGGGCGGGGCCGTGCTGTCGATCAGGGCCGTGACGGGCAAGCCGATCAAATTTCTCGGCGTGGGAGAGAAGTTGGATGCCCTGGAGCCGTTTCATCCGGATCGAATGGCTTCCCGAATATTGGGCATGGGCGACGTGTTGTCGCTGATCGAGAAAGCGCAAGTCACGTTTACGCGTGAACAGGCAGAGGAGACTCAGAAACGCCTGACGAGCAATACCTTCACGCTTGAGGATTTTCGTGCCCAGATCGGCCAGATGAACAAGCTCGGCTCCCTGGATCAGATTCTGAGCATGCTGCCCGGCGGGCAGAAACTGAAGGGCGCCATGGATGGGCAAGTGCCCGAGCGCGAGATGAAGCGAGTTGCCGCGATGATCGATTCGATGACATCGCGTGAACGGCGCGATCACACCGTCATCAATGGGAGCCGGAAAAAGCGGATTGCACGGGGCAGCGGGACCAATGTCGCCGAAGTCAACCGGCTGATTAAGCAATTCTTGTCCGCCCGCAAGATTGCGAAGGCGATGACCGGAGCGGGAGGTCGCAGACAGCTGGCACAGCTTCTGCGCACGATGTGACAGGCACAAGCACGTTATCGATCAACTAAGGAGGACGACGGTGGCCGTTCATTTGAGATTGACGAGAACAGGACGACATAAGCGACCGGTCTATCGGGTGGTGGCGGCGGATTCACGTATGCCACGCGACGGGCGCTTTCTGGAAATTTTGGGCATTTTCGATCCGCTCAAGGAAGCGGGATTGCCGGAGCTGAAACAGGAGCGCGTGCTGAGTTGGCTGCGCCACGGAGCTCAACCTACCGTGACGGTGAAAACTCTTCTTCGACGGTCCGGCCTCTGGAAGCAGTTCGAATCAGAGAAAGCGAGCAAGAAAAAGGGAGCGTGATTCGTGCCCGTGGGCCAAGACGATCGCGTGACAATCGGGCGCATCGAAAAGCCCTTTGGAGTCCGGGGTCAGGTTAAAGTCCGTTCACTGAGCGACGTGCCGGGACGGTTCGATAATTTGCATGCCGTCACGGTGCTGGGTGAAACCGGACAGACGACGGACCGCACCGTGTCACATGTCCGCCGGGCGGGTGCCGCCTATATCGTCGGGTTTCAGGACGTCACGACGCCGGAAGAAGCGGGCACGCTGCGCGGAGGATTAATCCAGGTTCCTCGCGAGCCTCTCTCCCGGACGCAGGAAGACACGTATTACGAATGTGATCTGATCGGCATGACGGTCGTAAATCAGGACGGCCGCGAATTGGGGCGCGTGGAAACGGTATGGGCGTTGCCGGGCCATCATGTACTGGTAGTGAAGGATGGATCGCGGGAGACGTTGATCCCAGCCGCGAAGCACTTCGTCCTGAACGTCGATGTGCCGGCGCGGCGAATGGTTGTGCAAGGGGTCGAGGGCCTGATCGAGGATCATCATGAGATGTGATGTCTTCACCTTGTTTCCCGAGATGATCTTGCCGGTCGTGGGAAGCAGCATGCTGAAACGGGCGCGGGAGAAGGCTCTGCTTGAAATCCAGGTGCACAATCTTCGCGACTATACGATCGACAAACACAAAGTGGCGGATGACGTGCCATACGGCGGAGGGGCCGGCATGGTCATGAAGGCAGAACCGATTCTCCGTGCGGTGGATGACGTATGTTCAAGCTACGGCACGCAGGGAGACCATGTGCGGTTGTTGTTGCCGTCACCCCAAGGGAGACCATTTACCCAGAGCGTTGCCAGAGAGCTGGCCGGTGAGACGCGGAGATTGATGTTCATCTGCGGGCACTACGAAGGGATCGACGAACGCGTTCGGCTGGCATTGCAGCCTGAGGAAATTTCGGTCGGGGATTACATCCTGACCGGCGGGGAACTCGCGGCGTTGGTCGTGATCGACGCCGCGGCGCGGTTGGTGCCGGGGGTCTTAGGTGATCCGGAATCGATTGTAGAAGAGTCGTTTTCTGAATCGCTGTTGGAGTACCCGCACTATACAAGACCGTCGGAGGTTCGCGGCATGACGGTGCCGGACGTGTTGCTGTCCGGGCATCACGAGGCGATCCGTCTGTGGCGGCGCAAAGAAGCACTCCGTGCGACGTACCAGCGCCGGCCCGACTTGTTGGATAGGACGGTGTTGAAAGAGGAAGATCACCGGTTGTTGGGAGACATCATTCGGGAGGGCATGCGGGGCATGCCCGTTCGTTGTGGGGGGGAGGAGTAGCCATGAATCAGTTGGAGAGAGTACAGCGTGCGCTGACCAAGAAATCGACCCCGAAGTTCGAAATCGGGGACACGGTGCGTGTTCATGTCAAAGTGGTGGAGGGTGAGAAGGAGCGCATTCAGGTCTACGAAGGAGCGGTTATTGCGCGCAAGGGGACATTGAATACTGAGATGTTCACCGTGCGCAAAGTGTCTTACGGGGTTGGGGTGGAGCGAATTTTCCCCATCCATTCCCCGATTGTGACCAAAATCGACGTCGTCCGCCAGGGAAAAGTCCGGCGCGCCAAGCTCTATTACCTACGCGGGAAGAAGGGCAAATTCTCCAGAGTGGAGGACCGCGAATTTGTGGGAGAGTCAAAATCGCAGGCGGGAGGCTCCCGAACCGCCGAGCAGAAGGCCGAACCGGTCGAAGTCGGGGCCGCTGCAAAATCCTGATCCATTCTGAGCGCGACCACGAGGGGTAATCACCCTGTCAAAGCCGGCATAGGCGACTTCGTGGGACCTACCAACGAGTTCGAAATCGAAGCCCGGCGGTGCGGGTATCGCCGTATAGCCGGGCTCGACGAGGCGGGCAGGGGCCCGCTCGCCGGTCCCGTTGTGGCTGCCGCCGTCATCCTTCCCGCCCGTTGCAGGCTGACGGGTGTCGATGATTCCAAACAACTGACGAAGGCGGACCGTGAGCGGCTCTATGCGCTCATCAGAGCCCGCGCGGTGTGCATCGGCGTCGGCTCCGCCACGGAACAGGAAATCGACAGGATCAACATTCTCGAGGCCACGCGGCTTGCCATGCGCCGGGCGGTCGCGGCGCTCTCACCCGCGGCCGATTGTCTGCTGATCGACGCGGTCACGCTCCGTTGTCCCGGGGTGTTGAGCCGGTCCATTATCATGGGAGATGCGTTGTGCTTCTCGGTGGCCGCCGCTTCGATCGTGGCCAAGGTAACGCGGGATCGTCTCATGGTCGAGTATCACCGGTTGTACCCGCAATACAACTTTCTCTCGCACAAGGGATATGGGACGGATGAGCATCTCAAGCGGCTCGATGAGCACGGTCCCTGCGCGATTCATCGCCGCACCTTCGCTCCCGTGGCACAGATCATTTGTCGATCGCTGCGGCCGTATCCGACATCCGTGAGCCCATCGAAAGAGACGCCGCGGTCAATAGCGTGACAATTCTTGACCCGAGACGACTCTTTGGGCAAGAAGGAGAAGCGACGGCCGAGTCGTACCTTCGACGGAAGGGGTATCGGATTATTGCCAGAAATCTCCGCTCTTCGCTCGGCGAGCTCGATCTCGTTGCGGAGGACGGGCAGGTGCTCGTATTCGTCGAGGTCAAGGCCCGCCGGACCGTGGGATACGGCGGAGCGATCGAAGCGGTTGATCGCCGGAAGCAGAAAAAAATGACGCGTCTCGCCGCTCAGTATCTGGCGACGCACCATCTGACCGACCGCCTCTGCCGATTCGACGTGGTGCTGCTCCAGGAACAGGGCGCGAAGGACACCCGTATCGAGCACCTGAAAAATGCCTTTGATGTACCGGGAAACGACCTCCCCTGGTAAGGCGGTTATGATCCAGCTGATCCGTGTATCCAAGCAGTTCGACCGCCGGCCGGCTCTTTCGAATGTGTCGCTTGAAATTGAAAAGGGGGAATTCGTCCTCTTGATGGGGCCCAGCGGAGCCGGCAAATCCACCTTGCTGCGCATGCTCATCGGGGCCGAGCGGCCGGACGATGGGCAGGTGTTCGTACACGGCAAGCATGTCACCGGGCTCAAAAAATCCGAGATCCCGTATCTACGCCGCAAGGTCGGAACGGTGTTTCAGGACTTCCGCCTCCTTCCCAAGAAGACGGTATTCGACAATGTCGCGCTCCCCCTTCTGGTCCAGGGGGCCTTTGCCGGAGACATCAGACGAAAAGTGACGGAGGCCTTGCGCGCGGTCGGCGTGGAGCACAAACGTGATCACCTCCCGGCAGGACTCAGCGCGGGCGAGCAGCAGCGTGTCTGTATTGCCCGCGCGATCGTCAACGGCCCGGTCGTCCTGTTGGCGGATGAACCGACCGGCAATCTCGATCCTGAGCTGACGGCGGAAATCATCGAACTCTTCAAGCTCATCAATATTCGCGGCACCACGGTGGTGGTCGCCACCCACGATCCGCTCGTCATGGCGCAGGTGAACCGGCGGGTCATCACGCTGGTTCAGGGTGTATTGGCGCCTGGTCAACGGGTGCCGGCATGAGGACGGTGGGATATGTCCTGCACGAGGCCTGGGCGAACATGCGGACGAACCGCACGACGACGATGGTGGCCATCTTGACGTCCGCGTTCACACTGGCCTGCGTCGGCATCTTCCTGTTGCTGTTCGTGAATCTGCGGGCGGCCGCCGGATCTCTACAGGACGATATCAAGATCGCGGTGTATCTCGACGATCAGCTCTCGGCCGAAGCGACGGCGGGGATCGAGAAGGCTTTACGGGGAGACCATGCGGTCTCGGCCATGCATTTCATTTCCAAAGATCAGGCATTGGGCGAGTTCAAGGCGCAGTTTCCCTCCGAGTCTCATCTGCTTGAAGGGCTGGGTCAGAATCCATTGCCCGCTTCGTTCGTGGTAACTTTGGGCCCGCCATTTCGATCTCCCGAAGCGGTGAAGCGCTGGGCGGATCGAGTCCGGGAGCTTTCAGGGGTGGCGAAAGTCGATTACAATCAGGATTGGATCGATGCATTAGCGATCGTCATCAGGTCGATCGAACTCGTGGCCATTGGCATTGGTGTCGTCCTCTCCGCCGCCGCCGTGACGATCATCGCCAATACGATTCGGTTGACGCTGTTCGCCAGGCGGGATGAGATCGCGATTTTGCGGCTCATCGGAGCCACCACGAGCTTCATCCGCATCCCGTACCTTCTCGAAGGGGCCGTATTGGGCGGGCTCGGAAGCGCCCTGTCGCTCGTGATGCTCAAATTTCTCTTTGAATTGTTTCGTCAGCAGATGCGAACGACAGGACGATTGAGCAGCCTGGACCAGCTGATCGTGTTTTTCCCCGCCTCCGCCTGCCTTGGCCTGGTGGGCGTCGGCATTGCGCTCGGGTGTGCGGGGAGCTTCGTCTCGCTTCGCCGGTTCGATGAGGTCAAGGCGTGATGCCGAACCGTCGAATCGCCGTGTCGGTCTGTCTGTGGGCAACGGTCTGTGCCGCCGTCCCGGCGGCTGTGGCGGCCGATTCGATCAGCGACAAAATCGAAAAAGAACGGAAAGCGCTGGAGCAGCTGAAGGGACAGATCGAGGAAAAGCGCAAGCAGGCCGATGAAGCGGGAAAGAAACGGGACTCTCTGCTCCAGGGCATCCAGAGCCTGGACGAACGGATGATCAAGGTGCGGCAGTCCCACCAAGACATTAGCCGGAAGTTGAAGAAAAAGGATCAGGAGATCGAGTCCATCAACCTGCAGGTGGGGAAGTTGCGGGACAGCATTCGGCAACGCCAGGATGCCATCCTCGCTCGCCTGCGCGTTCAGTACATGGAGGGGCGCTTTGGCTACTGGAAAACACTCCTGGCATCGGACTCCTATGGTGACTTTCAGCGGCGACTCCAATATCTCTCTGCCGTGTCCGAAAGGGACTACGACCTCATGGAGGGGTTCCGCAGCGACGTAAGGAACATGGAGCAGGCCGAGCGCCAGCGTGAAGTGGCGCGGGTCGGTATGCTGGCTTACAAGCGCGGCACGGAGAAGCAGCTGGAAGAAATCAAGACAGTGAAGAAGGAGAAACGAACCTATCTCACCAAGATCACGCATGAGAAGGAATCCAGCGACCGGGCGCTGCAGGAATTGGAGAAGTCCGCGTCGCGAGTCGACGGATTGTTGCGCGAGCTTGAAAATCGGCGTCGGGCGGCAATGGCCAAGCCGCCCAGTGGCGCATCGATTCCCAAAGGGGTCAAAGGCGGTCTGCCGTGGCCGGCCGACGGGACCGTCATTTCCTATTTCGGGCGCCAGAAACATCCGACGTTCAACACATACGTCCAGCGGAAAGGCATCGAGATCAAAGCCGCGGAAGGCAGCGCGATCAAGGCGGTCATGTCCGGCACGGTCGTCTATGCAGACTGGTTGAAAGGATACGGACTCGTTATAATTGTGGATCATGCCAATGGGTTTTTCTCGCTCTATGCGCATGCCTCGAAGATTCTGGCATCGGTCGGCGCCCGCGTGGACGCCACACAACCGATCGGGGAAACGGGGGATACGGGCATGACCGGTGAAAATACTTTATACTTTGAGTTGCGGCAGGGGGCGGAGCCGGTAGACCCCCTGCAATGGTTGGCAAGACGATAGCGAACGAGACGGCAGGCGAAAGGAACATACAATGGAACAGTCTCCGCGACGGCGATTCTGGATGGTAGGCCCTGTCATCGTGCTGGCTCTTGTATTCGGCGTCCTCATCGGGAAGGGATGGGAGCACACAGGTCACGCGACGGAGAGCTACGAAGAGCTGAAGACATTCTCTGAAGTCTTGACCCAGGTTCAGAAGAACTATGTCGACGACACCAAGGTGAAAGACCTGGTTCAGGGCGCGATACGCGGAATGTTGTCCACGCTGGATCCTCACTCTGCCTACATGACTGCTGAAATGTATAAGGAAATGCAGGTGGAAACCAAAGGCGAGTTTGGCGGGGTCGGCATCCAAATCGGCGTGAAGGAAAACAGGCTGGCCGTCATTGCGCCGATCGAAGGCACGCCGGCGTATCGAGCGGGCATCAAGGCCGGAGACTACATCACGAAAGTCAATGACGAGACGACGAAGGACCTGACGCTCATGGACGCGGTGCAAAAAATGCGCGGGCCGAAAGGGACGAAGGTCAACTTGACGATTCAGCGCGAAGGAACCGCCGACCCGCTGCAGTTCACGCTCGTCAGGGACACGATCAAGATCGAGAGCGTGAAGTCGAAGGTGTTGGAGAACATCGGCTACGTTCGGTTGACGCAGTTCCAGGAGGCCACGGGGAGAGATCTGAGCCGGGTGCTCAAGCAGTTCAAGGAACAAAAGCTGCAGTCGACGATTCTCGATCTCCGAAACAATCCGGGCGGTCTTCTGACCGCGGCGGTGGAAGTATCCGAGCAGTTCCTGCCGAACGGCAAGCTCGTGGTCTACACGAAAGGGCGCGAAAGCAAGAAGGATGAATGGTTTGCCAAGGGCAAGGACCAAATGGACGATTCACCGATGATCGTGCTGGTCAATGAGGGATCGGCCAGCGCATCGGAAATTGTCGCGGGGGCGCTGCAAGACTATGGACGGGCGGTGATCGTCGGTACCACGTCGTTCGGCAAAGGATCGGTGCAGACGATTCTTCCGTTGGGTGATGGGTCCGGGCTGCGTCTGACGACGGCCAAGTACTACACGCCCAAGGGACGGTCCATCCAATCGACCGGCATCACACCCGACATCGTCGTGAAGCAGCAGAATGCCGTCGTCGCGAAAGCGGAAGGGAAGCCTGGAGAAAAGGAACCGGAAGCAAAGCCGGCAAAGCCGCCGGCAGCCGCCCCGCAGGGGAAGGATCAGGCGCCGGCCAACGGAAAGGGCTCCGATGATGCCACGAGAAACGGAGCCGGTCCATCGATCCTGCCGGTCGATGCCGCCGGAGATCCTTCGTTGGAACAGGATGTTCAATTGCAAAAGGCGGTGGAGCTGTTGAAAACCTGGAAAATTTTCAAGGAGCTTCGGCCTGCTTAGCGGAGGCTCGTTCCTTCAGCGTTGCAATCGCCCGGAGTAATTCTTCCTCTCCGCCCGTGAATCCGGGCACGGTGCGGAGCATGTGCGATCGGACGAGTTGTTCAAGGCTTTCCAGGGTGGTGATCCCCAGGCGTGCATACAGATAAGACACCAGGGATATGGTCAACCCCGGCAACTGAGTCCAATCTCGAATATGGTCGGGCAGCGGAGTTTTCAGCGACTCGTGCATCTGAATCCCTCCGGTGCGCAGGTACTCCAGAATTTTTTCCGACAGATCTGTGCCGATGCCTTCGATCTCATGCAGCGCCTGTCTCGCGGCGATCGTGTTGATATCCTCATCCAGGGCCAGTAACGAATCGGCCGCCCGCCGATAGGCGCGGACCCGATAAGGATTGGCTCGTTGAGCGGCCAGGAGTTCCGCGATCGAGCGGAACAGCGAGGCCACGGCCTGATTGGTTTCCGGTGCCGACATGTGTGCGACATTCTGACGTTCTCATATGAAGAGACGCAAGAGTGGCTTTGTTGACAATGGGATTTGGGGTTCCCTAGGATGAAGCCATGGCCGAGGCGATACACATCCAAGTCAATGGCGAGCCTCGGACCTTTCGGCCTGGCGGAACGGTCGGCGAGTTGCTCCGGGAGTTGGCGATTTCCACCGAGCGGGTCGCGGTCGAACTGAATTTGGACATTCTGGAAAAAAGCGACTTCGACGTCCGAGCGCTCCACGAGGGAGATCGTGTGGAGATTATGAGCTTTATCGGCGGCGGCGCGCAGTCCGGACCGGACGTCGCGGAGGAGGTTGGCAGTCATGTATGACGATCGGTTGATCATAGCCGGGCGCGAGTTCAAATCCCGACTCTGGGTCGGGACCGGAAAGTATAAGGATTTCGCTGAAACCAAGAAGGCCATCGAGGTATCGGGAGCCGATGTCGTGACGGTCGCCGTGCGGCGTGTCAACATCACCGATCGCTCGCGCGAGAACCTGCTCGATTACATCGATCCGAAACAATACGTGATTCTTCCGAATACGGCCGGATGCTATACAGTGGAAGACGCCGTCCGGTATGCCCGTCTTGCTCGTGCGGCCGGCATTTCCGACCTGGTCAAGCTGGAGGTCCTCGGCGACGAACGCACCTTGTTTCCGGATACCGCCGGCCTGATCGAAGCCGCCAAGATTTTGATCAAGGAAGGGTTCGTGGTCCTTCCCTATACCAACGACGATCCCATCGTCGCCAAGAAACTGGTGGACATCGGCTGTCCGGCGGTGATGCCGCTGGCCGCTCCCATCGGCTCGGGCCTTGGGATTCGCAATCCCTACAATCTGAAGATCATCATGGAAACCGTGAAGGTTCCCATCATCGTCGATGCGGGTGTCGGCACGGCATCGGATGCCGCGTTGGCGATGGAATATGGAGCCGACGCGGTGCTGATGAATACCGCGATCGCCGGCGCGCAAGATCCCATCGCCATGGCCGAAGCCATGAAGTATGCGGTTTCCGCGGGTCGTCTGGCCTATAAGGCGGGGAGAATTCCCCGGAAGTTATATGCCACGGCCAGCAGCCCCATCGAAGGGATGCTCTGATCGCATCGCATCTGCGGCGCGCGTCGCTTCATGCCTCAGCTTGCCTCACGCCTCCTTGTCGTGACCGACCGCCATCAAACAATGGGGCGGCCGTTGGGAATGGTGTTGGAGCAGGCCGCGCGGGCCGGCCCCTTCGCCGTGCAGGTGCGGGAGCGTGATCTTTCCGGCGGCGCGCTCCTCGCGATTGCGCGCGAGCTGGCCGCGTGGTCCACTCGGGACGCACATCCGCTTCTCATCAACGATCGAATCGATGTCGCGCTGGCGGTCGAACGGGCCGGCGTGCACCTGAGAAGCGACAGTTTTCCGCTGACGGTCGCACGCCGCCTGCTCGGTCCCGACCGCCTGCTCGGCATCTCCGTTCATTCAGTGGAGGAAGCCATGAAGGCCGATGCGGAAGGCGCGGACTACATCATATTCGGCCCGCTCTACGAGACGCCGTCGAAAGCGGCCTTCGGCCCGCCGCTCGGTCTGCGCCGGTTGGAAGAGGCCTGCAAACTTGTGCAGCGGCCGATCGTCGGGATCGGTGGAATCACCGTCGACCGCGTTCGCGATGTCTGCGCTGCCGGCGCATTCGGTGTGGCGGTCATCTCGGCGATTCTGTCGGCGGCCGATGTGAAACGTCGGACTCACGAACTCTTGAACGCATTGTCGCGAGCGCATGAGTCACGCGACGCACGCGCGTGAGAACGTCTCGTCCTGTTGACCGTGAAAATATCGGATGATAGAATCCGAAAAGACTTGGACGTTGTGCGCTGACAAGGGTTTTCGCCTTCACCCGGTGGAGCACCATGGCTGAGAAGAAAGGCAGTCCAAGCCGACTCCGGTCCCTCCGAGATTCCGTGAAGAGTCTTACGAAGCGGCTGTCTGAGGGAGAAGCGGACGTGACACCTCGAAACGATGAACACGTGAGAGAAGCGGAAAAACTCCGCGTGCAGATCCAGTCGATGGAAGAAGAAATCCGTCGGCTCTACCAATCACGCTACCAGCTCGACCAGGCCAATAAGCAGAACGAAAAGTTGGTCTCGACTCTGCAGGAAGCCAAGGCGCAGATCGAGGCCCTGCGCGCAGAAGTCGAAAAGCTGACCGCTCCCCCGTCTACCTATGCCATATTCTCCAGCCTGAATCAGGATGGGACGGGGAACGTCTTCGTCTCCGGCCGCAAGATGAAGGTCAGCGTGCATCCGTCCATCAATGGGAAGGACCTGCGAAAAGGGCAGGAATTGATTCTGAACGAGGCGCTCAACGTGATCGAGACCAAGGGATTCGATGTGCAGGGTGAGGTTGTCCGCCTGAAGGACCTCCTGGAAGGCAACCGTGTACTCGTCACACTGCGGTTCGACGAGGAAAAAGTGGCGGAACTCGGCGACCCATTGCTGCTCGAGCGCCTCAGTGTCGGCGATCATTTGTTGTACGACCAGCGATCCGGGTGTGTCATCGAAAAGCTGCCGAAATCCGAGGCCGAAGAGCTCGTACTCGAGGAAGTGCCTGATGTCGATTACGCCCGAATCGGCGGCCTCCAGCGCGAGCTCGAGCAGGTGCGCGATGCGGTGGAGTTGCCGTTCCTGCATCCCAAACTCTTTTCGCAGTTCCAGCTGAGCGCGCCCAAGGGCGTGCTGTTGTACGGTCCGCCCGGCTGCGGAAAGACGCTGATCGCGAAAGCGGTCGCCAACTCGATTGCCAAGAAGCTGGGGCACCTGACCGGGAAAGAAGTGCGCAGTTATTTCCTGCACGTGAAGGGTCCCGAGCTGCTCAACAAGTATGTCGGAGAATCGGAACGTCAGGTCAGGGAAGTGTTCAAGAAGGCGAAGGAGCGGGCGGCCGAAGGCAACCCCGTGATCGTATTTTTCGATGAGATGGATGCGCTCTTCCGCACGCGGGGGACCGGGATTTCCTCCGACATCGAATCCACGATCGTGCCGCAATTCCTGTCGGAAATCGACGGAGTGGAGAGTTTGCGCAACGTCATCGTGATCGGCGCGAGCAACCGGCAGGATTTGATCGATCCCGCCGTCCTTCGTGCCGGCCGGTTGGATGTGAAGGTCAAGGTCGGGCGTCCTGATTCCACCGCCGCCAAGGATATTTTCTCCAAGTACGTGGGCATCGATCTGCCGTTTGCCGCCGAGGAGCTGAAACCGTACGGGGATGACCCGAAACCGTTCGTGGAACATCTCATCGATCGCACCGTCGAGGCGATGTACGCCGCCTCCGAAGAGAACAAGTTCATCGAAGTCACCTATGCCAACGGCGAAAAGGAGATTCTCTACTTTAAGGATTTCGCCAGCGGAGCATTGATCGAGGGTATTGTATCCCGGGCGAAAAAATACGCGGTCAAACGGGCGATCGCCAATGAAGGTCATGGTCTGCGATCCGAAGATCTGATCCGGGCCATTCGTGAAGAATTCAAGGAACACGAGGACTTGCCGAACACGACGAATCCGGACGACTGGGCCAAAGTCGCGGGAAAGAAAGGCGAGAAGATCGTGCATCTTCGGACCATCAGCGGCGGCCCGACCGATTCCCGTCAGATCGAAACCGTCACGACAGGTCACTATCTCTAGCCAGTATTCCATGCCGGACGCTAACGCTCCTACCATTCCTCGCGTATTGGGAACGGAGACGGAATTCGGCATCGCGTCCCGCGATGCCGCGGCGGTGGATCCCATCGCCAACTCGCTCGCCGTCATCGCGTACTACCCCGGGATCTCGGTTCCGCACGCGGTGTGGGACTACGAGAACGAGAATCCGCTTCTCGATGCGCGCGGCTTCGAAGTCGACGGCGAACGCGAACGGCCCAACCCCGACTACAATCGCCAGCTCAACAAGGTGCTCGCCAATGGCGGGCGCCTCTATGTCGACGGCGCGCACCCGGAATATTCCACGCCGGAATGCACCAGCCCGAGGGAGATCGTCGCGTTCGAGCGCGTCGCCGAACGAATCCTGGTCCAGTGCCTGGAGGCCATGACGAAAGACCGCGGGCGTGAACAGTTCGTGCTCTACAAAAACAACTCGGACGGAAAAGGCAACAGCTACGGGTATCACGAGAACTATCTCGTGTCGCGGTCGGTGCCGTTCGAACGACTCGTGAAACTGCTGGCCCCGTTCTTCGTCACCCGCGCCATCTATGCGGGCGCGGGCAAAGTGGGCGCCGAGAACCAGACCGCCCACGCCGACTATCAAATCTCCCAGCGCGCGGATTTCTTCGAATGCCTGGTCGATCTCAACACCATGGTCAAGCGGCCCATCGTCAATTCGCGCGATGAACCGCATTCGGACTACGGTCGGTACCGGCGGCTTCACGTCATCGTCGGCGATGCCAATATGTCGGAGGTGTCCACATATCTCAAAGTCGGGACGCTGGGCATCGTACTGGACCTCATCGAAGCCGGCGCACCCGTTCCTGAGATCGATCTGGACGACCCCGTGCGTTCCATGAAGCAGGTCTCTCGCGATCTGACGATGAAGGAGTCCCTCAGGCTCTCCGGAGGCCGGTCGATCACGGCGGTGGAGATTCAGCGGGCGTATCTGAGAGCGGCGATGGACTTTTACTCGTGCCGCGATTTGAATCAGGTCACGAAGGATATTTTGGTCCGATGGGAGGACGTGTTGGATAAATTGGAGCGCGATCCCCATACGCTCGTGCAGGAGCTGGATTGGGTGGCCAAACGGCACATGATGGAATCCTACATGGAACGGAAAGGCTGCGGCTGGAATGATCCGCGCATCCGGCTGATGGACCTCCAGTATCACGACGTCCGTCCGGACAAGGGTCTGTATTACACGCTGGAGCGGTCGCATCTCATCGAACGGATCGTGCAGGACGTGGAGGTGACCAGGGCGGAGTTCGTCCCGCCTCCGGGGACCCGGGCGTATTTTCGAGGGCGCTGCGTCGGAAAATTTTCCAAGTCGATTTATGGCGCAAGCTGGACCTCCGTGCTCTTCGACGTCGGAAATACGGCGATCAAGAAAGTGCCGCTCATGGACCCGCTTCGTGGAACGGAGTCACTGACGGGTGATCTCTTTGAGCAATCGGAGACGGCCGAAGCTCTCTTGACCAAATTGAAGGCGTAATGAAACTTCCCTTTCTGCCCAACCACGACGACCCCAGCTTTTTCGATTTTCTCAGCGTTCATCATCCCGACCTCACACTGCACGGACGCGCCGCCGCTCCCGCGACCGCCGGGTCGGACGTCATGAGAGGCTCCGGAGTCGTGAGCGTGCCGCAAGCGACCACCGTTCTGGGCATCAAGTACCAACAGGGCGTGGTGATCGCCGGCGACCGGCGGGCGACCGAGGGATTTCAGATCGCCGAACGGCGGATCGAGAAAGTGTTCAAGATCGATGAATATTCGGCCATGGCCATTGCCGGGGCGGCGGGTCCCTGCGTCGAAATGGCGAAACTCTTCCAGACTGAATTAGAGCATTATGAAAAGCTTGAAGGCGTCCAACTGTCCTGCGAAGGCAAGGCCAACAAGCTGGGGCAGATGGTCAAGGCGAACCTTCCGATGGTCTTTCAAGGGCTGGTCGTCATGCCGCTGTATGTCGGCTACGACGTGAAACGTTCGGAGGGGCGCATCTTCAAGTACGACTTGGCCGGTGGACGCTATGAAGAGTCCGACTATCATGCGATCGGCTCAGGCGGGAAGGATGCCAGAGGCACGATGCGCGAGCATTTCAAGAAAGGATTGACCGAGGCCGAGGCGCTGAAGTTGGCCTTCCTGGCCCTCTACAATGCCGCGGATGACGACGTCGGCACGGGCGGTCCCGATCTCGTGAGAGGGATCTATCCGACCGCCAAGATCGTGAGCGCCGCCGGCATTACCGACGTGGCGGAACAGCAGATCCGTGGTATCTACGACACCATGATTTCGACCCGCCGCCTGTAAGGAGTGTTCATCCATGGCGATGCCCTACTACGTCTCCCCCGAACAGATGATGCAGGACAAGGCGGAGTATGCCAAGAAAGGCATCGCCAAGGGACGTTCCATCATTGCCATGGAATATGTGAACGGCATCCTGCTCGCCGCCGAGAATCCCAGCGCCACCCTCCACAAGATTTCCGAGATCTACGACAACATCGCGTTCGCAGGCGCGGGCAAGTACAGCGAATTCGAGAACTTGCGGAAGGCCGGCATTCGGCATGCCGACCTCAAGGGGTTCATGTACAGCCGCGAGGACGTGACGGGCCGGTCGCTGGCCAACGGCTATTCGCAAAGTCTCGGCACGATCTTCAGTCAGGAAATGAAACCGCTCGAAGTCGAGATTCTCGTCGTGGAGATCGGGCACAACGGCCATGCCAATGAGATGTACCGCATCTCCTTCGACGGCAGCATCATCGACGAAAAGCAGTCCGCGGTGATCGGCGGCAAATCCGAAGCCGTGCAGACGGTCCTCAAGGAAAAGCTGCCGGCCCAATCGCCCGATCTCAAGACCGCGCTCACCCTCTGCATCACCGCGCTGGACCAGACCGGAAACGTGAAACTGCTGCCGGAAAGCCTGGAAGTGGCCGTTCTCGACCGGACGAGAGACGGCAGGAAGTTCCGCCGCTTCACCACCGCCGAAACGAAGCAGCTCCTCGCCTGACCGCCACGCGGGCAAGATCCATCCCTTCGGTTGAAGATAGCCGTTTCACCGTGTATTCTGTTCACCGACACCACGAAACGGCTCATCACATGGAAACGTGACCACGATCCATGATGCCCCCCGGTCCCATGAAACAGCGGATTTTCGGCCTTGAGAACGAGTACGGGCTCATCTTTTCGCCGAACGGCCGGATCTATCTCCCGATGGAAAAGGTTCTCGGATATATTTTCGAGGGACTGATTCCGAACAGCTGGCCGTCGAACGCCTTTCTCGTGAACGGCGCGCGCTTTTACCAGGACACCGGGTGCCATCCCGAATATTCCACGCCGGAATGCGACAACATTTTGGAGTTGGTCGTGCACGACAAGGCCGGCGAGCGTCTCCTGGAGGCCTGCTTGCCTGCGGCTGAAGAACGTCTGCGGGAGGAAGGACTGTCCGGCGAAATCTATATTTTCAAGAACAACACCGACTCGCTCGGCAACACGTACGGATGCCACGAGAATTTCCTCATGCGCCGGGACGTCGATTTCTGGAAGGTCACCGAGCAGCTCATCCCGTTTTTTGTCACGCGCCAGGTGTTCAGCGGAGCGGGGAAGGTCCTGAAGGTCTCAGGGAAGCCGCAATTCTTTGTCTCGCAGCGCGCGCAGCATATCCACGAGAAGACCTCGTCATCGACGACATCCTCGCGCAGCATCATCAATACCCGCGACGAACCTCACTCGGATGCCGAGCGATACCGGCGTTTGCACATCATCGTCGGCGACTCCAACATGTCCGAGGTGGTGACGTATCTGAAGGTGGGGACGGCCGCGCTGGTCCTCTCGATGATCGAGGAAGGCTATACGGTCCACGGGATGGAGCTCGAAGATCCCGTCAAGGCGATCAGGGAGATCTCCCGCGATCCCAGCGTCAAACGCAAAGTGAAGCTCGATGACGGACGGCAAATGACGGCCGTGGAAATCCAGCGCGTCTATCTGGACCGCGCGCAGGAATATCTGGCTCAACAGGACCATGACCCCATCCTCGACGATGTGTGGAACCGCTGGGCGGCCATTCTGGACAAGCTTGAGGATGATCCGATGCAGCTCGTCCGCGAGATCGACTGGGTCACGAAGCGCCACCTCATCCAATCCTATATCGAGAAAAAAGGCTGCGGCTGGGACGATCCCAGGGTATTCTTGTTGGATCTGCAATTTCACGATGTGAAACGCACCCGCGGGCTCTACTATCTGATGGAATCCCGAGGCCTGATCGAACGCGTTGTGGAGGAAGACGCCGTGCAGCGCGCGATGTCCACGCCGCCTCAGACCACCCGCGCCAAGGTCCGCGGAGATTTCATCCGCTTCGCGCGGGCGAAGAATCGGTCCTACACGGTGGATTGGACCTACCTCAAACTTAATGGCTATTGGGAAGAGACCATCCTCTGCATGGACCCATTCAGTGCCGTCAATCGCCGGGTGGACGAGCTCGTGGCCCAAGTATCCGGACTCCGGTTTTACCGATGATCATTCCGGTGCTCAAACAGGCGAGAAGCAGGCTGTCCCGGCTCGATCGGACGCTCATCATCACGGTCGTCCTGCTTACCAGTGTGTTCCCCGTTGCGCTCTTTCCCAATCAGCCTCCTCCACCCAAGGGCATCGATGGACAGTACAGCGGCAAGCAAGGGCAGGTCCTGGTGATCAAAGTGGCGGAGACGGAAGACATGGCGGACGTGGCGGGCCGGTTCCTGAACCGCACGATTCCGTTTTTCCGTGAGATGCGGGCAGGCGAAGCGCCGGGGTATGTGGGACTGCTTGGGATCGACATGCAGGACGAACCGGGCACCCATGAGCTCGCGGTGGACATTAAGCGGAAGGACGAGAGCAGACACTTGAGTTTCAATGTGCTGGTGGCCAAGGAAAAGTTCGCTGTCGAACATCTGAAGCTTCCCAAGGACAAGGTCGATCTCGACGACAAGAATACCGCCCGCTGGAAGGCCGAACAGGACCAGGTGAAGCTGGCTCTGACGGAGAACTCGGCGCTTCGACTCTGGAGGAGCAATTTCGTCGAACCGGTCGCCGGCAAGCGAACGGGCATTTTCGGCAGCGTGCGTGTCATGAACGGCAAGCCTCGCAACCCGCACAATGGCGAAGACATCGGCGCGCCGACGGGAACGGATGTCGCGGTCACCAACGACGGCATCGTCCGGCTCACCGTCGATCATATTTTCTCAGGCAGGGGCATCTTCGTCGATCACGGCCTCGGCTTCTACAGCATGTATTTTCACCTCTCGGACATTCTGGTCAAAGACGGGGATTTGGTCACGGCAGGACAGGTTATCGGCAAGGTGGGTGCAACCGGCCGGGCCACCGGGCCGCATCTCCATTGGGGCGTCAAGCTGAACGGCGCCCGGGTCAATCCCTATGCGCTGCTCGATCTGCCGTTCAAGAACGGGTCGCCTTCCGTCACCAAAACCGCCGCTCCCGCGCCGGAAACGGGGATCGTGGCGGAAGACATTCCCGCCAAAGAATAAAAGGGGAGTGTGCCAGGCCTCAATCGCTCTCATGCCTGCAGGAGCGACCCTTGCCGACATGGCGAAGCTGGAAGCCTTCTGGAATTCCATCGGCCACAGTCTACGACCGTGTCGCCTCAGTCAGTTCCAGCTTTCCTGCTCCGCCACGTCTGGCTGGGTCCCCCGCTCCTTCCGGCAACGGTCGCGCTGAGCCTTGACACACTTTGCGAAGCAGTGAAGAAACGTCGGTAGACATCGGTGCTCGCCGTCGCTCGCGCGACCGCATCTGTTCGCCAAGTGCGGTGCCCTCGCCTCCGCGCCAGTCGCCACAAGATCTCTGTCGACCCTGTAGAGTGCTGAACTGATGGGGCCCGCTCCTTCCGGCAACGGTCGCGCTGAGCCTTGACACACTTTGCGAAGCAGTGAAGAAACGTCGGTAGACATCGGTGCTCGCCGTCGTTCTCGCGACCGCATCTGTTCGCCAAGCGCGGATTCCTGGCGCCTCACCACCTCGGCGCCGTCCGCAGGCGTGACGCTCGTTATTCCTCGCGTCGCGGACCCCTCGCCTCGGCGCAAGTCGCAACAAGATCTCTGCCGACCCTGTAGAGTGTTGAACTGGGGGCTCCGCTCCTTCCGGCACGCTCGCGCTGAGGCTTTGGCACACTTTGCGAAGCAGTGAAGAACGTCGGTAGACATCGGTGCTCGCCGTATTGTGTCAAGCTATTCATGCCACCTTTGAGCGACGCACTGCTTTGCTGGCAGTGGCCCGGCGGGATGAGCTGCCTGCATTTTGCAAGGTGTTCTTCTCTTCGCAAGTGCGCTACCATGCGGCCATGCGAGGCGGACTATGATTGAGCAACTTCTCCTCAAGTGCATCACAGTGAACCCCAAGATTTTCGGTGGGAAGCCGATTGTCCGAGGCCGCCGGCTCGCCGTTGAACACGTCCTCGGCATGCTCGCGGCCGTCGACACGTTCGACATGATCCTGCAAGGGTATCCATGGTTGGAGCGTGAAGACATTCAAGCCCGCCTTGCCTACGCAGATCGACTCGTCGGCCATGAGCGGATTGAACCTTTGCCGCTCGAATCCGCTTCGTGAAACTTCTGCTCGATACTTGCGTGTCGGGTGCCGCCATGGTTCCCCTGAAGGCCGCAGGGCACGATGTCATCTGGGCGGGAGATTGGCTCGAGGATCCCGGTGATGAAGAGATCTTAGCCCTGGCCTATAAGGAGGGCCGCATTCTTGTCACCCTCGACAAAGACTTTGGTGAGTTGGTCGTGGTGCGTGAACAGGCGCATGCTGGAATGATCCGGCTGGTGGTCTTATCTGCATCACAGCAAGCGCCGACCTGCCTGATGGTTTTGGATCGGTATGGAACCGAACTCCAATCTGTACCGGCTAGCCGATCTGCCGGAGCCCAGCCAGCCGGATCTTCTCGTCGTGGCCAGCCGAGTTCCTCAAGCTGTTATTTGTCTGATCTCGGCCCTCTCATTCCACGGAAGATGTCATCGATGTAGAGTTCCAAGTTTCCGACGTACAAAGGTTTCGGTCCCCACGCCCAATTCGTATGAGAAAGTAGCGGAATGTCTCCTACAACCCAGATTGTCCAAAAGCTCTGGAACTACTGTAACGTCCTCCGTGACGACGGGATGAGCTATGACGATACGTTAAATCAGGGGTGACTTCGTGTATTTGTGTCTTTAGGGGAGATCAATGAAGGTCATTCGTGATTGTTTTGGCCGATCCGTTAGGATGACCGATGAGCGGGTTGCCCACGTTCTTCAGCATCAGGAAATGGCAGGGATGGCACAGAGATTGAGCGGGTGCTTCGGTCTCCGACTGATCAACTCAAGGCAGGAGAAACTGTATGGCCGAAAAAGTGAAAGTCTGGTTTGATCCGGAAGCGGACTACCTCGAAGTGCAGTTCCGTGAGGCGCCGGGTTTCATGAGGGCCACCGCACACGATGCGGTCATGGAACGGGTAGACGAGCAAGGGCATGTGTTGGGCTTCAGTGTGCTCGGTGTCAGCCGATTTCGCAAAGGGCATCCGCTGGAAGCTGAACTCATGACCGGAACATAAGAAGACAGCTAAGCCGCTGCCCGTCATTTGGACTTCCGCCTCCACGCTGCCCTCTGGGAGAGAGTGCCCGGTATCTAACCTCATGAGCCCTTCCGCCATCGTCCAAAAACTCTGGAACTATTGCAACGTCCTCCGTGACGACGGGATGAGCTATGGTGATTACGTTGAGCAGTTGACGTATTTGCTGTTTCTCAAGATGGCCGATGAGCGGACCAAGGCGCCGTACAACCAGCCAAGTCCGATCCCCGACAAGTGCGGTTGGCAAAGCCTACTCAAGAAGGACGGCGATGAGCTCTTCGACCACTACCGCCACAGTCTAGAGAAGCTCGGCAATGAGAAAGGCCTGCTCGGGCTGATCTTCAGCAAGTCCCAAAACAAGTTTCAAGACCCAACCAAGCTCCGCCGGCTGATTGTGGACCTGATCGACAAGGAAGACTGGTCCGCGATGAGCGCCGATGTGAAAGGCGATGCCTACGAAGGATTACTCCAAAAAAACGCCGAAGACGTGAAGGGTGGGGCCGGCCAATATTTCACGCCACGTCCGTTGATCCAAGCAATGGTGGACTGTGTCGCGCCAAAGCCGAGTGACACGATTTGCGATCCGGCCTGCGGAACCGGCGGGTTTCTCCTTGCCGCACATGATTATATTGTGAAGAACAATCCCAATCTGACTAAGGCACAGAAGAAAACGCTGAAGGAGCAGACGCTTCGTGGCTGTGAATTAGTGCACGCGGTCGCGCGGCTTTGTGCGATGAATCTCTTGCTGCACGGGATCGGCAGCCAAGATTATGAGCCCATCGTCGTGGCTGACTCATTGGCCGGCGACCCGGGCGATCGCTACGACATCGTGCTGACCAATCCGCCGTTCGGCAAGAAGAGCAGTTACACGGTGGTGGGGCAGAACGGCGAGGCGTCAAGGGAGCGGGAGACCTACGAGCGAGACGACTTTTGGGCCACTACGTCGAACAAGCAATTGAACTTCGTCCAGCATGTGAAGACGCTGTTGAAGGTCAACAGCCGCACCGCGATCGTTGTGCCGGACAATGTGCTCTTTGAGGGCGGGGCAGGGGAGACGGTCCGCCGCAAGCTACTCCATGACTGCGACGTGCATACCCTGCTCCGTCTACCGACAGGCCTCTTCTACGCCCAAGGCGTGAAGGCCAACGTGCTTTTCTTCGACAAAGCCAGCGAGCGAGACGCCTTGGACCAAGAAGCTCTGGATCTACGACCTCCGCACGAACAAGCACTTCACGCTCAAGACCAATACGCTGAAGCGTGAGGATTTGGACGATTTCGTGAAGTGCTACAACGGCCTAAACGACCGGACCGACAAGCGGTTCGGAGGGAATCGCCATGAGCGTAAAGCTACCTGGTCCGAAAGGAAACCGGACGGTCGCTGGCGCGCTTATGCCTACGACGACCTCATCGCCCGCGACAAAGCCAGCCTCGACATCTTCTGGCTCAAAGACGAGTCCCTCGAGGCTTCCGATAACCTCCCTAATCCAGACGTGATTGCCCAAGAAATCGTCGACGACCTCGAATCAGCTCTTGAACAATTTCGATTGATAACGAACGATCTCGGAAATGACTCGGTGAAGGGCTGAGCTAATACCTAAATGTTTTGACCAATTGCTGCGGCGAGTTTGGGAGCAAACAAAATGGTTGGAAGTCACTGTTGGCGTCGGCCTCACCTCGTCCAACCGAGCGGCCCGATTGCCTCTGTCCTAACCGGGATCAACCCATCTATCACGACATGATCAGCGAGCCGGAAAGCGTAGTCGTGCTTCGTTCTGATCGCCTGTCCCGTTCTCTGGACCGGGCCGGGCTTATGGCAACATCTATGAAGTTGTTGCGATGCGCCTTGATGGCTTCCGTGCTTTCTGCGCGGCAATGGCCAGGTTGATTTAACTTCCTATCCTACTTTGACCGTGAGGTACCAGGTGAATTCGTACTTGCTGAGCCGATTCTGCTTCAGCCATACGACCTCTTTGAACATCCTGAGCTCTTCTGGCTCGACCAACGACCATGCACGATTCACGGTTGCTCGGGGTCCGGAACAGTTTTTCGACGGCCTGCTAGGATTCGTTGCCGCACGGCGTTGCGGCTGGTGACTATCTTCGACTTGCGAATCTGCCGGTTGACTCCACGCACCGTCGGTGGGATCGTAGCGGAGGCTCATCCATGAAGGGTCGTCATGTTTCATTGCCCTGGTCTTATCCTTGCCCGGGTGGCGCTTTTTTCCTGCTCGATCGCAGGTATGGTTATTCTTGGCCCCGCTGCTGCAGGTGCCGACCAATTGGAGGCAGGACGCTGGACAGGCGGAGGCGGTCTGGGCTTTCTAGGAAACACGCCTGATGGAGCCGCTGAATTCGCGTTCAACGGTCACGCGGATTATTTCGTGACTCACACCCTTTCCGTGGGGCCGTTGGCGCAGTATGCCGGAGCGGGGAATGATTTTCTTTTTGGCCTGTCCGCCCAAGCCAAGTATTGGTGGGACATTCCCGGCATCGGCAATCTGGCGAAGCTCGTCGTCCAGGGCGGCGTCGGATTCGTCCGGGCCGGCATCAAAGATACCGACAGCGGAACGGCCAATACCTATGGCTCGTTCTTGATTCCCCTCGGCGTGGGAGTGGACTATGCCGTGACTGAGCGACTCGCGGTTACCGCTGACTTTCTGCTCAACGTGACTTCGCTTGGCGGGACTGTGCGCTCCGGCGGCCGGGATTTCGATCTCCACACGAACGTCATGCCGGGATTCTATCTGGGAATTCGTTTCTGAACGATTGGGACGGAGTGAAAATTATAGTCCCGCGTCGCGCAAGAAAGCGACGGCCTCCGCTTTTGTCGCAAGAATCCTGTCGTCCACGTAATTAATCACATAGCTGCTCGGCACGATCTCTCGCAAGTACGGATACTTCTTCAGGCAATGCCGATTCAATGCATGGATCGCGTCGACCCGTTCATTGACCGATGGGATCGCAAACGTGATCGCATGGATCAGGCATCCGCCGATGGCATTGCCCTGTTCATCGATGATGGGAATCGCGCGAGCTTGCCATGTGTGCTTCGCCAGCCATTCGCTGGGAGTCATCTGATGGCCTCCCTAAACGTCTCCCGTAGAGCTGCCGCCCCGGACCGACATCATCGGCGTCATCGTGAACGGTGAAATAGATCCGCCGTATGATCCGCCTCGGTCCATGCCCTTCCGATTAAATTTCACAAACTCTATTGGACCGCGCGAAGATCCCGATATTCGATTCAAGACACCGGACGTTGGTGTGACAACCAGTCAGGCGGGCGAGATGACCACCATTTTGATATACATATTGCCAAAATATTTCTCTCCGGTCCGATATGGCTCGGCCGTTACTGGGAAGCCGAATATCGTCGATTTGGCTTGCTGAAGAGTCAGGCTCGTATGGGTTTATTCGTCATACCTATTGAATTTGATGAATGTGGAGTCTTCATGATCTTGTGCGGTGACAGATAGGAATCAAAAGTGTCAGGACCGAAACGGCTCGCCCGTGTCGATTGTATACCAAAATGATTGTTGATTGTGAACTCTTTTCTACCCGCCTACACTCCGCGAAGTGAAATTGAAAGCTCTTATTCAGAAACGGATCGACTCAGGCATGAGTCAAAGGGCCTTGGCTGAGCGGATTGGCGTCTCGCATGGCACGATCAACAACATTCTGGCAGGGGTGCGCCCCAAGAATCTTGCGACCCTTCAGACGCTTGCCGTCTACTTCAATGTGTCGGTCAGCCAGCTCTTTGATGATAAAGACGCCCAGCATGCAGCGGAGACTGAGCGCCACTATCCGGATCGGGCAAAGAAACTCCTCCAACTGGTGGAACCCCTTGACAAAGAAGAGATTGCGACGCTCGAGCGCTGCGCCGAAGCATTCGCCTCATCGGTGCCGGGAATACGTGAGCATCTTATCGGGCAGCTCAAACTCATCGAACGGCTCATCGACCATGAAATACGAGCCGCTCCACATCATAATAAAGCTCCGAGGCGCACCTCGTCCTGATTGTGGACGGGATAGCGTGTAAGGGGGAGCAGCGTTAGGTGCGAGCTTCGGGGGGATGGTTCTTGTACTCCAAAGCAGCCTGCTGTGCCGGTTCCCGGTGAGTTCCAGTCTCAGCACACCCTCAGGTGTATCCCAACTCGCATGATAGTGCAGGTGGCCGATCATCACTGCGACGCTGATAATACAAGTTCACACGGAGCAGCTCACGCGGCTCTATTGTCCCAACCCTCCCAACAACGGCATCAGTGCATTTTCGCCAGGACCGTTGCCGCTCTGCATGTCTGATTGAATTTCATCCATCAGTTGGCCGGCTTCAGGCCCCAATCCTCGTATGGTCTGGTCCAGTCTGCCCGACATGAGCTCCTGCTGAACCTGCGCATCGGTGAGCTTGCCTGATTTGATGGATTGATCGATCAACTGGGCCAACCGTTCCATTTTCTTATAGAGATCCGGAGGCAGAGCATTGAGGATGCCCGCCGCGTTGGCGGGGGTATGATTACCGGTCGATTGAGCCGCGACAGGTGCAGATGTGAACAGCATCGTGCCGATGAGAAACCACAGAACGTATTGGTTCATCGCTGGCCTCCATGAATTGTCGATTAATAAGATGCCGTGAGCCGATCATCGCGTCATATGGCGTTGTCGCAAAGACGTGAGCGAGCATTCCTCTACGCGGTTGCGTCCCGCGCGAGAGCGTCCGGTGATCGGTCCCGTATGTCGCGAGTATGTCAGGAGGACGGGCAAGCGGACAGCAAAACTAGAATTGTGTCTCCATGCTCGAGGGAGTCTTGTTCAGGACGGTGGCTGCGGCTTTTGAGAGTGCGGAGTCATTGCGGTGATCGAGGGAATAGATCCGGAACTGCACCAGCCTGGTCGGCAGCAGGTCGAGGAATTCCTCCAGCGGTTCGATGGACACGTGTTTGGTCCCTGGATCGTAAACGTAGAGCGGATTGCCTCTCCGGTCCTTGGGGTCGGGACGCGGATCGAGCGGGGCCATATCGACTCGGAATTCGATCCGTTGAAGCGAGGCCGGCAGCTCCTTCCTGATCTGTCTCCCAAAGTGCTCGTGGCTTGGGAAATCCATGCCCCGTTCCTGTCCCTTTTCCTTGAGCACCGTGCTGTAGGCCATTTTCCACTTCACGTCTCGCCCAAGAATCCGCGCCCATTCCCCGCTCAGGCGGCGTTCGGCTGCATGCCGCGACTTGGTCCAGCCCCGGACTTGTTCGAGGAGCGACCAGTCCGTGAGCGAAAGATAATCCTCCATCCGTTTGCGCGGGTCGTGCGGGAAGACGAGCTTCATGGTATCTCCGAAGATGTCGCGCAGATGAATGTCGATCGCTCTCGTCGTCCGGTGAAAGTACACGTTGGAATAGAGGTACATGCGGGTATTCAGAAACATCTGCAGCGCCGGCAGGCCGGTCTTGTGGATGGTATAGCCCTTGTCCGTGATGATCGTATAGTGGATCAACCGGGTCAGGTCCACCGGACCGACGGCCACGCCGCACATGTAAGAGTCACGCAGGACGTAGTCGAGGTTGTCTGCGGTATAGCTTCCGGAAATCACGGGCTGGAGCATGTTCAGCCAGCGCGGCAGACGGGAGTTGTCTTTTCCTTTTTCTTTCAGGATGACGTGGGCGATCTGGTCGGGATTCAATTCCTCGCCTCTGGCAAACGGCCCGGTGGGGCTTCGGCGGATCTTCCGGATGATGGAACCCAGATGGTCGCGGATGATGAGTTGCCCCAGCTTTTCGTGGCTGGCATTGAAGTCGTGGAGGTAGTTGTCGTCGAAGAAGTGGCAGAAGGGACCGTGCCCGATGTCGTGGACCAGCGCGGTGATGCGCAGGAATTCTTCCACATAGTGCGCCGATGGCACGTCAGGGGCCGCTTTCTGAAGAAACGGGTAGAGATGTTTGGCGAAACGGCCGGCCACATGCATGGTGCCGAGCGAATGGACGAACCGCGTGTGTTCGGCGGACGGGTAGACCCAGCGGGCGCTCTGCAGTTGGTAAATATAGCGCAACCGCTGCACCCAGGGACTGTCGATCAGATCCTTTTCGGTCCGCTCGTGCGGGTCGGCGCTGGCGAACGGCACGGTGAACGAGACATATTTATGGATGGGGTCGGCGATCAGCGCCGATCCGTCGTATGGGGCATTGGATGGACGGAAGAAACGGGGTGGCGTCATGTGCCTTCGCCATCTTAGCCCAGGCGGTCCCGGGGCGGCAATGGCTCGCCGGCGGCGGCCGCGTGGGAGCGACGGTATTTCGTGATGACATACAATGCGATGGGATAGGCGATGACGGCAGCGACTGCGCTCAGTACGAGACCGCCGACCAAGAACGGCACGGCATAGGGCATCACCTGATGGTAGATCCCGGTGAAACTCAGGTCGTCCCAACTGAACGACGGCACGTCCGGTCTGTTCAACAGGACGGCGCCGACCCAGTAGGTGGCGCCGAGAGTCGGTACCAGTGTCCAGGGATTGTTGACCAATGCGCCCGCCATCAAGGCGACGAAATTCAGCTTGAATGCCCAGGTGCAGAAGCCGACCAGGATCATGTGAAATCCATAGAAGGGGCAGAACGCGATGGCCGCCCCGACTGAGAACGCCAGGGCCGTCCTCTGCGGGGTTTCCTGCAGATGCAACACTTGCTTGAGCAATGTACGGAGGGAAGGCATGCGCGTCTGTGTACGGGTTCAGGTTTTGGAGGCCGGCTCAAAATGTTCGTAGCTGATGCGCGGCAATGGGCTTGTTCGACCGTCCGGCCATGACACTCGGATGCCGGCGGAGGCCGGGCGAATCACCCCGATCCGCGTCACCGGAATGTTTTGACGTGCAGCCGAGCGTTCAAAGCGGGAACGGACAGTAGAGGCAACGGTAAAGAGCAACTCATAGTCCTCACCCCCTGCCAGTGCGATCGAGGCGGCATCCAATCCAGCTGAACGGGCATAGGCGCGGAGCGCAGGCGACAGCGGGAAGGAATTCATTTGCACCTCTGCTCCAACTCCGCTCTCCCTGCACACATGCCGGAGATCGCCCGAGAGGCCGTCGGAGAGATCGATCGCCGACGTCGGGAAATTCTCGCGTGAAAGCCACTGTCCCATGGCGATGCGCGCGTCGGGACGGAGATGCCTCCGGATCAGGAAACGCCTATGAGGGAGAGACACATGAGCGTCGGATCGCTTGGGCCGCCGGGATTGAAGAAGCTTCAGGCCCGCGCGCGAATCGCCGATCGTCCCGGTCACGTAGAGCCCATCGCCGTTTCTGGCCCCGCTTCGGAGCAGCGGCCGCCCGTGCGTGGCCGATCCCGTCAGTGTGATGCTGATGAACCAGCCGCAAGCCGAAGCCGATGTATCGCCCCCTATCAAGCGGACATCATAGGGACGGCAGGCGGCCATGATTCCTCTATAGAGTCGAGCGACGTCCACGTTCTTGCCGCTTCGGGGAATAGCCAATGCCACCAGGAGATATTCGGGCCGGCCTCCCATCGCCGCAATGTCGCTGAGATTGGCCGCGGCAGCTCGATAGCCGACGTCGATCAAGGTCGCGGTTCGGAGATCGAAGTGAATGCCTTCGGCGACCAGGTCGGTTGTGAGCAGGCCTTGCCGGCCGGTCCACGAGACGACCGCGGCATCGTCGCCGATGCCGTGGGCGATGGATCGGGTCGCCCGACCGTACCGATTCCGGATGGTGCGGATCAGATCGAATTCACGAAGGGACGACCGGGCCTTGGACCGGTTTTTGGACATGCTAGAACGGTCGGATCAATGTCTGTGCGGTGACCGACACGTGGCCTGCAGCCGGCCTCGCCGCCCTGCCGGTCCGGCCGGGACGCGCGGGATGTTTGCGGGCCTGTTCCTTCGGCGAGTTGGACCGCTGGGACGAAGCGCGACCCTTAGAATTCCGGTGCAAGGCGACTTTCATCACGTCATCCATCGTATCGGCGAACACGAGATGGATGCCTTTGAGGATATGCTTGGGGATCTCGTCGAGGTCCTTCTTGTTCCGCTTCGGCAGGATCACGGTCGTCAACTTGGCGCGCTTCGCAGCGAGAATCTTTTCCTTCAAGCCTCCGATGGGCAATACGCGGCCCCTGAGCGTGATCTCGCCGGTCATCGCCAGATCGCGTCTCGCAGGGACTTGCGCCATGGCGGACGCGATGGCGGTCGCCATGGTGATGCCTGCCGATGGTCCGTCTTTCGGGATCGCACCTGCGGGAACGTGAATATGGAGATCTTGCTTCGAGAACATATCGGGATTGATGCCGAGCGTTTTCTCGCGTGAACGCACATAGCTCAGGGCGGCTTGGGCGGATTCCTTCATGACGTCCCCGAGGTGGCCGGTAAGCGTCAGTGCGCCCTTTCCCTTCATTACCGTCGCTTCGATGTACAGCACGTCGCCGCCGGCCTCCGTCCAGGCCAATCCGGTCGCGACGCCGATTTCGTCCTTTTCGAGTTCGGATTCAGGCAGGAATTTCGGCACGCCGAGATATTTGTGCAGATTTGCGGGATTGACGGGGAACCCCAGCCCCTTGCCCTCGGCGACTTTCTTGGCCACCTTGCGCATGACATTGGCGATCTCGCGCTCGAGGTTCCGGACGCCGGCCTCTCTCGTGTAGTGCATGATAATTTGCCGGATTGCCGGTTCGACGATCTTGATGTGTTTTTCAGTGATCCCGTGTTCCTGCAGCTGTCTCGGAATGAGGTATTTTTGCGCGATGCCCAGTTTTTCCTCTTCGGTATAGCCGGGAATCTCGATCACCTCCATCCGGTCCCGCAGGGCCGGCAGGATGGGATCAATCAGGTTGGCCGTGGTGATGAACATCACTTCGGTCAGATCGAACGGCACTCCGAGATAATGATCGGTAAAGGTGCTGTTCTGCTCAGGATCCAGGACCTCAAGCAGGGCAGCCGAAGGATCACCCCGGAAATCCATCCCGACCTTGTCGATCTCATCGAGCATGAACACCGGATTGTTCGTGCCCGCCTGCTTCATGCCCTGAATGATACGCCCCGGCAGCGCGCCGACATACGTGCGGCGGTGGCCACGGATCTCCGCTTCGTCGCGAACTCCGCCCAGACTGATACGGACGAACTCCCGGCCGAGCGCGCGTGCGATGGACTTGCCGAGTGATGTTTTTCCCACCCCGGGAGGGCCGACGAAACAGAGAATCGGGCCCTTCATTTTTTCTTTGAGTTTTCGGACGGCGAGATACTCCAGGATCCGCTCCTTGACTTTTTCCAGATCGTAGTGATCCTCGTTCAACACCTTCGCCGCGGCCTTGAGGTCGAGGTTGTCCTTGGATTTTTTGGACCAGGGCAGTTCGACCATCCATTCCAGATAGGTGCGAACGGTCGCGGATTCGGCCGTATCCGGGTGCATCTTTTCGAGACGTTTGATCTGCTTCTCCGTCTCCTTCAACACTTTGTCCGGCATCTTGGAGTCTTTGACACGCTTGCGGAATTCGGCGACTTCTTCGGTCCGTTCGTCCAGCTCCCCCAGTTCCTTCTGAATCGCCTTGAGCTGCTCGCGCAGGAAGTATTCACGCTGCGTCTTGTCCATCTCGCCCTTGGCCTGCGCCTGAATTTTCTGCTGCATGGACAGGACGTCGATTTCCTTGGCGAGGATCTCACTGACGTTGCGGAGGCGTTTGACAGGATCGGTGATTTCCAGCACGGACTGCGTCACTTCCACCTTGAGGCCGAGATTCGAGGCCACCATGTCGGCCAGGCGGGCCGGGTCCTCGAGGTTTTCGATGACCACCATCACGTCGGGAATGAGGACCTTGCCGAGACTCACGATCCGTTCGATCTGTTCTTTGACGGTTCGCATGACGGCTTCGGTTTCCAGATGCGAGCCGGCCGCCTTGGCTTCGGTGATCTTGTCGATCCGGACGGAATAGTAGGGTTCGGTCTGGATGTAGTTGGCGATCTTCGCCTTCGACAGCCCCTGCACGAGGATCTTGATGCGTTCGTCCGGAAGCTTGAGCATCCGCATGATGATGCCGACGGTGCCGATCGCATGGATGTCGTCCGGCGTGGGATTTTCGACATCCAACGCCTTCTGCGTCGCCAGGAAGATCATGCGGTTGCCGGCCAAGGCGGCTTCGATGGCCTTGATCGACATTTCACGTCCCACGAACAGCGGCAGGACCATATAGGGGAACACGACGATGTCCCGGACAGGGAGCAAAGGAAGCTGCTCCGGAATTTCGACGTTTTGCGGCGGCGTCAGGTCTTGTTCGATCGAATCGCTCATGAACGTGGTCTCGTGTTCCGGTTCACTGCTTCAGCGGTCTGATGCCTCTCCTCGGACGAGGATCAGGCCTTGCCGGTCCGAGTACGGCGCGCCCCTTTTGCCGGAACCATGCGTTCCCGCAGGTACTCGCCGAACTCCGATCCGAGGGAGGGATTTTTTAACGCGAACTCGACGGTGGCGATGAGAAATCCCAACTTGTCGCCGGCGTCGTAGCGCTGTCCCTGTACTTCGAGCGCGTACATCGGCGATGCCTTGGACAGCTCCTTCAAAGCATCGGTAAGTTGAATCTCGCCATTCTTGCCGGGGCGGGTCTTGCGCAAAATCGGGAAAATCTCAGGAGGAAGCACGTACCGGCCGATGACGGCCAGATTGGACGGGGCGTCGGACGGAGACGGTTTTTCGACGAGGTCCGCGACCTCATGCAGTCTCTCCATGATAGGGCGCGGAGAAACGATCCCGTACCGGTTCACCTCTTGATGCGGGACAGTCTGGACTCCCAGCACCGCGCCGTTTCGTTTCTTATAGGTATGGATGAGCTGCGCGAGTCCCGGCACGTCCGCATCAATGATCTCGTCGCCCAGGATAACGGCAAACGGTTCGTCACCGATCAACCGTTGCGCGCACAGCACGGCATGCCCGAGCCCGAGCGCTTCGGACTGACGGATGTAACAAAAGTTCGCCAGACTCGAGATATGTCTGATCTGGCTGAGGAGCTGGCCTTTGCCGTTCCCTTTGAGGTTCTCTTCCAGTTCGACCGAGCGGTCGAAGTGATCTTCAATCGCGCGTTTGCCGCGCCCCGTGATCACAATGATGTCTTCGATGCCCGACGCCACGGCTTCTTCCACCGCGTATTGAATGAGCGGTTTGTCCACCAGCGGCAACATTTCCTTGGGGGATGCCTTGGTCGCGGGTAGGAAGCGCGTGCCCAATCCAGCGGCGGGAATGACGGCTTTGCGGACGTCCGATCGGTGCATCGAGCGATACTATGTGATGGGGTCGATGATGTCAAGGAACGGACGCCGTCGTCGCCGCAAAATTCCGTCGCGTGATCCGCTTGGAAGCGCTTTACATTGAAATACTTGCCCCATATAATCCGGGAGTTTTTCACACATGTACCCGTAGCTCATGCGGCTGCGCCGGGCACGACCGCATCGTTTGTCGCCGGCTTTGGTGTTTTGCGTTCTCGATGTCCAAAGCTCTGCGTTCTCCGCCACGGGGCCCCGATGAAGGGTATTGTGCAACCATCGTGCAGGGGTGGATTCCCCCTTCTCGTGGTGTTTCTGTAGGGATGGAGCGCTGAGTCTGTGAGGGGGGCAACATATCTAAACGATTTATACTGGCTGCTGATTCTGATTCTCAGTCTGGCGTGCTGTGGTCTCTTCATCGCACAGGCCGCGGCGCAGCCGAACGACGTCAAGGTTTCGTCGATCAACATACAGGGGAACAAGAAAATCGAACTGCCGGCCATCGCCGGACGCCTGACGTTGAAACCCGGCGATCCCTATACTCAGGAAAATGTGAGGGGTCAGATCAAGATCCTTTACGACACGGGGTATTTCGAAGACGTACACGTGGAGACCGAATCCACGGCTCAGGGCGTGTCCCTGGTGTTCGTCGTCCGGGAGAAGCCGTTCATTACCGAGATTGTGTTCGACGGCAATGAGGAGCTGAGCGACGACAAGCTGAAAGAAAAAATTACGATCAAGAGCCAGGCGTTTCTCGACCAGCAGCAGGCCAAGGAAAGCGCCGAGAAAATCCGGCTCGCGTATCAGGAAGACGGGTTCTACGATTGCCAGGTTATCCCGATCGTGCAGACGCTGGACGAAGACCGCAAGCGGCTCACCTTTTTCGTCAAGGAAGGAGAGAAGGCCAAGGTCAAGACTGTGACGTTCGACGGCATGCGGGCCGCCTCGAAAGACGAGATGTTCAAAGTCATGGCTACGAGAGAATGGGTGCCCTGGTATGGTCTGGTGACTCAGTTGAAGCTCCCGTCCTTTCTCTCGGATGCCGGAGTGCTGAAGCGTGAAGAAATGAACAACGATGTGGAGCGCATCAAGGAAGTCCTGCTCAACAAAGGTTATCTGAACGTGCAGGTCGGGCTGCCCGCGGTCGAGTTGAGCGAAGATAAGAAGTGGTTTACCGTCGTGTATCCGGTCGTTGAAGGGGAGCCGTTTACCGTGTCGGAGGTAGGGTTCAGGGGCAATACCGTGTTTGAGGAGCCCGAACTCAGGGAAAATCTGAGAATCAAGGTCGGGGAGATTTTCCAGCGTCAGAAAATCCGCGACGAGGTGACCCGGCTGAATGATTTGTACGGCAGCAAGGGGTATGCCTTCGCCGATGTCTCTCCGAGCGTCAATCCCAATGCCGAAGATCGCACCGCCTCCATCATCCTCACCATCAAAGAAGGCGAGATGATGCGCATTCGGCAGATCAATGTGAACGGGAACGACAAAACAAAGGACAACGTCATTCGCCGGGAATTGCGCGTCGACGAGCAGGACGTGATCGACACGCCATCGCTGAAGCGCAGTTTCCAGCGGTTGAACAATCTCAACTTTTTCGAAACGGTCGAAATTCTTCCGCAGCAGGTCGGACCCGACAAAGTCGATCTGAACGTCCGCGTCAAGGAGAAGCCGACCGGGCAATTCAGCATCGGCGGCGGATTCAGCACCTTGGACAAGCTGGTCGCGATCGCCGACATCACGGAAGGTAATTTGGGCGGCAACGGGTGGATGGGACGGATCCGCGGACAACTCGGACAACAGCGCACGTTGGGATTGATCACCTTCCGAAACCCGTATCTGAACGATTCCTTGACGTCGATGCAGCTCGACATCTTCCGCAGCATGACGAACTACATCACGTACTTCGAAAGAAAATCCGGCGCGAGTTTGACCTTCGGCCGCTGGTTGTCGGAGTACGTCACGGGGTCGTTCAGCCTCATGGCCGAACAATTGAATTTCAGCGATCCGACCGCCGATGCGCCGGAAATCATTTTGAGACAGTTGGGCAACCAGACGACGACCGGTTTCCGCACGACCCTGGCCCGGGACACGCGCGACTATTACCTCGATCCGCGCAGCGGGTGGAGGACCAGCGTGGGATTCGATCTGGGCACGCCTTATCTCGGAGGCACGAACAATTTTTACAAATATAATATCGACATCATGAAATATACGCCGCTCCCGTACGACACCCGCTTTTCGTTCAGGGTCCGGTATGGCGCGGCAGAGGGGCTCAATGGCAAGCCGATTCCCCTGACGGAACGGTATTTCGTCGGCGGTATCAATACGATGCGCGGATTCGTCTTCGGCCGTGCGGGCCCTGTGACGCCAAGCAATTCGCTGATCGGCGCGGCAAAGGAGCTGATCTTCAACAACGATTTTATTTTTACGATCTCATCGGAAGCCAAGTTAAACGGCGTCATCTTCTTCGACTACGGCAAAGGATTTGACGACAACGAACCGGTCTCGTTCCGGCTCCGTCCGGCGGCGGGTCTCGAAGGGAGATGGATCTCGCCGTTTGGTCCGTTGCGCGCCGCGTACGGCATCAACCTGGATCCGCGGGAGGGCGAGCGAAAAGGCGTATTCGAATTTACGATCGGGTCGCTGTTTTAATCGAGTGGACGAGGAGGACGGGTGATCGGACGCAAGACAAGCGGGTTCAGATTGCTGTACGGGCTGTTCGTGGCGGCGCTATGCGCCGCGATGATGGTCGGTTGTGCGGGCTCGAAGATCGAGGGGAAGATGGGGTTGGTCGATCCGACGCGTCTGCTCAACGACTCGAACGCCGGCAAGAAGGCGAAGGACTCTCTCAGTTCGTTCTCGAAGAGCCGTCAGGCCCTGATCGAGATGGATGAAAAAGAGCTGCGCCGGATGGAAGAAGACTTCGTGAAGCAGGCGAGCGTCCTGAGCGCTGCGGCCAAAAGCGAGCGCGAACAAATCTTTCGCCGCCGCATGGCCGAATATCAGCAGAAGGCCGCCGAATTGAACCGTGAGGTGCAGGAGAAACAGAAGGACGTGCTCGATGCGTTTCGGGAAAAGTTAGAGGTCGTGGTCGAAAAAGTTGCGAAGCGCCACGACCTGCAGGTGGTGTTGGACAAGGGGAAAGGCGGCCCTACAGTGTACAGTGACGGCGCGCTTGATTTGACCGCGGAAGTGATCGAAGAGTTCAATCGAGAATATCCATGATGGACAGCCGCGCACGATGGATTCACACGAATGAGGAGGGCGGGCGATGAGACAGATCGGAGCAGTTGGACTGTTGGCCGGAACGGCGATATGGCTGATGATGCTGCCGGCCGGAGCGGCGGATGCGTTACGCGTCGCCGTGATGGATCAACAGGCCGTCATCGAAAAATCCAAGGCAGGAAAACGGGTGCTCGAAGAACTCAAGGCCTACAGCGCGACGAGGCAGAAAATCATCAATTCCGATGATCAGGAGTTGAAAGAGCTTGAACAAGGCACCCGCGACACGAAATTAAGCGATACGGGCAGGCAGGAAAAGCAAAACCAGTTTCAGGTGAAGCTCGAGGCCTACCAGCGGCGGTTGGCGGATTTCAACCGGGAAATTCAGCAGAAGCAGCGGGAAATGGTCGCCGAATATTCGAAAAAGGTTCAAGATGCGGCACAGGTGGTCGCGCAAAAAGAAGGCTTCACCGCCGTGATCGACAAAGGAAACGAGTCGGTGATCAGGATTGTGCTGTACCATCAGCCGGCATTGGATGTCACCGAACAGGTCGTGAAGGAATTCGATCGTCAGAACAAGTGAGATGTTATATATAGCCCCGAGCACAGTGCGCACGTCTGAACGGACGGAGTGGCGGGTGGCCGGAGCAAATGGGTTCGGCGGACGAGACCGCGTGAAACGGCGCCGCGACGTGTCGATCAGGACGCGCAGGTAAAATACGGAACATGTCGGAGGATTGACGATGTCAGTGATGGAGCAGGCCGATATTCAAGCACTCTTACCCCATCGCTACCCATTTCTCTTGGTCGACCGGGTGCTCGAATTGGACCCCGACCGGCGGATTGTCGGGATCAAGAACGTGACGATCAACGAGCCTTTTTTTCAGGGGCATTTCCCCGGTCGCCCGGTCATGCCGGGCGTCCTGATCATCGAGGCCATGGCCCAGGTCGGAGGATTGCTCGCATTCAAATCCATGGGGCAGGCGGCGAAGCCGGTGGTGTATCTGACGGGCATCGATGGCGCAAAGTTCAGGAAGCCCGTCGTGCCGGGAGACCGTCTGCGTTTCGAAATCGACGTGGTGAAAAAGCGCGCGCCGTTTTGGAAGATGCAAGGCAAGGCGTTCGTGGAAGGGGAGTTGGTGTGCGAAGCGGAAGTCACGGCCATGGTCACGGAAGAGAAGGCGTAGACCATCGCGTGCGCGAGGCCGCCGGCGCCCGTCGAGGCGCACGGCGCGATAGGCGGCGGTTGACGAACAGATCTGGAGGTTCAGCGTGCAGATTCATCCACAGGCAATCGTCCATCCCAAGGCCAAGCTGGCCGACGACGTCGTTGTCGGGCCGTTTTGCACGGTCGGCGAACATGTGACGATCGACGCCGGCAGCAGGTTGATTTCTCATGTCACGGTCGATGGCTGGACACAAATTGGGAAACGGTGCGAACTCCACCCGTTTGTCTCGATCGGCGGACCTCCTCAGCACCTGCAATACAAAGGAGACCCGACGACGGTCGTCATCGGTGACGACAATATTTTCAGGGAATACGTGACGGTGAACCGCGCAACGGTGGAGGGAGGCGGCGTCACGAGCATCGGATCCAGGAATTTTCTCATGGCGTACGTGCACGTTGCCCACGACTGTCATCTGGGGAGCCATCTCATCCTTGCGAACGCGGCGAGCCTCGCCGGACACATCACGATCGGGGACCACGCGATCATCGGAGGGTTGAGCGGAATCCATCAATACGTCAGGATCGGCGCCTATTCCATGGTCGGCGGATGTTGCGCGATCGGACAAGATCTTCCTCCGTTCATGCGCGCTGCCGGGGGGTATCGGGCGCGGATGTACGGCCTCAATACCGTCGGGCTTCGCCGTCACGGGTTCACGGCGGATCGCATCGCCGTGTTGAAAAAGGCCTATGACGTCCTGTTTCGGTCCGGTCATAAGCTGGCGGAAGCGGCAAAACTGGTCAAAGCCGAGTTCAGCGATCAACCGGACGTCATGACGATGTTGGCGTTTCTGGAAGGGACGAAGCGCGGGGTCTGCAGGTCGGTCGAAGTGGATCAGGAGCACGAGGAGTAACCGGTGTCCCAGGCGCCGCAAGTGGCCGGAGGGGAACGGCTCGGGTTGATCGCCGGCAACGGACGTTTCCCCATCATTTTTGCCGACAACGCGCGCAAGCTTGGATATCAGATTTCGGCCGTGGCACACGACGGAGAAACAGACCCCGAACTCACGGATCACGTCGAACGTATCCATTGGATCAAAATCGGGCAGCTGAACAAGCTCATCAAAGCCTTCAAGGAGGATGGCGTCCGGAAGGCGGTGATGCTGGGCGGTATCAAGAAAACCCATGTGTTCACCACGGTGCGGCCTGACTTCCGTGCCCTCGCCCTGGCCACCAGACTCGCGCTGTGGAAAGACGACGATATTCTCCGTGAAATTGCCGGCGAATTGGAGCGCGACGGGATCACGATTTGTGAATCGACATTCGGCCTTGAAGGCATCCTCGCAGAGGAAGGAACCCTGTCCCGCCGTGAGCCCAGTCAGAAGGAGTGGGAAGATATCCGTTATGGATGGGATGTCGCTCAGGAGATCGGCCGCCTCGACATCGGGCAATGCGTCGTCATCAAGGATCGGGTCGTCGTTGCCGTTGAGGCGGTCGAGGGCACGGATGATGCGATCAGGCGTGGCGGCCAGCTGGCGAAGGACGGCGCGGTCGTGGTGAAACGGAGCAAACCTCAACAGGATTTGCGCTTCGACCTTCCTGCCATCGGACCTCGTACCATTGAGGTGATGGCGTCGGTCAAGGCGGCTGTGCTGGCGGTCGAGGCGGGACGGACCGTTCTCATTGATCGCGAGCAGACGTTGGAAACAGCCCGGTCGGCAGGAATCGCGATCGTCGGACTCGTCAAACCCGAACCATCCGGAGGACCCCCAAACCAGTGACACCGATGAAAGCAGGCGTGATTGGCGTGGGTCACCTCGGTCAACATCACGCACGCCTGTATGCGTCGTTGCCCGGCGCGCAACTGATCGGCGTCACCGATCAATCACCCGAGCGGGCGAACGCCATCGCCGGCCGACATGGAACCCGCGTGTTCCCGTCGGTTGAGGCACTGGTCCGGGAGGTTGACCTCGTCAGTGTCGCCGTGCCGACTTCGTCCCATCACGCCGTCGCCAAAACCTGTCTCGAAGCCGGCGTCCACGTTTTGGTTGAGAAACCCATTGCCGTGACCTCAGCCGAGGCGCAGGAACTGGTGCAACTCGCCGGCCGCAAGAACCTTCGCCTTCAGGTAGGTCATAGCGAACAGTTCAATCCGGTCATGCAGGTCATCAGGCCGCACATCATCCGGCCGGTCTTTATCGAGTGCCACCGGCTGAGCAGCTTCAGCGAGCGGGGGACGGATGTAGACGTCGTCCTCGATCTGATGATTCATGATCTGGACATGGTGTTGTCCTTCCAGCCTGGACCCGTGGAAGACGTGCAGGCGGCGGGCGTTCCGGTGCTGTCTTCCACCATTGATATCGCGAACGCCCGTATCCAGTTCAAGAGCGGGTGCGTGGCGAATTTGACCGCCAGCCGGGTGTCGACCAATAAAATGCGGAGGCTGCGACTGTTCCAGCGCGACAATTATGTGTCCATCGATTTTCAAGCGCGACAGGGCATGGTGTGCCGTCGCGATGCCAAACAGGGTGAGAAACCGGCCATTACCTTCGAGCAGCTGCAGGGAGGCGAGGAGGAGCCGCTGAAGCTCCAGCTCGAGGCGTTTCTGCAGGCCGTGTCGGAGGGCACAAGGCCGGTCGTGTCCGGGGAGGACGGGTTGGCGGCGCTGGATCTGGCGCATCAGGTCCTGCGAGCGATTGAAATGTTCGCACGGCGGCATCACACCTCCGACGACGCCGGCACGCCCGGCGTTGGAGACACATCCCGTTGAGTAGACGCATCACACCGGTCCATTCGGAACCATGCCACGCATCCTTATTGTGACCGGCGAAGCATCGGGCGATCTTCATGGAGCCAATCTGGCTCGAGCGATTCTCTCATTGGATCCTGCCACGGAATTAGTCGGCATTGGCGGCACCGGAATGCGTGACGCCGGCGTCAAATTGATCCCCGGCATTCCGCAGCTCGATGTGATGGGACTGATCGGACTATCGGCCGTTCGAAGCGTGGTCCGCCGCATCAGAGCGATCCGGAGGGTGTTGAAATCCGAATCCTGGGACCTGGTCGTTCTCATCGACAATCCCGGGCTGAACTTTCATTTTGCGCGTGTGGCCAAAGCCGCCGGCCTGAGGGTGCTCTATTACATCGCGCCACAAGTGTGGGCGTGGAGGCCGCGCCGCATGAAGTGGATCCAGCGAAGAGTGGACCATGTCGTGGTGATTCTGCCGTTCGAGGAAGAACTCTATCGGCAAGCGGGTGTGCGGTGCACCTTTGTCGGCCATCCGCTTCTCGACGCCGTGGCGCCGAGCTACGATCGGGCCGAGCTCATGCGGCGCTTCGAATTGGCTCCTGAGGGACCGGTGGTAGGCCTGTTGCCGGGCAGCCGGGCCGCCGAAGTCAAAATGTTGATGCCGGTCCTGTTGCAAGCTGCGGCGAAACTCGCTGCAGCCGACCCGCGGACTCAATTCATCGTGGCCAGGGCCTCATCGATTGACGACGCGCTCATCCATTCGCTCGTTGACAGCAGCCCCGTTCCGGTTCGTATTGTCCGCGAGCAGGCGAGCGAGGTCATGGCGGCATCGGATGCCCTCCTGATCGCGTCCGGGACCGCGACATTGCAGGCCGCCGTCGTCGGGACTCCGATGGTCCTGTTGTATAAAACCACGCCGGTGACCTACCAATTGGCCCGCAGGCTCATCCGAGTGAAATGGATCGGTCTCGTCAACCTCGTTGCCGGCCGCACCATTGTGCCGGAATATATCCAGCACGATGCGACACCCGATCGATTGAGCGCCGAGATCCGCCGTCTCTTGACCGATAGACGCGCATGTAGTGAGATGAAGGCCGGCCTCCGCGAGGTCCGCGAGTCTCTTGGGATCCCGGGAGCATCGCATCGCGCAGCCAAGGTGGTGCTGGCAGAATGTCGGGCCTAGATCGTTTCATACGTCTCGTCCGCTACCTGAAGCCGTATCGGCTCAGACTCGCAGCTGCGTTCGTCTGTTCGGCGCTCGTGGCCGTGTTCTCAGGCGCGTACGCCTGGCTCGTCAAACCCGTGCTCGACGAGATCTTTATCAACAAGAACGAAGGTCTTCTGGTTATCCTCCCGCTGGCCCTGTTCATCGTCTCTGTACTCAAGAGCGCGTTCAATTACGGTCAGAATTATCTGATGAATTTCGTCGGCAACCAGGTGATTGCCGATATTCGACAGGAGTTGTTTGGAAAACTCATCCGCTTGCCGGTCGGCTATCACGACGCCAATACGTCCGGGCGTCTGGTGTCGCGGGTCGTCAACGATGTGACGTTGATGGCCAATGCCGTTGCAGGGGTGCTGAAAGATATTTTCCAGCAGGGACTCACGTTTTTGGCGATGCTGGGCGTGATCGTCTATCAAAACTGGCAGCTGGCGGGGCTGTCGATCATCGTCATCCCGCTCGCAGTCGTCACGATGGTACGGATGGGAAAGCGGTTGCGCGCGCTGGCGACCAGCGGTCAAGAACGCATGGGTGATATGGCTTCCACGCTGCAGGAAACGTTGGCCGGCATCCGCATGGTCAAGGCCTATGGCCGGGAAGAGGCGGAAGCGGAACGGTTCAAGCGCAGCAATAAGGCCTTTCTCAACACGACGATGAAGGCCATCCAGGTTTCCTCGCTGGGATCCTCGCATATGGAGGTCATCGGCGTGCTGGGGATCGCCGGCATTATCTGGTACGGCGGATTTCTCGTGATCAAGGACGCCATGACGCCCGGCGCGTTCTTCTCATTTTTGACCGCCATGTTCATGGCCTACACCCCGCTCCGGAAGCTCTCCGGATCCAACAATACGATCCAGCAGGCGCTCGCCGCGGCGGAACGGGTCTTCGGGGTCATCGATCTGAAATCGGAACAGGAACAGGAGCGGGGGCAGTTGACGCTGCCGCCGATCAGCCGATCCGTGACATATCAGGACGTCACCTTTCATTACGAAGGGCAGAGCGTTCCGGCGCTTGCCGACATCGACCTGACCATCCGTGCAGGAGAAATGGTGGCGATCGTCGGCAGCAGCGGGAGCGGTAAGACGACGCTCGTCAATCTGTTGCCGCGATTCTACGAGCCGACCGCCGGGCGAATTCTCATCGATGGGATCGACATCCAGTCCTACACGCTCCAGTCGCTTCGGTCGCAGATCGGCATCGTCTCGCAGGAGGTGGTGCTCTTCGACGATTCGATCCGCAACAACATCGCGTTCGGGCGCCGCAACGCGACGGATGAACAGATTATCCAGGCGGCCCGGCAGGCCTATGCGCATGATTTCGTGGACCGCCTTCCGCAACGCTACGACACGGTGATCGGCGAAAAGGGCGTCAAGTTGTCTGGAGGCGAACGCCAGCGGCTGGCCATTGCGCGCGCCATTTTGCGCGATCCGCCGCTGCTCATTCTGGACGAAGCGACCTCCGCGCTGGATACGGAGTCCGAACGCGTCGTCCAGCTGGCGCTGGGCAATCTCATGCAGAACCGTACCACGGTCGTCATCGCGCATCGGCTGTCTACGATTCAACGGGCCCACCGAATCATCGTGTTCGACCGCGGCTCGATTGTCGAGATCGGAACGCACGAAGAGTTGCTGCTGCGGGGCGGCGTCTACAAACGCCTGCATGCCATGCAATTCCAGGATATGCCCAATGGCTAGCCGGCTGAACAAACGTTTGCAACGTTGGCTGAAGCTCAGCGTGCTGCCTCCGGTTGGTGCGTCGATCATCCGGGGGCTCGGACGGTCCATGCGGATTGAGACGCTCGGGTCTGAAGACATCGATGCGCTCTATCGTGAGGGACAGCGTGCGATCATCGCGTTCTGGCATGCGCAGCAGCTCATGATGCCGCTGACCTACCGCGGTAAGAAGGCCCATATCCTGATCAGTCAGCACGAAGACGGGGAAATCATCGCGCGGATCGTCGGCCGGTTCGGATTCGGAACCGTGCGGGGATCCAGTACAAGAGGGGGCGTCGAGGCGTTGCGGGAATTGATCCGCCTGGGCCGGAGCGGGATGGACCTTGTCGTGACTCCGGATGGACCGAAGGGACCGCGACAATCGGTGAAGTTCGGCGTGATTCAACTGGCCCGCGCATCGGGTCTTCCGATCGTCCCGCTCGCATTCGGCTGCTCAAAAAAAAACTCTTCGCGAGCTGGGACCGGTTCATGGTCCCATACCCATTCTCCCGCGGTTGTTACGTCTGGGGGGCGCCGCTCTGGGTTCCTCGTGACGCGGACGCGCCGCTGCAGGAAGCCAAACGGCTGGAACTCGAAGCCGCGCTGAACCGCCTCACGGCCAAGGCTGACGACACGGCAGGGGCCTGATCCATGTGGAATGTCCTGTATAACCTGGGTTTGCTCCTCGCCTTTCCCGTGATTGTGGCCGTTCTCGTATCCAAACCACGGTGTCGGCGCGGCTTGCGTCAGCGACTGGGCATGGCTCCGCCCGCTCCCGATCCTTCCGGCCGGCCGGTCGTATGGATTCATGCCGTCTCGCTGGGTGAAGCGGTCGCCGTGACTCCGTTGGTCTTGGCGCTTCACCACAGGCATCCTGAACTCCGGTTCATGGTTTCCACCGTTACCGAGACCGGACGTGAAGCCGTAGAGCAGCGCCTGGCCGGAATTGCGGAACATTGTTATGCGCCGCTTGATTTTCCCTGGGCCGTTTCCCGCACGATCGCCTCTCTCCGTCCGATCATCTATATCTTCGTCGAAACCGAGTTGTGGCCGAATCTCCTCAGGTCGCTCTCCCTGGCAGGCGTTCCGACAGTTATGGTGAACGGGAGGCTGTCGACACGGTCGTTCGCGCGACAGCAGTGGAAGCCCGTGCGCGCGTTTTACCGGCCCATGTTGCGGTCGCTCCGGCTTTGCCTCATGCAGTCGGACCGTGACGTCGAACGCATTGTCGCTCTCGGGGCCGACCCAGCCGGCGTACGCCGCACGGGCAATATCAAATTCGATCAGATGACTCCGAGCATTGCCGGTCAGAGGGACCTCAGGGAGGCTCTCGGATTCGGTCCCGATGATCTCCTGATTGTGGCGGGAAGCACCCATCCGGGTGAGGAAGAGGCGTTGATGGGATGCTATCACACGATCATCGAACGCTATCCGACGGCACGGTTGATCGTGGCTCCTCGACATATCGAACGAAGCGGTCAGGTGGAATCCCTGGCGCGCGACCGTGGGTTCACTGTCCGGCGGCGCAGCGCCATCGAAGGGCGCGGGCGAACGGATAAGCCGCAGGTGCTCGTTTTGGATTCGCGCGGCGAACTGGCGGCGGTGTATCGTGAGGCCCTCGTGGCATTTGTGGGAGGAACCTTGGTTCCGGTTGGAGGACACAATCTTCTGGAACCGGCTGTATGGGGAAAGCCGGTGGTATTTGGTCCCCATACGGACCATTGCGCCGAAATCGCCAACCTGTTGCTGCAGGCTCGAGGTGGCGTTCGTGTAACAGACGAAACAGATCTGACCGGTCGAATGATGGCTCTATTTGAACAGATCGAAGAACGCCATCGCATGGGGCAGGCGGCGCTCAGCGTGGTGAAGCAAAATCAAGGGGCGCTGGAGGCGACGCTGGAGGCGATCGAACAAGTGCTCACCGCGGATTCCCCACGCCCTTCCCCTCCGGTCTCCGCTCCTCCGCTGTCGTTGGTGACAGAACGGTAACATGTCATGTTGAATCCGGGAACGCCCATCCGTCGGTGGCTGCTCTGGGTCGCAGCACCGTATGCCCTGGCGGCGCGTCTGCGCGCCTGGTTGTATGGACGAGGGTGGTTCCGACAGCGGCGGCTTCCGGTTCCCGTGATCAGTGTCGGCAACCTGACGATGGGGGGCACAGGAAAGACGCCTGTCGTCATCCGTCTGGCAGAATGGTTGTCTGCAGAAGGAAAACGGGTGGCGATCTTGAGTCGAGGTTATCGACGGAACAGCACCGTCTCCAAGCTCCTCGTTTCGAACGGGCAGGATATTCTGGCCGGCCCCGAGGAAGCGGGGGACGAGCCGCACCTCATGGCGCGGCGCTGTCCGAAGGCGATCGTCGCGGTCGGAGCCGACCGGTACGAACTGGGACGGTGGATACTGGACCGTCACTCCGTGGACTGCATTCTGCTCGACGACGGGTTTCAACATCTTGGTCTGCATCGCGACGTCGACATATTGCTGATCGATGCCACGGACGTGGACGGCCTCGGGGCCTCGCTGCCGGCCGGCAGATTGAGGGAGCCCATCCAGGCCGCGCATCGTGCCACGAGCGTGATGATCACGCGCGCGGACGATCCTGATCTTGTGACAGCCGCCCTCACTCGACTCCGGACTGTCCTCTCGCGCGACCTTATCCCGGGGCAAATCATCTTCAGGCCCGAGGCGCTGGTGTCTGTGGCTTCCGATGAGCGGCGATCGATTCAGTGGGGTCGTGGCAAGACAGCGCTTCTCTGCAGCGGTATCGGCAACGCGGCATCCTTCCGAATGCTGGCCGAAGCGACGGGGCTCTCCATACTGGACGAGACGTCGTACGCCGATCACCATCGGTATACTCCGGTAGACGTGAATGATATCCGAGGCAGAGCCAAGGCAGTCCGGGCCGAACTCGTCGTGACAACCGAAAAGGATGCCGGCAAGCTCGCGCGCCTGATCGGAGCAGATGAGGCCATCTGGTGGGCTCTCCGTATCGGTGCGGAGGTCACATCGGGAGAAGACCGGCTCAGGGAGTTGGTGACCCATCTGCCTGCAGCCCGAATGACGGAGGCTTGTGCGTAGCGGTCCAATACATCGCATTCTGGTTCGTGCGCCCAACTGGCTCGGGGATGCCGTCATGTGCGAGCCTGCCATTCGCGGCATCAAGCGCCTGTACCCCAGCGCGGCGCTCTCTCTCCTCGTGAAACCGGCGATCGGGGACCTGTTCACCGGACATCCGGCGGTGGATCAGATCATTGTCTATGACTGGAAGGAACGCCATGCCGGGCTCATCGGGAAATGGACATTGGCCCGTGAACTCCGCAACGGGCGTTTTGATGTGGCCGTGCTTTTCCAAAATGCCTTTGAAGCCGCGCTGTTGGCGTATCTGGCTGGAATTCCCTCGCGCCACGGCTACGCGACGGACGGCCGCACGTTCCTGTTGTCGGATCCGATCAGCGTGTCCAATCGCCGAGGGTCGGTTCATCAAGTTCATTATTATTGGAACTTGCTCCGGCCGCTGGGTCTTTCCGGTGAACCGGATGCGCCGAAGTTGTCCCTGTTGCCTGAAGAGTCGCAGGCCATCGATGAACGGTTGCTACCATCCGGCATCAGGGCCTCGGATCTGATCGTCGGCATCAATCCGGGGTCGACATATGGAGGAGCAAAACGATGGCTGCCTGCCCGGTTTGCTGAAGCAGCCGCAAGACTTTGCCGGCAAGTGCAGGAGGGCGGGAATAAACGCGTCGCGGTCGTCATCATCGGCGCCAAGGGCGAGGAAGCGATAGGCGCCGAGATAGCCGGGCAATTGACGGTTCCTGTCGTCGTCCTGTCCGGAGCTACGACTATCCGCCAGCTGATGGCGGCCGTCGCCCGCTGCTCCATATTGTTGACGAACGATACCGGCCCAATGCATATCGCTGCGGCCATGAACGTTCCCGTCGTGGCCATCTTCGGCCCTACCGATTGGAAAACGACGTCACCCGTCGGCGAGATTCATACGCTGGTACGCCATCCTGTCGACTGCGCACCGTGCATGTTGCGGGAATGTCCGATCGACCATCGCTGCATGACGGGGGTTTCGGTTCAACACGTCCTGGAGGCCGCAACCCCGCGACTCCCGGCGTCATTTGGACTGCGAGACCTCACCGGCATCGGGCCTCAAGGGGCGGATTCGAGCCTCAAGGAAATCAAAGCCGAGTTCAATATATTGGAGGGAACGACGATCTTCCTCGACCGCGACGGCACGCTCAATGTGGACCCCGGTTATTTGAAATCAGCGGCGGATCTCAAGCTGTTGCCCGGCGTTCCCGAGGCGCTGGCCCGGTTCAAGGCTGCAGGGGCGCGACTGGTCGTCGTGACGAATCAATCCGGCGTGGCGAGAGGATTTCTGACGCTGAAAGATCTCGATGCCATTCACGCCAGACTGCAGGGTCTGCTCGAGCAGCACGATGCCGCGCTCGATGCCATCTATTTTTGTCCGCACCATCCGGACGACGGATGTCTCTGCCGAAAACCCGGCCGCGGTATGGTCGACCGTGCGGTTGCGGAATTGCAGTTGGATCTGAAGAAATCCTACGTGATCGGCGACCATGCGCGCGATATGCAGTTGGCCCGCATCATCGGAGCACGCGCGGTGCTCGTCACCGGCGGCGTCGTCGATGCTCCTGCGCTCGAAGCGCTGAAAGCCGAGCAGGCGATGCCCGATGCCGTGGCCGCCACGATGACGGAAGCCGTGGAGTGGATCCTTCGTGATGCGTCTCAGGCAAAGAAAGCCGAGACCGTTTCGGAGCCGGTGAGCGGGCGTCAAGCGTGAACCGATGGAAGACTATCGAAGAATTCTGTTTGTCAAGCCGAGTTCCCTCGGCGATATCGTGCACGCGATGCCGGCGTTGGCTGCTCTTCGCCGCCGTTATCCTGCTGCTGCCATCACCTGGCTGGTCAAACGCGAATGGTCGGCCATCGTCGAGCGAATCGAAGGGGTGCACCGGACCTGGTCTGTCGACCGTGGGTTTGCGGGATGGTTATCTCAAATTCCGGCGTTGCGGAAGGAACAATTCGATCTGGCGGTCGATCTTCAGGGGCTTTTGAGAAGCGCCTTCATGGCATGGGGGAGCGGCGCCGGTCGACGAGTGGGATTTGCCCGCGCACGCGAGGGCAGTCCATGGTTCTACTCGGACAGGATCGAGGTTCCCACGCCCGACATGCATGCCGTCGACCGCTATCTGCTGATCGCGAAGGCACTCGGAGCGACTTTGGGAGGAAATCCGGAGTTTTCATTCAGGATACCGGATAGCGATCATATTACCGTAGACCGTCTGCTGCGGGATGCGGGCCTTGAAATAGGCCGGCCGTGGATCGCGATGAACGTGTCGGCCCGCTGGCCGACGAAGCGATGGCCGGCCGGCTCGTTTGCCGCGGTGGCGGACCGAATACAAGAGGAGAGGCTGGGGGCGGTGGTCTTTACGGGCGGGCCTGCCGAACGTGGAGATGCGGAACGTGTGAAGGCGTTGATGCGTACGAAACCGATGGACATCACGGGCGCTTCAAGCGTCGGTGTACTTCCGGCGCTGTTGTCACGCGCGTCGGTTCTCGTGACGAACGATTCGGGGCCGATGCACGTGGCTGCGGCGGTGGGGACTCCGGTGGTCGCCGTCTTCGGACCGACGAGTCCGGCCCGCACGGGCCCCTACGGGTCCGGACACCGCGTATTGAAGACGTCGATTCCCTGTTCACCGTGTTTCAGCCGCACCTGCCGGAACGCCGTGACGCTTGAATGTCTGCATCTGGTGTCGCCGGAGCAGGTCATGGCGGCGGTCGAATCCCAATTCGCCGGACGTATGGCATCGAAATGAATGTCCTGCTGGCCCGTCCCGACGGCATCGGAGATCAGATTCTCTGCCTGCCGTCAGCCACGGCGTTGAAACGGGCGATGCCGCAGGCCCGGGTCACATTTCTTTCGAGCGTCTATGCTGCGCCGGTGCTTCATCACCACGCCGATCTCGACGAGATTTGGACCGTGACAGGGCGGGAACCGTTGCGCGAGTTGATCGCCATGTTCCGCCGGGGCATCGATGCCGTGGTATTTCTCAAGCCGTTCCGCCGGCTCATGTGGGCGGCGTTTCTCGCCCGCGTTCCGATACGGGTGGCCACCGGATACCGATGGTACAGTGTGTTGGCGAACAGGAGAATCTACGAACACCGCAAGGATTTTTCCAAGCACGAGATCGAGTACAACGTCGGTATGTTGCGGGGTTTGGGAGTCTCTGTCGGATCGGCGGCGCCTCCACGACTGGTTCTGACCGATGAGGAGCGCGAAGCGGCTCGGCGACGACTGTCCGGGTTGGGAGTCCCTCGGGTTGTGTTGCATCCAGGCGGTTTTGCCGCGCGTCGCTGGCGGATCGAGTCATATCGCGACCTCGCTGAGCATCTGCAGCGGGCAGGAATGCAGGTCGTGCTGACCGGAAGTCCGGGCGAAGCGGCACAGTTTTCCAAGGATGTCCTCTCGCAACGGCCGCTTCCCGAGGGAACCGTGAATCTGATGGGAACCTTATCAGTGCGCGAACTGATGGCACTCATCGCCGAGAGCCACGCGGTGGTGTCCGGAGCCACGGGCCCTGCTCATATCGCCGCCGGATTGGAAGTCCCGAACGTGAGTCTGTTTGATCCTCGCCGGAACAATCTTCCCACTCGATGGAAGCCGTTGGGGTTCGGAGTGGTTCTGAGACCGGATGTGCCCACCTGTGAAAAATGTATTTATGAAGCCTGTCCGTATTGGGACTGTCTGGACCGGCTGACCGTCGAAACCGTGGCGGAGCAGGTCCGGCAGGTCATTGCCAAGCGCGCGCCCCTGAAGGTCGTGCATGTCTAAGTTCTCCGTGTACGTGATCGCGTATAACGATGAGCCCAACATGCGCGCCTGCCTGGAATCGGTGAAATGGGCGGACGAGTTGATCGTCGTGGATTCTCACAGCACCGACCGCACGGCGGCCATCGCGCGCGAATTTACGGATCGGATCCATCAGGTCGAGTTCAAGGGGTTCGGCGATCTCCGCAATCGGGCGCTGGCCTATTGTTCGCACGATTGGGTATTCAGCCTGGACAGTGATGAACGCATGACTCTCGAACTGCGAGAGGAGATCATGCGGCTGCTGGAAGGACACCCCGCTGCGGACGCGTACTTCGTACCGCGGAAAAACTATTTTCTGGGGCACTGGATCAGACACTGCGGCTGGTATCCCGACTATCGCCAGCCGCAGCTGTTCCGTAAAAGCCGGTTCCGATATCGGCAGGAACTGGTTCATGAAGGGTTCGACTGTGACGGTCCGGTGGGGTACCTCGCCCAGCCCGCCCTGCAGTTCCCTTTCCGCGACATCGATCACTATGTCGAGAAGCAGGATCGCTATTCAACGCTGATGGCCGCGCGCATGGACGGCCAGGGGCGCCGGTTTCGCGGGCACCAACTGGTGACGCATCCGCTGGCGTCGTTCGTAAAAATGTACATCCAACGGAGGGGATTTCTGGACGGCATGCCCGGGTTGATTCTTTCAGGGCTCTATGCCTATTACACAGTCATGAAATACGCCAAGCTGTGGGAACGGCAGCGGGACGGCGCGTGAAAGTCAGCGGCTTTACGTTTTGCCGCAATGCGGTCAAATACGATTACCCAATCGTGGAATCGATATGCTCCGCGCTGCCCGTCTGCGATGAGTTCATCGTCAACGTCGGCCGGTGCGAAGACGGCACGCTGGACTTGATCAGGTCGATCCGCGATCCCAGGATCAGAATCGTCGAATCGGTGTGGGACGAAGCGCTGCGCAAGGACGGCCTGATCTACTCGCAGCAAACCAATATCGCGCTATCCCATTGTACGGGTGATTGGGGACTCTATATCCAGGCCGACGAAGTCTTGCACGAGGAGGATTTGCCGGCGCTCCGGCAGGCGATGGCGGACCATGTCGGCCATCCTGACATCAAGGGGCTCCTGTTTCGCTATCTGCATTTCGTCGCCGACTACTGGTCGACCAATCCGTGGTTCTATCACAAGGCGGTGCGCGTGATCCGGAACAATGGAGAGGTAGAATCCTGCGGCGATGCGGTCGGCTTTCACGTCAAGACGGCCAGGCAATATTTGCAAAGCGGCCCACCGCAGTGGCTGGCCCACTCGGGAGCCCGGATGTTCCACTACGGTTGGGTCAAGGATCCACGGGTTATGCTGGAAAAAAAACGAGAGCAGGTCGCCGTCTATCATGGCGATCAGGTGCCGGCCGCCGAGGCACGGCAGCTGGCGCATGAGACATTCCAATTCGAAGATTACGCGGTCCTCAAGGAGTTCCGGGGGCGTCATCCCGCAGTCATGGCGGACCGGATACGACGGGCCTCCCGCTGGGGACGGCGGCGCAACCGTTGGTTGACCCCGGCGTTTTACCGGAACGTGCTGACACGCGGGTTCCGCGGGTGATGTAAACCCGGCCTGAAGTGACTGCATGCTGAGCATCATCGTCGCGATCCATAACCAACTGGGCCACAACCGCCTGTTCCTCGACGGGATCACGCGCTATACCAGCGGTCCCTACGAAGTGATCGTCATCGACAACCATTCGACTGACGGATCCGCGGAATTTTTTGAATCGAGCGGGTGCAAGGTCATTCGCAACGATAAGAACCTCTGCTATCCGGAATCGATGAATCTTGGGTCCGTCGCCGCCCGCGGAAAATATCTCTGCCACATCAATAACGATTTGTACGTGGCTCCGGGGTGGGATCAGCTTCTACTCGGCGCCATGGAACGAGAACGATTGGACGCGGCCTCTCCCCTCGGGCTTGAGATGATGCCGACCAGAGCGTTGACCGACTGGATGCAAGGTCGGTGGGCAGCGATCGGCCAGGGCCGGCTGTCGACCGGAAAAAGCAAGGAGACGCTGCACACCATGGTTCGCGCGATGTACGGAGACTGGGAAGAGTTCTGCAACGAGGTGCGGCAATCGTTTACGGGCATGTGTTTCGACGGCATCGTGGGCTCTTGTGTCGTCATTCGACGCGACACGTACGAAAAGATCGGTCGATTGGATGAGCGGATCCAGGCGGCCGATTGGGATCTCTATTACACCCTTCGGAAACGTGAACTGACCCACGGCGATGTCCGCCGGTGCATGGTCGTCGGCGGCGTCTTTGTGCATCACTTCATCCGCGCAACGGTCAAGAGCAAACGGGAACCGTTCGCCTGCGCCCACGAACGATGGACGATCGATCGGAAATGGGACAGGGAGGAGCAGGCAAAGCTCTGGTGCAAGCCCGACGAACTGTCCGGCCGGCCATCGTTCATGCGCTCTATTGGTGAGCGGGTCGCCAAGCCGGTACGGAAACTCATTCAGGAACTCGACCGCATGACGGCGGCGAGACGGTTATGGGTGCCCGCGTCTCGAATCGTCGATGTGTATCGGCAGAAGTTCCAAACCTTGGGACGACCGGGCCGCGCCGCTTCTCCGGCGCAGTAAAACGAAACTGTTCATGGCGACCATCAGCGCACTCACGATCACGAAGAATGAGGAGTCGAACATTTCAGACTGCCTGGCCTCGGTGCGCTGGACAACCGAACGGATTGTCATTGACGCGGAAAGCCGGGATCGAACGCCCGAACTGGCCCGTGCAGCGGGTGCTCAGGTCATCGTGCGGCCATGGCCGGGGTTTGGAGCTCAAAAGAACTTCGGTATTTCCACAGCATCCTCAGAGTGGATTCTCATCGTCGATGCGGACGAGCGGGTGTCTCCTCCGCTCCAAGATGAGATCCGCCGCCGCATCGATGGCTGGCGTGCCGGCGAACCGGTGGCCTTCGAGATCCCGAGGAAAAATTTCTTCTACGGTGCATGGGTGCGCCATGCCGGTGTCTATCCAGACTATCAGCTTCGACTCTTCCGGAAGGGAGCGGCCTTGTACAACGACGTGCCCGTCCATGAAAATCTTATAGTTGAAGGACCAGTCGGCAAACTGGAACATGCATTCGAACATCACACCGAGCGCACTATTCAGGATCACTTCAAGAAGTTCGGCCTCTATACGACACTGGCGGCTCAGGAAAAGGGGAAGACCGCCCGGCGCGTCCGCGGCCGGGATCTTCTGTTCAGACCCTGGGTGGTGTTCTTCAAACAATACGTCCTCAAACAGGGATTCCGTGATGGAATCCGCGGGTTGCTCGTTTGTGTGTTTGCGAGCATGTATACATTTGTGAAATACGCCAAGCTGTGGGATGCGCTCCGATCCCGCTCCGTGTCGCGGGATCACACCTAGTGGGCCGGCGCATTCTGTATGTCCATGGCATTGGGGATATCGGCGGGGCAGAGCGCGATTTGCTGGCGGTCGCCGGCAGACTCGATCGGACGGAATGGGAGCCGCACTTGGCTTGTCCGCCCGGTAGTCCGCTGGATGCCGAAGCGACGCGAGCCGGAATTTCCGTTCAGCCGCTGGTTCTCACGCCTTGGAGAAAATGGTATTCACCGTTCGTCCGATCGTCGAGCATCGCCCGGCTGCGCGGGCTATTCGAACGTCTGCGGCCCGCGCTGGTTCACATCAACGACATGTGGTGGGCCCCTCACGCCGTTGCCGCGAGAGAGCGCGCGAGGTCGGGTCGGATTCCCATCGTGGCGCATGTGCGCCAGGAGATCGAGCCGGAAAAAATCCGCCGGTATGCCCTCGAACGCGTTGACCGTGTGATCGCCATCTCGCACCAGGTGGAGGAGGCGGTCAAGTCGGGAGGCGTTGCGACGGAACGGGTGCAGACGCTGTACAGCGGGCTCGAGCTGACGTCCTCCGCACCGCGCGCGGATTATCGCCCCGCCCTGTGCAAACGGCTTCAATGCCCGGAAAGTGACGTGCTACTGGGCACCGTCGCCAATCTCTTTCCACGCAAGGGGCAGGACGTCATGCTCCGGGCTCTTCCTGCAATCCTCGAGGTCATACCATCCGCACGCTACGTCATGGTGGGAGACGACCGGACCGACTATGCGCGTGAACTCTACGCACAGGCGGCCGGGCTTCACATCGCCGGCCGCGTTCACATCGTCGGATTCCAGGATCCCGTGCGACCTTTCCTGGAGGCATTTGATCTGTATGTTCACCCCGCGCTCATGGAAGGCTTTGGCATTGCGATTGTCGAGGCCATGGCCGCGGGAAAAGCCGTGATCGCAACGCGCACGGGAGGCATTCCGGAGGTCGTCGAAGAGGGGCGAACCGGCCTGTTGGTGCAGCCTGGAGATCCGGCACAACTGCGAGATGCCGTCTTGCAGGTGCTCCAGAATCCAGAACGTCGAAACGCCATGGGTGCGCAGGGAGCCGAACGCGTGCGCGAGCGGTTTGATCTGGCCGCAACTGTCGCGGCCACGGAAACGTTGTACCGGCGTCTGCTTCAAGGATGAAGGAAGTGCCGGGATGAAAATCGGAATCGATGCGGGTCCAATAGTCGGCGACCGCGGGGGGGTGGGATGGCATACCTACTATCTCCTGCGCGAAATGCTGGCGCAGAACCGGGATGTCGAATTCATCGCCTACGCGCGACCCGGGACGCAGGCCCCCGGCGAAGTGCGATCATGGCCGGGAAGAGAGTCGCTTCGCTGGGTGGAAGTCTCAAAATGGGCCATGGGGAGACGAGGGACTGTCGACGGCCTGGATCTTTATCATGGCACGAATTTCAAGATGCACACGAGGGGGAGATTCGGAGGGGTCGTCACGATCCACGACCTCTGGCTCGAACGGTTTCCCCGCTATTCGACCAAGCCGTTCGGGCAGCGACTGTCTTCCTTTAAAACCAGGCGGACCGCTCATCGGGCCCGGCGCGTGATTACGGTGTCGGAGTTTTCCGCGCGCGAGTTGATGGAGTTGTACGGGTTGCCGGCCGGGCAGATTGCGGTCATTCCAAATGCCGTGGCGGACGATTTCGTCGCGCTTCACGACGACTCGGCGATGAGTGGCTTGAGGCAGCGAATTCAACTCCCGCCACGGGGGTATATCCTTTTTGTCGGAGGCGCCGATCCCCGGAAGAACCACCGCACGTTTCTCGAAGCGGCGGCAATGGTTCGCCAGGAACTGTCTGGAAGGACGCTGCTCCTCGCCGGCTCCCGCACGCACCCCTTCGGTTCGTATGAAGAGACGGCGGCTGCCTGCGGATTACGCGATCAGGTGCTCTGTCCAGGCCGGCTGTCGCAAGACGATCTCAGACTTCTGTACAGCCATGCCGATCTGTTCGTCTTTCCATCACTGTACGAAGGATTCGGCATGCCGGTTCTGGAAGCCATGGCCTGCGAAGTCCCGGTCGTCACTTCCAACTCGACCGCGTTAAGGGAAGTGGCCGGAGATGCCGCGATCCTGGTGGATCCGGCCAACCCGCGTGCGATGGGAGAGGCCATGGTCACGGCGCTCAACGATGAGTCTTTGCGGGCGTCGTTGCGAGCGAACGGTCTGGCGCGCGTGCAGAAGTTCACCTGGCAAACGGCTGCACGACAGACGCTGGACCTCTACGCGGCACTCTGCCGTTGAGTCCGCTATTCAAAGACATGACGCCACGACGAATATTGGTGATCAAATTGCGGTATATCGGCGACGTGCTTCTCGCGACGCCGGCGATTCACGCCATCAAGGAGGCATACCCCCAGGCGCAGATCACTGTGGTCGTCAATCGAGGTACGCAAGAGGTCCTCGCCGGAAATCCGCACGTACATGAGGTGCTTCCGCTGGAAAAAGGAACGATCGGCGCGCAATGGAAATTGATATCCGGCCTCCGTGGCAGAAGGTTCGATGCGGCCATCGACCTGACCGATGCGGACCGATCGGCATTTCTTGCGTGGATTTCCGGCGCAGCGGTTCGGATCGGGTTTAACGACGAAGCCCGTTGGCGAGGGTGGTGTTATACCGACGTGGTTTCCAGCAATCCATCGATTCACCGGATTGATCGGGATTTGGCGGCGCTGGAGCCGCTGCATGTTGCTCCAAGCAACCGTGCTCCACGGCTCTGGTTGAAACAGGAAGAAGAATCGGAAGCAGACGAACTTTTACGCCGATTAGGAGCTCAGGGCGCACGCCTGGTCGTCATTCAACCGGGGGCACGGTATTGGTTCAAGGCCTGGCCGGCCGAACGCTTTGCGGAGCTGGCCGACCGGGTGACTCGCCAATACCAATGCCAGGTTCTCGTGGGCGGGAGCCCACAAGAGGTCGAACTCGCGGGCCAGGTTGCACGCACGGCAAAGCGCGCTCCGCTCGTTCTGGCGGGCCGGGCAAGTCTGAGATTGTTTGCGGCTGTGCTCAAACGGGCATCGCTGTTTGTTGGCAATGATTCCGGCGCCATGCACATGGCGTCGGCTGTCGGGACTCCGGTGGTCGCGTTGTTCGGTCCCTCAAATCCTCGAGAGTGGGGTCCGCGGGGAGGGCCGGTTGAAGTGATTTATAAAGGGATCGATTGCCGAGTGTGTTTTCATCCTACCTGCCGCCGGGGTGATCAGAACTGCATGCAACTCATTTCGGTCGAGGAAGTGATGGAGGCGGTCGGCCGATTGTTGGGCAGATGAACATGAGGCATGCAGGTCTGACGCCGAAAAGATTTGGGAAAAGATGACGGCTCATCTGGAAACCATGTGCTGCGATCTCTGCCGCTCGAGTGAATCCGATGTAATCCTTCGGCTGCCGGATCTGCTGCTTCGCGTGACCGACGAAGTCTTTACGATCGTCCGATGCCGGAAGTGCGGGTTGGCGTATCTCAACCCTCGTCCGACTCAAGCGGCGATCGGTACCTATTATCCTACGGTGTACTATCCGCCCGTAACGGACAAAGGAGGATCAACTCGTACACGGCAGAGCAAGCGCTTATCTTCCCGTATCAAACAGTGGGTGCTTGAGGGCTATTACGGATATCCTTCAAGGGCTCATGGTGCGTGGCGGGCCATTCGGAAATTGCTGCTGTGGCCGGAGAAAGCATGGAGAGAGATCAAAGGCCGCCGCCCGTTTCCCTGGCGCGGTGAGGGAAGAGTCTTGGATGTCGGCTGCGGCGCCGGCGGCAATCTTCGCACGCTGGAAGAGCAAGGGTGGCGGGTGGCCGGCATCGAGATCAGTCCGGTCGCGGCGGAGCATGCCCGGGCCTTGGTGACCGGCCCGATTCATACCGGCACGCTCGAAACTGCCCCATTTTCTGCGGGATCGTTTGATCTTGTCCTCATGAGTCATTCGCTGGAGCATTTGCCGAGTCCGGTTGATGCGCTGGGTCGCGTTCATCGACTTTTAGCCGATGGTGGCCTGCTGATCGTGGTCGTACCCAATGAGCAAAGCTTCGAAGCACGGCTGTTCGGGCGCTGGTGGTTTCATTGGGACCCGCCCAGACATTTTTATCATTTCAACAGGCGGACATTAAGCGATGCATTGGCTCATGCGGGGTTTCGAGTCGAAAAGATCCGGACCGGAGTCAGCTCCACTTTTTTTATGGCGAGTCTCGAGCGGCTTTGGAACGAGAGATTTCATAAAGCTATTATGTGGCGGAGGGTTGTCGAACGCGTGCTTGCGAAACCGTTCTGTCTCATGGCCGGCCATATGGGATTTGGCACAGAACTCACGGTGTATGCAGAGAAAAGTCTCTCGAGTAACACACGAAGCAAGCGGTCACCCGATGGATGACGCTGAGCAGCGGCCTTCTCCTGTTCCAGTTCGATTGGAACCGTCCGCGTTGTACTGTTTGATTACTGCGTATGATATCAGGGCGTTGTGCTTCAAACTAAGCTCGGCCACTCGTCTTTCTTATCCCCACGTGTCCAGAAATTGATCTGGCGGGAGATTCTTCCGGTGGATCTCTGGCCGTACCATGGCGGTGATCGCGTGACGTACCGTCAACGGATCTATGTTCTGCTCCATAATCCAACTCGCCATCCATTCCAAAAGCCTACGCCGTAGAAATAGCTCTTGACTTGGCATAGCCAACTGCGTTCAAATTATGAACGTCAGAAGTTATGGATGTTCAAGGACAAAGAGACCTTCTCGTTCTGTCTGAAGTCGAGCGGAATTCCGACTTAACGCAGCGATCTCTGTCTATTCGGCTCGGAGTCGCTCTCGGACTTACGAACCTCTACCTCAAGCGCCTTGCCCGGAAAGGCTACATCAAGATCACGACGATTCCTCGCAACCGCATCCGTTACCTCTTGACTCCTCAAGGAGTGGCGGAGAAGACCCGGCTCACCTACCAGTACATGGATTATTCGCTGTCCTACTATCGCGACATGCGAACAAGGCTGAAGGAGATGCTGGCCTCGACGGGGGGCCTTCGCGGCCAACGGTTTGTGATCTATGGCACAGGAGAATTGGCGGAGCTTGCCTATCTCTCGCTGAAGGAAATGGAAGGGCAGTGCGTGGGATTTCTCGACGACCGGCGCCGGGATACATTCTTGTCATACCCCGTGTCCTCACCTGAGGACATCGGTTCATGGGAGTTCGACAAGATCTTGTTGACGGACCTTGCGCAAGCCGATGAACACGAAGAACAATTAGCCCGGCGCGGTGTTCCAATCGAGCGCGTGTTGAGGTTGGGATTGAGTCCCAACGGAATCCCCCAGAGCGTCGAACAACACTGACTCGCTCACGGGGGAGCGGATTCGTGACTGTAAGTGAAAGGGCGGAGCTGTGTCCAGAACCCAGACATCGAGCCGGTGGTATGCACTGCGGACGAGATCCCGCCATGAAAAGCTCGTCCGCGATCAGCTGAGCAATCAGGGCATCGAGCCCCTCCTTCCAACGGTGAAGCGTCTCAGCCAGTGGAAGGACCGGAAAAAGGAAATCGATGCACCGCTGTTTTCCGGGTACTGCTTCGTGAAGTTTGCGTCCCAGCAGAAGCTGCCGGTTCTAAAAACCGTGGGAGTCGTGGACATCGTGGGCGCCGGCAATCGACCGGAGCCGATCCCGGAAGAGGAAATCATCGCGCTTCAACGGCTCATGACCAGCGTGCTTCCCTATGATCCGCATCCTTATCTGCACGAGGGCATGTCGGTCGAAGTCATCCGCGGCCCGCTTCAGGGTGTCCGGGGTATTCTGCTGCGCAAGGAAAAGCGGCATCGCCTCGTGCTGGGTGTGCGTCTGATCCAGCAGGCCGCCGCGGTTGAGATCGATATCAAGGATGTCGTACCCGTCGGATAGATGATCATCATCCTTCGCGATAACTGAGTGACGAAAGGACGGACAACCTATGGCTGTGCCTTTACTCGATCTCGCCGCGCACCACCGGCCGTTGCATAAAGAACTGGTCGCTGCGATCGAACAGGTGGTTCAATCCCAGGCCTTCATTTTGGGACCTGACGTCGGTACGCTTGAAGAACGGATTGCCTCCTATTGCGGAACCGGCGCCGCCATTGGTGTATCGTCTGGAACCGATGCGCTGTTGATCGCATTGATGGCGTTGAACATCGGGCCGGGCGATGAGGTCATCACCAGCCCATATTCGTTTTTTGCCACTGCCGGGGCAGTGGCCAGAGTAGGAGCGAAGCCAGTTTTCGTGGATATCGACCCCCGCTCATACAATATCGATCCTGGGCGCGTCGAACAGGCGGTAACGTCGAGGACTAAGGCGCTGATTCCAGTTCACCTGTACGGTCAGTGCGCGGACATGGATCCGTTGATGGATATCGCGACACGCAGGGGGTTGGCGGTCATCGAGGACGCGGCTCAGGCTATCGGGTCCGAATACCGCGACGGGCGGCGGGCGGGCAGCTTGGGAACGGTCGGCTGTTTTTCATTTTTTCCCAGCAAGAATCTCGGCGCGCTGGGAGACGCCGGTATGGTCACGACGAATGATCCGCAGCTGGCGGAGCGACTCAGGATTCTTCGCGTCCACGGCAGCCAACCCAAGTACTACCATAAGATCATCGGTGGGAATTTCCGCTTGGACAGCATCCAAGCGGCCGTCCTGAACGTCAAATTGAAGCACCTCGACGGCTGGACGCGCCGGAGACAGGACAATGCCCAACGATATGAGACCCTGTTTCAGCAGAGTGATTTGGTGAAGAAGGGGCACGTCCGCCTCCCTGAGGCGGTGTATCGAGCCTCCGGGCATAGGCATTATCACATCTACAATCAGTTTGTGTTGCGGGCCGGCGAGCGCGACCGCCTCATCGTCCATCTCAAGGGGAAGAGCATCGGCGCCGAGATCTACTACCCGGTTCCCTTCCACCTTCAGGAATGCTTTCAGTACCTCGGATACAAGGCGGGAGATTTTCCCGAGTCAGAACGGGCTGCGAGTGAAACAATTGCCATTCCAATCTATCCGGAGTTGACGCAGCTGCAACAGCAGGAAGTGGTCAACGCCATATGCGATTTTTACAAAGATCGAGATCGTGGGATTTAACAGCAGAAGCGCCAGGTTCAGTGCTGAGAGCATCGTGGCCCTTCGCCTCCGCACAATGCTGTCTTTGTGCCGGGAGAATCGCTTCGACGATCGCCGGTGACAATGGATATGGAAGGTTTGTCGGACCCGGTGCTTGCCAGAACTTCCGTGGCCATGGGATGGCACCAGAAAGTTCGTGTATCTCTCATCATCGTGCTGATCCTCGTGAATGTGATGGCTGGACTATCGTGGGTCAAGCCGTGGGTCCGCAACTATACTCTGAGCAATGCACTGATGGGTCATTCCGATGGATTCATGTACGCATACAATCTGCCTTCGTTGAGCGTCTGGACTGCATCAGATCGTGCGGACCGTCCGGATATGTCGATATTGACCTTCTCGGAGAACGACGTGTTGCTCGGTCCCGCGCACAGTTTTCATGACAATATTCGTCAGCACGGTGAAGGCCTATATTCCCACTGGGGAAGCCAGTTACTCTTCTCCTCGTCCGACAATTCGAATCCTGTTCTCAATGGACGAGTCTATCGCGTTCATTATCCGGTCTCGGTTCCCTGGTACGGACTTGGCGCAACGCTGCTATTACTGGCGCTTTCGATCTTTGGACCGGGAACGTTCGTACATCGCGCAGGAGCACCAGTGTTATTTATGGCCATCGGTCTTGCGATCGTCATTATTCCGTTCGAGTTGTTCTTGCGGACCGAATTCGCCAAACTCCACGTGGTGGGGACGCTCGGCCAGTTTCCCCCTCGCATCACTCCCACGGTGAATTCCAAGGGATATCGTGACGTCGATCATCATGTGGAAAATACTGACGGGCGTATCCGAGTCCTAATCCTGGGTGACTCGATGACCTTCGGGTGGGGAATTGCTGACGACGAGACCTATCCCAGACTGATCTCGGACATGGCCGGTTCGCGGGTCGAGGTCATTAGCCTCGCGAAAAACGGTTGGAGTACTGCCGATCAACTCGCCGCGCTTCGGCGTGAGGGACTGGCGTTTCATCCTGACCTTGTGGTCGTGGGAGTCGTCACCAATGATCCCGGCCCTCCGATGACCGAACCCAGCGGGCAGCAAGCGGACTGGGTCGTCTTCAAACGGTTGCCTTTTGAACTGATGTTCTGGCGCTTCCTCGACTACTACATCAACCGCATCGGTGATATGTACGGACTTAAGTATACGTATGTCCAATGGGAGGAGGACATCTACGACCCAGCCAAACGATACAGAGGCCCGTGGGTACGGGCAGTCCAGAGGCTCGGCGATACGCTCGCCTCACGAGGGATACCGGGGTATGCGTTCGTTCTCATCAGTCCAGTCGCGCCGGAGGCTTCGAGTCAAATCCGCAAGTACGACATATTGAGTGACGTGTTTGCGAATGCGGGGTTCAAGACGACGAATTTGCACCAGTCCTATCTGGCAGAGTTCCGGAATGTGCCTGAAAAAAAGCTGTGGGCATTACCCGATGACGCCCATCCTGGCCCTGCGATCAATAGGTTTTTTGCTCGCGAAGTGTGGAAGACGATCGGACCCCATATCGAAAGCATCCGGGCAGGACTGCCGCGGGAGCCGAGTGCCGAACGACGTCCGTGATCCAACCGGCACGACCATGAACTCCATGAAACATCCGAGACAAACTGATCGCGCCTTCGGATATACCCTCGCAGGGGTGATCGCGATCCTCTCTCTTGTCGGATGGTGGGCGTTTGATCGCGCACTCACATGGCCCCTGTCCATCGCGGCTTTTCTGGCGATGCTTTCGGCTGCTGCGCCCGGGTTGCTCATGCCGCTCAACCGTCTGTTCTCCTGGATTGCTCCCAAGATTGCCCATGTGAATAATACGGTTGTTTTGGGAGCCGTCTATTATGGGTTTGTCACACCCGTTGCATTCCTCATGCGGATCGTAGGGCGTGATCCGCTGCATCGACGCATTGAGGTCGGCTGCGATAGTTATTGGACATCGGTCGGTCGTCAACTTGAAAAAGACAATCTGTCCGATCAGTTTTAACCCCCCTGCCCGGAGTGGCCAATGCTTTCACTATTCGGTCAACTGATAAAGTATGCAAAGGTCTACCAAAAGTTTTGGATGATTCCGGCCATTATTCTTTTACTGGCCATAGGTGGTCTGATCGTCGTTGTGCAAACCAGCGCGGTCGCTCCATTCATCTATGCGTTGTTTTGATCCTTTCATCACATGATCGTCCTGGGCATTTCTGCCTTTTATCACGATAGTGCAGCGGCCATCGTCCGTGACGGGCAGATCCTGGCGGCTGCTCAGGAGGAGCGGTTCACCCGTGTGAAGCACGATGCCATATTCCCGAGCCATGCCATTGCATACTGTCTGCGTGAGGCGGGAGTCACACTCGACGAAGTCGCATACGTGGGCTTCTACGACAAACCCGTCCTGACATTCGATCGTCTTCTGGAAACCTATTTCTCGTTCGCCCCTTCCGGCTTCCGTTCGTTCGCCCGCGCGTTGCCTGTGTGGGTCAAGGAAAAGCTTCTGCAAAAAAACCTGATTCACAAGGAACTCAATGGCCTGGGATTTGGTTCGTGCCGTGAAGACCAAATCCTTTTTGGATTCCACCATCATTCCCATGCAGCCAGCGCATTCTATCCATCTCCATTCGACCGAGCCGCCGTCCTGGTCATGGATGGAGTCGGTGAATGGGCGACCACCACGATCGGTCGCGGGGCAGGGGCTGAACTCGATTTGCTCAAAGAGATTCGCTTCCCTCATTCATTGGGGTTGCTGTATGCCGCGTTCACCTATTACCTGGGATTCAAGGTGAACGAAGGTGAATACAAAGTGATGGGACTCGCTCCGTATGGTGAGCCGAAATTCGTTCGGCAGATCTACGACCATCTGATCGATGTCAAACCGGACGGCTCATTTCGGCTGGACATGCAGTATTTCGATTATTGCACCGGGCTGAAAATGACCAATCCGAGATTTGCCGACTTGTTTGGAGCTCCCGCGCGATCCTCCCGCGCTCCTCTGACACAGCGGGATATGGATCTGGCGCGTTCGATCCAAGTCGTCACCGAAGAGACGGTGTTAAAGATCTGTCGAACCATACGGAGGGAAACGGGAGAGCGTAATCTGTGTTTGGCCGGAGGCGTGGCTCTCAACTGCGTGGCGAACGGGAAGATCCATCAGGCAGGGCTGTTCGATAAGCTCTGGATTCAACCTGCCTCAGGGGACGCGGGCAGCGCAATCGGCGTCGCCTTGGCCATCACCTACAAACAGGGGAATGTTCCCCGAACGCCGGATCCGTCCCGGGACGCGATGGGCGGGAGCTATCTCGGGCCAGAGTTTGACGAAGAACGGATCACGCGATGTCTCGAAGGATATGGCGCCGTCTACCGCCGGTTGATGGACGATGAGTTGTACGAGACCGTCGTCAGTGCATTGGTGCAAGAACGGGTGGTCGGCTGGTTTCAGGGACGCATGGAGTTTGGACCACGTGCCTTAGGGAATCGATCCATCTTGGGCGATCCCCGTTCGCCGAACATGCAACGGATCCTCAATATGAAGATCAAGTACAGGGAAAGCTTCCGCCCATTTGCGCCGGCGGTGCTTCGGGAAGACGTGAATCAGTATTTCGACTTGAATGATGATAGCCCGTATATGCTACTCGTGGCCGGCGTCCAGAAGGGGCGGTGCCGGGAATTGACACAGGAGGAGCAGGCGCTCGCCGGCATCGAAAAATTGAAAGTCTCGCGAAGCGATATCCCGGCTGTGACGCACGTCGATCTCTCGGCTCGTGTACAGACCGTTGACGCGCGGACCAATGCCAGGTTTGCCAGACTCTTGGGGGCGTTTCGAGCGCGTACCGGTTGCGGGGTTTTGATCAATACTAGTTTTAATATCAGGGACGAACCGATCGTCTGTTCACCCGAAGACGCCTACAGGTGTTTCATGGGAACAGAAATGGATATGCTGGTAGTCGGCAACTATGTCTTGATGAAGAGCGAGCAGTGAGCACGGCCGCCCTCTTTAGCGAAAAGATCCTGCCCTGTCTCAAGTCTCCAGGATGTGGCGATGAGACCGGGTTGGAAGTGTGCGATGAGGGACTACGGTGCAGAAGCACGAATGAAGTGTTTCCACTCGTCGATGGCGTGCCGTCGTTGTACAGGCCGGCCGAATCGGAAAACCGCCAGATCACCAGCAAGGTTCGGGGGTTTTATGAGGAACATCCGTTTCCCAGCTACGAAGGGCTGGAAGAATTCGGGGAACTGGTCAACAAGGGCTACGAGAATACCTTTACACGCGGCTTGCTGCAGACCATCGGCTACAACAAGTTGATTCTGGAATGCGGGTGTGGAACCGGTCAGCTGACTCACTTTCTGCAGTTGAACAATAATCATACCCTCGGCATCGACCTGTCCTTGAGCAGTCTCGGCCTGGCGCTGGAACACAAGCGCCGCAACCAACTCTCGCGAAGCGCCTTCGCTCAGATGAACATTTTCGCCTTGGCGATCAAGGATGCATCGTTCGATGTGGTGATTTCACACGGGGTGTTGCATCACACCTTTGATGCCCGCCGGGCGTTCGCGCACATCGTGAAGAAGGTCAGGCCGGGCGGCATCGTCATGGTGGGATTGTACAATTATTGGGCAAGAGTCCCGACGTGGATCCGCGCCAAGCTGATCGGCCTCTTCGGACCCAGGATCGATTTCGTTGTGCGTTCGCGCATTCATGATGCCCGGAAAGCGGATATCTGGATCAAGGACCAGTACTACAATCCTCATGAAACATGGCATTCAATCGACGACGTTCTGCAATGGTTTAAGGAGAACGATGTCGAATTCCTAAATGCCAGCCCTCCCATTCTCGGCACGGCAAGTGAAGAATCCCGTACATTGTTCGAGAAGACCGAGCCGGGGAATAAAGCCCAACGGCTCCTGACGCAACTCGCATGGCTGGGAACCATCGCACGGGAAGGGGCATTGTTCGACCTCGTCGGGCGAAGAAAGTCCTAGTATGCGGCACGCCGTATCAGTTGAACATCGTCACCCGCTGAACATACGGCGATCCGACCTTCCTTCCTTTTTTCGGTCTGTCTGGAACAATCGGGGATTGTTTCGAACGCTCGTCGCCAGGGACATCCAAGGTAAATACCGCGGCACTGCACTTGGTCTCTCGTGGGTGGTGATACATCCTCTGTTGATGCTTGCTGTTTATGCATTTGTATTCGGCGGAATCTTCAATGTGCGGTGGCGCGGACAGGGGAACATCGTTGATTTCGTTCAGATGCTGTATTGTGGCCTTGTCGTATACGGTGTGTTTTCGGATACCATCTCCCGGGCGCCAGGTGCGGTCCTTGCCAATCCCAATTATGTCAAGAAGATCGTATTCCCGCTGGAATTGTTGCCCCTCTCTCACCTGGCAACTTCGACCGTTCATGCGCTGATCAGCATCGGTCTCCTCTGCCTATTTCTGATCGTGCAGAAACACCATCTTGCAGCCACCGCATTGCTGATACCGGTCGTGCTGACTCCGCTCTTGATCTTCACCGCGGGTGTTGCCTGGCTGCTTGCCGCCGTCGGCGTGTTTCTGCGCGACATCAACCAGGTGATAGGGGTTGCGATGTCAGTCTTGCTCTTTTTGAGCCCGATTTTCTACCCGGTCTCATCCGTACCGTCTATGGCACGCCCGCTCATCTACTTGAATCCGCTGACGTATCCAATTGAGGCGTTACGGCAGGTCCTGATACTTGGGACTCCGCCGAACTGGCTGCATTGGGTTGCCTATGCCGGTGCGGCGACGATCGTCGCTCTGGCAGGTATGTGGCTCTTCCAGCGTTTCCGGCCGGCGTTTGCTGATGTCGTATGACCCGCCTCGTCCGGCTCTCCGCGATGAAGACCCGATGAGTTCAATCTCCCTGGAATCCATCAGCAAGTGCTATAGGATTTTCGACAACCCGCGCGACCGGTTACGGCAGGCCCTGTTTGACCGGCTCCCATTTCATTTGAGGGCGCGCGGTCAGTCGCGAAGACTCTACCGGGAACATTGGGCGCTGTATGACGTCAACATGCGGGTGGACCCCGGAGAAGTCGTCGCGATCATCGGGCGCAACGGGGCCGGCAAGAGCACGCTCCTGCAGATCATCGCCGGCACGCTGGAACCGACGGGCGGTCAGGTTCGCACTACCGGGCGGATCACGGCATTGCTTGAATTGGGAAGCGGATTCAACCCCGAATTTACCGGGCGTGAGAACGTGTTTCTGAATGCCCAGATTCTCGGGCTATCGAACGAGGAAGTCGCAGCTCGTTTTCACGACATTGTCAGGTTTGCCGATATCGGCGACTTCATCGATCAGCCCATGAAAACCTATAGCTCGGGCATGATGATGCGACTGGCGTTCGCTGTTCAGACGGGAGTCGATCCGAAAGTATTGATTGTAGATGAGGCATTGTCCGTTGGTGATATGTTTTTCCAGGCCAAGTGTATGACCCGGCTTCGCCATCTCATGAGCCAGGGCGTCACAATCCTGTTCGTCAGTCACGATGTCGGGGTGGTCCGACAGCTGTGCGACCGGGCGATTCTTTTGAGTGAAGGCAAAGTCCTCGATGACGGTCCGGTCAAGCAAGTGACGGATCATTACCAGCGTCTCGACATTGAGGATTATAATCGGCGTGCACCAGAAGCGATTCCCGAGGATGTTCGGTCCAGTCATGATGAGCCGGACGGAGAGATTGGGTTCGAGCCTACACCGAAACAGAGGCATGGGCTCTCCCTGCCGACAGAATGGCTCGGGGATGTGGCGCGCTTCCGCGAACGAGCTACAAAGCACCGAAGCGGAAACGGAATGGCTGAAGTGCTCAACGTTACCATGTTGAAAGACGGTCTGCCATCCGATGTCTTCGATTTTGGCGATGTCGTCACTCTGCGTTTGGTCGTTCGCTTCAACAACACGTTGGACCATGTGAACGTGGGCTACAAGATTCGGACGTTACAGGGGGTGGGAGTGGTGTTTGGAGGCACGCCTCTGCATGCTGACACCAAGCAACTCTATACTGCCGGCCACATCTATGTCTTCGATTGGCAGTTGAAGCTTCCATTAATGCATGGGAGTTATATGGTTGAGACAGGGTTGGCTCAGCCTCCAGGTGTGTGCCGGGCGGATTGGGTGTTTCTTGACGTCGTGCCCACCTGTCTCACGTTTACAGTCACCCCGAGAAAAGAGGGCATGATCGATGGGTTTGTGGCGCTGGAGAGTTCATTGAATGTCCGGGAATTCCGCAATTGAGAAGCTCAGCTGAGTCGATAGGCCTGGCCGAAGGGAGATCCTGTGCACGCGGGTTTGGACCGGGACGTGTAGGGTGTTAGGATAGTGAGATTTCGGAGGATGACCGGAAAAGGAATCGGAAGGTTATGACTGAACAAGTACAGACTAATAACAAGAAATATGGGTTGAAACAGGGCGCCGAAGAATTCCCTCTGATGGTTATTCTTTCCATTATTTATCCCTGTAACATGGGCTGTCCGAATTGCCCCTATACGGATTCCAACTCTGAGATCCGACGGTTCTATAAAGAACACGATGGAGATCTCATGCCGGTGGAGCTGTGGAAGAAGATTGCAGACGAGAGCGGTCCATATGGAGCATGGATGCGCTGTACCGGCGGAGGGGAGCCGATGCTGCACCCCAAAATGGTCGAGATGATTGAGTATGCGAAGTCCAAAGGCGCCCGCGTGTGGCTCAATACGAACGGCAGTATGTTCGGGCCGACGGAAAAATTGCGGAGTAATCTGGAGCGCATCATCAGGGCCGGCATCGATCTGATCGAGTTCTCCATGGATGCGTCCGACCATGAAACCTATGCCGTGTTGCGACCGCCTCGGAGTGGAAAGCCCGGAAATTCAGAGCAGTGGTGGGCGAAACATGTCAGCAACGTCAAAGCCGCACTTGCTCTGCGAAAGCAGTATGTCACGACCAACCGCATTGTAGTCTCGATTATTCGTCAACAGGTCTTGGAGGGAAAATTGGAGGCGGCGGTGGATTTTTGGCTCAAGGAAGTCGGGGTGGACGAAGTGATTACTAGGAAGTTTCTCTCTTGGGACGGTAATACCACCATCGATCTCAAGAAATCGGTCGATCCGCACCTCTATGCCAATCTTCCGACGACGAAGGCGGAGCCCTGTGTCTGGCCGTTTGAACGCCTGAACGTCGATACACTGGGGAGGGTGGCATTGTGCGGCCAAGATATTTCATTCAACACCGCCTCGCTGTTTCCTAATGTGAATGACACATCGATCAAAGAGATTTGGCAGGGTGAACAGTTCAACTGGTACAGGCAGATGCACCTTGATGGGCGGGGGGCCGAGTGCTGGCCTTGCCGTGGGTGTTCCGCGTGGTTTGCCGGCATCCGTGATTGGGAGCACGGGTGGCAAAAGGTGTTGAAGAAATCAGGGGAGCACCTGAAAGAAATTATGAAAAGGGACTTGGGTGTGGAAGTTGAAGTCTACCAGCCGAAGGTCTGAGTCCACTTCAGTCCCAATTCTTCAAGACGTTTCTGGGCGGTTTACCGACAAGCGGCACATTAGCCTGTCTGCGTTCGGGCGAAAGCATCTCAATCGAAGCCGTGCATGGTTCAATGAGCCTCGATTGGCGCGATTGCTGGGCAGGACGAAAACCATAAGCGTGAGAGAACATCAACAATGGTTTTCTGAGCTGGCGCATCGGCAAGATTGCCGGTACTTCGCCATCGAAAGCGGAAAGAGCCTCCGTCATGTCGGTAATGTCTGGCTGTGGGCCATTGACGCGTCGAACCGCAAGGCAGAATTGAGAATCGTCATCGGCGAGAAGGACTGTGTCGAGCAGGGCATCGGGACGGCGGCAATCAAGCTGCTGTGCCGGTACGCATTCAACATCATGAAGTTGCATAAGGTATACTCCTATGTGCACGTCACGAACCGGCGTGCCCGACGGGCGTTCGAAAAGGCGGGTTTCGCGGTCGACGGTCTGCTGAGAGACGATCGCTGCATTCGCGGGCGATTTGTCAGCGTCCATATGTTGAGCAGGATTTCTCATGCTTGAAGTCGTCCATGTGATCTATGACGGACAATGTCTCTTCTGTATCCGCAGTTTGAGATTATTCCGCGCCGTCGACTTCTTCGGAGCGTTTCGATATCACGACGCGCATCAGACCGAGCACATCACCGTGACATTTCCAGAATTGCGGGATGCGGATTTTGATAATGCCATGTTCGTCGTGACCGGACGCCGGCTGGTGTATCGCGGATTTTACGCGTTTCGCAGGATGATTTGGAGCACGCCGCTGACATGGCTGTTGATCCCGCTGTTCTATTTCCCCGGAGCCGCCTACGTTGGAGCTCGGGTGTATGCGTGGGTTGCAAAAAACCGTCTGAAATTCGGCTGCCAATCCGATGCCTGCGCTCTGCCTACGCTTCAGGGGAAAGACTCCTCCCGATAAGTCGCTTCACTCTCAGGTGAGTTACAATCTGCATCGACCTATTCTTCCAGTCCTACCTGAGTCCGCCCGTGATCGAGTGAGTGTCGTGTGGAACTACTGCTAGCACCACAGCCGTTTCTCCATCCAGAGTTGAGCGCGCAGGCGCAGGCGTTTATCCGGATCGCCTACGGGTTGTTGCTGTGCGGCACGATTGCTCTCGCCGTCCCTCATTGGCGACGCTTTTTTCTGAGCGAGCGCTGGGGAGGATACGCGCAGCCCAACGTAGGGGTTGAGCGCGTGCACAATCCGGTCGTCGCACCATTGGTGCTCACCCTATGGGCCGGTTGCGGACTCTGCATCGCGTCGGGGTTGTGGAGTCCATGGCCGGCCGTGGTCAACCTGCTTATTTGCCGGTACTACTTCATTGCCATGCGCTGGAAGGGACTGGCACGTGGCATGGGGGCGCCCGGGCATGTGCTCTATTGGGCTGGAATTTGCGTCGTCTTACTAGAGTATTGTGCGCGGTACGCTCCTGAGCTGCATCCGCTGGCACTCCAAGTTCTCCAGGTGGATTTTGCATTTATCTATTTGTCTTCCGGATTTTACAAATACTCGGCCGGGTACCCTCAGAACCAAGGGATGGAGCTCGGTATGGCCAATCCCGCCTGGGGATACTGGTGGCGGTATTACGTCGGTATGCCTCCGTCGCATGTCTTGTTCCGGACGCTGAACCACCTCGCATGGTCCTCGCAAATCATTGCCGGGTTTCTGATGCTCATCCCGCCGACGCGTTTCATCGGGGGCATGATCATCGTGGGCATGTTTATGTTCGTGGGAAGCCAAATTCGTCTTGGGCTTCTGTGTGAGGTTGTGATTTTATGCAGCGGACTCATCTTTGTTCATCCCGGAAGCCTGGTAGACCAGATTCTTGTCTCCGTCATTGGAGCGGTTCCCACGCCTCCTCTTCAATCATTTCCCGGCTCGGATATCTTCAATGTCGGCTTGCGCGTGTTCCTGGGTGCCTATCTGATCCTCATCCCGCTGGCCCATGCCGGCCTGTCATATAATTTCTATCTCCGGCGATCCCTTCCAATGCCTATTCAGCGGGTCCTCGAGGCCTATACGAATTTCTTCGGGCTCATTGTCTGGAGAGTATTCTCCGTGGATCTCGTCAATTTCTTTATTCGCGTGTATCGGCCATCCGAGGACCATCCGGACGGCCGGCAACTCATTTCCAACTATGGGTGGCAGGGAAGATTCAGATTCGATCACGTGGTTGAGTCCATCACGCTCGCCTGCATCTTTACCTCGCTTAAATACTATCCAAGCAATAACGCCGTCTTTGAAGAGCGGTTACTCCGCTATGCGAAGACGTTTGCACAGCCACCGCACGGAATTCTCTTATTTGAATATGTCAGCGTTGTGAAGGAACCAGATCGGTTTGCTTTTGTCCCTGTCGCACTCTATGCCGTGAATCTCGACACTGCAACGGTGACAGAGGAATTGTTGAACGCCGTCATTTCTCCGCGTGCGGCCCATGCCGTCTCGCCGGTCCACGAAGGTCTGCGCCCGGGAACATATGCGCCTTCGGGAGGCCGATAGCATGTGTGGCATTGCGGGTCGATTCGGACCGGGTCCCAATAAAATCCTGGGGGAGATGATTCGGACCCTTCTTCATCGAGGGCCTGATGACGAGCATATCGTGGAGAAGAAAACCTTTGCGCTCGCGGCCAGGCGACTCAGCATTCTCGATGTACAGGGAGGTCGTCAACCTGTTTCCAACGAACGCGGAACCATATGGGCCGCTCAGAATGGAGAGATCTATAATTTTCTCGAATTGAGAGCCGGGTTATCCGAACGGGGGCATCAGTTACACACGCATTGCGACACTGAAGTGCTCCCCCATCTGTATGAGGAGTATGGAGATCAACTCTCCACGAAGATTGACGGCATGTTTGCTGTGGCGGTCTGGGATGACGAGCACCACGTCGGGCTGCTGGCACGCGACCGAATGGGAAAGAAGCCCTTATATTACTGCCGGCACCGGGGGGCTTTGTACTTTGCATCTGAAATCAAGGCGTTATTGTGCATGCCTGGCTTTGAACGAAAAGTCTGCTTCGATGCGTTGCATCATTTTTTGAGCTTCAAACATGTTCCAGCCCCACTTTCGATCTTCGAAGGTATCTACATTCTTCCTCCCGCGTGCACGCTGACGTATCGGCCCGGAAATGATCCCGTCCTCCGTCGTTATTGGGATCTCGACTTTTCCGGTGCTGACAACGGGGTCATCATGTCCGAAGAGGACATGACGGACCACGTGCTGGAGCTGCTCAGAGATGGCGTGCGGAGGCGATTGCTGTCCGATGTGCCGATCGGTTTTTTTCTGAGCGGGGGCATCGACTCGAGCTTGTCGACCGTCCTGGCGGCCGAGCTGTCCGGTACCCGGATCAAGACGTTCACCCTGACGTACGCGCAGCAATCGACCACGGAGGGCAAAGAAGAAGATCGTCGATGGGCGCGCTGGGTAGCGGAGCGATACGAGACCGACCATTATGAAGAAACGATCGAGGTTACCAACTTCCCGGATAACCTTCGCCGCATCATCACCTGTTTCGACGAGCCATACGCCGGCGTCGTTTCGACATATTTTCTTTCCCAACTGATCAGCCGGCACGTGAAGGTGGCGCTGTCAGGCGACGGCGCGGATGAATTGTTCGGGAGCTACCTGTCTCACCGCCTCGCCGGTCCATTGGCGAATTATCAAGGGTATAAAAAGACAGGGGATGCGGCGCTGTTGAAGCCGTTTGAAACGCAACTGTCGTTTCTGGAGAAACTCGCCGAACCTGACGACTGGGCGTGGCGATATAAATTGCTTGTGCTCAGCGACGAAGAGAAACGCGCGTTGTACTCGCCCGAGACCATGCTGCGCACGGGAGAAACCAGTACCCGTGCGCTCCTCAACCGGTACTTCTCATCTCTATCGGCGAAGGATCCCTTGAACAGGATGTTGGAAGCTGAATTTCACACGATCTTTCCGGATCAGGTGCTGGCGTTCGTGGATCGGCTTTCGATGGCGCACTCACTGGAAGTGCGGTCGGCCTTCCTCGACACGGAACTTGTGTCATTCGTCGCAGGCCTGCCAGGAGAATGGAAGATCAGGAACGGAGAAACCAAATATCTGCTCAAGAAACTCGCTCTCAGATATTTCCCGAGCGAGATGGTGCACCGAAAAAAAGAAGGATTTCTCATGCCAATTACGCAATGGCTCCTTCGGGATTTGGAGACGTATGTTCGAGATACTCTGGCTCCGCAGCGTCTTGGTAAGCACGGACTGTTCCAGACTCAACAGGTTCAGAACCTGGTCGACGATTTGTACCGACAACCGTCCGACCATCAGGCCGTCAACCGAGTTTATTCCCTCCTCGTTTTTCAGGAATGGTATGACTTGTACATGGCATAGGCCGCTGCGATGGCTTGCGCCTTCTGCCGTGCCAGGTTCTCAAGGTCATCATGAAGGGTGACGGTGTGACACTGTGCGTCCTCCAACCTGGATACCTTCCATGGCTGGGATTTTTTGATCAGATGCGGCGGAGCGACGTATTCGTCCTTTACGACGACGTTCAGTACGACAAGCATGGCTGGCGCAACCGAAATCGAATCAAGTCGCCGCAGGGTCCTCATTGGCTGACCGTCCCCGTGAGACACAAAGGCTTGGGATGGCCGCGCATCAATGAGATCGAGATCGACAACCAGGCGCCGTGGGCCAAGAAGCACCTAGGCACCATTCGTCAGTTCTATGCCCGGGCTCCCTTCGTACAGCAATATCTTCCCATGTTAGAGGCGCTGCTCCTGCAACCCTGGGCGCGACTTATTGAGCTGGACGTGGCAGTGATCGCCCTGATGAGCCGTTGGCTTGGGCTTGAACGCCCCCTTGTCCGATCATCGTCGTTGGGCATCGAGGGAGGACAGAGCGAGCGTCTGGAACGACTCTGCAGGCATTTTGGGGCCACTCGCTATCTCAGCGGAGACTCGGCGAAAGAGTACCTTGACCTTGATCTGTTTGCGCGGAGTCACATCGACGTGGAATGGCAGAGCTTTCAACATCCCGAGTACGTTCAACAGCACGGGCCGTTCGTGCCGTGTTTGTCCGCGCTGGATCTGGTGTTGAATTGCGGGCCGGCCAGTTACGACATTTTAGCGCGCACATGTGCACAGGAGGGCGCATGAAAACGATTTTGATCACCGGCGGAGCGGGCTTTATCGGCAGCAATTTCGTACGCTATCTCTATGACAAGTACCCCGAGTATCGATTGATTGTGCTCGATGCCTTGACGTATGCGGGCAACATCAAAAATCTGCCGGTCGATATCAACAGCGGGTCCGACGAGCGCCTGGTGTTTTGGTACGGCAATGTCAGAAACGGCGAGTTGGTCGATACCATCATGTCTCAGTCCGATGCCGTCGTACATTTCGCCGCCGAGTCCCACGTGACGCGATCCATTTATGACAATCTGCTGTTTTTCGAGACCGATGTGCTCGGTACGCAAACGGTTGCCAATGCGGTCTTGAAATATCGTGACCGGATCGAGCGGTTTGTCCACATTTCCACCTCGGAAGTCTATGGGACTGCCATGGCGGAAAGGATGAGCGAAGATCATCCGCTGCTGCCAATGAGCCCGTATGCATCTGCGAAATGCGGGGCGGACCGGTTGGTATATTCCTATTGGGAGACGTATAAGATCCCGGCCATTATCGTCAGACCATTTAACAATTACGGCCCGTACCAGCATCTGGAGAAAGTCGTTCCCCGGTTCATCACCAGTTGCCTGCTCGGTGAGCCCCTGACCGTGCATGGCGATGGGACGGCGGCCCGAGATTTTCTACACGTCCAGGATCATTGCGAAGCGTTGGATTTAATTCTGCACGCCAGCCGCGAAAAAGTCGTCGGCGAAGTCATCAATATCGGTACGGGCTGTCATACCGATCTCATTACCATCGCCAATACCGTGCGACGGCTCATGAGGCCGGATAAAAGTCCCGTCCAGTACATTGGAGACCGCCCTGGGCAGGTCTTCCGCCATACGTGCGACAACACCCGGGCGAGCAAACTGTTGGGATGGGCTCCCAAGATCTCATTCGAGGAGGGCCTGGATCGAACGGTGCGATGGTATCGCGACAACGAGACTTGGTGGAGACCGCAGATGTGGATGAGACACATCCCGATCGTGACAGCTGCTGGGAAGCGGGAGTTACACTGAAATGGACGTTCCTTTTTATCAGCATGATCTCGGAGAGCCCGAACTGGAAGCTGTACGACAGGTTCTGGCCGGTCCGATCCTGACAACCGGGGAGGTCGCCGTCACGTTCGAACGACGCTTTGCCGATTATCTGGGGAGCCGTCACGCCCTCGCGGTGAGTAGCTGCACCGGTGCGTTGCATCTTTCCCTCCTTGGACTCGGTGTCGGTGCGGGAGACCAAGTCATCACGACACCGATGACCTTTATCGCAACGTCAACGGCGATCTTAGAGGCGGGGGCCAGGCCGATCTTTGTCGATGTCGAGCCGGAGACAGGCAATCTCGACGCCTCGCTGATCGAAGCCGCCATTACTGAGCGTACCAAAGCGATCATTCCCGTTCATCTCTACGGTCAGATGTGCGACATGAGGGCCATCCGCCGTATCGCAGACCGTCATGGGCTCTTCGTCATCGAAGATGCGGCGCATTGTATTGAGGGAGTACGCGACGGCGTTCGTCCCGGTGAGTTGGCCGACACGGCATGCTTCTCGTTCTATGCGACGAAAAACCTCACGTGCGGCGAGGGAGGCGCATTGGTGACGAACAACGAATCATTGTACGCCTCGATGAAGTTGCTGCGTCTCCATGGGATGACAAAGACGGCCGCAGATCGCCATAAGGAAGGCTATCAGCATTGGGATATGACGGCGTTGGGGTGGAAGTACAATATGGATAATCTTCATGCCGCCCTGCTCCTGCCGCAACTGAATCGCCTCGACGCGAAGCTAGAGAGTCGTCATCGGCTAGCCCGACTCTATGAAGAGCGACTCAGCGGGCTCAAGGATATCTCCTGGCCTCAAAATATTCCCGGATCCCGTCATGCACGGCATCTTTTCCCCATTTGGATCGACCGCGGGCGTCGGGACCGCATCATTGCCAGTCTCCAACGATCCGGAGTTGGTGTCGTGGTAAACTACAGAGCAATCCACCTCCTTACATATTTTCAACAGACGTTCAGCCATCGTGCCGGTGATTTCCCGATCGCGGAGCGCATTGGCGACCAAACCCTGTCTTTGCCGTTCTATCCGACAATGCCGGACGAGCATGTGGATTGGGTGGTCAGTGCCCTGCGCTCCGCACTCTGAATCTGGTCGGCTTCAATTCTGTATTGGCGGTGCGAAGACGTGTGAAGTCCATCATTCTACGGAGAGAAATTGAAAATCGTCATTTTCGGTAATACCAATAATTCACCATTGCTGCTCGCCGAAGGCCTCAGGACTTTGGGGCACAATGTCATCTTGCTGGTCAATCGTCGAGACCTGCTGCACAGGCCCGAAACTCGGTTTGCGGAGTACAGGCGCAATGGGTATCCGTCGTGGATTCTTGACTATTCGCATGTGACGGATGAGGACATTGCATGCGACACAGGCGCTCTGGATGACGTGTTGCATCAATTGACCGAGCATGTCGACCTGGTCGTGCTCAACGATGTCGGCCCGGCGTTATCATCCTACCTGAAAGCTCCTCATGTCGTATTTCTCACCGGATCAGATCTGTCCTATTACTCGAACTTTTGTTCAGTCCTGTCCATGTCTCATAGCTGGAGCAAACAGTTTTCCCGTTCGATTCAAGGGCGTCGGCAAATTCGCCGAATGACCGATCTGATATCCAGGCAACGAAACGGCATTGCGTCCGCCCGAATCGTCTGCACCGTACCCCGAGGTGCGGTCCCCGAGGGGGACGGTTTGCTCGACGCGATCGGTGTCACCGATGAACAACGTATGCCGCTGCACCTTTCAAACGTTCATGGATTGAAACCTCGCCCGCTGGGAGAAGGGCCGACGCTGCGCATTCTTGGGGGAAGTCGCATCGTGTTCAGAGCGGAATGTCATCAAGGCTTTGGACAGATCGATTTCAAGGGAACCGACGTGCTGTTGTCCGGATTCGCGGAATACGTTCGTCGGGGGGGCAAGGGAGAACTCACGTTGATCGAAAAGGGGCAGGACGTGGGATCTGCCCGGCACCTGATCAAAGAACTCAACATCGGCGCGCGCACGAGATGGCTGCAGGAAATGCCGATGCACGAATTTTATGAAGCCATGTCGGCCGCGGATCTCGTGTGCGATCAGTTCGGCTCTTCTGTTCCCGGCATGGTGACGACGGACGCGTACGCACTGGGCCGGCCCGTACTATGCAACTTTCGCAACGAGATTTTCGCGCCATATTACCCGAAGCCATTTCCCGGATTTACTGCTGTGACCAAAGAGGACGTCGCTCAGCATCTGCTTGCCGTCGAACAAAACCGTGCGTCTCTGGAACAGATGGCCCGCGAGAGCCGGGACTATGCCGAACAATATCTGGCACCTGAGAAGGTCGCCGAACGGCTCCTGCAACGGTGCGGGTACGGGAATACGAGCGAGACGAGTCAGGATTCAGTGGATTGAATCGTTGGCAATCTATGCGCGAGAGACTTGCGAAATTACGGAGTTGGTTAAGTCCACCGGCAGCCTCGACGACCAGTTCTCCATCAGCGATGTCCGATTCGATTTCGATCATTGAACCCCGGCAGATTCGGCACGTCGATGGACATGCATTTGCATTCGATTTTCCAAAGTTCTCCCATGTCGCCGATGCCTCCGAGACTCCCAATCGTTCACCGCTGCTCCTGTTCGAGGAGGATCGGCTATTGGGACCCCGGCACGCGCTTCATGCGGATATTGCCGGGGACGGCAAGGGGCGGTATTCTCACTGGGGAAGCGGCGTCATATTCGCTTCCAGCGACAATTCCGATCCCAGGTCGAACGGCAGACGCTATGGAATTTCCTTGGCGGATCCCAAACGGCTGAACGGCTATGCCCTGCCGATAGCCGTCGAAGCGTTAGTGGAGTTGAACAAGACCGGCGAACAGGAACCGGTTCTCGATTTCTTCTTGAATTATACCCGCGACACGACCTTCTTCTATCACGATCCCCTCTTTGACTCGAAAGAACACGTTCTCTGTGAACTGCTCAAACAGCAATCGTCGATTTACGGTGGATCGGTCGGAGTCATACGCACCTCCAACACGCTGCAATGGTGGCTGACGGAGCGGAAGGAGAGTTTAAAAGACAAGATTATTGTCGAGATCGGCCCGGGACGGAGCGCCGCTTTGGGGCTGCTGTTGTTGATGGCTGGCGCACGAACATATATCGGCCTCGACGCGTTTCCCTCGCAGGAATGGTGGAATGAGAATCTGTTGAGAAGCGTCTGGCGTATGGCGAGAGAGTTTTATCCTTGGATGGATACGACGCGCGGCCTCTCAATTATCAATGCTACTGATTCGGAACGAAACGCACGTGAGTTCCCGCTGCAGTTTGCCGTTGCCGGCGTCAATAGCTACCCTCTGCAAACCGGAAGTGTGGATCAGATCTTTTCGTTTTCAGTCCTGGAGCATGTCGAGAAGCCCGCGGAAGCAATCGCCGAAATGCACCGCATCCTCAGTCCGGGTGGGCTGATGCTGCATTCTGTCGATCTTGCGTCCCATGAGCCTTTTAAAGACACCGACGGTCCCTACAATCCATTTGCATTTCTAGCGTACAGTGATGAGGAGTGGCGCAAGCGATGGACGCCCAGTACCATGAAGTATTATCAAAACCGATGGCGAAAGGTCGATTTTCTGAAGGCATTCGACAAGCAGGGTTTTTGTGATACGCACGCACTCTCCGAGCAAGATGTGCCTGTGGTGTATTTCAACGATGAGATGTTTCTGCCCAAGCACCATGCTTACAGGGGGATCACTCCGGAGATTCGTGAGACATTTGCCCCCCGGTTTCAAGCATTGAGCAATGATGACTTGGGTTCACTGGTGTTGTTCGTATCGTGCCGAAAATAGACTAGATGGATTACAGGGACTGCGAGTGCTCAAATGAGTGATGCAAACATGCCAACGGAGATCGGCAGAACCGATCAAGCCGGCAACAGCGGTGCTGTTCCGGGTTCGTCTACTGACAACATTTGCGCCTATCCCTGGCAGCAGATGATTATCGATTTGACGGGAGAGGTCGTTCCCTGCTGTTTTTGGGCGGGGTACGGCAATACCGGAAAGCCATTGGGTAACACGAATGAGCAAACGATCGAGGAAATCTGGAATGGGAAGCAGTTTCGCGAGCTGCGACACCGAAACGCTACGGGTGATTTGCAAGGGTATCCATGCCATGAGTGTATGTCGTATCGCTGGAGCAATGGCCAGTATCCCAAATTCACGTGGTCTGCAGACTTCTTACCGGAAAGCGGTCACTGCTATTACACGTTGATTCCGGAATGGTTCCAGAAGGCAGTCAAGAACAACCCGACTCCAGTTATCCTATGCGAGGATGATGACCCTCTACCTATTCCGGATGCCCTCCACGACGACATCCGGCATATCGGGGCTGGTCGCTATTCCGTGTGGGGACGGTATCTTTATTTTTCGACGTCGGACAACAGCAATCCGGCTATGAACGGTCGGCGTTACGAGTTGAGGGCAGCTGAGATTACCGTCACGCTTCACGGCCTTGTATCCGATTCAGCGTCGGGGCGTAATTTGCTACAGGCCTATAAAGATTATCGAGCGGGCGAGGAACAGATGGCTGCGAAGCCGAGCATGATCTCGCTGATTTCGACGGCTGACTGCAATATCGATTGTCCAGCCTGCAGCCAGAACACAGTCCGGCTGATGCGCGTTCAGCATCGACCGGAGACGGTACCGGATGTCTTGGCGCACGTGCCGTTTCTCTACCAGTTCATCTGGCATGGCGGAGAGCCCTATTTGATCAAGCGCTTCAGGGAATTTATCGATAATTTTCGGACCAAGGACAATCCAAACCTGACGTTCGGATTTACCAGCAATGGAACGATGCTGACGGTGCGCGAATTGGAGAAGCTTGACAAGTTTCCTCGGGTCAATGCCAGCATTTCCGTCGATAGTTTTGCCAAGGACACGTTTGAGAAAATCCGCGCCGGCGCCAGTTATGATTCCGTCTTGAGCAATGTGCTGCGCGCTATGTCCACGCACGATGCTCCCAGACGTGTGTTTTCCGTGGGAATGATCATCTGCAAGTCGAACATGGTGGAATTGGCTTCCAACCTGGAGTTTGCCATTGAGCATGAGATCGGGTTGAACCTTTCTCCTATCCTCATCTATCCGGTGACCGAGCGACTGGATATTTTTGAGGATTTCGAGAGACAGACTTGGGGGTGGCCCGAAGTGCTTGACGATGCCGAGCGTCTGGTGCTGAAGTCGGAGGAGTGGGGCAGCCGTGCCATACAGCGGGTGAATCCGCTCGGAATGATTCGGGAGTTGAAGACCCTCTACGCTCGCGCTGCTGAACGGTACAGGTCCGCGATCACCGTATCCGTCAGGGTGGAGGATCCGTACGAGTCATTACGAAACATGAGGAATCCGGGAATAATCGTCACTCATTTATGGGATTCCGATCCAATTTCCTACCTGGCGATTACGTCTCACGCGGGCGAGTATAAATTATGCCTTCCACGCGAAGCGGCAGCGGGCATTTCTCCCCTGTGCTACGGTCTATATCACGATCTGCTCGAGCCGGAGGGGTGGCTCGTCACCGGGCCTGTCTCGGGGCATCCAGGTTGGGGAAAAGGTCTGACGACGGACAAGAAGCCGGCTCCCATCATCGTGACGGTACCGCAGTTCACTCCAGTTCCCAGGCCAAAAAACCAATACTATGCGAATTACGGGGAAAGCTCGCCAATTGGTCTTCAGGTCAAGAGTCCAACGGACATCTATGATGCCTACAGGAATCTGGTGCAGATTGAACGGCAGGCAGGAGGTGGCGCTGTCGGTCCTCGGCCTCCACGCTCCGTCACGTCGACCATGCGGGGCGCATTGTCGAAACTGAACAGGATCCGTCATGCGCTACTCCGGATGGGACACAAGCATACGGCTCGAAGGGGCTGACCATCTCCGATCTTATCCCGTTGTGTCATAGAATCTTGATAGATGTTTTCGACGGAGTTTCTCCATATCGAACGAAATTATGAAATCGATGTCATTGCCAAACACTTTCGAGATGGAGCCTCCATCTTGGAAATCGGAGGCGGCACTGGGTATCAAGCCGAACTTTTGTCCCAACGTGGTTTCGATGTCAGCTCAATAGACGTTGCCACATCCCATTACAAAGTTGACCGCGTCTTTCCCGTCGCCGAATACGATGGAAGGGTATTCCCATTCGCGGATCACACGTTCGATATCGTATTTTCATCCAACGCGCTAGAACATATCCTGGACTTGGGTCAGATTCACCGTGAAAGTCGCCGGGTGTTGAAACCTGGAGGATATTGCGTTCATGTGATGCCGACCGGGGTTTGGCGCTTTTGGTCGAATGTAGCCAATTATGCGGATCTGTTGCAGCGCTGGCGCATGTTGGCGCCTGGGTTGATTCCGCGGAGTGTGTCTGTGCACGAACTGGTGAGAATCGCCGGTGTGGTTTGGAGCATAGTCCGGACGACCGGCGGGCATGCGATTCCTCCGCGGCATGGCGAATTTGGCAATGCCTTGACTGAAATCTGGACGTTTAGCCGGCGCCGATGGGTGAAGCACTTTCGTGAGCACGGTATGGAAGTGCTCAACGCGGACCCGATGGGATTATTCTACACGGGCTATATGATTCTCGGTAAACGCTGGTCGATCGAATCGCGTCGCTCGATCTCGTCGCTCCTCGGAAGCGCGAGCGTTGTGTACGAGGTTCGGTTCAACGAGATCTTGGGTGAAAGCAGGAACCCGGTAGGCCGCTAGCGTTTCTCGAACCATGCGCTCGATACCAAATGTGGACCTGACAAATTCCGGACCCGTGGCCCTGGCTATGGCCAATGCCTGCCCATTGTTCAATACGCTGAGGACCTGTGCTGCCAACGCAGCAGGAGTCGGCGGATCAACGATCCACCCGGTAATCCCAGGCGCCATCGCTTCACCTGTTCCTCCGGCTTTTGTTGCCACCACCGGCACGCCAAGTTGCTGGCTTTCAATCACGACGTTGGGTGTTCCTTCGTACTCCGAGGTGAGCACGAAGACATCCATTGACGAGACCGGCGTGGCGATGTCGCTCCGTTCCTCTACCAGGTGGAATTGCGTTCCAAGACCGAGCTTGTCGATCATGCGTTCCATCTCGGAGCGAAGAGGCCCCCATCCCACGATAAGGAAGTGGACGTCCGGAGCTTGCGAGGCGATCTTTGCGGCCATTTCAATCCATAAGAGCGGGCGCTTTTCCGGCCAATATCGGAATACCGATCCGACCAAGTGTACGCCTGGGGGAATCTTCAGATGAGCTCGGAAACGCGCGATTTCTTCCGGCTTCGCCCTGTGCAGGGCGGTCAAATCGAGGCCGTTGCGCACCAGGGTGAAGCGAGACGAGGGGATGCCGAGCCATCTGGCATAGTCCTCGGCCCCGGCACGGCTGTTGTTGATGAACACAATCTGATCGAATTCCGAGAGCGCTTGGTACGCCGGCTTCATGTAGTCCTGATGATAGGCGAAATGCGGCGGGCTCACATTGCGCGATGACAGAACGATGTGGGGTACGCCGGCCAACGTTGCCGCCATTCCGACTTTGATACTTGTACTGTCTTGCCAGGCATGCACCACTTCAGGCTTCAGGATTCGAAACTCCATGTAGAGGTCAATTACATCGTCTCGAAGGGCGCAGGGCATTTTGTTCAACAGATGAAGCAGATCCGGAAAGCGAGACAGTCTCTCGACATATTGCATCGGTTTGACTCCGCGGCGTACCTCTCGGACCGGGATATCCAACTTTTGTACTTTTCCAAGAAAAAAATCATGTCCCGATCGGCTATAGAGATCTTCGCACAGCAGGGTGGCTTCCAGCCGCTTTTCGCGAAGACCCTGCAGCGTCGAGACGACCTGCCGTTCAGCTCCACCGGCCGCCAGTGCAGAATTGATGAGCACCACGCGTCCCGGGATTGCCTCAACGCGACTGGCCGCGAACTCTTGCGCTTTGGACAAAAACCGCGTGTAGAGCCGCTTTGGCAACAGGACTCTGGAGGTGTTCAACACCTTGAACGTAGTGAAGAACGTGTTGAAGAACGTATTGAACAGTGGAGTTACCGGCTTAGAAAATCGTTCCGTCTTTGCCGCGGCATAGGAGCAGATGCGACAGATGATGAGATATACGATTGATAGATTGACCCACGCCATGGGGGTGCAGCAGACGATTCGTCTGATGCCGTGCCGCGCCGACGATTTGAGCATGCGGAATGTGATTCGACTTCGTGTTCCTACGAATACAATGGTGTTGGCATACTGCGGTGGCAAGGTCCATGTGTAGCTATCGGGGAGGTAGCATCCCATCCAGTTATTATAGGTCGACCGAACCTCTTGGGAAGGCTTCGCCACGATGAGTCCAACAACTCTTGAATCCTTTCGCAAGGTGCAGATGTCGGCGAGAGGTACGTCAAACGGAACGGCCAGGACAAACTCCGTAATGCCATGATCGTGACAAAAGTCGAGGGCGTCTTGAATCTGTTGGTTGTTGAGCGATCGAGATTCGTCAGCCCTACGATACCCGTCCGGTGAGATGGGTGCAGGAAATTGATCGATTGTTCTCATAGCATTTGGCCCTAGTGACGGACGTTGCTATTCTTGTCATCCGCCGGTTGCCTTGGTCAAGCCCATAATGGCTCACCTCGCCTAAGAAATGCGAGCCCGCGGTTCTCGGTCACAGGAATAGCAGGTATATAGTGGCGCGTGTTCAACCGATTGATGATCTTTATATTTGTGATGACGCGCGAAGCCACGGTATGAAACCGGAAATTCTGCATTCCATCCTGGCCTGTCCACATTGCCGCAGTGCATTGCATTTTGGGAAGAGATCCGTTGTCTGCAAGGTATGCTCTCAGCAATACCCAGTGTGCGATGGGATTCCGGTGCTCCTCACGCCAGAATCCATATTTCGACGTGAGTTCGAGCCAAAACAGTCACACGTCCATGCTCCGCAGTCCTTGTCCTGGTTACGCCGGGCACTCCGTCCAATCCTGGGATTCAACCCCCCACTCACGACATGGATCGATCGTTCCCTGTTCACATATGTGAACGAATGTACGGGGGACATGACGGTCCTCAACCTGGGCTCCGGTATCGGGCAGTTCGACGAGTCGCTGGTTCCTGGGCTTCAAATGATCCATATGGATGTCTCAATCAGAAAACACATCGACGTCGTCGCCGATGGGCATCAACTGCCCTTTGCAGATCAGTCACTCGATGCCGTGTATAGCAATGCTGTGCTTGAACATGTTCAGCGGCCGTGGAAGGTCGCAGAAGAAATGTTCCGTGTCCTACGACCTGGTGGGAAGATCTTCGTGAATGTCCCTTTTATGAATGTCATTCACGATGAACATGACTATTTTAGATTCACTGATCGCGGACTGGAGATCCTCTTTTCAAAGTTTAGAAAGGTCGGTGGAGGAGTGAGTGCCGGCCCTTCGTCGTTCCTGGGGCCATTCATGGTGGAATACATCTCCTATTTCGTGCCCACGCGATATCTCAAGGTCTTGTGTCGGCCGTTCGTGAGCGTCCTTGTATGGCCCTTGAAATATCTCGATTTCCCCATTCGACGGGACTCAAGGCTCAGAATCACCGCCGATGCATTCTATTTCGTGGGGGTGAAGGATTGACGTGTCTACCCTGAAACTCTCCCTCATCGGTTTTGGAGCGAGACTCACCGTCAACCTGGTTAATGTGGTCACCGTGATCCTCTTGGCTCGATATCTCGAGCCCCAAGGTAGAGGGGAATATTTTCTTTTTCAGGCCATGGTGTCGGTGCTGACCGTCCTCGGAGATCTGGGTCTTTCCCAGAGCGCCAACGTATTTGCCGGTAGGCAACGTGACAGTGCGGCAAATGTCCACGCCGTATTGATCCGAGGTGTCTGGTTGCTATGGGCATGTCTGACCGGCATCGGAGGGTCGGTGTTATTCTTTGCCGGCGAAAGGCTGATGCCAAACTTTCCGCGGGAATGGCAGCTTGCCGCATTTGCAGTGCTGCCGTTCACCTTGTATGCCGGGTTCTGGAACAGCTTGATGATCGGAATGGGGAATATCCAGGTCTTAAACGCCGTCCAACTCGTCATGAGTCCACTGCAACTGTTGTTGGTGATCGTTTTTGTCGTAGGGCTGTCGGCGGGTGTGGGATCAGCCGTGCTGATTTATCTCCTCGTCATGTTGCTGCAAAGTCTAGTCATGGCTGTACTTGCCGGCCGATTCGAGTTGCGGCATGGGCAGGAGAAGGGGTCTCTTCGAATCCTGACAACCCAAATGCTGTCATTCGGATTGAGAGGGTATCCAGGTTCTTTGTCCACTATGCTGTGGATGCGGATCCCAGTGTTTTTGTTGAATGCTTTTCACGGTCCCGTCGCAGTGGGGATCTTTTCAGTTGCTCAGCAGCTCGCAGAGCGAGTCTTGCTCCCCATGCAGGCGTTCCAGGATGCCATTTATCGGAAAATGTCCATGCTGCCGGCACAGGAAGCGAAAGCATCCATGAACCGATATTTGCGCTTCGTTACAACCGGTATAGGGGGGGTATTACCGCTCGGTATTTTCCTGGCGCCATGGGTCATCGTCTTACTGTTTGGAAAGGCTTATACTGAGGCCACGCAGGTGTTCTGTGTCTTACTGGTGGGTACAGCGTTCGTCGGTCTCGCCATGGTGCTCAGTCCGTATTTGCTGGGCCAACTTGAGCGGCCCGGACTGCTTTCGCTGCTGGCAGGAGCAAATGCCGTCACTTGCTTAGTATTGAGCCTGTGGCTCATTCCCATCGGGGCACAACTGGGAGCGGCATGGGCGCTGGCCCTCACGCAACTGCTCGGAACAATGACGGTATTGGGCATCTATGTCCGTCTCGCAGGGACATCTTTCTATGACACCATGCTTCTGAGTAAACAGGATATTGTGATGCTGTTCAATCAAATCGAAACGTTGGCGCGGTGGAAACGAGCCTAAAGAAGAGTTCGGAAGAACCCGTCCGGGTGCTGCATCTCATCGATGGGTTGAGCTGGGGCGGTTCTCAGCGCTGGGTGTGGGATATTGTCCGGCTTTCCGATCCCCGCCATTTTACTCATCGGATCGTGACCATCAATCCTGATGGGGGAGATTATGTGTACGCAGAGAGACTTGAGGCTGCCGGTGTGTATCAGAACGTCACCGAGTCGGTGATGCTCCGGGCATTACGAACCGGGATCTATCACGATTTCGTGAGGCATCGACTGGTTCCGCTTCGCAAGCTGCTCTCCGCAACCTGGCATTTGGGCTGTCAAGCCTCGTCCATTCCTCGGATCATACACTCGATGAGACAATTCCGTCCGGATGTCGTTCACACTCACACCTTCTATGGCTTTACCTCCGGTGTGCTGGTGAAACGGATTTTCGGCACACCGCTCATTCACAGCGTGCCCTGTCTGTTTTCCCAAATGGTGGACGCCGGATTTTCCTGGATGCCTGGGTTTTACCGAAGAATCCATCCTCGCGTGGATTATTTTTTCACTGGCGCCAGTCTTGAGGAACTTCGAAGTGTGAAGGTTCCGCCTGATAAGACAGGAGAAATCCGAGGGGTGGTTGATCAAAGGGCAATCGACGACGCACTCCGTACCCGAGAGCACGATTATTATGCTGTGAGAAGTATGCTTGGATTGGATGAAAAGGCTTTGATTGCATTGTCTGTCGGCCGGCTGCACCCATCCAAGGGTCATGATCTTGCGCTGGAAGCCCTCCCTCCGCTCGTCGAGCGATGGCCGAACCTGCATTGGGTGCTGCTTGGAGAGGGGGATCAACGCCCTCTCTTGGAGGCACGCTCCAAGGATCTTGGCATGGAGAAGCATGTGCATATGATCGGATTTCGCGCTGACCCATTACCGTTCTATAGCGCAGCCAATGTCTATGTGCGATCCGCGATCTATGAAGCGGAGAATCTCTGCAGCTATCAGGCCATGGCTATGGGGCTGCCGGTGGTCGGTTTTGACACCGGTTGCGAAACGGAACTGCTTCGTAAGGTGGGACATGGACTGTTGGTCCCGAACAAGGATGCTGCGGCCCTTGCTCATGCAGTCAGTCGGATCCTATCCATGCCCGAGCAAGGTAAAGAGCTTGGATGTTCTGGCGCCAGGTTCTGTCGCGCCCATCTCGGTCTCTCCCAATCAATTGAAGCATTCTGCTCCCGCTATGCGCGGCTCTCCGGCTCGCCTGGGCTCTTCAAAGAAGAATCAGAAACAGAGCTCATTGCCTAAGCGTCGACACCGGCGATCCGATCATTGTGATCCTTTCTGAAAGCCCTATTGATATCCATCCGGGAAGGGTTTCCAGATTCCTCATCCAGATGCAACTCCTTGGTCCATGGATCGAATTATTTTTCTAACCCGTTCGCTGAATTACGGCGGCAGCGAGCGCCAGCTGATCGGCCTGGCCAAAGCCCTCTGGAGTCGCAAAACGCCTGTGTCTGTGGTGACCTTCTATCCCGATGGATCACTCGCACAAGACCTGCGGTCGGTTGGGGTGCCACTCCAATCTCTTGACAAACTTTCGCGGTGGAATGTCGCGGGATTTGTTGTTCGCCTGGTCAAGGCAATCCGGCAGATGGAGCCGGCGATCCTTCATGGCTACCTGTCAACCGCAAATATTTTGACCGTACTGATAAAGCCGTTTTGTCCTCGAGTCAAAATTGCCTGGGGGGTCCGGGCGTCAGACATGCAGTTGGAGCAATATGGGCGAATTGATCAAATTCAGTCTTGGATCGAGACACTCCTTTCACGGTTTGCAGACATTATCATTGTGAACTCACAGGCGGGCTTGACGACCGCCCTCCGCAAGGGATTTCCACGGCACAAGATGATCGTGATTCCGAACGGGATCGACTCCCAGCGATTCCGTCCGAATCCCGAGCTTCGGGACAAGATGCGGGCACAGTGGGGAGTCGCCTCACATGAGCGAGTCGTCGGCCTTGTGGGCCGGCTCGATCCCATGAAAGGCCACCGGGTGTTCATCAAGGCGGCTGGATTGCTTGCCCAGGGCAGCCCACATGTCAGATTCGTGTGTGTCGGCGATGGTCCGGAAGAGTACAAGCGCGAGTTGATGGAACTCAGCCACAACGCCCATCTCGGGCAACGGCTGATGTGGGTCGGCGCACAGGACGACGTGGAAGCTGTCTATAATGCCCTGGATGTGTTGGCATCGTGTTCGTCGTATGGAGAGGGATTTTCCAATGTGATCGGAGAGGCCATGGCATGCGGAGTTGCCTGTGTCGTCACCGATGTGGGTGATGCGAAGGAGATTGTCGGCGATACCGGGATCGTCGTCGCCCGAGACGATGCCGGCGCGCTTGTCCATGCCTGGCTCACTATACTGAGTCGGGAGGATGGTCAACGGCATGAAATGAGTGTCATGGTGCGGAAGCGGATCGTCGAGCATTACAGCGTCGAGCGGCTGGTCACTGCGACGATCACGGCGCTGAATACCTTGAGTCGAGGAAACGGAGAGGAAGCCTCCAGCACATGACGAAATCTCGTGGAGGAGGGAAAAAAGATACGATCAGAGAATGGTTCGATCGCTTAGCCGCGGACCGCGCCTATTGGCTGGAACGTGCCGATTACTACTATGAAGACCATAAGCGCTTCCTGCGCTTTCTCGTTCCCGAAGGGCTTCGCGTGCTCGAGATCGGGTCGGGATTGGGGGACCTGCTGGCCGCGGTGAAGCCGGCCAGAGGCTTGGGAATCGATCTGAGCGAGTCCATGGTGAAAGAGGCGAGTCGTCGGTATACGCAGCTGGAGTTTCGCGTCGGCGATGCGGAGCGCCTGGATATCGACGAAACGTTCGATGTGATCATTCTGTCGGACGTCGTGGGACATCTGCTGGATATCCAGGAAGCGCTCAGGCGATTGAAGTCCTGCTGCACGCCGAGAACGCGCATCATCGTCGCGTACTACAACCATCTATGGGAGCCGGTGCTGAACCTTGCGGAAGCCCTTCGCATGAAAATGCCGCAACTCGCACAGAGCTGGCTGTCACCGTCGGATATCGAAAACTTGCTCGCCCTGTCGGATTTTGAGGTCGTGAAGACGGAGCGGCGTCTCCTGTGTCCAAAGTACGTTCCGCTCATCGCTACAATCCTGAATCGCTATCTCGCATTCATTCCCGGCCTCAATAAACTCTGTTTGTCCCACTATGTCGTCGCGCGCCCACGAGCCGTCGCAGACTCAAGGGAACGGTCGGTGACTATTGTGATTCCCTGCCGGAATGAGTGCGGAAACATCCAAGCGGCGATCACACGTACTCCGGTGTTCGGCTCTCGTCAGCAGATCATCTTTGTGGATGGACATTCTTCCGACGGCACGGTCGAGGAGGTCACGCGCGTGATGCGGGCGAATGCCGACAAGGATATCGTGCTGCTTATGCAAGACGGCAAAGGAAAAGGGGACGCCGTGCGCAAAGGATTTGCCCACGCGAGCGGCGAGATCCTCATGATTCTCGACGCGGATTTGACGATGCCCCCGGAGGATCTTCCGAAATTCTACGAGCCGCTTGTCCGAGGGAAGGGTGAGTTCATCAACGGGTGCCGGCTCGTGTATCCAATGGAATCTCAGGCGATGCGGCTCTTAAATCTGGCAGGCAACAAATTCTTCGGCATGGCTTTCTCTTGGCTGCTCAATCAGCGGATCAAGGATACCCTGTGCGGGACGAAGGTGCTGTTTCGGGAGGACTACGAGCGCATTGCCGCCAACCGGTCTTATTTCGGCGACTTCGATCCCTTCGGAGATTTCGATCTATTGTTTGGAGCCGCGAAGCTCAATCTGAAAATTCTGGAGGTGCCGATTCGCTATCAGGACCGGACGTACGGGACCACTAACATCCGCCGGTTTGCGCACGGGTGGCTTTTGCTGAAGATGACAGTGTATGGGTTTTTCAGGCTGAAGGCTGTGTAATGTCAGACGATATCCTGCGGCAGCATCACGCGGTGTGGGAGAAAAAGCCGATTCTTCGTCTCTTGTACACCGAATGGTACCGCGAAATTATCGCGTGGCTTCGAACCGGACGAACGCTGGAAGTCGGAGGCGGGACCGGCAACCTGAAAGAATTCTTTCCCGGCGCGCTGTGTACGGATATTGTAGCCTTGCCATGGCTCGATGCGGTGGCGGATGCACAATCGCTTCCGTTTGCCTCGAAGAGTTTCGCCAACGTCGTCTTATTCGATACGCTTCATCATCTCGAAAACGTCAGACTGTTTTTTGACGAGTCACTTCGGGTGCTGGAACCTGAAGGGCGGCTCGTCATCATGGATCCATATATTTCCATGCTGTCCTGGCCCGTCTATCATTTTCTCCACTCCGAACCCGTCGATTTGTCGGCAGACCCCTTCGCGATGCATCCTCCGTCGGCCGATCGGCGACCGTTCGATGCCAACCAGGCCATTGCGACGCTCCTGTTCGAACGGCATGGCGACCAGTTTGCCAGACTGTATCCGCAGTACAAAAAGCTGTTCCATCGCCGGTTGGCATTTTTCGCTTATCCCCTCAGCGGAGGATTCGAGCATCCGTCTCTCTTGCCTGTCTCACTGGTACGGCCGGTCCTTGCTGTTGAGAGGGTGCTTCAAGTCCTGGGCCGCTTGCTGGGGTTCCGCATGATGGTTGTTCTGGAGAAATCATCATGACGACGGAACGCAAACGGTATTCACGGTATTCATGGATCAGCTGGGTGCTGCTCATGGCCGGAGGGGTCTTGTTGGCTGTGACCGGAAGTAAGTTCGTGGTGGATTCAAGGCAAGCATTTGAAGAGACCAAAAGCGTTGGCGTCGATCTGCGCCTGACGGATGTTCAACCGCAACAATCGTCCTGGTTGCTCGATCAGGAAGGCGGTCACTGGGGCCGTTATGGATGGTATCTTGACGCCGGTCAGAGTGGTGCACTTCGTCTTGCCTTGCCGGGATCCGGTCCAGGCAAGCACAAAATTCGAGTTTGGGCATTCACACCCGGTGCTCTTTCGGTGACCTATGCCGATGGACCCTTCCGCGAAGAGATCAGTCTAGGTGATCTCGACGGAGGTGTGCTTGAAAAATCTGCCCATGGCCCGGCCGAAATCCTGGTTGCTTCGTCCAACACGTGGACTGCGGATCAACTCGTACTGGACAGGTTTGCCGCGGCCTGGTTTCCGTCAGATCGAGGATTGCCGTCACCGTGGCCTCTGGCGGCAGCACTAGGTATTGGATTTTTCGGATGGAGTTGGCAGGTGATCTGCCAGAAGGGAACATCCGATGCCTGGCGACTTCTCGCAGGGACGGGCGGCATTCTCTTGGCTGCCATGGTCGGGTTTGCGATCCGATGGGAACTCTTCGACATGGTTCGTGCGCTTCCCCTGGAACCGGACGCCCAGAAGTACTGGTCATATGCCAAGGTCTTTGAGTGGTTTACGACCGACCATGGGTTCTATTCTGCAACATTCAATGAACGGGAGCCGCTGCATGTGGCCCTTCTGGATGGATGGTTTCGAGTTTGGGGGCAAAGTGCGCCAGCGGTCATACTCTATACCATTTGGACATCTACCTGTCTCATTGCGGCAAGCGGGTTCTTTTTTTGGGTCTTGACGAGTCAATGGGCATGGGGCGTCCTCATCGCATGGACGCTGGCGTTGAGTCCGGCTTGGGTGCACGAGGCCGTGAGGGGGTTACGTCTGGAAGGTCTGACACTACTTCTGCTCACCGTACTGGGCATCTGGCTGTGGGCACGCGGACCCTTGGCTTCTGTATGGCTTGGCTTGTCCATTGGAGGAATGGGATTGACACAGTCGACGTCTTTTAGTTTTGTGCTCCCATTGATCTGGGGCGCCTGGGTGTTGAATGTCTGGCGGACACGACGTGGGCTACGACCGGTGCAGCCGAGTCACTGGAAATGGCCGCGTCTAGCCTTGGCAACGGCAATAGCCATAGGCATGTTTCTCCCACATCTCTACGGTATGTACAAAGTCCATGGGGATCCATCGTGGCCATCGTACGGATATGCCAGGTGGAACGCCAACATGGAGTTTCCTGATCGCATGGGCACCGAAGGATTTCCATCCGCACAGGAGTTTGAAATCAGCCCCTATGCCGGACCGCCGCTCAAATACTCGGATTATCTGTTCAAGCTGCACACCGTCCCGCAACTGATCTACGGCCAGATCAAGGGCTGGATTGAATCGACCCTCTACATGAGCGCATCTCACACGCCCGGTCTGAAGAATCTCATCTTTTTGCAGCAGGCAAGCGGGATCCGGGCCATGAGTCGTCATCTTGAGATGGTGCCGCTTGTTATCATCGCCTTGTCCCTGGCCTGTATGGCCGTTGGTTGGGTAAATTTACTCAAGCGCCCTGACTATTGGTGGGTGCCGGTTCTTTCGCTTCTGGGAACTTGGCATGCCGCCTATCTGTATAGTGTCCGCCTCGTTGAGCCGTTTCGGCATACCGCGCACATCTATCCGCTCCTCTTGTTTTGCCTGTTATGGGGGGCGCACCGGATTGCCCCCGCTCTGCAGGGATTTTCGAGAGGGCAGGTCTCCAAGCATGGCTCCCTCTTATGGCGTGACATACTGAACCGGCCGTCCGGCGCAGACAAGTCCGGGGATCATACCGTTGCATGATCCGCATCGTTCACATCATTTCCGATCTCGATGCGGGCGGAGCTGAAATGATGTTGATGAAGCTGGTTGGAGGCATGAATGCAAGAGAATTTTCCAACACGGTCGTGTCGCTGACCGACCGTGGAACGCTTGGAGAAACAATTGAATCTCAGGGAATTCCGGTCCACAGCTTGGGAATGAGGCGAGGGCGGCCATCCTTCTCAACGGTCCCGCGCTTGCGAGCCTTGCTCAAGACGATCAAGCCGAGCATCGTACAAAGCTGGCTGTATCATGCCGATTTCCTGAGCACGGTGACGGTCAGGCTGTGCGGCACTCCACCTTTGGTTTGGAATGTGCGCTGTTCGGACATGGACCTGACCCAGTATTCGCCATTGACCGGATGGATCAGGCGAATGCTGGCTCGGCTGTCCCCCATGCCCGTAGCCGTCGTGGTGAACAGTGAGGCGGGACGATCGTACCACGAGCAGTTGGGCTATCATCCGCGCAGGTGGGAGATTATTCCGAATGGATTCGATATCGAGCGCTATCGTCCAAATCCCTCTCTCCGAGCCAAGCTCCGGATGCAATGGGATGTGCCGGATGACACCGTGGTCATCGCCCTCGTGGCGCGCGTCGATCCGATGAAGGACCATGCCACATTTCTGGACGCGGCCCGGCAGGTCGCGTCTGTTACGCGCCATGTCCTGTTTATGTTAATCGGCAAAGATACCGAAGCACTTGCGTCCGAAGTGGCCACGAGAAAGCTCAACGGGATGGTTCGCCTCCTTGGGTATCAAAGTGATGTGGCGTCGTTGCTGCCGGGTGCGGATGTACTCTGCCTGAGCTCGGCATTCGGAGAGGGGTTTCCCAATATATTGGGAGAGGCCATGTCCTGTGGCATCCCCTGTGTATCGACCGATGTTGGAGATACACGGCAGATCGTCGGCGACACCGGATTGATCGTCCCCCCGAGTAATCCATCGGCGCTTGCAGAAGCGCTGATGGAGCTTATCGGTCGCGGCGCCTCGGCACGAGAGCAACTCGGCCGGGCTGCGCGTGAGCGGATTGAAACCGTCTATGCGCTTCCGAAAATCATCCGGCGATACTGCGATCTCTATTCGGAACTCGCCCAGGTCCCTGTGCCGTATCGTGCGAGGGGATAAGACCTTCCACGACAGATACCCCAATATGTCCTTGCGAACACGATGTGTGGAATAGCTGGAATCGCTGGCCCGGCCGACGGCGAACACGCTGCGACCGTGCGGCGGATGGTGGCGTCGTTGCGGACCAGGGGGCCCGATGATTCGGGCGTATGGGAGGATCGGGCGGTCGGCACGGCGCTTGGCCATGCGAGACTGTCCATCCTCGATCTTTCTCCCGAGGGCCATCAGCCGATGCTGTCCGCCGGTGGACGCTTCGTCATCGTCTTCAACGGCGAGATTTTCAATTTTTCCGAATTGCGAAGCGAACTGGAGGTCTCGGGAGAGACCTTCCGCGGGCATTCGGACACCGAGGTCATGCTCGCGGCGTTCGAACGGTGGGGCATCGAGAAGGCTGTCCAGCGGTTCGTCGGGATGTTTGCCTTTGCACTGTGGGATCGCGAAAGTCGGGTTCTGCACTTGGTGCGAGACAGAGTCGGCATCAAACCTCTCTATTACGGCTGGGCCGGCGGCGTATTCTGCTTCGGTTCCGAACTCAAGGCCCTCAGGCAGGTCGGGGGATTTGAATCACGAGTGAACCGGTCCGCGCTCCTCTCCTTTATTCGCACCGGCTATGTGCCCGCTCCACTTTCCATATTCGAGAACATTTACAAATTGCCGGGCGGGTGCATGTTGACGGTCACTCCGGATCTGGCTCGTTCACGCGTCTCGTTCAATCCGGACCCAGATTGCCGGAGAACCGTGCCGCATCCTGTGCGGTATTGGTCAGCGCGTGAAGTCGCGGAGTCCGGAGTGCTCAATCCCTTCGAGGGTTCAGACGAGGACGCGATTGCGCGGCTGGAGGATTTGCTTCGCCAATCCGTGCGTCTGCGCATGATCTCGGATGTGCCGCTCGGAGCGTTTCTCTCCGGAGGAATCGATTCGTCGATCGTCGTTGCCCTCATGCAGGCACAGCACGACACACCTGTGAAGACGTTCACGATTGGATTTCACGAACAGGAATATAACGAAGCGGCGCATGCCAAATCAGTCGCCCGTCATCTCGGAACGGACCACACGGAACTCTATGTGACGCCGGAACAGGCCATGGCCGTGATCCCTCGCATTCCCGACATGTATGATGAACCGTTCGGAGACTCGTCGCAAATTCCGACCTATCTCGTCTCGCAGCTTGCGAGGAGTCGGGTGACGGTGGCCTTGTCCGGGGATGGTGGCGACGAACTCTTCGGAGGATATAGTCGATATTTCGTCGGGCGACAATTGTGGAAAAACGTGCATTGGCTGCCTCAGCTCGCACGTCAGACCGCAGTCCGGAGTATCCGGGCACTTTCTCCCGATACCTGGAGTGCCCTATTCAGCCGATTGAAGAAGGTGTTGCCCGCGATTCCAAATCCAGGAGACAAGCTGCATAAGCTCGCCGAGGTCCTTGCTCTGGAAGATCCCGATTCGATGTACCTGCGCCTGGTGTCCCAGTGGGACAATCCATCGCAGGCAGTCGTCGATACGCCGGAACCTCTTACGATGCTGACCGATCGCAACCGTTGGGCGCGACTGGACGACTTTACTCTCCGCATGATGTTTTTGGACTTGATGACATACCTGCCGGACGACATTCTCACGAAGGTCGATCGCGCCAGCATGGCGGTCAGCCTGGAAGCTCGCGTGCCGCTGCTGGATCACCGTCTGTTGGAGTTCGCCTGGAGGTTGCCGCTGTCGTTCAAGATCAGGCGCGAGGGGGAAGGGAAGTGGCTCTTGCGCCAGGTGCTGTACCGATACGTTCCCCAAACATTGATCGACCGCCCGAAAATGGGATTCGGTGTGCCGATCGATCACTGGCTTCGCGGTCCGCTACGCGAATGGGCGGAAGATCTGCTGGCCGAGTCACGGTTGCGGCGAGAAGGGTTTCTTTGTCCTGAACCGATACGCATGAGATGGCTGGATCATCTGTCCGGAGCGCGCAACTGGCAGTACCCACTCTGGAACGTCCTCATGTTCCAGGCATGGCTCGAGGCCTATGGATCGACTCCCTCGCCTGCTGTTTCTCATCACTGAAGATTGGTATTTTTGGTCGCATCGTCTTGATCTGGCGCGCTTGGCGGCACGATCGGGGTTCGATGTCTCCATCGCCACGCGGGTGACGGATCACGGTGACAGGATCCGTCGAGAGGGGTTCGCACTGCTGCCCATCCGTCTTCTCAGGAAGAGTCGGAACCTTGGAGCCGAACTCGCGTCGATCGTCGAACTCATCAGCCTCTACAAACGGGAACGGCCTGCGATTGTTCATCATGTGGCGCTCAAGCCCATGTTGTACGGATCATTCGCGGCCTGGTGGGCAGGCGTGCCATGCGTGGTGAACGCGTTTGCCGGCCTTGGGTATGCATTCACCGAGCGACATGGCCGTGGTCGGATCCTTCGAAACGGGCTTCGCCTCATGCTCAAGGGTGCGCTCTCACTCAGCCGGTCAGTCGTAGTGTTTCAAAACCGTGAGGACCGTGATCTGATGGTCAACAACGGAGTCGTCAATCGAAACCGTACCAGGATTATTCCAGGATCCGGCGTCGATACGAAGGCGTTTGATCTCCAAGCTCCGGGGCAGGGGGCGGCAATCGTCATGCTTGCATCCCGGATGTTGTGGGACAAAGGCATCGGAGAGTTCGTCGAGGCGGCGAGACGGTTGAAGGATCGCGGTGTCTCGGCCCGATACGTCCTCGTCGGACGGTGCGACGAACATAATCCCGCTGCGATCGATCCGCATCAACTTCGGCGGTGGGTGCAGGACGGGGTTGTCGAATGGTGGGGGCATCATGACGATATGCCTGAGACACTGGGAGCGGCTGCTATCGTCGTTCTGCCGTCCTACCGGGAAGGACTGCCCAAGATTTTACTGGAAGCGTCGGCGAGCGGAAAGGCGGTGATCGCGGCGGATGTGCCGGGGATTCGGCAGATCGTTGAACACGGAGTAACCGGATTTCTCGTTCCTCCCCGCGATCCAGCAGCACTTGCTGCGGCGATTGAATCATTGCTCGGCGACCCGTCCTTGCGCGTATCCATGGGACTGGCCGGTCGGGAAGCGGTGATTCGCAACTTTTCCGTCGAGAAGGCCGCCGGCGCGATGCTGAATCTCTATCGTGAGTTGCTCGACAGTCAGGCGAGCGCCCCGCCCGCCGCCGGTGCGGCATGACGACGGCCCTCGTGACGGGGGCGGGAGGTTTCCTCGGCCGTGCGCTGACCGATGAGTTGCATCGCGCCGGGTATCGTGTTCGGGCCCTGGTGCATGCTCCTCCTTCTGCAGGCTTCTCCGCTTCGGTCGAGGTCATGACCGGCGATATTCGGGATTCATCCTGCACGTTGATGGCGGCGAAAGGCTGCGAGACAGTGATCCATCTTGCCGGGAAGGCACATGCCTTCGACGATCGGGGCGTGTCTGAGGAGGACTATCAGTCCATCAATGTCGAGGGAACGCAACGCGTGCTTGCAGGTGCGCGCGAGGGAGGCGCCCGCCGTTTCGTATTTGCCAGTTCGGTGAAAGTCTTCGGCGAGACCACCGGGACGTGCGTAAACGAAGAAGCGCCGGCTGCCCCGGCCACACCCTATGCGCGATCCAAATGGGCGGCCGAGCAAGCCGTTTCCTCCTATGGAAGTTCCTCGGGTATGACAACCGTATCGTTGCGCCTTCCGATGGTGTACGGTCCAACGCAGAAGGGAAACCTCTTCCGTATGATCGCAGCGATCGATGCGGGCCGTTTCCCGCCCCTTCCTCCGCTGAAGACGGTTCGCAGCATGCTGCACGTCAAGAATTTTGTTCGGGGCATACTGGCAGTCTTGCGAGCCCCGGCGGTACCACGATCGATGTATGTCATGACCGATGGTCGGCCCTATTCCACGGCGGAAGTATACGATCTCCTACGGAAGGGATTGGGCATGCGACCCGCGCGCTGGCGGATACCGCTACCATGCCTCACCGCCGCCGCGCGGGCCGGCGATCTACTGCAGAGTTTCTTGCACAGACCTTTGCCGGTTTCATCCGCCAATCTGAACAAGATCATCGGTCAGGCATGGTATAGTCCCCAAAATATGATCACGGACCTCGGATATCGCCCCGACCATACGTTCGAGAGCGCGGTGCCGGAAATCGTCCGGTTCTACAGGCACAGTTCGGCATAATGTGGATGCTGCTGGCTGCCGGGGTGGGAGCGCTTTCGTACTGGATGACCGGTCTGTTGGCTCGGCCATCCTCGTTCTTCACCTCCCTCGATCACCCCAATGAACGGTCACTCCACCTGGAACCCACGCCCCGTACGGGCGGGGTGGCGATGGTTGTCAGCACCGTGGCCGGTGTTGCGGCACTGGTTTCCATGTTTCTGATGCCAAGTCATGAGGTCACGTCGCCGGCAGGATTGTCGCGCGAGCTCGCATGGATTCTCTCCGGGATGGCCGGCCTGAGCCTGATCTCGTTTATCGATGATCGGAAAAGCCTCTCCGTGTCGATCCGCTTCGGATGCCAATCCTTGGCCGCCTGTGTCGTCGTCTTTGTGGCCGGTGTCACGATTCGCACGGTGACCGTGCCCGGTGTTGGCATGTTCGAATTGGGAGCAATGGCGCCGATCATGACGGTTCTGTTTATTCTCTGGATGACCAATTTGTATAACTTCATGGACGGCATGGACGGATTTGCCGGGGGTATGACGGTCTTCGGGTTTTCGCTGCTGGCGTATTTGGGTTGGATGGCCGGTCATCAGGGTATGTTCCTGGTGTGTGTCGTCCAGGCCGCCGCGGCGGGGGGGTTCCTCGCTCATAATTTCCCACCGGCAAAGATTTTCATGGGAGATGTGGGGAGCGTGCCGTCGGGCTTTCTCGCCGGCTCGATGGCAGTCTTGGGATGTCAGGATCGTGTGTTCGACATATGGGTACCGCTCATGGTGTTTTCTCCATTTATCGTGGATGCAACCATGACGCTGTTCAAACGCGCTCTGCGCCTGGAAAAGGTTTGGCACGCGCATCGGGAGCACTATTATCAGCGGCTCGTTCTGATGGGATGGGGGCACCGGCGGACGGTGTGCGCCGAATACGGCCTCATGGCGCTGTGCGGGCTGTTGGCGCTCGTGTATCAGCGTGCCGGCGAGCGTTGGCAGGTCGCAATATTGGCGGCATGGGCCGCCTTGTTCGTTCTGTCCGCACTCGCGATACGGGTGGCAGAGCAGCGTGCCTGACGGCTGGGCCGTATACTTTTCACCATGGAGGAGCGGTCTCATTTGAATACGGCTTCAGCATGGTGGGCGAGACACGGAGACACCGTCGTGCGCACAGTCCTTCTGGTGTATATCGCCGTCTTGCCGTACAAGAAACTCCTGGTATTGGAACGAAACGGATTTATCGCTCTCTTGGCTCTGCTCGGCGTATGGTGCGTGATGAACCGGAAATTGTTCTATTCACCCACGCCGTTCGACCATATCCTGCTGGCGTTCGTGCTGTGGGTCGGTGTGACGATTCCCTTCGCCTCCTTTCCACCGTACAGCTTCAAGGAATACGGGAAGCTTCTGCAGTGGATGGTGGTGTTCTATGCGACACTCTATTTTTTGGGGCAGCCTCCGTATCGAAAATGGCTGTTGGGGTTGATCATCATCCCGATTCCACTGATCGCACTGTTCGGGTTGATGCAATTCAGGGCGATGGATCCGACGGCCACGACCTCGTTCTTTACCTCCGAGGTGTGGCTCACGACATTTCTCATCATGACGATTCCGTACTCGTTGGCCGTCCTTGTACTTCGCGTCCCTTCGAGGGTCAAGGGGATTGCCGCTCTCGTATCGATTCTTGCCGTCGGCTGCCTGTTAAGCACGCAATCGAGGGCGGGAGTGGTCGCACTGGTAGCGGAGATGGGTGTGCTCGTGTGGCTGGCACCCTCCCTGATGAGTAGAGTGACGATTGTGGCGAGCGTGATCATCGTCGTCGGGGTTTTGGCAATCGGCCTGGCGGTCAAGACGTCTTCTATTGAACAAGCTGCTCCAACGGACTCGACTATTCCGGTGAAGACCGGGGTGGCAACCATCGTACACCGGCTCGATATCTGGACATTCACGGTCTCGGAAATCCCCAAGCATTGGCTCGTCGGCATTGGGTATGGAGGTAACAGTTTCATGATGCGCTACGGCCAGGAGGAGGAGATTGTTCCGGCCGGGCATGCGACTGTCAGGGAGAGGGGTACGCATAACATCCTTCTGTATCATGCGCTGCATGTGGGGATTCCCGGCCTCGCCCTGTACCTATGGTTGTATGCCGCTGCCGTTCTCACGACGGCGCGGCAATTGAGGTCGGCCACCGATCTGCTCTCCCAAATCGTGTTGGTGGGAGGGTTGGTCGGAATGATCGGACTTTTTGTTCGACTCCAATTTGATCAAATGTTTGTCGGGTCCCTGGCCATCCTATTCTGGGTTCTTTTTGCACTGACCGTGATGTATTATCCGGTCCGGCAGTGTGGGCCAATGAGGTCCGCATAGCGCATGCGTCAGACGATCATCAGAGTGTTCAGACAGTTCGTCGATCGTCACGGAACGGTCCTCGTCCGCTATCGCTCTATCCTGATTCTCATCGTGCAGCTTGGGCTTATCGCTGCCGCGAATCTTTCCGCGTTCGCATTGAGATTCGATGGGGAGATCCCGCCTGGATATGGGCGGCTGCTCGTCAATACGCTTCCGATCGTGTTGCTCATCTTCGGCTCCGGGTTTTTCGTATTCGGGATCCAGCACGGTCTCTGGCGCTACGTGGGACTTCACGATCTGGGTCGAATCTTATGGGCGTCGGTGGCGAGCGCCGTGGTCCTGTTTGGTGTGCTGCATCTCCTGCTGGGATTGGTGGCCTATCCGAGATCCGTCATCATTCTCACCGGTCTGCTGGGTGCCTTGTATCTGGCCGGAATCCGTTTGGCTGTCCGATGGTTCCGTGAATGGGCCCAAGTCTTGAGTCATTCCGTCCGCCGTGTGCTGGTCGTTGGTGCGGGGAATGCCGGGGAATTGCTGGTACGCGACATGCTGAGTGACGCCCGCTACCATTACCGGCCGGTCGGCATGGTCGACGATGACCCCGTGAAGCGCTCCATGAGGATTCATGGAGTGCCTGTGGCGGGCGGGATCGAAGATATTTCCGATCTGACGAGAGGGCTGGTCGTTCACGAGATCATTGTCGCGATCCCTTCCGCATCGAATGCCCTCAAACGACGCATTCTCGCAGCTTCCGAGGGGTGCAAAGTTCCCATCAAGATCCTTCCCAGTGTCAAACAGCTCTTAGCCGATCCGGCCGCGCTCAGGCAGGTCCGGCCGATGAGTCTCGAAGATCTCCTGCAGCGTGAGCCCGTGCAGACCGACCGCCAGGAACTTCATCCGTTGCTCGACGGCAAGAGGGTCTTGGTCACGGGGGCCGGAGGTTCGATTGGGTCGGAATTGTGCCGGCAAATTGCCGAATATAGGCCGGCGCTGCTTATCCTCTTCGACAGGTACGAGAATAGCCTGCATGCGCTCGACCTCGAACTCCGCAAGCGGTTTCCCCGTCTACCGCTCTTGTCCATCGTCGGTGATGTCACCGTGCCAGAACGGGTCGCCGAGGTTTTTGATCATACTCGTCCCGAACTGGTTTTCCATGCCGCGGCCCACAAACATGTACCGTTGATGGAGCTGAACCCCAAAGAGGCCGTGAGGAACAATGTCATGGGGACCCGGACGGTGGCTGAAGCCGCATTAGCCGGCCATGTCGATCGTTTTATCCTTATTTCGACCGATAAGGCCGTGAACCCGACGAGCGTCATGGGCGCGACGAAGAGGGTTGCCGAAGAGTTTATTCAGATGATCAACCGACGCGGGAAAACGAAATGTACCGTCGTGCGGTTCGGCAATGTACTGGGAAGCAATGGCAGCGTCGTTCCGCTGTTCGCCGAACAGATCAGAACCGGAGGTCCGGTGACCGTCACGCATCCGGACATCACGCGATTTTTTATGACCATCCCCGAAGCCGTGCAACTCGTCCTGCAGGCCAGTCTTCTCGGCCAGGGCGGAGACGTCTTTGTGCTCGATATGGGGGAACAGATTAAAGTTGCGGATCTTGCCAAGAACATGATCGTCCTTTCCGGACTCGTCCCAGAGGCGGACATCCCGATCGTCTATACCGGCCTGCGTCCAGGTGAAAAATTGTTCGAGGAACTCTTTGAAGAGGAGGAGTCGGTCGAACCGACGTCTCACGAGAAGATTCGCCGTGCGGTGAGCCGCCGGACGACCGGCGCGGATACCCTCGATCATCTTATTGCACGTCTGGAAGCCACGCTCGAACATACGGACGACGAAGAAGTGATTCGCCTCCTTCAGGAGGCGATCCCGACCTATTCGCCGATGATACAAACCGGGGGCTGATTTCCAAAGGCACCTCGCCCGCCCGTCGTCCTCGGACGTCGCAGAGAAGCATAATTCCGTTCGAATGCCGGACTCGTTATCATACAATGAAGGAATTACTCGAGCGGCAGTTGCCGATGAGCGTCATCCGGAGAAAAGAGGACAACCATGAAAGGTGTCGTACTTGCCGGCGGCCTTGGAACGAGGCTGCTCCCACTCACGAAAGTCACGAACAAGCATCTTCTTCCGGTCTACGACCGGCCGATGATTTACTATCCCATTCAAGCCCTGGCCAACGCCGGCATCGAGGAAATCATGCTGGTCACCGGAGGCAACAGCGCAGGGGATTTCCTGAAACTGCTGGGCAATGGAAAGGAATTCCGGCTCAAACGGCTGAACTATACCTATCAGGAGGGCGAGGGAGGCATCGCCGATGCGCTGCGATTGGCGGAACACTTTGCAGACGGTGAGCCCGTCTGCGTCATACTCGGAGACAATATCATCGAAGGCAATATTGCCTCGGCCGCCGAAGCGTTTCGCAAGCAGAGCCATGGGGCGAAAATTCTGCTCAAGGAAGTCAAGGACCCGCAGCGATTCGGTGTGCCGATTCTGGAAGGCGATCGCGTCCTCAAGATTGAGGAGAAGCCGGCGAACCCCCGGTCCTCCTTTGCCGTGACGGGCATGTATTTCTATGATGCGCGCGTATTCGACATTATCAAGACCCTCAAGCCCTCCGGACGAGGCGAGCTTGAGATCACGGATGTCAACAATGCGTACATCGCATCCGGAACGTTGACCTGGGACGTGCTTGAGGGATGGTGGACGGACGCAGGAACCATCGAGTCACTTCATCTTGCCAACCAGCTGGTCAGTCGAACGGGTGCCAATAAGAAAGAGTGAAAGATGAATATTCTAGTTACCGGGGGAGCGGGATTCATCGGGTCGCATCTGGTCAGGCGCCTCGTCACGCGGGGCGGTCATTCGGTGGTGAATGTGGATGCCCTCAAGTATTCAGGCAATCTGTTGAATGTCAAAGACCTCGAACATGACTCGCGGTACCGGTTTGTTCACGGGGACATTTGTGATCGGCAGCTCATCGAATCGTTGATTCGTGATCATAAGATCGAGGGAATCATCAATTGCGCTGCTGAAACACATGTCGACCGATCAATTCTTGATCCAGGCGTCTTTGCGTCCACCGATGTCGTCGGAACGGGGATTTTGCTCGAAGAAGCCAGACGGGCAGGGGTCAAGAGGTTCTTGCAAGTCAGCACCGACGAGGTTTATGGCAGTGTGGAAGAAGGATCCTCCACCGAGGAGGACCGTCTCGCGCCACGAAGTCCGTATTCGGCCAGCAAGGCAGGGGGGGAACTGCTCGTCTTGAGCTACTGGACGACATATCGATTCCCCGTCATGGTGACACGAGGGAGCAATACCTACGGTCCGAACCAGTATCCAGAGAAATTCATACCTCTCTTCGTGACGAACGCCATCGAGGACCAACCCCTGCCGTTGTACGGAGACGGCCGCCAGCGTCGGGATTGGTTGGCCGTGCAAGACCATTGCGCAGCAATCGAGCACGTACTGATGTATGGAGAGGCCGGGAGCGTGTATAACGTGGGAGGCGGCAACGAACGGGAAAATTTGGTTGTCGCGGAGGAATTACTCGCTTGTTTGTCCAAGCCAAAAAGTCTTATCCGGTTTGTGCAGGATCGTCCCGGCCATGATCGGCGCTACTCAGTTGACTGCGGAAAGATCAACCGCCTGGGCTGGAAACCCGAGATTTCTTTCGAACGGGGGCTTCGGAGTACGGTCGAGTGGTATCAGCAGCATCAGCCATGGTGGCAGCCGATTAAATCCGGAGCATTCAAACAGTATTATGAGGAACAGTATCGCCGGCGTCTCAAGGAAGGCCGTACATGCGCATCTTGATCACGGGGGGGCGGGGCCAACTCGGGGCCGCGCTCCAGAAGGTCTTGTCGGACCACGATATCGTTGCAAAGGATTTGCCGGAGTTTGATCTCACGGACCCATCGTCCGAGGCGCAGATCCTGGAGGCGAATCCAGAAGTCATCATCCATGCCGGCGCCTATACAAATGTTGATGGTGCCGAGCGCGAGCCTGCTCGTGCCACACAAATCAACCGCGACGGAACGGCGATGGTCGCGCGTGTGGCTGAACAATTGCGCGCCAGGTTGATGTATGTGTCTACGGATTATGTGTTCGATGGAACGCTGTCACGACCGTACGAAGAAACTGACCAGCCGAATCCCCTTAGCATCTACGGTCGCACGAAGTACGAAGGAGAGATCGTCGCATTGAAGATGTGCCGCAACACACTGATTGTCAGGACCGCATGGCTGTACGGACTGACCGGACACAATTTTGTGAAAACGATTATGCGGCTGGCCGCGGAAAAGCCGGCTCTCGATGTCGTGGCGGATCAACGCGGCTGTCCGACTTCGGCGGATGATCTGGCAGCGGCCTTGCGTGACCTTGCTCGCTCGGGTTTGACGGGAATCTGTCATGTGACGAATACCGGAGATTGTACTTGGCATGAGTTTGCTACGCGAATCGTTCGCCTGGCCGGTTTCGACACAGAGGTTCGACCGATTACTACGGCGCAGGCCGGGCGGTTGGCCCGCCGACCCGCCTATTCGGTGTTGGCACGGCGACGATGGGTGGGCGAGCACGATGCATTGCCGCATTGGCACGATGCGCTCGAACGGTTCGTGAAGCAGGCGATTTCCATGAGTCTGCCCCGCCCTTAATTACGCACATATGGATGACATGAATCACAACAGGCTCATTTGTTTGTATCGATATGTTATGAGGAGGGTTCTCGTTTAATGGTCAGACGAAAAAGTGCCGCCACTAATGCAAAGAGGGCTGGGAAGACGACCGCAGCACTCAGGAAAATACGATTGTTCGCCACGGATGTCGATGGAGTGCTGACGGATGCCGGTATGTACTATGCTGAAGACGGAAACGAGTGGAAGAAGTTCAATACTAGGGACGGAATGGGCATCAAGTTGCTCCAGCGGGCCGGTCTGATCACGGCGATCGTGACCCAGGAGCGGACGAAACTCGTCGCTAGACGAGGAGAAAAACTCGCCATTCCAGAAGTGCACCAGGGGGTCTTCGACAAGCTCGCCCTGGTACAGGACATGGCCGGACGGCATGGATTAAGGCTGGAAGAGGTCGCGTATATCGGAGACGACGTCAACGACCTTGAAACCTTGAAAGCGGTCGGGTTTTCTGCCTCTCCCGCGGATGGGATGCCCCAGACTCTCGAAGCCGTCGATTATATCTGCGCAAAGAAAGGCGGCGAGGGGGCTGTGCGGGAGGTGATCGACATGATTCTCCACGCTCAGTCGAAAAGCGATCCCTCTTCGCAAAGAGAAGGAATATGAGCATGCGTCAGTCGGTGTATCCCGTGATCATGGCCGGAGGAAGTGGAACCCGGTTCTGGCCGCTGAGCCGTCATCTGTTTCCAAAGCAGCTGCTTCGGATCATCGGAAAGGAGACACTTATTCAGCAGACCATGCGCCGCGTGGTCAAGGGGGCTGCTCCCGAGCGGGTCATCATTTCCACGAATTCGGCGCAAGCCGACTCGATCCGGGATCAATTGAGCGAATGGAAGGATGCCATCAAAGATAATCTCGTGCTCGAGCCGGAAGGCCGCAATACCGCCCCTGCGATCGGTCTCGTGGCCTTGGAACTCGTGAGACGAGATCCTGAGGCCATCATGCTGGTCGTGCCGGCGGATCACATCGTGAATGGACAAGGCGCGTTCGAAACAGCAGTCACAGCCGCCACGCAACTGGCCCGCGACGGATATTTGGTGACGTTCGGCATCAAGCCGATTCGCCCTGAAACCGGATATGGATATATCAAACCGCGCCGGGAGAAGGTCTTGGTGAGACGCGGTGGATTGAAAGGGCATCCGGTTGAACGGTTCGTGGAAAAACCTGATATGGCGAAAGCCGTGCGTTACGTAAAGGACGGCAACTACTATTGGAACAGCGGCATGTTTGTCTGGCGTGCGGCGACGGTCCTCGGGGAAATCGCGCGCTATCAGCCCGCGCTTCACAAAGGGCTCCAGTGGATCGGGCAACTGCTCGCAAAGGGATCATTGAGAACAGAGATCGAGGATATATACAAACGTCTGCCGTCGGTATCCATCGATACAGGCGTAATGGAGCGTTCGACGAAAGCCGCCATGGTTCCGGTCACGTTCGAATGGTCGGATGTCGGCAGCTGGGGAAGTTTGGACGAGGTGGCACGAAAAGACAAATCGGACAATGTCATTAGCGGTCGCGTCATCGATATCGGAAGCGAGCGGTCGATCATCTACGGAGACCGGCGGGTCGTGGCCACGATCGGGTTGACGGATATGGTGGTGGTCGATACGCCGGATGCTACGCTCGTCTGTCCAAAGTCCCGTGCTCAGGATGTCAAAAAAGTGGTGGAGGTCCTCAAGCAACAGGGAGCGCCGGAGCATCTGGAGCATCTGACCGTCCATCGTCCCTGGGGTTCTTATACCGTCCTTGAGGAGGGGCCGGGATACAAGGTCAAGCGAGTGACGGTGAAATCAGGCGGCCGTCTGTCGCTCCAGATGCACCATCAGAGAAGTGAACATTGGGTCGTGATTTCCGGTATGGCACGAGTGACGAGGGGTGATGACGTCTTTGATCTCGCGGTTGGACAGAGTACGGCGATTCCGGTTGAGACGCAGCACCGTCTGGAAAATCCCGGGCGCGACACGCTCCATATCATCGAGGTCCAGAACGGGTCTTATTTGGGCGAAGACGATATCGTACGATTCAAGGACGATTACGGAAGGACGCCCGGCAATCCCGGGTCGTGAAGAATAACCGTATGGGCTTATTTCGGGAATACGATCTCCGCGGCGTTGTGGGACATGAGCTGACAGAATCGATCGCAGAGCAGGTGGGCCGCGCCTATTGCACGTTTGTGCGTGATCGCGGCTTCAAGACCATCTCCGTCGCACGGGACGGCCGATTGAGTTCTCCCGGTCTTCACAAGGCTCTCATAAAGGGACTGCTGGAGGGCGGACTGCATGTCGTGGACATCGGTGTGTGTCCGTCCCCCCTGCTGTACTTCTCATTGTTCCACCTTTCGGTCGACGGCGGGATCATGATCACCGGGAGTCATAATGCCGCGGAGTATAATGGGTTCAAGATCTGCGTCGGCAAAGAAGCTATTCACGGGGAATCGATTCAAGACCTCCGCCGGATCATGGAATCCGGGCAGTTTATCTCCGGAAGCGGGCGGCTGTCTGCACATCCGATCATCCCCGAATACCTTGAGTACCTCAGAAAAAGTTTTTCGCATGTGAATGCGCAACGCCTGCATATCGTGATCGACTGCGGCAACGGCGTTGCTGCGTTGGTTGCCAAACAGGCGCTGGAAATTCTCGGTTGCCGGGTGACGGGATTGTATTGTGATCTGGACGGCCGGTTTCCCAATCATCACCCGGATCCGACCGTATTGGAGAATCTTCAGGATTTAATGCAGACGGTGAAACGAGAGAAGGCCGATATCGGCATCGGGTATGACGGCGATGCCGATCGTATCGGAGCGATCGACGAACATGGCGAGGTGCTGTGGGGCGACCGCCTGATGGTGGTGTTCGCAAGGGATATTCTCGCATCGCGCCCGGGAAGCACGATTATCTCGGAGGTCAAGGCGTCCCAGTGTCTCTATGACGATATCGCCAAGCATGGCGGCAGGCCCGTCATGTGGAAGACCGGTCATTCGCTGATCAAGTCCAAAATGAAGAGTGAGCGGGCCGTGCTGGCCGGAGAGATGTCGGGACATATGTTTTTTGCCGACCGGTATTTTGGATACGACGATGCCATTTACGCATCCTGCCGACTGGTCGAAATCCTGGCGCAGGCCTCCTGTCCGCTTTCAGAACTGGTCGCCGATCTTCCCAAAACGGCCGTGACGCCCGAACTGCGCGATGAAACACCGGATTCCGTCAAATTCGATTTGATGAAGCGCGTCCATGACCGCTTTTCCGAGCTCCTCAGGACCCGTGCAGCCATCGGCCGCAATGGCCTGATCTTGAGGGACCTCGTTACCATTGACGGAGTGAGGGCGATCTTCGAGGACGGCTGGGGGTTGATACGCGCCTCCAATACTCAGCCCGCGTTGGTTTTGCGGTTCGAAGCGACTTCGCCGGACCGCCTGGCGATCATCCGGTCGACCGTTGAAGGCGAACTCGCAGAGGCGAAGCGGTCCTTGGGTCATTAATTTCTTGTCCAGGCACGCCGGCGAACGTCAGAACCGGTCCGTTTCCCCGCTCGTCGCAGCCATTCTTCTCATGGTGCTGGCCGAGCTTCCATCCGCTCTCCATGTGCTGGCCGAGGACAGTCAGGCTCGGGGACCGGTTCGTTCCGGTGAGCGATTCACATACGAACTCTCCTGGCTGAATCTCGTTGCGGGTACGGCTGTGATGGAGGTCCGGGATTCGGATGAGAACGCCGGACGCCCGTCATTCAAACTGGTCACAACCGCGCACTCGAGTCCGACCGTGACCAGGTTCTATCCTATAGACAACCGTGTCGAATCCACCGTCGATCGTTCGACGTTCCAGTCGGAGCGGATGATATTCCGGCGCAGGGAGGGGAAGCGAAAGAACGACTTCGAGTATACCTTCCATCATCAAGACGGCACTGTCACCGCAGTGAAAGACGGGGTCTCCGAGACATTGTCGATTCCAGCCGGGACACTGGACGCTATTTCCTGCCTGTATTATGTGCGGGCGCTGATGCCGCTGACGATCGGGACATCGCAGTCGCTGAACGTGCATCATGACAAGAAAAATTACAAACTCGAAGTTCGTGTCGAGGGATTGGAAACGTTGAAGGGACCATGGGGAAAATTGCAAGCAGCCCGGCTCCTCGTGATCATGCCGTTCCAAGGAATTTTTCTCAATCAGGGGAATATCAAGGTCTGGCTCACCAATGACGATCGTCGTATCCCGCTGAGGATGAAGGCGAAGGTCGTGATTGGGTCGGTCGTTGCCGAGCTCGTGAATGGATTTGCTTCCGTCACTCCGGCGAATAATTGAGGCCGAGATTCATTGCCCGCTCCAAAGAGACCGGTTATAATTGTTCACGATCATTCTCAGATGACTTTGAAGGCAAATGACCTGATGCGTTCAGGGTGGGCATTCTTTGTGATGTTCCCAGCCCTTGATACAAGATCCATTCATGACTCTCCATCCTCAAACCGTTGAACAATTTTTGAAGTCGTGCGGTACGGTCCCTCCCGGCGGTTTGGGACCGTTCACATCGCTCCTGTCGCATATCGGCATCATCGGCAAGTCGCTTGCCCGCGATCTTCGGGTTGCCGGGCTGATCGACGTTCTCGGTACCACGGGACAGACGAACGTTCAGGGAGAGACGGTCAAGAAACTCGACGAGATCGCGAACGAGATTTTTGTCAGAGTTCTTCGTCAGAGCGGAGTGGTCCGTGCGTTGGTATCCGAAGAAATGGAAAAACCCGTCGTCTTGTCCGCCGCGGGAGAAGGCAGTCCCTATCTCGTGTTGTTCGATCCGCTCGACGGCTCATCCAATACGGACGTGAATATGCCGCTGGGATCGATTTTTTCAGTCGTGCTTCCGGGAAACGGGGAAGGGCGGGTCGCAGATGCCGACCTCATGCGTCGCGGGGTCGACCAAGTGGCCGCAGGCTATTTGTTGTTCGGGTCCAGCACCATGCTCGTCGTTGCGGCCGGTAACGGGGTTCACGGGTTTACCCTCGATCCCTGGCTGGGTGAATACCTTCTGACGCATCAGAACATCAAGATTCCCAGCAAGGGAACGGTGTATGGTGCCAATGAGGGCAACTACAATAAGTGGCCTCCGGGCATGCGCAAGTACTTCGATCAGCTCAAGTTGGTTGACAAAGCCAAGCGGCGACCCTACAGCGGAAGATACTCCGGTTGCCTCGTGGCCGACGTACATCGAATCCTTCTGGTCGGAGGGATTTATCTCTATCCCGGTGAAACTGAAAAGCCCGAGGGTAAATTACGTCTCTTGTACGAAGCCAATCCGCTGGCGCTCATCGTTGAGCAGGCCGGCGGCGCTGCAAGTACAGGGACAAACCGAATACTCGACATCGAGCCGGTCGCGTTGCACCAGCGGGTTCCCCTGATTATCGGGAGCCGCGGCGACGTCCAGGAGGCCGAGCAGTGTCTACAGGGCAAGTCTAGTGCGTGAACACAGTGGGATTGTTGCAGGAGGAATCCATGGCTGATCGTATTCAAGAAATTTTGAGTTGGTACAGCAGCGACAACGCGGGGACGAAGACGAACATCGCTCGTCTCTTGCGAAGCGGCAGGTTGGGAGGAACAGGCAAACTCGTTATTCTGCCGGTCGATCAAGGTTTCGAACACGGACCGGCGAGGAGTTTCGCGCCGAATCCGCCCGGCTACAACCCGCTCTATCATTTTCAGCTGGCGATCGAGGCCGGGTGCAATGCCTATGCGGCGCCTCTCGGCTTTCTGGAGGCGGGGGCCAGTCACTATGCGGGTCAGATACCGCTGATCCTCAAATTGAACAACCACGACGTCCTCAATGACGAAAAAGATCCGTTGCCTTCCGTGACAGGGAGCGTGGGCGATGCCCTGCGACTCGGTTGTTCGGCGGTCGGGTTCACAATTTATCCAGGGTCGACCCACTGTCACACCATGTATGAGCAGCTCCGTGCGATCGCGGAAGAGGCCAAGAAGGGCGGATTGGCCGTAGTCGTGTGGTCCTATCCCCGCGGGTCCGGTCTCAGCAAGGAAGGTGAAACGGCGATGGACGTGGTGGCCTATGCGGCGCAGATTGCCGCCCAATTGGGCGCCCATGTGATCAAGGTCAAACTGCCGACCGATCATCTGGAACAGGCCGCGGCCAAGAAGGTGTATGAATCGGCGCAGGTTCCCATCAAGACGCTTGCAGAGCGAGTCAAACATGTCATACAGAGTTCATTCGACGGCCGCCGGATCGTTATTTTCTCCGGAGGCGCGAAGAGCGACGACAAGAATGTATTCGATGAAGCGCGCGCGATCCGGGACGGGAATGGATTCGGTTCGATCATCGGCCGAAACTCCTTTCAGCGGCCCAAGGCCGACGCGGTCAAATTTCTGCAAACGATCATGAAAATTTACGCAGGGGAGACGCCGTAGCGGTGAGTATGCCTATCCGTCGGTCCTGGTTGGTTCCGTTCGTTCTCGTAATCGTGGGGATCGTCATCGGCGTCGTGGTGGCGTCCGATCTCGGCTGGCTCCCGGCCGGGACGGCTGGACCGGAATCTCCTCCCGAGAGCATGGTCAGACCGGTGGCCACGGCGCCGCAGCGGCCGATGCCGGGCGGGGATTCCAAGAGCTTCGTCGACATCGCGAAGATGGCCAAGCCCGCGGTCGTGAACATCGCGGCGACCAGGAACGGGAAGCCGGGGGAAGGGTCGCAGAGTTCTCCGTTCGACGATCCGTTTTTCCGGAAGTTTTTCGGTGATGAATTTTTCAAGCGCGATGCTCCGCACCGCGACCGGAAGGAGCGCGGGCAGGGGTCCGGCGTCATTGTCGATGCAAACGGATTGATCATCACGAACAACCACGTCGTCAACAAGGCCGACGAAATCAGGGTCATTCTCTCTGACAAGCGTGAGTTCAAAGGAAAATTGATCGGCACCGACACCAAAACCGACATTGCGGTCGTGAAAATCGAGGCGTCCGGACTGTCCACGATTCCGTGGGCCGACTCGGATCAATTGGAAGTCGGAGAGTTCGTGCTGGCCGTAGGAAGCCCCTTCGGTCTCACCCAAAGCGTCACCATGGGGATTGTCAGCGCCGTCGGGCGGGCAAGCATGGGCATTGCGGAATACGAAGACTTCATCCAGACGGATGCCGCCATCAATCCGGGCAATTCCGGAGGCGCACTCGTCAATGTTCACGGGGAACTCGTCGGCATCAATACGGCCATTTTCAGCCAAAGCGGCGGGAACATGGGAATCGGATTCGCGGTGCCGAGCAACCTCGCCCGATCGATGATGGATCAGCTGGTGAAGACTGGAAAAGTCGTACGGGGCTGGCTCGGAGTCGCCATCCAAGAACTGACGCCGGAGCTGGCTTCGCAATTTGGAGTCCCCGATACCAAGGGAGTGCTGGTCAGCGACGTCATGGACGATAGCCCCGCGAAAAAAGCGGGCTTTGAACGGGCCGACGTCATCATCGAGTATGACGGGAAGCCGATGGATTCTCCCACTCATTTGCGCAATGCGGTCGCTCAGACTCCGGTCGGGCGCAAGGTTCCGGTCAAAGTCCTCCGGGAGAAGAAGCCGAAGACCATCGACGTGACGATCGTGGAACAGCCGAAGTCGCTTGCCCAGTCTGGATCCGAAGAAAACAGTGAGTCGACGGCTCCAACCGGGGTCTTGTCCGATCTCGACGTGCGGGAACTCAACGAAGAGTTGGCGGGACGATATGGCATGAAGACCTCCGAGCGGGGGGTCGTGGTCGTGCGCGTGAAGTCCGGGAGTCCTGCGGAAGAAATGGGCGTGCGCGAGGGCGATATGATTTTAGAGGTCAACCGAAAGCCGGTAGGATCGCTCAAATCCTACGAGCGGGCAGTGGCAGGGCTGGGTAAGGATCAGACCGTTCTGCTGTTGCTGAAGCGGAAAGGCCAGACCATCTTCCTGACGTTAAAGCCATAGGACAGCATGAACATTTCAGAGGATCATTCTAACTACGAGGGGAGGTAAAGGTATGGTATCGCGAGCCATATTTGTCCTTCTCAGTGCGCTCGCCGGCATGGCCTTGTTCCAGGCCGACGACGCCAGTGCGTCGTTCTGGATATACGGATTTGGTATAGGGGCCGCAACCGGAGGATTGATCGTTGCCGGCGAATATGCGCTCAGGAACTTGTCATTCGGCATCATTGCAGGGGCGACAGGCGGGTTGGCGGTAGGCCTCTTGTTGACAGGTCTCATCGAATGGGTGGGTGGCGAGATTTTCGACGTACAGACGTTTTTGTTCCACATCGGCGGCCTCGTGTTTCTGCTCGGACTGCCGTATCTGGGACTGGTATTGGGAGCCCGTTTCGGCAAGGAGCGGTTTCCCAGTGTAGAGCAAAAGTTCTATGGTCCGTCCGGCAATGCGGTGTATTCAAAAGTTCTGGATACCAGCGTCATTATCGACGGCCGTGTCGCCGATTTATGCGAAACAGGGTTTCTTGAAGGCACGTTTCTCGTCCCCCATTTCATTCTTGATGAATTACAGCACATTGCCGATTCATCGGATTCTTTGAAGCGTGCCAGGGGGCGTCGGGGGCTGGATATTTTGAATAAGATTCAAAAAATGCCCGGAGTCGATGTACGGATCATCGACGAAGATTTCCCTCAAGTGAAAGAAGTCGATGCGAAGCTGGTGGTCATGGCCAAGAAAATGGATGCCAAAATCATCACCAATGACCTGAACTTGAACAAGGTTGCGGAACTGCAGGGTGTCCGTGTGTTGAATATCAACGAACTGTGTAATGCATTGCGTCCCGTTGTCCTTCCCGGAGAGACCATCCGAGTCTTCGTGCTGAAGGAAGGAAAAGAGGCTGGACAAGGCGTGGCGTATCTCGATGACGGCACCATGATCGTGGTGGACAATGCCAGACGACATATTGGCAAGAATATCGATGTGGTGGTGACCAGCGTTCTCCAAACGACGGCCGGACGCATGATCTTTACCCGTCTCAAGGAAGATACGGAACGGGAGGAGCTGCAAGTCGCCCGTGTCTGACCGCGTCGACGCAAGCCTGTTTGAATATTTCGAGTGTACCGAGTGCCTCTGGGTGCTTTCCGACAGCATGCGCACAGGTGGCCCCCGGCTTTGCCGTCGTGATGGGTAGGGCCGGGCCAGTGAGCGGTGAAGTCCTCTCCTCCGAACGGATGAAAGTTGCGGCGATCGTTCCCGCGGCGGGACGCGGGTTGCGGATGGGCGGGTCCGTGCCCAAGCAGTTTCTGTCCATCGGCGGTCTGCCCCTCGTCGTACATTCCCTCAGAGCCCTCCAAGCCTCCGCTGCGATTGATGTCATAGTTCTCGCTGTGCCGCAGACCGATATTGCCTATTGTAGGAATGAAATCGTCGAGGCGCACGGCTTCACCAAGGTGACCCAGATCATTGCAGGAGGAAAGGAACGTCAGGATTCTGTCAGAAATGCTCTGGCGGCCGTGCCGGAAGACATCGACATCGTCGTCGTGCATGACGCAGTCCGGCCGTTTCTCGGACCCGAGATGATCCATGACGTGATTCTGTCCGCCCGATCGCGAGGGGCCGCCATCGTGGCATTGCCTATGAGAGACACTGTCAAACAGGTTGGAGCGGATCGTGTCATTGAGCGCACGCTGGACCGCCGCCCGCTTTGGCTGGCGCAGACTCCCCAGGCATTCAGGCGGGACTGGTTGCTGGACGCGCATCGACGGGCCCAGCTCGAGGGCGTACTGGCCACCGATGACGCATACCTCATCGAATGGGCAGGTCATTCTGTTTCGGTCGTTGAGGGAAGCGGTGAAAACATCAAGGTTACGAGACCGGAAGACATGATTATTGGAGAGGCTATCATGGCCTCTCGGCGTTCTTCTCTGTAGGGTAGGGGGACATATGGTGAAAGGATCGCGCATCGGCTACGGGTATGACGTCCATCCTATGGTGACAGGACGAAAGCTGATCCTTGGGGGCATCGAGATTCCGCACGGGAAGGGCCTTCAGGGTCATTCCGATTCGGACGTCCTTGTCCATGCCGTCTGTGACGCGCTCCTGGGCGCGATGGGGGAGGGCGATTTGGGAAGACACTATCCAAGCTCGGATCACAGGTACAAGGGAATCTCGAGTCTGAAACTATTGGAAGACGTCATGGGTAAGCTTAAGACCAAAGGTTATCGGATCGGGAACATCGATACGGTGATCGTGGCCCAGGCGCCCCGTTTGGCTTCACACCTCGCAGCGATGCAGAAGAAGATCGCAGAAGTGGCAGGAATCGATCCCGATCTCGTGAATGTCAAGGTCAAGAGCGGAGAAGGTCTGGATGCTGTCGGACAAGAAGAGGGCATGGCGGCCCATGCGGTGTGTTTGATTGATCCGGCCGGCCCGTCGTAAGATATCTGTCCATGTTGAACGCGATACGCAAGGACCTTCAAGCCGTCTTTGACCGTGACCCATCGGCGACCAGCCGTGTGGAAGTCATTCTCACGTATGCCGGCTTCCATGCGCTGCTCGCGTATCGCATCGCTCATTGGCTGAGGGATTTAGGGGTGCCATTTTTCCCTCGAGCCGTCTCACAGCTGGCCCGTTGGATGACGGGAATTGAAATCCATCCCGCCGCGAAGATCGGGACAGGGTTCTTCATCGATCACGGCATGGGGGTCGTCATTGGTGAAACGGCGGAAATCGGCGATTATGTGACCCTGTTTCAGGGAGTGACGCTGGGGGGGACGGGGAAGGAACGCGGGAAACGGCATCCGACGCTCGGCAATCATGTCGTCGTCGGCGCCGGCGCCAAGATTTTAGGTGGAATCCAGATCGGCAACAATGTGAAGGTTGGCGCGAACTCCGTCGTCCTCAAGAACGTGTCCGCCAATTCGACCGTCATCGGCGTGCCGGCTCGCGTCATCAAGGCGCAAGGCGAACGTTTGCCGGATGCCACTATGGACCACATCAACCTGCCGGACCCGGTCAGTGACCGGTTGTTGGAACTTGAACACGAATTGATCGAGCTTCGAAAGAAAGTTGAAAACCCCGACCCTTACCCTCCTCGCTGATGCAAACCCGTCGTCTGTCTCTCCTATCGTGCCATGACATCGCGTCCGGTCGGCTGAAGTTGTGAGGATGCCGGCGAGGGAGGCCGCGCCGGCATCCAACCTGTCAACTGGATAGACACGTACTCATGAATGCTTTGCGGTCGTCTCCAGTCAGCTTCTTCGAACCCGCCTCCTTATTGCACGTCTTCATTTTTTCCTGTTGAGCGGTTTTCCCGCTCTTCGGGGATTTCGCAGACAGGCATTCCTTCACGAACGCCTTCCGTTCTTCGCCCTTCCCTTCTCCGATCAACCCTTTTTCATCGGCTGCCGCATTACAGGCCTTCATCTTGTTCTGCTGGGGAGAGGCCGCTCCGACCACGGGCGCCATTCCCGCGATTACGACAACGCACGACAGGACCACCGAGACGGCAATCTTCATTGTGGATCTCCTTTGTGAGAGAGGTGAGAGGCGTGTGTGCGGAGAGGTTATATCAAAAATGTTGAGGTGTTGTCTCTATAAACCTCATGAAATGGTTGCATAATCGACCTTCACGAGAAACAGGCCTTGAGGAGGCGCTGTCCGCCCTGCCCTCCTTCTATCCCGTGCCGCGAGAATCTCCGAAATATTCATGACCGATCGCTTGCCATGCCCGATTTCTACCAGCGTTCCTACGATATTTCGGACCATGTGCTTGAGGAATCGATCGGCGTAGATGTGTATGTTCAGGCGATCGTCCTGCCTCGTCACGGTTAATTGTTGAATGTTGCACATCGGGTCTTCATTGTCCGTCAACGTCCCTTCGAAAGATGAAAAATCATGCGAGCCGATCAGCGCGTTTCCGGCTTGGATCATGGGCTCGATCTTGAGAAATGGTCCGATATGCCAAGAGTATGTTCTGGCGACGGCCGGCCGTTCAGGCCGGTTCACGATGCGATATTCGTACAACTTTCCCCGAGCGGCGTAGCGCGCATGGAACTCGTCCGGCATGATGGCAGCCGATCGAACCGCGATGTCCTTGGGCAGTCTGGCATTGAATCCGCGGATCCATTCGGCTGCTGTCCAAGCCTTGTTGATGCGAAAGCTGGCCACTTGTCCAAGGGCATGCACCCCGGCATCGGTCCGTCCGGCTGCAATCACGGAAGCATGAGACTGCGTGAGAAGGTATAGCGCTGATTCCACCGCTTCCTGAATGGTCGGTTGGTCAGGCTGCCGCTGCCACCCGGCATAGTTCGTACCGTCGTATTCCAGGATTAATTTGACGGTAGGCATAGGGATCAGAGCCGACCCCGAGCGGCGATCATCGCCCCGTTTGCTTGGAGGCCGCGAGATAGGCCCTGACGCCTTCGTGTAGCGACTCGGCGACGTGCGTGGTGAACGCGTTGGTCCGCAGAAGATCTTCCTCGTGGGCATTCGAGATGTAGGCGATCTCGGCGAGGATACTCGGCATGCTGGTGAAGCGAAGCACATAGAACGGCGCGGTTTTGACGCCATGGTCGATCAGAGTATAGGTTCCGTTCAAATAGGTGACCATCGCTTCTTTGGTGCTCCAGGCGAGTTCGAGAGACGCTTCGATTTTTTTCGACGCCAGAAGGTCTGCCACCAGATACTCCCATCCGACACCGGTATTGTTCAGCGGCGTACCGTTTTCTCGGGCTGCGACTTCCAGTGCCCGTTGGTCCTTGGCTTCTCCGAAATGGTAGATTTCGATCCCTTTGACCGAGCGCTGCGGATGTGAATTGACATGGATGGACACAAAGAGGTCCGCCTCGTGGCGGTTCGCAAATTTTGCCCGGTCCTCCAATTCAATGAAGATATCCCGCTCGCGAGTCATGAGGACTCGGATGCCCGGCTGCTTGCTCAGGATGTCTCGAAGTTTCAGGCCGACTTTCAGCGTGATGTCTTTTTCTTCGGTGCCCTTCTGTCCATGCGCGCCGGGATCTTTTCCGCCGTGGCCGGGATCGATGACGATAGTCGTGAAGGATTTGGCTTTTGGAGGAATCGGCTGCATCGGCGGCTCGAAAGTGACGGGTGGGATCCCGGACTCCTGCGTTGCCGCGGGAATAGTCTGATTCGAGGGCACCACGTCCATCACCAGCCTGGGCGGGTTGGAGAGGGAGATCATCCTATACGTTTGAAATGAACCGGCGGGCAGGGATATCGCCACGGATCGCTCGGATGATTGAGTCACAACAAAGGGTTTTTCAATCGTGCCGTTGGCCACCTTCAGTTGTGCAGACTTGGCGAGTGTGGCATTGAGAATCTCAATGACGACGCCTTCTGCCTGAGGCTTCGGCATTTTCGGGGCTTTGGTGCGGCGATCAAGATCGAGAACCAGTCGGATGGACCCCGGCGATATTGCCGTTCTCAGGTTCTGGATCGTGGTCAGCCCCAATGTTGTTGGAGCGATGCTGACCTGAGATCCTTTCGAACGTTTCATCTTTCCCTGCTGATCCTGCCCGTTCGATCCAGCGGCCTGCGATGGATCGGGAACAACGAACAGACAAATCAACGTGAGGAAAGAGATGATTCGGCTGATAGCCATCAGCATGAAGATCCGCCACAATGAGGGGATGATATCTATCTCTCAAATGTCTGTAGACTTGTCAAGTCAATGAACGGGAATTCCAGCGCGCACATCAATAATTGACCGGCGGGGTAGACGAGGCGTAGGTTTTGTGCGATGCACCTGATCATCGATGGGTACAACCTCCTTGCTGTGATAACACGGGGGGGCCGTGCTGCGTTCGGTTCAGAGGCGGCGCGAGAGTTCTTATTGGATCGGCTCGCCGCATATCGGCGGCACAAAGGACATGTGGTCACGGTGGTATTCGACGGATGGCAACATGGATATCCATTGGAGGGGCGAGAACATCGCTCCGGCGTGCAGGTCTTGTATTCGAGGCGTGGAGAACAGGCCGATATCGTCATTCGACGCATGGCCGAAGAGTTCGGTGCCGACTGCGCGATAGTGAGTTCAGATCGCGAAGTAGGCGATCATGCCAAATCCTATGGAGCATTCGTGATTTCGGCGCAGGAGTTTGCCGGCAGGTTGGGCGATGGTCGACGGTCCGTGCCCGGTATCGCGCATAAGGAGCTGGACGATGGAGAAGACGAGCGGCCGAGGCGTAGCCCCGACAAACGAGGAAATCCTCGCAAGCTGCCCAAGAATGAGCGGCGACGCAACAGGCGGCTCAACCGATTTTGAACAGTCTCTTGGCATTCTCGGTCGTCAACTCGCCAATGCGTTCGATTGAAAGATCTTGGCGGCCGGCATGGATCGCCGCCAATTGTTTGGCGACAAGCGAAACGTAGGCAGGCTCGTTGCGCTTCCCGCGGTAGGGCACGGGGGTGAGGTAGGGACAGTCGGTTTCGATCAGTACTCTGTCCAAAGGAATCTGCCCTGCAATTTCGCGCAGCATCTTGGCGTTGGGAAATGTCAGAATACCCGAAAAGGACAAGTAAAATCCCAGGTCGAGTGCATCTTTGGCAAGCCAGGCGTCGCCGGAAAAACAGTGAAATACCCCGCCGATTTCCGAAGCCTTTTCTTCCCGTAAGATGGTGATCGTATCGCTTTGTGCTTCCCTGGTGTGAATGATCACGGGCAGTTTCAGCTCCCGTGCGAGTTGGAGCTGCTCTCGAAAACGTGTTCGTTGTTCCTCGGGAGGTGAATGATTGTAGTGGTAATCGAGACCGATTTCGCCGTAGGCCACGACCTTGGGATGGCGGGCAAGGCATCGGAATTCATCGTACCAATTTTCGCCGATGCGGATGACTTCATGCGGATGCACGCCGATCGACGCGTAGACAACAGGATGGTGGTCGGCCAAATCGACGGCGGCTCTGCTGGTCGCAAGATCACAGCCGATGGTGATGAAGGCCTCCACGCCAGACTCCTTCGCCCGGGCCATCATGAGGTCTCGATCGTCGTTGTACCGGGCATCGTCGAGATGCGTGTGGGTATCGATCAGCATTGGACGGGTGCCGTATGGAGCCGGTGTGGAAATCAGGCGGGTTTGGCAACGAGTGAATCGGCCAGTTCGTTCAGAAGAAGCTCGGTCTCTTCCCAGCCCAGGCAGGCATCGGTGATGGAGACCCCGTGGGCGAGGGCCGTTCCCTGCCTCCACGTCTGTTTCCCAGCGTTAAGGTTGCTTTCCAACATCAAGCCCATGATCGACTGCCGTCCTTCCTTGAACTGGCGAAGCACTTCGCGGGCCACCGGGCCCTGCCGCCGGTGATCTTTGCTCGAATTGTCATGTGAACAGTCGATCATGATGGGCCGGGCGATCTGCTCGCCGGCCACCGCAGCTTCCGCCCGCGCAACGTGGTCGGCGTCGTAGTTGGTTTTTCCTCCGCCGCCTCTTAGGACGATGTGGCGGTCCGGGTTGCCCGTGGTCTTGATGATGGAGGTCTGACCGTCCGCATTGATGCCGACGAAATGGTGCGGTGTGCGCGCAGCAGTCATGGCATTGATCGCCACCTGGAGACTGCCTTCCGTTCCATTCTTGAAACCGACCGGCATCGACACGCCGCTCGCCATTTCACGATGGGTCTGGCTTTCCGTCGTCCTCGCTCCGATGGCGGTCCAGCTGATGAGATCGGCAATGTATTGAGGGGCGATGGGATCGAGAAGTTCGGTCGCGCACGGCATGCCGGACTGGTTCAGTTTCAACAGGAGGGTACGCGCCAACTCCATTCCCGTGGCGATATCGCACGTTCCATCCAGATGAGGGTCATTGATCAACCCCTTCCAGCCCACGGTCGTCCTCGGTTTCTCGAAGTATGTGCGCATGACGATCAGGAGTCTGTCGCGCAGGCTATCGGCAAGCGGCTTGAGTCTGGCCGCATATTCGAAGGCCGCGTCGGGATCATGGATCGAGCAGGGGCCGACGATGACGAGCAAGCGTTCGCGGTCCTGTCCATGGAGGATCCGGCGAATGGCTTCCCGGGTCTCCACGACCAGTGCCGCTGCTTGGTCTGTAATCGGCAGTTTGGTCTTGATCGACCGCGGCGACGGCAGCGCCTTGATTTCTATGACGTGTTGATTGTCGAGCGGGCGGTTCATCAGGGGGCCTTTGTACTTTTGGTGCCGAAGCATAGCGAAATCCGGCCGTAATGTCCACAACTCCAGGCGAAGACTCTGAGCCATGCGCGGATCATATCCGTCCGTTTGACAGGTTTCTTTGGATTGTGGTACTCACTGCGCCCTGCTCATGAGACATCGTCATTTCCTCCATGACGCCCGAATCAGCCGGCTGATCTCCCTCGGGTTGATCGCCCTCCTCCTGTCCATCGCGCCGTTCGCCGTTGCACAGGACGTGCATCACGAGTTGGCGGCTGCCGATACCGACGGGCATGAGCATTCGGACAACGACCTGTGCCAATGGGTCCAACACCACACGGCCGGATCCATCGACACGGGCGGACCGATCCGCTCGGCCTGGGATCTCATCAGCCACTCCGGTGTTCCGTCGTACGGTATTCTCCTCTCGGTTGAATGCGTCTCCGTCGGTCCGTCGCGCGCGCCACCCCGCATCTAGTTCCCGACCATCGTCCGGATGTGATTGACGACCTGATCGTTCAGCGCCGTCGTCATGTCCATTACGCCAACGTCAATCAGCGGTCGCGGAGGATGTCATGGAGCGTGGCAATCGTGCGTTCATATTCCATGTATGGTCAGTCGTCTTGTTCGTCGCCCTACAGACGGGATGGTGCCCGGAGTTGCATGCCGCGGAGACAGGATCAGCCAATAGCATCACGGGAGTAGTGCAAAATCAGGATCTGAGGCGAGTTGCTCAAGCCGTTGTCGAACTGAAGGATCAGGACGGCGTGGTCGTTGAGACTGCGGTCACGGATGAGAGCGGGGAATTTTCCATACCGGTGCCGGCGACCGGAACCTATTCGATCAGCGCGGTTCAGGACGCCTATCGAAGCGAGTATCTGGTTCTGGTCCTGGGGACCGATCCGCCGAAACCGGTTCTGCTCACGCTCTCCAAGACCAATGAGATCGCATTGGAGGTAGTCTCCGCCTTGCCGCCGATTCAATACAAGGCCTCGAGCGAAACTTATCAGGTCACGAGAAAAGACATCGAGGCGTTACCGAGGGGGAACAACAACGATGCCTATGAGGTCCTGCTTACGGTTCCCAGCGTAGCCTACGGAGCACTCAAGCAGACCCACATCCGTCAGGATCATGCCAATCAGCAATATCGGATCGATGGGATTCCGATTCCGGATTCGGTGTCTGGTTCGTTTGCCGATATCGTGCCCCCTCGGGCATGGGAACGCGCGGACATTATTCTCGGCGGGATGGAGGCGCAGTACGGCAATAAGACGGCATTGGTCGTGGACATCACCAGCAAGAGCGGCACGAAACCGGGATTTGGCTCGGTTCAGATGTTCGGCGGCTCCAATCAGACCGTGAATCCCTCCTTTGAATACGGCGGGACGGTGGGTGAGAAGGTCAGATTCTATATTCTCAACAGTTACGTGACCACGAGCCGTGGAATCGAGCCGCCGACGTTGGGCCAGACGAACGAGCACAATCAAAGCGAGAAGAACAACACCTATTTACGAGGTGATTACCAGTATGACAATCACAACAACTTCAGCTGGATCTTTCTGAACTCGGTTGCGAAATATCAGATTCCAACCATCCCGAACCTCGAGGCGAATCCCGATGTGCTCGCGCTCCTCCCGGCCGGCTTTGCGCCCAGTGCTTCCCAATCGGTCGATCAGTATCAAAAGGAAAACAATCAGTATACTCAATTGGTCTGGCGACACGATCTCAACGCATCCAGTTTTTTTAGCGTGGGAGCGTATTTTCGGCGCGGCCTTGCCGACTTTCACACGGATGCGTTAAACGCGCTGGCCTATTCGGATGACGTGGGCGGGGCGCAAACGGCCAATCAGAAACGGAGCGCCTATACCGGAGGGATACGTCTCGATCATACGTGGATTCCCAATCATCAGCATGTGGTGAAATCGGGGATGCAGATTGACTACAGCAGAGCGAACAATACAGCCCAGGTGTTTGCCTTCGATACCGGAGGGGGCGCACCGGCCGGCCCGGTCGTCACTAGGGAAGCCTCCAATCAGAACATCCAGACGCGGCAGGAATTTTGGCTTCAGGATCAGTGGAGCTTGAACGAGCACTGGACCTTCAACGTGGGCGTACGCGGCGATGCCATTCAAGGTTTTTACAACGAAGGTCAGGTCAGTCCGCGTATAGGAGCAACCTACAAACTCAATCAATCGAATGCCTTTCATGCCTACTATGGCAGACTGTTTACTCCTCCCAACGTCGAGCAGATCGCCTTTCTCGGCTTGAACGTACAGGACACCACGGCGCAACCTGAAAATCCAACCGGCTTCAGGCCAAGGGCCGAGCGCTCGCATTACTTCGAAGTCGGCAGCTACCATGCCATCGGAAAGCATGCGACGCTCGAGCTGACCGGCTATTACAAGCTGGCCCACTATCTGTCGGATGCCGGACAATTCGGCTCGACTCCGATGCTCAATTTCTTCGCCTTTGAGCGAGGCTGGCAGCGCGGCATCGATGGAGCGCTGAAAGTGCAATTGACCGACAATCTATACGGTCGTGGAAATGTCGCGTGGGGCCAATGCAAGGGGTACGGGTTGCAATCCGGGCAGTATCTGCTCGAACAGGCCGAGATCGACGATATCAATTCCAAGGGTGGAGTCTTCTGTGATCACTCCCAGTTCATGACGAGTTCGGCGGTTCTCTCCTATCGTCTGTGGGACCGGACCAACATCAGCGGACAGATGCTGTATGGATCGGGTCTGCGCACGGCGGAAGAAGGCGCGAAGACGAATTCCTCCCATGAGGATTCCTATACCGTATACAATGCCTCGATTACCCACACGATTCCGTTACCGTGGTATGGGCAGAAGATGCTGTTGGGATTCGATCTCATCAACATGTTCGATCAGAAGTATTTCTATAATCGGGGAGAAGGCAGCATCGGTCTGGGCATCGCCCATGCCGGTATGCCGAGGTCGTATTTCTTCCGGGCCCAATGGTTCTTTTGATTGGATGCTGAAACAGGCCATCAACTTCGTTCTCGGTCGCTCGGTCCATCAACGGTCAGGAGTTTAGGGAAACCGGAGGCCAAGTACCTATCCGCTCGCATGTGATCGAAGCGAGCGGTTCAAGCGAAGCTTGGTATGTACCTCCTCGGGGTCTCGCTCCCTGCGGCCGCCCGGAGCGGAGCGCGTCCCGGCGCGCTGGGGAGGGTGGTGCAAATGCCGGTCAGCTTGAACATCCGATGCCTGACAGAAAGGAGAACGTGTGAGTCGCTTTCGCCGCCGGCTGGTCATATACATTGGCCTAACGGTGCTGCTCGTCCCGGCCCCCGCATTCGCGGTGGTCGGTGACGACGCGACGCACGAGTCCGATCACCAAGAGGATGTGTTGGAACTTCCGGAAGTTCATGTCCACGGGGTTCCGCTGAACAAGAATCAACAGCTCGGGCCTGTTGCCAAAAATACTCCCTGGCCCGCGGTTCCCCCGTCGCTCGAAGGGACGGCGCTCGACGATTGGATGAAAGCACGTGTGCTGGTCACCAAAGATGCCAAGGTGACGGTGGTCGTTCTTGAGCCCTGCAAGCACCGTGAACTCACCGTGTCGGGCGTGGCTGCTCTCAAGCGATGGACGTTCGATCCGCAAATGAAAGGAGACGATCCGGTCGATGGGGAACTGACGGTGCGTATCCATTTCCACACCCGGTAAGGAGGTTGAAACGTCTCGCTGGCTTCGTTCTCACGTCGCTCAAGCCCTCGACGTACCCGGAACCGTACGCCTCGGGCTCTCGCTCGCTGCGGTTTTGCCGGCGAACCGTTTGAACCTCCTCGGAGCAAGAGCGCTTCCAGCATCACTGTGGTCTTGCCTCATGCTAAGATGTGCGCGTGAGTTGGGATGAATCACTTTTCCGCGCCGTCAACGGCCTCGCCGGGCGGTCGGGCGTGCTGGATTGGCTGGCGCTCACGCTGTCGTCTCCCGATCTGCTCTGGGCACCCGGCATTCTGCTCGGACTCTACTGGTTATGGCTGGCGCCCCGCGAAGCGTTCATCGCCGGGCCGGTGCTGGGCGGGTTGATCGGTCTCGTCGATTTTATCGGCGCACAGGTCAAACATCTTGTCGCCCGCCCGCGTCCGTGCATGTCCATCGCCGATTTTCATCAGATCGAGGCATGCGGCAAGACCTTTGGGTTCCCGTCCAACCATGCGGTCAACACGGCCGCGGCGGCTGCGTTTCTCCAGGTCCTCTACCCCGGTTCGGGATGGATCGCTTGGCCGCTGGTCGTGGCAATCGGTTTGGCCAGAGTATTCATCGGCGCGCATTATGTGACGGATATTTTGGGAGGCTGGTTCCTCGGGGCGCTGTTTGGCGGCACCGCCGCCTGGCTGTTATTGCAGTGGCCCAGATTCCGTCAGCCGGTTCCCGGCGTTGCGCCTTCCACGCAGGCCAAGAGTTCGGCTCCGTAACGATCGGCGTCGTACCCTCTTCCGATCAGTACAATGGCATGATCAGGCTCATCGAGTAGCATGACCGGAGCAATGGTCGCTGGACCGGGCAGTGCGTACTGAAACTCCTGCAGCCCCGGTTCGTCGACGAACCTGAAAAATCCCTTTGCCCGTTCAAGTCCCGGCGGCAAGGTGTTGGCCCACGCAAGAAGCCGCAGGCGGTTCAGCGGTCCGGTGAGTCGGATCGTCACGGCGATCGGATGGTAATCCGCGCGCAGGCGGCCGCCTGCCGGCGCCGCACCAAACACGACGTTCGTCGAGGGCGCAGGGCGGGTCGTTTGCGGCTCCAGCAGGGCGTCGGCGTCAATTCTTGCGTGGGTGGTTTCCCAGACCCGGGCATGGGGATTCTGCTCCAGGATCGACGTCTTAAATTTCTCCCAATACCCCGGCACGTATAAGTCGCGTTTGTTCAGGATCAACTCGTCCGCGCAACGGATTGCCTGCGTGGTGACGTATTGGGCGGAATGACTCTGCTCCCGGGCGATGGGATGGAGGAGTGCGATCACCCGCTCCAGTGCGGCCAGTCTTGCGGTATAGAGATCGGTAACTGCGTCGATGACCTCAGCCGGATCGGCCAACCCAGAACATTCCAATATCAGGAGATCGGAGCCGGCATCGCGAACAAGTTGCGCAATCCCCCATGACAGGTCCTCTTTCGTATCACAGCAGACACAACCTCCTGCCAGGTTCATGACCTGGTCCGCGATGGCTCCCGCACGCGGTCCGTCGATGCTGACCTCGCCGGCCTCGTTCATCAACACGCCGACACGCCGGCCCCGGCCTTTCCAAAATTCGAGCAGCCGCATCAATAATGTGGTCTTGCCGGCACCGAGTGATCCGCACAGCATGTAGAAAGGGACAGGGGGTTGCGTCACGGATGCCATCTAGCAGTGTGGTGACAAACCCTGTAATGACTTCGGCGATGACGTCGTGTCCGAGACACCGCTGCCATCAGCATGTCCCGCAGGCTGTTCAGAAAGGCGTCTTTTCTCACCCACCCGCCCCGACGCACCAAGACGCGTCGGTTCCCCCAAGGCCGCAGCGAGTCCGCGGCGCGAAGAATAATGAGCGCCACGTTTGCGGACGGGCGCGAGTCGGTGAGCGCCCAGTGTCTTGGAGGCGAAGCGTATCCGTTCTCACCCGCCCACCCACCGACTGTGGGAACAGTCGTGTTCCCGAGCGGTACGTTGAGCCTCTGAGGTTCACGCCGTGCCGAATAAGGCACGGCACGCCTGTGAACGCCGCCGAGATAGTGAGGCGGCAGTATCCCGCGAGAACAAAGCTTGGTGAAGACGCGTCTCGGCGCGTCCGGGCGGGTGGGTGATATGAGCGACTTTGTCAACAGCCTGCTAGTGATGAACGTGAAGAGACTCATGATCATGATGGTGCTCAGTGAGGACGTTCAGGTTGCAATGCCTCACATCCGGATGGGTGCAATGGGTTTCCAGCTGGATCGTCATATGCTTGATGCCAAAATCTCCGGTAATGCGCGATCGAATGGCCGCCAACAGTGAGTTGGTCAAGGCTTCGTCGTCCCCACGAACCAACACGTGACAGGTTAGCATGATGAGCCGTGGTTCGATCGCCCAGATGTGCAGATCGTGCACATTGTCCACCCCTGGGATCGACTCGATGGCGGCGGCGACTTGCGACGCTTTTACGGCAGAAGGGGCCGACTCGAGCAACACGTCGAGAGACTCCCTAAAGATCGGCCAGGCCCCGAAAAAAATGGCTCCTACGACGAGAAGACTGACCAAGGGATCGAGTTCGACGAGGCCGGTCATCATAATGCCGGCTCCGCTGACGATCACGCCGAGCGATACCCAGGCATCGCCGATCATGTGCCAGAACGCACTTCGAATGTTGAGATCGTCTTTCGCCCCGTGTTGGAGAAGAGACGCGATACCCAAATTGGCAATAAAGCTCACGCCGGCAATGGCCATGACCCATCCGCCGTCTACCGGCACCGGGTGCATGAGCCGTTGAATGCCCACCACCGCAATGCCAAGCGCCGTGAACAAGAGGACCGAGGAGTTTGCAAACGCTGCAATGATGCCGGCGCGGTGGTATCCGAATGTGCGGGTCTCCGTAGCCGGCCTTGCTGTGAGGAGGTGCGCGTAGAGTGCGAGAAACAACGATCCCTGATCGATCAGATTGTGACCGGCATCGCTCATCAGACCGATGCTATTGAGCATCCATCCGCCGGCAAACTCAGCAGAGATGATGACAGCGTTCAATCCCAAAGCGAGATGCAGGCGGGACCGGAGATGCTGATAGGCTGTTGGTGAACTCACGTTCTTAGTGTCGCACGAGCATCCATTCGCAGCAAGTGCTTGGAATGTCTCTCTCTGAGAAGCAGGTGGGGCAGTATCATGAATGTTTGGCAGGCTGTGGCAAAGGTGGGATTTCAAACACGTACACATGGTTCTTGGCAAACAACAACGTCATTGAATGTGGCAGGCGCTTGAGCCGTTGATCGAGCACCGGGCCGTCTGCTCCATCAAACTCCAGTACATGATACGTATCGCGAAGGCGCTTAAACTCCCTTGTATTGAGGACGATATGGGTAATGCCTTCTTTTCTCAATCGTTCGATAACCTGGTCGGGTGAGGAGGACACCAGGGGTCCGGTGCATATTCAAGATCGGCGTCTTGGAAGATCACAATGTCTCCTGTGGCAGCTCAGATACCGGTCGAAAGCGCTTCTCCTTTGCCTGCATTGATATGGTGGGAGATGACGCGGATCCCTTTCAGACTGCGAAGGACCGCCGGGGTATTTCATTGAATGCTGGTATGACGATTGACAGTTTCATACAGACGAGGAACGGATGACCGATGCGGAAAAGCTCCACGTCAGGTTCCCGGGAAGAGGAAGGAATGTCAAACAAATCAGATATTTGTTAGTGGTGGCGCGATGCCAGAGGTGTGGGAGAAACCCGCGTTGGAGCTGATGCCTATTGTCGGGAAGAAGACTTGAGCCTTTCACTCAGGACAGAATATTTGGCAGTCCCCACACCGGAATTACCGGTGGAGAGATCGGCCGCGACGACACGGAGCGTCAGTCCGTCCGGAACCTCCTTGGACCCTGGAACAAAAAACGGTGCTTCGAAATTTCCGCCCTCCCCCGCGTAAAACATCTGAAGTCGCTCCACGATCCGGTCCCCGACCAAGACTTCACCATAGATGCGGATCTTCCTCGAGTCCCAATCTCCATGCGGGCGGACGGGAGCTCCGGAGAGGGTGCGGATAGAGGCCCTCAATTTGACATCGTCCTTGGCGATTAATGCCTCCCCCGGCTTTGGATGCTCGATCTGCACGAGGTAGCCATTCAGATGCAGGACGATTCCGTCATTCGTCAGATCCTCTCCCGGAATGAGAAGCACTGTTTTGCTCGCCCGCCGGGCGGAAGCGGGATAGGCGAGCGGGCCTTCGGCTGCGATTTCAACTGCGGTGGGACGACGCAGCTCCAAAGTCGCGGTGAATGCAGCCGCGGGGCGCGCGCTATACAGCGGCTCTTCCATCAAATGCGGGGTCCGCATGATGAGATTCTGATCGCCGGCTTCACCCTGCTGAATCCCGGTCGCCAACACTTCGTGGGTCGCAATATCCGTCACCGTAATCCGGGCGCCGCCGACTTCACGCCCCAAGACCATCGACCCGTGAGCGACGACGCGGACGACAATGGTTGTCGGCTTCGGATCATTCAAGTGTGGATCGGGAGGAGGTTCCTCTTCCGGCGTCAGGGCAGGGCAGGGGAAGGGGAGAAACAAGAACAACAGCAGCAACGGTGTGACGACAACCGCCCGCATCATTTGACTTTGGTCCCGGGATCGACTTCTTCCACAAACGTGACCAGCCCTCGTACATCACTGTCGCCTGCGGCGAGGACCATGCCTTGGGATTCAAGACCCATGAGTTTTGCCGGTTTGAGGTTCGCAACAATAACGATCGTCTTGCCGATCAGGCTTTCGGGTTCGTACTTCTTCCCAATGCCTGCAACGATTTGCCGCTGCTCGGAACCCAGTGATACCTGGAGTTTCAAAAGCTTTTCCGATTTGGGCACTCGCTCAGCCGATAGTACCCTAGCCGTCTTGAGTTGGACCTTCATGAACTCGTCGATCGTGATTTGGAGGGGCGCAGCAGGCGGTCCTGTAGGTGGCGCAGAGGCCGGAGATGCGGCAGCCGAGGGGGCGACGGTTGGTCGAGACGGAATTGGAGAATCGCTCACGGGTTTGGCTCCTTGAAGTTTCGACAGTTCGGCTTTTCCACTTGCAAGATCATACTCTCCCGACTCAGTCACAAGAACCCTGGGAAATAAGGCATTTCCTTTTCGAATCTTCGTCCCACTTTTCAACTCACCCCATTTGACGGACTCTTTCAAGAATGGAGAGTCCCAATTGATATGAAGACCCAACTGTTCTGCAATACCGTGCGCCGTGGCAGGCATCACTGGAAGAATATAAAGGCTTAAAATGCGCAAGCACTCCGCGGCACTATACAGGACGGTATCGAGTTCCTCTCGTCTGCTCGGGTCCTTCGCCAGCTTCCACGGTTCGTATTTGTCGATGAACGTATCGACGTCTGAAACTCGGCTCGTGACAAGGAGAAGAAAACTACTGAACTCGAACCCATCGAACATTTCGTCCAGGTGATTGCCCAGCGTTTTGAGCGATTCCTTTGCCTGGACGAGTAGCGGGAATTTCCTCCGCGCATCTTCGCCGTCGAGGTAATCTCTCGGCATATCCGGAATCGTTCCCGAGCAACTCCGCTCGATCATCGTCAATGTTCGGCTCAAGAGATTGCCGATCCCATTTGCCAGGTCGCTGTTGATTCGCCTTGCCATTGCCTGTTCCGAAAAGTCTCCGTCTTGGCCGAATGGAACTTCTCGCAGCAGGAAATACCGGAAAGCATCGACTCCATAGACTTCCAGCATTTTATTGGGATCGACGACATTCCCGCGGCTCTTCGACATCTTTTCCCCGTTCACCGTCCACCATCCGTGAGCAAAAATGGTTTCCGGCAGTGGCCGATGAAGCGCCATCAGCATCGTGGACCAGTAGACGGCATGAGTCGTGAGAATGTCTTTGCCAACCAAATGGACATTGGCCGGCCAGAATGTGTCCACTGATGGTGAAGGCGGTTTGTATTCGAGAGCCGAGATGTAATTGACGAGCGCGTCGAACCAGACATAGGTGACGTAGTCCTTGTCGAACGGCAGTTCGATCCCCCACGAGAGGCGCGCTTTCGGACGCGAAATTGAAAGGTCTCCGAGCTTTTGCGATTGGAGAAATCCCAGTACTTCATTCCGGCGTGATTCCGGGCGGATAAAGCGGGGGTGGATCTTGATATGGTCGATCAATCGATCTTGATATTGGCCCATTCGAAAGAAATAATTGGATTCGCTGAGTTGTTCGACCGGCCGTTTGCAGTCAGGACACAGTCCGTCCGTGACATCTTTCTCCGTCCAGAATCGCTCATCGAACGTGCAGTACCATCCGGTGTAGGAATCTTTATAGATCAAACCCGTGTCAAAGAGTTCCTGTAGGTACCGTTGGACGATGCGTCCGTGCTCGCGATCGGTGGTTCTGATGAAAGCATCCGGACGGATATCCAGACGTTTCCACAACTCCGTAAATTTCGGCGCCAGATTGTCGCAGTAGGTCTGAGGTGCCACCCCGGCTTTGGCCGCAGCCTGCTGGACCTTTTGGCCATGCTCGTCAAGGCCGGTCAGAAAAAATACGTCGCGCCCGCGCAATCGCCAATAACGCGCCAGAACATCTGCGGCGATGGTCGTATAGGCATGCCCGATGTGGGGAACATCGTTCACATAATAGATCGGGGTCGTGATGTAGAACGGCTGAGAATTGGTCATGCTGATCGAGAAAAGATATCAGGTTGCAAAGCGTCAATTCTAGGAGCGCTGGGATACTGGCTGAGCAGTGCACGCATCGCGGAGACGCAGCAGCACCTGTTCCAACGCCATTTGAAGATTCAGATGTCTGGTCGCTTGTCTGTCCGTCTGCTCGATATCGCAGAGGATGTCGAGCAACGCATCGGTGTCGGCATGCTTGGAATACATCTCCAATGTCTCGAGATCCTCGGCGAATAGAATGTGGTCCCGATCACCACCGACTTGGAGGATGATGACGTCCCTGATCCACCTCGTGAGCCATGATAAGAGTTCCGGCACACGATCACTTTTGGCCGAGGACTCCGCCTGAGCTAGAATGGCGGTCACCGATCCAAGCGTCTGAGGGCGGATCAACTCCATCACCTCACGCTGACGCGCACGAATCTCAGCCGGATCAGCAACCAGGGCGTCTCCCAGACGACCTTCGCTGATAATGGCCAGAAGCCGCGTGTCTGACGGCGGTATTTCCCGTTTGAGAATCAAGGCCGCCTCGACCTGAGTCCGAGGCGGCGTGGTAAACCGCAAAGCCTGGCATCGGGAACGGATAGTGACAGGGAGCGCAGCCGGGCGGCTCGATATGAGAAAGAACAGGCTGTGATCCGGCGGCTCTTCAAGGGTCTTCAAGAGCGCATTGGCCGCACCGATCGTCATGCGGTCTGCCTGGTCGATGAGGCAGATTTTCCGCTCCGCGATCAACGGTCGGTACATGATCTGTTGTTCGATCTCGCGGATCTGTTCGATTTTGATTTGGGGCACTGCCTGCTCGCTGTCCGGCTCGATTACGAGGAAATCCGGATGCGTCGATGCTTCCACGTGTCGGCAGGATCGACACACACCGCAGGCGTCGATCACTGCCCCGTCCTGCCGCTGCTCGCAATGAAACGCTTGAGTCAAGCGGACGGCGGTCAACCGTTTCCCGATCGAGGCTTCGCCATGAAAGAGATAGGCATGAGCCAGACGATTGCTTGCCTCCGCACGTTGGATCGAGGCAATGACGGCGGCATGTCCGATGACGTCTTGCAACGGCACGTTAACTCCTGTGACCCCGTCGAGTGGTTATCCAATTTAGCACAATCGTCTCAATCTCCGCTCGAACGGCTGGGATCGATCGCCTGGCTCGTATGATACGTATTCGCCGAGGATCCTGTTTGGCCAGCGACAAAAATCCTCGGCGCACCGAACGATGAAACCGCTCCGTTTCACGGTCGAGACGGTTCGTTGTTCCACGGGCGTGGCGACGCCTGGCCAAACCGACGGATACAGGTAGATCGAGCAACAATGTCAGGTCGGGAATCAATCCCCCCGTGGCTCCGTTGTTGGCTGCCGTCAGCCAGTTGAGGTCCAGCCCGCGTCCGAAGCCTTGATAGGCCAACGTTGAATCGAAGTAACGGTCGCATAGCACGATCGCGCCGCGATCGAGCGCTGGCTGGATCAGATGTGCCACATGCTGGCTCCGGGCGGCCAAAATGAGGAGCGCTTCTGTTTCTGCAGTGATCGATTCGCCTTTGGACGGGTTGAGTAGGATATGGCGAACGGCTTCGGCCACTTTGGTGCCGCCGGGCTCTCTGGTTTGGATGACCTGAAACCCGGCTTTCTTGAGCGCCACTGCGAGGAAGTCGGCTTGGGTACTTTTTCCACTGCCCTCCGGACCTTCGAGCGTAATGAAGAACCCGTTTGGTTTGCGGATCCGTCGAGCCATGGTACGAGCCTTTATAGGATGGGAAAAACGGGCGCGATAGTATTCCAAGTCGTTGAAAATAGCAATAAAAGGCTTGCAGCACCTTCGTATATCTCTGTATGATGTAAATCCGGTTTCGTCTGCACAATTCTTATGCTGAAAGCCTCCCTGAAACGGTACTTTTTGACAGGTTTGCTCGTCATTACCCCTATTTGGGGGACCGTGCTCATTTTGAAGACGCTCTTCCTCACCGTCGAAGGCATTTTGGGAAATCTGCTCGCTGAGATGGTGCCGACCCTCTATGTGCCGGGGCTGGGCATTGTGGCGCTTGTGTTGCTGGTGTTTATGACGGGATTGTTTGCAGCGAATTTTATGGGCAAACAGATCGTCAGGATATGGGAAAGTTGGCTCAATCGGGTGCCTTTGGTGCGCGGGATTTACTCGACGCTCAAGTCCATGATGGATATTCTCTCATTTTCCGAGCGCGGTTCCTATCATCGCGTGGTGTTGATTCAATTTCCCAAGAACGGCCATTACTGTCTTGCCTTCGTGACAGGAATGTCGAAGGGCGGTGAGGGACAGGAACTTGCTCATGAACCCCTGGTCCATGTCTATGTGCCGACCTCGCCGAATCCAACGTCGGGATACTTTCTTCTTGTCCCCGAGCGTGAGGTGACTTCGGTCGACATCACCGTCGAAGAGGCGATGAAGCTGATCATATCCGGGGGATTGTATTCTCCCATGCCTTCGCTCGCCTCCGCGATTCCCGCAGAACCCAAATGGAGTACGGTCAAACAGCCGGAAGCAGGAGTGCCGATCGGATGAACCGTTCCTCCGTTGACGCAACGACTCAGCCGGTTTCTGTTGGTGCTTCCCCGACAACAGTTCCAGGCCTTGCCGTGGTGATTATGGCTGCCGGTATGGGCAAGCGCATGCGCTCGAAGCAGTCGAAGGTGTTGCATCCGGTCGCCGGCCGTTCCATGGTTCTCTACTCGATCGATTTGGGATTGCGGCTGGCCGGTCATCGGATTGGTGTCGTTGTCGGTCATCAAGCGGATCAGGTGCGGCAGGTCATCGAAGCGGCAACGTCCGGCCTTCAGGGCACGGCCCCGACATCGATCGTTGAACAGCGCGAGCAACTCGGAACCGGGCATGCGGTGATGCAAGCGCGCTCAGTCTTTTCAGCAAAGGGGCCCGCTCCTTCCTTGTATCTCATTTTGAACGGTGATACCCCGTTGCTGCGAGAATTCACCGTTCGTGAACTGCTGCGAGTGCACCGGGAAGAACGTGCAACCGTCACGATTCTCACCTCGGTGCTGAGCGATGCCACCGGATACGGGCGTGTCCTGAGACAGTCGCCCGGGGGGTCCGTCTCACGGATCGTCGAAGATCGGGATGCCAGCCCGGAGGAAAAGAAAGTCGGGGAAATCAATGTCGGAACCTACGTCGTCGACGGCGACTTTCTGTTCTCGGCTTTGGAGAAACTGGACCCGAGCAATGCGCAAGGCGAATATTATCTCACCGACATCATTCAGGTAGCCGTGTCACAGGGACGACGCGTGTCCGCCGTCGTCCTCGACAATCCCGACGAAGGTTTGGGTGTGAACACCAGACGGCAACTGGCGGAAGCGGAACAGGTGATTCGTCGGCAGATCCGGGAGCATTGGCTGGATCAAGGCGTGACGATGATCGATCCGTCCTCGGTGTGGATCGACGCCGGCGCCATGATCGGCAGGGACACCATACTTCACCCGAACGTGATGCTCGCGGGTGACACGGTCATCGGAGAGGATTGCATCGTCCATTCCTTCACGCGGGTGACGGACTGCACTGTTGGCAACGGTGTGGAGATTCTCGGACACTGCGTCTTCCGCGAAGCGCGAATCGATGACCATGCGGTGCTCGGGCCGTTTGCGCATCTTCGTCCCGGCGCGGTCGTTCGGAAGAAGGCCAAGGTGGGAAATTTCGTGGAGATGAAACAGGCGGAATTGGGCGAAGGATCGAAAGCGAATCACCTGACATACCTGGGAGACGCCCGGATCGGGAAGGGCGTGAACATCGGGGCCGGAACGATCACGGTCAATTATGACGGCGTGAGAAAGCATCAAACGGTCATCGAAGACAATGTGGCTGTAGGAAGCGACACTCAATTGATCGCGCCTGTGAAGGTCGGGGCGGGCGCCATCATTGCGGCTGGGACGACAGTGACCGAAGATGTGCCGGCCGGCGCGCTGGTGATTGCCCGTGTGCCGCAAGTCAATCGCGAAGGATGGGCGGCGCGTCGCCGCGCCATGTTGACGTCGCCACATAACGCCGGCTCGAAATCACCGGCTAAAACATCGAAGCCTCAGGTGCCCACAAGCCGGGCCAAGCGGCGGAGGTAGATCGCGTATGTGTGGAATTGTCGGCTACGTAGGCAATCAGGCAGCGGTGCCCATTCTCATTGGCGGGCTTTCCAAGCTTGAATATCGTGGGTACGACTCGGCAGGGGTTGCCATTCTCCAAGGAGAGAAGATCGAAGTCCGGCGCAGCGTCGGCAAGCTCGCCAATCTCCAAAAATCTTTGAAGGAGAAGGAAATCGACGGCCTGGTGGGCATCGGTCACACGAGATGGGCCACGCACGGGAAGCCGTCCGAACAGAATGCCCATCCTCATCGATCGAAGAGCTGCGTCCTCGTGCATAACGGCATCATCGAAAATTACCAGCCCCTGAAGCAGCAATTGGAGCGGGAAGGCTACAAATTTCAGTCCGATACGGACACCGAAGTGGTGGCGCACCTCATCGATAAGCACATGCAGAACGGGTTGGGGCTGGCCGATGCCGTCCGCGCGGCGACCAAGGAAGTCAGGGGCAGCTATGCGCTGGCGGTCATCTCTGAGCGCGAACCCGGCACGCTTGTGGCCGCGCGTCTGGGATGTCCGCTGGTGGTCGGGCGGACAAAACAGGCGTCATTCATCGCCTCCGATGTCATGGCCATGTTGGCCCATACGCGTGATGTGACCTATCTGGAAGAGGGAGACGTGGCTATCGTCACCGCTTCCGACGTGTCCATGACCGACGCGGACGGGCACGTCATGCTGAGAAAGCCGTCCAAAATCACGTGGGACGCCGCGGATGCGGAGAAGAGCGGCTTTCCACATTTCATGCTCAAGGAAATCCATGAGCAGCCTCAAACCATTCTGGACACCATGCGGGGGCGATATTCGTATGAGAGCGGGGAAGCGGATCTTCCCGACATCGGTCTCACCCCTAAGGACTTTGCGTCTGTCGAGCGGATCTGGATCGTCGCCTGCGGCACGTCCTGGCATGCCGGCCAAGTCGGTAAATACCTGTTCGAAGAAATGGTCCGCACGCCGGTGCAAGTCGATATCGGCAGCGAGTTTCGCTATCGGGACCCCCTGGTCGGGAAGAACGATCTCTTTATTACCATTTCGCAATCGGGTGAGACGGCGGACACCTTGGCCGCGGCACGCGAGGCCAAGCAGAAAGGCGCCCGGGTCGTCTCAATCGTCAACGTGGTTGGAAGCACGTTGGCCCGGGAGTCGGACGGGGTGCTCTATACCCATTGCGGGCCGGAAATCGGCGTAGCTTCGACAAAGGCGTTTACGGCTCAATTGACAGCGTTGTATCTCTTGGCGCTGCATCTCGCGCGGGTCCGCAACGTCATGAAGGCGGCTGATGGGAAGGCCTGGCTCGACCGGTTGGTGCGGCTGCCGGTTCTCGTCGAAAGCGTGTTGCGGCGGGAGGCCGAGATCGTGGCGATTGCCAAGCGTTATTATAAGAAGAGAAATTTTCTCTTTTTGGGCCGTGGCATCAATTATCCCATCGCGCTGGAAGGATCGCTCAAATTGAAGGAAGTTTCGTATATCCATGCCGAGGGGTATGCAGCGGGGGAGATGAAGCATGGACCGATTGCCTTGATCGACAAGGACATGCCGGTGGTCGTCCTCGCTCCGCGCGATCGCTTGTATGAGAAGACGGTCAGCAACCTGATGGAAGTTAAAGCCCGGCATGCGCCGGTCATTGCACTTGTGGCGGAAGGGGAGCGAGAATTGGGTAAAATAGCCGATGCGGTCTTTACGATTCCCGAAACGCATCCGCTGATTTCACCGATTCTTTTCACTATCCCATTGCAATTATTGGCCTATCACATCGCGGTTTTGCGAGGCGCGGATGTCGATCAGCCTAGAAACCTGGCCAAGAGCGTCACCGTAGAGTGATAAAACCGAGCAGGACGAGCGCAGGACGCGATGTCCTCGCGGAGATGGCTAATAGATGAATATTACGAAGCAGGACGTTGAGAAGGTGGCGAAACTCGCCCGTTTGGAAGTCACCGACGCTGAAAAGGAGGTGTTTGCCAAGCAGTTGAGTCAGATCCTCTCGCATGTCCAAACACTCAATCAGTACGATACCGGTAACGTTGAACAGACCTCCTCGGTTCCAGCGCGTGTGAACGTCTTCAGAGAGGACGAAGTCCGCCCGTCCTTGTCGGTGGAGCAGGCGCTGGCTAATGCGCCGCGACGTGAGGCCAATGGTTTCAGTGTGCCTAAGATCATTGAATAACGGTACGCCCCGATTATTAAGGAAAGGTCTGACTGGGAATGTTTCGACAAATGCTGCGCTCCAAAATTCACCGCGCGACCGTCACCGGGGCATATCTCGAATACGAAGGTAGTCTCACGATCGATCAGGATCTGATGGAGGCCGCGGCGATTCTGCCTTATGAGGCCATTATTTGCTCCAACTTGAACAACGGGGAGCGTTTCATGACCTATGCGATTGAAGGCCGGAGGGGCAGTGGGGATATTGTCCTGAACGGTCCGACGGCTCGCAAGGCTGCAGTGGGCGATCAGATCATCATCTTCTGTTACGAGTATTATAGCGATGAAGAGATCAAGCGACATGCCCCAAAGATCGTTCGAGTGAACGAGAAAAACCGCATCGTCGAGTCGACGGAAAAGCGTTGATGGCCATCCATAAGCTGACCCTGTGCGAGTTGCAGAAGAAATTTACTGCCGGTGAAGTCACCGCGTCGGAAATCGTCCGCAGCTACATGCTCCGCATCAGCCAAGTCGAATCCAAGGTAAAGGCGTACGTGATGCAGACGAAGGATTCCATTGCGAGCCATGCGGCGGACTTGGATGCCAAGCTCAAGGGGTGGCGCCGGACGAAGCCGATGACAGGGATGCCGATTGCCATTAAAGACAATATGTGCACCGAGGGAGTGCCGACAACGTGCTCCTCCCGTATGTTGCGGGATTTCCTTCCGCCATACGATGCGACGGTGGTCAAGAAACTGCGCGGGCAGGATTACCTTCTTCTCGGTAAAACGAACCTGGATGAGTTCGCGATGGGATCGTCGACGGAAAATTCCGCATTCGGGCCGAGTCGCAATCCATGGAATGTGCAGTGCGTGCCGGGTGGTTCGAGTGGCGGTTCGGCTGCTGCGGTGGCGGCCGATGAATGCGTGGCAGCCTTGGGATCGGACACGGGAGGCTCAATCCGACAGCCTGCCGCCTTCTGCGGTGTCGTCGGAGTGAAACCGACGTATGGTCGCGTGTCCCGTTACGGATTGATCGCATTTGCCTCTTCACTGGATCAGATCGGTCCCATTACCAAAGACGTATCCGATGCCGCATATCTCCTTGGCGCGATCGCCGGCCATGATCCCATGGACTCCACGTCCGCAGACATCCCGGTTCCAGACTATATGAAAGCCTTGAAACGGAAGGATCTGAAGAAGCTCAAAGTGGGTGTGCCGGTAGAATTTTTCTCCGAAGGCTTGGATCCAGAGGTGGAAACTGCTGTTCGGACCGCCATTGAAGAACTCAAATCACTGGGCGGTGAAATAAAAGAAATCCGGCTGCCGCGAACCGATGCAGCGGTCGCCGTGTATTACGTGGTGGCGACGGCGGAAGCCAGTTCAAATCTCGCCAGATTCGACGGTGTCAAGTTCGGCCTGCGGGCGAAGGAAACCAAGGACCTGTTGGACCTGTACATGAAGACCAGACAGGAAGGCTTCGGACCGGAGGTCAAGCGCCGGATCATGCTGGGCACGTATGCACTGAGTTCCGGATATTACGATGCCTACTATGGAAAGGCGCAGGCCGTCAGGACCTTGATCTGTCAGGATTTCGCGGACGCATTTCAAGAGGTGGATCTTATCGCCACGCCCGTGACGCCCACTCCTGCGTTCAAGCTGGGTGAGAAAAGCGAAGATCCGCTTCAGATGTATTTGTCGGACATCTTTACGATATCGGTGAACCTTGCCGGTCTTCCGGCTATCGCCTTGCCCTGCGGGTTCAGCAGGACGGGACTGCCGATTGGTTTGCAGTTGATCGGCCGGGCGTTCGAAGAGGAAACCATGTTTCGGGCCGCTCATGCCTATGAGCAATCCACGCAGTGGCATCTGAAGAGAGCCGTCATCCGTTGACCGGTCTATCCGGTTGACAGTCGGGAACCCTCATGACCTTTCTGGAAATCGCCGCTCTTCTGGCTGCTCTGGCCTTTGCGGTGTTGGTTGGTTGTCTGATTCCCGTCTTGGTGCAACTCCGGAAGACCGCCGCGGAGTCGGAGCAGTTGGTGAAGCGACTCGGTGTCGAAGTGCCTCTGCTCATAAGCGAACTTCGTGCCGTAAGTCAAAACGTGAGTGCGTTGACCGGCCAGGCGCGTGATGGTGTCGAACACGCCTCGGTGCTTCTACATGCCGTTGGTGAGGTCGGAGAGTCCGTCCAGCAGGTGCATGACGTGGTCCGAGGATCCAGCGGCACGCTGCTGGGAAATGTCGTGAGCATGGTGGCCGGCCTTAGGGCTGCGGCGCAGTTTGTTCGAGAACGGTATCAACAAGGAGGACCACACAATGGGGGATGATCGCGGGTCGTCAACGGGTGTAGTGTTGTCGTTTTTGACCGGGGCGGCGCTGGGTGCCGTCGCTGCATTGCTCTTGGCTCCGCAGTCGGGGCGTGAGTCGCGTGAGCAGTTGCGCGGCTATGCGCGCAGGGCGGAAGGAGACCTGCATGATCTGGCCGGACGCGCCGGGGAAGCGCTCGAGGAAATTATCGATGAGGGCAAAGAATTCGTCCAGGCGAAAAAATCAGTCTTGCGAGAAGCATTTGAAGCGGGACGAGAAGCGATGCAGCATGAACGGGACCGCATGCGGAACGATGGATGACCCATCCCATGACGTACGAGGTTGTGATAGGGGTTGAAGTTCACGCCCAGCTCCGCACTCGATCGAAAATGTTCTGCGGATGTGCCACGACGTTCGGGCGGCCTCCGAACAGCCAGACCTGCCCCGTCTGTCTCGGTTTGCCGGGTGCGCTTCCGGTCGTCAATCGGGCGGCGGTTGAGATGGCCGTGCGGGCCGGTCTCGCCCTGAACTGCACGATCGGATCCCGCAACCGGTTCGCGCGAAAAAATTACTTCTATCCGGATCTCCCCAAGGGCTATCAAATTTCCCAATACGAGTCTCCTATTTGTGAACATGGATGGATTGAAGTGGTATCCGGGACCGGCAAGAAACGTGTCCGAATCAGGCGTGCACATCTTGAAGAAGATGCCGGAAAGAATGTTCATGACACAGGAACGACAGGCAGCAGGGTCGATCTGAACCGCGCCGGAACGCCGTTGTTGGAAATCGTGACCGAACCGGATCTGCGATCCGCCGACGAGGCGGTGTCCTACCTCAAGGGACTTCGAGACATCCTCATGTATCTGGAGGTCTGCGACGGCAATATGGAAGAGGGCAGTTTTCGATGCGAACCCAACTTATCGCTCAGGCCTCAGGGCCGGCAGGAATTCGGAACCAAGGTCGAACTGAAGAACATCAATTCTTTCCGATTTGTGAAGGACGCGATCGAGTATGAGGTGAAGCGTCAGACCAAGGTCTTGAACGAAGGCGGGAAAATCCAGCAGGAAACCCGGTTGTGGAATCTGGACCGCGGGGAGACGGCGGTGATGCGGAGCAAAGAGGAAGCGCACGATTATCGGTACTTCCCCGATCCGGACCTCCTCCCGCTTGATCTCGAGAAAGAGTGGATCGAGAGCTACAGGGCGACGGTCCCGGAACTGCCGGGAAATCGAACGAACCGATTTGTCAGCGAGTACGGTCTTCCCGAATCGGACGCGGCCATGTTGACGGCATCCAAAGGCATTGCGGACTATTTCGAACGGACGGTGAGACTGTTCGATCATCCCAAAACGGTCAGCAACTGGGTCATGGGTGAACTGACTCGAGAGGTGCGCCAATCAGGCGGATCGTTTGAGACCTCGCCGGTCTCTCCCGAGCGTTTGGTGAGCCTCTTGAATATGGTCGAGAGCGGAACGGTGAGCTTGAAAGCCGCGCGTGAAATATTTCCGGATCTGTTCACGAGCGGGAAGAGCGCCGAACAGATCGTTGAAGAGCGGGGTCTGACCCAGGTCTCCGATGAGGAGACGCTGGAAAAGATCGTTGAGGATGTCCTCGAGCGCCACCCGGCGCAAGCCTCTCAGTTCAAAGAGGGCAAACAGCAGGTATTGGGGTTTCTGGTCGGGCAGGTCATGAAAGCCAGCGCCGGAAAGGCCAACCCAGGCAAAGTGAACGAGTTGTTAAAAAGAAAACTGAGCGTGTAATCGATCGCTTCTTAGGAGACTAAAAGGGGAGATCCGAGCATGAGTGCAATCCGGGCAATCAAGGGAAGGCAAATCGTCGATTCGCGTGGAAATCCGACCGTCGAAGTGGAAGTGGAACTTGAAAGCGGTGCGAAGGGGAGAGCCGCGGTCCCTTCAGGCGCGTCCACCGGCGAGAAAGAAGCGATTGAGCTTCGAGACGGGGATAAGAAGCGATGGATGGGAAAAGGAGTGGGCAAGGCCGTGGCCAATATCGGGAAGATCATCGCGCCCGCGCTCATGGGAAAAGAGGCCTTCGATCAAGCCGGTATCGATCGAATGATGATCGACCTCGACGGCACCAAGACAAAAGGGAAGCTGGGCGCAAATGCGATTCTCGGCGTCTCGCTGGCGGTGGCGAAAGCTTCGGCGGATGAAACGGGCCAGCCGCTCTATCGTTATCTGGGGGGAACCAATGCACGGGTGTTGCCTGTGCCGTTGATGAATATCATCAACGGGGGAGCGCATGCCGACAATAGACTCGATCTCCAAGAATTCATGATCATGCCGGTTGGGGCCGATCGCTTCAGCGACGCGCTGCGGATGGCGACAGAGGTGTTCCACTCGCTGAAAGCTCAGTTGAAAAAGAAGGGTTTGAATACCGCCGTGGGCGATGAAGGCGGATTCGCGCCGGACCTTCAATCCAACGAAGAGGCGCTGGGCCTGATCGTGCAAGCGATCGAGCAAGCCGGGTATCGCCCCGGTCGCGATATCGCTCTCGCCTTGGACTGCGCCGCCAGCGAACTCTATCAAAAGGGCCGATATATGCTGGAAGCGGAAGAAAAGCCCGAGCGATCGTCGGAGGACATGATCGGGTATTACAGCAAGTTACTGGACCGCTATCCAATACTCTCGATCGAGGATGGTCTCAGCGAACTCGATTGGAAGGGGTGGAAAATGCTCACCGAACAGCTGGGTGATCGCGTTCAGCTCGTGGGCGACGATATTTTTGTCACCAACGTGGAGATTTTCTCCAAGGGGATTCGCGAAGGCCTGGGCAATTCGATTCTCATCAAGCTGAACCAAATCGGGACGTTGACCGAGACCTTGGATGCCATCGAACTGGCGAAGCGGTCGGGTTATACGGCGATCATTTCACATCGATCAGGGGAGACCGAAGATACGACCATCGCCGATGTCGCTGTGGCGACCAACAGCGGCTTGATCAAAACGGGATCGCTTTCGCGGACGGACCGGGTCGCCAAATATAACCAGCTGCTGAGGATCGAGGAAGAACTGGGATCGGCGGCCTTATATCGGGGACGTGACGCCGTGCCGTCTCGTTCGTAACTGAACGGCGCGCGCGGCGCAATACCACTATGTCGGGACCTGATGGCATGACGGCGGGCGGCAGATGATTATCAAACAAAATCGTGGGAAGGAATGGCTGCACTGGCAGCGGCGTCTTGTGACATGGTCACACTATGCCGGCGCCGGAGTGTGTCTTCTTCTGCTCCTTGCATTGTGCTTCGGGGAAATGGGCGTGCCGCGGTTTGTCTCAATGCGCGAGCACGCGAGCCAGTTGGAATCGGAGATCCTGGACCTGGAACGGTCCACGCGTTTGTTGAAAGCGGATATCGAGCGTCTCGAGCGCGATCCGCTAAGGATCGAGCAGTTGGCCCGGGAACAGCTCGGTTACGTTCGCAAGGGGGAGACGGTCTACCAATTGGTTCCGGACGATCGGCCGGACCGGACAAGACCGTGAGCCAATGAAATTCGGCACTGTCGCATTGATCGGACGATCGAACGTGGGAAAGTCCACGTTACTCAATCGGCTCCTTCGGGAAAAGATTGCCATTGTTTCTGAAAAGCCTCAGACGACTCGGACCAGGATCCTGGGGGTCATCCATGGGCCCGACGCCCAAATTGCGGTACTGGATACTCCCGGAATCCATAAGCCGGAACACCTGCTCAATCGACGCATGGTCCGGACGACCGTGGAAACTCTCGAAGGAGCGGATCTCTTGTTTGTGTTGATGGAAGCCGCACATTTGCCGGGGCCCGGTGATCTCATGGTGCTCGACCATGTGAAGGCGGCCATTCAGAAACATGCTCGCCCGGTCATCCTGGTCTTGAACAAGATCGATCTTGTGAACAAGATGAAGCTATTGCCGGTGATTGAAACCTACGCCAAACTGTATGCATGGACTGAAGTCGTTCCGGTGTCGGCGGAGACCGGAGATAATATTGCGCGATTGGTCACGGTGACCATGTCGCATCTGCCGGAAGGCGATGCGGTGTATGATGAGGAGACGATTACCGATCAGTCGATGCGCACGCTGGCCGCAGAAATGGTTCGAGAAAAACTTCTGCGTCAGACGCATGAGGAAATTCCTTACTCTATCGCCGTAGAGATCGACCAGTTTGTGGAAGAGGGGTCGCTGGCGCGGATCAGTGCATCGATCCTTGTCGAACGGGAGTCGCATAAAGCGATCGTCATTGGTAAGCATGGAGAACGATTGAAATCCGTTGGTATGGAAGCTCGCCTCGATATGGAACGGGTCTTCGGAATGAAAGTGTTTCTCCAGCTCTGGGTCAAAGTCCGGGAGGCGTGGCGTGAGGACGAGCACGCCTTGATCGAATTGGGATATTGATGGTGATGCAGCCCACTGAAAAGCCGCAAGAGGTCCGCGCCGCCGAGCCGCGTCCGCGTGCCGGAGATAAAGATCTCCTGCGTGAGACGATTCGGGAGCAGGCCGACAAAGGGCAGACGAAATCGGACATCGTCCTCCTTTCGGTCCAGCGACTCCTGCGCCGGGGCGCCATTACCAACCTGGCCAAGATGTTGGGGCGGATGCATCCCGCTGATGTCGCCAGAGTGATCAACCACCTGTCGTCCCCAAAGGAAAAACGAGAGGTATTTGAGCTGGTCCGGGGCGATTCGAAACGCGGGCAGGTTTTGAGCGAACTCGACATCGATAGCATCACCCAGGTGCTGGCAGACCTTCTGCAGTCGGATATCGCATGGCTCATCAAAGATCTGGGTCCCGACGACGTCGCGTACATCCTTGGCGTATTGCCGGAAGAGCGGGCAAAAGAAATCCTGTCGCTCATGCGGACCGAGGATTCGACCGAGATTGCCGACATCCTGAAGTATCCAAAGGATACGGCAGGGGCCATCATGACAACGGAGTTTTTCTCGTTGTCGGAGGATGCAACGGCTCAAGATGCGATCCGACGCCTTCAAGAGGCCACGGATGCCGAAATGGTGTTCTACATCTACGTCACCGATCGGGACGAGCATCTTGTCGGAGTCTTGTCATTGCGGCAACTTCTGACCGTGCCGCCCGCCACACCGCTGAAAAATATTGCCACACGGGACGTGATCAGCGTGTCGGTGGACATGGATCAAGAGGAAGTGGCCAGACAGGTGGCGAGCTATAATCTGCTGGCTATCCCGGTGGTCGATAAGGAAGGGGTGCTGGTGGGGATCATTACGGTCGATGACGTGGTTGACGTCATCCGCGAGGAAGCCACGGAAGACATGATGAAGATGGCCGGAGCGGTGGAACAGGAGGCCGCGTCGAGGTCCTCCAGCCTTGCGGCAGCCAAGGTTCGACTGCCCTGGCTGTTTACCAATCTCGTTGGAAGTCTTCTGTCCGGGGCCATCCTGTGGGAGTTTCGCTATACCATTCAAGAAGTGGTGGCGATCGTGAGCTTTATTCCTGTCATCGCCGCCATGGGTGGAAATGTAGGTCTGCAGTCTTCTACCCTCATCATTCGAGGGTTAGCGACCGGATTAGTCGAGGTGAACGACGTCCGGGCCGTGTTCCTTCGTGAGGTGAAAATCGGTCTGTTGATGGGGATTGCGTGCGGCATGATTTTATCGTTAGTGGGGTGGATCTGGCATCAGGGATTTCTCGGGGTGGTCGTGGGAGTGTCACTCATTACCGCATTTCTGGTTTCGACGAGTATGGCCACGTTTATGCCCATTTTCCTCAAACGCATGGGAGTCGATCCTGCCGTTGCGGCCGGACCGTTTGTGACGACGGCCAACGACATCACGGGCATCACCATCTATCTCAGCCTATCGACACTGTTCATGCAGTACCTCCGATAATCAATTAACTGGCGCGTGGTATATTGCTTCCTGCCTCGATGTTGCGACTATGCCATTGATCAAGACGCGGGCCATTACCCTCAAAAGTCGAAAGTGGGGAGAAGCCGACCGCATTGTCACGTGTTATACGAGGGAGATAGGAAAAATTCGCGGGGTGGCGAGGGGAGCCCGGCGGTTGAAAAGCCGGTTGGGCGCTGCGCTCGAACCCCTGGTCATTTGTGAATTGAATCTTTTCGAAAAATCAGGAGATTCGCTCTATCGGATCACGCAGGTTGATCTGGTGGAGCCTTTCATGCGGTTCCGCGAAGACCTGGATCTCATGGCGGCGGCCTCACGAATGGCGAACGTCGTTGGCGCAGTGACGCCGGACGGCGACGCGGATCTCCAACTGTATGAAACGCTGGAGCGGGGGCTGTATTCACTTGTTGAGAGCACCGATCCGTCACTGACGGCGTTGTTATTCCAAATTCGATTGTTAGGTCTGACGGGCTTCCGTCCACAAACGGATCACTGCGCCGTCTGTGGAAAGACCCGAGTCAGCCAAGAAATTCAATTCTCTCCCGTCTCGGGCGGCCTGGTCTGTGCGACCTGTGCGGCGGGGCAGCATGCTCGATGTGTATCACTCTCCCGTGGGAGTGTGGCGTTTCTTCAGCAAGCATTGCAGCTTGCCCCGGGAATGATCACGAGACTCAAGGCTGCGGGTCAAGTGAGATATGAAGTCGAAGAGGCGATCGAAGGGTATGTGACGATAGTGGCCGGCAAGCGGCTTCCTCCTGTAAACTTTCTCTCACCGTTCTCATGACGATTGATCATACGAGCGAGGGCAGACTTGGACAAATCCGAAGCAGTCTTGGAACCGAGGGACATGTCTTGGGTGGAGAAGGGCGTGTTGGGCATAGAGTGGAGCGATGGCCATCGTGCCGTCTACCCGGTCCGATATTTGCGGCAGCAGTGTCCTTGCGCAGCCTGTGTCGACGAATGGACTGGTGCACGAAGGATCAATGCCGACGATGTGCCGCTACTGATTATGTTGCAGGATATAGAACCGGTCGGGCGATATGCGCTCCAATTTAAGTGGAGCGATGGGCACGATACTGGAATCTATTCCTATCAACTCCTGCGACGTCTCTGCCAATGCAATGTCTGTCAGCCGGTGAAGCCTGCTGAAGTGAAAAGCCGGAGACTCTTGTGAAGCCGGGAATTGTTTTGGGTGTTTGGTTGCTCATGGGCCCTCTTCTTGCCGGTTGCTCAAGTATGCCCCCTCTCAGTGAGCAAGAGCAGCACATTCGTCACAACGAGTTGGTCCTCAAAAGACTCACGCCAAGAGCCTTTGTCGGGGTCTGGGGGATGCCCGCTTACCAGCGGGTTGAGTTCATGCAGTTTTTCGGCATGAAGGATGGTTCGCTCATGCCGAGGTCGAGGCTGGCAATTGGAGAAGTTCCTCGGGGCTGGGATGCCGACGTCGAAACAGGAGAGGCACTGTTCCTGGCCTATCCCGATCGCGGATGGCTCGTCGTATTTTTAGACGAAAGGTTGGTCTATAAAGAAGCGCTCAGCGGTGCTCAGCTCCACGCAATCGGCCGCGGATGGCAGTACGAAGATAAATTCAAAACCAAACTTGAAACGGCACCTTCCCGGTAATTTCCCCTCCAGAGCATTCGTGAAACAGCGATTACACATTGTTATGGCCGCCTCGGAAGCCGTTCCATATGCAAAAACGGGAGGCTTGGCCGATGTGACCGGTGCCTTGCCGCAGGAACTTGCCAAGTTGGGCCACGACGTCATCCTGCTGCTGCCGAAATATCGATCGGTCGCTGATTCGGGGCGGCGATTTCGCAGCATAGCACGTCTCCCTATTGCGACCGCGGAAGGGACAGAAGAATCCGAAATTGAAGAAGACGTGATCCAAACCGGTTTTGGAGATTCGACCGTTCGCGTTTGGACTTGCCGCCATGATCGATTTTTCGATCGTTCCGGGCTGTATCAAGAACACGGGGCCGACTATCCGGACAATTTAAACAGATTCGCCTGGTTTTCGCGTGCCGTGATCGAGGTGATGGCATACCTTGCCGGAGAAAGGGCCTGGCAGACGGATGTGCTGCACGTTCACGACTGGCAAACCGCTCTGTGCGCCGTATACCTGAAGACTGTCGACCGCCATCGCAGTGAAATTCAGAATGTGAAGACGGTTTTGACGCTCCACAACGTTGGCTATCAGGGAATATTCCCAGGAATACAGTTCACTGGAACAGGGCTTCCTTCGGAACTGTTCAGCCCTGCCGGTTTGGAATTCTATGATTCAGTTAATCTCTTGAAGGGAGGGATTATTTTTACCGATCGGATTACGACTGTCAGCCCTTCTTACGCAAGAGAGATTCTTTCGCCAGAATTCGGTTTTGGCCTCGAAGGAGTCTTGAGGAACCGTCAAGACCAACTGTATGGGATTCTCAATGGGATCGACAGTGAGCGATGGAATCCAGCGACTGACCCTTTTCTTGCTGCCAATTATTCGGCGGATGAACGCGAGGGTAAAGGCGCCTGCAAGCTGGCACTTCAACGAGAGTTCTCTCTTCCTGAAATACCGGTTCCTGTGTTTGCGGTGATTGCGAGGTTGTCTTCTCAGAAAGGCTTGGATCTTCTGGAGGCCATTATTCCCAAGTTTCTATCTTACGATGTGCAGTTGATCGTCTTGGGTACAGGAGACCCGGCTCATGAGACGGCTTTTCGTGAGGCTCAGAAGCGTTACCCCGATCGTATGGGACTTTACATTGGATTTGATGAGAAGCTTGCCCACCGTATTGAGGGAGGAGCGGACATGTTCATCATGCCCTCCCGTTACGAACCCTGCGGCCTCAGCCAGATGTACAGTTTGCGTTATGGTACGGTTCCGGTCGTGACGAAGACGGGTGGGTTGGCGGACACGGTAATTCCTTTCAATCAAAAAGCAAAGTCTTCGCCGAAAGCGAATGGCTTTCACCTGGCTAGTGCAACTTCTGAGTCTCTCCTAGCCGCCTTGCTGGAAGCCGCGGAGGTGTATCGGACAAAGGAAATCTGGAATAGGGTGATCGATGCGGGTATGAGAGCCGATGTCTCGTGGGCGCGATCGGCCAGATTCTATGAGGATCTCTTCTTAAAACTCGTGGGAGAAGAAGGCTAGGTTAACCAGCGACAGGTGAGACCTATCGGAAGTTTAATGAGACCTTGAGCATGGCAGCGTCAATTACGGCTAACATCGATTTGGCTTGATTGGAATAGTATGAATACTCGGACTGCGGGTAATACTGGACAATGCTCTCCAGAATGGGCTTGGCAACATCGAATTTCTGTAAATTGAGAGCCGTCTGTCCAGCCCGCAGAGTGCATGATGCAGCCATGGCTTTAATGTCAACTGCCTGCCGAGTTCCTGGGGCCACCACCATCCGCTCAATCTGACCTGGCAAGGGGACGACGAACCCGTCACCAGCCTGCGGCTCCGATGCTGATTTCAACGCAGATGCGTCTTGCCTCAATTCGTCTAGATCGGTCACTGCTTGGCAATGGGAATAGGTGTGCCAAAGTCCCATAAAATTAGGTGAAGACCCGGAACGAAGGGGTTGATTGGATTGGCAGCCCACCATAGTAAGAGTAGTAAGAGTGCAAACTGTCAATAGAATGAAACTTGAGAATTTCATATTGGGTGCTTTGTGCAAACCATAGACCATCCTGATAAGTTATAATTCGCTTTTATTCCATGAACTTATGATATTTATGGATGGTGGTGAATATGCTTCACTGTTGTTTATTTTGCACAGCTTGAACTGAATGTGCAACACAGATTGTCTGAGGAACCCAACGAAGCCGGATTTCAAGGATTGATTTGTTTTGGTTATAGAGTAAATCGTTGAGATCGATCATGAATTGAAAATTTGTACGAGAATTCCGGTTCTCGTAGTCGCATTCGTTTTTCGCATGATGTGCTTGATATGTTCTTTGACGGTTTGCTCGGTTATCTGAAGAGCATTGGCAATTTCCTTATTTGTCCATCCCTTGGCCAGATGCTCTACAACAGCCTGTTCTCGGTTGGTCAATTGAAACTTTTCTTTTGCTTGATCTGTATTCAGTTGCTGACGACGGCCTAACTCCTCCAATGTTACGACAAGTCTCGCGAATTGAACCCCCCCGCGATCCGGCAGTCCAAATCCTCTAAGAAGCACAGGTTGTTCCGGGTTTCCAGTGACTCGCTTGATTTCGAACTGTTCCCAATCCTTGGCTTCAGTCCTGACATGAAGAGCCTTTACGATTTCACCGCAGAGTTCCGTGAGTGCAGTGGGGAGAACTCCATGCGCCGCTCTTGGACTCCCGCCGCCATGCTCCGCAATATTGATTTGCTTTGCCAGTTCGGATGCCTGACGGTTCATGTGCAGCAGCTGCATGGAAGCAGACAGAACAACTATGCCGGGACCGGCTCGCTGATCGGCTAGAGTTTCAGCTGGATCTGGAGTTGGAAGTGAGTCGCTCATCTCTTAGGGAGAGGCCCTGTTTTCTGGGATGAGAGCAATGCTAGACAATCGGATGATTTCTGATAATGTAGCCATTGGGCAGCAGGTGCGAATTGGATGGAAACTTTACCTAACCCTTTCGAGGGAGTCAACACCCACCTTTTGAGACTGTGGCCTACATCATCGGTATTGTCCCTTTTCTTCATACTTTCTATACTTGGTTGGATCGACCGCTATTCGCCGCTTGATAGGCCTAGAGTGCAGGAAAGCACCATTTTAATACGATTTGCAATGACTTAGATGACATGGAGCGGCCACGAATTAAGGAGGGAAAGATGGATGTGGGACGTAAAGATTGGGAATGGCCGATAGTTACGAATTTTGAAAAACACAATGAGCGAGTGGCATTACTAAGAACGATCCCCTATGAAATAACGGCACCGGTTCATGAACCTGCAACGACCGCCCGTCAGGGGAAGGCCTTATCGGTCAATATAAGCAATGGAGGCATACTGATTCTCATGGATCAAGCCCCACCGGTAGAACAAGTTTTGAAGGTATATGTTCCGACACCAACCGCGGTAGCGGAGACGCCCACGCTCGCGGAAGTGAGATGGACGAGAAAAATACCTTTTGGACAAAACAATGGAGCAGGTCCTTATTTCGTCGGACTCAAGTTTATGTTTTAGTCGGGAAGATCTGCGAGGATTTCCCTCTTAAGGCATTCACAAATCATCACTTAGAGATACGAGAGAACGTGGATAAGTGGTATGCGGTAATGGCAAAACCCAGGCAGGAGCGATCCACCGCTTTAACCCTGGAACAAGCAGGGATAGCAACGTACTATCCGGAGGTTAAGGAAAGCTTTTCAGTACGGGGGAGAAAGCAAGTTCGTCTATCCGGCCTCTTCCCTGGATACCTTTTTGCACGATTCGATTACACTTCGCAGTATAGGACGGTCTCATATTGCCGAGGGGTAAAAAAGATTGTGATTTTTGGCCAAACTCCTGCTGAAGTCGATCCATTATTCCTTGAAGACATTAGAAACAAGTTGAAGGAGCATGACACGATAAGTTTTCCTGCTTTTTGTCAGGGAGAGATGGTCAGAATAATGCATGGACCCTTGGCGGGTATCAAAGCAGTATTTGATTCGTCCCTCCCAAGAAAAGAGCGGGTCGTTGTGTTACTACGTACATTGTATTATCAGAGTAGAGCAGTTGTGCAGGTTTCTGATATTGAGAGATATTCAGAAGCCGTCTAAAATAGCGGAAACATGAGACATCCGCGCTTCAGACTCTAGAGGGTATGTCCTCAAATGGCGGTAGCCCATCTTTAATACGTTTGTAGAGGAGTCTTAATATGCGAATCTTTAGTCTTCACGCTGTCCTGAAAACCGCACTCGTGATTATTTCAATCATTACCAATAGTTATGTATTCGCAGATGAAATCGACCCCAAAAAGGCGTCCCATACGAGAACGAGTGTTAGTTCATCGGGTACTGGTTCTACGGACAAGTCTCTTCTGATCGTAACATCAGAGTACATAATTGGTCCCGAGGATATTCTGGAAATTACAGTTTGGAAAAATGCCGACCTTTCCAAGCAGGTCCAAGTCAGGCCGGATGGAAGGATCTCGCTTCCTTTGCTCGGTGACATCTCTGCTGTAGCAAAAACTCCAGCGCAATTGACCGAGGAAATATCATCTGGGCTCAAGGCCTACATGGAGAATCCTACGATCTCCATCATGGTGAAGGAAGTTCAAAGCTATCAAATATATGTACTGGGCGAAGTCAATAAACCAGGGAAGTATCCGTTAAAGAGTAAGACTACCCTGTTGCAGGGCATTACCGTTGCCGGTGGATTCACGGCTATGGCAGCCAGAAATAAGATCGTAATTTTCCGGTTTGCAAAGGACGGTGAAGGATTGACAAAGCTCAAGGCAAGCTACGATGACATTGTGGTTCGAGACGGTTCCGGTCAAAACATCGAATTGAAACCTGGCGATCAAATTGTGGTTCCGTCGGAGACGATGGTGGTGTTGCCCAGCCGGTAAGCTTGCATCAGCAAAGACTCGAATGCTCGGAGCCTCATGAATTGACTTTCTATGAACGCAGACGTGAATTTGGAAAGAGGAAGTTATGAACGGAATAATCGGTATGCGGTATAGGACAATCCTCTCAGCCTTGGGTTTTATGGTTATTAGCGCTGGCTTGCTAGGCTGCTTCGCGGAGGAAACGCAATACCGTGGTATGTCCGCTCCTCCGACAGAATTTCTCATTGGTCCCGAGGACGTACTTGTGGTAACCGTATGGCGCAATCAAGAACTGTCAAAGGAGGTTATCGTCCGTCCGGACGGAAAGATCTCCCTGCCATTGATCGGGGATGTGACGGCGGCAGGTCTCACCGCTCAGGCGCTGTCCAAACAGGTCGCAGAGGGTCTCGCGGAATTCATGTCGACCCCGACTGTCTCCGTACAAGTCAAGGAGATCAATAGCTACCATGTCTTTGTAGTTGGAGAAGTGGCGAGGCCGGGGAAATTTGTGCTTAAGTCTTTTGCGAGCGTCTTGCAGGGAATTTCATATGCAGGCGGATTCACGACGTTTGCATCTCGAAATAATGTGCACGTCCTTCGAATGGTTAAAAATGGCCAGGGGGAAGCAAAGCAGGTCATGATACCCGTTCCTTATCAAGATATCGTTCAGGGTAAGAATCTGGATGCGAATATCATACTGAAAGCCGGTGATGTCATTGTCGTACCGTGACACCGGCTTGGTGAACCGTCGTTCCTTCATAGCTCTGCTCTCGCTGGTTTTTCTGCAGTGGGTGATTGAATCTATGGTGTTGGCCGAAACGCGAATCATCCCGGCGTTGTCTGTAACCGGGACGTATGATTCGAATGTGTTTTACACGCCCAAGTCTTTATTATCACCGGGAACCAAACCGGAAGACTATTACGCCATGATTACGCCTCAGATTATCGCTTCACACACAGGCTCGAGTATCACCGGAAGTCTTTCTGTCGGCGCGCTTGTGACAAAATATGTCAACAACCCAAGTCTTGATTATACGGGAATCAATGCATCGGGGATGGTAGATCTGCGCAATTATGTTTATAAATTTGTTCCACGGATAGAATCTTTGTCTGTGATGGGCACCTATCAATACACTCCGTCCATGAGTGCCTTTGGAGCGAGCGGCGTGGGTAGTATGAGTGGAGGATTTGGTACCGTGGGAGTAGTGGGCCCACTGGATGCCGGCCTTGTTGCAAGTCGCGTATCGATGCAAAATATCATGGCAATGATTACCGGCGGGTATCGGCTCACACCGGTAACCAGCATGAGCGGAAACTTTTCATACACTCAACTTAAGTTCGGCAATCAATCTGGTGGATTGAACAATCAGTTTTTCGACACAAGCGGGCAAACGGGTGTTGTAACGCTGACCACACGGCTTTCAGCCAGAGACAGTGTGGGCACCACCACGACGCTATCTCACTTTGAACAGTCCGGAAGTTCTTCTACCACCGGAGGTGGCGGAGGCTCAGGATCCTTTACAACAATCAATGGAATGTTGAATTGGGGCAGGCAATGGTCGAGAGAGTTTAATACCTCATTAAGTGGTGGTGGACTCCTCACTCTTCCCATTGAATCGCAAATTCCGGGTGAAAAAATCAAGTCGCAACTAACGCCCACGGCATTAGCGCTTCTCTCTTATACGTCCTATTCAGAGACCTTGAAGGCCGCGGGAGCATCCCTTTCTTCTCTCAGTCCTTTCGAAGGATTACCGCCTCTAGCCGGCAGTCTTCAGCCTGGCGCAATTTTTGCCCCAGGAAGGTATAACGCCACTCTGAGTTATAACTTGAGCGTGTTCCCAAGCTACGCATTCGGGGCCGGTCCCATGAAAGCCCATGTCATCGGTGCCAATGCTACAGCGGGACTCACATCAAATTTGACCGCGAATGGGGGCCTAAACTATTCCCACGGATCCATCAATACCCCGGCCTCGACATTTGATACGGTGGGTCTGACAGGGGGATTGAACTATCTCTTCGGTTCCTCTTTTGTCGGGAGCATAACCTATTCATGGTTATATTTTGCGAATTCTGGAGGTATTCAGGGCGGCACAGTGGGAGAGGACATTGCGTTCTCTAAGAAAATGATCATGGTGTCTCTGTCATACGCGTTCAATAGTCGCCAATTCTTCCGGGCTGGAAGTTTCAGCTCAATTGGAGGCGGCGCTTCGAATTCTCCAACGCCCTCCCCGAATCCAATTCCAGACATGAAGCTGACGAACTAGAAGGAGAGAACGTGTGAGCACTGGCTTAAGTACCCCCGAGGATTACCTCAAAATCATCAAGAACCATAAGTGGCTGGTTATTCTTCCAATAATTCTCTCCGTCGGAGTCGCGTGGGTTCTTTGCTTGTGGCTTCCCAAGAGCTATCGTTCCAGCACACTCCTGCATTTTGAGGAACAGAAGGTTCGATATGTAAAGGGGGTTGATGCTCCGACAACCGAAGCTGTGCCGGATAAGTTGGAGGCGGTTCAATCGGGCATCAACAAAATGCGACAGGTCCTATATCGCCGCGAGCTTCTGATTCAAGTAGCACAAGAATTTCATCTCTATGGATATGACAAGGAATATTCGAGTCCGGCTCTCGAAGAGGGAATAGTCGGAAGCATGAGAGACTCGGTAAAGATTGAAACACCAAAAGAGTCACCGTTCTTGAAGGTTTCGTTTGTGGCCTCGGATCCGGTAATGGCGCGCGATGTGACGGCCAGAATGGCGGAACTGTTCATTCAAGAGATCGCAAGCAGCCGCGTCGGAATCGCCGAAAGTTCGTCAGAATTCCTTCAGCATGAATTGGATAAGCTGAAGCTTCAGTTGGAGGCAAAAGAGAAGACCCTTGCTCAATTTAAGGCGTCACACCTGGGTGCGCTTCCTGAACAAATGGAATCCAATTTGCGCGCTATTGACCGTCTGGAAGCCGAGTCGACGGCCCAGCATGAAGGGGAAAAAGCTCTGAACACGAAGCTTGCCTCCGTGGACAAAGCCATTCGCGAATATGAAGATCCTGGCAATGAAATGAGCTCCAAGCGTGCGGCCCGTGATCCGCGAATTGCAAGGATCAACGAATTAGAGCGCACGCTTCTAAGCATGCAAGCCGTCTATAAAGAATCGTATCCGGATCTCGCCATGATCAGGAACGAAATTAGAAAATTGCAGAGCATGACGACGGAAGAATATATCGGGCTCAATTCCGGTCCGGAGGACTCGGAGAATGCCTCTTCCGTCAGAGGTAGAAAAAAAGCACTGGATCCCTACAAGGCCGAGCTGTTGAAGCAGCGCGAGGACATCCTGGGACAGTTGGAGCTTATCAGCGTACGAAAGGCACGAATTGCTTCCGAGGTAAAGAAGTATGAAGGCAGACTGGAGAAGACATCTCTTCACCAGCAGGAATTGATGGTCACGCAACGTGATTACGATAATCTCCAAAAAAGCTATCAGGCTTTGCTCGACAAGAAGATGAATGTCAGCATGGCCGGAGAACTCGAGAAGAAAAGACAGGGGACGCAGCTTCGCATTATCGATCCGGCCACTCTTCCGAGGCTGCCTGAAAAGCCAAACATTCTGCTGATCATGCTGGGGGGGCTCGGAGTTGGGTGCGCCCTGGGACTTGGCGGCGCATTCGGGCTCGAATTATTGAGAAGAGGATATGTTTCCGCGGAGGAAGTGGAGGTGGGGCTGGGCCTGCCCGTTATTTCGTCAATCTCGAACTACAAATCAGTTTGGAGCGGATCGGCCAAGCATGCCGTCATGACCTCCAGCCGCCGAGCAGATCGGTTGCTGCCTCTGCCTGGCCTTAAATGGGAGAGGTCGAACTCTGCGGTCGAAGCTGATGTTGAAGTGAGTGTCGGCCCTGAGTTAGTCGCCATGTGGTATCCCAGATCCGTTGTCGCGGAACAATATCGAGTTGCCGCTACGCGGCTTGAATTGATGATGGGACAACAAGAATCGACCGTCGTTGCGGTAGCCAGCGCCCTTCAAGGCGAAGGCAAGACCTGCACAGGTCTGAATCTCGCCCATGTATTTTCCAGAGACTACGGAAAGAAAACGGTTATCGTGGATTGTGACTTGAAGAGGCCGATGATTCATGCCCTGGCAGGCATAGAGGTTGGTGCAGGACTTTCGGACGTGCTGCTGGGCAAAAAAAAGTTGGACGAATGCCTCGAGTATCACGAACAGTTGGGAGTTTGGATCATCCCGGCCGGCAATCTCCAAGCCGGTGCTACCGCGCTGGCGCACATCAACCACTTGTCCGGGGTCGTGGCTGAATTACGTACACGGTTTCAATATGTAATTCTGGATGCGCCTCCGCTGCTTCCTGTCGCTGAGGCCAACCTGATTGCCCGTATGGGCGACGTTGTCGCCTTCGTGATTCGCGCTCGTGAGACACGGCGGGACGCCGTCAATCGCGCCATCAAGCTCATAGGCGAGGAACGCCCCATGGCAGTGGTCCTCAACGGAGTCGATTCTACGGATATGCCGTACTACAGCCGAAGCTACTATGAACCTCAGCGTAAACAGCTCCGATAGAGCCGCTACTGAAAAGGTTGGCAGCTTCTCTATGGACCATGTCCCTAGAGCAATTTTCCGTCTTCCTGGAGCCCGTAGGCGTATTCTCATCCTCGGTGTCGGCTCCCTCGCAAAAGGACTTTGTCAAGTGCTGCTTTCGCGCAGCAAGGTCTTCACGGACGTCGTGGGCGTGTTAGCCAGAGACGGCATGCAGGTCGGCGATGACTTTGTCGGGATGAAAATTATCGGCACAATGGATCAACTCCTCGATATCGTCGAGCGGCATCATGTTGATACGATTGCGGTTTGTTTAGAAGATCGTCGTGCAGTCCTTCCTGTCCAAATGCTCCTTGAGCTCAAGGGCATGGGAGTTGATATCTGGGATGGCCACCACCTCTATGAAGAAGAGTCCGGGCGGCTACCGATCGACGAATTGAAGCCTAGCGCGATTATATTTTCAACCGGGTTTCGAAGAGGATTGATCATAAAGACGGTAAAGCGGTCGATGGATCTCCTGGTGTCTTTGATCGGACTTTTCATCATGCTGCCCGTCATGGCGATACTAGGCATGCTCATCAAGTTGGATTCGACGGGGCCGATTTTCTACAGGCAGGTCCGAGTGGGGTTGCGGGCGCAACCCTATATGATTTGGAAGTTTCGCTCGATGTTCATTGACGCCGAAAAGGGGGGAGCAAGGTGGACATCAGAGCGAGATCCGAGAATCTCCCGCATCGGGTGGTATTTGAGAAAATGGAGGCTGGACGAGATTCCTCAGCTTTTGAATGTCATAAAGGGTGAGATGAGCCTGGTCGGTCCCCGCCCGGAACGCCCTGTTTTCGTGCAGGAGCTGAGGTCTGTCATTCCTTATTACGATATCCGGCATGCGGTGAGGCCTGGTATTACGGGCTGGGCGCAAACACAATTTCGATACGGCGCGTCTGCCGAGGATGCTCATGTCAAGCTCCAGTATGACCTGTATTATGTAAAAAACCTCTCCCTTGCTTTGGATTGTCGTATTTTGCTCGATACGATTCGAGTCATTCTTTGCGGCCATGGAGCACGATGACGGTCCAATCCAACCAGAATCTTCACAGCCTCTCGTTTGACGTCGAAGAGCATTTTCAAGTGTCGGCGTTTTGGTCTGAAACGAGGCGCCGGCAGTGGGATCAGCTCGAAAGTCGAGTCGAATTGAATACGAGAAGGCTCATTGATCTGCTCGAGCAATATGAGACGAAGGCGACATTTTTTGTCCTCGGATGGGTGGCGGAGCGGCATCCTCGGCTTGTGCGCGATCTCGTGACTGCCGGGCATGAAATCGCTTCACACGGATTCGGGCACGAGCTCGTCACAAGTCAATCCCCCGGACATTTTCGCGAGGACGTTCGAAAAGCCAAAATGATTCTCGAGGATATCATCGGAAACTCTGTCTCCGGATATCGCGCTCCAAGCTTCAGCATCTCCAATGCAACTGCCTGGGCGTTGGCAATTCTTGTTGAAGAAGGGTACGTCTACGATTCGAGCATGTACGACCGATTTCAGCATAGGAGAGTCGAACGAACAGCTTCAACGCATCTGCGCATAGAGACACCTGCCGGTCCCATCTGGGAATTCCCTCCGTCCACGATGAATCTTTGTGGATTTCAATTGCCTGTAGCAGGTGGCGGATATTTCCGTCTGTTGCCCTATGCGGCTTCTAAGGTCATCTTGAAGGATCTCGAGAAGCGGGGATCGCAACTCGTCATGTACCTTCATCCATGGGAAATCGATCCTGACCAACCTCGCATGAATGGTCCATGGCTTTCACAAATCCGTCATTATTTAAACCTCAAGCGGACAGAGGATCGGTTGCGCCAACTACTGCAGGATTTTAAGTTCGCTCCTCTCCAGAACTGCCTCTCGACGGTTGAACATGCGCTGCACTGATTATCGGCTCGGATGCGCAATCCGAGTCTGTCTCCATTCGAGCGCATGACGACGGTAATAGACATCTCTGCGCAATGAAACATATGACTGCAATAAATCAGAGCAGCATCGTCATCGAGCCAAGCCGCGGGTTTATTTCCCTCAAGCTGAAGGCAATTTGGGATTACAGAGAACTTTTGTTTTTTTTGGCATGGCGTGATCTCAAGGCGCGCTATGCACAAACAATGGTCGGCTTGGCATGGGCGGTCTTGCAGCCTCTGCTGATGATGATCGTCTTGACGCTCGTATTCAGCCGCTTGGCCAATATTCCTTCGGAGGGAGTTCCTTATCCCGTATTTACGTATGTGGCCTTGGTGGCATGGACATACTTCGCGAAGAGCCTGGATCGAGGCGGATCGAGCGTTGTCGCTGAAACCAATCTGGTGACCAAGGTGTACTTCCCCAGGCTCATTGTTCCCATGTCTGCTGTTTTGGGTGGACTAGTGGACTTTGGCATCTCCTTTGTTCTGCTTTTCGTGATGATGGGATGGTATGGGATCGTTCCCGGCTTGCAGGTTCTGCTTCTACCGTTGTTGATTGGCATGAGTGTGATGACTGCCCTGTCGATCAGCTTGTGGCTCGCGGCGTTCTATGTAAAGTACAGGGACGTCGGCGCCGTCATCCCTCTTTTGACCCAAGTGTGGATGTTTGCTTCACCGATCGTCTATCCGCTCAGCATGGTTCCCAAAGACTGGCAATGGCTCTATAACATCAATCCGATGGTCGGGCTGATTCAAAGCTATCGATGGGTTTTACTCGGCACTGAACCACCCGATCCTTTGCTGGCAGCTCAGAGTGGTTGCCTCGTGATCGTGCTGTTGATCGGGGGCATCGCCTATTTCAATAAAGTCGAGCGTACCTTCGCAGACGTGATTTGATCTCCGCCTTTTCCTTCTGATTCAGCGAACGTTTCTAAGGTTATTGTACGGGTTTCCCCTATCAAAAATTGGAGAGCGGCCGGGCACATGAACGACATCGCGATCAAGGCTGAGCGGCTCGCAAAAAAATACGTGATCAACGTCGGAGACGCTGCGTCCGAGACTTTGTCCGAAGGTGTCACCAGCGCATTGTCGCGACTGTTGAGATCGATACGGCGATCGACGACGTCTGCTACGCATCGTGAAGAGATCTGGCCTCTAAAGAGCGCTTCGTTTGAAATCAGGCGCGGTGAGGTGGTGGGCGTAATCGGGAGAAACGGGGCTGGAAAAAGTACATTGCTCAAGATCCTGTCCCGGATCACGGAACCGACAAGTGGTCGTGCCGAAATCTATGGCCGTGTAGGAACGCTGCTGGAAGTCGGAACTGGATTCCACCCGGAATTATCCGGACGAGACAATATCTATCTGAGCGGCATCATTCTGGGCATGAACAAGTCGGATATTGACAAGAAATTCGATGAGATTGTCGAGTTCGCCGGAATCTCCCGCTTCGTCGATACACCGGTCAAACGGTATTCCAGCGGGATGTACGTCCGGCTGGCCTTCGCTGTCGGAGCCCACCTGGAGCCTGAAGTGTTGATCGTCGATGAGGTGCTGGCCGTCGGAGATCTGCAGTTCCAGCAAAAATGCCTCGATAAGATGCATCAGATCGGTGATCAGGGACGAACAGTCATTTTTGTCTCTCACAACATGCAAGCGGTATCGAGGCTTTGCCGACGTGTGCTCCTATTGGATAAAGGTGAACTGGCGGCTGATGGATCCGCCCAGGACGTTGTAAGCAAGTATTTGCATGGCGGGTCCGGGTCCGGCTGCCTTCGAGAATGGAATGATCCTGCCAAAGCACCGGGAGATGAAACGGCACGTCTGCTGGCCGTCAGAGTAAAGAATGCGCTGGGAGAGACCACGAGTGCGATCGATATTTCCCAAGAAATTCTCCTCGAAATGGAATTCGAGGTGTTGCGGCCAGGCTGGGTGCTCACCCCTGCAGTCGTCTTGACGAATGGAGAGGGGCTGGACTTGTTCGAGACATTCGACCTCGACCCGGCATGGAGGCATCAATCACGACCGGCCGGGCAATATGTGAGCACCGTCAGAATCCCCGGGAATTTTCTTACCGAAGGAAGCTTTTTTGTCAGTCCGGCCTGCTTTTCCGTCACCCCCAGTCATGTCCAATTCTATGAACGTGAAGCGGTTGCCTTTCAAATCATCGATCGAATGGACGGCAATTCCATGCGAGGAGATCACCCGGGTGAGATGCTTGGTGTCATCAGGCCTCAATTGCAGTGGGGGACTCGATTCAGTTCGCGATGACAGAATACTGAGAGAGTCTGCCTCACCAAGGTTGATAAAGGAGAAGGAATGGGAATCAGAGGAATCATTAGATCGATCCTTCCGGGGCTGGGGAATGGTTCGCATGGTCAAATCCCGGAGCCTGAGCCTGTTCCGTTCGATAACAGTTATCGATGGTTATGGGCCACCATGGAAAGATTAATGGCCGATCCGGTCGCGTCCAAGAGGCCGCATTACGTCTGGGGGATTATGCAGGGTGCCGCATTGGGGAAAGTGCTGGGTTTTGAGCGAGTTTCCGTCATCGAGGTCGGAGTGGCAGGTGGGGCCGGGTTGTTGGCAATGGAGTCTTCCGCGCAACTGTGTGAACAACTGGTTGGCATCAAGATCGATGTGTATGGCTTTGACACGGGAGTCGGAATTCCAAAACCACTCGATTACCGCGATATGCCGTATAAATGGTCGGAGGGCTATTACCCGTGCGACGTCGAAGAATTGAAAAGACGCCTCCGCCGTTCCGAGCTTCGGATCGGCTTATTAGACAAAACCATGCCGGCGTTTATTGCGCAGAAGCCGGCGCCAGTTGCATTCGTCGGATTTGATACGGGTATGTACAGTGCCACAAAGGATGCCCTGACCCTCTTTGAGAGCGGCCACGACGTGCTCATCCCTCGCGTCCCATGTGCATTCCGTAGTGCCATAGGAAAAGACGTCAGTGATTATGGCGCCGAATTACTGACCATTACTGAATTCAATAACAGGAATAGCGTGAGAAAACTTTCTCCCATTCGAGGATTGGAATACTTTGTGCCACCTCGCTTTCGATGGTGGTGGATCGCGATGATGTACAGCCTCCATATTTTCGATCATCCGCTGTACGGGGCGCCGGATGCGTACAAGTTGTCGGCTTCGATAGACCTCAACGACACCGAGCATTTTATCGCTGCGGGCTAGCGAAGGAGAACTCTGTATGCGACGACGATGGGGCCTGGCTTCTCATGAACTGTCGAAAGGGAGATCATCATGAAAGCTGTCATTTTGGCCGGCGGGCTGGGCACACGGTTGTCTGAAGAGACGCATTTGCGTCCCAAGCCCATGATCGAAATAGGCGGGAAGCCGATTCTTTGGCACATCATGAAAATCTATGCCGCCCACGGAGTCAAAGAGTTTATCGTCGCGCTTGGATACAAGGGTGAAATGATCAAAGAGTATTTTTTAAACTTCTATGCCTTCAACAAGGACATCTCAGTCGATCTGGATAGTGGGAAGACCACGATTCATGACGGTAAGCAGCATGAAGACTGGAAAGTTCACTTGGTTGACACAGGGTTGCATACCCAGACGGGTGGGCGCCTCAAGCGGCTCTCGAAGTGGCTGGAGAAGGAAGAATTCTTTTTGTTTACCTATGGCGACGGCGTGGCCGATGTCGATATATCGGCGTCGATCAAATTTCATCAATCTCATGGAAAGTTAGCCACGGTCACATCGGTCCGCACACCGGCCAGGTTTGGACGAATGATATTCGATGACGATCGTATCCAGGATCAAATAATGGAGTTCAAAGAGAAGCCGAATACCGGAGAGGGCTGGATCAACGGAGGATTTTACATTCTGAACCGGCGAGTCATCGACTATGTTGATGGGGATCAGACGAGTTGGGAACGGGAACCGCTCGAGCGGCTGACAAAAGAAGGACAACTGATGGGATATCGCCACGACCGGTTCTGGTCGTGCATGGACACGCTGCGGGAAAAAAATTACCTCGAAGAGATGTGGCAATCCTCGAGCGCCCCCTGGAAAATCTGGTAAGTGCCGTGCGACCGGACTTTCTTGTCATCGGCGGCGGTGTGATCGGGTTGAATATTGCGCGGAAGCTTAGACGGTTCTTCCCCGACTCCTCCGTTCATCTCCTGGAAAAAGAAATCGACTGCGGTTTACACGCAAGCGGCCGCAACAGCGGTGTGCTGCACGCCGGGTTTTACTACACTCCGGACAGTTTGAAGGCCAAGTTTACATGGAGGGGGAATCGCCAGCTGACCGAATATTGCGAAGAGAAGCACATTCCATTGAACAAGTGCGGAAAACTTGTCGTGGCAAAGGATGAGACGGAGCACGCAGGGCTGGATGAATTGCTGAGGCGAGGTCGCGCAAACGGTATCCCGCTCGACGACATTTCGGAAAAAGACGCGAAGGCCATTGAGCCGCGTGTGAAAACATGCCGACGAGCGTTGTTTTCTCCGGCAACCTCGACCGTGGATCCTGCGCTCGTCATGCAGGCGATGAAAAAAGACGCGATTGAAGAAGGCGTGCAACTCCAGTGCGGGGTACGTTATCTGCGTGCCACGAAGTCAGGCGTGATGACGAGTCACGGCGTTCGCGAGGCAGGATACGTTGTCAATGCCGCAGGCTTGTATGCGGACCACATCGCGCGCGATTTTGGATTCTCTGAGCAGTATCGCATTTTACCCTTCAAGGGACTGTATCTCTATTCCAGTGAGCCTCCCGGGTCCATCCGCACCAATATTTATCCTGTTCCGAATTTGAAGAACCCGTTCCTGGGTGTACATTTCACAGTGGCTGCAAGCGGGAAAGCGAAGATCGGGCCCACCGCCATTCCCGGGTTTTGGAGGGAACAGTATGGAGGGCTGGCAAATTTTCGTCTGGGAGAATTCGTTGAAGTCGCCACGCGAGGCCTTGGATTGCTGGCCAGCTCCAATTTCGGGTTTACAGCGCTTGCACTGGAGGAATTGGCAAAGTACTCGAAGCAAAAAATGATTGCATTGGCGTGTCAACTGGCCGAAGGGGTAAAGCCGGATCAATATCAAAATTGGGGAAGACCGGGAATACGGGCTCAGCTCATCGATATCAAGAAGCGCAAACTCGAGATGGATTTTGTGCTTGAGGGCGATAAGCGGTCGATGCACGTGTTGAATGCCGTCTCTCCCGCGTTTACATGCAGCTTGCCGTTTTCAGAGCATGTGTGCGAGCGCATCCGTTCCGTCTTGAATTGAGGAGGAAACATGAAAATCGTCGTGACTGGAAACATGGGCTACGTAGGTCCCTTGGTGCTGCGCCGCCTCAGAGAGTCGCATCGGGGAATCGAGTTGGTGGGTTATGACAGCGGGTTCTTTGCGCATTGTTTGACCGGTGCCCAGCGATTTCCTGAGAGCAGAGCCGACATCCAACATTTCGGTGATATCCGGCAGGTACCAGAAGAGGTTCTGCGCGGGGCCGATGCCGTGGTCCACCTTTGTGCGATTTCGAATGATCCAATGGGAGCGCTATTTGAAGAAGTGACGCTGGACATCAACTACCGTGCCAGTCTGGATCTGGCTGCTAAAGCGAAACGCGTCGGCGTAAAGGCATTCGTTTTCGCTTCCAGTTGCAGTGTATACGGTTTTGCCGAGGGAGGTCCGCGGCGCGAAGAAGATGCCCTGAACCCGCTTACGGCGTATGCAAAATCAAAAGTGTTCACGGAGCGTGATCTTGCCTCCCTAGCGTCTGATTCTTTCACCGTGACCTGTCTCAGGTTCGCAACCGCTTGCGGCATGAGCGACCGGCTGCGGCTAGACCTCGTGTTGAACGATTTTGTAGCGGGGGCATTGGTCTCCCAACGCATCAATATTCTGAGTGACGGCACGCCGTGGCGTCCCCTCATTCATGTCAAGGACATGGCAAGAGCCATCGATTGGGCCATTCAGCGAGATCACCGTGACGGGGGAAAATATTTGACGGTGAATGTGGGGAGTGACGAGTGGAACTATCAAGTCAAGGATCTGGCTGCTGCCGTGGCCAAACTCGTTCCGAACGTGGAGGTATCGGTCAACAAGGACGCACAGCCGGACAAACGTTCCTACCGCGTGAATTTCGATAAATTCACTAAGCTGGGGCAGGGATTCTTGCCGTCGGTAGACTTGCAAGGAGCGGTCGTCGATCTCCGCGATGGGTTGATGACCATGCAGTTCCGTGACCCTGAATTCAGGTCCGGAGAGTTCATGCGTTTAGTGACACTGAGACGACTTCGAGAAGTCGGCCAATTAAGTGACAATTTGATGTGGAAGGATCGTTCCTGAAGAGGAAGACCTAACCTACGCTGGATATTCGTCGGGATGAAAGGAGATGCAGATGGGACGATCACTGTGTCGGTCATGCGGAACCCCGCTTCAACACACATTCCTTGACCTCGGCATGTCTCCATTGGCGAATTCCTACATCAAGGCCGATCAGGCCAATCGTATGGAACCGTTCTATCCGCTGCACGCCTTTGTGTGTGAAAAGTGTTTGCTGGTCCAGCTCGAACAGTTTTCGAGCCCGCATGATATTTTTTCCGATTATGCGTATTTTTCATCGTTTTCCGATTCTTGGCTCGCACATGCGAAACGGTACGTCGATATGATCACCGAGCGCTTCCGTTTCAATTCAGAGTCGAAGGTCATCGAGATCGCGAGTAACGACGGATACCTTCTCCAAAACTTCGTCGCCAGGGGAATTCCCGTCCTGGGGGTCGAGCCTGCCGCGAATGTGGCGGAGGTGGCGAAGCAGAAGGGCATTAACACCACGGTGGCGTTTTTTGGCGAGAAAACCGCGATTGATTTGCGAGAGAAGGGCTGGGCGGGCGACCTGATCATCGGGAACAATGTCCTGGCCCACGTGCCCGATCTGAATGACTTCGTGAAGGGACTGAAAGTCCTGTTGGGCAAGACGGGGTTGATTACGATGGAATTCCCTCACTTGCTCCAACTGATGGAACAGAACCAGTTCGATACCATTTACCATGAGCACTTTTCGTATTTTTCCTTTCTTGCCGTTGAGAAGGTCTTTGCAACCCACGGGTTGAAGCTCTTTGATGTCGAGGAGTTGCCCACGCACGGAGGATCTCTTCGAATCTATGCGTGTCATGCCCAGGACAACTCGAAGCCAGTAGGGGAGCGTGCGAAGGCTTTAAAATCTCGCGAAGAAGATGCCGGATTTGCACAGTTGGCAAACTACATGTCGTTCCGTCCTCGCGTAGAAGCGACCAAGCGAAAACTGCTTTCCTTTCTCATCGCTGCCAAGGAGAAAGGAAAGCGAATTGCAGCCTATGGTGCGCCCGCGAAAGGCAATACGTTACTCAACTATTGCGGTGTCAGAACGGACCTCATCGACTTTACGGTGGATCGAAGTCCTCATAAGCAAGGTCACCTGTTGCCCGGCGTCCGTATCCCCATTCATGCACCCGAAATGATCCGGGAAGCACGGCCTGATTACCTTCTGATCCTGCCATGGAATATCAGGGAGGAAGTCATGCAACAGATGGCGCATATCCGGGAATGGGGTGGAAAGTTTGTGGTTCCTATCCCCGAAGTGACCGTTTACCCATGAAGTTCACTGAAACAAGTATTCAAGGCGCATTTCTTATCGAGCCGGTCCGGATGGTCGATGAACGGGGATATTTCGCCCGCACCTTCTGTGTGGACGAATTCGGTCAACATGGCATCGATGTCAGGTGGCTTCAAGCCAGTGTTTCCTACAACGAAAAAAAAGGCACGCTCCGGGGCATGCACTTCCAACTTGCCCCTCACGAAGAAGTCAAACTCGTCCAGTGCATCCGCGGAGCGATCTACGATGTCATTCTCGATCTGCGGCCATCCTCTTTAACATTTCGACAGCATGTGGCGGCCGAACTCTCCGCCGATAATGGCCTGATGTTTCTCATCCCAAAGGGGTGTGCGCACGGGTTCCAAACATTGGAGGCGCGTTCCGAAGTTTTCTATCACATGTCGGTTCTCTATTCGCCGGAACAGGCCCGGGGGGTTCGATGGAACGACCCGTGTTTTGGGATTGCATGGCCTTCGGACACCAGAACCATTTCGACTCGGGATCAGTCTTATCCGGACTTCCATGCTTGATTCGTAAACATTGCACGCAAATCCATGAAACTTCTTTCCCGGCTTGAACGGCTGACAAATGTGTCGCTCGGTATTCTTGCGGCATTCTTTGTCCTAATAGGTTTCGTTCTTGCGATTCTGCACGGATTTGGATTTCGCTATATCAGCCTCATCCTTCTCGGTCTCGGCTTTGGCGCCATGTTTGCGTTTTCTATAGCCGTGAGAGGAAGAGTAGTCATCTGCGCGGTATCGGTGCTGGGAACGGCCTTTGTATTCAATTTCATGATGTCGATAGTCGGTGCCGCCCATCGTCACGAACCCTCGTCAAGGTGGGTGGTCTCACAGTCGGGTGAAGAAACTCCGGACCGTGCTCAGATGGCTAGGGCGCTCGGTATTTCTTTCGACAAACGCAGCCGGCTGGAAGTGATGTTGGCGTTACGGGAACTTGGTGTCGATGCTTGGCCGTCCATCTCTCCCAGGGTTCTTCTGCGGGATTGGTGGACCCACTATTATGGTAATTGGCCTGTAGATGACCGCGAGTCCTTATTGAAAGTGGATGGGCAGGAATTCTTGCCCATCGGAGGTATCGCCAAGGCCTTCACGGTGTATTGCAATGAGAATGGATCGTACATCACATACGAAAGTGATGAACGGGGATTTGCCAACCCCAAGGGTCTGTGGAATCGGAAAGATGTCGAGATCGCTGTGGTCGGCGACAGTTTTGTTCATGGCGGGTGTGTCCACCGTAACGAGGCCTACGTCGGAGTCGTACGGCAACGGTATCCCTTGATCCTCAACCTCGGGAATGATGGTATCGGGCCGCTGTTTCAGCTTGCGACGATAAAAGAGTATCTTGTGTCGAGGCGGCCGAAGATCGTCGTCTGGTCGTATTTTTGCGGAAATGACTTGTACGATATGATCAAGGAACGGCGAACTCTGTTAAAAAGATATCTCGAGCCGGGATTTACCCAGCATCTCGAAGCGCGGCAGGATGTTATTGATCAAGCCTTGCGTGAACATGTCCAGACAGTGCTACTGAGTCGAGGCCTTTCGGCGGGGGTGGCGGAAGTTATGGACTGGTTTACCCATCCGTCCCTTCACACGGAAGACTGGAAGAGAGTCTTTAAGCTGTCATATGTGTTCGACCTTGTCGGTCTGGCAGGATCCAGAGCGAAGGAAATTTCCTCGAGCACCGCTCGGGCCGTTCCGTATCAGCCCTCGGTGGGGAAGGAGAATCTGGAGCTATTTAGATCGATCTTGCAAGAAGCAAAGCATACAGTAAACTCCTGGGGTGGGAAATTTGTCTTTGTCTACCTTCCGCGGTATGAACGGTATACTCCCGTTGGGGGCCAGCCCGACAGGGATGGCATCCTGGAGATCGTGAATTCTCTAGGCATCGAGTTGATTGATCTTCATCCTGTATTCGCAGACTCCGATGACCCCATGGAATTATTTCCATTGCGGCTCCCAACGCATTACAGCCCCGCGGGTTATCGATTGGTTGCAGAGCAACTTTTAGCCTATCTCGATCACTCCAATATCAAGCTGACGAAGGCTAACTCCGATAAAACCCGGCTGTTCTCCATGACCAAACCATGAAGATGCCTGTAGTGCCAATGGGCGTAGGGCATGAGATGCATCAGTTCGCGGGAGAACTGTATCCCATTTGCCGTAGCATTACGGGAGATGGGGTCCGGGAAACCTTGCGTCTTCTTCAGAAACGCATTCCACTGACAATCAATGAAGTGCCCACCGGAACCCCTATCTTTGACTGGACCGTCCCAGTCGAATGGAATATCTCCGATGCGTATATCAAGAATGTAAAAGGCGAACGCATTGTAGATTTCAAAAAATCCAACCTGCATATTCTGAATTACAGCGCCCCGATTCGTGCCCGGATGTCCCTTGCAGAATTGCGGCCTCATTTGTTCACTCTTCCGGATCGTCCGGACTGGATTCCCTACCGCACCTCGTACTACAAAGAGAACTGGGGTTTCTGTCTCAGCGATCGTCTTCTCAAACAGCTTCCGGACGGCCAATACGATGTGTGTATCGACTCAACGCTGAAGGCCGGCTCACTGAGTTATGGCGAACTGCATATCCCGGGTGCATCGACGGATGAGATCTTCATTTCCTGCCATATCTGTCATCCATCCCTATGCAATGACAATCTATCTGGAATCACCGTTGCGACGTGGATGGCGGAACTGTGTGCGCGTGAACGCCTCAGGCACACACTTCGATTTGTCTTCGTACCCGGTACGATTGGGTCCATTGCCTGGTTGGCTCAAAATAAAGAGCATGCAGAATGTATCAAGCACGGGATGGTTCTCACCGGCGTGGGCGATACAGGAGGCTTCACCTACAAGCGTTCACGACGAGGAAATGCGGTTATCGATCGTGCGATGGCACAGATTTTACGGCATTCGGGAAGGGACTATCGAATCATTGACTTTTTCCCCTATGGCTATGATGAACGGCAATACTGCTCCCCGGGGTTCAATTTACCGGTCGGCTGTCTGATGCGAACTCCCCATGGAGAATATCCGGAATACCACACCTCGGCCGATAATCTTGACTTCATCAAACCCGAATCGCTGGAGGATTCACTCTCGACATGTCTGAATGCAGTTTCGTTGGTCGAGAATAATTGGACCTACCGGTCGTTGAATCCGTTCTGCGAACCACAACTCGGTAAACGCGGGCTGTATAGGGCGGTCGGTGGAGACACCAAGGAGCCGGTGAACGAGCTCGCGATGCTTTGGGTGCTGAATCTCTCCGACGGAGCACAATCGCTCTTGGACATTGCCGAACGGGCCAATCTATCGTTCGACCTCATACGGACCGCGGCTGAACAGTTGCATCGCCATGGTCTGTTGGAACGATTGGGTAATTGATCAATGGGCAATCAATCCACAGCATGCTCGAGACGCATCTTTCTTCGTCGTGCATTTGTTACTGCCGGTATGCTGATCTGTGCAGAACCTATTGTCGCTCAAATTATGCGATTTGACGGTTGGGTGACGCGTGGTCACGCCCTTGCTGCAGAACCGCAAGAGGGTCGAGCGTACGATCGCTGTTCTTCAGTGAAGTGCCTATCTGAGAATGAACAGCAGATTCTTGAGGACTTGACCGCGGTTGTCATTCCTTCCGATGCAGCAGGTCCCGGCGCAAGAGAAGCCGGCGTTGTACATGAAATTACCCGCAAGGTGACCGCCGATTCGATTCTACAGCAGCGATACCGTGAGGGGTTGAGGGCGTTCGACGATATTGCCAGGAGCAGGTTTGGTAGCGGGTTCCACGAATTGAATGCTGAAAATCAAGTCAAGATGTTTTCAGAGGTCGACCAGGCGAGACAGCGAATATGGGTCCAGGCTGAGCCGAAATCATTCTCAGAGAAAATTCGCCGAAAGTTGGAACACTGGTATTATCGAAAGTACGTGGGGGTTACGGACGCAGCGCTGGTCCTTCAGGAACAGATGATCCGTGACGTCCCCGAGATATTCTATGCGACGGATATCGCCTGGAAATCTGTCGGCTATTCGGGTCCTCCTTTTCCTTTCGGATACGTGGGACGCCAATCCAGCTGCGCGGGGTGATCGCCCAGAGTCGTCTGCTATATGGCTAATCTTCAATCCAGAAAAGCACCGGTCGATGTCGTCGTTGTCGGATGCGGTGCCGGAGGAGCGGTTGTCGCGAAGGAGTTGGGTGAGGCTGGACTCAAGGTAGTCGTGTTAGAAGCGGGGCGACGGTTCGATCCCGCCATTGATTACCCGACCGATCAACATGACTTCGTAAAATCTGCGACCAAGATATTTTTTGAGCCGCCGGATCCACGCCAGAATCTCTATAGTGCAGGCGGAGAAGAGGGCTTTGTGTTCACCCGCGCCAAGGGTGTTGGCGGATCCACTCTGGCTTATCAGGCGCAAGTTCCTAGATTTCATGAGTCGGACTTTCGAACACGAAGCGAAGACAGCGTGGGTGAGGACTGGCCCATCACATACAAAGATCTGGAACCCTATTACACTCGGGTCGAATACGAATTGGGCGTTTCAGGGCCGGCGCCAGGAGATGCGAATCCGTATGATCCTCCTCGGAGTAAGCCTTTTCCGAATCCTGCCCATGAACTGAGCTGCGCGAGTAGAGTCATGCAGCGCGGTGCGAAGAAATTGGGGTGGGTTTGGGTTCAGATCCCTCTCGCTATCCCGACTCAGCCATGGGGGGGGCGTCCTCCTTGTATTCGTGCCGGAGTCTGCGGCTATGGATGTCGCATTCGAGCGAAGTCGAGCATGGACGTGACATATGTTCCGAAGGCCGAAGCGACCGGACGCGTGGAGATCAAACCGAATTGTATGGCACGGGAAATTACCGTGGGTCCGGATGGAAAGGCCAGAAGCGTTATCTATTTCGACTCGGAGGGCGCAGAACAAGAAATTTCAGCCCGTGCGATTATCTTGGCTGGAAATGCCGTAGAAACTCCGCGATTGCTCCTTCTGAGTACGTCCAAGCACTTTCCCAACGGTCTCGCCAATTCAAGCGGCACGGTGGGCCAGTATTTTATGGAACATCTCTCATCGGCGCTGACGGGCAGATTCGAGGAACCTCTCGATCCTTGGAGTGGTCCTCCGGGAGGAGGATATACCCAGCATTTCTATGCGACCAATCGGGACCATGCGTTTGCGCGAGGCTGGCAAATCATGATCAACCAGGACTGGTCGTGGCCGCAAGCGGTGGCCATGAACAATCCCGGATGGGGAAGCGCACACAAAGCCAGAGTCAAGAATCTGATCGGGCGCAGCTTTGAATTATCCGCTTGCGGTGAACAACTTCCGGATGTCAGGAATAGAGTGACCCTGAGTGCAACGCTGAAAGACCACAGGGGAATTCCGGCGCCGCACATTACCAGCGAGCATCGTGAAAACGATCGAAACATGATTCCGGCGTTTACAAAGTCTCTCAAGGAATTATTCCAAGCTGCTGGAGCGCGTGAGATCTTTGAACCTGAAGATCACAAGCCGGGAACCTCGGCTCACTACATGGGCGGGTGCCGAATGGGCATGAACGCAGGGACTTCCGTCGTTGATCGCTGGTGCCGCACGCACGACGTCTCCAACCTGTTTGTTGCTGATGGAAGCGTGTTCGTCACCGGGGCGGGCGCAAATCCCTCGTTGACAATCATGGCTCTCGCAAACCGGACGGCCGATGGTATGATTGCCTCGTTCAAGCGCGGGGAATTGTAACCATGCGCCGACTAAACATGGAATCGTGCATCTGTGAAGCCCGGTCACGGGAAGCGTTGACATAATTTACCGTCCGTGGCGGAGGACATGATGAACACTGTGTATTACGACTCATCGATGAGCGACGACGATAGGCGGCAAGCATTGTTCGAGGGACAATTGTTTGTCTACTCTCCCAGAAAGAGCACGTTGGCATTCATTGAATTTGCGCGCGGGCTTATCAGGGAAGCCTTCGCTCCTCACGACCCTGAATCGGCGCAGCATCTTGTTTCCGTGGAAGAATTTGCCGAAATTCTGATCAAGCTGAAACCCGGCTTCATCCATCACCCCCAATCGAAAGCGTTAATGCGGGATATTTTTACCGACATGGGGTGTGATTTGGAAAAGACGTATTTTGATGTGCCGAAAATGCGAAGTTCAACCAGCGACAACTATCTGACCACTGGAATTGCCTACGCGTGGCATCCGCATCGGGATACTTGGTATTCTGCTCCCCCGAGCCAGATTAACTGGTGGATCCCAATTTTTGATATCGAGTCCAACAATGCCATGGCGTTTCATCCGGCATATTGGACAAAGGGAGTGAAGAACAGCTCGAAGGGATACAACTACTATAAGTGGAATCTGCAGCATCGGGGTGATCACGTTGGAAAATTTCTCAAGGAGGATCCTCGTCCACTCCCGAAGCCGATCGAGACCGTTGAGCTTGACCCTCAGATCCGGTTGATTGCTCCCGCGGGGAGCATCATTTTGTTTTCGGGAGCGCAACTGCACTCGAGCGTGCCCAATACATCGGGCAAGACGCGCTTCAGTATAGATTTTCGAGTCGTCAATCTGGATGATGCGGCAGCAAAAAAGGGGGCGCCGAATATCGATTCTGAATGTACCGGTACCACGATGAGAGACTATCTTCGGGCAACTGATCATGCACATATCCCCAATGATATCGTGACCCTATACGACGATGAGACCAGCGACAGCGGTGAACTGATGTACAAGCATGAGGCCGGACATCACCACTGATCGTGGCCATTCGGGCTGCACGGCCATCGGGAGCCGCGACGTCGTCGCTCTTATCCCTGCAGCCGGCCATTCCAGGCGTCTCGCGCCGCTTCCCTGCAGCAAGGAATTGTTTCCTATAGGGCGAGGGCCGCTTCCCGGCATAATAGGAACGCGTCCGAAGGTCGCGAGCCACTATCTCCTTGAAAGCCTGAGGCAGGCTGGAATCCGCCAATGCTACATGGTTATCCGACAAGGCAAATGGGATATCCCGTCCTATTGGGGAGACGGAGCGTTGATCGGGATGGACATTGCGTATATTGCAATTGAAGGCTCCGGTGGTCCTCCTGAAACGATCGACAGGGCGTATTCATTCGTCAAGCGAGCAGTCGTGGCATTCGGATTTCCCGATATCCTTTTCCAACCGACGAGCGTATTTTCAAAATTGTTGAATCGGCTTGAGCGGCAAGGTGCAGACGTCGTACTGGGATTGTTCCCGGCGCATCAAGCTCAGGCTATGGATATGATCGACATTGGCCGAGACGGCAGGGTGCGTGACATCCAGTTGAAGCCGAGAAGGACGCGTTTGCGGTATGCATGGCTCTGCGCGGTATGGACTCCGACATTCACCGAGTTTCTGCACGGCTATCTGCGAGCATCTGACAGTCGTTCCCGTGCGGGCTCGGCCATGAATCGCAGAATCGATCCCCAGGGAGACCTTCCTGTCGGAGCAGTGTTGCAAGCTGCCGTGCGGAAGAAACTGCGAATCGAAGGGATCACCTTTGCGAATGGTAAGTATATCGATATTGGAACGCCCCAGGCACTCTCTGCTATCCCTGAGATCTTCTTATAACGTTGGTTTGTGCAGTCAATCATGCGCACATAGGAGGAAGTCGTGGCACAATTGCAGCGGCCGACATTTGCATACATGAACGGTCATCTCGTGCCCTGGGAACAGGCCTCTCTACACATCGGGTGCGAAGCGGTGACCCGAGGCCTGAATGTCTTCGAAGGCCTTAAAGGATACTGGCAGGCAGATGGAACATTCAAAGTCGTTATGATGCGCCATCACTATGAGCGACTGAAGAGGTCTGCACGACTCCTTCACATTCCCTGCGAATACAGTTTTGAACAGTATCATGAGGCGGTCAATCAACTCATCGGGGCCTTGGTAAGCACTGAGAAGGATATGTGGGCCCGCACAACCTTGTTTGTGACGGATGGGCATTGGGGAGAAAACACGGTGTCCGATCTCGTGTTGACGGCGTATCATCAGGAGAAAAAGCCGCCTCAATCGATCAAGATCGGTGTCAGCACATGGAGGAGAAGCAGCGACGTCGCCTTGCCGGCCCGCATCAAGACCAGCAGCAATTATCAGGTGTCCAGGTTGGCCAGGATCGAGGGCAAGCCTCTGGGCTGTGACGACATGGTGTTGCTCAACCAATCGGGTCGCGTGGCCGAGGCGACCGCCTCTTGTCTCCTGATGGTTCGTGATGAAACGATCGTGACAACCCCGGCGACGGAGGGCGCATTGGAGAGTATTACCCTCAAGATCGTCGAATCATTGGCCCATTCCATGGGAATCAAGTTTGTGAATCGACCGATCGACCGCACGGAGCTTCTGGTGGCGGATGAAATCGGTGTCTGCGGAACATTGCACGAAGTGACTCTGGCGACGTCGATCGACGGATTCGCTCTGTCAGAAAAATCTCCGATTCTCTCGACGGTACAGCGAAGATACCTCGATGCGGTGAGAGGGGTAGACCCGCACCCGTCAGTTGAATTGACACCGCTGCCTGCGGTGAAACGGATGGCATAGGCCGTACCAGATCATGGCTGCGATTGGTTGAAGGAGTGGGAATGAACAAGAAAGTGACGATCGCCATTCCTGTTTACAAGAGATTGGATTATCTGGTGGACGCTTTGCAGTCGGTGGCGTCCCAAGATTACGACAATATCGAGGTAATTGTATCCGATAATGGAGAAAATGGGACCGCAGTCAAAGCGCTTGCCGACAAGTATTACCCGCGGCCGTACCGGTTCAGGCAGAACCCGCAAACCGTTCCGCTTCCTGTTCACTATAATCAACTGATCGCCGAGTCAACAGGAGACTATTTTGCATTTCTGGACTACGACGACATGTTGAGTCCCAATTATGTGTCAGACCTGGTGGGTATTCTCGAACGTCATCCTGAGGTGGCGGTCGCTCTCGCCCGCGTGGAGGTGGTCGATGCCGCAGGCAAGTTCCTGCGAACCTCCTCCGATCGTATCCCTGAGTTCATGTCCGGGCCGGATTTTATTCGTTCTTGGAATGCCTATGGCTTCGAAAGCTACTCCACGGTCCTGGGACGTGCGGATTTCATCAAGGCGGATGGAGGGCATCCGCCGATACCGGGAGGTACGCACACCGACGACGTTATCCTGATCAAGCTGTGTCTCAGGGGCTCCGTTGCCATCAGTCAACGGAGCAGCTTCCGCTGGCGCTATAGTCCGGTCAGTTTCGGCTGGTCTCTGAAGTGTGCATCCCTCGCCGAGGATACCCGTGTCTATCTGAAATTTCTGGATTCCGATCCGTCCATCGCACGGTTTGCCGCTCAGCACCCCATGGAGTGGAGTAGTCTCAAGCCCATTCTGGCTCGCCTGGGATGGCAGACGTATCTCGAGCGATGGGAAGGCATGTACCGCGCGCAGGCGCCGTTGTTCCAGTGGATCAAGGGCGGCTTCGCATTGCCGTACATTCCTGAATATTATCGCGGCGTCGGATCTGCGCTGTGGTACGGCATTCGGGAGCGGATCATCCGGATGTTGAAGAGAGTGTGGTCGCCATCGAAGGTGTATTGAGTCCGCTTCGACAAGCAATGAAGATCGTTCATCTCAGTACATATGACATCAAGGGCGGTGCGGCGTTATCTGCCTACCGGCTCCATAGCGGTTTGTCCGTAATCGGACACGATTCATCAATGGTGGTGAAGTATCGTTCCGGACAGGACCCAAAAGTGATGGAGTATGTGCTGCCGATGAATCTGAGCAGCAGATTCCAACGGCGGGTGCGCCGAAACGCGATTGTCAAAAGTCTCAAGCCGTATGTCCGCACGCGGCCTCCCGGCTTCGAATTGTTCAGTGAAGACCGCACGCCTTATGGAGATTCAGTCGTTCAGCAGGTCCCTGCTTGCGATGTCATGAATCTCCATTGGGTGGCGGCATACGTCGATTATGAGCGATTTTTCCCCACAGCCTCCAGGCGGGCGCCGATTGTGTGGACGCTTCATGACATGAATGCCGTCACGGGCGGGTGCCACTATGATATGGAATGTGGATCATATAGGCAGCAATGCGGTTCCTGTCCTCAGCTCGGATCTCGAGAAGAACACGATCTATCACGGCAGGTATGGGAACGAAAAAAAGCTGTGATGTCCGGGATCGATCCGCGCCGAATCTGTATTGTCACGCCGAGCCGTTGGCTCGGACAGGTGGTTGCAAACAGTTCGATCTTCGGTCGGTTCAGGTTGGAGATCATTCCATACGGGATCAATCTCGAGGATTTCGCGCCACGCGATTGTGCAAGCGCCCGGGATGTCCTGGGCATTCCGCAGAACGCCAAGGTCATTCTATTTCTCGCGGAAGCAGTCGATAACCGAAGAAAAGGATTCGAGTTTCTCGCCAAAGCGCTTCTTGGCTGCGAACGATCGGTTGACCGTTTATGGCTTCTCTCCGTCGGGAACAATGCTCCGAGAATCGAAGCGGGTGTTCAGGGCTCACATCTGAATTACGTCGGGAACGACCGATTTCTCTCTCTGGCATACAGTGCCGCGGACGTATTCGTGATTCCTTCTCTTCAGGATAATTTGCCGAATACGGTATTGGAGGCGATGGCATGCGGAGTTCCTGTCATCGGATTTGATGTGGGAGGGGTTCGGGATATGGTTCGCCACGAGAAAACAGGCCTTCTCGTTAAACCCGGAGACATTGATGGACTGAGAGCTGCGATTGTCAGTCTGCTCACGAACGGAGCGAACAACAGGAGCAGGAGCATGGGACTGTATGCTCGACAGATCGCTTTGGAAGAGTATCCGCTTGTCCTTCAGGCGCAAAGGTACGGAGACCTGTACAAAGATCTGGTCGGATAACCCCAAATCGTTCGGACAGATTCACTGTTCTCACCGGCTGAAATCTCAAATCTACGATGAAGGTGTTAGACGCGCGCGTTGATAGGCGGCTGTTCATGATGCTCAGCGCGCTTGAACTGATCACGTGCGTATTCATCGTCACACTCTATCGATACAATTATAAACCTGATTGGTACTCATTTCTGTCCAGCCCGCCCGGATGGTTGTGCGCGGTAGCCGGGATGGGCGTTTGCACAGCGGCATCTCTAAGCATTTGGCGGGCACGAGCGTTGTCGTGGGCCTCTTTGAGACGCACGGTTATCAGAAATGGACTGATCGCGGCCCTGGTGATCGTACCGGCCGAATTTTCGGTGCGCTGGCTGGCATTCAGTGACCTCGCAGGACAACACATCGGGAAACTTTTGCTCAGGCCCAGGGACTGGGATGCGGTTGTGGATCGGTATTCTCGGATGCTTGATCAGTTTGAATCGGCGCCGACGTTTTTCGTAACCGATCCAATATTAGGTTGGACGGTGGGCAAGGAACGCCGAAGCCTCGATGGTTTGCTGATTAGCACCGCGGAAGGTATTCGGAGCCCGGCTGAGATCAAGACCTATGTAGGAAGTCACTCTGCATGTCGGGTGGCCGTTGTCGGAGATTCGTTCGCTCTCGCAGAACGGGTGCAGTTTCATGAGTCGTGGGGAGCCAGACTTGAAGGCCGTCTAAAACCGGATTGCCAGGTGTTGAATTTTGGAGTATCAGGCTACAGCATCGGCCAAATGTTCTTGCGGTTCAAGCAAGATATCCTACCCTGGCATCCCGACGTGGTTGTCGTAGCCTTTACGGATGGGGCGCTGTCCCGGACCATGGGTATGTATGGCTTTCTGGTTATGACGGATTGGGAATGCCCATGGGCACAACCCAGATTCACCATGGACGGGCCTCGCTTGGTCCAGGTGAATTCACCTCTCCCGCAACCTCGGGAAATATTCAGCCGAAAATCAATTCTCGAGCTGCCCTACATTTCCTATGACCGGTGGTATTTGTCCTCGGAGTGGGAACAGCGGTATTGGGACCTTGCATACAAGTCTTATGGCTTCCGTCTGGTGACTTCGCTCTATCCTCTATTTGAAACTGGTCGTGCTGAGGTGTCAGAGGATGCACTATGGGATGTGAATACTGCCTTAATCCGATCTCTGCAGGAGTTGGCGGCTGCAAACGGAACCGAACCCATCATTGCCTATCTTCCGACTCGTGAGGATCTCAAGCCGGATAAGAAGAAGGTCTATACACCTGCCCTCATGGAAGGTGTCGGGGGCACCTTTGTAGATGCGACGATGTGTTTGAAGACCGTCGAAGCCGATGAACGGTTCGTCATAAACAATTCTCATTACAGCGCTACAGGTAACCAAGCGATTGCCGACTGTCTTTTGCCTGATGTTCAGCATGCGTTAGCAAAGGGACGTGAGCATTCGAAGGAAAAGGTTCCGTCAGTTCATGGATAAGTCGTGCGGGGATCCATCGGTTTCAGTCCATGGTCGGCAATCCGAAGTCTCGGGAATGTCTTTCAAATGGGTGAGCGCCGCCCTCTACATGGCCGAGGTTCTGGGCATCGCGATTCTCATGTTGGCCTATCGTGCCGAAGGCAAGGCTGGCATCGGAGAATTTCTTTCCAGTCGTCCGGGCATGCTCGCACTCGTCGCTTCACTGGCTTTGTGTCTTGCCCTGGTATTCATTGTCCGAAGCTGTACATCCGCTTCGAAGAACGATCGGCGGGAATGCCTGTTTGCCATCTCGATGAATCTCGCTGTCGTGACCGTGATTGTGATCACCTCCGAGATTCTGCTTCGTATCCTGGTCGTCGAATCTACAACGGAGGAGCGGATCGGGGGAAAACTCCTTTATCCGAGAACATGGTCGGTCGTTGCAGGCAAGTTCAAGTCGATCCTGGAGCGCGCACAACAACAACCTACATTCTGGGTGGAAGACAAGGATCTTGGATGGACGATCGGTTCGAACAGGAAAAGTGCAGACGGGCTGTATTTCAGCAGTTTCGAAGGCTTGAGGAGCAGCGGACCCGGGGAATCGTTCGCGAAGGACTCTCCAGGCTGTACAATCGCGCTGCTCGGCGATTCGTTCACGTTTGGAGAAGAGGTTTCCAACGAGAAGTCGTGGGCCTACGCGTTAGACAAGCAGTTTGGTTCACAGTGTCGGGTGCTCAATTTCGGCGTGGGTGGCTATGGCATCGATCAAATGTATCTTCGCTATGTTCGAGACGTTCGCCAATGGAAGCCCGACATCGTATTGTTGGCGTTTGTAAACCATGACATTGTGCGCACATTCTCCGCGTACAGCTTTCTGCTATTTCCGGGAGGTGAAACACCGTTCGCAAAACCCAGATTCGTCCTGGAAGGCGAAGAGCTCCATCAGATCAATCATCCGCTCATCGGGGTGAACGAGATGTTCACGAAACCCTCGATACGCGAACTTCCATTTATCGATTACGATCTCAGTTACAATGAGACCGAGTGGGATCGTCCGCGATGGGCATGGCTCAATCGGTCCTATGTGTTCAGGCTTCTTATTTCTCTCTACCCGCTTCATGAGCCTGAGCGAGCGCAGGTTTCCGAAGATGAGTTGGAAAAGGTCAACCGGGTTCTCCTTCAAAAATTTCTGAGTCTTGCCGGGCAAGATCGCGCACGACCCCTGATTGTGTACCTTCCATCTGTGGGCGAACTGCCGGATCAATTGCCATATGAGCTCATAGGCCCCAAGACGCTCAGACGGGGCGAACTGCCGCATCTCAATATCCGTGAGTGTATGGCAAAGTCCTACAGCCCGGACGTGTTTATGCCTCCCGGGCACGGCGAACATTATTCAGCGGAAGGCAATCGCATCGCGGCTGAATGTATGAGGGACGCGGTCGAAAGAATGTTGCCGGATCGAAAGTCGTAGGAAGGTCATTCCCATGAAGGTCCTTGTGATTTCAGCCGCCTTCCCTCCCATGAAAGCCGGAGAAGCCGACCATACATATCGAATCTGCCTTGAGCTCGCGAAGAGAGGCCTTCATGTCGAGCTGTTGACGACCCACGGGAGTCGTGTCGATCCATCATTTCCGTTCACCGTTCATCCCTGGATGAATGATTGGTCCTGGCATGCAATGCCTCGGTTTGCCAATTTTGTCTCGCGCTGTGCGCCTGATGTCGTGCTATTTATCTATATCGGTTGGATCTATCAAGATCATCCCATGATGACATTCGCACCAACTGTCATCAGGAGAATACGATCTCAATGCCGGATAGTGACGCAATTTGAATATCCCATGGGATGCAATAACGACAAATTCTCATTACTCTCGCGCGTGGTAAGACGTCTTGCCGAACGATGGGCCGGACATGACGTCGACTATGTGTTCGGTACGCTGCTCCGCGATAGTGACGCAGTCATCGTCCTGAGCGACCGCCACAAGCAGATGTTGGCGGATCTGTCTCCATCCATTCACGGAAAGTTAACGCTGATTCCTCCGCCTCCGCTTCTGACCATCGCAAAAAACATCACCCCTGAATTGCGGCGGCAGGTCCGTTTTTCGCTTGGGTATACGCCAGCCGACGTGGTGTTCGTGTATTTTGGGTACATCTATCCTCCGAAAGGGGTAGAGACTCTCTTGAGAGCCTTCCATATAATTTGTGAAGGGCGTGAAAATGTGCGGTTACTGTTGATTGGCGGAGTGGTTGCGCATGAATATCCGGATCGGCCTGATTTCGCTCAGGAAATGCGCGAGTTGCCAAAGGAGTTGGGTTTTGACCGCCAGGTGAAGTGGATCGGAGCGTTTGAAACCGATAGCGACCTTGCCTCAAGATACCTATATGCGTCGGACATCTGCGTATTTCCGCATGACCTTGGAGTTTACCTGAACAATAGTTCCTTTGCGGGAGCGGTGGCGCATGGCTTGCCCACAGTGGCGACACGTGCCTCCCATGTTGAGCCGACTTTCATAGATGGTGAGAACCTCTTGTTTTGCACTCCGAAGTCTCCCGAAAGCATGGCGGCGGCCATGCGGCTTATCCTGGATGATGGCCAACTTCGAAAACGGCTTGCGCGAGGTGCCGCGAAATTGGCAAGTGAATGGTTCTCCTGGGAGACGGCGACGAACCACATGCTTCATGTACTCGGTGCGGGCGAGGTGGCAAGTCGGAGAGCTGCTTGATCATGACATACGAATCCCTCAGGGAGTAGGAAACAGGGGACGGCAGATCCATCTGCTGTTGTAAAAACAATGAAAAAACTGCTGGTCACGGGGTCCTCAGGCTTGATCGGTTCCGAAGTGTGCGGATATTTTTCTGCAAATGGATGGGCTGTGCATGGAATCGACAACAATTCGCGAGCGGAGTTTTTCGGGCCGAATGGAGACACTCGCTGGAATCAGCGTCGCCTTCAGGGTGAATTGCGAAATTTTGTCCACCATGAGCTCGATATTCGAGATCGCAAGAATGTGACAGCCCTTTTTGAGGAGTTGCGGCCCGATGCCATCGTTCATACTGCCGCTCAACCGTCGCATGACCTCGCGGCGAAAATTCCCTTCGAAGATTTCGATACCAATGCCGTGGGCACGATGAATCTTTTGGAAGCGGCCAGACTTCATGTGCATGCGTCACCGTTCGTGCATATGTCGACGAATAAGGTATACGGAGACGCTCCCAACGAACTGGCATTGGTGGAGCATGCAACGCGCTGGGATTATTCGCACTCGGAAGACTTTGCAGGCATTTCCGAATCGATGAGAATCGACCAGTCGAAGCATTCATTATTTGGGGCATCGAAGGTTGCTGCAGACGTCATGGTGCAGGAGTATGGCAGGTACTTTGGCATGATGACATGCTGTTTGCGAGGAGGATGCTTGACCGGTCCGAACCATTCAGGCGTCGAGTTACATGGGTTTTTGAGTTATCTCATTAAATGCAACGTCGAAGGTAAGCGATATTCTGTATTTGGATACAAAGGCAAGCAGGTTCGGGACAATATCCACTCGATGGACGTTGCGCGCTTTATCGATGCGTTCATTCAAAAGCCGAGATCAGGAGAAGTCTACAATCTGGGCGGAGGAAGGGCCAATAGTTGCTCGATCCTCGAAGCGTTTGAATTAGCCAGAGCCATCTCCGGGAAGGAAATGGTCTACGACTATGTTGACAAGAATAGAGAAGGCGATCATATCTGTTACATTAGCGATCTCGGTAAAATGAAGAAACATTATCCCGGCTGGGACATCACCAAAGATCTAAAAACCATATTCGAGGAAATCTATCTTTCCTGGCGCAAGCGAGACTCGCATCACTGAGTGATTTGAGTGCTTAGGGTATCCGTGAAGCTGAGCTCATCGAAATGCGATTCCGACGGCGTCCTTCCGTACTGAATATTCAATGAAAGTATTGGTCATTTCAGCCGCATACCCTCCTCTACATGCAGGGGAGGCCACGAACGCATTCTTCCTCTGCAAGCAGTTGGCGAATCGTAACCTTGATGTCCATGTTTTGACGACCCGCGGCAATATTGGAACGGGAGACTCCGGGATAACAGTCCATGCGGTGATGGACACCTGGTCGTGGAGTGAAACCAGCCGTCTCGTTGCATTTCTGAGACAATCCGCCCCGGATGCGATCCTTCTGATGTATCTGGGGCTGATGTACAATTTTCATCCCATGGTGACATTCATCCCGACCATAGCGAAGAGACTGTTTCCCTCCGTGCCGTTCGTGACACGTTTTGAGAATGTATGCTTGGCATCCGATCCCTCACGGGGCTCTCTTCTCTCGAGGGGATTTCGGAAATGGCTTGTCCTGCAATTGGCGGGAAAACACGACGTATCGTACAGCTACGGGACATTGTTGCGAGACAGTGATGAGCTCATTCTCCTCTGCAAGCAGCATCGCCAGTATTTGCAGGAGGAAAAGACGCCGATAGACGGCAAGGCTCAATTGATTCCGCCGCCTCCCAATATGCTCATGTGCAGCTTGTCCGATACCGATCGTCATGATGAGCGGAAAAAACTTGGGATCAATGCGGAAGACTTTGTCATCGCGTTTCTGGGTTATATCTATCCAGCCAAGGGCGTTGAAACGCTTTTGCGGGCTGTTGAATTGCTTGTACGCAAGAACGCGCGCGCAAAGCTCCTTTTTGTCGGTGGAAGATTTGGACTGGATGCAGATGGGAAAGACTCATATGTCCAACGCATGTATGATCTTGCAGGTCAACTCGGACTAAAAGACAACATCATATGGACAGGATCGTTCAAGGCCGAAGACGAAGTCGGATCGCGCTACCTTCGGACTGCGGATGCCGGTGTCTTTACGTTCGTCCAAGGGGTGCAACTGAACAACAGCTCGTTCTCCTCTATGGCGGCTCACGGACTGCCGATGGTAGCCACGAGAGGGCCATGGCTTGACGAGGCATTCGTCCATAAGGAGAATGTGCTGCTTTGCGAACCGAACGATCCCAATGCATTAGCGGCAGTCCTAGAAGAATTGATCGGCGATGAGAAGCTTCGCGATCGATTGAGAATCGGAGCTCTTAAGCTCTCGTCCGAATGGTTTTCCTGGGATCGTGCCACGGATCGGACGATAGGCCTGCTGACGCCGCGAAAAGCGATGACTGACGCTGACGCGTTGCAACCGAAATCTATCTGACGGACGGCCTCCTGCTTCTGCTCACCGTGTGTCGTTATCCTTGAATATGATAACCAGGCGGATTACGTTTGTGGTGCAGACGCCGGAATTTGGCGGTGCGGAAAAGCACTTGATCGATTTTGTCCGCAGAATGGACGATGCAATCCACTGCGTGATTCTCTGCTTCAGCGAGGATTTTTATACTCGGGCATTAGAGGACAGACCCAATGTACGGATTGAGAAGTTGCCCTTGATTCGGACGAACAAATTTCTCTCCTTTTGGCGCGTGTTTCTTCGGCACAGAAATGGAGTGCTTGTTTTCGTAAAAGGCGTATTCGATCACTATCCCTTGTCGGCCTATCTGGCCGCAAGGTTGTCCGGAGTGAAGAGGGTTATCGTTATTGAACATTTGATCGCAGATCCGGTCCCGCCACCTCAGAGCGGGCCGCCACTGGTACAAGTCGTCAAGAGACTATTCGGTTGGCGTACTCGATATCTCTTGGCCAGAAGAGTTCAATCGAGGCTCGGCCATTTGACCGTGTGTGTCAGTGAAGCCATCCGCCGACGGCTTGTCGAGGAGTATGGTTATCCGGCTGACCGGACCCTCACGATCCGCAATGGTATCGATTTGGCACGGTATTCCCCTGAAGCCGATCGCGAAGGTGTCTCCGAGCGCTGCATAAGAAACGATAGGACTATCGTATGTGCAGCCAGACTGTCTTCCGTTAAACGCATCGACCTATTGCTCGACGCTTTGGCACGGCTCAAAGAGCTGCATTCGGGGTGGCGATGCCTCATCTTGGGCACGGGCCCCATGCGGGACGATCTCTTGTCCCAGGCCCATCGTCTGAATCTTCTGGAGCATGTCTCGTTCATCGGACATGTTGATGATGTCAGACCGTTCTTGAAGCGAGCCGATCTGTTCGTGCTGACGTCCGACAAGGAAGGTTTGCCGCTCGCACTCCTTGAAGCAATGGCGATGGGCATACCTCCTGTGGTAACTGACGTCGGTGGAACCGGAGAGGTCGTCATAGACGGGGACAATGGCCGCATCGTCCAGCCTGGATCGGTTGAGGCTATCGAGCGTGCCATCGGATACATGCTCGATCATGAGGGCGAACGGAAGCGGATGGGACAAGCTGCAATGCTTCACATGCGGCGGCACTTCGATATTGAGCAGTCTATGGAACGATTGAGACAAGTAGTCTTGTCTCCATGCCCACAGTAACAAGCAGGTATACAGGTGATACAAGCATCAGAGCCGCTATCCTTGAGAGTATCGCATGAAGTCAGGGCGGGTAAACCTTGGAAGATTGCCTGGTGCCATACGGGCGACTCCGGAGGGTCCAAACGGGCTGCCTATGAGATGGTTCGGGAGCTCGCTCAGCGGGGCCATGTCATTGATGAATATATCGTTCGAATCGGTGAGCCCAACCTTTCTCATTGGCCGCTCGGCCCCCACGTGCGCGAATGCTTTCATCATCTCTCTGCTCAGAATACTACGGTCCTGAGACCGTATGTACTCCATGCGTGGGTCACACTGGCCCGCGATATGTTGAATGACCGATCACTGAAAGAGAGACTCAGGTCGATTGCCGTCGACATTGAATCGAGGCAATATGATTTCGTACATATCGATCATTGTTCTCCGAGTTATACGGTGCTGTTGACGACATTCTTGAAGCTCCCGACTGTCGTGTACAGTCACGAGGTGACCGGTATTCGCTACGTGCAGCGTGATACGCCGAAGCAATCATCCGAGTTATGGAGATTATATGACCGGGCGTGCCGATTGGCTCCCGGAATCTGGTCGGGCGTCAGAGAAACGAGGGATTTAGAGGGGCTGGCGAGAGCGGGAACCGTATTTACCAATTCATACTATTCGAAGGAAGCATTGTTCCAACGGTCACGTCGCTTTTCCTCAGTCTGCCGGTATGGCGTGGATACTTCGACATTTCGTCCATTGGGGCTGACGGTCGAACCGATGATTTTATCCGCGGGAAGGATTGTCGATGCAAAACAACACCATCTCGCTATCGATGCACTATCTCGCATCCCACAGTCTCGCCGACCGCGAATGGTCATTGCCACTCCTGAAGCAGTTACACATCAGGAAGACCCGGAATATTGTTCTACTATCATCTCATTGGCCAGGACGGCCGGCGTAGAGATGGAGATTCTCCGTCATCCCAGCGAAGAGCAGCTTGTTTCCGTCTATAATCGGGCGTTGGCGCTTGTATTTGTTCCCATTATGGAACCCTTTGGGTTAGTGGCGTTGGAGGCGATGGCCTGTGGAACTCCAGTCATAGGGATTAAAGAAGGTGGAGTTCGTGAATCCGTCGTCGATGGGCGGACCGGCATTCTCGTCGATCGGGACCCCGCCGAATTGGCTTTAGCCATTGATCTGCTGGTTGGGCAACGGGATGAACGAGATCGGCAAGGGCTGGAAGCATCGGAATATGTGAAGCGGGAGTGGACCTGGAAGCGGACGATTGACTGCTACGAAAGCGGAATTGAAAAATTGCTCGCTTCTGGTACTGTTCAAAAGGATTGATCCTGGTTACATGAGATGCATTGGAATTGTTATAGGTGCCGTCGTGCTGGTCGAACTAATCGGCCTGAATGCGTGTGGGCACCTCCAGCGGGAAAAAGATGCAGGTCCGTCTTTGCAAATAGGTCCGGCGGAAGTCGTGCTCACAGCTGAGAAGCGTCCATATTCCTGGCCGGACGGAACCATGGGTATAGTCAAAGATGGCGCAAAGTATAAGTTCTACGCAGCTTCGGCCGGATATCCTGTTTCGGCCATAGGAACGTTGGATAATCCAATATCCGATGGAGTGCGGAAATTAGAGATTCAAGAATTAAAAAAACCTTATGACTATGTGGCCGGCGGGCCGATCTATCGTGACGAGAAGACAGGCTGTCTTCTCATGTTTTATCACGCTGAATTCTACATCGTTCCCCCCAACTATCTTCCCTTTTACAGCGAAATAGGAATCGCCCGCTCATTGGACGAGGGGCAGACTTGGATTGATCTGGGAGCGATTGTCACTCCTCATCTGCCACGAACCGCCCATTTTTATCAAATTCGGCGGTCCAGTTGGGACATCGGTTGGGGCGCGTATGCTGTCGTCGGAGAATACTTTTATCTCTACTTTGCGGATTTGCTTGATGAATCGGGAGTAAACAGGCCTGTCAATCACGGGGTCGCCAGAGCTCGGATTGTCGATGTCTTGCAGGCGGCCACCGAACATCGCACAGTTTCCGATTGGAAGAAGTACTTTGAAGGCCACTGGTCGGAACCGGGCATCGGCGGGAAGTCGAGCACATTGATCGAACAGCGGGGAGAATCCTTCCTGCTCGGCGACATCTCCTACAATGAATATATCCGAAAATATATAGCGGTGTTCATCGGGGAACCCTGGCCGAACTCCGACCTGTATTGGGCAGAATCAGAAGACGCGCTGCAGTGGACACACTTTCATAAAATCGTGGACGATCCCGGACATGAAATGTATGTCACGCTTGCCGGGACGGAAAACCAACCGCGCCGCAGCGGGCGAGAAGTGTATCTATACTATGTGCATTCAAATGAGTTCGGGAAAACCGGTGATCGGAACCGGGACGGTAGAGTGATCCGCCGGCGACTGACGTTCCAGTGAATTGGCAGATAACACGATGAACATTTTGATCGTCACACCTTTCTTTACTCCTCAAACGGGAGGTGTCGCTACCTACATCGAGGATCTGAGACGGTTCCTCGGGCGACGGGGACACCATGTGATTGTTCTGCGCGCCGGCGAATCGGATTCCATTGTAAATTGTCATCAAGTTCATGATGAACATGTCTTCGAGCTGTATATGAGAGGCATCTGGATCCCCGAAGCCCCGCTCAAGGGATTGCTGGCGAGCATGCTCTATTTTATCCCGACAATGTTTCGTCTTGCTCGTTTTCTGCAGAAACAGAAGATACAGTTGGTCTGTTTGGAATACCCACTGCCGTTCATGTGGTATTTCAGTATCTTGAAAAGGGTTATGAATCTGAAGCTACTTGTCGGACTTCATGGAGATGACGTGCTGTCATTGCATGTCTTGTCCGGTCTGGATCAGAAAATCGTACGGCAAGTGATCAGAGACGGGGATCAGGTTCTGGCGCACTCGTCGAGTTTACTGAGGCAGGCGGAACAGATACTCGGAGAGCTGCCGCCCAATAGGGGTTACTTGCCATATGGAGTGGAATGCGAGCGCATCCGGACTCAAGCCTCGAAGGCTCCAACGGCGGATGTTACAAGTTTGCGGCCGTATGTGCTGACAGTTGCCAAGCTTTATGATCGGAAAGGAATTGATGTGCTCCTGGAAGCGGTGCGTATTCTAAGGGAAGAACTGCAAGGCCATCGGTTTGTCATCGCAGGCGACGGGCCCGAAGAGACTAAATTGAAGAGCATGTCGCGACATCTGGGGGTTGATGATCACGTGGTATTTCTTGGTGATGTGTCCAGCAAAGATATTCCCGCCCTGTTTCGTCATTGTGAGTTGTTTGTGCTTCCTTCCCGGTCCGAACCGTTCGGCATCGTGTTACTCGAAGCCATGACCTTTGAAAAGGCCATTGTGGCGACGCGGGTCGGAGGGATCCCGGAATTTGTCACGGACGGCCAGACGGGCGTCTTGGTAGAGCCGTGCAACAGCGTGGCGTTGGCTGATACCATCCGCCGTGTGCTTCGTGATCCGGAGCTGCAGTCTCGACTTGCAAAGAATGGGTTGAGCACCGTGGAGACCGAGTACGATTACAATAGACTCGTGCTTCGATACGAAGGAGTGTTTAAAGACCTGCTTGAAGCAGCATGAGGGCGGCCGCCGCGGAAAGTCTTCTGAGAAGGAGAAAGGTGACCATGAATATCATCGGGATCTCTGCCTATTACCATGATAGTGCCGCCTGCCTGGTTCGTGATGGTGAGATCATCGCGGCAGCGCAGGAGGAGCGCTTCACCCGGAAGAAGCACGACCCCGGGTTCCCGCACCGGGCCGTCGAATATTGTCTCCAGGCAGGAGGAATTCGGCTGCGAGACGTCGACCATCTCGTCTTCTACGATAAGCCGCTGATCAAATTCGAACGTCTCTTGGAAACATATTTGGGCTTTGCCCCTAAGGGGATCCAGTCGTTCTTAGCGGCCATGCCCGTCTGGATGAAAGAAAAGTTGCTACTGAAGAGTCTCCTCGTGAAGGAGTTTCTCGTTCACGGAGACGGAATGAAAAAAACCGAATTGCCCCCGCTCCTATTTTCGGAACATCATGAGTCTCATGCCGCTTCGGCCTTCTTTGCTTCGCCGTATGAATCCGCAGTCGTGTTGTGCATGGATGGAGTCGGCGAATGGGCCACGACGTCGGCATGGCGGGGAGACGGGAACCGCCTCGTCCCGCTGTGGGACATTCCATTCCCTCACTCCCTGGGATTGCTGTATTCGGCGTTTACCTATTACACGGGCTTCAAGGTCAATTCGGGCGAATATAAAGTGATGGGCCTCGCGCCCTATGGCGAACCGAAATACGTGAAAGCGATTTACGAGCATCTGATCGACGTGAAACCAGACGGCACGTTTCGGCTCAACATGGAATATTTCAACTATTGCACCGGCCTTACCATGACCGGCAGAAAGTTCGACGACGTGTTTGGTGGGCCTCCCCGAAAGGCCGAGTCCAAGCTCACTCAACGCGAGATGGATCTCGCCAGGTCGGTTCAGGAAGTGACGGAGGAGGTGATGCTGCGTTTGGCACGCACCCTTCACCGGGAAACGGGAGTGGAGAATCTGTGTTTAGCAGGCGGAGTCGCACTCAATTGTGTCGGCAACGGACGGGTACTCCGCGAGGGACCTTTTAAGGGGTTATGGATTCAACCGGCGGCGGGAGATGCAGGCGGAGCACTGGGAGCTGCACTGACCGTATGGCATCAGCTTGAAGGAAAACCCAGGGTTTCGGACGGCCGGCATGACAGGATGAGGGGATCATACCTCGGACCTTCCTTCACGAACGATGAAATAGAACAATACTTAAAGGGCCAAGACATTCCATACATTCGCCTGGACGACCAAGGGCTCGCCACGAAGGTCGCGCAGGACCTCGCCGAAGAAAAAGTCGTCGGTTGGTTGCAGGGACGGATGGAGTTCGGTCCTCGGGCTCTTGGCGGACGAAGCATTCTCGGTGACGCCCGAAGTGCAAAGATGCAGTCGATCATGAATCTGAAGATCAAGTACCGAGAATCATTCAGGCCCTTTGCGCCGTCAGTGCTGCGTGAAAAGGTATCGGACTATTTCGACCTCCATTCAGACAGCCCCTACATGCTGATCGTCGCGCCGGTGCAGGAAAAGCGTCGCCGCCCAATGTCGGCGGCCCAAAAGGGGTTGTGGGGCATTGAACTCCTCAACGTGCCGCGATCGGATATTCCTGCCGTCACACACTTGGACTACTCTGCACGTGTTCAGACCATACATCAGGAAACGAACCCACGCTACTATGAACTGCTGAAAGCATTCGAAGCCAAAACCGGGTATGCCGTTTTGGTGAACACATCATTCAATGTGCGCGGAGAACCGATTGTCTGTACCCCGGAAGATGCGTTCCGATGTTTCATGCGGACCGAAATGGACGTTCTCGTGCTCGAGAATTGTGTGCTGTATAAGAAGGATCAGAAACCATTGGAAGGAGATACGGATTGGAAGAAAGAGTTTGAGCTCGATTAGCAGACTCGCCATAAATTCGAACGAGATGGTCGGCCCACTTTGAATAAGCGCATGAATGATTCAAGACGGTTATTCTAGATGCGGCACGTTCCGGTTCGCAGGTTTGCAGCCACTCTTGCTATCGTTCTGTTAGCCGCGCTCTCTATTGGAACTATTGAACTCGCACTCCATCTTGCAGGATTTCCGAGCCCTGCCGTTTCAGGTTGGCGATCCACTCTCAAGCCTCTGGAAGGAAATCAACTGGGATTCCGCGGACGTCCAATCAAGTACGAGAGTGACGATACCGTCATTCTTTTAGTCGGTGATTCTCAGGTTGAAGCGTCTGCCTGCTGCGCGTTCGGATGGATGCCGGAACGAAGGCTCGAGCACTATCTCGCGACTAAGTATGGCAAGAAAGTCAAAGTCTTTACGCTCGGCGCTTCGGGGTACGGGAATGATCAAGAATTGTTGGCTATTCGAGAGTACTTTCAAAAGTTCAGAGCGGATATGCTCATTCTTTGGCAAACTCCGAGCAATGATATCTGGAACAATATTTTCCCCACCCACATGCCTGCAAACGGAACGAGAAAACCTACGTTCATTCTGTCCGACGGCACTCTGCAATGGCCCGATGAACGTATCGGAGGACAATTGCCCATTCCGTCTTTCCGATTAGGCGCTCTTGCAAGAGCGAGGATGGCACCTGCCGAGCCCGATTCTGATTGGGAAGATTGGTTGCCGGCTTCGTATCAACCGCTAAACGTATCAGGCGGTCAAGCCAATCAAAAGTGGGAAAACTTGCGGAAGCAGGGCTTGCTGAAGGATGAAAATCTCCTGAGCGAAAAAAGCCATCTGGCAATTTACTTTTCTCCACGAAGTCAGCGAATGCAATACGGCTTGGATTTGACGCGTAGCTTATTGCGGTTGATGTCGGAGGAAGCATCCGCACATCATGCAGTATTCGCATTGTTCAGGCCTATGTATGATGATGCCGCACTGGTGAGTCAAGAGGATGATATTTACGAGTTTTCGGGCCGCTACTATCGCGCCTCTCGAAGGCAGCGGGAGGAGAATATGGAGTATGTCAACGCTGGTTTCCGCCAATTTGCTGTTCCTATCTATTTGGAGGACCAGCGGGTAGGTCCTTGGGATGCTCACCTGAATGAACATGCGACAGACCAAGCCATGGAAGGGTTGGCCGCACAGGTGGCTCCCTTGATTGCTGACAAGAAGACCTCACCGCAACTATTACAGTAAAGATCGTGAGCTAAGAAGAAGATGTACTGATGGCAAAAGAATATTGCGAATTGGGGATCGATCTGCAAAGAGTCATACATGCTGATTGTAGTCCTGGGTTTTGAGGATTATACTGCACGATGATCCCCTGGCAGGCTGTTGAAAAACTGTTTGGAGATGCTCCACTGATTTCAGATTGAAAAAATGAATTGGGCATGCTCACTTCATAAGGTGGTGATGGGCTTAAAGGTATTTCTGGATTTTTCCTAATAGCCTCGTGCAACCTGCACAGTATCGCCTGCACCGGCAAGTACTTCCATTTCAATAATCCTCCTGCATACATAACGTAAAGGTCATCACGAAATCATGCTGAGTTCCAGTGGTCAAAGTGCCTCTCGAATCCTCATAGAAAAAACCATCTTGCAAGCGGCCGATTCCATTTTGAAAACCGGAGGGATCGGCGGGATAATGTTATTCACCTGCTTGTCTCTGACTTATGGGTGGAGTAATCACTACAATTTTTTCCTCATCGTACCGCTTGTGTGCGGCGGAATACTCTTGGCTGCCCCGGAACATCGTGTCAATGCCGCATTGGCCGGTGCATGTATATTTGTCATACTATATGGCACAAATCTCATCCTTGTCGTCAACTCGAGTGTCAATGAAACCTACCCATTGAGTCACTGGCAGGAGATGCGGCGAGGTCCTCGCCACATTCAAGCTCTGAGTGATGCGGCCCGAAGTCGTGGTCAGGAGTTCGATGTCAGGTCAAGACTCAATGTGATGCTTGATCTCCGACGGACGGGAGTGGATGCATGGCCCTCCATTTCATCCTCACATCTTTTCAAAGATTGGCCGCGAGGACGAAAAACTCCTATTGTCGAACTGAACGGTAAACCGATAGTGCCGTTGGGTGGGATTTCGAACAGGACGGCCGTCTACTGCAATGAACAGGGCAAATATATTCTGTTACAGAACGACGAACATGGGTTTGCCAATCCTGGAGGGTCATGGAAAAACCAGAATCCTGATCTGGCCGTCGTTGGCGACTCATTTGCCCATGGGGCGTGCGTGCCGAGCGAGCAAAGTGTTTCAGCTCTACTAAGAGAAACTTATCCGACAACCCTCAACCTTGGTAATGATGGTAACGGTCCATTGGCAGAATTAGCGACGTTGAAAGAGTATCTCTCCGTTCTCAAACCGAAGGTCCTCCTTTGGGTGTATTGCGAGACCAATGATCTGACTGATTTGATCCAGGAGCGCCGATCGCTGCTCATTAATTACCTCGACCCACTCTATACTCAAGGCCTTGTTCTTAAACAGCGCGAAATTGACGATGCCCTCATGTCATACACTGAGCTCATGGCCTTCGGTGGAACCGCAACCATTCGCTTGGCGGGTCTCCTGAGAGGCTTGTTCCAAGTAGACAATTACAATGGCAGGGTTGAGGAGCTTATCAAGCTTTCCTATGTCTGGAAGCTGCTCGCCGGAATATTCAAGCCGACACCGGAAAGTTCAGTTGAGCAAGTGACTCCCAGCGTCAGTCCGCAGGACCTTGATCTATTTAAACAGATCGTGAAGTCGGCAAAAGATACGGTCTATGACTGGGGTGGAAAAATGATATTCGTTTATCTCCCCCAGTTTGAGCGGTACGCGGAGACGGGGCAGGCAAACCCTCATTACCAAACCGTCTTATCCATTGTCTCCGAGCTCAAGATTCCGATCGTGGATATTGTCCCGGTATTCTGGCGGCAACCAGACCCCTTGGATCTTTTCCCCTTTCGGCAGCCGGCACACTATACCCCTGAAGGGTATGACATTGTTGCACAAGAAATTCGTCGTTTCCTCCAGATGGAAATGCCGCTGCAATCCTCTCCGCCTCTTTAAGTAGTGAATCTTTACCGCCGGCGAATAGCAAGCGGAAATCGGATCAGTACATAAGGAGACTACTTTTCAGCGAGGTGTAGTGAAGAACTCCCACAAAAGTAATGTTTTCATTATGTATGATGCGAAGTTCTGCTAGGATATCGAGCACGGCTTTCTCCGACAATTGAGCGGGACGGTGTCACATCAATCGGGAACGGACAATTGCTTCTGTTGCCCGGTGCTCGTCCGGCGACATATGGACAGAATGGGGTTCAATGATCAGAGGAGGTAAACGGCGATGCGTATCCTAATTACCGGCGGCGCAGGGTTTCTAGGCAGCCATTTGAGCGATTTGTTGATCGGCAAAGGACATGAAGTCGTGGCCATGGACAATTTAATTACCGGGCGAACCGAGAATATCGCCCATCTCATGGGCCACCCACGCTTCAGTTTCATCAAATACAATGTATGTGATTATGTGCACATCGACGGGACACTGGATGCGATCCTGCATTTCGCCTCACCGGCCAGCCCTCAGGACTATCTGGAAATGCCCATTGCCACCCTCAAAGTCGGAGCATTAGGAACTCACAAGGTGCTCGGGTTGGCCAAAGCCAAAGGAGCCCGTCTGCTATTGGCCAGTACATCCGAAGTCTATGGTGATCCGCTTGTCAATCCTCAGCCCGAATCTTATTGGGGCAACGTCAATCCCATCAGCCCTCGGGGAGTCTACGATGAAGCCAAGCGGTTCGCCGAGGCGATTACCATGGCGTATCACCGCTATCACGGGCTGGATACGAGAATCGTGCGAATTTTCAATACATACGGTCCGCGGATGCGGCCGAACGACGGCCGAGTAGTTTCAAATTTCGTCGTTCAAGCGTTGCAGGGCAAACCGCTTACCGTATTCGGTGACGGAGCGCAAACAAGAAGCTTTTGTTTCGCCGACGATTTGGTTCGAGGCATCACCGCTCTGCTCCTGGCGGATTCCGACAAAACGATCGATCAGCGTACCGACCGGTCGACGTTTCTTACAAAATCTGCGCAGCCGCTTCCCGAAACGATTCATGATCCGGTCAATATCGGCAATCCCCGTGAACTGACAGTGAAGGAAATTGCCGATCTCGTCTTGAAGCTGACTGGTTCGAAGAGCAAGATTGAACACAGGCCATTGCCCGCAGACGACCCCAAAGTCAGAAGACCAGATATCAGACGAGCAAAATTGCTTCTGGGATGGGAGCCGGAGGTCGAACTGGAAGACGGGTTGAGAAAAACGATCGATTACTTTCGGCAGGTCGTCTAACGCGTGGTAGCCGTGGTTCTTCGAAATTGAAGAGAGCGAACGATGTGCGGTATTGCAGTCATCTGTAACTTGTCCGGGCAACCTGCCGAGCGGTCGGCACTGGAACGCATGACGCGGTCGATCATGCACCGAGGTCCCGACGATGCGGGTCATTATCTGAGTGGGCCGGTGGGGTTAGGCTTCCGCCGGCTGGCCATTCTGGATCTCTCTGCGACCGGACATCAGCCGATGGTAAGTAGTGATGGGCGATACGTATTGGTGTTCAACGGGGAAATTTACAATTTCATTGAATTGAGAAGTCAGCTCACGAGCTTAGGGTACGAGTTCCGTTCAACCGGCGACAGCGAGGTGCTGCTGAATGCCTATCGGCAATGGGGGGCCGAGTGCCTGTCAAAGTTTAATGGGATGTGGGCATTTGTGATCTATGACCGTGTCGATCGTTTACTATTTGGATCTCGGGACCGGTTCGGTGTCAAGCCGCTGTTCGTATATCGGCAACAGGGGCATGTTCTCTTTGCGTCCGAAATCAAAGCGATTCGTGCTTCCGGCCTATATCGAGGCGGGATCAACTGGAAGGTGGCCTCACGTTTCCTGCTCGAGGGCCATCTGGATGACACGCGCGAAAGTTTTTATGAAGGAATTGAATCGATCGATCCAGGATCCGCTTTCGAACAGCGATTGGACGGCTCGCGGAAAGTCTGGAAATACTGGGATCCGGACAACACCTCTGAGACGAAGGTGGAAGCTCCGGTCCGACAGTTCGCAGATCTGTTTGAAGATGCCGTTCGTCTCCGGCTGCGCAGCGATGTTCCCGTGGGAGTCTGTCTCTCGGGAGGCTTGGATTCGACTTCGATCGTGTGTGCAGCCGCGAGAGAGCGTAAAGAAATCCAGCAATCCGACGCCGGTCCGCTTCGAGCATTTTGTTACATGGCCAAGGAGTTCGACGAGTCTCGTTACATCGCCGATACATTGAAGCTGTCCGGCGCCCAACTGTATGAACTGCAAACTACTCCGATGGAACTGTGGGGAAGCCTTAAACGCATGCTCTGGTACCACGACGAGCCGGTCCACACCATGACAGCCGCGGTCGGATTTCACCTCATGAATCTCGTGGCGTCGAACGGCATACGAGTGGTCTTGAACGGTCAGGGCGCGGACGAAACGATCGGGGGATATTTCAGCTACTTTTTTGATTACTGGCGTGAACTGATAAACCGGAGTTCAATACGCGGTGCTGTATCCGAGATCAATGAGTATACAGCCGTTCATGGTGGAAGGCCATTTCAGCTATTCAAGAAGTCATTGACCGATCTCATAGTGTCAAAGCTTCAGCGTTACGGCAGCTATCGGATGATCTCAGACAATCGACACGCTCGGAAAATCCAACAACACCCTTGGTTCTCGCGAGAGCTTACGTCGGCTTTCCCGAGTGAGGAGCGTCTGAGAGGTGGGGATACCTTGAATGAAGTTCTCAGGCAATCCGTTCTATATTCTCCTCTGCCTCTGTACTTGCGAATCGAAGACCGAAACTCCATGGCTCATTCCATTGAAGCGCGCCTGCCGTTTTTAGACTATCGTCTGGTTTTATTAGTATCGGCTCTTGGCAGTGACTGGAAGATAAGAGGCCCTTGGAACAAGCATATTCTGCGCGAGGCTATGAGAGACCGGATTCCTGAGTCCGTGCGCTCGCGACCCGATAAGATGGGGTTCCCAACCGCCGGGCGGCAATGGTTTGCCCAGTCTCTGTATGAACCCATGGCGGATGTTCTTGGCAGCCGTGAGGTACGCGAGAGAGGGATCTATAACACAAAGACTATTGTGAACGATTTGGAGCGTCACAGGCGGGGCGAGGTCGATGTACACCATGATTTGTTTCACCTCGCTGAGTTTGAAATGATTGCAGAACTTCTCCAAGGCAATGCCGCGACGGATCGACCGGTTCCTGGAGAAACCGTTAGGGGAACCGAGCAGACAGACCAGTTGGTCTAGCTAGCCCTGGATATGGATATGTCAGTCTCCCTCGAGGTTCGGATATGAAAATTGTAAATATTGTAGGCGCCAGACCGAACTTTATGAAGATTGCTCCTATCATCAAAGCCATGCGGAAACGGCCTCAGATCTGTCCACTGCTGGTTCATACCGGACAGCATTATGATGCCAGCATGGCGGGAAGATTTTTCGAGGAACTGGATATCCCCAGGCCCGATGTCTCTTTGGATGTTGGGTCAGGTTCACACGCATTCCAAACCGCAGAAGTCATGAAACGACTGGAACCGGTCTTGGAGCGAGAAAAGCCCGATCTAGTCCTCGTCGTCGGTGATGTCAACTCCACGATGGCGGCGGCCGTCACGGCCGCCAAATTAAAGATTAAGGTGGCTCATGTGGAGGCAGGGCTCAGAAGTTTTGACAGAGACATGCCGGAAGAAATCAATCGCATCGTGACCGATGCCGTATGCGATTTTCTGTTCGTGACAGAGGAGAGCGGGCAAACGAATCTGTTGCATGAAGGAGTGTGCAAAGACAAGATCTTCTTCGTGGGTAACGTGATGATCGACTCTTTGGAAGCGTCGAGAAAGCTATGGGCGCAATCAAGAATTCTCGACACGCTCAATCTGCGTAAGTCCGACTATGGAGTGGTCACTCTTCACCGCCCGTCGAATGTAGACGATATGAGAACACTTGAGGGATTGATGAGCGCCTTGTGCACGATCTCCGAGCGGTGTCCGTTGGTGTTTCCCGTACACCCGCGCACGATCGGCGCTCTCAAATCGCTGTCACGGGTTTCGGATCATGTGCATTTCGGAAAGGATACCCTTGTGAACAAGGGTATCCGCTGCATCGATCCGGTAGGCTATCTTGACTTCATGGCCCTGGTGGCAAGCTCGAGAATCGTGCTGACGGATTCGGGTGGCCTGCAGGAAGAAACCACAGTATTAGGAATCCCATGCTTGACGCTGAGGGAAAACACCGAGCGACCTGTGACCGTCACGCATGGGACCAACCGGGTCATTGGTTCGACACCATCCAGAATCGAAAAAGAGGCCGCCGCGCTTCTTGATATCCCCCTTAGGCCTTCTATTCCTCCTCCTTTGTGGGATGGTCAGGCGGCTGAACGTGTGGTTAATATTCTCGTCGAGCAATTGTAGGTAGAGGGCAACGGTCGGACGTATTTGGCAATCACCACAAACAGGAGTCATCCTTTGAACAAGAACGACTTTTACCAAATGCTCTGCTGCCCCAAGTGCAAGGGTGAACTTGCACTCCGGCATGATGAAACGGCGTTGTCCTGCGCAAAGTGCCTGTTTGTATTTCCGATCGTAGAAGGCATTCCCGTGTTGCTGCCATGTAATGTCGAAACGGAGATGAAGCATTTATTCACACGCTATTGGGACTCCGAGGACAAGGCCCAATTATACGATGCCAACGTGGAAGGCGCTGACACTATCTTCGGCGTCTATAATCATGAATCGGAGATTTACGGCCTGACGTACTATTTCGATAAAGATAAATTGGATCTTCTATTGGATGCCGGGTGCGGCAATGGACGGTTTCTTGAAACGCTGCCGGCAGATACTGTCTCAGTTGGAATAGACGCGTCGTTGAATCTTCTCAAGGCGGCTCGACGCAGAAAACGTGGTCATTTCCACGTCTGTTGTGAATTAGAACATCTTCCATTTAAAGACAATCTGTTCGGGACCGTCATCAGTTGCAGGGTTATTCAACATTTGAAGAAACAGGAGCAGGCCATTAGCGAGTTGTGCCGGATCACCCGAGACCATGGCGACCTCATTTTGGAGCTGTACAATACTTGGAACCTTAAGACCATCTGGAAAGAAATCCGGATGTCGAAGATTCGATCCGTCTTCAATGCGCCATTCAAATTATTTTTTCGGTCGTTGTCGCCCTTTTCGGAATGGGGCATCGACTACGATAATTACAATCACTGGTTTGAGGTCAAACCCTGGTTGAAGAATGGACAAATGCACGGTCTTCGAGGGAGGGGAGTCGGCTTCGGATTTCATAAGTATCTGTTAGACGCGTTCTTCATCAACGGCATTGGAGGGCGACGCGCTCCAGGTTTGCTTCGAGGCTATTACTCAGCGGCGTTCTCGTTTGAGAAACTCTTCGGAGCGACCATCCCCTTGCGGTACATCATGGAAAAGGTCGTAATGAAGGCGACAAAGAACGCTCCGGAGCAGGACCGTGGCGTCATCCAAAAGATTAGCGATCGCCTGACGGAGACGGTACGAACTTCTTCGCTTGCGAACCGTGAGGCATTCGAGGAACTGGCACGCGAGGAGGCCAAGAGAGACCTGCTCGTACGGGACAACATCTTTCACTTAAAAGAAGCCGTGGAATGGCTCAAGCGTGCTCAGGATGCGACCCCGGACAAAGGGGTTTCCAGAGGATATAGCGTGGCCTGGAACAATTATCTGGGGAACAAAGGATGGCAGGCATCTTATCCTGAGACAACCGGATACATCATTCCGACCATGTTCGATTGTTCCGCTTTTCTTAAAGATAATGATCTGCGACGCCGAGCCATCGAAATGGCGGATTGGGAAATCTCCGTTCAGATGGGCAATGGGGCGGTAATGGGAGGGATCGTAAATCCCAACCCGTCGCCGGCTGTGTTCAATACCGGTCAAGTCATTCTGGGTTGGCTGCGGACGTATGATGAAACAAAGCAGGTAAAATACCTTGAGGCATGTGAACGGGCCGCCAATTATCTCATAGGCGTCCAGGACGAAGATGGAGGTTGGCGCAAGGGAAACTCACGATTCGCAAACTCCAGCACGACTACATACAACGCGAGAGTTGGCTGGGCGCTCATCCTCGCCGGTCAGCGATTAGGCAATCAACAGTTCGTGAAAGCCGGAGACAGAAACATACGATTTTCAATCGAGAAACAGGAGCCGAATGGATGGTTCAGGGAGAATTGTCTCACCAATCCTCAGACTCCACTCCTTCATACCATCTGCTACGTTGTCGAAGGCATCCTGGGGGCAGCCGAAGCCTTGAAGAAGGATGAGTATTTTGCCAAGGCTAAATTGACGGCTGACGCGCTGGCAAGTCGAATCCGCCCTAACGGCAGTTTTCCCGGTCGGTTTGATGAGGCCTGGAATGGAACAGTCGAATGGAGCTGCCTGACTGGTAACGCACAACTTGCAGGGATACTACTGAAAATCTTCTCGGTGACCGGTAATCCCTTTTATCAAACGTCTGCACAGCGTATTCTTTCCTTTTTGAAGACGACGCAACACTGCTCCAGCGCTAATCCGGGACTGAGAGGCGGGATCAAGGGCGCGTATCCATTTGATGGCGAATACGGAAAATTCGAAGTATTGAACTGGGCCACAAAGTTCTATGTGGATGCGTTGCTCCTTGACGACAAATTGGCGAAACGGTCCAATGCCTCCGGCGTCAAAGAGCTCAAGGCTGCGATAGGTTAGAAATAGATCGTCCGCTTCTGCTGCGAACCCACTCAAGCCACGGCACGGCGTGTTCTGCATCGTATGAAACGAATCCTGATCGTCGCGTATTATTTTCCTCCCGTTGCAGCCAGCGGGGCGATGCGTCCACTCGCATTTTCACGATTTCTAGATTCATACGGATGGAGTCCGCGCGTGCTGGCCGCACACCGTGACTCTGTATATCCGGTGCATCCCGTGGATTCACAGCTCCTCGACAAATTGCCCGATGGCGTGAAGGTTGATGCTGTTCGTCATGGAAATCCTATTCAGACGATAATTGCCTTACGCGACAAGCTTCTCGGGGCCGCTAACAAGAGTATGAATAGGAGCGTCTCTCATACGGTTGCTCCAACAGGTGCAGAACTTTCACAGCCTGGGACCGGACAATTGGCTGGATTTAAAGAGTATTTGCTCGATCGAATGTTCGCATTTCCCGATCCTCAGTGTGCCTGGCTGAACCCTGCGTTGACCTTTGCCACGAAGATGCCCGGTACCGAAACGCCGCATGTCGTCTTTGCGACCGGGGGGCCATGGACCAGTTTTCTCGTCGGTAGGCGACTCGCGGAATTCTGGAGGGTGCCCTTTATTGCAGATTATCGTGATCCGTGGACCGGCAATCCGTATGTTTCTTTCGGATCGAAGAGTCTCAACGAGCGAGCGCGACAATTGGAGAGAGGAATTTGCGAAGCTGCCGCTCGTGTTATTACCAACACACATGAACTACGAGAACGGCTTGTTAAAGACTATCCGAACATCGAGAAAAAGTCTCTGACCATAACGAATGGATTCGACCCTGATTCATTCGCGGTTGCTCTAGAGGGATCTGGCAAGCCAAATACGGTGAAGAATAGATTGGAACTATGCCATTTCGGCACGGTCTACGGGAAGCGCACCCCGGAGGTGCTCTTGAAGGTCGTCGTTGATCTCCACAAAATGGGTAAAGTCGATAGCACGAAACTCTGTTTGAAATTCGTGGGGGCATGGGAAGTGGCCGGGAGGGATTGCGAAGATCTTGCGCAGTCGCTCGAGAAAGTCGGCATGCTCGAACGCCATCCGCCGGTCCCTTACCAGGCATGCTTACAGCAGATGTCAAAGGCTGATGCGCTACTCGTCATTCAACCCGACTCTCCCATGCAGATTCCCGGTAAGATTTACGAATATATCGCCACCGGGCGTCCTCTATTGCTGGTGGGAGGGGAAGGTGCCACGGCCAATCTTGTTCAGCGGCATCGCCTGGGACTGGCCTGTGCGAATAACGCTGAGAAGATTCGACACACATTGCTACATGCGATCGAACATCCAGAGGCGCTTGCAGTTCCTGATCGGGAGGAGGTCAATCGCTTCAACTATCGAAGCTTGACCGCAAGCCTGGCCAAAACGTTGGACGAATTGGATCCTGCATGGCAGCGCCGACGTGGAGCGTGACTTGTGAATTGGCGGGTCGAAGAACTCGAGTGCGATCAAAGAGCCAATGCATTATGGGATCAATATGTCACGGCGTCGCCCACCGTCACAGGCTATCACCTTACAGCCTGGCGGAAGGTCATTGAAGAGGTTTTCGGACATCAAACGCTTTATCTTGCTGCCAAGGATGACGGTGGGAATATCCGGGGGATATTGCCCTCGGTCCTATCGACCAGCCGCATGTTTGGAAAGTTTCTGACGTCCATGCCGTTCCTGAACTATGGCGGCATCGATGTAACCGATGGTGAAGCGATCCTGCCGCTGGCAGACGCTCTTTCCCGCGCGGCGGACCGGTTGAATGTCAGGCATGCAGAGTTACGCCAGTCGTCCGCCCTGCCGGTCGCCTGGCCGTGTAAAAAGCATAAGGTCTCGATGCGCCTTTCGCTTCCCGAAAGTCCTGATGCCTTGATGTCGGGGTTTCCATCCAAGCTCCGGAGTCAGATTCGTCGCCCCTCAAAGGAGGGAATGGTAGCTCAAGTCGGGGGAATCGAATTCCTCGACGACTTTTACGGCGTATTTTCCAGAAATATGCGAGACTTGGGAACACCGGTGTACGGAAAGGCGTTCTTTAGGAAGATCCTTGAAACATTTCCAAAAGAAGCAGCCGTTGCCACAGTTACGTTGAAAGGCACGACAACCGCGGCAGGCTTCGTATATAGATTCCGTAACATGATGGAAATTCCTTGGGCGTCCTCCGACCAACGGTACGATCGGTTGTCCCCGAATATGTTGCTCTATAGCACGGTTCTCGAATATGCATGCCGACAGGGGTGTAGGGTGTTTGATTTCGGGCGGTCGACAGTAGATAGCGGGACGTATCGTTTCAAGCAGCAGTGGGGCGCTAAGCCGACTCCGTTATATTGGTACTATTGGCTGAACGGTTGCCATGAAATGCCGGAGTTGAATCCGGACAATCCGCGCTATCGGATGGCGATATCGTTGTGGCGCCGACTGCCTCTCCCTGTCGCCAATGTTATTGGCCCGCGTATTGTGAAATACCTGCCATGAAGATGCAACGTATGCTTCCGCCGACCGCGGCTCAAGTGCCGCCAATAGCGTTATGGCAAGGCATTTGCCGGCTGTTTGATGGAAAGCATGTTGTAGAACGGTTTCAGTCCGAGATCGTGTCAGAGTTCGGAGCTCGCCGGTCCTATTTGCTGTCCTCGGGCAAGGCTGCGCTGACAGTTATTCTGTCCGCCCTTGCAAGAACTTCAACAAGACGAAAAGTCGTCATTCCTGCATATACATGCTTTTCCGTGCCCTCCGCCATCGTCAAGGCGGGTCTCGAAGTTTCTCTTTGTGATATCAATCCGGCGACTTTGGATTTTGATCATACTCTCCTTGAGCAAACCATCGATGATCAAACGCTCTGCGTGCTGCCAACTCATCTCTTCGGCATGCCCGCAGCTGTTGATACAGTTATGAGCATATGTAAACCCAGAGGAATTGCTGTCGTTGAAGATGCGGCTCAGTCCATGGGGGCGCGATCCAACGGAAAGTGGTCCGGTTCAGTCGGAGATGTGGGGTTTTTCAGCCTGGGACGGGGGAAAAACCTCTCGTGTGGACATGGAGCGGTTATTTTGGCGAACTCGCCGGATGCCGCAACGATCTTGGATGGGGAATATGGAAAATTGGCGGAAGAATCCTGGTTCGATGCCGCGCGCAGCATAATGGAACTTGCCGGCACCAATGTATTTATTCGGCCGCCATTATATTGGCTTCCGGCAGGATTGCCATTTCTAGGCCTGGGAGAGACGCGATTCTACACAGACTTTTCTGTTCGTCGAATGACGGATGTGCTTGCATCAACGCTTGTAGGATGGAGGCAACGTTTGGAGAGGCTGACTCAGGCGAGACGAGAGCAGGCTGTAGGATTGATCCGCCAAATCCGGGACACCGCACCGGAAGTGACGGTGCTTTCGGCTGAGGATGCTGCTTATCTCCGATTGCCCATCCTCGTTCGCGACCGAAGGGTCAAGGAACGTCTGATAGCTCAGTCGAGTGAGCGCGGACTCGGGATCAGTGGTTGCTATCCTGCGGCGATTCATCAAATTCCTCAACTCCAAGGGTTGATAGGAAATGGTCGGTATCCTGGGGCCGATGAGGTCGTGAACCGACTTGTCACACTTCCGACGCACGGATTCGTTCGTCCTGGCGATCAAATACGAATTTGCGAGCTTCTTCGCGGCCTCCATGCACATGAACCTATCGGGGTCGGGATGGAGATGTCATCACCGTCGCCGATTTATCAAACGAGCCGTGGGCCGCGTACCTGATAGCGCCCTGATCTTCCTGGTAAACTCGATGATGATCGAAATTGTATTCTGGATCTCCGTGGCATTCGTACTCTACGCCTATGCCGGGTACCCACTGGTACTGGCGTTGCTGGGCTTATTTCATCGGAAGGTCGTCAAGAAGGAGCCGATTCAGCCGTCGGTAGCATTTGTCATCACGGCGTTCAACGAGGAGAAGCGGATTCAGAGCAAGCTTTTAAATACTCTTGAGCAGGATTATCCCAAGGATCGGATGGATATTGTCGTGGCATCCGACTGCTCAGTCGACAAAACCGACGAGATCGTGCAGGCGTTCGCTTCATCGGGAGTGCGGCTGGTTAGACTTCCCCTGAAAGGAGGAAAGGAGGCCGCGCAAAAGTTCGCGGTAGAGTCGACCGAGAGCGAGGTACTTATTTTTTCAGACGTGGCGACCACCCTTCGTCCGAATGCTGTCGCCACGATCGTGACAAATTTCGCCGACCCCTCAGTGGGTTGTGTCAGCAGCGTCGACCGATTTGTGGACAAGGACGGTCGTGTCAGCGGAGAAGGAGCGTATGTCGCTTACGAGATGCTTTTGCGCCGGCTTGAATCGTCGGTCAATAGTCTCGTTGGCTTGAGCGGATCGTTTTTTGCCGCTCGAAGAGAGGTATGCCGGAATTGGGCTCCCGACCTGCAGAGTGACTTCAATACCCTACTGAACAGTGTGAGGGGAGGCTTAAGAGGGGTATCGGATTCGGAGAGCATCGGATACTATACGAATCTTGCCGATGAGCGAAAGGAGTATGAGCGGAAGGTACGGACGGTCGTAAGAGGGATTTCTGTTTTTATGCGAAGCCTGACGCTCTTAAACCCTTTGAAGTACAACGTATTTGCCTGGCAACTCTTGAGTCATAAACTCTGTCGATGGGTCGTTCCATTCGCATTAATCATTGCGTTCATCTGCAATGCCGTCTTAGCCGTGCATCACGGATTATACAGTTCGCTATTCGCTCTTCAACTGGCATTTTATGGAATAGCCATTCTATACATATGGTCTCAGAAGTTACCAAAAATTGCGATGTTCCGCCTGCCGTCGTTTTTCGTGATGGTCAATGTGTCTATTCTGGACGCCTGGGTGCGGTATCTTCGCGGCGACCGCATCCTATACTGGGATCCATCAAAACGCTGAAAATATCAAAGGGAGCTCTCCATGATTCAGCAACCTGAAACGAAACAGCTCAGAGATTTCGGCCTGATGGTCGGCGGAATTTTTCTCTTCATCGGGATCTGGCCGCTGATATGGCGCGGCGACGACGTTCGCCTGTGGGCGATCATCGTTGGAGGATCATTGGTTCCGCTTGGTCTCGTCATGCCTTCCCTCCTTGCTCCGGTATTTAAGGGTTGGATGGCTATAGGGCATGTGTTGGGTTGGATCAATACCCGTATCATTCTCGGAGTGCTGTATTACGGGATGGTTGTGCCGATGGGGTTGGTGATGAGCGCCATGGGGCGTGATCCGATGCGCAGATCGTGGGATTCGACGGTGCATACGTATCGCGTCATACGTGAGCCCCGGGCCCCGTCACATATGAAGAACATGTTTTGACAATGTAGGAGGAGGATGACATGGGTGATTTTTTAGTCGAGCTGTGGGCCTTTATGAAGGAACGGAAAAAATTCTGGCTATTACCGATCATCGTCGTGCTGGTGCTGCTTGGGAGCCTCATCGTATTGACCCAAGGCTCGGCAGTGGCGCCGTTTATTTACACCTTGTTCTAGTTGACACCGATACATGGATCTCAAGCATCAGATCCGCATGAATGCACATGAGCTTGACAGACCTCAAAAAGGTTGCATGGAAAGCAATGGCTGGGGGATACAAGCTCTCAGGTATGCCTCGGATACGGCACAGAGGCACCGTTGTCATTCTGACCTACCACAGAGTGTTGACCTCCCAAGAGTTGGCAGAACAGATCGTGCAGCCGGGGATGTACGTGCTGGACGATGTGTTCGAGATGCATGCCACCTACCTCAAGAAACATTTCCATGTGCTGGCGTTTGATGAATTGCTCGAACGATGGCAAAGAGGTAAATGGGATCACGCGCAAGCCTATTGCGTCATCACTTTTGATGATGGATGGCTCGACAACTACCGTAATGCCGCCCCCATTCTTAAACGAGCCGATCTGCCGGCCACTGTATTTCTGCCCACCGACTTTATCGGATCGAACCGGTGGTTTTGGCCTGAAAGACTGAGCTTTATTCTACGGCATGCCGACTCTGATGCGGTTTCGCCGGAGAGGCGAAACCGGCTCTATACCAAGATAGCCAAGACAACCGGTGACCCAATTCATCAGTGGGACGAACGGCAGAATAAGGCTGCAGGGAATGTGGTTGGTTATGACGACGTCATTGAGCGATTTAAGCAAATCGAATACGGCCTCCTTGAATCGATTCTTGCCGAGTTGACCGAGCTCATCGAGATTGCCGTTCCCGAGAACCGTGTCCTGATAAATTGGCAGGAAGTACGGGAGATGTCTGCTCAAAACATTTCATTCGGATCACACTCGCGTTCCCATAGGCTGCTGACGCTTCTTACCGAGAAGGACATAGCTAGGGAGGCGATCGGATCTTACGAACAACTGAAAGACAGCGGTGCGGCCGTCACTCCGGTATTCTGCTACCCGAATGGGAACTATGATGCGAAGGCAAAGCACGCTGTCATGAACGCCGGATATCGAGCAGCGGTATCATGCGATGCTGGCATGGAGACGGACATCCCATCTGATATATTTGCTCTCCGCCGGATTACAATGCATCAGGACATCTGCTCTACTCCGGCCCTCTTTTCTCTTGCGCTGTCAGGATTTCGTTAGCGAGGGCAAGACCCTCAAGGGGCCTAGGTCGGCCTTAGAGACATAATGATGCGGGTATTGATCACTGACGGGAACGAACGCTCGAGTCTTGCTGTGACAAGGGCATTGGGGGCCGAAGGAATCAACGTGGTCGTCGGAGCAGAAACCGACCGATCCCTCGCCGGAAGCTCACGCTACTGCAACAAGCGGTTTCGATATCCGTCTGCTTATACCGAGCCAAAAGGCTTTATTGACGCCTTGATTGCCGGGATTCGTCAGGAACATGTAGATTTCATCATCCCCATCTCCGACATGGCCATGCAACTCATCGCCGATCGGCGTGATGAGTTTCCGGAAAAGGCGACACGTCCCATGCCGGACCAGGCGACCTATGAAACCGTATCCGATAAATTCAGGCTTTCGAAGATGGCGGGAGAACTGGGCGTGCCGATTCCCGATACTGTATTCGTCGAGAACGGGCGTCTTCCAACATCCTGTTCCTCGGCAGGCATGTTTCCACTCATCGTCAAACCGGCAAAATCGCGGACGAAGGTGGACGGCAACTGGGTTGCAACCAACGTTCATCGAGTAAGCAACCGGGAAGATCTGGAACGGCTTTTTGGTGAGGTACGGTATCTAAGTCAAAACTCCTTGATCCAACGGATTATCGAAGGTGAGGGGCAAGGAATTTTTGCGCTGTTCGATCGAGGAGCGCCATTGGCTCTGTTTGCCCATCGTCGAATCAGAGAAAAGCCTCCTGCCGGTGGAGTGAGTGTGTTGAGGGAAAGCATCAAGCTGCCGAAGGAAATGGCCGACTATGCAGTCCGTCTGCTGACTCAAGTTGCCTGGCATGGGGTCGCGATGGTGGAGTTCAAGATTGAGCGGAGTACGGGTATTCCCTATTTGATGGAAATCAACGGTCGTTTTTGGGGATCATTGCAGTTGGCAATCGATGCGGGGATGAATTTCCCTGCTCTCTTGATGAAACTGGCTTCCGGTAAGCGATTCGAAACTGATTTGAGCAAGTATCGCATCGGCACGAAGTCACGGTGGCTGCTCGGCGATTTGGATCATTTGCTTGCGCGGATTCGGAAGTCCGACAGAGACCTGAATCTTCCTTCCGATTATCCGTCGCGGTGGGCCTGTGTGAAGGAATTTTGTCGGCTCTTCGACAAGAATACATTTTACGAGGTGGAACGGTGGAGCGATAGAGGGCCTGGATATTTCGAGTGGGCGCATTACTTGTCAACATTGATGCGGGGTTCGGTATGAATGCGAGCGGATATTCCGGTCATGGCGTGAAGACGTTCTGGGATGCATGGAAAGAAACCGGCAATCACGTCTATGCGAGACTCGGTTTTCTCCGTAGAGGAGTGGAACGGCTGAGGCCTGTTCGGCCGTTACCTCATTCTGTCGGCACAGTGTTATTCCTTTGCAAGGGCAACGTATGTCGCAGTCCTTTTGCGGAGGTTTATTTCACGGATAGAATAAAAAAAGAGGGATATCCCATTATAGTCAAATCGGCCGGAATCGAAACCACTCCGGGGAAACCTGCGCACCGCTTGGCTCAGGAGGTCGCGTTGCAATATGGAATATCCCTCCGATCCCACGCAACGACTCTCCTTTTTCATGATCTGGTGAACCAAGCAGACCTCATTTTCGTCATGGAAGTGGCTCAAAAGGATCGAGTCACGCGGCTATATCCGGACGCAAAGAATAAGATCTTTCTTCTCGGACGCTTTTGCGGAACTGGATCCTTGGACATCGATGATCCCTATAGCGGGACTGAGAAGGATTTCAAGGTGTGCTTCGATCGAATCAAAGAATCCTGCGAACTTGTCTGTGATCAATTGGCCAAAAAAGCTTCCCAGAACAAACGAACGCAAGCTGGCGGCTCCAATACCTCTGCCGCCTAGCTCGATACCGCTTAATCGATGAAAACAGTTCTCCATCTTTCTAGTAGCAGCGGCCCTGGTGGAGCAGAAAGAATAGTCTGTGCGTTGGCATCATCGCTGGACAAAACCAAATATCGATCGGTAGTCGGTCTATTCCGGTCAGGCTGGCTCAAAGATCAATGTGAAGGCCGAGGGCTCAAAACGTACGTGCTGCCGAGCGACGGGTTTCTTCACTGGAAGTGGATGCGGGAGTGTTATCGTCTGATTGGTTCGGAAAAGGTGGATCTCATTCAGGCGCACGAGTTCGATGCTATCGTACACGGGGGAATAGTTTCGGTGTTGGCAGGCATTCCTATGGTGGCGACCGTGCATGGGAAAAACTATTTCTCCGATAAGGCCCGTCGACGTTGGGCATATCGTGTTTTGAGCCGGCGGGCGCGAATGGTAACTGTCTCAGGAGATTTGAAGCGTTTTGTGGTCGAAAAGGTCGGAATCTCTTCCGATCAGGTGCATGTCATTCATAACGGCGTTGAAGGAATGTTGGTTGCAGGATCATTCGAAATCCAGCAGCAAAGGCAAGATTTGGGCATCCCTGATGAGGATGTGGTGGTCGGAGTGGTGGGGAATCTTTACCCGGTAAAGGGTCACGCATATCTGTTAGATGCTATTCCGTCCATTCTCAAAGTATTTCCCCACACGATATTTCTGTTGGTTGGTCGGGGGGAGCTTGAAGTTCATCTGAAATCTCAAGCTCATGACTTAGGGATAGAAAAGAAGGTGAGATTTCTGGGGCTTCGGCACGACGTTCCGAAGTTGCTAGAAATTATGGATCTGTTCGTCATGCCGTCATTATCCGAAGGATTGTCCATAGCTCTTCTCGAGGCAATGGCCGCTGGGAAACCCGTGATAGTTACCGACGTTGGAGGAAATCCGGAGTTGGTTGTGCAGGGCAAGACCGGACTTATAGTTCCATCGAAGGACTCTGGCGCATTAGCAGCGGCGCTCACGGCCATGCTGACAGATCGAAATAGGATGAAACAGTTTGGGTCAGCAGGAAAGCACCGTGTAGCTGAGCATTTCACGGTTCAGTCTATGATTGGAAACTATCAGCAAACTTACGCTTCACTTGTCTCTGGTTGCAATGGCTAATACCACAACGGCACTGCCGAAATTGAAATTACCATTGCAGGCTATGCCTGCTACGGCCGGAGAAAGCCCGTGGCCATTTCGCCTTGTTTTGCTGTCCCTGATTTTCGAGTTTGGAAGGCCGCAGGAAATCATACCTGGTATCAAGTCGATTCCGTTCCCTACTATTATTAATGCAATTATTGCTTTGTCGATTTTATCATCGGGAAAATTCTCCCTAAAAAATCCGCAAACCAAATTATGGTTTCCGCTTTTAGGGTTAATGATCATCCATATTCCCATAGCGATAAATAATTTTTGGGCTGCGATGACGTTCAAAGATATGCTGTTAGTGTTTTGCCTTTATCTCGGACTGATAACGTACGTGAACACATTCGAGCGAGTGCGAACATTAATATTAGTTTGGCTTAACTTACATGTTGTCACTGCGCTTATGGGCATTGCATCGGGGGGAAGCGGGGTAGGTGGATGGATGGGGGATGAGAATGATTTCTGCATGGCTATTAATATGGTCATCCCGTTTGCATTTTTCATGATGTATACCCAGCCTACGCTTGCGACTAGAGGAAAGTATATTCTGCTGCTTGGTCTATATGTATTTACTGTTATGGTCACTCTTTCAAGGGGCGGGTTCATGGGCATGTCTGCCGCGGGGGCATATTGTTGGCTTAAATCCCCTATGAAAATTGGGTCGGTGTTTTTAATCATTCTACTGATGATCTTCATGGTATCCGTCGCGCCAGATACATATTGGGACGAAGTTAAGTCCTCATTCAGCGAAGAAGAAATGGATACAGGGACTGGAGGCGATCGACTCTACATATGGGGTATCGGGTTCGAGATGTTTCTCAGTAATCCGATTCTAGGGGTGGGGCAAGGAAATTTCCCATGGACATTTGAAGTGTATGAAGCAGGTCGAACACATATGGATAGATCACGGGCGGGGCGTGCTGCACATTCCTTGTATTTTACTCTTATGCCGGAGATGGGGTTGGTAGGTGTCAGTATCTTTCTTGCCATGTTGTATTTTAATCGTCAGGATATCAAAACAATCGAGCGCATTGTTCGTATGAATGCTGGTCCAGGTCTGAAGGGGATAGTGGATAATGAAAACAGAAGTGCGCTTCTGATGGCTAGAGCAATGGAAGGAAGTATGATTGGTTTTCTGGTCAGCAGCATTTTCATTTCAACGCTCTGGTATCCCAGTTTTTGGGTAATGATGGGTTTCATAATAGCGCTTCGCAATGTGATGGTCGACAGGCTGACACAATTAGGAGCGAGCTTCGATCCAGGGACTAATCGGAGCATTGGTCGTGTCGTTTCTATCTCTGGTTCAGAGAAGAGGTTCAGGCCTGTTTGATTTGTGAACCTCAAAGACAAGAGGGGGTGGCATTGTGGTTACTGAGGAAAGATGGATTGCGGCACAAGCGTATGAAAAGTCTTACTGGCAGAATCTCGCAAGCCAGATTGCTTCAGGAAGCCAAAGTCAACTTGGATGGTATGCCTGGAAAGCAAAGATGATGGAGGAGCATCTTGGAAACAGACTCACGTCGCAGCAACGTAGTTTAGTCAACGTTCTCGAGATTGGGAGTGGACCAATTGGTATTGTGACATTCCTAAATTGGGGGAATCGTTATACACTTGATCCTCTAGAAGAATTTTATGCGGCAGATTCAACCCTTTCCAAGCTAAGAAGCCAGGAGGTCAAGTATGGAAAGGGAGGAGGCGAAAAAATCCCCTTTGAGTCCGGGCGATTCACAGTGATCATTCTCGATAATGTTTTGGATCATGTTCACACAGCAGGACAGGTATTAAAGGAAATTCATCGGACGATGGCTAGGGATGGTCTATTTTATGTAGCCGTCAATATCCACACAACATGGGGAGGATTCTTGCACGGTATTCTTTCAAAACTGAAGATTGACCGAGGCCATCCATATACATTCACAAAGGAATCCATCCGAAAGTTCCTGAGCCAGCACGGGTTCGCCATTAAAGCCGAATTCATCAATAATTATAAGGAAGCCAAGGCGGAAGATCTTAGGTCTTCTTCTGTCAAATCGAACATCAAAGCATACACAGGACTGTCAGAGTTCGTCTATCATGCTGTCTGTTCTAAAGTAGATTAAGATGTTCTAGCGTTGCAGTTTTAAATGGGTAGCGCGATACGATTGCTCTCGTTAAAATTCATTTGTCTCCCCAGGTCTGGTCCCCCACCCTTTTCATCATTTATTCCCTTCTGAATAAAGACGATATTGTGATAAAAATGAACAGCTGCAATATGAGTGTTTAAATAGGTTGGTTCGTAGCTTGGGATCTCAAATTCGGCATAATTCAATCCATCGACAAGTTGCTTTAGAAAAGAAATGCTAGTCTTTGAATTATTTAATAGATCTGAAGAACCACCGAAGGATTGCCAATAGGCAGTTTGTAAATCTTCTATTACATAAATCCCTGTTGGATTTAGGTGAGGAAACAGAACGTTGAAGGTATATAAAACGTGCTCATTCATATGACTTCCATCATCAATAATGATGTCGATAGGACCGATTTCATTTAGCACCCGGTGGAGAAATTCAGGATCAATCTGAGAGCCGCGAAAAGTTCGTATGCGTCTTTCATCATGAAAACTCTTGTCATACAAATCGATTCCAAAGATTCTCGACTTTGGGAAATAAGTACGCCACATTCTCAATGAGCCTCCACCTTCATCTGGCCTCTCGTACCCGCCAATTCCTATTTCCAGAATTGCTAAATTCCGACGCCGCAAAGATTTAAAATGAGTCTCATAGTGCTGGGCATACCAATGACTTCCCCACTTGTCCGAATTATAAATCTGAGCTAAAGCTGGAAGATTGGACCCGAATAGAAGGCGAAATACTATACCTTGGAATCCACGAAAACGGGAAGCTTGTAGAGCTCTAAGCTTATTGGCTTGATCGGCAGTGAGAAATGATCTTATGACCGACAGAGTGTGTGTAGAGAGTGGCACAAAGATTTACTCCTTTATTTCTGGCAGCTTGTTACCTCTGGTTTAATTTTAGAGTTGGTTGTTTCTGTTTTTCAAGGGGGATGGGCGAGATACGAATGGGATTATCAGTGATTGGCTTTACCAGTCTCGGAAAAAGTCATATAGCAGAATGATCAAAGAAAACCAAAAACTAAGAATTTGTCATGTAGCAATGGGCGATCTTTGGGCTGGCGCAGAAGTCCAATTGGTCGTTTTGATTGAAGTTCTTCTTAGATTTCAGGAATTAGACCTTACCGTGGTGCTTTTCAATGAGGGAAGATTGGCAATTGAACTTCAGAAACTGCGTGTGCCTGTATACATATTCCCTGAAACGGCACAATCAAGTTTGAAAATATTGCAACAATTGACTGACTACTGCCGGGAGCGGAAATTTGATCTTTTGCATACCCATAAATATAAAGACAACATACTGGGCGCAATGGCAGCGGCGAGAAGCGGAGTGCCTTATGTAGTAAGGACCGTCCACGGCTTATCAGAGCCCTTCAAGGGCCTTCCGTCTATTCGAATGAGATTTTATGAGTTCTGTGATGACGTTGTCATCAGGACGAAGGTGAATCGCCTTATTGCTGTTTCCTCTCAAATCGGGCACCTGTTGAGTCAAAAGTTTGGATCAGCTAGCGTCGTAAAGATCCATAATGGAATCCCTATTGAGCATGTCCAGCAAGCCAAGCCGTACGAGGAAGTGCGTAAACATTTGGATGTCGATAAGGTGGAAATTATTATTGGAACTGTTGGCAGATTAACGCCAGTTAAAGCGCATGAGCATTTTTTGACTGCCGCAAAACAACTGCTCCAGTCGCACAAGAACCTTTGCTTCGTCATAGTGGGGAGTGGGCCTCGGCGAAGATTTCTTGAAGAGATAGCAAGGAAATCAGATATTTCAAGCAAGGTAAGGTTTCTTGGACATCGAGACGACACGCGCGATTTAATACGCGCCATGGATATTTTCGTGTTACCATCCCTGCACGAAGGGATACCGATGGTGCTTTTGGAAGCCATGGCCCTTGCGAGGCCGATAGTGGCAAGCGCTGTGGGCGGTATTCCTGAGGTATTGACCAATCAAGTCCATGGTTTGCTCGTGCCGCCTGCCAAGCCGGATGAAATTGTCGGAGCATGCGAAGCGTTTTTGAGTGATCCTTTATTTATGGAGAAGTGTGGACAGGCTGCGCTCACGCGTGTGAAGCAAGAATTCTCATCTGAGCTAATGGGGGCCAAAGTTGTGACTCTCTATCGTCAGCTCTTTCAGGAATAACTGCGGTAGTCTTAAAAAGTGGACTTGATATAGGCTGATATTTCCGCATGACGACATCAACTCAGTCTTTGCCCATTCGCATTGCACTATTCGGAGCTGGTCGCCATGCACAGCATCATGCCCGAGCCATGCATGCGTGTAGCGGCGTGCAGTTGGTCGCATATGCGGATCCTTCAGATGCTGTCGAGTCTGTAATGAAGTCGATAGTGCCGAACGCCGTACGGTATGGCACTCCGGAACAGTTGTTAGCATCTGAGCGGCCGGATGTGGTGCACATCTGCACGCCTCCAGCTTCGCATGCCTCACTTGCAAAAATTGCATTGAACGCCGGCTGCCATATTTATGTAGAGAAACCATTTGCTGAGCGAGTAAATGACGCTGATCAGATATTGGAATTGGCAAAGGTCAAGAAGCGTCTTGTGTGTGCCGGCCATCAACTGCTGTTCGAGCCTCCAACCATTGAGCTCTCCCGCTATTTACCCTCGATCGGCAACGTTGCGCATGTCGAGAGCTACTTCTCATTTCGCACGGTCAGACATGCACCGGGAGGACGCACGGTATTGCGAGCCGATCATCAGTTGTTGGATATCCTGCCGCATCCGGTCTATCTCTTGTTGCATGTCTTGGAACTGGCCGGAGAGGGATCAGTTGAGGTGGTCTCGCTCAGCGTGAGCGAATCCGGAACAGTCCATGCGGTGGTTCGTCGTGGAAAAGTAACAGGAAACTTAGTTGTTACATTGGAGGGTCGTCCGGTTGAAAGTTACTTGCGTGTGGTCGGCAAGAACGGATCACTTTTTGCCGATTACGTACGGAGCACCACTCAACGAGCGATCGGCCCCGGCTCATCGGGTCTTGATAAGCTTCTGGCGCCTTACAGACAGAGCTGGCAACTTATTTCCGGTACAACCATTGCCATGGGACGCCGTTTTCTGAAGCGTCAACGAAGTTATCCGGGGTTGGCAGAGCTATTTTCGTCATTCTATGAGGCGATCCGAACCAACGCACCATCTCCACTGTCTTCTGAAAGCCTGCTTGAGACGGTTCGGATTTGCGAACGGGTGTCAGAAGCCCTGAAACAAGGTGAGGCAAGAGCACTGGCGCTCGCCGCACCGAAATCTGTCGATAGCCGAGGGATTCTCGTGACGGGCGGGACCGGATTTTTGGGAAAAGAAATCGTAAAGGCTCTTGTGTCGAGAGGTCGCTCCGTACGTATTGTCGCTCGCCGTGAGCCGTCTCCTTGGGACCGTATCGGTGGAGTCGAGTATGTGATTGCGGATATTTCAGCTGGCGTCGAGGCAAATCTGTTCAAGGGGATTGAGACTGTCATTCATGCCGCGGCTGAAACTGCCGGAGGATGGCCGGAGCACCAGCGCAACTCGATAGATGCCACTGCGAACGTTATCAGAGGTGCAGCGGCTGCGGGGATCAAGCATTTCATTCATGTCAGCAGTCTCGCTGTACTCGCCCAGCCGCAAAAAGGACCTATTGGTGACCATCACCCTCTCGAGGCCAATAGCAAAGGTTCGGGACCGTATGTATGGGGAAAATTGGAATCAGAGCGTCACGCGGTCGAATTGGGTCGTGAATTAGGCATTTCAGTCAAAGTGGTTCGTCCTGGAGCATTGATTAGTTATGACAATTTCGAGCCGCCAGGTCGTCTTGGTAAACGCCTGGGTAATTTCTTTATTGCCGTTGGTTCTTCAGATGACAAGCTTGGTGTTGTCGATGTAGGTTTTGCAGGACAGTTTTTCGCATGGATGACAGAAACTTGGGAGAGTGTGCCCAGCCCGTTGAATTTGCTCGATCCTGTTTCGCCGACCAAACGCGAATTGCTGGACTACCTTCGAAAGGTCAATCCTGATCTAACGGTGCTCTGGCTTCCGAATTTGATTCTTGTCCCTTTGTCGTGGTTGATGACTTTTGCACAGAAAATGCTTCGACCGGGCAGACCGGCAATCAATGTGGCCAAGGTGTTCAGCGTTTCGTCTTACGATGCTTCTGCTATTAAGAAGCTTGCTTCTCAAATAAGGACGGACGTGTGAGTTTTGATTCCTCGTCACGTTAAGGAACTCATGCATCTCGTTGTTGAGTAAGTTTATCGAGATACAGTGATGAAGGTCCTGTGGCTAGGGCATAATCTTGCGTACCCTCCGAAAGGGGGAGCTCTCCAACGAAACTACAATCTCATTCGCGAGATTTCCAGGAAGTGCGAAGTCCACGTCCTCGCCTTTGATCAGCCAATCACCCGTCCTAGCGATGTCACTCCACAAGATTGCATCAAAGCTCTTTCGGCATTCTGTGCCTCAGTTAACTGGGTATCGATACGATCTTCCTCTCCGGGACGTTCTCGGTATGGACTGGCACTCCGAGGCATACTTTCGGGAGAGCCCTACGATTTTGCCTGGCTGCGCTCGTCTGAAATGGCGGATAAACTTACCAGGGTAATAGCCTCTTTATCCCCTGACGTTGTGCACGTGGATGCATTGGGTCTGGCTCAATACCTTCCATTGCTAGGAAAGGCTGGAACAGTACTGAATCATCATGACGTGGAGTCATGCAAGATTGCAGTCCGTGCAAAAAATGCGGCGAGCCTGTTCATGAAAGGATACTTTTCTCTGGAAGCAGCCAGATTGCTGACGGCTGAGCGAAACTGGTGCCCGCAGTTTGGAATTAACTCAGTAGTATCGCAAGAAGAAAGCGCTGTGCTGACGCGGGCCTGTCCTGGTTTGAAGGTCCACGTTGTGCCCAACGGAGTGGATACGAATTATTTCACATTCAGAACGGATCCCGGGAGACCGGTGATCCTGTTCTGTGGTAGCTTGGACATGCATCCCAATCAAGAGGCCATGGACTATTTCCTGAAGCGCATTTGGCCTTCGGTTGTGACGCAGATGCCTGACGTGGAATTCTATATCGTGGGGCGCTATCCTCCACGGTGGCTGGAAGAGTTCGGCAAGACCGACTCTCGAATTCATGTGACAGGATACGTGGATGATGTCCGTCCGTATTTCGGTCGAGCCGCCGTTTGCGTGTGCCCGATTATTAGCGGTGGAGGAACACGGCTCAAGATTCTTGACAGTCTTGCTATGGGGGTTCCCGTAGTTTCAACTCCGTTTGCCGCTTCCGGACTTTCTTTGGAACATGAGCGACATCTTCTCATGGCCGAGACAGATGAGCAGTTCGCAAATGAAACCCTGCGTTTCCTTCGAGATCCCTCACTGCGGACCGCCTTGTCAATCGCCGGTGCCGAATGTGTCGGACGATTGTATTCGTGGACAGTTGTCGGGCAAACTCTCCTGGATGCTTATGACATTGCCATGCAGAATCGGCATCGAGTCACCGGCCTTGTCTAAAGCAAAAATTTCTCGAACATCCGTAGATTGTCGATGGCAATGTATCAGGACGGCTGTTGCAGCTAGGATCCTATACATTGTTTCGTGCAGATGCTGTTTATATGAAAAGATCCCGAGCCAGACGGCTTATTGAGAAAGGGCGCTCATGCAATCGCTAACCATACCAAGAAACTTTAGTGGCGTGTGGCCGTACGTCCAGATTGCGCGCGTGGACCACTGGTTCAAGAATGTCTTCATGATGTTGGGCGTACCGATTGCCGTATTCTCCAATCCCGACTTGGTAACGTGGGAGAGTGTGGCTCCGGTGGCCATCGGCCTGGTTGCGACCTGTTTGGTGGCTTCAAGCAATTACGTGATCAATGAACTACTGGATGGCCCGCGTGACCGCCTGCATCCGGAAAAATGCAATCGGCCGGTGCCGAGAGGATTGGTACGATCCGATCTCGCCTATATAGAATGGATCACTTTGGGACTATTGGGGATGTGGTTGGCATGGAAAGTCAACGGACCGTTTGCCGTCGTGGCAGCGTCTTTGTGGGTGATGGGGGTGCTCTATAATGTGCCGCCGATGCGAACGAAGGAATGGCCCTATCTCGATGTGCTTTCGGAATCGATTAACAATCCCCTTCGGCTGCTGTTGGGATGGTTTGCGCTCATTCCTGACCGATTACCTCCGGCGTCGCTCCTGCTCGCCTATTGGATGGTCGGGGCATTTTTTATGGCGGTCAAGCGCTATGCCGAATATCGCCACATTGGCGATAAGGGGGCTGCGGCTGCCTACCGGGAGTCGTTCGCTTACTATACGGAGGAACGGCTGTTGCTGAGCCTGTTTTTCTATGCTGCGGCGAGCGCCTTGTTCGGTGGGGTTTTTATGATTCGCTATCACATCGAATTGATCTTATTTGTGCCCTTGGCGGCGGGGATGCTGACGTTTTATTTGAAGATCGGGCTGCGGCCGAACAGTCCGGTACAACATCCGGAACGGCTCTACCGCGAGATCCCGTTCATGGTGTATTTGACAGTTTGCATGGGGATATTTGTGGTATTGCTCTTTACACGGATACCAGCGCTCCACAATTGGTTCGGCGCCGAACCAGCAGTTCTCTGGACGCTCGATGAGAAGGAATGACCGGTGACGAGTTTCGAACAAGTCGTAGCCGCATTGGCAGAGTCGATCATCCACGACCGCTGTGATTCGTCGGCCGAGGGTATGCAGTCGTCGCGTGATACCGTAACGAGTTTTGTTTTGGACCAGTGCCGGCGGATGCCCGATTATTTGCGATTTCCGTTCAGGTGTCTGACGTTGGTTTTCGGTATCTGGCCGGTGATATCCAGGGGACGACCGTTTCATCTTCTGACTCAAGAGCAGCGCATTCACCAGGTCCATACCTGGAAAGCCTCGGCATGGGGAGTTCGGCGCGACCTCGTCAAGTTCTACGAAGCCTTCGTCATATTCGCCTGGTATTCGGAGCGGTATGCCGATGATGGCCGGCTTCAGACATCCGGCCACGAATTGTCTTCCTGAAATGGCCATGCCCAGCTCAGGCGATTTAAAGGCGGAGGTGGCCATCATTGGAGCGGGCCCCGGTGGCGCCGTCACAGCCATGCTGCTTGCGGAAGCCGGCTGTGACGTACTCCTTCTCGAAGAAGGTCCTGATCTTCCTCTGGACTCCGCCCTCCATTTTTCCAGTGATGAAGTCGCGCAAAAATATCGAAATGGCGGCGTCACGGTAGGCATCGGGGAAGCCAAAATGGCTTATGTCGAAGGGCGCTGTGTGGGGGGCGGGAGTGAAGTGAACCGAGGTCTGTATTCCCGTGCTCCTGCGAATGTCCTTGCCGCATGGCGACGAGATTTCTTAATCGACGGCCTGACGGATGCTGAAATGAAGTCTCATTATGAAGCATGTGAGCAGGTTGCCCGCGTGTCGAATTTGCCGGGTCAAGCCCCGCCGCTTTCGCAGAGGCTTCATGAAGGGGCCTCGCGTCTTGGATGGAAAGCCGAGGAGATTCCGCGTCTTGTCACCTACCAACGTGATGCGAAATCCGGTCGTATGATCGGTCGAAAACAGTCGATGACCGAAACTTTTGTTCCGAGATTCATTCAAGCAGGAGGTCGCCTCTTGCCGGGTGCGAGAGCCCTGCGCCTCTCTCGCTACGGAGGGCAATGGCAGGTTCGCACTCGGTCCCTCGAAAATTCGAAGTCCGCGAGAAGGTTTGATCTGATGGCGAAAACCGTCATCGTGGCTGGTGGAGCGACCCAAACTCCTGTGCTGCTTCGCCGGTCAGGCATCACGCGAAACATCGGCGACAATTTGCGGTTCCATCCTATGATCAAAGTGGTCGCTGCATTCTCCGAGGAAATCAATCCTCCAGGCCAGTTGGATCCGGTTCATCAAATTAAGCAATTCGATCCACGATTCAGCATGGGGTGCTCCATCAGTTCGCGACCGTTGCTTGCGTTGGCACTAGTCGATCATCCGGAGCACCTTGTGGAAGTCGAGCGAAACTGGCGACACATGGGGATCTATTATGTTCAAACGACCGGTGGGAGGGGTGTCGTCAGAACACTGCCGGCGTTCAGCGATGCATTCGTCCGGTTGCGATATAGTTCCGAGGACATGAGGGAACTCGGTGAAGGACTGCAGAAGCTTGGTGAATGCTTGTTCGCGGCCGGTGCCGTGGCGCTCTATCCGGGAATTGCCGGTTCGCCGGTTCTTCGTTCACTCGAGGACCTGAAGCGCATTCCTGTTGAGCTTCCCAAAGAACGGGCCAGCCTCTCCGCCCTGCACCTGTTTTCCACTTGTCCGATGGGCGAGAATGAATTTCGTTGTGCCACCGATTCCTTCGGCAAGGTTCGTGGAACAGACGGCCTGTATGTAAGCGACTCTTCGCTTTTGCCGGGAGCAACCATCGTCAATCCCCAGGGATCGGTCATGGCGATTGCCCATCGCAATGCGCTTCGATTCATTGAAAAGCGAGCCGTGGCATCGGGACAAAGATATTGACCGCATGGGCCATGGAAGTCCTTGTCGGTAAAGAGAGGAGGATCCGTTGAAGCATCTCATTACAGGTGGCTCGGGGTTCGTCGGCGACCTGGTTGCGCGCCGCCTGCGTGCGCGCGGCCATGAGGTCTTGGTGTTGGATGTATGGGAAGACCCGACGCGCCCGAAGGACATTCACTACGTGGAGTGCAGCGTCTTGGATCGTGATGGTGTCGCGCGCGCGATGCGGAACGTTGACGTGGTCCATCACAACGCTGCGCTCGTCGCACAGACCGATGCAGGCCGAAAATATTGGGAAGTCAATGTCGACGGGTCACGCATCGTTGCAGAGGAAGCGGCCAAGGCGGGCGTCCGATGGTTGATCCATACGAGTTCAACGGCTGTATTCGGTATCCCCAACGAAGAACCGCTTACGAACAATACGCCGACGAAACCTGTAGAACCGTATGGGAGGTCCAAGCTTGCGGGTGAGCACGCCGTTGAGGAAATCTGCGCACGGCACAGCATCCCATTGATCACCATCCGCCCCCGCGCGACCCTGGGGGGAGGACGGCTCGGTATTTTCCAGATACTCTTTCAATGGATCATGGAAAATACCAATGTATATGTGATCGGAAATGGAAACATCAAGTTTCAGTTTATCCATGCGGCCGATCTCATGGATTTCTATATGTTGGCGCTTGATGCCAGGAAGCCCGGGACATACAACGTCGGTACGGACCGCTTTGGAACGCTCCGTGGTGATTTGGAAGCCTTGATCGATTATGCAGGCAGCGCTTCCAGAGTCAAGGGATTGCCGCCGGTTCTTGCCATCAACGCGCTTCGGGTACTGTATTGGATGAGGATTTCACCGCTGGTCCCTTGGCACTATCTGACCTATCATAAACCCTGTCATTTTGACGTTCAGCCGCTGCTCGAAATGGGTTGGAAACCCCGCTATTCCAATCTCGATATGCTGAAGGAGAGTTACGACTGGTTTGTGAAGAGTTATCGTGAGGGGAGGCAAGGGCATGGGTCGCCCCATCGGTCTCCTCTCAATCAAGGAGTCTTGTGGTTGGTGAAGCAGCTTGCAGGAAAAGGAAGCAGGCCGGCGAGATAGTTCTCATGGCAGGGCGCTCCCGTCGTTCGGAAGGGATCAACGTATGATGAGTCGGTCGGGGAAAAATGTGCTTGTTGTCGGCGGGGCGCGAGGAATCGGCCGCATCACGGTGGACCTGCTTCTCGCTCAAAGCGAACATGTATTGATTGCTGATCGAGACGAACGGGAACTCGGCAAATGCCGGACCGAATGGGGCGAGAAAGGCCTTACCTTTCGCATGGACCTGACCGATAAAGGCGAGGTAAGCCGTACTCTCGATTGGGTAAAAGAGCAGGTGGGTGCGCTGGATGTCGTTGTCGTGACCGCTGCCGTGCACAATACATATCCCGCCGAGTATTTGCCGGACGAAATTATTGATCGCGTTCTGGATGTGAATTTGATTTCGCACATCCGGTTTGTGCGGGACGTCATTCCACTGATTCGTAAGGGGGGACGCATCATTACAGTCAGCTCAGTATCGGCCGGAGTCGGGATTCCCATGGAATCCATCTATTCCGTCTCAAAGGCGGGGCTGGAGCTTTTCTATGAGTGTATGAGCATTGAGTTGTCCTATAAGGATATTCGGTGCGTGATCATTCAACCCGGCAATGTCAACACTGGATTCAATGAGACGGGGAACGACTATAGACCAAAAGGCAATCCATTCATCGACGACCTCTACAGCAAAATCGTCGAGCGAACCAACAGTCGATACGGGATACCGCCGGAGCAGGTTGCTCGCGCAATCGTGAACGCGATCAATAGTAAGAATCCCGGCCTCTGTGTTCTGGTGGGTGGGAATGCCATCAAGGCCCACTGGGCGAAGCGTCTGCTGGGGCGTGATCTTGCCCTGAAGATTTTGAAGAAGATGATGTGCCGATAGTACTGTCCAGAACACCGGCTCTCCCCTCTAAGTCCAACGAGAGTTTTCCATTGGTGATGAAGAATGTCCCACGATACACAGCGTCGAGGATCGTGATCAGGTCAAGGCTGCATCTGTAAAAGGCGCGAGAATCTACAACGGGATCCCCAAATATGTGTGGAATTGCCGGCGCAGTCTATCCGGATAGTGGAGCGGTTGACCAGACGATGGTGCGCCGCATGTGCGCGCGTATTACCCGACGTGGGCCCGATGACGAGGGCTTCTATTTCGGCGATCGGGTCGGTCTCGGCATGAGGCGCCTTGCGATCATCGATGTCGACACAGGAAAACAACCGATCCACAATGAAGATCGATCAGTGTGGGTAGTATTCAACGGGGAAATCTACAATTATCGCGAGCTCCAGGAGGACTTGCAGAAACGTGGGCATCGACTGGCCACCTCCTCGGATACGGAATGTCTGGTTCATCTCTATGAAGAATTCGGAGAAGAATTCGTTACCCATCTGCGGGGCATGTTTGCCTTTGCCATTTGGGATGATCGGCGGAAAAAACTCCTCCTCGGACGAGACCGGCTGGGCATCAAACCTTTCTACTATTGGCTGAAGGGCGGGGCACTATACTTCGGTTCAGAACTCAAGTGCCTGCTTGCGGTGAAGGAGTTCGAACCTCGGATCGATCTGCCCGCGCTCTCCGATTATTTGACGTTCAAGTACGTGCCGGGGCCTCGCACAATTTATGAAGGGATACGGGAACTTCCTCCGGCCCATGTGGGGATGTGGAGTGATGGGACATTTGAGATCAAACGGTATTGGCAATTGAGGCCGGGGCCGGACAGGGTCCGGCCGCTTGAATATTATGCTGAAGGTCTGTTGCATCATTTGGAAGAGGCTGTCCGTCTTCATCTCATCAGCGAGGTGCCGCTCGGCGCTTTCCTCAGCGGGGGGGTCGACTCCAGTGCGATCGTGGGCCTGATGTCGCAAGTGAGCGGTGGCAAGGTCAAGACGTTCACCATCGGCTTCGAAGATGGTGAGGTCGGAGTCGACGAGCGGCCGTTTGCCAGGGCCATTGCAAACCGGTATGGAACGGATCATGCCGAATATCTGTATCACGATCCTCGCAAGCAGATTGAAAGCATGTTGCCGGCCATCGTGCAATCCTTCGACGAACCTTTTGCGGACTCGTCGGCGATTCCTAATTACATGATCTGCGAGGCGGCCAGGAAGTATGTCACGGTCGCCCTATCGGGCACGGGCGGAGACGAACTCTTCGCCGGGTATGAGCGATACAGAGGAGCTTTGGCGGCTGAACGGTATCGAAGGATTCCGAAAGCCCTACGGCAAGGCATTCTAAACCCCATCGTCAATGCGCTTCCCGAAATGAGGGTGGCGGGGCTGTGGATCGATCGCTTGAAACGATTCTCGCAGGGAGCGGATCTCCCTCTCCCACATCGGTATCAGCATTATTTGTCGGCTTTCGATAACCAGGGTAAAGCCCAGATCTTGAGCCAGGATGTACTTCAGTCCCTTCGCGGATCCGGTGACTATCTCACCTCCGCCGCCATGGAACGAGTCCCCCACTGTGATGATCCGCTTGATTGGATGTTGTCGGCCGACATGGCAACCTACTTGCCGGACGATGAGCTGCGAAAAACCGATCGGCTGAGCATGTGGCATTCGCTGGAGGTGCGTGTGCCGTTCCTGGATCATAAGGTCGTCGAGTTTGTCGCCACGATTCCGGCCAAATATAAGCTGCACGGCATCACGAAGAAATATGTGTTGCTCAAATCGCTGGAGGGCATCGTTCCGGCGAACATTCTACGGCGTCGGAAACAAGGCTTCTCGATTCCTTTGAGCCAGTGGCTGCGGGGACCTCTGCGAGGGTTCATGCGCGACTGCTTGGCGGATAAGGCGCTCCAGGAACTTGGACTGTTGAATGAGCGCGGGGTCTCGAAACTGATTCGAGAGCATGAGAGCGGGACGAATAATCACGAGACGAAGCTGTGGGCCCTCCTCATGCTTATGTTGTGGCATCGGCTGTTGCTGAGGAACAGGTCTCGTTCAGAAGGGAATTTCGACCTCTCGTGACACGACACCGCGATATCGCGCTCTTCGATCTGGACCATACGCTCTCTCGAAGCGATAGCTTTTTGTATTACCTCACGGGATTTCTTCTTCATCGGCCCTGGCGTATCGTGAGGTGTCTGCACTTGCCCGGCGTCGTCTTGTTGTTCGGCACCGGACTGATTGACAATGCGAGACTCAAGGAATTGTTTCTGCGCGCCATTCTAGGGGGGATTCGGAAACAAGACCTGTCGTCATGGAATCAGAAGTTCCTGGATTGGTTTTTGCGTCGGCAGATGCGGGCGGAAGGTCTGGCGACATTGAAAGCCCATCGTCAGGCGGGAGATACATTAATCCTGCTTACTGCCAGCCCCGATTGCTATGTGACAGAACTGGGATCCCGATTGGGGTTCGATGAGGTGATCTGTACGCAGGTGGAGTGGAAGGACGATCGGCTATCTGGAAAACTAACAAGTGCGAATATGCGAGGACCGGAAAAGGTAGGGGCCCTTGAAGATATCAGATCTCGATACGGTCACCAGCCGGTTACAGCTTATGCGGATCATCGCTCGGATCTCGCCATGTTGCGTCTGGCGGACCGTGGCGTCTTGGTCAACGGCTCTCCCAAGACCAAAGCGCTCGTACAAAGAGACAAAATTCACACTGTCGTCTGGCGTGATTAATGTGCCCCGCACATTTCTGAGACCATCCGGTCCGCTAGTAACTTCAAGAAGGTGGGGACAATGCACGGTAGATGGTTCGAATGTATTGACGAACAGCGGGCGTATTGCCTGACCTTCATCTGTCTATTCCTGCTTCAACTCTGTCCGGTCTGGTTCACCCCGTACCCGGCAATGCATGACTATCCCAACCACTTCGCTCGAGCCGTGATCATTCATGAGTACAGCAGCAATGAGATGTATCAAGCCACCTATGCGTATGAACCGAATTGGTGGCTGATTCCCAATCTGGCCAGCGATCTGATCGTGCCAGCCCTTATCCATATGGCGGGCGTAGAAACGGCGAGCAGGCTGTTTCTGTCGCTCATCATCCTGGTTTTCAATATGGGAGTTCATCTGCTGGGAGTTGCTATCTATGCCCGTCCTCACTGGCATGCTCCCGTCAGCACCCTGTTTCTTTATAATTTCTTTTGGCCCATGGGGTTGCCGAACTATCTGCTGGGTCTTGGCCTCTTTTTCGTTACATTGGCATTGTGGCTACGGTTCCGGTCTGCATGGACCATGGGGCGTGTTTTTATGATCACGATCCTCGCAGGCGTTTGCTATGTCACGCATTTGTCTGCGTTTGTGTTCCTGGGAGTCTCTATCGCGTGTCTCGCGGGGCTGGATTTGCTCAAAGCGAAGAAGCTCGGAATTCAGCAGATTATCGGGTTTCTGCCGTTAGTGCCGCCGACCCTTATCTATCTCTGGTACAGCTCGGGAATTCTAGAGAAAGCCCCCATGGAATGGTGGCAACCAGTCCTCGTCAAGAAAGTCATGGGATTGTTATATCCATTCTTGACCTATGATTTGATTATCGACGGAGGACTTGGTCTGTCATTCGTTGTATTGATGTTGTTCGCTCTGAAGGTTACCGCCAATCCACTCGTCAGCCGAGAGCTGTTTTTTGTTGGAGGAATACTTTTCGTTCTGTATGCCGTCGCCCCGATGAGCGGCGGGGTTCAATCAACGTACGTGGATCGGCGCATCGTAGTCCCAGCCATCGTTCTGATGTTGTTGGCGCTCAGGATCGATCTATCGAAACGGGTAGGGCGCTATCTCCTGATTGGCTTGTTGTGCGTTTGTGTCGTTCGAGTGGCAGAGGTCTGGTATTACTGGGATCGCATCGGCGAAGAAGTACAAGAACAGGTGCAGATGCTGAAGCAATTACCCGAGGGGGCTAGGCTCTACCCCATGTTTGTTCACGATCCATCATTGACCGGAAGCTGGCTTTGGGACATGCATTTCTTCAATACGGCCCATTACGCAACCATCTATCGACATGCATTCGTTCCGACCCTGTGGGCTGCGCGTGGGGCGTTCCTGATACATCGGCGCTCTTCCGATACAGGTTATGTACAAATTGAGCGGAATATCACCGTGGATCAAGTAAAGTGGGATGTCATATTTTCAAAATATGATTATCTATTGGGATACAAATTGTCTGAACCGCTCAAGGAATTTCTGCTCTCGAAAGGAGATTTCGTGGCTGAGAAGGGTGTAACGATGTTATTCCGTATGAGGAAAGAATAACATCTAGGTGCTCTCTTCAGAGTCGATCGCTTGGGAAACGCAGAGAATGTTGAGTGCAATTTGATTCTTTCCAGGGTCTTCAAACTGAAAAAAAGAAAAATCCTATATGGTTCTCAAGAAATTTGATAATCATGGTGTGACTACAATACGGGAGCGGAACCAGAACATTTCTGTGTCTTTTGGAGGGTCGCTTGACTCGATTAGATAAAACTCATGTAACAAATGTGCAGGCTAAAAGTTTTCCCTTTGATTTTTGGTATGAGTGGTACCAAAAATACTATCGACAAGGTTTGAGATTATATCTGGCAGAACAGGGCGGTAATCTCAACATTACCAGCACAGCAAGATTTCCTGCAGTATTAAGAAGTTTAGCTGCATTTAGGGACTCCTACACAGCAGGACGGTTGCTTGGTCCGTTGGCTCCTCTAAGTAAATCAGTTGCAAATAATGTGGCACGGTTGTTTGGCTCGGATGACAGATCAACAACCCCACTAGTTGGAGAATATCTGTTTCGTCTATCGGACGGAAGAGAATTGAAGGTCTGCATCGACAGCCATGACTCCGGTGAACTTACTAGCTCGGATCTTGCCAAGGTGAACGACATTTACTTTAAAACTAATTATTGGAAGAGAGATTCGTATGATCGGCGTGTCATTCCTCTGTTCAACTGCAATCCGATTGTTATTGAGCACCTGAAACTCTTGCGAGCACTGCGCAATCAGACCCCGACGGTCGACATCACTTTTATTGTTAGAGTTTGGGGAGGGAATAATGAAGTTGAAGGAAGCGAGCACTGTTTGCGGCTGTTGGAGGCTGTCGCCAAATCGAAGAGGAGTAAATTTCTTCTTGCCTATTTAGTCGGAGGAGATATCAAAAGTATGACCACTCGGCTAGAAAAGGCCGGAATCGCCTACACTATGGAGCCAATACCACCTAAACTACTTTGGGAACATACTGCCCGGTCCCGGCTTAGTATTATCAGGTTAGGCATGCATCACTGTGTACCATGGCGTATGTGCGATCAATTGGCACTGGGAAGTTGTACCGTATTAGATCAACACCCCAAGACGCAATGGACTGTTCCATTAGTTGAAGGAGAGCACTACCTATCTCTAAATACATCTACATCTCCTGACCAACCTGTCGCAATGGATACTGAATATCGCCTAATACCGAGTTTGCTGGAAGAATTTCTGGGAAATCCAAAGAAGGTGGTTGCAACTGCAAGAGCATCTCGAAATTATTTTGATGAAATACTTGATCCAAAACAGGTTGGCAGGCAAATTTGTGAAACAGTCTTGAGTTGGTGAATTTTAGAAGCTGATGTAAAAATAGATTTGTCTTGATGCGGAGTCTCTGCTTTGGGAATTCAGATTGAGGAAAGCGTCGCAAAGATTTCAAGGAGAGAATTGATATGGGTACTGGCTTTATTCACTTCGGCTCTCGGAATCAGACTTCTTGCATTGTGGATGTATCCAGACTTCCCATTATCGACTAATGCCACATACGCGTACCTGAGTGGCGCTCAGCTATTGCTTGAAGGAAAAGGGTTCAGCGACCCTTCTTTTTCAGTTCTTACTCCTCCTTTCTACGCCGTGATCATAGCAGCTTGCTCACTGATTTCTGAAAATGCTCAGTTGGCCGTCAAAGTGTTTCAGGTGATTATTGATTCGGCAACTGTTGTACTTATATACCTGATTGTTCGAGAAGTGTTTAGTTTGGCAATCGCGCAGTTTTCTTCGGTAGTTTGGGCTGTTTATCCCTTTGCCATATATACAACGCTTTATATCGGTCCTGAAGCGCATTTTACATTTTTCTTGTGTTCATTTGTATTACTCTTCATCCAGGCCGTCAAATTCAATTCCTATCTATGTTATTGCGCATCTGGCATCGTACTCGGATTGGCGACACTCACGCGTGGAACGACGCAGTTTTTGCCAATACCTCTTGGGTTCCTCCTAATCTTTTTAGCCAAAAATCAAAACGAAATACGTAAGGCTGGCCTCATATTTCTTTTGTCCTTCGTAGTAACGTTGTTGCCGTGGACATTGCGAAACTACATTGTTCTCCAAGAGTTTATTCCCGTCGCGACGTCCGGTGGCATGGTGTTTCTTTATGGATCATCCTCTGATTTCTATACTATAGAAAGTAGGGAGCGAACCTTGCCAGAGTACTTGGATAACCTGAGTAAGACCGGCTTTTTGACGCCAAAACCTGGAGGTGGGCCTAAAGAAAAAGCGAATTTTTTGTTTGAAGCAGGACTTCAGAATTACAGGAATAAGCTTCTTCGCAGTCCTGGCGATATGCCATTCTTCTTGACCGCAAAATTCTTTCGAATGTGGTACTCGACTGAATCTGGAAATAGCCATGGCTTAATTCTAGGAGTAAACCTGATCTTTTACCTTTTTGCAATTTGGGGGATATATGTGATCTATGCGAGGCCTTCGATGTTTATATGGCTGCCGCTTCTGCTGATAGCATACTTCATCATTGTTCATTGGCTCGCGTTGCCGTTATTTCGCTATATGGTTCCCATTATGCCGTACGTGATTGCTATTGCGGGATTGGGGATTGAAGACATTGGCAAGAGATTGAAATGGCTTCCACTAATTACGTATAAAAATCGGTGATGAACTGGCGAACAAATCCAGAATTAATAATGTAAGCAGGTTTTTGTGAAGGATTATAGAAAGTTGGCAAGCAAGCTTGGGAGGGCACTGCGTCCCGCCGACTGGATTAAGAACGCTTTTGTATTGGCCCCATTGTTTTTTTCAGGAGGGGCAAATCAGCCAAGCAAATTATTGCCATCGCTATACGTTGCGATTGCCTTCAGTTTGATGTCCAGTTCCATGTATTTAGTGAATGATATTAACGATCGTGAACATGATCGAATGCATCCGAAGAAACGGTTGAGGCCTATTGCATCAGGCGATCTAAGTATAGGTTTTGCTAGTGTTGTGGCAATTTTACTTTCGTTACTGGCTATTGCGCTTGCGTATTTTTCTCTGGAAGTTGTAGGTACGCTAGCACTTTATGGGGTTATGAATGTCGCCTATAGCTTATGGCTTAAGCATATAGTTATCGTCGATGTATTTAGTATTAGCCTAGGATTTGTTCTTCGAGTATTTGCTGGGGGTTTTGCTATTAATGTAATTCCGTCCTCCTGGCTCATTCTCGCAACGTTTTTGCTTTCGCTTTTTCTGGCTCTGGCAAAACGGCGTCACGAATTATTCTTGATGAGATCGGAGGCCAACGCTCATCGACCCGTCTTAGAGGAATACTCTATTAAGCTTGTCGACGAGTTGATTTCTGTTGTTACTCCTGTGACTTTATTGACCTATATTCTTTACACATTGGACACTGTCACAGTGAGCAGGTTTCATTCCGAGCACTTATATCTTACAAGTCTTTTTGTCATCTTTGGGATATTCCGTTACCTCTATTTAGTGCATCAAAAAGATCTTGGAGGATCCCCAACCGACCTTGTCGTGCAGGACATCCCCGTACTGTTTTCAATCCTTGGATGGATTGTAACATTTGTCCTCATTGTCTACCTCGCGTGAAATTCACCAGTGACGTCTCCCCCGAAAACGACGGCAACGTAAAACTGGAGTAGACTACTGGCTTCAACGGTCCTCGACGAAAGGAGCGGATCGATGAAGCGGTCGAAATTCTCCGAAGAGCAGATCGTCTCGTAAGCTCCCCAGAAATCACGACACTCAGTAGGGAGAACTTTCTGGCACAATACACCACCCTAGCCAGGAGGTTCCCATGCGCCAGTCGAAGTTCACTGAAATGCAGATTGTGTTTATTCTGAAAGAGGCCGATGCCTGCCGCCCCGTCAACGAGATCTGGCGGCACTACGGCATCAGCTCAGCTACTACAAGTGGACAGCGAAGTATGGTGGCCTTGAGGCTTCCGGCGTGAAGCGGCTGAAAGATCTTGAGCACGAGAACAGCCGGCTCAAACGGATGTATGCCGACCTGTCGTTAGAGAATCTGGCGCTGAAGGATGTCATCGCAAAAAAGCTCTAGGGCCTACCGAACGGCGGGAGGTCGTCACGCATCTGGTGACGGTGAACGGTCTCCCGGTTCAGCAGGCCTGTCGCGCCGTGGGATTGAATCGGGCCGCGTACTATCGGCCGCTCGTGGATTGAGCCCGGCGGGATGCGCCAGTGATCGTGGCCTTGACCACGCTGGTGGCGGCCAAGAGTCGGTGGGAAGTGTTGCGATCGGCTCCGGAACCTCGGCCATCCCTGGAACCATAAGCGGCTGTGGCGGGTGTACTGTCAGTTGCGGCTGAATTTACCACGGCGGACCAAGAAGCGGCTGCCGCTTCGGCTGCGCCACTCGTTGGTCGTGGTGCCATAGCCGAATACCACGTGGGCCGTGGACTTCATGCGACACGCTCGATGGCGGCCGCCGGTTTCGGACGCTCAACATCCTCGATGAAGGTGTGCGGGCAGCGCTGGCCATTGAAATCGATACGTCGCTGCCAGCCGAGCGCGTGATCCGGCCACCACTTGCTCCAACACCCGGGCGGGGACGGCCGCAGGCGATTCGGCTCGACAACGGCCCTGAACTCATTGCGGAGCGCTTCATGACCTGGTGTGCCGAACGCGGGATCGAACTGCGGTACATCCAGCCGGGCAAGCCGGATCAGAATGCGTTCATCGAGCGATTCAACCGCACCTATCGCACCGAAGTCCTCAATGCCTATGTGTTCGAGTCACTCGACCAGATCCAGGAGATCACTGCGGCATGGTTGCAGAGTTACAACGAAGAGCGGCCCCATGATGCATTGGCCGGCCTGCCGCCGGCCACGTATCGGGCCAATCTTGAAGCCCGAAGTTCTCCCTTGGCAGTGTCGCCTTGACGGGGGAGTTTACAGTAGTCATGAGTGATTTAATTGCTAAATATCTACGCATCTATTGGACCCTAAGTCCCGTTGGAGAAGCTGGCGGTTGTGCATCGGACGCAGGAGCTGGACTTCCGCTACCGTTCGGTTTGCTGATCCTCGCATGATCGAATCGATGTGAAAATTCTTCAGTTTGAGTAGAATCAAAGGAATCCCACGCGGGGGTGAATTGGAACCATGTCCAAGGTGAAGCCAAATTGACTGTAGAGTAGTCTCCTAGTAATACGCCATCCATCCACCATCTTAAAATTCCATTACGAGAGGAAGTTGAACTGCTTGCTTTTGCGTAAATTTCAATCCTATGCCATTGGCCAAGAGCAATTGTTCCACCTCCTCGGTTAGGGAAAAGGTTATAACTGCCAGGGCAATCTCCGAAACCACTTCCTAGATGACAATTGCTCCAAGGAGTTTCGAGTTGTACTCCAAATGAGTAGGGACCTCCTCTTTCGTTTCCGAACATATACCATACAAGTTGCCCCTGGCCTGGAGGGCCCCAGAGAAAGGCCACCTTATTTTGAAGGTGAGGCCATCCTTGAAACGGATTACTTGGTTTCCACCAAAATCCGACATAGATTTCGTTTGAGTCAGGGAAGTCGTACCACGCATCGCCACCAGCACCAGCGCTGCCTAAAGGACGTCTATATTGCATAACCTTGGATGGACTTCCTGGAGCAGTTGCATCATCAACAATCTGGCCCCACCAGTTGTAGCTCCAGCCTTGACCACCTGTTGTGCTGAATGAGAAGTCTGTGATCAATTGTGAACCTGGTGGCTCATTCGGCCACGCCTGACCTGAGGCGTCCGTATTCCAAACCAGGCCGCCTGCCAGTAAAAAGAATCCTAAGCCATATCCCAATACGAAATTCACATGCTTCATAACCTACAAACTCCCTAATCTGTGTGTTTAGTGCAGCTAAAAAATACTCTTACTTACTTCATTCGACCAACCGCTTTCGTTCCCCTGACTATCATAAGCCGTGATGACAAAGAAATAGGTGGTGCCGAGCTGTAGCCCCGAGGATGTAAAGCTCGTGACATTACCTTGCAGCGTGGCGACAGGCGCGCCATAGCCTCCGGATGATGTCGCGCGATAGACGCGATAGCCGGAAAGATTCTGTTCCTTATTCGCATTCCACTGCAAGATCGCTGTCTGATTTACTGTCTGGTTGGAAGTCACGACCAGGCTGACGGGGATGGTCTGCGGGGTGTTGGTGGCGCCGGAGGCGGTGATGGTGATCGCCGCGTTGTAGGTGCCGGCGGCCAGCCCGCTCTTGTTCACGCTCGCGGTGACGGTAGTGCCGGCCTGCGTGGCCGTGAGCCAATTGGCATTATCGGCGACGCTCCACGTGAGTGTGCCCGTGCCGCTGTTGTGGATCGCAATGTTTTGGGCCGAGGGATTGCTTCCCGAGGTCGTGGTGCTGAAGGCCAGGCTGGCCGGAGTCAGGCTGATGGTAGGCTGACTGGCCGTGTTATTTTGCGCGGCGGCGGTGAGGGTCAAGGTCACCGGGACCTGCAGGGGCGAGTTACTCGCTCCGGCCGCGGTGAGGGTGATCATGGAGGTATGCGTGCCCGCTTTCATACCGGCTGGCTGAACGGTCACGGCAACCGTGCCATTGCCTGTCCCGCCGCCCACGTTTTTGATGACCCAGTTGGAATCGTCCACGACGGTCCAGTTCAGCGCCCCACCGGCCGGACTGCTGATCGCCAGGGTCTGCGTCATGGAGGCCGTACTGCCGGCCGGGGCCGTAAAGCTGAAGCTCGTCGGCGACACCGTCAGAGCGGAGGCGGCTTGCGGGGCGGCGGCAGCGGTGAGGGTCAAGGTCACCGGGATTCGCAGGGGCGAGTTACTCGCTCCGGAAGCGGTGAGGGTGATCATGGAGGTATGCGTGCCCGGTTTCATACCGGCGGGGAGGACGGTCACCGCGACCGTGCCATTACCTGTGCCCTCGCCCACGTTTTTGATGACCCAGTTGGAATCGTCGTAGACGGTCCAGTTCAACGCGCCGCCGGCCGGACTGCTGATCGCCAGGGTCTGCGTCATGGAGGCCGTACTGCCGGCCGGCGCCGTAAAGTTGAAACTCGTGGGCGAAGCCGTCATCGTGGTGGAGGTCGGTTTGTTTGTTTTCATCGAAGAGATTTGCCCGAATGCAATCTCTGGTGCTGATTGAGTCGTCACTAGAGCTGTCACATACAGTATGCATAACAACTGCTTAAAATCGAATCTGACGTGCGACCACACTCTTACCCCCGCAGCCCCGCCTTCCTTACGCATGGTCTAGGTCCTCCAAATTACAAAAAACCCGCTACCGCGCGAAGTCTATTGAGAACAGGCCTGCCGATGGTAACGCTCCCTTCCGTGGCGCTGAGGCTACGGATAGGGTCAAATTTCATTGGCGACCAGGGGGTGCACTAGCAAGAGCGGTGCCCTTAAAGTTATGGTGAATGCAAAATTCAATAGGCATATGAAGTTCCAGCCAACCAGTTGATTGTTATCACTAATACTGACAGACCACTGTGCTTTGAAGGATGCAGACAATTTCCCTTCAAATTGACATTTTCGACAAGAGTGCACGCTCCTGCAGACACCGTTGAAGATTATGGACGTGATGCGGTTTGACAGCCATCGTTATCAGGTGAGTACATTTGGCAATGGGCGCTAGGGTCTGCCAATAATGAGTGGGCGGGACTCGGCTCAGCCTCTAAATCGTGAGTGTGCAGCTGGTGGTTTTGGATATTCGCACAAGATGAGATCACAGTCTTACAATCAGAGCGGATTCTGCCACTGACTTTCGTGTCCGGAGAGAAATTGGATCTCCCACTTATCAGGTCCAGAGTTTTGAAAACATGATCGCACAGCATCACAAGCAAGTGATCGTCGGTTTCCCGTGACTTCGTTGACTGAAATTATCCATTCTGCCATTCTGTGAAAAATCCTCCAGGGGGGAATATGTCAGTCCAGAGAACTCGTCAAAAAAGTGCGGAGCGAAAGATCGCCGTGGTTGGTCTCGGTTATGTCGGTCTTCCAATCGCAGTTGCATTCGGTAAACGTCAGGCAGTGATTGGATTCGACATCAATAAAATAAAGATCGAAGAACTTCAACGGGGAGTGGACCGGACCGGCGAGGTCTCGTCCGACGATCTTAAGAGCTCGAAAGTTCAATACACACACCAGGCCTCGGACCTAAAGGCAGCCGACTTCATCATTGTGGCAGTTCCGACTCCTATTAATGAGGCGCTCCAACCGGATTTGACCGCCCTGCGAAAATCTTCCGAATTGATCGGTGCCAATCTGTCGCCCGGATCCATTGTGGTTTACGAATCCACCGTATATCCGGGGGCGACGGAGGAGGTGTGCCAGCCGATATTGGAGCAGGCATCAGGCCTCAAGTGCGGCGTTGACTTTAAACTCGGGTACTCCCCGGAGCGCATCAATCCGGGCGATAAAGAACATACTCTTGAAAAGATCATCAAGGTCGTATCCGCGCAGGATGAAGAATCCCTGGGAATAGTCGCCGACACCTATGCGTTGGTGGTGAAGGCGGGTATTCACCGCGCATCCAGCATCAGGGTGGCGGAAGCGGCAAAGGTGATTGAGAACACTCAGAGGGACTTGAACATCGCGTTAATGAATGAATTGGCGTTGATCTTTCACCGCCTCGGCATCGACACGAAATCTGTTCTCGATGCGGCCGGGACTAAATGGAATTTCCTCAAGTTTTCTCCCGGGCTGGTCGGAGGACACTGCATCGGCGTCGATCCCTATTATCTGACCAGTAAGGCCGAGTCCGTCGGGTATCACCCCCAGGTTATTCTGGCTGGGCGGCGGATCAACAATGGGATGGGGAAATTCGTGGCCGAGCAAACGATGAAACGCTTGAGTGAGCTCGATCGTCCAGTCAATGACCTCAAGGTGGCGGTCCTCGGGCTCACATTCAAAGAAAATGTTCCTGACCTGCGGAACAGCAAGGTTCCAGACATTATCCACGAATTGAAAGAATATGGAGTGCAGGTTCTCGTCCATGATCCGATAGCCGAACCGGAAGAAGCCGTCGAGGAGTATGGAGTGCATCTCAGCAAGTGGGAAGACTTAAGGGGCGTGGACGGCATCGTGATCGCCGTTGCACACCGTGTGTTTTCCGACATGAAGCCGGAGATGTTGCTCGAATCTCTGCGGAGCTGCAAAGACGGAGTTGTGATTGATGTGAAATGCATGCTTGATCGATCTACGCTCCCCTCAACATTGAAATATTGGAGACTCTGATCCTCTCGCGCGAACGATGTCGTTCTCTTTGGTCCGCTCGATTCCCCGTCGACGTTCAGCGCCGTTCATTCTGAACGTCCCTCTCATGTAAAAAATCCGAATTTCTTTCTCGAATCATAAGAGATGCAGGACAATACGCCTGCATCATAATGTTATTCGCCGTTTGGGGCCGATATGAATATTTGCCTTCCCGTTACACGCTATGAGTAATCATTCTTGCCAACTGCACCGGCGGTCACGCGCACACATTCGACCTTTGATCGTTTTATTTGTGGCGCTATCAGGCGGATGCGCGTACTTCACCTCCAACGACATCAAAATGGGCGATCAGCATCTGGCCGCCGGTAAATGGGAAGAAGCCGTATTGGCCTATCGCCAGGCGCTCAAGGATGACCCCTTCAATCCTTCGCTTCAGGACAAATATGCCATGGCACGGGAGCGGGCGGCTGCCCAGTACGAGGATCGTGGCCGTGCCTTGTTGAAGGAACGTCAGATCGAGCCTGCCGCGGAGCAGTTCAAGAAAGCCCTGTCGATGGAGCCGACGAATCCTGAACATCAGTCCGGATTTGCAGAGGCCATGCGACTCAAGGAATCGCGTCTGCAGTACCGCGAAGCCGAACGGCTTGTTCAGTTGGGGAGAACGGACGAAGCGATGGAAGCGTTCTCCAAAGCTGCCGAACTCGATCCATCCTATTCCGAGGCGCTGGAAGGCATTTCGCAGCTGACGGCCGAGCAACAGGCATCGGATCGCGAAGACAGACGGAAGCAGCCCGTCACACTACGTTTCAGAAATGCCGGGCTCAAGGATGTGTTGGAGGGGATAGGTAAAGCCGGCGGGACGAATCTCATCTTCGACAAGGATGTTCGTAACGATCCCGTCACGATCACCATAGAGGACACACCGTTTGAGGATGCGCTGAATCTGATCCTGAACAGCAACAGTCTGTTCGCGCGAACCGTTGCCCCCGGGTTGCTGATCATCAGCCCGAACACGAAGCAGAAGCAGGAGCAGTATCAGGATTTGATGGTTCGAACGTTCTATCTGTCCAACGCGAAAGCAAAAGACATGGCGGTTCTTCTCAAGGGCATGCTGGACTCCAAGCGCGTACATGCCAATGAGCAGTTGAATACGATCGTCATACGGGACCAGCCTGAAAAGGTCGAGATGGCCGAGAAGATCATCCTGGCCAACGATCGGCTGGACTCGGAAGTGCTGTTCGACGTCGAGGTTCTCGAAGTCGATCGAACGGTGGATCAAACCTATGGCCTGACCTATCCCAAGCAGGTCGCCGGAGCCATCGTCCCTCCAGGCTTTACCGGAGCGATCGCGGGAGATCTGGCGCAGCAGTTCACACTGCAACAGTTGACGAGTCTTGGCAAGGGCAACTACTTGCTTAAGCTGCCCACGAATGTGCAGCTCGATTTCTTCAAGCAGGTGACCGATGCCAAGACGCTGGCAGCGCCAAAAGTTCGCGTCGTGAACAATAAGAAGGCCGAGATCAATATCGGTGACAAACAGCCGATTCTCTTATCGACGACCAATGTACTTCCCGGGCAGGCGGCCACCGGTGCGGTTCCAACGACCTCCACGGTCACTTCGATCGAATTCCGGGACACAGGAGTCAAGCTGACCGTCGAACCGCTGATTCATCTCAACAATGAAATGTCACTCAAGATGAAGATCGAGGTCGTGCGTCTCGGCGAGCAAGTATTGCTGCAGGCCAATCCTCCTATCACGCAGTTCAAGTTCGGCAATCGATCCGCCGAAACCATGCTGAACGTGAAGGACGGAGAAACCATCGTGCTGGGAGGCCTCCTCCAGGAAGAAGATCGCCGTACCAAGGTGACGATCCCTTGGATCGGCAGTTTGCCGGTGATTGGCAATCTCTTGAGCTCATTCAAGACGCAGCGGGTCACTACGGAAGTCATTCTCACCTTGACTCCCCATATCGTCCAAACCATGACGCCGCCGGGGATGAGCAAGCAGGCGTTCTGGTCGGGAACGGAATCGACCTATGCCACCGGGCCGTTGTTTACCCCTCAGGGAAAAAGCGGAAGCGGAGTAAAGGCGCTCAGCGACATATCCCAGGCCGGCAAGATATCGAAAGCCAGCCGCGCGGCAAAACCTCCTCTGGCGTCTCTCACACGGATGACCTCGGCAGGCCCCTATGTGTCAATCAAGCCGGATCAAACCGTTGTAGCCGTCGGGCGTGAGTTTAAACTTGCCCTTCACGATGAACGGCTGCGCTCGTCGCCGGAAGGTCTGTTCCGCCTTCAGTACGATCCGAAGGTCATGGCGCTGAAGTCTTTGGTCCATGGTGAGATTGTTCCGAGCGACGAAGCACGGCAACAAGATGACGAAAGCGGTCGCATCAGCTTCAAGGTGGAATCGTCTGCTCCGAGGGCAACCGGGGGAGGGCGAATCGTGACTGCCACGTTCATCGCCCGGTCCCCGGGTGTATCACCGGTCAGTGTGGGACTTCAGGACACGAATGACGGGAACTCCGCCGATCCGGACATGGAGGGAAAAGGCATCGTGAGGGTGCGGTGAGACAGTCGGGCGTGACGTTTCTTGAATTGATGGTCACGCTCACGATCGTCATGGTCCTCGCGTCTGTGGCGCTTCCTTTAGGGCGAGTGTCGGCCAAACGCGCGCAGGAAGTAGAGCTGCGACAGCACTTGCGAAACATCCGGGCGGCCATCGACACGTTCAAAGTGGAGTGGAATCGGGATGGCGATCAACTGATCGGTCCCCTCTGCATCAAGAACAGATTGGCATGCAAGGACGCGACAAGCATCTACGGGTATCCGAAGTCTTTGGACATGCTCATGGGAGTGAAACTGACCAGCGAGGAAGCGACGATTCGCGGGACGACCACGCGCCGTTATCTGAGAGCGCTGCCGATCGATCCAATTACCAAGAAGGCGGATTGGCAATTCCGTTGTTACCGGGACAGCCCCACTGCAACAAGCTGGTGTGGAGATGATGTCTACGATTTGATGACCAAAAGTGAGGACGTGGCGCTCGATGGCACGAAATATCGGGATTGGTAGTTCGAACAAGACGCGACCCAACGGATTTACGTTACTCGAGCTCATGATCGTCATTTCCATCGTGGGCATTCTTGCCACAATGGCGGTGCCGACCTATCAGGCGTCTGTCATCAAGGCCAAGGAGGCGGCTCTGCGCCAGGATTTGTTCACGCTGCGCGATGTCCTCGATCAACATCGAGCGGACCAAGGAAAGTACCCTTTGACCTTGCAGATGCTGGTCTCGGCGGGATACCTCCGGGCGGTTCCCAAGGATCCGTTTACGAATTCTGAAGGGACATGGCAGGAAATGACCAGCGCGTCGGAAGAAGGAATTATCGACGTGTTTTCAGGCGCCGACTACATCGGCACGAACGGCACTCCATACAACCGTTGGTAAGTCGTCACATGAATACTCATCTCATGTATGTTCAACCGGCTGGTCAAGGCGGTCGTCTTGCCCAGGTGGCCTTTCGTGCCGTGCTGATCGCTTCGTTGTATGCGGCCCTGTTGTTCTCGGTCGGATGCGGCGAATTGGAACCGTTGGCGGAACCGGAGATCATGGACCTTCAGTTGACCATCGATACGTTGAAAACACAGGTTCGTGACACGCAAAGGAATTTGAACGAATTACGCACCGAGCTGGAGGCGCGGCGGCAGGAATTGGCCGACGCGCAGGTGGCAAGGGCTCAATTGGAAGGGCGTGTTCGGGAGGCCGAACGCCGTGTGGCTGAAGCCAGACAGGTGATCAATCTTCAGCGTGAGGAACTCGCGGCGGCCAGAACCGAGCGGGAACGGGTTTCCAGAAACAGCGCCTTGTTGCAGAGTCAGATGAGGAAAATGCAGAGGCGTCCGGCAAGAACAGGCGGCAGTCAGGACGGTGAGCAAGAGACCTCGCCGGCTGCGGCGGATTCGGCGGCGAAGAAGGCCCCCAAGGCGTCGGCGATGAGTGCACTTCCGGCCGATTGGCCGTACGGTTCGGAGATTCCGGTCCGTATGCTCGTCACTCCCGCAGCCCACGTGGGAGTCTCAACCGACTCCATGGCGATATCCGATGACCGCTCTGAATTCCCCGCGATGCGCAGCGTTTCGGTGAAGTCGGGGGACACCCTGTGGAACATCGCCCACCGGCATCATGTGGATCTGGAGCAACTGAAGTCATTGAACGGTCTCAATGATGATCTCATTGTCGTCGGGCAGGCTATCTGGCTTCCAAGCAAATTCCCATCGAACGAAACCGTCGTGCAGAGTTCCGGCAGCAGTCGGTAAACAGCAACGTTCCCCCTGCTGCCATCTCAACCATGGCTGTATTCGCCTACAGAGTCGCCCGACCGGACGGATCCACCGTCAACGGCCAGCTCGAAGCTGACGATGAACAGCTCGTTCGCTCGAAGCTGGAGGGACAGGGATTTCTGATCTTCCAGCTGCAGCGCCGCGGACAAACTGCGAGTCGTCCGTTGTTTCGTATCCCATCACTGCGAGGGTTTTCGCTGACACATTTTCTCGTATTCAATCAGGAACTGCTCGCGCTGATCAAAGCCGGGCTTCCCGTGCTGCGAGTGTGGGATTTACTCATTGAGCGCGCCCAACACGCGGGATTTCAGAATGTGATTCGACTCGTCCGGCAGGATATCCGTGGCGGCGCCTCCGCTTCGGAAGCGCTGGCCAAACACCCCATGTACTTTTCAGAACTCTATATTGCCACGATCAAAGCCGGCGAGCAGTCGGGAAACCTCGCGGAGGTGCTGAACCGCTTTGTCATCTATTTGAAACTGGTCATCGCGCTGCGCCAGAAGTTGGGAAAAGCCATGGCGTATCCGGCATTTCTCGTTCTTGTCGGCGTCGGGGTGATGGGATTTCTGCTGAGCTTTGTCATGCCGACATTCGTGTCCGTGTATGGGGAGTCGGCAAAGAGTCTGCCGCTGGCCACGCAGATTCTCATCGATATGATCGTGACCGCAAAAACGTACGTCATCCCGGTGTCGGTCGGCGCCGGCGGCCTGCTATTGCTGTGTCGCGGTTACTACGGCACGGCGGTCGGGCGTTTGGCCATAGACCGATTGCTCCTCCGCACCCCGGTGATCGGAACGCTGTCGATCAAGCAGCACACTATTCAGATGGCCAGGACGTTGGGAACCGTCCTCGCTGGAGGCACTCCCCTGGTCGAGGCGCTACACATTACAAGGAGCGCCATTTCAAATCGATATATTGCCACCACCATGACCGACGCTGTGGAAGAGATTCGGGAAGGCGCCACATTGGCTGCGGCATTGAGTCGTCCCGATGTGTTCCCCAAATTGGCGATGGAAATGCTGTCGGTGGGTGAAGAAACCGGATCGCTCGAAGCGATGTTGCAGGAGGTGGCTGAGTTTTACGAAGGAGACCTCGACCTTCGCCTGGTCCAATTGACCACTTGGATTGAGCCGGTCTTGTTGCTGATCATGGGGATCATGGTGGGTGCAATCGTGATCGCCATGTATCTCCCGGTCTTCCAATTGGCTGGAACCGTATAGCGGTCGGCATCGAGCAGACCTCATTTGCAGGACGAGATGGGAATCAAGCAGCCTTCCATAGTGAGGACACCCGTCAGGTCAACCTTGGCCGATGTCCTGGTTGACCAGGCCATGGTATCTGCGCAAACAGTCAGCCAGACACTGGACCGGTTGAAGGGAGTATCCGCCGCGCTCGGATCGACGCTGGTCAGTGAGGGTTCCATCTCGGAAGAACAACTGGCAAAGGCATTGGCCGTTCAGCACGGACTTCCATTTGAGCCTCTCACGGATTTCCGAATCAACCAGACGTTTTATGATTCCGTCTCCATCAAATTGATGCAGCGGCACCCCTTCGTGCCGATTGCGGAGGAGGGCGGCCTTCTCGTGATTGCCGTTCCTGATCCGCAGAATCTTCTTGGACTCGACGAACTGGAACTGCTTCTGGATCGGCCTCTCGGCTTGGTCGTCAGCCCTCGGAGTGCCATTCTCGTGGCGCTGGAGCGAAGCGAAGGGTCCAGCCAGGCCTTGCGCGAGCTGGAGGCCGAATATCGTTCGGTGCTGGTCAAAGAAGATGAGCGCGGCGATGAAGTTCTGACCATCGATTCGGGCGGAGAAGATCAAAGCCCCGCCGTCAAGCTGCTCGATTCCATTCTCCTCAGTGCCATGCAGCGGCGGGCCAGCGATATCCACATTGAAGCGGCCGACCGGGCGACAAAGGTCAAGTTTCGTGTGGACGGTATTCTCGTGCCCGCGATGGAACCGCTTGATATCAGATTGCATGCGCCGCTCGTGTCCCGTCTCAAAGTCATGTCGGATCTGGACATTGCCGAGCGCCGGGTTCCCCAGGATGGAAGTTTCCGGATGCGACTCGAGCGAAAGACGGTCGATTTCCGCGTCTCGATCCTTCCGAGCGTATTTGGAGAATCCGTCGTGATTCGAATACTGGACCGCGAGGCCATCACGACGGGCGTGTCGTCATTGCGACTGGATCGCCTGGGTTTCAACGAAGAAGATCTCAAACGATTCAGGCGTGCCATTACGAGGCCGTACGGAATGGTACTCGTCACGGGTCCGACCGGCAGCGGAAAGACGACGACCCTCTATGCGGCAATTACCGAGATGAACGTGAAAGAGGACAAGCTGATCACCATTGAAGATCCGGTGGAATATCAACTGGCCGGCGTAGTGCAGATTCCCGTCAATGAGAAAAAAGGGCTGACCTTCGCACGGGGGTTGAGATCGATCTTGAGACACGACCCCGACAAAATCATGGTGGGAGAAATCCGCGATTCGGAAACTGCGCAGATTGCGATTCAATCCGCCCTGACCGGGCATCTCGTGTTAACGACCGTGCATGCGAACAATGTGTTCGACGTCATCGGCCGTTTCGCATCGATGGGAATCGACGCCTATAATTTTCTTGCAGCGTTGAACTGTGTGTTGGCTCAGCGGCTCATCCGGATGGTCTGTCCGGCGTGCCGGACCGTCGTCATCCTCGACGAGGCACTCGCGGCGGAATCAGGTCTCGACTACGAAGAGTATAAAGACCTGCCCTTTTATCAGGGTAAGGGATGCCACGAGTGCCACGGCACCGGCTACCGCGGGCGGAAGTGCATCACGGAATTTCTGGATCTCACCGACGAGATCAAAGAGATGATCCTGGCCGAGCGTCCGCTTTCTGAAATCCGCTATCGGGCCGTCACCTCCGGCATGATCACCTTGAGGCAGTCTGCAGTCCGCAAGGTTCTCGAAGGATCGACCACACTGCGGGAGATCAATCGGGTTACGTTCAACGAGGAAGGCTAGCCATGTTGGGCTTGAGCGGCGGGCGTCCGAAGTATTGCGTGACGATCGGCAGTCAGACTCTGTCCTGGGGAGAACGGTCGAGGTCGTGGCGCGGCCGGCCGCGGTATCGATGTCTCGTATCTCAGATCCCTCATGGAGCTGTGAAAGCGTCACCGATCGAACCGAATGTCATTGACCGGCCCGCTCTGGAAGAGCGACTGAGAGCGCTGGTCGGTACGCCGCGCGGGTTTCGCATAGGGGGCTGGGCCGTCGCCCGCGATCTGCCGCGGTCGGTGACGTTGTTGTTGCCGGATTGGTCGGTCCGGATGACCGTGCTTTCCCTGGAACGCTTGCCCCGCCGCTGGGAGGAGCAGGACGCGCTCATTCGATGGCGGCTTGGGCAGGATCAGCGGCTTCCTTTGGTGGGGGCGAAAATTGTCTGGCAGACGTTTCCTGCTTCATGCGCGGCTGAGCCGTCATACCAGGTGGTCGTCGTTTCCATCCAAGAAAATATTCTTGCTGAATATGAATCACTGTGTGAATCCACCGGCTTGATTCCTCGTGAAGTCGGTGTGACGAGTCTCCATCTGTTTAATCTCTGGCTCAGGGCATCTGGAACACACAAGACGTTTCTCGAAGATCTCGTGTGGATTTCATGTTCAGACGGTGGGTTCACCTGTCTCGTCATCCACCGGGGCAGACCCGTCTTTATCAGGAACAAACCGGCCATCGTGGCGTCCTCGACTCATCGAAATGGAACCGACAGTGAGCTCTCAATGAGAATCGTCCATGAGATCCAGGCGTCGATTCTTTCCTGTCGGGAAAGTTACCCGGAGCTGACGCTTCGTCGCCTCGTGGTAGCCGCGGCCGACGAGTGGGCCCACTTGGCCGGCACGCTGGAACACGAATTGAATATGACCGTCGATCGATTAAATTGGGATCATCTCGCTCCTCTCGGTTGGAGCCAGCACGGTGGAAATTCCTCTTCGACGACCCTTCCCACTGTCGCAGGAATGGCCGCATGATGCATTTTCGCCCACCGTATGTGACCTGGCCGCCATTCTCAGGTGCCGTGATGTCCCTCTCACGGCGCTCACGATATTTTGAGCTCGAGTTCAGCCGCCGGCACCGATCCTATTTTGCCCCGGCCCGTCTCGGACTCATCGGCTTGTGCGTCGTGCTGGCGATCGGCATTGCGTGGAGCATTTTTGAGGCCGCAGACTGGATGTTCGAGGGGGAAATGGTCCGATCCCGTCTGGACCAGGTCCGCGACCAAGACCGGCAACTGATGTCTGCCGCTCTGCAGGAAGGCATCGATGTCTCGCCGGAATCCCTGCTTCGGTTGCCGGCGGAAGTGGCATTGGCGAATCAGATGTTGGGGAAGCGGAATTTCTCATGGACCCGATTTCTTTCGGGTCTCGAAGCGGCCATTCCGTCGAACGTGGCGATCAAAAGCGTGAGGCTCGATTCTACGAGCGCTGTCGTCCACTTGACCGGCTCGGCGGTATCGGTGGGGGACGTCACGGCTCTTGCGCTGAAGATGCAGCGCCATCCCATCTTCCGCGATCCTGTCCTGGGACAACATCGCGTCGGCAGCGACGGACTGGTCGAATTCGACCTTACCTTGAAGTATCACCAGGGCGGAGCGTGATCTGCCATGTGGAACTTGCTGATCCAAGAACTGAAAAAGCCGTATGGTCCGCTCATTCCCTGGGTGGTACTGGCAGCGGGACTTTTCGGTGCGCTCATGCTTGTGAGAACGGCCGGCACGGAGCCTGCTCGGCTCGCTGTGGTAGCGCTGGAGGCGGAATGGAGACAGGCCAGGGAGGACATCCAACTTCATCGAAATGCCGTCCGTGCGAAAAAGGATCTGGCACAAGTGCGGGCTGCTCTGCCCGATGAGCATGATTTTGCCCCACTGGCCCTCGGGATTACTGAGGAGTCAAAACGGAACCATGTCACACTTCCGTCGCTTTCGTACAAGACAGAGGCCACGGGGGTTCCCAATACCAGCAAAGGACTGTTGGAAGGGACGTTGACAGGCAAGTACGAAGATCTTCGACGGTTTCTGTATGACATCGAAACGGCAGAGGAACTTGTGTACATCGAAGACCTCGTTCTCCTGCATCCTCCTGCACAGCATGGGAACATGACGTTCAATATCAAGATTGCGACCTACTTGAAGGGTAGTCCGTCCGAGCCGTCGTAATACCGGGAGACTTGTTCCGTGAGCAGTACTCAAAAACAAATGGGAATGCTGGTCGTCCTCGTGATGCTGTGGAGTGGACTCGCAGCCTGGCAGTGGTTCACGACTCAGCAACCCCTCCGCATGCCTCTTGCCAACGTGACAGGAACGGCATCAGCCGTCCAGAGGAGCTCAAGGATGGCCTCCAACCCATTCCACGTACAGCTGGAACTCCTCGCCGCCGTTCGGACACAGCGGGATCTGGCTTTCGTCGTTCCGCGGAATATTTTCTCCCTGACATCGACTCCATCTGCAGCTCTGTCCGACCAGCAAGGTGAGGGCGATCCATTACAGGCCGGAGCGCAGGCTGACACGGAACTCTCACAGTACCAATATCTGGGTTTCGTAAGGACCGGTGAGGAATGGGACAAGACACGGGATCTCGCGGTCGTGACGAGAAATGAGGATCTTCACCTGGTGAGAAAAGGCCAAGTCGTGGAGAGTCGTATCGTCGTGAAGCAGATCACACCGGAAAGCATCACGTTACAGGATCGACGGTCGAGGCAAGAACATACCGTTCCTCTCTCTGAGGAAGAACTTTCCGATCCCTAGACAGTGGGTTTCCCGATGCCACGCCGGACGGCCAGTTGGCTTCTTGCAAAAAGATCAATATTGGTGTCGCTCCATGCGGGCGGTGAACGGGGGATTACCTACCTGTTCCTGATGTTCGCTATCGTGCTGATCGGGATTGTGACGACTATGGGAGCCCAGCAGTGGAAAATGATGATGCAGCGCGAATTGGAGGCGGATCTGCTGACAAAGGGTATCGAAATACAGAATGCGCTGGCATTGTATTCCACCGCCATGAAGGCCGGCAGGGTTATCCAGGGAGAAGTCTATCCCCAATCCCTCATGGATCTCACGAGGCTCCCGAAGCCCTATCTGCGGAAAGTCTATCTCGATCCACTGACTCGCGGCACGTGGGACTATATCAGAAGCCCCAGCGGTGGAATTATGGGAGTGCGGACCCGCAGAAAAGGCGAGCCCATGAAGAAGCATGAATTTCCGTTAGCCGTGCGACACTTTGATGGCATGAAAAGCTACCGCGATTGGATCTTCCAACACCCCAATCCCTCTACAGTCAGTCTATTTCCCTCAACCGCGCCACCCGGCCCAGGAGGCTCTCCACAGCAATCAGCGCCGTCTCCGGGTGTCCCCGAACCCTTTACCACACCCTCCGACGATACGGCTCCGGAAGACAGCACGTTCAGCCCGATTCTGCCGGCTACACAATAAGACGTTCTCCGCAAAACGTTCTCCGCACGGTGTACTGATCTGAAGGGATCTCCGGTTTGAAGGGAACTGCCTTTGCCGGAGCGTCGCTTGACCCTTTCGAAAGCAGCACTGTATCCTGTGTCGAACGAAAAACCGTACACGAGGGGAGCCGCACCAAGCCATGACCGAGAAGAATGCGAATCCAGTGACACCGGCCGATACAGGTGAACAGACAGACGGGGATGAATTGCCGGTTCAGAGCATCCCTGACTATGTATTGGAATTGGTGACACGGGCTCGACAGGCATCACACCGGCTGGCGACACTCTCCACAGCAGCGAAAAATCGTGCGTTGTCTGCCATGGCGGATGCCATAGAAGAGCAGTCGGCTGAGCTGATCGCGGCGAACGGCGAGGACCTCGAGGCATTTGGGAATGCGCCTGAAAAAAAAGCCGCCGCCGATCGACTTCGCCTGACATCCGATCGAATATCAGAAATGGCAGCCGGTATCCGTGAAGTGGCCGCGCTGCCCGATCCGGTCGGAGGCATGCCGGCGATGTGGACGAGACCGAACGGTATGCAAGTCGGTCGTGTGCGGGTGCCCATCGGAGTGATCGGGATTATCTATGAGTCGCGTCCGAACGTGACGGCCGATTCGGCCGCTCTTTGCGTGAAATCCGGAAACGCCTGCGTCCTGCGCGGAGGCAGCGAAGCGATTCGTTCGAACAGCGCGATCGCCGCTGTACTTTCGGCGGCGGCGGAAAAAAACGACATTCCTGCGGGTGCGATCAGCTTCGTCTCGAAGCCTGAACGCGAACTCGTCCCCGTTCTGCTCAAGCAAGACCGGTTCATCGATCTGATCATTCCCCGGGGCGGCGAATCCTTGATGCGCATCGTCGCTGAACATTCCACCATTCCGGTGATCAAACACGACGCCGGTGTGTGCCATGTGTATGTGGATGGAGACGCCGATCCGGCCATGGCCGAACGGATTGCCTTCAACGCCAAGGTGCAGCGGCCTTCGACCTGTAACGCCATGGAGACGCTTCTGGTTCATCAGGGCATTGCCCGGACATGGTTGGCGGGGTTCATTGAAAAGGCTGTGGCCGCCAAGGTGGAAGTGCGAGGGTGCCAGAAAACCTGCCAGCTCTCTTCGTTGGCCAAGCCCGCAAGTGAGAGCGATTATGGCAAGGAATTTCTCGATTTGACGCTGGCCGTCAAAGTGGTCAAGAACATCGATGAGGCCGTGGATCATATCGCCCGGCATGGGTCGCGGCACACGGAATCGATCGTGACCGGTGACTATCAAAAGGCGATGCGGTTTCTCCGGGAGGTCGATGCCAGCGCAGTATTAGTGAATGCGTCAACGAGGCTGAATGACGGCTATCAGTTCGGTCTCGGAGCCGAGATCGGAATCAGTACCTCGCGCATCCATGCCAGGGGACCCATGGGCTTGGAAGAGTTGACCTGTTCCAAGTTTATCGTCCTGGGGAGCGGGCAGATCCGCGAGTAAATGCCTGCAGATCCTCTCCTCGTTGCTCTCCAAACACCGGGTCACATCCTTTTCCCCTCGAATCGCATCTTGGCTGACGAGATCGTCCGCTCCGGCGGGCGCATCGTTCGCCGGCCCACCGGGCATCTTGTCCTGTATCGTCCCGACGGACGCAGATTTCTTTCAACCGATCCTGCCGGCAATCCCCTGCATGAGTGTGAATGGGTTTCAGGCTCCGACGGAAAAATCGTCATGAGCCGGGCTCGTGTCAGATTGGATTGGGACGCATGGGTGGGAATCGTGCCGCAGGGGCTTGTGAACGAAATCACGGTCAATCTCGGTGTCAGACCCGGCCGGCGGCCGATGACGCCCGATGATCTGCGCGGGATGGCCGCCCAGGCGCTGCAAGTATCGCTGGATGAAATACGCTGGTTCTACCGGGATGAGGATCTTGTGATTGGTGCCTCTGGCTCAGCGACCATCCGGCATCGTAAAGACGCGCTGTATCACCTCGAGCAGGGGGACTTCGAACGGCCCCGCTTCATGTCCTGTATGGGGGCCATGCATTGGGATCACGTCGACTTTCTGCCTGTGGTCGAATTATTCAAATCGCTGTTGCCGGGAACGGGCTCCGCAGTCTTTGAGCTCATCCGGGGCCTCTACGACGATCAGCAGCGGGAACGAGCCGGCCCCTTGCCGTTGCGGTACCGAGGAATTCCTCCTTATCCATCCGAAGGGGCGTTCAGGCTGTTTTCAAGTTTTTATGTGCCGCGAGGTTCGGGAACAAGCGATCCACTTTCGACGTTTATGGATCCCGGCCGATCCAGCCAGCTTCTCTGGCATCCGGCTCCTGATCCGCCCCTGAGATACTTCGACCGCGAACGGCGTCTGTGTCTGACATTCAGGGTTGGCACGCTGCAGAAGCTTACCTGCTCCGATGATTCGACGGGCCTTCCATACGTTCAGTCGCGAGACGGATATGCGCACTGTGACCGTAGCGTATCCATCGTCAACGGGAAGATCGCCGCTCGCGATCGGGAACATCTGGAGACCATTTCGGTAACGCTGCCGGACGGGGTCAGGGAACTGCCGGTTCAGAGGAACATGATCAGTCCGATGGATTGGCGGGCTCTATTTGTCCGCGGGGTTCCACCGATCGCTCCCGAGGATGCCTTCGGTGCCGTCCTTCTCTACCCTGCACATGAAGACGAAATCGGTGAGACTGCGGCGCAACCCTTCGTGGCGGATTACATCCAGGATCTTGCTGAGCAGGATCGCGATGTCGGCCGTATCTTCGCAGCGGCAAATCGTGTTCTCATCGTCAACGGCGACGCTGTCATCGGCGCCTGCGTGGCGTTTGATCGGCCGAGAGAATATACCGTGCGCGTGAGTGTGCCGGCCATGGCCCAGCGGCAGGCGCAACAGTTATGGGGCGTCTGTGCGAAACTCCAGCGCTGGGATTGGCTGAGTCGAATCCGGTTCGTCCCGCTCACGGATGTACAGCAGGATCCCAGCATCCCCAAGAACTATGATCTCATGTATTACTGGATTCCCTATGCCGCAGATATCCATTCATCGGCGCTGCGCCGTATGGTCGATGATCTTCGATCGGCGCTGTCTGCCGGAGGGCATGCCTTTATCACGGGTCCCCGCGGGCTTGAATCCCGCTTGGCCTCTTCAGGGGTGATCCTGTCATGGAGTGAACCGGTGGATCAGCTCCCGACGTTTCGAATGCACAAGAACATCTTGCCGAAAGCTCGTCTCAAGGCCGGACTCACCCTCTATCACGTCGTCAGGCAATGACAGAGCGAGCGAGGTGATCTCATGGCCGATGTTTGATGATGGCCGTGGCCATGGCTCGGGCACCCACCCGCACTGCCGTCGGGTTTTTTCACATTAACGGGTGGCACTTCAATCGTTGCGTGAACGGTGAGCTGATCTCCTTCGGCTACAACGACGGGCGGGTTCGAGGCTCCTTAATCCAGGGTAGACCCATGGAATCCCTTTTCTTGAATCGCAGCCGTTCCCAGGATATGTGATTCCGGACTGCGTACCGATTACCGACATTGCTCGGCAGAATGGCTGCTCTTCGAAGTCTGATTGCTTGACAGTTTCGATTCAGCGACGCTAAGATGCAGACACCTTTAATGCTCATCCGGTGAGGTGAGCAAGGAGATTAGATGGCCCGCGAGTTCGGCCGTAGTACCCTGCGACGTTCAACCTTCTCATCCTTGATCGATGGGGAGGTTTTTTTATGCCCAATCATCGAATGACCGCGCAAATGCCACAGCCAAGACAACAGGAACGTCTCGTTATGGATGCGGCGGACATCGCCCGTGCGCTTACAAGGATTGCCCATGAAATCCTCGAGCGCAACAAAGGGGTCGAGCATCTTGCCGTTATCGGAATTCGCACAGGCGGCGTACATCTGGCCCATCGTCTGGTGCGGAGGATTCTCGATATCGAACGCGTTTCGATTCCTATCGGAGAGCTGGACATCACGCTCTATCGCGATGATTTGGCTTTGCGCAAGGAACAACCGGTGTTGCGCAGGACTTCGGTGCCGTTCGACATTTCGGACAGGATCATTGTGCTGGTCGACGATGTGCTGTACACGGGGCGAACTATCAGGGCCGCAATGGACGGATTGATAGATTTGGGCCGTCCGGCGGAAATCCAGCTGGCGGTCCTCGTCGATCGCGGGCACCGTCAACTGCCTATCAAAGCCACCTATATCGGCAAGAATATTCCGACGTCGCGTGACGAGGAGATTCATGTCATGCTCGAGGAAACCGGCGAAGAGGACCGTGTAGTGATTCTGAAGGCGTGAAGGAGGACGAGCCATGAGTCTTAAACGCAAAGACCTGCTCAGCCTTGCACCCCTGTCCGTGGAGGAGATCGAGCTGATTCTTGAAACCGCGGATTCATTCAAAGAGGTGACCGGACGGGAGATCAAAAAGGTCCCGGCACTGCGCGGGCGGACCGTGGTGAATTTGTTCTTCGAACCGAGCACGAGGACGAGAACCTCGTTCGAGCTGGCCGCCAAACGCCTGAGTGCGGACGTCATCAATTTTTCCCCGTCTTCCAGCAGCGTGGTCAAAGGCGAAACGCTGCTGGATACGGCGCGCAACATCGAAGCGATGCAGGCGGACATCATCGTGCTGCGTCACCCGTCGGCCGGCGCGGCAGAAGCCCTTGCCCGCGGCGTGAAATCTTCCGTCATCAATGCAGGAGACGGCTGGCACGAACATCCGACCCAAGCATTGCTCGATTTGTACACGATTCGGGAGCGGGGACTGTCATTTGAAGGGCTCAAGGTCGCGATCGTGGGCGATGTGGCGCACAGCCGGGTGGCGCGCTCGAATATCCACGCGCTCTCCAAGCTCGGCGCCGAGGTTCGATTGGTTGGCCCTCCGACGATGATGCCATATGGCGTCGAACGGCTCGGGGCGCGCGTCTATCGCAATTTCGATGAAGCCCTCGCGGGCGTTCAAGTGATTATGATGCTGCGTCTCCAACTCGAGCGTCAGGGGCGGGCATTGTTCCCAACGATCCGCGAGTACGCGCGCCTGTATGGCCTGACGTCGGATCGCGTCAAGTCGGCTGATCCCGGCGCGATCGTCATGCATCCGGGTCCGATCAATCGGGGAGTCGAAATCGCGCCGGAAGTGGCGGACAGTCTTTCATCGGTCATTCTGGATCAGGTGGCGAACGGCGTTGCCGTTCGAATGGGCATTCTGTATCTCATGTCGGGAGCGAGCTGATTGTGATCTTTATAGAAGGCGGACACATCATCGATCCGGGACGGTTCAACGGGGTAGGGAATCTCCTCATCGACCGCGGCAAAGTTGCGGCCATCGGTGCGGATGTGCAGGCGCCCGCCGGAGCGACGAGGATCGTCGCGCATAAGCGGTTGGTCGTGCCCGGCTTCGTGGATCTGCACGTGCATTTTAGAGAGCCGGGGTTTGAATACAAGGAAACGATACGAAGCGGAGCCGCGTCGGCCGTGGCCGGGGGATTTACGACGGTCTGTTGCATGCCGAACACCAATCCGGTCAATGACAATCAAGCGATCACCGAATTCATACTGGAACGTGCCAGGTCGGCTGCCTTGGCGAATGTCCTTCCGATCGGCGCGATCACCAAAGGATCGGAAGGCAAGGAATTGGCGGAAATCGGGGACCTGCGCCGTGCCGGCTGCGTGGCGATCTCGGACGACGGGAAGCCCGTCATGAACAGCCTCGTCATGCGCCGTGCCATGGAGTACGCTCTGGCATTCGACGTCCCGGTCGTGGATCACTGTGAAGATATCCACTTGGCCGAGGGCGGTTGCATGAATGAAGGGCTTATTTCGACGGAACTGGGCCTGCCAGGCATTCCATCTGCGGCTGAGGACGTCATGGTGGCGCGCAATGTCTCGCTGTCTGAATTAACGGGCGCCAGACTCCATCTCGCCCACATTAGTACGGCCGGATCGGTCCGGATGGTCCGTGAAGCGAAGTCCAGGGGAATTCGGGTGACTGCCGAGGCCTGTCCTCATCATTTCACGATTACTGAGGAGGCCGTTCGTGGTTATGACACGTGCGCCAAGATGAATCCGCCTCTTCGTACATGGTCCGACGTTCAAGCCATTAAAGAAGGCTTAAGGGATGGCACGATCGACGTCATTGCCACCGATCATGCGCCACATGCCACCCAGGAAAAGCAGCAGGGATTCACCGAAGCGCCGTTCGGCATCGTCGGATTGGAAACGGCTCTTTCGCTGACGCTGGCGCTTGTCGAAGAACGTGTGCTCACGCTCGAGTCCGCAGTGGACAAGCTGAGTTCCGCTCCAGCCAAGGCATTCGGCCTGAACAAAGGTACGCTGACCGTGGGTGCCGATGCGGACGTGGCCATCATCGATCCGAATGCATCCTGGGAGGTCGATCCGGCGAAGTTTCGGTCAAAAAGCCGGAACACCCCATTCGCAGGATGGACGGTCAAAGGGCGCGTCATGACAACCGTGGTCAATGGCCGGATCGTGTTCGACCTGTCCGCAGCGGAGCGATAGGCCGTGGGCCGCGCGTGGCGGTGGGGCGCGGTGCTTGGGTTGAGTTTGGAGTTGCTCGCACTCGGTGTCTGGGTTGGGGGATTGGTTGTGTTGATAGGGGCCGTGATTCCGGCAGTCTTTAACACCTTGGGCGGTCAGGACTCTGGAGGTTTTCTTCTGACCAGAACATTCGAAGGGTACAATCGGCTGGTCGCGGCTGCTTTTCTCATTCTGGTTGTTGTCGCCGGGTGTCGATGGAGGTACGGAGATGCTGCGTTGGCGGTGACGAAATCGGAGGCCATGCTTCTGGTCTGTATGGGTCTGATCGCGGCCGCGATTATTTTTGTGCTGCACCCACTGGCCGCCACGCTGCAAGCGGAGGCATTCGCTGCCAAGGATGAGCAGGCCAGGAAGGCCGCATTCGAGGCGTTTTTCCGGCTGCATATGCCCGTTCGTTCCCTGTACATGGTCAATCTTGGTCTCGGCATGGGCCTTCTCGTCATGAAGGCGAAGCGTTCGTTAAGATGAGAGGACGGAGCATTGTGAAGAAGGCATTGTTAGCCTTGGCGGATGGAGCGGTCTTCGAAGGCCGCGCGCTTGGATTCGAAGGGGAAACGTCCGGTGAAGTGGTGTTCAATACTGCGATGACAGGCTACCAGGAGGTGCTCACCGATCCGTCATACAAAGGACAGATCATTACGATGACTTGCCCCCATATCGGCAATTACGGAGTGACTCCGGAAGATGTCGAATCTCGCCGCATGTGGGCTGAAGGATTCGTGGTAAAGGAAGCCAGTGCGATTACCAGCAACTGGCGCAGCCGCCAGCATTTACAGGAGTATCTCGCGGCGGCCAAAATGGTGGCCATCGAGGGTATTGATACGCGCGCCCTTACGAGACATCTGCGCGATCAGGGTTCGCAGCAGGGGGTAATCACTCATTTGGAGGGGGATAAAGCGCGAGCAGTCGAAAAAGCGCGGCAAGCTCCCGGTATTATCGGGCGGGATCTGGCTGCAGAAGTGACGTGCGATCGTTCCTACTCTTGGGCGGATCATTCGGGTGAGTGGGTGCCATCCCTCGATCCTCGGACGCCGCCGCCGTCGCGACGCTGGAAGGTTGTCGCCTACGATTTCGGCGTCAAGCATAACATCTTGAGGCGGCTGGTCGATGTCGGCTGTGAAGTCACCGTGGTGCCGGCATCAACCAATGCCAAGCGGGTGGAGGCGTTGAATCCGGATGGAGTGTTCCTCTCCAATGGGCCCGGCGATCCCGAGGGGGTTCCCTATGCTGTGGAGGCGGTCCGGGAGTTGATCGGTCGTCGTCCAATCTTCGGGATCTGTCTCGGCCATCAGATCCTAGGGTTGGCGCTGGGTCTGCAAACCTATAAGCTGAAGTTCGGTCATCACGGAGCCAATCATCCGGTCATGGACCTTCGGACGGGGAAGGTCGAGATTACCTCGCAGAATCACAATTTCGCGGTCCGACTTGTCGAGCCGATTGCTTCAGTGCCGCAGAAACCACCCGTTCTGGAGACCGGTTTCGGAAAAGTCGCGGTCACGCATGTCAGTCTGAATGATCATTCGATCGAAGGTCTTGCCTGTATGGACCGCCCGGTGTTTTCGGTACAATATCATCCCGAAGCTTCACCAGGCCCTCATGATTCGGCCTATTTGTTCACGGAATTCATCCGTATGATGGAGAAATCCCATGCTTAGAATTCGAAACGGTCTTGGTATCGTATTGCTGGCGGTTGCGATCGTCGTGACGTCCGGCTGCATCACCGTCAATCTTCTGGAGCCACCCGGTCCGGTACGTGAAACTCAGGTGAGCGGAACAGGTAGCGCAAAAATCCTTCTCCTTGATCTGTCCGGGGTCATCAGCGGACAGGAAAAAGATGGTCTTGTTTCTCAACCCAACATGCTGGCCACATTCAAGGAGGAACTCACACGGGCGGCCAAAGACGAGAAGATCAAAGCGGTCGTCGTCAGGGTCAACAGCCCAGGCGGCACTGTCACGGCATCGGATATCCTGTATCACGAATTGAAGACGTTCAAAGCCGCCAGGAAAGTGCCTGTGATCGTATCCATGATGGATGTGGCTGCCTCCGGCGGCTATTACCTCGCCATGGCGGGAGATGCCATTCTCGTACATCCTTCCACCGTCACCGGAAGCATCGGGGTCATCATGTTGACCGTCAATGCCAGGGGCTTGCTGGAAAAGGTAGGAGTGGAGGCCAATGCCATTACCTCCGGACCCAGGAAGGACATGGGATCTCCATTCCGCACGATGACTCCCGAAGAAAAAGCCATCTTCCAAGGTGTCATCGATTCGTTCTATCAGCGATTTCTCACCGTGGTCCAGGAAGGGCGCCCGAATCTCTCGATCGATCAGATTAAAAAACTTGCTGATGGAAGAATTTATTCCGGCGAGCAGGCCAAGGCCGCCGGGTTGGTCGATGATATCGGCTATCTGGATGAGGCCATTGAGTTGGCGAAACGGAAATCAGGATTGGCGGAGGCCCGCGTCGTTACGTATCAGCGACCGGGAGAATACCGCAACAATATTTATTCACGTGCGCTGTCCGGAGCCGGTTCCGGCTTGGCGGGCTTGGCCAATGTCGATATGTTGTCGATGATCCGCGGCGGCACCCCGCAGTTTATGTATTTGTGGATGCCCTAGAATTCAAGATGGCGAGATTCTCACAAAGTTCCGGCAAGGTAGAAGCATCCATTGCCCGCGCTCTTGCGACTTCCGTGGGCCGGCGCACGATGCTTGCTCTCGGGGCAAGAGGAGTCATGGGACTTTGCACGGTCTTGGGCGCCGGTTCGGCTCTGGGAGTGTTCGGCGGCCTCGCCGGCTGCTATCGTGCCCCTGGCACGGCCCGTGATCAGCTGATCTTCTTTTCGGAAGAAAAGGAACTGCAGTTCGGTCTCAGCGCCTACCGAGAAGTGTTGCGGCAGGCGCCGCTGAGCACCAATCCCGAGATCAATGAGACGATCCAACGGGTCGGCAACAGAATTGCCAAGGTCGCGAACAAGCCGGAGTACCAATGGGAGTTTGCAGTCATTGAGGATGACAAGACCATCAACGCCTTCTGTCTTCCAGGCGGCAAAGTCGCCGTGTTCACGGGTATTCTCAAGCACACGAGAACTGATGCGGGGCTTGCCACGGTCATGGGGCATGAAATCGCGCATGCGCTTCAGCGGCACGGAGTCGAGCGAATGAGCCGGAGCATCATCGATCAGATCGCGCAACTCGGCGCCTTGGGAGCCGCCGCCTCAGGGAATTCCAGCGGCGCGGCGATTCAAGGGCTGCTCGGGGCATACGGAGTCAACGTCGCGCTGCCGTTCAACCGGAAGCAGGAGTCCGAGGCCGATTTCATCGGTCTCCGTCTGATGGCTGAAGCCGGTTACGATCCCCGCGAGTCGGTGCCTTTTTGGGAACGGATGAGCGGCTGTCCAAGACAGATGATCGACAAGGTCTGCTTTCGATCGCAGCATGCGATTCCAGAATTTCTCTCGACTCATCCGTCCGATGTCACTCGAATCAATCAGCTGGAGGCATGGCTGCCGGAAGCGATGCACCACTATCATGGCACCACCGGCGAAACCACGCCGGCTCCGGCTCCATTTAAACCTGCCATCGGCCCGATGCCTCAAACGAGTTAGCGCTTCATGCCAAAACGCACGGATATCAGGTCGATACTGTTAATTGGGTCCGGACCGATCGTCATCGGTCAAGCCTGCGAATTCGACTATTCGGGCACGCAGGCGTGTAAAGCGCTCAAGGAGGAGGGCTATCGGGTCATCTTGATCAACAGCAATCCTGCCACGATCATGACGGACCCGGAATTTGCCGACCGGACGTATGTGGAGCCCATCACGCTCGACGTTGTGGAGAAGGTGGTAGAGCGCGAACGCCCGGATGCACTGCTGCCCACCATGGGAGGCCAGACCGCTCTCAATACCACGATGGGCCTGGTCAAGCGCGGCACGTTGGACAAGTATGGCGTCAAGCTTATCGGCGCCTCCGCTGAGGCCATTCATAAGGCCGAGGATCGCGATGCGTTCAAACAGGCAATGCAGAAGATCGGCCTGCGTGTCCCGGAAAGCGGGACCATTCACAATCGTGAGGAAGCATTTCAGGTCTTGGACCGCGTCGGATTTCCCGCCATCATCCGTCCCTCGTTTACGATGGGGGGAACCGGCGGCAATATCGCATACAACCGGGAGGAGTTCGAAAAACTCATCGATTGGGCGCTGGCCATGAGTCCCGTGGGACAGGTGCTGATCGAAGAATCGCTGATCGGGTGGAAAGAGTACGAGCTCGAGGTCATGCGGGACCTCAAAGACAACGTGGTGATCGTGTGCCCGATCGAGAACCTGGATCCGATGGGGGTTCACACCGGCGACAGTATTACGGTGGCGCCCGCCATGACGTTGACGGACAAAGAGTATCAACGGATGCGCAATGCCGCAGTGAAGATCATACGCGAAATCGGTGTGGACACCGGAGGGTCGAACATCCAGTTCGGTGTCGATCCCGACACGGGCGAAATGGTCGTGATCGAGATGAATCCCCGCGTGTCGCGCAGTTCTGCGCTGGCCTCGAAGGCCACCGGCTTCCCCATTGCAAAGATTGCCGCGAAACTGGCCGTCGGATATACGCTCGATGAAATCACGAACGACATCACGGGGGTGACGAAGGCCTCGTTCGAACCGACCATCGACTACGTGGTGGTGAAGATCCCCCGCTTTGCGTTCCAGAAGTTCAAGGGCGCCGATACGACGCTCACGACCCAGATGAAGTCGGTGGGCGAGGCCATGGCCATCGGGCGTACGTTCAAGGAGTCGTTTCAAAAGGCCGTTCGATCGCTTGAATTGGAGTTGAACGGACTCGTGTCGCGCCTGGGCATCGATCGCGGGATTCCACCGGACTTCGATCGTCAGGGTGCCGCCGAAAAGCTGCGTCGCACGATCCGCACTCCCACGCCTGAACGGGTGTGGCACGTGGCCGATGCCATGAGACTCGGCCTGTCCAATGATGAGCTCTTCGCGCTGACGAAGATCGATGTCTGGTTCTTGAACCAATTGCGGGATATCGTGGAATTCGAATCTCACTTGGTATCGCAGGACCAGGGGAAAGCGACTACACTCGACGAAACGATTTTATGGGAAGCCAAGGAATTGGGATTCTCGGATGATCGCCTGTCACAACTTACCGGTCTCTCGCTGCCGTCGATCCGCACGCCGCGCACCCGCATGACTCGCGGGGCTCGGGCGGTCACGTACAAACGAGTCGATACGTGCGCGGCGGAATTCGAGGCTCATACCCCGTATCTCTACTCGACGTACGGGAGCGAATGCGAAGCCCGTCCAACGGATCGTAAGAAGGTGGTCATTCTCGGGGGTGGGCCGAATCGGATCGGACAGGGAATCGAATTCGATTACTGCTGTGTGCATGCCGCCATGGCCCTCCGGGAAGAAGGCATCGAGACGATCATGGTGAATTGCAATCCCGAGACGGTCAGTACCGATTACGACACGTCTGACCGATTGTACTTTGAGCCATTGACGGAAGAAGACGTGATGAACATCATCCAGCGCGAGCAGCCGCTGGGTGTCGTCTTGCAGTTCGGAGGGCAGACGCCTCTCAAACTTGCCCTGCCCTTGTCCAAGGCCGGTGTGCAGATCCTGGGGACGAGCCCTGATGCAATCGATCGGGCAGAGGATCGGGAACGGTTTCGCGATTTATTGAATACGCTGGGACTGCGGCAGGCGGAGAGTGGCATCGCGAGATCGGTCGATGAGGCGGTCCGCGTCGCTGCGCAGATTACCTATCCGGTCATGGTCAGGCCGTCATATGTTCTCGGCGGTCGTTCGATGCAGATCGTCTACGATGAAGCGGGTCTCCTCGGTTATATGGCCTCGGCCGTCAAAGCCTCGCCCAAGCATCCGGTCCTGATCGATAAGTACCTCTCGGATGCCATTGAAGTCGATGCGGATGCGATTTCCGACGGCACCCGGGTGGTCGTGGCCGGCATCATGGAGCATATCGAGGAAGCCGGCGTGCATTCAGGTGATTCGGCCTGCTCCCTGCCGCCGTATTCGCTCGATCAATCGATTGTCGAGGAGATCAGGCGTCAGATGACGGCGCTGGCGCTGGAACTCGGGGTCATTGGACTGATGAATGCGCAGTTCGCGATCAAGGACCGTACGGTATATGTGCTGGAGGTGAATCCTCGCGGATCCAGGACCGTACCATTCGTGAGCAAAGCCATCGGTGTGCCTCTGGCCAAGCTGGCGATGAAGACGATGATCGGGAAGAGCTTGAAGGAACTGGGATTTACCGAAGCGAAAACACCGGCTCATCTGTCGGTGAAAGAATCGGTCTTTCCCTTCAACAAGTTTCCAGGGGTTGACGTGCTGCTCGGCCCTGAAATGAAATCGACCGGTGAAGTCATGGGCATCGATGCGGACTTCGGTTGGGCATTCGCGAAATCGCAAGCCGGCGCGGGCGCAGTCTTGCCGCGTCAAGGTACCGCCTTTATCAGTGTGAAACAAAGCGACCAGGCGGCCGCCCTCGACATCGCCACACGGCTTCAGAAACTCGGGTTTTCGATCCAAGGGACCAGTGGCACCGCTTTGTACTTGCGCGAGCACGGCTTGGAGGTCAAAACTGTTCATAAGGTCAACGAGGGCCGCCCTCACATCGTCGATCACATCAAGAACGGCGAAGTCGCGCTGGTCGTCAACACCGTGATAACGGCATCCGCCCATACCGATTCGATTTCGATCAGGCGGGAGGCGCTGAACAAGGGCCTCGCGTATTTTACGACCATGCGAGGGGCCCGGGCGGCCGTCATGGGAATCGAGGCGGTACTCGGAAAAGATTTATCAATCCGAACATTACAGGAATATCACCGATAACGCAGAGAGGGTACCAGGCTCATGCCGACACCGATCACAAAAAAAGGGTATGACGCGCTCAAAGCCGAATTGGACCGACTCCGGAAAGTCGAACGGCCGCAAGTGATAGAAGCGATAGCGGAAGCAAGGGCGCACGGAGATTTGAGCGAAAATGCCGAGTATGATGCTGCGAAAGAGCGTCAGGGATTTATCGAATCTCGCATTGCTGAAATCGAAGGAAAACTCGCCGAAGCCCGGGTTGTGGAGATTGCCGGACGGACGTCCGACACCGTCGTGTTTGGAGCAACGGTGCTCGTGGTCGAGCAAGAGTCGCAATCCAAGAGACAGTATACGTTGGTAGGCCAGGACGAGGCCGACATGAAGTTCAACCGAATTTCGATCCAGTCTCCGGTCGGCCGTGCGTTGATCGGTAAGCGTGTCGGCGATTTTGTCGAGGTCACGACCCCGGCAAAAACCGTCGAATACGAAGTGGTGGGAATCAAATTCGAGGAATTCTGAAGGACCGGCGGTGGGTGTCTCGCTCTGATTCGGTCTTCCCCACAGGACATCCGTGACGCATCCGCTCGGGATCATCACGCTGCTGACGGATTTCGGAGACCACGATTGGTTCGTGGCGAGCATGAAGGGTGTGATCCTTTCCATCAATCCGCAAGCCACGATCATCGATCTCGCCCATCGCGTCACTCCTCATGCCGTCGATGAAGGGGCCTTTCTCCTGAAGTCGTGCTATCGCTACTTCCCCCCCGGAACCGTGCATGTTGCAGTCATCGACCCTGGCGTCGGGGGCGCCCGGCTGCCGCTGATCGTCAAAACTCCACGCTATTTTTTCCTGGCTCCCGATAACGGCGTGCTCACGCATGTGCTCGCGGAAGAGGGTGAGGCGGAGGTGCGGGAAATCCGAAATAAGCAGTATAGTCTTGAGCCGGACGGACAGACGTTCGACGGGCGCGATGTGTTTGCTCCGGCGGCGGCGTGGTTGACGAAACAGCAGTCGGTGGCTTCCTACGGTCCGGTGCTGCAGGATTACGTCTCGTTCCCGGTTCGCGTGCCGCAATGGCAACAACAGGCATTGGTCGGTGAGGTCGTCCACGTCGATCGGTTTGGAAATCTCATCACGAATTTCACGATGGCCCACGTCCGGGAAGTGCAAGAGTTGACGAAGAGGCCGAATCCGTCGATCCGGATCGGCGGGTATGTCATCGACGGATTGGTCCGAAATTACGAAGCAGGGGACGCCGCCAGCGCGCATGCGCTGATGAACAGCGACGGCCGGCTGGAAGTGTTTCTCAAGCAGGGAAGCGCCGCGTCATCGCTCAATGTGGCTGTCCGTGAGCCGGTGCGATTGTCCTAGCAGGCTGTTGACAATCGTGTCTCAGGCATGACGCCATTTCCGAGGTCAGCACAGGGTTTGTCAACGCACTGCTAGCTGGGGATGCGGGGAAAGACCGCAGAACGGTTAGAGAGCGGCAACGACGAAGCGTATGAGGCCGGAAATGTCTTCGGTTTCATCCGCGGGCATGACGCGGTTGCTGAGCCGGTTGTATCCCGCTTCAATGGAGACGAGCGTCGCCCAATGGTTGGACCGCTGCATGTTCCACGCGAGAGTTCCCCTTCCTCCGACATTTTCCGTATCGATAAGCCCGTCGCTTGAACGGGTACCGATGTAGTTGCCCATGGCGCTGATCCGGACATTGTAGCTTTGCATGTAGTGCAGGGCTAGGGAGGCGATGGGAGAATTGATCCGGACACCGGACCAGTCCTGGATTTCAGCCCGGTAGGTGAAGGTCGGAGCAATCGTGAGTGTATTGAGCGGGCGAAACGATGCCGTCATCATCTGCACCTTCACGGTGCTGTCTGCGCCGTTGCGCATCAAGTCGTTGCCGAGATTGTAGCTCGAGGCCAAGAGCGCGTCCCAAGACGCGCTCTGATAAGCCAGGGCGGCTTCCAAGGTGTGGCTCATCATGCGCTGCGGCGCGATGCCTGCGGGGTCCATGGCGCTGTTCAACGAGTTTTTCGAGTAGGTGAGGGAGAGATTCGGCCAGGCCGGACGGTTCCATATGAGACCGACTCGGCCATAAGTCTGTTCCAGACGTGAGCGAGAAGAATCGCCGGCCACGTTGTTCCACAGTTGCCCAACCGAACTGCGAAACGTCGTCCAACCGGTTTTCCACTCTCCCCACATCTCGCGGGTGGCAAGATCGGGCCCGTTCAAAAACGCCTGCCCGGCCGACCGGTAGTGCATTCCATAGCGCAGGGCGCCGCTTGTACCGGTGAATCCCATGCGCATCATTCGTTCAGAGGCGTCGGTCCTGGTGTCCCCAGGGATTTTGCTTTGTAACCAACCGGCGCCGCCCTGATTGTTCGCGACTTCCGTCTCAGTCACCAGATTTCCCTTGAACCAGCTCGATGAACTCAACGTGCCCCTGGTCCGTGCCTGGTCCGTTTCGGGAGCAAGGTCGCGCAGGCGCGGGGACGTGACAGGTGGGACGAAAAACGTGGGAGCTAGGCTGGTCTGGTAAATCGGGGCACTTCCAGTCCTGTATCCGGGAAGCGATCCGCTTTCCTGGTCGGAAAACAGGGCATTCCAACGCTGCGACACGGATTCCGATGCCTGTACGTCATTGGCCCTGGCAACAGGGGTAGGGAGGGCTAGGAGGAGCGCTAGGCCGAATATTGGAAGGAGTGACATGGTTCACATGCGCCGGATGGTCCGGGGACATATGAAGTCTAGCACTCATAAAAAATATGACTAACATATTGAAATTTAATATAAAATACTGTGAATTCATGTCGCTTTTTCGGTAAGGACCGATGCTGAGTTCCGAATTACGCTACCGACGCATGGGGACGGTTTTTCCAGTCACGGTCTCGATTGATCCGCGAAGGATGTGCACCATCTCTTTGAGCTCCCGCAAGCTTGTGGACAATGGTGGGATGAGCACTAAGACATGCCCTAAGGGACGAAGCAGGAGACCCTGCTTTCTGGCCTCTTGAGCGACAAGGTGCCCTATACGAGCCTCCAGTGGGTAAGCCAGACGACTGTCACGATTCTGAACCAACTCAATTCCTGCCATGAAACCCCGTTGCCGTATGTCCCCGATGTGGGGAAGGGTCTGCAGCGAGCGCAGCAAACGTGTCAGCGACTTGACTTTAGGCTGGAGGCGGGCAAGCGTCTTTTCTTTCCGAAAGACCTCGATATTTGCCAACGCGACGGCACACCCCAGGGCATTTCCGGTGTAACTGTGTCCATGAAAGAAGGTTTTGAACTCCTCATACCGGCCGAGGAACGCATTGTAAACTTCTTCCGTCGTCAGGGTCGCAGCGAGCGGCATGTAGCCGCCCGTCAACCCTTTGCTGATCGCCATGAGATCCGGGGTGACACGCTCGTGGTCGCAAGCGAACATTCTGCCTGTGCGGCCGAAACCTGTCGCGACTTCGTCCGCGATCAGCAGCACCTTGTATCGGTCGCAGAGTTCGCGGATGCGCCGCAAATATCCGGGAGGCGAGGTGATCATGCCGGCGGCAGCCTGAACCAGCGGTTCGATGACAAATCCTGCAAGTTCTAAATGCCGGTGTTTGAGAATTGTTTCGATGGGATCCAGGCAGGCCATCTCGCAAGACGGAAAACGGAGCTTCAACGGGCAGCGGTAGCAATAGGGAGGGTCCGCTTCGACGGTCGGAAAGGTCAAGGAGTGAAAGCGGGAATGAAACAACTCGATATTCCCGACGCTCACGGCTCCGACCGTATCTCCATGGTAGGCGAGCTTAAGATGGAGAAAGCGCCGCTTTGACGGAAGTGGAGACGGACGCTGCTGCCAATACTGGATCGCCATCTTCAATGCCACTTCGATGGCGGTCGATCCGTTATCAGAATAGAACACGCGCGCAAGTCCCTTCGGCGCGATGCGGATGAGCTCGCGAGCCAATCGAATGGCCGGAGGACTGGATTGGCCCAGGAGGGTTGAATGCGCAATCGCGCCGAGTTGTTTCTTGATCGCCCTGTCGAGTGCGGCATGACCGTGGCCGTGAAGATTGACCCAGATCGACGAGGTGCCGTCGAGATAGCGTCTTCCATCGAGATCGAACAGATAGGGCCCCTTGCCTCGTCCGACGATCAAGGGTTCTTCCCGTTCCCATTCCTGCATCTGCGTGAACGGATGCCAGATGAACCGGCGATCCCAATCGGCCAGCAGCTTCTTATCGCGGCGGGGAGTCATGGTGAGGTGATTTCGTCAAAAACCGGAGCGAAGAAGTGGCGGTGAACGGTCGTGGTGGACACGCGCGTGAAGGATTATACGAGGCGGGTGGATTCTTTGACAACCTGGAGGGCACTTACTATAATGAAGCGATTTTCTTGAGAAATGAGCTAGGATTTGCAAAGCCTGATACGTAATTTTTCGATTATCGCCCATATCGACCACGGCAAATCGACCCTCGCTGACCGGTTCCTCGAAGCTACTGGCGCTGTTACCGCTCGTGAAGCCAAGGAGCAGATCCTCGATGCGATGGATCTGGAGCGCGAGCGTGGCATCACCATCAAGGCGCACGCGGTCGCGATCAAATATCGTGCCGGGGACGGGAAGACTTATGCCTTGCATCTCATCGACACTCCCGGCCACGTAGACTTTACCTACGAAGTGTCGAGAAGTCTTGCAGCCTGCGAGGGGGCGTTGCTGCTCGTTGATGCCACACAGGGAGTGCAGGCTCAAACCATCGCAAATGTCAATTTAGCGATGGCCAACAAGCTGACCATCATTCCGGTCATCAACAAGATCGATCTGGCAAGCGCAGATGTGGAGAATACGAAGCATTCCATCTCCGATGTGCTCATGCTTGAGGCGAGTGAGGCCCTCCCCATCAGCGCGAAAGAGGGCCGCGGCGTTCCGGAGGTCCTTGAAACGATTATCGAGCGCATCCCTCCTCCCTCCGGCGATCCGACGGCTCCGCTCAAGGCGCTCATCTTCGATTCCTGGTTCGACAATTACCAAGGCGTCATCGTGTTGACGAGAATCGTAGACGGCGCGGTCCGGCCCGGCATGAAAATCAAGGTCATGTCGAACAACCGGACGTTCGAAGTCATGGAAGTGGGGCAGTTCACGCCCAAGCGAACGAAGAGAAACGAGCTGCTGACCGGCGAGGTGGGTTATCTGTGCGCCAACATGAAAGAGGTGGCCGACGTTAAAATCGGCGACACATTGACCGATGCGATTCAACCGACGTCCGAGCCGTTTCCCGGTTATAAAGAAGTCAATCCGTTGGTCTTCTGCGGACTGTATTCGACCGATACGTCCAAGTATGAAGACCTCCGTGACGCGCTGGTCAAATTACGCTTGAATGATTCGTCTTTCGTCTACGAACCCGAGACTTCTCTGGCGTTAGGATTCGGATTCCGCTGCGGGTTTCTCGGTCTGCTCCACATGGAAATCATTCAGGAGCGGCTGGAGCGCGAATACGGCCTTACACTGATTACGACGGCGCCGACGGTCGTCTACCACATCACGACGACGAAAGACGAAGTGCTCGAAATCGACAATCCGGCCGAATTGCCGCCGCCGGGCAGCATTGCAAAATTCGAAGAGCCGTTCATTCTTGCCACCGTCATTACGCCTGAGCGCTACATGGGGGCAATTTTACAGTTGTGCCAGGAGCGCCGGGGCATTCAGCGAAGCATCCATTTTCTCGATCCCACCCGGGTAATGATCAGCTATGAGTTGCCGCTGAACGAAGTCATCCTGGATTTCTACGATAAGCTGAAATCCCGTACACAGGGATACGCGTCCTTGGATTATGAACTCCTGGGCTATCGGGAATCGGATCTGGTCAAGCTGGATATTCTCCTTAACGGAGAGGCCGTCGATGCGCTTTCCTTCATTACGCATCGCGACCGCTCCTATCCTCGCGGCCGGCAGCTCGCGGAAAAAATGAAAGAGCTCATCCCACGGCAGATGTTCGAAATCGCCATTCAGGCGGCGATCGGCAACAAAGTGATTGCGCGCGAGACGATCGGGGCGATGAAAAAGAACGTGACGGCGAAATGCTACGGCGGAGATATCACACGGAAGCGAAAGTTGTTGGAAAAGCAAAAAGAAGGAAAGAAGCGCATGAAAGCCGTCGGCAGCGTGGAAGTGCCTCAGGAAGCATTCTTGGCCATTCTGAAAGTCGGTGACGAATGAGCGGGGATCTGAATAGGCCCGGCGGCGATGATGTGAGGCCTCAGGTCCCCGAAGCCGCAGCCGAGTCCGTTGGCGCATCCTCGATTTCCGAACCTCCGGTCTCCGTCCAGCCGGCCAGAAAATCGGTTCTCCGTGAGTATGCCGAGGCCATCGTCGTGGCCATGTTGCTGGCATTCGCCATTCGGGTGTTCGTGGTTCAGGCGTTCAAGATTCCCTCGGGTTCGATGATCCCGACCTTGTTGATTGGAGACCATATTCTCGTCAGCAAGCTCTCGTACGGTCTCCAGTGGCCGAGCGAGTGCAAATTCCAATGGGGATTTCCCCCGGTGAATTGCTACGCCTCTCACGGCATCATCGAATTCGGCAAACCGCAGCGGGGAGACATCATTGTGTTCCGCTTTCCGGAGGATGAGGAGAAGGACTTCATTAAACGCATCGTCGGCACTCCCGGCGACACCGTGCAAATAAAGAACAAAGTCGTGCTCGTCAATGGCGCCCCCCTCGATGACAAGACGTTCACGCAGCGGATCGATCCCGGGATCATCGACGGGACCATCAATCCGCGGGATAACTTCGGTCCGGTGACGGTACCGGACGATTCATATTTCGTCATGGGGGATAACCGCGACCAGAGCCTGGACAGCCGGTTTTGGGGTTACGTAAGGGGTGAAAAGATCCGCGGCAAGGCGTTTCGTATCTATTGGTCATGGAGCGGGCAGGGACAGTGGACGGAATGGGTTCGCTGGGATCGGTTGGGTAAGGCCATCCAATGACCAGACGAAATGCCAAGTCCGATGCCGGATCGTCTCCGCAGAGCGGCATGCTCTCGAGCACGGCGTTGCGCCAGTACATTCAGCGCTTTCCGCAGGCCTCCGTCTTGGTCATCGGAGACCTCATCTTGGACCATTACATCTGGGGCCGCGTCAGTCGGATTTCCCCCGAAGCTCCGGTGCCGGTCGTTCACGTGGATTCGGAATCCATGAGACTGGGTGGAGCGGCCAATGTCTTCAATAATGTGTTGGCGCTCGGCGGCAAGGCCGATCTGTGCGGAATCATCGGGGCGGACGAAAGCGGCCGGCGTTTGCTCAAAGAGCTGGGACCGCGGCGTTCCGGTCGCGGCGGCGTCGTCATCGACCACGACCGGCCCACGACCAGGAAGTCGAGGGTGATTGCTCACAACCAGCAGGTCGTCCGCTACGACGTCGAGCGGCGCGGTGAACCCAAACCTCTGCTGCAAAAACGCATGCTGCGGTATGTCGAATCCCGCCTCCGCGAGCTCTCGTGTGTCGTCGTATCGGACTATGCCAAGGGTGTCATCACCGCCGCATTGATGTCCGAATTGACTCGGCTCGCGGCGCTTCGACGCGTGCCCGTCATTGTCGATCCCAAAGTCGAACATTTCAGTTATTACAAAGGCGTGACTGTCATCACACCGAATCATCTCGAAGCGACACAGGCGGCCGGACTTCACGGTGATAGCGATCAGACCGTTCAAGAGGCCGGGGCGACAATCCGCCAGCGGCTTGGTTGTCAAACCGTGCTCATCACGCGAGGTGAGAAAGGGATGAGCCTGTTCGAAGGGGAGGGTGTCTCCTGGCATATTCCCACGCGGGCACGCCAGGTGTTCGATGTGACCGGCGCGGGCGATACGGTCGTCGGGACGATGGCGTTGGCGCTCGCGACGGGCGCGTCCATGCGGGAATCGGCGACATTGGCGAACCAGGCAGCCGGGATCGTCGTGGGGCAGGTGGGAACTGCGACCGTGACGGCCAAGCAACTGATGGAGGCGTTGGACCGTGAGTAAGACGGAGCGGCAGGTCACGGTAGTGATTCCCGCCCGCTACGGATCATCACGCTTTCCGGGAAAACCGTTGGCGCGTCTGGGGCGCAAGCCCATGATCCAGCACGTCTATGAACAAGCCGTCGCCTGTCGTGCCGTCACCAACGTGCTCGTAGCCACCGATGACGACCGCATCAAACAGGCCATTGAACAATTCGGCGGGCGCGTCGTCATGGTGAAAGGTGACTACCGGACCGGAACGGACCGGGTTGCGGCGGTCGCCACCATGTATGCCGGAGAATATTTCGTGGATCTTCAAGGGGATGAAATTCCACTTGATCCGGATCTGTTGACCGATTTGATCGATCCGTTTCTCCGGGCCAATGTGGAGATGGGCACGTTGAAACGGGCTATGGACACCACGGATGATCTGCAGAACCCCGCCATCGTCAAGGTGGTCACCGATGCGCAGGGCTACGCCCTGTATTTTTCACGCGCCCCGGTTCCGATGGTCCGCGATGACGCCGACGGACGTGTCGTGGGCGGACTTCATCATGTCCACCTCGGGCTGTACATGTACACCAGAAAGGCCTTGCTGCGTTTTGCCGAGTGGCCGACCAGCACATTGGAAGATGCGGAAAAACTGGAACAACTCCGGGCACTGGAGAACGGGATGCGCATCAGAGTGTGGGAAACGAAACATGCGTCGCTTCGGGTCGACACGCCTGAGGATGTTCCGGAGGTGGCTGACAAACTTCAGAAGTTCGAAGTTCTGAAGCGCGAACTCAACTTGACGCGAGGACCAGCCGGCCGATGAACGAGGGAGGGGTCAGGCGGCGGTCCGATCGTAAAAGACAGGTGGAATCATGAGTAAATTCATATTCGTCACCGGCGGCGTGGTGTCCTCGCTGGGGAAAGGGCTGGCGTCCGCCTCGATCGGAAATCTGTTGGAGAGCCGTGGACTCAAGATCACGTTTTTAAAGCTCGATCCGTATATCAACGTCGATCCCGGGACGATGAATCCCTACCAGCACGGAGAAGTCTATGTCACGGACGACGGAGCCGAGACCGATCTCGATCTGGGTCATTACGAACGCTATACGTCATTGACGCTGACCCAGGAGAATAATTACACGACCGGCCGTATTTATAATTCCGTCATCACCAAAGAGCGCCGAGGCGACTACCTGGGCGGGACGGTGCAGGTGGTTCCCCACGTGACGGATGAAATCAAACAGTGCATCGTGCGGCTCGCCAGGGGCATGGATGTCACGATCGTCGAGATCGGGGGGACGGTTGGAGACATCGAGAGCCTGCCGTTTCTGGAAGCCATCCGGCAGATGCCCTATGACGTCGGCCGTGAAAACGTCCTGTATGTGCACCTGACGCTCGTGCCTTATATCGGGGCCGCCGGTGAACTGAAAACCAAGCCGACCCAGCATTCGGTGAACAAGCTGAGGGAGATCGGTATCCAGCCGAATATTTTATTATGCCGCACCGACCGTTATCTTCCGCCTGAATTGAAGGCGAAGATCGCGATGTTCTGCAATGTCGAAAAGGACGCGGTCATCACCGCCAAGGATGTGGAAACGATCTACGAAGTGCCGATTGTTTTCCGCAAGGAGGGACTGGACGAGCTCATCGTCAAACAGTTGAAACTGGAGACCGGTCCTCCGAATCTCCGCGAGTGGGATGCCATGGTCCAGAAGATCAAGCATCCGAAACACGAAATTTCAGTCGCATTGGTCGGAAAGTATGCCGGACTGAAAGAGTGTTACAAGAGTCTGGCAGAGGCGCTGATCCATGGCGGCATCGACCATGAAACCAAAGTGAATATCAACTGGATCGAATCCGAGGACGTTGAGCGCCTGGGAACGGAACGAATTCTTCGGGAGGCCGACGGCATTCTCATCCCCGGAGGATTCGGATCACGCGGCATCGAAGGGAAAATCACCACCATCCGGTACGCGCGTGAACGCAAGATCCCGTTTCTCGGCCTGTGTCTCGGCATGCAATGCGCGACCATCGAGTTTGCGCGCAACGTGGCGGGGCTGACCGGAGCCAACAGCGCGGAATTCGACGAGCGGACGGCCCATCCTGTGATTCATCTGATGCATGCGCAGCATTCCGTGAGTGGGAAGGGCGGGACCATGCGGTTGGGCGCGTATCTCTGCAATCTCGGCGACGGCACGTTGGCGCAGAAAATGTACGGCGTGGGGGAAGTCCGCGAGCGGCATCGCCACCGGTTCGAATTCAACAATGCCTACCGTGATGTGTTGAGCGCCAAAGGACTGGTCCTGAGCGGGGTCTCGCCGGATGGTCAGCTGGTCGAAATCGTCGAATTGAAAGATCATCCATGGTTCCTGGCCACGCAATTCCATCCCGAATATAGCTCTCGCCCCCATCATCCGCATCCGTTGTTCAGCGGTTTCATCGGCGCGGCCCTGCGCAACAAGCTCGGTCATTGACCGCCTATGGCACACCTTGTCGACATCGGGACCTTCAAGGCCGGCCACGGTCAGCGGCCGTTTCTCATCGCAGGCCCTTGCGTTATTGAGAGTGAACAACTCGCGCTGGACACCGCGGGACGCATCGCCGAGATTACGCGGTCGATGGGGATTCCATACGTGTTCAAATCGTCGTATGACAAAGCCAACCGGACTTCGATCACGTCGTTTCGCGGACCGGGGTTGGAACAGGGGCTCGCGGTTCTTGAAAAAGTGAAGCGCGCGATCGGCGTTCCGGTCCTGACGGACGTTCATACGGAAAATGATGCGACGAAAGCGGGCCGGGTGGTCGACATGCTCCAGATCCCGGCGTTTCTCTGCCGGCAGACCGATCTTCTGATCGCCGCCGCCAAGACGGGAAAAGTCGTGAACGTGAAAAAGGGACAGTTTTTGTCGCCCCCCGAAATGGGACATGCCGTGAAGAAGATCGAGGAAAGCGGTAACACCAAGATTGTGCTGACCGAACGGGGATCTTCATTCGGGTACAATAATCTGGTCGTGGATATGCGGTCGTTTCCCATTTTGCGAAGCTTCGGCTATCCGGTGGTTTTCGACGCGACGCACAGTGTGCAGTTGCCGGGCGGAGGAGGCTCCAAATCCAGCGGTCAGCGCGAATTCGTCGAACCGTTGGCCTGCGCCGCTGCCGGTGCCGGTGTCGATGGTTTCTTCATGGAAGTTCATCCAAACCCCGATGCGGCTCTCTCGGACGGACCCAACATGGTTCCGCTTCATCAATTAAAGGCGCTCCTTGAGCGCGTGATGCGAATATGCGACGCGGCCAATCCACCAAAGTAAAAAGAGCTGCCCGCTCGGCGATGTCGACCCGTCACGCCGACGGCACGCTCGAAGAAGGCCGACGTGTACTCGCGGTCGAGGCTCGTGCCGTCCAGGCGCTCGTCGAACGGCTGGATCATCACTTCTCCAAGGCGGTCGAACTGCTGATGGGATGCAAGGGTAAGGTCGTGGTGTCCGGTATGGGAAAATCTGGGCAAGTCGGTCAAAAAATAGCCGCGACGCTGGCCAGCACCGGCACGCCGTCTTTCTTCCTTCATCCTGCGGAAGGCATTCATGGCGATTTGGGCATGGTGGCAAAACATGATGTCATGCTTGCCATCTCGAACAGCGGGGAAGTCCAGGAAGTTTTACAATTGTTGCCATTTGTTAAGCGCATCAATATTCCCTTGGTTGCCCTCACGGGCAGAGTGAATTCTACTCTGGCCAAGAACAGCGATGTGACGCTGGACGTGTCGGTGAGCGAAGAAGCCTGTCCTCTCGGCTTGACTCCAACCGCAAGTACGACAGCGGCTCTGGCGATGGGTGACGCCTTGGCCATCGCGCTTCTGCAAAGACGAGGGTTCAAGCAAGAGGACTATGCACAGTTTCATCCCGGTGGCACCTTAGGGCGCCGTCTCCTGGTAAAAGTGCGGGATCTCATGCACACGGGATCGGACATGCCGCGCGTCCGGCCGAACACGCCCGGCTCTGAAGCGATGCTTGAAATGACCGGAAAACGTCTCGGCATGACGACCGTGCTTGATGAAGCGGGGAAATTGGTCGGTGTCGTGACTGACGGTGACCTGCGAAGGTTTTTACAAGGGGGAGGGGACTTTACCACTGCGACCGCTGCTGAGCTGGCGAACCCCGTTCACAAGCGTGTTGGCGAAGAGAATCAGAACCGGACGCCAAAAACCGTCGGTCCTGACGAACTCGCCACCGCCGCCCTCGCTCTCATGGAGCGTCACACGATCACCGCGCTTGTCGTCATAGATCGTCACCAACGTGCCATGGGCGTCGTCCATCTGCACGATATCTTGAAGAATGGCATCGTCTAGAGGATACTGAGCGGATCATGCATCGCGTATTGGCAGCTTGGAGAGCGGTCGGGCAGGAGTCGCTGAACCTCCCGAATTTTATTACGCTCGTGCGCATTCTGCTCATTCCGTTTTTCATCATTCTCTTTATCACGCCCACGCCGGATCGCTCGATGAGCGCCGCCGTGATTTTCGTCGTGGCGGCCGTCACCGACATGCTCGACGGCTACATCGCGCGGCGGACCGGTCAGGTGACCAAGCTTGGGAAACTGCTCGACCCCATTGCCGACAAACTCTTGGTTCTCTCCGCGCTCATTCTCTTAGTCAATGTCGATCGGGTCAGTGCGCTCGTTGCGATTCTCGTCATTGCCCGCGAGGTGGCCGTCACAGGCATCCGGGCCATTGCGGCCGGTGAAGGGATGATCATTTCCGCAGAAAATACCGGAAAGTATAAGATGGCCCTGCAGGTCGTGGCCATCACGTTATTGATTCTCGAGGGCACCGATCTCGGCGAATTGGGAAACCTCCATCTGGCCGGCATCGTGACATTGTACCTTTCGCTCGTACTCGGGTATGTATCCGGCGGCCAATACGTGTGGAGTTTTTGGAGACAGGTGGTCGCAAAAGGGTTGTAAGACTCCGAGCCGCTATGCACCGTTCCTCCGCCATTCCCTAGTCCATGGACGAAGTACTGCTCTGGTCCCTGCTGACCGCGCTGGGCTTTCTGCTTGGCGCCATTCCGTTCGGCATTGTCGTTTCCAGTGCATTCGGACTTCCGGATCCCCGCACGGTCGGCAGCATGAACGTCGGCTTTACGAACGTGTTGCGCGTTTCCGGTGCAAAGGCAGGTCTGCTCACCCTGCTCGGCGACATGGGAAAAGGATGGGTGATGGGCTGGGCGGCTATGCAATGGCTTACCGACGAGCGTTTTATCATGATCGTGGCGTTGGCGCCGATTCTCGGGCACCTCTTTTCACCCTTTCTACAGTTCAAAGGGGGAAAAGGCGTGGCGACGGCGCTGGGGTCGGTATTGGGATTGGCGCCCTCGATCGGACTGCTGCTGCTCCTGATTTGGCTGGGGGCGGTCGCCATCTGGCGTTACTCGTCCGGAGGGGCGCTCGCCGCGTTTGGCCTGTTCCCCGTCGTCGCGATCGTCAATGAGCAGCGTCAGGAATTCCTCCTGTTCGCCATCATCGTGAGCGTCCTGATTTGGGTGAGGCACAAAGACAACATCATCCGTCTCTGGAGAGGGACTGAAAGCAAAATAGGAGAGAAACGGGTGCAGCCATCGTGACAGGAGTTCGTAAGCAGACCGATATCGCGGCCGGCGATTGCCGGTGAATTGACTCTCCTTTCCCCTCTCCATATAATGCCCATCCAGCTTCTGATTGAGTCCGGTTGACCTGCACTGATGCGCTCGCTGTCCAGGGAACACCTCTCACACATGCTGCGAGGATTGCGAAACGGCTTCCAGCACGCTTTTTCCGTGCAGCCGCATACCGATGCGTTGGCTCCGGAAGACCGGGAATTGCTGACCCGCCTGGCCGCGATTGTCGTCTCCCGCGGCATGGCCGCCCCCGCGACCGTCTTTCTCGAATCCATGGGGCCGATGAATTTTCTGGGAAGCCAAGCCCTTCACTTTTTCGCGCCCATCATCGAACTGGCCTGCAGCGCTCAAGACATCGAGCGAATTGCGCACCTGCTCGAACGCCGCGACACGGTCTCCCGTCTCATCGGCCTGATCGAGTCCGCATCGCGGTCGGAGAGGGCATCCGGGTGATGACGGTTGCTTCTGCGAACGGCTCCTCCGGGCACCACAACCCGCTCAATGTCATCGTGGCGACGGATTGCGGCAGCACCACGACCAAAGCCATTCTGATTGAAAAAATCGGCAACGAATATCGCCAGACCTATCGCGGAGAGGCGCCGACGACCGTCGAAGCGCCGTTCGAGGACGTCACGCGCGGTGTGCTCAATGCGATTGCCGAGATCGAAGAACTTTCCGGGCGCAAGATTCTCGACGGCGAGACGATCATCACTCCGAATCGCGCGTCCGAAGGCGATGCGAAGACCGGAGTGGACATCTACATTTCGACGAGCAGCGCCGGAGGCGGGCTGCAGATGATGGTGACCGGCGTGGTCCAGAACATGACCGGAGAAAGCGCCCAGCGCGCCGCCCTGGGCGCGGGCGCCATTGTCATCGACGTGCTCGCCTCCAACGACGGCCGGCTGCCTCACGAAAAGATCGACCGCATCCGCAGCATGCGTCCGGACATGATCCTGATGTCGGGCGGGACCGATGGCGGAGCGATGACGCACGTGATCGAAATGGCGGACTATGTGGCGGCCGCCGAGCCGCGTCCCCGGTTCGGCGTGACGTACAAATTGCCGCTGATTTTCGCGGGGAACAAAGACGCTCAGCCGCAGGTCAAAAAGATCCTCGGCGAGAAGACCGCGCTGGTGGTGACCGATAATATCCGTCCCGTGCTCGAAAAGGAAAATCTCGGGCCTGCCCGCAACAAGATTCACGACTTGTTCCTCGAGCATGTCATGCAGCAGGCGCCCGGATACAAGAAGCTCATTGACATGGCGGGAGCACCGATCATGCCGACTCCTGCCGCCGTCGGTGTCATTATGGAAACGATCGCCAAACGCAACCGTCTCAATCTGATCGGCGTCGACATCGGCGGGGCCACGACCGATGTCTTTTCCGTATTCGGCGGGATCTTCAACAGGACGGTCAGCGCCAATCTCGGGATGTCTTACAGCATCTCCAACGTACTGGCCGAAGCAGGGCTGCCGAACATCATGCGCTGGGTGCCCTTCACGATCGACGAGCAGACGCTTCGCAACCGCATCAAGAACAAGATGATCCGGCCCACGACCATTCCGCAAACCCTTGATGAGCTGCAGATCGAACATGCCATCGCCCGCGAAGCCCTCAGATTGGCGTTGCTGCATCATACATCGCTGGCTACGGGATTGAAGGGCGTCCAGCAGGAGCGGACGATTTCGGATGTGTTCGAACAGCAGACATCGGGCAAAACGTTGATCGACATGCTGACATTGAATTTGATCGTCGGCAGCGGCGGGATCTTGTCGCATGCGCCGCGCCGCATCCAGTCCATGCTGATGATGGTCGACGCCTACGAACCCGTGGGATCGACCATGTTGGCGGTCGACAGCATTTTCATGATGCCCCACCTCGGCGTGTTGTCGACGATCAACGAGCAGGCGGCCACGGATGTTTTTGTCCGTGACTGCATGGTCTATCTCGGAACCTGCATTGCTCCACGCGGCCGGGGCGCGCAGGGTGAGGCCTGCATCGAGTATGACCTGACGTTTCCCGATGGCAGGACGATCAGTGACCGCATGACGTTCGGTGAGCTCCGCCTGTATCCACTGGCCTCCGGCGACCGGGCGACGATCGCCCTCCGTCCGGCCAAGCATTATGACGTCGGTTCCGGTGCCGGTGTTCCGCTGTCGCAGTCGGTGGAAGGCGGGGTTGCAGGTCTCCTGATCGATTGCCGAGGCCGCCCGTTGCAGCTACCTGAGGAGCAAAACGCGCGCGTGGCCGCGCTCAAGAAGTGGTACCACGCCGTTGATTTGTATCCGGGGTCGTAAACAGGACGAGCGACCCGTACGATCGGCTGCAGTATCATGTAAGCGGGGCGGCGTGTCGTCACCCGCATCGGTCGTCGCGTGAATGGGATTGTGCGGGTAACAACATGCTCGCCCGCCTCTGACAATCACTGTCAGAAACTCCGACGATCCAGATTGAATTTGTTGGGCTCGTGACATGGCGCATTCATACACACCGGGCTTGACCGTCACAGACCGCACGACGGTTCGCCGCAGACGCGTGTTACCGCTTCCCGGGAAGGTCCTGGTTCAGGTGGGCCACCGGGTACGTTCTGAGCAGCCCGTGGCCCGAGCTGAGCTTCCCGGAAAGGTTTATCCTGTCAACCTGGCTAACCAGCTCAGCATCGCCCCGGATGAAATTAAGGAATATCTGGTCAAGCGGGAAGGGGATACGGTCGAACGTGACGAGATTCTGGCCGAAAACAAACCGTTCATCAAATGGTTCAAGACGGAAATTCGCTCTCCGGTCAGCGGGACGATTGAATCGATTTCACCCGTCACCGGTCAGGTTCTCCTGCGCGAACCCCCCAAAGTCCTGGAACTGTCGGCCTATGTCGACGGTGTCATCGTCGAGGTGATTCCGGAACAGGGGGTCGTCGTCGAAGCCGATTGCAGTTTGGTGCAGGGCATTTTCGGCATCGGCGGTGAAGCCAGAGGCGAGATTGTCGTTGCGGTTTCAGGCCACGATGAGCCGCTGACCCCGCAGCATCTGACCTCCGCGATGAAGGGGAAGGTCGTCATAGGAGGCTCGTTTCTCCCGGCGGAAACGATGGCGAGGGCGAAAGAATTGGGCGTCACGGGCTTGGTGGTGGGTGGTATTCATGATAAGGACTTGCGGGCGCTTCTTGGCTATGATCTCGGCGTGGCGATCACCGGCGGCGAGCGCGTCGGCTTTACGATGATCCTGACGGAGGGATTCGGGACCATTCCGATGGCCATGAAAACATTCAAGCTCTTATCGTCCCATGCAGGACGTCAGGCGTCGATCTCAGGCGCCACCCAGATACGGGCCGGTGTCATCCGTCCTGAAATCATCATTCCGCAGAGCGGGAAAACCTCGGGGGAGGCTCCCTTACGCCCGCCGCATGAAGGTATTCAGATCGGTGATCCGGTACGGATTATCCGCGACCCATTGTTCGGCCGTATCGGCGAAGTGTCCGCGCTTCCACCGGACCTGACGAAGATTCCCACAGAGAGTGACGTGCGGGTGTTGGAAGTGAAGTTCCCCGACGGCTCGAGGACGGTTATTCCCAGAACCAACATCGAAGTGATCGAGGGAGCGTGGTCGTGAGGCAGCCAGGATCCAAAACGTGCCGAGCCGGGTGCATTGTGCCGATCACGGCTGCCGTCATCTCAGCTTGTTTGGGTTTCATGGGGAATCCCGCGGGAGCGCAGACGTCTGTCCACCCGCCGCAGGAAGTCCGTGCGTTCGATACTCCGAATGATGGAGGCGAAAGCCTTACGTTGATATGGGCGCCCGGTCCCCAGGATCGCCCCGATGCGCGCTATCAAGTCCTGGCCGTGGAGGGAGACGCCGCAGACTCCTCGCTGATGAAAGTCGTCGCGGAGTTTCCTGCGAACAGCCGGTTGGTGAAGGACGCCAAGCTTCCATGGTGGACGAGACAAGCCGACCGGCAATGGCACCAGTTCGCCATCAAGAGCGGGAAAGGCGTGGAGGTCAAAAACGGGGTGTCCTACACCGTCGCCGTCGCATTCATCGAGGGTGAGCAGCGCGCCGTCGGGCCGCTCTTGCATGCGACGCCCGCTCCGAATTGGTTCAACTGGAATCAGCTCAACAATCTGGTCGCCGCGCTCGTGTTCGGCGCCCTGGTGTTTTATTCCATCAACTATGCGAAACGGAATGAGATTTTCCTGCGGCGCATCGCAGGGCTCGATGCAGTCGATGAGGCCATCGGGCGATCCACCGAATTGGGAAAACCGATTCTGTATCTGACCGGTGCCCACGATATGAGCGATCCATCGACCATTGCCGCTGCGGTTATTCTCGGTCGCGTCGCCAAGCGGGCGGCCGCGTATGAGACGGAGTTGATGGTGCCCCACCGCGATCCGATTACCATGGCGGTCTGCCAGGAAATCACCAAGCAAGCGTATCTCGAGGCTGGAAAGCCGGATTTATTCAAGGATGACGCGAATTTCTTTATCACGTCAGACCAATTCAGCTACACCGCCTCGGTAGACGGTATCATGCTCCGAAAAAAACCCGCGGCAAATTTTTTCATGGGTTCCTACTTTGCCGAGTCATTGCTGCTGACGGAAACGGGAGCGAGCACGGGCGCCATTCAAATTGCCGGGACGGACTCCGATCATCAACTGCCGTTTTTCGTGACCACGTGTGACTATACCTTGATCGGCGAAGAGCTGTACGCCGCCAGCGCCTACCTCTCGAGGGAGCCCGTCCAAATCGGGACATTGCGGGGACAGGACATCGGGAAGGCGGTCATTTTGGGCATCGTCGCCGTTGGAACCGTTCTGGCGACGATCGGGGTGGCCACCGGAGCCGCATGGCCTCAGCTGGTTCTCGATCTCTTCAAGGATCTCAAATGATTTTTCTCCGGAAGCAGCTTCCGCTGCTCATTACGATGCTCACCGGGCTGATCTTTGCCGCCCAGTACTACGTGCCGCATCCGGCATCCGAGCAACTGCTCACCTCCGTCACCAAATGGCTGCAAATTATAGGCGGCTTCGCCCTGGTCTTGGGCGTGACGAGCCTGTTCCAGCTGCATGCCACGAAGATCAGACGGAAAGAAGCCGGCTGGGGCTATAGTCTGGTGCTCTATGCCGGTATCGTGGGCACGGTGATCGTGGGCCTCTGGGCCAACGGGAAGGAGAGCGTCGATGGCGCCCCTACGGCCTTCGGGTGGGTGTATTCATTCATGATGGTCCCGCTGCAAGGCACCATGTTTGCCATCCTGGCCTTCTTCATCGCGTCGGCCGCCTATCGATCGTTTCGAGCCAGGAGCCGGGAAGCTGCCGTTCTGCTGGTGGCGGCGATCATCGTGATGATGGGGCGGGTGCCCTTGGGCGAATACTTGATTCCCGCCACCGGCGACATCTCCCAGTGGATTCTGAACGTGCTGAATGCCTCCGTCCGCCGGGCCATCTTGATCGGGGTCAGCTTGGGCGCTGTCGCGTTGTCGTTCAAAATCATTTTCGGCGTGGAGCGTTCGTACCTCGGCGGCGGAAAGGAATGACTGTGACCTCCTGTTCCCATCCGGGCCGCACGAATGGCCGAGTCTTGGTGATCTGCCTACGATGACCTTCGCGGAACGCATGCTCAGCATAGACCGGCGGATCATTTTCTTGGTGATTGCGCTGTGCACGCTTCTTCCGCTGTTGTACCCGGTCGGCCTGCCGATCAAAACCTCTCCGGAAGTTCGCAGCGTGTTCGATTATATCGAATCGCTTCCCGAACGGTCGGTATTCCTCCTCTCGGCTGATTTTGACCCTGCCTCGAAGCCAGAATTGCAGCCGCAAGCGATTGCCATATTGCGCCATGCCTTCAAGAAGAATCTGCGGGTCGTCGTGATGACGCTGTGGGTGACCGGGACCGGATTGGCTGATCAGATTCTGACACAAGTCGCGCAGGAAGCAGGGAAGACCAACGGAACCGATTATGTTTTCCTCGGTTGGAGTCCGGGCGGATCGGCGGTCATCATCAACATGGGGCAGGATCTGTACAACGCCTTTCCGAGTGATTACGGAGGCAAATCCACGAAGGGACTCCCGGTCTTGGACGGCGTGCACAGCTTGAAAGATGTGAGCTACGCGATCAGCCTGGGGGCCGGTGTTCCCGGGGTAGAAGCCTGGTACGTATTCGGGAAAGACAAGTATAAATTCGAATTGGCGGGGGGCTGCACGGGGGTCATGGCTCCGGGACTGTATCCGTTATTGCGAAGCGGGCAGATCAATGGACTGATCGGCGGGCTGCGGGGCGCCGCAGAATATGAAAGCTTGATCGGGCAGAAAGGCCGGGCCGTTGCCGGCATGGACGCCCAGTCGGCGACTCACATGGCGATCATCGTGCTCGTGATCTTGTGTAACATCTTCTATTTCTCGCTCCGCCGCGCGGCGCGGCGGGCCAGTCAGGTCTAATAGGAGCGGCAGTCGATGGATGCCACGGTATTGGGGGCGTGGGTGGCGACGGGGTTAACTCTATTTATCTTCTCCTTTTTGTACAAAGACAATCCACTCTTCAAGCTTGCCGAACACCTCTATGTCGGGGTGTCCGTCGGATACACCGTGGTGAAAGCCTACGACACGGTCGTGATGCACCTGATCGTGAAGCCGATACTCGAGGAGGGCGAATTCTCCCTGCTGATCCCGGTCGCGATCGGGATGCTGATGCTGACGAGATATGTTCCGAAGGCGGCATGGCTGTCGCGTTATGCGTTTGCGTTCATCGTGGGCGTGGGATCGGGCCTGGCCATTCCGCGTACGATCTCATCATTCATTCTGAAGCAGATCGAAGATACCGTCCGGCCGCTGCTTTCGATGTCCGGCGCCGACGGACTCGGTTTTTCGATGAATCTGCTCAACCCGGCGAGCAATGTGAACGCGGTGATCATCCTGATCGGCGTGAGCTCGGTCCTGTTTTACTTCTTCTTTTCCATCGAGCACCGTGGAACAGGAAGGGTCGTCGCGCGCACGGGAATCGTATTCCTGATGATCTCATTTGGCGCCGCATTCGGCTATACCGTGATGGCCCGTATGTCTCTGTTGATCGGACGCTTGACCGATTTGATCGAATTTTCCGACGCATCCTACGGACGCCCCACCGTCTGGCTCTTCCTCGTCACGGTCATCGCGCTCGTCATCCTGAATCGGCGCGGGCAGGGCGAGCCGCCGGACGTTCGGTAGCGCATCCAGTTTCCCCTGAGCTTCCGTATGCTACCCCCCTCCTTGCGCCGCGACATCCCATTGCAGCCGGGGAAACCGGTTGGATACAATAGCGGTTCTTTGCAAGGAGCCGTATGACAACCGGAACAACCAAAGACGCCACGCCGTCTCCCGTGCTGAGAAATCTGCAGTTCTCTCCGATCAAAGAAGGAGAAGAACAATACGTCGTCTTATGGGATCCGACGGGCCTCAGTGCGGAAAAACTGGTGCTCCCGCTCAATTACTTTTTCATCATCCAGCACTTTGACGGGGAGCATTCGCTTCAGGACATCACCGGACTCTACCTCAAGCGATTCGGGGAGTTTCTGATGCCGGACAAGGTGGAACGTCTCGTGGCCGATCTGGATGCGAAGTTGTTTCTCGAGGGCCCGCGTTTCGAGGATGCCAAGCAACAAGCCGCATCGGCTTATCGGGACGCCCCGTCACGCCCAGCCGCGTTCGCAGGAAAGAGCTACGAGACAGACGGCGTCAAGCTGCGTAAACAGATCGACGGCTTCTTCACGTCAAAGGAAGGCCCGGACTTCAAACCATCGGAGAACAAGGGGAAGCCCATCAAGGGTTTGGTTGCGCCGACGTTCGATCTGAAGCAGGCCGGCCCCATCTATGCCTGGGCGTATAAAGAATTACAGGACGCCCAGCAGCCCGACACCTATGTGGTTTTCGGTACCGCCCATGCGGGTCTCGAGCATCTTTATGCGGTGACGGACAAGGATTTCGACACCCCGCTCGGATCCGTGGAGGCGGATCAGGCGATAATCAGCCGGTTGCGGGCGGTAGTACCGGATTGTTTTGTCGAAGATCGCGCGCATCAAGCGGAGCATGCGATCGAATTTCAATTGCCGTTTTTGCAAACGGTGGCCGGCTCATCGAAGCCGTTTACGATTGTGCCGGTTCTCTGCTCCTTTTCAGCAGCAAGTCTCTCCGACCCGTCCGTTCGTCAACAAGTGGACCGGTTTGTGGATGCCTTGAGGGAGGTCCTGTCGACGAGCGAGAAGTCGATCTGTCTGATCGCGGCAGGCGAACTCGCCCACCTCGGCATGCGCTATGGCGATAGCGCCCCTCCCACCGATTTTTCCTTTCATCGTTCTATGCAGTACGATCTTGAGATGCTGAAGTTCGTCGAGGAACTTAAACCGGAGGAATTCGCCGGATACATCCAGAAGGAGCGTGATCAGCGGCGCATTTCGGGATTCTCGCCGATCTACACGCTATTGAGGGTCATTCAGGCCGAGAAAGGCCAGGTGTTGCGCTACGATCGAGGCATTACGGATCAGTATAATTCGACCGTCACCTTTGCCAGCATGTCCTTCTTCTAGGCAGGCCGCTGCAATAGCCCTCCAACGTCGTTCTCTGTCGCACATCTCCTTGCGGCGTACCGGAACGGTACGCCGCAAGCATCGCGCTTTCTGCGGCCTTGTTGGATGAACTATTTGAGCCGCCTGCGCGAGGCCTTCAACGTGTGCTTCCCCCCTGTAGTCTGGAAGTTGTGCCGGGGCGTTGCGTAGAATGCAGTGCACTTCGGTCGGGAAGGTATGAGAACGCGAACCATCCGCGGGAGAATTGTCTGGGCCATCGTGCTGGTGGGTTGTATCCCGCTGGTCATCGGCCTTGTATTGGCCTACGTGTCCGGCATGCGATCCCTGCGCGACGTCATCGGCGGAAATCTACAGGCCGTGGCTGTGCAGGCGGCCGAGCGCGTGAGGATGCTGGTGCAAGGCGAGATCCGCAACATTCGGTTGTTGGGCTCCGCCCCGCTCCGCGTGCGGCAGCCGGTCGAAGAAGCCAATGCCGCCTATCCCGCCGACGGCAAGGGCGTCGAAAGACGGATCCGTGACAGGATGCACTCATGGGAACAGAGCAGCAACTTCTCCACGTCCCTGTTGAATTCAGAACTCTCTCGATTTCTCATGGAGACAAAAGTACGGGACGGGGACAAGATTGTCGGGTTGCTCATCCTGGACCGGCACGGAGCTTTAGTCGCGGCCAGTTCGGAGCCCGATCGGTACTATTTTGGAAATGAAGCCTGGTGGACCGCCATACGTCGTGGGAATGAGCCGGTCTACTTGAGCGGTCTCATTCCCGCGGAAGAGGGCACGTTCAAGGCTTCGGATGAAACGATGGACGTGATCGTGCCGATCCTTGACGACCATCAACACGATGTCATCGGCGCGGTGATCGCGTCGTATCGTTTCGACGGCCTCTTTGTCATGATCGCGCAGATTCAGATCGGACAGACAGGGCACGCCATGTTGTTCGATGCGGCCGGACAGCCGCTCGTGTGTCCGATACTCGCCCGCGAGGCGCATCGGATTCCCAGCCAATTGATGGCCATGATCGTGTCGTCGGACCCGGGATGGGCCATTGCGGAAGACGATGGACACGGCGCCTCCGATACCGTCGTCGGCTATGCGCCGGTGACCGGACTGAAGTTGCCGGATAATTCATGGCACGTCTTTGTCAGGCAGCAACCGGGGGAAAGTTATGCGCCGATTCGCGACCAGGTTCGTAATTTGGCGGCGATCGGCTTGGTCATGCTGTTCCTCCTGTGGGCGATGGGCCGCTATGTCGCCACCAGAATCGTGCGTCCGATTCATCTGTTGCAGCGGGGCGTGGAGGCGATCAGCCAAGGCACCTACGACCGGCCGATCAATATTGCGACCGGCGACGAGTTCGAAGTTCTCTCCAAGGCCGTGCATCGAATGGCGGATCGACTGAAAGCCTCGCGTGCGGAGCTCGAAGGGCTCAATCGCGAGTTGTCTCATCGCGTGGAAGAAAAAACACAGGAAATTACCAAGCACATGCAGAGTCTCGAACTGGCGGAACGCCTGGCAACGTTGGGCAAAGTCGCCAGCGGGATCGCCCACGAGATCAACAATCCCCTGGGCATCATTCTCAACCGCATCGAATGCATGGAAGCCGATGCCGTTCGACTGCCGATGCCGGGTGAAGTCCGTCGAGATCTCATGACGATCAGATCGCATGCCGAACGCATCGTGCGCGTGACGAAAAGCATCCTGACGTTTTCCCGGGGCACCGTGTCCACGCTCAAGCAGGTCGAGATGAACACGATCGTCCGCAGCTGTCTGGTCATGGCGAGCGAGCGGGTATCGGCGCTGCCCGTACGGCTCGAATCTCAGCTGGCGGTGTCTCTCCCGCCGGTCATGGGCGACCGGGACCGGCTGGAAACCGTCATGCTCAATCTCATCAACAACGCCATCGACGCGGTCAGCTCCCACGGCAATGCCGGAACGGTATTGGTACAGACGTCCGTCGTGCAGATGGAAGGGCAGCAGTGGGTGGAAATCAATGTGGCAGATAATGGGCCGGGAATCCCCGATACCATCATCGGCCGGGTCTTCGACCCCTTTTTCAGCACCAAGCGGGCCGGCCAGGGCACCGGACTTGGCTTGTTCCTGACCTATGGCATCGTGTCCGAGCATCGTGGACGAGTCCAAGCCAAGAATGTCGAATGCGGAGCCGTCTTTACCGTGGTCCTGCCCGCTGTCGGGCGCTCCATGGTCACTGAGCGAGAGACTCCATGGGAATCGCAGGCAAAATCCTGATCGTTGACGACGAAGAGGATGCACTGGAGAACTGCCGGCGCATCCTGAGCCGCGTCCCCTATGATTGTGTGGCCACGTCGAATCCGGGCCAGGCCATGGCGCTTCTCGAACGGGAGCATCCCGGATTGGTCCTGACCGATCTTCGTATGCCGAAGATGGACGGCATTGAAGTCCTCACGGCCGCGAAGCGAGTGGATCCGGCCGTCCAAGTCGTACTGTTGACGGCTCATGCCACGATCGAGACCGCTGTGACGTCCATGCGTTACGGGGCGTTCGACTACATCACCAAGCCGTTTACGGGCGAGGAATTGCTTCAGGTCGTACGCCGGGCGTTCGATGCCGAAGCCGGGGGTCAGGCGACTGCCACTATCCGCTCGGCGAGCGTCGCGGCCCGGCCCTCATCGTCCGGATCCTCCGGCGGCATTCAGATAGTCGGCAGCAGCGCTTCGATGAAAGCGGTGTTGGCGCTCGCCGACCGGGTTGCGCCCACGGATTCGAACGTGCTCGTGTATGGTGAAAGCGGGACCGGGAAGGAAATGTTGGCGCGGTATATTCACAAGGCGAGCCGGCGGACAGAGCGAGCATTGATTCCGGTCGACTGCGTCTCCCTGAACGACTCCTTGTTGGAATCGGAACTGTTCGGCCATGAAAAGGGCGCATTTACAGGAGCGCATATCGCCAAGCCCGGATTGTTCGAGGTCGCTCACGGAGGAACGATCTTTCTTGACGAAGTCAGCGGAATGAGCCCGAATTTGCAGGCCAGGCTGCTGCGCGTGTTGCAGGAACGGCAGGTGCGAAGGGTCGGCGGGACAAAATTCACGCACGTGGACGTGAGGGTCATTGCGGCGTCCAACCAAAATTTGGAAGATTTGTGCCGGCAGGGGACGTTCCGCGAAGATCTGTACTATCGGCTCAACGTCATTCCGATCGCGCTCCCGCCATTGCGCGTACGGGAGGGGGACATTCTCCTATTGGCGAACGAGTTTGTGACACGATTCGTTCATCGGGTGCGCCCTGAAGCGGGATCCGTCCCCATGATCGATCCCTCGGCCGCCGATGTGCTGATGCGGTATCCCTGGCCCGGCAACGTCCGGGAGCTGCAAAATATCATGGAACGCGCGGCTGTCTTGGTCGATGGCCACACCGTCATGAGTGCTCATTTGCCTGACCGTCTCTTGGCGGGTGTCCAGCCCAATGCCGTCTTGACGGAGGCGGCGTCGTTCAAACAGGCGAAGCAGCAGGCGGTGGAAACCTTCGAGCGAAACTTTCTGATGGATCTCCTCAAACGTAACGATGGGCACATGAGCCGTGCGGCGCGCGAAGCCGGTGTCGATCGGAAGACCATTGAACGAATGGTGAAAAAGCACGGCTTGCGCGGGGCGTTCTGAGTTCGCCGTAATCGTGATACGTCGCGATGGGGCGTGCGTGCCCCATTCTCGTCATTCCTTCTGAAAACGTAAATCACCCAACATATCAATAGATTGTTTTCGCTCTCTATTCTGAGTGGGGCGCGTGCGCCCCATCGCGGAATTCGTTCACGATCGCGATTCCAGCAAAAGCCCTTTTAAACCCGTAAAAACTTTCGGCTCGAAGGCCGGAACGGGATTTGCGATCGGCATGCTGCACAGAAATCTAATCAACCCGCCGTTTTGGTGCCTTTTGGGGATGTGATGGCTCTGGAGGATTGATGCAACATGTCATCATGAAAGGAATACTCGCTGTACTGCTCTTGTTGCTGGCGCCGCACGCAGGAGCGGCTGAGCCGAAAACTCAGAGCGCTCACCGGAGTCTGCAGGGCATGGTCGTTGAAAAAGGGGGCGCGCTCGCGGTGAAGGTCCCCGACGGGACCACATACCAGTTAAACGAGAACCGGGCGCATCGACATGGCCACGATCTTCCCAAAGTCGGCGACGAAGTAACAGTCATCATCGATGAAAACAATATGGTGCTGGAGGTCCATCCTCCCGGAACGCGTGGGGCGCATCGGTATATCACCGGAGAAGTGATCTCTATCGGAATACCAGAAAAGATTATCAAGTTGAGAACGTCTGAAGGCGAGCAGTCCTTCCCGCTCGAGAAACTGGAAATGACAGGATCCATCAAAGATGGAGCGCGCGTGAAGGCGGAACTGAACGAAGCCGGCAGCGTGATCGATCTTCACCCCGCGCAATAGTCGTTCGACGGCCTCGCAACGTGCGAAGCTCTCAGAATGGCAGCGTGACGCAGCAGTGGTAATGGACTGTCTGGCGGAGGTCGGGAAACCATGGACTGGCCTCCAAAGTATCCCGCCAATGCATAATTGGTCTCCGCCAGACTACTTAATCGTACGAATGTCGAGTTGATTTTTTTCAGGCATGTCTTAGAGGAGGCAGAGGTATGGGAATCTCAACACGAGGGGGACGGGTTACAGTCGCAGGACTCGCCGCAGGACTTGTGCTGGCGGGGTTGCTCCCGGCATGGGCGGCCATGTCGCATGACGCACACATGATTGAAGGTCAGACGGACGACCTTGCGGTGCCGGTGCACGCGCAGGCCGGCCAGGTATTGCAGGACAAGATGGCCAAGGCGGTCGAGCAAATCGAGCGCGAGGTGAAGACCAAGGGCCCGTTCCAAGGCGCGGGCGCGCACGCCATGCAACAGGGCGTGTTGTTGGTCGCGGAAGATCCGGACAAGGTGAAAGTCACTCAGGGCACCCGCTGTCCGGCCACCGCGCCGATCCGGGCCTACGACGTGTCCGCGATCAATGTCGAGATCACCGTGAATCGATTCGGCGATTTTTATCCCGGCTACATGTATGTGCTGAGCGAGCACGTGGCGGGCGTCCGCGAAGAAGAGGCGAAGAACAAGGCGGCTCGCGAAAGCGACGATCCGACTTTTTCCGGCGGCGCTGTGTCCAACGGTCTGCAAGGCGACTTGATTCAGCCGCTGGTCATCCGGGCCAATCAGGGCGACTGTCTGCGCATCACGCTGAAGAACGAAATTGCGGAAGAGCCCACCAACATGATCGTCAACGGTTCGCAGATGCTGGTCGCGAGCACGGGGAAACCTGCGACGGCCAACAACCCCGATGCGCTCGTGGCTTCCGGAAAGACCGGCGAGTTCGAATGGTATGTCCCGATCGACCTCCAGGAAGGCGGGCGGGCGTTTCACAGCCATGCCACCAGAGAGCAATATTCGTTGGGCATGCTGGGATCCATTGTGATTGAGCCACGTGGTTCAAGGTTCTTGAGCCCGTTCACGGCAGAAGAAATGAAGAGCGGGTGGGAGGCGATGATCGACGTGGGGAACGGCTCGGATTTCCGAGAGTTCGTGATCTTCTACCATGAAGCCGGTGACGAAACCTTCCGCCTGTTGGACCGCCGTGGCGATATGCTGCCGCAACGCGATCCTCACACTGATACCTATCGTCCTGCCGCCCGCCTGTTGAATTATCGGAGCGAGCCGCATGGAACTCGGCTGGAACTGCAGGCTCATCTCGTCGGTTTTGCCGATGAATCTCAGGGCTACGGTTCCTACACCTTTGGCGATCCGGCCACGACGATTCCGCGTTCTTACCTCGGCGATCCGGCCAAGTTCCGTATGATCGGTGGATCGGAAATCGTCCACTCGCATCACCTGCACGGAGGCTCGATTCGATGGGCCAGACAGCCGGGAACGAGCAAGCTCGATCCGACACTGTCAAAGAACGGTCCGGTGAAATTCCCGCCGATCAGCGATACGTCGGATCGCCTCGACGTCCAATCGATCGGTCCATCGGAGATCTACGATGAGGTGACCGAAGGCGGGTCGGGAGGTCTTCAGGCGCTCGCCGGGGAGTTCGTTTTCCATTGCCACATTCCGCAGCACTATGTCACCGGCATGTGGGGATTCTGGCGTGTCTACAACACACTGCAATCGCCCGGGTTCCAGACCGATGTCATGAAGCCGCTGGCGGAGCTGCCTGATCGCAAGGGCAAGATCAAGCTTGCCGTCAGCTCAGACAAGTTGGTCGGGACCACCGTCGATTGGTATGGCGGGAAAAAGTATGAGATCACCAAGGACAAGACGGATTGGAAGTCCAATCCGGTGAAGGTGTCGATCAAGAATTGGGTCGAATACATGTTGCCTCCCCAGGGTCTTCCAGGAAAAACAGAAGATCAAGTGAAGCAGGCGAAGGCGCATGATGCGACGGTCGTGAACTGGAAATGGGATGGTACGATGGCAATGAACGAGCCGGAGACTCCGCACAAGTGGGCGGACTATGCCTCACCGACGCCGAACGAGCGTCCGGCCATCACCTTTGATCCTCAGACAGGCAAGCTGGCGTTCCCATGGCTCCGCCCGCACCTGGGCAAACGGCCGCCGTTCGCGCCCAATCACGGCGGCGCGCCGTGGCTGGAGCCGTTCCGGGTCCGCGAGGACGGGACGCGCAGCACGGAGCAGGCCAAGCCGGGCGAGCAGGGGCCGTGGAGTCTCTGCCCCGAGAATTCTCCTCGGAAGTTCTACACCATCCATTCGATTACGCTGCCGATTACCTTGAAGCCCGCAACGGCGAAATCCGCCGCCATCGTGGATCCGATCGGCATGATTTTCGTCCTGCACGAAGAAGAGGATGAAGTCAGGAAGAATCCGAAGAAGCAGGTGCCGCTGGTGATCCGCGGCAACGTGTACGATTGCGTCGACATCATCTTCAAAAACGAAATTCCCGATGATGCACGGACGGGATGGGCGAACAAGATCAACCTCCATCCCCACTTCTTCCAGTTCGATACCAGCGCGTCCGACGGTCCGACGATCGGTTTCTCGTACGATATGTCGCTGCGGGCGTTCACCATGCTGGAAGATCCACAACCAGATAAAGGGATGCCGTTGCCCGGCAACACGGTCATTCTGGCCGATACGAAGGCCGGCACCCGCAGCATCACGGTGAAAAATCCGTCGAAATACCATCCCAATACCGAGTTGGGAATCGGGATGGATGATCCGAAGTATTTCGAAGTCGCGCGTATCAAGGAGATCAAGGGCAACACGATTACCTTTGACGCGCCGCTGAAGTACACGCACAAAAAGAACGACATCACCAGTGTCGAGTTCATCCGCGAGCGATGGTATGTGGATTCGGATTTCGGAACCGTCTACTGGCACGATCACGTGTTCGGGACCGATACCTGGGGACACGGGCTCTTCTCGGCCTTTATTACCGAACCGCCGCGGTCGACCTATCATGATCCGGTGACGGGTAAGGAAATCCGCAGCGGTCCTATCGCGGACATCCATACGCTGGAGCCGGTCTCCGCACATATTCGCGGAAGCTTCCGTGAAGTCATGATGCACATCATGGACAGCAATGCCCGGAGTGCGGAATTGATCATGACCGACAATCCACAGGCGCGGATGGGCGCGGTGACGGTGGACGGACCACCCTCCCATCAATTCCCGGAGCGCATCAATAAATCGGCCATGTGGTTCTTGAACGGCGGAGAGGCGACGACCGGCAGCGGCTACAGCATGCGGGTGGAGCCGCTGAGCGTGCGCCTCATGAACAATGCCGATCCGTCCAAGCTCTTTGTGTCCGGCATTCACGGTGACCCGGGGACGCCGCTGTTGCGGGCATATCTGGGCGATCCGATTCTGGTGCGCGCGCTCGTCGGCTCGGCGAACGAGGTGCACACCTGGCACGTGACCGGCCACTGGTTCCCGATGGAGCGGTACGGCACGACGGCGATGCCGCGCAGCACGATCCATCTGGCCATCGGTGAACGGTACGATCCAGCCATCCCGGCGGCAGGCGGTCCGCAGAAACAAGCGGGCGACTACCTGTATTACAGCGGCCGGGCGTCGCATTTTGCCGAAGGCAGCTGGGGGATCTTCCGCGTGTTCGACGAACTGCAGGGCGATCTGAAGCCGCTGCCGAGCCGCGAGCAGATTCAAAAGTCGGCACCGTCGGTCTGTCCGGCGGATGCGCCCGTGAAGACGTTCAACGTGTCGGCGGTCGATCAGAACATCCGGTATCACGAGGGCGCGCCGGGTGTCATGGAAGTCGATCTCGAGCGAAAGATGGTTTTCGGCAACGAACAGGGCAAGATGTACGTCCTGGACGGCGATCGCGGCCGGGTCAAGTCGGGAGAGTTGCGACCGAGCCCGTTGACGTTGCACGTGAACGTCGGCGATTGCATGAAGGTCAATCTCAAGAACGAGATGGCCAAGGAACGGGCCGGGTTCCACATCGATATGATGGCGTTCGATCCAAAAGATTCGTTCGGCGCCAACGTCGGAAACAATCCGGGTGATCAGACGATCGGACCGGGCGAGAAGAAGACCTACACGTTTTACGCCCATCCGGAATACGGCGAATTAGCTGCACTCGTCCAGGATTGGGGGAATGTGGTCGAAAATCCGCGCAACGGACTGTTCGGGTCGGTGATCGTCGGACCCAAAGGATCGCGCTATCGCGATCCGATCACGAGCGACGACATCACGATGAAGAGCAGCTGGCGGGCGGACGTGCTGGTTGATCGTACGCTTCCGGGAAATGAGAATCGGGCCAACTACAGGGATTTCTCGCTGATGTTCCAAGACGAGGACAACATCGTGGGCGTCAGCTTCATGCCCTACATCCAACAGGTGGCCGGCATCACAGCGGTGAACTACCGTTCGGAGCCGACGGCCTGGCGCATGGAAAAAGGATGCGAAATTCCTGAAATCTTCGCCTGCGTCAAGGCCGGCGAGACACCAACGACGCCGTTGCTGCAGGCGCATGTCGGTGATCCGGTCTCGATTCACGTGTTGGGCGCGTTCAGCGAACAGGTCCAGCTGTTTACCGTCGATGGGCACGAATGGCCGCACGAGCCCTATATGCAGGGCGCTGATCAAGTCAGCACCATGGAGTTCGGCGGATCGGAAATCATCAACGCCTATTTGACGGGCGGTGCAGGCGGACCGAACAAGATCGTGGGCGACTATTTGTGGAAAAATCAGCGGCCGGCATTCGCCAACGCCGGGCAGTGGGGCCTCTTCAAGGTCCTGCCGGTCGAGGATCAACGGATTCTTCCGTTGACGCCTCAGGTTCCGCCGGTCAAGCATGCGGACGAGGGAGGAGCGGTCGTGTCGACCACCTCATTCGGTTCGAAATAACCATGGAGCAGGCAGCGTCTTTCTGAAAAGACGCTGCCTGCCATACTCAGCAGGGTCTCTTATGGAATGGAAATTGGCATTGTGGCATGAACGGAGATTCACTCGCCTGCAGGCAGCCATGATGGCGTGCCTGCTAGGCCTGACAGCCGTCACGGCATCGGCATATGAAGAAACGACCGTGTCGAACGGAGGGACCGTGAAGGGAACGGTCCAATTTATTGGGGTGCTGCCGGCTCCATCCTCGTTTGAGTTGCGCCGCTATGCCGATCGGGTCTATTGCGGAGCACTCTCGGACGGCTCGGGGTACCGGCAGCTGCGTTCCGTGCTGGTCGGTGACCGGCAGGGACTCAAGGACGTCATCGTCACGATCGAGGGTGTTCAGAAAGGCAAGCCGTTCGAACTGAAGGAAACGAAACTGGAAGCCAATATCTGCCAGTTCGTCCCGGCGGTATCCGTGATGAGAGACGGGCATCCGCTGACCGTGACGAATTTGGATTCGGTCGCGCACGATCTACAGATCTACGAGCGGGACAACGAGCACGTGTTCATCATGTTCCACCGCCCTGCGCTGACTCGGTCCGGCACCAGCGATCTGATCCATTTTACCGGGAATCGACACGGCGTGATCATGCAATGCGGGTTTCATCCCTACATGCAGGGGCACGGGCTGGCCGTGGATAATCCGTATTATGCAATCACCGATATGGCAGGCACGTTCACGATTGCGGACCTGCCGGCCGGAAGCTATCGAATCCACGCCTGGCATCCGACCTTGGGTGAAAAGACTCAGGACGTGACGATTACTGCCGGTGCGTCGACCCCGGTTCGCTTTGCGTTTGGAGACAAGTGATGACACGCACGTTCTATTTGCGGATGATGGTGACGGTCGCCGCCGCGACCGTTATAACGATCGCGGCGGGAGTTCTTGCCAATGACGTACCGGTTTCCGGGGTCAGCCGTATCGAGGTCGTGTTGGCCAATCAGTACCGGCATTCGACCGCAGCGCTTAAGGAAGAGTTCGCGCAGGCTGGTTTCCACAATGCGCATTTTCAATTTGTCAAGCGCGGCCAGCCGCCGCAAAACATCGGTTTGGGGCGCGATGTACCGGCCGACCGAGCGCGTGAAGTCATCCGCCTGGCGCTGAAATACAATCTCGGCATTAACATACTGTTGCCCGAACGGCTGTTCCCTCCGCGCTTCGTCACGATTGCATCGTCGAATTTCGATGACACAGTCGAATATCCCATCGAGGCATCGGCATTGGCGAGTCTGCAAGATCCCGAGTTGACAACCGAGGCATTCCATCGGCTCTATCGCGAGCTCACGTCCGTTCCGCTCGCCCTGAAAGGTCGATATTAGGAAATGTTCAGGAGGTTCAGTCAGGCGGAATTCGGCGCTGGGCGTAGGAAGGATCCGGTCTATCTGATTCTACCTGCCGCTGCCATGGTTGCGATGTCGTCAATGGCGGTCTGTCATCACGCAGCGGCTGCCGATTCAGCGGCGGTCGACGTGAAGGAGCAGCGGGAGGCGCTGATGAAGAACGTCGAAGAAATGGTGGCGCACGGCGGCATGGGAGACGCAAAAGCCATCGTGCATCATTGCCAAGAGGCGAGCCGCTATGCCGCAACCCTCAAGCAGGCGGTGGAAGACGCCGCAGGGCGCGCGTCACTCGATGACGTCATTCGATATTGCGGTCGAGTTGAGGAAATCGGCGTGCACGCCGATCCCGGTATGTTGCTCAACCCCGCTCTCAAAGCGCATGCGGCGGCCCGCGCAGCGATCAAAGTGCCGGAATTGCGCGAAGTACGTTCGACGGAATCCAACCGTTCGCTTCCGACGGTCACTCCTTGACCGTCAGCTTCATCATGATCGAGTCCAGTGGATTGTCGCGCTCGTCACGGGGCAGTGCCACGATTTTATCCACCACATCCAGCCCGCGAAAGACCTCGCCGAAGACCGTATAGGTTCGGTCCAGCCCGCTGTTGTCGTTGACGCTGATAAAAAACTGCGAACCGTTGTCGTTGAAGTCGCGGGTGCTGTTGCTTTCGCGCGGTACCTTGGCCATGCCGACAGCGCCGCGTTTATGAGGCCGGTCGCTTGTCTCCGGCGTGAGAAAGTATCCGGGACTGCCGGTTCCATGCAGCGAACGGTCCGGATTCTTGCTCATCGGATCTCCCCCCTGGATGATGAATCCGGGCACGACCCGATGAAACGTCGTCCCGTCGTAAAAACCGAGTTTCACGAGATTCAGAAAGTTCTCGACGTGGCGCGGCGCGGCATCCGGATAGAAGCGGATTTTGATCTCGCCGAACTTCGTAGAGATCGTGACACGAGGGTCTACTTTCTGAAATTCCATCGCCATGGCCTGGAAATCTAACAGGGGCGATGCTCCGGCGGCAAGAGGGCCGGCCGGTTCCGAGGATCTATTCTCGGATGGATGGCTGCGGTTTGTTCGAGGTGTCGGCCACGCCATCTCTGGCGAAAAGCGGATCTCCCGGCTTGATCCGGCTCCACAATGCGGCGCCCAGGAGGGCGACCGCGCCGGCAGTCGCCAGTGATGCAGGCCATCCCCATGTCCCTGCTATCCATGGCGTCACGGTCGGCGAGATGACGCCTCCGAGATTGGCACCGGTGTTCATGAGTCCCGACAACGTCCCTGCATGGTCCTTGGAAAGGTCCGTCGTCGAGGCCCAATAGGCGCCGACGGAAAAATATAAGCAGCCGGCTCCCACCGACAGGCTGCCGATCGCCAGAAATGGCGAGTCGGCGTAGGCTCCCAAGGTGATAGCCAAGCCTGCCGACGCCATGCCTGAGGCTCCGGCGATCGCGCGGCCGATCGTGATTCCATATTTCTCGGCCAACCGGTCCGTCGCCCATCCACCTGCCGGACACCCGACCAAGATGGCGAGAAAGGGAGCCGACGCGAACATCCCTCCCTGCAGAACTCCAAAACCCCGGACGTTCACGAGGTAAAGATAAAACCACGACAGATACAGGTAGGCGACATAGCCGAGGCAGGTATAGCTGAGGACCAGCCACCAGACAGTCCTGTTGCCCAAGAGTATTTTCCAATGCGCCGTGGACGGAACTCGGACGGTGCGTGGACGCGCCGCCGCTTCGTTCTTCACCCAGGGATGGAGATGGGGACTATCGCGCGCCAGCGACCACCAGAGAGCAGCCATGAGCAGGCCGATCAGAGCGGAGAGATAGAAAACGGTTTGCCATCTCCAGTTCACCATGACCCAGGCGGCGACCGGGGGCGTGACGGCCGATCCAAGGCCGATCCCTCCTATCGCGATGCCGATGCCGATCCCCCGCGCGTCTGCCGGCATCCAATTCGCCACGGTGCGATTGAAACAGGGGAGGGCCACTGCCTCTCCGACGCCGAGCGCAAAGCGCGCGGCGACAAGGGCCCCCAGGAGCCCCACCCACTCTGCCAGCGGAGAAACCGCGGCAATGGCTGTGAAGGCGGAACAGAACGACCACCAGAGGAGCGCGCCGGTCAGGATTTTTCGCGGCCCATACCGGTCGGCCAGCCAGCCTCCGGGAAGCTGAAACAATGCGTACCCGGCGACAAAGGCCGAAAAGACCCAGCCCATCTGCTGGTCGGTCAACCCGAATGCAGGCATCATCTGCCTGGCGGTGACGGAGATGTTCACGCGGTCGATGTATGTGACCACGCTGGTGAGGAATAGCAGCCCCAGGATCAGCCAGCGAACGGAACTCACGGTAGAAGGTTGCGCCGTCACGTCAGTGCTTCGGACATCGGATGAGCGTGGCGGATTATACCGGGTTGAAATCCCATCCTCATTAAGAATCCCATGAGAAAGAAACCAAAAAACCCTGTGGGGACGCGGGCTTGTAGATTTCGGCCATTTGATCCGGTAAGATGATCACACTTGCCTGCATCTGATGGCCGTGGAGAAATGGAGTGTCCTTAACCCGTGTGGTGGTGTTTCTTATCGTCCTCGTCCTCATCGGCGGCGGCGCGTTTCTTGTCTTATCCCCTTCGTTAACCGGCGACGACTACCTCAAGAGTTTTTTCCTTAAACAGCTCGAGCAGAGTGTCGGTCGCAAGATCGATGTGCATCGGATCAAGCTGGTGCTGTTTCCCAAAATCCGCCTCGAGCTGACACAGGTCGCCATTCACGAAAAGAATTCCGACCAGATTTTGCTGTCCGCGAAGAAATTGGAAATGGTTCTGCGGCTGCTTCCGCTGCTCCGTAAACAGGTCGTGGGAAAACGACTGCTGATCGAGGAACCGACGCTGACGCTCAGGCGCGATCGTCACGGCCATTGGAACGTCCTGGACCGTCCCAATCCGGTTCCGAGCAACGACGCAGAGGCCCTTCAGTTTCTGACCAGAATTTTCAGAATCAAGGAAGCGACATTGGTCCACGGCACCGTCCATGTGATCGATGAGGCCAGGCCGGACGGCGTGCGGGCCACCAAGCTTGAATCCGTGGAGGCGTCATTCGTCATTCATGCCGAGCGAGCGCTGGCCGACGTGCACGTCGCCGCGAATCATTCGGGTGAGCAGGGGCCGTCGTCCATGTCGCTGGCCGGCGTCCTGCGGCGGGCCGATCAGCAGCGGCTGGCCGAGGCGGATCCGACCAAGCCGTCCCTCCTGTTGCAATTCGACGGGAATGTCGAAGCGTCCGGCCTGGGCCTGCGTGACGTCGCGGATTTCTTCGGCCCGAGGCCGGTTCCGGAACTCGTGACCGGCGTGATCAACGTCCGAAGCGGCATTCGAATCATCCCCGGGGTCGCCGGATACGACGTCGTGCTGTCGGAGCTTACCGGGCGCCTTGGCCCGCTGGCGGTCACGGGCGGCGCGAATCTGTCCGGCTTGCTGACTGCACAACCGACGTTTGCGGTTACGTTTGCATCCTCGTCCGTGCAGCTGAGCGAGCTTCTGGAGAAGGTTCCGCCGCAGTGGTTTCATCCGCAGCTGCCCGGCGTCATGAAGGATCGGAAGATCGACGGCAAGGTGGAAGTCGTGTCGGCGACGGTCACGGGCTCTTATGCCGAAGGTCCGCAGCTGTCGGTGACCGGGGAGTTTCGCGTCAAGGACGGGCAGGCCTTGATCGGTGACAGCCACACGCAGGCCAAGAATCTTGCCGCGGTCGTGCAGGTGGAAGCCGGGCGCATTCGAGTGAATAATTTGAGCGGGCTGTATGGGACGATTCAGATGAACGAGAGCAGGGCCTTGGTGTCCTTCCTGGAAGCCGGTCCCTGGCTCGAAATGGAAATCGCAGGCACGATGACGGCATCGGACCTGTTGCAATTTCTTTCAACCACCGTGAAATCGGCTCAACTTTCGCAGGTGTTGGGATCGTCGACGGATGTGCAGGGAATGGCACGGCCGACCTTTCGGATGGTCGGCCCGTTGAATCAGGAAGGCGGAATTACGTTTGCCGGAGGAGAAATTACCGCGCAGCACGTGAGCCTGAATAACAAATTGTTGCCTGAACGGTTGACCGAACTGCAGGGCCGGTTCGTGCTGTCGGAGGGGGAAACGCAGTTCGATCAGGTGATCGGCTATCTCGGAGACTTGGCCGTGCAAGTGCAGGGCGGGATGACGGGCGGAGAAGTCAGTGCGTTTCGGGACTTGTCTGTGCGAGTGAACGGCGATGTGGCGCATATGGTTCAACTCTTGCCCGCACAGACCGTTCCCAAGGGGATGCTGGAAGGCAAGGCGATCGTCGGGGTCGACCTGTCAGGCCGGACGTCCGCTCCGCATTTCAGAGGCGAAGTGGCGCTCAAGGAATCGCGGGTTCTGTGGACGGGAATTCTGGAAAAGCCGACCGGGGCTCCGGCCGCAATTGAGTTCGAGGGGGACGTGACGTCGAAATCCGCTGTCACGTTCACGCGGGTCCAGTTCGACATGCCCCCGCTTCGGTTGCCCATCAAAGGCAAGATTCAGGTGGGAGAACGATTCTCCATCGACGCGGCCCTGGCGACCGGTACGATCTCACTCTCCAGCGTGCCCGAGTGGGTGGTCAAGGGGGGATTCGAAGCCGGAAATGTCGAACTATCGCTCGATATCAAAGGCCGCGATCGGGATTGGCGGACATGGAAGACGGCCGGATGGCTGGCGCTCAGCCACGGGCTGATGAACGCAAAAGGAGCGGATGGGCCGATCCAGGATCTGTATGTCCGTCTGCAGCTCGCGCGGGATGCGGCCGAACTCAAACGGCTCTCGTTTCGGATTCTCGACAGCGACGTGGCGCTCGAGGCGATGATCCGGAACTGGGCGACCAAGCCTGCCATCACGGCGAAGATCGAATCCAATCAAATGGATCTCGATTTGCTCATCCCCAAAGGGGAGCGGTCCCCCATTCGCGAATTCCTCGAATTTTTGGCTGCGACGAGCAAAGTCGGGGCCACGGCCGCCATCAGCCGCGGTCACTATAAGCATCTCAAATTTGGAGGATTGTCGGCCCGCATCACCATTCAAGACGGTGTGCTGGACGTCGATCGGATTGCCGGGCAATCGACCAATGGAGACGTCGCGGGCCGGGTTGTCGTCCAACTGCCTCGCCTGGAGCCGGCTGAAGCGGAAATTTCAGTGCGGGCGACCGGCATTCCGGTGGAAGACATGCTGAAGCTGCTCGGTTCCAAGGCGGGAAGCGGAATCACCGGTGAATTGCGGATCAATGCCACCGCGCGCGGGCACGGCCGCAATCCGCACGGAGTCCTTCCCTCACTCAATGGCCGGGCGGACCTTCTGCTGGAACACGGTCATATCTTCAAATCCAAGCAACGTGCGACATGGAAGATCATCAGTCTCCTGAACCTGCCGGCCGTTCTGCAGGGTAAAGTCGATCTGGAAAAAGAAGGACTGCCCTACAACAAGATCACCTCGACATTGAATATGCGCAACGGCCTGGTCGAAACCGAGAATCTGATCATCGACAGTCCGATCGTCAAAATCACCGCCGCGGGCAATTATGATTTGCCGACGGACCAGCTCGAGATGATCTGGGCGGTCAGTCCGTTCGGGTCGTATTCGCAGTTTCTCAAGACGATTCCGCTTTTCGGACGGCTCTTTGCCGGCGAGCGTTCAGGTTTTGCGACTGCCATGTTTTCCGTGAAGGGAGCCGTCGAAGATCCCGACGTGACGTATTTGCCGATGAAATCATTTGCGACGGGGTTGACGGGACTGGGGCAGCTTGCCGTCGATCTGCTCAAGAACACGGTGATGCTGCCGATCGATCTCGTCACGCCGGATGACAACAAGGGCGTCTCCAAAGACGCCATCCCCGCTCCGTAACCGGGTCCGGTACGGCTCCGAGCGGGCGCTCGTTTCGCTTTGCCCGACATCGGATTTCATTGCCGCGCGCCTTTCCCGGCACGATGGAGTTCTTGAAGAATCGACCGATTCTTGGACCGGCCCGGATTCTTGACCGACCCCCGGCCCCATGCTAGATTCCGCTGGAGAAGGAACACAGACGCCGTACCATGTCGCGATCGCCGCAATCCCATAAAGCCACCGTATTCATCGCCGCCAGCGAGCAGGATTCGAATCTCTATTACGCCACCAAGTTCATCGCTCCCGATCCTTTCATCTATCTCGAAATCAAGGGCGAACGGATACTCGTCATGAACGACTTGGAGATGGACCGGGCCAAGAGCCAGTCCTCCGTCGATCGGGTGCTCTCATATTCGGAGATCGAACGCCGGGCCAGGGACCAGGGTGTCGCCTCGCCCGGGAGCATCGACATCGTTCATGTGGTCCTGCGAGAGGCAAAGATTAAACACTTGTTGCTGCCCGCGAATTTTCCATTCAGCCATGCGTCCCGGTTGCAAGAGCTGGGCTACCATCTGCATGCCAAGCCCGATCCATTCTATGAGCAACGCGTGATCAAGACGAGTGAAGAGGTCCGCCACATCGAAGCGGCGCAACGAGCGACGGAGCAGTCCGTGGCTGCGGCGCACGAGGTCGTGCGCCGCTCCGACATCAAGGACGGTCATCTGTGGTTCGACGGCGGGGTCCTGACGTCCGAGCGTATCAAGAAACTCATCAACGTGAAGCTGATGGAAGCCGATTGCGTGGCTCAGCATACGATTGTGGCCGGCGGTGAGCAGGCCTGCGATCCGCACAATGAAGGGAGCGGCCCGCTTCCCGCTCACCGCAGCATCATTTTCGATGTGTTTCCGCGCTCCGCGACGACGCGCTATTTTGCCGATATGTCACGCACCGTCGTCCGCGGCACTCCAAGCCCGGAACTGGTCAAATTGTTTCACATCGTCAAGGACGCGCAGGAGGAAGCGATCGAGAAAATCAAAGACGGCGCGGATGGCATGAAAATCCATCGCGGCATCTGCGATCGATTCGAAAAAGCCGGATACAAGACCGGCCTCGTCAACGGCCGCATGCAAGGCTATTTTCACGGCACCGGTCATGGCGTGGGATTGGACATTCACGAAGCTCCGCGCATCAGCCGGACCGGATCGCTGTTGCAGGAGGGGCATGTCGTGACCGTGGAGCCCGGCCTGTACTATCCGGGACTGGGGGCGGTCCGCATCGAAGATATGGTGCTGGTTACCGCCGACGGGTGCCGCAACTTGACGGATTTTCCAAAGGTGCTCGAACTCGGCTAGCTGCCCGTCTCCGTCATCCGGCCCGCTTCGCTTCCTGCTCGAATCCCGGCAGAATCGCTTTGAAGAATGCATTTTGAATGAGCTTCAGGACCACCTGAAGCGTGCTGGTCTCCGGTCTCTGTATCTTTCCGGACACGTCGGCTTGAGTTGCCACTTCCTTTCTATCCCGATTGGCAAGCAACTCCAATGTGCCTCCCACCACCGCCTCGTAGAGCTTCTGGAGAAGGGACTTGTCCTTGTCCTGGTCCGGATCATAGACGCTGACATCCTTGAATAGGGGCTTGACGTAGCCTGCGATCGTGCCATCCTTGACTTTCAATTCCGAAAAGAAGGAGAAGAACCCATCAGCCACATCAAAGTTGCTGTAGGATCTCAATAAATCATTCATCGACCGCATTTTGGTCTTCACCATCTTGACCTGAATCTCGAAATCCGGCGAATGGGTTTCCGGACGGAACGTCGCATGGGCCTCGGTTTGCCCCGTGCCCATGAATTTTCCGGTAAGTTGGAGATGGGCCGTGCCTTCCGAAAATTGGTTGCTGAAGTTTTCCAGATTCAGGTCAACTTCGGAGAGAAAAACTCGGTAGGCGGGGTCCACGGCTTGATTCACGAATCCCATCTCGCTGTTTCTCAGCACGGCCCGGTCCAAGCGGATCAGCCATTCGGGATGATTGTTCAACCGCTTGGCGGTTTCGACGGTCTTCTCCGCAACGTGCAGCTCCGAGCGGGCCGTGCTTCTCGCGTGAACATAGTCCACGCGCACTCCCTCCAGTTCGAGATCCAGTACCCGCGCTTGCTTGATGTGCGGGGAATATTCCAAATGGCCTTTGCCGGAAACCGTCCCCTTGCGCAGCTGCACATTGAACCGTCCCGTGAGGGGAACGACGTCGTCCAGATGGATTGATTGCAGAGAGACGTCGACATCGGCGCCGAAGTGCGGCTCCGACAGAAAATCTGCGGACCCGTCGACGACCAGGTTCCCCGAATCGAATACTTCTCCGTCCACATGAACAGTGGAGGGGTATGTTCGCTCCCGGGAACGCACGTTGCGGATATTTTCCGCCGTCACATTCAACCGACTGAGATGCAACGGCTTCGACTTGGGATTATCCGCATAGGTCAGGTCCGCTTCATGGAGTTGAAATACGTCGATCTTCAGGGGATAAACGGACAGGATGGCTTGCTGCCACCCACGCTCGGCCAAGCCCTTGTCGTCCTTCGCTTCCTTCGCCGCTTGCGTTTGCGTGATCCGCAGGACGGGCCGGTCGATATAGTGATCGCTGACCAGCCGGCCGTTCAAAATCGCTTGCCAGTGAATACTGGCGTGCCACCTGGGAATCGTCGCCACGGGCGGTTCGGGGTGGTCATTCTGAATCAATGTGGACTCTTCGAAGTCCACCGATAGTCCGATGGGATGAAATCGCAATCTTCCGATCGAAAGGGTGTAGCCGTCGACGTTCTGGTTGAACTGCCGTTCGGCATAAACGCGCAACGGTTCGTCGATATAGAAGAGCGCAATGGTTGCAATAACGAAGAGCCCCGCTGTCAGGACGAGGAGAAGCCACCATCTTCGTTTCACTGAGAAACCTCTCTCGGACAGATTCACTCGTTGGTCTTCGGCGTGCTCGATTGATAATCATGAACGTGCCACGCCCCATGCTGAAAACAATCCGCGTCACATTTACAGTAAAACATACGAACCGGGCTTCTGCGACCCGATGCCGGGCTCGCGTTGCCATCGTAGGGTTCACAGATGCGCCCGGTGTGTGCGGCCTGCTACAATCGTGTCCGCGCATCGAAGTTCCAGTCGTTCTCGGATCATTTTAACCAGACCATGACGTGGTCCTTTCGTTTCCTCGACGACATTGCGGTGGCGGATATCGCCTTCGAGGCGCAGGGAAATACAGTCGAGGAGTTGTTTTCTGGGGCGACACGGGCATTGATCGAGACGCTGGCTGATCCCGGTACGATCGGCGCCGTATGGCAGCGCGAGATTCACCGGAGCGAATCCGACTTGTCAGCGCTGCTCTTCGACTGGCTCTCGGACATCGTCTATTGGAAGGATGCGGAAGGTGTGGTCTTCCATGATGCGCCGCTGACCGTGACGAGCGAAGCGGGGCATTGGACGTTGAACGCCAGGTTGATCGGAGCGCCGGTGAATCGGGCGGCGCAGGAGTTGAGAAACGATGTGAAAGGCGTCACCAAGCACCTCTATGAAGTGAATCAGGAGGCAGAACGATGGCAGGCGAGGGTGGTGCTGGATGTGTAAGGAGGCCTAACACCGTTTCATCCGCCATCTTGATAGATAATGTTCATGATTGTTAGCACCGTGTACACCCGAAAAGACAAGAGGAGGAACGGTTATGGGCATCACCATGTTGCGGCACAAGCATTTCCAGCTTGATCAAAGCAAGCTCGATCGCGCGAAATCTGTTCTCGGTGTCAAAACGGAGGCCGAAGCGATTGAGCGAGCGCTGACCCTTGTCGTCGATGAAACTGAGCTGGACAAGGCCTTGAAGCGTACCAAGGGGCGCACGCAGATTCGAAAAATCTTTCGCTGAGATGCGTCGCCTCGTCCTGGATACAAACCTGTATATTGATTGGCCGAACGCCGGCGACCACCAAGACATCGTGTTCCAGCCTTCCAGCCAGGCACCGTGAAATTCGTGAGCGCCGTCGTGATGATGGAACTCTTCGCTGGCGCGCTTTCTATACGAGATCGGGAACATCCGGATTAGGCATCCGGATTAGGGTCAGGTTGAGGTGGCCCGGATTTGACAGACACCTTTGACTGGGGACAGGATTCTCCGAGGAGGTGTCCGATGTAGGGGTCCGGATTAGGGTCATACATCCGGATAGGGTCAGGTCTTGCAATCATACATGGGCCTGCTCTGCCTGCTTGAGTCGCCGACTCACCGTGGCATAGTGCACGCCAAGATGCGTGGCGATCTCATGCAACCGATAACCGTACTGCCGATAGGCGACAGCGATCAACTGCGTCTCTCGGCCTCGGCGCTGAAACACGGCATGCAATGGTGGCCGTTTCGCGTGTGTCTGGCGTCGAGGGATCTCCTGAATCACGCGATTGGGTTGATGTTGCTCAATGAACGCTTCGGAGCCCAGATAGATTTGCCCTTGCACATGGTCCCAGGGGCGCGGTCCCCCTCGGCCTTCGGCGACAAACTGCCGATAATGGAGTTGTGCCTCCCGCAGGCGCGAGCCAAATTGTCCCCACACCCAGTCCATCGTGAGCCATACCGGGCCAGCCGTCTCTCCAGCGGTCCCGCGATAACTACTCCAGGTCCAGAGGCGCGGATGCGTCACCATCTTGGCGCGAACTGGATTGAGGACCACATACCGACACAGCTCCAGGAGATGCGCGTCCTTCTCCACAAGAATCGCCGTGAACCGGCCTTGGAAGAGATGCCCGACCCGTTGGTGTCGACGGTTGTACGCTTGGGTATAGCGGCCGTTGAGTTGACGCATGCCGCGTGACAGATTGGGCCGTGGCGTTTCCAGCAGGAGATGATAGTGATTGTCCATGAGACAGTATGCGTGACACAGCCACCCAAATCGGCCAATGACATGCGCAAGGAGCGTCAGGAATTGTGCACGATCGCGGTCGTTTGCCACAATATTGTGCCGCGCATTCCCGCGATTGGTCACATGATAGACCGCCCCAGGGTATTCGATGCGTAAGGGCCGTGCCATGGGGCGAGACCATACCAGGGGAAATGTATGATTGCAAGACCTGACCCCTTAGGCGTGCATTGGGTCGTGCGGTCCAAGGCATCGGTTGAACTGGCAGCTTGATTCGCCGTGTTGCGGACGGTGGTGCCGGCTTGCCCCACTGCGTCGCTCGTCGTCAGGGGATAGCCGCGGTTGTTGAAGCGGGTGGTCGTGACATTTCCACGGGGATCGACCACCGTCGTGGCGGTCACGGTCCCGCCGGTGATGGTATAGCCCGCCTGCGCGTTTTCCCACGACCCGGATGGTGAAACCGGTCTCCAACTACGTTCTCGCATCATTCAGGCCCTCGACCTACCACCTTAACTAGAGGCAAAGCACCTCTCCTCTCCGCTCGCATTTGATCGAATCGAAGCGAGCAGTTCAAGCGAAGCTTGGTGTGTACCTCCTCGTACCGAAGGCACTGGGCGCTCAACGACTCACGCTCGTTCGCAAACTCGACGCTCATTATCCTTCGCGTCGCGGACCTCGTTGCGGACTCGCTGAACAACCATTTGACCATCCTGGAAAAGTCGGACTCTATATTTTGTTTTGTGAAGAGACTTGGTTAACTTGTTGGATCTTGCGATGAGAATCAGGCAGGTACGACATAAGGAGAACAATCTATTCGTGAGCTGTCAGAACGCGTATGGAGCCCTTCTGTTTGATCTCAAGGATGATTTCTATGGGAAAGCCAGATGTAATTCGAATAGAGGACGACGAATAATCGGGTATCAGGTCGCAAAGATCATATATTCCAATCTTTGCATCGTCCATTATGGTGATATTTGACACGCCAGTAATCTTTAGGATTTTGTCAGCGAAAGGCCCTTTACGTTTTTCGCCAAGAGGAACAGTTACCTCTCCTTTTTGCCGGTCGAACTTGACCTGTGCTAGCTCAAACCACCGATCATGAACCAAGTCCAGTACTCCTGACATGTCTGTATGAAATCTTAATTCCATGGCCGCCCTATGGTTTGAAGATCTTATAAATTGATGGAGGTATTGGGATGCGAAATGCGTTACCACTGCCACTCACTCCTTTCTGCCACCAGTTCACCTGGAAGTGAGACAGATTCCTGCCAAATAGTGGGAAATAATGGTGGGGATCGTGCAGACCAAATTTGAATGCCTTACCATAACCGAACCCTCCAAAGGCACCTAACGCACATCCGAGACTTGCATCAAGCAGATTGATCTTCCGTCCAGAGAAAACATCGACGCCAACACTGATCCCTGCTCCAAGAGTGCATCCAATCAACTGTGGGATAATTTCTCCTGTGGGGTCACTGAAATTCACCGGATTGCTCAGCGCATATGAATATCTGTTGCCTAATAATGGATTAGCAAGAACCGTTGAGCGCAAGAGAGCTATAAACTCTGGATCTGGCACTTCTGTTTGATCTCCTTGGGCCAGAAGGATGATCTCGCTTAGATCAAGAGAGTCTTCATTTGTGAAGCGAGGAAGCAGTGGACTGTAATAGCGGGCACGATAATAGTACAAACCTGTCCCGTCATTTTCTCGCCCGGTGAATTGAAGCGTATTTGCATTTGTCCCCGCCACCGTCGTCTTACCAAAAGGCTCATATGCATACGTCGTTACTGACCCACCAGCTGCATTACTCAGTACAAGACTGCTGCCCAACGCATCCGCATGGTAATACTCGTGCGCTACTCCGGTTTGCCGGATAAACGGCTCATCGATATTTAAGGATCGCAGGTAGGCCGCTGCTACCGTACCGCCTTGGATCTCCTGCGCAATGTCATTGCCGTCATAGACAAACTGCGTGGTCGTGCCCCCAATCGTTTTGCTCTCCCGTCGCCCCAGCGGATCGTAGACAAAGTTCGCGGTGGCTCCTCCACTAATCCCGATTAACCTATTTCTGGCATCCCAGGTGTAGGTGTTCGTCCCATCGTTCGTCAGGTTCCCGTTGGCATCGAACGTGTGTGTGGTCCCGGCAAACGCTGTTTGCTGATTCGCCGCGTCGTAGGTGGCTGAAGTCACCGATGCAGGCAGCACCGACGCAGCACCATTCGCTCTGGTCAAGCTCGTGCGATTGCCCGCGGCATCGTAGGTGTACGTCAGGCTTTCAATTACACCGGCTGGTCCGTTGTGCGTGATGGTCAAGAGCCGTGAGGCATTGTCATACGTGTAACTGGTGCTCGTGCCGTTGGGGTAGGTGAGGGTGGTCCGCCGGCCTGCGGCGTCATAGCCAATCCCAATGCTCAACGAACCCTGCGCCACTTGCGTCAACCGTGACGCGGCATCGTACTGATACATCACCGGCGCCTGACCGGCCACCGTCATCGTGATTCGTCTTCCAATGGCATCGTACTCATAGGCCACCGCACCCTGCGGAGAGAGTTCCAAAACAAGCCGATCCAGATTGTCATAGAAGAAATCGATGGCGCCGCTGATGCTGTCCGTCGCTCTGGTCAATCGGCCCACTGCGTCGTACGTGAATGTCGTGAAGGAGCTGTCCGCATAGTCCGCTCTCGTCCAAACGGACGGGACAGACAAATGCTCGCCAGACAGTCGGACGGGACATATCTTCTTTCACTTAATCAATAAGGCATGTCTTGATCAATTCGGCCCATGCAACTCCAGCATCATCTTTGATCTCAATACGAACATTTCCGGCCAGATGCCTGTCCAAATATACACCCTGCGACTCATGTACCCGGCCAGCTGAGTCAGAAAAAGTAAACGTTATATGGGTTTCTGTCGTCGGTTGTAGTGCAAATGAAGTAGACTCCCCGGGGCCCAATTTTAGAATTTTTTCGCTAGCATTCCTGATCGCGATGACAAGATTCGTGATCTCCTTAGTCCCTTGATTGTTAATTGTGATTTCCACGCCACAGAATACCTTGACATAAAATGTGTCAACGCCAACAATAACGAGACCCAGCCCAATCAAAACTACAGCAATGATGCTGCTTCTTTTCATTTGAATCTCAAACAATCAGTCGGTTATTTCTGAACCACAAAAATCATACGCACCTAGTAAGGAAAGGTTTGAAGCACTCCTCCTTGCATTGCTCCAGTGCATGCGCTTCTACAATCAGTGCCTGGCATGCCAAAAGTTCTTCCTACCATATTGTTATACGAATCCATGTTGTACTCTTGCGGGAGTTGCACCGAGTCACACTCCTCATGGATGTCACCGATAATCGCAGCTGCATCTGGGGTCATCACTTGAGTCATTCGGCAAGACCAATAGCAATGCCTAAAAGCATCAAATTGGTTATTATGAGGAACCTGTCCGCTTCCTGCCATGCTGGCCGCAAGAGTTCGAGCTTCATCAGCTAGATGATTTCCTATTAGGGCACCAAGAGGGCCAACACGAGTGATCACTGTTGCTATTTCACCACACGCACAGGCTGTTAAGCCGGTAGGATCCTTGAGGACAATAGGATTATTTTTCACATAGGCGTATATGTTTAGTTGCTTCCCACGGAGCCGTATGGGATCTTCTCTTGTAAAACGTTGGAACCTTGGAGAGTAGTACCTCGCCCTGTAATAATAGAGCCCGGTCTCATCGTTTTCTCTGCCCGTGAATTGGAACATATTTACACTTGTCCCTGTCACCGTTGTCTTGCCAAATGGCTCGTAGGTATACGTTGTCGATGAGGCACCCTGTGCATCGCTCAATGCCAGACTGCTGCCCAACACATCTGCGTGATAATGCTCATTGCCGCTTCCTGTTTGCCGGATAAACGGCTCATCGATGTTCAATGATCGCAGGTACGCTGCCACGGACACTCCACTCTGAAGTTCCTGCGCGATATCGTTTCCATCATAGACAAATTGCGTCGTCACACCGCCGAGTGTCTTACTAAACCTCCTGCCAAGAGGATCATAGCTAAAGCTGGCAGTCGCCCCCCCGCTGAGCCCAATCAGCCGATTCCGGGCATCCCAGGTGTAGGTGTTCGTCCCATCGTTCGTCAGGTTCCCGTTGGCATCGAACGTGTGTGTGGTCCCGGCAAACGCTGTTTGCTGATTCGCCGCGTCGTAGGTGGCCGAGGCGACGGCGGCCGGCAAGAGCGATGCGGTGCTATTCGCGCGTGTCAGTGAAGTGCGGTTTCCGGCCGCATCATAGGTATAGGTCAGCTCTTCAATAGTCGTCACACTTGGCCCTTGGTGCAGGATGTGCGTGAGGCGGCTGGCATTGTCATACGTGTACGCCGTGCTCGTGCCGTTTGAATACGTCAAACTGGTTCTTCGTCCTGCCGCATCGTATCCAATTCCCACAATCAACGAACCCTGCACCACCTGGGTCAATCGACTCGCCGCATCGTACTGATAGGTGACCGGCGCCTGACCGGCCACCGTCATAGTGGTTCGCCGACCGATCGCATCGTACGCATAGGCAACCGCACCTAGCGGGGTGACTTCGAGGATCAGCCGGTCCAAGTTGTCATAGAAGAAGTCGATCGCTCCAGAAACGGAATCTGTCGCCCGGGTCAGCCGCCCGACAGCATCATATGTGAATGTCGTGAAGGAGCTGTCCGCATAGTCCGCCCGCGTTCTTCGGTCGAGCGCGTCGTAGGTAAAGGTCGCGGGTTGGCTCTTGCGGTCGGTGAACTGTGTCAGATTCCCGGCTGGATCATAGTGATAACTCTCGCTCCGATCCAGCGCATCTGTTCTCGTCCCCAGCCGATCCATGGAATCATAGGTATACGTCGTCGGCTGGAGCTTCGCGTCTTGGACCGACAGTAAGTTTCCGTTCGGATCATAACCAAATCTAGTGATCCCCTGCCGCGCGTCCGCGATCTCGGTCACCCGATTCAACCCATCGTACCGGAATTGGGTCTGGAGTTGCCGGGGGTCAGTGAGGTTGGTCAATCGACTCACCGCATCGTAGGCCCGCTGCGTGGCGTTCCCCAGGGGATCCGTCGTGGTGATGAGATTGCCATTGGCATCGTAGGCAAACGTCGTCTGGTGAGTCAGCGGATCGGTGACCGTCAGCGGCTGGCCAAACGCATTGTACGTGATCGTCGTGACATGGTTCAGCGGGTCTTTCACCGTGAGGAGGTTCCCGTTGGCCGGGTCGTAGGTGAATTCCGTGACGTGGTTCAACGCATCCGTGATCGTCGTCACGCGATTAAACTGCGCGTCGTACGTGAAGCGGGTCTCATGCAGCGCGGGATCCACAATTTTCGTCACGTTCCCCGCCGCATCGTACTCGAATTGGGTCGTGCGGCCAAGCGGATCGGTCGTGGCGAGGACCTGGTTGGTCGCCACGTCACGGAGCGACCGGGTCGCTTGCCCCTGGCCGTCGGTGCGTTCCAGCGTATAGCCCTGACCGTTAAACCGGCCGGTCGTGACATGTCCCCGAGGATCCGTGACGGTGGTTTGCGTGATGACTCCGCTGTTCGTCTGGTAAGCGAATTGCCAGAGGCCGCCGTCCGCTTGGGTCTGCCGGCTCACCCGGCCCGCGCCGTCGTACTCGTTCGTCAGGAACGTGAGGCCCCGCGCATCGGTCAACGTAAGCATGCGGCCCTGCGTGTCGTAGGTGTAGCGGGTGACGCCGCCTTCGGGATCCATGACCGTGGCGAGGCGGCCGCTGTTGTCATAGGCATAGGTCACTCGGCGGCCGAGGGGATCGAGGATCTCCGTGACGCGATCGTTTATATAGGTGAATTGGACCTGCCGGCCCACGGCGTCGGTGATCGTGGTGAGCGTACCGGTGGAGCCCGTGCGAGTGAAGGTGAGCTGGTTGCCGTTGCGGTCGGCTTGGGCGATGAGGAACGACACGTTGAAGGAGGGCGGGCCGAAGGCCCAGACCGCGCCATCCTTGAATCGGAGACTGTGCCCGCCGCCGCCTTCCGTGAGTACCGCGCCGCGATAGGCCGGGTCCGTCAGATTGCGGAACGTCCCGTCGGGTTGCTTGGGAAAGGCCACCCGGGCGCCGCCGGGCAACAACAGCCGCCGCAGGTCTCCGTCCTGCCGCAGGATGACGTCGTAAGTATGGCTGGTGCCGAGGCCAAACGGACCCAGATTCGTCCCCAATGTCCGGTAGGTGCGCGTGATCGTCACCGGCAATCGTCCCGGTAGCACCAGGTCCGTCTTCTTGAGCACGAAGATTCCTGTGCCGAGGTCGACGGGATCGCCCCCCGCTTCTCCTTCGCCTCCCGCCGCCACCGCCGGGCCGCCGACGAGCCCTGACACAAAATCCAGCAGCGTCCGTAACCACGCGGGCATCACGGACCCGCAACAGAATCGCGGCTGGCCGAAGGGCTTCCCGGTGGCGGGATCGATGTCCGGTACGATCTGGCTGCCGTTGGCGGACACGGTGCCGGTGCCGTACTGCGCCATCTGGTTGGGCCGCGAGCCGTCCGGCGCCTCATCGTAATACCACAGCTCCACCTGTGTGCCGGGCGGCGCCCCGAGATCGTTGGGAAAGGTGATCGGAATCGGTTCGGACGGCGTGCCGCCCCCCGGTTTGTCGAAGTAGTCCATATAGCTGCTGACTCCGACCCGGTCTCCAGGCAGCGGAGGGATAGGCGTGCGATCCAACGGCACCTGCCGGACGGAAACCTGCGTATTCTCCTGGTGATCCCAACCGGTAATGACGGCGCCGGCGGGAATCGTCATCTGGAAACCGGGCAGCTCGGGATCGGTCACGAGGCGTTCGACGCCGCTGTTGGAAATATCCACCAGGCCGGTGGTCTTTTGAAAATGCAGGTGCGGAACGAAGCTGAGCACGTTGGCCTGTCCGGCGACGATGGTCACTTTGTAGGGAATCACCGGCAGACTGTGCTGCGGCGTGGAAGCCGGTCCTCCATCGATGAGCAGCAGTTGCTCGGCGCCCACCGGCGGGTTCTGCATCGCAAAGTTGCCGCCGTCGTCGGTGCTGGCCTGCATCGCGCCCAGCGTGACGAGCGCGCCTTTGACCGGTTGATCGTCTTCATCCAGCACCAATCCCACGAGCATGGTGACGCCCGAAGCCAGCACCTGGGCGGTAACCGGCACCGAGCGTGTCGTCGACACACCGTTCACCAGCCCCGTCGCCGTCACGGTCAGCGAGATCGGGCCGGCAGGAACGGCGCCGTTTGTCGTGACGGTCAGTCTCGTACTCTGTCCCGCGGTCAGCGTGGCGTTGCGGAACGACGCCGTCATCCCGCCGGGCAGACCCGTCGCGGCCAGGGTCGCCACGTTGGTAAATCCGCCGCTGCCGGCGAGCGCAACGGCGAATGAGGCCTCGCCGGATGATGGGATCGTAATCGTGGCAGGGAGCACGCTCAGCTGCATGTCCTGCGTGGGAATCACGACGAAATGTCCGGTCGAGGTCGCAACTCCGCCGGCCGTAGCGACCGCCAGCGGGCCGGTCGTTGCGGCGGGCGGGACGACGGCCGCGAGCGTCGTGGCATTCTGGACGATCACGCTCGTCGCGGGAATGCCGTTGAACGTGACGGATTGGACGTTCACGAAGTTCGTGCCGGTAACGGTCACCGTGACGCCTGCGCGGCCCGTCGCTGGCGAAAACCCGGTGATGGCCGGTGCCGCGAGCACGGTGAAGTTCGTGGCGCTGGTGGCTGTGCCGGCTGCCGTCGTGACGGTGATGGGGCCGGTCGTCGCCCCAACCGGCACGGTGGCAGTGAGGCTGATGGCAGAGGCAGCCGTCACAGCGGCTGTGACGCCATTAAACTTCACGGTGTTGTTGGCCGGCACCGGGTCGAAATTGGTTCCCGTGATCGTGACAGAGGTCCCGGCAGGGCCTTCCGTGGGCGTAAAGTTCGTGATGGTCGGCGTTTGTTGCGTCACGAACGTCGCGTCGAACCGGGCTTGGCGATTCGCGGCATCGAAATACAGCCGCAGGCCGACGGCGTTGTTGTGGCCGGGGCACTTGGTGTCGTTGGGGTTCGTTCCGATGCGGGTGGAGATCTTGATCGCGAGCTGATCCGTCGTGCCGTCGAACGGGATGGAGGGCACGGAGCCGAAGGCCACGATAGCTTCCTTGGCTTGGTTGGCATTGCGCACAATCCCGGTGATGCAGCGGGTGAGGCCCGTCGCGATCACAGCGCCGTTCTTGAGCACCTCAGCCCGGAGATCGAATTGCGTGCCTTGATCGTCGCTGTTCTTCAAACCCAGCCAGACATGGAGATCACTGAGGGCGGTAAGCGTGCCGGTCGTCAGGGATGACGCTGCCGGCCAGGTCCCGATATCCTTCCACAGGTTGCCGCCGTTGAAGTTCACCCCGGCTGAATCGCGGAACTTCGCGGCGGCCGCCGCCGGCGCAGTCGTATTCAGAAACAGGGTCGGCGGGTTGTTATCGGGTCCGGTGCCATGCAGAAAGAAGTCGGTGCCGGTTTGTGCCTGGGCCACGGGGCTGGCCGCGAGTACGGCCAGCAGGCCGATCAGGAGGCCGCCCGATGCGTACCGTCTCGTCACCTCGCCGCCTCCTTCGATCCCTGCGTCCGAGCCTGAAGCTCGTGAAGAGCGGCGGCCACTTTCACCTGATCGTCGTACGACAACCGCGAGACCGGGATTTCTTTCCCCGACTTGGTCACGAGCGTGAGCGATGAGGACTCACCGAAGCCCGCCGCGATCAAGACCTGCTCAGCCGGCTCCCCGTCGATGATCGGCGCAAGTGCCGCCGTCAGTGTAAAGCCGGCGAAGACCTGGAGCGCGCTGATCCGCCCGTTAGGGAAGGTGACGTTGGCCGTGGCGGTCGACATCGCGAAGGAGCCGCTGCTGTTCACCGTCGTCGATACAGGCGCGGCGAACTGCGGAATCATCTTGACGGTATAGGACGTCGGCACCGGCGTATTCGTCGCCGTGAGAGTCACTGGCACAGGATTGGTCGCGGTCCCCGGCAAGATCACGTCAGCGGTCGTGTAGGAGCCGCCAGGGGTCGGCGGCGGTGCCACTCCACCGACTGACGTGATGGTGAGCGTGGGAAGATTGATCAGTGCAGGAACGCTGTTTGCGGTGATGGGACCGAGGACATTGACGATGGACGCCGTCGGATTCGTCGGGGCGATGGGACCGGGTACCACCGTTTCAATGCGGATGCGTCCGGGATTGCTTGGAGTGCAGCTTGGGACGCCTACCGCTTGAATTGTTCCCGGTACCGCCACCTCCGGAGCCACGAGACGAACGGCCCCACCACTTCCATTTCCGAGAGCGCTCGGAGCGCAAAAATTTTGACCACCGCCGTTCGCCGTAATGGAGCCTGTGACCGTGATCTTGGTCGTGGACGAGAGCACGATCGCTCCGCCGCCGCCACCGCCGGAACCGCCGGTAAAGGGACCGGGAGGACTTCCACCGATTCCTCCGTTCGTCCCACCTCCGCCGGAGCCACCAAAGAGTGGAATAAGCGAAACGAATGTCGCCGGTGCGCCGTAGGTTCCTCCCTGTACGGTCGTTCCATCGACGCCGGGATTGCCACCGCCGGGACCCTGACCACCGGATGCCGCATTGTTGGTCAGGCCCTTCATACCGCTTTGGCCGCCCCGAAACCCTCCCGGCCCCCCTGAGCCCCCAGGATTGACGGGCGGCGCCGATGGGGTAAAGTCCTGTAACATCCCGCTGACACCGTTCAGGTTCAGCACGCCGGCAATGACGACGTCACCGGTTGCAAGCATTGTGACCGGCGTGTTCGCGGCATTCGGCACAAACGTAACGGTGACACCTGCCGGAATGTTCACCGTGGTGTAGTTAAGAATCCCATCGGGCGGTAAGGTCACTGCTGTATTGACCGCGGGCGTGAAGGCCCCCAAGCTGCCATTGCTGCCGCTATTGAAGGTCTGCGCGAAGCCTGGCGTGGCGACACAAAGACTCAGTGCCACACTGAGTCCGATGAAACCGGTCTGTAGACCACGTTTGTGCATGATGAACTCCCTTAAATTATCTGTTCATTGCCTCATGGCATCTCGATACTGTTCACCGCACTCACCGACGCTGAGGCTCCAGTGGGTGCACTGGTCGCGGGCACAGTTGTATCGAGCGGCATCTGCACCGTCGCGGCAGCGCTCGTTGACGCCGAGGCTCCAGTGGGTGCACTGGTCGCGGGCACAGTTGTATTAAGCAGCATCTGCACCGTCGCGGCAGCGCTCGTTGATGCCGATGGACCTGTCGGTGCAGTGGTTGCGGGCACAGTAGCGATGACCGGCATCTTGACCGTCAGCACGCTCGTGACGGTAAAGGCCGGCGCCCCGGGTCGTATCTCGATCGTGATTGCTCCGCTCTGAGCGGTGCCGCCCGGGGTCGTGACCGAAAATGGATACGTCCCCGGAGGGACGCTGGCCGCAATCGTCATAGTAATCGGCAACGTGTCGTCGGTGGCCCCGGCAAGAATCGTGGCCGTGAGCCCGGCTTGTGTGAATTGCACCGCAGAGGCCGTTTTGAGATTGAAGCCCTCGATGGTCCCTCGCGTCGTCACCCCTTGCGCCACCCGCACAGGCTCCACGCCGGTGATGATCGGCGGCACGAGCACGGTGAACGCGCTCGGGCTCGCCGCAGTGCCGTTGGCGTTGGTCACCGTCACCGGTCCAGTCGTGGCACCGGGCGGGACGGTGACAAAGAGCGACCCACCGCTGCCGGACACCACGGCGGCCGTGACGCCATTGAACTGGACTTGATTGCTGGACGGCGGAACCGTGAATCCGAACCCTCGGATTTCGACGTTCGTATTCACGATCGAGCTACCCGGCGCAATGAGGAAGAGGCCCACACCCCCGCCACTCGACGTGAACCGCTGAATGGCTAGTAGATTACCGACGGCGTCGTAGTTGTAGACCGCCGCGTCTCCCTGGTCGTTTACGACGCCGATCAATCGTCCCAGCTCATCGTAATAGTACTGCGCTTGGTCGGCGGAGCCGGCGCTCGGTCCCATCAAGAGAAAGAGCAGGAAGACAACCCCGCCTACGATCGTGCGCCATATCGGCATGGTCATTCGCATCCGGTTAATTGGCGTTCGCCAGCGTGGCGTCAAACGCCACGGCGACCTGTGCTTGATCGTCTTGCGACAACTGCGAGAGCTGAACCTCGTTTCCCGATTCCGTCACGGGCGCCCGTGCGCCGATCGTCCGTGCCGGCGCCGTATCAACCATTCCGAGCAAGATGGCGCACGCGACCAGGGGAAGCATGGCGGGAAACCACAGCGGCGCATGACGATGGCTCATCGAAACCTCCAAGCGTATGACGTGTCGTATATAGTTTTCCTAATCACGCCTTGCAACCTGGCGTGTCCGCCAGGGGCAACGGGGAAAATGCATGCATTTTATCGCTGGAGCCTTCGAGTCGGTTGCGGCTCGCGCACCGCTCTGTGATTAGGGCATGGCACGGAGTGAGATTATCGGCAGATAACGCGAGACAGGTCTTCACGCGGCCGTGCTGATCGTCGTGCTTCTCTGCCTGACGCGTCGAGATGCGACAGGGGCTTCCGGCTGCTACAATGCCTGAAAGTTTCTTGCTTGAAACAAACAGTGCGTTGCAGTGGACGGTGAAAAGATCAACGCGTGTCGAGAGAGGCAGGGATCGAACGACATGAACTTACAGACGGACATGCAGGTGAACCGGATCAGCGATCAGATCTGGGAGATTCCTCCATCGGAAAAACCCGGCATGCTGGTTCCGGCGCGAATTTATGCGTCCCGGAATATTCTCCAATCGATGGACCGCGGAGTATTCGACCAAGTGACCAACGTCGCCTGCATGCCCGGCATCGTCCGCCATGCGCTTTGTATGCCGGACGGACATTGGGGGTATGGGTTTCCGATCGGCGGGGTGGCGGCTTTCGATGTGCATTCCGGTGTCATCTCACCCGGCGGCGTAGGCTACGATGTCAATTGCGGGATGCGTCTGATCCGGACGGATCTGACGTTAGGCGATGTGCAGCCTCGCTTGGAGCGATTGCTCGATACGCTGTTCCGGAACGTTCCGGCCGGGGTGGGGGCCGGGGGTTTCGTGCGGCTGGATCGCAAAGCATCCGATGCCGTCATGGTCGGCGGCGCGCGGTGGTGTGTCGAGCAGGGCTATGGCTGGCACGGCGATCTCGCTCGAATCGAGGAAGGCGGGGCGATCGACGGTGCGGATCCGTCCACCGTGACCGATCGCGCCGTAGGACGCGGGATCAATCAACTCGGAACGTTGGGGTCGGGCAATCACTATCTGGAAATTCAAGTCGTTTCGAACGATGGCGTGTTCGATCCCGCGACGGCCGCCGCACTGGGAGTCAGTGGCCACGAGCAGATCGTCGTCATGGTGCATTGTGGCTCGCGAGGGTTCGGGCATCAAGTGGCCTCGGACTATCTAAAGATGTTTGAGAAGGCGATGCGACGGCATGGGATCACCGTCAAGGACCCGCAGCTCGCCTGCGCGCCCTTTCATTCGCCGGAAGGCCGTGACTATTTTTCCGCCATGAATTGCGCGGCGAATACGGCCTTCGCGAACCGCCAGGTGATCACGCATCAGGTTCGCAACGCGTTCACGGAGGTCTTTGGTCTATCCGGGGAGGAACTGGGGATGGAGCTGGTCTACGACGTGGCGCATAACATCGCCAAGGTCGAACGCTATGCGGAAGGGGAGTTGCTGGTCCATCGAAAGGGGGCGACGCGCGCGTTCGGCCCCGGTCACCCGGAGCTGGCGGACGCGTTTCGTGAGACCGGTCAACCGGTCATCTGTGGCGGATCGATGGAAACCGGTTCGTACCTCCTCGTGGGTACGGACCAGGCCGTGGCCGAGACGTTTGGGTCAACCATGCACGGTGCCGGCAGGATCATGTCGCGGGCTCAAGCGAAAAAAATGGTACGAGGTGATCAGCTTCAACAGCAGATGAAGCGCCGGGGGATCCTGGTCAAGGCGATCTCGATGTCGGGGCTCGCCGAGGAGGCTGGGTGTGCGTATAAGAATATTTCCGAAGTGGTTGAGACGGTCGAGCGGGCAGGAATCACAAAAAAAGTGGCGGAACTGAGACCGATCGGCAATATAAAGGGCTAGCAGAGCGTTGAAAAAGGCCGTCAGCTTTGTTCTCGCATCGCTCAGAGGCTCAACGTACGGAACAAAGTACGCCTCGCCCCTTCGCTCGCTGCGGCCTCGCTGAACAGCCTTTTTGAACGCTCTGCATATTGAGAAGCGTCACCGCTGAGAGGATCAAGATGGAGCAACGGAAAACTCAACGATTTCCGGTCAGGTTCCGCAGTTCATTTACGTCCCTGAACGTCGTGGGGGGTGACGGCAACCTTATGGATCTGTCCCTCCGTGGATGCCGCGTCGAGAGTCGCATCGAAGTTCGTCCGGGGACCTCGCTGGAGCTGCGCATTCAAGTTTTCGACGACGATCCGCCTCTTGTCGTGCAGGAGGGAATCGTCCGCTGGAGTCGCACACAGCAATTCGGGCTCGAGTTCGTGACGATGGCGCCGGATGAATGGGCGAGGTTGCAGCACACCGTGACCCAGCTGGAGCTCCATCCGTATCAACACGGGCAACATGGTGATACCTCCACGGCAGCGTGAGCACGCCCCGGGCGCTCGTCCCGCTCCACCGGTGCCCATCGTCAGGTTCGCGGCAGCGGTTGGTCTCTGAGGCGATACCCGTACAGCAGAGTAATGTTGATGCGGCGCGACAGATACTCGTCTCTGAACGAAATGTCGTCGCTTTCGTGGAAGAGATCTGAGTTGAAGACGACCGCGCGGTTGGCCCGATAGGGTATCCTGATCGCACGAGCCCCCACGCCGTTCAGCCAGCCCATGATTTTCGGTTTGCTCTGCTCGCTGTTGTAGTCTTTGAAGTTCCACTCCCGCGGCGCTTCCTTATCATAGACGACCAGGCCGCCCGTCTCCTTGTTCAGATTGGCTTCGTCCGGCGTGATCCAGAAATTGACGTTCACGGCTGCGGCGTCGGCGTGAATGTTCAATCCCCGGCGCGCGCTGTCCTGTTTGAACGCCCATGCCTGGGTCAGGCGGTGCGCACCGAAGATGCCGGGAAATTTCAACCGAAGCTCTTCCGCGATTTGAAAGAGCAGCGGCGAGGCGAATCCATCCCCGAGAAACGCGCCGCAGTAGCCGTTTTCGTAATCCTTCTTCCAGATCGTCGCTTCCCAGCAAAACCGCCGGAGCGCCTCCAAGGCTTCTGCGTTCAACAGGTCGTCGATAAAAGTCACTCCCGGGTGGGCTTGGTGATAGCGTTCTTCTACGGCATGGGCGTCAAGCGTCCGGTTGATAGCTCCGTGAGACACGCGGTCCGGGGGGTGATGGAACAGCATCCGATTGAACGATGGAGCGAGGCCTGAGAGGTCGGCGGCAGTCATCCGGACGCGGTTGCCGGGAGAGGAGTCTTGCTCCAGTCGCCGTTGACACTCTGCCAGTGCGGTGAGGTAAGGACGCTGTTCATCGCCCAACTTGTGCTGATGCAGAAGGTAGTCGATCTGTTCGCGGTCATGTTTAATGCGAGAGCGGAACACCGAAGAGTCTGTCATCGGCTTCCCATGATCGTGTCTGGATCGGGCGACCCGAGTCAGGCAATTCACGGCCTTGTTCTCGTCACCGGCCCATGACCACGCCACGCCGAGATTATAGAGTGCCTTCTGATAGTCTGGCTGGATGGCAAGGGCTTGCTGAAAGGACGCAATGGCCTCTCGGAGTGTGCCGGTCTCCATGAGAGCGAGTCCCAGGTTGTTCATGGCCTCCAAGTGCACAGGTTTCAATTCAATCGCACGCCGGTAGCATGTCAGAGCCTCCTCAAGGTCGCCGCTCTCCTTCAACGCCACGCCGAGATTGTTATGAGTATCGGCATGCGAGGGATTGATCGCCAAGGCCTGCCGATAGGCACGGACTGCCTGTTGCAATTGTCCGGAGTCACGGAGCGCGTTGCCGAGATTGATATAGGCGTCGCCGTATTTGCCATTTAACTCAACAGCCTTTTTGTAGGTGGTCACGGCCTCTTCAAGCCGGCCCGCCTTCTGAAGCAGGATGCCGAGGTTGAACCGATAGACCGGGGCCGACGGCCCATACTCGATGGCCCGCACAAGATAGCTGATTGCGTCATCCAAACGATTGAGACGATATGCGATGAGTCCGAGCAGGTGAAAGGCCTCGGCATGCCGGGGGGCCAGTTCAAGAGCCTGCAGATAGGCCTGCTCGGCTTCGACGAATCGCCCCGCCTGTTGATGGGCACGCCCTTGGTGAAGCCATGACTCGGCGCCGGACGGTCCGGTGATTCGCCCTTTACCGAGTTGCGCATCCTGGCGGCGGCGTTCCGAGCGGTTCATGCTGGTGAAATCAGAGTATCTGAAACGCCCGTGGGCGGTCAAAGTATGATCCGGTAGATCCTGATTTTCCTGTGGTGTTCTGTTTATACTGCGGACCGTATTGATCGGCAGGACACCGAAGAATGTATCACAGAAGGAGTTGTATGAAAGTCATAAGCCTTTCGGATTATCAGCAGTTTAGTCATGACAAGATGAAGAAAAACAATATATTTGAAACGCCGCGCTTTTTCTGCGACGTCTACTGCTTCGAAGCGGGTCAGGAGCAGAAGGGCCATATCCATGGCGAACAGGATAAGGTGTATCTCGTGTTGGAGGGAGAAGGTACATTTCAGGTCGGCAATGAGAAACAGGTTCTGCGACAGTGGCAGGGAACGATGGCTCCTGCCGGCGAAGAACACGGCGTGAAAAATCACACCGGCCAGCGTCTCAAAGTCCTGGTGTTCGTCGCGCCGAATCCATAGTTGCCGGACGATTATAAGTAGGCGGTCGATTCAACATTTCCTAATCGACGAATGACGTTGGCCGATGGTGATCTGCCGGTGTCAGTCAGCGCATTCTATGGTCGGATCCCGGTGTGAACCGGGAGTCGGTAGGCGATCGTGAGGGTAGCGGTGGCCCTGTCGCAGGTCCCAACTTGGAGTTTGGTCCCGCGGCAGGAGCGAGGGGAAAGAATGTCGAGCCGAGATCGGGACTTCTCGGCGGAACATAGAATTCCGGCAGCGGCTCATGTTGCCGTCTGGCCGGACCGCTGGTGAGATCGTCGTTCGGCCGATCGAGATCCGAAAGCGTCGATGGGCTTCGATGGCTGGTCCGGGGAGAGGGATAGCCGGAAAGATTCTGAGCCAACTCGATGTCTTGATCGGTGCGTCGCACATTCCCGGCGATCACGGTCTTGGCCAGAGATTCGGCGCTCGTCAATTCGTCTCCATAGACGTCTGTTTGGTATTCGTCCGTATCGGCCTTGGCCAGTGACGACCAGACGGATTGGCCTGATTCGCTGACATGAATCTTGGTGACGGTGGACAGGCCCGGCCTGATCGGATATTCGCGGATCTCGTCCGCCGGCAACGCGATGCGCACCGGAACCCGTTCGGTGATATGGATGAAGTTCCCCGTCGAATTGTCCGGCGGAAGCAGCGCGAACGGGCTGCCCGTGCCGGGAACGAGGCCCTCGACGGTTCCATGAAAGGTGTGTTTCCCTCCGTAGAGATCGACGCGGACCTCCGCCGGCTGCCCGGGACGGATGTCGCCCATCTCCGTTTCACGCAGGTTGGCCTCCACCCACAAGTGATCCAGCGGGACGATCGTCATGAGATTCGTGCCGGGCTTCACGCGGTCTCCCACCTGCGCCTTGCGTTTGGCGATGTAGCCCGATACGGGAGCACGGATCTGCTGGCGCGCATATTCCAGGTGCGCTTCGATAAACTCATGTTTCGCCAGTTCGACGGCCGGATGGTCCATGACGGTCGTCCCGCCGATCTGCGCATCCAGCGCGTCATACTCGGCCTGCGTTTCGCGGACCTCCGCCCGGAGTCCTTCCAGCTGATCGAGCGCATTTTGCAGAATCTGTTTCGAGACCGCCCCGCTCGGAGAGGCCTGGCGGTACCGTGTCACGTCATGGCTCACGACTGCCAGTCTCGCCCGGCGTGCGGACAGTTTCTCGGCCAGTTGGCGCTGGGTGAAGAACAGCGCGTTGATCCGGCGCACTGTATCACCGAGGCGCCCCCGTGCCCTCCCCAAGGCGGCATAGGCTTCGTGTTCGTCAAGGCGCAACATGACGTCTCCGCGATTGACGAATTGTGTCTCTTCGAAGAGCACCTGCGTCACGATGCCTGTGGCCTGGGCCGCCACGGGAACCAGGTTGCCCGTCACATACGCGTTGTCGGTCTCCACCCAGTATCGCGAATACGTCCACCAGTAGGTGGCATATACAGCCAGCGCAATGGCGGCCAGCACCGCCACGCACAGCAACCGGCCGGTCCGTTGCCGGTGGACAGCCTCTTCGTTGAGGTGGGGAGAGGGGGGATCGACCGTGTTCATCGATTCAATTCGCTCCCTGAGACGGTCGTTTCTCGATATCCGCGTTATGGTATCCACCGCCCAGCGCTTCGATCAGATCGACGGCGGCGACGAGTTGATCGCCTTCCAACGCCCGTAACGCGTATTCCTGTTCAAGCAGCGGGTACCGGTGGCGCAAGACCTCGCGGTCGTCGTCCAGCCCCGAGACCAGGCGCACCTTCGCCAGGCGCAGGTCTTCACCCACCGCGGCGACCAGGCGCTCGTGCGATTCCAGCATTTCACGAGTGGATTGCCATGCGCTCAAGCTGTCCGCGACTTCCCGCAGCGCGCCAAGCAGCGTATCGTTGTACAGCTCGACCGCGGAATCATATTCCGCCCGGTGGACGGCCAGTTCTCCGCGCAACCGTCCGCCTTCGAACCAGGGCAATCGGAGGCCGGGCGCGAACCCGTAGGAAAAACTTTGACCAGAAAAGAGAAAGTTGGCGAGCTTGTCGGCGCCCTTCGTCAGGGTCAAGGCGTTGAACCCGACGAAGGCGGTCAAATCGATCGTGGGATAGAACTGCGTCTTGGCCACCTTGACCAGACGGGCTGCGGAATCCGCCCGATACAGCGCCGAGGCCAGGTCCGGCCGGTGAATCAACAGTCCCATCGACAGGTGCTCCGGGACCGGCACATGGCGGGGTATGACGGTCGCCCGGCTGAACAGGCCGGCGGTATCGTCGGGACCTTTGCCTGCCAACCTGGCGAGGAGATGCCGTTGAACGGCGAGCTGGTCGCGAACTCCGGCCTCACGTTTCACGGCCGTTTCGTAGTCGGCAATGGATTGCTTGACCGCCAGGTCGTTATCCAATCCGAGACGGAACCGGGTTTCGGCGAGTCGGCGAAGCTGCCGGCGGATCGCGACAATGGCTCTGACCAGCTCCAACTGGCGATGCAGGGCCTGTCCCCGGAAATACGCGCGGGCGATGCCGGTGGTCAGCCGCAACTTCACTTCCGCGGTTTCGGCCTCCTCGGCGGCCGCCTGTCCCAACGCCGCTTCCAATGTCGCACGATTCTTTCCCCAGAAATCGAATTCGTAACGGAAGCTGAGGGGATTGATCACGCCGAGCAGAATGCGCGCGCCTGCGACCTCCGGATTCAACGCCGCAAACACTCCGTGCTGGGAAATGCGCTCGTACGTGAGCGATGCATCTGCCTCGAGAAACGGCAATAGGCGCGCTCCCTCCACCCGCACCAATCCCATGGCTTCCTTGAGGCGGGCCGACGCCACCTTGAGACCGGGGTTGTCGCGTAATGCCGACTCCATCAGGGCATTGAGCTCCGGATTCTGAAACTGTTCCCACCATCGGTCGTCCGGCCATTTGTGCAGCCGGCTGGTGACTTCCTCGATCGTTTCCCTCAGCTCCGGCGATTCGATATAGACGGCCGGCGGATCGCCTTTGGGAATCCATGCACAACCGGCCAGGACCAAGAGCATTCCAGCCTGCATGACCCCAATCAAGTGACGTGCCCTCTGTGTCACGGCTGCTCCATCAGTTCTTCGGCGCGAAGTTCCTTGACGGCCCGGACCGGCGACCGGGTCGGGACGCGCGTGGATTGGGCGAACCAGACGGCCACGGCGAGGCCCATGCAGAGAAAGCTTGAAACGAAAAACGCATCGTTCAAGGCCAGAATTCCCGCCTGTTGCTTCACGAGGAGCTGCAATTTGTACGGGATCACGGCCGGATCGAATCCTGCCTCCTGAAATTTGAGGGTGATCTGCTGAAGAGGATCGTAGGAGGCGGACATCCGTCCACCGAAATGATCGCTGAGCTGAAGCTGATGGAACGGTTTCCGCCGAAACACGATGATGCCCTGCCACGTGATACCCAGTGCGCCGGCGGCGATGCGAAACAGATTTGCGGCTTCGGCGGCGCGCATGATCCGTTCGCCGGTCAATCCATGCAAGGTAAGCACGGTGAGGGGTGTGAAGAACGATCCCAGAAACACCCCTTCGAGGACCATCGGCCAGAAGAAATGATCGTACGATTGAGGATCGTCGTACAGGCCGATCCAGTAGAAAGTTGCGGCAAACCCCAGCGCGTTGAGGCAGGCCAACAGCCGAACGTCCACGTGTTTCGCCAGTTCATGCATGACGGCGATGACCGGAATGCCGAGGAGCATCATCGGAAGGAAGACCAGTCCGGCGAGGGTTGACGAATATCCCATCAGCGTCTGCAGTTGAACGACGAACAGAGCCGACAGGCCCTGAACGGCGAGGAAGCCGATGCCGAGGCATCCGAGTCCGACGAAGAAATTGCGCCGGCCGAACAGACGGATATCGACAGCCGGCCGGGGTTCGCCCAGTTCCCAGATAATCCAGGCGGGGATGGCGAGGGCCACGATCACGAGCACGATCCGAAGAACCGGATCATCGAACCAATCGACGTCGTTTCCCTCGTTCAACATGGTTTGCAGGCCTCCGAAGATCACCGCGAGCAGGAGAAAGCCCGCCAGATCGAATCGCTCGCGGCGGATTTCGACGGCCCTCCCGTGGAGCAGCGCGGCTGTCGACGCGGCGACCAACAGGGCCAACGGAATGTTGAGGATGAACAGCGCGCGCCACGACCAGGTATCGGCGAGCCAGCCTCCCGTGGCCAATCCCAATGTAAACGGCATCAGCGTGAAGAGACCCCAGATCGACAAGCCCACGGACTTGAGCCGATCGGGATATTCTTCGAGCAGGAGCGTCTGCCCCAAGGGTAAGGTCACGCCCCCCGCAAGACCGAGCAGGATGCGGGCCGGAACGAATGTCGCGATGCCGCCACCGATGACGCAGAGGGCGGAGGCGGCCGCGTACACGATGAAGGCAACCGTGAAGACCCGCCTTTCACCAAATCTCGACGCACACCATCGCGCCAGAGGAAACGCGAGAGCCAGCGCAATCAAGAAGTCGGTCTGCGCCCATGTTCCGAAGCTCGGGAGCACACCGCCCAGGTCGCCCGCTGCATGAGGCAGGAGTGCGACGTAGCTGCCGGCATTGAAGAGGACGAGCATGTGTGCCAGACCCAGGATGATGTTCAGAAGAACGAAGTGCCATCCTTGAAGCCGCGGGTGTTCAATCTCTGCCATGAGATCCGTTGTCCATGCTCCTCAATAGGTCGGGGAATATCGGGGATGCTCATCCGCTACGCTGTGCGATCGATCAGCCGGCGCCGGCGCATCCGCAGACGCCGGCCGATGGGTGATGTAAATGGCCAGGCCCGTGAACAGCATGCCCCCGACCAAATTGCCCAGCGTGACCGGGATTTGGTTCCAGAGCCACCAATCAGACAGCGTGACGTGCGCTCCCAGCAACATTCCGACAGGAATGACAAACATGTTCACGACCGCGTGTTCGAATCCTTGGGAAAAGAACATGAGCGTAGGTCCCCAGATCGCGACGATTTTTCCGGTCAGCGACGTCGTCGCGAAGGCGAAGACCACGGCGAGACCGACCATCCAGTTGCACAGCATTCCCTTCGTAAACACGGTCACCAGCCCGGCTGATTCATGAGACGCGTAGTACGTGGTCTTGGCTTCGGCGATCGTGACCAATTTGGCGCCCGTGGTCGATATCGCGGCGTCGCCCCCCGTGGTCAGTACGATGGCCAGCAAAATTGCATAGGCTGTGCTGCCGAGGAGATTGCCGAGAAAGACCCATCCCCAATTCTTGAGTACCCGGCCGATGGACGCATTGGGTTTGCCGTCCACGGCGGCACAAGGCAGCAGGGCAAAACTGCCGGTAATGATTTCAGTCTTCAAGAGGATGGCGAGACAGAGCCCGAACGGGAACAGCAGAGAACCCACCAGCCAGCTGCCGGTTTCAACCGCGGCGGTCACGGCCATGCTGGTGGCGACACCCAAATAGGCTCCGGCAAGCGCTCCGCGTATCAAGAGGTGTCGGACCGGTACGTCCAGCTTCAACGCTCCGGCGCTCACCATTTCCGTGACGACGTCATGAGGTTTCACATAGTCCATCGTGTGGCTCCAATCGGTGCAAGGCTTGGCACACATCCTTCACGGTCCGTATCCACACAGCAACAGTGATGCCAGGGACAAGCGTGCAGTCAAGAGAGTCGAACTGTGATGGCGAACGTTGTGAATGAGAGATTTCTCACCGGCTGTGTGAAAAATGTGGTGAGCGGCACGTGCAGATACGCTCAAACAATTACCTACGTGTCATTCCAATCGATCGGTCGGCGGTTATGGGGAAAATTCCCGTTCCCGGGATGGCGTGCAAGGTTCGCGATATGTCGCGATGCGGCTGACCGAAAGACCTAGGACCGTTGGGCCTATCGGCCGCTTCGATACAGCCGGCGATCATTCTTTTGTGGCCGGCCGAACGGACGCGGCAAATGAGGCGGAAATGCACGACTGCATCGGTTGGATTCTGCATCCGGGCGAGCCGATCGCGCCGGTAATGTTCGCGAGCGCCTGATGCCGGTCGAGCAGACTCGGATCGATGTCGATGAGCAGGTGATCGGGGACCGAAATATCCGTCAGGTGAATGCCCGGCAGCGTCGAGAGTGCGGAGATGATGTCGTGCCTGGGAAGGCACGAAGGACCATCGAGTTGGACCGTGACACGCTCGAGTGATCCGGCCGAGACGGAGTGCTGAGCCGGACAGATGATGGAGACAAGCACCAGAGCTGCCAAACGGGTTGGTGATCGTCGATTCATGAGATGCCGCCGCTACGATTCATGATGGAAATGGGAGGTCCTTCTTATTACGGAGAAGGACCTCCCGATGTGCGGCTATGGTACCGGAACCGGTGTGATCTCAGTCTGTGGCGTGGCAACCTTCCATGGAACCATGGGCATCAGCGGGGCCGGTTTGGCATCCGGCGAGGCCACGAGTACGGCGATGCCGCCACGCAATGCGCCGGTCAACGAATGGGTCACCAGCGGATACGCTCCCGCCGATTCCGTGATGACATCGAAGGTTGCGGCGCCGCCGGGTCCGACGACGTAGGTCTGCACGCCCGTCAGCTTATTTTGAGGATTGCCGCTTTCATACACCTGATCCCAAATTTCACCGATGGGATGGAAAGCCGAAAATTCATTCGGACCCGCGTTGACGAAGTAAATCCGTACTCGCTCGCCCGGTTTGGCGTCCAGTTTGCCTCCTCCGGTGACGAACGGGTGATACTTAAAAACGCCGCCGTTGAAAATGACGTGGTCGAACTTTCGATCGAACATGGCTTGCACGTCGTCGGGATTTTTGAATAGCTCCGATTGAACGAGCACGTATTCCCGGTCCGCTTTCGGCCAGGCTTTGGGATTCTTGGGATCGACGATAATCGCACCGAACATGCCGCGGGCAATGTGCTGGATCATCGGCGGTGCGCCGCAATGATAGAAAAAGACACCCGGCTTTTTGGCGACGAAGGTATAGGTGATCGTTTCACCGGCGTTGATCGCCCGATAGTTCTTGAGGAAATCAATCTCGGCTGCATGGAAATCCATCGCATGCGGATATTTGTTGGTCGCCGGATTCGTCAGGGTGAACTTGATCGTGTCTCCCTCGGTCACGCGGACGACCGGCCCCGGCATGGTGCCGTTGAAGGTCCACGCCGCGTATTTTTCTCCGGAACCTTCGACGACGACGTCGGTTTCGACCGCCGTCATGGACACGTCGTGCGTCTTGGAGGAGGCCGGCGCCGGCATGGCGGCAAGACATCCAAACGTGAGAATCCAAAGTCCCGCGGCGAATCGTCTTCGGCGGGTCGTGCGTATTGTATCCATCGGCGCAATCCTCCTTCACATGTGAGAGCGTGGGTGTCCTGTATCCGGGGTAGGAGGATATCGGACGCGGGCCGATAAAAACATGACACCGGTCATGTTTTTGAGTCCGCGCCGTGAAATCGAGCGGAAATGACGATTATCAGCGAATTCAGGTCGAAACGAGGGATTTGAGCCGCTCGATATCGCGGATCACCAAGCGGTTCGCGGTGCCGGAGACCAGGCGGTCTCGTTTGAAACGTCCCATAATGCGTATGGCGGTTTCCGTGGTGGTGCCGACCATGTTGGCCATATCCTCACGGGTGAGGCGGACCGTCAGGCGAACCCCGAGCGGGTCCTTGACCCCGCTGCGGAGGCCGAAATCCACGAGGAGTGCGGCAAGACGCTGATCGGCTCGATCGAGCGCCAACACCTTGGCTTTTTCCTGGGCTTCGTGCAGACGAGTTCCCAAATACTTGATCACTTCCATCGCCGCATCGGGATTGCGCCGCAACATGTCGAAATAGGATTTCTTCTTCATGCGAAGGACGCTCACATTCCCCATGGGTCTGGCGGTGCCTGGATGGCGTCCTCCGTCGAATGCGGCCGCATCGCAACAGAAGAGATCTCCCGGCATGAGCATCTTCAACGTACATTCACGGCCTTCGGACGAAGACTTGACACACTTCACGGTTCCTTCCTTGACGATGTGGAAGTATTCGGTCGGATCGCCCTCGCGGAAGATGAAGTCATTCTTTCCGTAGTGCGTTTCGCTCAATTCCTTGAGCATCCGCTGGCGATCCGATCCGGACAAAATATTCAGGAGAGGAATGTGAGACAGTCCGTGGGTGGGGGCCGTGATCGACTGGTTACTTGATGATTTGTTTTGCCGCTTCGACAATGGATCCCGCTCCGATGCCAAAGTGGTTGACCAGCTCTTCCGGTTTTCCGCTGTGTGGAATCGAACGGACCGCGAGCTTATGGACTTTGATGCCTTCCGGTCCGACGGCGCTCAAGACCGCATCACCCAATCCACCGTGGGCGTAATGGTCTTCCACGGTGAGCAACCGCCCGTGCGTCGCCCTGGCGCTATCCAGCAGCGTGGTCTGGTCGATCGGCACGATGCTATACAGATCAATCACGCGCACCATGATGCCGGCCGCCTTCAATTGGTCGTACGCCTTCAAGGCCTCGAACAACGTTACGCCGGCTCCTACGATCGTCAGGGCGTCCGACGCGCTCTGCCTGAGGACTTTTGATCCGCCGATCTGAAAAGATTCCTGGGCGCCGTAGAGGACCGGAGATTTCGGACGTCCGGCTCGAATGTACACCATGCCTTTATGCTGCGCGGCCAATTCGACCAGCCGATACGTGCAGGTGCCGTCGGAGGGGTACAAGACGGTCACTCCAGGCTGGGCGGCCATCATGGCGATGTCTTCCAGCCCCATCTGAGACGGGCCGTCTTCTCCGATACTCACCCCGACGTGCGTCCCCACGAGCTTGATGTTGGATTGGCTGATCGCCGCCATGCGGACGAAATCGTAGGCCCGGGAGAAAAAGGCCGCAAAGGTGGCGACGAACGGAATCTTTCCGCAGGCGGCGAGGCCGGCGGCCGCACCGAGCATGTTCTGTTCGGCGATGAAATTCTCGAAGAACCGGTTCGGGAATTTCTTGCCGAATTTGTCGGTGTAGGTCGAATTCTTGACGTCGGCGTCGAGGGCAACGACGGAGGGATTGGCGCCTCCGAGAGCTTCGAGCGCGATCCCAAACGCTTCCCGAGTGGCCGCCGCTTCGCCGATCTTGTATGGCGGAGGAGGCAGCGCCGTGGCGGCAGTCGGATGCGGGGCCGGTGCGGACGGTTTTGCGATCGAAACCGGCGTGCCGTTGGGCTTCAATTGTCCGTTGAGTTCCGCGAGCGCCTTCTGCGTGTCTTCCCCTTTGGGAATCGGCTTGCCATGCCAATTTGGATGATCTTCGATAAACGAAATGCCTTTGCCCTTATAGGTTTTGGCCAGGAGGATCGTGGGTTTGCCCTTGGTGCGGGAAGCCTCGTCAAAGGCGGCCACCAATGCGGAGATGTCGTGACCATCGACGACGATCGCATGCCATCCGAATCCGGACCATCGTGCCTGATACATGGCCATGTCGTGCTGCAACATGGTCGGGTCGCTCTGTCCGAGCCGGTTCACGTCGATGATCGCGCAGAGATTGTCGAGTTTGTGTTGGCGGGCGAGATCGGCCGCCTCCCAGACGGATCCCTCGACGGATTCTCCGTCGCCCATCAGCACGTAGGTTCGGTGATCGAGCGCATCGACGTATTTGGCGTTGAGCGCGATGCCGATTCCAACGGGCAATCCTTGCCCCAGAGAGCCGGTCGCCATATCGACAAAAGACAGACGGGGAGTCGGATGCCCCTCCAGGTCCGAATGCAGCGTGCGGAGCTTGAGCAATTCGCTTTTGGGGAACAAGCCGGCCTCAGCCCATGCGGCATAGAGAAGCGGGGCGGCGTGACCTTTGGAAAGAACGAATCGATCGCTGTTCGGGGTCTTGGGATTTTTCGGGTCATATCGCATGACGGAAAAGAAGAGGACGGCGACGATGTCGGCGGCGGAACAGCAGCTTGACGGATGGCCACTGCCGGCTTCACTGGTCGCCTTCACGCTCTCGATCCGCAGGTGCGTGGCCTTATTGTGCAGCTCGGTAAGCATTGCTGGTGAAGTCGCTGGGCTGGCCATCGGAACTCCTTTCGGGCTTGAACAAGGTTGCCGTTGAGCATGCACTCCCGCCATCGATGGCGATACGGCGAAATTCGAGGCTAACAAACCGGATGGGAGGGAGTCAATGAAAGAAGGAGCGCACGAACGTAGCGAGGATGAGAACGAGATGATTCATGTCAGATGGGTCGATGGCCGGCGGCGAAATCATTGAGCGAGTAGTTATCGAGAATGTCGGCAATCGCATCGCGAACGGTTCCCATCACCCGCTGCACCGGACATTGTGGTTTGTCGGTGTAGGGACAGTCCGAGCATTTCTGGTACGCCGTCTTACTCACGCATCCGATCGGCGCCAGCGGCCCGTCGAGAATGCGGATGACTTGTCCGAGGGTTATGTCGTCGGGCGATTTGATCAACTGGTATCCGCCGTTCATACCCCGGCGGCTGGAGAGCAGCCCGGCCCGTTTCAGGGCCAGCAGGATTTGTTCGAGAAATTCAACAGGAATATGCTGTCGAGAAGCAATTTCGTGACGCTGCAGCGATTTTCCTTGTACGGTCGTGAGTTCGAGCAAGGCCCTCAGCCCATACTCGCTTTTTTTCGACAGCTTCATGAAATGTAATTAGGAAAGTGAGTTAATCAAGAATGCGGACAATAGAGGAGGCCTTGATATTCGTCAAGCGAGAGACGGGAATTGCTCCACCATTCCGCTATTAAGTGCAGCTGGGGCCGGTCTTTGGATGAAATGCGAGATGATGTGCAACTCCTTGATCTGTGAGGAAGTTTATTGACAGTCTCAAGTAATTCCTGCTAATTTTTGGTTCCTTTTCCACGTTCTACGCTGAAAATTCCAAATCAAGGTGGACATCGCATCGTGACCTTCCAGGACCTCATCCTGACCCTCAACCGTTTTTGGGCCGACCGCGGCTGCGTCATTCATCAACCCTATGATCTTGAGATGGGTGCCGGAACGTTTCATCCCGCCACATTTCTGCGATCGCTCGGCCCGGAACCGTGGCGGGCGGCCTACCCGCAGGCCTGCCGGAGGCCCGCGGACGGACGGTACGGAGAAAATCCCAACCGGATGCAGCACTACTATCAATATCAAGTCGTGTTGAAGCCTGCTCCGGACAATATCCAGGATATGTATCTCGAAAGCCTGGCGACCCTGGGCATTGATCCGAAACGGCACGACATTCGGTTTATTCAGGATGACTGGGAGTCGCCGACGCTTGGTGCCTGGGGACTGGGATGGGAAGTGCGCCTCGACGGCATGGAAATCACGCAGTTCACCTATTTCCAGGAAATCGGGGGCATCGAATTGGCCCCCATCACCGGTGAGATCACCTATGGCACCGAACGTATCGCGATGTATCTGCAACAGGTGAACAAGGTCTATGACCTCGCCTGGAACGACTGGGCGACGTACGGCGATATCCATCATGAGACTGAAGTGCAGTTCTCACGATACAATTTCGAAGAAGCCGGCGTGGATATGTTGATGAATGCCTTTCAGGCCTGCGAGGCCGAATGCAAACGGCTCCTCGACCAGTCCGATCGACGACTCACGTTGCCCGCCTACGATTACTGCATCAAATCTTCACACGCCTTCAATCTCCTGGATGCACGTGGCGCGATCAGCGTGGCGGAACGGACCGGATATATCGCCCGCGTGCGGGCATTGGCAAGGCGCTGCGCCGAGCGCTACATCGAAGAACGGGCGGCCATGGGACACCCGCTGATTGAGCGCGAGAAATCTGCCGGACGGACTCGGCCGAGAACCAACTCCGGAACTGTGGCAAGCCGGTCATGAACAAAAAGTCGAAGATGAACTCGAACAAGAAGTCGAAAAAGAAGATGGCTCAGCGTGAGGGCCAGTCGTCAGGAACGGCTGAGTTGCTGCTTGAGATCGGGGTCGAGGAATTGCCGTATCAGTTCATTGCGCCGGCGCTGTCCGAGCTGGAAAAGCAGGCTGCTTTCTTTTTTAGTTTTCACAAGATTCAAGACAACGATTCTATCAAAACCTACGCAACTCCAAGGCGGCTTGTATTGGTTGTTGAGCGCCTATCAACTTTCACGGATCCCAGCAATATTCAGGGGCCATCGAAGTCCGTAGCTTTCGATCAAGCTGGATTACCGACCAAAGCAGCAATTGGTTTCGCTAAAGGCCAAGGCGTGGAGGTCGAGAGTTTGCAAGTCGGGCAAACACCAAAAGGCCAATATGTCTATGCAGTTAAGCCAGGACGCTCGACCGAAATAGTCCTGCCCGAAATACTGCCACAAATTGTCGCTGAACTGTCATTTCCTAAGGCGATGAAGTGGACCGAGGGTGGTATGCGCTTCGCCAGGCCTATTCGATGGTTGGTGGCCCTATTAGACGGCAAGCTACTACAGAAGATAGAGATTGCGGGAGTCAAGGCCAGCAATCGGACATTTGGCCATCGTGTCATGGGCGGCGGAAAATCGATCGTTGTGCGTGACTATGACAGTTACAATAAGAGTCTTAAACGAGCAGGTGTGATGGTCGATCCAGCCAGGCGCCGGGTTATTATACAAGACCAACTTGATAAGCTCTGTACCCAGGGTCGAGTCAGTTTAAACCCGGACGAGGCACTAATCGACCAAGCCGTGTTCACAACGGAATGGCCTCATGCAGTAATGGGAAACTTCAAGGCCGACTATCTGGCTGTACCGTCAGAAATTCTCATGACTTCTATGAAGGAGCATCAAGGGTTCTTCTCTGTCCGGGAGAAGAACACAGAAAAACTGGCCCCTCATTTTATTGCCGTGGTGAACAATCAACCGAAGTATATCTCAGTAATTCGGGCTGGTAATGAGCGGGTGTTGGCGGCCAGACTGGCGGACGCAAAATTCTTTTTTGACGAGGACCGCAAGACCAGCCTCGAAGAACGGGCGAGGAAACTTGGAGGAGTGACGTTCCATCAAAAACTAGGCACGATGGCAGAGAAGCAAGAGCGCATAGGCAAGCTGGTCACTTACGTGGTATCAAAATTTAATGACGATCCGTCGATGTTTGATTTCACTATCCCGTGTCGCAGAGCGGCCAGGTTGTGCAAGGCGGACTTAATCACGAATGTTGTTGGAGAGTTCCCTGAGCTGCAAGGAATTATGGGGGGAGAGTATGCCAAGCATGATGGGGAGTCAGAAAATGTGTGGAAAGCCATAAGGGATCAATATCTCCCCCGTGGTATGGAAGGGGAATTGCCAGAAACTTTAGAGGGACTGGCACTCTCGCTTGCTGATAAGCTCGATACGATCGTTGCTTTTTTTCACGCTGGAATTGTTCCTCGCGGATCAGAGGATCCTTATGCACTGAGACGTCATGCTCTTTCTATTGTCCGCATAATAATCGAAGGAAATCTGAGAGTAGACTTGGTTGAGCTTGTCCGTGCTGCTGAAGAAATCGTAGGAGAAAGTATTACTTCTCAACCATCACTGCTAAATAGTCCGCTGAGTTTTATTTTTGAACGGTTCAAATTTTATGCTGGAATAAAGTACGTGAAACGCGACGATGTTATGTCAGCAGTATGCGACAACGCTTATTCTCGAAGGCCAATCGATTTATTGGATATTCTTGAGAAAATGAAGGATTTGCAAAGGGTGTCTTCTAGACCCGAATTCGATCCTCTGATGATTGGATTTAAGCGTGCATCCCGTATTGTCGAGAAAGAAAAATGGTCCCGGCAACCGGTCGAGCCAAGTTTATTTGTGGATTCATCTGAGCAGGAATTGCATAGTCAGGTTTTGAAAGTCTCCGTGGACTTACCAATTCATATGAAAAATAGGCAATACGATCAGGCTCTCAATCGCCTTGTTGGGCTCAAGCCTGGCATCGACGCGTTTTTTGCAGAAGTGATGGTGAACGCAGAGGATCAGCAGCTCAGGAGCAACCGGCTGTCGTTGCTCAAGGACGTTGAAGAATTGTTCAAGTCGTTCGCGGACTTTTCCCGTATTGTGGTACAAGGAAGTTAGCGTTTCGTGGACGTTCGGTGTGTGCAGTGAGGTGAGTGATGGACTCTTCCTTCGCTCCGACTCGATCCGCTCTTGAAGAGGACCGCCGGTCCAAGCAAGTCCGCCGGTACTCGATAGCCGTGACCCTCGGGCTGATCGTGTTTTGCAATCTGGTGTTGTTGTTCGGCGTGTGGGTCAGCGGCGTCAATCTGGATGAGCTTGTCACCGCTCCCGATCTTTTCAACGCCAAACAGGACGTGTGTCTTCGGCTGACATGGGAACGGGTCGCCGGCGCGGCTGAACCGGTGCGTCTCTGCTCCGAATGGATCAATCTCGCCGATCCGTCAGGCAAACCGCATCAACTCGCGAAGGACATTAGAGTCCGGCAGGGACCGGACGGCCACTACTATTTCGATCAGGGCGTCCGTCCGGATTTCCGGCTGTTGGGCCTCGTCCTGTTCGTCGGGGCCGTCCTCTTGTCTGGCATGTGGGCAAGGCGATATCTTGTGGCTCGCTATCGGCTACACCTCAGCGCGGTGGCATCCCGCATTTCCTAAATTTCTTCATTGACCGTGGAGCGGAAGGAGAGAGTACGCGTGGCAAAGAAATATGTGTTCTATTTCGGCGATGGAAAGGCCGAGGGTACTTCCAACATGAAGGAGCTGCTTGGCGGCAAGGGAGCGGGATTGGCCGAAATGACGAACCTGGGCATCTCGGTCCCCCCCGGCTTCACGATCTCGACGGAAGCCTGTGTCGAATACTACAATCTTGGAAAGAAATATCCTTCAGGCATGTGGGACGCGGCGTTGCAATCTCTCAAACGCGTCGAGCGGTCGATGGGGATGGGGTTCGGCAATCCTGAGCGTCCGCTCTTGGTGTCGGTCCGTTCCGGCGCACGGGCATCGATGCCCGGCATGATGGACACGGTCCTGAACGTCGGCCTTACGACCAAGACCGTCGAAGGGCTGGCCGCCAAGACCCGTAACGATCGGTTCGCCCAGGACAGTTACCGCCGATTCGTCTCCATGTTCGGCAGCATCGTCATGGGCGTGCCGCGCGAGCATTTCGAAGCCATTCTCAAACACAAAAAAACAGAGGTCGGCGTCACGCACGAGACGCATCTGGACGCCCGGCATCTTCGCGAGCTCGTTGCCAGCTTCAAGGCGCTGGTCAAGGAAGAGACGAAGAAGGACTTCCCCGATGAACCGCTCGATCAACTGCGCATGGCGATCAACGCGGTATTTTCTTCTTGGTTCGGCGCGCGGGCGATCACCTATCGGAGACTCTATGGAATTCCGGATTCGTGGGGCACGGCGGTCAATGTGGTCGCGATGGTCTTCGGGAACATGGGGGAAACGAGCGGTACCGGGGTCGCATTCACGCGCAGTCCGAGTTCGGGTGATAAGGCCTTCTTCGGCGAATGTCTCATGAACGCCCAAGGCGAGGACGTCGTGGCGGGGATCAGGACTCCGCTGCCGGTCAATGCCCTCGCGAAGAACGTTCCCGACGCGTACAAAGAATTGGAGCACACCTATAAGAAGCTCGAAAAGCATTATCGCGACATGCTCGACCTGGAGTTCACCATCCAGGAAGGCAAGCTGTACATGCTGCAGACCCGCGTCGGCAAGCGGACCGGGATTGCGGCGGTGAAGATTGCCGTCGATATGGTGAAGGAAGGCGCGATTTCAAAACAGGAAGCCGTCCAGCGCATCGGCCCCGATCAGCTTGCCCAGTATCTCTATCCGATATTCGATACGAAAGAAGAGTCCAAGGCCAATCCGCTCGGAAAGGGGCTGCCGGCCGGACCTGGCGCGGCGGCGGGAAAGATCGCCCTGACGCCGGATCGGGCGGTCGAAATGAAAGCTTCCGGCAACCGCGTTGTCCTGGTCCGGCAGGAAACGAGCCCCGATGATATTCACGGGATGAATGCGGCGGCGGGATTTCTCACGGCGCGAGGCGGCATGACGTCCCATGCGGCCGTGGTGGCACGCCAGATGGGCAAGGTGTGCGTTGCGGGCTGTGAATCGGTGGATGTGCTCGACAGTCAGACGGTCAAGATCGGCGCCAAGACGTTCCGTGAAGGCGATTTCCTCTCCGTCAACGGATCCACCGGGAACGTGTACGAAGGGGATATTCCGGTCGTCGAATCGGAGATTATCCAGGTCATCCAGGGGAAACTGGACCCAAAACAATCGGACAAATACCAACGGTTTGCGACGATCCTGTCCTGGGCCGACAACATTCGCAGACTCCGCGTTCGGGCCAATGCCGATGTGCCGGAGCAGGCGAAGATTGCCAGAGGGTTCGGCGCGGAAGGTATCGGACTCTGCCGAACCGAACACATGTTTTTCTCCGATGATCGAATCCCGATCATGCAGAAAATGATTCTGGCGAGGACGAAGGAAGAACGCGAGAAGTCCCTGGATCAACTCCTGCCGCTTCAGAAGCAAGATTTCATCGGCCTGTACCGTGAAATGGAAGGGTTTCCGGTCACCATCCGATTGCTCGATCCGCCGCTCCACGAGTTCCTGCCCAAGCGCGAAGAGCTGATGGTCGAGATTGCGCAGCTCGAATTGACGGGCCGCGATGGCGCCAGGCTGGAAGAAAAACGCAGACTGCTCGCGCGTGTCGAGGAGTTGCATGAATTCAATCCGATGCTGGGGCTTCGCGGCTGCCGACTGGGCATCACCATGCCCGAGATCACACGGATGCAGGCGCGGGCGATCATGGAAGCGGCCTGCGAACTCGCGAAAGAAGGAAAGAAAATCGTGCCCGAGATCATGATTCCGCTGGTGGGGATGGTCTCGGAAATGAAGTCGCAAAAAGATCTCGTGCGCGAAGTGGCTCAGGAGACGATGAAACGCTACAACGTGAAACTCTCCTATCTCGTCGGCACGATGATCGAATTGCCGCGCGCCGCAGTCACAGCAGACCGGATTGCCGAAGAAGCCGAGTTTTTTTCCTTCGGCACGAACGATCTCACGCAGACGACGTTCGGTTTTTCACGCGATGATGCGGCCAAGTTCATCGATTATTACAAGACCGTCGGCATCATGGAAACCGATCCGTTTGCCGTTCTTGACCGTGAAGGCGTCGGCTCGCTGATGAAACAGGCCATCACCGCCGGGCGTAAGACGCGGTTCGGGATCAAACTCGGTATTTGCGGCGAACATGGAGGCGATCCAAGTTCGGTCGAATTTTGCCACCAGCTTGGGCTCGACTATGTCAGCTGTTCGCCCTATCGTGTGGCGATCGCACGGCTGGCTGCCGCTCATGGTGCGCTGGCAGAGGCCGAGGCGAAGCGGTCGGCACGGACTGCCACTCCTCCGCGCGCGAAGGCGCAGACGCCCACTCGAACCGGACGCCGCCAAGTCCGGGTCTCTCGTAAGAAGCGGTGACCACCCGCACTCAGGACCTCGCGTACATGACCCTGGCTCTTCGCCTTGCGGAGAAGGGCCGGGGAACGGCGAGCCCCAATCCAATGGTCGGCGCTCTCGTCGTCAAAGGCGGCCGGATCGTCGGGCAGGCCTATCATCACCGGGCCGGCCGTCCGCATGCCGAAGTGCTCGCCATTCGGCAGGCGGGGATCCGCGCCCGGGGCGCCACTCTCTACGTGACGTTGGAACCGTGCTGTCACACTCAAAAACGGACGCCTCCCTGCGTTCCCGACATCATACGAGCGGGAATTCGGCGGGTCGTCATCGCCATGACCGACCCGAATCCCATGGTGAAAGGCCGTGGGACGGCTGCGATCCGCCGGGCGAAGTTGGCGATCACGACAGGTGTGGGACGGGCGCAGGCGGAGGCATTGAATAGGACCTATCGGCATTGGATGATGACGAAGCGTCCGCATGTGACGTTGAAGGCCGGTATGACGCTCGACGGTCAGATCGCGACGTCCACGGGTGAGTCACGATGGATCACCGGCCGGCAATCCCGCCGCGAGGTGCATCGTCTGCGTTCACAAGTCGATGCGGTACTCGTCGGCGCGGGCACGGTCATCGCCGATAATCCCTCCCTGACGGCCCGGATGGGCCGCGGGTTCATGCGGTTGAATCGCCGCCAGCCGCTGCGGGTCGTTGTGGACGGCAGAGGGCGCATACCGCTGAGTGCCAAGATACTCTCAGATCAGTGGTGCGCCAGAACGCTCGTCGCTGTGACGGCGTCGGTTCCGGCGGCTCGATTGTCGGCCTTGCGGAACAAGAAGGTCGAAACGATTGTGATCCCGGCGGCTGGAGGCCGCGTGCTCCTCCCGAAATTGCTTGCCGAGCTCGGACGCCGAGGAGTCACCTCGTTGCTTATCGAAGGGGGAAGCGAACTCAATGCCGCCATGCTGAGGGCGAAATTGGTCGATCACGTCATGATGTATGTGGCGCCGGCGCTCTTGGGTGGGGATGACGCCAGGGGCGTCATCGGAGGGAAAGCTCCCGTTCGCCTGATCGACGCGATCCGGCTTCGACGGTTCCGCTGTCGCGCCGTGGGCGCCGATATTCTGATCGAAGGAGATCTGTGAAGGCGTGGCTATGCTGTGCGGTTCTGTGTTTGACCGATCTTTGGAGCTGTCCGATAGGCTGGGCGCAAGCACCTCCAACGGATTCCGGTCTTGCCGCTCTCGTGTTTCGCTACCTCGATACCGGAGATGGCACCGAGGCCGAGTCCCTGTTAGAGAAGATTACACGGCACCCGGACGCATCGATTGAACGCCTCGTACGGGTCATTCAGACCGAGCGCTCCTATTCGAATCAACCGATCGGCACGCTGCCTGACGAAGGGGTTGTCGTGCGGGGGCGCACCTACCGGTTCTCGCTGTCTGTTCCTCTCACCTATCAGCCTTCGAAAGGGTACGGATTGGTCGTCTGCCTGCACGGTGCAGGATTTACCGGCGAAGCCTATCTCGAACGCTGGCAGTCCAGGTTGGGAGATGACTATGTGCTGGCTTGTCCCACCTATGCGGACGGCGCATGGTTCACGAAACGGGCCGAGGAACTGGTTTTGGCGACAATTCGGAACGTGCAGAGCCGGTATCACATCGATCCGGATCGTATTTTCCTGACCGGTATGTCAAACGGAGCTATCGGCACGTGGCTGATCGGCATGCACTATGCGCCGATGTTTGCAGGATTGGCCCCCATGGCCGGCGGTCTGGATCATGTGCTGATGCCGTTTCTGGCCAATCTGCGCAATACCCCTGTCTATATGATTCATGGTTCGAAGGATCAGGTGATGCCGGTCGAATTGAGCCGCTCGATTGCCGCCGAACTGACCAGGCTCGGTTATCCGCATGTCTATCGTGAGCATACGAGGGAACATCCGATGGCCGGAGGCCATTATTTCCCCCGGGAAGAATTGCCCGATCTGGTGGCATGGTTGAATCTCCGGAGAAGAGATCCGTTACCCGGGACGCTGACCGTCGTACGCGAAGGCAGCGGGTTTCAGCCTTTCAATTGGATCAGGGTGGAAGCGACGGATCCGATCGCCGTCTTTTCCGACAATCTCGTCGATAAACGGGACGATCGTATCAAGAACCGCGAATATGCCAGGCTGGAAGCCACCGTGGGGACAGATAATACGATCGTGGTTGCGGCCGAGCGGGTGCAACGGTTCAGTCTCTTCTTGAACGATCAGCTCGTCGATTTCTCCAAGCCGGTGCGGGTCACGACCAATGGGAGGATTGCCTATGAAGGCCCCGTCGTGCCTTCTCTCGTCGTACTGCTTCGGCAGGCGCGCTTGAGACAGGATCCGCGCCAGCTGTTTTCCGTTCAGCTCCCCATAGTCGTGGAGGCTGCAACGCCATGAGTTTGGTTATCGTCGGATTCAGATTGCCGCTCACAACACTTGGGGCGGTCTCTCTTATTGCCACAATGCTGATGTGGTTGCCTTTGCCGGCCTGGTCAAATACCTGTGTGTTGAAAGCCCAGCACGTCGGTCTCACGTTTCCAGTAGAGAAACTGGATCGGGAATGGACCTGCCGTCTGCAGCCGATTATTGAGGACTATACGACAGCCAACCGTATCGGGCCGTTTCGCACGGCAATGTCCGAAAGTATCTTTCAATACCTCTTGGATCATCCTCCAACCGCCGCAGCATTGATCAATAGGCTCGATCTTGGAATTTATAAAGCAGAAACGCGAGGTGACGGACTGTACTGGGGGAACGACGGGGAGGGCACCGAGGGATTGGTGCATCTTGTCTATCGGGATCGTGAATCGCGGATCTACTATCTTGAAGGAACGCATCACAGTACGCTGTTGCCGAATATCATGGGAAAGGCGGTTGTGCTGTTGAGAACGACGCCCGTGAAGGGCTCCGGTGGGACCCAGGCCATGGACACGATCTTCGTCTCGTACACGCGTTTGAACGATCGGCTGCTTTCCGGCATCGTCTCCATGCTTCGCCCCATTGTCGGATGGACCGTGACGAAGAAACTGGGCAAGGGAGTGGAGGCGGTGAATCGCCTCGGACTGGAAATGCGCCGGGATCCGGGACGGGTACTCCGTGAGGCGGCCGATCCGCCTCCGCTGCCTGAAGGAGATATCGTGTTTCTCACGCGGGCTCTGACGAGCTTGCCGGCACCGTCCGGCATGGACAGTCTGGGCGATTCAATCTCGCGATGACCTCTTCACGAAGTTTTCTGCTCATCTGCACCGTCGGCATATTCTGCTTCATCAGCTACAACATGGTGCGGATGCCGGTGCTCGCATTATTTGCCGAATCGCTTGGAGCCGGACCCGAGCGAATCGGACTCATTGTGTCCATTTCCACCTTGACGGGCGTGTTGCTGAAGCTGCCGTCGGGAGCGCTATCGGACATCTACGGCCGCCGATTCCTCTTGCGGATCGGCGTCGTGGCGTTCGGCTTGCCGCCATTTATCTATCCGTTTGTCTCGGACCTCAATACATTGGCGGGTCTCAGATTCTTTCATGGTCTGGCTACGGCGATGTTTGCTCCGAGCGCGCTCGCAACCGTGGCGGAACTCTATCGTGAGCGGCGAGGAGCGGCGCTCGGTACCTACACGGCGTGCACGCAGTCCGGATCGCTGCTCGGTCCTTTCATCGGCGGCTACCTCATCTACGGCGCTGGATTTTCCACCGCTTTCATCGCGGCGGGCATATTTGGCTGCATCGCCGTGATCCTGTTCTATAGCTTGCATCTCGATGTGGCCGTGCCGACGGTCAAAGAAAGAGGGTTGGCTGCCGTGGGAGCAGACATGTGGAAAGGCGTCGTCATCATCTTGCGAAATCGCAAGGTATTGATTACCAGCTCCACCGATGCGGCCAAGATGATTGCCAATGGGGCGCTGATGGCATTCCTGCCGCTGTACGGCCTCTCAGTCGGACTGAATCCCGGAGAGGTCGGATTGCTCTTTACGGTGCAGGCGATCACATCATTTTTCTCCAAGCCGATCATGGGCCGCGTGTCTGATCGAGTCGGCCGTCAACCGCTGATCGTGATGGGGCTCGTGATCTGCTCCGTGACGTTTGTATCCATGCCTCACGTCTCGACATTCGCCGTCCTGCTGCTCCTCTCGGCGGGGTTTGGATTTGGCGAGGCGGTTGTGTCTTCTTCGTCCTCCGCATTGGTCGCCGATAGCTCGGAGTTTAAGACGCTGGGGGCCGGCATGGGCATGCAGGGAACGATTATGGATATCGGCCATGCCAGTGGGCCACTTCTGGCCGGGTTGCTGATCGCAAACATGAGTTATGGAAGCGCTTTCGCCGTCATCGGCGGCGTGCAATTGGCTGCAGCAGCCGGCTTCTGGCTTACCATGAGGAGGCAATAGGGGGCCGGCTTCTATATAATGGAGCGGTCATGCGTGAGTTTACGGCAGGAGACACGGTCATCGGAATTGTCGCGTCGCTTGGCGTTCTCGTCTTAATCGTGGTTTTTGTCTATGTCGTTAAACAGGTGATGTCGAGGAAAGATTGATGTTTACGGGAGTCATCGAGGAAATGGGCGCCGTTGCGGTGTTGAACCGGACGCTCAACGGCACCACCATTACGATCCTGGCCTCGCACATCATGAATGAGCTGGCGGTTGGCGATAGCGTTAGTGTGAACGGCATCTGTCTGACGGTGGTCGATCGAGGAGATCGTGACTTCAGAGTCGAGGCGTCACCCGAAACCTTGTCCGTGACGACCCTTGGAAGCCTGACGGCCGGTGCGCCGGTCAATCTAGAGCGTGCCATGAAACTGAACCAGAGGATTGGCGGTCACCTGGTGGCCGGGCACGTAGAGGGCGTGGGACTCATCCGAAGCCGACAGCAGGACGGCAATGCGGTTCTTTTTGTGATCGAGGCACCGTCGGACATATTGAAGTACTGCGTGGAGAAAGGATCGATTACCGTAGACGGGATCAGCTTGACGATCAATGGTGTGTCGGACCGGTCGTTTCAAGTCTCGATCATCCCGCACACAGCGGCAGTCACGACCTTGGGGCTCAGGCAGGTGCATGATCACGTCAACCTGGAATCGGATCTGATCGGAAAATATGTCGAGCGGCTGCTTCAGGGGCGAGGCCTTCTTTCGAAGCCGACGCCGGTAGTCGATGCTGAATATCTCAAGAAACGGGGCCTGATCTAGTTGCCGCGCGTATGTGGCGGGTGTAAAGCTCGGGCTGCCTCGATGATCCTGGTTCGCTGACACATCGACCCATATCGTCGGTCCCTGCCACCGGCCGGGTGCCGAGCTATTGAGATTGCCAGGTCGCCTTTCGTGCCATCTGGAGTGTGAGGGCGACTAGTCGTGCCCGTGCCGATCGACGGAGCGATGTTCGTACCGGTTGGTGACGCGGGGACCTTGAGGAGGAAGCTGTTGAGGCTTGCGCCGGGTACTGAATGGCTGAGAGGGGTCTTTATGGCTGATTTCTGGCCGACGAGCGATAGGCAATATAGAGAACGATCCCGGCTAGGACAGAAATGATCAGCACGACCACCAGCTGAATACCAAAGCTGATTGGCCCGACGAATGCTTTATAGAATTGTAGCAGTACGATCGGCAGGCCCACGGCTATGGTAAGGGCCAACATATGCCGCCGAAGATAAATAGGTTCCCCCGGTTTTCGCTTTCCATTCATAACAGGTCAGGCCGCTCGGGCAGCGCGGGAGGACACCCTCGGCTGTCATTTCAGCAAGAACGCCTTTGAGTCTCCTCCAGACGCAGTGGTGATGCTCACAATGGCCATCCCTTTGCGTCCGCCGGACGGGACAGTCGTCGTGATCGTCCTCTCATCCTGCATGGTGAATTTGGCCGGACGCCCGGGGCCGAACGAAACATCCCGCAAGCAGTTGGCTGATCCGAATTGTGATCCTTTGATGGTGATCTTGTCTCCGGCCTTCCCTTCGTCCGGTACGAGTTTTTCGATCTTGGGCGCTGCTCCGAAGCAGGCCTTGGCTTTTCCCGCCAGCTCGGCTGTCTGATAGGCCGGCTTTTGCGACTTGGATTGAGGCGTCTTGGCTTCCGGCGGCGCCTTCGCTTTCTTTTTGGCCGGCGGCGCATTCTCGGCGCCCAATGCCGGCCAGGACAAACCGGCGCACAAAAGGAAAACCGCCGCGCTGATCGATGCCGCTGTGATGCCGAGCTGCCGTTTCATACGATTCCCTCCTGATGCATGCCGATGCATGGTTGCTATTCTTCGATAGTCGAAATGTCGCCGGGGTCCTGGCCGAGTTCCTTGGCCTTGAGCACCCTTCGCATGATTTTCCCCGATCGGGTTTTCGGCAGCGAAGCCACGATATCGACTTCCGCCGGGACAGCGATTTTCCCCAGTTCCTGTTTGACCTGTTCTTTGATCGAATGGATCAACTCCGGAGTCTCATGCTCGCCCTGCTTGAGAATGATAAACGCCTTGATGGATTCTCCTACGGTCTTGTGCGGTTTCCCGATTACCGCCGCTTCTGCCACGGCGGGATGGCTCACCAGAGCGCTTTCTACCTCAGCGGTCCCAAGACGGTTGCCTGCGACCTTGATGACGTCGTCGGCCCGGCCCATGAACCACATGTATCCATCGGCATCCTTATGGCACACATCGCCGGCCGTGTAACAGTTCGGAATGGTCTGCCAGTACGCCTTGTACCGCTCCGGATCCTTGTAGATGGTTCGCATCATCGAAGGCCAAGGTTTCTTGATGACCGCGAACCCTCCGGCGTTCGGCGGGAGGCTTTTGCCTTCGCGATCGACCACATCGGCTTCGATGCCGAAAAACGGTCGTGTGGCCGAGCCGGGTTTCAGTGGAACGGTCGGCAGCGGCGTGATGAGAATCGCGCCCGTTTCCGTCTGCCACCACGTGTCCATGATGGGTTTATCCCCGCCGGCCGCGCGATGGAACCACTCCCAGGCCTCAGGGTTAATGGGCTCGCCGACACTGCCAAGAATGCGGAGAGTCGACAGGTCATATTTCTTCGGCCAGTCCTCGCCATACCGCATGAGAAGACGAATCGCGGTGGGCGTCGTATAAAAGATCGACACCCCGTACCGCTCGATCAAATCCCACCAGCGCCCGGGATTCGGATAGTCCGGTTTTCCTTCGGCGGTGAGAATCGTCGCGCCGTTGAGCAGCGGCCCGTAGACGATATAGCTGTGTCCGGTGACCCAGCCGGGATCCGCGACGCAAAAATAGACATCTTCGTCTTTGAGATCGAACACATATTTCGTCGTCGCATAGGTTCCCACCATGTATCCACCATGGACGTGAACGACTCCTTTGGGCTTTCCGGTGGTGCCGGAGGTGTAGAGGATGTACAGGGGAGATTCGGAGTCCAACGGTTCCGCGTCGCAGACAGGTTTCTCGTCCTTGACCCAGGCGTGCCAGTCGAGCTCTTTGGAACCGACCGGCGGGGGATCGACATGCTGGCGCCGCACGACAATCACGTGTTCGACCGTCGAGCACGCTTTCATCGCGTCGTCGACGACCGATTTCAGGTTGATGACCTTGCCCCGGTCGAAACCGACATCGGCGGTAATGATGAGCCTGGCTTCGGCATCATTCACTCGACTGGCCAAGGCGGGGGCGCTGAATCCTGAGTACACGACGCTGTGAATTATGCCCAGCCGGGCGCAAGCCAGCATGGCAATGACCTGCTCGGGGATTTTCGGCAAATAAATGGTGACGCGGTCGCCCTTTCTCAAGCCCAGCTTCTTCAGCGCGTTGGCACAACGATTGACCTGTCGATACAGCTCAGCGTATGTGAACACTCGTTCTTCGTCTTGTTCTCCCACCCAGATCAGCGCGACTTTGTTCCTGCGCCAGGTTCGCACATGGCGATCCAGGCAGTTATACGCAATGTTGCAGGTTGCACCGACAAACCATTTCGCCCAGGGATAGTTCCACTCGAGGACGGTCTTCCAGGGCGTAAACCATTCCAGTTCCTTGGCCATGCCGCTCCAGAATCCTTCCGGGTCCGCGATCGATTTCCGGTAGTCACTTTCGTAATCTTTGATATGGGCGGCAGATTTCGTCTTGTCGGTCGGTCGGTAGACGCGGCTTTCCTTTAAGAGGGTATCGATGTTGTCTGCCATGACGAACGGACTCCTTCGTTCTTCGATGCACGATGACCAGAAGACTGGCTTCGCGGCTCATGCCGGTGCGCCGGTGCAATGGGCAGGAGCTGCAACATACCGTCATTACGGTCGATGATGCAATAACCGAGGCTCGGTTAGCCGTCGCACCGTTTCCCCCCTGGTTTCTTGACAGGTGTTCAAATGCCAGAGTAGGCTGAAATCTCACCAGTGATTCATGCACTCCATGTTGGCTATGCTTCGACGCGCTCCACATTTCTCCCGCATCATCCCCTTCCTATCAATTGTGATTTTCCTGACTCTGGCTCAGCTGCAGGCTGGGCATGCGCAGTTGGGAAAGCCCGAGGCCCTCTACTACAAATCGTGGGCGGTTGTGATCGGCATAGAGAATTATCTTCTGGCTCCCAAAATTTCCGGCGCGATCGAAGACGGAAAGTCGGTGGCGAACGCACTGCGGCAACTCGGATTCGATAATGTGGTCGAGCTGTACGACAAAGATGCGAGCTTCCGTCGCTTGCAGCAGACGCTGTCAGATTTTCTGCCTCGGAAGGTCGGACGGCAGGATCGTTTGGTGATCTATTACATCGGACATGCGGGCGTCATGCAGGATTCTTCCGGGATTGAGATCGGCTACCTGGTGCCGTGGGATGCACAGGTTGGAAATGTGGCCAAATCGATCACGTTCGAGAATATCAAGGAATTCAGCCGCCGCATTGCCTCCAAGCATACGTTGCTTGTATTCGACGCGGCGGTGCGGGGGTGGGAAGTGAGCGCCGCTCAGCCGCTTTCGCTGGAAGGGCGGCTAGCTCCGGAAGACGACATGGAGAAGCGTGCCGTTCAGGTCCTGGCTGCGGCAGACAAAGGGGAGAGCCTCGCTCGGACGAACGAACGGAGTTTGTTCGCGCAAACCATCGTTGCCGGCCTATCGGGAGGGGCGGACTCGGACAAGAACGGTTGGCTGATGGCCAGCGAACTGGGACGATACGTGACGACCAAAATCCAAGAGCAATCTCACGGAAGTCAACATCCGTTGTTCTCTCAGATCGAGGGAGACGGAGATACGGTTCTCATCGAGGGCCGAAAGGCCGCATTCAGGCTGGGCGGAGAACCGCAGACTCCCGCTGAGCGACTTCAGGCTGCAAAAATGCAATATGAACAGGCGTTCTCGCTTCTTCAGACTGGAAAAGGACAGGAGGAGGCCCTGGAACGTCTGAACAAGGCATTGGATTACGATCCGACCTTCGGAGATGCCTATGTGTTGAAGAGCTATGTCCGGTTGGAGGTGCTTCCAGACCTTGACGATGCCTTATCCGCGGCGAAAGCGGCGGTGCAGTATGCGCCCAAGAACGCCGATTCTCACTATACACTCGGACTCATCTATCAGAAGCGTGAACAGTTTTTGGAGGCCGAACAGGCGATGCAGGAAGCGCTACGGGTGAATCCGAACTATGTCGATGTCTACTTTTCGCTCGGTCTTCTGTATGCCGACAGCATGCATGATCAGCATAAGGCCGTCGAGGCCTTTACCCGCTATCTCGAACTTGGGGGAACTCATTCGCGCGCGCGAGAAGCGGTCGCGCAATCGAATGCCCCAACTCCTCCTGACAAACCCTAATCTTTTGCCCCTCCCTTCAGATAACCCAGGCCGATTTTCAAGGCACGTCTGGTGATCTCGGCCCATCGAACTTGGGGATATTCAGCCAATACTGCCGCCGCCTTGGGGTCTTGGATGTCGAGGTTGAGGATCTTGATGATACCGTCGTCTATTTGTACGTCGGCCACGGAAGCCCTCCTTCATGGTCTTGCGAGATGACACGTTGCGCCGCGGTTTCGTTGACTCGATTGGAGGTGCATGTTAGCATGATTTCGTCGTTTTTCTCGAATTCTGAGGCACGCCACGACGCTCAACCAAGCCAGGATCGCCACTACACGAAGGAGGACGCAGATGAACCAGCCACAGGGGCTCTTACGATTGGCCGGTAGCGGAGTCGCACTCATGTTGATCGTCGGGCTTACCGCCTGCGGAGGTCCTCCAAAGTGGGTGAAACAGGGGTCCGGAGCGTTCAACGATAAGGACACGAAGGCGTTTTACGGAGTGGGATCGGTCACCGGAGTGCGAAATGAACCGTTGGCGTGGGACACAGCCGAAAACAGAGGCCGGGCAGAGATTGCGAAGACATTCGACACCTATACAGGTTACTTGATGCGTGACTATGCAGCTTCCACTACTGCCGGAGACTTTTCGCGAAACACGGAAGAGCAGAATGTCGAACGAGCGATCAAAACCATCACCACCACCAGTCTCAGCGGAGTTCGTTCGATCGACCGCTTTAAAGATGAGAAGACCGGCACCTACTACGTGCTGACGAAATTGAACCTCGAAGATATGAAGAACAATCTCGAGCAGGCCAAGGAACTGAACGGGCAAGTCCGGGATTTCGTTCGGAAGAATGCCGATCGCCTCTTTGAGCGGCTCGAGAAGGAAGAAGACAAGCGCTCCAACCGACAATAAACGGACACCACTGGCACGCGCCGGCTCCGTGCACCCAACAATCATGAGGAAAGTGATGGTACGACCCTATGTGCGCAGAATGGGAATGGCCATGTGTGCGATCGGCGTGCTGATGCTCGGAGGATGCGGACACGAAACGAGAGTCACGCGTGTTGATTCCGGACTGGTCACGGATTTGAGCGGGCGTTGGAACGACACCGATTCGCGCATGGTGGCCGAGTCGATGGTCAAGGATGCCTTGGAATATTCCTGGTTGAATAATTTCACGCAATTGAAGCACCGACCTCCGGTTGTGGTGGTGGGGACTGTTGTCAACAGCAGTCACGAACACATCAATGTGCAGACGTTCGTAACGGATCTCGAACGTGAACTCACGAACTCCCAGAAGGTCACGTTCGTCGCGGGTAAGAACGAGCGCGAGGAAGTCAGGAGCGAGCGCAAAGAGCAGGCCATGTATGCCCGTGAAGATACGCAGAAGGCGCCCGGCAAGGAGATTGGCGCCGACTATATGATGAAGGGCGCGATTGCGACCATACCGGATGAAGTCGACGGGACCACCGCCATGTTCTATCAGATCGATCTCCAGATGGTTGACCTGGAGAGCAACGCGAAGGTCTGGTTCGGCCAGAAGAAGATCAAGAAAGTCATTGAAAAGAAACGCACGGTTTTTTAGACTCCTCCTCGTCCGTTGAACCTCCCGGTCTTACGCCTTGGCGCTTCAGATTCCCCACGGTGGGACCTTCGTGTTTTACCGTGGCCGTTGTTCATCATCTCCCTCGCGGTTCTCGTCTCGGGTTGCGGACCTTCCGTCGATCGATACCTCCTTGTCGACAACAGTCTGATGGCACACGACTTCAAGCGTGCTGATGCCGCGATCCAGCAGGCGGAGAAAGAATATGGAGAGAAAAGCCGCGTGTTGTACGGGATGGACCGCGGGATGACGCTCCAGCTGGCCGGTGATTTTCAGCAGAGTAATCAGATGCTCGAACAGGCCGAGGACGAGATCGATCGCCTCTATACGCGTAAAGTTCGGACTGAAACGCTCGCCTTCATGACGAACGATACCTCATTGCCCTATGAGGGCGATCCCTACGAACAGGTGCTGATCAATGTGTTGAGAGGTATCAACTACGCGATGTTGGGCCAGTGGGAAGATGCCCTCGTCGAGGCTCGGAAAATCGATCGCCGCCTGAATTTATTGTCCGACAGGATCAAGGATAAAGAGGCCTATCGCGAAGACGCATCTGCACGGTATGTGGCGGGCATTCTGTACGAAAGCACCGGCGACATCAATAACGCGTTTATCTCGTATCGCAAGGCCTACGAGATTTTCGACGCGACCAAAGGTTGGTCACGCACGGCAGCGCCGGTTCAACTGCAGCGGGATCTTCTTCGCACGGCTGAAGCATTGCAGCTCACTCAAGAGCTCGCAGATTACCAACGCGAATTTCCAGAGGTGACCTGGCAATCGGTTCGCGCGCACCAGCAACTCGCTCAAGTTGTTGTGATCAGCTATAATGGCCGCGCGCCGCGCAAGGAAGATTTGTTTCTGGACTTGCCGATCAGCCTGGATGCGTTGCAACTGGTTCTCCTGAATCGCGGATTTTCTCAGGCCAGTGGACGTCAGAACCGGGCGGTTGACAGCACGCTGTATGGTCTGAACGGCCGTGTTGTGCGAGTCGCGTTACCGCGTCTGGTGATTCAGAAAACGGCGTTCCACAGCGATGCGGTGTACTTGAACCCGACCACCGGAACCCCGGTTGCCGCGCGGGCCGAACTGACCGAGAGCGTGACGGCGCAGGCCGAGAAGGCGCTGTCTGAACGGATGCCGGGCATTACCGTAAAGGCGTTGGCGCGAGCAGCTGTAAAGTTCAGTCTCGCGGAAGGAGCGACAAGGGGTGCTCAGCAGGCCGCCGGGAAAGACGCCGGGCCATGGGTCGGTCTCATCGTGAGCTTATTGACGAAAGGGTATGCCGTTGCGTCGGAGGAAGCCGACAAACGCAGTTGGCGGACATTGCCTGATGAAATCCATATCGCACGGACATGGGTAACGCCCGGTACGTATCAGGTGCAGGGTGGGGCCTTGGCCGGCAACAAGGCAGCAGGAGGGCGCACCATCTCTCTCGGAGCCGGAGAGACGGGTTTCCTCATTCAACGGGTGTTGCCGTGACGCGGCAGATCATCATCGCTCTGGGAGTTTTCGGCTGGCTGATCACAGGATGTACATCGTTTGGAGGACCGTCCAAACCGGCATGGATCGATGGAACCAGCCCGGAGTATCCCTCCTCTCAGTATCTCGTCGGAGTGGGCCAGGCCGATAATCGGCACGCAGCGGAGGATCAGGCCTACGCGGCATTGGCACGCATCTTCAAAAGTGAAATTTCCGCTCAGTCCAAGGACTGGGAATCCTATCTGGTTGTCGAGCAGAGTGGTCGGGCGCGTGACGAGCGGAGATTGACGCTCGACAACCTGACTCAGGTGTCGACGGATAAAGTCCTGGAGAACGTTCGGATCGCCGATCGCTGGCTCGACCCGAAAAAGGGATTGTCCTATGCGCTCGCGGTCATGCAGCGGTCTCAGGCCGAGACCGCCTTCAAGGAAAAGATAGCAGACTTGGACCATTCGATACAGGATGATGTCGCCGAGTCACGGCATGCCTCGGATAAGCTCGTCAAAGTCAGGGGAATGAGGAGGGCCATCCGTAATCTCGTCTTGCGCGAAACATATAATACCGATTTGCGTGTCATTCGGATGAGCGGACAGGGCATTGCCCCTCCCTATCGAGTCAACGAATTGACTCAGGAACTCGATCAATTTCTTGACGCGCATCTTGCCGTCGGCGTCTTGGTTTCCGGGGATCAAGCTGAGCCGGTGCAGCGAGCGTTGAGTGAAGGATTGATCAAGGAGGGGCTGCATGTGATGGGTCGTGCGAGCTCGGGTTCCATTCTCGACGCCTCCGCCGCTGATCATCCGGTGGACGTCCTGGTCCGCGGACTCGTCCGCGTGTGGCCTATCGATGTGAGGGATCCCCAATTCGTGTATGTCAGATGGTGCAGCGACTTCGAAGTGCTGGATGTCGACGGGCAGCGTGTCGTGGGGGCGATTTCCAAGGGAGGAAAGGAAGGACACTTATCAGAGCGCGAAGCGAATGCCAAGGTTGTGAGAGTGATGCAACAGGAATTCTCCAGCGACGTGGCAAGGGCGATCGCGGCTCACGTGTACGGAGAATCTGAGCTTCCGGCTCAGGCCATCCGTCCCGCCGGGTGTCCAAGTGAAGGGTTGAAACCAGGTGCAACTCACTAAGATGGAGGAGAGACGAACCTATGAGCAAAGCAATTGGCGGGCGGGCGCCGCGTAGCCGCGGCCGTGGACTGACAGCGACCCAGAAACGCGTACCCAGCCGGCTTGCTAAACGGCGACTGGGCGACCGATTGCGCGACGATACGACATCGTTCAACACCGGAAATCTTGCCGACAAGCTTCGCCGGGAAGGCTATGAAGAAGTGCCGCTCGATGAGCTTCAAGACCGATTGTCGAAAATGTCCGGTCCGTTGGCGGCGGTTATTCTCAAGGGGAGGATATGAGCGTATGCCCTATTACTATTTTGATTCGACCGCTCTCGTAAAGCGCTACAGCATGGAACGCGGTACGCGCATCGTGAATAAGCTCATGGTCAAACGAGGGAAGGTGGCGATCATCCCGACTTGGACAGTGACCGAGTTGTATTCGTCATTTTCCAATCGTGCACAGCAGGGCGAAATCACCCGGGACGACTGCTATTCGGTTATCCATAAGTTCGAGAGGGAGTCCGCCGAGGGCCTGTTTCAATTCATCGTTCCCACAATGCAGACGTATCTCTCCACGAAGGAGCTCTGCATGGAGTATCCGTTTCTCCGGGCGCAACAGGTCATGCACCTGGCGTTAGGGTTGGAACTCAAGCCGTTGAGGCTGACGATGGTCAGCGCCGACACGCAACTCTTGGCTGCGAGCAAAACAGCCGGTCTGCATATCATTAATCCTGAGGAGGATTGAGCACGTGACGGTGACTGAGTCGCCTGAACGATTCAGCAACCGCAAAGGAGCGTGGGTCTATCGAAATACCGCCCCGGCCGTATTCTACGGACACTGGTAGTCGGTGATCATGGAAGCGAGCACGATCACCCAATCGTCAGCTGTCGCATGAAGTTGCTTGACGGGCTCGACGAGCGGGCTCGCGTTGTCCGACATCGGCTCTAAAAGCGAGAGCGCCTGTTGGACACTGGTCTGAGCCAGCGAGAGGCTTCCGCAGACGCCCGAAGATGCCGGTAACTGGTCCCCGGCCCGTCTGAACAACGCCATTGCCCGGTATCCGTGCTCCTGAGATCGAAAGAGCGGTTCAGCAGCTTGATAGAGCTGGCTTTTCGCCGCGTCGTCCCGAAATTTCTTGCTGAGCTGTTTGGCCATCAGCGCTGCGCGTCCCATGTTCAACGCCGCTCCGTCAGGGTCATCATTCCCGATGGATTCTTCCGCTTTGGCTCGCAGGCGGTCCAACTCTGCTACGTCACCAATGACTTGTCCCCAACTGGATCGGTCACTTTGGATCACGGTGATAAGGACGGCTATTCCAAGAAGAATTCGGTAGAGGAGGGAGGAGAGACGGTTCCGCATGGCATGCAGACCCTATTGAAGATATTCCCAGGTATCGATCTGTTTAATACTCCAGTTGACGGCCTCCTTGAGTTTGACCAGTTTGGGGTCGGCATCGTTTTCCCGAACCTGGTAGAGCGATTTTTGGAGGGCGAACAGGGGCTCGTAGGCTCGTCGATCCGGGAGTTTTCCCAACGCCCAAGCCACCTCGGTTTTGAGTGCGACATCGTCGGTCGTCTTGAGGGTGTCAAGGAGAGGATCGACGATCGTAAAATCTCCGTGCAAGGCACCCAGGACGCCCAGCGCTTTGGCAGCAGACGGACGTAATTCAGGCTTTCCGTCTTTCATCGTCTGCACCAGGATCGGCAACGTGTCCTTTTGGCCGATATTGCCCAAAGCCAGCGCAGCGGCCTTTGCGAGTTCGATGTTTTCGCCTTTCAAAGCTTCGAGAAGGCGGGGAACAGCATTGGTCGAGAACAGATGGCCGAATAACGTGATCAGCCGTACCTTCCGCGCCTGTGTCGTGGCAGGATCGTCATAGACTTTGAACAGACGCGCTTCCTGCCCCCATTCGGTACTGATGAGAGCCGGGAAATCGTAATCTTCCAAACGCGTCTTCAGCTGTTCCATGGCGAACGCCGACGCGTCCTTGATTTGCGCCGCAGCCGCCGCCTGTTGCGCATCCTGAAAATCGGTCCGCACTTCTTTCCGCCAGCCCATTCGTTTCCCGTCGAGGAGATAGGACATCTGGCAGGCCGGTCCTTTCCAGAGACGGGAGGGCGAGTCGGGAAGATCCGCATCGCTGCCCATGTTGGTGGTTCCTTCCCACGTTTTTCGTTGCTCACACTTGACGACGAATGTCGCATCGTGCGGTTGGCCGGGGTCGGGTATCACCGTGTAACCGAATTCCAGCAGGCGTTTCGTCACCACGTCCGTCAGCGGCGCGGGATCGGCAGCTCCATTGTCGGTCAGGGCGATGACTTCAACGCGGACGCGATTGATCTGCTCAAGCTTGAGTTTTTGTTCGGGCGTGAGGGATTCCTGCCGAGCCTGTACCGGCGTGGCGATCATGAGGATCAGGCCGAGTAACCAGAAAGTAATAGAGCGCATGATTCAAGGCACTTTACCGAAGGAATGCAATGGTTTCAAGCTCAGCCAATTCGCAGTAGCACGTACACCTTTTGGCCGGATTGTTAGGCAATTCCATCAATGGTACGCTCCGCAGGTCATCAGGAATCCGACTCAACGAGATGGGCAATATGATCAACCCGCCGTCTTCTTCCCCCCTTCAGTTAATCACGATCGATTCGCCGCGGGCCGCGTCTTCGGATTGGCCGTCTTTATCCAATTTACAATGAGCGTCGTGCTGAATCTGCGCTATGGGCATGGAGCCTTCTGTCGGATCTTATGTCCGTACGCGCCCATGATGGCGCCCTTGATGAATCTCTCCCCTGTCCAGTCCAAGATCACCCGCGTGGCGCAATGTACCGGTTGCCGCGACTGCAGCACCGCCTGTCCGCAAGGCATCGACGTGAGCCGGAAAATCTTCCATTTCAATGGCAAGGTCCTCAACCGGGAATGCATCAAATGCTATGCGTGTATCGATGCCTGTGATGATCAGGTGCTCAAGGACACGTCGGCCCCTGCGGTGGCGCAGACGGATCGGCTGAAGCCGTACGAGAAGCGGCCCTGGCAACAGGAAGTCCTGCGCAAGGACGGCTATCTGACCAATGCCCGGCATATGCAGGTCTATGAGCCGCTGGGGCCGGTGCCCGATTTCCTCTCGATCCTGGTCGCGTTGGTGGCGGGCGGGGTGACCTCGCGGTTCGGCGGGTTCTGGTTTTATCCGGGAGCCATCTTCGCCTTTATCCTGTTTCGTGAAGCGGTCGTATGCAGCACGCGACAGATCGCCAAATGGCACGGCAAGCAGGCGGTGTAAGTCTATTCCACGTTTTTGACGACTACGGTGAGGAGAAGGGAGGGTCTATGAATTTTGCGTCAGGAGTTCGAGAGTACTCTCAGTTAATCCATGAGGTGCGCATCTACTTCAGTGAGCGGAGATCCTACTGGCTGGCGCCGCTGATTTTCGCCATCTTGATGCTCGCAACGCTGGCGTTCTTTCTCGAAGGCAGCGTCATGGCTCCAGCCATGTATTCGATCTTCTGAGGCTGCCCCACCGCCATCGACGATGGAGCACTCTTGAGCCGGCCTATTTCGGAGGCCAGTATCGGTTGAAGACAGTCCGCGATATGCACGTTGGACTGTGCCGAATAGTGCGGCCCGGACGCAATGAATTTCTCAGAGCCTTCTTCGTCACGCAGGCAGCCCGCCATGTCGTGATACGGCAGCCCGGCGCCGGACAGCATGCGAACCGTCGGACGGTGGTCATCGCGTGCTTCGAGTTCGGATTCGTAGGGCAGCGTGACGATGAGCGGTACCGCACCTCCCTCCCTCACTTTCTGAACCATGGATCGAATCACGAATTGACTGTCGCGAATGGATTCCAGAGATATATCTCTTTGCCCATACTGGGGGGGAGGTCTAAGAGAGTTCACCAGACGAAAAAAGTACGATTGTTCGAGGGGGCGCCAGAACCCTTGGCGTTCCCATTGCAGCGGTCGGAAATAGTCGTCGAGTTCAAGATAGGGTAAGTTTTCGATCGAGTGCACGGATACATCTATCGTGTTTGGTACAGGAGAATTGACGGCGACCGGACGGGCATTTTTCTCGATCAACCTTGGACGGACGAAGGGAAAACCAATCCATTCCGGATTCATGATAAAGGGGTACACGCTGTTGATTCGCAGGACCATGGCCGATGAGACCCCAATCACCACAATGTGCGGTTTCCATGAACGGACATCTTTCTCATAGCGCAGGAACGTCTGATTGAGCCCATGGGCCGAGACGCCAAAGTTCAAGACCTGTGTGTCGGGTTGTAACAGCGTTTCCAGTAGGTGCCCCCAAGACTCCTCACATCTGACCTCTTCTCCAAACGTCATGGAGTCACCGAGCAGCGCAACGCGCACGGTGAAGGGATGAGTCGAGATGCCGGAATGCCTGGTCCGCGGATCACGAAACGAGATGCCGGATCGTGGACTTCGGAGCCCCTCTTCGCTACTCATGTTTCGTCCGGTGGCATCTCTTCTTGAGGGCGCCACCGTCCAGCCGAGGATCGGGTCGTGCACGAGATAAGAAGGTCTGGTGGTCATCTCATTGATGACCGCCCTCGTCGAACTGACGACATCGAGCCAATGTTTGGGATACAGGACGACTCCGAAGATCCTCTCAGTCGGTCCAGCTGATCTGGATAGAAGCCGTGAAGCCGTTTCCAGGCTGCCAACAAATAACGGGAGCGTGACCAGGTTGATGATTGCTCCCACCAGCGCACGTCGTCGGGCCTGCCTGTCGTTGATGCATAAAGCACGGAACGTCCATGCCAAACAGACCATTACGACAACAGACGAACAGAGAAAGGCGATGCCTGGGAGGCTCGAGAGGAAGGACCATACGTCCGGCTTTCCCGCTACCCGATAGAGAGCGAGTACGGCGACAAATATACCGACTTCCGCAGCGCAGAGGATGAAAAACATCAGAGAATCCCGGCTTGGATTATGAGAGGGATACCGAAGGAATTGCGCATGAGGAAGGATACAAAACGATGTGAGGAGGCTCAACGTTTTTCTCGAATTGTCTAAGGGGCACTGTCCCGGTGCAGCGGGTTGCTGCTCACTGCCTCCAAGTTGCAAGGTCAAAGACGGCGTCAGTATAATCGCCGCATGTTTGGAAGTCGTCGGATCGCGTTTATCGGCGCAGGGAATATGGCGGAAGCCATCATTGCGGGTCTTCTACACTCCGGACTGGCGAATTCCCAGCTCATCGCCTCTGACATCGACAGCAGTCGGCGCGATGCCGTTCGCATGAGATATACAATTGAGACGACGGGGAATAATCGTCAAGCGGCCGATTGGGCGGACGTGATCGTCCTGGCCGTCGAGCCTCAAATCCTCGATGAGGTGTTGGCAGAGACATTTCCCCTCGGAGCTTCATCTAAGTTCATCATTTCCGTTGCCGCCGGGTATCCGCTGTCACGTTTGGCGGCGCATCTTCACGGAGCCGAACGGATGGTGCGAGCCATGCCTAACACTCCGTCGTGTATCCGGCAGGGGGTGACGGCTCTGGCATATGCCGATGGCGTGCTGTCGGAGGACGACGAACGGACGGCGCGGCTGATGTTCGAACAAATCGGACAGGTGGTGCGCGTGAATGAACAGTTGATGGATGCGGTAACGGGGTTGAGCGGAAGCGGGCCCGCGTATGTCTATCTCATGATCGAAGCCCTTGCCGATGGCGGAGTCATGATGGGGCTGTCGCGTCAGGCTGCGCAGATTTTAGCCGCGCAGACGGTTGCCGGCGCTGCCCAACTTGTCATCGACTCGGGAGAGCATCCCGGAGTGCTCAAAGACCGTGTGGCTTCCCCCGGCGGAACCACGATAGCGGGGCTTCATGTTTTGGAAGGCGGAGGGTTTCGAGCGATGCTCGTGTCGGCAGTGGAGGCGGCTTCTAGGCGATCAATGGAATTGGGTTCACAGTCTTAGGAGGGGATCGTGCAATATTGGGTGAAAGTGGTTTTTGTCGACAATCAGGAGCTGCTGGTGAAGGATGCGATCCGTCATACCATCAGCGACGACATGGAGGTATTGGAAGTCGACTCTGCGAAGGAAGTGTTCATCATTCCCATGAAACAAATCAAGTATCTGGCTTGCGATGCCACGGTGTTTGCCACGAAGAAGACTTCGTAATTGAGCATCACCGGCCCTGGTCGACGCGCTCGAATAATTCCAGCACCGCCCGGTTCCAGCCGGCAGGTCCGATCCCGCCCGCCCGTATCATTCCGGGCACATGGATATCTGGATCGTACGAGCCATCCGGTTTTTGAACCAGGATCGGATGATCGACCATCGCCAATAACGGCGCATCGTTGATGCTATCGCCGATCCCCACGGTCTCGATGCGGCCCGCCACCTCCTGCAGACGTATCTGGCGTTGGTAGCAGCGGAGCAATAGTGCGGCGGCCTGCCCCTTATCGTTGTCTCCGGTCAGATGGAAGAATCGGCTTCCTTTGGTCCATCGTAATCCCCGCGTGACGATCTGCCGGCAGACCTCTGCCACGAGCGCAGGCGGCCCCTCCAGCATGAACGGCTCGTCGTATTCCCTTTGTTGGGCCAGTATGGCGTCCGTGCGCGGGAGTGCCGTGGTCTGCATGATCTCTTCGACCGTCAGGTCACCGAAGCCGAGCAACGGCGTCTCCACAGCTTCTTCGACCTGCTTCAAGACGTCCCGAAGCATGTAATAGGGCAGCCCCAGTTCAATGACTTCGTATGGCGATCTGGTTCGTCCGCGTTCCAGGGGAAAATTGAAGAGGCCCTGTGGGACGAACACTGCGGCTCCGTTCTCGACGATAAACGGTCCCTGATGATTGAGCCGCATCCGCAGGGGTTCCATCTCGGCTCTGGTTTTGCTGGAAACCAGCACGAGGGGGACTTCTCGTTCCCGCAACAGCTGGAGTGCCTCCCTTGCCGAGTCAAATGAGTAGGTCGTGCTGTCCAGCAGAGACCCATCCAAGTCTGTAAACACCACGAGGTGTGTCAACGGTTTGTCCAATACCTCGGGAGACGATTCATGTCCAATTCTCAATGCCGGCTCCGTATCGTTAGTCCGGGCGTATTACCAATGGCGCAGATCATCGGACGAGCCGGGTTTGTTGCGCACAATGCGCCGTTCCAGAAAATCTTTCGCCATGTCGGTGGCTCCGAGTCCGAACGCAATTGCCGTGGCCAGCACAAGGCCGCCCCAGGTAATACCGAACCCCACGACGACGATGTGCTGCGCGATCCCCAATTGTTCGAGGGCCATGGCTGCGGCAAGCAGTTGCAAGCCCCACCGGGAGCAGTTGGCAATCAGTCGCGCGGGAGGCAGGCCGGCATTGACCGCGGCAATCAGGATCGCCTGCGAGGCGAAGTTCGAGCACACATACCCGGCCAGAAGAATCACCCCGGCTGTAATCATATGTGGGACATACGCCAGCAAGGATTGTGCGAACTGATTGATCGGCGCCAGATTGAGCACGCTGAGTGCGGCGACGCTGGCCAGCAGGACGATGGACCAGTACAACACACTCCCCACGATTCGTGACGGATCGGTCTTGATACCGGCCCGCAGCAATGCCGTCGTCATTCCCAATCGATTGCACAGATGATCGAAACCGAGGACCCGCAAGACGCGCTCCAACAGGGTGCTCGAGAGCCACGCAGCGAACAGCCCGCCGAGCAGCAAGATGCCCATGGCAAAGAGGTTCGGGAGAACGGCCAGCGCATAACGACCCAACAGTTCGAGCGGTTCCAATATGGCCCGGTCAACAAAGTCATTCATGACGACCTCCCAGTGTCCGTTGTCGGCCGTGACCCGAGTGTACGTTCGCCAGGCTGCGATTCCCGTTCCGACCAGCGTGCGAGCAAATAGGGCTTGCTGCGCTCAAACGTCATGCAGAGGTTGTCAATCGTGTGTTCAGCCTCGGCGGAGGTCAGGCCTTGGGTCGCACGTACGAAAGAGGCGGTTCGTCCCAGATACAGCGGCGTCAGCGATTTGAGGAGATGTTCGCGCGGCAAGCTCTGGCGGTGATAGGCCGTCGCGGCATCGAACACAATACGCGCCCACAGTTCGTCGGGAATACGGCAGTCTGCCTGTGCTTGTGGGTTGAGATCGATCAGTTCCTCGAGGCTTCCGGGGGTCAATATCTGTTTCCAAATCGGCTCAAGATCGGACAATCCCTGTTTGAAATGAGCGACCATGGTATCCACGTCGACACGGACGGGTTCCACGCCGACCTCGTAGGGAAAACCAAAGAGAGGGACGGGCTGCGATCCTTCCACTTTGGACCATACGTCGACGTGCTGTTCCATCGAAGCGAATAGGGAACCCACGACCTGCCGAAGCATGGCCGACAAATCGGATGCAGGATCCTTGGGATTGTGAATTTTTGCGCCAAGGAAACTTTGGCACACTCGCGCTCCGCTCGCGATGGCCTCGGTCGTCATCCAAATGTCGATGCCGAACCTCGCCACCTCGGAATCCCAGACGTGCTGATCGACATAATGTGTGGCCAAGGCGCCGGAAAAGCCGAACTCTCCGCCGATGGGCTGACGGATTTGTTTCCCGTAGAGCGCTCTCGTCAGCGGATAGGCCAGACTGTTGGTAATGGTGCCGTCATATTTGTGCCTGAGATAGAAGGGCGCCACATAGTCATAGCCCTGGTCGATCATGGGCCGTAGCAGCATCTCGATCCATTCCGGAGAGATACTGCGGAGATCGGCATCGACGACGGCGCAGGCCTTGGCTTTCAGACGTCTGGCGATTTCAAAAATGGTCCTGAACGCACTTCCCTTCCCGGGGATGCCGTGATACGGAGTCACGATCCGGTGAAGCACGCTTTGCCGGTCGGCAATCAGAAAGTGCTGATGGTCGACTGCGGTTTGGGCCACGATGCGGGTCGTGTCGTCAGATGATCCGCCGTCGGAGTTGACCAGCACGGTCCGTTCCTTTGGATAATATTTGGCAAGGCCGGCGCCGACGGCACGGACCACATGACCGACCGTGGCCGCATTGTTGTAGCTGGGAATGCCGACCAAGATATCGGCAGCCCCGATTTCCTTAAGAGCGGTCTCTGTCGCGGCCGCCAACGGTGTGGAGGTGGTGCTCATAGTGGTGCCGCCACGGATTCGGCGGTGGGATTCCACGCATGATCCTCTTCGACGGATTCGATGATCCGTTCAAATATGTCCGGGACGGCGTGTGCGACCCGGCTCCAATTCGAAATCATCGGCACGCCGAGAGCGTCCTCGCGGAACCCGTCGGTCGCGATTTTCATGCCCTGAAGGAATACCTCCACGGCCGTGCGTTCCTCATGGCGATCGAATGCGAGGCTGTTGATCGCCGCATCGTTTTCATAGCGGCTGATGGCTTCTTGCGCACTCTGAAGGTATGTCGCCCGCAATGTCTTCAACACTCCGTCCGACAAGATGACTCCCTCGCTGGCGAGATTACGGAACAATGACTTCGTGATATCAACGCACATTTTCAGCAGCCCGGCATTGGGATTGTCGTTCGAAAGGTCCTGATGCTTGTGTTCATAGGCATCCGCGATATCGGCCTGGCAGATGCGGCGAAGCGCGCAATTACGGTACACCTCCGCCAAGACGCCGATCTCCAGCCCCCAATCGCCTGGTATTCGGTTCGTCCATGCCAAATCCTTGACCATGGCAAATTCTCCGGCCAACGGGTAGCGGAAACTGTCGAGAAAGGTCAGCAGAGGATGCGGACCGACGAGTTGCTGAAGGCTACGGATCAGTGGCGTGATAAAGAGCCGCGTCACGCGGCCATGCAGCCGGTCAGTGACTCGACTGTAATAACCTTTGCAGAACTCGTAACCCAGATTCGGATTGGCCACGGGATAACAGAGGCGGGCTAGATACTCGCGATTGTAACTGGTGATGTCGCAATCGTGCAAGGCGATCACCTGGCTCTGATTGCGTGCGAGGATATAGCCGAACGCCATCCAACAACCCCGACCCTTTCCCGGCAGCCCGATGTCGATGTTGTTCGTGACCAGGCGGCTCAGAATATTCTGTATCCTGGCGCCATCGTTCCAGATGACCCGGACGCGGTGGGGGAGCTCTGAGAAATATTGCTTCGCCAAGCGAAACTCCAGCGCCGACGCTCGGTCCAGCGAGATGACGATTTCATTGAGATACGAGACTTTCTTGAGCGTTTCGACGATGTGTTTGAGCGCGGGTCTGCTCAATTCTGCATACAAAGACGGGAGTACGAGCGCGATAGGATGATCATGACCGTATCTGACGAGCTCTTGTTCCAATTGCTCGACATTGGGCCTGCCGAGACGATGTAAGACCGTGACTACGCCGTTCTGATAAAAATCGGACATCGCAACCTCCGAAGAGGGATTTGCAGGGGAGTCATTCTCTCCCTCTTGCCACGACTGCAGTGCATGATCACGTGACGCAAAAAAGGCACTGCCATCGCATGTCTTGCGATTACCTTTCAGTGCAGGCGACGTGCCACTTGCAGAGATTTCGTAGTTAAGATGATACCTTCGCGGAAAGAGGCTAAGCAAGTAGCCGAAGGATGTGAGGGAGCGTGTCTTCAGCCGGGGGGGATGATGGGCTAGGGACGGTCCGTTGCCAGCCGCTTGGCTAACCGATGAGCCAGTCTGACCATACCGGGGGAACGGTCGGCGGGATCCAAGAGCACGTTCAACACGTAAAGACTGTTTTGGTCCGCGAGCGCGGCTGCCAGACCACGCTCAAATTCATCTTGAGTGCGGATCCGCATCCCGCATCCGCCTCCGATCACGTCGCAAATTCGGTCGTAGTGCCAGTCGTGGATATCATTGAACGGACCCTCTAAAATTTCCCGTTCGGTTGAATATCCGCGATTGTTCAATACGATGACGATTGGAAATTGTCGGTACCGGACGGCGGTCGCGAGTTCGGTGCCCGTCATTTGAAACGCGCCGTCACCGACCAGCACGATCGATCGCACGGAAGGATCGGCAAAGGCGGCTCCGACGGCCGCCGGGACGGCAAAACCCATGGATGTGTAGTAGGCCGGGGAAAGAAATTCAAAGCGCCTGTGCACATGAAGATCGGCCGCGGCGAAAAGTGATTCGCCCACATCGGCCACGATGCGTGTCCGCGCATCCAGCACGCCGTCCAGGTGACGGAACAATCCGTAGAGGGTCACGTTCCCCTCCTGTTCAACCGGTTTGTGCTCGATTGGGAACGGATCGGGGAGCGGTCTCGAAGAAAACCGGGTAAACGGATACGTGCTGAGGGCACGGACGAAATCTTCGAAACGGATCGTGTCGTACCGATGATGCTTGATCGCGACCCGGTCGGCAGTGGCATGAACGGTGCGTCCTTCTAAGATCAATGGCGAACGTGCATCCAATCCTTCCATGTCGGAGAGAATGGACCCCAAGATCAGAAGACAATCGGAGTCATTGATGAACTGTTGAATTTCATCGCGTGCGATCAATCCGCCGTACACGCCGACATAGAGCGGATGGTCCTCCCGGATGATTGATTTTCCCAGCAGGGTTGACGCGATGGGGACGTTCAACTGTTCGACGAGACGGGCGAGATGATCCTGCAGGCCGAACCGGCCGATCTCAGCGCCGGCGAGAATTGCGGGTCGTTTGGCAGAGGCAAGCATCATGCGGACTTCTTCGATCGCCTCGTCGAGCGCAGCCGGATCGCTGGGTTCGTCGTTGAGACACAACGGCCGCAACGGAGTGCCCAGCGGCGTATGGACCAGGTCTCGCGGAATTTCTATATAGATGGGGCGTCGATAACGAAGCAATGCGGCAAACGCACGGTCCATTTCACGCTCGGCCGTCAGCGGATCATCAAGCGAGACGGCGGCCACGGTCATCCGCTCAAAGACATCGCGCTGCGTGGAAAACTCCCGAACCATGTGATGCATATAAGGCATCTTGGTGCGTTCGGACAGACCCGGCGAACCGGTGAGCAATACGACAGGAGAGCGTTCCGCGTACGCGCACGCAATGGCATTGACGGTATTCAAGCCACCGACGCAGTACGTGACGCAGGCGGCGCCTATTCCGTTGATGCGCGCATAGGCATCAGCAGCGAAGCCGGCGCAATCCTCCCGAGTGGTTCCGACGTGCTGGATCGGCGAGCGCTCAATCAGCTGATAGAGGGTGAGCACGTAGTCACCCGGAATGCCGAAAATGTGACGGACACCCAATTGGTGCAATCGCTCGATGACCGCTGATCCGATCGAAGCCGTATCGCTCATGTGTTCTGTATCGATTGCCTGTTGCCGACTCACTATCCGGAGTTATATGGTGCAGCAAACCACAGCGTGGTGTCGCCGTCAAGCCGAAAGCGTGACACCGGCGCGCTGCGCCATACATCGGAAGTGAGATCACCGTATGAGTTTGATCGAAGAGAAGCCTGTTGGACGGGCGATCCTGACGCGCGAGAAGGAAATCGTCGGAACCAGGCATCCGTGGATCTATGCCGGATTCGTCCAACGGGTCTCAGGCGACCCGAAAGCCGGCGATCTCATCGATCTTCATCTTCAAAACGGACGCTTTTATGCGAGAGGCTTTTTCAACCCCGACTCAAAAATCCGCGTACGGATTCTCTCATTCAATGACACGCCGGTCACACCTGGGTTCTGGAGAGAACGGATCGCACAAGCAGACCGGCTACGCCGCCGCATCGTGTCTGGTACCAATGCCTATCGGGTCATCTACGGCGAAGCCGATCTCTTGCCTGGCCTGATCGTGGACCGGTACGACGATGTCCTGGTCATGCAAACGCTATCGGCCGGCATGGATCGCAGAAAAGACCTCTTAGCGGGCATGCTGTGCGACGTGTGCGGCGTCACACGGATATATATGAGAAATGATGCGAAGAGCAGGATGCTGGAAGGGCTTCCTCTCGAGACCGGATTTGTACGAGGAAGCGGTTCTACGACCGTCGAAGTTCACGAAGGGCCGGCGAGATTCGTTGTCAATGTATCCGAAGGACAGAAGACGGGATGGTTCTGCGATCAGCGCGAAAACCGCATGGTCGCAGCGCGGATCGTTGCCGGCGCCCATGTGCTGGAGGGATTCTGTCACACGGGCGCATTTGGCATCCATGCGGCGCTTGAAGGGGCCAGCTCTGTGACCGGGATAGATGTGAGTGCAGAGGCGCTGTCTCTCGCTCGCCGCCACGCTGCCATGAACGGCGTCGAAACCCGTTGCTCGTACCATCAGGGCGATGCGTTTGAAGAGATGCGGCGCATGAATCGAGAAGGGGAGCGGTATGATGTGGTGTTTCTGGATCCTCCGGCATTTGCCAGAAGCAAACAGGCGGTGCCAAAGGCCTTGGCTGGCTATAAAGACGTGAATCTACTTGGAATTCGTCTGACAAAGCCTGATGGGATATTGGTGACCAGTTCTTGTTCGCACCATGTGTCTGAGGAGGCCTTCAAAAATGCGATCTACAAGGCCGCTTACGATGCCAAACGCCAGCTCAAATTGCTTGAGCTGAGAGGACAGGGACGCGACCACCCGATTCTTCCAGAAATGCCTGAGACCCGGTATCTGAAATGCCTCCTATTCCATGTCGCGTAAATACATTCAATCGCTCGGTGGTTCGAAATGGCCCGAGGGCCTATTTTGCCACGGGATGCTCGACTGTTTTGACTGCTTGACGAGACTCCGCAGGCTCGCCTCCGCAGCTCGTAATAATTTGGGATCGGCATGTTGCATGAGTACTGTCAGGAGCACATAGAGAGAGTGGTCCATCCGAGACGCGGACAAAATGCGCGCGGTGACCGGATCGGGTTCTTCCGGCTTGTCACCATCCTCATCATCCGATTCGTGAAATAGTTGTTGAAATGCGGTGGGATGACTGAACATCCACGCCACAGGAATTTTCAGCGAGGCGGCTATCGATTCGAGCAAAGATGCCGGCGGGTCTATCGTCCCGGTTTCGATGTCTTCAAGAACACGAGATTCAAGATGCGATTCCGATGCCAAACCTTCGAGCGATAAGCCTTTTGAGAGTCTCCAAGCTTGGATCTGCGGACCAATTGGCATTTGGAGATATTACTGAAAATGGTACCTGAGCTGCAATACGAACTTGAACGGATTTTCTGGTCATGTCTTTTTAATTCAATGGCTTATGCAGAAATTCTCACAGTGGAAGATGAATGATCAAATCATGTAGAATGCCTTTGATGATTATCCCCTCAGGGGGTGAGGAGGCAAGCATGTTAGGGACGGATATTCGTGGAATTATGGCGGAAGAAGAGGAAGTTCAACGCCGGAGGCAGGCTTTGAAATCCCTCTTGTCCATGCGAACCAAACAATTGCGTGAATCGCTGGACCAACGCATTAAGCGGGCCAGAACTGGTGGGGACTGGGTCTCTTTGTCCAAAGAAGAGTGCGCGACATTGCATCGGCAAGAAAGGGCGCATCTCAAGTCACAGCTCGAGCAATTGCAGCATGAAGATGACCGCACGAAAGGAAAGTTAACCGCCCTGAAACGAGCAAAGGCCCGGGCGCAACGGATTCGGGCTGCAGAAGCCGCATCAGGTCGCAAGCGCCGTTGATTTCCGGTTGGTAGGGTGAACCGTTAAGCGTGCCTGCTCTCACTCGCCCGTTGACGCGCGCCTCAGCGGCGCACATCAGAAAACTCCTTCATGAAAAGCGGACTCGCGAAGCCGACGGCACCTTCGTCGTCGAAGGTGCCAAGGCTGTGCGGGACGTGCTCGCCGAATATCCCTCTCTCGTTCAAACGGTCGTGACTACGCCGGCATATTGCCGACGGGAACTTCCGACCGACCGACACCTGAGAGAGACATCAGGGGTTTTCTCCTATACATGCTCCAGCCAAGTCTTCGCGACGCTGTCGAATGTCCGGACTCCTCAAGAAATACTTGCCGTCGTCAAGCAACCGGTCTGGAGCGAGTCTGAGGTCTTGAGCCAAGACCGTGTGCTGGGGTTGTTCGGAGAGAGGATTCAGGATCCTCTGAATCTTGGAGCGATTATTCGGACGGCCGCCGCGCTGAATTCCACTGCACTGTGGCTGACCTCGGACTCGGTTGATCGGTTCAATCCCAAAGTTGTTCGGGCGACCGGCGGAGCCTTGCTGTGCCTTCCGATGTTCATTAGACCGGACGTGGCCGGCTTATCCTCCAAAGGGTGCGCGGTCTATGCGTCGGATGCGTCTTTGCGCGAAGCCGTGGAAATCGAGAGCATTCATTCGATTCCGGATCGTCTCATCCTCGTCTTCGGAAATGAAGGGCAAGGCGTGAGCGAGCATACGAGGAGAGCGGCCGTAGTGCGATTCTCCATCCCCATACGTTCCAGTATGGAATCTCTCAACGTGTCTGCAAGTGTAGCGATCGCACTTCACTATTTTGGGCGCCTTCCGACTATTGCTGGACAATCTCTCCCTTCGATGTAAGATCAATCACGTTTGGAATCCTTTCCATATCGTGAAGCGACCGCTCGCGATCAACTTATGCGTGGGGGTGCGATGTGCTTAGAATCGTCTCTCGGGCGGCGTTTCAAGCGACCGCTGAACCCAAGTGCTACACATACTATTTCACATCCGCTATTCATACTGATCATCCGCGTCCTCATGCTCGGTTCTCTCTTGGAAGGCTGTTCTTCCTACGAGCAGATTATTTCGGAACCGTTGCCGCTCGAAACAGGAAACTCGATATCTGGCCGTCTTCCCATCAAGTCCTTTGCCTCGCTCCCATTAATTCAATCCATGAAGTTGTCTCCCTCGGGGACCCATCTGGCTTCAATACAAAACATTGGAACCAAGACCTATGTCGTGACGTCCACCCACGATGGCAAGAATCTCAAAAGAATTCTGGAAAGCGAGAACAAAACGTTCTCAGTCCGATGGTTTGAATGGTTCGATGATGAACGGTTGCTGGTCAGCGTCATGGTGGCGGACGTCAGGCGTGATACGGCTGTTCACCATAAATGGGTGCAGACCCGTCTTTTCGCCATCAATCGCGATGGCTCGAATCTCAAGACCGACCTGGTCACGCCGGAGGTGGATCCGTTGCGTGGCCAGCCCGATCATCTGCCGCAGCTTCAAGATGGAATGATCGGGAGAATACCAGGTGATTCACGTTCCATCCTGATCGCCTTGGATTTTAAGACTCCCACCTATCCGGATGTCTACAAACTCGACGTGTATACCGGTGAACGGGAGTTGGTCGAACGAAACATCTATGGAATTCGCACCTGGGTTGCCGACCGTCAGGGTGTTGTCCGCTTGGGAGTGGCCGTGGAGGGCACGACGATTCATTATCTCGTCAAGATACCGGGAAGAGATTCATGGCAAACCCTGCGCAAATTCGACGTCGAACGAGAAGCCGGATTGGCGCCGTTGGGATTCGATGAAGATCCGAACATACTGTATGTCAAACAGGATCTTGACGGACGATCTGCTGTCTACAGAATGGATCTGTCCAATCTCGAATCACCGCCGGCCCTCTTGGCTTCTCATGCTGTTTACGACGTGAATGGAAGTCTCATCTATGCTCCCTGGTTGAAACGCGCGGTCGGTCTGCAGTATGACGCCGATACATCGAAGAACACGTATTGGAGCGCTGATGTGGAAACGTTGCACGCCAGAGTGAATGTGGCCCTTCCGGGACGGGCCAATATTATCTATAGCAGCAGTCACGATGGCTTGCGCCATCTGGTTACCTCCGAACACGCCACGCAGCCGCGGCAATGGTATCTTCTGGACGAACCCAGTAATCGACTGATTTGGATTGCAGACGCCTACCCGGACTTGAATCCGAAAGTACTGGCCGAGCCGGCTCCTCTCACCGTCAAAGCCAGGGATGGAACGATTCTGCATGGGTACTTCACCAAGCCACCCGGCCGGAACGTGCGTCGGCCGCTCATACTCTTTCCTCACGGCGGACCGGTCTACAGAGATGATCGGAGCTTTGATTACTGGACGCAGTTTTTCGTCAGTCGAGGTTGGTCCGTTTTGCAGGTCAATTTCAGGGGATCGAGCGGGTACGGACGCGAATTTATGGAAGCGGGATTCAAGCGGTGGGGTCTTGAAATGCAGGACGATCTGACGGATAGCGTGCAACAGGTCGTTGCTCGGGGTCTGGCGGATCCGAATCGAATATGCATCGTAGGAGGAAGTTATGGCGGATACGCCGCGCTGATGGGTATTGCCAAAACACCGGACGCCTACAGGTGTGCCGTGAGTTTTGCGGGCGTATCCGATCTCCAGTTTTTGCTGCAGCAGAACATACATAACGTAAACTATAGAATAGGATGGGAACGGCAACTGGGATCGGCATGGTCCGACCGCGCCCGCTTAAACGCCACCTCTCCTATCAATCATGTGGAGAAGATTCGGACGCCGCTCTTAATGATGCATGGCGCGGAAGATCGCGTCGTATTGGTTGAGCAATCACGTGAAATGGCGGTCGCTTTGAAGAAGGCCGGCAATACAAATTTTCGGTATGTGGAATTTCCTGATGGAGACCATCACCTGAGCCGTGCGGAGGATCGTATCAGAGTGTTTAATGAAATGGAAAAGTTTCTGGCTACACATCTCGACGGCCCGCTGACGGCAGCCCGTGCTGGTCTTGCGCACTAAGGTGCGACGATCTGGTCAGGTATACTCATGCTGCCAAACAACGAATATCCTGCTTCTTCCTCCGGCAGCCACATCCGTAAATGGGTATAATAGAGGCCGTTCCACTTATCTGAAGACCTTCTTTCTCCATTTGACCGGCTTCTAGATATTTTTTATTGTTCGGCCGCTGGTGCTAGGCAGATCCGAGCTCCGGGGGGATTTCATGGTTCGTATCGACGTCGGACAATGTTTCCTGCTTGGATTCCGGGGACTCGATATCCCTGATTGGCTCAGAACCTTTGCCGCCAGTTATGGCCTGGGCGGTGTCATCCTCTTCGATTTCAACTGCCAGACTAGGACGTATCAGAACAATATCGATTCTCCGGATCAGGTACGAGCACTCTGTGCTGACATTACGGCATTGCCTTCCCGTCCTCTGGTGTTCGTCGATCAGGAAGGTGGAAGAGTCTGCCGATTGAAGTCGGCGCGAGGATTCGCTCCTCTGCCCAGTCAGCAAGTATTCAACGAGTTGTCGGACTCGGATAAGCGCCGCCTCGCCGCCGACAGTTTTTGCGAACTACGCCGTCTTGGATTTCATTACAATCTGGCTCCCGTGATCGACCTGAACTTGAACCCGATGAACCCCGATATCGGTGCAATCGGCCGGTCCTATTCTAATGATCCGGATGCTGTTCGTGCGAATGTCCGCATCCTCAATGATGTCGCGCACGATGCGGGAATCGGATTGAGCCTGAAGCATTTTCCAGGACTCGGCGGTGCAATTCAAAACAGCCATCACGATCTCACGGACGTTTCCTGCACGATCACTGATGAGCAACTGCGTCTCTTTTACGATTTGGGACACTCGCTGGTGGGCGACAGTGTTGTGGTGAGCCACGGCATAGTCCATCAGTGGGAGGCAGATAGACCCGTTTCCATGTCGTCAATAGCGATAGGAAAGCTTCGTCAACGCATCCCCGACGCATTACTCATTTCAGATGATCTTCAGATGCAGGGACTGCAGAAGAAATACTCAACCCGAGAGGCTGTCGAATTGGGACTGCGGGCAGGGCTTGATCTGCTGTGCATTGGAAACAACTTGATGCCTGAAGATGAAGAAGCATTGACTCATGCGCAATATCTTACGGAAGATGCACTCGCGAATCCCATTCTCGCCGATAGAGTCGAGCAGGGCTGCCAACGGGTCCTACGTGCGAAAGCCCGATTTGCCTAGCCTCCCGTACCAGACCGACCATGTGGTTGTGTCAGCGCGTCAAGTGGATCTAGGCTCGACACAAGAACGCTTCGCTGGTCTCCATCCTTCGCACCAATTATCGATCGCTGTGCTCTGTGGAGCAGGCCTTGCCATGGTCGAAGTGACTGACAGGAGGCCTGCCCTTTGAGTGGAAATGTCGCCGCAAGATTGTGAGGAATGTGACTATGAATACCCATGAGTTTTTGCCATAGTGGCTCATGGTGCAAAGAAAAGCGTGAGTGATCTATCGACTGAAGATGTTACATGTCGATCGAGGTATGCTGTCTGAAGTTCAGAACTTGATGTCAGTGCACAGTCGATGTCAGGTGGTTTAGCTTAACCATGGACACGAAAGAACCCTTGATTCTCACCATGAACGGCGGATCATCGAGTCTCAAATCGTCTCTTTATGTGGGCGGGTCACAGCTCAAATGTCTCGCAACTGCATCGATCGAAAGGATTGGAACCACCGGCAGCACCATGATCATGACTGACCGGACCACGGGGAAAAATGAAAAGCGTGCCGTCAATGCTCCGACACACGGCGCCTGCGTCGAGCCGCTTATGGACAGTCTTAAGGACAAAGGCAATCTGGGTGACATTGTTGCCGTTGGTCATCGAGTCGTCCATGGTGGGCCGGCGTATCGAACCCATGCACGCGTGACAATGGACATGCTGACTGAGCTGCGTCGGATCGGCCCATACGACCCCGAGCACCTTCCGGTTGAAATCGACCTGATAGAAGAATTCGGACGACGCTTTCCTTCGGCTCCTCAAGTAGCCTGTTTCGATACGGCTTTCCATCGTACGATGCCGCGCATCGCCCAGATTCTCCCGATTCCCCGACGGTATGCCGAAATGGGCGTCCAGCGCTACGGGTTTCACGGGTTGTCCTACGCGTTTTTGATGAACGAGTTGACCAGGATCGCGCCGGACAAAGGCGAAGGCCGGGTCATTCTCGCTCATCTGGGAAACGGGGCGAGTATGGCCGCCGTCTCGAAGGGACAGAGCGTTGAAACGACGATGGGATTTACGCCGACCTCCGGACTGCCCATGAGCAGACGATCAGGTGATTTGGATCCCGGCCTGGTTGCCTATCTGGCCCGCACGGAACGCATGGACGCGGAGCGCTTTCACGCGATGGTCAATAAGGAGTCCGGGTTATTGGGAATGTCGGAATACAGCTCTGACCTGCGTGATCTGCTCGAGCGCGAATCCCTCGACTCCAGAGCGGCGGAGGCTGTCGAGGTCTTTTGTTATCAGGCAAGAAAGTGGATCGGCGCTTTGGCCGCCGCGTTGGGAGGACTTGATACGCTGGTTTTTAGCGCCGGCATCGGGGAGCATTCGCCGGTTATTCGAGCCCGCATCTGTGCGGGACTCGGATTTCTGGGCGTGGAGATCGATGCTGCCCGAAATGAAGCGAACGCCCGCATGATTTCGCGAGACGGGTGCCGGGTGACCATCATGGTCATTCCAACTGATGAAGAACAGGAGATCGCCAGGACCGTATGGGCAATGATCGGATCATAATCAGGAGCGAAGAAGACCTATGAAACCAAAAAAGAAGAATGATGGACGCATGAGCGCCGGCTTGCTCGACAGAATGGACGCCTATTGGCGGGCCGCGAATTATCTTTCAGTCGGTCAGATCTACCTGCTCGACAACCCCCTGTTGAAGAAGCGTCTCACGCGCGCGCACATCAAACCTCGGCTGCTGGGCCATTGGGGTACCACGCCCGGACTCAATTTTATTTACGTCCATCTAAACCGAGTCATCAAAGCTCAGGACCTCAACATGATGTATATCGCCGGTCCCGGACACGGTGGTCCGGGTGTTGTCGCAAACACCTACCTGGAAGGGACGTACAGTGAAGTGTATCCGCATGTCTCTCAGGACGAAGAAGGGATGAAGAAGCTCTTCAAGCAATTTTCGTTTCCCGGCGGCATACCAAGCCATGTGGCGCCGGAAACGCCCGGCTCAATTCACGAAGGGGGAGAACTCGGCTATGCCCTTGTCCATGCATTCGGCGCTGTGTTCGACAACCCTGATTTGATCGTGGCCGCCGTCGTTGGGGATGGAGAGGCGGAGACCGGCCCCCTGGCTGCGAGTTGGCATTCCAATAAGTTTCTCAATCCGGTCCGCGACGGCGCCGTTCTGCCGATTCTGCATTTGAACGGATACAAGATCGCCGGTCCGACCGTGCTTGCCCGTGTTCCGAAGGATGAATTGACAGCGCTGTTCAACGGGTACGGCTACCGGCCGATATTCGTTGAAGGCGATGACCCGATGCCGATGCATCGCGCCATGGCCGCTGCGCTGGACGACGCGACAGCCGATATCCGGACGATTCAGACCACCGCTCGTACCAAAGGATTTTCTCAACGTCCTCGCTGGCCCATGATTATCCTCCGCTCACCCAAGGGCTGGACGGGGCCGAAAGAAGTCGACGGGAAGAAGATCGAAGGCACCTTTCGCGCGCATCAAGTGCCGATGGGTGACATGGAAAAAACGTCGCATGTTCGTATCCTTGAACGATGGATGAAATCCTACAGACCTCAACAGTTGTTCGATACATCGGGCAGACTGATAGCCGAACTGGCGGAACTGGCGCCGGTCGGAACCAGGCGCATGAGCGCCAATCCTCATGCGAATGGCGGGTTGCTCTTGAAGGAACTCCGGCTGCCGGATTTCCGAGACTATGCGGTTTCAATTCCGAAGCCGGGATCGATGGAAGCCGAAGCGACCAGGGTACAGGGCCGGTTCATCCGAGACGTTCTGAAGATGAATGCGCGCAAGTTCAGAATTTTCGGTCCGGATGAGACCGCTTCCAATCGCTGGACGGCCGTGTTCGAGGTGGACGAGCGTTGTTCCACGGCGGAAGTGCTGAAGACCGACGATCACGTGTCGGCTGCAGGCCGTGTGATGGAGGTCCTCAGTGAACACATGTGCCAGGGATGGCTTGAAGGCTATCTGCTCACAGGACGTCACGGATTTTTCAATTGCTATGAAGCGTTCATCCATATCGCGGACTCCATGTTCAATCAGCATGCGAAGTGGTTGAAGGTCACCAATCATCTGGACTGGAGACGTCCTATTGCGTCGCTGAATTATCTCCTGACCTCCCACGTGTGGAGACAGGATCACAACGGTTTCAGTCATCAGGATCCTGGATTTATCGATCACGTCGTCAATAAGAAGGCCGAGGTCATTCGTGTATATCTCCCGCCGGATGCCAATACCCTCCTGTCGGTCACGGACCATTGCCTGCGCAGCCGCCAGCATGTCAACGTCATCGTGGCCGGCAAGCAGCCCGCTCCGCAGTGGCTGGATATGGATGCGGCGATCAAGCATTGCATCAGCGGTGTCGGGATTTGGAAGTGGGCGAGCAACGACCAAGATGGTGAGCCGGATGTGGTCATGGCCTGCTGCGGGGATGTGCCGACACTGGAAACGCTGGCGGCCGTATCGTTGTTGCGCGAGTATTTTCCTGATCTGAGAGTCCGGGTGGTGAACGTGGTGGATCTCATGAAGCTGCAGCCGACCAGTGAGCATCCGAACGGGCTGAGCGATCCGGATTTCAACTCGTTATTCACGACCAACAAGCCGATCATCTTCGCGTTCCATGGCTACCCCATGCTGATCCACCGGCTGACGTACCGGCGCGCCAATCACCACAATTTGCATGTGAGAGGCTACAAGGAGGAAGGGACGACGACTACACCGTTCGACATGACGGTGTTGAACGACCTTGACCGCTTCCACTTGGTCGCCGACGTGATTCATCGGGCCGCCCTCCAAGGGTCGCGAGCTGACTATGTCAAACAGTCGATTCGCAACAAACTGATCGAGCATAAACAATACATCGCCACCTATGGGGAGGACATGCCGGAAATCCGGAATTGGAAGTGGAAGGGGTAGCGAAAGATAGAGGCAGACACTCAAAATCGCACGGTGTGGAAGTGAAATCCGTTACGGTCAGGCTTTGTGTTTTTCGAGACCTGGCAGCACCGCGTTGAAAAACGCGTTTTGAATGAGCTTTCCGATGATATGTGGGATATCGATACGGGCGTCTTGGATCGATCCGGATACAGTGGTCTTGGTTGCCACTTCCTTCCGTGAGTCGCTTTTCAATAAGTCGACAATGCCGCCTACCGTCGCTTCATAGGCTCGTTGGGCCAGCGCCTTCTCCTTGTCCTGCTGAGGATCGTATATTTCCACATCCTTGAAGAACGGTTTGACGTAGCCAGTGATCTTGTCTCCTCTGACTGACAGTTCACTGAAAAACGCAAACGTGCCGTCGGTCACATCGAGATGGCCGTAGGCCTGCAAGACGTTATTCAGACTGACGACCTTTGTTCGAATAATCCTCACATTCAAATCGAAATCAGGAGCAGATTGTCCTGGCCGAATGGCTCCTCGGATGACCGTTGGGCCGTGTCCCATGAACTTTCCATTGAGCTCCACCGTTGCGGTTCCGTCCTCCTGGCGGTTGCTGACGTGCTCCAATTGCACATTCGTATCGGAGAGGAACACGCGGTACTCCCTGGAGGTCGCCTTATCGATAAAGCCAAATTCACTGTCCGAGAGCTGTCCGTGCTCTACAGTGATGCGGAGGTACGGATTGCGCGAGGCCGGTTTGGATTTGTCATTACTGGACGGGGTCTTCTGGACAGGCTGCCAGCCTCCCTGAGGACGAACCACGTCGATCGCGGCTTGTTGGACGGCCAGCGTGTCGAGCGTGACCGTCGTCCATTCACCTGATTGCGACAACGTTCCACTCAAGTCGAGTTCTCCGCTTCGGATTTGGACGTTGTATCGTTGCATAACCGGCATCAACTCGGTGAGCCGCAACCGATGCGCCGTGATGGTGGAATCGACTTTTGGAAGCGGAGAGGCAAACACGTCCGCCTGTCCGTCGAACTCCAGCCCTGTCTGGTCGTTGAGGCCAGCAGTTGCCTGCCAGGTCACGGGGTGCGAGGCTCCGCCTTCCTGACGGTTTGTGAGATTGGCTGCGGTCACCGAAAGCGACTGAAGGTGAAGCGGTTCCGTGGCTCCCGTCCCATAGATGTTGATGTGCCCGTTCCGTATCGAGAGGGAAGTTTGAAACGGCATCGCCTGTCTGGCGCGATTCTGAAAAGCTGCGACGTGAGCCTTGACGAGTTCTCGGTCCTTGTTGAGGAGCCGTTCAATCTGTTGTTGGGATACGGAGACGACCGGCGAGTCGATTTGAATGTCGCCGATCATCATGGCCGAGAAGATCGATGATAGCTGTAAGGTCGTTGTGATGTGGGGAATCACCACCTGAGGTGCTTGCGAGGAGTCGTGCCTCCGCAGAGTGACATCGCGCAGTTCGGCCGACACCGCCAGCGGATGCAATTCGAGTCCGCCGATGGTGACGTGATATCCGGGGAGTCCTGCATTGGCGCGTTCTTCGAGGTAGATCCGTAGCGGTTCATCAATGAAAAAGATGCCGACGAGCGCCGCAAGCAGAAGCAGGCCGACGACAAGACCCGCATAGATCCAGCCCGGTCGGCCGGTTCTCTCGGAAAATTTTTGGGGTTGTCTCACCCTGCCATCCTAGTGCACGGCCAACCCCTGGTCAAATCGCTTAATTCCGTGTGAGGTGCCAGAGCCATGGCCGGAAGAACCACCGATACCCGTACTGCATTCTTCCGGCCCGCGCGGCTGACTGTGTCTGATCGTGTATTGAGCTAGGGTACGTATAGAACGATATTGTCTAACCTCGCCACTTCTCTCGTTCCTCTTTCATGGCATCGCGCCCCGCTTCAAATGCTTCCCGCAAGACTGACTTCTTCGCATCGACGAATTCTTTTCCTTCCGAGACGATCTCTTCGAGCGCATCACCCGCTCGGCCGGCATAGCTCCTCAAATCATCCTCCGTCCGCTTCGCATAGCCTCGCAGCCGATCGCGCGATTCACTTCCAGATTGCGGAGCAAGAAGTATGGCGGCAACCGTGCCGAGTAATGCCCCACATAAAAAAGCCATCATGACTCTTCCCGAAGAATCTTGGTCTGACATGATCGAGCCTCCTCTAAGGTAAGATAGTCAACAGACTTTGCCCTGATGACTGTCACGCCGAATCCTCAATGCTCATTCGACGCAGGTGAACGCTGACGCCTCCAGCAGTTGCGAGTAGGAGTGGAAATCTCAATTCATAAACTGCGTGTTGTATAGGGGCAATCCGATCACTTGTCCTTCGGACGTCAGATGGAATTCCGCTTCGTACGCATCCATGTCATCGCCTCACGACTGGGGAAGGAGGGGAACTGTTGCCTGCTCACGTGGCGGATGCCTTAGACCCTTCACGCAGTTTCTGGCCGGTTTCCTGTAGGGTTTCTTTTCCCTGGTTGACCATATCTGTAAAAGTTTCGCGGGCCCGTCCTGAGGCACTTTCGACATCATCTCCCATGCGTCGCGCATAGTCCGTCAATTGTTCGCGCGAGTCTTCTCCGGACTGCGGCGCGAGCAGCAGGGCGGCGACCGACCCGAGAGCCGCTCCACTGAGAAATGCCAATAGAATACCGAGCGAATGTCCCTGATCATGATCCATGACGATGTCCTCCTTCTTGAATATGAAACCAAATGCACATGACAGTGAAGTTGCTCAACAGACGACCGGCATAGACAGCCCATAAATGCGGTGTGGGATCTGCCAGCACATGACGAACCACCCGGATCGACTGCCGCCAGTGCCTGTATGGAACAGCGCCCGGGGCCGCGGATAAGAATAGGACTCTGTCTATAATGCCCGCATGAACGCAACCAGTGCCGACTTTTCTTCCTTGTTCAGGCGGAGATTCCCCACGACATTAAAAAATTCAACGGTATCTTCAAGCGTCGGAAGTCGTCCGTCATGAAAATATGGCGGTGAATCTTTGATGCCACGGAGCACGAAGGTCTTAATCGGTCCATCAGCGGTGGCGCCGAAACGCTCCAAATGAAAGTCATGCATCTGATGGTCCGTATAGGCCGGCGGCAGGTGACAAGCGACGCATTTGGCTTTCCCAAAAAAGAGATCCTCTCCCTGAATTTCTTTTGAATTCGCTTTGGTCCGATCGAGACGTCCCGTCATCGGATCGAGATGCGGGGCTGGAGGAAAATCGATCATGTTCTGTATTTGACCCATATGCGCAACTGGAACACGATCAATGATGTTCATGCCTTTTTTCATGGCCCGAATAGGGTCGCCGTTGAAATAGGCAGTGCGCTGCTCGAATTCCGTAAAATCCTCAACTGAACGGATTGAACGTTTCGATCCGTGAATTTGTTGATTGAACATGCCTCGAAGGCTGGTCGTATCCAACCTCAAACGATCCAGCTGCGGTCTGGTGTCAGGGTTCAAATGAAATTGACCGGTGGTATGGAAATTCACATGACAATCCAAGCAACTGACGCCAAGGCTCGGTTTGGCAGACTTCCTGTCGGAAGTCGCGTTGAACTCTTCTTGCGGAAACTGAGTGACGAGCATTCGCAAACCATCCAGTTGGGCCGGTGTGATCAGGCCTCTGAATAAACGGTCAAAGTTATCAGCAGTCAACACTTCTCCTTGAGATACGTCTCCCAGTTCGGGATGGGTCGTGAGAAAAATGGGAGGAGGGAATTCCGGGAGGATGCATTCCGGGAGGTCGAATTCCACATCGAACCGTTCCAATCGGGGGAATTCTTTCGTTTGGATGTGTGGGAAGACTTGCCCTCCTACGGCATGTTTGACATGAGGCAGCCTGTCAAACCCTGGCGGAAAGGTCTTCTTTTTCCTGATATCTTCCGCACCCATTTCTCCGACTTGGTCCCATGAAAGTCCCGATGGCAGCTTCACCGTAGGACCGATCGGCTGTGGTTTGCCCTTGGTCATGGTCACGCCGTCCAAGGTCCTACAGCTCAAATCGTAACGGTCGTGCAAAAGCTGGTGCTGCTGTTTCATCACCCCCGGTTTCTCCGCCACATCTTTCTTCATTACCTGTTCAAAAGCTTTATTCGCGTTTTGAGCGGGAGAGGCACCGAAGAGATCGTAGGAGAAATCTACGCCATCGAACCCCTTTTCTTTCGCATGTTCGATTGCGCCGGCATTACCCGATCCCGAAGATTGATGCTGTGCCTTTTTAGCGTCAAGGGTCGATTGGGCTAGAAGGGCAGAATCCAGGCTCACCCACATAGTCGTGATAATAGTTGTGGCGGAAAGAATAAGTGCTGATGCAACGAAGTTTCCCGAATATCTGCTCCTCATGGTAAACCTCATACGTTTCCTAACCCAAATTTTGGCTAGTGCAAAAAATGCACCTCGTCATTCTCGTGACCGTTTCCAAAAACTGACAGATCGAACAGGAATCCAGGTATAAAAGCCAAGTCCAAAACCTCCTACGTTTATGAATGATTGGAAGGCTTGTAACGCGAATGGCGCGTGTCAGGGCGACAATTTCAGAGAAATCATTTTGATTAGATGTGTGCGCGTTTTGTCTTCATTCGACATCTTGTCCTGCGTTCGCCACACCTAATCATCTGGACGGGAATGGCATCAGATTGACTAAACCGGCGGGAGTGCTTTTTGTAGGATCTTGGTAGGAAGGTGCATCCCAGCCGTTTAACCAACAAAAATAATTAAGCATCTAATTTAGTTCTAAAATCTCTCGGGCATCATGTCCCCGCTCGACAGTCTGTCCCACCTATAAGACTTTCAAAATTCACAAACTCAAACCTGTTTTCCGACACCCTGTCCCGATCCTTCATCCGGCGGGTTGGCCATACTGATCAAACCTCGGATTTATTGCAGAAGGGTCAGAGAGAGAGACTGGTCTCTGCTTTGCACACGTGAACTCAGCAATTTGGTTGGATGTCAATTCCAAACCCATCAAGGAGGAATTCATGAAAAACCAGACAACCCAAACTGGGCCCGAAACGGATATGGAAGAGGATGTGGATATCGATAATGAAGATGAAGGCGAAGAAGATGAAGAAGAGATGGATGAGGATGATGGAGAGGGATCGGATGATGATGGAGAAAAAGCGTCTGGAGAAGTGTTTGAACAATTAAAAGCCGATCACCGCAAGGTGCAAGAGCTATTCAAAAAATTTGAAGAGGGGGATAAACGTGCCCGGACCTCCATCGCTGAGGAGGTGTTAAAGGCTCTCGAAATCCATTCGGCTCTAGAGGAAGAGCTGGTCTATCCCGCTATCGCTGAAGTGATAGACGAGCAAGATCTTGTGGATGAGGCTCGGGAAGAGCATCACGTCGTCAAGCTGCTCATTAAGGAGCTGCGTAAAATGGACGTCGGAGACAAGGGATATGCTACAAAATTCAAAGTGCTGGGCGAGTTGGTCGGTCATCATATTGAAGAAGAAGAGAACGAAATGTTCCCTCAGGCTGAAGAAGCGGATATCGATGCCGAAGCACTGACCGAAGAAGTCTCTGCGCGGCGGGATAAACTCACTCACAAGTACGAAGGGGCAGGAAAGAAGTCTTCGGGCGGGAAGCGGAAAAGCGCGGCGTAGCTGCGCGCATAATCTGTTTGTGACTGTGGGGATACCGCCGGTGGGAAAGGGGTGGCTGATTCTACGGAAAGACTGGATCAGTAGCAGTCTGACTGGACGGTCACCCCGACATGATGACTGGTGCACGAAACGGGGGGTTGCGGCAGTGTTGGGGCCGTTAATGGATAGAGCGGTGTCCCCGGAGCCACGGGAGAAACGGTCGAGATTCCGAAGAATCCGCCGCTAATACCAAATCCCGGTAGGTTATGGCCGGCGGCCTGCAATTGGGCGAGATCCAATTCATGCGCGCGCTGCTGCTGGATGGCTCGCTCCTGCTCGCGCGCCACAATGCGGGCGACGGCATGGGTCGCACGGATATCAGGCGGATACGTAGCTTCATGATCGGGTTCGTTGAGTGCTTCCAAATCGGTCTGGACGCCATCCAGACACCACCTCATTTCGCCCGGAAAAGGAGCGATATTGCATGCACTGGTCCGAGGTCCTCGAAGCCACGCTTCCTGTTGAGCTCGAGTCCAGAGTTGCATAGTTTCGTCGCTTCCTTTCGCTCTGGCCAGTTCGATGCGGAAGTGGTCCTCGCGTGTTAGAGAGTCTCCTCGCAATTTCGTCAGGGTTCTCTGAATCACCATCACGCATGCAACCCGGCTTTCTGGTCCCGGAAGACTCCGGCAACTCTCGACCATTGGCCCTCGGAGCCATTCACGTTTTGCGGCCATGTCTCGGGCGTACTGTTCTTGGGGCTTGAGCGCACGTTCGGCGCAACCGGTCATCATGAATACGCCGAGTACCGTGACGACGAAGGGCAGGTGCATGAGCGGTTCTCCGCGCACCGCAGTGGACGCGATGGAGCTCTATCCTACTCCGTGCCATGTGAGAATGCGAGTGCCATTTCACGCGAGCCGCAGAAGGCATGAAGGAATGCGAAGGTCTGTTGAAGACGCCCGATTCTTTTGTTAGAGTACACATTCACTCATCACAAGCCACTCCTTCCCGACTGTTTGAACTTCGCGCATCCACATGAGCCGACAGAACAGACCCAAGGCGGACGCACTGCGCGATTTCGTTGAGAATGCCCCTGTCGCCATGCATTGGGTGGGATGGGACGGCACCATCCTTTGGGCCAACAAGGCCGAACTCACCATGCTTGGGTATTCCAGCGCTGAGTATATCGGTCACCATATTCAAGAATTCCATGCCGATCAACCTCTCATCGAGGATATGCTCGCACGGTTGCAGGCGGGGGAGACCGTCCACAATTGTGAAGCGAAGCTGCGTCGTAAGGATGGCGCTCTCCTCTACGTACTCATCAGCTCGAATGTGCTGATGGAACGCGGCAAGTTCGTCCATACACGCTGTTTTACCCGTGACATTACTCATTATAAGAAGGACGAAGAAGCACGTGGCCGCCTCGCGGCGATTGTAGAATCGTCCGACGACGCCATCATCAGCAGAGATTCTCGGGGCATTGTGACCAGTTGGAATATTGGTGCGGAACGTCTGTTCGGCTATACCGCGGAGGAAATGATCGGTCAATCGATGAGCCGGCTCATTCCGGAGGATCTCCGAGATGCAGAGTCTCGCATTCTCAGCGGGAAGCTGCTGGAACACTATGAAACCATCCGACGACGAAAGGACGGTTCACATCTCCACATCTCGCTGACTGTCTCGCCCATACGCGGCCGTCTCAACCGCGTCGTCGGCTCTTCGATAATCGCGCGGGATATTACGGGCAGGAAACAGGCCGAAGTGGCGATTCGGAACAGCGAATTGCAGTTGAAAGCAGAATTGGCCGACACAAACTTGCTGCACGCCATCAGCGCCATCTTGATTCAAGAAGACAATGTCCAAGCCTTGTATGAAAAGATTCTCGATGCTGCCGTCGGCGTGACGCACGCCGATTTTGCCAGCCTGCAGATGTATCACCTGCAGCCCGGTTTGCAGGGCAGCTTACAGTTGCTTGGCTATCGAGGATTTACGCCACAGGCGGCGAAGCGCTGGGAGTCGATCAGCCCAGAGGATCAGCCCGTTTGCAGCAGGGTGCTCCAAACGGGCAAACGCTGCATCATTCCTGACATCGGCCAGATCCTGCTCCCTGACGAACTGAGGAACACCTATCGCGAGACGGGGATTCGTTCGGTTCAGACCACGCCGCTCTTCTCTCGGAACGGCCAGCTCGTCGGCATGATCTCAACCCATTGGAAGGAGGCGCACGCTCCATCGGAGCGGGCCCTCAGACTGCTTGATATTTTGGCCCGACAAGCGGCGGACCTGATCGAGAGAAAGCAGGGGGAAGTCGCACTTCGTGAAATGAACGACGATTTGGAATTACGGGTCAACGTGCGAACGCAGGAGCTGATGCAGTCTCAACAACAGCTTCGTGCCTTGGCCTCGGAGCTGAATTTGACGGAACAAAAAGAACGAAAACGTCTGGCCGGTGAGCTTCATGACTATCTGGGGCAGCTTCTGGCCCTGAGCCGAATTAAATTGAGTCAGACGAGACAGCAACCGATGAGTCCCATGCTCGCCAAGATCATCGCCGATGTTCAGGAGTCGATCGACAAGTCCATCGCCTATACCCGAACGCTCGTGTCCCAGTTGAGTCCCCCCGTACTTCACGAATTTGGTCTGGCGATGGCGTTGGAATGGTTGGCGCAGGATATGCCCAAACGCAACCTGCAGGTGGCATTGGACATCAGGGCCGATCCTTCCTGGTTGCCGGAGGACCAGGCCCTCCTGTTGTTTCAATGCGTGCGCGAGCTTCTCTTTAATTGCGTGAAGCATGCGCAGGTAAAGGACGCAGGAATTCTCCTCGAGCAGCGCGAAGGCATGTTGCATATCGCAATATCGGATCGGGGCGTGGGCTTTGATTCTACGCGAACGGCCTCCGAGGAACGCGTGACGAACTCAGCAGGTCATGGCTTTGGACTGTTCAGCATCCGCGAGCGGATGCTCTCGCTCGGGGGGCGATTCGATTTGCAATCGGATCCTGGAAACGGCACGGTCGCCACGCTCGTTCTGCCGATCACGACGGGCAAAAGTCATGGTGCGGTCGGGACCCATCAGGTCTCCGCTCCTTTAGAGCAACAGGTCCCCGTATCTGATTCGGAGGAGCGCCCCATCTCGAAACGGGAAGATCGCCTGCTTGCCAACGGGTCCGGATCCGATCGCCCGCCGATCCGGGTGCTCCTTGTGGACGATCACGCGATGGTTCGAAAAGGTCTCTCCTCGCTATTGGAAGCGTATCCCGACGTCCGCGTGATCGGTGAGGCCGCCAATGGAGAGGATGCCGTTCTTCTTGCGAGCCAATTGCTGCCGGATGTGATTCTGATGGATGTCACCATGCCCAAAATGGACGGCATCGAAGCCACGCGCCAGATCAAGCGGAAGCACTCAGAGGTGGTCGTAATTGGTCTCTCGGTCCATGACGCCGAGCCCGTTCAGACCGCCATGCGGGCGGCCGGCGCCGTCTCGCTTCTCAGCAAAGAGACCGCGGTAGACTATCTGTACGAAATGATCCTAACGGGTATGCAGGCGAAGGCGTCGGCCTCGATTCGAAATTGAGCGAAGAGCGCATTCATCAGACTTCCATCAGATCAACCATGGGACAGTAGATTTTCGCTTCCGTCGATGACTTGTTTAGCAAAGAGAATTCCCTGATCGTCCGCCGCGGTCTCGTTTGCGCTCACCTCGTTCGACGAAAATGTTCGCGTCACCCGATTATCCCCCTCGCCCCAGGAGATGTAGATCTTGACTTTCCATGCGTTCGCATCGGCGATCTGAGTCGGCGCGGATTCGATGAGATATCCTCCGTATTCCAGTTTTCTACTCATATCCCTTCCCACGAAGACGTTATGGCCTCTGAGTATCACGGTGTGAACGAGTTTCTATATTTGTGGGAAGCTGTTGCAAAGAGTGAGCCCATTGCCGCTGCATGTTAACCGTTTTTTGATTGCGGCACTGGAAATTGATGAGCCTGATCGCCCAAGGCGATCACAGAGGCAATTTGTCCAGGCAGAAAAGACACCGCGGATCCTAATGAGGAACTGAAACGGTTGTTTAATTTTTGCATACGACTTTATCGACAAGTTGTCCTGCTCGGACAATTTGTCCGGCAACAAGATTCATTTTGTGAATCGACGTCCATGTAAGTGATTACGAACGTTTCAAAACCCGCGTTGTCAACTCTTCGGCCTTCTCCTTGCACAAGACCGTTTTAACTACATCGTCAGTCATTTCGTGGGAACACACTTTTAGAACGAGGGAGGGGTTATGAAAAGCAGAACTTGTGTCTTGAGTGCCGTGGGCGCGTTCATGTTGATGGCGTGGCCGCTGCAACCGGCAGTGGTCGGAGCGGATTCATCAGCCGATCAGCGTGAGCAACAACGGGGAAAGACATCCCCGGGGTCGACGAACATTACGAACTCGGCGGGGGATACGGGGGTCCCGAGCAAATATACCGTGTTGCCCGTGGCCCGCGGCAAGAAGGTGGAGGTCGAGAGCTCGCTGGTGGGCGACAAAGTCGTGGGCCAGAAGGGGGAAGAACTGGGGCAGCTGAAGAGCGTGATCATGGATTCTGAAACAAAACGCATTGAATATGCGATGATCGAGATCGGCCACAGCGGCCAGTATCAGGCGTTTCCCTGGAGCAATTTCAAAGTGGACAAGGAGAAGGGCCAGGTTCAGCTGAATATACCCAAGGAGCAACTGAATCCCAGCGTGGCCGCCGCCGACACGTCGCCGGATGTGAAGAAAGTATTCGAGGATGAACTCAAAAACATCCGTGAACGTGAGTCGAAAATGGAGCATAGAGGTCTTGGGGTAACTGATGAGCCGGCAGCAGGTGGTTCGCAGGGTGAAGACAAAGCGGGTGGAGCTGGACCGAGCGGCCCACGAGCATTACCAAAGGGAGAAGCACCGCAATTTGAAGGTGGAAAGTAATAGGAGACATTGTCCCAAGAAGAGGAGCATGTACTGGTTGTGCTCCTCATCCGGAGGCTGCTTAACGTTGGCAGCCTCCGTCGCCGGGAACAACGAAACGGACATGCGTTGTCGTTTTCAAGGGAGGTTCTATGCCGCGCTATGGCAAGAGAGCTCAAAAATCTGTCAGACGTGCGATGCACAAAAAGAAATCAGGAACTTTAAAAAGTGGAAGAAGTGGGAAGAAGGTCACAAGCAGGAAACAGGCAGTCGCGATAGGCTTGTCGGAAGCCAGACGCAAGGGCGCTAAGGTCCCTTCGAAACGCTCGTGATCAGTTATCCATACCAAATTGAGTGCATAGCACTTAGTCACAGGAGGGCATTATAATGCTCCGATGGTCGGTGATCTTTTTCGGAATTGCCATTGTGGCCGCTGCATTTGGATTCGGCGACATTGCCGTGGGGGCAACTGAAATAGCCAAGGTGCTTTTCTATATGTTCTTAGGCGTTGCTTTCATTGTGCTCATTTTGGCGGTTTCACTCGAACGCAAGCTTGGGGAAAGATAGCAAGAGGCTATGGAGGAGCGGCACTAATGGATCGATGGAATAGAAGGCAGAGACCTTGGGACGGATGTTTCATAGATCGTACGGCACGACTCCTGATGATAGTGATTCTACTTGCCCTGAGCGCTCTCCCGGTATCAGCAAAAGATAAAAGCGGAGTATTGAAGGCGAGCGACCTGTTGGGGATGAAAGTGCAGGGTCTCGACCGTGCCTCGCTGGGAACCATCAAGGATCTCGTGATCGACCCGGAGCAAGGAGGGGTGGATTACGCCGTGCTCGACTTCGGCGGGTTCGCTGGAATCGGTGACAAATACTTCGCAGTTCCTTGGGAGGCATTCGAGCTGGACCAGGGCGGTCAATATCTCCTCTTGGACGTCAGCAAGAAAGATCTCAAGAATGCTCCTGGGTTTGATAAGAATAATTGGCCGGATCTCAGCCAGCAGGAAGTCGTGATTTATCAGTTTTATGATGTTCCGGTCCGAAAACATGAATCCCGCGTCCGTCTAAACCGATAACATGGTCCAATTATCCGTCTCCGTGATGAACGGAGCGCCCCTTCGATCGCTGATCTTTGTCCTGTTCATTGCGGTTTTTAGCAACTGCTCCGGAGAGCGGCAGACCGTATCTCCACCCGGAGTGGATACGCTTCATCAGAAAATTCAGCAATCCAATGAAGAACTCATGCGCACGAGAGCGAGGCAACATCAGGAATTGTCAGTCATTAAAGAAGAGGAGTTGCCGAGTCTGAGGGGGCAGCTGGAAACCACCCAGCATCAGGCGTACGACCTTCAAGGCAAACAAGAGGATATGCAAGTTCGTTCTGAAAGCCTTGAACATAGAACGAGAAGGTTGGAACAGTGGGCTGCGCAGAGCGGGTATCCTGATTCCAATGAACATCAGGGTCCCGATCTTTCGACCATGGCGTTGAAGCTCGAGGCAATGGATGATGCATTGAGTATGTTGTTGATCCGAATTGAAGAACTGCACTTGCGGCTCGAGGCCCTCGAACGAAGTGCGGAGACGACCAAAAAACCAAGGTAACATGCCTCTGATGATCACAGACGGTTCTGTAAGATCGCCTCATTACCTCAGAGTCCTGGTTCCCGCCAATGTTTGTCGTCGGCTGTACTACAGGCTCATCGCGGCCTTGAATAAGACTCAGCTATTTGGCAATACACTCCAATGCTGTTGTTCGACCGTACCATGGCCTGGAGTGCTCGCGCGATTCGGAACGCTCGCTCGGGATGGTCCGTGATCATTGTCGGCTCGCTGAGCATCGCGATCGTATTGTTCATCGTGGGTGTGTCGATCTCATTCGGAGATCTCGCGGACTCGGGCGACGAATTCGGTAAATCCATACAAGAAGCGTTTGCGCTCATTGACGGTCAACGCCCGCTGATTCTCATGGTCCACGGTTCGGCGATCGTCTTCTCCATAGACTCGGAGTACCGATATCTTCGGCAGTCCGGCGTATTTCACCCTCCTCCTTCAGGCTCGCGATCTTCGTTGCTCAGTGTCTGACATGGACCGTCACCCATGTGGCAAGCTTTAAATTTGAAGGAGCTGAGGATGACGCCGTTACAACACGTATTGACAGAATTTCAAAAATCCACCAGAGATCTGGCCAAATTGCTGGAGGAAGACCCCAGATTGCATATCGAGGAACAGTTGTCGATCGAAAATCATATGCAGATTCTGCAACTGGCCTATGGAGCGTGGTCGTGCCGTCATCTTCCCAAAACACCGCATGACCGTTCGGGTCTAATATAAGCTGGCGGGACCTGGCGAGAACGTGAAGGTGTTCCGTGAACGCTTGGGTTCGAATGAGTGGAAATGAACGTGAGATAAGAGGCGAAGACGTCGCCGAGACGGGTCTCCATCGTGAAAGATGGAGAAGGCCGTTACCGAAGCGTCCGCACGGCCGATTGAATGGCCTGATATAAATGATCCGCGGCGTTTTCTTTCGCGAGATATCCTTCGATGCCCGCCGCAGCCATCTCCTGTACCACTTCCATTTCCTCATGCACGGATAAACCGACGACTGCGATCTGAGGAAATTCCGATTTAATGTAGCGGGTCGCCTCGATGCCGCTCATACCAGGCATTCCGATATCCATGAGCACGACATCCGGCTTCAACTCGCGGGTCAATTGAACCGCACGCTCCCCGCTGTCTGCATCGCCGACGACTTCAAGCTCTTTGAACGAACTGGCAATGCTGCGGAGTCCTTCCCGGATCAATTTGTGATCGTCCACGATGAGCACTCGGATCAATCGAGCGTTATGGCCGGACGTCTGGGAGTCGGCCGTGCGAGTGTGAATCGGCGGTTGTTCATCCACGATCATCATACGGTAGCGTTACCGTCTCCCTGAGACAATCAAAGCGGAATATGCCTCGATCCTAATACAAGGCTCGCTTCTTCTGCCAGCCCCTTCCCGACGGAAGTGAAATTTACCCAACACCGGATGTTTTTGCCGTTCAAATTCGACCAGTCAACGCTGTCACCACGGTAAACTCAGAACGGTCCTTGCGCAAGAGCAGCCTGACGAGTAGATCCTAGGCGAGGCGGGGGGGGAGAATTTGGTAACCAGTTCACGAGCCGGAGATCCATGGGCCTGGCGGAATGACGTGCTGAGGCCAGCGCATGCTCATGGTGTGCTTGAGACAACAGTGCGAGCAGTTCAAGAATTGCAAACAGCGTTGACTCACCCAATAAGCTTGTATATGCTAGCACTGATGGCTAGGCTAGCGAAGCTAGATAATGATGCCGCAGTTTTGTTTGTCAGGGGGATGCCGCGTCAGCTCTTGGCCAAACTCAAAGCAGCGGCCGCTCTGCATCAGAAAACATTGGGCGAGTACGTTCAGGAACTTTGCGAAGTTCACGTTCAGGGTCTGGAACGCAAACGGCTCTTGCCTCGCCGGAAGTCATAACTGAATAAGGAGGGAAGTCATGAAGACCGTTTCTCGCATTGGATGCCTATTCGCAGCTGGGTTCGTCGCCCTGTCGATGTCCGCCTGCGCGGGAAAAACCATGCAATCCGGCGGCAATATGTCCCGTCCGCCGACGGCCAACGATCTGTCTTCTGCGTCCTCCAACGGAGTGGATCGCCTGGACGGCTATCCCATTCTGGCGAAGGCCGATCCTTCGCGCGCGAAACGTCAGCTTGATGAAATCCGCGCCGAGCAGAACGCCACGACGGCCGCCGGCATGCGCGACGTATTCTTCGGCTACGACAGTTGGGCCATCAATGAGGAGGGCCGGGAAATCCTGAATCGCGATGCCGAGTGGCTTCGCGCGCACGGCTTGGCCCAGGTCAAAGTGGAAGGTCACTGTGACGAGCGAGGCAGTTCAACATACAACTTCGTGCTTGCCGAAAAGCGCGCCAAGGCGGTGCGAAATTACTTGATGGAAATGGGAGTGAAACCGGAGCGTGTGACGGTCGTATCCTATGGCAAGGAACGCCCTTTTTGCGTCACGCATTCAGAGTCATGCCATCAGCAGAATCGCCGTGGTCATCTGGTGGTGAAACCCTGAATGCCTCGCCTCGGGGGCGCATCGTGACGGCATCATGAAATCAAAACCTGCGCCCACGATCGACTATCCGAAACACTGCGGCCATCAGGCTTGCACCTGCGAGGTCCGGGGAAATAGTTCGTACTGCAGTGATGAATGCGAGCAGGCCCTGGCCCCCCCGCCAGGGGGGCACTGTCCGTGCGAGCACCCTGCCTGTCAAGGCAGCAGCGGGTAAGGCCTAAGCAGACTCGCTTCCAATCTAGACTATTCCTTCAGCACAAGAGGCACGAAAGAATATTCTAGCTGTTGCCATTCCTGCCGTCCGCTACTTCGAATCGTTCGCGGGAACTCCAACGGCCGGAGCACCGGTTTCGAAGCCGTGTCGAAGTTCAGTGCCTGCTGTTTCTACCGCCCGTTTGGCTTGAAGCACGACCGCACCCATGCCGAAGAATTCATGCGTCACACCTTCGTAATTCATGTACAGAACCGGTACGCCGGCTTCCCGAAGCCGGTCTGCATACCGTGTTCCGTCCGAACGAAGAGGATCGATATCGGCAGTGAGGATGGTGGCCGGCGGCAGCTCCTTTAACGATCTGGCATTGACAACGGAAATCCATGGATGCTCAGCCTCCTGTGGCGTGTTCAAATACTTCTCAAAAAACCAAGGCATCATGGCGCGGTTCAGCGGTATGGCATCGGCATTTTCCCGGTAAGAGGGGGAATTCAAGTCCTGACTCGTGACGGGATAGATCAATAGCTGATGGACCGGTAGAGGCACCCTCCGTTCTCGAGCCATGATGGGAACTGCAGCAGCGAGATTCCCGCCTGCGCTTTCTCCAGCCACTGCCACACGAGCGGGATCGCCATGGATTTCGGCACCATGCTGTTGGGCCCAATGATATGCGGCGAACGCATCTTCATGGGCTGCAGGAAATCTATGCTCCGGCCCCTTTCTATATTCTACAGAGAGAACCACGGCTCCAGCCGCATTCGTCAGCGCCCGCGCGGACGAATCATATGTGTCGAGGGTCGCGAACACCCATCCGCCTCCATGGAAGTACACGATCATGGGAAACGGCCCCTTCCCCAGTGGCGTATACACTCGGACGGGAATATTGGCTCCATCAGGACCGGGAATCGTTCGATTTTCGACCAGGCCGACAATCTCAGGTTGAACGATTAAGGATCGCTTTCTGAGCAATATCATCACGGCATCGGCTGGTGTGGGCTGTTTTCTAGCCTCTTCGGCTGAGAGTGATTCAATCGGCTTCGGAGCAAGATCCTGCAGGGCCGTAAGCACCGCCTGCATGTCAGTGTCCGCCCGCGATAGGGTCGCAGTCATGCCGGCCTTGATTTCCTTTTTGGTAGGCGAGGTTGCCTTGCGTTCCTGACCGCCGTACGTTTCGGTGTACGATTGACATCCGGTGAGGAAAAGCAGCAGCGCCATGCTCATGAAGAATTTTCGCACGGCGGTCTGGCTGAAAAATTCAATCATCGGCTCCCTTTCAGATGCCCATCGCTCCGAGTAATCTAATACCGGTTGTCTTACGCAAGAGTCATCGAATCATCGAAAACTTCCTGAAATCGTACGCGAGGCATTGTTGATTTTACCGGCCGCCTCCTCCCGCTGCACCGCCGGCACCCGAGCCACCAGTCGAACCACCCATGGAGGGGCTTCCCGCACCAGGAGACCCTGGAGTGCCGTGCCCTGGCATTGGGGCACCGTGCCCTGGAACCGGGGGAACGGGGCTCGGGGTGCCGGACGTTCCAGTGCTTCCCATATTCCCTCCGCTACCCGGCGTCGAATGTTTTTCGCTGGGCCCGGCATGCGGGATGGTATTGCGGTCGATGCCTGACGGACTCGTTGTATCTCCTGATCTCGGCAATCCCGGTTGCTGTGATTTGTCGGATTGTGCAGCCCCAGATTGTGCATGAGCGAGGAAAGTAGTCCCTGCCGGAGCGCCGAAACATAAAGCAGTCACGGCTGTTCCTGTCAGAATCAGTCTCCAGTTCATTGTGCTGCTGCTCCTCCTCTGTTAAGGGGCCATTATTCCCACTTCCGTAGGCGAAGTGAGCAAAAAGGATACCTCCGGGTCTCATATGATTCCCTAGGTAAACCGATATTCAAAACTGAAAAATCTGAAAAATAAGGAGACAGATAGTCCGGATTAGACAATTTGTCGGAGGGATATTTGGATGCGTTCTTATTGCCGGGTGTGTCGATCGTTCTGAGGGTGCCAACGGTGGATGCCGCGGCTAGACTGTCCGGCCACTCAATGCCTGAAGAAATGGTGGCGCGACCCGGAGCATGAAATGATTTTCGGTATATGGTTTCTAGTGGCCGCTGAAACCCGGTGTGAATCGCATGTCATCGATGACGTCCTTAATCGACTGTTTGACACTCTCCGATTCGCCCGTGTGATCGGAAGATTCCGAAGGATCCTGAGCTCCCTCTAAGGTTCCCACCTGCGAATCCTTATAGGTCCACTGCCTTGCAACTCCCCCGGCGTCGTAGTAGTAGCGCACCGAGTGGTCAGTAGTCTTCCATTCGCAGACTTCTCCTCTTCCGGTTTGCTTCACCATGCAATTGTCAGGAGGCCCGGCCTCTATGATTCGATGATCTTTGTATTGCCCCAGGCCCTTATTGAACTCGGCGGTCAATGCACGGCGCTCGCGGTCCTTAGTGGATACACACCCAAGATTGACGGCAAGCGATAGCACTCCAAGCATCATGCCGATGGTCACGTATCTACTCATGTTATTTGAATTCCTCCGTCATGGATCCCGCCAGACAATAGCAGCCCGGCAGGGTGTGAAAAAAAGCGTGGCGAATTTGCCTCTTGCCGGCAAGTGACATCAAAGACCAATTTCGATGACTTTAAGGATTACCCGGTGCATGCCCTAGTGCAACCAGAGCCGATTAGGTGTATTATGCATAGGGTCATTTTCCATTTTGGGTTTATGCGTACCACCGCTCATTATTGTTTATCCTGCTCTCACCTGATCAGGCTTTACCCATCTACCGGCTATGAGGAAGATTTCTTCTACGCCACGAAGTTTTATCCAGACAGTCTTCGAGAAACAGACGGGACATGTGACAGGTGTAAGAATATGCATCGACCGGTCTTCTATTACCAACTACCAACTTCTTGACCCCTGCAGTCGTAGGATTGTAGCCCTCCACGGTGGTCCTCCGCAGACGTGGATTCGTTAGCTTTTCCAGATACTTAGCGCAAAATTCGAGCGTCCTTGTAACGCGAAACCACGTATTTATTCTTGAAGCATTCTGCGATTGATCAGGTTTGCGACTCTCTGCTAGAGTTCGTTCTCCTTGAAATCAGCTCAGACTGGTCATAATTGATCTTATCGAGTCTGTCGAGCCTTGATTTTCATCCCTTGAAGTTCGGACGACCAACGACGGCCGGAGAACGCATTTCCAGAGGAAAATCCGAAACAAGAAAAGGCATGTCATGGCGCAAACAATCACCTATCACAACATCACGGTGAAATCGGTTCCCCACCGCCTCTATAACGATGAATGGCGTCCGAAGATCATTCTGATTTGGATGGAGAGCGGTTCAACCGCTATCCGCCATATCGCCCCACTGGGGACTTGCGCTACGGAGAAAGAGGCCGACTTGCGGGGTATTCGTTACGGCCAAAGTATCATCGACGGCCAGGTCCCGGGCGTGACAGTGACGTAGATTCTTCCCCCATCTCTTATGACGCGCAATGCGTGCATCGTCCGAAAGGGCACTCCATTAGCGCATGATTACTTTCTTGCCTTGGTTCCAATACCATTGGAAGGCAAAGTTCGGATAAATGGCATCGGCCGCATTTTGCCCGGCGACGGTAAACAGCACGCCGAGAGCACCTACTATTGAGTCGGTCAATTTGAATTGGATTGCCGGCTCGATTCCTATGACAGTCGAACCATTCACTGCTCCTCGATTGACTGAATGGCCGTCGAGTCGCCACGTGCCGGTATGGACCGTTGCCAGTTCCAGGTTGTAGGCAAAACCATGTTTCTCACTGAGAAAGTGTTCGAAAACCAACCGAGTATTGATGACGTCTCCAACGTATGTCGTTTGGTTGTTGTCGCTGCCTGGAGCCGAATACGTGTAGTAGACTCCGCCGCTCAGCCGGAATGGTTTCAGATTTTTTCTGAATGTGGCGCCTTCCGTAAATCCTAACTCGCCGAACCGCGTGGAGGGCAATCGTCCGAGCGGCGCCACACCACCCGGCGGGCGCTCCGTCCCGGTCCATCGGCTTGTCGGCAAGATCAGCTGCTGATAGAGCGTGAAGGACGGCCTCGCGCTGTCTGGATCCTGAACCACCGGCCGGTACTTCAAGATGATCGAGGTATCGCCCATACCCGCGTCGGTCGTCCACGGGCCGCCGTTCCCCGCATTGGCCGAAGTCGTGTCTTTCGACCAGAAAGCGATCATCGACGTCGCCGCCCCCAGTTCGAAGTGATTCGAGAGTCCATAGGTCATGGTCACGAGCGGCGAGACGGCGTACGTATGCACCGGACCGTCCTTAGCCTCGGAAGGCAGCGAGAGTGTGTTGCCATAACTTTTTTCAGCCACTTGAGAGAAGACAAACGGCCGAACGGACAACTGGCCTGCCGGATGAATATCGACGGACTGAATCAATAGGGGGCCTTCCGAAAACGGATTCCAGCTCTTTCTGTATTTTTGAATCTCCTCGTCGGACGGAACCCAGTCGAATGCGTCACAAGGCGTCGCAGCCGCTGGCAACAGCAGTGCGATGATCCAGACATAGAACAGGAGATGCCGGGCAGCCTGCCTCGTCAGATTCCGGTCTCGTGCTGTCACAGTGCGAAGGAGCTATTGATAGCGGGGTCGAACATGGCGAGCGATAGGCAGGGATAATACCATGGAATGCCGGAGTTGTGTACATTGTGCCGAAGACTTCGGGTGCCGATCAGATTGTGGACGCCGTTTGAATATCATTGCCTCATGTGTCAGGGACATGTGGCTCCTAATAAGACAAGGTGTCTAGCCTTGAGCGAAGGTAGCTGCGGCGGTTGATACCCTCAATAGCTCATCTCGAGCGCGACGGCTTATTTCCGAGCAGAAACCTGAGGTGATCACCTGTGACGGTCACGAAGGAACGTCGCCGAGGTCTCTGGCTGGGCCTGTTGTTGAATCCCCACTCCAGATAAAGAAGCACGAACAGGACGATCGTTCCGAGAGCCCCGCCGATAAACAGGAGCATTCCGAAAATGTCATCTATGGTCATGGCATCCCGCCGTTTCCCGGTGAACTGCAAGCATCTCCCACTGTCGGGCAGCGCTAGCCTAGACCTGTTGTCATCCTGTGTTCAAGGGGAGACAACTACGTAAGGCTGTACTAGCCGCCTATTATCTTGGTGCCGTATGAAAGAGGTGAGTAGGACGGTACGGGTTCCTAGTGAACAATCATGCCGTGATGCAGTAAGCGTACGAAGCGCCAGAGTGATGTTAGTGATGTTCTAGAGTACCGAGCGAAAGAAATCTTGCACCGTCTGATCTCGATGACAAGCTGTCTTGGCAGATACGTTGTGTCCTGAAAACAGTCTAAAGGGAAAATATTAGTTCTTTAAGTTCGCGCATCTTGGAGAATCGAATCATGCTCTGTTTTGCACCCGTTTACGAATTCCTCTGATGTGCTCTCAGACGTGAACTCCGCACTGTAGTTTTCCGCGTGATCATCCTAAAGGGCATGCGCGCTCTGTCCTTCCCATAAGGGCGCAACACACAAACACAAATATAGATAAGTGCGCGTGATCACAGTCATTCATTGCGGCATACTGCATCAGGTCCCACCCTTGCACTGATTCCTTACAATGTTGCCGCCCCTCTTAGAGTTTCAAGATGTTCTTGAACACTTGAACAAGGGCTGCATTTATTCACGAGAGCCAGTTGAAAAACCTTGGAGGACCACATGTCGTTGCGAATTCAGACCATAGTGCCAGTAGGCGTATTGGCCATCGCTTTAGTGATGAGCGCTTCCTGCTCGATGCGACAGCAGACACGCTCGGCCGACCGTACGTACCCATCGGACGCCGGTCCGGCAGTGACTGAACGTCCTGTGCCGATCAACCCAACTGGAGCTGGGGACAATAAGTTGGACTCGGAGCGCGTTGTCGGCTGCGCGGACCAGAAGGGCGACATGACAGCGTCACCGGACTGTAGGCCCGAGAATCGGCCCATGGCCGGTAATCCTCATAAAGATGCCAGGCAAAAGACCGTCTGTCGCTCTCATACGGATTCCAGGGGCAATGTCGTCTATGATGATCCTTCCTGTCCAGCCCGCGGTCGTCAGCCGCTCCAGGAAATGGGAAGCAGTTATGAGAACGTGGCACTGACCAGAGAAAGCGCATATTTTGACCGCTATATCGAAAAAGCGGTCAAGCATGCTCGTGAGGCGGAGACCGCCGGCAGCCAGGGCAATGCCGCAGAGATGTTCAGCCATACAGAGTTATCTCTGAACAATGCCAAGGAAGCTCAACGCGCCGGAAATGTTCCCGGCTTAAGTGAAGGCATCGTGGCGCTGAGAGAGACATTAGCCATGCCGCTCCGACCCGAAGCCCATGAGGTTGCGACCAGGGGCAGGACACTCAGAAGTCATTGCGCGACCCATGCGGATATCAACGGTAACATGGTGTATGACGATCCCGAGTGTCCGGCCCGCTATTCATTGATGGACGCCACCAACCATGTACAAGAGGCTCGTATCCTGTTGTCCCAGGCGGCGGGCATCAATCCTAAGAACACGCGCCTGCCTGCGGCTGCGAATGCTCGAACTCTCGATGGCCAATTAATTCGAGCCGATGCTACTTCAAGAGCGGATGGACGCGGTCATTATGTCCTGCGAGAGGGAAATGGCACGGAAACTCCGGTGTGGTTTACACCGGATGTGCTGGGGAATATGCAGTCTGGTGATTATGTGCGGGCTCAAGTCGATGCCGATGGTCGAGTGATCGCTATTAGAAAGATTTAGCAAAGATGTAGGGAACGCAAGGCCTGGTGGTGATGTGCCTCCGGCCTTGCGTCAGTGCGAGATTCAGCTTGGGAGCGACAGTCACCGTTCTCGCGATCGTCTGGGCACCGCAGAGCCCATACACATTAATTCGCTGGGACCATGTGTCGTCCAATGTCTCACCGGGCACACACTCCAAAATTTCTAAACGTGACGAACATCGGTTTGAGCCGATGGTGCCGTAAGACATTCTCTTCGCTTTTTTGATTTCACGTCCCCCAGGTTAGCCCGTCCTCAACGTCTAGCCCCCGGCCAAAACGGCAGTAAAAGCCGACGTATCTAATCAGATGTTTCGCAAGGTCCTGCTCCTTCGTACAATGATGCATGTCCTCCGATGATCTCGCCTTTAATCGAGGCGACCAAATCAGACTCAAAGAGGAATGGTGGCCTGGTATTGCCGGTGCCAGGGCGCACGTCGTCAGCTGTCACTGGGAGCCTGACGGATCGTCCCATTATGTCATTCGTTGGGACAATCCATCGAAGAATCTCATGGAGAGCGACACGACGAAGGTCTATAAGCAAGACGAAGGAAAATTTGAGCGTGTCAGTTAGTGCCTAACAAAACCGCAGCGCAAGCAGGCGAGAAAGAAGGATGGTTGCCAACCCTGATTCGGAGGCGAAGGAGCGCCCCGCCGCTTTGCCGGAAGGGGAGAACGCTTCAGAAGAGTTCTTCGGCCAGTGCGACGATGATGCCCGCCGGGCCTCGCAGGTAACAGAGCCGATACATGTCCTCGTACTGGACCACCTCGCCGATGAGTTCGGCGCCATGGTCACGCATGCGGGCCACGGTGTCGTCGAGGTCTTCGACAGCGAACATGATCTGCCGGAGGCCCAGCGTGTTCGGCGGAGCGATCGCCGGCTCGGCCCAGACCGACTCCGGATTGCAGAACTTCGTCAGCTCGACCCGCTCGTGGCCGTCCGGGGTTCGCATCATGGCAATGTCGACCTTGACGCCCTTGAGCCCGACGAGGCGGTCCACCCAGGCTCCCTCGACCGGCCTCTCGCCTTCCAGTGACATGCCGAGATTGGTGAAGAAGGCGATGGCGGCTGTGAGGTCGTCGACCACGACGCTGACATGGTCCATTCTCTTGATCGTCATGTCCCTAACTATAGTAGATGTGCCTGCCTGCCACCAAGTGTCTTAAATAGAAGCACAGAGAATCGGTGGAGATTCGACGAAAGGCTTCGAAAGGTCGTGTAGTGCTCCCTGAAATCACGCCACTTCGGTTAATTGTTGGGCCCGAACTTGGATAGAGCTCCGATAGCCGAGCGTCTGATGCGGCCGCTCGTGGTTGTACCACTGCACCCAATCCCGAATGACTCGCCGTGCCTCCTCAAACGTTTGGAACGTGCGGTGCAGAGGCTCCTCCTTCAGACTCCGATAGAACCGTTCGATGATCCCTTTCTGCACCGGCATATAGTGCCCTCATGGAGTGATGAATTCCTGCTGCAACCGGGAGTCTCGACACGCTGCCGGAAGCGGCGACTCTGAGTGATCAGGCCGTTGCCGCTTTCGTAAGACCGGGGCTCCCCGGCCGCAAGGTACCGAACCGTGCCAAGTCAAGCAGGCCGCTTCAAGCGCCCGTTCAGCCTCCTGAGCCCGACTCCGCAGTGCGAACTCATAGCCGATCACTTTCCGATCATGACAGTCGATCACGGCGGCCAAATGTGCCCAGCCATCTTGTCCGCAGAGACTAGGCGTCACGTCCATCGTCCACCGTTCATCACTCTGCTTGGTGATCGGCTCCTCCGAAAACTTGCTCTTTTTCATGCTCTCCTTCCGCTGGAAGACTAGCTCATCACTCCAGCTTTCGCTGGTCCAGTTTTCTGGGAGGACGTCAGGCTGGAAATGCGGCGATGGCCGGGTAGTTGACATTCTTGATACGCTCCTTAATGCTACTAACTACGCTGTCTTAAGATTAGCAGGAGTCGTATGCCTCTAAGCATTGCACAGTGGTGGGATGGGCTCCGGATCCAACACAAGGTCTGGACGGTGCTCCTTCTACTCTGCGTGCCGCTTTTCATTGGATTGACGATCCATCTCTACGTAGTCAATCAACTCTTATCCCTTCAACAACAGCGCCAGGAAATCATCCTTGACCATGCGCACGTACACCACCTGCGGCGGTTGACCGCCGATATTGAGGGCGGCTTCCGGGGGTACATGATCACGCAGGATGCGACATTTTTGACGCCGCTGCACGAGGCGGAATCTAAAATTGATAAAGCCCTGTCCGAAGCCAGACTTCGATTGAACGGGGCGGCGGATTCATCCATCGATATACTGCGGATCGAGCAGCAGCTCAAGGCGTTTCTCCGGTCCAAACACGAATTGATTGCCCAGATTCAGAGCGGAAGGTCCGACCAGGCCCTAACCTATGTGCGGTCGGGAGAGGGAATGAGATTGTCCGACCGGCTCCGCGAGGACCTCGGATTGATCGAGGACAGGCTGGACGGCCAACGAATCGCGCTCAACATCGATACGGAGATATTGTCCCAGCGCACATTCGTCGGTCTCTGGATCGCGTTAGGGGGCGTTGTGATGCTGGGTTGGATCAGCTCAAGGATGTTAGCGCGCTCCCTGACCGATCCGATTTCGCGACTCAGGGCCGCAACCGGCAGGATGGGGAACCACATTCCTCTCTCCGAGATCGACGATTTGTTTACTCCATTGCGTGCATCGCAGGACGAGCTTGGGCAGCTTGCCCATGCGTACCTCGAAATGGCCAGACGAATCCATACCCACGTGGACGAACTGGAAGTGCTGATCACAATCGGGCAGGACATCAATACCATTGGACCCGACGGACTGGACGGCGTCTTGCGGCGGATTCTGGATCGTGCGGTCGAGCTGATCGGCACGAGTTCTTGCCTGGTGCTGATCCGGGACGAGCGAATGGGATGCTGGGTCGTCGAAGCGGCTTCTGGAGAGTGGAATGACCGTTTGAAAAAGTCGGTGATGCTCTGGGAGGAGTTGCCGGTATGTGTCCTGGCATTTGAAAGCGGTGACGTGGCGACCGGCGATCAATTTCGCGCCGACCGGCGTCCTCACGTGGTCAGGCGGAATCTCATCGGGGATTCCATGCTGGCCATTCCGCTGATGGCGCAAGGTGTTCCGTTCGGGGTGCTCTCGCTCATCAATGGAAGGGATGAACCGACGGGCAACTGGAACATCCGTCTGGCGAAAGGCCTTGCGCAGCAAGCCGCGCTGGCTATTGCGAATGCTCGGCTGTACGATGCGGTTCAGGAAAAGCAGCGAGGATTGCTGGCGCGGTTACGACATCTTGAAAGCCTTGCGGAAACGCTGGCGCACGATCTCAAAGGTCCCGGTGCGAGAATGGAAGAACTGGCCCGGCTGCTCGCGCAAAAATTTACCGGACACATCGATGAACGTACGGCCAAGTGGTTGAGATTGATTCAGGAAAACGGCAGCGACATTGTCCAACGTGTCGAGGGAATCCTGGCTGTTGCACGGGTAGGCTCGGGGCAGGGGCCCGTCACCGCTGTGGATCCTGCGCTCGTGATCGAAGAGGTGCTCAAAGCCCATGCCGGAGAAATCGAACGGCTGCACGCCAATGTCGAGGTCGGCAGGGGATTACCCCTGGTGGCTTGCCATGGCGCCTACCTCCGGCAGGTGTTCGACAACCTTCTATCGAATGCATTGAAATATTCACGTCCGGAAGAGCGTCCGGTCATCGATATCTCCGCTCGCATAGACCAGAATATGGCGTGTTTTACCGTTCGAGACCGCGGCATCGGCATCCCCGAATCTCGCAGAAGCGACGTGTTCAAGCCGTTCATCAGATTGGCGCCAGGGAATGCCCCAGGCAGCGGAATTGGGCTGGCGATCGTGCAACGAATTGTCGAGCTGTACGGCGGCCGCGTCTGGATTGAGGCGGCAACGTTTGACGGGTGTGCGGTCCGATTTACGGTTCCTTGTCTGAAAGATAATGCAGGAGCGGCCGGCTTCGGTTCCTCCAGGGAAAATCCCGCGGAGATCGTAGACGGCTCGATCAAAGGCTTCTGTTAAGATGCGTTGATGACACATCACGACGTCCTCGACATTGCAGCCTCGAAGAAACGCGCGAAGGTTCCCTTTACGATCCTGGTCGTCGAGGACAATCCCACGGACATCGAATTGATGCTGCATGCGTTGGAAGAGGCCGACCTGCAGCCACTGGGCGGCGAATTTGAAATGGAAGTCCGCGCGAACGCCGAAGGGGCGTTACACCTGCTTCAGGAGCGGTCCGTCGATCTTGTGCTGACGGATATGATGCTGCCGGGCATGAACGGTTTGGATCTGGTGAGTCGACTTCAACAGATCGATCCCAACCTTCCGGTATTGGTCGTTTCGAGAATGAACACCGTCTCGCAGGCCGTCGAAGCGATGCGTCGAGGGGCGTTCGACTATGTGCTGAAGCCGGTGAATGCCGAAGATCTTGGCATAAGGCTCCATCGGGCAATTCGGATTTCGGAGATCCTCCGCCGACAAGAAATCTATGAAGAACATGGTCGCCGGAACACGGTCGTCAAGAGTTTCGTAGGAATCAGCCGATCATTCAATCAGGTCCAGCGGAGTATCGAGATCGCCGGACAAAGCCAATCCACGGTTTTGATCACAGGTGAAACGGGAACAGGGAAAGGACTGATTGCCAGGGCTATCCACCAGCAGAGTCTCCAACAGGAGAAGCCGTTTCAGGTCATCGATTGTACGACCGTTCCAGAAGGCATCATGGAGAGTGAACTCTTCGGCCATACCCGTGGCGCCTTCACCGGAGCCATTGCTGACAAACCGGGGCTGATCGAATTGGCGAAGGACGGCACCGTATTTTTCGATGAGATCGGTGAATTGCCCCTGATTCTCCAATCCAAGCTGTTACGCGTGCTAGAGGACAATGAAGTCCGTCCGGTCGGAGGAACCCGGGTTCGCCGAATCGACACGCGTTTTATCGCGGCGACGAACCGCAATCTCGAGGAGCGGGTGCGGGAAGGGTCATTTCGGAAGGATCTGTACTACCGGCTGGCCGTGATTTCCATTGCCGTCCCACCGTTGAGAGAGCGGCCGGAAGACATTCCAATCATCGCCCGCAAGCTCCTGAGCACGCTGAGAGCCAAGTTGGGAAGGATGAATTGTTATTTTGACGAGTCTGCCGTGGAGGCTCTGTCGGGATACTCCTGGCCGGGGAACGGCCGCGAACTTCGGAACGTGGTGGAGCGGGCGGTTATCTATGCGACCGGAGACGTGATCACGGGGAAGAGCATTCGAACGCTGTTGCCGGCGCATCCAGTCATGATCGACGGGACTGCGCTCGTCTCTCTTCCGTACATGAAGGCCAAAGAACTCGCGATCGATGAATTTACCAAGTCGTATCTTCAGGCAAAACTCTCCCAACACGGGGGTGTCATTACCAAGGCAGCGGAGAGTAGCGGCATTCCGCGCCAGCATTTCTCCACTCTCATGAAACGGTTCCTGGGCCACGAGGGTGATGAAGCAGATTAAGTTTCTGCCACATCACACTCATTTACTCGCTGCTCTCTTCGACAACGACGCTGTCCACTACTAAATCGGCCTATTCCGCAGACATAGCCCGCCGCGCATATTCGCATATGCTGACAAAAATCATTGAAAGGATTTGAAGAGTATCCAATTTCCCCATCTCCGACTCTGCTTCCGCATATCTGCATATTCCTTTTCGTAGCTTCGAAATAATCCATTCCTACTGCATGAATTTTACCAACAGTGCAATTTAACATTGCATATCAAGCTGTTGCGCTGAATTTCATCGTTCCGATCATTCCATCATTATCCCTGGCAATCTCCTTGCTGAGAGTCACCCTCCAGATGAACAGGGGGTGGGCCGCCTGAAGCATCCAAAACCAGGATGAAGGGAGGTGAATGGCTTCGAGTTGAGGAACTGTATGCCAGAACTTTAGCAGGGAGGGACAGGACAATGGTGTTATCGCGTAGACAGTTCTTGAAAGTGACGACTGGGACGATCGCGGCAGTCGCGCTTGCAGACAAGGTGTTGGCGCTGACGGCGCTGCAACCGGTCATCGAGGTAGGCAATCCACTCGGTGATTATCCGGATCGCTCATGGGAGCGGGTGTATCACGATCAATATCGCTATGATTCTTCATTTACCTGGGTTTGCTCACCGAATGACACCCACGCCTGCCGCATCCGTGCCTTCGTCCGGAACGGCGTCGTCATGCGGGTGGAGCAGAACTACGATCACCAAACGTATGAAGACCTGTACGGCAATCGCGGAACGTTCGCCCATAACCCGCGGATGTGTCTGAAGGGCTTCACCTTCCATCGCCGCGTCTACGGCCCGTATCGCTTGAAGGGGCCATTGATGCGGAAAGGGTGGAAGGAATGGATGGATGCCGGCTCACCTGAGCTGACGCCGGATGTGAAGCGCAAATACAAATTCGACAGCCGCTTTCTCGACGACATGATGCGCGTATCCTGGGATACGGCATTCACCTACGCCGCAAAGGCCATGATCATCGTGGCGACGCGATATAGCGGTGAGGCGGGCGCGCGGCGGTTGCGCGAACAGGGCTATGCGCCGGAAATGATCGAGATGATGAAGGGCGCCGGTACGCGCTGCTTCAAACACCGGGCCGGGATGCCCGTGTTGGGAATCATCGGGAAAATGGGCAATACGAGAATGAACGGTGGTGTCAATGCATTGTTGGATACATGGATTCGGAAGGTCACCTCGGATCAAGCCCAGGGTGGCCGGTATTGGTCGAACTATACCTGGCATGGCGACCAGAACCCATCAAATCCTTGGTGGTGTGGCGCACAGGCGTCTGACATCGATCTTTCCGATATGCGGTTCTCCAAGCTCAACACGAGCTGGGGAAAGAACTTCGTCGAGAACAAGATGCCCGAAGCGCATTGGAAACTCGAGTCGATCGAGCGGGGTGGCCGTATCGTCGTGATCACCCCGGAGTACAACCCCACCGCGTATCGTGCCGATTATTGGATGCCACTCCGGCCGCAGTCGGACGGCGCGATTTTCCTGGGTGCGCTCAAGATCATCGTCGATGAAAATCTTCATGATGTCGATTTCTTGAAAGGCTATTCCGATGCACCGGTCCTCGTGCGTACGGATACCCTCCAGCACTTGGACCCTCGTGATGTGATTCGCGATTACAAATTCCCAGATTTTTCCAAGAGCTATTCAGGCCGCATTCAGTCGTTGAAACAGGAGCAGATCGAACGGTTGGGCGGCATGATGGTCTGGGATCTCAACAAAAACCAGCCCGTGCCGCTTCATCGCGAACAGGTTGGATGGCATTACACTCACAGCGGCATTGACGCCGCGCTCACCGGCACGCATCGAGTCAAGCTATTGAACGGCCGCGAGATCGACGTGATGCCGATTTGGCAGCTGTACACGGTGCATTTTCAGGATTATGACCTGGATACGGTCCACCAGATTTGCCGGACACCGAAAGATCTCTTGGTCCGCTGGGCAAGGGATTCCGGCACGATCAAGCCCGCCGCGATTCATAACGGTGAAGGGACGAACCACTACTTCCACATGACCGTCAATTCCCGGGGAGCCGCAATGGTGCTGATCGCCACAGGCAACGTTGGGAAATTCGGAACCGGTCAGCATACCTGGGCCGGCAATTATAAAGCCGGAACATGGGCGGCAACGCCTTGGTCGGGCGCCGGGCTCGCCGTACACACGGGTGAGGACCCGTTCAACATCTCGCTGGATCCGAATGCACACGGCAAAGAAATCAAGACCAAGTCCTACTATTATGGCGAGGAAGTCGGCTACTGGAACCACGGCGACACCGCGCTGATCGTGAACACCCCCAAGTACGGACGCAAGGTCTTCACCGGCAAAACGCATATGCCGACTCCGAGTAAGTTCCGTTGGGTCACCAACGTGAACGTGCTCAACAATGCGAAACATCACTACGACATGGTGCGCAACGTAGATCCGAGCATCGAGACCCTGATCACGCAGGACATCGAGATGACCTCGGACGTCAACCACAACGATATCGCCTTTGCGTGCAATTCCTGGATGGAGTTCACCTATCCGGAAATGACGGTGACGGTCTCCAATCCTTGGGTGCAGGTGTGGAAGGGCGGCATCCGGCCGTTGTACGACACGCGCAACGACCTCGATACGTTCGCCGGTGTCGCCGCCAAGTTGGCGGAGATGACCGGTGACAAACGGATGCGGGATTACTTCAAGTTCGTCTATGACAATCGGGTGGACGTCTATGTGCAGCGTCTTTTAGATGCTTCATCCACGTTCTACGGTTACAGCGCGGACGTGCTCTTGAAGTCGGAGAAGGGCTGGATGGTCATGACCCGCACCTACCCGCGTCACCCGTTCTGGGAGGAGACGAACGAATCCAAACCCATGTGGACACGAACCGGCCGGTATGAGACCTACCGGACGGAGCCGGAAGCGATCGAGTACGGCGAGAATTTCATCTCGCACCGGGAAGGCCCGGAGGCGACGCCGTATCTGCCGAACGCGATCATGACGAGCAACCCGTACATCCGGCCGGACGACTATGGGATTCCGATCACGGCGCAGCACCACGACGATAAGACGGTGCGCAACATCAAGCTGCCGTGGCAGGAAATCAAGCGGCACTCCAACCCGTTGTGGGAGAAGGGGTACCAGTTCTACTGCGTGACGCCCAAGACCCGGCACCGGGTGCACAGCCAGTGGTCGGTGAACGATTGGGTGCAGATTTACGAGTCGAACTTCGGCGATCCGTACCGCATGGACAAACGGACGCCGGGCGTCGGCGAGCACCAGATCCACATCAACCCGCAGGCGGCGAAAGACCGCGGCATCAACGACGGCGACTATGTCTATGTGGACGGCAACCCGGTGGACCGGCCCTATCGGGGCTGGAAGCCCTCGGATCCGTTCTACAAGGTCGCGCGCTTGATGATTCGCGCGAAGTACAACCCGGCCTATCCGTATCACGTGACGATGGCGAAACACGCTCCGTACGTGTCGACGGCGAAGTCGGTGAAGGGCCACGAGACGCGGCCGGACGGCCGGGCGATCGCGGTGGACACCGGCTATCAATCCAACTTCCGGTATGGGGCCCAACAGTCCTTTACCCGGTCGTGGCTGATGCCGATGCACCAGACCGACTCACTCCCGGGCAAGCACGCGATTGCCTGGAAGTTCAAGTGGCAACTGGGACGGAAGATGCTGTACCCGTACGAGGAGCGGCATCCGAAGTGGCAGTTTGCCTTTGTGTTCAACATCAATCGGTGTTTGGCCTGTCAGACCTGTTCGATGGCGGACAAGTCGACGTGGCTGTTTTCGAAGGGGCAGGAGTACATGTGGTGGAACAACGTGGAGACGAAGCCCTACGGGGGGTATCCGCAGTTCTACGACGTGAAGATCACGCAGTTGATCGAGCAGGTGAACCCGGGGGGGCAGGTGTGGAACGTGCGGGTGGGCCGCAAGCACCATGCGCCCTATGGGGTGTTCGAAGGGATGACGATCTTCGACGCGGGGGCCAAGGTGGGCCAGGCGGCGATCGGCTACATCCCGACGGACCAGGAATGGCGCTTCGTGAACATCTACGAGGACACCGCCACCTCGATGCGCTCCTTGGTGGAAGGCATCGATAAGTCGGGGTTCTCGCGCGATGAACCGTGGCGGCTCACGGGCAGCAGCCTGCCGGAGCATGAGACGTTCTTCTTCTACCTGCAGCGGATCTGCAACCACTGCACATACCCGGGGTGTCTGGCGGCCTGTCCGCGCAAGGCGATCTACAAGCGGCCGGAAGACGGCATTGTGTTGATCGACCAGAACCGCTGCCGGGGGTACAAGAAGTGCGTGGAGCAGTGTCCGTTTAAGAAGCCGATGTACCGGGGGACGACCCGGGTGTCGGAGAAGTGCATTGCGTGCTATCCGCGGATCGAGGGCAAGGATCCGCTGACGGGCGGGGAGCCGATGGAGACGCGCTGTATGGCGGCGTGCGTGGGCAAGATCCGCATGCAGAGCCTGGTGCGCATCGGCGAAGACGGCCTGTGGGCGGAGGACCGGTGGCATCCCCTGTACTACACCATTCGGGTGGAGCAGGTGGCGCTGCCCTTGTATCCGCAGTGGGGCACCGAGCCCAACGGCTTCTACATTCCGCCGCGGCATTCCCCCCGGGGCTATGCGCGGCAGATGTTCGGCCCGGGCGTCGACAATGCCATTGAGAAGTACCTGGTGCCGAGCCGGGAGCTGTTGGCCGTCCTCCAACTCTGGCGGGCCAGCCAGCAGATCATCTTCCGCTACGACGTCATTCCGGGCCCGAAGGTGTTTGAAACCCAGATCCACGGGAAGCGCTTTGAGATGTACAACGATACCGTGCTGGGCTTCAACAAGTCGGGCAAGGAAGTGGCCCGCATCCAGGTCGAAGAGCCCATCTACATTCGCCCCGCCGAACGGGTGAACTGGCTGTAAAGCCAACGTTGTCGAATGATCGATCGGGGATTCCCTTACTCGATCATTCGAGATAGAGATCTCACAGGGCAGAGATGTCGCAAGGCACTCTGCCCTTTCTGTATCGAGAGCGGAATGAACCTGCGCGCGCGATTTCTATGGATGCATGTGCTCGTCAGTCTTCTCATCATCGGTTGCGGCCTCGTGGGCTCCCGCGTCTTAAACCGTGTGGATCAGAATCTTCGTGTCATGTATGCCGAATATACGCTGGCGGTTACGGATCTGAGCTACATCAACGGAGAGCTCGTTCGATATCGAACGTCCGTCATCCGTGCCGTGCAAACCGATACGCAAGGAGAGTTTAGACGGATTGTGGACTCTCTCGCTCAAAAGCGATCGCGCATCGATACGGCGCTGGAGCGATTCATCAGAGTCAGCAATCGAGCGTCATCCGAGCAGAACATCGATAACAGGGAGCTTGAGGAGGTTAAGGCGGTTCAAGCGAAGCTGGAGGAGTATATGGCCTCCTCGGAGCGCACGATTCAGATCATGGAAAAAGTCTGGCAATCGGGATCGGAGGGTCGGGCGGTTGAATGGCGGGATGAGGCGGAACGCAACATGGCCATAGAATCCGGGATGAAATTCGTGAGCGTAACGAACGAATTGGAACGGTTGATCGAAGTCGTCGCGGAGATTGCCGGCAGAGTACGAAGGGATGCGGATAATTCGTTGAGGGTCACTATCACGCTGTTTATTGGAGTCAGTTTCGTCCTCGCGGTCGGTATATGGTGTCTGCCACGTCATTGAGATCATGCAAATGCTCCATTGCGCCCGTAAGGAACACAACAGTGCCGTGGCATAACAATGAATGATGGAACTAAGCGCGGATCATACACATATGCTTTAAGTTTACAGTGCCGAACCATGACACGGGTGACGTAAGCCATGGCGACTCAGGTCCAATATAAGAACCATACAATCGTCTCCTTACCGCACTGGCATCGAGGCTTGGGATGGATTCCACGGATTCTCATCAGTAAAGCTGTGAGCGAAATTCTCTCTACACAAGAATTTCGTTTGAACGGTAGTAGCTGGCCCACGGAGCATGAGGCCGATGTGCACGGTGTCACGTATGGCCAACGGATCATTAATGGAGAAATAGTGGGCGTGAATCTAATGGACATGTACGAGCCGCCCAGCACATAAGTCAGCATCAGGGTCAGTCAACACATCAATGGGGTCAGTTTTTTGACTTCGTATGTTGCTGATCTCTCTCATGACCCCTAATCAAGCGACTGTACGATAACGGTCGAAGCGCGGCCTGATATCTTTGACAATCCCCGATAACTTGGAAGACCGGTATGGCTGGAGCCGCGAGAGAAACTTCGAACTAACCGTCCGTGGAGATGTAAAACGCCTCCTAGGCGTTTGATGGTCAAGAATATTTAGCGTTGAGTCCCAGGCAGCCTTCCCTTTAAAGCATCAATCGGTCCAGTCACTTGCGTTTGGACTTGTACGGATTACTAGGGCTGCACGTATTGCGGAGCCGTGCCTGCCGCTGAGTGGGGGAGCAACTATTGTGACCGGTATATCACCATAGGTGATATGAGACGGGTATACGATTGGACCCTCCGGAGCATGGAGACCAGTAGGGAGTATCACCAGCCTGATGAGTGAAGAGACGTCTTACAGGAACTACAGGATTACATCTCAACCCGTCCAGCTCATGGATTCGCAGCCATGGCAAGCTGACATCGGTGAATTGATTGGTTTTGACACCGTTCTTCTCCCCTTCAGGAAGTACCGGGAGAAACCAAGGGCAAATAACAAGGACGGTCAAGGTTTTTAAATGGCTCGAATGTTCAATATCAAGTAAATGGCGAAGATCCGACGCCATCATTGTGCCGGGGATTGATAACCACCCGTCTCCGGCATTTTCCAAACAAACAGGAGCAGCGCGACCACCGCGGCAGTTGCGAGCATGAGGAACCCCGCGCCGTATCCCCAGAGGCCGACTACATACCCCGCAGCCAGATTACTGAGTGCGGCTCCGATACTCTGGGCTGTGGCGATCGCCCCCAGGGCGAAATTATACCGTCCAGTTCCCTTCATGAGATCGGCGACCACGGTCACCCACAAAACCCCAAAGATGCCTGCCCCGATGCCGTCCAATAGCTGAACCGCGACGATATACAGGGGGGCATCACTCAGCGTATACAAAAGCCCGCGTATAGGAAGCACAGCGAATCCGATTAAGAACACCGGTCTGCGTCCCCACGTCCCGGCTAAGCGGCCTGCCGCCGCAGCCACAGGAATCATGATGATCTGGGCGGCAATGATGCACGCGGACATCGACAGCGAAGCGACCTCGGGATTATCACGAGAGAGAAGTTGGCCTGCGAGCGGAAGCATGGCGGCATTGGCAAAATGAAAGAGCGCGGTGCTGAGAGCGAAAATGAGAAGGGTTCGATTGCGGAACAAGATGCTGAGGCCAGAGATGCGTTCCGATGCATTCCCGTTCGAAGCGGCAGCACGTGCACGACCGTGATCAATATCACGCTCCCGGATAAACAGGACGGACACCATACTCCCCACGGCCATTGCGCTGACGAGAAAAAAGATCCATTGCACGCCGAGGACATGGCCAGCGATCCCTGCCAGCAGAGCAGACAGGACATTCCCAGCATGATTCAAGGCTTCATTACGCCCCATTCGAACCGGAAAGAGGTTCGGACCTACTAAGCCGAGGGTAATAGCCGCCACAGCCGGCGGAAAAATCGCTGCAGCAATCCCATTGAACAACTGGACGCCGAGTACGAATTCAAATGAGGAATGGAATGTGAGGGCCGTGCAGCCGATACCGACAAACAGGGACGCGAGGACGGTGAGCAATCGTTTCTGGTTGAGGGTATCGATTAGGATGCCGCATGGGGTTTGAGCGGCAACGCTGGCAATGCCCATGGCGGACATGGCTACCCCAATGCTCGCTGGGTCCCATTGTTGGACTGTCAGAAGATAGATGGCGAGATAGGGACCAACCCCGTCGCGAACATCTGCCAAGAATATGTTGAGGGTATCGAGAGCACGGAGACTTTCTCTGCTCGGGACTTTTAGAGCTGCCACTAAGGGTTCTCCCGGTCATGAGTGTTACGTCACCATCCTGCTTAAACAAGTCATGCGCCCAACGATACGGTACTTGAGATCTTGGAAATGAATGCGAGAGTGGCTTAGGTCGGTCTACGGGCTGATCCGGCGCAGATTCCACCGGGGAGTTCAGGAAGAAGAAGTGCCGGAATGGTTAGGCATGGAGTCTTCAGAAGTTGGAAAGCGCTCCGCTTCAGTAATCACTCCATACTGCAGCAGGTTCAGAGTCAGTTAGTTGCAGGTGATTTTGAGAACTGCTATCATCCAACCCCCGTTCCAGTGATGGACCATGAATCTCACCTATTCCGACATTGAGCGGCTCTTTGACGAGCAACGCCACGTGTTGACGTTGCACGTGACACGTCTGGTTCGTTCCAAAGAGTTGGCGACTGATCTCGTCCAAGAAGCCTTTACCCGCATACTCGGTATTGCCGGGAAAGAGAACGTCATCTATCCTCGATCGCTTCTGTATCGAACGGCGATTAATCTCGCTATTGATCACCTCAGAAGTCGTAAGACGCCTACGTGTTCCCTCTCGGAGCCTGTGACTGAGGACGCCGCGCTGAACGTCGCTTCTCTCATCCCCACGCCTGATCGTGAGCTGTCGGCCAAACAACAATTGCAACAAGTTCAGGCAGTGATAGATCAACTCCCTCCACGATGCCGGCACGCATTTCTCCTGCACCGAGTGGAGGGGTATAGCTACGTGCAAATTGCAAGAGAGCTTGGAATATCGAAAAGTGCGGTCGAGAAGTTGATTACTCGCGCATTGAAGCAGTGTTGGAATTCACTCGATCTCCTCGACTTTCCATAACCCAGGATGGGGTGGTGACGTGCATTTCCGTCATAGCATATACTCCACGTGTCTCTTGGAAGGCATGATCCTCTGGCACGAAAGTCAGGCATGTCGAAATCCGACAACAACGTGAATTCCCCTCAGTCCACAGCTCAAGACAGCAGAATTGTCGATGAGGCCATTGATTGGTTTGGACGGCTGCGTGCAGACGATGTCACGATTGAAGAAAGACAGGCGTTTGAGCGTTGGTGTCAGCAAGACCCCATGCACGAACGTGCATTTCGCAAGGTCAATGCGGCCTGGGATCACCCGATCTTCAAAACAGCCGCACGCCGATCGGCCGAATCAACAGACCATCTCAATCACGTTCCTGCAACCAGCTGGCTGCCATCTTATTGGCATGCGATCGGAGCGGCTGCGATACTCGTCTTATTCATTTTGGCCGCGGAACAGTGGGACCTGTTCACGCGCCTGCAAGCAGACTATTACACGTCGGTGGGAGAACGGCGCACCATCGAGTTGCCAGATCACTCAACCCTCACCATGAATACGCGGACCGCTGTGGCCATCAGGTACGAAGACCACACCAGGAAAGTGCATCTCCTGCAAGGCCAAGCGTTCTTTCGAGTTGCTCCCGATACGCAACGTCCTTTCATCGTAGAACATAACGGCATTACGACCCGCGCTGTCGGGACTGAGTTCGACGTGCAAACCCAATCTTCAGGAGTCCAAGTGACAGTGGTCGAGGGACTAGTGCAAGTCTCTGAGGCTCGCGGTTCGTGGCCACACATTGCCCTTGAGGCGGGAAAGCAAGTACGTGTTCAGGCTGACCGCTCAGAAGAACCGCATTCGATCGAGGTCCATATAGCCACCGGATGGTTACGGAATAGATTAACGGTCACATCGGCGCTGTTAGGCGATGTGATTGACGAGGTCCGTCGTTATTACCCAGGAACGATTATTATCGCGAATCCACAATTGAGACTGATTCATGTCACTGGGACCTATCATCTCAATGAACCGGCAGCCCTTCTCGCGACTCTTTCCAAAACCCTTCCATTTCACATGGTCGCGGTGACCGATCGCCTGACCATTCTCTATTGATCCACTCATAATATTATTTTTCCCATGTGGGGTGTCAGGGCCTCTTTCCGTCAAGGCAACGTATACGTTGCATTCTGACGAAGGAGGAGGCGCCTCGATGAGTATCGGCAAAACTCAGTTGAAAGTTTTCACTTCAAAGGGATTCACCTACACTCTAGCCGTCCATCTGCTCATCGCATGCCAGAGTCTCTCGATGATACCGGCATTGGCGCAAGATGGAATAGGGGCAGGAAGTGAACCGCGTCAATTCATGTTTAATATTCCCTCTCAACCTCTCTCATCAGCCCTGCATAGTTTTGCAGACACTACTGACTGGCAGGTGAGTATTCCCTCTGAAATCGCTGCGGATATGAGTTCTCCCGGGGTTACTGGCTCACTTACACCAGAACAAGGGTTGAAAAGTCTATTGGTCGGTACCGGTCTGACGTATCGATTCGTCGGACCGAAAATTGTGACGCTCAAACGCGACAGTTCAGGAGCTGTCGTGCCTGGCTTGGTCGGGGCTGGGGCTGCTGGAGCGGCGGCCGCCTCAGGAAACGGAGCGACTGACACAGCCCCGAGTAACGCTCAGAAACCAGTCAAGGTGCCGGAGATTCTGGTGAAGGATATACGCGAACGTGAAAGCGATCCAAAATCGTACGTCGCAGAGGAAGCAAATACGGCTATGCGTACCGATACACCTATACGTGACTCGCCGCAATCAATTCAGGTGGTCACAAGAAAAGTGATTGAGGAGCAGAAGGCCATTCGGCTGGATGATGCTCTACAAAATATCAGCGGGATCTCTACGTTTTCACAAAGTGCTGACGTCAATGACGCGTGGTTCATTCGAGGCTTTGCTATAGGCAATAACAATATGTTTCGCAATGGGTTATTCGATCTTTTCTCCGCACAGCTTGCGTCCGATACCTACAATGTACAACGTCTAGAGGTGTTAAAGGGGCCGGCGTCGGTCCTGTACGGACTGGGCGATCCAGGCGGCATCATAAATATCGTGACTCGTAAGCCATTACCAGATGCGGCTTATTCTGCTAACGTCACTCTCGGCAACTATAATCTCTACCGATCAGAACTCGATGCGACTGGTCCACTGAATGCCAGTAAGACGCTGCTCTATCGTTTAACAGTTGTCGGCCAAAAAGCCTTGAGTTTCGTCGATTTCGCCAATCGCGATGCGGTGGGAGTTACCCCTTCCATTACGTGGATCATGGGGTCTCGTACGACGCTGACTGTGGATGGCGAATATTTCAAACGATGGACTCAGCGCATTCCGGGCCTTCCCTCCGAGGGGACGGTGTTGCCCAACATCAATGGTGATATCCCTCGTAATCGCTTTACAGGCATGGGAAATTTTGGGAGAAACGACCGCACAGTCTATCGTGTTGGTTATGATCTTTCTCATCAATTCAATAATAATTGGTCAATTCGAAACATGTACCGCTATTCCATTCTGCAAAGTGATCAAATAAATGGGGGTATTCTAGCCTTAGAGCCAGATCAGCGAACGGTGTCGAGATTTTGGGGCAGTGGCCCTGGTGAAACCAGCATCTCTCGCCAACATCTCCACAGCATGGTAACCAATATAGTAGGCCGCTTCAGATTGCTGCAAATGGACCACACGTTGCTGACTGGGGTCGAACTACGAGAGGTACGGCAAAACCCAATACAGATTACAACGCGCACGGGACCCTCTTTGAATTTGGACCTGTATAATCCAGATTACGGTATCAATCCGTTCAGCGCGCCGATTAGTGCAGTGAGACTTTTTGAAACGGAACAAAAGCTCGTAGGGGTCTATCTCCAAGATCAAATTGCCTTACTGCCAAACTTGAAATTGGTTGGTGGGGTACGGTTTGACTACGTGCATCAGTTTCAACGTGCGGGCACTGTTGCGGCCAACCCACCTGAGCAGACCTCGGACGACACCGGTGTAAGTCCTAGACTGGGGTTGGTCTACCAACCAATCGAGCCGGTCTCCTTGTATACCTCTTGGACTCGAGGGTTCTTGCCAAACTCCCCTGGGTCGTTCAATCCAACCGGCGAACTGTTTAAACCGGAGCGATCTACCCAGTACGAAGTTGGTATAAGGACCTTCTTCTTTCAGAATCGATTGTCACTTGGTCTCGCCTGGTATCATTTGACGCGCGAAAATCTGGTGACGCCCGATCCAGACCCTGCTCGTGCTGCTCAAGGTTTTGCTGTGCAAACGGGGGAGCAACGGAGCCAAGGTATTGAATTGGATGTCACAGCTAGTTTGGCCGATGGGTGGAACGTGATTGCCAGCTATGCGTATACCGATGCAGAAGTGACAAAAGACAACGATCCCACGCTCGTGAATAGGCGTTTAGGGATGATTCCGTATAATAAGGCGACGCTTTGGTCGACCTATCATTTCCAAGAGGGATCGTTAAAGGGATTTGGCTTAGGCGGGGGAGTGATCGGCTATACAGGACGCAATGTTTGGATCTTTGATCCGCAAGTCAATGTGCCGGGGTACGTGATTGTGAATGCAGCTCTTTATTACAACCGCGATTTAGAGCCTAACAACTGGCTGAAAGCAAAGCAAATAAACGTCGCTGTGAATTTCCGTAATTTGCTCGATCAGCGGTACGTCGGTTATGCAGATAACAGCCTGACGGGGTATTTCTACGGCGACCCGCGTACCGTGCTAGCCACGGTGGGCCTGCGGTTCTAAACTCTTCGAGGGAGAGTCAACGGGTACTATTTCCCTTTTTGTCATCTATGTCGTTTTGGTCGTTAGCCTTCTTCGGTAATCATAACCTGAGCGGCTAGGGTCGCGTCTTGCCGCGACTGATGTAGGGATATCATCCGATCCCTTCATTTGGCCTGAGGATAGTCTTTGAAGGCCTTGGCGACTCCCTTGTCGACCATTTCAAAGTTCTTCTCCAAGCTCTCTCCTATCGTTTCGGTGATCACGGCCTGCCACACCCGCCTCTTTTTCGACGATTCAGCCAGATTCACGACCAAGGTGGCTTCCTGAAATTTATCGGCATCATTCACGCCGAATAACAAGTGTACCAGCAGGTCTGGGTGGTCTTCCAAGCCGACTTGCCGAAGTTCCTTGGCCACGAGTTGCTTGTTGACGATTTCCTTCACCCTCATCCTCAAGGGCGACTTGTTGTCAGTGGCTGCGATCTGTCGCCCTCTGTCCGTCATCCCCGAATGGGCAAAGGTATGAAACGAAGAGAAGTCGACGGACGGGTCGAAATCCGTATGTACCTTGATCTCGTACCTCTTATCCTCGTACATCGCCTTCACCTTCGAACAGCCTCCAGCAGCGAGCAGGCCTAGCGCCAGCCACAGGATCAGCAATCTGATGTTCACCGTACACCTCCTCCCCACTATGAAGTCTTGTTCAGAAACCACAGGCGCAGAACATATATCAAGTAAGTTGTGGAAACCAGCGGCAGTGTGAGCTGGTCAAGGAGAAGTCCACTGTTTCTTCCCAAACACCTAAGACAAACAGAGAACGATTTGTCCCCACTCACACCGACGTTACGGCGTGAACTGCAGCGGCTTCGTGCTCACGGCGGCGTCGTATGCATTCAAGGATTGATCGTTCAGAAGGATGGGAAGAAGATCAACCACACGTACCGATTAGTGCAGGAGCTGTGCGAGGAACAACAGATAGAGAACTTTGTGTTTCATGATCTCCGGCATTGTGCAGCCACGAACCTGGCAGATGCGGGGGGGACGCGGAGACGATTATGGCGATAACGGGTCACCGATCGGTGGAGATGTATCCTCGTTATCGGAGTGTAAAGCCGGAGCGCCTAGATGCCGCGATGGCTCGCCTTGATGCTGCCGTTAACACGCTAATGACACCTGCCTCTGCTCCGACCGTCTAAACCCTTAGTAAAGTACAAACGAGAGAGAAAAGTGGTGCCGAGGGACAGAATCGAACTGTCGACACCAGCCTTTTCAGGGCTGTGCTCTACCAACTGAGCTACCTCGGCAACTGTGTATTTTTAGCTCTATATATAGCGATCTGGCGATCGCCATAGCACTTGAAGCGATGCACCTTACCTTACGAGCTTCGCTCCGGTCAAGCTCATGACTTTCATAAGCCAGCGGGCTCTTCTCTTGAAAAACTGGAGGCGTCCTGCTGAGAATTCACGGGACTATCTGCACCTGCACCGGTGGCGCGGTATGACATCCATTCCCATCGGGCTTGATCATTGCTCCTGAATTTCGTCCCTGCTTCTTCCAATAAAAATTTGGCTCGCTGAATCGGCACTCATGTTTTCTTACCGCAATCGTTCGCTAGAGATGAAATGCCATCTGCGCCAGGGGCGAATGGAGGTGGCGAGGGATCGCCACGCGCGTGCAGTCCGTCCTCATTCACCGGAAACTGAGTGATTCGACACCTGCAGATTGTTTTCGGCCATGAAGTGAATAGGGACAGCTTACTCTAAAAAACGGACGGAGGAATCCAGAAAATAAACATGCGCAACAGGAAAATAAACATGCGTTTTCTCTGTGAGGTAGGTGAGGCCATGACCGTCTACTACGTATTGTCGATTAGGCCACGATATGAGTTCTCATCTCATAAATATGAAACGCGATCCAGATTCTGTTTCTACTCTGATGGAACTTCTCCGCATGCGCGCAGCGGATTGCCCTGGTGCAACCGCGTACACGTATCTTCGCGACGGAGAAACCGATGAAAGCGCGCTCTCTTATGGAGAATTGGATCGGGCCGCGCGAACCATCGCGGCTGTTCTGCAAGAATCGCGCGCCGCTGGAGAGCGTGCGCTCCTTCTCTATTCACCCGGGCTCGACTTTATCGCCTCATTTTTCGGATGTCTCTATGCTGGGGTGATTGCCGTTCCCGCATATCCTCCGAATCGAAAACGGGGTCTGCCGAGAGTGCAGGTCATGCACTCCGACTCACAGGCGACATTTGTGCTGACCACGTCTTCGGTTCGCGCAGAGATCTTGCGGACGTCCGCGGAGCAGCGCGGGTATGAGGAATTCACGGAATCCAGATGGATTGAAACAGATAAGTTGCCAGGCGATCTCGCTCGGGATTGGCGGGAGCCTGACATTTCGGGCGGGACACTGGCATTTCTGCAATACACTTCGGGATCCACCGATCTGCCCAAGGGCGTTAAGGTCAGTCACGCGAACCTGCTGCACAATCAGCAGCTGATTCGCGAAGCGTTTGGACATACCTCACAGGATCTCATCGCGGGATGGCTTCCCCTGTACCACGACATGGGATTGATCGGAAACGTGCTGCAACCGCTCTACCTGGGTGTACCGTGCGTTCTGATGTCGCCCGTGCACTTTCTCCAAAAACCGGCTCGCTGGCTGTCGGCCGTCACGCGATATCGCGCGACGACGAGCGGCGGACCGAACTTCGCGTACGACCTGTGCGTACGGCAGATCACCGATGAGCAGCGGGCGACGTTCGATTTGAGTTCCTGGACCCTGGCGTTCAACGGCGCGGAGCCGGTACGCGCTGCGACGCTCGTTCGTTTTCAGGAGCGTTTTGCGTCGTGCGGATTCAGCCGGAGAGCGTTCTATCCCTGTTACGGCCTTGCCGAGTCGACGCTCTTTGTGACGGGCGGGAGCCGTGGCGAACCCCTCAATATGCATGTTCCGGATCCGTCGCAATGTGGCCAGGACCGTCCCGCCGCCGACTCGCTGATCGGATGCGGCACAGTTAGGCCAGGAGCGCATGTTCGCATCGTCGATCCTGAAACCAGATTGGCATGTCCCGACGGCCGCACCGGCGAAATCTGGGTCAGCGGGCCGAGCGTCGCCTGCGGCTATTGGGAAAAGGATGAGGAGACGCATTCGACTTTCTCCGCGCGTGTGGCCGACGGGGGAGACGAAATATTCCTGCGAACGGGCGATCTCGGCTTCATCGAGAAGAACCAACTGTTCGTGAGCGGCCGCTTGAAGGATCTGATCATCATCCGTGGCCGCAATCATTACCCGCACGATATCGAACGGACGGTCGAAGAGTGTTATCCGGGACTTCGGGCTGGAGGTGGTGCGGCATTTTCGGTGGTCGTGGTGGATGAAGAGACGTTGGTAGTCGTTCAGGAAGTGGAGCCGCGCGCGAAAGCGCTCGACTGGGAAGCCGCCGTGACAGCGATCTGCAAGGCCGTCGCCCAGCAGCACGAGGTTGCGGTGGCGACGGTGGTGCTCATCAAAGCGGGGACGCTGCCGAAGACTTCCAGCGGGAAGGTACAGCGACGATTGTGCCGGACACGATTTATTGCCGGCGAGTTGACGGTGATCCATGCATCGATGTCTGGAGTGGCGGATTCTTTGACCGAACAGTCGAACCCAGTGGCTGTTGAAGAAGATAGACATGCGAGTTTGACGACTGGTGTGGCGGACATATGGGCGAAGGTGTTGGAGCGGCCGGCCGTCGAACCGGACGACGACTTTTTCGCGTTGGGTGGCGATTCGTTGCGCGGGATTCAGGTGTTGTCGCGCTTGCGTGATGCGTTCGAGATCGATGCTCCGCTGGAGGCATTGTTCGAGCATCCGCGGTTGCGCGAGTTCGTCGCTTTCGTGGCGACGATGCCCCGATCGATCGCTGCTTCAGATGCCCCACAGTCACGGCCCACATTCGGTCAGACCACCATGCCGCTTTCAACCGCTCAGGAGCGGTTCTGGTTCTTGGATCAGCTTACCCCAGGCAGTGCGATCAACAATATTCCCGTTGCTCTGAGACTTCATGGAGATCTGGATACAGATGCACTGGCTCGCGCGCTGAATGAAGTCATCAGGCGGCACGATACCCTGCGGTCGACATACAGATTGGAGCAGGGCCGTCCGGTACAGAGCATTGCGCCACATGTGTACGCCGATATTCCATCCGAAGATCTGAGCGCACTGACCGCCCCGTCCCAGGAGGAGCGGCTGGCACAGCTCACCGGCGAAGAGGCCCGCAGACCGTTCGACCTGTCCGCCGGCCCGCTCGTGCGGTGGAGACTGTTCCGGATGGGTTCCGATGACCATGCGCTGTCTTTGACCGTCCACCATATCGCCGCGGACGGCTGGTCCATGAATCTGCTGAGGCAGGAGCTGGCCGTTCTGTACGAGGCATTCAAGAGCGGACGGACGCCGTCTCTTCCCTCGCTGCCTGTGCAGTATGGCGATCTGATGGCCGGACCGCCGTACCGGCTTTCCGACGACAGGCTCCGCGAGCTTCAGGCCTACTGGCAGGACCGCCTGAAGCATGTGCCTCACGTGCTGAACCTTCCGTACGATTACCCACGCCCCGCGGTGCAGGGGCAGCGGGGAGCGCGTCACGAATGGCAGATCGAATCGTCCGTCGTGCAGCGCCTGAAGGCGGCGGGCGCCGGCCGTCGTGCCACGCTTTTCATGAATCTGCTTACTGCATTCGGCCTCGTCCTGTCTCGCTACAGCGGCCAGAGCGACTTCTGCATCGGCACTCCGGTGGCCAACCGGAGAACGAGGGAATCCGAACGGCTCATCGGCTGCTTCGTCAATACCGTTGTGCTGCGCCTGGACCTGTCCGGTGATCCGACGTACGCGCAATTGCTCGAACGCACACGCGCAACGGTGCTCGGGGCCAAGGCCCACGACGCCGTTCCGTTCGAGCGTCTCGTCGATGAGTTGGGGGCTTCCCGGGATCTCGGGCGCACGCCGTGGTTTCAAACCATGTTCGTGCTCGAGGACGAGTCGACGGATGTACAGAAACTCGGAAGCCTCGACAGTGCGCGCATGAAGGTCGACACGCAGACGTCCATGTTCGATCTCACGCTCGAAATGGCGCAGCGGACCGACGGGAGTATTGCGGGGGTGTTCGAATACAGGACGGACTTGTTCGCCGAAGGCACGATCGGTCGGCTGGCCGGGCATTTTCAGGAACTGCTCCGACAGATTGCGGCTTCATCGGACACCCGCGCAAGTATATTGTCGATGTTGGCCGAGCCCGAACGTCAGTCCGTCCTGGAGGATTGGAATCGAACGGCGGCTCCATTTCCAGAACAGGCCTGTTTGCAGGAATTGTTCGAAGCGCAGGCTGCGCGTACTCCCGAGGCCCCGGCGCTGGTGTCCGATGGAGTCGTCTATGACTATGCATCGCTCAACCGGCAAGCCAACCGTCTTGCGTCGTACCTGCACACGCGTGGCGCCGCCTGTGAAACACCTGTGGTTCTGTGTCTGCACCGGTCTTTCGAAATGGCCTTCGCCCTGTTGGGTTGCCTCAAAGCCGGCGCGCCCTACGTACCGGTCGATCCTTCGTATCCATCGGAACGTCTTGCCGCCGTGCTGGCAGACGTCCGGCCTCAGCTTATCGTGACCATGCAGTGCTACGCCGCCGCGCTGTCCGGGTTCAACGTGCCGATCGTGGCGCTGGATAGGGATTGGCCGCTCGTCGAACCGATGCCGGCGGAGGATCTGTCGTTGCTCACCTCGCCGGATAATCTGGCATACATCCTTTATACGTCCGGCACGACTGGCCAGCCCAAAGGATCGGGCATTACGCATCGTTCGCTGGTCAACCACACCGTTGCCATGGTGAAGGCCTATGGTCTCGGCCCGTCCGATCGGGTGTTGCAATTCGCGTCCGTCAGTTTCGACGTGGCGGCCGAAGAATGCTTCCCGACATGGATCGCAGGCGGCACCGTATGTCTGCGGCCGAATGAGCCGGTGCCGGCATTTTCCGATCTGGACGGGTTTGTCCGGGTGCATCAGCTCACCGTGCTGAATCTTCCCACTCCGTACTGGGCAGGATGGACCGAGGACATGGAGCAGACCGGCGCGAACGTGCCGCCGTCGGTCAGGCTCGTGATCGTCGGCAGCGAGCAGGCCCTGCCCGAAAGCCTTCTGCTCTGGCGGCGGATCGCGAACAACCGGATTGCCTGGTGTAACGCGTACGGGCCGACCGAGACCACGATTACGTCCAGTATATACAATGCCTGCGAGTTGCCGGACAAACCGCTACGCGCTGTTCCCATCGGCCGCCCCATCGCGAATGTCACCATGTATGTGCTTGATCGGCATCTGCAGCCGGTTCCGAACGGTATCCCCGGCGATCTGTACATCGGCGGAGCCGGCCTTTCACGCGGCTACCATCGGTTGCCCGCTCTAACTGCGTCATCGTTTATCCCTCATCCGTTCGGCCGTCATCCCGGAGAGCGGTTGTACCGGACCGGTGATCGCGCGCGGCGTTTATCGGACGGCAACCTGGAATTTCTCGGCCGCAGCGATGATCAGATCAAGATTCGAGGGTTCCGTGTGGAATTGGCCGACATAGAGTTCCATCTGCGCACGCATCCGCTGGTGATTGAATGCAAGGTGTTCATGGAGGCCGGGGCGCCTGCCGACTGGTCCGCTCTTCTCGCCGGTCTGAGCGAGGCTCAACAGGAAAGCGTTCTGAGCGAGATCGAGTCGATCGGAGCGGCCGAGGCGCAGTGGTTGTATGACCTGGAATCGGGCCCCGAAGAACGGAGAAAAACCATGATTCAACGGCAACCGGAAGTCGATGTGTATCTCAAGATCCATGAAGCGGATTCCATGGCGGCCAAGGCGGTGAAGTAATGGTCGATCTGTCGACACGCATCGGCCGTCTCAGCGAACCCCAGCGGCGGTTGCTTCGTTTGCGCCTGGGCCGCAGCGGCGTCGAGCGGTCCGGCGAGCCGCGTCTCGTCGGCTATATCGTTCCGCGACGGCAGGCATCGCTGACTGCGGCGGAATTGCGAGGGTTTCTGCTCGAACGGCTCCCTGAATACATGGTGCCGAGCACCTGGGTCTTTCTGGACACGTTCCCGATGACCTCGCGCGGAAAAGTCGATCGGGGAGCGTTGTTGGGCCGTGCGCGGTCCATGCCGGAACAGAAATCAGTCAGAAATCTTCCCTCCAATCAGCATGAACAGGCGGTGGCAGCGATTTGGGAAGACGCGCTGGGCCTTCGCGCAGTGGGCCGCGACGATAATTTTTTCGATCTTGGCGGGCATTCCTTGCTCCTGCCGAACGTCTTGACGAACGTGCGGGCCATCAGCGGCAAGGAGGTGTCCATGATGGATCTGTTCCGGTATCCCACCGTTCAGACGCTGGCCGCCTACCTTGCTGACGGCGGGCAGGGTGCGGATGGCGGTGACGATGTCCGGCGGTTGAAAGAGACGCGGGAAGCGGGAGTGCGCCGGTTGAAACAGCGCCGTTCACAGCGACAGGCATCGAGGACTGAATGAGCGTCCAGCAGAGGACCATTGAGCCGGAGTCCAGAGAGGGAATGGACATTGCCGTCATCGGCATGGCCGGCCGGTTTCCCGGCGCGCCAAACGTCGAATCTTTCTGGACGAGTCTTTGCGGAGGGATCGAGTCCGTCTCTCTCCTTAGCGCCGAGGAATTATCGGCCTCCGGGGTCGATCCCAGGATTGCGGCAAGGCCCAACTACGTGCCGGCCCGTGCAGTGTTAGAAGGCGCCGATTTATTCGATGCGGCCTTTTTCAACATGACGCCGAAGGAGGCCGAAAGCACCGATCCTCAGCAGCGACTGTTGCTCGAATGCGCATGGGAAACCCTTGAAAGCGCCGGCTACGATCCGCAGCGCTACAACGGAGCGATCGGTGTCTATGCTGGATCGAGCACGAGCGGATATTTGTTCAATCTGTTTCCTCAGAGATTCCTGCTGCAGTCTCCGGCTGAAATGTCGGCGATGCTCGGGGTGGAAAAGGACTCTCTCGCCACGCGCCTGTCGTACAAGCTCAACCTTCAAGGCCCCAGTCTGGCCGTGCAGACGGCCTGCTCGACCTCCCTCGTCGCCGTGCACTTGGCCTGCCAGGCGCTCCTCAGCGGCGAGTGCGAGATGGCGTTGGCCGGCGGAGTGTCGGTGACCGTTCCTCAAAAGGTCGGATACCTCTATCAGGAAGGCGGCATCGTCTCGCCGGACGGCCACTGCCGCGCGTTCGATGCCGAGGCGGAAGGCACCGTCGGAGGCAGCGGAGCGGGCTTGGTCCTGCTGAAACGGCTGGAGGACGCCCTCAGTGATCGCGACCATATCCTGGCGGTCGTCAAGGGATCCGCTGTGAACAACGACGGCTCTTCCAAGGTGGGATACACCGCCCCCAGCATCGACGGGCAGGCGCAGGTCATCAAGGCGGCGCATGTTGCGGCTGGTGTGGACGCCGGCTCCATCTCGTATATCGAAGCTCACGGCACGGGAACGCCGATGGGTGATCCCATCGAAATCTCCGCGCTGACCCAAGCATTCCGCGCGAGCACGGGTCGAACCGGATTTTGCGCGATAGGCTCGGTGAAGACCAATATCGGCCACCTGGACGCGGCCGCCGGGATAGCCGGTCTGATCAAAGTCATTCTCTCGCTGTCGCGCAAGAAGATTCCGGCCAGCTTGCATTACAAGAATCCGAATCCCGCCATCGACTTCGCCGCAACCCCGTTTCATGTGAACCGCGCGTTGACAAATTGGCAGAGCGGTCCGATGCCGAGGCGCGCCGGCGTCAGTTCGTTCGGTCTTGGCGGTACCAATGCGCATGTGGTGCTCGAAGAGGCGCCGACCGCTCAGCGGGCACAATCCGATCGCGGCGGTCCGTGGCTCCTCGTGCTGTCCGCGCGTTCCGAAACCGCGCTCGACCAGATGAGTACGCGCCTGGCTGAGCATCTTGACTCACGGCCGGCTATCAATCTCGATGATGTCGCCTACACGTTGCAGGCCGGACGCAAGGCCTTTCCCTTCCGTCGATGGGTCGTCGCCGGGACGGCCGATGACGTCAAACAGGCTCTCGCGCAACAGGACGCATCGAAGTCTCGCATAAAAGCGTCGGTACGCACCGAGACCCGCACGGTGTTCACGTTCACAGGGCAGGGCTCTCAATATTCCCACATGGGCCGTGCGCTCTATGAATGGAACAAGACGTTCCGTCAGCACATAGACCGATGCGCTTCGCTGCTCGGGCCGTCCTTGAACCGCGACATCAGAACCGTTCTGTTTCCTGAAGCGCCGGCCGATGCGGACCTCATTCATCAGACAGCGCTGACGCAGCCGGCATTGTTTGTCGTGGAATATGCGTTGGCTGGCATGTGGGAGGAGTTAGGAATTATTCCACAAGCGATGATCGGCCACAGCATCGGAGAATACGTCGCCGCCTGCTTGTCAGGCGTGGTCTCTCTCGAAGACGCACTGGCCATCGTCGCGATGCGCGGCAAGTTGATGCAGGAGGCTCCTCACGGGGTGATGCTCGCCCTGCCGATGACCGAAGCCGAAGTTGCGCCGTTGCTGGGCGACGGACTCGACCTCGCTGCGGTGAACGCGCCCGGTCAATGTGTAATCGCTGGTCCAGAGAAAGCGATTGTCGGAGTCGAGCAGCGTCTCACCGCCATGGGGCTGCAGGGGCGGCGTCTGAAGACCTCACACGCGTTTCATTCGGCGTTGATGAATCCGGTGTTGCCCCGCTTCGAATCTTTTCTGAGAACGATGGCCTTTCACGTCCCAAAGATTCCTTGGGTATCGAACCTGACCGGAAACTGGATCCGTCCGGAGGAAGCCACGGATCCTTCGTACTGGACCCGTCATCTCCGTTCGACGGTACGATTTTCCGACGGCCTGCGCACCATATTGGAGCAGCCTGCAGAAACCGTATTGCTGGAGGTCGGACCGGGACGAACGCTGCACAGCTTGGCCCAACGACAGCCCGGAGCGGCGGACGTGCCCTCGTTCATTTCGTTCCGCGGAATCTATTCGACCGAAAGTGCTCATGACGAAGTGACAGATTGCCTCACGGCGCTCGGTGGGCTCTGGGGAGCCGGCCTTCCGGTTAAATGGAAGCCCCTTCGCGCCGATGGAGCCCATCGCATTCCTTTGCCGACCTATCCGTTCGAACGTCAGCGTTATTGGATTGAGTCGGCTCCCGTCGGTCCTGCACCGGCGCTGGCTTCGGGCCGGGAGTCAGATCCGTCGAAATGGTTCTACCATCCTTCCTGGAAGCGGTCGGTTCTCGACCGGAAAGATGTCGCCGCACACCCAGCGCAGTGGCTCTTGTTCGTCGACGAGCGGCAGGTCAGCGGGATGCCTGCCGCACCATTTGGAGCCGACGGCTCTTCCATCACAGCGGTGGCCCCCGGCGACCGGTTCATGAAATGCGCGGACGGGACGTATCGAGTTCGACCCGAGTCCGGCGACGACCATGCTCTGTTGCTCAAAGAATTGACGGCACACAATCGATATCCGGCTCGGATCATCCATGCCTGGGCAATATCCGACGGCGAGGGCCGGGATGCGACGAGTCATTTCGCGCAGATTCAAGAACGGGGATTTCTCCATCTTCTCCTTCTCGCGAGGATCTTTGGAAAACAGAGCAGCGGTCGCTTGCCACTTCTCATTGTCACCCGGGAACTGTATGACGTGACCGGGGGAGAAACCATCGGTCCCGAGCAAGCGACGGTGCTTGGGGCGTGCCGTGTCCTGCCACAGGAGTATCCTTCGTTGCATTGCCGCGTCATCGACGTCGATCGTGAAGCGGCCTGTAGCATGTTCTCTGCGTTCTGGTGCGACCGTTTGGCCGCCGAATGTGCCGCGCCGGACACCGAGACGGTCATCGCCTATCGCGGCCCGCATCGCTGGGTTCAGACGTTTGAGCCGCTACGGCTTCCAAGCGTTGACGGCGTTCCTCCGCTATTGCGCGAGAGCGGTGTGTATGTGATCTCCGGCGGTATGGGCGGCGTGGGCCTGCTCCTTGCCGAGTATTTGATCCGGACTGTTCGCGCCCGCGTGGTCTTGACCGGCCGCACGGTCCCTACCCCCGAGCAGCGTAAACGATTTGAAGATCTCGAACGGGCCGGCGGCAGCGTTCTGCCGCTCCAGGCGGACGTGTCCGATCGTCTCCAGATGCAGGCGGTCATCGATCAAACGCTTAGCCGGTTCCAGACGGTGCATGGCGTCATCCATGCCGCGGGACTGGCCGGAGGGCGGTTGATCGAATTGATCACGCCACAGGCCGTTCACGATGAATTTCAGGCAAAAGCGGCAGGTGCGCGGGTGATCGCCGACGTGACCCGCGAACTGCCATTGGACTTTCTCCTGTTGTGTTCTTCGTTGACGGCCCTGGTCGGGGCGGCGGGTCAGAGTGTCTACTGTGCCGCGAATTCCTATCTCGATGCCCTTGCCCATGCCGCACGCAAGCAGGGGAAACGATACCTCTCGATCAACTTCGACCGGTGGCGTGGAGTCGGCATGGCTGCACAGGCGGAAGCGCGGTTCAAGGCATTGGGACTGTCCGACAGCGATCTGGATGGCATGACCGCGCCGGAGGCCGTCGATGCGGTGCACCGCATCCTTCACGGCCCGGATCTTCCACAAGTGGTGCAATCAATTCGCGCTCTCCCTGCCGTGGCTGCATCAGCTGCACGAATGTCGCTGGATCAGTTCAAACGGCCGGCCGGCAGGGGAGCGGCGGAAGGCACGGGATCTTCGGCTGCGCCAGAGACCGTAGGCCGTGCGACAGGATCACTCGAAGAACAGGTGACCGAGATTTGGCGGCAGATCCTCGGCAGCCCGCGGATCGGCTTGGATGACGATTTCTTTCAGCTGGGCGGCGAGTCGCTGAGCGCCCTCCAGATTTTGAACCGCGTGCAGGAGTCCTATCAAGCGGAACTGTCCCTTAAAGAGTTTTTCGGCACGCCTACGGTCGCCGGCATCGTCAGGCAAATCCGGTCATCACAGGCGGCCGGCACACCGTCGGAGCCGAAAATCACTCCGGTTCCGCGCAAGGCCCGTTCGTCTCGCGGGGTGTCCGTATGAAGCGGTCGACCATCGTTCGGCAAGGGCAGGTCACGATCCAATGACGCTCATCCGTTTTCTGTTGCGCAAATCTTGGAAGCTCGTGGTCGGATCTCTCATCGCGGGGCTCGTCAGCGGGCTCGCGGGAGCCGCACTCATCGCCGTGATCCACAAAGGCATGAGCGAATCCGCGTCCACGATGACACTGGCATGGGGTTTTCTCGGTCTGGCCGTGCTCGTCGCCGGAACCAAGGCTCTGTCGGAAATTCTCCTGACCAGGCTGGGTCAATCGACGATTTCTGAACTCCGATTACAGTTGAGTCGAAATATCCTGAACGCGCCGCTCCGCCAGGTCGAAGAATTGGGGTCGCATCGGTTGCTGGCCGCGTTAAGCGACGATACCGATGTCATTGCCCAAGCCTACGTGCAACTTCCGCTGATTTGCATCAACGCGGCGACGACGCTCGGCTGCCTGGCCTATCTCGGATGGCTCTCCTGGCCGGTCCTCCTACTGGTGGTTGGGTTCATGACGTTCGGCGCGCTGTCCTTTCAATGGCAGGAGCAGCGTGCCGTGCGGCTCTTCGAACGATCTCGTGAAACCAATGACGCGCTGTTCCGGCATTTTCGCTCGATCGTCTCCGGCATCAAAGAGCTCAAGCTCCATCGAACGCGCCGGGAGGTCTTTCTGACCACGCAACTCAGTGAAACCGTCCGGGCCTATGAACGCGACTTTGTCGGCGGCATGACGGTGTATTCCTTCGCGTCCAGTTGGGGTGTCTTTCTCTTCTATGCCGTCATCGGCATCGTCCTGTTCCTGTGGCCCGTTTGGCGGCAGACGCCGGCCGAGACCATCACCGGCGCGGCGCTCGTCTTGCTGTACATGATGGGGCCGTTCTCCCAGATCGTGGAACTGCTTCCCGGCGTCGGACGCGCCAACGTGGCCATGAGAAAAGTCGACGCGCTCGGCTTGTCGCTGACGGCATCGGACGCAACGGATGCCGCGGCGCAGAAGAAGCCGCAGGCCGTTCAACCCATCAGGCCGCTTTGGCGTCACCTCGAGTTGATCGGCATCACACACCGCTACTACCACGAGCCGGGTGACGCGCACTTCCAGATCGGTCCCATCGATCTGTCGTTCCGACCGGGTGAGGTGACGTTTCTCATCGGGGGCAACGGGAGCGGCAAGACGACGCTTGCGATGGTGTTGTTGGGGCTCTATCCGCCGGAGTCCGGCGTCATCCGTTTTGACGGCATGACGATCGACGAATCGAATCGGGAAGACTACCGGCAGATCTTTTCGACGGTCTTGTCCGATTACTTCCTGTTCGAGTCGCTCATCGGATTGGAACGGGAGACTTTGGATGGGGAAGCGACGACCTATCTCGAGAGGCTGCAGCTGCGGTCCAAGGTCAGGATCGAGGGCGGGACGTTCTCGACGCAGGCGCTCTCCCAGGGGCAGCGGAAGCGGTTGGCTTTATTGACGGCCTATGTCGAGGATCGTCCCTTCTATCTCTTCGATGAATGGGCGTCCGATCAGGATCCGGTGTTCCGAAAAGTGTTCTATACCGAGATTCTTCCGGATCTGCGCGCGCGTGGGAAAGCGGTGCTGGTCATTACCCACGACGATCAATATTTCGCGCTGGCGGACCGGTGCATCCGGATGGATTTCGGAAAGATTGTCGGTATGTCTGATGGATCGATGGGGACTGCGGATTCCGCATTCACCCACATGGAATCCAGTCCCGCCGATCTGGAGTTGTTCAAGTGAAGTCTGCATTCGTTGCGAGGAGGTGACGCGATGACCGTGCATGTCGATGAGATGTGGCAAGCCAAACCCACCGGATTTGTGCAGCCTGACGATATCTCGGCCGGGAATCCTTATCTGGAACGGCAGGCCGCCCGTGAATCCAACGCCCGCAGTTATCCGCGGCGGTTGCCCCTCGCCCTCAAGAAGGGGAAGGGCATTTACGTCCAGGACACGGAGGGACGGACGTTCATCGATTGCCTGGCCTGCGCAGGAGCGCTGGCATTGGGACATAACCATCCGGTGGTCGTCGATGCCATCGGAAGGATGATGAGCGACGGCTTGCCGTTCCAGACGTTGGACCTCACGACGCCGATCAAGGACCTCTTTGTGGACAGGCTGTTCGAATGCCTGCCCACCAAATTCGCCGACGGCGCCAAGATCCAGTTCTGCGGACCGTCGGGAGCGGACGCCGTCGAGGCGGCGATCAAGCTTGTGAAGATTGCCCGCGAACGGCGGACGGTCTTTGCGTTCCACGGGGCCTATCACGGTATGACGCACGGCGCGCTGGGATTGACGGGACACCTTGGACCCAAACATGCCCTGACCGGGCTCATGGCCGACGTTCATTTCCTCCCGTATCCCTACGACTACCGCTGTCCTTTCGGCGTCGGCGGGGAAGGCGGACACCGGCTGTCAAGTTCGTACATCGAGCGGCTGCTCGACGATCCGAACAGCGGAGTCGTCGGACCGGCCGGCATGATTCTCGAGGTCGTGCAGGGTGAAGGCGGAGTCATTCCGGCACCCATCCCGTGGTTGCGGGAAATTCGCCGCATCACGCGCGAGCGCGGCATCCCGCTGATCGTGGACGAGGTGCAGACCGGACTCGGCCGGACGGGGACGCTGTTTGCCTTCGAGCAGGCGGACATCATTCCGGACGTGGTCGTGATGTCCAAAGCGATCGGCGGTGGATTGCCGCTGAGCGTCGTCGTGTACCGGCCTGAATTGGACCGTTGGACGGCGGGGGCTCACGCGGGGACGTTCAGGGGAAATCAACTGGCCATGGCCACCGGCCTCGCCACCATGGAGTTCATTCAAAACGAACGGATCGACCGGCATGCGGCGCTCATGGGCGAGCGGTTGACCGGGCGGCTCCGGAGCATCCAGACGGAGTCGAACAGTATCGGAGACGTGCGCGGCTGCGGGCTCATGATCGGAGTTGAAATCGTGGATCGGGACGAGGCTCCGGAAGCTCCCGGCTGCTTTCCGTCGGCTCCCGCCGTGGCATCCAGGATCCAGCATGAAGCGCTACGCCGCGGTCTGATCCTCGAACTCGGCGGCCGCAACAATTGCGTGGTCCGATTCCTGTCGCCGCTCATCGTGACGGCGGAGCAGATCGACACCATCGCTACGATTTTTTTCGAAGCCGTCAAGGCGGCGGAGGCCGGCAGAGATCGATGAGGACGAGTGCCCGCATAACGTTGGTTGCCGGCGTGGTCGCCGGCCTGGCCGTCGGTTCGGTGATCGCCGTGCTGCGCGCCTCGTTGCCGACCCTGGACGGCGTCAGAACCGTTCAGGGGCTCGTTGCACCGGCCGCCGTGCAGTTCGACCAGCTGGGTGTGCCGACGGTCACGGCAGACTCCAAAGCCGACGCCTTGCGGGCTCTGGGCTATGTCAGTGCGCAGGACCGCCTGTTTCAGATGGATCTGGCCCGACGCGGCAGCGCCGGTCGGTTGGCGGAGGTGTTCGGCGAGACAGTCGTTGCACAGGATGTGAAACAGCGGCGTCTGGGATTATCGCAGGCTGCCGACCGGCTGTTGCCGCGCTTACCTAAAGAACAGCTCGACGCGCTCGACGCCTACGCCGAAGGCGTGAATGCGTATCTTACGCAAATGACCGTCGCGCCGTTCGAGTTTCTACTTCTGGGCTACCGGCCGGAGCCGTGGAGGCCCGCCGACAGCCTGCTCGTCGTTCTGGCCATGTTCCAAATGCTGAACGGCTATGAAGACGATGAACGCATGCGGACGGTGATGAAGGCTTCGCTTCCCGCCGACGTGACGGAGTTCTTGATTCCATCGATCGATCCCTATACCGCCGTACTGCTCCGCGACTCCATCGCCCAACGGCCGCCTGCATCCGTTCCCGTTCGAAGTCTTGCCGCGCTGCGCCGGCCGGTTGTGAAGGGGACACCGATGCAAGCATCGATGGTCGCGCATCGCAAGCGCCCGCTCGGTTCGAACGCCTGGGCCGTCGCCGGATCGAAAACTACTGACGGCCGGGCCATCCTCGCAAATGACATGCATCTCGACATGACGGTTCCCAACATGTGGTATCGCGTGCAGCTGCGTTATGGGCGCGTCGACATGGCCGGCATCGTGGTGCCGGGCATTCCCGTCATGATCTCCGGATCCAACGGCGCCATTTCGTGGGGTATGACGAACGTGGAGGGAGATTTTTTGGATCTGGTGCGCGTCGAATTGGACGAACGCCATCCCAACCACTATGTGACAGCGGACGGAAGCCGGCCGTTCACAGTGAGACGTGAAACGATCATTGTGCGGAACGGCCGGCCACATGAGATCGACGTGAAGGAAACGATCTGGGGTCCGCTGGCGGCCGATGACCTCATGGGACAGCCGGTGGCCGTGCGCTGGACAGCCCTCGATCCCGAGGCCGTGGACCTGGGCCTGATGCATATGGACGAGGCCCGCTCACTTCCGGAAGCGATGCGCGTCGCGAACCGCGCCGGAGGACCCCCGAACAACGTGATTCTGGCCGATTCGAACGGGCACATCGGGTGGACCTATATGGGGCGAATTCCTCTCCGCCGGGGCTTCGACGGGTCGGTGAGCATGGCATGGACGGATGGGCGAACCGGTTGGGAGGGATTTCTCCCGCCCGACGAACTGCCGAGGATCGTGGATCCTCCCGCCGGTTTCCTCGTGAGCGCGAATCATCGCATGACGGGCGACGACTTTGGTCATGTCGTCGGTCATTCATTCGTGAACGGCTACCGGGCCTATCGCATCACGGAGCGATTACAGACCATGGACCGGGTACGTGAGTCGGATCTGTTCACGCTGCAGTTGGACACCAGGAGCGCGCTCTACGAGTTTTACCGCGACGTCGTCGATCGTGTCCTGACGGATACCATCCTGTCGCAGAAGCCGAATCTCGTCCACGTGCGGCATGCCGTCGACGCGTGGGATGGAAGGGCTGATGTCGACAGCAAGGGATTCGGCGTGCTGGTCGTGTTCCGCCGGAACCTGGCTTCCTCGGTGTTTGCGCCGTTTCTGGAGACGTGCCGCGAGCGTGACGCCCGATTTGTCTATGACGGAGATCTCGACACACCTCTCCGAACGCTGTTGAACGAGCAACCGCCCGAACTGTTGCCTGATCCTGAACATCACGAGAGCTGGTCTGATTTCTTGTTGAGCGTGCTGGAGCGGACGGTGTCGGAATTGAAAACTGCTGATCGCGTGGCCGATGTGGAGGCCATGACGTGGGGACAGATGAATCGCATTCGAATGGCGCATCCGCTGGCGGAGGCGATTCCCTTGATCGGGATGTGGCTGAACATGCCCGAGGAGGATGCCGCCGGTTGCGCGCAATGTATCCGTGTCATCAGCGACGGTCTCGCGGCGAGTGAACGGATGGTCGTCTCGCCGGCACAGCAGCAGGACGGAATATTTCATATGCCGGGGGGCCAGTCCGGCCATCCGCTCTCGCCGCACTATCGCGATCAGCAGCGGTATTGGAGCCGGGGGATTGCATTGCCATTGCTGTCAGGGGCACCGATGCACAGATTGATACTGAGTCCGTCCACCGCAGACGGACGGGCGTAACAGGAACCAGTTCTTTAACCATCAGGAGGAGTCATGAGCCAGGACGAACGCGAAGACAATACGATCTACAAAGTCGTGGTGAACCATGAAGAACAATATTCCATTTGGCCGTCCTACCGAGAGAACCCGCTGGGCTGGAGGGACGCAGGCAAGACGGGACCCAAGGACGAATGCCTCGCCTATATCAAGGACGTATGGACGGACATGCGGCCGTTGAGCTTGCGCAAATGGATGGCCGAACAGGCCGCGAAGACGGCGGCATCATGCTGACCACGGCCGGTCGGCAGTCATGGATCGTCACCTGCCGCCGCGCAGAAGGCGTGCGCGTCGTCGGAATTCCCTATGCGGGAGGCGGACCGGCGATGTTCCGGTCCTGGGCGCAGGAACTTCCATCGAACATCGAATTATGCGCGGTACAGTTGCCGGGCCGTGAAGGCCGCATGAAGGAGGAACCGATCCGTGATTTGAGGGACGTGGTCGATGAGCTTGCCGAAGCGATCACGGGTGTCCTCGACCGGCCGATCGTCCTATTCGGCCACAGCATCGGCGGGCTGATCGCGTTCGAACTCACGCGGGAATTGCGAAGGCGCTATGGCTTCGAGCCGGTCCATCTGTTCGTGTCCGGTTGTCCGGCGCCCCAATCGTCGATAGGCGAACTGCTCTACGATCTTCCGGACGCTGAGTTTCTGGAGCACATGCGGCGGTTCAACGGCACCCCGAAGGAGGTGTTGGAACATCCGGAACTGATGCAGTTGCTGCTGCCGGTGCTCCGCGCCGACTTCGCGCTTCGGGATACGTACGAGTACAGGGAGGAACCGCCGCTCGACTGTCCGATTTCCTGTTTCGGTGGGATGGATGACAGGGAAGTCGATTTTGCCAAGCTCGAAGGCTGGCGCAGGCATACCAACGGATCATTCGAATGGACCATGTTCCAGGGCGACCATTTTTTTGTACGGAGTTCGCAGACGGCGGTGCTGGATGCTCTCTCGCTGGTTTGCACCAGAGCAACGGCACAGGTGTGATGAGCCGGTGAGCTGAGAGTCGTTGCCGCGTTTCTTGCCGCAATCCGATTGCCCCATATGATCGGGGAGAATGGGACGCTTGTGTGCACGGGCATCCGGCGGCGTCTCCTGAGAACAACGAAGAGGTGTCACTATGAACACTCAGCCTGAGACCGCACCGATTGAGGACACAGACACGACAACTGAATCGACCGGCACACAGTGGTATGAAACCGGTCCGCTCCTTCCTGGAGAGGGGCTTCCGACGGCCGTGACACCAAAGTCCGTGCGGCCGCTCCGGGACTATGCCGGCGTCATTGCACGTTCAGCGGAGACGCTGCTGTCCGGTTCGGGCGCGGTGCTGTTCCGCAATTTTCCCGTAGCTTCGGTCGAAGACTTCGAGTTCGTCGTCAGGACGGTCCGCCGGGATCTGTCAACCTATGATTTCGGTTCGACCCCGCGCTCCCAAGTCCAAAACCAGATCTACACCTCCACGGAGTATCCGCCGCATCAATCCATCCCGTTGCACAACGAGATGGCCTACACGACCGAGTGGCCGATGAAGATTTGGTTCTATTGTGCCGAGGCGTCTCCCGAAGGCGGAGACACGCCGATTGCCGACAGCCGCCGCGTCTTCGAGTTGATCCCGCCCCCGATCCGCGACCGGTTCATCAGCAAGGGTGTGATGTATGTGCGCAACTACGGTAACGGGCTCGATGTCCCGTGGGAGAAGGTCTTCAATACGACGGATCGGAAGACCGTCGAAGCGTTTTGCCGTCAGAACGGCATCCTCTATGAATGGAAAGAGGACGGGGAACTCCGGACTAAACAGATCGCGCAGGCGGTCGCGGTCCATCCGCAGACAGGAGAATCGGTCTGGTTCAACCAGGCGCACCTGTTCCACATCTCAAATTTGGAAATGTTGGTTCGAGAAGCGTTGCTGTGCGCAGTGAGCGAAGAGGACCTGCCTCGCAACGCGTACTTCGGCGACGGCAGTCCGATCGAAACCGAGACGCTCGACGAAGTCCGTGACGTCTATCGCCGGACGGCGGTGCGATTTCCGTGGTGTAAAGGAGACGTGCTGATGCTCGACAACATGCTGACGGCCCACGGACGGATGCCGTTCAAGGGGCCGAGACGAATTCTCGTGGCCATGGCCGAACCCTATGGAGCGCAGCATCCATGTCGGTGACACCTCACACAGGAAGCAGCGGTGCGGGTGAACACGATGCAGTGACCGTGGATCACGACGTGTTCCCGATGAGCTTTACGCAACGAAGGTTGTGGTTCCTGTCGCAGCTCGAACCGGAGAGTGCATCCTATAACACCGCGATTGCGGTCCGGCTCCGGGGTATCCTTGACAGGGCGGCGCTGGAAAAGTGCTTCAACGCCATCGCCGAGCGGCATGAGGTGTTGCGTACCACCTTCGCATACGAAGCGGGAGAGCCGGTCCAGATCATCGCACCGGACATCCGAATCAATCTCCGGGTGGTTCCCATTGCCGGAACCAAGGAAGCGGTTGAAGATGCGGCATCCGAAGAGGCGCGCCGCCCGTTCGATCTGCAGCAAGGTCCGCTCATGCGGGCCTGCCTGTTTGCCATTCGGTCCGACGATCACGTGCTCGTGCTGACTCTGCACCATATCGTCTGTGACGGATGGTCTGCTCAGATACTTGCCCGCGAACTCTCCGCCTTGTATCCCGCCATGCGGGCTGGCTCTGCCTCGCCGTTGCCACCGCTGCCGATTCAGTATGCCGACTATGCTGCTTGGCAGCGGCGCTGGATGCAGGGGGATGTGCGGGAACGACAGCTGAGCTACTGGAAGAATCAGCTCGAAGGTGAACTGCCGGTCATCGAACTTCCGGCTGATCGGCCGCGCGGAGGAATTCAGACGTCGGCGGGCAGCCGGCATACGTTCATCGTGCCCGCTCCGATCGCCATGAGGTTGAGGGAGCTTGGCAGACAGGAGAACGCGACGCTGTTCACGGTGCTCCTGGCCGCGTTTCAGACGCTGCTGTCCCGGTACACGGGCATCGAGGATATCTGTGTCGGAACTCCCGTCGCCTGCCGGACCAGGCGAGAAACGGAAGACCTCATCGGGTTCTTTGCCAACACGCTGGTGCTCCGGACGAGCCTCGCCGGCAATCCACCGTTCTCTGTCCTTCTTGGGCGCGTACGGGACGTTGTCGTAGGCGGACAGTCGCATCAGGATCTTCCATTCGAGGAATTGGTCGAGGTGCTGAAGCCGGCCCGTGCACTCAGCCATTCTCCACTGTTTCAAGTCATGTTCGTGCTCCAGACCGCCCTCTCGGATGCCATCCGGATTCCCGGTGTCGAGGCCGAGATCACGGAGGTCGATCAGGCCGCAGCGAAGTTCGAGTTGTCCCTCGATATGACGGAAACGGCGCAAGGATTGGAAGGGACATTTGAATACAACACCGACCTGTTCGACGAATCGACGATCATCCGGATGGGCAATCATTTTCTGCGCCTGCTGGAGGGCATTGGTGTTTCACCCGGCACACGGTTGACGGAGCTTTCTCTCCTGACCGAACCGGAACGCAGGGAGACCGTTCTCATCGGACCGGTCGTTCCGCCTGCACACGCCACGTTTGCTGATCTCTTCGAGCAGCAGGTCGAGCATACGCCGGAGAATGTGGCGGTGGAGTGCGACGGGCGAACGATTTCCTATCGAGCGATCAATCGCGAGGCGAACGGCGTGGCGCGGGCGTTGATGGACCACCAAGTCGGCGGCGATTCGGTCGTGGCCGTGCTGACCGATCGCGATCTGCCGTTGCTCACGATGATGCTTGGCGTGTTGAAGGCCGGCGCGGCCTATCTGCCCCTCGATCCTTCGCACCCGCCTGCCCGCTGGAACGAGTACCTGGAATCCAACGGCGCAGTGGTCGTGTTGACCGACGAAAAATACCGGGCGCGATTCATGGACGCGACGCCCGATCTGTTGCGGGTCGATGTGCAGGTGCTCACCATCGAACAGGTTGCGGTGCAAAGCACGCAACCTGTCCAGTGGGATAATCCACGCCGCCGCTCCTCTCCTGACCAACTCGCGTACGTCATCTACACCTCCGGTTCGACCGGTATTCCCAAAGGAGCGATGGTCACACAGTTGGCGCTCATGAATCATCTCCTGAGCAAGCTCGAAATGCTGAAACTGACCGACAGCGACGTCATCGCGCAAACGGCGTCGGCCTGCTTCGATATTTCCGTTTGGCAGTGTCTTGCAGCGCTGCTCTGCGGAGGCAGGACACTGATCGTGAAAGACGACGTCGCGCGTGATCCCTCGGCACTGCTGGCTTGTTTGGATACGTCGGGAGTGACGGTTGCGGAAACGGTTCCCGTTTTGCTGCAGGAGATGCTCGCAGCCGCCCAGCAGTCCGCTGAGGTCCGGCTTCTTGCCTTACGCTGGATGCTGCCGACCGGTGAAGCCGTTGCCGCCTCGGTGTGTCGTGCATGGATCGAGCGGTATCCCGACGTCCCGCTGCTGAATGCCTACGGCCCGGCCGAATGCGCCGACGACGTGGCCATGGCCGAGATCACGTCCGTTCCGACGGCCGGGGCGGCGGTTCCCATCGGCCGGCCGGTCAGGAACGTCCGTCTCGTCGTTGTCGATAAGTGGCTCACACCGGTTCCTGCTGGTGTGCCCGGCGAGCTGTGCATTGCCGGCGTCGCAGTGGGACGCGGCTATCTTCGCGATCCCTTCAGGACAGCGGCATCGTTCGTGCCGGACCCTTTCAGTGGTCAGCCGGGCGCGCGCCTCTATCGAACCGGCGACCTCGTACGGCTCCGTGCCGACGGCAATCTGGAATTCATCGGCCGTTTGGACCATCAAGTCAAATTGCGGGGCGTCCGCATCGAACTGGGTGAAATCGACGCGCGACTGCGCGAGATTCCCGGTGTCGACGACGCCGTGACCGTACTCCGCGACGAGCCCTCCGGCCGCAAGAGGCTGACGGCCTATGTGGTCGCGTCGTCGGCACAGAAGAAGGCCGATGATGCGTGGCGCACCGCGCTTCGTCTCCATTTACCGGAGGCGATGATTCCGTCCTGCTTTGTGCCGCTCGATGCGCTGCCGCGTTCGCCGAATGGAAAAGTGGATCGGGCGGCGCTGCCGGCGCCGGCCAAGGAAGAGCCGCGTGTCTACATGGCCCCGCGAACGGCCGGCGAGGAGGCGCTCGCCCGCATCTGGGCGGAAGTGCTCGATCTCGACCGTGTCGGCATCGACGATAACTTTTTCGAACTCGGAGGCGACTCCATCCTCAGTTTGCAGGTTGTGAACCTGGCCAAACAGGCCGGCCTTTCCATGACGCCGCGCTGTCTGTTTCAAGCGCAGACTGTGGCTGAGTTGGCGCATCGGCTTGCTGAAATTCAGCCGCAACGGGGTGCGAGCGCTTTCACTATCGGAGAGGTGCCGGAGGATCAGCCTTCGGTCGATGAGGAAGCGCTCGGTATGGTGCGGGCGGCGTATCCGGAGTTCGAAACAACCTACCCCTTGAGTCATCTGCAGCAAGGGCTGCTGTTTCACAGCCTGTACGCTCCTGGGTCCGGCGTCTATATCGAACAGTTCAGCTGCCGTCTATGCGGAACGTTGAACGCGGCGGAGTTTCGCAACGCATGGCGGCGGACCATCGCACGGCACGCGGTGTTGCGCACCGGATTTCTTTGGCGCGAGGGGACGACACCCGTTCAGGTTGTCGCGCCGGCCGCGGAGCTGCCGTGGACCGAATTGGACTGGGCGCATGAGCCTGCCGATGAAGTGGGCCGGCGTTTTCAGCAACTGTTGGAGGAGGACCGTCGCATTGATTTCGATTTCGCCTGCCCGCCTCTGATGAGGATCACGCTGGTCCGCACCGCCCCGGATATGCACGATGTCCTGTGGACACATCATCACATTCTCATGGATGGATGGTGTTTGCCGATCATTCTCAGGGAAGTGCTCCAGTGCTATGAGGCCGCAAAGCTCGGAGCAGAACCATCGCTCGCTCCGGCGATCCCGTATCGCCGGTACATCGCTTGGCTCGCGCGTCAGAACCGCTCGGTTGCGGAAACGTTCTGGCGCCGCACGTTGAAGGGATTCACCGCGCCGACGGCGTTGGGAGGCAAGACGGTCACCGAACAGTCCTCCGGCGAGGGCGCCTGCGGCACCGTCTCGGTCACGATCTCGGCGGAGACGACCGCCAGCATCCGCGCATGCGCACAGAGGCATCGAGTCACGGTCAATACGATCATCCAAGGCGCCTGGGCTCTGCTGCTGAGCCGGTATAGCGGCGATGAGGACGTCTTGTTCGGTACGACCGTGTCCGGTCGATCGGCTGATATTCCGGACATCGAAACTGCCGTCGGACTGTTCATCAATACGTTGCCGCTTCGTGTTCGAGTGCCTCCGGCTCTCACGCTGTCCGCATGGCTCCGCGAGTTGCTCACACGTAACAGCGAATTGCGAGAGTTCGAACACACACCGCTTGCGCACATCCAGGCATGGAGCGACGTGCCGCGCGGCCAGTCGCTGTTTGACAGTCTGATCGTCTTCGACAATCACCCGATGGATGAAACCTTGGAGCAAGGGATCTCGGATCTGTACGTCGAACGGGTGAAGTTGCACGGGCAGACCAACTATCCGCTGACGGTGAACGTCATGCCGGGCGCCGAGCTGATGTTGTCGTTCTGGTATCAAAAATCCCGCTTCGAACACGACGGCGCCGTACGGATGGCAAGGCATGTCCATATGCTTCTCCGCGGCATGACCGAGGTGGAGGATGCGCCGCTGGCGGCGGTGGCGGTGCTGGGGCGGGAGGAGCGGGCGGCGGTGGTGGCGGGGTGGAATGCGACGGGGCGGCGGTACGCGGAGCGGGGGGCGGTGCCGGAGCAGATTGCGGCGCAGGCGGCGCGGACGCCGGAGGCGGTGGCCGTGCGGCTGGACGCCGCGACATTGACCTATGCGGAGCTGCTCGCGCAGGCGAACCAAGTGGCGTGGGCCTTGCGGGAACGGGGCGTGGGCCCGGAGATGCTGGTGGGCATCGCGATGGAGCGCTCGCTGGACTTGGTGGTGGGCCTGCTGGGGGTGCTGCAGGCCGGGGCCGCCTACGTGCCGCTGGATCCGAGCTATCCGCCCGAGCGGCTGGCCTACATGCTCGAAGATAGTGCCGTGCCGGTGGTGCTGACGCAGGCCGCGTGGCAAGCCCAGCTGCCGTATACGGGGTTGCTGCTGTGCCTGGATCGCGACCGGGCGCAGTGGGCCGGCTATCCGACGAGTGCGCCGCCGGGGGTATGGGCGGACCAGCAGCTGGCCTACCTGATTTATACGTCGGGGTCCACCGGGCAGCCGAAGGGGGCGGGGAACACGCACGGGGGCTTCCGCAACCGGCTGCAGTGGATGCAGGAGGCCTATGGGCTGACGGCAGCCGACCGGGTACTGCAGAAGACGCCGATCAGCTTCGATGTGTCGGTATGGGAATTCTTCTGGCCCTTGATGGTGGGTGCGGAATTAGTGCTGGCGGCGCCGGGGGAGCACAAGGAGCCGGCGCGGCTGATCGACCGGATTGTGACGCACCAGATCACTACGCTGCACTTCGTGCCGCCGATGCTGCAGGCGTTGGTGGAGACGGCGGGGGTGGAGCGGTGCACGAGCGTGCGGCAGATCGTCTGTAGCGGCGAAACGTTGCCGGCGGCCGTGGTGGCGCGGGCGCAGGCGGTGCTGCCGGGGGCGACCGTGCATAACTTGTACGGGCCGACGGAAGCGGCGATCGACGTCACGGCATGGAGGTGTCCGGTGCCGGCGCCGGCGGTGATTCCGATCGGGCGGCCGATCGCCAACACACAGATCTATGTGCTGGACCGGCACATCCATCCCGTGCCGGTCGGCGTCGCGGGTGAACTCTACATTGGGGGGGAGCAAGTTGGGCGGGGCTATCACGGTAGGCCGGGGCTCACGGCGGAGCGGTTCGTGCCGGATGCGTTGGGTGCGCAGCCGGGGCAGCGGCTGTACCGGACGGGCGATCAAGTGCGGTGGCGGGTCGACGGCACGCTGGAGTATCTGGGGCGGCTCGATCATCAGGTGAAGCTCCGCGGGTTCCGGATCGAGCTGGGCGAGATCGAAGCGGCGCTGTTGGCGCAGCCGGGCATCCGCGAGGCGGTGGTGGTCGTGCGGACGGAGGCGACGGGGACGAAGCGGCTGGTGGGGTATGTGACGGGAGCGGGGGCTGGAGAGACAGCCACCCTCCGGCAGGGCTTGGCGCAGCGCGTACCGGAGTACATGGTGCCGGCGGTCATCATCGCGCTGGAGCAGCTGCCGTTGAGTCCGAACGGGAAGGTGGATCGCAAGGCGCTCCCGGCGCCGGAGGCGGGGCGGGCGACGGCCTCTGAGCCGCCGGCGACGCAGACGGAGGCGCGGCTGGCCGCCATCTGGGCGCAGGTGCTGGGGCTTGTGCAGGTCGGCCGCCACGACAACTTCTTCGAACTCGGCGGCGATTCGATCAACAGCCTGCAGATTCTCGCCAGGGCTCACCGCGACGGCATCCAACTCACGCCGAAGCAGCTCTTCGAACAGCCCACCATCGCATCGGCGGCTGCGGTGGCGGTATTGGCTGCGCCCACAGCCATGCCTGTTTCCGACAGACCGCCATCCGGTATCGCGGACGTCGAATTGTCGGACGACGAGATGGAAAATCTATTGAACGAGATCGGATAGGAGAACGCGTGAAGACGATCGAGCCGCCGCAGACGAAAAAGACCGATGCCGCGAAGAGCCTGGAGGCGATCTATCCGCTGTCTCCGATGCAGGAAGGCATGCTGTTCCACACCCTGATGAATCCGGGGACCGGCATCTATCTCATGCAGAACCGGTACTACGTGGAAGGCCATGTCGATCCCGATGTGTTCCGGCGGGCTTGGGCGCAGGTCATCGCCAGACATCCGATCCTCCGGACCTCGTTCGTCTGGAAAAGCCAGAAGCGTCCGCTCCAGGCGGTTCATAAAGCCGTCGACGTGCCGCTCGACGTGATGGATTGGCGTGGCGAATGCCGTGAACAACAAATCGTCAGGCTCGATGCAATACTGCAGGACGAACTGCACAGCGGATTCGATTTTGCCAAGGCGCCGCTCATGCGGCTGCGCTTGATCAGGCTGACGGACCAAACCTGGCAATTCGTGCACAGCTTTCACCATATTCTTCTGGACGAATGGTGCATTTCCCCTTTGCTCATGGATTTTCTCGCGCATTACGAGGCGTGCGCGGCGGGCCGTGCCTGTGAAGCAGAGGCTCCGCGCCCCTATCGCGATTACATCGCATGGCTGCAGACGAGGGACATGGATGCGGCGGATACGTTTTGGCGGGACTATCTCCTAGATTTTCGCACGCCTACTCCTCTGGCCTACGATCGGGCTCCGGAAGGATTAGCGGATCAGAACGAAGACGCGGCCGACCATTGTCTGCATCTCAGCGCGGCCATGACGGCCAGATTGACGGCGCTGGCACAACAGCATCGGCTGACGCCCAACACCTTCGTGCAAGGGGCTTGGGCGATTCTCCTGAGCGCGTACAGCGGCGAGCGCGATGTGCTGTTCGGCGTGACGGTGGCGGGACGTCCCACGGAACTCATCGGCGTCGAATCGGTCTTGGGATTGTTCATCAATACATTGCCGCTGCGGGTGCCGGTGGCTCAGGACTGTCCCGTCCTCGGGTGGCTGAAAGATCTGCTGGCCGAGAACGTCCGGCTGCGGCAATTCGAGTACACGCCACTCGTGCGGATCCAGCGTTCGAGCGAAATCCCGCGCGGCGAGGCGCTCTTTCACAGTCTCTTCGTCTTCGAGAACGCGCCGGTGGATCCCGCCCTCTGCGAAGGCCGGATCATGTTCCGCGCCGAAGAAGAACAGTATCGGGTTCACACGAACTATCCCATGACGGTTATGGGCTGGCCCGGCAGGGAATTGGGACTGAAGCTGTCGTACGACCGACGCCTCTTCGATTCCGGCACCGTGCTGCGGATGATCGGGCATCTCAAGCGCCTGCTGGAAGGGATCATTGCCAAACCGGACGCCCGGATCGGGGAATTGCCGATGCTGGCGTCCGACGAGACCACAAAACTACTCACGGAATGGAATGCGGAGCCGGCCGCCGGGACGGACGAGAGAAATTTTGCGGCACGCTTCGAAGCACAGGTCTGCCGCACGCCGGACTCAATTGCGGTGAGCTGCGAGGGAGAAGAGCCGCTTCGCTATGCCGAGTTGAACCGGCGTGCGAACCGGATTGCTTCTTCCCTGATTGCGGCCGGTGTTGCACAGGATACCATCGTGGCGGTGCTCGACGAACGCGGAGTGGATCTCGTGACGATGATCCTCGGCATCTTCAAGGCCGGAAGCGCATATCTGCCCCTCGATCCCCGGTATCCCGATTCACGCATGGCGCGAGTGCTGGAACTGAGCGGCGTCCCGGTCGTCGTGACTTCCGGCCGCCTCAAGGCTCAGCTCGAGCGCGTGCTGACCCTTATGCCCGAATCAGTAAGACCGGCAGTCCTCTCGCTTACCGAGGCTATGTCGCAACAGGGCGTCGATGAGAATCCGGAACGGCCAACCCGGCCGGACCAACTCGCCTACATCATTTACACCTCCGGCTCCACCGGCGTGCCAAAGGGTGCGATGGTGACGCAGCGGGGCATGCTCAACAACATGGAAAGCAAGCTGAGCTCACTTCGAATAGGATCGTCCGACGTCCTGGCGCAGACGGCATCGCAATGTTTCGACATTTCCGTCTGGCAGTTGCTGACGGCGCTGCTGTGCGGGGCCAGGACGCACGTCATTCCCGACGATATCGTCCGCGAGCCCGCGCGGCTGCTTCCCCATTTGGAAAACGCCCGCATCAGCCTGTTCGAGGCCGTACCGGCGGTGCTGCAGGCGCTGCTGGATCTGGCGGATGACTCGCCTTCAGCTCCGGAATTGTCCCATCTACGGTGGGTGTTGCCGACCGGAGAGGCGCTCCCGCCTTCCGTCTGCCGCCAGTGGTTCGCGCGCTATCCGGAAATACCGTTGATGAACGCCTATGGGCCGGCGGAATGCGCCGACGACGTCGCGGTTCACGCCATCGATGCGATGCCCGCAAGCGATGTGAACCAGATACCCATCGGACGTCCGATTCAGAATATCAGCCTATACATCGTCAACCGGTTTTTGGCGCTCGTTCCGCCCGGAGTGCCGGGTGAGTTGTGCGTCGGTGGAGTCGGTGTGGGCAGAGGGTACTTACGGGATTGTGTGCGCACGGCGGAATCGTTCGTGCCGAATCCCTTTGGCGGCCAACCGGGAGCGCGCCTCTACCGCACAGGCGACCTTGCCCGCTACCTGAGCGACGGCACGATCGAGTATCTGGGACGTCTGGACCACCAGGTCAAGATCCGCGGCTTTCGCATCGAGCTGGGAGAGATCGAGACTCATGTGGACGCGCATCCATCGGTTCGCGAAGCCGCCGTCATCGTCCGCGAAGACCGGCCGGGAGACAAGCGGCTGGTCGCGTACGTCGCCGGGTACGATCAACAGCTACTGGACATCGCACAGGTAAAGGCGGCGCTGCAAGCGCAGTTGCCTGACTATATGGTGCCGGCGATTTTTGTCACGCTTGAGACACTGCCGCGCACGCCGAACGGGAAAGTGGATCGGGCAGCGCTGCCGGCGCCGGATGCCGAACAACTGGCTGCCGCACGATATGTCCCACCGCGCAGCGCTACGGAAGAATTGCTGGCCGGTATCTGGGCCGACATTCTGGGAGCCGAGCGGGTCGGCGTGGAAGACAACTTCTTTGAGCTCGGCGGCCATTCCCTCCTGGCCACGCAGGTTGTCTCTCGGATCAGAAGCACGTTTCAGATCGACATGCCGCTCCGGACGGCCTTCGAATGTCCAACGGTATCGGCATTGGCGCTCGTGGTCGACGAGATACGGGCGAAGGGAGCCGGAAGGGCCGCTCCTCCGCTGACGGCGACCAATCGAAGCGGACCGGCGCCATTGTCGTTCGCGCAACAGCGGCTGTGGTTTCTCGCTCAACTCGATCCGGAAAGCTGGTTCTACAATTTGTCGTTCGGCGTCCGTATCGAAGGTCATGTCGACGTTCAAGCGCTCAGACGGGCGTTTGAAGCCGTCGTCGGCCGTCACGACATATTGCGGGCGAGGTTCACGACGATCGAGGGACAACTCGTCCAGGTGGTTGTGGAAACGGCGCCGATTCCGTTCGAAACCGTTGCCGTCGGCCGATCAGAAGATGAATCGCTTGAAGCGTGCGAACAAAGGCTGGCTACGGACGAGGCGCAGCAGGCATTCGATTTGGAGCGCGGGGTATTGTGGCGTGCCCGTCTGTTTGAACTCGAAGGCCATCGGGGTGTCTTGCGGCACGTCTTGATCGTGACGTTTCACCATGCCATTGCGGACGGATGGTCCTTGAATTTGTTCTTGTCTGAAATGATCACTGCGTATGTCGAACTGGCGGCCGGCCGTGCCGCCGGTCTGCCGGCACCCGCCCTCCAATATGCCGACTATGCCCGCTGGCAGCGCGATTGGCTCAAGGGAGATGTCCTCGAGCAGCAACTGGACTATTGGAAACAGACATTGGCCGGTGCGCCGGCGCTCTTGTCGCTGCCCACGGATTTTCCGCGTCCCGCGGTGCAAACGTTCCGTGGCGCCCGCCATGCCTTCACCGTGCCTCCTTCACTGACTGCGGAGCTTCAGGTCCTCGGACGGCGTCATGGGGCCACGTTGTTCATGACGTTGCTCGCGGCATTTCAACTTCTTCTGCACCGGTACAGCGGTGAGACCGATCTGTCGATCGGTACTCCCGTGGCGAATCGAACGAGCCTCGAAGTGGAAGAGCTCATCGGATTTTTCGTCAATACGCTGGTCCTCAGAACAAACTTGAGTGGAGACCCGCGTTTTGTCGACTTGCTCGAACGCGTGCGCGAGGTGGTATTGGGAGCTCAAAACCACCAGGACGTGCCGTTCGAACATGTCGTCGACGCGCTGCGTCCGGCGCGCAACTTGAGCCACTCTCCTTTATTCCAAGTCATGTTCGCCTTGCAGACGTTGGGACGCCAAACGCTGGAGGTTCCCGATCTGAAGATCGAAATGCTGGAGATCGATCCGGGCAGCGCGAAGTTCGATCTCTCGCTCGAAATGACGCTCGAACCTGGCGGGTCAGCCGGCGGACCGGTTGGACTGACCGGATTCTTCGAATACAACACGGATCTCTTCGAGCCGGCTACGATCGCGAGAATGGCGCAGCATTTCCAATCTGTGCTGGAGTCCGTCGTGGCCAAGCCGCAGCAATCGCTGGCGGCGGTGGCGGTGCTGGGGCGGGAGGAGCGGGCGGCGGTGGTGGCGGGGTGGAATGCGACGGGGCGGCGGTACGCGGAGCGGGGGGCGGTGCCGGAGCAGATTGCGGCGCAGGCGGCGCGGACGCCGGAGGCGGTGGCCGTGCGGCTGGACGCCGCGACATTGACCTATGCGGAGCTGCTCGCGCAGGCGAACCAAGTGGCGTGGGCCTTGCGGGAACGGGGCGTGGGCCCGGAGATGCTGGTGGGCATCGCGATGGAGCGCTCGCTGGACTTGGTGGTGGGCCTGCTGGGGGTGCTGCAGGCCGGGGCCGCCTACGTGCCGCTGGATCCGAGCTATCCGCCCGAGCGGCTGGCCTACATGCTCGAAGATAGTGCCGTGCCGGTGGTGCTGACGCAGGCCGCGTGGCAAGCCCAGCTGCCGTATACGGGGTTGCTGCTGTGCCTGGATCGCGACCGGGCGCAGTGGGCCGGCTATCCGACGAGTGCGCCGCCGGGGGTATGGGCGGACCAGCAGCTGGCCTACCTGATTTATACGTCGGGGTCCACCGGGCAGCCGAAGGGGGCGGGGAACACGCACGGGGGCTTCCGCAACCGGCTGCAGTGGATGCAGGAGGCCTATGGGCTGACGGCAGCCGACCGGGTACTGCAGAAGACGCCGATCAGCTTCGATGTGTCGGTATGGGAATTCTTCTGGCCCTTGATGGTGGGTGCGGAATTAGTGCTGGCGGCGCCGGGGGAGCACAAGGAGCCGGCGCGGCTGATCGACCGGATTGTGACGCACCAGATCACTACGCTGCACTTCGTGCCGCCGATGCTGCAGGCGTTGGTGGAGACGGCGGGGGTGGAGCGGTGCACGAGCGTGCGGCAGATCGTCTGTAGCGGCGAAACGTTGCCGGCGGCCGTGGTGGCGCGGGCGCAGGCGGTGCTGCCGGGGGCGACCGTGCATAACTTGTACGGGCCGACGGAAGCGGCGATCGACGTCACGGCATGGAGGTGTCCGGTGCCGGCGCCGGCGGTGATTCCGATCGGGCGGCCGATCGCCAACACACAGATCTATGTGCTGGACCGGCACATCCATCCCGTGCCGGTCGGCGTCGCGGGTGAACTCTACATTGGGGGGGAGCAAGTTGGGCGGGGCTATCACGGTAGGCCGGGGCTCACGGCGGAGCGGTTCGTGCCGGATGCGTTGGGTGCGCAGCCGGGGCAGCGGCTGTACCGGACGGGCGATCAAGTGCGGTGGCGGGTCGACGGCACGCTGGAGTATCTGGGGCGGCTCGATCATCAGGTGAAGCTCCGCGGGTTCCGGATCGAGCTGGGCGAGATCGAAGCGGCGCTGTTGGCGCAGCCGGGCATCCGCGAGGCGGTGGTGGTCGTGCGGACGGAGGCGACGGGGACGAAGCGGCTGGTGGGGTATGTGACGGGAGCGGGGGCTGGAGAGACAGCCACCCTCCGGCAGGGCTTGGCGCAGCGCGTACCGGAGTACATGGTGCCGGCGGTCATCATCGCGCTGGAGCAGCTGCCGTTGAGTCCGAACGGGAAGGTGGATCGCAAGGCGCTCCCGGCGCCGGAGGCGGGGCGGGCGACGGCCTCTGAGCCGCCGGCGACGCAGACGGAGGCGCGGCTGGCCGCCATCTGGGCGCAGGTGCTGGGGCTTGTGCAGGTCGGCCGCCACGACAACTTCTTCGAACTCGGCGGCGATTCGATTCTGGTTCTCCAAGTGATCTCACGTGCGCGCGAGGCCGGTCTATCTCTAACTCCTCGTCATGTGTTCCAGCATCAGACCGTGGCCGAACTGTCGCGCATGGTGGACGACAAGCAGGATCAGACTCCACAGGTTGAGGCCGAACAGGGAGCGGTGACAGGAACGACACCGCTGACCCCGGCGCAACGGTGGTTCTTCGAACAAGCCTGGCCGCATCCTCATCATTGGAACCAGTCGATCCTCGTCACTATGCGGGAAGTACCGGAGCGCGCGGTCTTAGAGCCGGCGATCGAACAGGTGCTCGCACAACACGACGGTCTCCGGACCAGGTTCATGACGGCATCGAGCCAAGCCGCAAACATTCTGCCGGCGGAAGACAGCACGCGGGTCCTCAGCTATGTGAATCTGTCCGACGTCCCTGCGGGAGGCGAAGCCGAAGCGGTCGAGCAGACCGCTGAACATTTCCAGTGCAGCCTGCATCTCAGTGAAGGACCGGTCTTCAAGGCGGCCGTCTTCGATTTAGGAAAGGCGCGACCGCCGCGGCTGCTGCTGGTTGCCCATCATCTGGTCATAGACGGCGTCTCATGGAGGATTCTCCTGGAAGACCTGCAAAACGCCTATTTGCAGCAGCACGGTGATCAGATCATCTCGCTTCCGCCCAAAACGACGTCCGTCAAATACTGGGCGGAACGGCTGGAGGCTTTTGCGCAGTCGGACCGACTCAAGGAAGAATTGCATTATTGGACGAGGCCGCAACAGGGACTGTCTCTGCCTCTGCCGGTCGATGATCCGGCCGGCATCAAGGATGAACGACAGGCCCAAGCGGTTTCGTCGTCGTTATCGGAAAAAGATACGACGGCGCTTTTGCGGGAGGTGCCCGCCGCCTATCAGACGCAGATCTCAGACGTGCTGCTCGCAGCGCTGGTTCAGACATTTGCCGAATGGACGGGTCGGGACCATCTGCGCCTCGATCTGGAAGGTCATGGTCGCGAGGAACTGTTTGGCGATGTGGATGTCTCGAGAACGGTTGGCTGGTTCACCAGCATTTTCCCCGTTGTTCTCCGACTGCCGCAGGGGTCCTTGGGAGACGTTCTGAAAGACGTCAAGGAGCAGCTCAGAGATATTCCTTCACGGGGTACGGGCTACGGAGTGCTTCACTACCTGTCGAAGATGCCGGAGGCCGCGGAATTGCGCACACATCCGCCCTCACAGCTCTGCTTCAATTATCTGGGGCAGATCGATCAAGGCACGCCCGCACAATCTTTCTTCTCCCTTTGCCAGGATTCTCCCGGAACAGAACACGCGCCGTCGAATCCGCAGCGGTATGAACTGACCCTCCAAGCCGAGATCGTGGACGGGCGGTTGGGACTGACCTGGGTGTACGGCGGCGAACGGTATCGCCGCACGACGATAGAATCCCTGGCCGCTTCTTATCAACGCAACCTCTGCGCACTGATCGCGCACTGCTCATCGGAGGAAGCCGGGGGGTATACACCTTCGGATTTTCCGGACGTGGCAATCGAGCAAGGTGCATTGGATGCCATTCTGGAAAAAATGGAACAGAGCCATGCAAGATAAACAGCAGCGAGACAAACCTCGAATAGAGGCCATGTATTATTTGTCCCCGCTCCAGCAGGGACTGCTCTTCCACCGGATTACGGACGCCGGCGCCGACCCATATTTCTATCAGTATCGCTATACACTCAAGGGCCCTTTCGACATCGAGGCATTCGAGCGTGCCTGGCAGCAAGTGGTCGACTGCCATGCAGTCCTGCGAACTGCGTTCGCGTGGGAAAACCTGGACAAGGCCGTGCAAGTTGTTCGACGCCATGCCGATGTTCGAATCGAACGGCACGACTGGACGGCGATTCCTGCGTCCGAGCATGTGCAGAAGCTTGACGCTCTCCTGGATCGGGACCGCACGGCCGGTATCGATCTGCTCATGGCGCCGCTCATGCGTCTGCAACTCATACGCGTGCAGGCTGCAGAGTGGATACTGGTGAACAGTCATCACCATTTGATCGTGGATGGCTGGAGTCTGGCCCTGGTGCTCAAAGATTTGCTGACCGCCTATGAAGGGCAACAACGAGGAGCGGCGGTGCAGTTATCTTCTCCGCGCCCCTACCGTGACTACATTGCCTGGCTCAGCAAACGGAACATGAACGAAGCCGAATCGTTCTGGAGAGAGAGCCTGGCGGGATTTCAGAGCCGGACCCCGTTGAGTTTCGATGGGCCGGCTTCGGGAACCATGCCTGAAGCGCGGCCATTCGCCGAGCAATCCAGGAGGATCACGGAAACGCGCACGGCCGCCCTTCATGCGCTGGCGAAGCGACTGCGGCTCACGGTCAATACGATCGTTCAGGGAGCCTGGTCCCTGTTGCTTCATCGGTATAGCGGTTCCACCGACATCCTGTTCGGCGCCACGGTGTCCGGCCGTCCTGCCGAATTGTCCGGATCGGATGAAATGATCGGCCTGTTCATCAACACTCTGCCCGTCCGTGTAGCGATTCGCCAGGAGATGCCGTTGACCGATTGGCTGCGTGATCTGCAAGACCGGAACAGCCGGCTCAGCCAATATGAATGGACGCCGCTTGCCGATATCCAGCGATGGAGTGAGATTCCGAACGGACAACCCCTGTTCGACAGTCTGGTCGTCTTCGAAAGTTACCCGGCCGCGGATCAGGATGGGACATTCCCCGTGACGGTGGAAGCGCTGTCATCCGGATCATCGCGCGACGCGTATGCGCTGACGTCGGGCCGCAACAATTATCCGCTCTCTCTCATGATCGAGCCTGGAATCGATATGCAGTTCATCGTGTCGTATCAGTGCGGACGGTTTGCACACGACGCCATGTCGGACTTGCTCGTCCGTCTGGAAGCGCTGTTGGACAACATCATCGCGTCACCGGAAACGCGGCTGTGCGACCTGCCTCTTGCCACCGATGCGGAACGTAAGCAGCTCCAGGCATGGGAGACCGCCAATCGGGAGTCACTCGGCGAGACGACGTGCATCCACCGGGTAGTCGCCGCGCTTGCGGAGGAAACTCCGGAGGCCATTGCGGTCATCACCGGCAGCGAGCGCCTGACGCGCCGGGAATTGGACCGGCGGGCGAACCGCCTGGCGCAATATCTCCGCGCGCGCGGCGTCGGAGCAGACGAGCCAGTGGCGCTCTGTTTCGAACGCTCGCTGGATTTGGTGATCGCCATCATAGCGGTGCTCAAGGCCGGGGGGGCCTACGTGCCGCTCGATCCCACCTATCCGGTCAATCGGTTGGCGCACATGATCGAGGATAGCGGATCGCGTCTGGTGCTGAGTGACGGCAAGTCTGCCGAGGGATTATCGGCGATGGCCGAAAAGCTGGTTCTGGTGGACCGAGAGGCCGAAGTGATTGCGGAGCTGTCCGATCGCGCGCCTGCGGATACCGCCGGTCCGCAGAATCTTGCCTACATTATTTATACGTCCGGCTCGACCGGCCGGCCGAAGGGTGTCGCCGTGGAGCATCGTCAGGTGGCGGCATACGTGCGCGGAGTGTTGCAGCGTTTGAATGTTCCGGAGGGCGTGGGGATGGCCGCGGTTTCGACCGTCGCGGCGGACCTGGGCAATACCGCTCTATTCGGTGCGCTCTGCTCCCGTCGTCCGCTTCATGTCATATCAGCCGATCACGCGTTCGACCCCGATGCCATGGCTGCCTACATAGATGGACAAGGTGTCGAGGTTCTCAAGATCGTTCCGAGCCATCTGAGCGGCTTGTTGCATGCCGAACATCCGGAAAAGGTGTTGCCGAAGCGCTGCTTGATTTTGGGCGGCGAGGCGGTACGCCGTGATCTGTTGGCGCGTATCAAAGCACTCGCCCCGGACTGTGCCGTCGTCAATCACTATGGACCTACGGAAACGACGGTCGGCGTACTGACGCATCTCTTGAGCAGCGAGAACGGTGGAGAGCGCGACATTCCGATCGGCAGGCCATTGCCGTTTGCACGGGCCTATGTGTTGGATGCGGCGCTGCAATTAGCGCCTGCCGGCGTCCCTGGTGAACTGTATATCGGCGGAGACACCGTTGCGCGCGGGTATTTCGGACAATCAGACAAGACGGCGGAGCGGTTCGTGCCGGATCCCTTCGCGACGGAACCGGGAGCGCGCGCGTACCGCACGGGTGATCGGGCACGGTATCGAGCCGACGGAGCAATAGAATTTCTTGGTCGTGTCGACCACCAGGTCAAGATTCGAGGATTTCGCATCGAGTTGGGAGAAATCGATGCCCGCCTCCGGGCACATCCGGCGGTCGATGAGGCGGTGACGCTCGTTCGCGAGGCGGCGGATGGAACCCGGCAGCTCGTTTCGTATGTGACGGGGAATTCGGAGGTCGATCCACATGCCTTGCGTTCCGATCTAGCCCGCCAGCTTCCGGACTATATGGTGCCGCAGACGATCGTACGGCTGAATGCGTTTCCCCTGACAGTCAACGGCAAACTGGATCGCGCAGCGCTGTCGGAGCCGCCGATGCAGGCATCATTGCCTGAACCTGCGTACGTGGCGCCAAGCACGCCCGCCGAGGAGATTCTCGCGGGAATTTGGAAAGATGTGCTGCAGGTGGAGCGGGTCGGCGTTCACGACAATTTCTTTTCTCTCGGCGGGGATTCCATCAGGACGCTCCAAGTGATTGCGCGAGCAAACCAGAAAGGCGTGAAGCTGACGCCGAAGCAATTATTCGAACATCAGACCGTGGCGTCGGCCGCCGCCACGGCGAGCATGACGAAAACTGCCGAACAGAAATCCCTTCCACCGGCGCCTGCATCAGCGTCCCACGAAGGGGAGGAAAACGGCAGTTCTCCATCCGGCGAGTCTTCTCCCGTTCAGAAGTCGGGCGAAACTCCCGCGCTTCCATTGTATCCGCTGACTGGATTGGAGCCGGCCGAGCTTGCGCCTCTACGGAAGGATTGGGACGGCATCGAAGACTGTTATCCGCTGTCGCCGATGCAAGAAGGCATGCTGTTCCACACGTTGATGCATCCCGGCTCCGGCATCTATCTCATGCAGCAATTCTACATGTGGGACGGCCGCCTCGATCGGGACGCATTCGGCCGCGCCTGGCAGTGCGTCATCGACCGTCATCCGATGCTGCGGACTTCGTTCATGTGGACGGATCTCAAGCGACCGCTCCAGACGGTGCATCGCAACGTCAACGCCGCCGAGGTCATCGAGGATCTCGATTGGACGCATCTGGATGAAGAGCAGCAACGGGTCAAGATGACGGAAGTGATGGGACAGGAATTGGCCGCAGGGCTCGATTTCACCCGAGCGCCGCTGATGCGCATGCGCCTGGTTCGACGCGGGCCGGACCGCTATGCCATCGTGCGGAGTTTTCACCATATTCTGACCGACGACTGGTGCTTCTCCCTGCTGATGATGGACTTCTTGGCATATTACGAAGCCTTCGTCGAAGGCCGGGAGCTGAAACAGGCTGCGCCCGCCCCATACAGAGACTACATTGCCTGGCTGCAACGACAGGATCAGCACGCCGCCGAGCGGTTCTGGCGGAACGAGCTGGCGGGTTTCGCTGCTCCGACCCCGCTCGGTATCGAGCGCGTCGATCCCGATCAATCTGGAGCGGGGGCCTCGGTCGGCGACGTCTTCATGGAGCTGTCGCCGGACGTGTCTGTCCGATTGAAAGAACTGGCGCAGCGGTATCAGATCACGCCGAACACCTTTCTCCAGGGCGCATGGGCTCTGTTGCTGAGCCGTTACAGCGGCGATGAGCAGATTCTTTTCGGCGTCACCGTGGCGGGACGGCCGACGGAATTGCCTGGCATCGAAGGCATTATCGGATTGTTCATCAACACGCTGCCGCTTCGTCTGACCGTTTCTCCGCAGGCGTCGCTGATGGGCTGGCTCAAGCACGTGCTGGCCGAAAATTACCGGATCCGGCAGTACGAATATGCTCCGTTGGTCAGCATTCAACAATGGAGCGAGATTCCACCCGGACAGTCGCTCTTCCGAAGCCTGATGGTCTTTGAGAATGCTCCCAAGGACGCCCGCCTTGGCGAGGAACGGGCCGACAGGACCGTTTCATACGATCAAGATCGTGTTCACACCAATTACCCCATGACCGTGGTCGGGTATCCCGGCGACACGATGGGCGTGCGGTTGTCCTACGATCGCCGCTTGTTCGACCACGCCGCAGTGGAATGCATGGCGGGGCATTTGAAGACGTTGCTCGAAGCCATGGCAGCGAACCCTGAGGCGCCGCTGCATTCATTGCCGATGCTCGGCGACCGCGAAATTCACCGGATGCTCGAAGAGTGGAACCACGAACCGGAGCCTTGGGCGGAGGCACAGTTTCCCGCGCTGTTCGAAGCTCAGGTGGTGAAGACGCCGATGGCCCTGGCGGTTCAATGCGGAGATCAGACGCTCACCTACAACGGTCTGAACCGTGCGGCGAACCGGATCGCCCATTCGCTGCTTGGAGCCGGAATCCGGACGGACAGCATCGTGGCGGTGTTTGATGAGCGAGGGCTCGCCCTGTTGTCGATGATCGTCGGGGCATTGAAGGCCGGTGGCGCCTATCTTCCGCTCGATCCCCATCATCCGCAGGAGCGGCTTGTGGAAGTGCTGGCGAACAGCCGTGCGCAGGTCGTGTTGACCACGGACGTGCATGCCGACCTGATCGCTTCGGTCGTCGCGCGGTTGCCGGAGCAGTCGAGACCGACCGTCTTGACGGTCGAAACCATCGAACGGCAGCGGCCATTCGCCGAAAATCCATCGCTGCCGACGGCGAACTCGGATCAGCTTGCATATGTGATTTATACCTCCGGATCGACCGGCGTTCCCAAGGGCGCGATGGTCCAAAGCCGAGGCATGCTCAACCATCTGCTCAGCAAGATTCCGATGCTGGCGCTTTCGCCGTCCGACGTCATCGGTCAGACGGCGTCGCAATGTTTCGACATTTCGATCTGGCAGTTTCTGACTCCGTTGTTGTGTGGTGCCAGAGTGCAGATCATCCCGGACGAGGTCGTACGCGATCCGCAGCAGCTCCAGGCTGAAGTGGTCGCCAGGAGCGTCACGATCTTGGAAGTCGTGCCGTCGTTGCTTGCCGGAATGCTGGAAAGCGACGGGAAGAAACTGAACGGACTGCGGTGGCTGCTGCCGACAGGCGAGGCGCTTTCACCCGAGCTGTGCCGCAAATGGTTTGCCCGCTATGCGCAGATCCCGCTCATGAACGCGTATGGTCCGGCGGAATGTTCCGACGACGTGGCGATGGCTTGCATGAGGGAGAGTCCGGACGACAGTGAGACACGCGTGTCGATCGGCCGGCCGATAGACCGGGTTCGACTCTACGTGGTCGATCCGCAGCTCAATCTCGTTCCGGCGGGTGTGGCCGGCGAGCTGTGTGTGGGCGGCATCGCAGTCGGTCGCGGGTATCTGCATGATCCCGCAAGAAGCGCCTCGGCATTCGTGCCCGATCCATACGGGCGGGAATCCGGGACGCGGCTCTATCGGACGGGCGATTTGGTCCGATATCGAACGGATGGAACACTGGAATTCATCGGCCGGCGGGATCATCAGGTTAAGCTTCGCGGCTTTCGCATTGAGTTAGGCGAGATCGAGTCGCGGTTGGCGCAGCATCCGGATGTCGAGCGATGCGTCGCGATGGTGGTGGAAATTCAGCCGGGCCGCCGGCAGCTGGCTGTCTATGTCGTCGCCGGACGAGAGCTGACGGCCGACGAACTGCGGCGGTTCCTGAAGCGGACCCTGCCGGACTATATGATTCCACAGGCCGTGATCTTCCTGGACGTCTTGCCGCTCACCCCCAACGGAAAGATTGATCGGAAGGCGCTTCCGAAACCGGAGAACGATCGCACGGTGTCGGAGACTCAAGCGCCTGCCACGCCGACTGAAGATCTCGTGGCCGGCATCTGGGGGGAGATTCTCGGAATGGACCGCGTCGGCCGTGAAGACCAATTTTTCGAACTGGGCGGGCATTCACTGATGGCCACGCAGGTCATGTCACGGGTCCGCGCGTCATTCAAGATCGAACTTCCGCTCCGCAGCCTCTTCGATCATCCGACCGTCGGTGAATTTGCCGCCGCGATCGGCCGGGCCTTGGCAGATGGCGAGCAGTTAGCCGCGCCACCGCTCGTGCCGATGGTGGAATCAGCGCAGGCCCCGTTGTCCTTTGCTCAGCAGCGGATCTGGTTTCTCTCGGAAATGGATCCGGAAAAGGGCAACTACAATCTTCCCTTTGCGCTTCGCCTTGAAGGTGCGCTCGATCGAGACGCCTTGGAGCGAAGTATTCTGGAAGTGATACGTCGCCACAAGACCTTGCGGACGACGTTCCCGTCCTCGGACGGAGCCCCGTTTCAGGCCGTCGTTCCGCCGGAGACCTTCGCCATGACGGACGAGGACTTGTCCGGCTTGCCCGAGCAGGAATGGGGCGAAGCCGTAAGGCATCTGGCCGAAGAGGAGGCCGTCCGCCCATTCAGTTTGGAAGGGGAGCTGCCGATCCGCGCCACTTTGGTCAGGACCGGTATGGAGGAACACGTCCTGCTCGTGACCATCCATCATATTGCGGCCGATGCCTGGTCGCTGGCGCTCTTGACGGAAGAGGTGGCGACGATTTACGCGGGGCTCGACGCAGGTAAAGGGACGGACCTCGCATTGAATGATGCATTGGCCGACCTGCCGGTCCTGCCGGTGCAGTATGCGGATTTCGCCTCCTGGCAGCGGCGCTGGCTGCAGGGCGACGTGCTCGAACGGGAGGTGCACTATTGGAGACAGCGTCTGGGGTCCAACCCTCCACAGCTGGAGTTGCGGACAGACCATCCTCGGCCTGACCGGCGAACGTACCACGGTGGCCGAGTGACGTTTCAGGTGCCGTCTGAGATTGCCGGGCAATTGAAACGGTTGAGCCGGCGTCACGGGGCGACGCTATTCATGACCATGCTGGCGGCGTTCAAAGTGTTCTTGTCCCGCCAGAGTGGACAAACGGATATCCTGGTCGGCACCGACGTAGCCAATCGCAACCGTGCCGAAACCGAACGTCTGATCGGATTCTTCGTCAATCTGCTGCCGCTGCGCACGGACTTGAGCGGTAATCCTTCCTTCGTCTCGCTCCTGGAACGGGTGCGCGACACGGCGCTGGGCGCGTACGCCCACCAGGACGTTCCTTTCGAAAAAATCGTGGAAGCGCTGAAGCTGGTCAGAGACACGAGCCGCAATCCGCTCGTCCAAGTACTGTTGGTCCTGCAGAACGTGCCGCCGCCGGTCTTCCAACTGCCCGGCATGACCGTCGAGGCGCTTGAGTTCCAGCATGACGTTTCGCGATTTGACCTGGGCCTCTTCATGGAGGAAACCAGCGAAGGGTTGGAGGGTGTGTGGAAGTTCAGCCGGGATCTCTTCGAACCTGACACGATCATCCGCATGTCGACGCAATTCGTCACGCTGCTCTCGCACATCGGACGGGCCCCGGAGTCCGGGATAGATTCATTCGACCTACTCACCGAGAAAGAAAAGGAATCACGCGCTATGGAGAGCAAACAACAGAGCGATCTCAAGCTCCAGCGGCTTAGACGCATCAAACCGAAAGCCGTCAATCTGTCGCAACGGACGCTGGTCGCGAGTCGTCTGCTCTCAGATGCGCATCCTCTCCCTTTGATGTTCAGTCCGGCCGTGGATGACGTGGATCTTGCCGGATGGGCTCGCGAAAACAGGTCTCGCTTGCGCGAAGAACTCCTGAAGTACGGAGCGCTCTTATTTCGCGGCTTCGCCATACGAACGGCGGGAGATTTCGAAAGCGTGGCCGAGGCGGTGTGCGACGAACTGTTCGGGGAATACGGAGACTTGCCGCGGGAGAAGAGCGGCCGGCACGTCTATGGCTCGACGCCATACCCGTCCGATAAGGCGATCCTGTTTCACAACGAAAGCTCCCACATGCATCGTTGGCCGCAGAGACAGTTCTTTTTCTGTCAGCAAGCATCGGTGGAAGGCGGTGCGACGCCTCTCGTTGATTGCAGGGCCATGCTGCGGGGGCTCCGTCCGGAAATACGTGACCGGCTGCGCGAGAAGCAGCTCATGTATGTGCGCAATTTCGTGCCGGGGGTCGATGTCCGGTGGCAGGATTTCTTCCGGACGTCCGACAAGTCGGTCGTCGAGGGGTTGTGTGCAGAAAACGGTATGGACTGTCAGTGGCTGGAGCGTGATGTGCTCCGCACCAGGCAGGTCTGCAAGGCCGTGATCGAGCACTCTGTGACCGGGGAATCCGTGTTCTTCAACCAGATTCAACTTCACCATGTGTCATGCCTCGAACCGGCCGTGCGCGAATCGTTGTTGTCGATGCTCGACGAAGATTCCGTCCCGCGCAACGTGTACTACGGAGACGGTTCTCCTATCGACGATGCCATCGTCGATGAAATCGGCGCGCTGTACGAACGAACCGCGGTGCGGTTCCCCTGGCAGGAGGGCGACATCGTGATGTTGGACAACATGCTGGTTGCCCATGCACGCGATCCGTTCGTAGGGCCCAGAAAAATTGTAGTCGCCATGGGTGACATGATCGGCCAGCCCATGGGGCAGTCGATGATGATCTAGCGGAGCAGGCATGCGACAAGACATCCACGTTCAGGGACATCGACTGTCACCGCACCAGAAGCGGTTATGGACGCTTCGCGAAAGCGGCTTTGGGGAGGGCGGACGTGTTGTCGTCCGATTGGAGGGAATATTTACAGCCGATCGACTTCGGCAGGCGATACGAAACATCATCGCCAGGCACGAAAGCTTGCGGACGAATTTTTATCGTGAGCCGGGCGTGAAGATGCCGTTTCAAATCGTCTCCGAAGAATGTGATCCGATTTGGAAGTGTGTGGAGCTCATCAAGCCGGCGAGCGCGCTCGGCGAAGATGCCATATGGACCGATTCCATCATTGAGACAAGAGTCGATTTCGATGTGGAACGCGGACCGCTCGTGCGGGCCACGCTCTATAGCCTGCAACAGACACGTACATGGCTGTGCCTGGACATTTCAGGACTGTGTGCCGACCGCGCCTCGCTGCACAATATTCTGCGTGAGATCGCGTTGGAATACGATTCGGCATATGCGGAGAGTACGAACGAGGAACCCATTCAATACACGCAGTTTTCGGAGTGGCAGAATGAACTCCTGACAGAAGCCGAAGCGGAAGAAGGACGGCAATGGTGGGCGAAACAGCCGTTGCAAGACTATCCTATGGTGACGCTGCCATTTGAACAACCACCCGCACCTGTCGGAGGCCGGATACCTCAAGACACGATACAGCGCGAGGTCAATCCGGAGGAGCTACTGCCTCTTCAACAACGTTGTACGGCCAACCGGTCAATCGGCAGAGTTGTGTTCGCCTCGTGGCTGATCCTGCTCAGACGCCTGACCCATGAGCAAAATCTACTGTGTTGGTGGCGATGTGACGGCCGTAGCTACGAAGAATTGGCGTCCGGCATCGGCTTGTTCGAGAAATGGATTCCCGTGGCCATGCCCGTCGACGGAAGTCTGTCGTTTGACGATGTCCTATCCAGAAGCGTTAAGACATTGACCGAGGCGGAACAACGGCAGGAAAACTTCTCTGGTCCGTATCCCAATACGGAAGCCGATAGATCGCCGGAGGGCATTGCATTTGAGTATGACCCCGGTCTTGGAATCATTCCTATTGCAACCGGCAGGATGATCATCGAGCGCATGGCTTTGTCTCTTGAACCGTTCAAACTCCGTCTGTCTTGTACGCATGCAGGGCCGATGCTCCGCATGACGTGGCACTACGATCCGAACCGCTATTCCTCCTCCACGCTTTCCATCGTGGCCGATCAACTTGTCCGGCTGCTCAAGAGTGCCGCGGAGGAACCAACTGAATCGATTGAAACGTTGGATATAGCGGGTGATGAAGAGCGGAACCGACTCAAGGCGGGATGTGACCGTACCGTGTGGCAGCCGGACGGGCCGCTGCTCGTGCACCGGATGGTGGAGGAACACGCGAGGCGCCGACCCGATGCACCGGCTGTCGCAGCGGACGACTGCATCTTGTCCTATGCCGAACTTAATGCGAGAGCCAATCAGGTGGCGCATGGGCTCAGACGCCAGGGGGTGTATAGGGGAACGCTGGTCGGTCTGTGTTTGGAACGATCGGCTGACATGGTCGTTGGACTATTGGGAGTGCTCAAGGCGGGAGCGGCCTATGTGCCGATCGATCCCGCGCACGCGGGAGTCCGCCTCGTGCCGCAATTGTCTCAAATAGGGGCGGTACATCTGGTGACTCACCTGGAATCCGTTGCAGGGTATGAAGGCACGGTGTTCTCCGTGGCTGGGGGATTCATCGGGGAAGACCCGGCCGACTTGGACCTATCAATGTCTGCCGACGAACTGGCGTATGTCATCTTCACATCCGGTTCCACCGGAATGCCCAAAGGGGTAGCCGTCTCGCATCGCAATCTGATGAACTATTCGCAAGCGTTGGCAAGCCGGTTGAACATTACCGATCCATTGCACTTCGCAACGGTGTCCACGCTTAGCGCGGACTTGGGCAACACATCCATTTTCCCGGCGCTTCTGACCGGGGGGTGCGTTCACGTCGTTGGATACGAGACGGCCACTGACGGACGATTGTTTGCCTCCTATATGGCGCGTCATGCCATTGATGTCTTGAAGATTGTGCCATCACATTTCAAAGCCTTGCTGGCAACTGCTGAGAACAGCCAAGTATGCCCTCGCCGGTATCTCGTCCTGGGCGGTGAACGGCTGACCCGGGCTCTGGTGCAGGATATCGAGCTTCGTTCGGATTGCAAGATCGTCAACCACTATGGTCCGACCGAAACGACGGTGGGTGCGTTGACTCACGCGTTGGTGGATGGCACCGCGGGAGAAATTTCAGGCACCGTTGCGCTCGGACGTCCGCTTTCCAACTTGGAAGCCTATGTGCTTGACGACCGTCTCGAGATTGCGCCGGTTGGTGCGCCGGGTGAGCTGTATCTCGGGGGAGATGGATTGGCAAGGGGGTATCTTGGTCAACCCGATCGAACGGCAGAACGCTTTGTTCCGCACCCTTTCTCAGAATCTCCGGGGGCGAGGCTGTATCGCACGGGCGATCTGGGCAGATTTCGGCCCGATGGCGCGATTGAGTTTCTCGGGCGGGTGGACTATCAGGTCAAGATCCGAGGATTCCGGATCGAGCTAGGGGAGATCGAAGCGGTGCTGGCACAGCACCCGTCGGTTCAAGAGGCGGTTGTGACTGTCAGAGAGGATGCGCAGGGAGAGCCGTTCCTTTCCGCATATCTCGTCGCGCGCGGGTCTGCCATCGATCTGCCGGCGGTTCAGGAATTCCTTCGCTCGCGTCTTCCCGATTACATGGTGCCGGCGTGCTGGACCTCGTTGCCGGCGTTGCCGCTGACCTCCAACGGCAAGATCGATCGCCGTGCTCTTCCTGCCCCGGATGAGATGGCAGTCAATGCCCGGACGTTTGTCGCTCCCAATACCGTGACGGAAGAAATTCTGGCCGGTCTGTGGTGCGATATCCTCAAGCGTGACCGGGTCGGCATCCGTGACAACTTCTTCGACCTGGGAGGGCATTCGCTCTTGGCCACCCAGGTCATGTCGAGGCTCCGGCAGATGTTCTCCGTCGATCTGCCGCTGCGGACGCTGTTTGAAGCCACCGACTTGCAGGAGTTGGCCAGAACAGTCGATTCGGCCAGAATCACGTCCCGGCCGGCCGAGGTTCTCCTTCCGGCCACACGGAACGGACCGCTTCCGCTCTCCTTCGCCCAGCAACGCTTGTGGGTGTTAGCTCAGCTGGATCCGAACGGCACAGCCTACAATATTCCCATCGCGCTGCGCATCGACGGTCCGCTCGATCTCGAAGCCCTCCGGCGAAGTTTCGCGGAGGTCGTCAGGCGTCACGAGATCTTGCGTACCACGTTCAAAGTCGCCGGAGGGTTGCCTGTTCAAGACATCGCACCATCGCTGGAGGTCCCGCTGCCCCTTATCGACCTGCGTCACCTGGATCACGAATCAAGGCAGGCGGCGGTGTCCCGGCTTGCGGTTGCCGATGCGCAGCGTCCGTTCGATCTCCAATACGGGCCGTTGATCCGTATCAGCGCACTGAGATTGGCGGCCGAGTCGCACGTGTTACTGGTCGCACTGCACCACATCATCTCCGATGCCTGGTCGGCCGAAATTCTCGTTCGTGAAATCACCGCGCTCTATGAGACATGTATTTATGCGCGACCGTCACCGTTGCCCACGCTGACATTGCAGTATGCGGATTTTGCCGTGTGGCAGCGGTCATGGCTCGATGGAGAGGTCCTCGATCGCGAGTTGGCCTATTGGCGGAACGTGCTCGGAGGGGAATTGCCGCAGCTCGAGCTGCCGACCGATCGGGCGAGACCGTCCGCACAAACTTCGCACGGCGCGCTCCGTTCGATGAGGTTGCCGACTGACGAGAGCGATGCACAAAGGGACTTCGCCCGCCGAAACGGCGTAACGGCCTTCATGCTCATGCTTTCTGCCTTCTCTGTTCTGCTCTCACGCTATACGGAAGACGAAGACATCATTATCGGGACGCCGGTTGCCAACCGCACAAGACCAGAAATCGAGTCCTTGATCGGGTTTTTCGTCAACACGCTGGCTCTGCGAATCGATCTGGCGAACAGACCATCCACGAAGGAGATGCTGAAACGAGTGCGGGAGGTTTGTCTTCAGGCGTACGGTCACCAGGATGTGCCTTTTGAGAAGCTCGTCGAGGTGTTGCAGCCGGCACGGCTGGTCGGCCAATCGCCGATCTTTCAGGTGATGTTCGATTTCCAGCAAGCCACTCCGCCGGCACCCGAGATTCCCGGGCTTGTATGCCGCGCTCTGCCCGTTGTGACGCCAAGCGCTAAGTTTGATCTCTCGATGACCGTCTTGGACACCGGCGCCGAGTTCGATGTATCGATCGAATACAACACCGACCTGTTCGATGAGTCGACAATCTCACGGATGTCGGATCACTTTCGTCGATTGCTCAGGAGCATGGTGCGCCGGCCTGATGACTGCATCACGGATCTGGAGATGCTGACGGAGGAGGAGCAGCGCCAGTTGGGCGAATGGAATGTTCCTGCGAAGCCGTTCACCGGCCTCGGATTTGCCGATTTATTTAATGCTCGAGTCAAACAGACTCCCGATGCCATTGCGGTTCGGTGCGGCGACTGCACGCGGACCTATCGTCAATTGTCCGGTGAGGCCGATCGAATCGCGCGGGCGTTACGCCGAAACGGCATCGGTCCCGAAACGATTGTGGCGGTGATAGCGGATCGAGGCATCGGACTGTTAGCGGCGATGCTCGCCCTGCTCAAAGTCGGCGGGGTGTACCTCCCATTGGACCCTGGTCATCCGCCACATCGCCTGCGTCGGGCATTGCAACTGAGCGGAGCCGCCCACATGCTCATTGGCGAGTCCATTGCGGATAAACTCGCGCGTGATCTCGCGTCCGATGGGACCGGTTCTATTCCACCCATGTCTGTCATCGAACGGTTGGTCGATGATTCCACATCAAGCGGTATGGAGAGTCCCTCATTCTCATACCGGCAGCTTGCCTATGTGATTTTCACCTCTGGATCGACGGGAACTCCAAAGGGCGCGATGGTTGAACAAGGCGGTCTGCTGAATCATTTGGCCGAAAAGTGCGTCACGCTGCAGTTGTCATCGGAAGATGTGGTGGCGCAGACGGCGTCGCAATGTTTCGACATCTCGGTCTGGCAGTTCCTCGCCGGATTGTTGTGCGGGGCGGAGATCTGCATTGTCCCCGATGAGATCGCCCATGATCCCTCTCAACTGCTCAAGTATGTGGCCGAGGCCGGGGTGACTGTATGGGAAACGGTTCCGGCACTCATACAGGGCGTTCTCGATGCAGCCGAAACCACTGCCGGGGGCCCCATGCCGAGACTGCGGTGGGTGCTTCCCACGGGGGAAGCCCTCTCCCCTGGGTTGTGCCGGCGGTGGTTGGCTCGATTCCCACACATCCCCCTCATGAATGCGTATGGCCCGGCAGAATGCGCTGACGACGTGGCGCTGCATTCGATCATGAGCTCACCCCATGAAGATGACACCGTCGTGCCCATAGGCCGCCCTGTGAGAAACATTCAGCTCTACGTTCTTTCATCCGCCATGATCCCGGTGCCTCCCGGCATTGCGGGAGAACTCTGCGTCGGAGGCATCGGGGTGGGGCGTGGATACCTCAACGAGCCCGAACGGACCGCCGGCATGTTCGTACCGGATCCATTTTCGCCCGAGGCAGGAGCCCGCCTGTACAGGACAGGGGACCGTGCACGGTACCGGAGCGATGGCACGATCGAATTTCTTGGACGCGTGGATCATCAGGTCAAGCTCCGCGGATTTCGGATCGAGTTGGGCGAAATCGAATCCGTGTTGGTACGTCATGCCGCTGCGCAGGAAGTGGTGGCCGTTGTCCGTGAAGACCGTCCGGGCGACCGGCGCCTGGTGGCCTATTTTTCGCGAGGCGCGGCAGGCTATGGCGTACAAGATGTGCGGCGCTGTCTGCAGGAACACTTGCCCGATTATATGGTGCCGTCTATCTTGATTGAACTTGATCGACTGCCGCGCAACCGGAACGGAAAAGTTGACCGCGGAGCCTTGCCCGTTCCCGATCTCGAACGTGAACTGGCAAACGGCTACGCGGCGCCGCGGTCTCCAATGGAGACCTCATTGGCCGAGATGTGGGCTGACGTCTTGGGAGTTGCACGGGTGGGAATCCACGACAATTTCTTCGACCTCGGCGGGCATTCACTTTTAGCGGTTCAACTGGTGCATCGGCTGCAACAATCGATGGGGAGCCCGGTACCGCTGCTGGCGATTTTTCAATATCCGACGGTGGCGACGCTGGCGTCGTCTCTGGTGTCGAAATCCCGTCAACCGTCTTCGCCGCTTGTCACCCTGCAAGCCGAAGGCACCAGGAATCCGTTGTATTGCATCGACCCGACAGGCACGCACGTTTTAGCGTATCAACCCCTGGCCTATGCGTTGGGAAACGATCAGCCGGTGTACGGCATTTCGCTCGATCGGATCTTCTCCCTCCGCTGGGCGGATATTTCGATTGCTCAGATCGCCGCGGACACGGCTCGTCTCATACGGACTCACCAGCCAGCCGGCCCCTATCGGCTGCTGGGATGGTCAAATGGAGGTGTGACCGCCTTGGCGATCGCTGGAATTCTGGAAAGTCAGGGACAGACAGTAGAATTTCTTGGCATTCTCGACACGCAGTTGCCGGTGGAGATCTATTCGTACGAGAGCCCTGACGTCGTCGAGGAAGTCATGGCGTACCTGCAATGGGAGCGACGAGAGGAGGCCTCTGCGCTGTTGGAGTCGGAAGGCGAAGGGCTGCGCGCAGAATTACTCCAGCGTCCGGTCGAAGAACGTGTGGAGTTCGCGATTCGCTGGGCACAGAAGCATCGTCTTCTCTCGTCAGAGGAGTCCGATGCGTCCGTCGAGGCACTGAAGATCGGATATGCAGTGGACAAAAGCGCGGCTTGCGTACTGAATTCGATCGCCACAGGTGCTTTGCGCGCACCAATCCATGCCTGGTGGACGAGTCGAACCCTGAAGCGACATGGCAACGCTCCTCTCGATTGGCAGCAGTACACTGTAGGAGCGGTGAGATGTCATACGATCGACGGCGATCACATGGAAGCCGTCCAAAGCATCGAGGTGCATCAGCGAATCAGCGAAATCCTGAATGGCGTGAATGAGCGATCCTCAACGCGATGATGCGATGAGCCATCATGAATACTGATCCCGGGACAAGGGAAAAACTTCGGATCGTCATGAACACGTACAAACTCCTCGGCCTTAGAGAAACGGTCAGAGAGATCATCCTCTATTTACTGGGTGACAGACCGGAAGACGATTTCGACCAACGCTACAATGTCGGCACGATATATCAGCCGAAAGGCACGGGCCGAGAAGAAGAGACGCCGGCTGCCGATCGTTACGCGGTGGAATATGTCCCGACTCGGGAATGCGTCATGAAGTATATCCTCAATAATGCCTGCGACATGACTCTGATCCGTCAGAGCACGTTCGTAGATCTGGGGTGCGGCAAGGGGCGGACCTTGATCATTGCGGGACAGTTTCCCTTCAAGCGAGTCGTCGGAGTGGAATTGTCCTCTCAGCTTTATCAAGCGGCCGTCGACAATCTGACTCGTTACCGTATCGAAAAGCACAGGATGCAGTGTAAAGACATTGGGGTGATTTGCGGCAATGCGCTTGAATTCGATCTCCCGCGCACGGACCTGTTCGTGTACATGTATCGACCCTTCCTGGGGCCTGTATTTCAAGGCGTCCTTGACCGGCTCCATCAATTTCATGTCACAACCGGCCATCAAGTGTTGGTGGCGTATGCCTGTCCGGTCGAAGAATCCTATCTGGAAGGGCATGGAGGTTTCACGAAGTTGAGGGAATTCCAAGTCATTTCCACAGACTATAGCTGGAGTGCGTGGGAATGTCGGACGCCTGTTTCGCCAATGTCGCGCGTGTCTGCGATCGAGTCGCCGGCCTGATCAGTTACTCTTTTGATATACAGTCTCGGATTGATAAGCGTCCCGACGAGTGGTGCTTCCGTATGGGTGCGCTCAGCGTGTCGTGACGGGCAGTTTGAGCGGCGCCAGCCGTATTCTGCACGGTGAGAGGCGTCTCCTGAAGGAAGGGGATATGGTGAGTTTCACAGGGAGGTGCAGAGATTCGTTGATGATTTGAGAATCTTGGGGAGCATATAATGGCGACATGAGAAAGCTGCTTGCCACCGTTGTCATGTTGATCGCATCAGGCTGCGCCGACGGGCCTAATGGGTATGAGCAGGCGCACAACTTTTGCGAACGGCTCAATCAGGCACGCCAGGGTTCAGCCGAGAGGCCATCTTCGCAAATGGATTGCGTCGCCTACTCCAATAGAGCCGGATCATTCTTCGATCATGAGGTCGATCGTCCCACGCCGAACGGCATGACCTGCCTGGGTTTGAACACGCCTGTCGAATCGCAGATGTATTGCCGGTAGTCTTTTTTCAGCGCACGCCGCTCCAAGAAAGCTAGAGCGTCTCACACGGCTGAGAATCGACACGTCGATATCGCTCCGCCTTATTTGCGGCTGCATGTGCGATGGCTCCGACGACTGCTTGGCAAAGGACTTCACCGGTTGTGCGAGCCTTGACCAAACTTTGCATGGCTCCGTTTTTGACCGCAAGTGCGGCAATATCCGGGTTCGTGAACCTCGTGAGCACGATCACGGCGAAGTCCGGAAGCTCAAAGGCGGGGATCAGCTCGAACAGAATTTCAAACCCTGACATGTCCGGCAAATCCAGTTCGAGAACGACGCAATCAATCGAACGCGATTGGTAGAGGGACAGGCCGGCCTGTCCTGTCTCCGACTCAATAATGCGGTGGCCAGGAAGACAGGTCTTGAGCCGGTCTGCAAAGAAATGACGATCCTGATCGTTGCCGTCAATAAAGAGTACGGCCTTCGAGTTTGCTGTTGGTATGTCGTGAACGGTTACCATGACGATCCTCTTTTCTCGTAGGAAGCAAGGTAGAGGGACGCCGGCCGGCACCCGTCCCGGCATGACGGGCCGAAAGCGGCCAGACTGTCGCCAGGCAGGTTTATATAAAGGAATGAGGTGGAGCGCGCGATGTGGAGAAAGATTCAGAAAGATGCCGGTTGTTGCGGTCACTTGAAACATCAAGGGCAAAGGACTGGAGCGGCGCATCGGGGAAGTGATGCGGAATATTGAGCCAATGTAAGCGTTTTATTTTTCTATCTTCGGATTTGTCATCTGAAATGGAAACTTCAAGCTCGGGCGAGTGAACAGCACGCTGAGTCAGATGGCGGGAATGTTTCTGCTCACCGGACGCTCTGGGAGGAGAGAACTCGCCCGGTAAGTCCGGCGAAAAAACAGTATGAACTCCTCCGCTCTGAAGTGTCGACCAGAGATCAGTTGTATCAGGAACATGTGTATGGAAGAGTGGAACCGCGAGAACCCAGGCGATCAGCCAAGTCAGGATCATCGGACGCCACCGCAAGAACGCTTGCATTGAAGGCATCGATCCCTCTCCATTCACTCCATGGTTGATGACCAGGCTGGGAGATTGCGGTCAGCCTACTCTTCCCCACTGTGCTAGTCAACGGTACGTATCTTTGAGTTGTGCCAGTACCAACACGCCTTCGGAAGGCACCTCCGGCCGGCGAATACGCTCCTCAAATCGCTGTATAACTGGGCGGTGGATTAAGGACGGGTGCAATGGCCAATTTTGCTGTCTGAATTCAGAGATTCTTTCACAGACTTCGAACGATTTTTCGATAGGGAAGAGCTGAACCCGGGTTTTGCAAGGTCTGAAACATGTATCAGCCAAGCTACGTGCTTATTTTCTTCGGATCGAACCGATAGATTGGCCAGGCTAGAGAGATACTGCCATGAAATACCTATCTCAGACGCTCAAGGATATTCTGCAAGGCACCTTGTCTTGCTTTGTCGGCCGTTTCCACCGTCGCGTACAAGGGCATCAGACTTTTTGTCAGTTCAACCACGTAGTACTTCACGATCTGCACCTCTTCTTGTGAGAGAGGTGTCGATGTGTGTGACGACATGGTGGAGAGCAGCCGTTCGTTGGACAGGACGAAGTTGTGTATCTCAGAACGAAGCGAGGGAACACCAGGTCTCGGCATAAGGCCACCTCTCTCCTCGGAAAAGGAAGATTCGATTACTGAGTCTGCGCTAATGGGAATAGTGGCGTAATTTGATCCTTCCATCGCGGGGCGATGTGCGCGAGGCCTCTCGCCACGGCAAGAGAGAGACTGTCACCTGTCGTATCGGACTTCCGTAGGCAGGCATACGCGCCGTTCTTCTCGGCCAATTCCCAGATGGCGGGATTGGGCACGCGCGTGAGTACAAGAACAAGCATATAGGGCTTGCCCACTAACGGCACTGCGTTGATCAAGATTTCAAATCCGGACATATCAGGCAGGTCTAACTCAAGCACGAGACAATCGACGCGCTCCCGTCGCAGCACCAGGCATCCTTGTTCTCCTGTGATCGATTCTAGAATGCGACAGTCAGGGAAGGTCTGTTGGAGGCAAGCGACGAAGTACGAGCGGTCGGCATCGTTCCCATCGATAACCAGGATGTTTACCCCATGGCAGTCTCCTATTGGTCTGGTAATTCATTCATGGTAACGAGATCTGGGCCTCTTGAATAGTCCCTACATGAATAATGGCAAAGTTAAATGGCCCTGATGCCGTTTTAATACAGGGAAGCCGTGAAGTTTGGTTGATTCGTCCGGATCAGCTTTTCTTTCAGGGCGCTGGCAGTGTTGCTGCGCTCGACCCAATGTGGGGGATGCCGTCCTTGTGCTTCATGCAGACAGTTTAGGGGCAGGATTTCTTGCGGTTCTGCGTTTTGCCAGCCATCAGTCACAGGATGGACAGTTGGCCTTTGCTGAGGCGGCCATGCGGTTGAAACTATTTCCCCAACGCGGTTGTACAGTGCGGAAAAAATACCGGCAGACAATACAAGGCCGCCCATAATGCCTAGTTCACGTTTCGTCAGCTCCTCTCCGTATTGCATCACAAATTCATTCGTTCCTGACGATTTTCCAAAAGCAACAGCGAAAGAATGACAATTAGGATGGCAGAATTCGCACAAGAATTTGTAGCAATCTGAAAGTACTGCATGCTGTTTGGATGTTCCTTCCAAGATATCTCTGCTCCCAGCTCTGTCGGCCAGTTCAAGAGCGATAGCATCTGCTTGGCCTCCGGGCCGCTGGTTGTAATACTTGTCCCCTATGTTATGGATTTGTGATGGTGGATGGCGGAGAGGGAGGGATTTGAACCCTCGGTAGAGGTTTTAGCCCCTACAGCGGTTTAGCAAACCGCCGCCTTCGGCCGCTCGGCCACCTCTCCAGACATTCCAGATGTGCGCGGGTTACCTGACCATCGTTGAAGGCGACGATCGCGGGATTGCCGGCAAGTGAGGTGATAATACCTGAGCGGCCTATGCGGTACAAGTGCAACAGGAGTCGCTGTTGGGCGAGCAGACGAATGTGCCTTTGGAGAAGGCTACTCTCCTGTCAATGGAACGCTCGGAGACACTCCGATCGCCCACTGTCTGACCCGGGAAAGTCCGGATTTCATACTTCTGAAGGACGGAAAAGTTGCTGTTCGGGTAGCAGGCCGTGCTTCCGTGCGAACCGCATATTGAGGGGCGAGCCCTTTTCTCGTAATCGGTGAGGCGTAGCGAAGCTCGACATGGCCGGCACGGATCACGCCGCTCGCCGACAACATCCGTAAGGCGGTGCGTAATTGTCTGCGCCGGGCGAGGCGGTGTCTTACAGCATGAATGGGTGATGCCAATCCTGACATGATTTCACCTCATTGATAAACTGCCTGCCGATTACATCCACAAAATGCGACCTAGGTCCTCATCGATTCCTCTAGGCCTCTGGCATTGTGTGCATCTGGCATACAGCTTTCCAGTCTGCGCAGGGACATCGCTTCGTAATACCAGTTGGTAGGTTCGGCTTCCGCAGCAGGGGCAGGCTTTTCCTCGAAGCTCTCTTCGAATTGCGCCGATCTTGCCCAGTTGTTTCTGCATGACACCCTCCGTGAAAAATCGCGCTTGGCGATCGAATGTCGGATGGCCGATCTTCATGCAGAATCAGAAGTTTGAAAATACCTTGGAGGTAGGTGAGTTAAGACTAAAGATGGGTGGCCTTGCAATCATGATAATTTTAAACCTTAAATATCAAATTCTTATGTAGATTACTCAAACGATAAAGAGAGGTAATCTAAGAACGGAAAGCACGTAGACCCGTAACGAGGATGTATGGAAGGCTCCGGATTGCTATGGCGGGCGGAGGCAGGTCCCCCAGGAGGAAGCAGGGACCTCTTGCTGCTCTGGGGTGGGCACACCGAAGCAGACACCTCCGCCCACTTTCATTAAACCAAGGGAATGTGACCATCGGCAAGCTAGTAGAAGACCTAGGTTGGAGATCCTTGCATAGGGCCGGCTCACAAGGGACACTAACGAGACCGCTATTGCATTTCTGACAGATTGTTTCCAGTGGTTGATCCGCGATTCTGGCTGTAAAGCGGCAAACTCCTTTCACGGTGCGTACGGAGGACATTTTGCACGAGTGAAGGCTTTCTTGTCTTTCAAGCTGAGATTGATGTTGCTGAATGGAAACCATTTGCAAATAGTCTTAATAAAGAAATCAGGCGCTTGCGCATCGATATTTCTCGGGACGATCGATCGCAGCAAGGCACATCTATCGCAAAGGGACGATAGCGCTCATTGTGATCATCGTGCGCACCAACAAGAGGAGGTAGACATGACGACGCTCACGAGACCAGGGGTTCCTGTCGGAGGATTTAAGACCGTTGGACAGATTCATGCAACCAACGATCTGATTTTTCGCCGCAGTCAAAATGCGATGGGGGTAGCGGTCGAATTATTGTCCGAACACATGCCGGGGGCACCGGTCGTGAATGAGAATGACGAGTTCATCGGCTTTGTCAGTGAGTTCGATATTCTTCGCGCGTTGGAAGCCAAGAGAGATTTGAACTCCTTGACCGCTGAAGATGTGATGGCCAAGGATCGAATTTCAGTCACCAGCGATACCACGATCGACCAGGCTGTCAAAACCATGGAGGAAAAGCGTCTGTTGAGCCTCCCTGTCATACAGGGCGGTAAAGTTGCGTATTCTGTTACACGGCATGATTTGCTCAGGGCTTGGATCGGTCTCGGAGTGTCGATCGAGTCCGGCGCCTCTTAAATGCTCCAAGCAAACGGCAGGCACCGGCATCTTTCCAGGCATGTCTGCATGTCTGATTGATCTGGAGGGGACGAATGACCAATCAAGAAAAGTCCAAACTGATCCGTCCCTGGATTGATCCTGAGGAAAGGGTCTCGGTACATTTTCGGGACGAGCGGGATCTCAATGGGGAGGTGACGGGTTGCAGCGATGAATCGGTCGATTTGGCTCTTGAGACCCGCGTCCCGCATCTGAAGCAGAATATTTCCATAACGTTGAGTCGAATCGAAGTTTCGGAAGATCCGACACATTACACGAGAGACCCTGATCGACCACTCAAGCATCGTCGATTGATGCTGGTGATCGATGAGAACCGGCCCCCGATCATCTATTGATCGGGGGCCGATGGAGTGAATTCGATTAAAGGATCAGAGATTCTTTCAATGGCCGGCGGACGGGCTATCGAGAGGCCGGCTTTGTCAAATCGTTGTGGATTCGATTGTTAACCGCGTTGACGTCGATTCCTCCGGCCGGCGGCGGTTTATCAAGGTCAGCGTATTGGAACGTGCCGAAGGGTTGAATCTGATCGTCGGTCGGTAATTGGTTCCGGTTCCAGCCGCCACCCAAGGCACGAATCAGCGCCACTGAAGACTTCAGCAGATCGGCCTTGATCTCCACCGAGTCAATGCGCGCGACAAGTGTATTGAGCTGCGCATAAATCAAATCCAGACTGGAAATCAGTCCCCCCGTATACAATTCCATCGTCAGGTTTTGCGTCTTGAGCGTCGCCCCGACAGCGGCATCCTGCCGATTCGCTGCAAGCGTCAGGCGATTGGTCAAGCTGAGGTTGTTTTCGACTTCACGAAAGGCATTCAGCACCGTCGATCGGTACCGATCCTCCGTCTCGCGGTATGCCGACCAGGATTGTTGCAACTGGGCTCGCCGATACCCGCCTTGAAAAATCGGCAGCGACACGCCGGCGCCGTAGGACCAGAAGCTATTGGCGAGAGAGACCAGGTTGAAACCGGCGTCTTCATACCCTCCGCCAGCCCGAAAGCTCACGTCCGGAAAAAAGGCGGCTTTCGCAATGCCGATGGCGCGGTTGGCTTGCGCCATGCGACGCTCCATCCCGGCGATATCAGGTCGACGTTCGAGCAACGTGGAGGGAATCGTACGCGGGAGGTTGAAGCTGGCCACCCGCAGGATATCCACCGGCTTGATCTTGAAACCGGCTGGAGCTTGGTTCAGAAGAATCGCAATGGACTGCTCGGTAACTTGGCGCAAACCCTGAATTTGCGCCAGCTTTGTTTCCGTGCTGAACAGCAGGGATTCCACGCGCGCGACGTCCAGTGCGGACGCGATGGCGCCGGCGAATTGGGCGTTTACGATGTCCAAGGAGCTTCTATAGTAGTCGATGGATTGGGTATAGATCGCTACTTGTGCATCATAGCCACGCAATACAAAATAATTCGTCGCGACTTCGGCCTGCAGGCTCAGCCTCGCCAGTCCATAATCGGCTGCGCGTTCTTCAGCTCGATACAACTCCACGCGCATGGCATTGCGAAGCTTGGACCAGAAATCAGGTTCCCATGAGGCGATCCCGCCCGCAATCACGCTGGATTCTTGGTTGGGAATGTCCGGAGCACGAAAGAGACGATCGACCGACTGTCGATTGTTCGAGGCGTCGAACCCGACGCCGAGCTTGGGAAGATATTGGGACCTGGCCTTCATCATCATATCGCGAGCCTGGACGAAGCGCTCGGCGGCGGCCTGCAGGTCGGGGTTCGCGGCCATCGCCTGCTCTTCAAGGTTGTCCAAAACCGGATCGTTGTAGAGTTTCCACCAGTCCTGGCGTAACTCATCATCGGCTGGATTGGCCTTCACGAAGGGACTGATTCCTGACCAGGAATCCGGCACAACGAATTGAGGAGGTTCGTAGGTAGGAGACAGATCGGCAGCGGGAAATCCATTACATGCCGATAGCCCTGCTGCCAGCAACAGGCCGCCGCACAGCTGACGGCTGAGGCGCATGCGCGATAGTCTTAGTGATTTCGCTCGTTCACGTTCGATCATGTGTTTGTAGCCGCTATTTTGCAGGCTGCGTCGGTGGTGCCGGAGTGTCCTGCTCCCCAGGCGTTTCCGGCGGGACCGGCACGTGCTGTGATGTCGGCGGGGACTTCGGCGGGGACTTCGGTGCTGCTTTCTGTTCGGAACTCCCTCCCCCGGTAGTGAGATCATATCCGGGCGCCGGTGTGACGATGCGTACCTTGTCACCCTCGAGAAGCGCCGCGCTGGGATTGTTGACCACGCGGTCGGTTTGGGAGATCCCTTCAGAGACTTCGACTGCGTTGTCGAGGAGTCGGCTCACGGTGATGGGTTGTAAGTGTATTCGGTCCTCCTCCGTCACCAGCGCCACTTGGGTGCCGTGTTCCTGGAACACCAGTGCGGTAGACGGAATCATGTAGACTTTCCGATCCACCGGCGCCGTGAGCACAACCTTGGCGAAGGAGCCGGGCCAAAGAGCTCTGTCCTCGTTGTCGACCGTGAAAACGGTGATGGCAGTGCGTGTGCTCACATCAAATCCACGGGCGACAGTCAGGAATTTTCCTGTAAAGTGACGGTTAGGCAACTGCGGTACGGTCACCGTCGCCGTCAGGCCTGGATTGAGAAATGGGCCGAAGGATTCGGGCACCGAAACGAAGAGGCGCATCATGCTGACGTCGGCTACGGTGAAAAGGTTGCTCACGGCACTGGGCGCGCTGATCGTTCCTTCCTTATTGACATAGTCGCCGACATTGATATTGCGTACGGTGACCACGCCATCATAGGGCGCGACGATGGTTTTGAATCGGATCAGTGCCTCAAAATTCCTGACGTTTTGCTCCGCGGCCTTGACCTTGGCGGCTTCGGCTTTCGCATGGGCAACCTGGACGGAGATCGACTGTTCCGAGACCGCATGGTTTTTGCGCAGCGCCAGCCAGCGCTTTGCGGTCACATCGGCGAGAGCGTATTTCGCTCGCTCAGACTCCAGATCCGCCTTGGCCTGCGCGTATTGGGCGTCGAGAGCCGGCGCATTGATTTCGGCGAGGATGTCGCCTGCCTTTACGAGCGCACCATAATCCTTGTACCACATCTTGACGTAGCCGGAGACCTGCGCATAGATCGGCGCTTCGAACCAAGCCGTAATATTGCCGGGAAGCGTAATCGTCTCAGTCGGATCCGCCGGCTTTGGATTGATGATGGCAACGGTGGGGATGGCATCTTCGAGCGTCTTTTCGCGCAACAGCGCGGCGTCGCTTTTACTTTCATAGATCCGATAGCCAATGTAAAGCACACACAGCAGAACCGCGAACAGGGCGATGTGTCTTCCATTGAGTGTTTTCATGATGAAACGTGTCCCTTCTGCCGAGTCGCTCGCCGGTTATAGAGGATGGCGTACACACAGGGCACGAAGAACAGAGTGAACAATGTGGCGACAAACAGGCCGCCGATGACGGCGCGACCCAGCGGCGCATTCGCGGAATACCCGGTCGCCATAGGGACCATCCCCATGATCATGGCCGAAGCTGTCATGAGCACCGGACGGAAGCGGGTCGTTCCGGCCTCGATCGCGGCCTGGATGGCATTGCCGTGCTCTTCGAGCCGCTCGCGCGCATAGGAAACGACGAGAATCGAATTCGCAGTTGCCGTACCCATCGTCATGATTGCGCCCGTCAGCGCGGGTTCTGACAGCCGGGTGTGGGTCAGGAACAGCGACCAGGCGATGCCCGCCAGCGCGCCTGGCAAGGCTGTAATGATGATAAACGGATCAAGCCATGATTGGAAGTTGACAACGATCAGGAGATAGACCAGCGCGACTGCGGTGAGCAGTCCAAAGATCAGTTCGAAATAGGCGTCATGCATCAGCGAGGCCTGGCCGTGAATTTCGATGGCTGCGCTGCGAGGGAGTTCGTGCTCCATGCTCTTCGTCACCTCCTGCACATCCGCCAAGACCCCACCGAGGTCACGTCCTTCGGCGGAGACATAGATATTGAACAATGGCATGATGTTCCCGTGCGTGACCACGCCCGGTGTTCCCTCTGCTGTAATATTCGCCAAATTGCCCAGAAGCTGCACCGAACGATCGTTGGAGGAATTATCCGATGAGTCGACCGGAATGGTATTGAGACTGTTGACGCTGTTGATCTGCGGTTGTGGCGTATAGACATTGATCAGATAGGACATGCCGGTACTGGGGTCGAGCCAGTAGACCTGGTCCACCTGTTGGCTGCCGGCGGTCGTCATGAGCAGATTGTCGGCAATATCCTTTTCAGTTCTGTTGACGCCGAGTCCAAAGGTGCGATTGCCTTCGACCATGAGCGTGGGGGTGCGCATCGTTTGCTGGATCACCACGTCCGCGGCTCCGGGGATCTCGCGAAACTTGCCCACTAATTTGCGGGCGAACTCGTAGCTGGGGTACACGTCCGGCCCATTGACCTGCACATCGATCGGCGCCGGAGCCCCGAAGTTGAGAATTTTTGCGGTCAGATCGGACGGTTGGAACGTGAATTCAGTGCCGGGATAGCGTTCCCTCAATCCCTTGCGGAGGATACGGCGGAAGTCCCATACCGGAGACTTTTCATCCTTCAAAAGGATCGTCAAGTCACAGTCTTGAGAGCCGATCGTCGGCGTCGGAATGAACGCGAGGTTATGCGGACCGACCGGCAGGCCGCAATTACTGACGACGTTTTCGACCTCACCGGGCAGTAATTCTTCGATACTATTCGAGACCAACGTGGCAATGCGTCCTGACACCTCGATACGTGTTCCGAGGGGTGCCCGCATATGCATGGTAATAATTCCAGACCTGATCTCGGGAAAATAATCGCGTCCGAGGAAGAAAAAGAGGGACAAGGAGGCCAGGGCAACGGCCAAAGAGATTGTGACGAAGGTGTTGCGATGGGCGATCGACAGTTCGAGCAGCTCGCCGTAGCGTTCCCGGAACCGATTGAAGCGGCGCTCGAACCCCTTTTGGAACCGGACGAAAATGTTCCCTGACGGCGCAGCGCCGGTCTGTCCGTGAGATTCAGGCGGGTTCGGCATGTTCGGCATGTTCACTCTTCATCAAATATTTAGCCATGGTCGGTACCAGCGTACGCGACAGAATGAAGGATGCAATCATGGCGATGATGACGGCTTCAGCCATGGGTTTGAACAGGTAGCCGGCGACCCCGCCAAGTTCGAAGAGCGGGAGCCAGACGATGGCAATGCAGAGCGTTGCGACGAGCGTCGGGACGACGATCTGATTGGCCGCGTCGACGATGGCCGTCTCGAGCGGCTTGCCCATTTCGATATGGCGATCGATATTCTCGATCATGACGGTCGCATCGTCCACCAGAATGCCGACGGCCAGCGCCAGTCCTCCCAAGGTCATGACATTGATGGTTTCTTCGAGCAGATGCAGGCCGATGATTGCGGTCAGAATGGAGAGTGGAATCGATGTCCAGACAATGAGCGTGGCTCGCCATGATCCGAGCAGTAACAGCACAATGAGGCCGACCAACGCGCCGGCCATCAGCATCTCATGCAGGACGTCCGAGATCGAATCCTTTACGAAGGTCGAGGCGTCGTCGAGGAGCTTGATCTCCACGCCTTCCGGAGAGATTTGCTCGGCGCGCGGGATCATCTTCTTGATGCCATCAACCACGTCTAAGGTGGAGGCCTCCGTGCTCTTCATCGCGACGAGAATGACGGTCTGTTTGCCTTTCACCAGCACGGCGTTCTGTTGCACCCGTCCCATGAGCTGCACCGTGGCGACGTCACGCAGATAGACATAGGCATTGCCTTCCCGCCTGACCGGGATATCGTTGAAATGATCAATGTTCAACGGTGATGCGTTCGTCAGGACGATCCAATCGGTTTGCTTGATCTTGATGTCACCCGCCGGCAGCACGAGATATTGCTTCATCAGGACATTGTGAATGTCCGCGGGAGTAAGTTGTCTCGCGAGTAATTTCTGCTGATCGAGGTTGACCATGACCTGCATGTCCTGGCCGCCATATGGGTGGGGCAGGACGATGCCCGGCACCGTCACGAGGAGAGGGCGGATTCGCATATAGACAAGATTATAGAGCTCCGCGGGCGTCATTTTATCGGAGCTGATTTGGAGCATGGCCACCGGTATGGAGGATGGTGCGAGACGCATGACCATGGGCGGGGAGATATCGGGCGGCAGAGCTTTCACGACATTCTGCGCGATGCCCACGATATCCGCTTCGGCTCTTCCCACGTCGACTCCGTCCTGGAGATAAATATTGGTGATGCTGCTGCCGAAGTAGGAATGGCTATGAATGTACTTGATGCCTTCCACCGTTGAGGTCAGGAAGCGTTCGAACAGATAGGTGATGCGTCCTTCCACCTGCTGCGGCAGCAGACCGGAGTAAATCCAGACCACGGAGGTGACCGGAATCGTAATATTCGGGAAGATGTCGGTCGGCATGTGCAGCACCGTCTTGGTGCCCAACAGCACGATAAGAATGGACATAACGACGAAGGTATACGGCCTTCGCAGGGCAATGAGGACAATTTCATTCATGCGCGGAGTGTACCAAAAAACGGCTTTGTCACACCACTCCAGGAAAAAGCGGCATTCATGACCGGCCCCGAATGGTGGTGAGGGTCATGGCGACGGGAGCTGTTTATACCACAATGTGAAGCGCAAGATACATTGATGGTTGATCGAAACATCAGATGGTTGAGGGTCTGAGGGGGCAGGACTTTCCCAGACCTCATGCCGTGCCGATGATATGAGTATTTCATCTCTAGGGATCTCTTCTAATGTACGAGTCAGCATGCGCGGACGACATAGGGACCGAAGCAGAATCGCTTACAATCACAAGGCTTTATTGTTGGGTCACCGTCAAGTGAACGAGAAGGTACCATGCAGACTGGAAACAGCATGCTTCCTGCGGCATACTCTTGCCGAAAGACCATTGGTCAAGCGTTAAAGTGATGATGATCTGAGAATGAGTCTTTTATAGGGAACAGGTCGCAGTGTATCCGCCATATCAACGCGGGGCTGTTCGATCCGGTCACCATAAGTCGGGCACGAATCGCAGCTACTCGCGTATGAGCTGAGCCATGGGCGAGGTGGTTATATGGGCAGCATCGAATCCATATTTGAGCAGGAGTTTTTGCACGCGGGCGCTCATCATGTAATCGAGAAATCGTTCCGCCACCCGCAATGACTCGCTGCGACAGGTTGACAGGATAGCCTGACCAAACTGAACGGAAGTATGCGATCCGGCAGGTATTTCATCGATGATGCGCATTTGTGCGCTATTGATTGCATCGACACGATACAAAAGACCGACGTCAGCCGCACCCGAGCGTACGAGGTCGACAATATCATGGCTGTGCGGCGCCTGCACAAAATGCGATCGGCTCATGTACGCAGGATCAACTTGCGTCAGCGCTTTGGCGGTGATGTCTCCCAATCCCGAGGTTTGAGGATCGCCCACGGCGATGCGTGTCACACGGTTCGGTGGACCCTCACGAAATGAAATGGGAGTAGCCGGAGAATTTGTCGGCATGACGAGGACCAGGGACGTCTGTGCATACACGCGGTAGTCCCCCAGGACTAGTCCTTTCTTCTGAAGTTTCATGACCTCATCAACTGATCCGGGGAGAAACACATCGATCGGAGCCCGCTTTTCGATCTGGCGACGGAGCGTCTTGGACGGAGCGTACACGACATCGACGGTTGCGCCATACTCCCGTTCGAACAAGGGGATGATCTCTTCAAACGCAGCTTTTAGGGTATGGGTTGCTCCGACTGTCAGAGATTCTGCCTGAATCGGATCGCTTGTTGCCAGGATTCCCAGCATGCAGCCGAGCGGTATGAGCATCCTCCAGAAATTGCAAATTGACTTCATGTCGCTTTTGCTCCTTTATTCCAGACTGGTTTGTATTCCTGAATTGGCGTGCAAGCTGGATGATGCTTTCATGAGCAAATACAGTGCCATTTTGAGCAGGTACAAGCCGGTTGCATTACATTTTTGGTGGAGATGAAAACAATTTAAAATCATTTACTTACGCCGATCAGCCATATGGGGTTCGTGCGAACTCATCGAGCATTCATAATAACTGTGAGATTTCGCACTATGCACTCAGTGCGCAATCAACTATCTGTTTACCGTTCGAGATAGCGGAGGCTTCACGATATCCTGCTTCCATGCCAGGGCTAGCCTGGAAAAAGGTTGCCATCTCTCGGTCTTTCTCAAGACGTAACGAACAGGTTACTGATTCTCCCTTCAACGTCCGATTCAGACTGTCATCCGGTATGTCATACAGCTAGAGGTTGATATGATGACCTCTTTCATACAGTGTCTTCCATGATGGATGATGAGAGAGAAGGAGGCGGCATGTCCAAATCGAAATCTGCACAGGCGCTCACGCAATCCGAGGTAAGTGAAAAGACAAAGATGCTTGCAGGCCGGCTCTATCGGGCAGAGGGACCGGAAATCGCCTCGGATCAACTACGGGCCGATCGATTGTTGCGTGCGTATAATACAACGGGGGCGGATCAGACGGAGCAACGCTTGACCATCCTGAAAGAGTTATTGGGCTCGATAGGGCAGGGAGTTATTCTGCGCCCGCCATTCTTCTGCGATTACGGCTACAACATCAGTCTGGGTACAGGAATCTTTGCGAACTTCGGTTGTGTGTTTCTCGATGTTGCCAGGATAGACATTGGTGACGATTGCCAGATCGGACCGAACGTTCAAATCTTGACGGCGGACCATCCGAGAGATCCGGCGTTGCGAAGAGAGCGTCTTGAATCTGGCAGACCGATCTGCATCGGGAGAAATGTGTGGATCGGGGGCGGGGCGATCATTCTACCCGGCGTGACGGTCGGCGATGACGCCATTATCGGAGCAGGCAGCGTGGTTACCCGTGATATCGCGCCCGGTGTGACGGTCATGGGCAATCCGGCCAAGAGTCGATAGGTGCTCGGATTACGCGCTCAAGAAGCGGCAAAGTCGTCCGTCTAACAATGAGGCGGTGCTTCAGAGAAGGGTGCTTCAGAAGTCACTTCAGGAAGGTGCAGCGCTGAGAGATTCATTGAAGGAAGGCCCTCCAGCAGAGTGGCACCCCGATGGACTGCAGACAGGTCATGAGGCGGAGGCCTTAGAACTAGCACCGCCCATTTCCTCCAGCATTTCTTTCCCCTGGTTGACCACCTCTGTAAATGTTTCGTTGACCCGTCCCGAGACAGACTCCACAGCATCTCCGATGCGTTCCGTATAACCGGGCAATTGCTCGGGTGAGTCCGCCGCGGACTGCGTCGTGAGTTGTGGGTCGGCGACGGAGACAAGAGCCGCTCCAATGAGAAATGCCAACACAATTTCGAATGAATCTCCATGACCCTGATCATTGTTCATGACGATGTGCCTCCTTCGTGAGCGCGAGACTCACTGCTGCTAACCGGCTCCGGACGGTCTCCGTGCCGCTACAAGACAAATGTACAGTATTACTGTACAGATATTTTTACATGCTATTCAAGGGATCTTCGGCTGTCTGCTTGATTATTTTCGAGTGGACAAGAAATCGGTAATAGTGTCCTATGTGCGACTACAAAGGACACTGTATTTCGCGGAGCAGCACTCGAGCCTCTCGCGAGACAGAATGTGCCGTACGTCATCGTCGGAAGAATTGAAGCAAAAGATTCGCAAATCGCGCGGCCAGGCGGTGTCCACCGAGTGCTACTATTTGAGTTATCGCCAGGATGAGAATCTCGGCAATGAGGTCGCTTGATATCGCGCTGTCTCCGTGGAAACAGACATGGTTTCCATGCATCCCATGCAAGCGTCGGCGGTCGGAACCCAAGTGAGTATGACATCGTTTGCGTTGGTCCACGATGTCGTGCACTATCGTGCACTATTATGTATAGAAAAAGGCAGGATGGACCATGAGATGGCTCGTCCTTTGGGGGAACTACATATTGCTGGAGAACGATCTACTCAGGGCAGTGGCTCGGCATAGATGGGCAATGCTTACTTAAGATCGCGTACTCTGCAGGGAATGCTTGTGCGACTCCAATCGGTATATCAACAACTCTTCAATGTTTCTTCGTGAGCGAGCTAACAATGTAGATTTCAAAGGGTGATTATGCCGAAACAAAAGAAAGAGGGAAGCCGACGTGCATCAGCCGGCCGAGCGAGCCACAAAGAGGGTGGTCCAATCGAGCAATCTCTCGGTGCGGCGATTCGGCGGCTTCGGGATACACATCGGCTGTCCGTGCGAACACTGGCCAGTAAGTGCGGATTTTCAGCCAGTTTCATTTCGCAAGTTGAATTAAATCAAGCTTCGCCATCCTTGTCGTCTCTCGAACGCATTGCAGCCGGACTTGGGGTCACGCTGGGAGAATTCTTTCAGGCGGCCGAGCCCCATGCTCCGGCCGTCATCAAAGCCTCACAGCGACTTATGCTCCAGAGTGGATGGTCGCGCTCACAAATCGAGTCGTTAGGTCCTGCATCGACAGGCAGTAGGTTAGAGGCGTTGTTGATCACGATACGTCCGGAGGGATTCAGCGGAGGGCGGCTCCACTCCCGAGAGATAGAACTGTTCGCCATCGTTTTTTCTGGAGAAGTGTGGCTTCAGCTGGATGAGAAGACAAGTCTTCTTCGACGTGGCGATGCCATCACTATCCCGGCCGGCACCCCCCACCGTTGGGAGAACAAAGCGCGCAAGGCCGTGCAACTCGTCATGGTTATTCCTCGTATGGCGCACTGACATGCATGTGTTCGTTTGTAAATTGGTATATGGCGGCCACCAATGCGGCATGCTCTTCCTTAACCGTGAGTGACGGGCATTCAACCCAGGCAATCATACGGGTCTCCTATAGCTCTGATTCGCCTCAAGTCGGAAAAGACGTCGGGCAGGGTAATCACCTCATTTACCGGCGGTGGCGCTCTGTCACCTAAGAACGTCCAGTCGAATTTCAGGTCTTTTTAGCCGTCAGTTCCAAAAGCATTCCCCCCCAATCGTTCTATATATTCCAAGCAGAAATCCTGCGTACAACAGGGGAGCGATTGGGAGGGAGCCATGGAAGGAAATGAATCTTCCCGGGTTCATGAGTCACTCCCCTCATCACACCGCAATGTTCCAGCTGAAGCACCTCACCGGTGGTCACCGTATATAAGTTCTATCTGGAATGCTGACGAAGCTGAAATTGCACTCAAGGAGATCGCAAGATCTTGGCTTATAGTGGTCGCCATTTCTGCCGTTCTGAGCCTGGTTGCGTTTGCGTTGTTTTAGACCTCGAATCGAATGGCATCGGCCTAATGCTCTGGTGAACGCACAGAAGAAATATTTAAGAACTTCGCATGTCGATAATATGATAGGGGTTACTTTATTGTGATCCAACGATTCCCCTGACCAAGCCAACAACGTCGTGAGCCTGTCATTCCGCAAGCCAACATAACCACAGCGATGGGAGGACGACAAGAGACACTGAATCATTGTTCGAAGGTGGTGGACAGAGACTTGATGATCGTGACCGAACCGTGACCAGGTGACCATGAAGGAGGTCTGCTACGGGCAAGGTTGAGGGAACCTCCTGATATATGGCGGAGGGGGCGAGATTTGAACTCGCGGACCCCTTGCGAGGTCTCCGGTTTTCAAGACCGGCACGTTCGGCCACTCCGTCACCCCTCCGTGTCTTAGATTCGCTGTAAATTCAATTGTTTCGTTGGTAGGCGTCTGAGCCCCTTCTCGGTGAGGGTCCGGCTGGGGCGCGTTTTCTGGGTTAGTTAACCTCCTCGGACTTGTCTCCAATAGCTCATCGTCCAGACGCTGGACCTGGTGCCGATGGTCTCCCTCAAAGAGATGCGAGTATACATCCAACGTGATGTTGATGCTACTGTGACCGAGTTGTTGTTGGATATATTTTACGTTCGCATTCTGTTGAATCAACAGGCTGGCGAAGGTGTGCCGCAGGTCATGGAATCGTACCCGACGCAGCCCAGCCGCTTCGAGACAGGCGTAGAAGCCTTTCCTGAGGACCTCATTCGTCATACGGTTGCCATGTGGCGTCAAGAATACCCATTTCGGGAAAGCGTATCCCTTCATCGAGCTTTCAAGCTGAAGATTTTCTTTCAACTTGAGCAACTCGGCTTGTAACTGGGGAGAGAGATCTACGCGCCGAATCCGGTTGGTTTTGGTGGATGTCTCTTGCCGCCTGACAACATTATGCCGGACTTCAATGAAGGATCCCAGGAAGTCAATATCTTCCCATTGGAGGCCGATCAATTCTCCCTCTCTCATGCCTGTCCGTACGGCACAAAGGAAAAGCGGATAGAGAAACGAATACCGCTCCTTAGTGGTGGCAAGTAAAGCCTTGACCTCGATTGCGGTCAGCGGTTCGATATGGGCGCTTGAGGCCTTACATCCCTTCACGATCATCCCAACTTTGGACACAGGATTGGCGGTAACGGTGCCATCGTCAATGGCATGGTTGAACATTTCTCGCAGCGGAGTCAGGATATTCAAAATCGTCCGCTTCTTGAGCCCCTGGCTGTTCCAGGTGGCGACCAAGTCTTTCACATCCTTTCTGGTCACGTGATCCAAGGTGCGAGAGCCTAGGGCAGGGTAGAGGTGCTTCTTACAAACCTGCCGATAGCCTGAGGCTGTTGAGAATTTGCAGTTGTTATCCACGTAGGCACTGAGCCAATTCTCCATGTACCCTTTCAGGGTTGGCATGTTCTGTTCGGGTTGTGAAAAGACTACAGGACTGCCATTGACCTCGGCCCATCTGATCTTTGCCTCAATCTTCTTGGCAAACTCTACGGCTACTTTCTTGTCAGAGAACCGCTTCCTCTTGCGGCTGTTATTGTGGATGATGGAAACCCACCAGCCAGACTTTCCAGTTCGTTGTGTAACTTTGACTCCCAATTCATCCTCCTTGGATTAGACGTTTCTGCCTACAGCATGATTGGTTGACATGTTGTCACCATCTTTCTTCCTGCTCTCAGTCATCCATCCACACGTGGCGTAATGTTATAATGCTGGCATAATATCTAATGGCACTGCAACAACGCTATTGACGCCCATAGCAGGGCACAGTAGGGTGTGAACAATGAAATAGGATACCTCATCCAAGGAGCAGTTTAATCTCTGCATCGATTCTCGGTGAGCGATACAGACGAAGATCCTGCCCATTCAGCAAAAACGGCGACCACATGCCAGAGTGGAGGAAGCCGTTCGTGACCTTCTCAAGAAGTACAAGGTCAAAGGATAAACCTATGATGGGGTATTAGGCTACATCCGTCCTGTGCCGCGCCTCTTGCATCTCTCGTAGAGTATTTTCAACCAGAGCATCGATATCGACTTTTGTGACCTGCCGCCTGGTCAAAAACTGGTCAATATCCGTCGGACGAATAAGCACCTTGGTCCTATGGCCAGCTTGATAGCACGGTAAGCCATCAGCGAGCCAACGCTTGACCGTACGGGCAGAAACGCCCGCCCAGACAGCTGCTTCCTTCAGTGGGAGAAATCCTGGACGCTCCGTCATTCAGTGACCAATTAGGTAACGCTCAGCACCCTGCCGATGTGGCCTACTCAGTGAATCGTCTCGAAACGCTTTCCTAATAGTGATCCACTGTTCAGTCATTGCTCTCTCAGGCACTTATGAGAAGGTTCAGATTTTATAACCATACCGAAAAAGTAGGGGTGGCCAGAGAAGTGAAGGGACTCCGGTGTTGGTGCCGGCCGCGTTCCGGGAGGCACTCACCTAGGTCTGCAGAGCGGCGCAGTGGCGCACGATTGTCTGCGGAGGCACCGCGTCTCGAGACGCCGTGCCAGGTGAAGTCTGGCACCGTCGTGTCTCACAATGCGACTCGACCGTGCCGAGCCAATACCCGTCGCCCGTCAGGGGGTGTGGCACGCCCGAGGCAACCGTGCCAGTGAGGACGGTGTCACGCCTGCAGTCGTGCGTGACCACAGACTGGGGGGATTCTGTTGCGCCCCGGTGTCGGTGAGGGGCGCAACACGATGGTGAAAAGAGGTCGGTGCGCGAGTTGGTGTCTGAGTCCACTCATGGTCGAGATGGCTCTTCAGGGAGCATCGAGGAGCAGAGGTGCGAGTCTACTACCTCCATGACGGGAATCCGGATATCGAGGCGTGCCTCATGTTCAAGGATCATGATGGGCGCATGGGGGCGACCTCCTGTGCGCGGGAACGAATGGATTGACTCCCGCACCAGTCCGAAGTAGACTAATCTTAGTCCATGTGGGGGGTGTATGAAAGTTGCCACCAAAACGGTGAATGTCCATGAGGCCAAGACCCATTTTTCCAAACTCCTTGCCGCCGTTGCAAAAGGGCAGCGCATTACGATTTGCAAAGATGGAATGCCGGTGGCCGAGCTGGGACCGCTTGAGGCCAAGCTACCACGTCGCCGCTCGGGGCTTTTGAAAGGACGCGTGACCATCTCTGACGATTTTGATGCGCCGTTACCACCGGACATGATGGCTGCATTCGAGGCTGGGCCATGAACCTGTTATTAGATACGCACGTGTTTTTGTGGTTTGTGATTCAGTCTCCACGACTCTCGAAAACCATCTATCACCAGATCGAGACCACGCCCGTGGTCTATATCAGTGCCGCGTCCCTGTGGGAAATCGTCATTAAGATCCAACTCAACAAGCTTGCCGCGGATCCCAACGAACTCGCGGCGAAGATCGCGGACAGTGGGTTTCAGGAATTACCGGTGTCTGTGCTCCACACCCTGGCGCTTGAACGGTTGCCGCTGCATCATCGTGATCCCTTTGACCGTATCTTGGTGGCGCAAGCCCAGGTTGAACACCTGCGCATGCTCACGTGTGATGCGAGTTTGAAGCCCTATGGTCCGGTGTGTCAGATGCTTCCGTAGACCAACCGAGTGTGCATCTCGTCCCGGTCTGATCGAACGGATCACCGTGGATCCGCTCCATCGCGGCACATGTTCGAGGCAAGATCTGGGAGCTGCGTCCGGAATTGTCGGGGACTGAGTACCGGTTCTTTTATGCCGCATTCGTAAGGCAGCGGTTCGTCATCCTGCATGCGATCCGGAAGAAACGGCAGAAACTGCGAGAACGAGACATCGCCATTGCGGAGCAACGATACGAGGAGGTCACGCGCAAGGCGTCACGATGAAAACGCATAGACAGTACATCAACGAACAGATGAGGAAGGAGCCAAAATTCGCCAAGGCTCTTGCGAAGGCGGAGCAGGAAGTGGGGATTGCCGTGGAGCTGGCGAAGTTCATGTCGTCGCTCTTTCCTTACGCCGCATGGGGGCGCCGGCGCTTTGTGGCACGCGGTCGCCGCGGCCCCTGATGTTCCATTGCCGCACGGAGAATATAGTTGAGCCGTGTCTGGTACCCCTTGCCGGAGGCCTTCAGCCAGCGGAGCACATCCGCATCGAGACGTACAGTCACTTGTTGCTTCGCCGGTGGCCAGGCGACCATCCTGGCCTTCTTGAAAAATGCGTCATCTAATGGCGGGATATCGGAGTAGTCGATATCCTTATCCGTCATGCGGTCCAGTCGCTTCAGGTCGCTCTTGATCATAGGTTTTTTGCTCACGGCGATTTGCCTTTCTCATGGAGATGATGCGCGTCATGTCCTGCCCACCCGGGGCGTGAGCCATCACCATGATCCTCTTATCACGCACGTTCGACAGTAGCGACGTTTGTCGTGCCACGCAAGTCTACCATGCGGGTGGGTGCCTGGAGAATCTCGTCGTGCGCGAAGACCTCGGTAGGGGAGGAGGGCCGAGAGAGGAGCCCGCTGGTGCTTTGCGGGATCGGCCCCACCTGTATGATTTCTTCAAGGCTGTCAGAAACATAGTCTGTTGATCATTCCGTCGGTCTGTAGCAGGGTCTACTGTCACGTTCTAGTCCTTGACCTTCTTACACATGAGTAGCACAGAGAATCATCTTTCATTCGCACGACAAATGGCGTACAATAGGAGCATGAGAAAAGCAGGACAGACCGTAATGTCAGATCGCATCAATACTCGTATCGACACTGGTCTGAAAAAGAAGGCGGTGAAAGTCTTCGATCGACTCGGTTTGACCGAAGCCGAAGCCATACGCCTGTTCTATGCCCAGGTTGAACTCCACCAGGGTATCCCTTTTCCTCTCATGATTCCGAACGCGCACACGCTGGAGGCTTTTGAAGAAGCAAAGCATCCAGAGAAACTCCCCTCGTTCAAGAACTTTCGCGCACTCAGAAGCCGTACGGGCATCTAAGTCGTGCTGCTCCTCAAAACCACCAGCCGTTTTCTCAAAGACCTCAAGCTTGCCAAAAAACGGGGCTACGATCTCGACAAACTCGAAGCCATCGTTGATCTTCTTCAGGCCCAAACACCATTGCCTCCCAAGAACAAGGACCATACTCTTACCGGTGAGTGGATCCACCATCGAGAATGCCATATCCAGCCAGACTGGCTTCTGATCTACAGAATTGAGGCCACGTTCCTCATCCTCGAACGGACAGGCACGCACGCCGACCTGTTTGACTGACGGCGAGTGTGAACACGATCAGACGCCGTATCAACGGCCGGTGAGGCATTTCCAGGAAGATGGCTTGTTCTCGACCTCGCTGACGACTCGTTCATCCGGCTCAGTCAGTCGCGCATCTCAACGACTTCTCGCCTCCCATCACATGACAGTTCCCCTCCGGCCTCGCAGGCCGTTCGGTCTTCCACCACGTTCAGCGACTCCTGTGACATATGCATAGTCGCCTGCTGGCTGATAACCGCCACAAGCTCAAGATCATCTCGAAGCCGATTCGTTGACTCTCTTCCATCTTGGCGAACTGGCTTAGTCTCGGTCTCTCTGAAGCGGACCTTCTCGCCTCGTCCGTTGAATCTGCTCTGCCGTGCTGGTGATGAGCGGGGACCTGCTTATGGTTTCCGGTTCGGTGCCTGTGCGCATCCGGTCGCCGTCCTGGCTTTCCACCGGCGGGCTGCGTCGATCACGCCCGCGCGCCGCCTCTGAGGGCGCCCTTTTCCGCGGGCATTCCTCCGCTTCGCGCCCACCGGCCCACCAGGTGGCGGCGGCCTCTCTGGCTCCTTTGTCGTCGCTGTGTGGCCTCCACGCCTGGTGAGAGGCCAACACATCAACTCTAACTTAAAGGAGACAACACTATGGCACCTCAAGACAAGAAACCCCAGCCGGTCACCACGCTGCGATGCAGCCGCATCAAGGCGAGCATCTGGAAGAACGAGGGCATGAACGGTCCGTTCTACAACGTGACTGTGGCCCGCTCGTACAAGGACCGGGATGGGGTCTGGAAGAATTCCGACTCCTTCGGAGTCACAGACCTTGATGCGCTGATCGTCGTCGCCCAACAGGCGACACGCTGGATCGCGGAGCGGTCAGACCGCTGACCGTCACGGGAAGCCTCCGGCCCTCGCGCCGGGGGCTTCCTGCATCGGAAGAAAGGAACAGAATGATGAATATGTATCAAGCCTTTGCGACGGATCTGAATCAACTGCTCAATGGCGCACGTGCGGTGCGTATCACCGTGCCCGGCTACATGCCACTCTCGGTCGAGGAGATTGGATCCAGTGGAGAAGGATACCGGCTTGTGTCCTTGTGCCATTACGGCGAACAGAACGGCGACCTCATGCGAGATCCCGATATCGTGTTTCTGTTTCACAATGTACCCGATGGCATGGCAGCCGAACCGGTGTCTTTTTGGAATGACTACCTGGGGATCGTGCAAGAAGTCTATCGGTATGACGAGGCGGGCAAACACACCCATGTCCTGCCCACGTTGAAACAGGACTTGACGGAGTTTGCCGAGAGCTGGTTTGCCAATCTGAAGGATCAGGGCTTCTTTGCCTCTACTGCGGTTCGAGAGATCCTGTCCTCGTGATCTTATCGATCCATTCATGGGGCATGATGGGATCCCATCATGCCCCATCAAAATGGATACCCTAGGGCAGAACATCGAACCGGTGGGGCTTACCGCTTTGTGCCGAGGAAAAGATAGCTGGTGGTCCGGACATTGTTGAGCGCGGCAATGTACAGCCGGTTGGTCGCGGCATCGTACAAGGCCACCCCCGTGACCGTCTCGGTTCTCTGGCGACAGGCGCCCCCTCCGAATGTCACCGAGGTATGAAAGACGTTTCCCTTTCCCCGAGGAGACAAGGTCCCCGTAACGGTGCATCCATCTGTGGAATGACCTGAAAGCGTCCCGGTGGAATCCACGGTCACTGTGACCGTGGAGTTGTCGGCGCGGAGCCCAGCATAGGTCCCGGCGACCAGATTCAGGTTTGGGGCAGGCTCCGAGTCCACATCATAGGTACTCGTGAAGCTCTCTGTGTCGCCAGTGACATACGCGATCGTCGCGAGGAAGCTCTTGTTCGGAACATAGCTGCCATTCGTTGTCGCTGAGCGAAGGCCCGCGCCTTCCAGATTGAAATCCCTGGTGTTCGAGGAACCGAAGGAGCCAGAGTGGGACGTGCCAGTTCCCTGCACCAGTCCAGCCAGAATGTTGGGATGGTCTCTTGCCGTATAGAACAGCCAGTAGAAGCCGTCCTCGAGGACCAGTCCAGAAACGGTGCGACCTGTGGGCGTCACCCCCGTCCAGCGACCTTCCGCCGAGGTGGCCGTGGGCTGCGGTAGAGAAGCAACGTTGCTCTCGCTATACCCCCCGCCACAGGCGGCGGGAGCGAACCCACTATTGAAGCAGTTGGCAAAGCTGCCACAGGCCACGAGCCCGCTCATCAAGCAGATGGCCAAAAGGCATCGAAGAACGTTCGGCCCGGTCATGCGCATGGTTGTCGCCTCAATAACGCACAGGCGGTGCCTTGTGTCTCAGGATAACAAGAAGAGCATCTCCTTCACATGGGGGAGCCCAGAATGGCTGGAAACCATACCAGCTGATCGGGGGTGCCGGCATACCCGGCCTGCCTGAGGCTCCACCGACCGGCCGATCCGGGGCCCATTTCTGACGTCCTTAGCCCAGTGCGAACGGTTGACCGGTGGTCTTAGATCCGTATCGTCGTAGGCATGGTGTAAGGCCGATTTTAGGAGGTTGCAGGATATGGCTGTTGCCCGTAGTTGTCTTACATTATGGGTTTATCGTATCCTTGTGCGACTGTTCTGTGACCCTCCGATAGCCAGACTTCGACACCGGTTTGGTGAGGGGCGCGGGGTGGCCAAATTTAGGCTGGTATGGGTGAGTTGATGGGGGAGCGGGCGAAACGGACGACCACGGTGACTGTGGATTTGGGGGAACTGAAGGTGCCCTGGCAGGCCTGGTGTCAGGCCCACGGACTCACACCGAGCCATGCGTTGCGGAACGCCATTCGGCAGACCATGGATCGGAGAGCCACCCCGGCCCCTACGCCTCGGAGTCGTGTCACCCCGAAGCGAGAACGGGCGATCGCTCGCATCGAACTGAACCTGACAGCCTCAGAGCTCGCCGCCCTGAAGAAGATGGCCGGTCAAGAAGGCTATGTGCCGACGAAATGGCTGGTGGCGATGGTCCGCACCAAGTTGACCGGGCAGCCACAGGTCGGACAGCCGGAATTGGAGACCTTGGCCCGGTCGAATCAACAACTCCTCGCCTTGGGGAGGAACCTGAACCAGATTACCAAAGTCTTGAATACCGCGCCTCAGAACCGAGCCGCCTTTCGGGTTGAAGTCATCACCGAACTCTCTCGCGTGATCCAGGCCCATACAAAGAAGGTGTCCGATGTCTTACGCGGGTCCGTGGACCGCTGGCATCTCCAATGAGTTCAACAGGCAGCCAAATTGACCAGAAGTTGGATGAGTGGGGGAGTCGGCTCTTCAATGTCTCAACGGAGACCCTCCCGCGACCGCGTCGCAGCAGGAATGTTCGTCTGAGTTTCGCTAAGTTCGTGAGTACCGGCGGACGGCTCAGCACGGCACAGGCTCGTGCGACCTATGTGCGGCAGAAACTTCAGGCCATGGTTCGCCGTTCGCCACAAGTCGTGGTGAAACTCGTTAGGGCACCGAAGGGGATGAAGGGCATCTCGAACAACCTCACCTACATTTCGCGTGATGGCCAGCTTGAGATCGAGGATCAAGGCGGCCAAGTGATTGTCGGGAAGGAGGCCGTGGCCGATCTGAAAGCTGAATGGCGCGATGGCGGGATGCCCATCGCGGCAGACTCGACGATGCGCGACGCCTTTCACCTCGTCCTCTCCATGCCGACCAGGACCGATCCATTATCAGTGCAGCGGGCGGCCCGTGACTTCGCCACACGGGAGTTCTCCGGGTTTCAGTACGCAATGGTGCTTCATACCTTCGAGACCGATCCGGATCCCCATCCCTCTCCACATCCACATGTGCATTTGACGGTGAAAGCCGCAGGTCTTGATGGAGTTCGTTTGAATGCCAGGAAGGCCGATCTGCAGCGCTGGCGGGAGGGATTTGCGGAGGCGTTACGGGAGCATGGCATTGAGGCCACGACGACAAGCCGAATTCACCGTACGACACAGGAACGGTGGAAGGTTCAGCATCTACGTGATCGCACGACCGAGGCGAAGGTGCTCGATCGTCAGCGACGAGTCACCCACATGCCGAGGAAGCAGCGGGAGGTCATGCACCACTACGAGCAGGTTCTGAAGACGCTCGCACGATCTGATCAAGGAGCAGACCGGCAGCTCGCTGTGGATCTGGTGCGCTATCTCGGGGGACGAGGCCGTACTCCGGACATGGAGCGGAACCGAGGAAACGATCGTGACCGATAAGGTCGTTTTCTATGTAAGTGGTAACCTCTGTAACAACTTCCAAGCTCGTATAAACTATTCTGCTCCTCTCTTCTACTGCTGATGTATAAAGACGGTTGGATATTCAGTTAATCTGAGGACCAATGGGCCGACTCAAAGTATTTTTGGGAATTGTCGTTGGATGCATTCTAGTACTCGTGCCGGTTCTGGTTTTCGCGCAAGCCGAAGATCAACCAGCTCGCCGAGCAACCCTATCCGTGAGTGGCAATGCAGATGAGTCGCTGCCTCGGAAAAGTGGATTGTCTCTCCATTATTCTCTGCAAGTACCTTGCTTCATAAGTGGTAAGTTATGAAACAACCTCCAATCTTGCACAACTACTAGGCCCGTGCTCTCAGCTCACGTACGCCGCGTCCAATTTTCCGTTGGATGAGGGTTCGCAACGTGGCCCCGCTTGCATAGCCTACCCGGTCGGCAATCTGGTCCACACTATGGTTGCTGGTCTGTAGCAGATGGACGGCGCGCTCGACACGAAGATCCTGGAAATAGGCAAGCGGAGATTTCCCGATCACGGCGTGCAGCCGACGCGTCAATGTTCGTGGACTTGTCCTCACGGCACGGGCGGCATCATGGAGCGAGAAGCCGTCACCCAAACGACGGCGGGCCCATCGTTCGAACCGCTCCACAAATGGATCTGCGTGAGCCAGGTGGTCAGGAATGGCGAAGGTCGCCTGCATTGGTCTCGAGTCAATTACAAGGTAACGGGCAGTCAGGGCCGCCAATGCGGGACTACGGTGGCGCACGAGCCACAATGCTAGATCGAGATGCGCCAGCGCGGCTCCGGCAGTGATGAAGGGTGACGAGTGGACAATCATACGCGACTCGTCCAGTACTACCTGGGGATACCGTTCACGAAAGAAAGGAGCCAGCCACCAGGAAGTCGTCGCATGATGGCCGTTGAGTAGGGAGGCCTCTGCAAGGATAAACGTGCCCGTGCAGGCAGCCCCAAGCATGGTGCCCCGCTGGAACCAGTGCCGCAGGAGGCTTTGTGCGTCCACGATCTCTCGTTGGTCAAGAAGGCGGGACAACGTATCGGGCATCTTCGCCCCCACGGCCGGCACCAGGGCGATATCGGGATGAGCCAGTCCCGTTGCTCGTCTTGCCGGGATCGACAGGCCGTGACTCGTGGTCACTCGGGATCGGACACCCACGATGGTGACATCGAAGCGCGTCGTCAATGCTTTCGAAGATGCTGCGAGTTCATTTGCCACGCTGAAGGTATCAAGAAGAGTAGATAAGCCAGTATCGAAGGTGTTCTGTAGTGCCACGATGTAAATTCGCATGGCGAGAACTGTAGCATAATTGGCATTATTGCCAATAGACCAATCCTTAACTCACATGCTAGGATGCGCATAGCAATTAGTTAATTTCTGAAAGGATGGAAAACATGGTACGAGTGGCATTGCTAGTGCGGTTGGAGGCCAAGCCAGGCAAGGAAGCGGAGGTGGCTCGCTTTCTCGAAGGTGGCCTTGCCTTGGCAAATCAGGAAGCCGCCACACCGATTTGGTTTGCCCTAAAGTTAGGGCCAACCACATTTGGCATCTTCGATGCCTTTGCTGACGAGGCGGGGCGTAAAGCGCACCTGGCTGGGCAGATTGCGGCCGCCCTGATGGCGAAAGCTCCTGATCTGTTGGCTAAACCCCCACAAATCGAACAAGTCGATGTGCTCGCCGCGAAAATTTCACACTAAGCGGGACCGGTTCCGACAATGGGACAACCTTATGCCTAAGGAGAAGTGATGCGACAGCGATCTATCCTCGCCGTGATGGTTTTGACTTTCATGCTTTGTGCGCAAATAGCTGGTGCTGAAGCGGATCGGGAGAAGTTATTGAAGGAACCCGGGATCTATGCCACCTTCGCCGTCTTCAAGGTTGGGGACGAGTGGTGGAAACTGGATCGCGATGCCCGGACGAAAGCCGTGGCGGAGGCAAAAAGTGTGTTCCAGAAGTATTCAGAGCAAATGACCATCGATACGTACTTGCTGCGAGGATTATCTGAGAAAGCTGACTTTTTCCTGAGGATTCACTCCAAGGAAATGAGTCACAACCAGAATGTTCTGATCGACTTCATGGGCACGACGTTCGGGAAAGCGTTGAAGAACACCGACACGTTCAACGGGATTACAAAGGCGTTAAATTATGTCCCGAGTTTTCCTGAAGAGTTGAAGACTGAACTGAAGACTCCTCCACCTCCGAGCAGTCCGTATGTCCTGGTGGTTCCTATCCGCAAAGATGCTGAATGGTGGATGATGCCGCACGATCCGCGTGCCGCTTTGATGAAGGAGCATACGGATGCGACAGTGGCATATCTCAAAACCGTCAAGCGCAAGCTGTATCATTCCAGCGGGCTGGATGACCTGGACTTCATCACCTATTTTGAGACGGCAAAACTGGACGACTTCAACAATCTGGTGATCGGCTTATTGAAGGTGAAGGAGAATCGCCATAATAAGCGGTTTGGTGATCCGTTGTTGTTGGGGACGATCCGCTCCCTGGATGAAATCCTCGAAGTCTTTTCACGGTAAGGACGCACGGGAGGTGCCGTCGCTAGGCGACATGCCCCGACCGTGTTCTCATAGCACTGGTATGGCAACCCGCATGGGTACAGGGACACGGGGTTCCCTCTGTGCGGGCATTTAGGGATTTTGGCAGCACTGGCCTGACCGTAAACCCGATAGCATGTAAACAGAACAGGCTTGGCGTGGGATCTCCTGAGGGATGAGGGAGGCAATTGCTACTCACCGGGCGATCTGAGGAATGATCATGTTGATGCATTTCTCAAATGCCGAGTCGAGGGGGCTACTTTTGTTTCTTGTGGGCTGCGTTGTCTTCTGATGAGGATGGCTCAGGTACTGTATTTTCATCGGAGACATGACTGCCTGATTCGATTGATGTACGGACTAGGTGTGACAAATTTGTGTCAAAACTCTGTTGAAACAGACAGAAAGGATGGAATACAGTGGAACCAACGGAAAGGCCTAAGTTACCGATATCACAATTAAATTGGGGAAACCGTTGCAATAGCGAGCACTTGTCAAAAACCGTTCTTTCGATCTTTCAGAATGCAGAATCGGCAGTCGCAAATGGAACGGCCACTGTGTTGGAGCTTGATCGAGTGAGTATTGAAAGAGCCTCTCAGGCCGATGCAAATCTGCGGCAAGGACTTCTAGAAACCTATGGTCACCAGCTGCACTTCCTTGATCGTCGGTTGCAGTGGCAACTAACTTCGCCGTTACAAAGGCGGGTTGCAATGACACTCGTTGACTTGATGTGCTTCGAGGGGCAGCCCTGCAACCATGGCGTCGGCTATATCGTGGACGTTCGAATGACCCATGAGGAACTCGCTGAGCTTGTCGTGGCGTCCCGTCCCAATGTGAGTGCCATTATGAAAACCCTGCGTGACCAAGACATTCTCTCCTACACGAGGGGCTACGTGTGTGTGCGAGACCTTGACGCTCTCAGCCGAATCGTCACACTTGATGCTATTCCTGCCAGGGATCTACCGAATTTGTCGCCTAGATGACAGAAGTCTTGGCGAGCCAAAGTGTATTCTTATTTCACCATTTCGATACTCTTAGTGCTGGGTAATCATAACTATCATTAGGTAAAGGGAGGGATCATGAAGAAAATGCTTTTGGGAGTTGTTGCTATTGCATGTGGGGCTCTGTGGCTGACCGGCTTATCCAATGCGGAGCAAGAAGGACCGTTTGCACCGAATGTCGATACGGCTACGGGGGCGCTCCGCGTCCCGGATAACTACAGAGACTGGCCCACACTTGGCACCTGGGCTCACGCCAATGCGGATGAGAAACTGGAGAAAAGTGGTCCGGGCCTTCATGAGTATCACACGGTGTATACGCAGCCCTCAACGATTGCCCACTATAAAAAGACTGGGCAGTTCCCGGACGGCGCCGTACTGGTAAAGGAACTCTTAAACGCAGAGACGATGGCGATGAGTACCGGGCTTGCAGTCGGCCATGCTACCACCGTCAAGGGCTGGTTTGTGCTCGTGCGTGATACAAAGGGACGGTATAAAGATTCGAAGGTGTGGGGAGACGGGTGGGCCTGGGGGCTCTTCAACAAGGAAGACATGACTCACTCTGTCACGAAAAACTATAAAGCGGAATGTATCCCCTGTCACATGCCTGCTAAGGGATTGGCCCCTGCACACGCAGCTGAAGCCGACAAATGGATCTACACGCTGGGCTATCCGGTTTTACAAAAACAATAGCCCGAGATTGAGGGCTGCCATTGTGAGCCTTGAGGGGAGAGGTTGACTGGTGGCGATGTCATACAGATTTTCATGATGGATACGCTTATCCAGTTTGACAATACCTATGCCAGGGAACTCGAAGGTATGTACGTTCCCTGGCAACCTACTCCGGTGCCCTCTCCAAAGCTTCTTCGCTTGAATACGGACCTAGGTATTCAACTGGGTCTACCGATAGAAATACTGAATGGCCCAGCAGGTAGTGCATTCCTTTCTGGAAACGAAACGCTGGTCGGAGCAACACCGATCGCCCAGGTCTACGCAGGTCATCAGTTCGGGCACTTCGCACCGCGACTCGGTGATGGCCGGGCGCTGCTCCTCGGTGAGGTGGTAGACAAGGATGGTCTACGCAGAGATTTGGCTTTAAAGGGGTCTGGACCAACCCCCTTCTCTCGTGGTGGAGATGGAAAGGCAGCGGTAGGTCCGGTCCTTCGGGAATACCTCATCGGAGAATTCATGCATGCCATGGGTATTCCGACCACACGCGCACTTGCCGCGGTCTGGACAGGCGAATCAGTTTTTCGTGAACGTCCACTGCCGGGGGCTGTATTGACGCGCGTCGCGGCCAGTCATCTGCGAATCGGCACCGTTGAATTCTTCGCGGCCCGTGAGGAACCACACCAGGTACAACGACTCGTGGATTATGCAATTCGACGGCACGATCCTCAGCTCGCCGACCATCCTCATCGGTATCAGGAATGGTTCCGGGCCGTGGCTGATCGACAGGCGAGTCTTGTCGCGCACTGGATGTTGGTTGGTTTCATCCATGGCGTGATGAATACGGACAACACAACGATCTCCGGCGAGACCATCGATTACGGGCCCTGTGCGTTTATGGAGGCATATGACCCGCATGCGGTGTTTAGCTCGATCGACACGCAGGGTCGGTATGCCTATCACAACCAGCCGCACATTATACGTTGGAATTTAGCACGTCTTGCCGGAGCCATTGCTCCGGTGATGACCAATGGCTCACGAGAGTCTAAGGTTGCCCCGTTTCTCGAGATTTTAGAAACGTTTCCCGCTCGCTATTATGATTATTGGCTTGCAGGCATTCGGAAGAAACTTGGCCTTGCGACAACGGAGGAGGGAGACGACGTACTGGCCAATGAATGGTTGGCATTGCTCCACGCACGAGGCGCCGATTACACGCTCGCCTGGCGATACCTCGTCGACGCAGCGGAGGGTAACGACCGTCCCCTTCAGGCGGTGTTTCGTGAGCCTTCAGCACTCGCAATGTGGTTGAGACAGTGGCGCATGCGTCTCGACCGCGAGTCCTTGAAGACGGAGGCGCGGGCTGCAGCAATGCGACGCGTGAACCCGTTGTACATTCCTCGAAATCATCGCGTTGAAGAAGCGTTGGCTGCCGCCACGGACAATACGGACCTTGCACCATTCGAGCGGCTGTTGAAAGCCGTCACTCGACCGTTTGATGAAGACCCTGAACTGGACGCCTACGCCACCCCGGCTCCTGCTGAGGTGACGGCCTGCTATCAAACATTCTGCGGTACGTGAAAACGTCGCAGCGGCGGTCTCTCCGTCCTGTGAGATGATGATTAAGGAGCGTTATATGAGTCAAACAGAAACGGTCATATTGGCCGGTGGGTGTTTCTGGGGGATGCAGGGTCTCATTCGCAAGCTGCCAGGAGTGCTTTCAACCAGGGTAGGTTATAGCGGTGGCGATGTGCCGAACGCCACCTATCGTCGTCATGGTACCCATGCAGAGGCGATTGAAGTCGTGTTTGACCGTGACAAGCTGGCGTTCCGCACTCTACTGGAGGTATTTTTTCAAATTCACGACCCGACCACACTGAATCGCCAGGGCAACGATGTGGGCATGTCCTATCGATCAGGAATTTACTACACGTCCGATACTCAACGCCGAACAGCAGAGGAAGTCATCGCCGATGTCGATGCGTCGGGCCTTTGGCCCGGCAAGGTGGTGACGGAGGTTCGGCCCGCAGGTCCATTTTGGGTGGCGGAACCTGAACATCAAGATTATCTCGAGCGAAATCCCCACGGATATACGTGCCACTTTCCAAGACCTCATTGGAAGGTACCGTCTCGAGCGGTTTCTTGATGAGAGAGGTCATGTCATTCGGTGTGAGGGGACTGGCGGCAATCATCGAGCCATTCTATCCGAAGCCTGAGAGGGCCGGGCATCCGCCGGTGGGCGTCGAACGCACACTCCGCATCCTTTGCCGATCATGATCGAGAGGTAACTCCGGAGTACCACAAATGGAAAGTCGCACGGAGATCAAGCATCACCCTGACGACTGATACAGATCGAAGGTGCTCGGACTCAACAGGATGCCTACTAAGGCTTCTGTAATAAAAGGAGTGCACGATGAATTCAATGAGGACAAAACAGAACGTGATAGCAACGATGGCCGTGATCCTCTGGCTTATCCCATTCACCCAGCAGGCTGTAGCGGCCGACTCCGAAGGGGGGCAAAACAGTTCCTGTGTTCAGCCGAGGAAAACTGCCAATGCTCCAGAAGACATGTTAGCTAAGACGAATCCGCTTCCTGCTTCCAGCGACGTCCTTCAGGTGGGAAAAGGATTGTATCTTCACGACGCGAAGCCGATGGCCTGCGCGCTGTGCCACGGCAAGCGGGGAGAGGGGAAAGGACCGGTCAGCGGGGGAATGATGCCGCCGGCGCGCGATTTCACATGCAGTGCGATGATGCGCGAGATTTCTGACGGGCAACTGTTCTGGATTACCAAGTACGGTTCTTCAGGGACAGGGATGATGGCGTTCCCGGATTTATCGGACGAGGAAGTGTGGAAGCTTGTTCATTATGTGAGAAGCCTCGCAAAATAAAAGAGGCCTCCTGATATCCGTAACTCAAGACTTCGCTTGAGAAGCGGCGAACCCTCATCGGGCTTCGGCAACCATAGCTATTCAAAGAACTGCAAGGCCGACCCCAGGTGGAAGAGGGTTACTGCTCGCCTACCCACAGCTGCATGTCAGGCATTCTCAAGACCATGTTTGTTCCACTGAAACCAAGCTGCGAATTGATTTCAGCGGGGGCATTCCCCTCAGTGAATACGAGAAATTTGAACTCCTTGTCTTATAAGTGACAGAAATGTGTGCGCTTTCCCTATAAAGTACGAACCAAGCCTACAACGCCAGTTTGCATTTATCTATTACAAGTAAACGAGGGGGGTATTGCGTGCGATGAAACTCCCTGTTGGGCCTCTCCTGCGTACAAGATTTGAGGAAAAAGTGAATACCAGTGCAGGCGCTATGTGTATTCGGACAGTCGTGTGAGGCTCTCGCTAGATCCAGGGGCGAATGGTTCGGCATTAAAGAATGCTTTCAATACAAATTGGTGGCGTGCGTGAAAGTACAGCTAATTAGATGGTGTGGGTGGCCGTTCCTGGTGTTGTTGCTGCTGTGCTCCCAGGCCCAGGCTGAAACTGATATGAGCTTGGACGCCTCTGAGATGAAGGATATGAAGATGGACGTCGAGTCTGAATCAGGATGGCATGTTGGCGGAGAGATGAATGCGTTCTATACCGATGACGTTGCGCTGTTCTCGGCGTCTCAGCGATTGTCACTGCAAGAGGATCCTACACAACCGGTCATTCAGACCACCGGTCAAGGTTCAAGCGGGGTGTTTGAACCCGTTGCCCACCTCACGCGATCATTGCAATCGAGCTGGGGGAGAACCGACCTGACGGCACGAGCCCAAGGGTTTGTCTTTACCGACCAGGCCGCTTTTTCTCATGGCACGTATGGCGCGCAGCTGACTCAAGCACTTCCAGGAGGAGAGACTATCTTCCGGATGCGGTATCACTACGGTCCGCACCTCTTCTTGGGCAATCACGGTCCCGGTGAATTACGATCATCGGATCGTGGGGGTGAGTACGTCACGACACACTTTGGAACGGCAGAACTGGAGCGTAAGCTACTCGAGAATGTCACCATTCGCGGGTTAGCTCGATACGGAGACCGATCGTACAACGAGAGCTTTGCGCATCGGAATACTCGCTTTTGGACTCTTGGGACACATATCATGTGGGAAATCAAGCCAGGAATCGGATTGGTGGTCGGATACCACTACGAGCGAGGGCTGGCTGACGGGAGACACAATCCACAAATTGGAGAGGACATCTCCTATGTCACACACTATGTCGAAGCGGAGTTGGAGGCGCGTTTCACGGATAAACTCACCCTGCTAGGAGGCTTTGATCTTGAGCAAACCAACTACACGTCGGGTTTGCCTGGTGATGACTTTCTTGGCGCGCGCGAAAAGATTTACCAGGGGGAAGTGTTGGCACGATATCAGTTGACCGAGGCGCTCGCACTTTCGATTGGGTATCTACACGGACGATGGAAACTCAGTTATGAAGAAGAAGCAGCCAGAATAAACACCGTCACCTTCGGAAGTCTGCTTCGGTTCTAATGACGCGGGAGTTCCCCACCTGGGAGGGTGGGGGTGTGAGCCAGGAGCCGTCTGTTGCTCGCCTGGTGCAAAGATGGCCGTCGATGAAACTCTGTGATGGGCATCAGCGAAGTCACGATTCGCCCGTATGTACGGCACCAGCGCGAGCAGGAGACGGGTCAAGCGTAGCTTGAATTGTAAGGAGACCCCGCCTGTAAGGGCGGGGTTCTTCATTTCACATGGGTTATGTCTGACCCTCTTCCCCTGCGATAGGCTGACCGTCTCCTAATTTCACAGGCCTCTGTAGAAGGACGAGCCTGATGAAATCGGGCCACTCTATGCATTGCAGTAGCCGAGGTACTAGAACCTGCTTTGAAAATGGAGGCCTAAGCCATTGCGATCGTTCACGCTGTATCGTTCTCCATACACCACACACCACCGTGTGCGAAGATCCAAGGCTGGCATTTTCATAACACAGGGTGAGCCAATCGCTCATCATATGGTTTGGCAGAGTGACACCGTTCGCTTCATCATCAGAGAGTTCTGTGGGATTTGATCGAATAGTCGGTAATCTCGGCATGATCTCTGTATTCGGCTTTGTCATCTCCATGACAGATATTTCCTCGATAAACATCTACAGATGCCTATGTAGTTTTCGTAGGTTCCAAATCAATTTTTCTAAAGGGGGTATGTCATGGCTATAACAACGAGTGCACGGACAGCATGTAAGGTCTTCGTCGTATCAGCAGCACTTGGAGGTCTGCTTGTGTTCGTAACCGGCAGTCCTCGATCTGCTACAGCCGGTTCCCCTCCATCTACACAAGCGGGGAGTCAGAAAACTCTCTATGAACGCCTCGGTGGGTACGACGCCATCTCCGCTGTGGTCAGTGACTTTGGGAACCGGCTCTTTGCTGATCCCAAACTGGCGTCATCCTTTGGAGGATTGCCACCTGACAGACAGGCGCGCTTCAAACAATTGAACGTGTTAATGGTCTGTGCAGCAACCGGTGGCCCCTGTACGTATATCGGGCGGGCCATGCCAGCCACGCATCAGGGAATGAAAATCACAGATATACAATTTGATCAGGTGGCAGCACACCTCGTCACCACGCTTGACAAGTTCAAGGTGCCACAGCCTGAGAAGGGTGAGCTCCTTGCAATTATCGGCGGGCTACGTGGAGACATTGTCGGGAAATAGCTTCTAGCCGGCGACAAGGGCTGAGCGACACGAGCGCTCAGCCCTTCTTGTCGGGATCTCCAGCTCCGGCCTCGGCGTTTCCCTTGCCAGCACTCCCTGACGCCTTTCAACCTTGTGCGGCTCCCCAATCGGATGCACAATGATCACAGACGCCCGCGAGGTATGGGGAGCAGAAAAATGGAAATAGGCAAAGCTCATGTCTCCGCCACTTGGAGCGCATTCCGTAGAGCTTGTATTGTGAGGGGAGCATTCCCTTCGCTGCGGTTATTCACCAAAACATAGGCCGTTCGCTTCTCTGCCATCACTTGTTTCACCAGTTCCACCGTCTCTCGCCGCATCTCTGGCAGCTCTTCCACAATCTTCGTATACGGCTCCGCTCGTTTCTTCGCTGCTTCATAGGACATCTTAAGCGGCGTGAGGAGACGCAGGACCGTGAAGGGCGCCGTGAAGCGCTCTTCCATCCGTTGGTGCTGGTCCCGTAACGAAGGCATGTAGGACCAATAATTGTAGACATGGGCGATGCCGTGATTCTCCAAGACGTTGCGATAGTCCTGACCCAGTAACCCCGCGTTACGGATTTCAACCGCATAGCGAAAGTCCTGGGGGAGTTGACCAAAAAACGTATTTAGGCGCGAGCAGAATTCCTCACTCGACATCCCGTGCCGTTGGAATTCAAACAAGAATGGGCCGGTGTGTGGCTCGAACTTGGCTTCTCGATAAGGTGTGAGCACGAGATCATTGAAGAGCTTTGCATCAAGAAATCGTTGATTCGGTTGTCCAGCCTTTGTGCCATACCGAGCCTGCTTCGCGTAAGTCGGAATGGTGATCTCCTCCCACACCTTGAAGCACATCTCAAAGTCTTCGGGGATCTGATTGAGATAGTGTCGCAGTTGGTTGGCTGTCGGTGGACGGTAGAACGTGGAATCATTGCCGACCGTGCGAAAGCACGGGTCACCGTTGTGGAGATACTGACAATACTCGCCCAGGCATTCCCGCGCAAAGGTCGTCTTGGCATACTTCTTCAAGTAGACCTGGCCTTGCCAGCCTTCATAGGTCCAGGTGGAGGTCCCGAAGCGAATGAAGGGAGAGAGGAGCATGGGGTGAGAGTGTACTGGCTACACGCTTTGCTCCTCAAGAGACTCACTCGGTGCCGGGATTCCACCGGTGGTCAGGAGTTGGAGGGTTTTCACGGTGACCGTGACAGTTGAGAACTGCTCTTCTACCAGGCCTGTCAGCATGTAAGCTTGGTTCGCCGCGAGCAGATGGCAGTAGGTTCGGTAGGTGTTGGGAAACACCGTTGCGTCATACATCCCGGTCTGATCCTCCAGAGTCATAAACTCCATCGGCTCACCTTTCTTGGTGGAGACGATCTTCTCAGTAAGAAGCCAACCGATGAGGGTCACTTCTTTCCCGACATACTGATTTAAGTCCTTCGCGAATATGTGAGTGGTCGCAGCCAGTAGCTCCGTAAACAGATCGAGTGGGTGACAGTGTAAGGGAAAGCCAAAGAGGGCGAGCTCGTGCTGCAGTTTTTTCTGGGCTGAATACTCCGTGGGAATGGGGATGGAGCTCGGTGGCTTGGCCGCTTGCGCGGCAAAGACACGCCACAAAAGGGCTGGTCTGGTGAGTTCTCCAGCGATGGAGTCGAAGCATCCGGCTTTGATCAACAATTTCGCTTGCGCGTAGTCGAGCTTCACGCGACTCAGAAACTCTGACAGCGATCGGTAAGGACCGTTCGTTTCTCGCTCCACAACGATCTGTGTGACGAGGTCTTCTTGCACGCCTTTGATCTGCATCAGACCCACTCGAACGATGGTCCCTGATCCGGTATAGACCCACACACTCGCGTTGATGTCCGGCGGCAGGATCGTCAGCCCCATCCGTCGTCCCTCCGAGAGGTACGCGAAGGCCGAGTAGTAGCCGCCTTGATTACTCACGACTGCGGCGATGAACTCCGCTGGATAGTGGGCTCGCAGGTAGGCTGATTTGAAACTGACCTGGGCATAGCTCGCACTATGCGGCTTACAGAAGCTATAGCCGGCGAAGCTCATGATCATGGCCCAGATCGCATCGATCACGCGACACTCCACACCACGGGCCATGGCTCCCTGATAGAACTGGCATTGATAGTCTCGTAGTTGCCGTTCCTTGTGCTTCTTGCTCAACACCTTCCGAAGCTGATCGCCGTCTTCCACGGAAAAGCCACCTAGTGCGACCGCCACTTTCATGACATCTTCCTGATAAACCATGATGCCGTGCGTCTCCGCGAGGACCTCATCAAACAAGGGATGAAGTGACTGATAGCGCTGCCCATGGGCTCGACGCACGAATTCATCGGCGAACACATTCGCAGCGGGGCGTATGAGCGACGACACCACCACGAGATATTCAAAGACATCGGCCACGGCGTGTCGCTCTGGTGGCATCCCACCCCAGAGCTTCTTGAGTAACAGTCTAGTTGCGGGAGACTCCACATAGAAGCAGCCCATCGTTTCGCCGCGCCGAATCAGGTCATTGGTGGCCGGATCAGTGATCGGGTCCCACGTCGCATAGTCAATGACCCGGCCAGTGTTGCGGGCGACGGCCGCGATGGCATCCCGGATGACAGCGAGCGAGCGATTGCCTAAGAGATCGATTTTGACGAGCCCCGCGTCTTCGGTTTGATCCTTCTCCCATTGGATCACTGGCAAGTTAGAAGCGGAGATCTCAACCGGTACATAACGCCGGATCTCATCCGGAACTAACACGACACCGCCGGGATGGAGGCTCAGATTCCTGAAATGACCGTCCAATTGCGTGGACCAATAGAGAATCTCTGGCCAAGGGTTCCTCAGGTTCAAGGCCCTGCAGACGTCCCGCGCCCAGTCTTGCACCGTCGTCCCTGGTCGCACATCGACGAAGTCCGCTCGCCGCTGGAGAAAATTCAGCGCCTTGCCAATCTCACCGGCGGGCAGGCCATACACCTTCGCAATCTCACGCAAGGCGGCCCGAGAGGCGAGGGTGTTCTGATTGGCGACCATGGCCGCGTGTTGGTGTCCATAGTGGGCAAACACCCAGTCGAGAATCTTTGGTCGCTCGTCCCATGGGAAATCAATGTCGATGTCTGGCGGATCGTCACGCCCGGGATTGAGAAATCGTTCAAACATCAAATGATGTCGAATCGGATCCACATGGGTAATCCCGAGACAATAGGACACGATCGACGCGGCAGCAGATCCTCGACCACAGGTTCGTGGCGCTTGACGGACAATTTCATCCACCACGAGAAAGTAGTCGGCATAGCCCTTGTCACAGATCACGGTGAGTTCCTTTTCGATGCGCTCTCGGACGACGGGAGACAAGGCACCATATCGCCAGATGGCGCCGTCATAGGTCTTGCGGCGCAGGGTTTCAAAGGCGGCGTCCGAGGAGAGCTGACGGAAGGAGGGAAAGATGGTCTGTTTGAAGTCCCACTCGGTGTAGCACTGCTCAGCAATGCTCCGTGAGTTGGCGACAGCTACTGGCACGTGGGGCAGATGTCCAGCGAGCACACGTTCAGGCATGAGCCAGTGAGAGGGGAGCGCACAGTGCCCCGGCTTGAGTCGTGAGAGGGTCGTGTTTTCAGCGATCGCTCGTAGCAACCGATGGGCCTCATAGTCGGCTGGGTGCAGGAACGCGGCGCGGGTGGTGGCTACCGGCGGCAGTCGTTGTCTCCGGCTCAACGCGACCATGTCTGATAAGGCGAGACCCGGGGTCAACTCGACATAGAGATCCTCTTCCGACTCCGCCAGCCAGGCAGTCAGGGCGACAGGATCATCGGACAGCAACACCAGTCCCGTGCGATGCCGCGTCACGGTCTCGATGAACTCAAAGGACGCATCGCAGTGGCGAGCGGAGAGAATCCGGCAAAGATTGCCGTACCCCGTGACATTCTTCGCGAGCAACACGGCCCGGTGCTGATCGGAGACGAGTTCCGTACCGATGATCGGCTTCAGTCCATGCTCACGGGCGACCTCCAGAAAACGGATCGCGCCATACAGCCCATTGGTATCTGTGAGGGCGAGATAGTCCTGTCCCTGTGATTGAGCTGCCTGACAGAGGGTCTTCACTGTCGGGATACCCCACATCGGCGAAAAGGACGAATGTGTATGCAGGTGGACGAAGGCCACTCAATCACTCCTCCCATACCGAATGGCCTGCTCACCGAATCGAGCATGGAGCTGATCGAGCGCGACGGAGAGCTTCTTAGCCCGCTCCTGCCGACGCTGTTCCTCGACAGGCCGGGCATCAAACAGCACGCCTTGCTGGGCAAATCCAGTCAAGCCGGCCATGCTGAGCGTCATGGCACGGAGTCGAATGCGCCGACGCATGCATTTCTGAAAGAGCGACCGCACCACGGGGGACAGATCACATTCCCAGCAGGTCTCGGGCGTGACGCGCTCTTGTTTGGTCACTTCAAGGTGATCGCGGTAGCGGATCGTGAGGGACAGACGGCCACAGACGCGGCGCTGACTCCGCAGCATTCGGCAGAGCCGTTGCAGCGTGTCGAGCAATCGGCCAGTCAGCACGTAATCATCGATCTCATCCGGGTCCAATAAGACCATCTCTTCGAGATGAGGCTGACTCGCCGGTGGCAGCACCGGCAATGAATCAATCCCTTGGGCCCAGCGAGAGAGCTGCCCGGCGTAGTCTCCTAATGCGACTTCCAGCGCATCAACCGGGCTCTCCGCGACATCGCCGAGCCGGTCGAGGTTCAAATCATCGAGCCGTGACAAGACTTGCCGCATGCAGGGCCGCTGCAGACCTGGCAGGGTGCGTACCGACAGCGGTGCCATGAACACCGGCTCCGACCCTGGGCGGACATCATACAGTTCTGACGGCTGAATCAACGTCGCTGCAGTCTGAGCCACCAGCTTGTTGCTCCCAACACCGGCGACCCCATCAAGTCGATACTGAGCGAGCACCTCATGCTGGACCTTCGCCGCGACATCAGAGGCTGGTCCGAAGAGTCGTCCGGTCCCGGTCAGATCCATCACGAAGAAACCAGGTTGAACCGGTTCCCAGACCGGAGCGTAGCGTCTCACGACCTGAAGCAAACACTCCTCCGCCGTACGGACGCGAGAGGGATCCGGGGAGAGGACGTGCAGGGAGGGACAGACCCGTCGGGCCTGCTCGACGGACATGCCAATCCCAAGGCCTGCCTGTTCCGCTTCGGATGAGACTTCACGTAGGCAGGCCCGGGAGGTATTTAACGGAGCGATGGCCAGTGGTCGAGTCGAGAGGCTGGGACTGTGAAGCCGAGCAACGGCGACTTCAAAGGCAGGAATCCCAAAGCAGACAATCTGGCGATCCATGGTGCCAACGGCCTGAGCCTCACTTTCGGAGGTGACGGATGACGCCGACGACAATGCCTTCGATCTGGAAACTGTCCGAGGGCTTGATGATAATCGGCTGCATGGCGTCATTGGCGGGATGGAGTTCTACTGTACCGGCCTTACGGAGGTACGTCTTGATCGTGGCCTCGCCGTTTACCAAAGCGATCACGGTCTGGCCATTGCTGGCAGACGAGTGTTTCTGCACCACGACAATGTCACCTGGAAAGATGCCCTCATTCTGCATGGACGTGCCTTTCACACGAAGGGCGAAGGTCTCGCCACGACCGACCATGCTTTTCGGCACCTCGACGCGTTCCATCTGAGGAATCGGTTCAATGGGTGCCCCAGCCGCAACCACTCCCGCTAGCGGAATCTGGGCGGAGCTGAGCTGCATGAGGGCTAATTCCACCGCCATGGGAATCGGAACAGTGCCATCTTCATAGCGGATGATCGATCGGCGGGTGCAGTGCAGAGTCTGCGCGAGGGTCTCCTGAGTCATCCCAAGGGTCTTTCGGGCTTCCCGTAACGATCCAGGCCGCATGTGACATAATGTCACATGCTTTCGTGGATCTGTCAAGAGACGTGTCTCGTGGCGGATCTTGCCGCTGGGCGCGTCACCGACTTTGATCCGAGAAAAATTATGGCGCGAGGGAGGAAATTATTAGCCAAACCCTGACCCTTCGTCTTACGGACACGGCGGAAGCCGACCTTGCAGAAATCTGGGCGTACGTTGCAACGAAGGCGACAAATCTGGATTTGTCCAAGGTGGAGAAAAAATCGCACTTTCCGCATGGCCACATTCCAGGGCATCACAAATGTATTGATGAGCTAACCGGGCAGCTCAAGAAGTGCTAAATAGTTCAAACTCGGACTAGCATTCCAGGATTAGCGGACCTGCCCGAACAGACACATGGGCTGGACTCTCCGCTCCTACCGGTCTGCATGGACTCCTGGTCTGTAGCGCGTTCGTGGGTTGAAATTAGGGGGAATCCCGTTTGTAAGCGGTTCCGTGGCCATTTTTGCCCTGGTGGGGCAAACCCCAAATGGGACCGATTGCCAATGCCGGTGGGGGGGTGTGCCGGTTGTAAGAGAGCGGCATCGGAGTTAGAGGAAGAGAGGTAGGGAAGGTAGGATCAGCAGGTAAGAATGTACGTCGTTAGCGGGGTCCACTTGGGGCGCGGAAATGAGAACAGGATGAGCCACAGATGACCCATCCTGTCCAATCAGAAGCCGCTGTTTATGCGGTTTTCGGAGGTTCTTGAGGGTCTAAATCTGTTTTCAAGACCGGCACGTTCGGCCGCTCCGTCACCCCTCCGTGATATTTCCCGATCATATTAACAATTATAGAGTCGCGTATCCTCTGAACGTCGGAACAATTGCCGACATGTTCGGCTGTCGTGTCTTTTCAGAATAGCCGTAGGCCTTGTTGACAGACGCCGGCGATCACCCCTCAGCAACAATCCGCTCCATCCCATCCATATACGGTCGTAATGCATCGGGTATCAAGATTGAACCGTCCGGTTGCTGATAGTTCTCCAGGATGGCGACGACGGTTCTGCCGACGGCGAGTCCGGATCCATTCAGCGTGTGAACAAAGTCTGTCTTCGAATCCTTTTTGTTTCCGGCGGCTTTGAAACGGATGCCCGCGCGTCTTGCCTGAAACGCCTCAAAATTGCTGCAGGATGAAATCTCACGGTACTGTTTCTGCGACGGCAGCCAGACTTCAATATCGTATGTCTTCGCGGCGGAGAATCCAATGTCTCCGGTGCACAGAGTGACCACGCGATACGGAAGCTCCAGCTTCTGCAATATCGTCTCGGCGTGCCCGGTCAGCCGTTCCAATTCATCATACGACTGGTCAGGCTTGGTAAATGCCACCAGTTCGACTTTATTGAACTGATGCAGGCGGATCAGACCTTTGGTGTCTTTGCCATACGATCCGGCTTCGCGGCGGAAACAGGGCGTATAGGCCGTATAGCGGATCGGAAGCGAATCCTCGGCAAGCGTTTCTTCGCGGTGGAGATTGGTCAGCGGAACTTCAGCCGTTGGAATCAGAAAAAACTCTTCGTCGCGGAGTCGAAACAGATCCTCTTCGAATTTGGGAAGCTGTCCGGTCCCGGTCATGGTCTGACGATTGGCAAGAAAGGGAGGGATGACCTCCCGATATCCGTGCCGACCCGTATGCGTATCGAGCATGAGGTTGATGAGCGCACGCTCAAGTCGCGCCCCGGCGCCGGTCAGCACCGCAAATCGCGCGCCGGCGATTTTCGCGGCCCGGTCAAAATCCAGGATGCCCAAAGTCTCGCCGAGTTCCCAATGGCTCTTTGCGGGACTGCTCAGTGAGGGAAGGGTTCCGATCCGACGGACTTCCACATTGTCGGACGCATCCCGCCCTGCCGGCACGCTGGTGTGAGGGAGATTGGGAATACGGAGCGCGGTGTCGTTGAGACGGCTCTCCACATCGCGAAGCTCCGACTCTCCCTGCGTGATGCGCTCGCCGACGGCTTTCATCGCAGCGACGGCGTCGTCGGCCGGATGTTTCTCTCTCTTCAATCTCGCGACTTCTTCGGAGCCTTTCTTGAGTTCATGCCGCCATTGCTCCACCTGGGCGGTTAGGGCGCGGCGTTCTTCGATGAGCTTGCGGAGCACATCCCATCCGACATCGGCTGCGCGCGGCCCGAGCCGTTCCCGAATCGCATCCAGATTGTCCCTGAGCGCTCGCAAATCGTGCATACAATTCCCCGTGAAATGAGCGGCAGGAATCTAGCATCGAGGTGTATCGGAGTCAATCAACGCCAAGGGCATGCGAGGTTGACAAGGCGTGCTCCGAGAAGAGACGATGCGCCATGCGCACCATAGACAATCCTCCGAATCCCTTTGAATCTCAGCATCGGGATTTGTTGGAACCTGCCCCTCATGTCCGGCTTCAGCTCTACGAGGACGCCACAAGAGAAATTCTCAGCAAGAACGAAAGTCCGGATTTGCCGTTTCGCTGGAGCTTGAACCCGTACCGCGGCTGTTTCCATGCCTGCGCCTATTGCTATGCCAGACCGTCGCACGAATATTGGGGATTCGGCGCGGGGACGGATTTCGAATCCAAGATCGTCATCAAGCGCGACGCCCCTCAGTTGCTCCGCCGGCTCTTCGACAAGCCGTCATGGAAAGGGGACTTGATCGTGTTCTCGGGTAATACCGATTGCTATCAACCGATCGAGGCCTCGCTCGGAATCACCCGTCAATGTTTGGAGATCTGTGCGGAATACCGGAACCCGGTTGCCATTATTACCAAGGGCTCGTTGGTGCTCCGAGACCTCGATGTGTTGCAACAACTGGATGGCGAGGCATGGCTCCGGGTTTACTTCAGTATTCCCTTCGCCGATGATACAGTGGCGCGCCAGGTCGAGCCGCATGTGGCCTCTACGCGAAAACGATTCGAGGTCATGAGGTCGATGGCCGCGGCGGGGATCTCGACCGGAATCTCCATCGCTCCGATTATTCCCGGGCTGAACGACGAAGATATTCCCGACCTATTGGATCAAGCCAAGGGTGCAGGGGCGGTCGAGGCGATGACCTCACTCCTGAGGCTGCCGGGCTCCCTCGAAGAGGTATTTCTCGAGCGAATGGCGGAAGCATTCCCGGATCGGGTGAGGAAGATCAGGCATCGTATTCAGGAGGTTCGCGGCGGGGCCATGAACAACAGCGCATTTTTTTCCCGCCATCATGGAAGCGGCCCTTATTGGACTATGGTGGAGCAATTGTTCGACCTCAGCAGCCGGAAAGCGGGATTTCGTGCTTCCAAAGACGGGGAAGTGCCGAGGACGTTCCGGCGTCCAGCGACCGGGCAGACGACTCTTTTTTGATGAGAACAACAATGAGGGAGAGTGGCATGAAACACAACGAGGGGTTTCTGAAGTTGGTCGAGACGGCACGGCAACGAGTCAAAGAATGTACGGTGGCGGAGGCCAAATCGCGGCTGGACCGCGGGGAGGTGGCCCATTTCATCGATGTGCGGGAAGATTCTGAGTATGCCAAAGATCATGCGAAGGGGGCCTGCCATCTTGGGAAAGGCATCATCGAGCGCGATATCGAAACCGCCGTTCCGGATAAGCAGGCGCCGATCATTCTGTACTGCGGAGGAGGGTACCGGTCGGCTCTTGCCGCGGACGCACTGCAGCAAATGGGCTATACCAATGTCGTCTCAATGGACGGAGGCATCAAAGCCTGGAGAGAGGCGCACTATCCAATGGAGACATGACGGGTCCCGTCCGGGGGGGGACCCTGTCGTCGAAGGAAGGCTATTTGTTGTTGACGCGGTCGAACTCTTTGATCACTTGCTCGGTCAGATCAATCGCGTCTTTGTTGTAGATGACAATCTTGACCGTTTGTTCGCTGCCTTTGTCCACAACAAGCGAGAACCCGTTCTTTTCCGCGACGGTCTGAGTTGCCGCCGCGATTTTCTTCATGTACTCGTCCACCAGTTCCTTCTGTTTCCCTTGAAGTTCCTGGTTGAACTCCTGCGCCCGCTTTTGATAGTCCTGAATTTTCGAGCGGAATTGGGTTTCCTTGTCCTTTTTCTCGGTCTCGCTGAGTTTGGCCGAGGCCTCTTTCAGCGTCTTTTCTGTGTTGCGCAATTCCTCTTCGTCGCGGGACAAGAGTTTTTGGCGGGTGGAGACATATTCTTTCAGTCCGTCAAGGGCTTTCTTTCCTGCTTTTGATTTTTCAAGCACGGACTGCGGATCGACCACTCCCATTTTGAATGCCTCAGCCGCGTCAATCGTCGAGGCGAGACCGACCGTCAGGGCACCGATGGCAGCGACAGGAAGGACGGCCTTCCTGATCAGAAACTTCATAGACATATGAGGCACTCCTCCATGAGTGGGACAGCAATGCGTGAATTCAACCCGGGAGGATAGCTGGGGGGCAGGGCGCTGTCAAGGCGGTGGAATGCCTACACAAAATATCTGCCGATGTCGAACTTATACTCCGCATTGTCGATCAGTCGCACGATGCTGTTGAGGTAGACTCCTGCGTCGTCTTTGACGGTGAGATCCACATCGTGACCGTCTTCTTTCGGATTCCCCTGAGGGTCGGCGATGATTTTCACTGTGGGACGTTCGGCGTTGCTCTTGTCGGCGGCAGGCTTCAGCACGACGGCCAGTTCATCGGACTCCAACAAGACGACGCTTCCTATGGGGACGATCCCGACACAGTTGACGAACAGTTTGAGCAGGACGGGGTCGAATGACTGGCCGCTCTTGCCGAACATGAACTTCAATACATTGGAGGGCGAAAGCGGTTCGCGACGGTACACTCTGGACGACGTCATGGCGTCGTAGCAATCGGCGATCGTGACAATTCGGCTCGAAAGGCTTTGGGTCCACGGCACTGCGAGCTTTGGATATCCGGAGAAATCGTAGTTCATATGATGTTCGAATGAGGCCGAAGCCATTCTGGCCGGCACGTTTGCCAGTCCCCGCAGTTCAATAAGCGTCAGCACACCTTCTGTGGGATGCGTCCGCATGATGTCCCATTCCTGCTGCGTGAACTCTCCGGGCTTATTCAGAATATCCAGGGAGATCGCGCATTTGCCGACATCGTGAAACAAGGCTGCCATGCCAAGATCGGCGAGATCGACCTTTGGATATCCCGCCCGATTGCCCAAGGCCATCGAAAGCAGAGCGACGTTGACCGAGTGGTTGTGTGTGTATTGGTCGTGACAGCGCAAATTCGTGAGACCGAGCAGCGTCGATTCGTCGTGCATCATCAGATCGACGATGTTTTGAATCGCCCGCTTGGCTTGTTTGAAACTCAGGGTCCCGCCGTCGCGCGCCGTCTGCGAGAGGTGGCCCAGGGCATTGGCTGCCTTTCCATACGCGGCTTTGGAGTTGGTCTTGTGCTGGGCCTTGGAGTCGGGTTCGGAAGAGGTACCCCGACCCGTACCTCCCTTTTCCTCCCGTAGGACGAGTTCCCTGGGATCTTCGATCTCGATGCCGGAGACACCGTGATCCTTCAATTCGCTGCGAAACTCCTCGACGGACATGGCTGATGGGTCGAGCGTGACGAAGAGGTAGGAGAATTCCCTGAGATCCTTTGAGGTGATCGAGGCGGAAAATGTCACGCCGCCGATGCGCCACTTGTTCATGGCATCGATGATGCTGGTCACTACCATCATTTGTTGCGCGTTGACCTTGAGATGGCTGTCGCCGAGAAATAGGAAGTCGTTTTGAAGACGTAGGGTGACAGGCTGGTCGTGAGTCAGTGTGGCGACGATTGTCAGCATGGCCTCGACCGGCTTATCCAGGGCCGCGTTGGTGCGTCCGTGAATTCTGGATGTCTTGATCAGGGTGTTCAAATGCGTGATGAGCTGGAATCCCAGCATCACCATCTGTTGATCGAGGATATCGCCGGCCTCTGATCCTTCGGCAATCTTATGGGAGAGAGATTTTTCGTGGGTCAGCAGCGGCTGGACTTGATCGTCGTCGGGGCCAGCTGTGGAGACCTTGGCGTCGTGCACGATACCCGCTCCTTACGAGTTCGCCGACAACGGAGTTTTGGCCCGTTGCTGCTTCTGAATGTGGGACAGAGCCATGGCACAGGCCTGCCGGACGGATGAGGCGCCTTTCTTCTGCCCAATTTCCAGCGACTCGATCGCTGACGGCGTGGCCAACTTGCCGAGCGCTTCGGCAGCCAAGATGGCCAGCTCTTCCTTTTTCTTACGGTGAGTCCAGTTCCATTCCGTGAACAGTTGTTGCCAATACGGAACGGCTTCGTCGCCGGACGTGGCCCGCACGGCGTGATAGACGGCCCGCCGCTCGCTCAGATGCCGTTCCATGAACTCCTCTGATGAGAGCAAGGTGGACCAGTTCGAAAAAGAAGCGGTGTACTGCCCGGACATAAGGAGTTTCAGTGCGGCCAACCGGATGGACTCATCCGCATCCGTCACGAATGTAATCAGCTTTGTGCCGTTGCCGCTTGGACGCAGCAACCCCAAGGCTTTGATGACATCCTTCCGGACATGCATGTCAGGGTAGCGCATGAGCTTTTCGATCGAATCGACGAACCGGGGGTTATTCCATTTGGTGAGAATGGCGAGCAGATTCCGGACATAGGCTGGCCGGCGATCGGCCAGTCCGCGCAAGATCGGTTCCGGATGGTCTTTCGCCAGCGTAAAGAGCGCTTCGGCTACGATGGCCTGATGTCCCGGGGCCTCCAGGTTGGCCAACACGGAGCACAGACCGGGTACGGCGTCAGGTTTCATGAGAAAGAAAATGGTCGACAGGCCTTCGGTATTGGCTCCCGGCGTTCGATTTAGATAGGACTCGATGGTTTTCAATCGATCGGAATGGCTCAAACCATCGAAGACGGCAGCCAATTGACGTTTGTGGTCCTCGCTCAAGTCGGGTCGGACCGTCTCCGTTTCGTGCAACTGCCCCAGCACATTTTCCAAGACTGTCCAGCGTCCGTCCTTTAAGAGCGAATCCACTACGCTTCCCCATAACCGGAAGAGCTTCGTGAGGAGTTGGGGAGATTTTTCAGAAGCCAGAATCGCCGTGGCCATGTCCAGGACGTATAGCGTGTCGTCACGCTGGTTTTCCGCGCTAACTTCCTTCGACAGCGCATCGAGTTCTTGTTCAGTGACTTCATAGCCGATCAGGTTGGATTTGAACCGGCGGCTGGCGGAGCCTCCTCCCGTTCCGCTGCCGCCTCCCTGTTCCGCCGCACCCTCTCCCCCGCTCGCGCCGCTTCGGCCTTTACCGCGGGACTGTTCGCGATCGAGCAATTCTCTCAGCGTCATGTCCGAAGAACTGAGACTGGCGTCGAGCAGGAGAAATCCGTCATGGCCACCGGACGATTTGGCCACTTCTTCCGCCGTCACAACGGTCAGAGTCGAGAGGTTTCTAGCCCACAAACGGGTCACAATGTCGTCGTCGTCCTTACCGGCGTCCGCCGTACTCCACAAGGAATCGAGAAAGTATCCCAGCTCTTCCTGCGTTACGCCCTGAAGGATGGACAGTTCGCGGATGCCGTCGGCATACAGCTTGAATGCGATGCTTTCGGCGGTGCTATCCTGTTCCGGCTGATACACGATCTGGTCCTTGCACATCAGCGCGGAACGTTGCACCAGAAACGTGAGTCTCGAGTAGGTGGACAGATGAGTGGACAGTTCTTCGAAGAGTTGTTGAGAGAACTTCTGTGCGACCGGATTGGTCGAACCGTATGTCCTGTTGGATTTAGCCGTTTTATCGAGAAGTTTGAGCACGCGTTTGACGGAGACCAGTTCAGGGTCATCCGTAGCTTTGGATGCAATGGCGGCAGCCATCATGTCCTGGGCTTTTTGAAGGTCGGACATAGAATCACAACTACCTGGCGAGCGCGAATCCGTCAAGAAAAGCCGGGATTCCAGATCAGGTCGACGTGGTCGACCTGATCGGTTTGGCACATACACCGGGGTTGCACGGGTACCGGAGAGTCTGTAGATTCGCCGAGCGCCTCGCCTCCCAGTGACCTCATATGGAGACGTACAGATGGCCTCTCATATCGTGTGTTTCGGGGACAGCCTCACTGCCGGTTACCAGGTTCCCACTCGAGAAAATCCCGGTGGTGTGCAGACGCCATACGGTGAGTTCTTGAAACAGCGGCTTGGACCTCAGGTGCAAATTGCCATCAGTGGAATTTGCGGTGAACTGACGGCTGAGATGGCCATGCGTTTTCGCCGAGATGTACTGGCCCGGACCCCTCGTTATGTCGTCATCCTCGGAGGCACCAATGACCTGGGGTGGAACGCCCAGCCGGCTGATATCATGCGGAATCTCCTTAAGATGTATGAGACCGCCCGCGCCGGCGGCATTGTTCCGGTTCCCGTGACTGTTCCTTCCATTCGTATTGATGTCATGGAGGCGGGGCGGGAGGGGCAGACGTTCATCGAGCAGCATCTCGGCCGCCGTGATGAATTAAACGCGCTGATTCAGCGATATGCGGAATCTAAGGATCTCGCGTGGGTGGATCTCTTTACAGCGACGGCCGAGCCGACGACGAGACAGCTTGCCGAGCAATATTCAAACGACGGCCTTCATCTTAGTACGGAGGGCTATCAGCAATTTGCGACGTTGCTCTATGACCGGATTTTCGGTGAGGCCTTTTCCTCGACGGAGAACACACGATGATCGGGGCCGTCACGGACTTGGATTTTGACCGGTTGGTCGAGCGTTCACCGGTTCCTGTGTTGATTGCGTTTTGGAAGCCGGGTTGCGGCGGCTGTCGCGTGCTGATGCGGCAACTTGGACTCCTGCAAGCGGATCTCGCCGACAGTATCCTCATGCTACAGATGAACGTGGATGAGAATTTTCAGATCCCAGCCGAGTTGGAAATCCGTTCGCTGCCGGCGCTCGCACTCTACCGCAACGGGCAATTCGATCGATTCATCGGGGGAATCGGCACGAAGGAGGCCATCCGCAACACGTTGTCATCGGCGCTATCGGATTAGAGGGTCCGCCAGCTTCTGCCGTCCTCCTGGATCAACCGGTCTGCTTCAACCGGCCCGCTCGTTCCTGCAGGATACTCGGGCAGCCAGCGCGAGCCCTGTTGCTGCCATCCTTCCAGAATTTTGGTAATCCAGGCCCATGAGGCTTCGACTGCGTCCCGCCGCATGAATCGCGAGGCATCACCGGTCATCACATCCAGCAACAACCGCTCGTAGGCTTCCGGCGAAGGCCGTCCGAAGACTTCGGCGTACTCGAAATTCATTTCCACCGGGTGGGTGTAGGCCCTCGTGCCGGGGACACGGGATACAATCCGCAGCGAGAGCCCTTCTTCGGGTTGTATGCGAAGAGCGAGGACATTCGGTGGCTGCGGGTGTTGGGTGTTGCTGTTGAACAGGATTTGGGGAATCTCCTTGAATTGAACGGCGACTTCGCTGGCACGGTGGGGCAGTGCCTTGCCGGTGCGCAGATAGAACGGCACTCCGGACCAGCGCCAGTTTTCGACGAAACATTTGATAGCGACGTATGTCTCCGTCGTGGAATTGGGTTTGACACCGGATTCTCGCCGGTAACCCGGAACGGCCGTTCCGTTGACCGCGCCGCCGGCGTACTGCGCGCGCACGGTGTATTTCTCGACGTCTTTCCCCACGATCGGCCGCAGGCATCGAAGGACTTCCATCTTCGCATTGCGCACGACGTCAGGATCGAGTGAATAGGGAGGTTCCATCGCGACGAGGCACAGTAACTGAAGGATATGATTCTGGACCATGTCGCGTAAGGCGCCCGCCTCTTCGTAATAGGAGGCCCGGGTGCCGACCCCCTCGGCTTCGCTGACCGTAATCTGGACGTGGTCGATATATTTGTGATTCCAGATCGGTTCGAAGATGATGTTGGCGAATCGAACGACCATGAGGTTTTGTACGGTTTCTTTTCCAAGGTAATGGTCGATCCTGAATATCTGAGATTCGTCGAAGACGCGCGCGGTGACAGAGTTGATGTCCTTGGCCGAGGCCAAGTCGTGGCCGACGGGCTTTTCGACAATGATGCGGGCGTAGGGGGCCGGCGATGTCGAATGACTTGTCATGCCGGCTGTGGCCAACCCTTCGCAGACCGCCGTGAAGGAACTGGGGGGAATGCTCAGATAGAAGATCCGGTTCCCGGGCAGTCCCAACTGCCGTTCGACTTCCTCCGCGCGGGACCTCAGCGTGGAATACGTCGCCGGGTTTTCATTTTCCCCGGAGACGTAAAAGACATGCCTGGCAAAGGCTCCCCATTTGTCCTCATCCAATGCTTGCCGGGAAAATTTGACGACGCCCTCGCGCAGCGTTGCGCGATATTCCTCATCGGTCATCGTTTTCCGTCCGAGTCCCAAGACGGCGTAGTTGGAGGGCAGGAGTCCGTCGAGCAGGAGGTTGTAGAGGGCGGGAATCAATTTGCGCCGTGCGAGATCGCCGGAGCCTCCGAAAATAACTACGGTACAGGGCTCGACCGGCGGACCGGTTTCGCGTTCTGGCTTGATATTGATCTTCGTGACGGGAGGCATGGTCGACCTCTATCGTCTCACCGCATGTCCGCCAAATGCATTGCGCAACGCCGCCAGCATTTTTTCCGCAAACGACTGTTCCTGCCGGGACCGGAAGCGCGTAAACAGCGCGGTCGTCAAGGTCGGGACGGGCACGTCTTTCTCGATGGCATCGGCCACCATCCATCGGCCTTCGCCGGAATCCTGCACATAGCCTTTGAGGTGTTCGAGTTTGGGATCGTCCTTCAATGCGCTGGCGGCGAGCTCGAGCAGCCATGAACGGACCACGCTGCCTTGCATCCAGAGATCGGCAATCCGCGCGAGATCCAATTTGTAATCGCTCTTCGACATCAATTCGAAGCCTTCCGCATACCCTTGCATCATGCTGTATTCGATCCCGTTGTGCACCATCTTGACATAATGGCCCGCTCCGACGGCTCCGACGTGTGCCCATCCCTTGGGCGGCGCGAGAGTGGTCAATGCCGGAGCGAGGTGGTCGACCGCTTCTTTTTCTCCTCCGACCATGAGACAGTAGCCGACTTGCAACCCCCAAATCCCGCCGCTCGTACCGGCGTCGACATATCGGATCCCCTTTTTCTTCAAGCCTTCCGCGCGGCGGACGTCGTCATGATAGCGTGTATTCCCGCCATCCACGATGATGTCGCCGGGCTGCAGCAGCGCGGCCACGGCCTGCACGGTCTCTTCGGTAGGAACTCCCGACGGCACCATCACCCACACGGTTTTCGGACTGGCGAGTTTGCCGACCAAGTCCGCAAGAGAGGAAGCGCCGATACAGCCGTGGGTTTCAGCTTGCTTGATGATCTCAGTCGAGCGGTCGAAGACGACCACGCGGTGTTGATCGCGCCGAAGGCGCGTCACCATGTTCATTCCCATCTTACCCAATCCAATAAAACCCAGTTCCATGGCAGCTCCTTATGTCATGCCGCTAAAAGGCACACCCGGCCGCGTCCGCGCGTCGGATCCTGTCTGCACTACCGTACGTCATCGATTCCTCAGTCGATTCTCGCGGGGTTCGGAACGTCCTTGAACAGTAAATCGGTCAGATCACGGCTGAAGTTGAGCCGCTCAGGCAGCGTCGTGGCAGCCAGAAAACGTCCGGCCATCTCGCCCAACGTCGCATCCCGTGACGCCATGAACCGGGGTATGTCGACGGGCGCGGTCAACCACAGTCCTTTCAATCGGAAGAACGCATTGACATACTCGTCGAAAAACAGCGTCAGGAGGTAGTTGGCGGCGGAGGGTTTATCGGCCATGTCCTGCGCTTTCCCCAGCCAATGCAGACATTGGGCCTTGATCCTGATCTGTTCGTTCATGTTGGCGGGGGGAGGGCCCTGCCGAAACCGCTGATTGGCGCGCTCGATCAGTTTAGCGCCGATGGCTTCGTGATCATACAGGATCCGCGCTTTACGCAGCAGCGAAGGTAGGCGTGCGGAGTAGGGAAGTTCTTCCTCGATATCGACGTATCCGTAATATCTGATATCGGCCAGGCGTTCTGCCACCCGTACGATCTCATGGGCGTCTGCGGTTCCTTTCACCAGAGCGATCAAATCGATATCGCTGTGCGCAGTGAGTGCCCGTCTGGCGGCTGACCCGACGAGCATCACGCTGACGAGATCGCCGCCGCGGCGACCCTTGACGTGCTTGAGCGCCACGGCAAGCACGTCCTCGAAGCCCGGTTCATTGACGGGGCCGGGCTGCTCCGGCGGTTCGGGCACCTCCAGCAATTCGGCCTGGAGTTCCTCGCGGGTGGGAAGCGTTTGAGATGATCCGGTGTCCATTATTACGATCCTTGTACCAGTTGAATCTCTCTGGGGAGCGCGTCGAGCCATGCGTCGAAGGGTTGATCGGCGTCTACGATGATTTCGAGCTTCCCGTTGGGAAGACGCCGGACAATCCCTGGGCTTTCCGGGGAGAGAGGAATCTCCACCCATTCCCGGCTCAAACCAAGCGAATCGGTCAGTTCGAGGATCCGGTTGATCTGAGTAAACGACACGGCATGCAGCGTCATAAAAAGTTCAGCCTCTTCCGCATTCTAGATTTGGGGGGAGGAGGTGTCAATGCGCGGAGGGCTATCCGAGCACGCGGGCGAAGACCTCGTATGCCCGGTCGACGGCCGCAGTGGATACGTCCAGATGCGTGACGGCGCGAAAACTCGTGCCTCCAATCGTGTTGACGAGGACGCCTTCCTGTTTGAGCGCATCGACGATCGCGCCAGGTGCGAGCCGATGCCCGACGACATCGAAGATCACGATGTTGGTTTCCACGTGCTGGGGATTGACGGTCACGGACGATAATTGTTGGAGTTTTCTTGCCAGGCGTTTTGCATTGTCGTGGTCTTCCTTCAGCCGTCCGATGTGATGCTCCAGCGCATAGAGCCCTGCCGCCGCCAGAATACCGGCTTGCCGCATGGCCCCCCCATACATGCGACGGCAACGTCTGGCCTTCTCGAGGAGTCCGAGATCGTTCATGATCAACAGCGAACCGGCCGGAGCGCCAAGTCCCTTTGAAAGGCATACCGAGACCGTGTCGAAATGCTGTGCGTATGAAGCCGGAGGCAGCGTGGTGGCCGTCACCGCGTTGAACAGGCGGGCCCCATCCAGGTGCATTGGGACACCGGCCTTGCCGGCGACGCTACGAATCCGTTCGATCGTGGCCAGCGGATAGATCGTCCCGCCTCCGCTATTGTGAGTATTTTCCAGACAGATGAGCGCCGTTTGGATCGTATGTGGATCTTTGGGGCGCACAGCCTGCTGTACCTGCTCCGCGGTGATGATCCCGCGTTCTCCCGCGACCCAGTGCAGCTGAACACCCGCCAGCGCGCCCGCAGCTCCCTGTTCGTATCGCACGATGTGAGCCCTGCTTTCCGCCACGACTTCCTGACCAGGCTGGGTTTGAATGCGAATGGCCAATTGATTGGCCATGGTGCCGGACGGTACGAACAACGCAGCCTTTTTTCCTAAGAGCGAAGCCACGAGGTCCTGAAGCCGATTGACGGTCGGATCTTCACCGTACACATCGTCCCCCACCTCGGCTTGCGCCATGGCTTTCCGCATGGCGGCCGACGGCTTGGTGACGGTGTCGCTGCGCAGATCGATCATTCCGGTTTTGGTTCCAGACTGTAGGCGTGCCGGCTCAGCACCGGGTAGAGGCTGAAAATCGGCGTGTTGAAGGGAATGACCGCAGACTGTATTCCAGGCAACAGTCCCAGATGTAAATTGACGAAATTGTAGCTCAGTCCCTCTTGCCAAGGATGGCGGGAAGACTCGGCATACGCCTCGACGCGATCGGATGCGTAAGAGCGGGTCATGAGCCCCGATGCGCCTTGCAATCCATACTCGGCGAGATCCGGTGCCCCCTGGATGAGGAGGGACACTGCAGAGGCGTCGAACCAGACTTTGAATTTGCAGCTGACCTGTATAAACGGTCCGAGCGAGCCGACCGTGTTCAGCACCGACAAGGGATAGGCCAATTCGGCAGGGACGTCAGGAGCCGTGTCCGGCGGGATGAACCGGAACGAGGACTCCCTCAGCGGGGACACGGACACGAAGAACAGGTTGGGGTCGTCCAATGCAATGTCCAGCATCTGGCCGTCCTGATATCCGCACAACCTCCCCATTTCATAGCGCAGCGGATAGGAGTAGCCGATTTTCGCATAGAAGATCCGTATGCCGGCCTCAAGCGGCTCCTCGGGCGTTCGGCTGATCTTCAAGTCGAACGGGAGCAGAAAGTGGAATGCGTTGGTGCGGGCCGCCATGAACGGCGCGCAGGCTCCGGGAAATTCCTTATGGATCGTCGGATTCTCCGGTTCGAACTTCTTGGGTGTCCCACCGAAGTGCTGGGCCGTTTTCGATTCGGTCGGCATGCGGTACTTCTTTTGATAATAGGCGGCAGCCCGTTGCTGGGCAAGGTCGAGAAAATATTCCGGCGCCTCCGTCTCTACGGTCAGACGCTGAACGGTGAGACCTTGCGGCCTCGGCACTTTCATCGCCTGATTGTAGATTTCGAGGTCCGCCGACGTTTTTCGAATGTCATATTGTAACTGGCGGGCAAAAGCCGGATCGAAAAAGGTGGTCTGGCTCAGGAGATCGTGCGCCTTGTTCAGGCACTCGAGTCTTGCGGTATAGCGCTTGGGTTCGGGAGCGAAGACTTCCGACGTCGCCATGTACAAATTGAATCGTTCTTCCGGTGTCAGCGGATAGTGATCGAACCGGGGGTCCCGTAAAAACGTCAACGCCAACGGACCGAATGACTCTTCGCGCCGGATGCAGAGTGTCATCAGATAATTGTAGTATGCGCGTGCTTCTTCGGCCGTCATAGACCCTCCTGGGCGGCATTGTAGCAAATATTTCCCTTGCACAGAAAAGGGTGGATGGGCAGGATGCGTGGCGGATGTCCCGATTCAGCCGCGCGATCCAGTCCAATACCGGCGCCGAGAGCGACGAAGTCCTTCCTCTGATCTGGGCCTTCCTCTATTTTTTCTTTCTCCTGTGCGGCTATTACATCCTGCGGCCAGTGCGTGACGAAATGGCGGTGCAGGGAGGTGTGCAGCATCTTCCGTGGATGATGACGGCCACCTTCGTCACCTTGACGCTCGTTACGCCGTGGTTCGGGTTCTTGTCGGCCCGCATCCCGCGCTACCGGCTGTTTCTACTCGTGTATGCGTTCTTCGGTGTCAATCTCGTCGGGTTCTTTCTGGTGATGATGAATCACATAGGACCAGAGTGGGTCGCTCGCGCGTTCTTTGTCTGGCTCTCCGTATTCAATCTGTTCGTCGTGTCGGTGTTCTGGAGCTTCATGGCCGACTTGTTCACTCCGGAACAGGGGACGAGGCTATTCGGGCTGATTGCGGCCGGAGGGAGCACGGGAGCCATGACCGGGCCGCTGTTGACCACCGGATTGACCTATCTCATTCCCATTCCGTTTCTCATGCTCGTTTCCGCCGGGTGCCTTGGGGCATGCATGATCTGCATCCACCGGCTCGAACTATGGTCGCGGTCACGTGCGGGCGCTCCATCTGGTTCTCGAGGAGAACCCGTCGGCGGCCACATGCTTGCTGGCATCGGACTTGTATTTCGTTCAAGGTATCTTCTGGGCATCTGCGCATACCTGTTTCTCCTGACGACGACAGCCACTTTCCTCTATCTGGAACAGACGAAACTGGTCAGCGAGCAGGTCGCCTCATCGGAAGCGAGGACGAGGTTGTTTGCGACCATGGATTTCGCCGTCAATTCGATCACGTTTCTCACTCAAGTGTTCGTGACGGGCCAGCTCATCCGTCGGTTCGGGCTCGCTTCGGCGTTGGTCATGCTTCCGCTGGCAAGTGCGGTCGGGTTCGGCATTATCGGATTCGTGCCGCTGTTGGTCCTGTATGTCCTGTTCACCGTCGTTCGACGAGTTGGGGAATATGCCATCGCCAAACCGGCTCGCGAAGTTCTTTTCACCGTCGTCAGTCGAGAGGAGAAATACAAGGCGAAAAATTTCATCGATACCGCCGTCTCGCGTGGAGGAGATGCCACGACCGGTTGGCTGGTTAGCGGGGTGAAGGCGTTGGGGGCGACGACCGGCCAGATCGCATGGGCCATGGTTCCAGCTGCTTGCTTCTGGGCATGGCTCGCGTTGAAACTGGCCAAACGCGAGGAGGCATTACGACTGAACAGAGAGTTGGCAATCTCCCCATCCTCGCAGGGCTGATGTGACGCCCTCCTCGCGCTTTACCCCCGGAAAAACCGCATGCTATAGTGCTCACCCTCATCCGGATGACAGCGGAAAGGAAACATAAAATGCCTGAAGTTCCAGTTAAGATTTATCTAGATAAGTTATTGAAAGAGTGCAGAAAAAAAGTTCATTCTATGGCTCTAGTAACCGGACCTGTTAAGGAGAAGGTCCTGCATGCGATGGCTGCCCGGCTCGAGAAGGATGAGAACCGGATACTCGGCGAAAATGAAAAAGACGTCGATGCGTTGGGCAAGATGCTCGCGTCGGAGCCGGACAAGAATGTTCTGAAGGCTGCGGTGGCTCGGGTGCGGGTGAGTTCGGATGACGTGAAGGAAATGGTGGAGCGCCTTCGGGTGATTGCTGACCAGCCCGATCCCGTCGGGACCGTCACCTCCCGCCGCGAGCGACCCGACGGACTGCAAGTCAGCCGGGTGCGCGTGCCGATCGGAGTGATCGGCATCATTTCCGAAATGAAGCCGCTGGTGATGGTGGAATCGATAGGAATGTGTGTGAAGTCCGGAAATGTCAGCGTCTTCCGCGGCGCTCCGGAATGGAATCTGACCTTTCAAGCGATCGGCAAGGGATTACGGGAAGAGGCGGAGACCGGCGGACTCCCGGCGGACTGTTGGGCTCTCATCGAACGGCAGGAAAAGGATGTGGCCGTCGAACTCATCCGATCGGGAAAGGCCTTGGATGCGATTATTCCCCGCGGCGGCGCCGGGTTGCGCAAAGCAGTCATGGATGTCGCGAGGATGCCGGTGTTGTGTCATGACAGCGGCTTGTCGCATCTCTACGTCGATGCCGATACCGACATTCCCATGGCGCAAAACATCACGATCAATTCGAAGGCGCAACAAGCCGGTTCGGCGAACTCATTGGACACTCTGCTGGTACAGCAGGTGGTGGCAAGACAGTTCTTGGCGGCGCTCATCAATCGTCTGCTCAACGAGTTCAAGATCGAGGTTCGCGGATGCCATAAGACCATTGCCTTAATGGGACAGATGGCGATGAGCGGGCATACATCCATCAAGCCCGCATCCGAAGACGATTGGAGGATGCAGTTCCAGTCCAGAATACTCGCGGTCAAAATGGTTGCAGATCTCGACGAGGCCTTGAGGCATATCGCCGACCATGGGCCCTGCATGACGGCGACAATTGCCACGACCAGTTATGAGTCCGCCATGCGATTCACGCGTGAGGTGGACGCCGCAACCGTGATGGTCAATGCTTCGTCACGGCTGAATGCCGGAGACAGTTTCGGGTTCGGCGCGGATATCGGCCTCAGCGGCTCCAGAATTCACGCGAAAGGGCCGATCGGTCTCGAACAATTGACCTGTGAAAAATATGTGGTGTTCGGTAACGGTCAGCTCCGTCTCCCACATCCCGTTCCCGAAACGTATTTCGACGCCATCATGCTGAAGCGGCCGTAACGGTTTACAGGCCGTTTCAGCATTCCCGTCGATCAACGCACCGGCCTTGCGCCGTGTGCTCGGTGGATTCCATTCCAGCCAACATCGAATTTGCCGTGGAGCGTTCCATATCAAAAGAGGCGCTTCGGTCGCATCTCGCATCCTGGGGTCTCAGACGGTTCGACTCGGATGCAGAGTATTTTGAATGGCAGCGGCAGACCCTTGCTCCCGACGATATCCAGGATCTGCATCGGCGTATCGAGCGCAAGCGGTCGGGGTCTCCGGCCGATGAAATTGCCTTCTACGATGCGACCGCCGCCCCGCGCCTCCTGCCTGTGATCTACAGTCAACGGTATGATTATTTCGCGGCCGTCGGTCCACGGGTCGCATCTCGCATCGGAGAGGCCAAGACCGTTTTGGATTTCGGGTGCGGTGTGGGGATTTTGACGACGTTTTATGCGAGCGGATTTCCAGACATCATGTTCACCGGGATTGATCGCTCGTCTGCATCCATCGATCGTGCCAACGAGGCTGCCCTGGAGAGGGGCCTGAAGAATGTGCAGTTTGTCTGTCTCGATCTTTGTCCTGAATCGACGGTGGGCTCATTCGACCTGATCGTAGCGAGTCATGCTCTGCTCCAGGCCGAACAGGATACGGGGGTGCCCAGTCGTGACTGGACGACGTTTGAGCGGGTTCCGGGAGTGCTGCAACGTGAATTCGAAGAACGCACAGGGCTTGGTCCGCGGCTTGACCAGTTTCGCGCACGTCTCAACACCCCTGGCCGGCTGATTCTGTTTGAGAAAAGCCGGCAGCTCACCAGGCGAGTGCCCCTTCAGCGGGCAATGGCCTCACGTGGATTGTCGTTGTTGGAGCAGCCGGAGTTGATTCGCTATCGACTGATTGAGGAAGTAGCCGATGATGGACCGCTGTATGTCGTGATGAATGGGAAGACGGCGGAGATCCCATGGGACGAGCAGCCTGAACCGGATGAAGGCCGTCGCCTCGACTTTGACAACATCAGAATGCAGCCTGCCCAGGACGATGTGCCACTGTACGAGAATCACTTCCCCTCCGCTCAACAAGCATGGGAGGGCCTGCGGGGTCGAACAGTTAAATGCGAGACCACTCGACAGGAACCGGATGGACGCCAAGTGCACGTCGAATTCGGGACGGCGGAGGATCTCTGCTATGTCTATTGTTCAAATACGTTCGACCAACGCCAATTGGTGATTTTCCACCACTCGCGCATAGCGATTCTGCGTTCCTATTACGAAGAAGTAGTGAGTGGACTTGCCTGAAACGTTCGCCCGCTTTATTTCTTCGGTGAATCATTCCCTCGCCCCCGCGTCAATGCTCTTTAGCCGACGAAAGTGGTTACGAGTGCCGATGGAATCGGACGCGTTTGTTCGGTTGATAGAGGGGAATAATTGCCGATGGTCAGAGCTGAGCGGCGAAGAACATGCGTCGCGCGTATGGGACAATCGATTGTTAAGAGAGAGGAGAGACTATTGAAGACTTCGCGGGGCTTTCTGTTCGAATTCCTGCGCGAGCTTTTGAGCTTCCGCCACCTGAGTGGGCGTCATCTGCTTGGCCAGATTGTCTCTGGACTCCGCCGCTCGCCGTTCTCCATGCGCGGCGGAGAGGTTGTACCACATGTGGGCTTGAACATAATCCTGGGCCACGCCGCGTCCCTGGGTGAACATGAGTCCCAATTTTGCGAAAGCCAGAGAGTCTCCCTGTTTGGCTGCCTGACGGAACCATACAAGCGCCATTTGATCGCTCTGAGGAGCTCCCAGACCGTGAAGATATAAGGTTCCGAGATTCACCTGAGCCCCTGCATGCCCCTGTTCAGCCGCCTTTTCAAACCACTGCTTGGCCTGCACGTAACTTTGACCGACGCCCCGGCCTTCACTGTAGAGAATGCCAAGCTTATTTCGCGCGTCCGCATTGCCGGCGTTTGCCGCTTTTCGGATGTCGTTCACGGACAGCTCCGAGTCGGCATGAGGTTTCAGCGTCCCGGCTTTTTCAGGGGACGGTTCCGACCCGGCGCAGGCGAAGAGAGTCAAAGTCGAGAATAGAACTGAGACAGTGATGATGAATCGGTAGGCCACTGGAAAGTCTGCTTGAGAGTCAATAAATCAGGAAAGGTCTTCCGACACCAATCCCACCCGGTAAGGTTGACCCTATACTATCCAGCCGACCGGAGAATATTCAAGAGGCAAATTTCGGATTTTATCGCTTGATGACCGAGAGCTCAAGATTGGGAAAAGCAATGTTCTAAAAACATATACAGAAAGTTAAACATGAAGTTATGTTCTGTAGGGGCTCGCTTCACCGGCTCTCAACGGAGCATCGATATGCGTATGGGATTCATGTGGAGACGCGAAGGTTTCAGGTTGATGCTCGGTCATGAACCAGCCGGCGATTGAGAGACGTTTAGATGTACCGCTGACGGCGTCGACCCGGCAGACTCGGTGATATCTTGGAACTGTGAACAAGACGAGTGCGCCGGGTTTCGGCGCAATGCAATGGGTAATTGAAAGATCGGATTGGGATCGTCGTCCCTGCGCCATGTCATAGATAATTAACTCCCCCCCCCAGTCAGGTTGCCACTCATCGTGGAGGTAGGTGACGAGGGCGAGTCGTCGCAAGGGGTCGGCATAATTGATGGGTTCGCCCTCCTGGTGGTCTCGTACCACGTCATCGTGCGTGAGAAGACAGTCTCCGGCGCCGTAGGAGTAATAATTGAAATTCAGATGGCGCCCCACAATGCCAGGAAACGATTCGATATAACGCCTGATACAGGAGAGGCCCACGCGATTGAGAAGAACGGTGCCCTCAGAGCGGGCGATGTCTGCTTTGAGCCAATTCCCGCAATTGGGGAACGTTGCACGGAGTTGAGGACTATCATGAAGGGCCTTCCATGACGCTTCGAGCATGGCTCGTTGAAAAAATTTACGCTCGGCGGCCGACCAAAAATTATCGATCACCAAAACTTGATGGTCGTGAAAGGAAAACTTGTCCGCATCGAATTGATCAAATTCAACGTGCATCGATCGGCAATCTTCTTCAGAAAAAGAAAATTTAAGGTGCAAAACTTGCGCCGATATTCCCGCATCGCGTTAACAACGCGCGCGGGTCATTTTTGGCCACGTCGGACGCGCCATTTCACCTAGGGACTAATCTGGTGAGAATTTTGCACAGCGACTGATAGCTGGGGATCTATAGATTTTCGCACGGTGCCCAGGGAGCGGATTCGCTCATTATTGAAAGACTTCACAATAAATAGACTGAAGAGGAGAATTTTCTGGTAGGTAGAAAACAACGATATGACATGTCGAGCTGCATCTAGCTTGCCACGGTGGCTTGTGCTATAGAATCAGCTCGTTGGATCGACTCGTGCTTATGAGAGCTTCTCTGCATCACGATCAATGTCATCTACCATCGATCTTCTGTTTATCGTCTATTCCGGGCTCGTCATCCTCAGCATCCTGACGATCAAACTCTCAAACCGCCTGGGCATTCCGTCACTTGTCCTCTTTCTTGGCATCGGGATGTTGGCCGGGTCGGACGGGTTGGGCGGAATTTATTTTGACAATCCGGCTATGGTTCAAACGCTGGGGGTCATTGCGCTCGTCCTCATCTTGTTCTCCGGCGGGTTGGATACGGAATGGCGCTGGGTTCGACCCATACTATGGGATGGGCTTGCCTTATCTACCATCGGAGTTCTGTTGACGGCCGTTTTGGTCGGAGCGTTTGTCTCTTGGGTGCATGAGTTTTCTTTTCTCGAAGGACTTCTCCTTGGCGCGATTGTGTCATCGACGGATGCGGCGGCCGTGTTCATGGTTCTCAAGGCCAGAAATGCAAAGCTGCCTGGATCACTGCCGCATTTGCTTGAATTCGAATCCGGCAGCAACGATCCGATGGCTGTCGTGCTCACGCTCGCCATCATTCAGCTCTTGACGAACCCCGCGACTTCGGTCAGCGAGTTAGCGCTCTTTTTCACCATGCAGATGGCGGTCGGGTCGGTGATCGGCATAGTCATGGGGGAAGTCATCCGGCGAGTGCTCAATACATTGGAATTGGAACTGGAAGGTATCTACCCGGTATTGTCGGTTGCACTCGCGCTGCTCACGTATGGTCTCACCGCCATCATGCATGGGAGCGGGTTTCTGGCCGTGTACCTCGCGGGATTGGTTTTGAGACGCAAACCCTTCACGTATCAGCCTCGCATCGTGAGATTCCACGATGAGTTGGCCTGGATGATGCAGATCACCATGTTCTTGATCCTTGGGTTGCAAGTGTTTCCTTCCAGACTGGTCCCGATCGCTTGGGTCGGGCTCCTTATGTCCCTGTACCTGATCGTCATTGCTCGTCCTGTCAGTGTGTATGTGGCCCTTGCGCTATCGCGCTTGGACTTCCGTCAGAAAACTCTAGTCGCCTGGGTAGGACTGAGGGGGGCGGTGCCGATTGTCCTGGCAACGTTTCCCCTTCTGGCCGGGGTCAAGCAAGCCGATTCTATTTTTGACCTGGTCTTTTTCATCGCGGTCACATCGGTACTCCTGCAAGGACCTCCTATTCCTCTGATCACAAGACTGCTTAACATCAGGCCTGCATCTGCTGATCTGTCGAAATAGATCCAGATTCTGACCTCGCAGAGGTGGATTGATAAGTATTAACGCCGGACGGTTTTCATATTTGTGTGGCATGAGTTATGCCGAATCACAGCCACAAAAAATTCCGCATTAACTTTATTGACTAGGCATTACAGCGGGAGTACAAACGAACTATCAATACGAGTGATTGTGTTGATCGCTCGTACAAAAGAGGAGGTGGAAATGGAAGACCTGAATCCACCGGACCACGACGGCCCGCCGAGTCACGGGCGGGTACCTCGTCAGTCACGCTGACCGGATCTCCATCCGCTCCCGTTTTCCCGCGAAAGGGATCTCATCGCAGAGAGCGCTGCAGTGGAGAGCCAAGGCCGGAGTGAGGAACGCAAGCACCTGGGACTATGTGAATTTCCCCTGACGAGTTGCCACACACCCGTTATCCGCACGGGTCAACAACACACCCGTTCGAAAGCATCAGGCGTCCTAAGCGCCGCAATACGGGCAGTCTCCGCTTCCTGCGCAGGCTGCCCGTGCTGTCTGAGCTGCCCCACCTTTTGGTGAGCCGATGTGCGGAGTCAGTAGGGCACTCTCGAAAAATCGATATGGCCGCGTTCGACATCCGTGCTGACGAGCTTTACGTGCACGGTATCTCCCACATCTAATCCAAGACCTCCAGTGATGAGTTTCCCTTCCACCGGAGGGTCCAGCAAACGAACCCAGGTTCCTTTGTCAGAGGATCCTGTCACAATCGCATCGAACTGATGTCCGATCTGTGAGCCCAGCAGCAATGCGGCTGCGGATTTTCTCAGCTGACGTTCGACGCGCTCGGCATCGTCTTCCTTTTCCGTACAATGTGCGGCCAGATACCGTAATTCATCGATTCGATACGGAGGTGACGTCGGTGCCAGAGCGGATTTGATCAGCCTCTGGGTGACAAGGTCCGGATAGCGGCGGTTTGGAGCCGTCGAGTGCGTATACCCTTTGACCGCGAGTCCGAAGTGCTCGGGAGCGCCGTCACATGATTCGTCCAGCACATATTCGCCCCGGCCGATCAGTTTTACGACGGCCAAGGACAAGTCGGGGAATCTGACCGGATCGGCTTGCCGGCGTTTTGTCAGGAACGCTTCCAGCGCGCGGGCGTCCGGTTCCGGCGGCAGGCGCTCGCCCCAGCGTGCCGCCATCTCCATGATCCGCTCCCACCGTTCCGGTGAATGCAGGATACGTCGGAACGATGGAATTCCCATGTGCCGAAGGTATCCGGCGGTTGCTTGATTCGCCGCGATCATGAAATCTTCGATCAATTGCTTGGCCCGGTTCTTTTCTTCGACTCTGAGACGCGTCAGGACGTCACCGTCAAAGACGGCTCGGGATTCGATCGTCTCCAAGCTCAACGCCCCCTGCTGGTGTCGTCTCGTTTTCAGCCGCTGTGCCGCTTGGTCCTGTAAACGAAGTTGCGCATCGAGACCCGACACGGCCATCACGGCGTCTGGTGCCGGCGCCGTACCCGTCAGCCATGCGGAGACGCCGTCATAGGTCAGCTTCGCATGGTTGCGCACCAGCGCTTGAAACAACGTGGATGCAGTCACCGAACCGTCTTGGGCGACGAGGAGTTCGACGACGATCGCCTGACGATCCTGCCCCTCATTGAGCGATGTAAAGTCGGTCGAAAGTTTTTCCGGAAGCATGGGGAAGATGCCGCCCGACGTGTACACCGAGGTGGTGTTGTGTCCGGCATGCGCATCCAGCGCCGAATCCTTGGCGACCAGTGCATCGACGTCGGCGACGGCAACCATCACCGTCACCGAGCCGTCCCGGCGCTGCTCGGCTACGGTCAATTGATCAAGATCGCGCGAGTCGTCATTATCGATAGAGGCCCAGAGCCACTTCCGTAAGTCACGTGTGTTCGGCGTCTGATCCGCGGGTGCATGTATGCGGGCGAGTTCGGCAATTGCCGCAGAGGAAAAATCGGGGAACAAATCCCGCTCTGCCATGGCACGGCGGGCGATGTCTCGCAGGTTGACACGATCGTTGGTCATCAGTTTCTCGACATTCGTCTTGTCCTCAGCGCGTCGTCCATCGTTTCGTGACCACGGGCCTCCGTAACATCATCCCATAGCCGCCCAGATTTTTTGAGCATTGTCGCCGGTGAATGTCATATCATCCTGTGCGCTGGAACTATGCTCGAAGTAGAGGTGCAGCAAGCCCCCACCATAATGGGCTTCACGGACAAGATCGAGATTGATCGCCACCTCTCCTGCACGTTCCTCATCCTTAACCTTGATAAACCGCATACGCTATTCCCCCTTGCATATTATGAGATTATCATGCGGTCCGTACCGGACCAGCGGCAAAAAGTTCCATACGTTATGCAACAGGAGGGCATCAGTCAAGATATGAGGATGCCAATACGAGATCGGCAAGGGACAGGTGCCGGTGTGAGTTCATGCGTGAACTGGATATGGGCACGGAGGGCAGGCGCTGTGCCGTTTCAAGGATTGCTTCGCAGCACAATCGTTGCGCGGAAGCCGGGTAGTGGAATCGTCGATGATCACGACCATGTCGGCGTCCTCAAGTAATTTCCAAACCGCGGCTGTCTCTCTTGACTGGAAGGAGAGTGGAAATCGAAGATTTCCTACCCCGTGCTGCTTTGTGATTTCAGATTCGTCTCGTCCATTGGGTAATCCATTTGTCTGGCAATATGCTTCCGAGCAGCCGCACCGGCAAGCCGTTCAACCAGATAGAGCCCGAGATCGATCGCGGAGGTGACACCGCGGGCCGTAATGACTTCTCCTTCGTCGACGATCCGATCGTCGACGACAGTCCTGCAGTACGGTTTCAACTCCTCGAAGGCGATTCGATGTGTTGTGGCTCGTTTGTTCCTCAAGAAGCCCGCCGCCCCAAGCAAGAGCGAGCCGGTGCAGATCGACGCTTTGAGCGGCACGGGTTGCGAGGTGCGGAGCCAATCGAGAAACCGGCTGTCACGCTGGAGCGTGCGAGTGTCCACGCCTCCAGGAACAATCAGCATGTCATAGTCTGCCAGGGAATTGTTCACACACTGCGGGAGCAGACGAAGCCCGTGACGATCTGCGACCTCCGTGGTGAACGAGCAAATGTCCCATGCAAACTCCGGCATGAGGTTGTTCGATTTCAGCCGGGTCAGGGCATCGTAGACGCCGACGAAGTCGAGGGTGGTCATGCAATTAAAAATGATAAAACAGGTTTTCATGCTTTTACTTTGAAAGGTCGCAGTCCTGTATTCAGCGGGGAACTGCTCCACGTCTTCCGAATCAGGGGAGAAGTCGTCACCCGCCTGCAGGTGACCCGATAAACTCTTCAATGAGACGGCGAAAAGCCGGATATTCCATCATGAGTGTTTGCGGATCGCCCAACTCGACATCGGGGTTTTCGAATCCAGGCCACTCGGTGGTTCCGAGCAAGGCGAACGAGTCCGCTGCGCGGATGCGGGATATGTGGTAGGTCCCGCCCGGGATCAGCAGTTGCGGCCGCATGCCCATGGCCAAATCGGGTCCGACGATCCTGACCTCCCCGGTTCCCTCCGGATAGAGGAGAAGGACTTCCAGCGGCGCTCCGAGATAGTGATGGTACATCTGGTCGGATCGAATGCGGTGCAGGCGGATCGGCGTCTGGGTCGTGACCATGAAGTAGAGCACCGAGGCGAGCGGACGATCGCCCTCATATTCCGGCGGCAGGACGGCAGAAGGAATTCGCCGGCTGCTTCGATAGGTTTCGGCGACAAATCCACAGGTCGGATGAGGCGCAAGTCCGAGCAGGTCGATGATCTGGTTGGCCTTTTCCCTAGTGGACATTTCTGTTCTCCCTCTTCATGATCGATCGGCCGGCTGCTTCCGCTCGCGTTTGGCACGTTGTGCGATAGGCGCTCGATTCACAGGCGGTCTTCGGGACGTCGCGGCATCCGATGGATTCGGCGCATCGACACGTCGGCGAAATACTGATTTCGCAAAAAAAAGCCATCCGGCGGATGATCATGCTTATGATCCAAGCGATCTCGTCAAGCAGGGAGAGATTGTACAGGCCGCTGATTCGACAAGTCGTCATGTCCGGGTTGGACGAAGGCGCCCTTCGCTGCATGGGCCCCGATTTTCATGGTCGTTCTGGCTTTGGTACGGAATTTCGCCGGCGGAAGGCCGAACTCCCGTTTGAAGGCCCGATTGAAAGATGCTTCGGATTCGTAGCCGACTTCGGCCGCGATCTGCATCACGCTCCGGCTGGTGGATCCGAGCATCTGTGCGCCCAGTTGAAGGCGCCAACGGGTGAGGTAGGCCATCGGAGTTTCAGAGAGGTACCGGCGGAACCGTTCGGCAAGGACTGAGCGTGACATGCCGACCTCAGTTCCAAGGGAGGCGATCGTCCAGGGACGAGCCGGATGACGATGCAGCAGGGCCAATGCTTTACCTACTTCCGGATCCCGCACGCCTGCAAGCCACCCCGATTGTTCCGGCGGGAGCGATGAAATATATCGCCGGAGCGTTTCGATGAATAACAGCTCGGATAGTTTGGCGAGCATGGCCGCACCGCCAGGCGCCGAGGCGCCTGCATGGTCCACGGAATACCGGAGCGACTGTTCCAGCCAGAGACCCGAAGGATCGTTCCGGATGGGAATCTTAAACACCGGAGGCAGCCCGCCGAGGAAAATGCTGCTGAGTTCAGGTTCGCACGCCATGTATCCGCAGATGAATTTCGTGAGCGCTCCGCCGCCGCCCATGCGAGACACGTTCAACCCCTGTGACAGGATCCGCTGCAGCTCCTGTTCGCTGTCGACCGCCTGAACGGATGGGCCGTTTCCCATCACATGCGGATCCCCGTGAGGAAAGATGACGAGGTCCCCTGCATCGAGCCGAACCTTCCGCTCGTCGCCCTCGATATGGGCGTAGCCTGAGCCTTCCGTCAACAGGTGATAGATGATGATGTGTGCAGAGCCTGATGCAAAATAGGGAGCGACGATTCGCGAGGCCGGAGATCGAAAACACCAGGGCGCGGAGAACTCGGCGTTGTAAAACATCGCGCCGTCGAGTTTTACGGCTTTCAACACTTCGGACAAGACATCCATGTTGTTCACCGGGGCCGGAATGGCGGCAAAGTTATCCGGACTTTTGGGCAAACGAGGTGCAGCCTACCACGCCCTGGTCAAGAGAACCAGACGCTCGGATAAAGGCATGGTCCTTTAAGGCGTGTAGAGTGCGGGTATGCCGGATGGCGGCAGGATTCGGACGGGCTGCTCACACCAACCAAGGAGGAGAGGATGATCACCGATCTCGTTGTTCCCGAACTGGACAAGCTTAAGAGCCGTCTACAACAGACATGGATGGCAGGGGACTATGACCGCTTTTCGCGCTATATGGAAGGCGGAGCCCGGGAGTTCTATGATCGCCTGAACGCTCCATCGGGATGCCGGCTGCTGGACGTGGGATGCGGTTCAGGCCAGCTCGCGCTGATCGCTGCCAGACACGGGCTCGAAGTTACCGGTGTGGACATTGCCGGCAACTTGATCGCCCGTGCCAGGACCCGTGCGCAGGCCGAAGGCCTGCACGTCCGCTTCGAAGAAGCCGATGCGGAAGCCTTGCCCTATGAGGATGCAAGTTTTGACCTGGTGACGAGCCTGATCGGCGCCATGTTTGCGCCCCGTCCTGACCGCGTGGCGAAGGAGTTGCTGCGCGTGTGCAGGTCCGGAGGCACCATCGCCATGGCGAACTGGACTCCGGAGGGTTTTGTCGGCCGGATGTTCAAGACCATCTCGAAATTTATCGCGCCCTCCGGGATGCCTTCGCCGGTCTTGTGGGGGGACGAGACCACGGTCCGTGAACGTTTCGGCGACGGGTTGAGCCGTCTGAATCTGGTCAAGCGCCAGTACATGTTCGACTATCCGTTTCCGCCGTCAGAGGTGGTGGAATTCTTCCGTCTCTATTATGGGCCTATGAGTCGGGCGTTTGCGGGTCTGAATGTCGAAGGGCAGACACACTTGCGACAGGAACTGGAGACCCTCTGGTCCTCTCACAACAGAGGAAGCCAGGATAGTACGACGGTCTATGCAGAATATCTTGAGGTCATCGGCATGCGAGCGTGAGAGTTTGCAGACCGTACATGGAAATTCACCAATAATGTAATGCCCGGGAGGTAGTCATGTACGACATGAAGAATCTTGCGAAAATGAAAAACATTGAGATCAACGCTCCCGAGGCCATGCAAGCCTTCGTGAGGTTCGACAAGGCGGCGCTTGCGGACGGAGTGATTCCTGTCAAGTACAAAGAGTTGATGGCCGTGGCCGTGGCGCTCACGACTCAATGCCCCTATTGCATCGAGCTTCATTCGACGAGGGCAAGAGAGGCGCGGGCGTCGGATCAGGAAATGGCTGAAACGGTGCTGGTCGCTGCGGCGTTGAGAGCGGGAGGGGCCATCACGCATGGAACACATGCAATCAAAGGCGCGTGACGGTCAGGTGAAGACAACCGCGATGGGTTCGACCAGGTAGGCTTGCCACCACGAGTTTGAGGGCGTCATGTCCCCGGGGACATGACGCCCTCGGCCTTTTCATTCCTGCGCCATGACACGGCCGGCATGCATATTGGCGGGGATGGCCACGGCCATTTTGGCTGGGGGCGGAACTTGCCTGGCCTTCATCAGATTGACGAAGGCCTCTTCCGTCACCGACAGATTTAAACGCTCATTGAATCGTTTCTCTTCGCCGATCGTCGAGGAGACTCTGCCGTGATAATCGTGACCGGGATAGACGGTCGTCTCGTCAGGAAGTGTGAACAGCTTATTCCGGACGGATCGGTAGAGCTTCTCCGGTGATCCGCCCTGGAGGTCTGTGCGGCCGTTGCCCCGGATGAACATCGTGTCACCGGTGAAAACCGCGCCCGGTAGAAAATAGCTGGTGCATCCGTCGGTGTGGCCCGGCGTTGCAAGGGCCTGCAGGGCCGTATGCCCCAGGCCGAGTTGACGGCCGTCATGAAGAAACAGGTCGGCGCCTTTGACCGCACCTTCGGCGCCGCCGCCATAGACGATACGGGCTCCCGTGCGGTCACGGATCAATGACGCACCGGTAATATGGTCCGCATGGATGTGAGTTTCCATTGCAAAAACCAACGTCAATCCCAATTCGGCCACGATTGTTAAATCCCGCTCCACGTTCTCGATGACCGCGTCGATAATGGCGGCGTTCCCACTTTCGCGATCTGCCACGATATAGGATCGGCTTTCCGCCCGGTCATCGACATCCTGCACGTCGTTCACGTCCAACAATACGGTCACGGTATAGGCACGAAGGTTCGTCATCTCTCAGACTCCAGGGGAATGCTTTTTAGGGATTGCCGGTGCGCGGCCCATTGTACGTTCTGGGGATCGCGGAGTCCATGCGTGTTCGCCACCGGGCTGTCCGATCGGCTTGAAGCCGTTAGATTTCCACAACGATCCCGATTTCCACGACCTGGTCGGCGGGGAGATGAAAATATGAACTGGCGCGTTGGGAGATCTTCTCCAAGAACATGAAGAGCCGCTCGCGCCAAATGGCCATCCCGGGTCTGGGAGTGGCCAGGGCATTGATGCGGCTCAAGAAAAACGTGGCCTCAGCGAGCGGAATGGAGACGCCGACCGCCGCGCAATTTGGCAGCACTTTGGGAATGTCCGGCGGCTGCATGAAGCCGTGGCGGACCGTTATGCGAAAGACGTGAGTGCCTAATATCTCGACATGGATCTGTTCGGCGACCGGGAGCGAAGGCACTCTGACAGTCATGACGGTGAGGAAGACCAGGTCCTCATGGACGACCTTATTGTGTCTCACGTTTTGCAGGAGAGCGGGGGGCGCATATTCCGGCGCGGAAACCATATATACGGCCCAGCCATTGACCCGCGCCACGCCATCGGCTCGGATCTGCTCGATGAACGAGGTCAACGAAGGCATCTTGTTCCACAGGTGCCGTGCGACGAGATGCCGGCCTCCACTCCACGTTGTCATTACGAGGATCAGCAGGCAGGCGAGGAGAACCGGCAACCAGCCGCCTTGGGGAATTTTCAATACATTCGCAATGAAAAACCCTCCGTCGATGACGAGAAACGATCCGAGCAGGGCACTGATGCCTGCCACCGGCCAGTCCCATCGCCGCCGGGCGACAATGGTGATCATGATTGTGGTGATGACCATCGTGCCGGAAACGGCAATGCCATAAGCCGAAGCGAGATTGGAAGACGCACCGAAGGTCACCACCAAGGCCAGGGTGCCGACCAGCATGAGCCAGTTGACCACGGGAATATACACTTGTCCGATCTGTTCAGGCGACGTGTACCGGATATCCATGCGCGGGAGAAGGCCGAGCTGGATTGCCTGCTGGGAGAGTGAAAATGCGCCCGTGAGCATGGCCTGGGAGGCGATGATCGTGGCGGCAGTCGCAAGAGCGACTGTCGGCAATAGGAGCCAGGCCGGCGTGAGGAAGAAGAATGGGTTTGCGATCGCTTCGGGATTACGCAGGAGCAGTGCGCCCTGTCCGAAATATTGAAGGAGCAAAGCAGGAAAGACAGCGCCGAACCATCCGATGCGGATCGGCCCCCGCCCCACGTGCCCCATATCGGCATACAAGGCTTCCGCTCCAGTTAATGTCAAGAACACCCCGCTGAGGACGGCAAAACCAACCGCCCCATGATGCCAAAGGAACGAAACGGCAAAATGCGGACTGAGCGCGGCCATCACCTCCGGCGCTTCAATCAAGCCGCGAATTCCCAAGGCGGCGAGCGCCATGAACCAGAGGCCATGATAGGACCAAACAACCGGCCGATGACGCCGGTCCCCCGGTGTTGCGCCGCGAACAAGAGGATCAGGACCACGACGGTGATGGGAACCGTGTAGGTTTGATAGGCCGATGTTCCGACTTCCAGACCTTCGACGGCGCTCAAGACCGACAATGCCGGCGTGATGATGCCGTCGCCGTACACGAGCGCCGTTCCGGCAAGAGCCAGCAAGATGAGGGGATTCAACCGGAGCGGATACGTGGCATGCGGACGATGCCGTTGCGAGAGGGCAAAGAGTGCCAAAATGCCGCCCTCGCCTTCGTTATCGGCACGGAGGACGAACCACAAGTACTTGACGGTGACCACCAGCACCAGCGCCCAGACGATCAACGACAGGATGCCCAGAATGTTGGGCTTCGTGACGGCGAGGTTGAAGCTCGAATGAAAACACGCGCGCAATGCATAGAGCGGGCTGGTTCCTATGTCGCCATACACGATGCCAAGCGCGCTTAAGGCAAGGGCTGCGCGACACTGGGATGACGTCGGGACTACCATAGGTGAGCGAGCGCGTGCCTATCGACAGCACGCGCTGACGTGGTGATGTCGATAAGCAGGCGGGTGAAGATATCCATCGACGCGAGAGCGTCATCGGTGCGAAGCATCTCGATGCCGAGACAATACCTACGCTTTTACCATATGCCACGGGGTTAGACCACCGGCCACGTCGGATTATTGGATCCACGCGTATATGTGCGCCTCGATTTGTTCGATAGCCGGGCGTATGCTTGAGACAAGGCCTACAACGGGCACAAGTTGCTCGGGCAATTAATAAATATCATGTCGACCGTCGGCACTGACCCAACGGTGAAAGGAGGAATGCTATGGGCCGTAAAGGCTTCGGGGCGGGAGTCATGGTCGGAGCGCTTTCAGCGTGGTTGTTCGGTCAATGGATCGCGCCTGCCATGGGCAGGGGAGGAGAGTCGCATGAGTGTATTCCAGCCGAGATCGCCGCCGATTATGTGCATAGTGCGATTCAAGCTGACCGCACGTTTTATACGACCGACGTTGTTGAACGGATGCAGATGAGGGGAACGGTCGTCGCGTCGGAGAATTGGAGAGCGCAGGGAACGCTGCCATTGCCGGCGCAGTTTCTGATGGAATCTGCGCTCCTTATGCGCGGGGAGCGAAATGGGATTCGCGTCCGTTTGCTCAGCAACTGGGCGATCAACAAACGCAATCGGCCCAGCACCGACTTCGAGCGAACCGGGCTTACTGAAATCCTCGTCAATAGTGATCGGCCCCATACCGGCGTGATCACCGAAGATGGCGGACGGTATTTCCAGGCAATCTATCCGGACAAGGCCGTCTCCCAGACCTGCGTCGGGTGTCACAATGCACATCCCAGCAGTCCCAAAAAGGATTTCAAACTACGCGACGTAATGGGTGGAATTGTCATTACGATTCCGCTTGCGGCGCAGGAGGGACGATCGGAATGAGACTGTGTTATGCCGCGGATCTGATTTCTCGCTGCACAACGCATCTGCAGGCAGCGAGGGTACATGCCGTTGGTTTCCCTTGGGCGAGGATTAGCCAAGCCGAAGCTGTGCCAGGGACGCGACGGCATTCCCTCCGGCGATGTCCGGAACGATATTCAGTTCGAGTATCGTGACATCCTGAAGCTCGACGCGATGGTCTTCCGTTTCGATGGTTGAGCCATGCGGATGAAAATTCCACTGCTGCCGCACGATTTCACGGTACGAGCGCCCATGGTCCGGCGACCAGCGGAGGACGTATTCCTGCGTGCGTTCCCGGCCGGTTTCCGAAAACTGCATGTGGATATGGCACAGTCGTTGAGGCAGGTCAAAGAGAAGCCGTATGGTCTGTTCTCCTGGACCGGCGGCGCGCCACCCAGGCGCGCGCCCCGGCAGCAGGGCGGATTCGATGGGATGAGCCGAATCCTCCGACGTGATTTCGACGGTTGCGAGGGTGTCCACATTCAGCCACCTCGCGTCGGATGATAGAGCCTCTACTAAGAGAGCCTCGTTTGCGTCGAGCGGAACGGTTCGTTTGCGCATGACATCCCCTTACGATGGTTCGGTGTGCGAGGAGACCGAAGTTATCTGGAGCCCCCACGATCAGTCTACTGTAGAGGCCATCCTTGTTCTATATCTCGAGGAACGAGGTCGACTGGTGCAAGACTCTGGAGCCATTTATCATACTCATGCAGATCCACGGAGCCAGAGATGGCACAACTGCTCATTGGGACATCAGGGTGGACGTATGCAAGTTGGAAGGGCAAGTTCTATCCCAAAACTCTTCCGAACTCCCGGTACCTGGAGTTCTTCGCCACACAGTTTCCAACGACGGAGGTCAACTATTCCTTCTATCATCTCCCGAAACCGTCGACCTATGGGAAATGGGCAGAACAGGTTTCTGACGAGTTTGCTTTTTCTGTGAAGGTCAGCCGGTTCATCACCCATATCAAACGATTGACGGACGCTGAAGCACCGTGGCATCTCTTTCTCGAGAGCGCGAAGTCGCTCGGGACGCATCTTGGCCCGCTGCTTTTTCAGTTTCCCGCTTCATTCCGACGTGACGACGATCGCCTGGGCCGCTTCCTCGCCATGGTGAGAACGACGGAAGGGAAGGCTGCGCATCTGAGACTCGTGTTTGAGTTCCGTCACGAATCCTGGTTTGCGAACGGGATCTACCGGCTGCTGAGCCGACACGGGTCGGCCCTCTGTATCGGAGATTCAGGGCGCTATCCGCGCAAGGATGTCATTACCGCCGATTTTGTCTACATGCGGTTCCACGGCCGGCACCATCTGTTTGCCTCGAGCTATTCGAAGACTGAATTGGCCGAAGAGGCGAAAAAGATGAAGCGGCATCTTCAGAACGGCTATGACGTCTATGCATATTTCAACAACGATGCGGAGGGCCATGCAGTGCAGAACGCGCGGATGCTGACCGCATTGATGAAGTCTCGGCCCAAATCATGACACATCCAAGTCGCGTAGGTACCAACCGTGGATGGGCCGCCTGGATTGTTTAAGCGGTGAACGGGGGAAGGCGATACGAAGGTGAAGCGGACGACCGGACCGCTGTCATTTTCTTGAAGGTGTATGATTCGTCGCAAATTATCATATTCGTGGCCGAATATACCTTACGTGACCGCAACAGGAACGGATGTTCACTACCAGGGCGCAGAGCGTCGACTGCATCGCCGCCGATCAGCGGATCGGGGCATGTCTGATGCTCTTCGCACAGTTGTGACATCTGATCTCGCCGGAGAAAGCGGGGTATGAATCCATCACGGCCGTTGCCCCGACACGTCGCGGACCGTCGGTTGTGGCACATACAACCGATTCGTGATTTCGCCGGACTGTGCGCCCTTGCGGCTTTGCTTTGGCTATTGTTCGATTTTCGTCAGCTCCTGGCTCCGGTGGTGATCGCGTTCATCGTCGCCTATGTGTGTGATCCCATGCTGCAGGCGGTGACGGCGAGGACCGGCCTTCCCCGTTGGAGTTTGGCATTGGTCCTCACGCTGATCCTGATCTTGGGAGTGGTGCTCTTTTTCACCTGGGTCGGCCCGTTACTCACGGAGCAAATCCAAGCCCTGGCCTCGAAGGTGCCTCAGTACATTGCAACGCTTGAACAACGATACAGCGCGAGGTTTGGGAAATTGAGCGAGCATCTGGCCGCAGTGGCTGAGGGAATTAAGGAAAGCCCGGTCAAGACGCTTTCTCCGCTGTTTACCGGGACGAGTCAGGCCGTGGGCATTCTTGGTGCGATCGTGGTCAGCACGGTCGAAATTCTCGTCGCTGCCATGCTGCTGCCCATCTTCTTCTTCCTGTTCGCATGGCATTTCGACAGCTATCGGCAAGATCTGGACACGGTTCTGGCGAGGCGTCGAGAGCCACGTCTTCGGCGGACGATCCACCGTATGGATGAAGCTGTGAGCGGGTTTGTCCGGGGACGGGCCCTCATCGCGCTCATCACGACGGTGGCATTTGCGATCGGGTGGAGCTGGGCGGGTGTTCCGTATGCCTTGCTGTTGGGGATCATGACGGGATTGTTGACGATCGTGCCGTACCTGGCCATCGCAGGCTGGCCCGTCGCCCTATTGCTCAAGTATGTCGACATGGTGTCATCAGGCGGCGCGCCTGCCTGGTCTGACGTGTTGATCTGGCCGAGTGCGGTGTTTCTGCTGGTAGGCTTTCTCGAAGGGTGGGTTCTCACGCCATGGATTCAAAGCAAGACGATGGAGTTGAGCGCGGTTGCCGTTTTGCTCGCCGTAATGATTGGGGGCGGTGCGGGAGGCATGTTGGGCTTGCTGTTAGCCATCCCGGTAACCGCATGTGGAAAAATTATTTGGGAAGAGTACCGGCCGGCCAATCGTCCCGCACATGTCGTCCATGACCGTACCCTTGATCGCACCTCGTAAGCGATGTACTCGAACGCCAGCCATAGGCTTCTTGAGTCCTGGCTTATGGAATGTCCTAAGGCTCGTAACAAATAGCTCCACTCTTTATCTCGTCTTCTTTCTGCTTTACAAGCTGCCTTCCATTTGAAACTTCGTCCTCTGTTGTCTAGACTCGGTTCCAACCGAAGTATAGAGCTGGTTCCCTCATCGCGTAACCAAAACAGGAGGCGAAACGATGATCAAGATATTGCTGCTCTTGTGTGTTCTTGCTGCGAGCGGATGTTCTTTCGACAAGCCGCTCTGCTTGACAAATTGCGGCGACAAGGTCGAAGCACCGGCGGATCCTTGCGGAAGAGATATGAAAGACAATACTAGGGGATGAGCGAATGGGGCGCCGGTTCGCTATTCCTGGTCATAGCCTCCAAATAGCACAGTCGGCGCGCAATCTCGGCTGACTTTAGCGGGCTAGCTGTTTGAGCCTCGTTCCATCGATCGATCCTGACGGCTTCACCGGCGTCCAACCTGGTTCCCATTCCTGCCGCTCAGAAAAAGGCAGCAGATATATATGAACAGCAAAAGCAGGTAATTGGGAATCAGAATGCCGGGAGTCATCCACTGCCAACCGTTGAACTTCCAATCGGAAACGGGCCATAAGAACGGTGTGGGAAAAAATTCAGATGAATGTGTGGGGATGTCGACCAGGATATGAAGGCCCCAGGCGGCAAGTTCCCACAGTGGTTGCTTTAGGAGCATCCACGTCGTGAAAAATGTCAGGAGGAACACAATGAGACTGTGGGTGACATCATAAAGATGGTGGACATAGCGAGGAATCGAGGACTCCGGGGGTGTGCCATGACTGAAGTCGGGCCTATCGGACATACCAAGTGCGGCAGCCGTCCATAGAATGCCAAACGATAGGAGATCCGGTGCCAGCCCGATGACGAAGGCAAGCCAAAAGCTCCATCGGGTTTTTCGTCCGAAGAGGACTGCGCCCCAGAGGCCGTGAGAGATGATGTCCATGTGGTCCGTGATTTCCTCCGGCCATTGTACGTTCATTTCTCATGCCTATCCAACGCGAGTCCGGTGTCCGATGTCCGACGGACTGCTCCACATAAGTTTGCCGCTGCGGGTCTAACCGAAGGGGTTGAGCCCGACCAACCGCAGACAGACCGAGCGTTCGTGAATCGGCCCGCCAGGAACGCAGCTTCCTCAAAGATTGGCGAATTTGTAAGGATGTCAGGTCTACACACGACTTGTACCGGGAGAGACTGTTCATGCGGATGCCGCCGCGCGCCAGCCTAGATGATGAGAGTTTGACGTGCCGTGCTCCGTTCGCTACCATGCGCCTCCGCCGCGGGAAAATACGAAGCCGGCGGGGAGCTCTCGATGGATGAAGGCCTGCAATCCGATCCGCAACTGTGGGTAGAACAATATGGAGATTACCTGTTCCGCTGTGCCCTCTTGCGGGTGCGGGACCGTGCCGTTGCGGAAGATCTAGTGCAGGAGACATTTTTGGCTGCCCTCCAATCACGAGACCGTTTTGCGGGCCAGTCCTCGGAACGGAATTGGATGATCGGCATTCTGAAACATAAAATCGTGGACCGGTTCCGGAAAGATGTCCGCGAGCAACCGGCAGAAGATTTGAACGAGTTCGTCCGAAGCGGTGAGGACGGCGGGTCTTTTGACCAACACGGACATTGGAGGCTCGATCAAACCGCGCCGATGGATTGGCCCGATCACCCGGGAAATATTCTGGAACGAAAGCAATTTTGGAGTTCTCTGGAACATTGCGTGGCCGGGCTTCCCCCCAAAATGGCGCAGGTCTTCACCTTGCGGGAGGTGGACGAAATCGAAAGCGATGTGGTCTGTCGGATGTTGAACGTCAGTGCATCGAATCTCTGGGTATTGCTGCACCGGGCTAGAAAACAGTTGCGGCAATGTCTGGAAATCAACTTTTTCGGTCGCCGGGAGGTCCATTGAAGCCATGATCGATCAGCGGCAGCCAGAAAGCATAGATCGAAAACAGTGTTTCATGAAGCGGTCGCACGTGCCGCCAGGCACTCTGCTCAAGGACATTTCATAAGCCATGCAGATCGGACCCAGACAGGATATGAAACGCCTTCGACTGTGGATCAGCCCCATTGCCGGATGGCTGATTCGTATCACGCCGACTTGTAAGGACATGACCGAGTTATTATCGCACGCGATGGACCGTCCGCTTCCTCTTGGTATTCGCCTCAGAATGAGGCTGCACTTTCTTATCTGCAAGTGGTGCGAACGCTACAAACAACAGTTATTGTTTCTCCGTCAGGCCGTCCGTCGTCGGCCGGAAATGTTGCACAGTCAAACAGACAATGTTGCTCATCAGCTTTCCTCTGACGCCAAGGACCGCCTTAAGCAAGCCCTTCTCCAAAAGTGAAGTGTCGCGTCTTCAAAGTGATCAGCCTGAATCCGATGGGCACACTGCGGAGTGGCGAAGGCTATTGACTATTGAGGAAGTGTCGGCGAGGCGAGCCCCATTCTTCCATCCGCAGGTGTCAGCCAACACCACATCGACGATCGTCCGCTCTTTACCGACAGCCGGGATACAACAGGTAGGCTGCATCCCGGTTGAGATCGGTGAGTTATTCTTCAATGCTGATGATCGGGCAATTGACGATTACTCCGATCGAACCCCATGGTTTTCCCTCTGGGCCGGATATGCGGCCTGCCATTCCAAGTCTTGCAACCGCATTGAAGTCCGTCTGGAGCAAGGAATTGTTTACTGGCATGGGACGCTGTGTCCAGACCGACGCATGGACGTCCCACATCGGACTGTAGGCAAGGGCCCGCTTCCCGGCTGGGATCTCCTGCACGATGTTCAGTGGATCCCCCTCTCCCAACAGGGTTGAGCTGAGGCCTTGTCGCTGGGGGTTCTGCTTGCCTGTGGGGCCGTTCACGATCGGGGCCAGGCCCGTCAGCGCGGAACTTGGCGAATTCGAACCCTTGTTTGGCAATGCTTTCAGATTCGGTGTGTAGTTCGCTGCTTCGAGCGCCGCGACGGCAGGATCGGATGCGTTGAACGACGTGTAATGCACCCGGCGGCCCTCGAAGAAGCCGTCCGTCATGCGAAACGTGGCCGTCCGCTTCTCCAGATCGATCCGGATCAGCCGGTCATGTTCCCCGCTCGCATTCTTGATCTGTGGTGCATTCAACACGATGCCGTTCGGCAGTTCGATCAACGGCGTATACAGCGCTTCTCCGATGGCACCCGGGGTCGCTTCATTTGGAGGGAATCCAGTCGCGCTGGGGATGACGACGCGCTCCGGAGAGAAGTCCACGCTGCCGAGAACGCGTACGATCCCGTCCCTCATTGCGACTTGTTGTACCGCGAGAGTCCCTTTCCCATTTGCCATTTTAGGGCTGTAGTGAACACCACGGCGTTCGGCATCCTGACGGTCGGATGATTCCGTCACAACGAACCAGACTGTTTCGTTCCCTCTCCGCCCTTCAAAAATGGGAAGAGTGACTTCCGTAAATGCCGCATTCTCAACGGCGCTCTTCAAAAGCAACCGATGACCCGTGCTCGAGCTTTCCGCACTCGCCGTCGAGGGAATTGATGCGGCCGTCATCATCATGGCCATGGCGAGTATTGTACGTTTGATCGTGAACGCGTGTGCTGTCGTCTTCATCGCGGACCTCCTCCTATTGTGAATTGATTGAGCGCATGCCCGTGCATGAGTCGCACCATGTGACGGAACCTTACAGCTTCGGCCAAATGTTGCAGGGATGTGCCGGTTACCTACCGGGAGAGAAAGGATAGGTCGCAGGAGATCGCGTTTTCTTACAACACAAAATGCGGGAGATGTCCCGGGTCTCTTAAACGGCCGGCCGATCGACTGTTCTGAGCGAGAGCAGGAGGAATATACAGAGTCCGATCGTGATGAAGATATCGGCAAAATTAAATATCCCGGTGCGGAACGGACCGATGCCCACGTTCATAAAGTCGATGACCTTCCCATGATGAAGCACACGGTCCAGCAGATTGCTTACCCCTCCGGCCATAATCAAAGTCCAGGCGACAATAAACCCTGCCGGGTGGTTTGACGAACGCATCAAGAAGATGAGCAGCGTAAGCATTCCGATTCCGACTGCCACCTGGAATAATACAATGCGCAACTCCTCCGGAAGGCCGGTTCCGAGGCTCAAAAAAGCACCGGAGTTCTCCACATATTCCAGCCGGAAGGTATCCTGAAACCAGGAAACTCGTGATTCGGCGGCGAGATGATGATGGGCCAGATCTTTCGTGACCTGGTCGCATCCAATACAAGAGAGCAGTACGATCAAGATCAAAAGGTTGCGCTTCCACGACCTCATGTGCGGCATTCTATATGAATATCTGCATGGAACGGTGCGGAAAAAGAGAACACCTGTTGGAATGATTCTGGCCGAGCAAGCTCGCGATCAAGGGTTTGGCAAGCTGTATGAGCATGTAGCCCGCCACGGTGGACTCTCTTCACTTGCCACGCGCAGGCACCCCGACTTCGAAGATTCCGTGGTGCTGGTTCGATCTTACGCAGCGCTCGGCATTCTTCGTCGGTCTGAGGCGGATGACCTCCCTGTCCGCCACTCCGGACTTACGAAGTCCGTTCTTGATTTCGGCGGAAAACCCGGCTTTTTCGACACACCAGCTCCAATCGTAATTTCTCGCGGTGCTGTCAGAGGTGAACTTCAAGTACTGCCACTCGGAGTCTTTGGGGATCGTCACGCGCCCGCCAGGGTCCGTGGCCACTTTGAGTTCTTGAATAGGCGTCGAATGATTCATTGGGTCATATTGAAGGAAGTGGATCGCGGCCTGTTCCACGGGAAGACTCTCCGGATCCAAAACAAGGAAGGTGATGCTCGGTTGTTTTGTCACATAGAGTGGCAGGCATCCGCAGAGCGGTGCCAACAAGCTGAAAGCTAGGAGTATGCGAAGACCTTTCATTGGTTCCTTCCAATCAGAAGTACAAGGGTGACTGTGTCGGTGGTGGCATAATAACCGGATCCGGGGAGCAAGGACACGATAAAGCGACTCAGGCTTCTTCATGGAATTCCCACTCAGCCAAGCTGTCGAAGAATCATATATCAGTACGTGCGATCCACAGTGGAGCGCGATTGAGAGGTCGTGGAAGTGAACGGCGCAACGTCGGCCATTGCTGGAATGCGCCACGCGAACAGCAACGACACCAAGGCACTGATGATGAGGTAGAAGCTCGGAGAAAGCGGATTGCCTGTTTCCTTGATCAGAAACGTGGCGATGAGCGGTGCCGTCCCTCCAAATACCGCGAGTGCGAAGTTATAGCTGATCGAAAGGCCGCTGCACCGACGTCGTGGAGGAAACAGATCAACTACCGTGGCCGGGAGAGGCCCGAAGTACACCGCGATCAAGAACGCGAAAGCCAGTTGACCGAACAGGACATATTCGAATGTGTGATGAGACAAGAGCTGAAAGAGCGGGTAGGCGAACAATACCATACTCGCGGCGCCCACGACCATGATCGGTTTTCGCCCCACTCTGTCTGACAACGCTCCAACGACCGGCAGGAGAACAGCGAGAAACGCCATGCTGATGGTATTAATAATCAAAGCCGACCCCAACGGAAATTTCAGTATGCTGGCGAGATAGGTAATGAGATAGACAAAAACTGTATAGAAGGCCGCCCCGTTGAGCCAGTTCAGGCAGATGGCGGTGATGATTTCTGAACGATGGTCTGCCATGACTTCCTGGACGGGAGAGGCCGCCACCTCTCCGGCCTCTTGGATACCTTGGAAGTCTTTTGATTCTGAGAGTCCGCGTCTCAAGTATAGACCGCAGACGCCCACGACGATCCCCAGCAGAAACGGAAGTCTCCAGCCCCAAGAATAGAGTGCCTCTGGAGCCATATCGGCCGTTAACAATGCGCCGATTCCCGATCCCAGCAGGATGCCGATACAGGTGCTGAATGGTACCCAGCTTCCTATAAAGCCCCGTCGTGCGGGAGAAGCCGATTCGATCAAAAGCGTCATCGAGCCGGTGTATTCCCCACCAACGGAAATGCCCTGGAGCATGCGTAACAGGGTGAGAGCAATCGGAGCGAGGACGCCGATCTGGGCATAGGTCGGAAGAAGTCCCATCAGAAAGGTGGGAATAGCCATCAGCATGACGGAGAGGGTGAGCGACCGCTTTCGGCCGGCAGTGTCGCCGATGTGGCCGAAGATCGCGGCTCCTACGGGACGCATGAGAAATCCGGCGGCGAACACACCGAAGGTGTTGATGAGCGACACGAGATGATTGTCCGAAGGAAAGAACAGGCGTGCAATCACTGGCGCGAAATAACCGAATAACGCGAAGTCATACCACTCCATCACGTTGCCGATCATTCCCGCGACCAACGTTTTGTATAGCGTTGGCATCTTCCTGTTCGCGAGCCTGCAGAACTGGGATTTACGGCCTGCCCCCTGGGTCTAATTGCATAAGACGGCAGGCGGTCAGTTCTTGCAGGGCCTGCTGGGGCTCAACCCTCACAAGCTTGGACTCGTAGCCTCCTGCGGCGGTCCGTGCATAATCCCATTTCAAAAACGTCGTCTGCCCTCTTGCAAAATCAAACCACAGGTTATCGGCATGCTCTTTTGATTTGAGGGACATCAGATAGCGGCCTGGGGGAATGCTCTGGAACGTATATCCGCCAGGATCGATGCGGATCATCTGGTCGAATGCATAAATCCAGTCGGAGGCTTTCGGAGCGTCCGGTCTGGCATCGCGATAGAAATAGACAATCGTATCTGTGGGAGTCGGATGAATGAGATCCTGGAAATATGGTCCTGTGGCGCGGTTGCCGTCACAGCCGCTTGCCTCGGTTAGGCAAAGCACAGCTGCTCCAAGCAGAAGAGCTATGGGGAAAGACTTCAACATCGCTCCTTGCCGAAATCCACACTGGTTGCAGAATCGAGTTCGGCGGCGCGTTCAGCTATCAGCCCAAGTTTGCACGTGAGCGGTTGGTTCACAGAAGCTTCTCGATGGTCAATTGTCAGGATGATCAAGATTAGGGGGTGGAGTGTATCGCAAATGGGGCTGGAGATCCACGCGTGCGCTGCCGTTGCAGTACTGATAATGAAGTGCGTGGGTGCGGTAGTTAGCAGTGAGTTGACAAACCATGGGATAATCTCTGATGGCGTCGTGTCTGAGACACAGCTGCCAACAGCCTGCTAGTTCTTGCCGTTCAGTTCCTGCCATCGCCGATACACGGAAATCCCGTCCGGATCAGACTGATGCGTCATCGGAAGGCGGCGTTCGTTCCATGGTTTGGCAAACTCGCCGTAGAAGCTCGAGAAGGAAATATACTTCCGGTCATCCTGATAGTAGCCGGAATAGTCTTCCCGTTTGGTAATAAATACAACGCGGTCAGGACTGCAATAATACATAGCCGCCAAGCACATGGGACAGGGATGAGCGAGAAGGTAAAATTCTGTCCCGATGAGGTGCTCCGTGTGGAGCGTGGCTGTTGCTTTGCGGATCGCACAGATCTCGGCATGGGCCGTCGGATCGCGTGTCTGTGCGACGAGGTTGACGCCTTCCGCGAGGACGGTTGTGTCTTTCACGATGAGACAGGAAAACGGACGTCCTCCCGACTCAACATTCTCCCTGGCTAACTCAATGGTCCGCTGAATAAAGTTCATGACGACCTCCTGTAGTTCAGACTATGACAAAGCGTAAGCAGAATAAGACAGTTTGTCCAAGAACGGACAAGCAGTCCCTGGAACATTCCCCTAGATAGTATTTTTACAGCGCCATCGATCAATGAATGGGAATCGCAAGTTATGGGAAAATAAAGGATACTCGAAACCTTCTCAGTCATCTTCGTGAAAGCTACCCAAATAAACAATCTGGTATCTCGTTTGCCAATGACAATTGCCAATGATGCTTGAGAGTCGTTCACAACTGCAATGGATGCAATTGTAGAGGGAGGGACTCATGACAGCATATGCTGTGGAATCCATTGAATCTCGCATTGCATGGTGTCGTCAGCAAAAAATGCAATCCCAAGCCAGTCCGGAGTTGGAAAGATGGGATGCTGAAGAAGAAGGCTTGAGGGATGCTCTTCTCAACAAGGACCATACGAATAAGTACAAGACATCGACTTCAGCCGTCTACGCACGATACATGATGGGACTGCAGGACGGTTTGGCTTTGATCCGTGCAGCAGCTGCAAACAGGTCAAAGAGTTTCGGTTAATAATAGGTACGTTCATTGACGTGTCACATGCCGTGACGGCTGGCTAGCCCTTGCCTAACTGGCCGTCATGTTTCCTCCACTGGTCTTAATCCTACTACCACTCAGCGATCCGGTCTCATGCGGCTGAGAATTACCGACCAGCTTCATGGCCTCTTGCGTACGCCGCCTTCCCGCACCTTGATCTTTAGCGGCACTTATGTCCTGAATGTACAGGACCAGATCGTTGCGGAGCTGCAAATCAGGATCGACGCTGATGTTGTACGTGATCGTGACCGTAGCCTGCGCCGGTGCAGTATTTACCGGCACGGCGCTGCACGCCGGATGGCCTGATTGGCGCTGGTATCATGAACCGCTCCACTCCGCGATAGAGGCCCTCGGAGGACTCTCGGCCATCGCGATGGCGGTGGTCTTGCTGTACAGGCAGGGTGAATGTGCAGAGGACAAATACTGGGCGCTTGCATCGGGATTTCTCGGTATGGGCGTGCTCGAGGAGTTTCACGCTATCTCGCGACCGGGCGATGGGTTTGTCTTCTTTCGTAACCTTGCCAGTCTGACCGGTGGTGTCGGATTTCTCTTGGTCTGGAGAGCGGATCTCACCAGCGGCACGAACGGACGCAAACTTCCCTTGATCATCGCGCTCGGCGCATTCTTCGCTGGATTGTGGTTTCTGAGCTTTCCCCGGCACATACCTGTGATGGTCAGAAACGGGGAATTCACCCCGACCGCCGTTGCACCCCAAAGTTTGGCCTGTATTTTCTTCATGGCCGGCGCGGTGCGCTTTCTCTTTGACTACCACCGCATAGGCCGTGCGGAAGACGCATTGTTCGCGAGTGTGGGTTGCCTCTTCGCCTTAGCTGAACTCGAGTTCATGTATTCAATGCCATGGGATTCTCGCTGGTGGTTCTGGCATACGTTGCGTCTGACGGCCTTCCTGTTGGCCTTGGGGTACATCGGGCGCATTTACTTTCAGGTCACCTCCGATTTGCGAGCATCTTTTGCTCAAGTCGTCACCGCCAAAGATACATTGACCAGGAGCGAGGATCGATTGCGCCTGGCACTGAACGATCGTACACGCATATCTCAGGATCTGCACGACAGCACCATTCAGTCTCTTTTTGCCATTGGACTCAATCTCGAACGGTGCCAGCGCCTCATATCGATGACTCACCATGAAGTGGCCATGCAGCTTGAAGCAGCAGTGACGAGTTTGAAAACGGTCATCCGGGATCTGCGAGGCCACATTCTCGGTCTGGAAACTCCGGTTCCAACCCGACGAACATTCGAAGTCACTCTGGCCTCGCTGGTTGAAGACTTGACCATCTCAGGTCGGTTGAATCTGACAGTTGAGGTAGATGCTGATGCTGCACATCTGGTAACCGATCAACAATCGACGCATCTGTTACCTATCATTCGAGAAGCCGTAACCAATAGTCTACGCCATGCCGCAGCTCATGGCAGCACGCTCTCGCTCCAGGTGCACAATGGACATGTGCGACTCACCGTCCAGGACGACGGAGTCGGATTCGATACGGCTACGATGAGACGAGGGGGGCATGGCCTCAACAATATCGCAAGGCGCGCCGGCGCCCTGGGTGGCCGCTTAGAGATCGTCTCCAATCCAGGCCGGGGCACGCGAATCGTATTGGACCTTCCTTCGGTGCCAGCCCATGCCACGATCTGAGGCAAAGCCCATTCGCATCTTATTGGTGGACGATCATGAAGTCCTTCGCATCGGCCTGCGGACATTGTTCACCGAAGCCGGGGAATTTCATGTCGTGGGTGAGGCCGGTACGATGGCTGCCGCCGTCGCCGAGGCAGAAAGACTGAAGCCGGCGGTGGTCTTGATGGATGTCAGGCTGCCGGACGGAAGTGGAGTAGATGCTTGCAGAACCATTCGTGCTGCCCATTCCGACACGAGGGTGCTCTTCTTAACCTCTTTTGCAGACGACGATGCCGTGCTTGCGACCATATTGGCCGGGGCGGATGGGTTCCTCCTCAAAGAAGTGAGCAGTCGACAACTGATCGATGCGGTCAAAACGGTTGCCTCAGGACGGTCCGTTCTCGATCCTGCCGTAACGAGGAGGGTGCTCAGCAAGGTGCAATCCCTGTCCACCACCCGATCGCGCGAAGAGCGCGATCCATTGTCGCCCCAGGAGGAACGGGTGCTGGCATTGGTTGCGGACGGCAAGACGAACAAGGAGATCGCCGCCCTATTGAAGCTGAGCGATAAAACCGTCGGTCACTATCTCGAAAATATTTTCGAGAAACTGCAGGTATCCCGCCGCACTCAGGCCGCCGTCTATTTCTCGAAGCAACAGACCAAACGGTAGGGGCGTCTTCCCCCGGCCGAGTAGGGGAACAATTGTCGGCTCTTCGGAGCACCTCACCCTACCGGCAGTCCTATCCCTGCCATATGATGACCTCCTGACTCCGATGACGACCACGCTCATCTCACCAAGGAGGCTGTCATGTTACGGACGATGAGTTACATCCGGTTGGTGTTCTTCCGGCTCTCGCTTGCAGGAGCGATGGCCATCCTGCCGTTCGGCAGTCAAGCGCTGGCCGCTGACGGACAAGGAAAGGTCAAGGTGCTGTACCACGTCGACGGAAAAGATCCTGAAGTAGCCAAATATGCGTTGGCGTTGATCAATAAACACATCGATGCCGAAGGTGGTCCCGACAAGATCGATGTCGAACTGGTCGTCCACGGCCCTGCTCTGGAGTTGTTTGAGAAGGACAGGATGGACTCGGAGATGACGAAGCGGTTTGATCAGATCATTGAAAAGGGCGCGAAAGCGGAGATGTGCCAGGTATCGATGAAGGCGTTTGGCAAAACGATCGATAATCTGGCGAAAGGGTTTGTCGCCACACTGCATCCTGTGGCGGTCAAGCGCATCGCGGACCTACAGAAGGAAGGCTACCTCTACATCAAGCCATGAAGGGAGGTGGATGCTGATGAGCCGGTTCGTTCCAGCCCTAACCCTGTGTCTCCTTGCAGTGCTGTGCCCTGCCAGGCCGTGGGCGGCAGCAGTTGGCCAGATGGCGCCGGCGTTCGAAGTGGTAACGTTCGGCGGCGAATCGTACAGCACCGATTCGGTGAAAGGACGGTCGACGCTGTTGATCTTCTGGGCGCCCTGGTGTCAGGTGTGCCAGCGCGATCTGCCGCTCATGAGAGAGTTTTATCTGCACGAGAGGCCGTCAGAGCTTCGCGTTGTCTCGATCGGATTTGCCGATACGAGAACCAACGTCGAACGATTTGTGAAGGAACGAGCCGGCGTCTTCATCTTTCCGAGCGCATATGACGAGGATCGCTGGGTGGCGCAATCCTTCAACATCAATGTAACTCCGACCTATGTCCTATTAGACGTGCGGGGAAGGATCGTTTTGATTCATAGGGGCGGAGGGGTCCTGCAGAATCCTCAATTCCGAGACTTTCTAGCCGGCATCAAGAGTTGAATAGGAAGGCTGGGGGGCGTGTGGCCATTGGGTCAAACCTAATCTTAGGTACACCGCCTTCGGTGCCTTGGCACTGGTGTCACTAATCGTGAAGCGAATCGTTCTATGGCGCACCATGTTATTGGTGAACGGGTCCGAACGTGTCTCTATTGAACACTCGACGATTGCGAGATGAATGGCGTTTTTGCCGCTTCTTCTTCCAAATCGCGCAGCAGCCGTTGAAAGTCTTTGTCGTTCCGAATGAGCTTGGATGCCGCCAACAACAACTGGTCTATTTGGCTGTCAGTCAGCGACAGATTGGTGGGAATTCTCATCACGCGCGCCATCTCCTCCGGATCTTCCAACTCGGACAAGCTCGCATTGATGAAATAAATATCCGCATCCGGAGCGAAAACGCTCGTATCGGTTTTCGCACGAGCGCGCAATTGGGCTCGCCATTGGGTCACGGCTTGGCCCATCAACTCGAACGTGTCATCGGAATAGCGGTTGATCGGAATGTCCACCAACGAGTTGAGCACCCGCGTCAAGCTGGGAATCTCGTCCAGCTTATACTGACTCACGTCCGGATCCGTCTCGGCATTGACCATTAAATAGACGAGTTTTCGAACTTTCTTCACTCCTAGCAATTCGAACGAAGCCTCGATGTTTTCCAGAAGGGCCGAGAGCTCCAACACGCTGCGCATTCCCAGGTTGTCGGCCAGACCGCCGTCCAATAAGTGGATGTAGGGGCGCTTTACGGGGTCTGCGTATGACTTGAGTTCCGTGGCACGTCGTCGTCCCCACGACGTGTGCCTCAGTGCGGTCAGATAGGCTGGTGGGTCGAACCCGCAGTGTCCGGCGTAATTCTTCAAGGAAATGGGGCTGAGGAGCAGAGGAAGGGCACTCGACGAAGCAGTGGCAACGGACAGCGGCATTTGGCTCAGATCGGAGCAAATGAGATCAAATTGTCGCTGGTTGAACTCAAACCTCGATACGGTGGCCATATCGGAGGCATGAATAAAAATGATCGGTCGTTGATCGCTCGAGAGCAGGTCTTGGAAGGTGGCTCCTTCGAACAGTGCTTCGTCCAACAGCTCGGCAAAAAGATGAGCACGGCCGAAGTAGGGAGACCACAATCGAAACCAATTGCTGGGATTGCGCAGGATGCGGGCGCGCAACTCGCTTTCCCAGTCCTTCCGAAGAAAGCGATATTCGAAGTCATGAAAGATGCGGTCGTGATGGAGCGCATAATAGGCGGCCGTAAAGCTACCGCCGGAGAGCGCATTGATGATGTTGAGTTCGTCCACCAGTTTCTTGCTGTAACCTTCCCACACGATGGGCGTTCTGGCCAGTTCACGCAGGACCCCGTAGGATAGGGCGGATGCGCGTGCGCCACCGCCGGAGAACGAAGCTACGATGAACAGACTGTCAGAACTGCCGGCTACGGACTCAGGAAGGTTCGCGAATCGGTACCCGTACTCGGGATTCCACTTGGGGAGGGGCTCGTTCATGGTGGGGCGCACATACTCGCAGCCGCACGCTATTGTGAGCATGGTGGCGAGCAGCCAAGCGCAAGCTTGTTTCATGAGGGAGGGAGGTTACACAAGCTGCTGAACAGGCGTCAAGATCCGTCGTTCGTAAAATACACCCAAGTGAGATTGCTCGGATGACGAATAAATCAAGGCTGGTTCCTGAGGATGCTGTCGGTGTCGTCAGTGATGGGATGCAAAGAGAATGGCCTGACGAATAGACAAGCCACGTCATATAATCGGAGGCATGAAGAAGACAGCCACCACTGACGGTGCATGTCTCGGATTCCATCGGCGATGTCGAAGGTTTGCTGCTTCGTCCGGACGATGCCAAGTGGATTTTGTCATTGGCTCACGGGGCAGGAGCGGGCATGCATCACCCTTTCATGGACAGTCTCGCCGAACAACTAGCTGCTTGCAGCGTGGCGAGTCTCCGCTATCAATTCCCGTACACGCAGCATCGGAAGAAGAGCCCCGACGTTCCAGCCGTGTTAACAGCCACGGTTCGAGCGGCGATTACAGCGGCGTTGGCCGCCGCACCGGATCTTCCGCTCTTGGCGGGAGGCAAATCCCTCGGAGGGCGCATGACATCGATGGCGCTTTCGGAAAAGCCGTCAGCGGCGGAAACCGCCATGGCCGGCGTACGCGGCCTAGTCTTCTTTGGCTTTCCATTGCATGCCCCAGGGCGTCCGAGCTCTCAACGCGCCGATCATCTGGTACGAGTGCAGATGCCGATGTTGTTTTTCCAGGGCACGCGCGACACGTTGGCCGACCTCACCTTGATGCGCACGCTGCGCCAGAAACTTGGATCGCGGGCCACATTACATGTCATGGATACGGCGGACCACTCTTTCCATGTGCTGAAGCGATCAGGAAAGACCGACACGGATGTCTTGAGCGAGTTGGCATGTGCCGTGGTCTCATGGGCCGACTCCCTTCCTTAAGACATTTGATCACAGGCGGAGAGAAGAGCAAGCAAGCGCACTCGGTGCGTGAGCGTGAATTCTCATGCGGATTTTCCATCGATCAATTTTTGCATCCGCTGCAACAATCAATGCTGCCGAAGTCGAACGCGATCCCTTGGAGTTAGCTTGCAAGCCGCTATGAGCTGCCACGAATGACCGGTAGATACCTAGCCTGTATATTCTACGTATATATTTTGACATTGATGAAGGTTGACAGGCTGGGCTAAGCTCCCTGCCGACTGTTGAGCCAAATAAGCATGACAAAGATCCTGAAATTCGCTGCAGAGGAGGCTTGATCATGGCAGACGAGCGGATTTGGTGGCAGCGCACTTCTGTTTGGACAATGTCCCTCGCGGTGATGCTTACACTGGCTGTGATCCAGCCGGCTTGGGCCAGAAGCGGCCGCATTCCAAGTCTTGAGGGTCTGGTGGCCAGCGATGGTGTCGGCCTGCCCGGGTATCACGTCACGCTGTACGCGAGCTATGGCGGGAGTCACCCGCGTTTCGACCCGTTAGGATCTGACAAGACCGACCAGCGAGGTCGGTTCCGAATTCATTACTTTGAGGTGTTTGGCAACGACGATTCCGAGCTTGGTGACAATGATCACAAGAGGCACAATATGTCCAAGCCCGCGCTCTTTGTGATTGCGAAAAAGGGCGCGGTCATGCTCGCCAGTGCGATTGGCATCGGAGACTCGGTTCCGGACAAAGTCGTCGTGAATGAACGCACGACGGTGGCAACTGCGAATGTAGCCGCGCAATTTATCGACCGAGGTGAAATCGAAGGCAACGCGTACGGCCTCCTCAACGCTGTGCATATGGCGGCGAATTTGGCGAGTCCCGAGACTGGGGCGGTCGGACTCATCCTTTCGTCGTCGCCCAACGGCGTTGAGACATCCACTCTCGCGACATTCAATTCTCTCGCCAATGTCGTGGCAGGTTGTGTGGCGGACGAGAAACGTTGTGACAGACTTTTTGAGGCGACAACTCCACGAGCGGGTAGGCCGCCCAGGAACGTGCTGCAGGCCCTCGCCAATCTGACGAAGAATCCTTCTTACCCTGGCTACCCGACGAACGCCGATGATCCGATCTTTCTCTTGTCCCAACTCACGCCGATCTACCATCCTGCGCTGATCCATCGGCCGACGAATTGGCTGCTCTTTCTGAAGATCACCGGCGAATTTAGGAGCGCGCAGGATAGCGACAATCTCATGAATGGTCCGGGCAACTTCGCCATCGACGATAAAGGCTTCGTGTGGGTGAATGACAATGCCGTGCCTCAGCCGCCCGATGAGTTCGCCTGCGCCGGCCGCCGGCTCCTCAAGTTTTATCCTTGGGGGAAGACGTTTCCCGGCTCCCCGTATTTTGGCGGCGGTTTGAGTGGGGCAGGCTACGGGATCACACTTGATCCCCTCGGCAGAGTCTGGGTCGGCAATTTCGGGTTTCAAGATCCGCCGTGCGCCATGCGCCCCGTTGCGGCACCGCACAACAGTGTCTCCGCCTTCCGTCCGAACGGTACGCCGATTTCACATGCCGGAGGATTCACGAACGGCGACGTTTTGTGGCCGCAGGGGACGGTGTCGGACCGCAAGGGCAACATCTGGATTGCCAATTGTGGAAACGACTCCGTCACCAAGATACCGGGAGGCGATCATACACGGGCGTTCAACATTCCTTTGGGCGCCACCCCCCCCTCCAACCGTCCGCAAATGAAGCCGTTCGGACTCGCGATCGATCTCGACGGCAATGTTTGGGTCAACAACAACCGCAGTCATACGGTCTCGGTCGTTTCCCCGCACGGTCACGTGATCGACACGATTCCGGGCATCTATGAGGGGAGAACCGTTCTCAGCCATCCGGTCGGCAATGCCTCGGACAGCGAAGGCAATATGTGGGTGGCCAATTCGGATTGGCTCGATTCGCCTTGTCCCACGCGGACAGATCTGGGTTCTGCTACGAATCCTACGATCACCATGTTCCAGGCAAAAAACCGGCGCCCCCAACCTGGATCCCCGTTTACCGGCGGCGGGCTGACGCTTCCATGGGGCATTGCGGTTGACGGTGACGATATGGTCTGGGTGTTTAACTTCGGCGCCGTGAAGGTTGGTGAAACCACGGATATTGCAACCGGCATCAGCCGGTTTTGCGGAGCGGCGACCAGGAAATGTCCGAAGGGCATGAAAACGGGAGATCCGATCTCCCCGGACACGGGCTATCGAAGCGATGCCCTGGAACGGATCACTGGCGGCCAAATCGATCCGTCCGGAAACATCTGGTTGACCAACAACTGGAAGCGGGACGCCAATCCGTTTCTGAATCCGTTCGGAAACGCGATTGTGATTGCCATCGGAGCAGCGGGACCACTGAAGACGCCTCTGATCGGACCTCCGATTTCGTTTCGGTAGTTCGATGAGTCTTTCCGGTGGCGATGTACGGCTATATCTATGACAATATGAGATAGGAAGAGGATCAACATGCATGTCCGTTGTCTTTTTGGACTCATGCTATTGAATAGCGTCATGGGAGTGGCTTCGGTCCAAGCCGATGAATCGGTAGAGACGGCTGCGATGTGCCGTGAAATTGAACACCTCATGAACGCAATCAATCGTGAGACACGCACGTCATGCTCACCCGCGGCACTTCACGGAAACTTGAACGTCATATTAGTTTCCGACAAACCGATCTTCGCCGTCGAAACGTCAAAGAAAACCTGGCTGACGATGACTGTCGGAGCGGTAGCGAATGTCACCACCGCGCACGGTAAAATTAAAAGTTCGGATGTGATTGTGACGGATAAGAATTTGCTGAAGAAAGGGGTGGGGTATCGGTATCCGGTTGCATTGGCGAAAACACTTCAACAGCGCACCAAAGGACATCTGATCGGGCTGGAGGAACTGTATCAACAACTCGCTGCCGAGCTGACCACTACGTCCATTCCTCGAAAATAAGAGAAGACCAACGTTAGATGATATTCATCTAAATATTTAACTATATCATGTATATAATTGAATATTATGATCTATTTAAATACATATGTGACTGGATCTATTTTGGCAGTGCCAGTAGGAACGACAAGCGAGTTCCTGGCATCATGGCTCACTTGGCTGTGCCTGTTCGATGACAGATTTCCAATCGATTCCCGCTGGGATCTTCGAAAAAGACTGCATAGTACCCAGGCCCTTCCTGCTCATCGGGGCCTTCGACGTGCCGAGCTCCAGCACGCACGACGATCTCGGCAAGTCTATCCACGTCCGCATTGCTTTGAGCCCAAAACGCGATGCGACACTCGTTGGCGACGTGTCCAGATGATTCCGTGACGCCAAAAAACTGAGTCGCACCGTCGGTTCCTTGGGCCTCGAACTGCAGCCACCCGTCGATCCCGACATTGTGGACGAATCCCAGCGAGGGCAAAAGTCTCTCATAGAAGCTTCGCGCCTCGGCAAGGTTTCGTACTCTCAAATCGATGTGATCGTAGATTCCCACAACCGGAATTATAGCAGGATAGAGAAACGAGGAGCTTACAGAATCGCTTGCGGATGGCAAACGCTCGCCCCGATCTTATTTGAGTGTGGAAATCATTCTTGGGTCGGCGACCGGCGATACTTCTTAGAGGATGTGATCAAGTGTCTTCTTCAGCGATAAGACCTCGGGGTGCTGAGATCCCAATGTGATTTCCGCAGATAATGCGGCGCGCTGGTAGGATATCCGGGCGTCTGCGGTATGGCCTTGAGCGAGTTGGACCTCCGCAACGTTAATGAGACAAGTGAGGAGAAATAGCCTGATGTTGTCTTTTGCAGGGCCTGTGGCTGCTCCACCTAAGGCGACAATCGCTTGTTCGAGGAGTGGTTCAGCCTCGCCATACCTGTGTTGCCTCACATAGAGAGAGGCCAATCCGCGCAGGTTGCTCGCCACGTATGTAGGGCGGGCATACGGAGATAGTTGGAATTGTGCGAGCGCCGTCCTGAACAGGAGCTCGGCATCTTCGTCGCGATGCTGCGATGCAAACACATACGCTTGATTGCTCAAATTGACCGCAAGGGATTCAGTGTCTCCCAGATTAATATAAAGGTTTTGAGAACGTTGATAGAGCGGTTCCGCTTCGTCGTATCGCTGTTGGTGACGATAGAGGTTTGCCAAGTTGCTCAGATGCGCCGCGAGTTGAGTACTTGATGCCTGCAGTTCCTGATTCAGCGATTCGTCCACTTGAATGGCGTGCCGATAATATGCCTCTGCCTCTACAAGGCGGCTGGTTCCCTCACAGACCATCCCCAATCCATTAAGACTTCTTGAGAGCTCGCCAGGCAATCCTGCACGTTCAGCCCACGCTCTTGCCCGCAGATAGAGCCGCTCTGCTTCCCTCAGCCGTGATTGGTCAAGGTAAAACTGGCCCATCTCGTTGAGTGCCGCCGCCAGTGTCGCATGTTGTCCAGCGCTTTCTGCTGCGGCAATGGCCGCGAGGTATTCCTCTTCGCTCTTGGGAGAGAGAGGAAGTGGGTGGCTAATCGACTGTTTCTGTAGCTTCATGCTTTCTAAAAGCGGGCCGCCGGACTCTGGCTTGAGGTATTCGATACGTCTGCTGTCGGTGCCATCGACGATGGTTGTACGAGGGGTTTCGACCCCGATTCTGATGTAATAGGTTCGACCCGTTTCAGTTACCAATAGGCCGTGCAGTTCAGGTCGCAAGAACATCTTGGTTGTGAGGTGATGGACACCTGGCCTGAGAGGCAGGACGTAGTACCCTCCCGGCGACAGCCGCGCTACCTCGTGGTCATCTATATAGATGTGTTCATCATACAATGAAGATGCCCAAGTATCGGTGCGCATCACATACACGGCTGACATCCCAACGGCCGGTTCAACAGGCCTAAAGAGATCTCCCGATGCGTGACAGCCGTAGAGGTTCCACGCCAGAAGTGTGGTGGCGATGACACTTGAGAAGCGTAGGACTAGTCGGTCAAGAGAGAAAGCGGTATGAAAGTGTAATGATTGTATTTCCATCTGGTCTCTCACCGCAGCGGCTACTCTAACGTACATGCAAGACCATCAAGCTCCTAACTAAATATGATCGGGAACATGCTCCCTGTGGGCTGTCGAAAAGACGGTCAAGCAGGTTAAGGTGGGCAACAAGGAGCGGCCTTTCTATGCGGGGCAACACGATTGTCTGCCGAGTACCTGTCAATAATGATAGGGACCTAACTCAGAAGGAGATGGATTTGCTCTCTCTTGATCTGGCCCCCCGCGGATGGTATAAGGTGCACCTCCAGCAGATCCCAAGCTACGAACATACAATGATGACGACGATTGGGCGGGAAATCGGCATTGGTATGGCAGCGGCGATGATGATCGCCTGCTCCGCCTGAGCCTGTCTGCCTGCGACCGAGAGCGTCATTTAAGCATGCAAAGGCCCCTGGCGGATTTGAATTCCGTCAGGGGCTTTTTATGTGCCCAGATGCGAGAGCCGGGGCACGGAAAGGGAAATAGCATGGTCAACGGCAAGTCTATCGAAGCAGCCGCCATCCGCATCAAATCGTCGATCTACGAATCTCCGCTGATGCATTCGAAAATGCTTTCCAGGCTGACGGGCAATTCAATCTTCTTGAAGCTGGAAAATCTTCAGATGACAGGATCCTTCAAGGAGCGAGGTGCGCTGAATCGAATTTTGACCATGACCGATGACGAACGGCGGCAAGGCGTGATCGCGGCCTCGGCGGGCAACCATGGTCAAGGAGTGGCCTATCATGCAACGCAGCGCGGTATTCCGGCTCAGATCTGGATGCCTCGGTTGACGCCCCTTATCAAGCTATCAGCGACGCGCGCCTACGGGGCGGACGTTGTCCTGCACGGTGACAGTTACGATGAAGCCTGCGAGGCGGCTGTTGAACGGAGTGAGCAGAGAAATGCGACGTTCATTCATCCGTTCGACGACGATGCGGTGATCGCAGGACAGGGGACGATCGGGTTGGAACTCCTGCAGCAGAATCCAAACTTGGATGTGATCGTTGTGCCGGTGGGAGGAGGAGGATTGATCGGCGGTGTTGGGTGCGCGGTGAAAGGGCTCAACGCTCGCGTTGAGGTGATGGGTGTGCAAACCGCGCGGCTGCCGTCCATGCAAGCGGCACTGCAACACCAGGGACCGGTTGATCTTCCAGGGAGATCAACCTTGGCAGATGGAATTGCCGTTCGAAGGGCAGGCGCGCGCACGCTGCCATTGGTTCGGGAATATGTCGATCAGATCGTGACAGTCGATGAAGACGAAATCGCGGCGGCGATTCTGGTGTTGCTGGAGGGTGAAAAAACCGTGGCGGAAGGGGCCGGTGCCATTGCGCTTGCGGCGATTCTGCAAGGCAAAACCGGGCATAGTGGAAAAAACATCGCCGTGCTCGTATCCGGTGGTAACCTCGATGTCAATCTCCTGGCGAGAATCATCGAGCAGGGTATGGTTCGGGACGGAAGACGGTTGCGCCTCCGAGTACGCCTCCCGGACTACCCCGGTGCATTGGAAGGTCTGACATCGATTATTGCAAAGTCCCGCGCCAATATCGTGGAGACTTCCTATAACCGTGCCCACTATGGTGTCAGCCTGAATGAAGCCGCGATCGATATCACCATGGAAACCCGAGGACGCGAACATGCGTCGGAGCTCTTGACCACCCTCAAAGGGTCGAGCTACGAATTTAACGTGATCGAATAACCGTATTGTGTCGATGATGTGCGTATGGGATGCCCATCATGGGTTGACGTTGCTTCCCCGTGAGACTCTCCAAAGAATTGCGACACCAATGACCGCGGACAGAACCGAAGCCAAGAATACCGCGATCTTGGCGGCCGCGAAGTCTGCCGGAATCGGAAAGGCTTGGCCGGCGATGAACAGCGACATCGTAAAACCTATGCCGGCTAACGCTCCAGCTCCGCTGAGTTGGCGCCAAGAATACTCTTCCGGCTTGACGGCGAGTCCCGTCCCGACCGCCAGCGCTGAAGCCGCGATCAATCCAAGGGGCTTGCCTATGACCAGTCCGGCCATGATGGCAAGCAGGAGAGAAGCGTGGCCGCTCCACGCTTCGGTCGTGATCGCCACTCCCGCGTTGGCCAACGCGAATACCGGCAGCACCAAATAACTCGAGCGTGCTCCCGCATGACGCAACAGGCGGTCGGCCGGGGATTCCAACCGTTCATGGATATCGTCAAGCGCGCGCAGCGCAGGCAAAGAGGGTCCGTGACGTAATACCTCACCGCTGTGTTGAGTTTCCGCAGCCAAAATCACGTCCGCCTGTGTCATGAGGGTCTGCAGATTCGGCGGCGGCCGCGTGGGAATGAACAGCGCAAGCAGCACGCCGGCCAGTGTGGCATGCAGTCCGCCGGCATGGACGCAGGCCCATAGAACCACGCCAAGGACCATGTACGGGAATAGGCGATAGATCCTCGATTGATTCAGAAACGCGAGAGCGACAACGGTCACCGTCGCCATGGCGAGATACGCGAATTGCAGTGCGCCGGAATAGAAGGCCGCCACGACCACAATCGCCCCGATATCATCGACGATCGCTGCCGCCGTCAGGAAGACGCGCAGTTCGATGGGCACCCGAGTGCCCATCATCGCAATCAGCGCAATCGCAAAGGCGGTGTCGGTCGCCATCGGCACGCCCCAACCAAGCGACCAGGGACCCTGGGGAATGACGGACAGATAGATCAGGGCGGGCGCGACCATCCCGCCGACCGCCGCGGCGATCGGCAACGCAGCAGAACGCCGGCTGGCCAAATGGCCGACCGTGAACTCCCGTTTGATCTCCAAGCCGACTACCAGGAAAAAGATTGTGAGCAGTCCATCATTGACCCAATGGCGCAGGGACATCTGAAAACCCGCTTCACCGAAAGAGAATCCGAAGTCTTGCTGCCAGAACGTCTCGAATGCGGCGCCGAACGGGGAGTTCGTCAACACGAGCGCCATCAACGTGGTGATGACCAACAGCACACCCGCCGATGGTCCCCAGCTGACGAAGTCGAGCGCGGCGGAACGGACACGATGGCCTAATGTTCCGAGCATTGCATCGGACAGCGAGCTCTCATCCCATGGGCCGTCATAGCGCCGACTGTTGATGAAGAACGTGGGGACAACCGCGGCTCCGCTGGCGCGGGCACTGGCTTCATCGGCTTCCACGCGCTCCTTTGCCCGGCGGGCCTCTTCAGTCTCTTCACCGTCACGTCCGTCGAGCCCCAGGTCGGCGGCTACGGCGACAAGATCGTCCTGGGTCAGCGCCTCTGAACGCGTCATCAATTTGATGTGCGTCCTCCAGAACTGGTCGGCATCGGCTCGCTCCGCCAGCTCGGCCGCCCGGCGGGCGAGATCGTTGTTCGTGAGCGGGCGCTGTCTGAATACATAGCGCATCCGTTCGCCGAAGCGGTCGCGCACGGCTGCAATGCTGTCGTTGGCGGCCCGACAATACGGACAGGCATAACTGCCGTATTCCACGAGCGTGATGCGTGCATCGATGGGCCCAAGGACGTGGTCTCGGCTCTCGTCGACCGGGCGATCGAGCCATCCGTTGCTTGTCGGTGTTTGAGACATGCATTTCCTCCGTCGATTTCGCCCACTCTACGTGGGTGCGTTGGCCCTGGTCCAGAGGTGTGACGAGAGGGCAGACGAATAGCGGAAGGCCTTGCAACTCCACGGATGGATCCGAACGCTCAGTACGGGACGAGTCCCGAAACCCAGGTTGGTCCGGATGAAAAGTGTGAGTCTGACGCGCAATCCGGGAAGAAGTGTTATCACTTCTTGAGAAATGCAGGTATGCACGAGATCTGCTGGCTGGGCCTGATCACGAGAAGCGAGCGGCGCCGCGCTTCTTCGACATCGTATCGGTCCGTTTCCTGACCTTGAGGAAGCGCCTGCCAATCTTCCTTCGCGTAGAGAGAGCCGCATACTTTTTGAATCGTGGAAAGAGATATTCCTCTTCTTCGTCGAGGTGATGCTCGAGAATCTCGCAGAACACTTTCATCTGTTGGATTTGTCGCGTTTCCTCCCGGACATGGGTAATGCCGGAGAGAATCGTCTCGTGAACGCGATGTTCTTCGTACCCTTCGAGTGCTCGGTCTTCAAACTTGGGATGATGTTCAATCAAGGTGAGAAAGGTCGATTCTTCGGCCTTCACATGCGATTGCACCGTGCGTTTGAGTTCTTTGAACGCCAATTTTTGCTTCGCCGGTGTGGCCTTCTGCGATTTCACTTCATCCATGAGTGTGCGCATCAGGTCGTGATCGGCGACGAGCAACTTGACGACGCTATGCGCAGACTGCGCGTGGCTCGAGTCCGCCAACTCCTGTAGTTTGCCCTTCTTCATGAAGTGTCCCTTACAGTGACGTGCGGTTCGATGTATTGCTGTGCGATGGACGGGAAGAGAATCCCGGTTACATCGCTTCGGCATTGCAGTTCACTTCGTGATCTTCCCAGTCTTTCAATGCCGTCTGAGCGTCAAAACGCAGTTCGAAGACTAGACAGACGTTTCTGGCCCCGACCGAACTACAGTGCCGCTTATGATAGACCCAATGCGTCCCACCATTGTCCAGAGTCTGTTTCTTCGCAGGCTGGACCAACGTCTTGACGATCTCCGCTTGACTGGCAGTCCCCTTCGCATCATCGAGATAGCGTCAGTTGGTGGTGGTGCAGGCGCCGAGCGCAACCGCGATGCAATAACCTTCAATAGACGCCTCATCGATATTGTTTCCTTATCAGAGATTCTTAGACGACGCAGAGTGTGAGCGAAGTCCCACCATACGCCGGCAACTGAACAACTCTTTCTCTCTGCGCGGATTACTCTGATCTGAGAGAAGCCATATCGATGGAGAAGCGGTACTTGACATCGGACTTGAGCAGTCTGTCGTAGGCCTCGTTGACCTTCTGAATCGGGATCACCTCGACATCCGCGGTGATGTTGTGTTTCCCACAAAAGTCCAGCATCTCCTGGGTTTCTGGAATGCCGCCGATGGGTGAACCGGAGAGGCTGCGGCGTCCGAACAAGAGACCGAAGGCAGCGACGGCGAGAGGTTTTTCCGGTGCACCGACGAGGGTGATGGTGCCATCACGGCGCAGAAGTTCGATATAGGCGTTGATATCATGATCGGCCGAGACGGCGTCGAGGATGAAGTCAAAGCTGCCGGCATGCTTCTTCATCTCGTCAGAATTGCGGGAGATGACGACTTCGTTCGCCCCGAGACGAAGGGCATCCTCCTTCTTGTTGGCCGAAGTCGTAAAGATCACGACGTGCGCTCCGAGCGCATGAGCAAACTTCACGGCCATATGGCCTAGTCCCCCAAGCCCCACCACACCAACCTTCTTCCCTTTCGTGACGCCCCAATGGCGCATGGGGGAGTAGGTGGTGATACCGGCACACAGCAGCGGCGCGGCCCCCGCTAAATTGATGTTGGCAGGAATGCGCAGGACGAAACGTTCATCGACAACGATACTGTCAGAGTAGCCACCATACGTGACGCCTCCGAGGTGCTTGTCCGGAAAATTATAGGTGAGGGTGACATTCTTACAAAACTGTTCAAGACCATCCAGGCAGTCTGTGCAGGTCCGGTCCGAGTCGACCATGCAGCCAACCGCGGCGAGGTCACCGGCCTTGAACGTCTTGACCGCCGTGCCCGCTTGAAGGACTCGACCGACGATCTCATGGCCCGGGATGCATGGATACACGGTTGGCATGGCCCCGCTCCACTCGTTACGGGCCTGATGGAGATCGGAGTGGCAGATCCCGCAGAAGAGAATTTCGATCTGGATGTCATGTTCAGTTGGGTCACGACGCGTAATCGTGGTGGGGATAAGCGAAGATGTCGGACTGGCAGCTGAATAAGCTTTTGTTTTGTACATGTTTGTCCCAGTATGCTTCAAGAATACTCAGGTAAGCAAGATGGAGAAGTCGAGAGGTGTCCGGAGGCTCAATGCATTGGCGTTGGCCCGGTCTGACCAACCGTACACATCAGATTCGATGGAATATCGAGTTGCCCGGGCGGGCGAAACCCCCAAGCCGTCGCGAAGGTCTGGCAAGTGAGGCTCCGAACAGTCTGCTCGCTGAGATCGACACAGTGCGGATAGTGGGCAGTGCCTCGCAGCACCGTCTCTTCGCTATTTACCGATACACCTTGCAGGCTCACATGCACATAGAAGAACGCATCGCAGTGAGGCTCGATCAGCGATTCCTTACCCATCTCGCGCTCCACAAATAACACGAGGCCGGCCTTCATCTCCTTTGCGAGAGCGAGCGCAGCCTTGCGATTCGAAGGTCTTGGTGAAGCATTGGAGGTATGGAGCGAAGCTCCATCGGGCGAAGCAACATTCGAATAATGATGGGCACGGAGCCATTCGATAGCGATATCGGCCAGCTGAGGATCACTCGAAACAAGGATGCGCTGCTGAGTGTCCGGCAAGATATGATGAGAGCCGGTGGTAATGGGAAATCGGACGCCAGGAGGTGGAGCTTTGGAAGGACACCCTACCAGGAGAATCGCGAAGCAGAGAAGGTGGCACGCGTGAACCAGAAGCGCGTGATGATGTCCTGGGCGCATGTCGGATTTGTAGTCCTCGTTGATCTATGATCTCGTTTTGCGGGATCGGCGCTTCTTCCATTCGTCGGTCAGTAATCCTGAAAATCCCCAGTCCGCTTCCGCAATTTCCTGTATGACGACATGAGTATGCTCAGGCTTTTTCCCGAGTATGCGGACGAGTGAATCCGTGACCTCCCGCACGAGCTGGGCTTTCTGGGCTCTGGTCGCACCCTTGGTGATCTGAACATTGACATACGGCATGAGAACTCCTTTTGCCTGGGAGGAAGTATTAATTCATTATGATTGCTGTTCCATTCATGCGGTCGGTCGGACGTTCGAGCGGGCCAAAACTTCATTGAGCCAATCGAAGGTCGCTTGCTCCCATTGCATGGCGCCAAGGCCGCGGCAGTGGCCTCCTCCACCCTCCGCGTCCTTGAATCGGTGAAAGCGCTTTTCGCAGGTCAGCAGATCGAAGAGTTTTCCGCTCTGCGACGCAAAGTCACTAAAACAGAAAAATACAAGATGAAAAACCGAGGACATTTTACGTCTTCAATGCGGGTAGGTCCACGGCGAAGTCCGGAGAGAGGCGCGAGTGATCGTGTTTCCATTCTCCCGTATGCCAAAAATCAATGAAAATGCTATTCTCCGGTGGGATATTGTTATTACTGAAGGAGGATGAGTGAATTCTCAACGTATATTGGACGCGGCTCGTGCCACCATTGCCGGATCTCTGCCATTTCCGGAAATCGTCCGTCATCTCATCGAGTCAGGCGTCGAGTTTTACCATGTCGACTATATTCTGCTGCGATTCACTTTCTATGGAGCTGATGCGGGTACCGTTGTCGCGCCGGTAATTTATGAAGGCTTGCCGGCCGTCGCGCGAGATTTCGACGTGACGGCCTTACGCCAAGCTATTCTGGATAGCCAGCAGAAGGGGCAACAGCATCGAGAATTCTCACAGCGTGCCATGCGAGCTGGAGTGCAAGGCTACTTCGCATTTCTGAACGGAAAGCGTGTGACCTATCTCGGTAGGCAAGGTGAGCAATATACTGAATGGTTTCCGGGGGCTGGTCCCGATGCAACCTCCTCACGCCCCTGAACTTGGCTGCAGAGAAGAGGTGTCTGCAGAAAACAGGTCTCTCTTTTCTAAAGTCAATATGCTCGATGTGATGTATGGCGATGGGTGAGGGTTCTAAGCAATCGAGAGGTTTAAGATCTTGCCGCTCTGGAGACTAAAGTGAAAATCGAGTTCCACAGGACTGCCGTCGAATGTCCCTGAAATCTCCGCTGTCAGCACGATTGTATCATTCTGCTCGGTGAATCGAATCGGCCGAAGCTGGTCGTGGTATTTGTTGATCGTCTCTTCGAGCCATCGCTTGATGTCTTGTTTCCCGCGACGGTCTGTTTGTTCATCGTGCACCACTGCATCGTCACTGAAGCACTCGAGAGCCACGTTCACATCAAAGGCGTTCTTGGCGTCAATGTAAGTCCGAACAATGGCGGGCAATTGTGGATCCATAGTGGCGACGTTAACGCATCATGTGTGGGTCGTATGGGATGCTGAACGGTATTGTCATCGGCGCCTGTGACAGGCATCGCCACACAGCTCGGCGGATCGAATGGTTCCTGAGGCGCAGCAGGTTGCCGCGTGGCAGATGGTCAATGTCTCAGGTCAATGCCGCCAGGAACTGATGGAACGTCGTTCGGGTTATGTTCATGTGAAGAGATAGGGGAAAACATCCCTATCTGCATCCCGGGACGGAAATTGGCGCATCTATTGAATGCCGTACTGATTGTGAAGCGCCTGCCGGATGGCAGCTTGTAGCTTCGGAAGATCGTCTTCATCCTGCCGGCGGCCGTTAATGAAGAATGTCGGCGTGCCGTCGACCCCGTGTTGCTTCCCACTCGCCACATCCGTCTTCACACGATCGAGGTATCGGTGTTCGGTCAACGCCCGATCAAACCGTTTTGGATCAAGCTCCAGTTGCCCGGCATACTCCATTAAATCACTCCGCTCGAGCCGGTCCTGACTATCAAACAAGAGATCGTACATCAGCCAGAAGCGTCTCTCGGAAGCGGCAGCTTCCGCTGCTTCGGATGCGATGAGCGCATGGGGATGTTTGGCCGTCAGCGGAAAGTGGCGGAACACAAACCGGAGTTCGTTTCCGAACTGTTGTTGCAGCTTCTTCACGGTATGGGCGGCTAGTCGCGAGTATGGGCACTCGAAGTCTCCATATTCGACGAGCGTGACGGCCGCATTCACCGCTCCTTGAACGTGATCCTGCCCGGTGATGTCGAGAGCCGAATTGCCGGCATGCGGCGTTTTGTGTTTCATGGTATGCCTCCGTAAGGCAGTCACATTTCTTCGAGATAGCGCTCAATCATTTTTTGGGCGATGGTCCCCTCTCCGACGCCTGAGGCCACCCGCTTAATAGAGCCATGCCGGGCATCGCCGGCCACGAACACGCCAGGCACGCTGGTTTCGAAAAGGTAAGGAGGTCTGGCGAGGGGCCATCCTGAGGGGAGACAGCCTTCGCGCAACAGGTCCGTTCCGCTCAGGATAAAGCCGTGTTCGTCCCGGCTGACGATATCTCCCAGCCAGTCCGTATAAGGCATTGCGCCGATCAGAATGAATAGAGATCCAGCCGGGACAGTGCGACGTTCTCCGGCCTTGGTCTGTTCGATCACGAGCGCATCGAGCCGGCCATTTCCCTGTGCTTCAGCAACCGATGCATTGGTTTCCACAAGAATGTTGGGGGTCTGCTTGATGCGCTCGATGAGGTAGTGCGACATGCTCTGCGTCAACGACTCGCCTCGCACGAGGAGAGTCACCTGCCTGGCGTATCGCGCGAAGTAAATGGCTGCCTGTCCGGCCGAATTGGCCCCTCCTACAACGAAAACATCTTCCCCCTTGCAGGCGAGAGCTTCCGTCATGCCGGCTCCGTAATACACGCCGGCTCCGGCGAGGCGTTCGATACCCGGAACCTCAAGTGTGCGATACGAGACGCCGGTCGCAATCAGGAGGGTCTTTCCGCTTACCTCGCTGCCGTCGGCCAATTTCACGATGCGTGCAGGGCCGGCCACCTGTAGTCCGACAGCCTCCTGAGGACTGAGCAATTCGACGCCGAAACGCCGTGCCTGCGTCAGCGCGCGGCGAGCCAGGTCCTGACCACTGAGTCCGGACGGAAAGCCGAGATAGTTTTCTATTCGCGAACTCATTCCAGCCTGGCCGCCGGGAGCCTCGCGTTCGATCAACATCGTTCGAAGACCCTCGGAGCCCCCGTATACGGCCGCAGCGAGGCCGGCCGGTCCGGCCCCAATCACAATGAGGTCATAGAAAGCCTGCTCAGCTCTCACGCGAAAGCCGACCTTTTCCGCTATCAAGCCGGGAGTCGGCTTCACCAGAGATGATCCGTCCGTAAACAACAGAACGGGCAGTTGCTGATCTCCAGTGCCGATAGTGTTGAGGAGGACAGGTGCCTCCGGATCTTTCTCAATATCCAGCCATCGATAGGGAATATAGTTACGGCTGAGAAATTCCTTAATCTGATGGGCTTGCGGGGACCATCGATGACCAATCACACGAATGCCTTCGAAGGAGGGGCGAAACGAAGCCTGCCAGTCTTCGAGTAAGTCATTCAAAACCGGATAGAGCCGTTCCTCCGGAGGATGCCAAGGCTTCATGAGGTAATAATCGATATGCGCGCTGTTGATGGCCTGGATGGCGGCGTCGGTGTCCGCATACGCGGTGAGCAGCGCACGTTTTGCCTCCGGATGAAACTCCAGAGCCTGTTCCAAAAACTCGACACCCGTCATGTTCGGCATACGTTGATCGACCAACAGGAGCGCGACGGATTCACTTCGCGATTTGAGTTGTTTGAGCGCGTCCAGAGCGACGGCCCCCGAATCGGCTCGAAGGATCCGGTACTGTTCTGCGTACTTCCGACGCAAATCACGTTCGATGGCGCGCAGCACGTCAGTGTCGTCGTCGACTGTCATTAAGACGGGTTTAGGAGCCATATTCATTCGGATGCGATGGGAGTGCCGGGCTGCGCGAGAGGAAGGCGTACGAAAAATCGTGTGTCGCCCGGTTTGGATTCGAACTCAATTTCGCCGCTGTGCCGGTCGCTAATGATGCGATAGCTGATAATCAGACCGAGGCCGGTCCCCTTGCCGACTCCTTTGGTTGTGAAGAAGGGTTCAAAGAGGCGGGGGCGGATCTCCTCCGCGATGCCAGGCCCGTTGTCCTGAATTTCGACGACCACCATGTTGTCTTCCCGACGTGTGCGGATCCAAATGTGTCCACTGGGTCCGGCTGCATCGCTCGCATTGTCGATCAAGTTTGTCCACACTTGGTTGAGTTCATTGCCGTACGCGTGGATGACCGGAATCGTCTTGTCGTACTCTTTGGACACCGTGAGATGTTTGAGCTTGTGCGATAGGATTGTCAGCGTACTTTCCAACCCCTCATGAATATCAACGGCCTGAAGCGGCGCACGGCCTTCGTAGGAATATGATTTGACGGCATTGACGAGGTCGGAGATGCGAGTCGTGCTTTGATCGACCTGCCGGACGAGGTCTTCTATCGTGAGCGTGCCGGCGACCCACTTGAGCACGTCGGCCATCGCATCGGCTGGAAACTGACCGGCCACGTGCTCAAGCCAGGTCTGATCGAGTAACGTTCCCACGAATGTTCCCGCAAGGTCCCATGAATCGCTCACTCCATGCCGGTTCAGCCACGCCGCCACCTGTTCTTCCTGATCACTTCGAGCCACAGGGTCCAGCGCTACCGATTGTCGCGCGGACCGAGCGGCAATATCTTGTTGGATCTGTATCAGAGCATCGGACTGGCGCTGCGATAATTGCCGTTTGTTGAGACGACAGGCCAGCGAGGGGAAACCGGCGGCCGCCACGCGTAAGTCGGCGGCGGCTCGCCGAGCGGCGGAGGCCGGGTTGTTCAGTTCATGGGCTAAGCCGGCCGCCATCGTCCCCAAGGACACGAGTTTTTCTCGTTGCTGTGAAAATCCTTCCAGGGCACGTAGGCGAGTGGCCATCGTGCGCAGGATTTCCGTGGCCACGGAGGGACATCCCCGCATCATTGACCAGAAGGCCTCCCTGGAGTAGCGCAGGAGGCGGGAAGGCTTTCTGGCTTTGCCGTCTACCATATGGGGAATGTTGAGCAGGAGGGGGACTTCCCCAAAAAATTTGCCCGGCGTGTGGGTCGTCATCATGATTTCCTGCCCGCCATAAAGCTTGGTGACCCGAATCTCCCCTTCGAGAATCACATAGAAATACTCCGCCGGAGAGCCTTCGCGAATCAACAGTTCGCCCGCAGGCACTTGAATCTCTTCACCGTGCTCGAGACAATTGCTCTCGGCTTCGGTCAGACCGGCGAATAATGGAAGCGTTCGGAGTTCGGCAGCCTTCATGAAGGAGACCCGCTTACTGTTCGTAGCCTTCGACAACCGTAGACGGTCTCACATGAGCCTCTTTGGGATCTTGTCCCGCATCCCGTAGCCCTCTACGTTGGCGGAGTAGGTCCCAGCACTGATCCAATTCGACTTGAATAGTGGTCAGCCGCTTTTGATCGGCTTCGGTCAGGGCTCGTTGGTTTCCACGCGAAAACAACTGATGCTCTTCCGTGACAAGTTTCTCAATATGTGTCAGCACAGGCTGATCCGTGTCTTTCTCGCTCATAACCAACCCTCCTCGTTTACCGTATTCGTTGGGTTCCCATTGGTTCGTCCCTCGTAGAAGTCTCCACTCAAAGAACACGTTGTACGCGGGCAGAGATGCCGCATCTTGAGATCGGCGCGAACGCACTCACGGTTGATATTTTACTTTCCCGACGAGTGTGCGTCTACGCAAGACTGTCACGCCCTTGCGATCGCCATGTTATACGGCGGGGACTCGTTATGAACAGGAGATGTTTCTGTCGCTTGAAAAAGGGTTGGGTGTTCTCAAGGATCTCAAGAGATCTCTCAAACGGCACCAGTTGCCCGCTTCACGGCTGTTCCGGATTAGTGCGTTGATCCTTCCCTTTATCATTTGCTACCATCGCGGCGTCGTTATTCCGTATTTCCACGCAGTGCGGGAGGCATCATGAGGACTCTTCGCCTCTGTACCGCTATCCTTGCCATGATTCCCTGCGCCGTGTACGCGGATCTGAATGGCGATTTCGCTGCCTGCCGCCGGAATATTCTTCAGATCGGGTCAGACCCCAAGTCTCCTGCCGAGCAATATTGTCTAGGGCTCTCATATGCCTTTGCGCTGAATCATCCGAAAAACCGATCCACCGCTGCGTCATGGTTTCGAAAAGCGGCAGAGCAAAACTACGCACCGGCCCAGGCCATACTCGGATACCTCTATGAGCGCGGCGATGGGGTGAGGACCGATCCCGTTGAGGCGGCAAAATGGTATCGAAAGGCCGCGGAGCAGGGACATGACGACGGGCTCTTCAATATGGGGCGAGCCTATGAGCACGGCATCGGGCTCACGAAGGACTTGGGGCAGGCCAGGACCTATTACTCGAAGGCAGCGGCGGCCGGATCGCGGGATGCTCAGCAGGCGCTTGCCGGCCTTGGCCAAGCGACGGAGCCCCTCACTCCGGACCAGGATAAAATCAATGCAGGATTGCGGTTGTACAAGGCGAAGGATTTTGCAGGAGCAGCCAAGATCTTTCAGAAGTTGGCCGAGCAAGGGCATCCCCGGGCGCAATATCGGATGGCCTACCAATATGAGCGTGGGGAGGGCGTTCGCAAGAATTGCGATGACGCGGCGCGATGGTATCGAAAGTCGGCAGATCAGGGATATGCGGAAGCCCAAAACTATTTGGGCATGATGTATGAAGACGGAATCTGCGTGAAGGAAGATTGGGCAGAAGCGGTCCGATGGGTCCGCAAGAGCGCCGATCAGGGAAATCCAGACGGGATCTTTCTGCTTGGACGCGTCTATCAATTCGGCATGACGGTGCCGCAGAGCCGACAAGAGGCGATCCGCTGGTTCGACAAAGCCGGCGATAAGGGGCACGACCAGGCCAACTACTGGTCGAATCAATTGAAGGGACGCAATACGTACATCGGATTTCGGAATGACGCGGAACGCGATGCGGTCGTGGGATTGAAACTGCGGATGGTTACGCTGAACATCGAGCCGGTCGGCCGAACGTTCCGGAATTCCTCCGAGCGCATGGCCTATCTTATGCAGGCTGGGAAACAAGCGGATGACGAAGAGGCCATGCTGCAGTGGGAATGGAAAAATCGTGAGTACAAGGCCTGCCGCGATGCCGGCGGCTCCGGATGCATCGCGCCTGATCCACCGCGGTGATGAACTCGTGCAAGCGAGCGCCCTGCACCCGTCATCACCCAACGTGAATGATTGTGGCGTCGTATCTATCCTCATTCTGGTCGTCTGCCGGGAAATGATCGTTATGTGTTCCGTGCTAGGTCTGATTGAACGAGATGTGTGAGACGGTGAGTGGGCTCTGTCGCCGAGGAAAATCACACGGTGCCGCTGGTATTCCAATCTGACCGGTCAAACGACCTCGGAGATTAGAAGGCGAGCTGCGACGAAGCAGCTGCAAATCTCAAATGTTGTCGATGTTTGTGAGCGACATACAAACAGTGAAAATCCCCCTGTTATAAGCACTGGGGCTAGATCAGAATATGCCATGAGTGACAGCGGCAAAAATGAGCATAACGGTGAGGAGGGAGGTATGCCTCGGCTTTCAACAACCCACTTTGAAAGGTCATTGCCCGGTCTTGATGATCTTGAGGACAGCGGGTTCGCAAGCGCGAATTCCATCGAACGGGGGAATGCAAAACTACGAATCGCTTGGTTGAGCGTCACACTGACGGGTGTGATCGGTCTTGCATACTCGTCAATGCTGCAATCCTTTCGTACCTCCACCGTCTTGGTCCTGATCGCTCTTCTCTGTTGCTATGCAGGATACGGGTATTTCCTAAAAAAGAAGAGCACCAACCAATTTGGCGATTCGGTCTATTACATGGGCTTTCTCTGGGCGATGTTTTCCCTGATCGCGAACTTGGTGGTCTGGCCGGCCCCCAAGCTGACAGCCAATGCGATTCTGACTCTATTCGGTTACGCACTGGTGACGACGTTCTGTGGAATGCTTCTCCGGCTCTTGATCGTCCAATTTAAGGAGACGCATCCCGATCGACTGATGGAAGCCCACGATAATCTTGATCGTTACGTCGCGGCTCTGACGCAGGAGATCCAGGTCGCGACGGATGACATGAGGTCGTTCCGAGATCGCGCACTCGGAGATCTCAGTGGGACGCTCCAGGATCTTCGCCAGTCGTTGACCGGTATTCGAGAAAAAATCGCCGAGCAGCACCAGACCATGAGCGCAGGATTTGAATCTTCGTTGAAAGAATTTGTCGGGCGACTGGGGGCGATTCAGATTCCACAGGAGACGCTCACGGTAGAGGTGGCCAAACTTGTTGACGCGCTAGGGAAGCAGGGAGAAGGCGTTGAAGCAGCGGTGCACAAACTGGAGGCGAGTTTGATGCAGGCGGCTGAAACCGTGACCCAGTTTGGGGATTCATTCTTCGGATCGGAGAGTGCGAAGCAGGTTGGAATCGCCGTGAATGATTTGCACGGCACGATCAAAGAACGAGCTCAAGAATTCGCCGATCTGACTATCGCACTGGAGGGTAGCCGTTTAGAGCTGAATGGTCAGCTCAATAACTTGCAGTCGGTGCGGGCGGCATTTGGCAAGGTCTCCACACAATTGGCAACATTGGAAACCGAACTGAGCAACGTGTCGGCCACGGCAATATCCGCCGATGTCAGGAGCAGCTTGATAAATGTGCAGAAGGCGGTCGATTCAAGCCTCGACGCGAGCAAAGCGATCGAATCGACGATGCGGGGAGTCATGTTCTTCTTGAGAGACCGGGTGACTCAGGAAGGTTCTGCAAATGGAAAGTGAATCGCGTTCAAGCTGGCCACTCACGTTATCATTCGTTGAAGTACTGCTGTTGCTCGTGTTTGCAGTGATGATGGTCTATGTGGCGGACAACGTCGAGAGCAAAGGACCGGAGCCGGCGGAAGGTGGATTTGAGCCCAAAAGTCAAAGTGCAGCCGTCCCGCCCGGGTTTGATATGGCGACGGCGAAGAACAGTGCGGACAACAAGAATGAGGAAAAGAACAGCGCCCTGGAGAAGCGGGTCAACGACATGGCGGTTCTTGTCAATGAATTAAAGCTCATGGTGGGCGCAAAGGCTTCGACGAAAGAGAGCTTTCAAGAAGCCATTGACAACCTCAAGCGCGGCTATGTGCTCTGTCAGAAAGAAAGTAATACGTTGATCGAAGCCAGCATGCTGAATGGTGTGGAATCGGTTCAGGTCATTGGAGAGATTCCTCGTGACTTGGAAGTCAGTCTGACGAAGGGGAATGAGACGTCGGACCTGGATGAAATTGTGTCGTTCACCCAGGAGGTGTATCAATACGAGAAGGCCCATAACTGCCGATTCAATTACCGACTGAAGTATGCAACAGACAACGACTATCGGAAGGCGAGAGAGACATTCGAGAAGTATTTCTATCCTGAGAAGATGATCAGAATCGGAACCGGATGATCAGAGGCTTCGAGAATTCGACTGTTTGATGAATTCACGGTGTGGTGAGCGATTGCCCATTTGCCAGAAATCCATCAACGTCCATCTTCTGGATGTGATTTATCCAGTGCAACTTGTATGATGGAAACCACGCCGTTTGGTTGTAATGCCATCTGCGCGCTCGCTATGTACCCATACCTCGTATTGGACGGACATTTGACGGGCAGAAGAAGTAGAAGTATAGGACGTGCCTGCCATGCCTTGAAACGTGTCCGCCGGCTGCCCCGCCATCGCGGTTCAGGGCTTTATTTTCTCAATGGCCGAGAGTTTGCCGTCAGGCGCATACGTGAGATGGTAAATCACGAGTTTATCTTTGAAGGCGATTTCAATGGGGGTAAAGATCAGCTCCGTCAGGCAAAGCGTGAAAAAGTCGGCAGCAAAATACAGAAATCCGGTAAAGAATTTGGCGACACCGCCGTGAGCATCAGGGTCTAATTTATATCGGTCATCATATCCGCCATTTTCCAAAGTCGACATGTTGTCAGGTTGGCCCAGTTCGGCGATCACTGCGGAGCGCTGAGCGCCTATCTGAATGACGTCGACATCGCCTCTTTTGGTATCGCGGCTTGCTACCATCAAGACAGAGCAACCTGATAGGCTGTAGATGAGTGTGAATACGACAAAGACGTTTGGCCTGCGCATATATTCCTCCCTACAAGAATAACGATGAAAGTCTTGCCATCATTCAGAAAAGATACCAGGGAGTTACAGGCAGTCCAGTTTTTTGCCAAACCTGGAATGCGAACGGCTCCAGGCGGGTAAAACATCCAGGGTCCAGTAACGACCATGCAACAAACCTTGCTCCATCTAATATCCTTCTTCGTATGGCTGGCTTTTGCGAATACTGATAGCGCTCAAGCGTTTCCGACCGGTTTGATGGGCTCTTCTCACGATTCCCAGGATAAGTTGGCCGTTCCGGTTGCGGACGAGCATCCTCCATCACGAGACCGTCTTCCGGTTGCCGATGGAGTGGTGGATCGATACCTGCTCCACCCTCGTGGAGGCGTGAATGGACTTCTGTTGCGCGACGGGTCACAAATGTATGTGACCTACCGCGCTGCCGAAGGACTCATGAACGACGTTCAGCCTGGTGATCATGTGCGAGTGTATGGACGTCGTGGTTCCGACTCCACCCTCGTGACGCCTGATGTCATCGTCAACGTAACGGACGACAAGACCTTCACCGTTCCCTACCGCCTCGACCTGCCCATCCCTCCCACAGAAAACCAGCCGACAGTCAATCAGATGAGAGCCGCGGGAACCATTCAAATCCTGCTCTATGACTACTTGAAGGGTGGTATCAATGGCATGCTGCTATCCGATGGAACACAGGTCCGCTTGCCTCCCGATGTGGGAGAGCGTTTCCCTGCATCGTTGGAGCAGAATCTGTATATAGAAGTCGAAGGGTACGGGACGACTACCAACCATGGCCGAGTGCTGGAAGCGACCACCATCGCTCGAAAAGGAGGGCCCGTCACTCCGTTGGATGCTGCCACTAAAGAGTTGCGCTAAGCCTCAGGGCAGGGTGTTCAATCCATTCCATAGCTGTTGCTCGCTCCAGCCATAGACTCTCCTCGCACACTGCGCTTGCGTCAGTTAGAGCGCCGATTGTCCTCCAGTTCGTGAACAAACCAGAGAGACTCGCCATCGAACCAGAACGGCTGGTTGTGAGTTGCGGAGATCTTCCTAAGATCTATGGTTGCAAGATGAGGAGAAACCACCTCATCGATTGTACTTCCAGAGGATGCGGGGCCGGAGGAAGGAGCATGCGAGGTGTGCCTACTCTCTTCTCGGCTGTCACACGAAGCAAGGAAACAGATTATCAGGCTTAGGAATGTCGTAAGAAATAAACGCAGATGATTATGCATACTCATGATTGGCAGGATGCCTGCGTCAGTGTGCAATGGCAATCCCTACGCTTGGGTATTAACCTAAAGTAGGGCACTCGCGGTGATTAATTATGTGTAAATCTTGGATGGTGGAATGCGGATATGTGAACCAAAGTACCACTAGCAGGCTGCTGAAAAATTGTTTTGGACCCCGGAAAACACAGAGCCGGGTGTGCAGACAATGGTCTCATACCTTTCACGATTATCTAATAGCGGAGTGACCATGAACTCTCTCTCGGTCTCATTCAGAAAGCGGAGAAGGAAATATGCCTCGACAGGAAGATGACCCGGTCTTCAAAGGAGTCCCAGGTTGCCTGAGTTTTTACAAAGTGATGATGTGGTATGACGGTCAAGGCAAGCTACGACGTGCTATTGACTCTCACAGGAAGAAAGGGTCGGAGAGATCGAGTTTGAAGTATTGCAATTCGATAAGGTGTTCAAGACTTCTCGGATCCCGATCGGGCAAACCGAAAGGATGACCGGCTGAAATTCCACAAGACGATCAAGGCCCAGGACACCAGCAAGGGGATCGAGGAGCCGATCGCGTAGATCAATCAGTCCTAATCACCATATCGATGATCACGGCTGAGTCCCACCGCGGGCGATAAGCGGAGTCAAGTCTGCAAGTGACTGAGCGGTAGCCTTAGAGAGTCTTTGCGTAGACTATGAGCTGATCGAATGCTGTGCCCCAGCCTTCGTGGAATCCCATTTCCTCATGCTGCTTCCGACCCGCCTCGTCCTTGTGGACCACGAGCGCCGTATACTTTGTTCCTTTCTGATGTCGTTCAAAGACGAGGATGGCGGTAAATAAGAACGTGTCACAGGCTGCCACGTTGTCTGCCGGTGGAGGAGCCGGGCGGTACCCTGGCAACAGCGCATTCGTCCAAACGAGCTTCTCGTTCGGGACGATCTCAAGATAGCAGCCGACATGTGGAAATTCCTGTCCTTCCGGCGAGCGCATCACTGTACGGAAGATCCCGCCCGGCCGAAGATCGATTTCGCAATCGACGGTTTTCCATGGCGCTGGAGTGAACCAGGGTTTGAGATGTTCAGGGGAAGTCCAGGCTTTCCAGAGCAGTTCTTTCGGAACATCGACGATACGTTCAAAAATCAAATCGAGCTGAGAATCAGGCTGATGTCTCATAGGCGTCATCTGTTCGTCTCCTTCATGTTCGTGAGGTAGTCATCCAATTGGTTGAGGCGTGTTTCCCAGATTGCCCGATGCTTGGTCATCCACTGCTCCGCTGCTCTCAGGGCTCTTGGCTCAAGGTGGTATGTTCGTACCCGACCGTCTTTGTGTGAGCGCGCCAAACCACAATCTTCCAAGACGGTGAGGTGCTGCATGAACGAAGGGAGCGCCATATCGAACTGCGCCGCCAGTTCGCTGACAGGAGCCGGTTTCTTGCTCAATCGTTCAAGTACGGCGCGTCTGGTGGGATCGGCCAGGGCATAGAACACGCGATCGAGGGCAAGGGTAGAGTTAGGCATACGCCTAACTATAGGATGGAGAAACACTTAGGTCAATAGCTACGTGTTCGAGGATGACGCCAGGAACCGTTACGCAATGATGGGCAAAAATGAAAAACTCTTAGGTCATCAAACGGCCCGCAATGATTCGGCACAGAGCATTCAGCAAGGGCGGGAGAATGAGAGTGCCTCATGGATTCATTTGGCTTTGTCATTGGTCTGGACGCGTCGGGAGAGCGACACGATATAGGCCGCCGACCGTGCGGCGATCATTGGGTCCGCCGCCTCGATACCTGGGGTCAGAGCCCCCGGCACGAACAACAGTTTTTTCTCTGCGGCTTGACTGTCCGCGACCGCCTTGGTGATGGCGATCGTACCCAGCTCTATTGTCTTTCTCGTATCCGGCCATGCAATGGTCGGATCGTCAATCTTGTCGCCTGCTTCAGCGACCTGCACGAGCAGCTTAAACGTGATGGGACCGCGATGAACCCGGTCGTGAATCTCAGCGGTCAGATAATCAGGCCCCTTGTCGGATACCTGTTCTTTGGCGAGGTATTGCGCACCGGCCAAGGGTTGTAGCTGGTAGCGACCCAGTATCGTGGCTCCCTTGGCATTGGTGAACTTGAACGTATTGATTCCGAAATACGCGACGGTGCCGTAGCTGACGGGCGGAGGCTTGGGGGTTTCCACAAATGTCTTTGCCGCAGGATGTGTGCTCAGAAACGTTTCGATGGCCGTCGGCTTCGAGGCATCTGGTCCGCTTGACGCAATCGCGAGGAGGAAATCTCTGAATTCTTCGGCCGTGGCAACGGGAAAGCCGTTGTAGGACAGCACGACCATATCCGTTTTCGACCCGTCCGGAAGGGAAAACTTCACGGCCATACCGCGTGGCATGTCGTTGGTATCGGGAACGCTTGGCAGCCCCGACCCGGCGGAGAACCTGACGGTCACCGGCACCGGTTTCTTCTGTTTTTTCAGATGAGCAGCCTTGCTCACCGATGCCGCCGAAGCGCTCGGAGTGAAGGTGCCTTCCAATACGACGCCCTTCGGGTGATTGGCCCGCATGCCGGGATGGGCTCCGAACACGGCAGTGAAGGCATCGACCAGTTGTTCAGCCAGAGATTTTTGACTTGCGGCTGTCTCTTGGGCAAATCCTAAGACAGGAACCACAAGCGAGACGGTCAGCGCGGCCATCGCTGCGAGTGCTTTAGGCATGAGTGCCCCTCCTCAGACTATCGGTGAGATGTCGCAAATGTGAAATCAGCGGTACTGTACTCTTTCACGTAGCTAATTCCTAGTTCGATGCCGCGAGACCCGTCTGAAAGCTTTGGACCACCCACAAGCTCCTGACCATCCACAAATGCCATGATGAACAGCCGGGCTCGCGATGACCGCCCTATGTCTATGCGAGAGTTGTGGACGTACGGGCATGGATCTGCAAGAAGTCTTGATGCACGGGAATTCGATAACCGCCTTCAGGAGAAGTGAAGTTGGCCTGGAGGTAGGCTTCGACTTCGTGCCGGGAAGGGGGTTCCTTGATGTCCAGCAAATTGAGCATGAATTCCGCAACCGCGTAGGTCTTGGCCAGGTCGGGGGTCATCACATTTGCCGGATCGAGCGTGGTCACGACCTCATACCGATCCCCGTGTTTCACGCGAAACGTGTCGGCAACCTGGCGCAATTCGAAACGATGTCCAAGGAAATGATGAACCATGTTCATGCATCCGCTCTCGCGGTGTTGGAGGACGACGATGGTCACACCGGTTGGCGACATCCATGACACGAGGCGCTCGAGATGCGCCAGCCAATCCTCGGCCGGAACGTAGTAAAACATATGAGAGCACAGGACGAGATCACCCTGCGCAGCCGGTTCCGCCGTCATGATCGGCTGGCCGATCGCTTCGGCGGCAGGGACGGCCTGTTGCAACTGCTTCAATAAATACATATTCGGCTCGATCGCGATGGTGCGTTCGAAGGCGTCTGCGAAGTTCCGGGTGACCTCGCCGTTACCCGCTCCGGCATCGATGAAAACGTTGCGAGCCGGCAGACGGTCAACCACCTGCTGAAGCCAGCGCCTGGCGTTCCGCTTCTGGTCGGTATGATCCAGGAACGTTTGAAAGGCCAGTTTGTAGGCCTCGCCCTGGGAATCGAACACGCGCACGCGCTGCTGGTCTGTCATCATGGCACTCCGTAGTGGTGGCTAATCGGGTTAAGAGACCGGGCATTTTAATCGTTCGAGCCCGGTTCGGTCTATCAGGCAATCTCCCGGCGAACTGGACAACGTCGGAGGCAGTCTCCTGTCTAGAGTGGACGACCACACGGCCCTTGACAATTGATCAAACAACCTCAAGAATCTCGCGCCAGCGCGCAACACCCTGTATACAGACACCCATCTCAAGTAAAAGGAACTCATCATGGATCCAAGTTTTTGGCATCAACGCTGGGAGAAGAATGAAATTGCGTTCCACGAAAGTAAGGCCAACCCGCTCTTGGTCAAGCACTTCAAGGAATTGTCTTTACTCAAAGGCAGGCGGATATTCGTCCCATTGTGCGGTAAGACCCTCGATATTGCTTGGCTGGTCTCTCACGGCTATCACGTCGCCGGAGCTGAATTGAGTCAAGTTGCCATCGAGCAGCTATTCATCGAACTTGGAGCGCAACCGGAAATATCTACAGTCGGCGAACTCGAGCAGTGGAGCGCCAACAATATCGACATATTCGTTGGAAATATCTTCGCATTGTCCAGAAAGATACTTGGTCCAGCCGATGCCATCTATGACAGGGCGGCGTTAGTGGCCTTCCCCGAAGAAATGCGAAAACGCTATGCCGCGCATCTGATAGAGATAACTGGGAAGGCACCACAGTTGATGATTTGCTATGACTACGACCAACGCCTGATGGATGGGCCTCCGTTTTCAATCAGCAATGATGAAGTACGCCGGCATTACGCAAATCATTACGATCTAACGCTCATTTCGAGCACGGATGTATCCGGTGGATTAAAGGGGAAATGTCCCGCCAAAGAGAATGTCTGGCTGCTAAGAAATAAGTAGCTCCATGAGGCGATTTATCCGGTCAACCACTCGCACCCGCGGGTACGGCTCGTCCCTATCCGACGCCTGCCACGCGCCTGAAGTTAGACGAAGTCGTGGTACTCCGGCTCGTACACCTTGGCCCGGATGAAGGCGCCAAGGTCCGCGGGCCGGGGGACACCGGCGAGGCCTCGCGCGAAGACGAGATCTGCTACCTTTTCCGCGACATGGAGAGAGGACTTCAGAATGTCCGATTGGGGAGGGTAGATCAGGCCTGCGTCCAGATCCTCCTGCGTCACTTGTTCGGCCACGCTCCTGGCGGCGCACAGGAACATCTCATCGGTGACGCGCCTCGCCTCGGTTGCATAGATCGCCATGCCCAGAGCAGGGAAGATATAGACGTTGTTCCCCTGGCCCGGCACGAACGTCTTGCCGCCGAAACGGACCGGCGCAAACGGACTGCCGCTGGCAAAGATCGCGCGGCCTTCGGACCACCGGTAGGCTTCTTCGGCCGTACATTCCGAGCATGAAGTCGGATTGGAGTAGGGGAAGATGATGGGCTGAGCATTGATCCGGGCCATCGCCTCGATCACGGCTTGGTTGAAGAGCTTCGGCACGGTACTGACCCCGATAATCGCGGTCGGCTTGATCGATTCAACGGCAGAGAGAAAATCTTTCAACTGCGCATGCCGGTGCGCGAACGGCTTCTGGAAATCGGTCAGGTTCGGGCGGCTGCTCTCGATCAGTCCATCGACGTCCACCAGCCAGCAACGTGCCCGCGCCTCGGAAGCAGACAGGCCTTCTTCCATCATCGCGAGGCTGATGAGTTCCGCGATGCCGGTGCCTGCCGAACCTGCGCCGAGGAAGAGGAATGTCTGCTCCTTCATCTTCCCGTTGTTGATACGGAGGGCGGCGGAGATGCCGGCGACTGCCACTGCCGCGGTGCCTTGGATGTCGTCGTTGTAACAGCAGACCCGCTCGCGATACCGGGCCAGGAGCGGGACCGCATGGAAATTAGCGAAATCCTCGAACTGGATGCAGCAGCGCGGGAAGACCTCCTGCATGGCCGTCACAAACTCCTCGAGAAAGTCATCGTACTCGGCTCCGCGGATTCGCGGCTGGCGGAGCCCGAGGTAGAGCGGGTCGGCGAGCAGCGTTTCATTATTCGTTCCCACATCCAGCGTGATTGGAAGAGTGACGTAGGGCGGCACGCCCGCGCAGGCTGTGTACAAGGCGAGTTTGCCGATGGGAATGCCCATGCCGTTGACGCCAAGGTCACCGAGTCCGAGTATGCGTTCACCGTCGGTGACCACCGTGAACCGCACGTCTTTTTCAGGCCAGTTGCGAAGGACCTCCTTGATGCGGCCACGGCGTTTGATGGAGAGATAGAGGCCCCGGGGCCTTCGTAAGATGTGGCCGAACTTCTGACAGGCTTCTCCCACCGTCGGTGTGTAAACAAGCGGCATAAAATGGGCGGGGTCGGACATCAACGTTTTGTAATACAGCGTCTCGTCATTGTCTTGTAGCGACGACAGGTAGATGTATTTTTCGAGGTCGGTGGACTTACGGCTGAGTTGAAGGTGGATGCGACGGAGTTGAGTCTCTTCCGTGTCTATGCCTTCCGGGACGAGCCCAATCAGGCCGAGCGTCTCTCGCTCACGTTCGGTAAAGGCCGTCGACTTGTTCAAGCGAGGGTCGCGAAGGAGGCGCATGCCGTGTGGCATGTCCTCACGCAGACTTTGAATGTCCATAGGGATGACTCCTGGGTTGACGTGGTATGCATGGCTGAAGCGGCAAAGCCGAAATGTTTTCAGAGCGACTTCTTCTAAAATGCCGTCACCAATCGCCCTAAGCAGCAGCCGTAGTATAGGCGGAAACGAGTTCGATTATGTATCCGTACCTCCCTGTTTGTTTCCGCGCCTGAGTTCCCTTGCTTGACAGACGTGTCATCAAACCGTAGCCTCCTGCCCCAGGAGATCGTCCCCGTCATATTGACGGTCTTTGCCGGGAAGGAGTAGTGAGTGCATGACTCTCACGATGGAAAGACAGTGACTATGACCGAGCAAGAGGTCGAAGCGGGGCAAGCAGTCTATTCTAAGCCGATTCTCGGGATATACGATTGGTTCGTCTTAGGATTTTCCAACCGTTTGATTTGGAAGTGCCCTTCAAGGCACATTCTTGCATTGTACGATCGACACGTGACGGCGAATCACCTGGACGTCGGCGTGGGCACCGGATACTTTCTCGACTCCTGCCGCTTTCCGGATGCTTCAACGCGACTGGGATTGATGGATTTGAATTCCAACTGCCTCGATGCCGCTGGAAAACGGCTCGCCCGGTATCGCCCGGAAGTCTATAGGGCAAATGTACTCGATCCGATCAGCCGCGATATCCCGAGTTTCGACTCCATCAGCCTGACTTACCTCCTGCACTGTCTGCCTGGGACGATGAAAACCAAGAGCGCGGTGTTTCGACATCTCAAACCGTTGCTCAAGCCAAACGGAGTAATGTTCGGCGCCACGCTGCTCTCCGATGGTGTGCATCGCAGTTGGGCTGCCAAGCGGCTGATGGCCCTTTATAATGCCAAGGGCGTGTTTACGAACGATCAAGACGATCTCCAAGGTTTGCGAACCGCGCTCTCGGAGCATTTCACCTCAGTGACCATTGACGTCGTGGGATGTGCCGCCTTGTTTTCGGCTCGCGGGTGAATTTTTCCGGCGCCGTCCAATGGATGGAATCGGGCTGACAAGTGATTTGGTCACTGAAGAGTACACGGAGATGTCGTCCACAGCGCAGCCAGGAACAGGCTCAGACAGATTGATTGAATGGACTCCCCTTGGGATCGCTCTCTGTCTGATCTTCTCGATGATGCCGGATAGGGAGGAGTGGTTGTATGTTGCGGGTGCCATTGGAGTCGTCGCGTCGATAGCGGTAGGCCGGACATTGGGAAAGTCGGAAGGGGTAGTCTTGTACGCGCGCGTGTGGAGATTTGCCAAAGGGTGGTCACTCGTCGTTGCCTTTGCCGCTCTCAGTCTGCTTCATGCGAAGTGGCAGCCGATGGCCTTCTTCGCCGTCGTCGGTATCATCTCATCGATATTGTTCTGGCTTGGTTGCAAGTCAAACGGTTGATTGCATGAGAGGCGGATCGATTTTCGACACAATGGATAGACATGCTCCCAGGGCGTTCAGTACAACACCGAAGAAAGAAACGCACCGGCCGGTTTCTGATACAGGCCACGGCTCATGAGCGTCATGGGCTGGACGATGCGTAAGCCACGCGTCAGACACCACGCCAGCAGATCCGTGTTTCGAGTCGGGAGCAAGAATCCCGGACCGGCAAACGTTGTCGTTGCACCGATCAGCGCCTTGATCTCCTCATTCGTCCGGCCAACGGCATGGCCCAAGAATCCGACATTGGTGGTGTAACCGGTAATCCCATTGCCATGCTCGACGACTCGAGCCGTTCCGTCGGCGATCGCGTGCGCGAGTTCGCTGCGCCGATTGTGCCCATGCACATTGAAGCACAGTTCATTGCACGCGTCTAAATCGTGCAGGGTCGCGGAGCGCACGCGATAACCCGGCAGAGCCAGATTGAGCGGCTGTCCTTGCAAGACCGAGAGGGGTTCGCGTGCACGGAAGCCGAGTTTCGTATACAAGGAAAGCGAGCGGCTGTGATAGGCGGTCTGGACAAGCCGAACTCCCACATGCTGTCGTGCAAATGCCCGTTCCAGCACCCGCTCCATCAATCGGCGGCCTATGCTCTCGTTTTGTGCGGCAGGAGCGACAGTGATCGGCCCCACAGCCGCGATGGTATCGCCCTCCCAGAGAAAGTTGCTGCCGACCACGCGATTATCGATCTCCGCGATCACTGAATGGACATCGGCTCGTGACAACACCATTGAAAGCAAGGAGACCGCGATGTCCGCGGAGGGAAAGTCAGGAGGAAAATTGTGCTGTTCGGCGATCGTTTTAAATGCCTCATGGGCAATTCTCCCACAGAGTGCGGCATCACCGGTCGTACCTGGTCGGAGCACCGTGTTCTTCATGGCTGCCTCCGCGTGGATAGGATGGCGCTTGCTTCCAACGAATCCAATGATATCTGGACCAGCGGACGTTGTGAAAGTCAGAATCCTGATTGGACGGTCTGCCCACATCGATCACACGAATCTGGCAGACCTTCGTGAGGAACTGCCGCCGAACTTTCAACTCGTGCGTTTCCCTCACGAGTTCCGTGAGCAGTAAGCGTTCTGCCCCCCCTGTGCAAGGCTACCGGTCCGTGAATTGAGCAAAGGTACACAACACCCGGGCATTGGATCTTTCATGCAACCCGGTGCACATCCGTAGATGGTCGATGATGTTATCGATATTGTCAGAGTCCTGATGGGGGCGGGCGATGCAAATAGGTGTGAAAGGCAGTATTACAGTAGCAAGGAATGCCGTTAAGACCGTTCGCCGTGGACCGCAAGCTCTCTTCTCCCCCTACGTGTTTTTGCCCTGCCATTGGAGTTTGCGGCACCGGCCGATTGGTCGGGGCGAGGCCTCGCGTGGCTTCGGAAGCGGGCAGGCGGAATTCCCAAGGCTCGTTTGAAGGCGCGATTGAATGACGGTTCGGACTCATAGCCCACCTCGCCAGCCACTTCGGCCACGCTTTTCGAGGTCGACTTGAGGAGCTGTGCCGCGAGGTGCATTCGCCACCGTGTGAGATAGCCGATCGGCGTCTCCGACAGATAATAACGGAATCGCTCGGCGAGCACGGAGCGGGATAGCCCCACTTCGCTCGCGAGCGAGGCAATCGTCCAAGGCTTCGCCGGCTCTCGATGCAGAAGGGCCAAGGCCTTGCCAATTTCCGGGTCTCGCACGCCCGCGAGCCAGCCGGTCTGTTCCGGTGCCAGCCCTGCGATATACTGCCGCAATGCCTCCACGAACAACGCTTCGGACAATTTCGCAACGACTGCAGTGCCTCCCGGACCAGAGGCTTCGGCGTGGTCAACCGAGTAGCGCAGTGTATTTTCCAGCCATCGGCCCGACGCATGGTCGCGGATATTGATCTTGATGATCTCGGGCAGCCCCGCGAGGAGCATTTGACTGAGTTGCGGGTCACAGGTCATGTAGCCGCAGATGAGCTTCGTCACGTCCCCGCCTTGGCCGAATCGATAAAGCCGCAGTCCTTCGGAGACGATGCGGGGGAGGTGGCCGGCGCTTTCCATCGGCGTGACAGGAGGGCCGTTTCCCATCATGTGAGCCTGGCCGTGCGGAAGCACCACGATGTCGCCGGGCACGAGTGAGATGCGCCCTCCGTCTTCCCCCATTCTGACGTAGGCATCGCCTTCTGCGACGAGGTGGAAAATAATGACGTGTTTTGACTGGACGGACAGATAGGTTGCCATGGTGCACGAGTCCGGCTCACGCGCGCACCAGGGTGTCGAGAATTCGCCGTTGAAGAACACGGCGCCATCGAGCTTCACGGCCTTGAGCACTTCGGACAGCACGTCCATACGGGAACTCCTCGAAACGGGACCGACTGTTGGCTAAGAAATCCGGACGAGCCGCTAAACGACCCGCAGCTTAGCATTCCCCTGCTAAGAGAGCCAGATGCCCTGATAAGACTCCCTAGTGGTCCCCTTCTATAATGCGAGCAGAGCACCCCGGGTTGCGGTCCACCACATATAGCAGGGAGGCCACGATGGTGATCGATCAGGACAAACTCAATAACTTTCTCGGCAAGGCGATCGTCGATATTGCGGCGGCCTGGAGCGCCAACATGGTGCTGCTCGGCGACAAGCTGGGTCTCTATAAGGCGATGGCGGATCTGGGGCCGGTCACTTCGGCTGAGTTGGCGGCGGCAACGGAGACGGCCGAACGGTACATCCGCGAGTGGCTGGGAAATCAGGCAGCCGGCGGCTATGTGACCTACGATCCCGCAACCGGACGGTACACGTTGCCGAGCGAGCAGGCGGCGGCGTTGGCGAACGAGGACAGCCCGTACTTCCTTCCGGGCGCGTTTCAAGGCATCGCGGCAGCGTTCGCCGCGAATCCCAAGATCGAGCAGCGGTTCAGGACGGGCAAAGGACTGGGGTGGGAGGAACACGACCACCAGCTCTTCGAAGGGACGGCACGGTTCTTCCGCCCGAACTACGTGGGCAACCTCGTTTCGAATTGGATTCCCTCGCTCGACGGGGTGGAGGCGAAACTCAAGAGCGGCATCCGCGTGGCGGACGTCGGCTGCGGCTTCGGCGCCTCGACCATTCTCATGGCGCAGGCCTACCCCAACTCCACCTTCATCGGGTTCGACTATCATCAACCATCCATCGAGGCGGCGCGCCGGCAGGCCAAAGGCGCAGGCGTCTTGAACGCGACGTTCGAAGTGGCCAAGTCAACGGACTATTCTGGAAGCGGCTATGGTCTTGTCACGCATTTCGACTGCCTGCACGATATGGGCGATCCGGTCGGCGCCGCCGCGCGAGTGAAGCAGACGTTGTCATCAGATGGTACGTGGATGATCGTGGAACCCTTCGCAGGGGACAAAGTGGAAGACAATCTGAACCCCGTCGGTCGTGTCTTCTATGCCGCCTCCACGATGGTCTGCGTGCCCGCTTCGTTGCACTATAATGGACCGGCCCTGGGGGCTCAGGCAGGGGAGGCGCGTCTCCGTGAGGTCATCATGAAAGGCGGCTTCACGCGAGTCCGCCGCGCAACTCAGACGCCGTTCAACCTGGTTCTGGAGGCACGGCCCTGAACTAAAGCGATGGCATGAGGGACGCCGCGGTATGCTGCGGCGTCCCTCGACCGTCTGGCCGCGAAGGTGCCCCTCCACGGCATCCAGCTAAGTATCCTGATCTCTTTCTGTCCTATTTTCTTGTTTGGGAATCCATTTAGATTCTTCTGCGCATCTGTTGTATACGCTCGCCCTGCCATAGCCAACCGCATTTCATCGTGCTTGATTGTGTGCGCAGAAGCAATTCTCTCTCGAATCAAAAGGTTCCGAAGGTCGGAAGGATGCAAAGAGGTAGATCCAACTTCGGCATGACTGATGCTCATGTACGGTTTAGGAAGCGAGAGACCATTGAGAATGGCACTGCAGCTCAATCAAGGCCGCCCATGAAAAAGGAAAGCGAGCACTCTCTCATGCAAATCATTCTTGAGGCGGCACTGGCAGTCGGGGCCGGAATGTCGTGGTGGATGGTTGGAAATCTCATCCTCGGCGATGTCATCAATCTCGCGGCGGGTGTGCTGAAGGGTGGCCGGCTACAGAGTTGAGAGGGGCTCTCCAACGCTGAAACAATGAGACCGGCTTATCGATCTGGGGGTACATCCACTGTATCGTCATGCATATCTGCCATGAGTCGCTGAAACTCCGGATCACGAAGGATGAGGCCGGATGCGGCACGGTAGGCGATCAATCTGGTCCTCCGTGAGATAGAGCGATGTCGGGATCTTCATGAGCGCAAGCCGTTCGTCCGGATCGACAATTTCGGCGAGACTGGCATTGATGAAATGGATCTTGGCATCCGGTGCGAACGGGCTATCCACGCCACGTGGTTTGTCACGGAGATCTTCTTGCCACTGTTTGAGCGCGAGCCGTATCAGCATCACCGTGTCAAACGAGTAGCGATTTATTGGAACGTCAATCATGGATCTCATCGCCTGGGACATGATCGGTACATGGTCACTCCGATATTCGAGAGCATCGGGACTCGTCTCGGCGTTCACCGCCAAGACGACCAGTTTCTGGATGTTTTTCACGCCCGACAGCTTCAGCAGCTGTTCATGCCCTCCAACGAGCCCAACTCCTTCAATGATGCCCCGTAACGCCATATTATCCGCCAGGCCGCCATCGACGAGATGAACATACGGGCGTTTCTTCACATCCAGATAGGACAGTGCTTCGCTTGCCACTTGCGCTGAGACTCCTCCTTCCCTCCTTGCCCGCTCGAGAAAGTCGAGAGGCTGGTGCCGGCACTGTCCCGCATAGTTTTTGAGCGTAAACTCGAACCTGGAGAGCGAGGTCATATCGGTTGCATGGATCGCAAGCAAGGGTCGCTGGCGGCGGGCTGCCAGGTCGGCATACGTCTTCCTGTCAAACAAAGCCTCGTCCAGGAGTTCAGCCAAGAGGTGTGCACGGCCAAAATAGGGAGACCAGAGCCGGATCCAATTACTCGGCGACCACAACACCCGAGTTCTGAGTTCCGTATCCCAATCTTTGCGCAAGAAGCGGTATTCAAAATCGTCAAAAAGGCGATCGCCGTACAAGGCACAATATGCGGCGGTGAAGGAGCCTCCGGATAACGCGAAGATGACATCGAGCTCATCGAGGAGTCGCTTGTGCCTGCCTTGCCAGGCGATCTCATGACGTGCCAGTTCTCGTAAGACCCCGAAGGCGAGCGCCGAGGCACGGACCTCACCACCGGAAAATGTGGCGGCCAGAAAAAGGCCGTCGGAATTGTCAGCCTCAGGTGGCGCCAGATTCAGGAGACGATAGCCGCCGGCGGGTGCGTATTGAATCAAGGGAGCATTGAGAGTGGGGCGAACGTATTCGCAACTCCAGAATGCGAGACATAGAGGCACCTCTTCATCGTCAGGCCTGCTCTGCGGGACTGGAGTGGGGCATCTTATGTCCTCCGGGTGGTGAAGGCGAAGGGCACCACCAGGCGAAACAAACGAGACGGACATGACCTGCCCGCCGCGCGCGGACAACTTAAACGTTAGACTGTCCTCTTTCGTTGATGAATGCCCAGCTTGTTGCCGTCGGGGTCCAAAAGGATCGCGGCTCGGCAGCCTGGCAGGTCGAACGGTTCATGAGCGAACTGTACGTTGTGGCGCCTGAGATGCTCGATCGTCCGGTCGAAGTCGTCCACTTCCAGCGCCAGGTGTGGGCCATCACCTGAGGGCTTCAGAAACGGTTCCTTTCCGATCGCCAAGGTGTGCGGACCGATCTCGTACTCGATCCAGAAGCCGCCGGGGATATCGAGTGACATCGAAGGTGAAAGTCCGAGCACTTCCTCATAAAAGGCTTTGGACCGATCACGGTCCGTCGACGGATAGACGACGAAGGCAAATTCAGAAATCTTCATGGCCAGGTCTCCGGTCCGAATAAGGTCAACGAATGAAGAGTGAATAAATCGTGACATTGTACTTTTTCAAAATAGATAGGTCTATGGTGAGGGGGGCAGATGAGGGGAAATGAGGACAATCTATGGATCGGCTTCCTCGCCAGAGGACCGCCTATTTCTGATGACAGGCGGCGCAAGCAAACGCGGAGTTGATCATGATCGGTCGAGCCGGTGTATCAGGTGCTCCATTAAACGCGGCGACATTCTCCTGCGCGCGCGCAATACGGGCTTCCAACACCTTGGCAAACGGCCAGGTCGCATAATCTTGTGAGAGAGTGGCATTCGCATAGATTCTCTGTGCTGTCTGCCAATCGCCTGACTTTACGAGCATGTCCCCCATGTTCAAAAAGAAGCCCTCGAAATTGTGCGGTGCGATCCAGGAGTTCCAACAGACGCGCTTGACTCCCTCCTTCGTTTCGAGGGTCATGTATTTTGCATAGTCCGGATTGGCTCGATCGATGCGCGCTTGAACGCATACATCCAGGTTCTGCCACTGCCATGCCAGTCCTTCTTTGAAGCGCGGCGAGTCCGCCGGCAGACGACTCATCACATAGCCGGCAGTGAACAGGTTGAATTCCGGCCACGCGTCGATGGCGTCAAGCAGCATGTAATACCCGCGCCGGACGAGGCGGTCGTCCTTGTGCAGGGTACCTTCCGCCAGTGTATGGCCAGCGAGAAAGCCCAGGTAGCGCGCGTCCGACGAATTGAGTTTGACGGCTTCTTCAAAGTATCTCCGAGCCAAGATCATCTCGTCCGTGATCGTAGCCGGGATCGCCGATAGCCGCGCCCGTTCTGCCATGCGCCAGTTGTGGAGCCAAGCGATGTGAGCGGCAGTAACGGCATCGGTCGGTGTTTCCAAGTAGGCCGCTGTCAGGGCTTCCAGTCCACGTTGGATGTCATCGTAAGCGCCGCTGTGAAAAGTTTGCCAAAAGAGTTCGTCGGCCTTAATGGCCGCGTCGCCCCGGATGCTCGTTGCCTTCTTCGCAGGGGCGAGCCACACCGCGATATGATTCCGATTCGCCCATCCTGCGGCGACTACTGCCAGAGCGAGTGCGATTGAGACGATGATCCTGTTCATACGAGACCTACAAGGTGGCGTGTCGGTGGCACCCGTAACGGCACACTCTACCTTTTGGCGTCGAAATATAATGGCCTGCGGCAGATTGGTCTCCCCGGTGCGGTGAAATGAGGATATTCGCTCGGACATCCACAACTGAAGCCGATGAAGCTGACCAGAACACAGGATGCAAAATTTTACATTGTATCGACCGGCTACGAAACTGGTATTGGCGTGACACAAGAGCAGACGATCTGCGTTTTATCCCACCGCACTTGAGGCGACGGACGGAAGCAGCACCGCGGGCGGAACTGACATTGAGAAGACGAGAACACCTCTAGGACTTCAGTCTAGCAACTCATGCTCTTTCTGCAGTGTGATTCGATATGTTACTTCTCCAGTTCGCTTAGCAGAGCTTCCGCCGCTCTTGCTCCACTGACGATCGCGGCGGCCATCGAAGGCCACCTCCCATAGCGATCTCCGCAAAGGTAGACTTTCTCGGAAACTCTGTCGTAACTCCGCCTGGTCCCTCCGCAAGGAAGCCCATTTGCCCAACGTTTGACACTCGGAGCATTGAGGGGCTTTCCGTTTAGCCCAAGTCGCATCAAGGTCTTCACGCACCGTGTTTCAAGGTCTTTGTCCGACCACCGCAGAAACTTGCCTGCGTCGGGAATAAGGATTCGAAAGACCCATCTACGCGTACTTCTCTTCGTGTCCTCCAGTTCTAGATAGTTCACGAGGCGATCGTCAGTATAAAGCCCACTACACAGATCAGCGGTCGGTATCTTGAGAAGTCTGGGCTTCGCATCGAACTCGAAGAGCATGCTGATGTACGAATGAAAGTGCCGCCGGAAGGTGTATTGCCCGGTAAGTGCGTCGCCATCGGACGAACTCACAATGGCGCCATCAAAGTAAGATCTATTCAAACCTCTGCTGTTCTTGTATGTCACTTGTACGGTATCGCCTGAAACCGTTGTAACTCGCGTACAGGCACTGTTCCAGCAAATCCTTTCATGAAATGGTCGAGATAAGTTGTCTATGAGAGCGGTAGAACCTCCCCGGATCTGAAACCACTTTTCATTCGCATTGACTGCCGAGGCTAGACACTCCAGGGCATATGCGGTTGAGAGATGAGTCCACGGCGCGCAAGATTCGCCGGCAAGAATCATCTTGATGATTGTGAGAGACTTTCCTTCAAGGAGACAGGAGGTTTTGATCCAATCCTTGAACTTCCCGTTGTCCGGATTCATCTCTGATTGAAGTCTGCCGATGAGAGTTGCGGCAGCACGAAAGTCTTTGAGGAGATTCTTTCCAGTGGGATCGAGCCGCATGGAACGGAATGGGCTCAGAAGGCACCAACGGGGCCAATCCTTGCCTCCAAATCTCGTGACGCGCACCTTCAACGTGCGAAACAAAGCGCGGATGTTTCTGCCATCGGGTAATCCATAGTCTCTCCAGTATTTGGTCCCAGGTGTCACATCCAATTCACTGCCCAGCAGATACCTCGCGCCATGCTCGCCGGGAGGGCTTTGGGAAGTGGATACCCTGCCGCCGGGATGGCTATCGGATTCGAAGATGGTTATTGGGATATTGCTCCATTGTGCGATGAAATGAGCAGCCGTTAAGCCGGATAATCCTGCCCCAACGATTGCGATGCCATGCCGATTTTTCAGTTTTCCGGTTGCAGCCGAACGAGGAAGCGGCATGCGGGTTTACACGTCCGGGCCGGAGGCTGCCAGGACTTGGCTCTTTGGATTGAAGATGGCGCAGAGCTTCACGGCGTTCCGACCAAACACGTCGGCAACCCGTCTCATCGGCCTGACACAGAAGTTCCAGTAGAACCGGCCATCACCGTAGTCCAACGTGTAGTCGACCGTAGCACCATACTTCTGATACAGCAGCGTGTCGTCGTCGGTCCAATATTGAATGTCGTCGCCATCGCATTTGCATGCATCGGATCCTTGAAATGGTGTCAACGACGCGCGAGCCGTTCGTGCGTTTTTGACGTGTCAAGAATCCACATCGAGAAGGCACAGGTGTCGGTCAATTGATGTTCACGACCTTCAAGTCGAAGTAAAGCGTCTTCCCTGCAAGGGGATGGTTAAAGTCCAAAAGCACTGTCTCCTCCTTGATTTCCGAAACAATGGGGCGAATCTCGTGGCCGTTGGCGTCTTTTCCACGTAGCTGGGTGCCAACTTTAATTTCTGCAGGAAGCTTTTCTTTTGACACTTCCTGGAACGCATTAGGGTCCGGGTCGCCATAGCCTTCAGTTGGAGGTACGACGGCCTTTTTGGTTTGTCCAACTTCCATGCCATCCACCGCCGACTCCACACCCCGTACGATCTGATCTGCGCCGTGCGTGTATGTTAGAGGAGCTGCGCCTACATTGGTGTCAACCACCATGCCGTTTTCCAACTTGAGCGTATATTCCAATGAAATCACTTTTCCGTTTGCGACAGTCTTGTTCATCGGGAGTTCCTTTCCACGAGTTGGAGTGTAAATTGATTGGGGTGGGGAAAATTCCGCGCAGCGATCGCGAAGCTCCTTCCTGTCACTGTAACGAGTCTGCTCCGCTTGAACAAGAAGGTTGGCTTGTAAATTTCTGTGGCGAAGCCGACATGTGAGGAAATGTCCTAAGTCCTCGAGAAACAGATCGAGAAGTCTTTGTACTATCGCCAAGTTAGTTCCCATGTCGATTTGCCGTCTCTTGCTCGACAAAGAAGTTGAACCGGTTCGGTGCTAGACTCGATCACGGCATCGGCTTCGACCTAGAACTCGAGACCACAACAGACGTGTTCTAGGGGTAGGGATCCGGCCGAAGTCTTAAAGAGAGAATGCCCATCATAGCTACGTGAATGAAACCCAACGGAGGACACATGGTAGACATCATTCATCGAGTTGGAATTAACGCATCCCTCTCGAAGGTGTACGCGGCGTTATCGACGGTCGAGGGCGTTGCCGGCTGGTGGACAAAACACACCTCCGGCTCATCGAAAATTGGAGGAACGATAGGAGTTCGTTTTCATTCTGCGGATGGCAAAGAAATAGGCAGCATGAACATGGAGGTCATCGCGCTGGATCCCAATAAGAAAGTGCATTGGCGCGTTACATCCGGACCAGGGGAATGGATAGGGACTGACGTGATATTCAACCTCTCTCAGGAAGGTGATTACACGATTGTGCTCTTCGGTCATAAGAACTGGCGCGATGGAAACGAGTTCACCTCACATTGCAGCATGAAATGGGCAACGTTTCTGTTGAGCCTCAGAGAACTCGTTGAAACTGGTAAAGGTAAGCCCTCGCCTCACGACATAAAAATTGATAATTGGAATTAGACGCAGAGAGAGCCATCAGCAGTCTTGATGAAGCGGGAGGGGCGGCGAGTCAATGGAGGCTCGCTCTCGACAGGAATGCCAATGGGGAAACAACGAACAAAAGACATTTCTACGACGGACACCTTAATCGCCTGCGAACATGACACGTGGAGGTTGATCAAACGAAAAGATCTCAACGGGTTTGCAGGCTATTTGTCCGAGGACTTCTATGACATCTTCCCCGATGGAGAAGAGCGGATAAAATCGGAGCTGTTGGCGTTTCTCCGTGGAGCCGATCTGCAAGACTATGCCCTGAGTAATTTCCGAGTGACCATGCTGACGGATGATGCCGCGATCGTCACGTATCACGTAGACGCGCATGCCATCATTCAGGGGAACGAGATTTCAATGAGGAATTTCGTCACTGCAGGCTGGGCCAAGCGTTGTGGCAAGTGGTTGAACGTCTCGGCTGTGGCATCCGCGCAACCTCCACACGATTCCAAATAACAGAGTGAGGTGAGATCATGAAGTATGTTTGCTTCGGATACTTGGACGCAGAACAATGGGGGAAGCTTTCGTCGCATGAACAGAACGCCATGATCGATCGCTGCTTCGCCTATGACGATACGCTCAAACGCAATGGAACTGGGTCTACGGGGATGGGCTGCAGGGCCGGACAGTGCGGTGAGCCTGCGGTATCAGAAGGGAAAGGTCGCGATAACCGATGGCCCCTATGCGGAAACAAAGGAGATTTTGGGCGGACTCCTCACCATTGAGGCCCGGGACTTGAACCACGCGGTGCAGCTCATCTCGAATCACCCTGGTGTTCAGATGGGTCGATGGGAAATCCGTCCGGCGCTGGATCTCATCCCTTTGGTTCAGCAGAGCGAAAAACGGCGAGGCATTGCGCGTTAAAGGCGGAGTCTCAGCAGGATGATCAACAGGATGTGCAGGAGAGAAACGACATGAAGAAGATCGGTTCGAAGCAGGACCAATCTCCGGCTCAGCATTATCGATGCAAGAATCAAAGAGCTGAACGACTGGCGCGGCGAGATGCTGGCACGAGTGCGTGCCCTCATCAAGCAAGCCGATCCCGGAGTGGTCGAGGAGTGGAAATGGAGAGGGGTACCGGTCTGGTCACACGATGGGTTGATCTGCACCGGCGAGACGTATCAGGCCGTCGTCAAGCGTACGTTCGCTAAGGGCGCATCACTAACAGACCCTGCCGCGGAAGCTCGGCGGCGGCTTTGGTAGGGATTGCGAGGATGACGATGTCTCCGGTTTTGGCGGCGTGGACTGTTGAACGGATGTCGCGCCGATCTCGGCCGCCAATGCGTTCGTGCTCTCCGGTCTTTTCGAGTTTGCAATCGAGAACTGATGCCCGAGCTTGACGAGGAGGCGTGCACGTGGCCCGCCCATATTCCCAGCGCCGATGATCCCAATCCGCATGTGCATCCCTTTTCCAAATCCATCGCCGCTTTTTCTCCATCCCTCTGTGACGTGGAGTCTGTCATGAAGCATCGAACCCGGTACACCCGGACTCAGTTGCGTGTGCGTGAATCGATGCCAATTGAGAGTTCTTTGAGTCGCGCTATCGAGTGGAGCGCAGCGGTGAGACGGCTATTAGTTCCGGTACAATGTGAGTCTCTGCGTCCATAACGCGAGAACTACCTGTACCACTTCCCGGTGGCCTTGGAGTAAATGTTGCCACCAACCTCACTTGAGAGGTGTCCACGGAGGATGCCGGGCTCGTCAGGGGGACAGTGAATGAACAAATCGATCTCCCGCGCGCCTCGCCAATCGGGTTCGAATCCGTCCCTCTGCGGAGGGTCTCCTTCCAATCTGGTGCGCTGTCGACTCTGCACTGTGTTGCGGATTTTCATGCTCCCATCGCCCGATACTTTGACATCGATCACTCGGTCGCTGATCTCAAACTCCGCGTAGCAATTCCCAATCTGGATTTGCAAATTTCCGAAAAAGCAGCCGGTACCTCCATCTCCATCGGGTGCGATCTGCAGAATCGTCTTTCCATTGAGAGCCGCGTAATCTGGGTCATTGAATGGGATGCGACGCCACACTTGGTAGACGATCTCGGTTTGCCATAATCCTGAATAACCGTGCATCTGGCGAGTCGGAGAAAATCCGGTTTGAACGGTGGGGAGCTCGGTTGCCCATGACTTAAGCTTCACGCTCGCTTGATGATCGAGGGGCTTGGTTGCCTCAAACGTGCCCATTGGAACGTAGGTCAGCCCCGCGAAATCCGATGGTAGTTCAACGCCGGAGTACAGGCACAGTGCAACCCTCCTCCGAGTCAGCATGGCGGTGAGATACCCGTACTCAAACAACACGTTCGCCCGTGGCGTCCAGACGCGCCTCTCACGAATGACAGATTCATCGTCGGGTGTCGCCAGGAACACGGCACCGGCGACTCGGCTCGCGATGTTTTCAATCCCCATGAAGGTGATGTCGCCGAGCTTGAAGACCTCAGTCCACAGGAGCGGCTTTACATCTTTGGCGCCCGAGAAGATGTCAGCCACCTGCATGGCCTGCTCAAGTCCTTCCTTGCTGCTTCCAATAAAAATCTCCTTCACCGTGACTCCGTGACTCCTTTTAGGAATGGCGTCTTGCCACCATTATTATTTTCGTTCCTGCAGGCTAACGGCACTCGTGAATGCTGTCTCATGTGCCGAGCTCGCGTAAGCATCGCGCAGGACCACATTATTCAGATTTTGCTTTTATGGTGGATTTCCTTCTGGCGATCCCTTCCTTTCCATCATCAAGCAGCAGCCGCATCTTACCCGGGTTGTCTTTCGGCTAAACACTGTCAAAAGTAACAGAGCCTTCTCTCACTCGCCTAGCGCTGTTGGCAGGACTGACAAATCAGCCCATCAGGACTTATATATGGTCGTCTTCTTATGTGGCTGGACTGTCTGAGGTAAGGGCTATGGGAAATCCCTAAACTGCGGATCTTTGAAAGATGGCAGTGGCCACGGCTTGCCCGGCGCAGCAAAATTCAAGATGCCACTGGTTTCCTTCCACTGATAAGATCGATCCCGTCGCCGACTCGAACTCGATATGATCAAGGAGGGACACATGCCGACATATCTGCTTCAGTCACAGTGGACGGACCAGGGGATTCGAAATGTGAAAGAGTCAGTGAAACGCCTCGATCTTGGAAAAAAGAAGCTCAAGGAAATGGGCGGGGAAATTAAAGCTTTCTATCTGACCACGGGACCGTATGACATGCTGGCCATCGTCGATGTACTCAATGATGCGGTACTTGCGGAATACCTTTTGTGGCTTGGTTCGCAAGGCAATATCCGAACGCAGACCGTGCGGGCATTTACCGAGGACGAGTTTCGAAGGATTGTCGGTGGGTTGACGTAAATTTCACACCTTCAAGGCAGTGAATTCGGCACTGGGTTGGAATCGATCGAGGCGCGAGGAAGATCTGCGAAGAATCAGGAAAGTAGCTGCCTGCATCCTCGTGCCGGTACATGGTCATAAGAAAACAAGCAATACTACTGGGAAGACCAGTCAGAAAAATTCACGGATTCGTAGCTCCATGATGCACATCTCTGCGTTTCAAGGTTGTCAATTCCAGATTTCCATTTCTACGTACCAAATAGGCTTGTCCTCTTAAGTGAAACTGGCTATTCTTGCGCCGATTGGAGATTTGCGAGGCGATCTCTCGGTGACCGCTGGCACACGCAGTATCCGAACGGGACTGCGAATAGGACAACCGGTTCGTCGGCTTCTTCAATGACTGGTTCGTCGCAATGCTTGGCCGCGCGCTCCGGGCTTCGTGATCCTCATACTGAATCGCGCTAGATCGGCGATGTCTTCATCGACGTCAGCGGTATCCTCAACCCATGCAAGCCTAGGGAGGCACACGCCATGCGCAACGTTTATATGTTCGCCAAGACCGTGATCAATTCTCATGAAAAGGACCGGAAAGCGCATGCCGACGAGAAGTTCAGGAAAGATTTTTTCGAAATCGAGCTGAAAGCGAAACGTTGCATGAACTCTGTCGCCGGGTTCATCCGTTTTATCCGATTCCCTGGGAAGGGTGCGCCGGTTCTCTCCGGCTGTCTGGCTGTCGGCTTGGTATGTGGCAGCCTCTTGTGGGCGGCTCCAGACTCGGCTCTAGCGCAGGGGTTGCCGCAACACATGGTCGCCTACATGACGCAATCGGGACAAACTGTATGCCCCAATAACTGGACCGAGGCGGGGTATGCACAGGGACGGTTGATCCTCGGCACGATCGATGGCTCGAAGGTCCAGGTTCAGAAAGGCACCCCGGCGGGTGATCTCCAGCAGCCCCAGCACGTCCACACATTCACGGTAACCGGCACTATAGCCTCCGGGTCGAATTCGTCATTGCCAACCGGCGGTGATGGCGTAGATATCCCAAGGGCTGCAGGTGGACAGGTCAACAGCAGCGGCACCACTCAAGGAGTGGGAACGTCGCTCAATCTGCCCTTTATGCAATTCCTGGTGTGTGAACATATGGTAGCGGAATCCCCGGATTCAACACCGTATGGAACGGTTGCCTTTTTCAACGCGTCGACCTGTCCGAACAACTGGGCACCGGTCGCTACGGCAGATGGGCGCTTTCTCGTGCCAGGATCTGCCGGCTTTGCGACCTCGGCCAGCTGGAGTCCGGCCAATCCTCCGACCCACACCCACGGACTGCAGTCCTCGTTCGGGACCCAGTCGCGAGATTATGAGGCCTTTCCGTCCAACTGGGTCGACTTTGCGAATCAGGGAACGTATGCCGTAACCGGAACAACAGACCCCGCAGGGCCGCTGCTGCCATATGTGAGCCTGCTGGTGTGCGAAAGAACAAACGGGTTTGGTAACAGCGATGGTGTTCCGCAAGGCACGTCCATTTTCTTTGAAGGCCAGGAATGTCCGAACGATTGGGGCGTCACGGTTGGAGCCAATGGCCGCTTCATCATCGGCATTGGGGGCAACGGTACGCAAGGGCAGACTTTCGGTGGAGACCCGATTGGTTCAAGCCAGACTCCGGTCCAGCACGACCACGGGTTCTCGGGAGTTGTCTCTCCTCCAGCCTCCGCCTATCCCGGCGGGCCGACGCGAACCGGATATGGAAGGCAGTCCTACGTCACGACCGCCGACGGTAGTTACAGTGGCACCTCAAGTATGGCAACGACAGATTTGCCCTATCTGATTATACAGTCGTGCAGCTACGTGCCGGATCTGTCAAAACCTCGCGGTAAGGGATAACTCACGGGGATTTTTCGGCTCGGACACAGGAGGTGGGATGACCATGCAAGCAACGCAGATCCAGTACAACTACAACATGATCGAGGACTATGCGCTGACCGTCTGGCCTCCGGTCGCCCAAAATGTTCAGTACTCGTTCCTGACATTACAAAATGGGACCGGCGGGACGCCCGTGACTGAACTGCTTACGGTCAGCGATCAAAATGAGTTGCTGCACTTTTTCCGTGATTCGAGCGCGCACTCCGGCTGGGGGCAGGAGCAGCGTCTGGTCGACGATGCGCCGGATCAGCCCATCACCAAACTGATCGGGTTTTATCAGGGCGATTCGCTGTTCGTGTTCGCCCACTATGCGGTTTCCAGCGGAGTGAACCGGGTCATCGGGATGCAAAAGACCCCTGAGAACGGGTGGGCGGCGATGCCGATGACGCCTGACCTGAGCAACGCGCTTGGCGCAATGGTCGAGACTGCCATGTTCACCGACGCCGCCGGCAATGTGGTTGTCTATGGTGTCTCTCAGAATCTCTCTCCACCTCCCTTCGTGATGCTGGCAGCGCAGGACGGGCAGCCTTGGGATTTGGTCTTCGAGTCGGAGGCTGCAAGCGGCGCCACGTACCGTCTACTGCCGGGACAGGGTGGCGATCAAATGACTGTGGTGACGCTGCAAGGGGCGACCACGACGTTCCAGGGTGGATCGATCATCGACGGCATGTTCCAGTGGGGATCGCAGCCCGCCGTGAGCCATGATCTCGGACTTGGAGACATCGCGGCACAGCAGGTATTCGCCATGCCGTCTCAGAGCAACGATCCTGGTTTTTTACTGCTGAGCACGACGGGAACGCTCTATCGGATCGAGGACTACCTCGCCAACCAGCCGACTGTCACCCCGATGACCGGCGGCGCGAATCAGCCCGCCGGCGCCCAGCAAGTGGCCATCGGGCTCGACAGCGAAAACCGCTGGATGGTGTTTGTCATCGAGGCCACGACCACCAGACTTTGGCTGCTCCGGCAATCGCAAGGTTCGATCGACGCCGGGGGCGTGACATTCAACGACTGGGTCCTGCTCGGCGACGAGCTTGCGGCGATTGCCTGCCCGCCGATCATGACCGCCGGGCCGGAGCTGTTCTTTTGCAATCTCCAGGAACAGGTTTGCCAGATGGCGCAGGACATCACGGGCGGCAGCAGCACGTGGTTTACCACTCAACTGGCGGTGCCGGCCGGCGTGACCGCCAATCCGGCCCAGACCACGACCTACACGCAGGAGCTGATCACGCAGAGTAATCAGGGGCTGCCCGTGCCGAGCTCGCCCGTAACTCTGTATGCGGACCGCAAGGCGGTGATCGTCGCGAACGGTCTTTCGTACCATATCGGGCCGAACGAGCCGGTGCTGGTCGAGAGTGACGGCAGGGGAGCGGTGACGATCGCGACAACGGCCACGGCGTTGAGCGCGCCGTCTCTTGGCGCCGCGCTCGGGAGCAGTTTCGGCGCGGCGGGAACGGCGGCCTGGTTCCGGTCGGACTTGCGCGTGCATCAGCGGCTGGCCGGACAGGATCCAACCTTTCCGATGACCGGCGCCTCGCTTCAGGCTGCGGGCCTGCTGCCCGCGACGATGTCACCGAGCGATGCCGATCACGCCGCCCGGACGATCGCCAAGCTCGGCGCCGCAGCGGTCAATCTCGCGCCGACGACGAGCAGCGCGCCGCGTGCCGCTGTGCCGAATGTGTGCTTCCAACTCGACTTCACTCAACCGGGTCGCCTGGTGTGGCGTGAGGTCTCTACGGACCTCGTCGGGGCGACCGCAGTCCGAAGCGCGGTCGGCGGCTGGCTCAGCGACATTGTTGGAGACGTCATCCACTTCTTCAAGCACGCGGTCGATGAAGTGAAGACGATCACCGTCAGCATCGTCGACGGCGTGGCCAGCCTTGCCATCAATGGCATCGCCTATGCGCTGAAGACAATCAACGATATCGTCGATGGCATCGAATTGGTTCTGAAGAAGATCGCAACGCTCTTCAAGGAAGTGATCGATATCATCAAGATGATGATCGAGTGGCTTCGTATGCTGTTCGAATGGGACGACATCCTCCGCACGCATACGGTCATCAAGTACTACGTGAACTCGGTGTTCACGAATCTGAGAAACAGCGACGAGCAGGCGGTCGACCTGATCCAGAGCCAATTCAGTGCGCTGCAAGGCAAGATCACGAATGGCGTCAACCAGATCGGGACCGTGTTCGGCAGCCAGTCGTTCAATGCCTTCATCAGCCAGCAGCCCGGCGGCTCGTCGTCGAGTCTCGCGGCTCAGAGTTATCGCGCGACGTTCAACGGCCATGCCGTCCGCTGCAACTATGCTCTCTCCAAGGCCCAGCAACACTTCGCCGGCGCAACCGGCCTCCCGGCCTCACTTGCGGCTTCCGTCGATTCCGGTCCGTTCGCCAACCTGCTCAATATGATCCAGCAGCAGGTTGCCGGCCTACAGAACAGCACCGCAAAGCTGCAAAGCCTGCTGCAGATCCAGACCAGCGATCCGACCAAGGTGTTCGATCTCGCCGCTGTCGGATTCCTCGAAGCCGCGGCAGAGGTCATCACCTTCGTGCTTGACGTGATCGAAGACATCGCCGTCGCGCTCCTCGATTTGATCGGCGAGGCAATCACCGCGCTCCAGAGTGTGCTGAACGCCGACATCGACGTTCCGATCATCTCGTGGCTCTACAAATACGTCATCACGGGGACGATTGTGGATCCGGGGGATGATCTGACGATCCTCGATCTGCTCTGCCTGATCCTCGCCATCCCGGCCACCATCCTCTATAAGGTTCTGTTCGGCGGAGCGAACGCGTCGGCGCCGTTCACCTCTGCACAGGTCAACGCGATCACAAGCAGTCCCATCCCTTGGCCAACTCTGTCGTCTACCGGCGCGCAAGCGGCCCCGGGCACGATGACACCGACGCAGGAAATATTGCTCACTCTCGGCGGCATCACCTACTTCCTCTATGCGTTCTGCGATATGGGGATCGATGTGTCTGCCGCTGCGGCCGATGGCGAACAAGACCCGTTTGCCACGTTTCTGTCCTGGGCAGGCATTGTCCTCGGTGTGGTGATTTTAGGTGTGACCGTGCCGTACAAGGTTATGTCGAAGTCCGAGAACGACTGGTCTGAGGCCGACAAGGCGACGCTCACCTATTGGGCGTTCGGCTTCGGGCCCATCCTGCTCAACATTGCGTTTGCGATCTTGTCGAATGTGAAGGCGGAGTCAAGATACTTTCCGGTCGTGGGGCCGATCGCTCTTTCCCTCTTCGGCGCCATGTCTGTTGGCATCGGTGCATGGACCACGGTGGAGCAGGCCCTGGATTCAAGCTACAAGAACGGTTGGACCGAGACCGGCAACATCATCGCCCCGATCCCCACAAGCTGTGCCTGGCTCCTTCCCTTGAACGATGCAACCGATGGCATCTCGACCGGATTTCTCGTCGGGATTGCCGCGGTGTGTGACTTCGGAGCTCTGGTAACCACGGTGGCCGGAGAAGCGACCTCCTCGTGACCGGTCGCCTCGGCGATGCTCTTACCGCGAGTGAGTGCCTCAATAGTGACGGCCATTTTCGATTTCCGCGCATCCCGGCCATTCGCCGCAGAGAGGTGACAATCAGTCTTTCCGCCCCATCCATCTGTCCAGTGGGCAGCATTACTTTTTCGGCTTTTCCCACAGCGAAAGCACATTGCCCTCAGGATCGGCAAAGTCAGCCATAAAACCCCATTCATCGATAGGATGTTTCGGTGTCACGATTTTTCCGCCCGCCTTCTCTATTGCCTTGAGTGTCTCGTCGATCGATTCAGTTTCCACACCGCACGAAGGCTGATCGGTTTTGGATGTTCGCTTATAGAACCCGCCATTGATTCCGCCCGGCTCCGTCGGATTGTAGTCTTTGTCCGCCGGTGTGGTGAGCGCCATTGCGCCTTCATTGCCCCATAACTCTACTTTCCAGTCGAACACCGCCTCGTAAAACTCTTTGGCCTTCTTAAAATCCGATGCTGGAATCTCGAACATCACGACTTTGTTCTTCATCATGTTCTCCTTTCATGAGTTTCTTGGGTTTTGTGGGTTTAGTTAATCCAAAGGGAAGTTCGCAAGGCGCATGCCGCGACAGACTTCACGGCAACGGCTTGAAAGTCTTGCCTGGATAAAACAGCGAAGAGGAAACCGGAATTCCCAGCCGAGACAGAATGTCTCTTGAAGGTTTTTGACCCCCGCTCGGGCCCGGTATGGCTGTGAAAATCCCCCAACCCAGACCCGATTGAGTTCGGTGGTGGCAAAGCATCTCCGAAACGACGTCTGGTTTGTTTGGCTGAGCCGAATGACGGAACGTATTCGGCTCAAACTATATTGTATTATGAGCCGAATACGTCCTATAATCGGCTCATGAGCTATAACTGGCAGCAAAAAGACTGGCCTGCATTCCGGTACGAGGTGGGGGGCATTGGAGATGTCCTGCTGGCTTTTGCGGAGCGGACAGGCCGAGCGGGTGGGCTGCTTGAGGGGCTTAGCCCCGAGGCGCGGACGGAGACGGCGATCGAGTTGATGGTGGCAGAGGCGATCAAAACTTCGGCCATCGAGGGCGAGATGTTAAGCCGGAAAGACGTCATGTCCTCCATCCGCCGGAATCTCGGCATGGACGGCGGCGCGCAGCCTGGCGACAAACGGGCGCAGGGCGCGGCTTCTCTGATGCTTGACGTTCGCGACAGTTTCTTAGAGTCGCTGTCAGAAAAGAAACTGTTCGAATGGCACCGGATGGTGATGGCGGGAAATCGCCGCGTCAGGGCAGGCGAGTGGCGGAGGCATAAAGAGCCGATGCAGGTCGTATCAGGATCCATCGGACATCAGAAGGTGCATTTCGAAGCGCCGCCGTCATCGGCCGTGCCAACGGAAATGGCGCAGTTCATTAAATGGTTCAACGACACGGCTCCGGGCGGTAAAAGAGAAATCCGAAGCGCTGCCGTGCGCGCGGCGATAGCGCATTTGTATTTCGAGTCGATCCATCCGTTCGAGGACGGCAACGGCCGGATCGGGCGCGCCTTGTCGGAAAAGGCTCTGTCGCAGGGTCTCGGCCGGCCGGTGCTCCTGAGCCTCTCACGCGCGATCGAAGCGAAGCGGAAGAGCTATTACGAGGCGCTGCAGGCAGCTCAAAGGGTAAGCGAGATCACGCCATGGATCACATGGTTTGTAAATATTGCGCTTGAGGCTCAGATCCAGGCGGAAGCGCAGATCGATTTCACGTTGAAGAAAGCAAGATTGTTCGACCGGTTCAGGAATGAGCTGAACGAGCGCCAACTGCAGGTGCTGCGGCGGATGCTGGAGGAAGGTCCGATAGGTTTCGAGGGAGGAATGAGCGCTAAAAAATACATATCACTCACCGGGACATCGAAGCCTACGGCCACTCGCGACCTGCAGGACCTTGCGGAAAAGGGCATATTGATCCCGTTGGGCGGTGGCAGAAGCACACGCTATGAGATCAGGTTGATTGATGAACGGAGCTCAAACTAATCAAACAGAGACCGTATTCCTCTGGAGTGCGCAGACCTATGAAAGAAGCCTCTATCGGAATTCGAGTCGACATTGAGGAAGTGAGGACGGCCTTCGGGGGTGTTAGAAAGTAGCCCGTCCCCATTCTGTCGTCGCGAAATTCAGAATGTCCCCGGAGTCCTTCCCCGTTAGATCTTCAGGTCACGGGCGAGTTGCTTCAGAAATTTGGCATATGCCTCTTCTTGTGCCTTATGGTTTTGCTCTTTGGTGAATCTGTTTTCCCATGCCGGATCCCATGTCTTGAGCCCGTGGCTCCGTCTATCCCCCTTCGGACTTTCGACGTCACTTCTGATGCAGGCATCAGTTCCTGGTCCGCCAAACGGCTTGAAAGATTCATGCATGAACTTTTGGTAGGTGGTAAAAAGCTCCTCAGAGAAGAATGGTCGATATGTGAAAATGGCTCTATCGACCGACCGCTTCCTGGTAATCACGTCAATCGGCGTCAATTCCTTCCAGCCGCCAACGAAAGACAAGTAACAGTAAATATCATTTAGGTCCACGCCGATGGTCTTATAGATCTCACTGCGCAGATCGGTGGAACGTTCGCTCTTCTTGAGAGATGTATTCACGCGAATTCCAAGTATCAGGACTAGGATAGGTGTGAGGGCATCAATCGCGAGTTTCACAATGTCGAGATTGCTGCATGAGGGCATAGCCTGCCTCCGTGTGTTGGATTGCTGTATGTCGATAAGGTATGGGGAGTCGGCAATCGGCCACGCCAACCTTCGATCTGGCTGCTGAATGCACTGCCACTGCTGAGGGCACCCAGGTCCGTTTCGACGTTGAGGGTGGCGACCGCATGAGAATCGCTTGTCGCGGCCACATTCTCGATGCAGGTAGATTATGCGGTCCGTTTCGTCATCTGCCGCGGTGAGTGGATTGCAAAGTCGGATGCGTATTCACGATTCCAACAACACCTCACCACGCGCCGCAAGATTCAGAAGGTTCCCCGTTTCTTGCCGTAGTCGACGACTGGCCTAGTAAGATGAGAGTAATCAGGCGTTGCGATCACACATTTACTGGCTTCATGTTCATTTCGTCTCAGATGACATACCGGACGGATTCGCTGTCCCGGCGTCCGGCTGTTCACCTTCCACATTGCGGCGCATGATCGGCGCGTTTGCTCCGGGAAGGACCGGTTTGGTGGTGGCCGGGCTCAGGGTGAGGTTCGGAATTACGACCCTCGGACCTAAAAATTTCTTGAGTGTTCCGCTCACTGCACTTCTTGTGGGAGGCACCCCCAGTTCACAGTTATAGCCTGTTGACGGGCCCCCGGCATTCTTCGGGCAACAGGCCCAGTCGCCACACGTGCCGTCCGAATATAGTGGCCGGATCAACAAATAGTCGCCAGGCGGGCATGTCATGCTTGCACCTTCGCTGGGAGTCCCACCGCACATGTCTTTGACGTACAGCGCCTCGGCCGGCATCGCCAGCACCAGGAGGCAGGTTGCGAAGAGACCGGCTATCAGTGTGTTTCGCATGGGCATGTGCTCCTCTTGTCGATTGTGAGGTGCATCACCGACCGCGTCTGCTCCACTGGTTGCTCGCCTTCAACGCCGCGACGTAACAGTGGCATGTTCTGATCAAGTGGGTGCACGCTGCCTTTGCTGGCAGCAGGTGGTCTTAGGTCGGCGGAATGCTTCCCACTTGGCGCGCCCTGGCCGGGCGGGGGGAATGCGTGGCGCTTCAGATGGCTCATAATTTCTTCTTAAGGAAGAGCAAGGTTAGGCCTCGGGTCATGCGGTGTAGAAACGAACGCGCAACAAGACATGAACTCGTTCACCGGTGACAGCAATTAATCCTACAGGCAGTTGAACGACTGTTTTGGACCCCGAAAAACACAGAACCAGCATGATCGCTGATCGAGTCGGAAGGGCTCACAGGATGTTCAAAAGGCTGCTGTCCTCACCCGCCCGCCCACCGACTGTGGGAACAGTCGTCTTCCCGGGTCTCACCCGCCCGGCGCGGCCCAAGCCGCTCTTGCCCGGGCCGTCCGTTGAATCTCTGAGCGACGCGAGAACGCAGCCGGAGGACTTTTTCAGCATCTTGCTAGGTATGAGAACTGATGATAGCGGTACGAGAGAAAGGATGATGATAGGCCGTCTGAACTAAGCAAGTCAATTATGGCTATTATTTTGTGGGGCATTGGTCACGACCGGGGTTCATTGTTTATCATTCAGGTATCTGATGGCCGTACCAGATAAATATTCCGTCAGCGAGGTCTTATCGACTGAGCCTTGCGCGAAACTCCAACGGTCATAATAGAAAGGCCACCAGCCTCCTGAACTTCCTCCTGCTGGTCCCATGGTGGATTGCGGAGCCGTGCCGGATCCGACAGATTCCAAGACATCGGACTTTCCCATCACGACCGCATCCGCTCCGAGCGTGGCGGCACGGTCCAGAATCTTGTCACGCAATTCGTCTTCATCCGCGCTCTGACTCGTCGCAATGATCCGGGCCAACTTGATATGTGGAGACTCAGGGGCTGATTCCAGCCACTGCACGTGGTTAGAGCGCTCGTTAGGAGGATAGACCGCACCGGTCAACGGCTCGACACGTACAGACACGCAAGCAGTCAGCGTCAACAAGCCTATCAGCATTACCCCAGAAAGAGCTTCGTGATATGGAGTTTGCATCAGAGCTATGACTGGACCAAGAAAGGAGGACAGTTGCTGTCCCGCTTCTCCTTCTGTCCCTTTCTTCTCATGGAGACGTAGGTGGGCCAATCGCGGGAATATCGCGCACATCATTACAGAGGCCCGCCAGGGAGCGTGCCTCCTGGGAGGGTGCCGCCAGGGACGGTTCCGCCCGGCAGAGTCCCGCCTGGAACAGTGCCACCGGGAAGAGTACCGCCAGGCAATGTGCCGCCTGGCAGGGTACCTCCAGGGACGGTTCCACCCGGCAGAGTTCCGCCTGGTAAGGTACCTCCCGGGAGTGTGCCGCCGGGCAGGGTTCCGCCGTGCGGAGTGTTATCAAGTCCGGTAAGTGGCTTTATTTCATCCGAAGGGACTGGCGGATGCGTATCCGGACTCGAAGTTTGGCCGTCGGCTGCCATTGTAAAGCTACAGGGAAACAAGATGAGAATGGTGAGACAAGCGCAACGACCGATGGAAAGGAGCGACCGGTACATCATCGCGACACTCCTTGATCGTAAAAATTATACGCCCAGAAGTTCACCGGCGACAAGGTACATGCGGTTGGCACCGCGAAATGGTTTCTAATATCTTTCTCTTCGCACCAGACGGTTACCTCTTCTTTTTTGTGTCTTGCCCTCCATTAAAATGCAGTCTGAATATGACGCGTAAGAAGGGCACAGGAATGGAAGTGGCGTCCTTGCGTCGGCTTTTGTCATCCGCGTAAGAAGTTCAGCAGTTCGGCGGTGACTTCTTCTGCGTGAGTCCAGGTAATGCAGTGCGGCCCTCCCTTCACCACCACCAGCCGGGCCCCTTTGATGAGTTTGGCCGTCCGTTGACCCGACGCGGCAATCGGAACGATGCGATCATTGTCACCGTGAATGACGAGCGTGGGCACATCCATGCGGGTGAGATCTTTTCTGAAGTCTTCGACCCAGGTTGAAACACATGCCAGACTCGCGGTTGCGGAAGCGCTTGCAGCGAGGTTCCAGCTGGCGCGTACGGCTTCTTCGCTGACCTGCTTACCGAGAAGCAGGTCGGTGTTGTAAAAGTTCTTGAAGAACTCGGTAAAGAAGGCATAGCGGTCCCCGGCGACGGCTTTCTTGATGCTCTCGAACACGCTGCCATCTACGCCTTCGGGGTTGTCGTCGGTTTTCAGCAAGAACGGAGGTATCCCACCGATGATGGCGGCCTTGCGTGCGCCATTGGAACCGTATTTCCCGAAGTAGCGGGCGATTTCACCTCCGCCCATCGAAAAACCGACCAGTGAGAAGTTTTGCAACTTCAAAGAGGTGATCAGTTTGTGAAGGTCTTCCGCAAACATGTCGTAGTTGTAGCCCTCGGCGGGCTGACTGGATTTGCCGAATCCTCGGCGATCGTAGGTGATGACTCGGTGTCCGGCATTCAGCAGCCGAGGGATCTGTTTTTCCCAGGAGGCGCCGCTCAATGGGTATCCATGGATCAATACCACCGGTTTTCCGGAGCCATGATCTTCATAGTAAAGGTCGATATTGCCGGCATTTTCTTCTCCGACTGTCACGTAGGGCATAACGCGTCTCCTTTCCCCCCTTTTTTGCGCTGCAGTCACATTTTGATCATGAACTTACGAGACTGCGCAAGGGCTGGAATCGTCAGCAGCCCAGTCAGGGACCGGGGGATTGGCAAGTGGCTATCGCGGCATTGCATTGGAATCGACGAGGGGCGGCGAGAGCCGCCGTTGTCCTCGAAAACAGGAGGTCCTTGACTCGCAGGAGATGCGGGCAGTAGTGTAGGCCCCCTGAGGGTGGGCGCCAATGACTATCCTGATACGCATCGGGATCGTTCTTCTCCTGCTCGGTCTGGTCATTGTCCTGCTGCCCTTCCTCATTGACCTCAATAAGTATCAAGATCAGTACAAACCTCTCATCGAAGCGGCGCTCAACCGGAAGATCAGCCTGGGGGACATCCGGCTGACCCTTTTCCCCCACGTTGGTGTGCGGCTGTCTGACTTCAGTGTCCAGGATGATCCGACGTTCGGCGCCGACTCTTTTGCGTCGTTGAGTTCGTTGGAGGTGCGTGCCCGCATCCTGCCTCTCTTGATCGGACACCTCGAGCTCGATGAGATCGTGCTCAAGGATCCCATTATCACGCTCGTGAAAAACAAGAAGGGTCTGTTGAATGTGTCCACCATCGGGAAGGCGGGAATGGCGGAGCCGAGTGCGCCGGCACCGGAGTCACCCGCGTACAACCCACTCGGAGCGTTGGGATTGGATCACATCTCGCTTTTGAACGGGCGAGTCGCCTACCGCGATCTTTTAGCCGGCAGCTCTTCGGCGTATACGCTCCAAGAGTTGAACGCGGAACTTCGCAATGTTCACCTCGGCCAGACGGCATCGCTTCATCTCACGGCATCGCTACAGCCGCTGCGCTTGCCGATCATCGTCGACGGGACGTTTGGCCCTCTCACAGATCCGTTGAGCTTCGAGACCTTGCATATGCAGTTGGTCAACGGACAGAACGCGAGTGCTATCCTCCTTCCTTTGTCGCAGTCGCCAAAGAAACCGTTGACGGTCCAGAATGTCCAACTCCAGGCCGAGATGAATGGGCTTGAGGCACGTCTACTCAAACTGGCATTTGATTTGTTTCAAGGACGTTTCACGGCCCAGGGTGGCGCGACGCTGGGATCCGAATCTCCTCCATTTAATGGAAAGGCCTCTCTTCAGGGCGTCCAGCTCGGTCCGCTGATGGAACACCTGAACCTTCCGCATGTCTGGGTCAGCGGAACGGGTGCCGGTGAACTGTCTGTCCAGGGCCGTGGCTTTTCCAAACCGGCCATGACGCGCAACCTGAAGGGAGGCGGTCACTTGGTGCTCAAGGACGGGAGGATCGAAGGGATCAATCTGTTGCAAGAAGCTACGGGCGTGCTCGAAGCGGCGGGCTTTTCCAAGGACATGGCCAAATTCACGGTGTTTTCGACTGTTGAGAGCGATTTTGAGATGAATCAGGGACGCATTCAGGTGAAAAAGTTTCGAATGGAATGTCCCGGGTTCGATGCCACGGCAATAGGAACGGTGGGATTCGATCAGACGCTCAACCTGAAAACCAGCATCACGCTGTCCGAATCGCTCAGCAAAAAGATTGCCGGCACATCACGGGTCGTCAAGACTGCGCTCACGGACGGGCGCATGATGATTCCCCTTGTGATCACTGGGACGACGCAGGCGCCATCCTTTGGACTCGATGCGGAGGCCGTTAAAAATCGGGTCGTAGAACAGGCCAAAAGCAAGGCTCTTGAAGCTGTGAGCGGATTCTTGAGCAAGACATTCGAAAAAGGTTCCGGCGCGTTGAAGAAATTCTTTGGCAATTAACGACGGGCCGGTGTGGTCTGCGTAGACGTGCGGGCGCGCCCAATTTCATCCAGCAGCGCTGACGCCTTATCGGGAGATATGCACATGAACCGACTGTTGCTGGCGGCGTGTCTGTTGCTGAGTAGCGGATTTACCGGCAAGCCGAGCACTCGCTATGAAGCCCTGTGGCGAGTCGTCTGCGCGCTGAAGCCAACCATAGACCAGCCGGCACTCTAAAATAACACGTCCTGCCTTTGTCACCATTTGCTGCTGTAGCTGGCCAATCCATTCATGTTCCGCTACGCGCCGCGAAATGAAATAAGCTCCGCCTCAGTCCTTCTTCTGCAACCGGATGGTCAGTTCCTCGTAGATAAATTGACGATGGCCGACAGCCATGATGCGGGAGCGTCCATGTCTTACGGTCGATCGCATAGACGATGTGAAAGCGTCGAACGCGATACTTTCGCAGCCCATGGAGTTCGCGTAGCAGAGGTTCGTCGCATTCCGGATCAGTGGCAATGGCGCGGATTGCAGATTTGATTGATCGTTTCAGGTCGGGATGAAGCGATCGGATCACTTCGCCGACCTGTCGCAGTTCGGGGGCCTCCCAATTAGGAGGAGTAGTGGTCCTGCAAATGGTGGCGTTGGAACCGCATGATGTGGCGGATCAAGACTTCACGGTCAGCAGCCGGCATGCGCACGAAGCGGGCGTGCAAGCGATGCGTCCCGCCCGGATAGGGAAGAGGATCGACCCGCAGGACTTCGACGAAGGCGGTGAAGAGGCTGTCGTCCGGGAGATGTAATGCGACGGCAAGGATGTCGTCGGGTTGATAGACCTCGGTGATTATCACGCTGATGCCGCTCAGGTTGACCGACTGTTCGACAAGCGCGCCTTCCTTCTGGTCCAACTCCCGCTGAATGCGGATCGGCAGCGTGCGAGAGTACTCCCGGCGCTCTCTGCCGGCCATCGGCTGACTCCCGTTTCAAGCCGTCATGCGAAGGACTATAGCGAATTTTCAGAAACACGGATCAGATATCTGCTGACTTCTAACAACGCGGTGTGAGGCTATTCACCCGGGAGGAATAAAGAGGGGGACAGCTTCCTTTGTCTTGCGTCGAAAATGATTGTCGCCTACCGTGCGCGCCCATGCTTCGTATCTCGCCTGGAGAAACCGGTGGTTGTGCCTATCATGTCCTGAATCGAAGGAGTGGTGGGACTGTTCGAACTTTTAAATTACAGCCGTCTCCACTGTACTAATGGGGAATACGATCCAGGAGATGGTTTTGTTAACAATCCTTAACTATTTGCAGACGGCTAGCTTCGCACCTGGAGGGGGCCTTTATGCGGAAACTCCTGCTGGTTCTTGCTATCGCGAGCATATCGGTTTCATGTTCCGGTGGCGAAGTTGGCGTTGGCAGCGGAGGAACTGCGCCGACGGCGCCTGTCTCAACGACGGTTTCTGGAATGGTAACGGCGCCAGGGGGCACCATTGCATTAAACAAACGGCCTTCCTTTTGGGACTCGTTCGAGTCAGAGGCGTACGCAGCTATTGCCGGGCTAGGTCCGGTGCCAGACGGCACGATAGTTCAGCTCGCCCGATTCAGTGCGAACGGGACCGGGTTTTCCGTTATTACGACCACCACGATATCCGGTGGACGGTACTCGTTTAATTTGGCCGGATTGGGTTTGCAGCCGGCGACCGATTTGATTGTTCGGGTTGCTGGCTCCAATGGGAGAGAAATGCGTGCGTTTGTGGTTGGAACGGCAGCCGACATCAGTCCGGTATCGGAAGCGACCTGTCAACTCGTCATACAGGCACTTGGCGATGGGTTGCTCTCTAATTACACGCTGCAGGAGGTTTCAGATATCACCGGGGCAGTTGGATCCATCGCCTTGTCCCAGAACATTGGAAACGCCGTCACTGTTGCTGAAGTAGTGGCTCTCGTGAAATCCGCAGTTGACTCAAATTCGAGCGTAATGTCCTTTATTGCGAATGCAGCGAAAGGTGGGGAGTCGACTCAGGGGACCTCTGACGTCGGGAACTTTTTCCCGTTCGAGCAAGGCAACATCTGGCGTTATAGGGGCAGGACCTCATCTCTCCTCGGAGTTACCAACTACGACACAACTGTGCTTGTTTCAGGACAAGGACCTTCTCCGATTAGCGGAATAAATAGCACCATATTTTTTGAAACGAATAGCCAGGGAGCAAATCGGGAGGGGAGGCATTATGACGTTAAAGGGCCCACGGGGGTTGTCTCGCACGGTAGTGACGATCCCAACGACAGCCTTACACGTCAATTGGTTCCATATCAATCTGTACGTTTCCCCCTGACTCCTGGGACCAGCATAGTTCTGCTTGAGAGAACCGGGCTGAACTGGGGAAATGATGAAGACGGTGATGGACGCAATGAGATGTTTAGCTTCAAATTGTTTCAAAACGTACTGACTATGGAACCTCTAACAGTACCAGCGGGAACGTTTATCGATAGTTTGCACATTGAGTTCAAGGCAGTCTTTGTCGTGAGTTTTACCAGAGGTGGTCAAGCTACCCTCACTCAAACGAATTCCGATTGGCATGCACCGGGTGTCGGAAAGGTCAAAGAAGTGATATCGGTGCAGATTGATGGCGGCACGTCAGAGACTGTGTTAACCGAAGAACTCGAGGGCTATGTTGTCAATGGATATGGAAGCGGGTTACGAATTGAAGTCAAACCCTCATCGGTATCCATGCGTGTCGGAGAAGAGAACACTCTCCAGGCAACAGCATTTGACATGTCGAATAATCAGGTCGTCGGGTTGCCTTATATGTGGCTATCGTCAGACCCATCAATCGCTACAGTCCGGCAAGACGGGACATTATTGGGTATAGGAAAAGGCACGGCGACGGTCACCGCATTGCTGGGCGCGCTCAAGAGCAATAGTGTTCCGGTTACAGTCAGCGATGTAAAGGTCTTACAGTTAGCAACAAACGACCTAGCATACGATAATGTATCGAGAAAACTCTACGCTTCTGTCCCAGGGACACATGGTCGAATCGCTACGATAGATCCTGTGACCGGCTCGGTAAGCCAATCGGCAGTAGTCGGTGATGAACCTGATCGCCTGGCGATTTCTGACGATGGTCAGTTCCTCTATGTGAGCATCGACAATGAAAACGCCGTCAGGCGTCTGACATTGCCCGCACTGACTGCGGATCTAACGGTTCCCTTGGCCAACATGGCTCCAGTGACTCATCCTGGAGAATTTCTGTGTGGTAAAGATATGAAAGTGGTGCCAGGCAACGCACGAACAGTCGTGGTCGCAATCGCAAGACATCCAATTGCCTCTGGGTCCTGCGCGTTCAACGAGCCTGATGGAGCGGCCGTCTATGAAGATGGCACGATGCTCCCGAATACGATGACTGGTTCCTCATCTGTTCATCGTCTTGAATTCTCAAACTCGCCGTCCCTCTTATTTGGATTGGGGACATTTAGTCCAGGCTCGCTCTCCCGGCTATCCCTGACAGCATCTGGTCTGTCATTGATAGACTCCAACAGGTTGACGAACTGGCCGGGACGCGATTTTAAGTTTCTTGATGATGTAGTCTATACAGCGAGCGGAGATGTGATCAGTGCGACGACTTATTCGGTGGTTGGTTCCTTTACCAATACTGGAGCCTACAGCATCCGACCGGATGGAAATTCAAAACAACTGTTTGCTGTAACAGTGGCGGGCACCTATGATTCGGTGGCAACGATTCAGGCATTCGATCTGAACACGCTTACGCTTAAGAGTGCATTAGATATTCCGAATCTGGGGATCCCGGTGATGGCGCAATATCCTCGGTTCACAAGTTTAGTGAGGTGGGGAACCGACGGTCTTGCATTTCGCACTTCTTCAAATGAAGTCGTCATCGTCCGATCTCCTCTGGTAAGTCCTTGAGGGATATGCCCTGCGAACATTCATTAGGAATCTTCGACATAGAACGGGGCATTTCCAGGATTCCAGAGATTGTCGGCGGGCGGATCTAAACTTTCACCTGATAGAAGGGGACGAAGCCGGCACTGCTTTGGAATCAGCAAGAGGTGGGGCGGCGCCCAGAAGGGGCGAGAAGGAGAGAGCGCGCGGTTCAACCACCGGCGAAGACGGGACGGAAGCCCGCATTGACCAAAATGCCCGCGACGGTGTCACGGTGATCTCCTTGAATCTCGATCCGCCCTTCCTTCACCGTGCCTCCAGCACCACAGGACTTTTGCATTTCTTTCGCCAGACGCTCTTTCTCGGTCTGACTGATACCGACAAATCCTGTGACAACTGTCACGGTCTTGCCGCCCCGATGCGCGGTCGAACGAATGACATCCACTCGGCCACGATTTCTTTTTGGCGCTGCTGCCGGAGTAGTAGTTAGATTGCGAGCAGGTGGATTGGTTGGCGTGGACGGCGGTATCGCTTCCTTCAGCCCCGCGAACGGACTCTTCCATGTAAACACCTCATCACTCGTGGGAATGTATTTCTTCTCCTTCATCTGCATCCGCTCTGGTTTGGAAAGCTATCTCAACGTAACAGGTTCTGCAAGCAGTTTGGGCAGCGCAACCACGCACCGACTAATGTTGATCGCAAAGTCCACTCAGATTAGACGGACGGCGGTTATGGCTCCGCTTGGAAGCGCGGAATAAATTGAAGGGTAGGCTGCTCGATTAGTTTCCCGGCTGCCCTGTGTGCTGTAACAAGGGCGATGCGGCTTCGTCAGACGGCTCACTCGATAATCCTCACGTCCGAATCTGTGCATTCACCCCCGCGTTTGAATACGGAAAAGTCGAGGGCATGCGCTTTCCTGGCAGAACGGCATCTTCCCGATATTCTCTGAAACTGTCAGAGATGACATGAGATTTCCTATACTTTGAATCATTACTGTCTACTGTCGATAAGAGCCGGAGTGAGCCTGTCCCATTTTGTATTCTTGTCATCTTTATCTTGTTCCAGTAATTCCCACGTCGCGCAGGGGAGCGGATTATCTTTGATGCTCATGGCCTACGGATGCAGGAAGCCAATTTAGAGCAGCCTTTGCAGCTTCCCGTACGGAAACATCCGTGTCCTCTTGCGCAACCTGAGTGATGACAGCCGAGATGGCCGGGACGGAAAAATTCTCCAGCGCACGTACCGCTGCCAGCCGTATTGCATGATCTGGATGTCCGGTCAATTTGATCAAGAGGTCCGTCGCTCGACGATCCTGTAGCCGGCCCAATTCTTCAATGGTCCGTTGTGACGCGGCAGACGAGAAGTGGTCGTCCATGTCGGAAAATGTCTCGGCCGGCGACACGAGCGTATCCAATGGCGTCGCCGCAGGCTTTGCCGAATACAATGCTCGTTCCAGTGCCGCAATGAGACCTGCAGTGGCATCGAGTCCCGAAGTGGTGCTTGCTTGGATCAGGTCAGGGAGGAAATAAAAATAGGGATTTGACTGAAATTTATCGACTACCTCGACATATGGAGCCGTAATCATGCCGGCGTAATCGGGGGACTCCCGCACCGCAAGGTCGAGCAGGTGATCTTTCTCAAGACCACTGAGAATCATGGCACAGGAGATATCAGTGCCGTACAAGTCGAGTGAAATCTGTTGCCCGCGAGTTTCACGATATTGAATCGTGAGCGTAAGAGCATGCCGGGCGTCATGCTCCAGCGTAGCGGTATAGCCGTAGGCAGCAAGCTTGGATTTCAGTGTCGGAACGAAGCCGAAGGAGACGCGGCCGCGAGTTCGGTAAGACGTTGCATCGACATTCAGATATATGGTTCGTTGATCGGATGGCACCAGCTCGTGACGCGATCCAACGTCGGACGGCAAATCTTCGGCCATCGCTGGCAGAGTCGGGAGAGCCATCAGGATAAAGACAAGGGCAAAACTCAGAGGCTGTGTGACGGCGACATCTTGTCTCACCCCATGCATGGTATGACTTTAGCCGCATCATTTTATGTAATCAACCTCCCGACAATAGTTCTTGAATCTCAGAGAGCTGTTGTCGTCCGGTGGTTCAAAACAATAGAGAATGAGGACAGGCTGCATCCAGCAGTCAAAAAGAGGCGCAGGGTTAGGCTACGTGTCTTGTATCCGGGCTTGCGCGACTGCGCACATAGTGATGCCGCAGTCGCGGTTGGGGAACATGAATGGCGGATGTATTGCTGGGGCAGGATTAGGACGAGTAGTGGTCCTGCAGATGGTCGCGTTGGAACCGCATGATGTGTCGGATCAAGACTTCACGGTCAGCAGCCGGCATGCGCACGAAGCGGGCATGCAAGCGATACGTCCCGCCCGGATAGGGAAGAGGATCGACCCGCAGGACTTCGACGAAGGCGGTGAAGAGGATGTCGTCCGGGAGATGTAATGCGACGGCAAGGATGTCGTCGGGTTGATAGACCTCGGTGATTATCACGCTGATGCCGCCGCCGCTCAGGTTGACCGACTTTTCGACGAACGCGCCCTCCTTCTGGTCCAACTCCCGCTGAATGCGGATCGGCAGCGTGACATTGATGCGATAGTACTCCCGGCGCTCTCTGCCGGCCATTGGCTGACTCCCGTTTCAAGCCGTCATGCGAAGGACTATAGCAAATTTTCAGGAACAGCACTGGCGCATATCTGCTGACTGTGGAGAAGGTGTGACCAATCAGCTTCGCCTCGCATCCGGCTAAAATGCGTGTAATATCCGTGACAGTCGATTGACACGTTTCTCTTCCCGCAGTAGCCTGCCTCAATTTCACACACACGACAGAATCGCAGACAGGATACCGCAAATCATATGGCAACATGAGGCTGACTGTGACCGAGGAACAGAGCCAGAGAGCTCCGATTGGCATTTTGGTCGTGCATGGCATTGGCGCCCAGGAACCTGGAGAAACTGAACGCAAACTGATGGCGGGGCTCAGGCGAGTTGGGCCGGAACTCATTGTGCCGGACAATGGCGGAACGTTCACGGTCAGCGGCCAACCTGTGCGCTTATATGAAGTCTACTGGGCGGATCTTCTCAAGGGCGATATCACGATCGGCGCGTTTCAGATGAAGGAACTCCAATGTCTGTCGTGGTTTCCGTGGAGAAACTGGCGGTGCGGCAATTATCGGGCGAACAAGTGTTCTTCTGTGAAACTTGTCTGGTGGTGCGTGGCACTGCCCTTCATCAATTTCCTGATCCTCTTCGCGTATTACGGAGCCGGCTGGATCATTGATGTTGCCAGCGAGCTATTCAAAGACAAAGAGGTGGGTGTCGGTGATAAGACGAAACAGAGCTGCGTGCCGACGCCGGCGAACAAGCTGAGAAAGACATCTACGCTCGATCGGATTCTTGACGAGTACGTTGGCGACATTTTTAGCTACGTGAACTCGGCTGGAAATGCCTTCTACAGAGAGAAGGATGAGCAGCCCATACCGGCGGATGTCCAGGGTGTATACAGCGCAGCGCTGCAGCGGTTCTACGGCCAACTGATCAAAGCGCATGCCGACGGCTGTGCCACGATTCAGGTCGTGGCACATAGTCTGGGGACTGTCGTGACCTACCATGCATTGGCAGGACTGCGGTTCGACTCTCTGGGTCGCGAACAAGCAGACGCGATTCTGGCAGCGAGCCGCACGGTCCAACACGTGTACACAATCGGTAGTCCATTGGAAAAGATTCAATTCTTCTGGCCTCGCCTCATGATGGAAGGCGGTTGTCTTGGTGGGAAGAAGATCCAGTGGGATAACTTCGTCTCCTGGTTCGATCCTGTGGCGGGAATGCTTCGGGGATTCAGTCAGTGGGGGATTGTACGAAACCATCGTTTGCTCGGCGGCGGGTTCATTCGTGGACACGTCGTCTATGAGCATAGCCCAGTCTTTCTCAGGGCGCTCACCGAAGGCCTCGTAGGGCGCAGCCTTCCGTTCACACAAACGACAAGCAAGGAATGGTGGCGAGACCGGCTCATACTCGTCGGTGAAACGCTGCTAGCGCCGGTGGCACTGACCGTCGTGCTGGCAAGCGGTCTAGCCCTGTATGTGGTAACGGCCGTGCTTGTCCCATATCTCCTGTCTTTGGGCCTGCGCTTGTTCCTGCCGGCCGAAACATGGGGCCCGATCGTGGACACAATCTCGCTTGTCTTTATCGGGAGCATGACTCTCACATTCTTGATTGTCCCCATCCTGCGCGCCGGGAAAGTCCATTCACAGTACTGGGCCATGCCGCCATCGTCTCGATCGGCCTCCGGCTCAAGGGGGCGAACAGCTACCCACAATGTCCTGTGATGAGGAGATTCGCTATGGCCAAGGTGGATGTTCTCTGGAGGATCGCAGAGGCCTATGGAGTGATAATCAGCATGAGCCTCGGGCTCATCATGTCTGGGGTGGTCATAGGGCTTGTGCTGTGGAATCACAAGGTCAATTGGATGGATGTCATATTGGGATTAGGCGGCATGATGCTGATCGCCTTCTCGTTATGGATTTCAGCCGACCTCAACGTCGCAACCCGTAATGCCATTCGACCGGACGTCTCCGAATGGCTCACGAGGCTGACGTATAAATCGAACCTCCTTCACCGCAAACTCACCGAATCGAATTGCCGGATGTCCTCCGATCGAACGACCACGGACCAAGCCGCTCAAGACCTCGCAGGGTATGCCTTTGACGTCGCCATTCTGGCCGGGGCTGTAAAGGAGGCGGTGGGACCTTTCTTGTCGCATCCTTCCGCAACCGAAGACTGAGGGTAGGCAAATCTGCTTTTGCGCAGTGGATTAAGTCCATGGCAAGATTGAGAAGACGATGGCGTAGCCACGAAACAAGAGAGGTGAGGCAGAACACGGCTACCCGTCACCCGCCACTGAATGACTGACCCCATTGGCTGTTGCAAGGAAGCTTGCTAGGTATGCGATATTCGGCAAGGATAGAAGACTGATGGTATGAAATGCATGGAAATAACTCCGAATGATCAAGGAGGTTCAGTATGATTCGCATTCTATACGCTTTGCCCGTTGCCCTTATGGTCGGTGCGATGGTCGCCGGCTGTGCTGAGGATCCTTCTGGTCGACAACGCCCCGCGCACAACGTCGATATGGGATCGCCGCAGTCGGGCCAACAGTATCGTTTCGACGAACGTCCGCCGGCTTCAAACATGGATCCGTATAGCCGTAGCCAGCCTGGGCGCTATTAGCGGGAGGTACTTTCGAATCACAAACGGAGGTAGCAGGTAGAGAGAGTCAGGAGATGTCTAAACTTCGTGTTCACAACTTCACCATATCACTCGACGGTTATGCTGCCGGTCCCGATCAGAGCACGGACAATCCTCTCGGAGTCGGAGGTGAAGCGCTCCACGATTGGTTCATCGCAACGCGCACGTTTCGAGAGATCCACGGGGGTGGGAGCGGGACGACAGGGATCGATAACGACTTCGCGGCGCGCGGTGTGGTGAATATTGGAGCATGGATCATGGGCCGAAACATGTTCGGCCCAATCCGAGGACCTTGGCCCGACTATACATGGAAGGGGTGGTGGGGTAACGACCCGCCATTTCACGCCCCGGTTTTCGTCCTGACCCACCATTCCCGACCATCCATAGAGATGGACGGTGGAACCACGTTTCACTTTGTCACGGATGACATCCACGGTGGGCTTGAACGCGCCGCCGAAGCTGCCAAGGGTCGAGACATCGTGCTTGGAGGCGGCGTGGCGACTATCCGGCAATATCTCATCGCCCGACTCATCGACGAGATGCACCTTGCGATTTCTCCAATCCTTCTGGGTTCTGGGGAACATCTTCTTGGCGGTATCGACGCTTCAAAGCTTGGGTACCGGTGTACTGAACACGTTCCCACGGCGAATGTCACACACGTGGTGCTCACGAAGAACTGATCCAATGCATCATTCTCGCCCCAGAGCAGCTGGAGCAAGCTTGGCGGAACAAAACGTTACTGCACCCAATGCACGAAGGCGCTGTATCGTATCTCCAACGTCATGGACCGACCGTCACGCGCCGAGAAATGGTTCCTGACGTCATCTCTTTTCAGGACTTCCATGAAATAGGGGCCTGCAAGGGTTTCGCTTTTCCTGCAGAGCAAAGCCCAACCGCCGTTCTCGAAGCTACGCCGGCCATTCCGGCACGTCAGCCCCATACGGCGAGAGCCTTGATGCATTTGGCAGTGCCAGATTGCTAAAGGTGAGAGGCGGGGCAAGGAACGACACCTTGCCATAGACCGAATCAATGGATGTCATTCTAGCCGGGTAGCTGTCCCGTTCCGGTAAGGACGCCTGTCTGGTGGTTTCGAGGAAGCCCAGTTCCTGTACCCACATCGCGCTCCGCGTGAGTGAAAGCGTTACGTGATAGGATCCGCCTTCAGTAGACCGGCGGAGTAACGCGGCCATCATGCCGGCTGCCGCGAAATAGCCGGTCATGAGGTCGCCCAGGTAGAAGACCGGCGAGAAACGGGGTTTGTGTGGCTCCCCCTCCTTCCAAGCAAAACCGGAAGCGACTTGCCCATTCTGATCAAAACCCGGCCGCTCGGCCCACGGTCCTGAATGACCATAGGCGTTAGCCGTCATGCAGACGATGCCGCGTTCGCTCGCTGCGGCCAGTTGCGCCGGCAATAGCCCGAAGCGTGCATTCACCCCGGGACGGTACGTGTTGGTGAAGACGTCCGCCCGTGCCGCTAACCGCTTCATCGTCACCAGATCGTCGGCATTGCGCAGATCGAGGTAGGCGCATCGCTTACCGACATCGACGCCGATATGCTGGGCGAAAGTGTCGGGATAGGCAGGAGAACTGATATGCAGCACATCCGCACCATATTCAGCAAGTGTTCGGGTGCTGCGGGGACCCGCCAACACGTGCGTGAAGTCCAAAACACGAACACCTTGTAATGGCGACAGGGCGGGGGTTTGGAACGGCACCGGTTTGCCGTCGGCGATCTTTTCGATCTCGATGACCGGTACCTGGCCCAGGGCGGCGCCTTGCGGATGCGCGAGCCATTCCTCGCGGCTGAAGGCGCGGCACGCAGGAAGACCGGCCGTTGCCATGGCTGTTTCCAGTTTCTCCGAATCCCACTTGGCGACCTCGCGGGCAAAGGATTTCTTGCTGTTGCCACAATCAAAGAAATTCAAGTACCCCTTGAGCAGCTTCATGTAGGGTGGGCCGGCTTCAAGCATCACATGGCGATTATCGCGGCAGAGGAATATGTCGTTGACTTCGACATGCTCCGCGTCGACGAGGATCGGCTGGCCCTGCTGCTGGACGAAATGCGTCGGATGCAGATAGTGCAGCGCGTCGATGATGTCGATCGCGATGTCGGTCTTCTTGCCCGTACGCGCATGCCAGACGGCGGCGCCTGCGATTCCGATGAGCAACTGAGCCGTTCCCGATGCTTCGCCGAGCCGGTGCGGCGAACGGATCACTGGATCGATACCGTTCAACATCGCATCGCCCTGGAAGTGGGCGGCAAGGCCGAGGTCATCGACGAGGGCGGCAAGTGGTTTAAGCGCTCCGGCGGAGAGGCGTTGCACCTGGGTTATTCCCATCCCGATCCCTTCGTGAGCGCGGTCGGACATCACGTTGGTGGTAAGACCACCTGCAGCTAGAAAAGTAGCCTGTTCCTTTCGGAGAACTCGAGCGCGGAGCGTGATTGGATGTGCATACTGTCCACCATCATAGATATTCTGTTACAGCTGCGACGAGTACAGTTCTTAATGGAAGACCCCAACACCTTCGCAATCGATGGAAAATCTCGGCGAGCATAACGTAGAGGGTCGGTCAAAGTCATTAGGCGCAAGCAGTTACGGGTCGCAACACGTGCTCCACACACGCCTTACAGAACGTACACTCATAGGAGTACTGCGTGCCTCACGTGAGTCAGGCGGCGAGTTCATATTGCAGTGATTGCATTGCGGCCGAGGTTTTAGAATGGAGAGCCTGTGTCTAATGAAAAAAATGACCACCACCCTTTCCGATCAGGCGGAATAGTGGTTCTGCGGATGGTCGCGTGGGAACCGACTTCACGCCGGCGTGCAGGCGATGCGTCCCGCCCGGATAGGAAAGGGGATTGAGCCTCCGTTTGGTCCGATTCCTGCTGAATGCGGATCGAGAGCGTGAGGTTGATGCGAAAGTACTCGCGGGGATCTCTATCGGACGTCACCTGACCCCCGTCTACAGAAGTCATCATGCGAAATGTGCGCCTTTTCTATTCCTCATTGTAAGCGGTAGGCTTCTTTGCGGTCGCTGATCTTCACGACAAGGGCAATCAGTTCTTTGTCTTGAACCGTATAGACAATCCGGTAGTCGGCTTCGTGAATGCGGTACAAATCGTCTTCATCAGCGAGGTTCTTCACGCCAGGTGGACGAGGATTGTTCTGCAAGGTCTTTATGCGTTTGACGAGGCGTTTCTGAATTGCCAAGGGAAGAGATCGAAGCTGGCGTTCGGCAGGCGGGGCGAGGAGGATCGAGTGAGCCATCGACGACTATAGACCAATGTCTTTGAGGATCTTATCGAACGGCGTTGCACCCTTCTTCTTGATTTCAGCCAGGGCGGCGCGGGCATCCGCGAGATCGATCCGATCTTCTAATTCCTCCAGGAGCCGCAAGTCATCGATTGGCACTACGGCGGCAATTTCTTTTCCCCTTCGGCGCACCACCACGCGCTCTTTCCCATAAGCTGCTCTATTAATGGTATCTGCAAAGCCTTGTCTTGCCTTACTGGCGGGAAGATGTGCCATGGTGTCCTCCAGCGCATATGTCGGATGTACTATTTGACCTCGTGATATGTCTTAGCGGCCTTCAGATGGCTGACTGCACAGGAAACAAATCGGTGTCGTCTTAGAAAAGATTAAGCGCCTGCCCGACACGCGCCGCGAAATGCTTTCCCCGGATTCAATTTGTTCAAGAGTAGCCTGTCCACTTTTCTTGTTCCAATTCTTTTTCACACACCCTGGCCTTCACGCTTCAGCTTCTCGCGGCGCGCCAGCTCGGTGGCCGAGGGTTCGACCTCGCCCCCGACGGTGGCTGTCTTCACCTCGCCATCGCGCACGTACGTCGCGGCGATGAGCCCATTCGACGAGACGGAGCTGTGCGTCAGTTTGAACGCGCGCGGCTGGCTGTCGTCGCCGAACAGCCGTTTGCCCTTGCCCAGCAGCAGAGGAAAGGTGAACGTGTGGATCTCGTCGACGAGGCCGGCGGCCAGCAACGCATGCACAAGCTCTGTGCTGCCTTGGGTGAGGAGCACGGGGCCGTCTTCCTGTTTCAGTTTCGCGACATCCTTGGCGGCGTCGCGCATCGCCACTGAGCCTTTCCAGGTCAGGTCCACGCCTTTGCGCGTCGCAACGTACTTGGTGATCCGGTTGAAGGTCTTGGCGATGTCGTCGGACGGCCCGCCTTCGGCATAGGGCCAGTACGCGGCGAAGATCTCGTAGGTGCGCCGTCCGAGCAGCAGGTCGAACGGCCCGCCGAACAACTTTCCAAGTGCTTCGCCGAAAACCGGATCGTCCCCCAGTGGAGCAACCCACCCGCCGAACTTGAAGCCGCCGGTGGGGTCTTCCTCCGGTCCGCCGGGAGCCTGCATCACGCCGTCCATTGAAACCATCGCGCCGACAATCACCTTTCTCATGGCCAAATCTCCTTTCTATAAACTGGATTCAGGACTCTTTAGAAGATGAACGCTTATGAAATGCTGCGTTCGATTTATAGTCGTCCGCAATGACCATAATCGACAGCGGTGCTTGGGCATAGCTGCAGCCTGACAAATGTCGCGAAAACTGAGTTAGAGAGTCGTCTGATCAGACTGCTGGCGGGTTGGTCGGCGACGCATTAAGAATATCGTTGGTCTTCTCACGCTGAGGGCATAGGCTTATGAAAGTCTCATGAAGGTACTTGTCCTCGTTCTTGATAACTTTACTCGTATACTTCCACCCATCCAACCAAGTCACGTGCATTTGCAAATAGCCACGAAACAAATGACCCGAGCAGTCGATTGCTTTTGTTTGACATCTCGGCCCATGAAAAGCCGTCTTCTTTTTTCAATTTGAGATTCCCGTGCTTCGGATGTTTCCACTGATAGGCGGCTGTTTTCAATTTATTTCTTGTTGCATTAGTGCTGATAAACACAAATTTGGGATTGCTTCGAACCCGGTTATTCAGATCGTCGATTGAGAAACCGTGACGAAAGACAATGCTTACAGTCAACATGAAATCATCCTCCTTCAGGGATTAGACTTATGAGTGATAATCAGGATATCAGTCTCAATTTACATTCCTTTTACGGAATTCATATCCGCTTCTCATATCTGGTTCCTCTTCGACGGAATTTTGCGCTGGAGGACGGACGCCAGTTAGATAGTCAAATCGTACCGGGTAACCCTGTCCGCCGGGCTGAACGACAGTTTCAGTTTCTTGGCTTTCGATAATATTTCCTGCAGCATCTTTTCTGACGGTGATCGATTTCGTATAGGTCGTGGGTACGGTGCAACCAGCAGTTATTAATCCGAATCCAAACAAGAATGCAACAAGCAACAGTTGAGTCATAATCGAAACCTCCAATCGAGAGTATGGAATATTGGGTAATATTTATGACGCACAAAGTTCGTGATTTTAGAAGACTGTAGTCTACTTAAACAAGGTAGGTCTGCCGCGTATTACACGTATTATTGTTTTGTTCTATGGTCGTGGGTCGTGCGCGACTCACAAAGATGTGTATTTGTGTGAATCGCAGCAGCCATTTGGAGAAGAGAAGTGGCAAGTGACGATTGCGTCGGCATTGGGGTTGAAATCGACCTTCAGAAGGCAAGGGTGACCATAGAGACCTGAGAAAAGTAGCCTATCCTCTTTTCTTATTCACAAGAAAGTAACCTGTCCTTTTTCTGCCCTCCTCGTACTGATACTTCTGCGTAACTGGCTTTGTCGACTCCATCGGCGTATGCTTCCAGGCGTTTCTGTCCTTCAGCATAGGAAGATCTATTGAGAAAAGAACTTCACATTTGTCAGAAGATCAACGAAGTGTCGGAAGGAGACCACATGCCGCACGCCAATAAGACAAACACATCCGCGAAAATGTTTGTGGCGGTCGTGGGCGGTTTCATCATCACGCTTCAGGTCATGAACGCGTGGGGTGAAAAACCTAAGTCCATAGATGTGGTGGATAAGACCGGCGTGGATGTCCTCTGCAAAGGAAAGGGTGCGTATACCGGACCGACTACTTTAAGCAACTTCTCCTCATGCATGTACAACGACGGTTCAAGCGTGACCTGCGAAAACAAGCGAGACGGCAAGTGCACAAGTACTTCCCCGAAAGCTCAGGCGCAAAACCCGACCAAGACTGTTCCTCAGGGTCAGCTCATGCCAGCACAAAGGAAATAGAAGCGGTGAGGAGGCGGCACAAATGCGGAAGCATATATTGCGGGTTGCAGTTCGTCTAATCACTCTTGGCCTGTTTTCGTTCGGCACCGTGTCAGCCTACGCCGGCGGCGCAGAGCCGGCAACGACTGATGTTGCAGGAACCTGGGCTATGTCGACCCGCACGGCTCCTTTCCAACTCTCCCTTTTTATCGATGCGACCAACCACGTCGTGGGATCCTTTACGGCGTCGCCCGGATTTGTAGGTGCGGGCACTTTGCACGGCCGCATGGTTAGCAAATATATCGTGTTCACATTGATCCAAGCTAACGGCGCAAGGGGTGACGGGGTCCTGGAAATCATACCGGTCCGGACGACTGCCGGCTTCGGCTACCAACTCGTGGGACCTGTCAAACTTGACGACGATTCACGTCCAATCGACAACTGGAGCTCGACGAAAAAACTCTCGTCACAGGACTTCGCGACGGCTAAAAATGATGTCGATATATACAACGGCCCCGGCGGCAATTTTCGCGTGGTCGGTATGATGCGCAAGGGCGCCACTGCACCCGTGATTGAACACCATCCTCATGGATGGTGTAAATTGCAAGGCGTGTTGCCCGGCGGTGACGGGTGGGTCGCCGACGATCACCTGAGTGCTTGTCGATAGTTCGGGCTTTTCGTAGATTCATTCGCCCTGTTTCTAGGAGAAATAGGGGGCAGCAATTGTCTTGAACATCAAGCCGGTTGCTGCCCCCTTCTTGGCTGCGAACATGCGCATGTGGCGCTCGTTCTTACCACGCTCTTACTGCGCTGTGTCCTTCTGGAATTCTCTTCGTCACGGTCTGACCCGTACAGCGAAAAGTCCGGAGATGAAGGGCGGGTGGATGATTGTGAAGCAGGGATTGTTGGCCCGTCACGAGTTGGAGAGGGTGGCTCCTGACATGTCTAACGTCCAGAAAAAAGTAGGCCAGCGTCTGGGATATCCCGTGCGCTGATAGGGAGGGCTGGGGTGATATGAGGGGACATGTGGTGGTAGTCATGCTCACTTTGGCCGCAGCAGCATTCCCCTTGGATGGAAACGCGCAAGTCCAGTTGCATCGATGTCGAACGATTGATCAACCGGGCTCGTATAGACTGGCAGCCAATCTGACGGCCGAGGGCACTTGCCTTGCGGTGAGCGCAGATGGCGTCACCATCGATCTCAATGGGTTTGCGATCGTTGGAAACGGGAGCGGGACCGGAATCCTGGGTGTGCAGAGAGGTGCGGGCATTCCGCCAGCGCGGACCGCGGTGAGCAACGGCGACATTTCGAACTTCGCCCAAGCGATAAACCTGAGCGGCACTGTCGAACGCCTGCGCGTCACATCCAATGCCAGTGGAATACTGGTCGGCGTCGGAATCGTGCAGGACAATATCGTACAATTCAACGGCTCTATGGGAATTCAGATTGCGTCCGGCATCGTGTCCGGCAATCTGCTGATCAGGAATGGCACGGCCATTTTGGTTCAGGAGGCGGGGGTCATTCGCAATAACCAGGCTGTCGGCAACAAGATCGGAATCGACGTGGCGGGCAGGGGCAGCACGTTGATCGGCAACATCGCCGACGGGAATGATCAGATCGGCTTCCGAGTCACTTGCCCGTCCAACCTGAATAATAACGCTGCGACCGGCAATGCCAGTAATCTCGTCCTAAGAGGCGCGGGTTGCCGCGACGAAGGCAACCTATTCAGCCAGCCAGAGCCTTAGGGGTTGGCCCGCCACTCGCCGCGACATGTGTGATTACAAGACCTGACCCCATAATTTTCTTTTCTTATGTAGTCCGTCACCGGCATTCAGTCTTCCACACCCACACCGACTACAATTAGAACCGCGTAGTCCTGCTTCGTGCAGCCCTCAACCGGAGGCATTGCTCCCCCTGGCGCAACTGGAAACGCAGTCTTCTTGGCGTTTGCCGGCGAGCACGAACCGCCAGCCGTTGCCGGTGTATAGCGAGCCGAGCGGCAGGCCAGGTGCGTCACGTCGTACAGCGTCGCGCCCTTATCGAGCTCCCAGCGCCTGTCGCCATTCTTGTCGGGGGGATGAATGGTCAGCACAGCTGTCACATCGCGAGCACCCGTGACCATGTATTTGCTGGGAGGCAGTGGAAAGGTCGGCTGCTCCATGATCAGGCCGTGTTCCTCCAGCCACCAGTCCGTGCCTTCGAATTTCCAATGCGCTGGGGCGACGCCACCTGCATCCTTCAACCGTTTATAGCTGCTTAGCTCGACGCCCCGAGGACCCGGGTCCAGAGGCCACAAACCCCACGATTGCGCGCCGCCCCCGGAGGTCGCACCTGGATCGCCCAACGCCGCGATGTACTGCGTCGATTTACGCTGGAATTTCGTCTGACCTCCGTCTGCGGCATGGGCTTGGCTTCGACTCAGATTGAATGAGGGGAGCACGAACGAACCAAGCAGAAAGAGAGCCAGGATGAGCAGAGAGAACGTAGAACGAGCAGAAGAGCCGCCATCTTTTTCTATCATCTTTGCACCTGCGTCTCGTCGCCGAATTATGCGTGGGTTCCACACCAGGGCATGAGCGCTTCGCAGGGAGGTCAATTGTAGGCTGCATGGCGTCGGATTCGCAACAGGGAGGAGACGCCAAAGAGTGTTTCGCAGGGTCTATCGCGCTGTGAGGGGTGATGAGCGGAGACGGGGAGCTAGAAACGAATGGCCTTGCCACGTCCTGCAAAATGTTGGATCGCAAGACCTGACCCCCTTAGCAGGCAGACTCGATTCACTATCTTCTTTCGTCTATCCGTTCTACTTCAATAATTGCATCGGCAGGAATTGTATTCCTGTCACCTTCAAGGCATGCGTTACAGGTTAGGCATGGTTCACCGTGAGATGTGCACCAAAGGTAGGAGAGAGCAACTCCGACAAGGTCATCTCTGCGACATTGATCCTGGAACTTTACGATGCAGGGAACGCTCTCTGTTTGGAACTTACCAAGTAGGTCTCGCTGATTGTGTATTTTAAATGACTCGCAAAGATCCTCGATTGTTTCTGGCGCAGATAGATAGTCCACTCCGTCAAAACGTGCATGATCCGCAATCGCGTCGCGGATTAAAACTGCATGCGGGCCTCCGTCAAAAACGTTGTGCATTCTGTTTCTAAAACGAACGCTGCTTTCATGATGATCTTGGGTTTCAACTTGTGCACGAAAGGACTGCCACTGTTCTTCGCTGACCCAATCTCGCGCCAGATCAAAAAGATCTTGCCATATCTGCGGGATTCTTTGTTGCAGAGATATAAGACCAACAGTGCGAATGGTTTCTGGGTCCACAACTCGAGTCCCATGAAACCAGCACACTATGTCAGGGTTACGTAGAATAGCCCCTTTGTCCTGCAGTAGATAAGGAAGGAGTTCTCGTAGATGTCGATGGTCATCAGGATGTTCATTGACGTAGGCATTACAGTCGAATGTCTTGACGAACTCTCGAATCGCTTCACCGTTTATGCCAACGATCGTACTCAGGGATGCAATTGTCGATTCAATGCTCGAGCAGTCTAGGATTGTTGGCAAGTTAGCCGCGTTCGCTATGTGGTGATCACAAGTTCTTCAAATTGTTTTCTGCTGTCAGGATCCGCTGATATCGGGCTGAATCTGGAGACAGTCCGCATTTGAAAGCCTCTTCCTTGGTAAAGGTTACGGACCGATTGGTGGTTCGCATTTGTCGATACAATAATTGCACCCCTATCACGAGCACGAGAAAGAGCATCTGCAAGACGAATCTGATCGCTCCACGAAAACAGAGTCTCGTTATACTTTAGAAACCCGTTAATGTTATGCCGTACTGTATATGGTGGATCTGCAAATATGAAATCGTTTTGCGTGGCGCAGTTGATTAGCGGAGCAAAATCTGATTCCTTAATTTCGGCTTTTTCCAGGGCTTGTGCCATCTCATTGAAGTTGTCATCGTCAAAAATAATCGTATCCCGCGTGCCTACTGGCACGTTGAACCGTCCCTTTCTGTTAACACGGAATATTCCATTGAAACAGGTTCGATTGAGATAGATTAACCTTGCCGCTCGTTGGGTGTTTATCTTCAGTGTTTGCTCACGGAGCAAATAGTAGTATGACTCTGTGTGAGCCTCTTCGTGTCCTTCGAGCAACCGCTCGACTTCTAGCCAATCATCCTTGATTCCCTGGAAGCTAGCTACTAGCTCTGGATTTAAATCTCCGAGGATGGCTCGTCGTGGTTTCAGGTGGAAAAATACCGAACCACTTCCAAGAAAAGGCTCAATGTAAGTGTTAAATGAGCTTGGAAGGATGCTGGAGTGGTACTGAATGAACCAGCGCTTACCTCCTGGCCACTTTAGAAACGGTCTAACGGTCGGCATACATTGGGTTTATTGTTGTGACAGACTGAGAAGTCTCTCTCTGATCTGGAGATCCAGTATGGCCCTCCTGGTGGAGGTCGAAACCATGCCTTCCCAATCTGTAGAGCCATCAATTATCGATTGTCGAATGATGTGGCCAGAGTATTTCTTCTCACTTCGCTCCCACAGCACTCCTACTTTGTATCCAATCCTCTCTAGTTCTTTTATCTTATGACGATTCCAGTCGTCGTAAATGGTGGTAAGGCAAGGTATTGATGTCGGTAGGAAATCAGGTAGACGTTCAGGCTGATCGATGGGAAAGGGAATGAAGCCAAAATCGTCTGTATTCTTGGCGCAGTCTAGAAGGATCTCTCGAAGTATCATCATGCGTTCATAGTACGTTAGAGGGTTATCCAAGGTGTTCGCTCTGTGTTTAGCTACAGTGCAGGGTAAGTGCTCTCGGATATCCGGCCTAGCAATTCCGATCCATAAGAACTCACATAACTCCATCGCCTTCAATATATATTCTTGGTGTCCAAGATGAGGAAGTTGAAACCGACCATGAACACAGCCGACAGAATACATTTTCATAGTGTCGAACTTATGTTAGTGCACTTTAACACGGGGATTATTCCCCTTCTTGACTATTCCTATCTGGCACGATTGTTCGAACCCGTTCTGTTGCATGATCTGAAGCAGCTTGCTGGTGTTATCCTTATTAACGATGCAGAGCAAAGGACCAGAGGTTTCAGCTGCATATGTTTTCTTTCTGTCTAGTGAACTTCCCTGAAAGCTCCAGTCGCAATAATCGTCGAAGTCTTCCTCGTTTCTGCGAGCCGAGCAATTGCCCGAAGTGTGCGCTATGGCAGCGTCAAGCTCTTTCATGAATGGAAGAGAAGCGAAACTTACTTCCACCGTACAGATTTGAGCATAAGCCAGGATTATGAGGTGACCTAGCAGGCCAAATCCTGAGATGTCAGTAGTTCCACGAATGCAACTATCTAACAGTGCATGCCGAATTGGCCGATGGTCGACCTGCAGTGTGTGCTCACTCTTCAAAATCAGTGACCTATCCTCGCGGAGCCATGCATCGTGACAGACTGTGCCGGCACCGAGTGGCTTCGTGAGAACGAGATCATATTCAAGACTTTTTCTCATGGCGGGGAACAACTTATTCCTTCTTCCCACAACCGAGAGGGTAATCTCTATCAAGGAAGACTGGTATGTATGGGCCTTAGTAAGTCCTACCCCTGCTACCGAAAGAGTTTTCCGGATCGATTGAGCGAGACTAGCCCCATCACCAGACTTAACGGCGGAATGGTCGAGTCCAAGCGAAAAGTTAGCATCAGTCGGAGTTGCTCCAGATGCGTATATATCGCCGAAGGCATGTGTGACCGCAACCTTACCGAGCACTTCGGGTGTTCGAGTCATTGCCGTAATGGTATCGATAGTGGAAACAAGCCGTGAATTGAAATTGAGGGGCCCTGAGTCGCCGGACAAAGCGGCAAACCCATTCGGAGCAGAAAGATCGAGAACATTAACCAAATCAGTGGCACGCAGCTTCGAGCTACAACCTGACTCGCCCGTTGACGGAAGCTTGAGCGCCATAGATATTCAACGTTATTACTTGATCGGGAACCTAAAATCCCATGCAAGGGAATCGACCCAGAGCTTTTCAAAGTACTCTCGGAATGGATAATAAAACGATTCTACATTCCGCGTGTGGGTGAAGTTTTTGAGGTGCAATTGAGGAAGCTGAGAGCCATCGCCTTCACCTATAACGTTGTAGCTGAGTAAGCACAATTCATCATTAATAAACATTATTCTAAATAATTGAAGATCACGATTTGTCACGCTCGGATAGAATCGGACTTCGATATTCATGCCCCTATCTAACTTGAAGCTAGCCAGCCGTTCCAGAGATTCCTGCACTCGTTTTTTATACTCTTTAGGGTTCACATTCTTCTGTTTGGCGGCACCAATCAAGAGAGGGTTGTCCGGCTTGGTGAGAAGAAAACGGATTGGAGTGCCTAGACGGTTGCACCTTGTTATCGCGCCTTCAAACGCTTTCGATGATGTGAGTTTTGATGCGCCTATGCCCAAGAACTCGAACTGATTTGTGCACAAGGTGAGCGCTGTATCATAATCCAAACCTTTACGAACGCTCTGATCAAGTTTCAGCAACCCGAATCTTGAAAATTGATTCAGCTCTTTCCAAAGAAAAAGCGATAGCAGTCCTCCGGTCGCGAGCGCAAATAGCGTAGGATTTGGTCCAGAGAAGTATGCATAAAGAATGTTGGATAGGAACCACGTAATCCAGGATCCGGAAATGAAAATCCTGCTCGAATATTTCCGCTTGCCGTATAGGAACTCCGAAGCCGGCTTAGCCAGCCAATTTAGAAATGAAAGAAAAACTGCAAATATCGCATTGGAGACGATCCCTATCAAGATTTCATGTCCAACGCCAGCACTAAGATCCATATTTTCGATCGATTTCCTCTCTTGCGATTAGTACCGACCAGTTTTCAAACTCGGTTGAACGGCAAACTATATCGTCGATAGTTTCAAACTTGGGATCCATTAAAAAGCCCCTCTCTCCTATTTCGAAGTCGCGAGAATGCAGCTGTACGTCATAGACAATTCCCAAGTGCTGCTTACTCACCTCCTTAGAGTCATCATATAGAAGACCTCGAAAGGAAATGGCTGGATCCGGTTTAACTCTTAATTCTTCACGCAATTCTCGAATGATATAAGTGAATACTTGATCTGGTTCTGTTTGATTAAACAATGGCGCGAAGTCGTCTTCATTTAGATGTCCGCCAAAGCCAATCGAATAGTATCCGTGCAGCCTAGACTCAGGCAGCCTTTTTGTCCGCTTGTATGTGAGATATTCATTCTTGAATCGGACAACATAAAACGACACGAGCTGTATGACACTCTGGTCCTCTTCGGCTTGGCGTCTTCTCATTGGATAGCACTCACCGAATAGACTCTGTGAATCTACGCGCCGAATGTTGAGGCCGATCTTGTTTATATATTTTTCGAGCGACGTAGCTGGAAATACCATAATGTCTTCATCAAAGAGCGCTCTTGTATACCTAGGAGCCACGTGTTCACGTATTTGTGTCTCCCATTCACGCAGAGCGAATTTTCCTGCTGCCGAACGCATAAACAACGACTTCGATTGCTTTTTCAAGATGTCGGTCGACAGCTTGGATTTCATTGTCTGCCAAGGTGTGTTTCCACGTGTATCGAGTTGATGCCTATCTCTCGCGATTGAAACAATCTCACGTGCGGAAAGTGGTTTTCCGTGTACAGAGAGCACTTGATAGGCAGCTTTTAAAAAATCACCCATGACAGTGGTTAGGGGTTTCTATTAGCTGAAGAATTGGCCAATTATCTTGATTTTGCAGTCAGGAAGCAATGACTCAGACTCATTCTTTGGTGGCACTTAATCCGCTCCTCCAACGTGTCAGATTCTCAACTCTCATAACTAAATCACCTATAAGAAATCAATTGCTGACTTCCTTTCTCTCGATGATGAGAGAGGTCCTGTTATATTCGCGGCATTGGGCCGTATGTCTCCGTGAGGGGGATTGGCCCAGCATTACCGGAGGAGCGAGGCCTTGTTTTTCCCTTCCTTGATTGATGGGGTGGAGCCCCCCGCTACTTTTGCGGCCGTTTGGCCTTGGGTTTCCGCCGTTAACGAAGTGGAGCGACCCGCGTAGCGAGTGGCACATATGTTTGATGGTCCGTTCAAGCGTGTTTCGAAAGGACCGAGTTTATGGGCCAAGCGAACACGAGGCGAAACGGCGGCCAACAAGACCAGGGTCTAGCGAAAGCAGCGGGGCCTCCCAATTCAGCCTCACTTGCTTCTCCAATCCCCCCTACAATATCTGTTTCCTGGGCTAACCATTTGGTTTTCTAGCGTATTCTCGTCTTTATTCCCAGGTCGAGGGGGAGATTTTATACCGGTATGCGCATCGAGTATTCGAAAGGTGACTGGGCCTCCAAAGAGCTGATCCAGTTCCATCGAAGCCCCATTCGAGTCCCGCGGCTGGAAGGATAGACGGGTCGCCGGTGAAGTGCTAGGATCGCCTTTATGCTGATTACAACAGGAAAGGTTGTCGGAGGCACGATCAAGGTCGATGCCGAAAGTTTTCCAGAGGGTACTGTTGTGACGGTGCTTGCTCCAGAGGGCGATGAAACCTTCGCGCTCGATCCTGAAGAAGAGATCAAGCTGATTGCTGCAATTGCCGAGGCGAGACGACCAGCACGTCTCAGCTCCTAAAGCAGATCCGCCGATCGTGAGCGGTCCGTTTCCAGTCCGGATCGTCGCGAGCGCTGCCCGCGCCATTCTCGAAGCTGCCGAATGGTGGACCGCTAATCGTCCCAAAGCTCCCGATGCATTCGCTGTGGAGCTTGAGCGCGCATATCAACTCCTTGCCTCCCAACCAGCGTTCGTAGCGCAGACTCGAAATATCAAACTCGCCGGTGTCCGTCGCATTCACCTTCCTCGTGTCCAGTACTATCTTTACTACCGTATGGTGTCCGAACCTACGACGGTCGAGATCCTTGCTCTGTGGCACACGGAGCGTGATACCGCACCCAAACTGTCGTAGGATCGTTTTCCGATCGTGCGTGAGTCACGGCTACTTTCGCGGCCATTGTCGCTGTTGTTTACCATTCCATGTCTCTCATTCTCCCAAATTATTGAAGGGGTAAGCAGGCTGTTTCTTCTCACGTCCTGTACATGCGAGTAAGCCTTCGTTGCCTGAGGGATCATTGGTTTTGTGTTTTCACCATTTTCGCTTCCCCTTCATTTCCTAGAGGGGCTGCCCTCGGATTGAACCAGCATTACCGGAGGAGCGAGGTATCTTCCGAGGCTTGGCCGGGAAGGAAAGCTGGAGCTGACCGAGGAAGCACTGTTCTCTTCTGATTTATTTTACGGCAAAGAGGGAATAAAGAGACTGTCAGCGGGCGACGATATTAATCTGAGCGGAGTAACCGAGTTGGGCGAGGAGTTGCTCGCAGTCTTCCCAGGCAAGCCCAAATGTCCGAACATCTGCGGTGCCGATTCTGGCAATGGCATTGCGAATGGTCGTCATCTGAGCCGGGTCAAAGTCTTCCTCCATCAGTGCCAATTCCGCCCAATCGACAAGAGCGGCCAACGACAAGTCGTGACGCAGGTAAGCTCCAAGCTTTTCTGCAACTGACTCACGGGTTACGATTGACATGACGGCTATACCTTTCGATGCCTCAAGCCTACCGGATACTTATGATGGACCTCAACCAATTGTCCGATTTCGTTATACACTTCCTGATAAAATCGGACCGTCACTTCTTTTGCATTCACCTCTTTGACATATCGAACTTTCCAGCCAAATCGACTTGAGACATCGAGCCAATACCGCCTTTGTCCGTCAGGCAGGTCTTCCCAACATTCGAATTTCCGCTCGTTCTGTTCTCTTGCGCTCAGGTTGGCAATCCTCTTGAATTTGCTTTGAGCTGTCAATGGTTAGACCGGGAGCTTAAAGGCTACAAAGGGAAGCTAGTTGTATGCGGTTTTCGGGTGGCAATCGCCTGGGCACTCTCACGCATGCAGCGGGGGGCCTCAAACCGGGTGGAGTGCATCCCGCTCTTCGTCCTCCCTCTCCCGTGTGCGTTGTGTGTAGCGGGGAAGAGCTGGCTACCTGAGCGCCCTTGGGTCTTGTGTTTCTGCTGTTGTGGAACTCGTGCGGCCTGCTAGGCAGGTGACAGCGATCTTTTTCGCTCTCCTCAAGATTATTGATACGGGGAGAAGACCACTGTCGGACTGGCTGTTCCAGCCAAGTCGGTTTCAGCCAGTCTGCCCATTTTGGGTGACGTTTGTCTGGGCGCCCTGACGCACGGAGCGGGGTCCCTACACCGGGCGGGGTGCGAGTACGTCAGGGCTGGCAAACGGCAGGACCCGAAAAGCGTCTGGGGCAGACTGGCTGTCACTTGCAACTCCTTCCTCACCCCCCGTACAATGTCTTTCTTTAAGCCTAACCCCTTGGCTTTATTTCTCATTCTTGTGTTATTCACAGAGCCCGAGGGGGGAGAACTAATCCGGTATGCGGATTGAGTATTCCAAGGGTCAGCGGGCCTCCGACGAGCTGATCCAACTCCAGCGCAAAACTTCCTTCGAGACCAGCGGCCGGAAGATGAAGGTGATGCTGATCTTCCCGCCCGATTGGTATCCGTCCGAACCCTACCTCAGCCTCCCGTCCCTCACCGCCGTCCTCCGGAAAGCCGGCCATACCGTCATCCAGAAAGACGTGAACCTCGAGATGTGGGACTGGTACTTCAGCGAGGACTTTTTGAAGAAGGTCCTCCGCCGGGTCCCGCAGCAGCTCGACCGGCTTAGAAAACTTTCCAAGAAACGGGAGCTGACCAACGGCGAGATGGATGTGCAGATGGCGCTGTGTGAGGTGACGCGGCAGCGAATCGATGAGCTGATCAAGAAAGCGGAGCAGGCAAAGCGGATCGTTCGTGGACAGGATAATTTCTACGATATCGACAAGTTAGAATGGTCTATTCAAGTCTTCCGTGAAATCACGTCAGTCATTTCTTTGGTCTACGCGCCGGCCCGGATCTGCATGCCTCCGATGGAGACTGATCTGTCCTATAAAGTCTTTGCGTCGAACGAAGTCATCGATGCCGTCCAGGACGAGCAAGTGAACGTCTACCGCGACGTGTTCAATCACATCGTCAAGCCGGCGATCGAGGCCGAGAAACCTGATGTGATCGGGGTCTCGATTGTCCTGCAGCAGCAGATCTTCTCAACCATGACGTTCTGCGCGCTGATCAAGCAGCACTTTCCCAATATCCACATCACGATTGGTGGCAATACCGTGACGCGGCTGCGTGATGTGCTGCCCGAATCGCCGCTGTTCCAGTATTTCGACAGCGCCGTAGTCTATGAAGGGGAGACGGCGTTCGTGCAATTGGTCGGCGCGGTGGGCGCCAAGATGGATCTCTCCCAGGTGCCTAACACCATTTACAAGGACGACAAGGGCGTTCATGTCTCCGCCCTCAGCTATGCCGAAGATATGGCGGAGCTTCCGCCTCCGGATTTCGACGGCTTGCCGCTGGAAAAGTATTTCGTGCCGACGAGGACGCTCCCGTACCTGGCCACGCGCGGGTGCTATTGGGGCCGCTGCGAATTCTGCGACCACGGCGAGGGCTATACAGCCGGGTACCGCTCGAAGAAGATCCAGGACGTGCTGGCGGAGATCAAGCATCTGCGCGACAAGTACGGCGCCCGGCATTTTCATTTCACCGACGAGTCGTATCCTCCGGCTCTGTTCCGCAAGTTGGCCCGCGGGCTGGTCGATACCCAGATGGGTATCTATTGGACGACGCACATGCGGTTCGAGAAGAGCCTCTTGGAAGATACCGTCTGGCAGGATGCCAAGGAATCAGGCTGCCGCTATCTTCACTTCGGCTATGAGTCAGGCGTCGAGCGGGTGCTCCAGTTGATGGACAAGGCGACGACGACGGAAATCATGACGAAACACTTGAAGTATACAGCTGAAGCCGGCATCTGGAATCACTGTATGGGCTTTTTCGGATTCCCCGGCGAAACGAAAGACGAAGCCTGGCAATCGGTGCAATTCCTGGAGCAGAACAAAAACTATGTCCATTCGCTCGGGTTCGGCACGTTCGATCTCGGCCGGCATAATCCGGTCGCGAAACATCCGGAGAAGTGGGGCGTGACGGCCTACAAGAACCCGGAGTGGGACCTGGCGCTCGACTACTATTTTACCGTGAAGAACGGGATGAGCATCGAAGAGGCGGAGCGGGTCTTCCAGCAGTTTGAGCAGAACCACAACCCCGGCTGGGATCTGCGACTCTATATTCGAGAATATATCTTTCTCTACATCTGCAAGTTCGGGCTCGCGAAACTCCCGGATTTGCAATATCAGGCCGCTAAGATCGCGGGCCATACGCCGACGCTGGCTGGTAAGATGTAGTGACGATGTTGAAAACCACTTCCAGCGGCGTTCTCGCATCGCTCAAAGGCTCGACGTACCGAGAAACGTACGACTCGCCTTCTCGCTCGCTGCGGCCTTGTTGGAAAGCGGTTTTGAACATCTTGGAAGACAAAGTTTAGATTGCACATCATGAGCGGACTCGTACAAATCGACGGCTTGACCCCCATCAAGAAGGAAGACCGCAAGACCTCCAAGGTCATGCTGTTATTCCCACCCGAATGGGTGCCGACCGCGCCCTATCTCGCGCTGCCGTCACTGACCGCCGTGCTTCGAGCTGCGGGCCATACCGTCATCCAACGAGACATCAACATCGAGATGTACGATCACTTCTTTACGACCGAGTTCCTTATCTGGGTGCGAGCACGCCAGGCGATGCATTTGAAGGCGCTCCAGATGAAGGAGAAACGGGGGGAGCTGACAGAGCAGGAAGGCGGTCAGCTGGCTATATTGGAGCAGGTCATGACGCTTGATGTCTTCGACCTTGCGGCTCGCGCTGAAGATGCCAAGAGTGTCGTGCGGGGACAGCACTTTTATGAAGCGGATAAACTTGAAGCTGCGCTGAATGCTTTCCGTGAAACGATGCAGTTCATTTCAGCCGCCTATTATCCGGCTTCGCTCGTGTTCTATCCGATGGAAAGCAATCTTGGCTACAGGCCCGGCGTCTCGAAGGAACTTTTTGCATGTCTCGGCGATGAACAAGTGAATGTATACCGCGACATCTGCAATCAGCTTGTGCTGCCGTCGGTGAGCAAGGAGAAGCCGAGCGTGGTCGGCATCTCGATCGGCACGCAGATGCAGCTCATCGCGGGATTTACGTTCTGCAAGATGATCAAGGAGACCTTTCCGCATGTGCACATCGTGGTCGGCGGCAATGTGATCACCAGACTACAAGAAGAGTTGCCTAACCACGAGAGGTTTTTTGGGGAAGTATTTGATTCTGCTATTCTTTATGAGGGTGAACATGCATTGCTCTGGTTGATCGAAGCGTTGAACGGCCAGCGGGATCTCGCCTCGGTGCCCAACCTGATGTATCACACGGTCGAAGGCATTCAGCAGAACAAAGAGGTCTATACAGAGAAGACGACGGCTCTACCGCTTCCCGACTTCGACGGCTTCCCGCTCGATCATTACTTCGTGCCCGAGAGGATCATTCCCTATCTTGCAACGCGCGGGTGCTACTGGGGACGTTGTACATTTTGCGATCACGGGCAGGGCTACTTCGATCAATACCGCGGCATGACAGCGCAGTTGGTCGTCGAGCAGGTAAAGGCGCTGCGCGACAAGTATCAGTGCCGGCACTTTCTCTTTGCCGACGAGTCCTATCCGCCGGCGCTCTTCAAGAGGGTCTCGCAGATGCTCGTGGACCAGAACGTCGGTATCAAATGGACGACGCTGATCCGGTTCGAAGAGACGCTACAAGATCAAGCCGTGTGGGACCTTGCCGCGAAGGCCGGGTGCTGCACGCTCTATTACGGCATGGAGTCGGCGAACGAGCGTGTGCTGAATCTCATGGACAAGCATGCCAAGAAGAGCGTGATCCGGAATAATCTCCATCAAGCTGCGAAGGCGGGGATCTGGAATCACGTGATGGCCTTTTATGGGTTCCCCGGCGAGACGCGGGATGAGGCGCTTGAAACCAGGCAGTTCGTCATCGACAACCAGCCGGTGATCCATTCGGTGGAGCTGTTCTACTTCGTGGCGTACCGGCACACACCGATGGTACGAAATCCGGACAAGTTCGGCATTACGATCCACAAGCAGGAAGAGTACGACCTGCCGCTGGACTACTACTACACGCTGAATGAGCCGGTCGGGATTTCATGCCTGGATGCGATGCAGCTGTGCGAAGAATTCTACAGGAACGATTTCCAGCCCTGGGCCGTGCGTGTGAACGCGCGCGAGCATGTATTCCTGTATATCTCGAAGTTCGGCACGAACAAACTACCGCAGATCTATGCGCAACGGCAGACGGTCGGATCGTCGGATAGCGTCTCGGGGTTGGTGACGTGGCCGGTTTCGATGGGCGAGGGAGAAGACGGCAAGGAGGGGATGGGGCGTGTGATGAGCCACGGAGTCGGCTCGTGAAAGGATGTTGCCTGCGGTTTTGAATTCGCCTGCGGCCTTGTGAGATGCCGTTTTGAGCATCCTTGAGAGTTACGTCGTAGGCTTATCGGACGATGCAAGAAATGCGGACAGCACAGCGTAGGCCTCTTCGATGTTCTTGGTCATCTCCTCGGCCTGCTTGTACATTTGCATGTACTTTCTCGGGTTGTTGGTGAGGTTGGCGTAGCGGGCGGGATACCACGTATGCAGCAGTTCGCGACGCTTGTAGGTGAGCTGCTTGATGGTCAGAGGCAGGGTGAGTTCGAAGAGTGCCAAAGCCTGTGCGACCGAGTCGTCGGGCGGTTCCATGGTCATCCGGAGTCTGGCGAAACCTCAGTGAGTCTGTCAACCAGCTGAAACCATCTTCATGTCCACGCAACTGCCGATTCTCCAGGCGCCTCCCATTTTCAGGAACAAGGATTACCGGGACGTCCTGATCCGCGAGTTGGACGGCGGGAAGATCCCGATCAGCCTCGGCAAGACTTGTCCGGTGAAGTGCGAATTCTGCTACGAGATCGACCATTCCTATCGCGAAACGCTCGATCCGCCGAAGACGACCGACGAGGATTGGAAGTTCATCCTCGACTATATCAACAAGAAGCCGACCGATCCGATGCAGTACTGGTGTCTCGGCGGCAACGAATATATGGAGTGGACCGACCTGTTCCTCCATCCCAAGGCGATGGAATGGGTCGAGGACTTTTTGGTCTCCACGGACAAGAACATCACGTTCTTTACGGTCGGCTACGTGCATGTGCCGAAGATCCATCAGCTTGCGGCGAAGTATCCGGGACGGATCAACTTCGAACTCTCGGTGATCACGCTCAGCGAGTACCGCCAGCGGCTCATGCCGCATGCGCCGTCGGTGAAGCACCTCTTGAAGGTCTTGGATGGACCGGCCGTGTCATCGGCAAATTTCTATTCGTTCGACGCGCACACGATGTCGAAAGACGCGGAGATGATTTCGACGGTCAATCAGAAGTGCGTGCTCTGGATGGGTTGCCTCACGCCGGTGAAAGGAATCAAGGAACCAACCGCGGATTTGATGCGGCAGGGCAGGAAGTTCCTGCCGGATGAATCGCGCCGCCTGTACGACAAGGGATTGCCGAACGTCCAGACGATCCAGACAGAGGCACCGATTACGGCGTTCATGAACCGCAAGCGCATCGTCAGCGCGTTCGATTCGCTCGAACTGGAAAAGAAAGATACCGTGGTGATGGCGAAGAGCGTCTACAAGGTGCTGAACATGTACCGGAAGAACCGTGCCAGATACCTGATGGTGCCGAACGCGACGCTGGGCGGGGATTCCGACTGTTCGGTGCTCCTGACGTTCGACGATATCGCCAGAAGAGTCACGACGCAGAAGCGCATTCACGTGCCCAAGTGTATGATGCAATCCGGCCGCGGCCTTTATACGGACATCGGCGGCGTCTCGCCGGAACAGTTCACCAGAAAAACAGGCGTGAAGGTGACGGTTCTGCACAAGATCGATACCCGACTTGCCAATAAGCTGCTGTGGAGAAACTGCCTGCTGAAGAATTATGTGGAAGATTACGTGGCGAATCCGCTAGTCCAATCCTATGAATCCCTCTCCATCCCGCCTGACGGAATGCTGTAAAAGCCTCTCAGCTTTGATCTCACGTCGCTCAATGGCTCGACGTACAAACAAAGTACGCCTCGACAGTTCGCTCGTTGCAGCCTCGCTGAGAGCCATTCCAATATTCCGCAACTTGTCCGCCAGGATGGCATCGGGCCTTCATTTTTACATCGTCCGGACACTAGACATACAGAACAGCGTATGCCTCGGGTCGGGACACTGGACGATCACCAATTCGCGCCTACTGATTGGAGGGGCTTTGGATGTGATGTCTTACAGAAGTGTCTCGATGAGGGAAGTCATTCTCAAGCGCCACTGTGGATTTTCACCGTCGTCAAGGTGCCATGAAGCGCTGAGGCCGCCATGGGCATAGGCAAACTGGAGGACTCTCGACTTATCGACCTCTAGGCGTTCGGAAAAGATTGTGGCAAGCGAGTCGATCCTTTCTCTCGTTGCCACTACATGAGGGACTTCGTCCGGATTGAAAAATGAGTTTGCCACGTCATAGGTCCTTTCGCCGAATAGACCCTGAGGATCGATCGCGACCCATCCGCGCGATGCACTCTTCAAGATATTGCCATGATGAATGTCGCCGTGCAGGAGCCTCTTATTCGATTCTGTCGAGATTAGTCTCTCCGCCACCGCCGCTGTGTTCCGGAAGACGGAATCCGTCTTTTCGCCTCTGGCCCGCGCGAATAACGATTCGAATTCGTGTTGCAAATCTTGTATTCCCGAGGGAATCTCGCCTGCATAGCGATGGAGATCGTCCAAGACATCACAGATGATGCGTGCGGCACGAGAATCCAGCCCTTGCTTTACAAGGTTCGACAATTCGCCTCCGTCGAGATATTCCAACAACATGGCTCCCACATCAAAATCGATCAGTTTGACGGCTCCGTGTCCATGAAAGCATTTCAGTGCACTCGAGCCATTCGCCTCAAACTTTCGTCCCTTAGTAGTCAGGATCTTGAGAATCGCCGGCTGCTCCAGGTAAGTCACTCTATAGATGTAACTGGTGTGAGTGCTGGCCAGTTGAAAGGGCAAAGATAGGGCCCACTTCTGACAATACTGTTCTACTTCTGATCGTCGTCTGTCTTGAGCTGGTGTCACGTAGGACCGTCGTTTACAGAGAGCTGGACGGATTGATCCGGTTCATTCAACCATAAATTTTTGAGCTTTGCGCGTGATAGGCCAAGGTTGTCAAAATTGTCGATGCGTCAAACTGTGGCGGGTTGCTTACTTATTCAGGATCGGTTCGAGATTGAAGGCCACGCTGATGCGGGGAGCCACGCCTTTGTAGGGTGCGACGGCGTGGTGCTGCCAGCCTGGGAACATGACGCATTGTCCGGTGGCCGGCGTGAAGGAGATCGTATTGCCGGCATCGTGAAGTTCGGGAAGGGAGTAGCGCAGGTACGGGGCCAGCATGCGGGGCAGGCAGCCGCGTGGATCGAAGAGCTGCAGTTCACCTCCCTTGTCCTCCATGTCGGTGATATCACCGACATCGACGTAGTAGACGCCCGACCAGTACGATCCGGGATGCGCATGGTATCCATTGGTGCCGCCGTTGCGCTGCACATTGGACCAGATTTCGACGACCTGCCAGTGCGGATGTTGTGCCGTTCTCCCGGTGCGGCCGGAGAACTCGGTCGCCAATTCCGCGACCTGCGTGACGGCGTCGAACAACTGCTTGAGCGGTTTGCCGGCCCATTCCATCATGGACATGTCGTGCGGTGACGACCAGCCGATGACTTCGCGGTCGGCATAGGTCAGCTGCGTGGATTCGTGATCGAGGACGGCTTGCTTGAGTTCCTGGTTGATGCAGGCACAGTCGGGGACTGCGAACACCAGAAGCGGTGTCGAAAAGATAGGCCGAACGCTCAAATCGAGTTGGCGGGCCATACGCGTCCCACACGCGTTGGATATATAAGCCCGAGAGGATAAATTTTGAGAAAAGCCAAGTCAACCCGAGGGAAAGGGCCTAGGGGCAACCCATGAGTAAAAGGCGCAACGGACGGCCCTGCATGCTATGATCGGCCGCGTGAACAAGCCGTTGAATGGAAAGGACGCAGTGATCTTGGGCAACCAGGCAGTTCGGGCCGATTATCATCAGGATAAACGTGATGAGTCTACGTTTGGGTATCAGCTGTTTGACAGGCCTATTCCTTCTAACCTAGAGTGCCGCTCATATGGAAACTGAACGTCGATCGCTGAAATTTTATCAGGCCGATGTCTTCACAACGCAGCCGTTTGGCGGCAATCCGGTCGCGGTATTTCCCGAATCCGGAGGGTTGACCGACGATGAGTTGCAGCAGATTGCCCGCGAGATGAATCTTTCCGAGACGGTGTTCGTCTTTCCGCCGACGGATCCGGCCGCCATCGTCAAGCTCAGGATCTTTACCCCGACGCAAGAGATTCCGTTCGCCGGCCATCCGGTGATCGGTACGTTTCACATCCTGAACCAGCTCGGCCTGATTGCCGCCCCCGAGCCCGTCACGCGCGTCGTACAGGAATGCAACATCGGGCTATTCCCGGTCGAACTGCATCAGCAGGATGGCAAACTGTCGCGTGTGGTGATGACTCAGCCTGAACCTCAGTTCCTCGGAACTATTGAAGACGCGGAGGATCTCTACAAAGTCGCCAGCGCGCTGGGACTGTCCAAACACGTGATCTCGGATGCCAAGTGGCCGCTCGAAGTCGTATCCACCGGGCTGCCTGTGCTGATCGTGCCCGTGCGCACGCTGACGGCCGTCCGGTCGATCCGGCCGGATCCGGCCGCGATCGTGGAAGTTTGCCGCCGGTATGGGGCCAACGGCATCATGGTGTTCACAACCGTGACGGTAGAGCCGTCCGCGACCATCCACACCAGAATGTTTGCACCCTCAATCGGCATCCCCGAAGATCCGGCAACCGGCAGCGCGAGCGGGGCGATCGGCGCCTATCTCGTTCAAAACGGCGTCGTCGAAGTGGGGCCGATCACGGAGATCACGATCGAGCAGGGCTATGAGATGGAACGGCCGTCGCAGATCTATGTGCAAGTACTTTCCGATGACGATGCGATTCAGACGGTGAAGGTGGGGGGAGAGGTGGTGATGGTGGTTGAAGGGACGTTGTCGTTTTAGGAGGATGATGAAAACGCCATCTAACTTCGTTCTCGGTCGCTGCAACCCCTCGACGTACGGCAAAGAGTACGCCTCAGAGTTTTCGCTTCCTGCGGCCTTGTTACATGACGTTTTGATCATCCTGTTTGAATGGGGGAAAGCGTTTCAGCGGTACGGTGCCCGAGCCTCGGCACAAGTCGCGTGCGTCTCACCCTCGCTCGGTGCGGGGAGCCTCGTTGCGGGCGGTTGGGTAGGTTCCGCGTCCTGGCGCGGAACAGGGTGGGGTGGGTGAGATGGGTAGGTTCCGCGTCCTGGCGCGGAACAGGGTGGGGTGGGTGAGATGGGTAGGTTCCGCGTCCTGGCGCGGAACAGGGTGGGGTGGGTGAGATGGGTAGGTTCCGCGTCCTGGCGCGGAACAGCGTGGGTGGGTGGGTGAGTGAGATGGGTCCTGATCGACGCTACCCGTTCTGCAGAACTTTGAAGAGAGGATGAGATGACGGCAGAGCCTCGAAGGATACCTTGATCCTCCGGACGATGGGGCCAGACATGCCGGCCCTCGATAATGCTGAACGCTCAACGGGTAATGGAGGGCAGAGTAAATCACAGAGAAGACATGGCGTGAAGAGATGAATCGTCTTTCATCTAGACGCATTTAAAGGGTGACAATATGAAGGCTGTCTTGTTTCGTGAGCATGGCGGGCCCGAGAAGCTCAGTTACGAAGATCTTCCGAAGCCGGAAATTGGAATGCAGGACGTGCTGGTTCGGGTGAAAGCCTGTGCGCTGAACCATTTGGACATTTGGATCAGGCAGGGGAATCCCGCCTATCCGATGCCGCTCCCGCATGTGCCAGGCTCCGACATCGCCGGAATTGTGGAGGCCGTGGGCGGGCAGGTGGATAACGTGGCCGTGGGGGACCGCGTCTTGGTGTCGCCCGGTATAAGCTGTTGGCGATGCAACGAATGCCTGGCAGGGCGTGATAACTTTTGCCGTTCGTATGCTCTCATCGGCGCGATGACCTACGGGGGTTACGCCGAGTATGTCAAAGTGCCGTTTCGCAATGTGCTGCCGATCCCTTCCAACCTGTCGTTCGAGGAGGCTGCGTCTTTTCCGCTCGTGTCGGTCACGGCAGCGCATATGCTGTTTGCCCAGGCACAGCTCGAGCACGGGGAGACCGTGCTGATCATGGGGGCCGGAAGCGGAGTGGGCAGTGTTGCCGTGCAGATGGCACATCTCGCGGGCGCGCGCGTGATTACGACTGTCGGCTCGGACGAGAAGACTCCCAAAGCGGTCCTGCTGGGCGCTCATGCCGTCATCAACCATAGTACCGAGAAAGTAGCCGAACGGGTGAAGCTGCTGACCGAGGGCCGAGGCGTAGACGTCGTGATCGAACATATCGGTCCGGCTGTTTGGGAAAACTGTCTCTCCTCGCTGGCCAAAGGCGGTCGGTTGATTACCTGCGGGGCTACCACCGGGGCGGATGTGAAGCTGGATCTGCGCTATGTCTATTCCCGCCAGTTTGTGATTAAAGGGTCTTATATGGGGACAAGAGCTGAGTTAGTGAAGGCGACAGAGCTGTTCGGACAAGGAAAGCTGAAGCCGGTCATCGACCGGACCTATCCGTTGAGCGAAGCCAAGGCGGCGCAGCAGCAGCTTCTGAGCAGGAAGTTTTTTGGTAAGATCGTATTGACCGTGTGACCGGTTGTGGATAGGGCTTCGGCTGTGTTCCCTCGTAAAAATGTCTCAAGATATGTTTCCATTCGAGTTTTTAGCGTTACAATGAACAGGTGTTGGGAGTTCTTTTCTGAAAGGTTTTTTGGCGAAAGGAGGAGCCTATGTCCACAGTCGCTCGGTTCATGACGAAGAATCCAAAAACCGTCGGTCCGGGAACCTCTGTCCGCAGCGCCGCGAAGACGATGAAGGCCGCGCGGCTGGGCTCGCTCTTCGTGAAAAAAGGCAAGCGATGGGTTGGAATCGTCACCGATACCGACATTGTCCGTAAAGCTGTGCCTACCAATAAAAGTCTGAACAGCTTGACGGTCGAAGACATCATGACGTCGCCGATCTGCACGATCGAAGGCAATCGACCGGTCGACGATGCACAAGACATGATGGGCGATCTGGGCATTCGTCACCTCGGTGTGACAAATGGCGGCGATATCGTCGGCGTCATTTCGGTGCGCGACTTGCTTCGGTGTTACAAACGGTATGCGCAATCGAACATTGCGCAGGCGGTGACGGAGTACTCTGAACCCAAGATCGCTCAGGACTGATCGGCTGTTTAAAACGACTTTCGGCTTCGTTCTCGCATCGCTCAGACCCTCAACGTACCAAACAACGTACGCCTCGGGCCTTCGCTCGCTGCGGCCTTGCCCAAAGTCGTTTTAACCAGCCTTAGATTTGTTTGCTGCCACACGCAAGGCAATACCCCCCAGTCGCCGGAGTCCCTGCGGCCTTGCCTGGTGAGAAGCGCGTCTCGGCGCGGTGGGGTGGGAGGGTGATAGCAGAAACCGTTTTGAGCATCCTCTGACATTGATTTTAGCCTTGCCGAACGTCGTTTTAACCAGCCTTAGATTTGCTTGCTGCCACACGCAAGGCAATACCCCCTCAGTCGCCGGGCTCACTGCCTTGCCTGGTGAGAAGCGCGTCCCGCCGCGCTGGGGCGTGGGAGGGTGAGGGCAGAAACCGATTCGAGCATCCTCAACGATCGGCCGTTCACAGTCATGCCTGCAAACAACCGCCAGAATCGGGGTATTGAAGCGGGTTACTTGGTGAGTTCTTTGATGAGGTGGCCGAGCTCCGGAAGAATGAGCTTTTCCATCGCCAGCCGCACGGCGTTCTCTGACCCGGGTGTTGAAAACAGCACGCGCCCCTTGATGATGCCGGCAGTCGCCCTGCTCATGATGGCAGGAGAGCCGATGTCCATATAGGTGAGATAGCGGAACACCTCGCCGAACCCGTCCAGCCGTTTCTCGAGCATGGCGTCCACAGCTTCGAAGGTGGAATCTCGCCTTGAGATGCCGGTCCCGCCGTTGATAATAATTGCCTGCACGGCCTCGTTCGATAGCGCGGCAGACACGCGTTCTTTGATCTGTGCCGGCTCGTCTTTGACGAGATGGTAGGCGGCAATCGTGTGCCCTTTTCCCTTTAAAAGATTCTGAATGAGCCGGCCGCTCGTGTCGGTGTCGGGCGTACGGGTGTCGCTACAGGTGATCACCATGCACCCAATTGATTTGGGTGCATGCGACTTGTGTTCATGATCCGTAGAGAGTGCCATGGTTAGGTCGATGACGAGACGCTACTTCCAAACGGCGTCGGGATTAAGCTTCGCCGCGGGCTTGCCGCCCTTGATGTGCTCATCGAGGATGGTGGCGACATCTCCCTCGGTCACCTTCGAATACCACGTTCCATCCGGATAGACCACGACGGTCGGACCTTGTTCGCAAGGGCCTAAGCAGGAAGAGCCGCTGACCAACACCTCTCCCGGCATGACGCCGCGCTGCATCAGACCCATGTTGAATGCCATGAGCAGTTGGCCGGACCCCTGTCCCCCACAGGACGGTTTGGGATGGCCGGGAGGTCTGGCATTCGTGCACACGACGATGTGGTATTTGGGTTTTGGCATGGAAATCCTTTCTCTTCAATAGTCGGACGCAGGGGAATGTTCAATCAGCGCGTGGACGATAGGTTTGCCATTGCGCCATGCAGTCTTCCGGCAGTTTCCAGTGTTTGAGCCCTTTCACGACCCAGTCCAGGTAGTGGTCCTTCGGCTTGAACTTTCCCACTGGAGTGGCCGCATAGGTCGTCACCAGAATTTTCTCGCCGGCATCGGTCAACACCGTGACCTGCACATGGCGGTAGGCGCCTGGCGGAACGTCCTCTTCGAATTGATCCAGTATCTTGAGATCCTCATCCGTCACATCGAATACGGCTCCCCACACTTTCTCTCCCGGCGACGGGACGATGTTGGCGAGGCCGCAGCGCCATTGAGACGACCAACGGGAAAACTGGATAGTATGGTCGGGAAGCGTAGCCAGCATCTCGAACTTGTGTTCAGGCGCCCGCCGCTTAAGTTGTGTCGGGTTGAGATTGTCGCCGTAGAGAAAAAATTTCATATGTGTCCATTAGCTGGAAGATGAAACTGCAGAAAGACTCATTCTATTATCAAGCCGGTACTTGTAACATACCCTGTTTATTTGGCACAAGCCGCACGAGGACCCGGATAGGGTTCGATCAGGCTGCTGACAATTTCCTCGATGGGCATCGCGGCAGATTGACTTCATGCGAGATGACTTTCTAAGATGCGAATCGGTCGCTGCCGTTCACACTGCATGGTCAAAATCATCCATTACGCAGTCGTCGCGATTCTCCTGCTCGGGGTGGTGTATTTTGTTTGGAACAAGCCGCCGACGGTGAATCCCATGCTCGATCGGCGCGCAGCCGACGCCCTCGCCCTTGTTCAAACGCATCGCGCGCAAGGATATCCGACCATCCTCCAGGCCATGACCGAACACGTTCGGGCCATGAAGGATCGGGGCCTGAACGCCAGACTGGGGGAGTGGCGTGTGAAGCAAGTAGACGGCGATATGTACGAGATCAGAATTCAGCTGCGGGATCAGGGGGCGACGGGACAGTGGTTCGAACGCGAATTCATCTGGCACGCCAACCTGTCGTTGAATAGAGTGAACGCGGCTTCATTACCGGCTGATGGTATCACGCCGAAGGCTCCGGAGCCGGAATCGACTCCCGGTCCGGCCGTTCCTCAGTTCCCAGGCGTCAGATAAAGCCGGGCGGCAGGGCGATCTGCACGCAGTCTCCTTCGATGCGCACAGGGCAGCAAGCGACGGTGATGTTCGAGTTGCCTCGACGCTCGCCGGTTCGCACGCTGAATGACCAGCCATGCCAGGGGCATTCGATCATGTCGCCCGTGAGATGACCTTCGCCCAGCGGACCGCCGGCATGGGGACATGCATTGTCGACCGCATAAAATGTTCCGTCGACGTTGAACAGCGCGATCCAAACGCCTTTGACATCCACGGTCCGTCCGGTTCCGGGAGGGATCTCATCCACTTTCGCGACGGTGACAAAGTCTTGCAGGATGGGGACTTGGCTCATACGTATATCCTGATTGGCTTGGCCGGAGATTCAGCCCCAGCTTGATTTCACGGTCGGCTTATGGCATTAGATTTAACAGAGCGTACCCAGACCGATGGAAGGCCCTCATACAAAGGAGCCTCGGTTGGGAATGAGGTTTCCTAATGGAAATGACCCTCCTGCTCAATTCAACCTACGAACCCCTTCGTGTCGTTCATTGGCAAAAAGCAATCGCGCTCCTGTGGCAGGGAAAGGTTGAAGTTCTCGAGGTATACGACCGCGAGGTCCACGGAGTATCGATTTCGTTCAAGCTTCCTTCCGTCATGCGCCTTCTCAAGCTGGTTCGACTGAAAGACAGCCACAGGGCGGTCAAATTTTCCCGCATCAATATCTTTACGCGCGACGGGTATACCTGCCAGTATTGCCGGAACCGATTCCGGACCGAGGAACTCACCTTCGATCATGTGACCCCGATCGCCAAAGGCGGACGAAAGACGTGGGAAAATATTGTGACCGCCTGCTGGCGTTGCAATAATAGAAAGAGCGGGCGCACGCCGGAGGAGGCGGGGATGCGACTCGTTAAGCGGCCGGTCAAGCCACGCTGGAGCCCGATTGTCACGATCACCATTGGTATCAGAAATACTCCCGAAAGCTGGCGCGACTACTTGTACTGGAATATGGAGTTGGATGCCGATCCCTCCGGTCCCTGAATTAGGTTGTTGAAACAAGTTGTCAGCGGCGTTCTCGCTACGCTCAAGGTTTCGACGTACGAAGGGAGTACGACTCAACTTTCGCTTGCTGCGGCCTTGCCGAAAAGCTTGTTTGAACGACCTAGGCGATAGCACCTTCCTCTCACTGCTTTACTGTATCCAGAATTACTTCAAAATCGCGGCCGCCTGGTAACGTGGGATTTCTGGCGTATCGTCCTTCGATGTCTCCGGGTTGAGCCGGACCGGCCTGACCGTCTCGATCCAACCGGGCGACCACATCGACCATCCCGCGCAGTTCCGATCCCTGCACCATCACATCGGCATTCGTGATCTCGAACGAAGCCGGGAAGGTGGGATTGTCGATCCGTTTGGCGGCGACCGGCCGTGGAGTTCCACCCGGGCGACGGACGATGACAAAGAGGACGTCTGTCGGACGCACTTGGTTCGCCAACTCGGGGGCAATGAGAACACGCCCTGCGATGACCGGTTCTCCGCTCTGCGGATCACAGCTATGCACGAGTCCAAACCAGGCCGCGAGGGCGGCGAAGCCGATGATGCTTCCCGCGAAGCCGAGCGTACGCATTTCCATTTTGGCCATGGGGCGCAGTTCCTCTCGTCAACTTCCAGACAAGAGGGCGCATTATACAGAGGTCGTTTCGAAAAGGGGAGATCATGGTTTACGCACGAAAAGCGGCTGTTGTATGATATCGCTTTGTTGCAAGCGAGGAGGTGTCGGCATGGCTGCGAACCCAGGGTTTCCCGTGTCTCTCGACGTCAAAGGTTATCCCGTGCTCGTGCTCGGGGGAGACGAGGAAGCGGCGGATAAGAGTCAGCGATTGTTGGACGCGGGAGCGAAAGTCACGGTTGTCGCGCCAACGCTGCATGAGAAATTGAAAGACCTGGCGGCCTCGGCCAAGGTCATCCATCGTGGACGGCATTTCCGCGAGACGGATCTGGAGAGCGCGATCCTGGTGCTGAACACCGTGCGCGGGGACAAGGAATTCGCGCGGACGTTGTTCGCCAAAGCCCGTGAAAAGAAGTTTCTCTTGTGGTCGGTCGATTTTCCTGAAGCCTCGAATGTGAACATGCCGGCGGTTGTCGCCTCCGGGCATGCGCGGGTTGCGATCAGCACCAGTGGCATGGCCCCGGCGTTGTCGTGGTTCATGAAGGAAGATCTGGAACGAATTCTCGACGGCGAGTTCGTGTCCTTCGTCGACTGGCTGGGACAGCTTCGTGAGCAGGCGAAGGCATCGGAGCCTGACGCCGAAAAGCGGCGCGCGATGCTGCGGGAAGCGCTGGATGGATTTCGGCTACTGGGGAAAGTGCAATATCCAAAAGTCTGGACTGATCATCGGACCGGCGAGAAGGCCGGAAGTATTACTCAATAATTGACGAGGAGCCTGCAGATATGGTCCTGCTCGAGTTCAGCATGTCGCCGTTGGGGAAGAGCGAGAGCGTCGGCAAATATGTCGCCAGGTCGCTGGATATCGTCGACAAGAGCGGTGTCGCATATCGGCTCAACCCGATGGGGACGGTGCTGGAGGGGGAGTGGCACGATGTGATGGCGGTCGTGGAACAGTGCTATGCGCGGATGAAAAAAGATTGCAATAGGATTTCCTGCTCGATCAAGATCGATTACCGCAAGGGACACAGCGGCCGGCTTTCGAGCAAAGTGCAGAGCGTGGAACGTCGTTTGAAGAGATCGGTCCGGACGTAAGCCTCGCCATCTCGCTGAACAGTTCTCCAGAATAATTCTTCACCATCCGTTCGCTCATCAGAAAATGTATGGATGCGGCGAGGCATTCTTCGTGCGACGGATTTGTCAGATCCGCTGGGATTTCTCGATTTTTCTGGTAAGCTTTCGGACATGGGTCTGAAACGTGCGCCTGATTGTCGGCCTCTCAATTTTCCATTCCAAGTACCGCTATCACCATTATGAAAGTCGTTCTGTTCTGCGGGGGGCTCGGGCTTCGGCTTCGAGACTATTCTGAAAAGGTTCCGAAGGCCATGGTCCCGATCGGGTACCGGCCGGTCATCTGGCATGTCATGAAATATTATGCGCATTTTGGGCACAAGGAATTCATTCTCTGTCTTGGGTACGGTGCGGATGCCATCAAGGAATATTTCCTTCGATACGACGAATGCGTCTCCAACGACTTTGTGCTCACCGATGGCGGGAAGCAGATCAAATTGTTGAATGCGGATATTCAGGATTGGAAGATCACGTTCGTGGATACAGGGATTCAATCCACAGTCGGGCAACGGCTGAAATCGGTTGAAGAACACATCGGCAAGGACGAGGCTTTTCTTGCCAACTATACCGATGGCTTGACCGACCTCCCGCATATGGATCACCTGGCTCATTTTCGTGCCCGCAATGTCATTGCCAGCTGTCTGTGCATCACCCCTCGGCTGAGTATGCATCAAGTGACGATGGCCGGTGATGGGCGTATCACGCGTTTAGATGAGTTGTCGCACTCTCGAATCCGTGTCAACGGCGGGTATTTCATCTTCAAACGGGAGATTTTCAAGTACATCTGCGAGGGTGAAGAGTTGGTCCATGCTCCCTTTCAGCGTCTGATCAAGGAAGACCAGTTGGTCGGGTATACCTACAATGGCTTCTGGGCGGCGATGGACACCTTCAAAGACAAGATGTTGCTGGATGATCTCTATGCGAGGGGCAAGGCTCCGTGGGCAGTCTGGAGAGAGAGGCAGAATCTCAGCCTGTACGAAGAGTGCGCGTGAGGTTCGTCGTCTCCTGCCTGCGAGTTGGAACATTTGAGCATGTTTGACCTGAAGTCACGTCTCGCTCGCAAGAACCGCGTATCAGTCCTCTGTGTCGGCGCCCATTCTGATGATATCGAGATCGGATGCGGCGGCACCCTGTTGAAACTGGTGAAGCAGTACGGCAATGCCATCGAAATCATATGGGTGGTGCTCAGCGCCCGGTCGATCAGACGCAAAGAGGCGATACACGGAGCGAGGCGATTTCTTCAGCACGTCCGGCGAAAGCAGATCATCGTCAAAAGTTTTCCTGACGGAATCTTTCCCTATTCGGGAAAACAGATCAAGCGATTCTTTGAGACTCTCAAGCGAACCTATGAACCGGATATGATTCTCACCCATTACCGTGACGACCTGCATCAAGACCATCGATTGGTATCGGAATTAACTTGGAACACCTTCCGCGACCACTTGATTCTCGAGTACGAAATTCCCAAGTACGATGGAGATTTTGGAAGTCCGAACCTATTCGTCCATCTCGACATTGAGACCTGCCGGAAAAAGATACGCACCATCATTGATTGTTTTCGGACTCAAAGCGGAAAGCAGTGGTTTTCCGAAGATACCTTTCTTTCTGTCATGCGCATCCGCGGTATCGAGTCCAACGCGCCAGAAAAGTATGCCGAAGCATTCTACTGTCGAAAAATGGTTGTCTAGCTTTTCCCGCCGAGGTATCGCTGATTGCTCCTAGTTTTCGGGCTCCCTCTTCTCTGTATCCATCACTTCCTTATCTCGTATCACAACCGATAATCGCCGCATTCGTACGAACGCTCGGCTGCCAAGCACGTGATACGAGGTTTACGCCCTAAACGCTTCGTTTCAAGGCATTTGGCGTGCGTACGTATAAGCACGGTATATACTTTGCCTTCCTAAGTTGCTAGTACTGAGCCGCGTCGCCTTAATTGTCGCATACCGGGAGTTTGCGGATGACGGAACATTTGTTTCCTCTCGAGCAAACCATTCTAGACAGACCATGCATGCAGCACGTCCCTTTCGGTCGCGATGAGCATGGCGCGCATGTGGGCGATGTCAGCGGAATCGTCATTCGGGACAATGTTGAATATCTTGAGGAGTGGATTGCCCGGTCTAAGGGACCTGAGGCTTCGGCACACGCGTCTATTGAACTGTGTCGTCTTCTCAATGAAAGGGCATGGGACCACAACCACCATGTGACGCCGGGTCAGCTGAAGAATGCGTGGAACAGCTATTCGTATGAGTTTGCTTCCTATCTGCGGGAGTTTTGTCGCGAGCTGTCTGGCGACCCTGAATTCTTCTTCAACGTAGGCCGTGAGAAACATATTTCCCCGTTGATACAAACATTGGGTCGTCCATTCAGTCTGGCGCAGATTTATCGGATGTATCCGTATTTTGCTCAGAAATTCGCCAGGGGGTTGGAATACACCGTCGTCGATGTCACAGATGCGTCGGCCATCTTGCGGCTGACGCTGACCGAAGGTGTGTACCGGCAATTTGGGCCATACCGCAGGGCATGCGCGGCACAGATCTGTGAATCGGCCAAGGGAAGGCTTGCCATGGTTCCGCTGCATCTGCACAGCCTTCCTTCAGCTACGGTTAGGGACCGTACGTGTATTGTGCATGGGGACGAGCATTGCGAGTGGGAAGTGAGGTGGACAAGACAGTCCCATCCGGTGATCGCGTGGCCGTTACTGTGGGGAAGCGGGATTGGAGCCCTCGCGTCCCTCTCGGCTCAGGTGTTGTCTCCCGAGGTCAGTCTTGGGGAAACGGCGCTGGCAGGGCTGGTGCCCGTCTTGGCGGCTGTATTGGTGACGAACAGACGCCTTCGACAGGAGAGCCGTGAACGTCAGGCATTGATCACGGAGCAGATCAATGTCGCGGAATCGCGCCACGAGGAACTGCGCGAAGCCTATGGAGGTCAGGAACAGACGCGCGTTGAGCTGCGCCGCAAGATCAACCATTTAACCGCTCTCCATCGGGCGGGCATTTTATTCAGCTCGACGTTGGATCGTGAGGTTCTGTATCAGCATATCCTGGAAACCCTGACCCGTGTGTTGCATTACGACCGTGCGATGATTTCCTCGTACGATTCGGCCAAGCAGGTTTCAAAGGATCTCAGGGTCTTGGGCGTGACCGACGAGGTCAAGGAATTTGCGCAGACCGTTCAGATTTCCGTGACGGATCCGGAAAGCCCGGAAGGAAACGTGTTGTTGCAGGGCAAGCCCCTTCTCATCGGCGATGTCCGGGCTATTTGGGAGCGTTTGCATCCGGTGCATCGAGAACTCGCTCTGATGATGGGAACGAAATCCATCATTGTTGTGCCGTTAAAGACACAGGATCGGATCCTCGGCAGTCTGATGGTCGATCGAATGCAGGAGCATTGCCTGACGCTGGACGATCTGGAACTGCTCATGACGTTTGCCCATCAGGTTGCAAGCGCTCTGAACAATGCGGCGGCGTATCAGCAGATCGAAGAGCTTAACGTCGGGCTGGAAGCCAAAGTACGCGAGCGGACGGCAGAACTCGAACAGGCGGACCGATTGCGTTCCCAATTTCTTTCTCATGTGTCTCACGAGCTGAAGACCCCTCTCACATCCATTAAGGGTTTCCTTCAGAATATGTTGGACGGCTTGGCCGGTCCGGTGAATGAGAAACAGCAACGTTATCTGTCGCGGGTTCTCGAGAATTCCGACCGCCTCATCCGTATGATCGAAGAATTATTGGATCGGACCAGGATCCAGACAGGCCGTCTCGAACTCATGCCCAGCGATATCGATCTTGCGAGGGTGGTCGCAGATGCGGTCGAGCAGATGCGGCCATTGGCTCAAGCAAAAAGACAGCAGCTCGAAGCCCTATATCCGACCCAGGTTCTTTCCGTGTGGGCGGACCAAGATCGCCTTTTTCAAATCGTGACCAATCTGGTGCAGAACGCGATCAAATTCACACCGGAAGAGGGCCGCATCATCGTGACGGTACGGCAGGAAGGTCTGCGGACTGTTGAGATCATTGTTTTGGATACGGGACCGGGAGTCGCACCTGAATTCGCCGATAAGATCTTCGATCCTTTTTTCAAACTGAAAGGAAGGCGCACGGGGACAAAGGGATTGGGATTGGGGCTTTCTATCGTTCGCACACTGGTGGAGCTTCATGGTGGATCCATCGTTGTCGCAAGCGGACAGCCCGGCGGCGCGGAGTTTTGCGTATCCCTTCCGTTGCGTTCCTTCGTAGGAGCCCCCTCTTTGGGAAGCATGGATGGTATGCCAAAAATTCTCGTTGTGGATGACGACATGGACATCCGGCAGATGCTGGGGGATCGATTACAGGCTAAAGGCTACGACGTGCGGACCGAAAGTGACGGTCTGCAAGCCATGGAGGCCGTAAGGGCTGAAACCTTCTCAGGAATGATCCTCGACATCGGCATTCCCTCTCTTGACGGTATGGAGGTATTGAAGCGGATCAGGCAGAAGGATCAGCAGCTACCAATCATTATGGTCACGGCGTCCGGGGCGAAGGATGCGGCAGTTCGTGCGATCAGCATGGGCGCACAGGCCTATCTACTGAAACCATTCGAGGCGGAAGAATTAGACCACATCGTTGACGCATGGTTTGGCGTCCCAGAAACGGCAGATCGCGGACAGGCCTAATGGTGGAGTGTTCCAGTTTAAACAGCACATTTCAGGTTCACCAAATCACCAAGGGGAAGCGTAGATCACGAGGCGTATATGGCTTCGTCATGGGGTTGGTCTATTTGTTGACGGGTGCGCTGCTTCATTCAGAGACGATTGCCCAAGTCCCCAGGATACAGGGTCAGGGGACTGCGGCTTCAGGAATGGGCAATGCTTTTGCTGCTCAGGCTGATGACGCATCTGCGCTGCATTACAACCCCGCTGGCCTTACCCACTTGCCGCGCATTGAATCCATGGCGGGAGGATTGTTGACGGGAGGGGCGACGACGTTTACGGGAGCAAACGGCACAACGGCTCGCGGCGACAGAAACGGCAGCATGGCGTGGCCCCCGCCGGCTCATTTCTATCTCACCGCCAATCTGCCGGATTTGGGCGTCACGCTTCTTGGTCCGCTCGCCGTAGGCATCGGGCTCACCGTTCCGTTTGGTTCGCTCACCCGGTGGCCGACCGACGGTCCGTTCCGGACGGCGACAGTATTCAGTTCTTTGCCCCTCCTCGACGTTAAGCCAACGTTGGCCTATAGACTGACCGAGAGTCTTTCGATTGGATTGGGCGCGGATATCTATACGTTTTCGCAAACGGTGGGAGAGGGACATGTCGAACGGCAGTCGATCTGGCCAGGCGGATTCGGCATTCCGGCCGGAGCGCGAGTTGAACTGTTCGGGCGCGATACGGCCGCTGGATTTAATGCCAGCATCCTCTATACCGCCCTACGCAATAATCAAGGAAAGCCCATCGCAAACGTCGGATTTGTGTATCGCAGCCAGGCGACGATGCATCTTTCCGGAGCCCTGCTCGCGAACGGTTCCAAGGTCTCGGACGCGACAGCAACGTTTGTGCTGCCACAAGTGATGACCGGAGCCATTGCTTTGTGGCCCGTTCGGACGATCGAACGCGAATGGAAACTTGAACTTGACGTGGATCATGTATCGTGGAGTACATCCCGCAATCTGGACGTGCATCTGGCCAACGGCGCCACGATTCCTCAGCCGCTCAAGTGGCGTGATACATATGCGGTGATGGCCGGCACGGAATACAAGTGGCTCGCGCTTGATTCGATGCCGGGATGGGACGTTGCACTGCGTGCGGGATATACCAACCAGCAAAACCAAGTTCCCGATCAGACGTTCGATCCCGGAATTCCTTCCTCTGATGTCCACATTGTCGGGGGAGGAATCGGCCTACTCTGTCAGAAACAAGGGCGGCTCTTCGGATGGATGAAATGCGGTGAAATGGGAATCGGTGCCGTCAAGACCGCAACCATTGGTCTCGATTTTTCCTATCAGGCATCGCTGTATGAAGATCGCACGGTGGTGGGAAACAGAAATCCAACAGTAAACGGCACCTACAAAACGACTCTACACTCTGGAGGGGTCTCGATCCGGTTATCCTTTTAGACTGGCACCGTTCCAGCCGGCGAATCGTACAAGCGCGGAACGCGACTTCCGATTCCACATAACACTTCATAAGGAATTGTGCCTATCCAGTCGGCCACTTCGTCCGCGAAGACGGTCTCTTGTCCGTCCCGTCCAATCAGCGTGACACGATCTCCCACTTGCACGTCGGGTACTTCGGTCACGTCGATCATCGTCATATCCATGCAGACGAGCCCTGCTACCGGAACTCGCTTCCCTCGGACGAGTACCTTCCCACGATTCGAGAGCAGCCTGTTATATCCGTCGGCGTAGCCGATGGGAAGGACTGCGATCGTACTTTTCCGCCTTGCGGCGAAGGTCCGATTATAGCTGACGGTGGTTCCGGCCTCGATTGTCCGCAAGTGCACGATGGTGGAATGGAACTGGAGAACCGGTTTGAGATTCGGAGAGGGGACGGTTTTCGGAAGCGTGTGATAGCCATAGAGCATGATGCCGGGACGAACGAGCGAAAAATGGGATTCGGGGAATCGGAGGATGGCGGCGCTATTTGCGACATGCACCAACGGAAGATGGATACCCCGACGCGCGAAAGTCCCAAGGGTTGCACGAAAGGTCTGCAGTTGCGCATCGGTGAGATCGCTGGAATCCCCATCGGCATCGGCAAGATGCGTCATGAGCCCTTCAATACGGATCGATTTCACGTCAGCCAAAGCTTCGAACAAACGGGGAAGTTCGTCGGACGTGAGTCCCAGACGTGCCATCCCTGTTTCCACCTTCACATGCACTGAGACAGATCGGCCCAGGGCGGCGGCAGCACGGGCTATGGCGGAACACGTGCGCAGGTCGCTGATCACCGGGGTGAGTTCGCGGGCGAGCAGGTCGGGAATTTGCGCTTCCAAGATTGGACCGAGCACCACGATCTGCCCGGTGATGCCGCTATCCCTCAGGGTCAGCCCTTCCGCCACGGAGACCACGGCGAGGCGGGACACGCCTTGATTGATGAGCGCACGTGCGGTCTCTACGGCGCCATGGCCATAGGCATTGGCCTTGACGACGGCGAGAATGCCGCAGGAATTGGGAATCATACCGGAGATGAGTGAAAGATTGTGGGAGAGGGCCGAAAAATCAACGTGGGCGTAAGTCGTGGGCACGGTCGATGTCGTAGTCACTCTGCCAACTGGTTGAAATCAGCAGGGAGGTCATACCTCAAGAATCTCCTGCTCTTTCTTCTTGATGACATCGTCGATTTTCTGTGTGTATTGGTCGGTCAGCTTCTGAATCTCGGTCTCGGACTTCCGAAGTTCATCCTCGGTCAATTTGGCATCTTTTTGAAGTTTCTTCAACTCTTCGTTGGCATCGCGACGAAATCCTCTGACGTGTACTTTCGTATCTTCGCCGTGTTTCTTGCAGATCTTGGTCAGTTCCTTGCGCCGCTCCTCGGTCAATGGAGGCAATGGGACACGGATCATTTTCCCGTCGTTCGAGGGTGTGACACCCAGACCTGAAGTCGCCAGGGCTTTCTCGACTTCCTTGATCAGTTGCGGTTCCCAAGGCGTAATCGTGATCAGACGCGCTTCAGGAGTGGAGAGGTTGGCAACCTGGCGAAGCGGCGTCATTGTTCCATAGTAGTCGACGCGCACATTATCCAGGAGAGCGATGGACGCTCGGCCGGTTCGCAGTCCAGCGAGATCGCGCTTGAGGTGTTCGAGCGCCGATTCCATTTTCCCTGTGATGGTCTGGCGAATTGCAGCGGCGTTAGGCATAGCGGCTCCGAGAATGGTTAGCGCGGTCCGGCGGTGACCAGCGTGCCAATGGATTCGCCGGTGGCGACGCGTTTGAAGTTGCCCTGTTCCTTGAGATTGAACACGATCAAGGGCAGGTTGTTGTCCATGCAGAGACTGATGGCCGTGGCGTCCATCACCTTGAGATTCTGATTAAGGATCGCGAGAAAGGAGATCTCGCGGTATTTTTTTGCGGACGGATTCTTGACCGGGTCGGCGTCATAGATGCCGTCGACCTTGGTGCCTTTCATGATCACTTGCGCACCGATCTCCATGGCCCGAAGCGAAGCCGCGGTGTCGGTCGAGAAATACGGGTTTCCGGTGCCCCCCGCGAAAATGACGACACGCTTTTTTTCGAGATGCCGGATCGCGCGTCGCCGGATATACCCCTCCGCCAGTTGGCGCATTTCGATCGCCGATTGCACGCGTGTCATCACACCGGCGCGTTCCAGTGCGTTTTGAAGCGCGAGCGCGTTGAGCACGGTGGCGAGCATGCCCATGTAGTCCGCCGAGGCGCGTTCCATCCCAGTCGCGCTGGCGGCGATTCCGCGAAAGATGTTTCCTCCGCCGATGACCACGGCGACTTCGATGTCGAGTGCAACGACGGAAGCGATTTCCGATGCGAGTCCTTCCAGAACCGAAGGCTGGATGCCGTATCCCTGCTCACCAGCCAACATCTCTCCGCTGACTTTGAGGAGGATGCGGCGGTAGGTGGCAGAACTCATGCTTCGCCCAGTTGATAGCGGGTAAACCGACGAATGTTCATGTTCTCGCCGATTTTCGCAATTTTCTGAGAGAGAAGCTCTTTCACCGTGACGGCAGGGTCCTTGATGAAGGCCTGTTCCAGCAAACAACTCTCCTGATAGAACTTCTCGAGTTTGCCTTCGATAATTTTCGGCCATGCGGCCGGCGGTTTTCCCATTTCTTTGGCCTGTCCCTCGAAAATCGATCGTTCCTTTTCGACGGTCGCGGCCGGAACGTCTTCCCGTCTGACGTATTGCGGTTTCGCCGCGGCGACCTGGAGTGCCAGGTCGTTGACGAATCCTTTGAATTCCTCGTTGCGGGCCACGAAATCGGTTTCGCAGTTGACCTCGATCAGGACGCCGATCTTGCCGCCCATGTGAATGTAGGCATGGATCAAACCTTGATTGGTTTCGCGACCGGCTTTTTTTTGGGCCGCGGCCAATCCCTTTTGACGCAGATAGTCGATCGCTTTTTCGACGTCATCCCCGTTTTCCTGGAGCGCTTTCTGACAGTCGAGAATTCCCGCGCCTGTTTTTTCCCTGAGTTCTTTAACAAGCTGACTTGATCCAGCCATACCTAACAGTCCTTTTCTTTATAACGGTGAAAGATCGATCCGCGGGATGTCGATTTAGGACGCGGGAGCGCCCGCTAAACTTGGAGTCCCAACTCGCACGTCGCTGGTGGCCGGCGATTGGAATTCCGCTTCTTCGCGCTGGGTCCGTAAATGCGCTCCTTCAATGCAGGCCTCGGCGATCTTGGAGGTGATCAGCCTGATCGAGCGGATCGCATCGTCATTGCCCGGAATCGGATACGTGATGTGATCGGGATCGCAATTGCTGTCGATAATCGCGATGACGGGGATTTCCAGACGAGTGGCTTCCTGCACGGCGATGCGTTCAATTCTGGTGTCCAGAATGAAGACCGCTCCCGGTAGCCCGCGCATGTTCTTGATGCCGGTCAGGAACTTCTGCAGTTTCACGAGTTCTTTCTGCTTCTGCGAGATTTCTTTCTTCGTCAGGCCATGCTGCGCGGGATCTGCGAGCATACCTTCGATCTTTTTCATCTTGTCGATGCTGCGGCGGATGGTCTGGAAATTGGTGAGCATGCCGCCCAACCAGCGCTGGTTCACATAGAACATGTTGGCTCGAGTGGCTTCTTCTTGGAGAATTTCAGCCGCCTGCCGTTTCGTGCCGACGAACAGGACGGACTGGCCGGAGGCCACCGTATCGCGGACGAAGGCATAGGCCTGCTCCATGCGCGCGACGGTCTGTTGGAGATCGATAATATAGATGCCGTTGCGTTCACCGAAGAGGAATTTCTTCATTTTGGGATTCCACCGGTTGGTCTGATGGCCGAAATGGACTCCCGCTTCGAGCAATTCCTTGATCGCGATCACTCCCATACCTTCACCTCCCCTCAAGGCTTGCAGAACGCCCAATGTTCAGGCGAGGGGTGACCCCTTATACTCAAGCCAAGCGACGCATTCGCGTCGATGTGTATTTGTGTGTCTGTCTCGCACACCGGATTATGTGCGAAATAGGCGGTCTTGCGACCTCGGAACCTTGGAACATTAGCAGATCGTCGCAGCCTTTACAAGGATCAAATCGATGAATTGTCCTCTATGATCGATAGCTTGCGTTAATACGGACATAGTCGAAAGATAGATCGGTTGTCCACAAATGGCTGCGGTGTTGTCCCTGCCCGAGGCCTACGTCGATTGTGAACTCTTTTTGCCGGAATACCTTGGCAATACGGCGTTCAGCTGCGAGGCCCAACCCCGCGCCTTTCCGCACCATCGGCACCCCTCCGAAGGAAATACTGATGTGTGATGGATCAACAGGAACACCCGATCGGCCGATGGCAGCCATGATGCGTCCCCAGTTCGCATCTTCGCCGAACAGCGCCGTCTTCACCAGATTAGATGTGCCGATGGTTTGGGCGACTAGACGGGCTTGGGCGGCGGTCTTGGCCTCATGAACGCTAATCTTGACGACTTTGGTCACACCTTCTCCATCCCGGCAGATGGATAGCGCCAGTATCTGACACACGTCGATCAAGAGTCGGACAAACTGTCGATAGCCGACGGTTCCCTCACGGATCTGTGAATTCCCGGCCATTCCGTTTGACAAGCAAAGGACCGTGTCGTTGGTACTGGTATCTCCGTCCACAGAGATGCAGTTGAATGATTCATTCGTAGCGACCATCAGTGCCTTTTTGAGTGCGGAACGGGTGATGGCGGCGTCGGTGGTGACGTATCCGAGCATGGTGGCCATGTGTGGGTGGATCATTCCCGATCCTTTAGCCATTCCGCCTACGGTGACGGGACGTCCGTTGATACGAGCCTGCTTCGCCGTGTATTTGGGATGCACGTCCGTGGTCATGATCGCGCGGGCAGCCAGAATTCCTCCACCCAAACTGGTTGCAGCTGCCAGTGAGGGGACGGCTCTCAGAAGTTTGTCTACTGGCAACGCGCGACCGATGACTCCCGTCGATCCGACAAAGACTTCATGCGTGGAAATCTTTAGTGCGCGTGCCGCGGCGGCTGCAGTGGCCCGTGCGGCATCCATGCCCTGCCTGCCGGTACAGGCATTGGCGTTCCCGCTATTGACGATGATGGCGCGGCCGATTCCGTGTTTGAGGTGCAGACGATCGAGTAGAACCGGCGCTGCGACGACCCGGTTTTGCGTAAATACACCGGCAATCGGCCCAGACCGTTCGGAGACAATCAATGCGAGATCGAGCGCACCGGCCTTCTTGATGCCGCAATGAATCCCGCCGGCGCGAAAACCCCTTGGTGCTGTGACTCCGCGTGATTGGCCGTTGAAATTTTTGGCGGTGGCCATGAAATCCGGTATCGGGAGTTAGGGGTAGGCAGCAGGGGCGGTGAGTCCGGTTTCTTCGGGCAACCCGAGCATCAGATTCATCGCTTGAATGGCTTGGCCTGCCGCTCCTTTGACCAGGTTATCCAAGGCGGCAACCGTAACCACCCAACCCGCCCTCTGATCCACATAGATGCCGATGTCGCAATAATTCGAACCCTTGATATAGCGCGGATTGGGCACGATGTCTCCCGTCAGCCTCACGAATCGTGCGTCCTTATAAAACGTTTCATAGAGTGTCCGCAGTTCGGGCAATGCTGTCGCCCGCGTCAGGCGACAATAGGCCGTACTCAAAATTCCACGATTCATTGGTACGAGGTGCGGAGTGAAGGCCACAGAAAATGGCGCGTGATTCGGTTGCGATGGAAGCAGCGCTTGCAGTTCCTGCTCAATCTCCGGAATGTGGCGGTGCTGGCCGATTTTATACGGCTCCAGCGATTCATGGGCTTCAGGAAAATGGTAGGGCAGTGCAGGGCTGCGTCCGGCTCCAGAAATTCCGGATTTGGCATCGATGACCACCGTGTGAGGTTCAATGAGGCCACGGGCACACAAGGGCGCCAACTGAAGGATCGCGGCCGTCGGGTAGCAGCCTGGCGATGCAACCAGTTTTGCCTTGGCAATGTGGTCACGATGCAATTCAGGCAGACCATAGACCGCGTGCGGTAAAAGGTCGGCATGTGTATGAGGAGTCTGGTACCAGCGCTGATAGACGGAGGAATCTCTCAGCCGGAAGTCCGCACTCAAGTCGACGACGGCTCGCCCAACTTTCATGCAATTCGCCACCGGCTCCATAGATTTGGTGTGGGGTAGAGCCAGAAAAACCGCATCCGCATTTTCCAGAAGGGCTTCAGGCGTGAGTGACTGAAACGTCAAAGAGACAAGGCCTGCGAGGCTTGGGAAGACCTTGGCCACCGGCGTCCCGGCCGATTTTTCTGATGTAACCGCTACGAGTTCGAAGTGAGGATGCAGAGCGGCTAAACGAACCAATTCAGCACCGGCATATCCGCTGGCGCCGGCAATGGCGACTCGTATCTCTTTGTGACTCATGTGAGGTCAGCTAAAGACACAAAAAAGGGAAGGCCTCTGGAGCCTTCCCTTTTGTCATCCTGTGGCTCCTGAATTAACGCTTCGAGTATTGGAAACGCTTTCGCGCCCCTTTTTGACCGTACTTCTTGCGCTCTTTCACACGGGAATCTCTGGTCAGCAGGCCTTCTTTTTTCAACGGCGCCCGCAGCGGCTGGCTCAGTGCCACCAGCGCCCGTGCAATCGCATGTCTGATCGCGCCGGCCTGTCCAGTGGGACCGCCGCCATGTACGGTAGCTTTGATCGAGAATTTTCCGGTCACTCCGGCGAGCTCGAGAGGCAACTGGATGATCTGCCTGAGCGTCAAACGGGGGAACGCCTTTTCCAGCGGGAGATCGTTGATCGTGATGTCGCCCGCAGTGCCGGTAACCCAGGCTCGGGCAATCGCACATTTCCGTCGTCCGGTTGCATATTGAGTCGCGGCTGCCATGCTGCTGTGCCTCCTTCGTCGTCGTGTGAATTCTTAGAGCGTGATTGTTTCCGGGTTCTGCGCACGGTGAGGATGTAAAGAACCTACATAGACACGAAGCTTCTTCGCCATGTGATTGCCGAGCGGGGTTTTTGGCAGCATGCCTTCAATCGCTTCAACCAGCAAGCGTGTCGGATCTTTCCGGAACACATGTTTCGCGGTCGCGGTCTTCAATCCGCCCGGATATCCCGAGTGGCTTCGATACAGTTTCGTTTCCATCTTGTCGCCCGTAAGATGAATCTTTTCTGCATTGATGACGACGACGTGGTCACCCATGTCGACGTTCGGCGTGAATGTCGGGCGATGCTTGCCTCGCAACATGGCGGCGACGCGGGCGGCCAGACGGCCCAGCGTTTTGCCTTCGGCATCGACCACATACCATTTTTCCTGCACTTCAAGCGGTTTTTGCAAATAAGTCGACATGGTTCGCTCATGCTCCTTCGGGTCGAGAGGTAGGATCAGGTTTCCTGCACTTCCTTCGCATCATTCGTATCGATGGTTTTCGAAGCCGATTTGGCCAACCAGGCATCCAGGTTGATCGTGCTTCTTCGTTCGAGCACGTCTTGCGTGATGAAAATGGGACAGCGGATCCGCAGTGCCAACGACAGGGCGTCACTCGGCCTTGCGTCCACTGTGCGCTCCAGGCCGTTATTTTCGAGATGCACAGTCGCAAAATAGGTGCTGTTTTTTACGTCGGTGATGACCACCTCTCGGATCGTGACGCCCAAATGATCGGCGAAACTCTTGATGAGATCGTGGCTCATCGGTCGTGGTGTGACCGTGGCGTCGAACGCAAGCTTGATGGCATGTCCTTCAGAAGATCCCACCCAGATCGGGAAGTTGTCCGGTTGTCCATCCTGTCTCACGAGGACGACAATTTTGGTATCGGTATTGGACTCATCCAGCACGCGGTCGACGCGAAATTCGACTGCTGACTTGTGCGGAAGGCTTTGCTGATCGCTCATCTCACTTCTCGTCACTCGAATCGAGTTTTCCAAAGTCTTCCGGCTTGAGATTTTCCAGCCACTGCTCAAGTTCCTCGGAGCTTTGTTTGGTCAATACGGTCTCCTTGGCGAATACGGGTGCGTTGCACCGCAAGGCCAGTGCAATGGCATCGCTAGGTCTGGCATCGACCGTGTATTCGGAATCACCGTACATGATATGGATCTTGGCGAAATACGTATGTTCCGAGAGGTCGGTGATGACGGCACTGAGCACCTTGGCGTCATAAGCATCCAAAAACGACTTCATGAAATCATGTGTCATCGGCCTCGGCGGCGCGACATTTTCAAGCGCCATGCTGATCGATCCGGCCTCTGCCTTCCCGACCCAGATGGGGAGCATCTCAGCTCCATCTTCGTCGCGCAGGATGACGATATACGCGTTGTTATAGGGGTCGAACATCAACCCTTTGAGATGCATTTGCGTAATCATGACGTGGTCTTTGGGTTTGCCAAGCAATGGTCTTCTTCAAAAATGGAAGAAGAGCGCACCATAGCATTTTCCGTTTTGCTCTGTCAACGAAGTCGACGAGATCGCAGGAGAAAACTCGCACTCGAAAACTCGGCAGCTATGGCTGAGGTCGATAGTTCTGATCCAGTTTGGAAGTGTCTGCCTGCGCACCGATCTTGAGGAACGCCTTCATTTGGTTTTTTACGAGCTCACGCCCGCTCTCGTCGCCGAGATTGACTTGATATTCGTTGATGACCATCACTCGCATCGATTCCCATTTTTTCCAGCATGGTTTGCAGACTTTCGCCTTGATTTCTGTTTCCAGTTTTCCCATGAACAACTGGTCGGTGATTGATTCTCCAGGTTGGCCACAGGTCACACATTGCACTTCGCTCATAGCGTGTTCGTCCTCCTTCAAATCAAAGGCTTGAAAGTGAATCCAGCATGAAGATGCCATCATCTTAGCACTCAAGAGAAGATCAATCATAGGCCTGTCATTGACCCTTACCCGCCGGCATGTTAGAAACGCCCATTCCGATATAAGCTGTTTAAACCTTTTGCCCGGATGGCGGAACTGGCAGACGCGCCGGACTCAAAATCCGGTTCTCGCAAGAGAGTGGGAGTTCGACCCTCCCTCCGGGCACCAGCGAATACAAGGGATGTGATTTGAAGTTCAATAACTTATCGGTGGTTTGCAGAACTCGATGCCTCTTGACATGTATTTGCAGGTGGCCTATAGTCCGCTTCCTAGGATGATGAAAATACATCCAACTCTTCATGATTCACAGGTCCTATTTTCTTGTCGTCCGTCATTTTTCATTTTCTAACTCACCTAAGGAGGCAGCACATGCGTAACGTGTTGGCACTGGGAGCGGCAGTACTTCTTGTCGGCTCCGTGAGTGTGGTAGGGGCGCAGGAGCGCCTACAGTCCAACCAGTCAGGTATGGGTGTTGGTACAGGAGTCGGAGACGTCTCTGGTTCGAGCACCCGCGTGACCACCTTTGATCGATCTAATTTCCTCGATCGGCTGTCACAAAATGAGACGGTGTTCGGCCGTGTGCTCGCCATTGATATTCCAGGGAAGAAGATGCACCTAGAAGGCGGAGGAAGTTCCCACGATGAAGGGCGTGCGGGCGGCGGTGCGATGGATTATCGGACTGTGTATTTCGATGACCGTACGAACATGGATCAACTCCGAGTGATTGAAACCGGGGATGATGTCACCATTCAGGCGGTCGAGGAAACGACCAACTCTCAGCCGTACGGAACCGGACGCAAATTGGTTCGTGAAATTACCGTCCTTCGAGGCAATGAAAAGTTGGCAGGATTCGGCGGACTTGGACAGCGTCCGAATCCGATGACCGAACGCGGGATCGATACGAGCAGCAATAGCATGACTGGCGGCATTGCAGGTGGCGTGCTTCCCGGTCAGGTGAATTCTGGGATCACCACCACGGTGGGTGAATATACGGGTGCCGCTCCCTGCTGGAATTGTGAACCGCAGCCGGGATGGGGCTATCAGACCGTTGCCCCGGAAACCAAGCTTCAGAACAAGTCTGATTATGGAACTGATGCTGGTAAGCCGAACTTGGTCAAGGGTCTGAACTAGAATTAGCTAGACGGAATCTGAAATGGGGCAGCCGCGAGGCTGCCCCATTTTTTTGACGCCGCAACGAAGCTTGCTGACCGAGGGGTTCTCCTGGTACGATTTCTCCATCAAGCAAATATTTATGGGTGAAGGATCAAGTGAACACTAACGGCCGCAGCGCGCAGGGGATCGATGCGGAATTGGATCTTCGAGGCGTGATTTGTCCCTATAATTTTGTGAAAACGAAGCTCAAGCTTGAAGCCATGCAGGAGGGGCAGATTCTTTCGGTCCTTCTGGATGCTGGAGATCCCATTAAGAATGTCCCTCAAAGTGTACGGAACGAAGGACACACCGTCCTTGCCGAAGAGCCGGTCAATCAATCGTATCGCGTGACCATTCAACGCCGCGCAGACGATTGATTTCTCTTCTTTGACGCTATCCCTTTGATGACCAGCGTGGCCTTACCAAGGACCTTTTGTCTGGTCAGCATTTCCAAAACGCTTCGTGGCCGTCCCCGCAACACGGTCTCGTGAGGTCGCTCCATATTTATCGTCAGAGCGACCGCACGACGGGGCATGGTGCTTACAAGCGCGGTTAATATATCCGCACTCCTGTGTGCTTCCACAAAAAGAACCGTCGTCCGTCCTTCATGACGGAGTCGGGTGAGAAATTTGCGTAATCCCTGTTTCGTACGAGGTAGACGCCCTTCGAACAGGATGCGATCTCCCGAGTACCCGGCAAGCGCAACCGCAGCCGTCAAGGCCGAAGGGCCCGCGATGACCTTGACGGACAGACCTGCTTCATGTGCCGCGTGGATGAGCGCACAGCCAGGGTCATAGATTACGGGCATCCCGCTGTCTGACACCAGGGCGATATCCACACCTCGTTTCAATTCAGTGATCAGGACGGCAATCTTTTCGTGCAGATGACGAGGACCATAACTGGTCACACGGGTGTGTATGGCGTATTGAGATAGGACGGCTGTTGCGACAAGAGGAGTTTCTGCCGCAACTATTGCCACTTTCTTCAACGTATTGATCGCGCGAAGCGTAATCCCGTCAACATCTCCGATCGGGGTGCCGATCACATACAGCGTGCCCAACTTGGGATTTACTGGGACCTTATGTTGACTCCTCCGTTCCATCGCCGATATAATCGCCTGTTCAAATTCTGTCAGATTGTCCTGAAAATTTAAGGGGATAGCCATTAATGGCCGCCTTGTTTTTTATGGTTACGATCGCGCTGTATTTTGCCGCGACCGTGGCTTTCCTTGGGTTGCTTATCAGGCGGGCTGAAGCTCTCTCAACCGTAGCGCTGAGCATAACGGCTATCGGGTTCGGAACCCATACGCTGGCCATCGTTGCCAGGATGTTCGGAATCGCCGGGACATCTTCGCCGAGCTTTCATGAGGCACTGTCATTTTTCTCCTGGATGCTCATTCTGGTGTTCCTCGCAGTGGAGTTTCGTCATCGCCTGCATGTACTTGGATCATTCATCCTTCCGATGGCGCTCTTGTCGCTCGTTTCCGCTGCCGCATTGCCGGAAACCGTACCCACGCTGCAGCCGGTTTTCCGAACCCTATGGGTACATGTGACATTGAGCATGCTGGGTACCGTGGGATTTACCATCGCCTTTGTGGCGGGTGTCATGTATCTGATTCAAGACAAACTTCTCAAGTCCAAACGCTTCAATGTGCTGTATTCGAAGCTGCCCGCATTGGACTTCCTGGATGAACTGAACCAGCAGTCCATCGTACTCGGATTCCCGCTTTTGACCTTGGGCATCATTACGGGGGCCATTTCAGCTGAATTTGCAAGAGGAGCCTATTTGAACTGGAACCCCGAACAAACCTGGGCGCTCGTCACCTGGCTCTTTTACTTTATCGTGCTTGTCGGAAGGCTGACGGTGGGATGGCGGGCAAAACGGGCGGCGTATCTCACGATCATCGGGTTCGCCTGTGTCATCCTGACCCTCGTCGGCGTCGCCGTCAAAAGCTCCGGGACGGTATCGTAATGCACATTGTCCTCGTCGGATTGAGTCATAAAACCGCTCCGGTGGAAATCCGGGAAAAACTGGCCATCTCGGAAAGCCGCATCGGAGAGGCGCTGACGCGTCTCCGTGCCTATGAAGGCGTCCGTGAAGGCATGCTGCTGTCCACCTGTAATCGCGTTGAAGTCTATGCGGTGGTTGACGAGTTGGAATCCGGATACGGTCGCATTCAGGAGTTCCTTGCCGATGCCCATCTCGCGCTGTCATCAGATCAGTTGATCCCTCATCTCTATTGTCATACGGGCGACCGTGCGATCGCCCATCTCTTCCGCGTCGCAGCGAGCCTCGACTCGATGATCATCGGCGAGTCGCAAATTTTGGGACAGGTCAAAGAGGCATTTGAGACGGCTCTCGCACACAAGTCCACCGGATTGATTCTGAACAAAATCGTGAAAAAGGCCATATCCGTCGCCAAGCGAGTCCGCACGGACACGAAGATCGCGGAAATGGCTGTATCGGTCAGCTATGCGGCCGTCGAGCTAGCTAAGAAGATCTTTTCCGACTTGAGCGACAAGACGGTCCTGCTGGTTGGCGCCGGTGAAATGGCAAAACTGGCCGCCCGGCATTTCATTGCCAACGGCGTGCGTCATGTGCGCGTCACCACCAGAACTGCCCAGCACGCGCTGGAATTGGCCGACCGGTTCGGAGGTACCGCGGTGGCATTCGAGCAGTTCCGCGAGGACATGGCTTCTGCCGACATCGTGCTGGTTTCGACCGGTGCGTCACACTATCTGATCGGAGTCGAAGAAGTGCAGCGGGCGGTTCGTCAACGCATGAACCGTCCCATGTTCCTGATCGACATCTCCGTCCCCCGAAATATCGATCCATCCGTCCGGGACATCGACAACGCGTTCTTGTTCGACATCGACGACCTGAAATTTCGGGTGGAGCAGAATCGCGGTGAACGGCTTCAGGAAGCGGAACGGGCCGAGCACATGGTCGTTGAAGAAGTCGTCGTCGTCAAACAATGGCTTCAATCCCTGGAAGTCACTCCTACCATCGTCGCATTGAAAACGCGTGCAGAGGATATCAAGCGGACGGAGGTTGAAAAGACTTTGGGACGTCTCCTGCATCTTTCGGTCCAGGAGCGAGAACTGGTCGAGGGCATGGCGTCCTCGATCGTCAATAAACTGATCCATAACACGATGATCACGCTCAAAGCGGAAGTCGCATCCACGGGCGGGGCTGCGTTCGTCGAAGCCGCCAGACGATTCTTTAATTTGACGGATGGCGATGGCACTTCAGTCAATGGAACGAACACGACGCACTACAAACCGGCGGATGACATTGAAGAGACTGCGTCTCAAACGAGAACCGAGCGTTCCGGTTCAACAGGATGATCGGAGGCAGTCATGGGACTTGCCACAAAAGGCCCCAAATTATTTACCTGTCCCCAATGCCGAAAGGCCTATCTCGGGTACGAGACCTTGCCTGATTGTCCCGCGTGCGGGTTCGATTATCGAGCGCAAGGTGGATTTCGGTGGGATGTCATCGTGTATCTGCTCTCGATCTTGGGGCTCATGAGTTACTTTTTGGTTTCTTCGTCCTATCGGACCGTGCTTCCGACACAGACCGGCCCCGAATCGTCGAGTCACATGTCCAACGGAGAAAAGCTACCCGGGAAGACGCCAGTGCCGATTGAATATCCGCCGAATCCACAAACGGGACCATGAGTTGATTTCATCATGCCATTGATGTCAAAGCGATCGACGTTGGTATTAGGGACTCGCGGCAGCAAACTGGCCGTCCGCCAAAGTGAATGGGTTCAATCGCGGTTGAGGGACATTGCTCCCGCCGTGACTGTCGAGATTCGACGGATTCAGACGTCCGGTGACAAGATTCTTGACGTTCCGCTGGCGAAGATTGGCGGGAAAGGGCTGTTCGTTAAGGAAATTGAGGACGCGCTCCTGTCGGGCGAGATTGATCTGGCGGTCCATAGCATGAAAGACGTGCCGACCGAGTTGCCGGCAGGATTGGAACTGCTGTGCGTCCCTGAACGGGAAGATCCGCGCGATGCGCTGATCAGTCGTGACGGTCGTAAGTTCAAAGACTTGCCGCTGGGAGCGAGGGTTGGAACCAGCAGTCTTCGGCGTCAGGCTCAGCTTCTACAGGCGAGACCCGATCTTTCGATCACGATGCTGCGAGGAAACCTCGATACTCGGCTCAAGAAGTTGCGGGATGGTCAGTACGACGCGATTATCCTCGCCGCGGCAGGTCTGAGGCGACTGACCTGGGGCCATGAAATTACTGAGTATCTCGATCCGTCCATCTGCCTGCCCGCAATCGGACAGGGAGCGCTCGGAATAGAAGGGCGGGCGAATGATCAGTTTGTACGCTCGCTGCTCGCCGCCCTGGAACATGAGCGGACACGGACGGCGGTTCGCGCCGAGCGGGCGCTGCTTCACCGCCTGCAAGGAGGCTGTCAGGTGCCCATTGCCGCGCATGCAAGGCTGGAGGATCATAAGGTGATGTTGGAAGGTGTGGTCGCCAGCGTCGATGGCAAAGAAGTGATTCGGGACCGAGTCGAAGGTCGGACAGAAGACCCGATCGCTGCCGGAGTGACGCTGGCGGAACGGCTGCTTGCACGCGGAGGCGATCGAATTCTGCAGACCATCTATGGAACTGCTCCGTGACGAAATCGAATCGCGGGAAAGTGTTTTTGGTAGGTGCGGGGCCCGGGGATCCCGGTCTGCTGACACTCAAGGGCAAGGCGTGTTTGGAGCAGGCGGATATCGTTCTCTATGATCACCTCGCCAATCCTGCGCTGCTGCGGCATGCTCGGGAATCTGCCGAGCGCGTCTATGTCGGCCGCCGTGGGAGGGGGCAATATCAAAATCAGGATGATATCAATAAAGTCATGATCGAACGGGCGAGGGCCGGCCAAGTCGTGGTCCGTCTGAAGGGCGGAGATCCGTTTGTGTTCGGACGGGGCGGGGAGGAAGCGGAAGCCGTAGCGGAAGCGCAGATCGATTTTGAAGTTGTTCCAGGTGTGACGGCTGCGGTGGCCGTTCCGGCCTACGCCGGAATTCCGGTCACCCATCGCACGATGGCTTCGACGGTGACCATCGTCACCGGTCATGAGGATCCGTCGAAACCCTCTCCGGTTATGGACTGGCCAAAGCTTGCAGCAACGTCAGGCACCTTGGTTTTCATGATGGGAATGAAGACACTGCCGGCTATCGTGTCTCGGCTGCTTCAGGAAGGCAGGGCCTCCGATACGCCGGTCGCCGCCATCCGCTGGGGAACGCGAGCCGAACAGCAGACGGTGATCGGTTCACTGCGCGATATCGTCGCGAAAGCCGAACGAGCGAGATTCGAGCCTCCGACGGTCATCATTGTCGGCAACGTCGTCAAACTCAGAGAACAGTTGAATTGGTTCGAAAGACGGCCGCTGTTTGGTAAGCGCGTGCTTTTGACCAGACCGAAGGAGCAAGCACATGAGTTTGCTCGGCTTCTGACAGCATTCGGCGCTGAGACTATCGAAGTCCCGGTCATTCAGATCATTCCGCCGCCAACCTGGACCATTGTCGACCAGGCTATTTCCCGGTTGCAGGCGTACCATTGGCTTATCGTCACCAGTGTCAATGGGGTGAGACCGTTCATGGATCGGCTGCGAGCCGCTGGGAAGGACGTACGGGCTCTGGGCCATCTTCGCATTTGTGCAATCGGCCCCCGCACCGCCGATGCGCTCGCGACATATGGTCTGACCGCGGATCTCATCCCGGCAGAGTACCAAGCTGAAGGGATTCTCGCCTCATTGTCGGAGCAGGAGATGAAAGGGAAGCGCATTTTGATTCCACGTGCGGAAATTGCGAGAGAAATTCTCCCGCAGCAGCTGAGCCAGATGGGTGCTCAAGTGGATGTGGTTCCCGTTTACCGTACGATTGCACCAGGCGAGGACGCGAATCCACTCGCTCCGCTTTTTGAAGATCGAAAGGTGGACGTCGTCACCTTTACCAGTTCGTCGACAGTCCGAAACTTCGTGGAACTGATCGGGGGACGGGACGAAGCACGGCGGTTGACTGTGAACGCCATTGTCGGCTGCATCGGACCAGTCACCGCACAGACTGCGGAGGAGTGCGGTCTCACAGTGACGATCATGCCGCCAGAAAATACCGTGCCTGCATTGGCGGAAGCGATCGTGAAATATTTCGCTGAAGGAGCTCGTGTGGCGGTGTCAGGTGCGTGAGCAGGTAATTCTTATCTTGTTATGATCAGTATCCATCCATTTAATAAAGGAGTGTCGATATGGTGCCGGTGAAGTCCTTCATGATTCCCAGGGAAAAGTTCGTCACGGTGGAACGTGATACCGATGTCCAAACGGCAGCCCGTATCATGCGCGACAAGGGTATCGGAAGTCTCTTCGTGACCAACAGCAAGGAGATTGTCGGCATCATCACCGACACCGACATGGTCAGGAGAGTCGTCGCGGCTGGAGCGGACACTCACAAGACGTCGGTCGAGCAGATCATGTCCGCTCCGATCATGACCATCGAAGAAGGCAAGACCTTGCTTGATGCCAACGATTTAATGGCTCAAACGCACATGCGGCATCTCGGCGTGAGCCGGGACGGCAAATTGGTCGGCATGATTTCAGTTCGCGATCTTGTCGTGTTCTTGACCAACTTGCCCAGGAAGTAGCGATGGCTTTTCCGGTCCAACGGCTTCGTAGGCTTCGGCAGAGTGAAGCCCTTCGTCGAATGGTGCGGGAAACCAGCCTGTCCAGGGCTGATCTTATCTACCCTATTTTTGTGACTGAAGGACACGATCGTCGGGAGGAGATCGGCTCGATGCCGGGACAATACCGGCTGTCAGTCGACCTGCTCGTGAAAGAGGCTGCCGAGATTCGGGATCTTGGTATTCCGGCCATCATTCTATTTGGCATCCCTGACCGGAAGGATGAACGGGGAAGCTCTGGATTCGATCCCAAGGGAATCGTCCAGCGCGCGGTCCGAACACTCAAGAAGCAAGTCCCGGAATTGACTGTCGTCACGGACGTCTGCATCGATGAGTACACCAACCATGGTCATTGCGGCATCGTGAGGGACGGTAAGATTGTGAACGACGAAACGCTGGAATGTCTCACGGCCATGGCGCGATCGCATGCCGAGGCGGGCGCTGATATGGTCGCGCCGTCGGATATGATGGACGGCCGTGTGGCTGCCATCAGAGCCGAACTGGATCGAGCCGGATTCACCGAGTTGCCGATTATGGTCTATGCGGCGAAATTCGCGTCCTGTTTCTATGCACCCTTCCGCGAGGCGGCCGGCTCATCGCCCCAGTTCGGCGATCGCCAATCGTATCAGATGGATCCCGCGAACGGGCGTGAAGCCATGCGAGAAATCGCTCTCGATGTCGAAGAAGGGGCCGACATTGTCATGGTCAAGCCGGCATTGCCATACCTGGACATCATCGCCATGGCGAGGAGTCGGATATTACTTCCGATCGCCGCATATCAGGTCAGTGGAGAGTACAGCATGATTAAAGCTGCTGGCCGAGCAGGGTGGATCGACGAATCCCGAGCCATGCTGGAGTCCTTGCTGGCCATCAAGCGTGCGGGTGCCGACCTGATTCTGACATATTTTGCAAAAGACGCCGCGCGCCTCCTTCATACCCCATGACCATGACCGTCACGCGGGGATTGTCCGACGTTCGCCCGCGCCCGTATCCGGTCGCGACGATCGGAAATTTCGACGGGCATCATCGCGGCCATCGTGCGCTGCTGCAGACGGTTGTTGAACGCGCCAAGCAACGGCAAGGGACGGCCATCGTCCTGACATTCGAACCGCATCCCATCAGGGTGCTGGCTCCTCACGTCGATCTCAAGTTCCTGACGAGTCCAGAGGAAAAACTGTCTCGCTTCGAGGCGGCCGGTGTCGATGAAGTCGTCTATCTCGAATTCACTTCCGAACTGGCGGCCATGGCGGCGGAAGAGTTTGCCAACCATGTGTTGCATCGGTCGCTGGGGATTGCAGAGATTTTCGTCGGGGAGCATTTCGCCTTCGGCAAGGGCCGGTCAGGACGTATCGATGATCTCGTACGGTTCGGGAATAGACTGGGATTTGCAGTCCACCCGTTTGCACCCATCACCGTTAACGGTGAAGTGGTGAGTTCAACCAGGATCCGTCATTGTATCCAGTCCGGGGACATGGCGCGGGCGGCTGCTCTGTTGGGGCGGGTGTACGGTATCACCGGCCCGGTCATTTCTGGAAGGCAGCAAGGGCAGGCGATGGGATGGCCTACCGCCAATCTCTCGGTCCCAGTACACCGAGTTCTCCCGCCGGACGGAGTGTATGCAGGTTGGGCCTGTCTTGAAGGGGTGAAGCATGATGCCGCCGTCTATATTGGGACCAGGCCGACGTTTGCAACGGGCGAACGGCTGATCGAAGCCTATCTGCTCAATCACAATCAGGATTTGTATGGACAGCCATTGACGGTCGAGTTCGTTGAACGGCTTCGCGGCGATTGCGCGTTCGGGTCACCGGAAGCGTTGTCTGCTCAGATTGCACGGGATGTCGAACAGGTAACGGCAATTCTTCGACGCCAAGCTGGCAGTGTGGGAGTATGAAACCGAGAGTCGGCCCAAGCCCGAAAGATCCGCTTTTCACAAGAGTCGTCCGAACGATTCGACAGGAGCGGCTCATGACGACTGGGCAGCATGTGCTGGTGGCCGTCTCGGGCGGGCCGGATTCAACAGCGCTACTCTCCTTGGTAGCGGCCCTGGCGACTTCCTGGAACCTCAAGTTGACCGCCGTCCATTTCAATTATGGTCTGCGGGGAGCCGAGTCCGAGGGGGACGAGGCGTTCGTATCCGAATTGTGCCGCGCGCAGGGCATCTCTCTCATCGTGCAACATCACACACTGAAAAAGCGGCCGGGGGCTTCCTCGCTGCAAGAACTGGCCAGAGAGTTTCGTTATGATGCTCTGGCGAGGCTCAGGGTCGAGTATGGGGCTGATCGGATTCTCACCGCACATACGGCGAACGATCAGGCCGAGACTGTCCTCTTGTGGTTGCTCCGCGGTTCAGGGTTGACCGGATTGGCAGGGATGCCATTTTCACGGGACGGATTCATTATCCGGCCAATGTTGGCCGTCACGCGTCAGCACGTCATGGAGTATTTGGCGCGAAATCGTCTGACCTATCGGCGCGATAGCAGCAATAAGAGCGATCGCTACCGTCGGAACCGGGTTCGAAGCGAGGTGCTGCCGCTTATGGAGAAGATAGTGCCTGCCGTCGTCCCTTTGCTGCAACGTCAGGCGGCCCTCCTGAGAGAGGACGAAGCGTATCTAGAGCAGGTCGTCCGGCGGCTGTATGGCTCCTTTGTCAGTATTGATGCTGCGGGGCGACAACGACTGCGTCGAAGAGAATGTGCCGCCCTGCCGATTGCCATTCAGCGGAGGCTCATTCGGCTCATGCTCAGAAAAGTGGAAGCAAAAGGCCTGGCGTCGAGCTTCCGCGTCGTCGAAGCGGTGAGAAGATTTTGCCTGACGAGAAAGCAAGGAGCTATCACCGCATTGCGTGATGGACATGTCAGTTGCGACCGCGAATATCTGTGGTTGTCAAAAGGTCCGGCAGGATCCGGTAGCAGTCGGACGACCAAAGTGAATAGTCATGAAGCCGTGGCCGTTTCCATCCCATCGACTGTCTATTGGCCTGGAACGGACCAGGAAATTCATGTACAAGTGTTGCCACGCGAGACCGCCTTGCCGCTACTGAAAACCCGGCCCGGCCATTTGGCCGTATTCGATGCCGATCGCATGTCTGAGCCGCTGATGCTTCGCGGATGGCGAAACGGCGACTGTTTTCATCCCATCGGCATGGGGGGCAAGCGGAAGAAAGTGCAGGATCTGTTTACCGATATGAAAATAGCCAGACCGGAGCGAAGCGCCATTCCATTGCTGACAGCTCCGGAAGGGATTCTCTGGGTCGTGGGGCGCCGTGAGGATGAACGGTTTCGTGTTCATGACGGGACGTCCCGTTGCCTCGTCGTGACGGTGAGTGCAGGAACTGCTCAAGAAGGAGTTCGATAGGATGGAACGAATATTCGGACGGCCGATCGTCACGCAAGAGGAGATGCGGGCTCGAATCAAGGAACTGGGCAAACAGATCACGGCGGACTATGCCGGCAAAGATCTCGTACTGGTGGGGGTGCTGAAAGGGGCCTATGCATTTTATGCGGACCTCGCCCGTGCCATTAGAATTCCAATGCGTGTGGACTTTCTGATCGTGGCCAGCTATGGGTCCCGAGCAAAAACCTCCGGCAAGGTGAAAGTCATCACGGAGTTGACCGAAGACGTCAGAGGAAAGGAAGTACTGCTTGTCGAGGACATCGTTGATTCTGGGTTGACTGTTCAATACCTGATGAAGACCCTGGCCAAGCAAAAGCCACGTTCGATCAAGGTCTGTACGTTACTCAGCAAGCCCGATCGCAGGACCATCGACGTCCCACTCGAGTATGTGGGTTTCAAAATTCCAGATCAGTATGTCGTGGGGTACGGGCTCGATTATCAACAAAAATACCGCAATCTTCCGTATCTCGCCGTTCTGGACATGGAGAGCAATCCGGAATAATATTATCCGCTCAGTTGTCAGCCTTGCTCATCGTATGGTAACATCACACAAGTTCGCGGTTTTACTCGGTAGTTGACAGTCCTTCCACAAGGAGCGCCGGATGAATTCACGGGCAAAGAATCTGCTGTTCTGGGTCGTCGTCGGCCTCTTCATGATTCTGCTGTTCAATCTTTTCAGCGTACCTACCCATCCGACTGAAGAGGAAGTGATTTTCAGCGACTTCATGGCCAAGCTCGACAAGGGCGATATCGAAAAAGTCATCATCAAGTCGAGTCATGTGAGTGCCGTACTGAAGGACAAGACAAGAATACGAACCTACACGGCTGAGTATCCCGATTTCGTAAAAGTCCTCCGGGAAAAGGGCGTTCAGATCGAGGCCAAACCTCCTGACGAAAGCCCCTGGTACATCACGTTTCTCGTCACGTGGGGCCCCTTTGTCCTGTTCTTGGGTCTGTGGTTTTTCTTGATGCGGCAAATGCAGATCGGCGGGAATAAGGCCTTGTCGTTTGGCAAGAGCCGGGCTCGCATGCTCACCGAGGAACGGAAAAAGGTGACCTTCTCTGACGTCGCCGGCATCGACGAGGCCAAAGAAGAAGTCCTCGAGATCATTGAGTTTTTGAAAGACCCCAGAAAGTTTCAGAAGCTCGGTGGACGAATTCCCAAAGGCGTCTTGATCGTTGGACCGCCGGGAACAGGTAAGACATTGTTGGCGAAAGCCATTGCCGGTGAAGCGGGCGTGCCGTTTTTCAGCATCAGCGGATCTGATTTCGTAGAAATGTTCGTCGGTGTCGGCGCGTCGCGAGTCCGCGACCTCTTTGAGCAAGGGAAGAAGCATGCGCCCTGCATCATATTTATCGACGAGATCGATGCAGTCGGGCGGCTGCGTGGTGCCGGTTTGGGCGGCGGACACGATGAACGCGAACAGACGCTCAACCAGTTACTGGTCGAGATGGATGGGTTCGATACGACCGAAGGTGTCATCCTCATTGCCGCGACGAACAGACCGGATGTACTCGACCCGGCCTTGTTGCGGCCAGGTCGCTTCGATCGGCAGGTCGTCGTGAATCGGCCGGACCTACGCGGACGGTCCGAGATTTTGAAAGTGCATACGAAGAAAGTTCCGATTGCACAGGATGTCGAGCTCGAAAAGATTGCCAGGGGGACGCCGGGATTTTCAGGCGCCGATCTCGAAAATCTCGTCAACGAAGCGGCGCTGTGGGCTGCTCGGCAGAACAAAAAAGAAGTTGAAACGGTCGATTTCGAAATGGCCAAGGACAAGGTCCTTATGGGCGCCGAGCGCAAGAGCATGATCCTCAGCGATGAGGAGAAACGTACAACGGCTTACCATGAGGCCGGACACGCGTTGATGGCAAAGCTGCTTCCAGGAACGGACCCGGTCCACAAAGTGACCATCATTCCGCGAGGTCGGGCGCTCGGCGTGACCATGCAATTGCCGACGGACGACCGGCACAATTACTCGAAGGAGTTCTTGTACAACAATCTCGCAATTTTGATGGGAGGTCGTGTTGCGGAGGAGTTGATCCTCAAGCACATCACAACCGGAGCGGGAAACGATATCGAACGAGCCACCGACCTTGCAAGGAAAATGGTCTGCGAATGGGGTATGAGCGAAAAACTCGGCCCCCTGACGTTTGGGCGTAAAGAGGAAGAAATCTTCCTCGGACGCGAACTGACGACGAAGCGTGATTTCAGTGACCAGGTCGCTTTGGAAATCGATTTGGAAATCAAACGGCTTGTGACCGAGAATTACGAACGAGCCAAACGGTTGTTGACCGACCATATGACAAGTCTCAAGGCGTTGGCGGAGGCACTTCTGGAAAAAGAAGTGCTGGATGCGCCTGAAATCGATCACATTCTCATGCAATCTTCATCGCAAACCGTTCCTGCCTGATTCGTCTTCCGGCTGGCTGGCTTGGTTCCAGGGGCACTGGGACAGAAGCCGGCCGCCGGTAGACATCATTTTATGGGTGGATTGCACACCCTGTGTTTGGCAACCACGTGTGAAGGGCTTTCAGCCCCTCCGATTGCTACCGAGTTGATTTCACCTGCGCGAGCATTCCAGATGCTCCGCGTGGCCGCTATTTGATGTATGGAGCTTATTGCAGGACAGCACGTCATGGCTTGGGGCGGCACACCTCTCCTCATGGGAATTCTGAATGTCACCCCCGATTCATTTTATGATGGAGGACGGTACGCGGATCCGTCGGCGGCTGTCGACCATGCCCTGAAATTAGTGGAAGAGGGGGCGGACATTCTCGACATTGGAGCGGAGTCAACAAGGCCGGGAGCCGAGCCGATTGATGAGGCCGAGGAAATGCGCCGACTGATACCCACCGTCATGGACGTGGCCAAAGTCGTGAAGATACCGATTTCGGTGGATACGTCCAAAGCGCAGGTGGCGCGGGCGGCGATCGACGCTGGAGCATCCATCGTCAATGACGTGACGGCGTTGCGAGGCGATGCCCTGATGGCCGATACAATCGCACAATCCGGTGTGGGATTGGTTCTGATGCACATGCAAGGAACCCCTCGTACCATGCAGCTCTCTCCCAGCTACAGTAACGTGGTGGCGGAGGTCGCTGAATTTTTCGATGAGCGATTGAGATTTGCGTCAGATCACGGAATCGCGAGAACGCACATCATCCTTGATCCCGGCATCGGATTTGGTAAGCTCCTGGAGAATAATCTCGATCTCATAGCTCAACTGCATACCTTCACGAAGTTCGGGTGCCCTGTGTTGGTCGGTATTTCCAGAAAAGGATTCATCGGAACACTGCTGGGCCGCTCGGTAGACGACCGCTTGTGGGGCACCGCAGGTGCGGTTTCATCGGCCGTTGGGCGCGGTGCACACATCGTGCGGGTTCATGACGTCGCCTCCATGCGAGATGTCGTGACAGTCGCCTCGGCTATCCACAATCGAACCATTTCATTCGGACGGGAACAACATGCGTAAACTTTTTGGAACAGACGGCGTTCGAGGGGTGGCCAACCTTGAGCCAATGACAAGTGAGACGGCCATGCAACTCGGGCGTGCGGCCGCCTATCTGTTCATGCGCCGGGCGGGCCGCCATCAGATTGTCATCGGTAAAGACACGCGGGTATCCGGCTACATGCTTGAATCCGCTCTCACGTCCGGTATCTGCTCCATGGGAGTCGACGTACTGCTTGTCGGTCCGATGCCGACTCCGGCGATCGCCTTCCTGACGCGAAGTTTGCGTGCCGACGCCGGCGTCATGATTTCCGCTTCCCACAATCCATATCAGGACAATGGGATCAAATTCTTTTCAAACGACGGGCTCAAGTTGCCGGATGACATGGAGGCCCGAATCGAAGAGCTCATCGTTTCCAAGGAAATTGCGCATCTCCGCCCGACAGCCGATGCCATCGGGAAGGCATATCGTATTGACGATTCCGCCGGACGCTACATCGAGTTCGTCAAACAGCTCCTTCCCAAGAATCTGGATTTTCAAGGCATCAAATTGGTGGTTGATTGCGCCAATGGGGCGGCCTATAGCGTGGCTCCGACGGTGCTCCGGGAATTGGGCGCGAAAGTTGAGGTCATTGGTAACCAGCCAGACGGAATGAACATCAACGCAGGATGCGGAGCGGTCCATCCCGAATCACTGCGCAAGGCGGTGATTGAGAGCGGTGCACAGATTGGAATCGCGCTCGACGGGGACGCCGACCGCGCCATTTTCGTCTGCGAACAGGGGAATGTCATTGATGGCGATCACATCATGGCCGCCATGGCATTGGATCTCCATCGCAATGGGCAATTGGCCAAACAGACTGTTGTAGGCACGGTCATGAGCAATTTTGGATTGGAGTTGGCCATGACTCAGGCGGGGATTCGCCTGGTTCGTACCGCCGTTGGAGACCGATATTTGCTCGAGCGTATGCTGGCGGACGGATACAATTTTGGCGGGGAACAGTCCGGGCATTTCATTTTCCTCGATCACAACACCACCGGCGACGGATTGATCTCTGCGCTCCAAGTATTGTCCTTGATGAAGCGGAGCGACCGTCCGCTCTCGGAATTGGCCAAGGTCATGACCCCTGTTCCGCAAGTCTTGTTGAACGTAAAGGTTTCGAAAAAACCGAAATTGGAGACGATGCCTGATCTCCAGCACGCGATCGAAGAGAGCGAGCGCCGTCTCAACGGCAGCGGGCGTGTTCTCGTCAGGTATTCAGGCACAGAACCCTTGTTGAGAATCATGATCGAAGGCGAGCGCGATCAGGTCATCCGCGAAGAAGCCGATCGGCTGGCCCAACTCGTCAGAACTCATTTGGGGTGACGGGGCGTTTTGTCAAACAACCTTGGCTGGCGATATCGCCATGAGACTCGGTTGCAGCACCCGAAAGAGTCTCAGATGAGAGCATCCTGCCCCTGACGGAAGCCTATGCTGCCGTCTCTGAGCGTGGCCTTTCTGTCCGGTCTTGTCCTCGGTTCATTCGTTCCCTACTTTCCCTTGTCTGTGTCCTGCCTTCTGGTCGTTTCGCCGATCATTCTATCCCTGTGGGAACGTCGGTTCCGCGATTCGACGGCCAAAACCACGCTGCTGTGTGGGTGTGTGCTCTTCGGCGTGCTCTATTGGAGTGTAACCGTCGAACGGCCGGCCCGGGATGGCGAAGCCATACTGGAATCTGATAGTCCGGAGGAAGTCACGGGACGGATCATTGCGCCGGTTCAACAGACAGCTGAACGCATGACCGCAATAGTCTTGCGGGACGCCAGCGCCGAAGGGAAGCATCTGTATCGGCTTCGTCTGACGTGGCGCGTTCCCGATCGGTCGCTCTTCCAGGGGGACCGTATCCGGTTTCGAGCAAGGATCCGACGACCTTCAGGGTCGCTTAATCCTGGAGGGTTTGATTATGTGGCTTATCTGGAACGACAGGGAATTTCGGCAACGGCCTCTGTGAATGGAGAGCACGCGGTCGAGCGACTGGAGGGAGGTGCTAATGGCCTTTGGTGGGCCGTCTGGAATCAATTGGATAAGTGGAGAGATCAAATCCGCTTGGCTGCGGTCCAGAGTCTTTCTCAGCCTGCGCTGGGCATATATCTCGGCATCGTGATTGGCGAACGAAACTATATCGACTCTGACCTGCGCGAACAATTCATGGTGACGGGAACGGTGCACCTCCTGTCGATATCCGGGAGCCATCTAGGACTCGTGGCGCTCCTCACATTTGCGGCGGTCAGAGGGATATTACTGCGGTTGCCGGCCGGTTGGCTGCTCAGGCTGTCACGAACAGCGCCGCCGACGCGTATGGCCGCTTTGGTCACAGTGATTCCGGTCACCCTCTATGCCTGCCTCGCCGGCGCGGAACTCGCCACGATGAGGTCCCTGCTGATGGTGCTGGTCGCGCTTCTTGCGAGATGGCTTGGATACGAACAGCGCATGCTGCATGCGTTGGCCTTGGCTGCGATCCTCATTCTGCTTCACGACCCGCAGGCCTTGTACGACATCTCCTTTCAGCTGTCGTTTCTCTCGGTGCTTGCCATCGCGGGATGGTTGTCAAGGTCCGAAGAGTCCGACTCCGTATTGCCGGAGCATTCGAATGCCGTACGGACAACGCTCTGCTGGGCGCGAGACGCGATGGTGATGAGCGGTGTGGTGACAGCGGTGACCCTGCCGCTCGTGGCGCTGTATTTCAATCAGATTCCATGGCTGGGCCTGTTCACGAATGTCGTGGCCGTACCGGTCATGGGATTGTTCTTGGTGCCGATCGGACTTCTCAGTGCACTGTGGCAGTTGGCCGATGGCAGCGCGTCACTTCCGCTGTCATCCGCTATACAGGTATTGATAGATGGATTTATCGCAGGCATGCGGATGATGTCCGCATTTCCTATTGCGGAATGGCATGTTGCGTCGCCTTCGATTCCACTGATGGCACTTTTCTTTGCACTACTGATGGGGGCCTGGCGGCGGCGCAGTGCTTGGACCAGATGGGCTGCCGTGATAGGCCTCGTATGCATTCTGTTCTGGTGGGTGTGGTCCCCACATCTGTCAGACGGTCACAATTTCCGTGTGACGTTTCTGGATGTCGGCCAAGGCGATAGTGCTGTGCTCGAATTTCCTAATGGAGAAGTCGTCCTCATCGACGGAGGAGCGACATATGAGCGATTCGACATGGGAAGAAGTGTGGTGGCTCCGTATCTTTGGAATAGGGGCATACGATCGATCGATCACGTCATTGCCACCCATCCGCAGCTCGATCACGTGGGGGGACTGGCCTGGGTGATGAGACATTTTCCCGTACGCGAATACTGGGGAACCGGTGAGGTGCGTGAGGAAGCATTCTACGACCGACTCCGGCAGTCTGTCTCATCACAGGGTTTGAGCGAGCAGGTGGCGTATGAAGGGATGGACATCGTATCTTCCGGAGAGTGCCGTCTCCAAGTACTCAATCCACCGGAATATTTCGATATTTCATCTACGTTGCTTTCAAAACGACAGGAGGGACATGGACTCAATAATCGGTCGGTGGTCACTCTGATGACCTGCGGGTTGCATCAAGTCTTGTTTACGGCCGATATCGAGAGGGAGGCGATCAATCGGATCAAGGCTGCACCGATTCGTCGGTCCATCGAAATTCTCAAAGTTCCTCACCACGGGGCTGTGAGCTCGCTCGATCGGGACTGGATTGCTTCTCTGCATCCGCGGGTCGCGATTATCTCGGCCGGGAAACACAACCCGTACAATCATCCTGCAGCCGCAGTGATTCAAGCCTATGTGGACGAGCACGTTTCGCTATATCGTACAGATCGTGATGGGGGAATCTGGATAACCGGCAACGGCTCCGAGGAGGTGCTGACCGTGCATCGAACACGCGATCGGAAACTTCAACCCATCGATCTTTCCTCATGCGGCTGGCCCTGTGAATGCGACAACTGGTATCGGGTTTGGACGCGATGGAAGGATCGAACCTGAGCGGAGGTTGCGCGGGTTGTTCGTCCCTGTACGGATACGGGCAAACGAGGCGGGACCTGATCCATTGAATGTAAGGAGGTAGACCCACAAGTGCGCAATTTCATTCATGCAGAATATGGCCATGACAGGGCACAGCGTGTGCAACTCACGCCGCTGATTTGCTTCGTCGTTGCCTGTTGAAGAAGGAGTTCTGCCATGGCGAAATTGGTCCGCATCGTCATTCAATTGCCGGAAGAACTGAAACAGAAGCTGGATGCCCTCAAACAGCAGGGCTACACCACCAGTGGCTTTATCCGTGCCATGCTGGAACGAGAACTCGGACCGTCGGAACCCAAGCCTGCCCCGCTGCTTCAGTTCGTCGATAAGAAAGTCAATGTACGCTGACGTCACCTGGCACCCTGTCTCCTACCTTAGGATGAAGCGCTTTAGCCTGGCTTGCTGAAAGCTCTCTCGGCAGCCAATTCCCTCTTGCACTCCCGGTGCATTCTGGTTACAAGAGCCCATGGTGCACACCGTCGAATGGCAACAAGGTGTCATCCGCCTGCTTGATCAGAGTCGCTTACCCGAGCATGTTGAGTTTCTCCAATGCTCCACTGTGGATGCCGTGGTCAGTGCGATCCGCGAACTAAAAGTTCGGGGAGCTCCGGCCATCGGGGTGACGGCGGCCATGGGAGTTGCCTTAGGGGCAGGAACGAGCGGCGCCGAACAGTACGAGACATTCGCGCGGGAGGTGAATTCGATCTGCGATCGTTTGGCCGCCACAAGACCGACCGCTGTCAATTTGTTCTGGGCGATCGAGCGTATGAAGCGAAAGCTCTCCGAATGCCGTGCCATGAACATCCCGGATATCAAGAGCGCATTGTTCCAGGAGTCCCAGTCCATCTTGGATGAGGATATCGAGTTGTGTAAGGCGATGGGGCGACATGGCGCCCAATTGATCAAGGATGGACAGACCGTGCTGACCCACTGCAATGCGGGAGCGCTGGCAACAGCGGGATATGGCACGGCGCTCGGCGTCATCCGCGCAGCCTGGGAGCAGGGAAAGCGCATTGAAGTCATAGCGGACGAGACCCGGCCTGTCCTTCAAGGCGCCAGACTGACGGCTTGGGAATTGATGCAGGACAACATTCCCGTGACGTTGATCACCGATAATATGGCCGGAGCCATGATGCGCCAGGGGAGGATTGATCTCTGCGTAGTTGGTGCGGACCGCATTGCGGCGAACGGAGACGTGGCGAACAAGATCGGAACATATTCCGTTTCCGTGCTGGCGAAGGCCCATGGCATTCCTTTTTATGTTGCAGCGCCCTATTCCACGATCGACCTGAAGACCGCTTCAGGCGAAGACATCACAATCGAACAACGAAATCCTTTGGAAGTCACCTCAATCCATGGCAGTCATCCGGTGGCCCCACAGGGGGTGAAGGTCTATAACCCGGCATTCGATGTCACGCCGGCCGCCAATATCGTAGGCATCATTACCGAACGGGGCATCTTCAAGCCGTCTGAATTGTCGAGACATTTCGCCCGATAGCGGTTCCTGCGCCTTGAATCTCCGACAGCCCGTCCCTATAATGCACATCGCGATTTTTATATTCTGCAAATCCAATTGGAGGAAGATTTGAAGCAATGAGTGAGCGAACATTAGCGATCATCAAGCCGGACGCGGTCAAGAAGCACGTCATCGGCGACATTATTCACCGATACGAACAAGCGGGGCTTCGTCCTGTCGCCATGCGGATGATGGTGATGGCCAAGCAGACGGCGGAGGGGTTCTACGCCGTGCACAAGAGCAGGCCGTTTTTCGACAGCCTCTGCACCTTCATGTCGTCCGGGCCGGTTGTGGTGTTGATCCTCAGCGGAGACAATGCCATCAAGAAGAATCGTGACCTGATGGGAGCCACGGATCCCGCGAAGGCCGATAAGGGAACCATCCGGGCCGCACACGGGGCGAACATCGAATTCAATGCGGTGCACGGCTCCGATTCGCCGGAAACGGCAAAGCAGGAGATCGCCTATTTCTTCCCTGAAATGGATGTTGTCCGCTAGGAGATTCTGAACAGACAGGTGAGGAGTCTATGATTCCAGCAGATCTTCGATATCATAAGGAACATGAATGGGTTCGTGTCAATGGCAAGCAGGCCACGATCGGGATTAGCCATTTTGCGCAGGATGCGCTCGGAGACATCGTGTTCATCGACATGCCGAAATCCGGTACCGTCGTGAAAGCCGGACAGCAGATCGGCGAAGTGGAATCCACCAAGACCACATCCACGATCTACACTCCGGTGAGTGGAACCATCACTCAGGTCAATGCGGGCCTCAAAGACCATCCGGAAGCCGTGAATTCAGATCCTTACGGCAATGGCTGGATGGTTGTGATCGACCTTTCCAACGACGGTGAAATCGACGCATTGATGACCCCCGCGCAGTATGAGGTGTTCCTCGCCGGGCAAAAGCACTAAGCGACTTGCATGCTGAGGCGCATTGCCATTCTTGGCGCAGGACCGGCGGCTAGGTCGCGGGTGATTCAGTCAGCTCAACCCCGGTGCTTGCGTCACGGATATGGAATTCGACGCAGCCATTAGAGTCTATTGCATTGAGGGTGCATCCCCAGTAAAACCCATTTTCAATCGTCGAACTAGAAGATAATCCAGAAGGCGGTGCGTTCGGCCTGTTGGATACCGGATCAGTCGGCTGTGATTCGGCCAGATGGTCGCCCGCAGAATCCAGCCGATTGTAAGTCCACAGATCAAATTCGAAACCGGTGGTTTAGTGCTCCTTTCTCTTCTCATCAGGTTGGGGATGGTCGTCTTCACGATGGCCATGATCTTCTGGGTCGGATGGGGGCTTCCGCAGGCTGATCAGGAGGACCGGGGAGCAGATGTTCAGGCACCTCGGCAGACTCAGATGCCTGAACTCCGCCAGGCGGTTGCGGTTCCCTCAGCTGTCCAACATGCGGAGGGTTTAGATCGACCCCGGACTTCGGTTGCTGTTCGGAGACTGGATTTGAACCGTGCGACCGCGCAAGACCTGGAAGGACTTCCAGGAATTGGACCGGTCCTAGCGGGCCGCATTATTCAGCACCGGGAAGAATTGGGGTCCTTCCGCAGCGTAGAGGATCTGCGTACAGTCAAGGGAATCGGCAAGAAAACGCTGGAGCGCATCCGTACATTGGTCGATGTCCCCGGGCACAGCGTTTTGGCGAAAGACGGGAAGAAAACATGAGCGAATTGGCACGCCAATTGGATCTGATCCGCCGCGGCACTGTTGAAATCATTCATCATGCCGAATTGGAATCGAAACTCACGCGTGCGATCAAAGAACAGCGACCACTGCGTGTCAAAGCCGGCTTCGATCCGACCGCTCCGGATCTTCATCTGGGGCACACCGTTCTCATTCATAAGCTCAAGCATTTTCAGGATCTGGGCCATCATGTGATGTTCCTGATCGGAGACTTCACCGGGCTCATCGGTGATCCCACAGGCGTCTCGGAAACCAGAAAGGCGCTGACAAAAGAACAGGTGCAGGAGAACGCAAAAACCTATGAGCGACAGATTTTCAAAGTCCTCGATCCTGCGAAGACCGTGATCGAATTCAATAGCACATGGATGACTCCCATGACGGCGGAAGGGATCATTCAGCTATCGGCGCACTACAGAGTTGCGCGTATGATGGAACGGGACGATTTTCAGAATCGATTCCGGGATCAAAAGCCGATCAGCGTTCACGAGTTTCTCTATCCTCTGGTACAGGGATACGACTCAGTTGCGCTAAAGGCCGACGTGGAACTGGGAGGTACGGATCAGAAATTCAACCTGCTCGTTGGCCGTGATTTGCAGCGGGATTATGGCCAGGAACCACAGGTCGTCATTACGATGCCATTGCTTGAAGGACTCGACGGCGTGAGGAAAATGAGCAAGAGCCTTGGAAACTACATTGCATTGGAAGATGCGCCCGGCAACATGTTCGGAAAGGTCATGTCCATCAGCGATGAGCTCATGGTTCGGTATTACGAGTTGCTGACGACGGAAGACCTTGCAGCGGTCAAGAACCTTCATCCCATGGAGGCAAAGCAGTCCCTGGCCCAGATGCTCGTCGAACGCTATCACGGAGCGGAAGCGGGGAAGAACGCTCGCGAGGAATTTCAACAGAAATTCCGGGAGCGTGAATTTCCCAGTGAGCCGGATGCCACCGTCATCTTACATCCGGCGGATGTCAAACCCGACGGATCCATCGGACTGGCAGATCTGGTCGCGAGGACCGGACTGGTTCCCAGTAAGAGCGAAGCCCGGCGGCTGATCATTCAGGGTGGACTGGAAGTCGACGGCCAAAAACAGACCGATGCCAACATGCTCATTGCATTGGCAGCCGGGCGATCGTATCAGCTGAAAGTCGGACGACGGAAGTTTGCGCTTGTACAATTGGCGCCCTAGTGCCCTCGCTTCCTTGACTTGAGTCAAAGGCCGGCGTAGGACTCGTAGAGTCCTAGCTTCCCAATCTTACCTAGGGGGATTGCTTAAGCCTTTGATGGCGTAGGCAATCCCTTGTCGTTAGTGAGGATTCTGCGTTTTACTCCTTCGTTTCTAGTAGCATCCAGTAACTGCAATTCACCACACTTTAGTGTACTTCCTAACACTGTAATAACACCTGATCGACACCTCGTTTTGCACCTCGGACCACGACCAGACGTTGGGTGCACGCCACGGGCACCCTTGTGGCTGCCCATGTCTTAAATGGTATAGGTCACCTTAAAGAATGTGCAGTGTGAGACTATATGGAGCACCTATGAAGAGCTCATGGCAAGCCACGGTGTTGATCGTTTATGCAATTTGGAAATGCTCGGACACCTGCTGTGATCATGTCTGCGGATAGTGGAGCCACATATTGGCGAAAAGAATGTAGTCGGATGAGCCATTCCCAGCTCCACTTGGTCGTATCTGCAAACTATTAAATGGGAACCCAAAGGCGAATGGGAACCAGGGAAACGCAATGGACGGAATTACAAAAGAGACGGCTTCATAGTCCGGTTCAATCGGATGGTTTAACCATGGACGAGGTTGAACTACACCGATCTGGAATCCATTCATGAGACGCGTGCGTTTTGGATAACCTCTTTATAGCCAGTTTTGATCTCCATAATAAGCAGTGACGGGCGGCCACTCCGACTTGTTGGTCTTCTAACACTGTACAATACCTACTCTCAAGGGCAGACGCTGATGCCTCCAATCGAACGGTCCTATATCGAAATGCGTCACGAGGACAAAAACAGTTAAAAACAGAAGTGCTTGCTCTGAAGTCTGGTTAGAAGTACCGACTATTAACCTAATCAGTGCAATTTAAGCGACCTGCTCCGGCGTATCTATTTGTATCGGGTGTATCGATTGTGATCCCAGCAGGTTACGGGCCACCTTCAACAACCATGGCGGTGTCTCGTACATTCCTACTCGACCTTCACCATTGAAACCGTTGATATAGCTTCTTTCAAATTTTGAAACATGTTTTGTACGCCACTGGTCCAGCAGTTGCAGATTATGGAGTCTTACCAGGACACAAACGGAATAAAACCATGAGAAGCTTCTTCGATTCAGTGCTCGTCCTCACAGTGCGATTGGGCGCGGGATCTGCACTCGTAATGTTGAAGAATCTCTGGCCGTAGGGATTGAACGTGAAAGTTCAATCACCACTCTGAAGGAGGTTACGATGAAACATGCTATGGCTGTTATCACATTGTGTAGCCTGATCGTCCCGGCTTGGTGCTTGTCGACTCGGATGCCTGGAGCGGCTGTACTATTGAACGGCGCATTGAGCTAGACAAGCAAGGTTACGACAAAGATGAGGTGGAAAAGTCGTGCTGTGACAGGGGCGATGAGTTTTGACAGACCCTTAGTAGAGGCCTAGCAGCTGGGCTCTCGGATGGTCTGACAAATGGCCTGAACAAAGCATTGGAGGGAGGAAGCAGAATAATCACAACACCGATGCTTCGTCAGCATTTAATGGTGCGAGCATATGCACAACCAATTTGGGGACGTGTCCGTTGTCAGGCGGGCCATGGACGGAACGACTACACATATACGGGTATCTCAAATAAGCCTTTTTGCGGTCCAGCAAATGAATAACCTGGCAGGTGCATTACTTGACCCGCTCTGAAGCGCTTTTCACTATGGAGGATATTCCATGTCACTTATTCAGAAGGATCTTAATCCTGGGACTGGAGACCAACTACTCACGTTGGACACTGATACCAATCTGGAGTGGCTGAATCTGACCGCAACGGCAAATCGATCGGCTAACGAGGTCCTGGCGGGGTTCGGAGGGTTTACGACAACCCACGGGTTCCGTTACGCAATTGGTGGCGACATTGGAGTACTCTACGGCCACGCAGGGATAACCAAAGGTCTGACTGAACCGGCATTTTTACCGTCACCCAATGACTCACGGAATCACACCGGCATTGAGGTGTTACTAGACCTTATGAATGGCAAACAATATTTGGCTGCCCCTAGCAGTGGCACTGATTCAAGAATTATGTCTTATGGAATCAACGGAGGAGACCCTTTATGGTTTGTAAGATATCTTTCCCTTAATATCACCAGACCCGCGAATTCGCATACTGAGGTCAATCCGCTCCAATCATTGGATTATCGGGCACACTACATTGGTTCGTATCTGGTTCGAAATGCGTCATAATTTATTGAGATTTAGCAACATTCCGCCCGGCAGTGATTGATTTCACTTAAGAACATTGCATTAAAATGACCCCAGCCGTTGATGATTGGACTTAGGTTGTTTACATGCTAATCTCCTACCAACTGAAGATGTCAGAAGTTCTTCATGCATAGCTTACCTCCTCCGCATCATCTGAAATCCACTTTTTGTACATACACCATCCTTGGAATCGGACTGTTAAGGAGCTGTGGGTACGGCGAATTGTCACCGGAGAAGCGAGTTGCTCGCATTACTCCACACGATCCAAGTTGTCGATCACTAAGCCATCATTAAGAACTGGCAATCTGGCAATGATCCTTGTTTTCTTGTGCGGAATACTCAGCTGTCGGTTTCTGAACTCCAATGCCAGCACTAATGACTTTATCCTGCGTGACACCTCTGTCCCCTCTACAATTGAAGTACCGGATAATTCGCTGGCATCTGCCGAAACAGAAAAGCCTAAGCCTTCATCGGAATCGCTATTTCAGGAGGTGGCAGCAGGTCAGCAAATTTTGCGGCGGCGGTGTTACAGGAACTTGAAATCCATGGGTTTATGCAACGTGTAGACGTGATTTTATCTGGAGGCACATTGCCAGCCGCATATTACGTTTGGAAGCGCGACTCGGATTGGGGCTGGAAGAAACTCAAAGAATTGATGAGAACGGATTTTTATTCAAAGTTGATTTAGAAGCAATTTAATCCTTGGGGTCTAGGGAGGTACCTCTTCACTGACTACAATCGCTCAGACATAATGGCGGAAATTTTGGAAAGTGGGATCTCTGAACAGAACTGAGGCGAAGCGTCACGAAGCTGTCCTTCGTACGAAGCTGATGAGTGGACAAATCGCGAGTCCTCGCAAAGCTCGATCTCAATCCATCACGTTTCGCCAGGGGGGAAGCAGTATCTGGCGCTGGAAACAGTCAAAAATCTCCCCGATTTCTTTGCGGATAAGGCGCTAGGCGCTATCACACCGGAGGATGTAACCGCCTATCGGGCGCAACGTGTCCAGTATTCACGTACACGGTGCCCCAAGTGTCAGAAGTGGGTCAATGCCGCGACTTGCAAGAAGTGTCGATGGAAGCGGACTGATGCCGGTAACGCTGTTAAGCTTCAGACCATTAACCACGACCACATGGCATTAACCCACATGTTCAACGTGGCCAGGAGCCCTCAGTTTCGTCTAGTGACTGACAATCCTGCTGCACATGTGCCAAAGCCGAACCCGCAGAATGAACGGGACAGAATCGCGAGCCCTGAGGAATGGGAACGGCTGAAGGCGACACTTGCGCCACATCTGCGAAGGCTTCTGACGGTGGCGTATGAGGTGGGTCCTCGAAAAGGGAGTTGTTAAGGCTTGAATGGGCAGACGTGGATATGCGCCGCAAGGAGTTCACGTTAAGAGAGACAAAGAACGGAGAGGTGCGCCTGGTTCCGATGACTCCCACCGTGTATCAAGTGTTCACGGAATTGTGGAAGGAGCGGCGCCTGGACACTCAGAGGGTGTTCTTGTATAACGGTGCAGAGGTGAAGCGGATCGGAACAGCTTTTAACGCGGCGTGCCGACGAGCGGGTATCACGAATCTCAAAATTCATGACTTCCGGCATACCGCGAGCACCAACCTTAGACGTGCAGGGGTCGATACAGCAACAGCCACGAAGATCGTGGGGCATAAGTCAGACCGCATGCATCGCCGGTATAACACGATTACGCCGGACGACTTGCATGCTGCGGCCAAGAAGCTTCATAATCACAAAACTAACACTCTAATAACACCTGAGGGTGTGGCGGCCGGAGCCGAAACTATAAGTGCTCGAAATTTCATCGCGAGCGGGCGTAGCTCAGTGGTAGAGTCCTAGCTTCCCAAGCTAGTTGTCGTGGGTTCAAATCCCATCGCCCGCTCCAATTTGGTGAAGATTCTGATGAGATTTGAATCCCGCGACAGGGGATTCCGAAAGGGGTAAGCCCTTTCGAGGGGAGGCTGCGAGGGGGCTGGCCCCCTCCGCAGGAGCCGGGAGGCGTGCTTCAGAGCCGATCCGGCGACGAAGTGGGTTCAAATCCCATCGCCCGCTCCAACATCTATGAAGATAGTAAACGACGCGGGAATTGCGAAGGATCCTTGGGCAGAGACATTGAGAAAAGCTGGATAACACGGACCGATCCAGCGACGCAGTAGATTCACATCTCCTCACCTGCATCGACACCGCTCAGTACTTCAGTACTTGCCGACATGCCGGGTTAACACTGTGACTTAATACAGAAAGGATCTGTCATGAATCGTCTCAGATTTATGCTAATACTCGCTGCGGTCTTCTACGGAAGCATGATCGGAGGAGCGTTCATCGGATGGTTGGTAGGGGCCGTGCCTGCAGGAGCGCAGAAGACGAACGGCGTCCATGCGGAGGAATTCCTTTTATTGGACCAAAGCGGCAAAGCTCGGGCCGGACTCGGTTTGGATGCGAATGGAGAGGTGGGGCTGGTCCTGACAAGTCGGGATGGCTCCAGAAAGCTCAGCCTGTCTCCCGACGAACAACCCGCCATCAAACTCACGGACCGGACTGGTCGCGTGTTATGGTCGGCTCAGTAGGAAATGAGTGGGGAAGCTAGACGGCTTTTTGAACCCGCCCGCTGCGAAGGCAGCGCGTGCAGACCTTGATGCGCTTGGTCGAACCATCGATGATTGCCCGAACACGCTGCAAATTTGGATTGAACGCCCGTTTCGTCTTGTTGTTGGCATGGCTGACGTTGTTGCCAGTCTGATGTTTCTTCGAACAAATATCACATGCAAATGCCACGGGAGACTCCCTTGCGTCGAGGTGGATGTTCGAATGAATAAAATATCACAGCAGATTCGTCTATAACAAGAGCCTCCGCCCGTCCATTGGGTCCGGCCATATCCATTGATTGAGAGCTCCAGGAATATTCACCTTGACAAGTTTTATCCCTCTCTCCTAGAGTTGCCGCCAACATAGTCTCCCGGGTAAGGGAACGAGGGTGTGAATCCCTCACGGTCCCGCCGCTGTGAGTGGGGACGAAACCTGCGAGGACCACTGTCCGGCGAGGATGGGAAGGCGCAGGGAGTAGGGTGAACCACGAGTCAGAAGACCTGCCCTGAGAGTTGACCACCGTTCCCTCGAGGGCTGGGGAACAGGCGAGGATGAGAAGCGGGTGCAATCCTCAGGGTCTCCTAGGCCTTGGGGATTTTTTGTTTGCATTGCCGGACCGAACATACATCGTGGATTGAGCGATTGCTAGCGGCCTGGTGTCTGCTGTTCGTCGCTTGGCCGACGGTTGCAATCGCTGATGATGACTCGATTATCATGAAACGCCGTCAGCAAGGCATTCTCACCGGTATGCCATTCATGGCGAATATCACGCCACGCACCTTCGTGGACGACGCGGGGCGCAACATTTACATTGCCAAGGCGCCTGCGAGAGTCGTCTCACTTGCTCCGAGCATTACCGAGATGCTGTTTGCGCTCGGACTCGACGAAGACATTGCGGGGGTCACGGAGTTTTGTAACTATCCTCCGGCGGCCCTCACGAAACCGAAAGTCGGGTATGCGCGTCCCAATCTTGAATCGCTCCTTGCCCTCAAGCCGGATTTCGTCGTCGCCCCGCAGGAATTTCTCCGTGCGGAAATTTTGGCTAAGCTCGATGAGCTCAAGATTCCGGTCTTTCTTCTGGAGGCCAAGACTGTCGAAGATATTCTGGTACAAATTCAGAACCTGGGGAAGATCTTCAATCGGACGCCGGTGTCGGATCGCTTGACGAAAGCCATGCGTGAGCGCATCAGCGAGATTTCCGGACGGGTCGCCGCATCCGGAAAACGCCGCGTGCTCTATGTCCTCAACAGTCATCCGCTGATTACCGTCGGGCCGGGAAGTTACATCCATCAAATGATCGGGTTGGCGGGAGGGCTCAATATTGCTTCCGGAACTCCAATGCCGTATCCCAGACTGAGTATGGAGACTGTTTTGGGCGAAGACCCCGAAGTCCTGATCTTCCCAGTCGGTTCTCTCGAGGGGATCCCCAAAAGCGAGCAACAAGAATGGAATCGCTGGAACGGCCTTTCGGCCGTTCGTCACAGACAGTTCCGAGATGTCTCCTCCGACGCGCTCAATCGGCCGGGTCCTCGAATCGTCGAAGGGCTGGAACTCCTCGCGCGCGCCATCCATCCGGAGGCATTTGCCGACGACCCTGTCATGACCCGACCATGATGCCGACTCTTTCGCATCCTCCATCGTCCCAGCCGACTCACATGGTCCAGGCATCGAATACCGTCCCTCGTTCGCAAGAAATTGATCACCATACTTTTCAACAGTCCACGCTCACGACGAAGCGTTGGTTGACCATAATCATCTTCTTATCCGCGGTATCGGTGGCGACAGTGGTGTTATGCCTTCAGTTCGGTACGCAATACATCGGATTGGGCGAAATGTTCGGAATCATCTGGCGGACGATCACAAGCTTCCCCGGGACGGCCGATTCCGATGTGACCGCCACCATTCTGATGCAGGTGCGCCTTCCCAGGGTGTTGTTGGGATTTTTGGCAGGAGCGAGCCTGGCCGCGATCGGCGTCACATTGCAGGCATTGCTGCGCAATGCATTGGCAGATCCCTACGTGCTCGGGGTGTCGAGTGGAGCGGCGCTCGGCGTGTCGGTGGCCGTCCTTTTCGGCGTGGGTACGACGATACTGTCGGTATCGGCGTTGCCGCTATGCGGATTTTTGGGAAGCCTCATGGCGTTGGCCGTGATCTATCGTATGGCGGTGAGTTATGACCGTCTCCCCATCCACAGCGTCCTCCTGGCCGGCGTCATCTTGAATGCGATCTTCTCGGCACTCATCATGTTCATCACCTCGATCCTGGATCCGAATCGTTCGTTCGGGATGATGGCCTGGCTCATGGGGTCGCTGACGGCTCCAGCTCTTCCCGCATTGTCGGTCTTTTCTTTGTATGTGCTGCTGGGTCTATTTCTCTTGCTGAGACACGTCGGCGTGCTGAACCTGATGGCGTTCGGCGAGGATGCGGCGCGGTCTCTGGGCATTGATACCGAGCGGGTGAAACGGAATCTTCTTCTCCTATCGGCCTTGATGACCGGCGCCGTCGTGTCCTTCAGCGGCATGATTGGCTTCATTGGCATGGTGATTCCCCACGCCGTGCGTATGGTGTTTGGTGCGGATCACCGTCTCCTTATGCCTGCTTCAGTCTTGATCGGAGGCGCATTTCTGACGGTTGCCGACACACTTGCCCGAACGTACGCGGCGCCGTCGGAACTACCGGTGGGAATTGTGACGGCATTGGCCGGTGGTCCGTTTTTCGTCTATTTGTTGGTCTGGAGAAAGGACCGCATGTCGTGAACGCCTCCGTCGAGATGAATTTGCCGGCAGAGAACGAGTCACAGGGATCGGTCCCGCATGCGTTCGACGTTCGCGGCTTGCATTTCCGCTATGGGAAACAAGACCAGGCCGCTTCACCCTGGATCATCCGAAACGTCAATTTCCATGTCGAGTCAGGTCAAATCCTGGGAATCGTCGGGCCCAACGGGTCCGGAAAGACATCTCTGCTCAAACTATTCGCGAGGATTGCCAGACCCTCGAAGGGTTCCATCGAATTATTTGGACACTCTTTGTGGGATTTGACTCCGGATAAGGTTGCACGGTCCGTGGCATTCGTGCCCCAAGAATCCGATTTGTCATTTCCGTTTACCGTAGCCGAAACAGTTCTCATGGGGCGATTTCCGCATCGCCATCATTCCTACTGGGACATGGGATTTGGCTGGGACCGCCGAGACGATCGAGCGATCGCGCAACAGGCAATGGAGACCATGGATGTCTGGGGGCTTGCCGGACGAGCCGTCACGGAGCTCTCGGGCGGCGAGCGGCAACGTGTCATCATCGCCCGCGCGCTCGCTCAAGATACGAAGATCCTGTTATTGGACGAACCGACCGCATTTCTGGATCTGCAGCATCAGGTTGAGATGTGCGCGCTCCTGCGCAGGCTGAAACGCGACAGCAGCATGACGATTGTCTTGGTCTCGCACGATCTGAATATCGCCAGTCAGTCCTGCGATAGAGTTGCGGTAATGAAAGACGGGGCTATCCAAGCTTTGGGCTCGCCGGAACACGTCATGCGGGCCGATGTCTTGCGCCAGGTTTATAGTTGCGATGTCCTGATCGACCGGCATCCGGAATCTGGACTTCCACGGATTACATTACCGGGAGATCGATCCGCTCAGAGTTCGAGTTGATAGAAGAAAAGACGGGAAGGTTCGTGCCCGGCCACCCGTCATTCCGATCAGGGCATGGGATATTGAGGAGGGATTGTCAGACCAACGCCGTCGGTGACGGGGAAGATGGTGAAAAACCATCACGGTGCCGCCACTGTAAGCGGGGAGCGACTCTGCACGAACGCCACTGTCTAGAAATGTGACGACGGAACCGAGTGGTCCGTCGCATCGGCTGGTCACGCCGGTGCGGCGTGCTCTCAGCCGATCTCGCAAGAGGATGGGAAGGCGCAGAGAAGCATCGATCCGCGAGTCAGGAGACCCGACCGACGGAGCGCATCAACACCCTTCGAGCCAAAGGGAGGTTTCCATGTGTCAGGTTTCCGTCTGCCTTGTCATTCGTGTGCTGATTCTTGTGATCGGCCTCGCGGTTCCCGTTCAGACCGTCCGTGCGCAAGAAGTTGCGATGGCCGAGTCATCCGAAGTCATAGAAACTCAGGAAGTGGTCGTCAGTGCCACAAAAACGGAAACTCCCATAAGAGAAGTTACGAGCGCCGTCGAAGTGATCTCCGGCGAACAAATGCAACAGCGCAAGGTCAGAACCGTGGCTGAGGCGTTACGATGGGCGCAAGGGATGGCCGTATTTCAAAGCGGCGGACCGGGAACGAATGTGGATGTGCGGATGCGGGGAGGAACACCGGAGCAGACGCTCGTTCTGATCGACGGCGCCATCGTCAACAGTGCCACACTGGGCACCTATGATTTTGCCAATTTGACGAGCGACAACATTGAACGCATCGAAATCCTGCGGGGCAGTCAAGGCATGATGTGGGGTTCGGATGCCATGGGCGGCGTGATCAATATCACAACGAAACGTGGACGAGAGACGCCGAACGTCTCGGGCTTTGCAGAGTACGGATCGTTTAATACGATTCGCGAAGGGGCCACCGTTTCGGGAAAGAAGGGACCGGTCGATGTAGCCGCATCCCTCACTCGGTGGGATACAGCCAGCTTTTCCGCCATCAATTACAGACGCGGTGCAAGTGAACGGGACGGGTTTCATAACTGGCAGGGTTCAGTCAGGTTGGGAGTCGATCTTCCGAAAGACGGACGACTGGATTTTAATTTTCGTTGGATGGATGGAATTACGAACTTAGATGGATTCGCATTCACTGATCCTGCCGACGTGCTTGGCGCAAAAACGCAAAGCAAGCAGCATGTCTTTTCCGGCTCATATATGCAACCGATCACGGACTGGTGGTCGCAAAAGCTGACGTTGGCACGAGCAACCGATAATCTGGTGACGAGCTCTGGAACGCTTCAGCGTAATCTGGTCACTGGGTTTGAGGATACTCCGTTTGCCTTCAACTCCGAGATCAGCACCACCAGTAATCGAATCGAGTGGCAGCATGATTTTCAGGTTGCCAAGCCGGTAATGTTGACGGCGGGGTACCAATTTCGCGAGCAGCTTGGAGAATTTGTCGATACTCTGAACGGTACAAGCCTCATTCCTAACAAAGGCGTGAGCAGTAATGCAGGATTTGCCGAAGCCAAACTCAATTTATGGGACCGTCTGTTTGGAACAGCAGGGATTCGGCAAGACGAATACAATGTATTTGGAAGTGCGACTACATACCGTGTCACAGCTGGTTATCTAGTCAAAGAAACCGGAACCAAGTTGCGCGGCAGCTATGGAACTGGCTTCCGTGCTCCGACGATCAATCAGCTATTCTTTCCCGACTTCGGCAATCCAAATTTGAAACCGGAGAAAAGCAAAGGTCTAGATATTGCACTCGATCAATCGTTGTTTAATGACCGGGTACTGTTAAGCGCCGGGTACTTTTGGACCCGGTATCAAAATCTGATCCTGTCGGTGTTTGATCCAGCCGGATGTCCACCGGGAGGGTTTGGGTTTTGTGCTCAGAATATCGGAGCAGCTAGGGCGGATGGACTTGAAGCAAGTGCCAAGATCCAAGTGGTTCGTGACCGTCCTTGGATCAAGAGCCTGGACGTGCAGTTCCAATACACGTATACGAACACCGAAAATCTGACTGATAATGCGAACACCCGGCTGCCCAAATGGCCGCTCCATCAATGGTCAACCATAGTCAGCTATCAGCCTGTCGAATCGTTCAGAGCCAATCTCGAGGGCCGATATATTGGGCAGCGGTTCAATGATACATTTAATGATCAACCGATTTCGTCTTTTTATGTCTGGAATGCGTCGGCCACCTATGACGTCAGTAAGTCCGTCCAAATCTATGGAAGAGCCGACAATATTTTTGGCCGCCGGTATGAAGAAGTCTTGTATTTCGGAACGCCCATCAAATCGATATTCGGCGGGGTACGGATCAATTTCGACGTGCCGTTATAGTCCGAGGAGAAGCAACATTTGTGAGCCTGGACGGCGGATCGGCAAGAGCCGTCGTCCCGGCTTGCTCCGTGGAGGTCAAGGACTGTATGAAGGGATCGATCGTCAAGGTCTGCGAAGTGTGCGGAGGGACATTTGAGTGCGGGCAGTATTGCTGCTGGTGCGGACAACTAGCTGTGACGACAGAGCAGATGGATTGGATTGAGCAAGCCTTTGACGATTGTCTTTGCCCAAGCTGTCTGAGGAAAATTGTCAGCGGAGAAATCGGTCCTACTGCCGCAATCATGAAAAGGACCTGACATGCGTATTACAAAAGTCTATACGAGGACCGGCGATGCGGGACAAACCCGTTTGGCCGGTGGACAGCAGGTGTGGAAGGACAGTCTTCGCGTGGAGGCCTATGGAACCATCGATGAACTGAACGCATCGATTGGACTGGCCCGGACGCTGAACAATGAAAAAGACTCAGTCCAGGCAGCTCGCCTCGAAACCGATTTACGATGGGTTCAAAACAAACTGTTCGATATCGGCAGTATTCTCGCCACGGCAGCAGGTGATCGCTTCAAGAACATGCCGACGATCACGGCGCAGGACGTGACGGGGCTCGAGCATATGATTGATCGCTGTCAGGAAGATCTAGCCCCCCTCAAGGAATTCATCTTACCAGGCGGAGGGAAAGTCTCCGCCACGTTGCACGTATCGCGAACCATCTGCCGTCGAGCGGAACGTGTCTGTATTCGTCTGTCGCGGGAAGAAACGGTCGAAGCCGAGATCAATAAATTCGTGAACCGGTTGAGCGACGCGCTGTTCGTCCTGGCGCGATGGGTCGCCAAAATGCACGGCGAGCCGGAGTTTCTATGGGAGCGTCAATCGGCAGACCTCAAAGCGGAACGCTAGTGCATGCCGGCACGCACGCTCATGATCCAGGGAACGGCGTCGCATGTCGGCAAGTCCACGCTCGTGTCGGCCCTGTGCCGCGTGTTCACGAGGCGAGGGCTTCGCGTCGCGCCCTTCAAAGCACAAAACATGTCGAATAATTCCTTCGTCACTCCGGACGGGAAGGAGATCGGCCGAGCCCAGGCCGTGCAAGCTGCGGCCTGCGGACTGGCGCCGAGGGCGGATTTCAATCCCGTGTTGATTAAGCCGGCCGATGATCTCCGGGCTCAACTGATTGTCGCGGGTGATGTGTGCGATACATTGACTGCCGCAGATTTCGGAATGATCCGGCGCCGATATTGGTCTGTGGTACAAGAAAGTTTTTCGCGACTCGCTCACGAATTCGACCTGGTTGTGCTCGAAGGCGCCGGCAGCCCCGCGGAGGTCAATCTTCGGGACTGCGATGTCGTAAACATGCAGATGGCTCGGTTCGCAGGGGCGCCGGTTGTTTTGGTGGGGGATATCGACCGAGGCGGGGTATTTGCCTCGTTGGTCGGTACCTGGTCATTGCTGGACGAACCCGATCGTCGGCATTTGAAGGCCTTCGCCGTCAATAAGTTTCGCGGGGACGAGCATCTTCTCGACGGCGGGCTGACTCGCGTTTCGAAGGAAACCGGGATGGTCTGCGCCGGCGTGGTTCCCTATATAAAGGATATGAATATTCCGGAGGAGGATTCGTTGGGGTGGTTGAGCGGATTTGTTTCGACTGACAAGATGCCCGATCGCATCAGGGTTGGCATCGTGGACCTCCCTGCAATTTCCAATGCGACGGATTTCGAGCCGCTGGCCTCGGAGCCGGATGTCGAAGTTCTGCGAATGGAGCGACCTGGTGATCATTTGGTGGATGCCCTGATATTCCCCGGAACAAAACACACGATCCAGGCATTGAGCTTCGTTCGCGCTCGTGAATTTGACACTTTTGCAGAACGGGTCCTGGAGGCCGGTGGTATGGTCGGCGGCATTTGCGGCGGGTACCAGCTCCTTGGACGGACCATCCGGGACCCGGAACATCTGGAATCCGATCAGGCCGAAGCATGCGGGCTTGGAATCCTCCCGGTCGAAACCGTGTTCGCCGTACCGAAGATTGTCCAACCTGTCGCAGGACGTCACGCGGAGAGCGGGACGGCAGTGACAGGCTATCGTGTGCATATGGGACGCACCACCATTCGAGGAAAAAGTCAGCCCTTCATTCATATGCAGTCCCCGACGGCGGAGGAATATCTTGATGATGGCGTCTCCCTCGATCACGGGAGGAAGTTTGGGACTTCTGTGCATGGACTGTTCGAGTGCGCCGAATTTCGGCGATGGTGGTTGAATCGATTGCGCCGATGGAAGGGATGGGAGGTTCTCCCGGTGACACACAGCCACTCATTGGACGCTAAAATCGACCGGCTGGCCGATGTGGTCGTGAAGCACCTGGCGCTACCCGTTATTGACCGGTTGATCGAAGAGGGAGTGTAGTGCGGAGAAGGGACAAGCCGGCATCCGAGCTGATCCTGGTCCTGGGCGGCGCATCGTCAGGTAAAAGTGAGGCGGCGATGAACATAGCGGTTCGCGGTGTGAAACGGACGGCGCGCCGTGCATTCGTGGCCACGGGACAAGGGTTGGATGAGGAGATGGCGATGAAGATTGCCAGACACCGGCGCACGCGATCATCCTCATGGAAGACCGCGGAAGTCCCTCTCGGACTGGTTGCATGGATGAAACGGCATGCGGCGTCGTATCGCGTGATTCTCGTCGATTGCCTGACGATGTGGGTGTCGAACCAGTATGAACAGGAAATCTCGGATTCAAGAGTGCTGAAGGATGCAAAGGCCATTCTTTCGTGTATCCGGAAGAGTCACGCTCGGGCTGTGCTCGTCAGTAACGAGTTGGGCATGGGCCTTGTCCCTGCAGATAGAGTCTCCAGGCGATTTCGTGAACTGGCAGGAGCTCTCAATCAGCTGATTGCCGCCGAAGCGGACCAAGTGTTCTTAGTGGTGAGCGGGCTTCCTGTTCAGATCAAATAGGAGAGTTATGTCTTTATTGGATGTCACACGTATGATTGGTTTCCCTGATATGACTGCCGCTGCTGACGCGCAGCGGCGATTGGACAACTTGACCAAGCCCCAAGGAAGCCTCGGCCGCCTTGAGGAGTTAGCCGTGCAGTATTGCGCCATGACTGGAGATCGCAAACCCGCCGTTCCGTCGGGTGTCGTCTTTACATTCGCTGCGGACCACGGGGTGGTCGATGAGGGGGTGAGCGCCTATCCCAGGGCAGTGACGGCCCAGATGGTGTTGAATTTTATTCGATCGGGCGCGGCGGTCAACGTGCTGGCCCGTCATGTGGGCATCCCGGTGCGCGTGGTGGACATCGGGGTCGACCATGAATTTCCTACGACGGATGGTCTCATCAACCGGAAGTTGATGAGAGGGACTTGCAACATGCTTCGTGAGGCGGCCATGAGCCGACCTGTCGCCGAACAAGCGATCATGGTCGGTGTGGAACTGGCTACTGCCGCGGTCCGTGATGGAGCAGGGTTGATCGGGACCGGTGAGATGGGGATAGGCAACACGACAGCCAGTTCAGCAATTACCGCCGCCATGACCGGCGCGGCTGTCGATTCGGTGACGGGAGCCGGCACTGGTATCGACGAGAGGGCTCGAGAAAAGAAGGTTAAAGTGATCGGACGGGCGTTGGCCATACATCAGCCTGACTCGGAAGACCCGCTCGATGTTCTGGCCAAAGTCGGGGGATTGGAGATTGCCGGGATGGCCGGGCTCATTCTCGGAGGAGCAGCTGTCAAGGTGCCTGTTGTCTTGGATGGATTCATTGCCGGCGCCGCGGCATTGATTGCCTGTGGTGTAGCTCCGCGGTGCCGGGAATTCCTGATCGCCTCCCACCGGTCGGTGGAGCGAGGGCATCGGATCATTCTGGAGAGACTCAGGCTGAACCCACTCTTCGATCTTGATCTGCGGCTGGGAGAGGGGACGGGAGCTTGTTTGGGAATCGGCATGGTGCAAGCTGCGGTGAAGATTCTAACGGAGATGGCGACGTTCGGAGAAGCAGGAGTGTCGGGGCGGAGCGAATGACCGCGGTGCTGCGCCCTTTGTTGGTGGCCTGGCAATTCCTCACGGCCATCCCATTGAGCCGACATCATCACGATCCCATGCCTGGGGATCTCGCGGCTTCGATGATGTGGTATCCCCTCGTCGGATTTCTCCTGGGGGCAGGGCTTGCAGTGGTTGATCTGCTCATGGCCGGATTGTTCCCCCGGGAAGTGACAGCGATTATCCTCATGATCGTGCTGGTTGCAATGACACGCGGCCTCCATCAAGACGGACTTGCCGACACGTTCGATGGACTGGCCGGTGGACGGACCTTCACGGAGCGTTTGACGATCATGCGCGATCCCCGAATCGGGGCGATTGGAGGCACCGGGCTCTGTCTGTCGTTGTTGCTCCGCTATGCCACCCTTGTGACCCTGCCGGATGGTCTCCGGACGTCCATATTATTGTGTATGCCGGCTGTTGGCCGCTGGTCCATGGCCAGCGGAGCGTATGGCGCATCGTACGCAAGGCCAGGCGGCGGATTGGCTGCGCCATTCCTCGATCATCTGAAAGCCGGTCACCTCGTTGTGGCCACCATTTCCGTGTTCTTTCTTCTAGCCTGGAGTTTTGGAATTGTGCTGGCCGTACTGATCGTGCTCATAAGCGGCGCCGTATGCAGAGCATTGACATTTGCGTATGTCAGGTATTTCGGAGGCATCACCGGCGACACGCTTGGCGCCACCAATGAAATTGTGGAACTGGTCTTCCTCGTGAGCATTCCTGTCCTCAGCCGATGGCCATGACAGCCGCCGACGTGATTTCGGCCTGTGCATTGGACGCGGTAATCGGAGACCCGCGCCGATTCCCTCATCCGGTTCGGATGATGGGATCAGCCAGCGTGTGGTTCGAACAGGTGATCCGCGCATCGTGCCGGCGTCCGCTGGCTCTTCGGATAGCCGGTACGGTGCTCGCCTTGGGATTGCCGGCTGTCGCCGCAATAGGGGGATGGGCTGTCATTGCCGTCGCCACCGGGATCCACGAGTGGATTGGATTCGTGGTCAACCTGTGGCTTGCCAGTACGGTGTTGGCTTGGCGCGATCTCATGGACCATTCGAACCGTGTTCTCGATGCACTGCGGCAAACCGATCTTGTCGAAGCAAGGAAGGCGGTGAGCCTGATTGTTGGCCGTGACACCGACCCACTCTCCGAACAGGAGATCGTCAGGGCGACCGTCGAGACCGTCGCAGAAAGCGCCTCTGATGGCGTTGTCGCGCCGCTCTTCTATCTGACTCTCGGTGGTGTGCCGCTCGCATTGGCCTTTAAAGCCGTGAGCACACTCGATTCGCTGGTCGGACACCAGGACGACCAGTATCGAGAGTTTGGGTGGGCGTCCGCGAGGTTGGACGATCTGCTCAACTGGATTCCGTCACGGCTCACGGGATGGTTGATGGTTGCGGCGGGAGCAATTGTCATGCGGGATTTGCAAGCCGCCACACGCGGTGCCACCGTTCTGCTTCGCGATGGACACAAGCATGCGAGCCCAAACAGCGGTAGACCGGAAGCTGCGATGGCGGGTGCAATCGGTGTGCAGTTAGGAGGCGAAAGCTATTATGACGGCAAAAGGGTCGTAAGACCGTATCTCGGGGAACCTGTCCATGCGCTCTCCCCCAATCATATTGAACAGGCCCAACGTATCATGAGCGTCTCTTATGTTCTCGGTATTGCGGGATCGATCGTATGTCTGGCACTGTAACCAAACGGCCCACGCATGGTGGGAATGTCCATCAAGCTTCGAGAATTCTTCGGAAACCGCTCAACGCGATCGTCGATTTCAGTGCGAGTGTCAATCCCCTCGGTCCTTCGAAAAGAGTCATGCGGGCGCTCGCGGATATGCTTCCGGTCATCAGGCATTACCCGGACCCCGAATGCTCTGCGCTTCGGTACGCTCTGGGCGTGCGGTTTAATTTGCCGGCCGATTGGTTCGTAGTTGGAAACGGTTCATCCGAGTTGATCGATACGGTGCCTCGTGCGCTGTCGATCCGCTCAGCCGCCATTGCAGGGCCCGCTTTCTCAGAATATGCCGCCGCGGTCGAGAAGCACGGCGGCCGTTCGACTCTCTTGTCGGCGAAGCGAATTGAGCAATATCGTCCTTCCTGTGGCGAGATCGTACGGTGGATTCGGAGCCGGAAGCTCCAGAGGCGGGGTGTGGATGCCGTGTTTGTCTGTCAGCCGAACAGTCTAACGGGTCAAATTTGGGAGCAGGAGGAGCTGGAAACGATCTTGAGAGCAGCTCACCGAGCCCGCGCATGGACCATTCTGGATGAAACGTTTGCGGAATATTGTTCGGCGGTCTCCATTGTGCCGCGGTTGCAACATTTTCCCCTGGTGGTCGTGCTCCGCAGCTTCACCAAGTTTTACGCCATTCCTGGACTGCGCATTGGTTACAGCATCTCTTGTCCGAGCACGGCAGAACGGATTCGTCGGTTGCAGCCTCCCTGGTCGGTGAACGTCCTCGCCCAGCACGCCGCCATCGTCTCGATGCAGGATCGTGGATATATGGACCGATCGCTCGCCTTCATGCTGAAAGAACGCCCGCGTTTTATGGAGAGTCTGGCTTCGATAGGGGGATTAACCGTATTCGACTCGCATGCGAACTTCGTCATGATTGAGTTGCCTCCGGGCTGGCGTGCCGATGCAGTGACCATGATGTTAGGGCGGAAGGGGATTCTGATCAGGGACTGTTCTCAAACCCCGGGGCTCAATGGCCGGACCATTCGCCTGGCCGTTCGAACCTCGCTGGAAAACGATAGATTGGTCCGCCTGTTGAGGAAGACGCTGAGAATTCACACGAATGCATAAAAGGACACCCAATCATATCGATCTATCGTATCGAGTCGCGGACAACACGCTGGTCATAGATTTCCCTCGACCGTATCGTGTGTTGTCTTCTGCACCCCGGGCTGGTGGGTTTGCGATGGCACGGTCAATTATCAATCATCAGGTAGAAGCGAACCCTCTCGCAAGGCCTGCAGCAGGCACGCGGCCTGGATTGCAACGCATGTCATGGAGCGGTCCTGCGAGATATCTAAGAAACGTGGCTTCACGTCTCAGTGCCGCTGAACCCAGCGTCGGATTGATGACGGCGGTCGCTCTCAAGCAACTCGTGACAGCAAGCGAGCGGGTTGGCAGATTCTCCGTCATGTGTTTTTGCACCGTCGGGGTGACCAATGCGGTGAGAGCCGGTGAGTCGGCAAGTCACACAGGATCGCCCAAACAACGCGATCAGACTGGAACGATCAACGTCATTCTCGTCACGAACGCTTGCCTGTCTCGGTCTGCGATGGTTGGTGCTGTGCAGGTGGCGACGGAGAGTAAGACCGCGACGCTACTCGAGTGCCGCGTTCCCAGTTCAAGCGGAAAACATATGGCCACCGGTACAGGGACGGATGCCGTCGTCATCGCGAGTTCAGGTCATGGTCCCAAAGTGTCCTACAGTGGGACGCACACCATCATCGGATCGATCATCGGTCGTCTGGTGGCAAACTGCGTGTACGAAGGGCTCCAGCGCTCCAGTCGATGGCAACACAACCTCCGCCCATCCAAAGCGCGATAACGGCCGGGTCGGCGCCGGCGCGTTGTCGATAATGCTTCATCGTCATCCTGGAAATTGATCGCACTCACCGTGTCATCCGCGATTGCGTGGTATCGGTCACGCCACCTGCTCCAGTTCTGGTTGGGCTTCGCCACCATAAACAATCGCACACTGCCTCGGTGATCAGGCAGAGATGAATGGCCTGTCTGCGTGAGTGCAAAAATCCAAAAAAGTTGACAGGGTACGATATTCGGATATTTTGAACGGAGGATGGACGGGCACACAGGTCCCCGTCGCCTCTTGTGCAGGCGTGTCCGTGTAATGGAGTGATGTCCTCAACCGAAGTGGAGATGAATGAATCCCACCATGAAGAGTAAGCGCGTGAGCATGGTCCAGCCGATGCTCGTGCCATGACCAACAAGGAGGGCGGTATGGAAGTGATACGTATGAGGACGATGACGATGGGCGCGCTTGCCGTTTTCATATTGGCGGGGTGGACGGGATCTGCGCTCGCTGCGAATGAAGGAGAGGTAGCCGAACATTTGATCGAGCTTGTCAAGATTGGGCGCGGAGTCGTGTCCGAGCAGATGGCCAATATCAATGATCAGACGAAGGGAGACAAGGGGTTTACCGGTGACTATATGGCGGCCCAGGTCATGGATCGCTTCAAAAAACGGACGAAAATCGATCTTCGCATTCCCAATGCCGTGCCGCAGGCGAATCTGTATCTGGCTTTAGTCGAAGCCGAAAAGGAAGTCGTGGACGAGGCGCAACCGGTGATCAACAAGGTCGGCATTTCTTTCAAGGGCTTTATCCCCGCAGTGTTTGCGAGGAGAACGGGCGAACATTTCTACAAGAAATCCGGAGTGCGGCTCAAGCTCACGGGCATCGACTATCGCAATCCCAGCAACAAACCCGATGACTTCGAAGCCGAGGTGCTGCGGATGTTCAGCGATGCTCGACATCCCAAGGGGCAGTCGTATGTTCGCAACACCATGCTCGATGGCCGACCGGTTCTCCGCATGATGGACCCGGAATATGCCGCTGCCAGTTGTTTAGGCTGTCATGGATCACCAAAGGGTGAGCGCGATGTCTCGGGTCACAAAAAGGAAGGATGGAAGGAAGGGGAACTGGCCGGCGCGATCAGCGTCGTGCTGCCCCTCAAATAGATGTACCGTCAGTGCCGGGTTCGATACACCATTAATTGAAGGAGAATGCAAGATGAGCAAGATTGTCGTCGTTGATGATTCCTATGCCGAACTCCAGGTGATCGAAGGAGTCTTGAAGGGAGCCAGCCATAGCGTTGTGTCATTTCCGAACAGTGACAAACTTGAAGAAAAAGTCGCCACTGAAAAGCCTGACCTCATTGTGATGGACGTAGTCATGCCGGGACGCAATGGATTTCAAGCCTGTCGGGACCTCAAGAACGATGAGCGATGCAAGAATATTCCGATCATTCTCTGCACGTCCAAGGGAAACGAGAGCGACAAGTTTTGGGGACAACAACAGGGAGCCAACGCCCACATCGTGAAGCCCTTCAAGGGCGAAGAATTGTTAGCGGCGGTGAAACGGGTGCTGGGATAGAGACATGGCGTCGGCGCAGCCTTCTATGCCGGTTCCGATCAGTCAGCCTGAGAAGGCTGTTCCGTCGGTGGGGCGACCCCATGGTAATGGCGTCGCCCCTTCCCCCGGTGCCGCCGCGCTCCGTGTGGCGATCATCTCGCTGGGCGGAGAGCTGTTCACGGTCGATTTGCAACATGTCCGAGAAGTGTTCGTCGTGGAATCGATTACTCCTGTGCCGGGAATGCCTGCCGGACTGGTCGGCGTGACCAATCTGCGTGGGGCGGTGGTGCCGCTTCTCGATCTGCGGGGAATGTTCGGGTTGGCAGACGACGCGGTTCTTCGGTATGCCGTCGTGTTGAAGCATGGATCATGGCAAGTCGCGGTTCTGGTCGATGCTGTTCCGGAAATCCGCACCATTGCGAGAGATCAATTCATGCCGTCTCCGTCAGGAACGGGAGACGCGGCCAATCCATTTATCTCCGGGGTCGTCAAACTGGAGGATCGGCTCAGAGGGGTGTTGGAGACATCCGTCGTGCTTTCGCATTTCGAAAACGCAGCATAACCGGAGACAATTGAACGACGCTTTATACGGTCCGAGGACGCGAGAAGGAGGCTCTCATGGCACGGGTTGGCATGATGCAGCAATTTGAGAATTTGAAAACACAGTCCAAACTTCTGGTGACGTTCGGTGTCATCAGCGTCATCATCATGTTCATGGCGTCGCTTGGCGTCTGGACCAACAAGCGGCTGAGCCAGCAGGCGGATCAGATCTATGCCGACTACACCGTCGCGTTGATCGACTTCAATCAGCTGCTGTTCAATGTGAACAAATACCATGAAACCCTGCAGGATTTGGCCAAAGCCCCGCGTGCCGCGGACTTCAAGGCGGACATCGGAAAGCTGGCTCCCTACAAACAGCGGGCGATGCAGCTGGTGAACAATTACGGCATGAAGCCCCTTCGGACGTCGAGCTCTGGACTGGATGAGGCCAAAGGCCTGACGGATTTGAAAGCGGCGCTGTCCGGATTTTTCTCCCAGGCCGAAGCCGGCGTTGCGGCGATTGCAGAGAGCTTCGAATCCAAGGCCCTGACGCAGTCTCAGGCCTTACAAATGCGTGAATTGGGTCAGTTGGCGCTGACGGTCAGTATTGCTCCCGCGTATGACCTGGTCACCAGCCGACATGCCGATCAGATTAAGACCATCCAAGCGGTTTCGAGCGACCTGAACGATGACGCCAAGTCGCTGGCATGGAACGGAACACTGGTCTTGGTGGCCGGCGGACTCATTGCCGTCTTGCTTGGTCTGGCGCTCGGGTATTGGGTCGCCCACAAGCTGGCGCTCGGTCTTGGCCAAGTGGCCAGCGTCGCGCAGCTCGCGGCCAACGGAAACTATCAGGCTCGCGCCAAGATTGCGTCCAAGGATGAGCTCGGGCAAATGGCAACCTCGTTCAATACGATGTTGGACCGAATCACGTCACTGGTGACGTCGGAAGACGAACGAAACGAGATGCAAAAGCGGTTGATGAATTTCCTCGTGTTGGTGTCCGAGGTCGGTAAAGGGGATCTGACCAAGCGTGGTGAAGTGACGGCCGACATGTTCGGTAACCTGGCGGACGGGTTCAACTTGATGATCTCCCGGTTCGGACAGTTGCTCAAACAGGTCAGAGAAGCGGCCGATCGCGTCAACAAGTCGGCGGGAACATTGCGGGACAGCGCGGGACAGATGGCCGGAACCGCCAAACATCAGGCAGACGAATCGGTCAAAACGCTGAGCGCCGTCGAGCAATTGGCCGCGCAGATGCGGCAGGTGGCTGAAACGGCAGGCGCCTCGTCTGAATCCGCAAAGCAAGTGCTGCAGGCGACCGAGCGCGGGCGGGTTGCGGTGCAGGAAACTGTGCAGGACATGCAGAGCATCCGCTCCGCGGTGCAACGGATGTCGAAACAGGTGAAAGCCCTCGGCGACCGGTCATTGGAAATTTCTCAGATCGTGTCGACCATCCGAGACATCGCCAATCAGACGAACCTGCTGGCTTTGAATGCGGCGATCGAAGCGGCCGGCGCCGGTGAGGCCGGAGCCCGGTTCGCCGTCGTCGCTGATCAGGTCAGAAAGCTTGCCGAGAGCTCCACGCAGGCAACCCGTGAGATCGCCGATCTCGTGAAAGTCATCCAGTCGGAAACCCAGGACGCCGTCGTCGCGATGGAACAGGAAACTCAAGCGGTGGAAGCCGGATCAGCGTCGGCCCTTCGTACCGGTGAAGTGTTCAATGAGATTTCGGGCATCGCGCAGCGGTCCGCGGAGTTGGCACAGACCATCGCGAGTTCGGCTGTCACTCAGACCGCGTCGACGGATCAGGTCGGACGGTCGATCAGGGATTTTACCGGCGGCGCCGTTGCCACGCAGAAGGCGACGGATGCGGCGCGTATGACCGTCGAGGACATGGCAAAGCTCGCCGACGGGCTGACATCTTCGGTTGCGCAGTTCAAACTCGCATAGGAATGCTGGCTGGGCTCCCTGTAGGAAAGGACTGGAATGAGCGCCGAACTGGATCGACAGGCTTTGATCGACATCTTTGTCATGGAAGCCACCGAAGCCGCGACGGCGCTGGCGGAATCCTTTCATCCTCCGGGAGACGCACTTCCTTCAGCTGTGGAGCTGCAGAGTCAATACGTCTGGGCTCACAAGGTTCGCGGTGCTGCGGGGATTTACGGATTCACAGGTCTGGCCACGCTCGGGGAATTGCTCGAATCGACGTTGGAACAGGCCACGTCGATTGACGCGGCATTGTGGCCGCACGCCGTTGGGGCGCTGCGAGGGATGCTGGAATCCTTTTCCGCCCAACTGGAAGTCGTCCGACAGGGAGGCTCCGAAGATGTGGCTGTGAGTGAGCGGTGGAGGAGCGAGGTCGCGCGGTTGTTGGTTCAGTCACCTGGGGCCTCGAATGCCGATCCGTCAAGTGAGAACCTGCCCGCCCCCCATTATCTGATCCCATCCATCGATGCGGATGTTCTCTCGTATTTTGCACCTGAAGCGGAAGAGTACCTGGATACGGTGGACAGACTCGTGAGGCGCGTGCAAGAAGCGCCAGGTGAAGCCGAGACGATTCATGCATTATTTCGTACCGCTCACACATTAAAAGGATCAGCCCACACCATTGGGTTTACTGTCGTGGGGGATGTCGCGCATGGCATGGAGGACTGCCTGATCGCCGTCCGAGAAAAGCACATCACGGGGTCAGAGGTGTTGTGGGGAGCGATCGGCTACGCCACGGGTGTGATTCGAATCCTGATGCGACGGGATGATGGACGAATTGCTCAGCTCCAGCGCGATGTTCCTGCCGCCATTCAGAGACTCCATGCGATTGCACAGGGACAGGCCGTCATGGCAGTGGATCAGTCGGCCGTTGCTTCCAAGCCCGATGTTCACCCGTCCGTGTCGGTCGTCGCATCGCCAATCGATCAGTCCCAGACAACAGACCATTCCATTGGCCAGCCGCTTCAGCTGTCCGACGACTATCTGCTTCCACAACTGGATCCTGAGGTTTTGTCCTACTTCGCCCCGGAAGCGCAGGAGTATCTCGAATCGCTCGAGGCTCAACTGCTTCGGCTCGAAAAGGAGCCAGAGAATCCAGAGTTGATCAATCAACTGTTCCGCACCGCCCATACGTTGAAGGGATCGGCGTATACCGTCGGCTTTCAGGCGATCGGCGATCTGACCCACTATGTCGAGGATTTCATGGGAGCTGTGCGGGACGGCCGCGTGAAAGTCCTGCCCGGCCACGCCGACATGCTTCTGAGGGCCATCGACGTCGTGCGGTTACTGATGCGAAGAGATCCGACACTGCTGGACACCGTACGGCAGCGCTATACCATCGCCTCGCACGGGCTCAAGCAACTGGAAAACCCCGCCGCGATAGTCGCGGCGATGTCCCAGTCTAATCATTCACAGGCCATTCAAACCCAGGCAGCCGCAGAGACCAGAGATGCGCAGGATCTCGATTCTTCAAAACAGAACGATGCAAGAGCGAAAGACAGCGCGGGGAGTGAAGATCGAGAAGTCATCCGTGTCAGCCGAGACCGCTTGGAACGATTGTTGAATCTGGTCGGCGAATTGGTGATTGGCCGCGGCCGCTTGGAGCAACGTCTTCGAGTGCTCGAACAATTGTCCCAGCAGGTGCTTGCCTGTAAAGGCCGATTGATGGACTCTGTCCGGTCTTTCGAGGAAAAGCACACCTTTACCCTTCCGTCTGTGGTGTCGAACATCCCAGCCGGCGTAAGAGGCTCGCATGCCGGCCAGTCAGGCTCCTCCTTCCCCGGCCTCAGCGATTTCGGATCACTGGAATTCGATAAGTACGATGATTTCAACATTCTCGCGCGCCGTATCAGTGAGGTCACGGCCGATATTTCCGAGTCGATGTCGCAATTGAGCGGTTCAATCCGGCGATCGCATGAAGATATGAGCCAGCTCCAGCAGTTGACGCTCGGTATGCGGGACGAGATTGCCAGAGCCCGCATGGTTCCGATCGGCACCCCGTTTACCCGGTTCCGCCGTGCGACTCGGGAAATGGCGAGAGCGACCGGGAAAGAGGTCACCCTGGTCACCTCGGGCGAGCATACCGAAGTGGATACCGGCGTTGTCGAACGATTGGTCGATCCCTTGGTCCATTTGGTCAGGAACGCTGTCTATCATGGTATCGAACCGTCGGCCGTGCGTGTGTCCATCGGCAAACCGGCAGCCGGAACCATTTATCTTCACGCCTCACATCGAGGAAATGCCGTTGTGATCGAAGTCGAGGACGATGGCGCCGGCCTCGACATCGGAAAGATCCGTACCAAAGCTGTCGAGCGCGGACTCGTGCGTGCCGATCTGGCCAAGACACTTCCTGAGGGCGAGGTCATCAAATTCATCTTCATGCCCGGCTTTTCCACGGCGGACCATGTCGGTGAACAAGCCGGTCGCGGGGTTGGCATGGACGTGGTCAAGCGTGTGATCGAAAGCATGAACGGGCACATCGACGTGGAATCTGTCAGAGGGATCGGAACGAAGTTCACGCTACATCTCCCGTTGACCCTGTTGATCGCAACCGCATTGATGGTCCGCAGTGGGTCAGAACGATACGGCATACCGCTGCCAAGCGTCCGAGAAGTGACCATGTTGACGAACGGATCATTGCAGCACCTGGGTGACCGCTCGGTCATTCAGATAGGAGACGAGGCGATAGAGGTACAACCCCTACAGCGGCTGCTGAATCGGGCCGCCGTTGGCACGGTAGAGATTGGGAAAGCGGTCGTGATTGTGCGGACCGGTGTCGGGCCGATCGGGCTCGTGGTGGACGAATTATTGGGCAGACAGGAAATTGTCATCAAGCCGATCGCTTCGCTCAAGTCCCTCGCACATTCTATGTTCGGGGGCGCGACCATCGACCCGGAAGGACGAGTCGTACTCGTGCTTGATCCTGCGAGGCTGGTCACGGGAACTCAAAAACCGTCAATCGCTGATGCGGTTTCGCAAGAGCCAATCGCCGCCAACAGTGAGAAAGCATTCGACACGTCGATTGCTCCCCCGGTGAGTGAGAAGAAGATTCTTTTGATCGACGATTCCCTAAGTATCCGAAAGTTCGTAGGGCGCATGTTGGAGACCGCTGGATATGAGGTTGAGACTGCCGTAGACGGTGAGGAAGGTCTGAGGAAAGCGTCCGCGCAGAGCTATAGGCTCATACTGACGGACCTGGAGATGCCGAAGCTGAACGGTTATGAAGTGATTCAGGCCCTGAGAAGCAGGCCGCAAACCCAGCAGACACCTATTATCGTCATGACGACCAGGGCTGGAGACAAGCACCGTCAAATGGCTATCAACATTGGGGCCAGTTCCTACATTGCCAAACCGGTTGAAGAACGGGCCTTGATCCAGGAGCTGGAGCGCTGGATCGGACCCGAGGTGCATGCAGGCGAGGCGTGACGTTGCTGGCCGCATCCTAGAGGACAGTCCAGGGGGTTCTCAAGGGCACACCAAGTATGAGCTTGCGCGGACATTTCAAAGCCGTAACCGCGGTCGACTCGGCGAGATTTCTTGTCATCCGATACGGCACGCGCTATTGCGCTCTGCCTTCCGATTGCGTGCGAGGCGTGCTGACGGTTGAACAGGCTGGCATCAATGGGGCCGTGACATGGCTCGGTTCCATGTATCCGGATGTCGACCTTGCAGGTCTTCTGTCGACGTTTTTGGACAAGAAGAGCCGGGAGATTCGGACCATTTTGTATTCCAACGATCGTTCTCATGCCGCCATACGAGTGGATGAGGTCGTGGGATTGGTCGAGGTATCCCGAGAGCAGTGTCAGCCGCTTCCTCCCCAGTTTCAGGCCGAAGAACGAAATTGGATACCGGGGACGATAACCTATCAGCATGATCTGGCATTGATCCTCAATTCCGAGTGGGTGTTGGGCGAGATCGGAGAGCTGGCATTAGTCGGACCTGCTACCCGACATGAGTAACCCGATGCAGAGAGAGGCGATTCGACCGTGTTGAGAGCTGCGCGTCAGCAGAAACAGACCGTAGCGGCGAAGCGGGCGTGGACGGTTGTTGTCTTTTCTGTCGGAGGGCTGAAGCTTGCTGCACGGACCGAAGATGTCGGCGGCGTATCACCCTGGGATCAACAAATTCCAGTTCCGAGCCGTACCCCATTTGTCAATTCACTCATCAGACAGGAGAAGGCCGTGCTGCCTGTGTACGACTTGGCATCTCGTTTGACCCGCAGTCTCAAAGGGGCAACGAGACTCTGTTTGATGGCGCGACACGTTGATGGCCCGATGGCAATTTGTATCGATGAGGACATACCAACATTGCATACGATCGAGGCGTCACGCATCCGCCCGACCTCTGGCCTTGACATCGCAACATTTGGGAGTTTCGATCACGACGGATCTGACGTGGCCATTGTGGCGCTCGATCGTCTGGGAAAACAATTGTAGATTCGACCGCTATGAGATTTGTCGAAAGGAACAGATATGCCGAAAGTCCTGGTCGCTGACGATAGCATCGCCGTAAGGAAAGTGGCTGAACGGCTGCTGACGGAAGCCGGTCTGGGAGTCAGCCTCGCGGCGAACGGTGAAGAAGCACTTGCATTTCTGTCCAAGGAATGTCCGGATCTCATCGTATCCGATGTGATTATGCCTGATAAGAGCGGATACGAAGTCTGCGCCTTTGTCCGTGCCCAATCTGCATTGGCCGCAACCCCAGTCCTTCTGATTTCCGGAATCGTGAACGATGAGGTAGCGAAACAGGCGGAATCCTGCCGTGCCGACGGTGTGCTCAAAAAACCCTTCCAAGGAACCTCTCTCAAGGATCGCGTCCTGGAGCTGCTTGCCAAACGGCAAGCGCACGCCTCCCCGGCGCAGCCGGTCAAGTCGGCAGAACCAGTTCAGCCCACTCAGGAGGCGGCACAGGGAATACGTATCAGCGAGGAGCAACTTGCAACATACCGCCAGGTGTCCACGCAATTGAAGCAGGCCGAGGATGATCTGAAACGAGAGCGTGATCAGACGGCGATGTTGAGCCACAAGCTGACCCAACTGGAGAGCCAGCTTGGACGAATCAAGGAGCTCGAGTCGCTTGTCGCTGCCGGACAGGAGCAGGCGTCTCATGCCAATCGCGCCTCCGAAGAGCTTCATGAGGCGAAACAGCGTATGCAGGAGCTGGAGGAGTCGGCTCAGGAGCAGGCGTCTCATGCTAACCGCGCCTCCGAAGAGCTTCATGAGGCGAAACAGCGTATGCAGGAGCTGAAGGAGTCGGCTCAGGAGCAGGCGCTGGTCGCGCACAAGTCCCAAGAAGAACTGCAGCTGCTGAGAAGGCAGATTCAAGAGTTGGAGGCTGAGCGTGTGGCCAAGCAGGAACTTGCGATCCAGGCGAAGCAGACCGCGAATGACCTCATGCTCGCCGCAGGACGCGTGAGCGAATTGGAGGTACAGCTCAGGGCGGAACAGGAACAGTGCGGACTCGTGAAGCAACGTGTTTCGCAGCTGCAAGAATTGGCAGATCGCGTGCCGGAGCTGGAAACGGCGCTGCAGCAGGAACGCCATGCGCTGGCTGAGCAGGCGGAGCATCTCGCCGAGGTCCAGAAGATGGCGGATCGGGCCAGAGAGTTCGAAGCCGCGTTGAATGCCGAGCGTCAGGCGGCGATGCAGCTTGTGCAGCAGATGAACGGCCTGGAGGAGGAAGTAGCCCGAGGGCAGGAGATCGCACGAGACTATGCGCTCGAACAGAAGCGCTCCGAGGAACTCGTCCAGGACCTCGCCCGAGAAAAGCAGCGTATGGAGGAAATGGCCAAACGAATGGCGGAGATTGAAGGAATCGCGGCCAAAGTCAAAGAACTCGAGGAGCTACTGCAAATGGAGCGTGATCGGAACGCCGTCCTGACGAGGCATGTGTCGGAGACCGAGCAATCGGCGCAGCAAGCCACGAAACGATTTGAGGACATGGCCAAGAAGCTCGGAGAAATTGCCGGACTGGCTTCCCAATTGGGAAGCGGGGCGCGGCGGTCCTGATCGTATATGATGCGTGCGGTGCACCGAGTGCATACAGCGTGAGGGACCGGATTCATGGCAGGGGAATCTTCAGATGAGTTTCAGAAGGAACTGGTCGACCTGTTTGTTCAGGAAGCACAGGAATGGCTACAGAACATCCATGTCGCGCTGGATGAACTGCAGCAGGGGCCAGATCCTGATCGCCATGCCGCATTGATCGGAATACTGACCGGTGGGGTCACGAACCTCGGTGGTTCTGCGGCGACAATCAACCTTCCCGAGGTTGAACGGGCAAGCTTTGGTGCCATTCCATTCATTGAAGCCTTGACCGATCCGCAGAAGTCATTTTCCGTTCAAGACTTTCTCTCACTCTGCAAACAACTTGGACAAATCCAAAGCGCATTGACACGTGCCACAGGTGTGTCATTTGAAGATCATGGCGAGACAGAGCGACCGGCCCAAGTCCAGCCTTCTGTGTCGTTGGAAGCATTCCTTCAAGCCCTGTGCAGCCTGCCGCGCCATCCGATTCCCGGAGAGTCCTACAATCGGAATCTTGTCGGAGCGATGATGGACCAAGTGGAAGCGCAGATCAAAGCCGGAGTTCAGCAGGCGGGAGTAGACGCGATTCAGGGTTATCTTGCTAGAATGTCCCAATCGGAGGAGGCATTTGCTCAGACACTGGACATCACCGTCGACGCGTTAGCGGAACGGCTTCTGCTATTGGCTGAACCCTCGCGACCTCGAGAAGGAATGCTGGAAGAGTCGTTAAAAGACGTGACGCAACTGCAGGCAGACGCCCAGCAGATCAATGCCGTCCCCGCCATCTCCTTTTTGTCCGGGCTGCAGACATTTCTCTCAGTGTGTGCGCAGCATCGCGTTCGTTTGGCCGCTCGGCGGATCGATGCGGTCAGAGATCGTCTTCTCGTTGTGAAGAACCTTATTCATCAATGGATTGAATGCGGACGAACGGAACGTGCGGCAATCGACCGGGTTCTGCAAGCCGGTCATCAGGCATAGACACAACACCCGACTATTTTCCCCCTCATCCTGATATCTTGGTGCAAGTCGTGCCGAAGTCGACAGTCCGTCAAATAATCCCTGGATTGAAGAACACGTATGGATGACCGACGAACCGTCGATCTCTACCGAAGGGCTGAGCACACCCTGACGGATGTGGCTGCGGCCATTCAACGGCAGGAAGTCCCTGACCTTGAGTGCGTATCCGAAGTGGCAGCGGCCATCGGGGATTCCGTTCGGCAAAACGATCATCTCGTCGTGCATGCTCTGGCCGGCCCCATCGGCTCTCCGCTCGTCACCAACATGATCAACGTGAGCATACTTTCGGCCAAAATTGGGGCAGGACTGGGGTATCACGGAGAGGAACTCGATCGGTTGACATTGGCCGGATTGCTTCACGATGTGGGCCTGTTCGCCGTGCCGCAGTCGCTCGTCATGAAGACTGGACGATTGACCGGCGACGAACGGACATTGATCGAGCAGCATCCGGAACTCGGTTATCACGTCGTTCACAAGGTAGGGTCGGCATGGGCATGGCTTGCCGATGTCGTCCGTCAGGCGCATGAACGCTGGAATGGGCAGGGGTATCCCAACAAATTGAAGGGGCGTGCGATCAATGAATTCGCACAGATTATCGGGGTCGTCGACGTATTCGACGCGTTGATTTCTCCACGGTCCTACCGACGGCGATTTTTCCCACATGAGGCGGTTCATGAATTGATTGTCGCAGAGAGAAAGGCATTTCCACGTGAAGTCATCAAGGCACTGGTCCAACAACTCTCGGCCTATCCACTCGGAACGCTTGTCAGATTGACGACGGGGGAGTCGGGGGCCGTCGTGCGCATCAATCCAGATTTCCCTCTTCGTCCGGTTTTGCACATCGATGGCGGGCGGTCTCATGAGGCCCGCGAATTGGACTTGAGCCGAACTCCCCTTGTGGCCATTGTCGAAACGCTCGAGCCCCCGGATACGGCTCGAGTCGCATTTCCGTCCGGCATGCCCGCCGATCGACGGACGACACCGACTACCTCAGACCAATTTTCCTCACTTCTCGAAAGTCTTGATGCGCTCGCCACCGCCATCCAAGGAGTGGTCGAGGCCGGAGCCACGATTTCGACTCGTGTCAAAACGCCTGAGGCTGATGAAGAAAGCCCCACCGTTATGTCTGGCTTTCCGGTTCTTTTGGATGTGAATTTCGAGAAGGAACTGATCGGGCTCTTTGCACTTGAAGCGCGAGAATGGCTTGCACAGATTCACGCGGCTCTACGCCAATTGGGAGAAGGAGCCAGAGCGTCGCTTCGTCCAAAATTATATAGCATCATGTTGCATGGGTTGACCAATCTGGCCAAGTCCGCCTCGACCGTCCATCAACGGGAAATCGAACGGATGGTGACCGATCTGCTTCCCGTCTTACATCGCGTGGGAAAACAGAACATGCGGACGATGACCTCGGCCGTCGTGTCACTCCAAAGAGGTCTCGACCGTATTGCCGCTGCCGTGCATGGAGCTTCCAGCATCCAGTCGGAATCACAGCTCCAGGCGGCCGAATTGGTCGAGGCGGAGCCTTACTCTGCACAGATCGAGGTCGATCTTGGATTGTCGGATCCGCGGGAAACGGCCGGCGAATCGAGTGATTCCCATCCTGAAGCCGGAGGCGAGATCCAGGATGCCGATACACAACATGACAGGTCGGTTCCTGTCCGATCTCTCGATGCGGTCTCAGGTGCTTCTTTGTTGAATGCCTTACGCGATCTGCAGCAGGTTCGCTCTCGCTCGATGCAACCCACGCGAGATGTGCTGGAAGCGGTCATTGTGCGGGCCGAGCGGGAACCGATGAACGTGACGGCGGAGCGGATACGGCAGATTCTTGGCGAATTGGATCAGCTGGACGAAGAATTTCTGCATGAGATACATAGTCGAGTGCCTCGCATGAGCCAGAAACTGACGGCGTTGCGGGAGGTCGGCGTCACGGACTTCGTCACGACTGCTCAACTCGACCCTGTCGTAGAGGAAGTGGACGCATTGTACCAGGCTGCCGGGCATGTTCAGGCGGGCATGATCAGTATGTTCCTTCAAGGACTACGGTCATTTCTTGTCGTTGCGGCGTATCGAAAGACGACCAATCTTCCTCAACGTCTGGAAACGGTGATGGGGCGCATCGAAGCGCTGGAACCTATGGCCGAACAGTGGGTGAGTATCGGCCGAGTCGAACGCGTCGCTATTGCCGAAATTCTTCCCGTTTGAGGTCTCCTTTAAATCATTCAGCCGTCGGCTGCTACAGCTTTGTCAGCGTTCAGCGATGCTGCCAAGGCCGAAGCGTGAAGCCCTTTTACATATCGCAATCGTTGAACCTCCATTGCCTCAGTCTTAGGCAATCAGACACTCTTGGCTGAATGACGAGTGTTTGTTGTTCCATCCACATACTTATCCACACCTGGCTCACATCTTTTGTGGATGAGCGCCCGAGTATCGTTCCGCTCCGAAGCCGTTGGATTGGCATCCTCATGTTATGTCGCCTGAAGAATGCTATGATGCAACTCTGTCGGAAGCAACATCACTGACTGCTCGCATAGATTTGGAGGATTCCATTGGCAAAGTTGGTTGCGATGTGGCGCGGAGAGGAGATTCAGGCGCAGGCGAAGCAATACGTGCGGTCCTATATTCTATTTCCCTCCGGCATATTGGGAATGGTTTGCATGGTTGCCGGGGTGGCTGGCTTGGGGTACCAGCTGTTTTCATCCGGCTCCTATACCTGGACGACCTTCGTAATGAGTTCGGTGCTGTTACTGGTCGGTATTCTATTTGGTTGGGTGCAGACTCGCTATCACCGATACCTGCTGGATACTGTTCCGGACGTATTTGCCGCTCGGATCAGGATGGCGGTTCAACGGACGGGGAAAAAACAAAAAACGGCTTCGCAGGCAACGGCTATTGATCATGCAGGCAGAAACTTCGTCCCGGTTGCCTATCTCGGGGGGATCGCCACGCTGCTTGGAGCGTCCACGTGGGCGTTGACCGAGGGTTCTCTCAGTCCCCTACCTGCGCTGATGATGCCTTGGGCGGGATTCTATTGGGGAAAGTTATTCTTTTGGCGAGGCATCGTGCAATAGGTCGATTCGCTCAACGCGACGATGTGCGTTTGCGGCCGGAGGGCTTTCTGCCGGATTGCGATACACGCCGCTTGCGGGGTTCTGGCGTTTTCTTCAGATTTTCAAGCGCGGCCATCCGCTGTTCCAACGACCGAACCGATTGGCGTAGCTCCGGTAAGCGGGGAATAACGGCTTGTGCTTTCATCCAAGTCTCGTGCGGCATTACCGGGGCTCCGGAGACGATCTGGTTGGGCTCAAGGCTGCGGTTGACACCGGCTCGGGCCGCAATCATGACTTGCGCTCCTACGTGAATATGGTCTGCCAACCCGGCTTGGCCTCCGATCATCACGTGATGGTCGATGGTTGTGCTGCCCGCGATGCCTACCTGTGCCACGACGATGGCATGTTCACCCACCGTGACATTGTGTGCGATCTGGACGAGGTTATCCACCTTGGTCCCTTTTTTAATGATAGTTTGCCCCAGCGTGGCCCGATCGATGGTCACATTGGCGCCAAGTTCCACGTCGTCTTCAATGACCACGCCCCCGAGTTGGGGAATTTTATGATGACGCCCTTGGTGTTGAACGTAACCGAAACCATCCGACCCAATAACCGTGCCGCTGTGAATGAATACGCGAGCGCCTATTGAACACTCCTCACGAATGACGACGTTCGGGTACAGGATGCTGTCATCGCCGACGCTGCTTCCTGAGCCGACGAATACACCAGGGTACAGCGTCACGCGTGCGCCGATCGTGACGTGGTCTCCCAGGGTGACGAACGGCCAGATTGACGGATCGGCCCCGATTTTCACGCCGGTTCCCCTCGTGAGATTCGCGCCAATCCCCCGTGGCCTATAAGGCAGCACAAAGAAGGTTTGAGCGACCTGCGCAAAGGCTAGCAGTGGATGCTGCACGACCACCTGGGGAATGGAAAGTTCAGGAATGTGTCGGTGACACAATAAGGCGCCTGCTCGGAGCGATCCTGCCGCCCGGAGCGCCTGGTCGTTGGCGACAAAGGAGAGCGCATCATCAAGCGCTTCCCCGAGCGAACCCAGATGGGAGATATGAGTTTCGCCGCTCCCATGGAGCGTGCCGCCAACCAATGTGTGGATTTGCGTCAAGGTTACCGGAGAGTCGGAACGTGGCATGGTCACGCTTTTTTCTTTTTTGAAGTCGTGGCAGCCTTGGCCAGTTTGGCCGATGCGGCGGGTTTCTGCGGCGCCAGACGTTTTTGGACATAAGCGGAGACCGCTCCCACCGTCGTGAGGGCGGGAAGATCCTGATCGGGAATCTGAAGATTGAAGGTTTCTTCTATCTTATAGAGCAACTCGATGACGGCCATGGAGTCCAAACCGAGATCGTCTCGTAAGTGAAACGTTTCATCGATCGATGACGGATCGCGGCGGAGATATTCCGCCAGCGCTTGAATGATTTTTTGCAGGATTTCGCGATCGCTCATGACATGTTCCTACGCGGCAAAACGTTTGAAAACCACGGCGGCGTTATTGCTGCCGAATCCAAAGGCATTCAAGAGGGCCGTCTTGATCTTCCGTTCCTGTGTCGTGCGACTCACCCCAGCTAGGGTGCATGCAGGATCGGGCTCGTCATAGTTCGCGGTGGGGTGGATCTGCCCGGTTTGCAATGCCAGCACCGACGCGATGCCTCCGAGCGATCCCGCAGCCCCCAAGGTATGTCCCACCAACGATTTTGTGGCATTGATGGCGATTTTATCAGCGCGTGACTTAAAGAGTTGACGGATCGCCTTCGCCTCGACGGCGTCACCAATCGATGTGGAGGTCGCATGGGCATTGATGTAATCGATCTGCGAAGCGGTCATGCCGGCGTCTGCGAGGGCGAGGCGCATCGTCGTCGCGACTTCTTCACCGTCTTCGCGTGGAATGACCATGTGGTAGGCCTCGCTCGTAGCGGCGTACCCGGCGATTTCGGCGTAGATTCTAGCTTTGCGTTTTTTCGCATGCGGCAGCGATTCCAGGATCAGGGCCCCGGCTCCTTCTCCCATGACGAACCCGTCACGGCCCAAATCGAATGGCCGCGACGCACGCTCCGGCTGTTCGTTGTGCTTGGTCGAAAGGGCGCGCAGAGAGCAGAAGCCGGCGAATACCAGCGGTGTGATGCTGGCGTCGGCTCCCACGACGATTACGGCATCGGCGCGGCCTTCGCGGATACAGTGAAGACCTTGCCCCAGCGCGTGAGCACTGGAAGAACAGGCGGTCGAAATCGTGACATTCGGGCCCTTCGCTCCATATGCCATGGCCACGATGCCTGATGCGCTGTTCAGCGTAATGACAGGAATGAAATTGGGATGGACACGGTGAGGTTTTTGATGATTATAGAGTTGGGTAATTTCCCTCTCTCCCATAACCATGCCGCCCATGCCTGCTCCCACAAAGACGCCCACCCTGTGCGGCCGTTCTCTCGTCATTTGCAAGCCGGAATCCGTGAGGGCTTCTTTGGCCGCCACCAAAGCAAACTGGGCGTAACGGTCGACGCGGTCCGGTTGAACGGAATCGATGTATTGTTCAGGAGAAAAATTGAGGACTTGGCCGGCCACTTTGGAGCGATAGCCGTCTATCGGGAAAGGATCGAATCCTCTGATCGCGGAGATGCCGGAGCGGCCTGCCAAAGCCGATTTCCAGAACTCACTGATTCCAATCCCAATCGGGGAGACAACGCCCAGTCCCGTCACCACGACACGAGCCCGCATCCTATTCATTCCTCTTAGGAAAATCCCCAACCATTACTTACCGGAAGCGAGGAAATCAGTCAACCGCCGACCGCTCGAAGCCAGGCTCTCATTAACTGTTCACGCGTGGGTTTGATCCAAGTCTCGGCTTGCCGTACTTAAAGAATCATTTGAAGTCTTAGTAGCGAACCTTGAGCATCAAATATAGGCCGTAACTCATGAACAATACATCGGTAAGCCACCCTGCAACAATAGGAGGCAAGGCCCCGCCGCGGCCGAAGGCGATCGCGATGGAATGCGTGGTCCAATAGCAGAACCCGATAGCCAGGGCTTGCCCGATGCCAATGGCCATACTGCCACCGCGCACGCCGCTGCGTCGAAGGCTCAAGGCAATGCCGATCAGGACCATGATGATCGTCACGAATGGAAATGCGATACGTCCATAGTAGTCCGTCCTCAACCGCGTAATCTGCGAACTGTTCTGATACAGGCGTCCTGTATATTCCCGAATGGTCCGGAACGTCATCGATTCCGACTCACTGGCCAGCCAAGTGGTGAAATCAGCAGGGATGAGCGTGAGTGGGACCGGCATCCGCTCGAAGCTGTTGAGGGTGATTGAACCGTCCCGGTTGAAAATACGCTTGAAGCCCCTGTACAGCGTCCATGCTCCGCCTGCGTATCTCGCCTCTTCCGCTTCCGTCATGTCCACCAGCCGGAATGTCGTGTCGAAGTGGAACAGTTGCACACCGCCGAGCGCTTCACCGCCGATTGCCACAGTGGCGACATGAAGCAGATGATCGGCCCCCATTCTCGCCCATGGCTGAGGCAGCTTCACGACCGTGGAAGGCGGCTTTTTCTCGATCCGAATCGCGCGGATTTCCTCCGCTTTGTTGGATGCCAGCGGAATGACCGTCGAACTGAACAAGAGCAGGATCAGGGCGACCACCGTAGCCAGCGAAAGAAATGGAGAGGCGATCCAGGGCAGACTGATTCCGCAACTGCGCATGGCCGTAATTTCATGGCTGCGGGACAGAAGCCCGAGAGTCAGGAGGGTTGCCATTAAGATTGCGAGGGGAGCGATCTGAAACGAAATGGCCGGGACCTTTAACGCAAAGTAGGCCAGCACATCGAGCCAGCTGGCATCGTAGCGAAGAAATCGCCGGACCTTTTCAAAAAAATCGATGACGAGATAGATCGTCATGAGTCCTGAAAAGCACATCATGAAGATCTTGGCATACTCACGCAGCAGATATCGGAAAAGAATCTTCATCGGTCAGAAAAGGCGGTGATGCGAATACGAGAGTCCGGTTACCGGAATGCATGGACTTCCAAGCGGCATACTCACTCGCGGCTTATCTTGTAAAACCATAGGACCGTGATGACGGCAAAAATGATGTTGGGCAGCCAGGCTCCGGCAAACGGTGGAATCACGGCAGTTGTGACAAGAAACTCGCATGCGACGTTCAGGACGTAATAGAGAATCACCACCAGGACGCCGACGGCGAATCCGCCAATCCGTCCCGACCGCTTTGAGACGATTCCCACCGGGACTCCAAGAATGCAGAACACCAGCGAAGCGGTTGGAAACGCGAGGTCTTTGTAATATTCCATCAGCCGACGGAGTGCAGCCGGATCCTTCCCCTGTGAGTCGGCCAGCTGTCGCATGATGCTTTCGTAGGACGGCCGTTCTTCCGTCGATGTATATCCGCTCTGACTGAGAGAGAGTTTCAAATCATAGTTGGAGAATCCGACTTGCTGGTATTCGTCCAGTTCATCCGGCTTGCTATGGATCACTCCGTCCAGCAGACGGAGGGCGATCTGATTCGTCGAAGGTTCGACGAGGACTTCGTATTGTCTGGCGACAATGATGCGCGGATCATCCGCATTACGCTCATCGGACACGAAAATACCCGTTGAGCGGGGATCATCGCCGAGGTCCGAGACGAATATCATCATTTTTGGGATCGGTTCATTAAACGTTCCCCGTTCGAGAGCAAGCACCAGTTGATCCCGGAGCAGATTCAGAGCCACTTTTTTGAGATTGGTCGAACTCCATGGCTGTCCCCATTGGGCCAGCCAGAGGGTCAGGGTGAACACCAAGGCCGCGAAGAGAAATACCGGCTGCGATAACCGGAGCAAGCTCAGCCCCGCTGCCCGCATGGCGACCAGCTCCTTGTCGAACGAGAGACGTCCGAAGGCCGTGATGGACGCGATAATTCCCGCGATGGGGAGCGTCAGCACGAGAAAGGAAGGGAGAAGATTTGCGAATACCTTGAGGACGGCGAAAATCCCAACGCCCTTGGAGACCAACAGTTCGACAAGCCGGAGCAGTTCGCGCGTGAGCATGACGAAACACAGGACGCCCAGACTGACCAAGAACGGGGAGAGGAGCTCCGTAAAAATATAACGGTCGAGCAGCTTGCGGAGGAACATGAAGGGATGCCGTCTCCGGATTGGATGACCACTATAGGTGAGCAGTCCCATCTTGTCTACAAACGGAGATCAAGCTTTTTTCTTGAAGATAGGCTTGACAAGATTTCAGGTGGCGTGTTACATGCTCCGCGGTTTCTAACCAAGATGGGTCTCGTGAGCCAGTTTCACCTTTCTTCAAAGAGCCCGTCCCACCTCTCATTTTTTCACTATTTTCTTTCATTATCGTGCGGTGTGTATCAACTGGGCCGGGCACGGCTACGTAAATCAGCGTGGTCGTTGAGAAAAAGGAGGGTTTCGTGAAGACCAAAGGAACGGTGAAGTGGTTTAACGACCGTAAGGGGTTCGGATTCATCCGTCTTGATAGCGGGGAGGATGTCTTCGTGCATTACTCCGCCCTTCAGGGTGAAGGCTTTAAAACGCTGAAGGAAGGAGAGAATGTCGAATTCGACATCGTCCAAGGTGCCAAAGGACCCCAGGCGGCCAATGTAGCCAAGACGATGGTCGCATCGTAGCGGAATTCTACCGGAATAGGCCCTGTGAAGTGAAAAGGCCTGCCGCAACCGCGGCAGGCCTTTTGTGTTTGAGACGTGGCCTCGCAGAGACGCAAAGGCCGGCTACCTATGGCTGACTTCCGCTTCGAGTTTCTCAAGCGTATGGTCAAGCCGTTCACGATACGGTGAGAGAAGAGACTGAAATTCGAGCCCAATTTCTCTAGTGCCGCACCATCTGACCACGGCCCGGTCGATCAGAATAGGGGATTCGCCCTCTGGCAAAGACAAGAGCAAGTTCACCTTCATGCCCGCATAGGCTTCAAAACGGCTCTCCAATCGGCATCCCTTTCTGGACAGGTCCCAGGATCTCGTAATCTGGTGAAGTCGGTCCTGATATTCAAGCGTGCCGTGAAACGTAATCGGAAATCGGGGTTGTTGGCGGGTGACCATAAAAATGTCCTTTCCCCTGTTCACAGGAATGATTTCAGCCATACCAATACAGCCATAGGCTCAAAGGGCATGCAGAGCCGGTGCCATGGTGGAGTGAGGATATATCCACTGTATTACCATGACCTTATATTTCTTATATCGTAACAGAAGGGACTGTCTGTGCATTGATGAGCATCACTGAAGGCCTTTGAGGTCGCGTCATTGAATACTGCCTTTAAACACCAGTGGATGTGAAATAAGGCACAGGCTTTCCATTTGAAAGGACGCTGATCGGAGTGTCATGAAATCGGTACAATCGCTGCATCTGTACGCCACGCATTCAGGATGAATGCGCAGATCAATTTTCGGAAGTCCCCTATGAAGCGGGTCTATGCCGTTGGTCTGTATGGCGCTCATATACCTGATCCTCTTGGCAGGATGTTTTCGGACATTAGAACAGCGGTGGGAATTATATTTGATGCGGCCCGTCGATCAGAAATCGGGGTGAAGTCCAAGGATTACTATATCGGCGAGTGGGGGAAGCCTGCCAACGAGATCAAGGTAAGGCAGATGCAGTGACGGAGGTTGTGATTGAGGGATCGGCCCATTACACGGAACAACAGCCGAGACACTATGTCTTGGCGCTTGAACCAGGCAGCTATGCACTGACTCGGTACGAGATTGACGTTGCCGAATCAACGTTTCGTACAAAGGTCGGAATCGCGAGCCGATCGACATTGATCGATCACGGCCAACCGGTCGGCGGTACGTTCGACAGTCAAGCCGGAGAACTCGTGTGCATCGGCCATTTTGGTTGGACTGTGACAAGGAGCCGTCGATCTGACGGTATTACCCTGAAGGCCCTGGCGTGTTCGAGAACTACAAAGACGAAATCAAGTGGAGATATCCCCAATCTTGACGTTGAAACGATGCAGGTGAGGCTCTTTAAGAGCGCACTGTTTGGACGTGATTTGCAGCCACGCTGAACGGTATTGTCACTTGGGGCAGGTTTCAGCGCAATGATGAAACGATATCTGCGCCGGTATGAAGCCTTCTTTCACAAGCATATGAGCGACTTCCTTCTCGATCAGTGGAAGCAACTGAGGATCCTGGAGCTGAGAGGTATTTTCCAATTTAACCGCCACGGAGGCAGCTCCGGATTTCCTGGCCCGGGCAGCTTGATCCTTTACGGCCGGCAACGGCCCTTGAGTCGCATCGACCACCAGAGTCGCTTGCTTCTCTCCTGCTTGGGAGGCAGCGACAGACAGCATTATGAAGAGAATTAATACACCTGGCGACATCAGCCGTAATTGTATTATTTCCATAGCTGTCCGCCTTTTTTCTTGAACCGTTTCCATTCCAGGGAAAACCGCTCACGCGCTTCGGTTCGCCGCTGCCGTGCTCGGGCGACCAGAAGACCCGCCGTAACCGCCAAGTGTTTGCCCGTCTCGTGTCACAGTACATCAGAGATGTACTGTTCTGCGAGGACGGCATCCTGGTGTGTTCCCAACAGCTCTTGGAATCGTTTCGCAGCCTTCACAAACCGGGATATGCGTTTGCGATCGCAGGCCTTGACCAACTCGGCGGCATACCGGACCCGTTTCGCACGTATCCTCACTCGATGGAGATCTTTGTCCGAGGGAGATGCTCTGAGATTATTCACGATTTGTTTGAGCTTCCGAAACTGCCGCCGTGCCAGGTCGGCAGGACTGTACTCCGGATCAACGACAGCCGGGTCGTTTGCGGATTTTTGCAACGTGGTCAGAAATCCCAGATATCGCGCACTGTTCATCTCGTCGATCAGTTTCTGCTGATAGCGAGCGCGCTCCCCTTGAAGACGAGCGAGAAATCGCTCGATCGGACGGCGGTCGGCGCCCTTTAGCTGTTGCATTTCCCGAACAAAGTATTCGATTTGCACGTCGAGATCCCGTCCATGTCCAAGGATGTGCCCCAGCCATTGAAGACCGCTTAATAAGGGTTCGACCCAGACAGTGGCCACGATCTGGCGGGCGGACTTCAGCACGGCCCGCATGCGCCTGACTGTCACTCGCATATGGTGCAGGTCAACTGGGGCGCGTTCTAGACGAACACCGGGATCACATTGCTTGAGGACGTAGCATTGTCGATTCAAATCTTGCCGAAGATGTTCGATGACCGGGGCATCTGCCGGTGCCGACCTCGGGCGGTCATAGAACAGGGAAAGTGCACGGAACAATTTTGGTCTTCCGTCGTGCGGCCTCGCTCCAGCCCGTTGAAGGCAATCGATGATGGGCTGAAGAGATGACTGGTCGCCATTGGACCATTCGACCTCCACCTCTCTGAACCGGAGGATGACCGAGCCGTTATTAATGACTGAGACCGAGTCAAGAACGACTTCGGCAGTGCCTCGATCGTACAGCTTATGGCCAAGCGTTGCCATACAAACGTTTGGTTACCCGGTCGTGCCGCTTCGCGTCCTATTCACAAAATGTTCCGTCGCGTCATCGTACAAGCGACTCTTTCGACCCTCTGCGCGATGTATATACAAGAGCTGAGCGTTGACATCGGATGTATGATCCGGAGGCAACGGCATCTGGTATTGAATAGGCCGGGCATGATCTGCCATTTGTAACGCCGGATCGTATACGCTGCTAAACTTCCATAACATCTTCACGAAATTCGTTTGGCCTCGAAGCAGGTGACCTGCGGCAATGCGGGCCGTCGATTTCAGCGCGGTCCAACCCAGGTGCTTTTGATTGAGTATCTGCTGTGTCTTGACCAATTCCTCATAGAATTCGGGCAGCGGCAGGAAAGTGGGCAGGACTGCATGTTGGATGTCAAACAGGCGGTAGTCGCGCGTGGTGAGGCAGCGGCCTTCCGTATGCCAGGTTTCCGTGCCCGGGTAGGGAGTATTGACGCTGATGTTCACGATCTCCGGAATATCAAGGCACCACTGGCGGACGACTTCAAAACGGCGGCGGTCCCATCCAGGATCGGCAATCAGATTGATCGCCACAGTAATCCCCAGCGAGCGGGCAAATTCAAGGGCCTCAAAGTTCTTACCCATGCTGATGCGCTTGCGGTAGTGGGTCAGTCCTTCCTCATCAATCGCTTCGATGCCGATGAACATGTAGGCCAGCCCTAATGTCTTCCAGAACTGGAATACCTCCTTATTACGCAATAAGACGTCTCCACGGGTCTCGAGATAGTATTGCTTCTTGATCCCACGTCTGGCGATCGCCTCACCGATGGCTAGGCCGTGCTTGGCATGTATAAACGCCACATCATCGACAATAAACACGCCCGGTTCTTGGATCGATGCGAGGTCTTCGACAATCATTTCCGGGGCGGCCGTACGGTAGCTTCTTCCATAGAATGTCCATGCGCTGCAGAACGAACAGTCCCATGGACAGCCTCGCGTGAATTCAATCGAGGCGCAGGGGTCGAGCACGCCGATGAAATATTTTCGGCGGTGCCGGAGAAGATGGCGCGCCGGGCGGAGATCATTCAGGCTCTCAATCATTTGGGGTGGAGGTCCTTCGCCCATTGGAGCCAATGCACCAGGAACTTCTGTCAGTGGACGGTGCTGTTCAATCGCTTCAAGCAACGCCATGACGGCTCCTTCACCCTCTCCTCTCAACACGCAGTCAATATCGCCGGCGGCATCGTCGAGCATGGCTTGAGCGACGAATGACGCGCTGTGTCCTCCCACGAACACGACTGTGTTCGGGAGTTGTCGTTTGATGGCTCTTACGAGGTCGATTATTTCAGGAACGTTCGCGAGGTAGTTGCAGGAAAAACCGACCGCGTCCGGTTTCTGATCGTTCAACAGGTCGAAGAGTTGGTCATGAGATTCAACTTGGAGGTCCAAGAGGGTGACGCGGTGCCCGGCACGGAGGGCGGCGGCTGCGACCAGTTCGAGACCGAGTGGTTCCAGTCGAAGATAAATCTTGGTATACATCAACGGACTGGGGTGAACGAGAAGCAGGTTCATGAACCACCTCCTGCAACAGACGTGCATGCATACTTCACTCTAGGTGGTTCCGCACAGCTTGTGCAACACGGTGTTTTCCATCTCGTGCACAGGTAATAGATGCAATTTGTCTTTTTAGGGATCATCTAGGAGTCATACGCGGCTGGGTTTCAGATGGTCGTGAGAGGGACACGTGAACCGACGTCGATGCGGTCCCGGGCGATGTATAAGGCAAACGCGGGTCGGGCCAGTGAAGACCTGAACGCATCCGGAGCCGACGCAAGCTGGAGAGCGTTCTATGGCATGAACAGAGTGGTATCGATGTACGCGACCGCGAAGAATTTCTCGATAGGGAAGGTTCAACAGATTGCGCATGGGCAGCTCTTGATTTGCTTCGCGTTTCCCATGTACGGTCCTCTCGGGTCGTAGGATGGCCTTCAAACCGCTGGTGAGACGCGCGATTGTAAAGTCGCACCGCTCAGGATGCTGATAGGCCGCAAGTGGTACCTGAGAGGAAAGTCGGACCGATTTCACCAGCACGGAGGCTCGATGACACAGATTACCGAGGTTGCTCCCGACGTCTTTCGAATTACCTTCTTCGTGGAACCGTTCAATCTGCAATTCAGCCAGTTCCTCGTCCGAGACGAACAACCCCTCTTGTTCCACACCGGACCCCGAGGGTTCTTTTCTACCGTGCGAGAAGCTGTCGCGACGTTAATCGATCCGACAGCGCTCCGGTGGATCGGATTCAGCCATGTAGAGGCTGACGAATGCGGTTCACTATCGGAATGGCAGCAGACGGCTCATCATTCCACGGCCGTATGCAGCATGGTAGGAAAACTGGTCAGCGTCGATGACTGTGTGGCCGTAAGGCCGGCCAAAGGCATGGTCGATGGTGAAGTGTTGGAGACAGGAAAATACCGGTTTCGATTTCTGCAGACGCCGCATGTCCCTCATTGTTGGGAAGCCGGGCTGTTATTTGAAGAAACACATCGTACATTGTTCTGCTCGGATTTGTTTCATCAGGGTGGAAACGTCGAACCGGTCACACAGTCGGATGTTGTCGGCCGATGCCGGAATGTTCTTGAGGAGTATCAGAAGGGTCCGCTGGCCAATTATCTGCCGTACAGCCATCTTACCGACTCGACGCTGGTCCGGCTGAGTGCGCTTGATCCCAAGGCCGTCGCGACGATGCATGGGTCGGTCTTTGTTGGTGACGGACGGCAGGCGCTCAATGATTTTGCCACTATGCTTCGAGAAGTTCTCGGAGATGAGAGGGACTAAGGGAAATCAGGAGTTCAGAAGACGGACGGCAGGCACCCAGTGAAGGGTGCCTGCCGCACATGCACATCAGTTGAGCGGCGGGACCACACCAGCGAGTTTCAACAGATCGGTAATTCTGAAATCGCCGGGCGTTGCCGATGGTAAAACCGGTTTCCAGCGCGGTTGGCTTGCCAGGTACGAATCTTCATCGGCTTTGAGCAGTCCGATAAAGACCTCTCCGACGATGCGGCTGCCTACCGGCCCCAGGCGGAGGCCGCTTTCCATCACTTCTGCTTCCTTCAGAAGATAGCACCACAGCGGTGTGCTCTTATCCATACCGGCTGAAGCAAAATCCGACAATTGAGCAGGCGTCAGAACAGGCAGGTTCATGACCCTGGCAATGGCTTGACCGGAAGGAATGCCGAAATTCACGTGACGCATCAGGTTACGTGAGGCAAGGGATTGCACGCCGTCGTCCGGCATGCCTGGAGCCGGTCCACGCGAACCGAGCAACATCATGAGCGGACTTGAGAGCTTGGCATCGATCTTCTTGTTGGACCGGGAGTTGCTGTCGCCAAAATTGAAGAAGGTTTGCCAGTCGATGAACCGGCGCGGGGCCCGTTTCCCGCCCCTCAGATCGGCCGGATCCGGACTATTGGGATCCTGCGTATCGTCGAACACGAAGGCAAAGAACGGCGAACCGCCGTCCGGTCCGAAGTTGAGTCGATAGCTTGGCCGGACCTGCGAGTGGCCGAAGCGATATGCGGCGACGGCAAATTCGACAGGGATAAGCGGGTCTTTTCGCGAGTTACGGAAGTCGGCATCCAGCGTGCGGTTGTCTACTCGATAATATTTCAGACCTCTTTTCATAATATCGTCGACACGGTCCTGTCCGATCGTGAGCGGCAGAAATTCGTTGAGAATAATCCACTGATAGTGCCAGCGGACCATTTTTTGCGCTTGCCGGAAGACTTGTTGTGCCGATTGATGGGCAAACGCCGGGTTTGCACGAAGATTGTCCACCACGGCGTTGTGAAACCGCAGCATGGCGAGATGGAACTGACTGATCACGACGTTTTCATCGTTCCGACTGTCTCCGATGATGGCATTGTTGTTGGGGTCGCGCGGCAAATCGTACCGCGTGGCGCCTTTCTTTGAGGCCAATTCGGATCCAGGAATGGCCTCGATCCGGAACTTGATGTCGCCGGATGAGCGGTCATACAACTCGGGAGAGCCGTCTGGTCCGTCACCGTACACGCTGTCGAGGTCAAAAGCCGCCGACCGGAAATTGGTTGTCCGTCTGGGGTCCGTCCGTTCAAGCAAAGGGGCCTTTAGGGCCAGCGTAATGTCGTGGTCCAGAAACTGACCAAAGAACGTCACGCCCGCCGTCATGTTTGGGTTATCCGGGTTGTGAGGGCTGAAGACATCTGGGTTCGCAATGGATTGGATCGGATCGGTCAGATTGTCTCCGGCATCGAGCACACCGCCCAGTGCGCCGAGCTTTTTCATCCTGTCTCGAACCTCGTCGGTTTGAGGCGAAAAGGACGGGAGACCAGGGAACATCCGGGTGAACTTATCGTCCGGTTGCTGCGGGCGTGTGGGACGAGTCACATGAACGGAATTTCTGGTGGAATCTTGGGCTATAGCCGGCAGCATAAACCCGGCATCCACGGTTGCAGCCATGATGGCTGTCACGGCAATAAACAGTGCACGCGAAGACATGTTTCCCTCCATAACGAGCCTAGGTTGATCGAACGCAAAGGGATGACCTTTTCCCTCTGAAAAATTTCCGGCGACGCTTGCGCAGTGTCGTGGTTTTCGCCACACCCAGCAAGATCCAGACCGTGGAGCAAAAAATCCGTCGTCGATGTAAGGACGTAAGTGTCAAGGGAAAAATGCGAGATTATCCAGGCTTGGTCTGAAATTTCCGTATGGAAGTGGAAGCAGACGTTCCAAATTCATACATGAAACATCGGATCGAACAAGAACGAATCGTTTGTCAGTGGAGAGAGGTGTGGGAGAATCACTTCACTGCTACGGTTCATTAGAGAATGTACTTATCGCAATGGGCATTCGTGCCTAACAGCTGAGACGCAACCATAGTCGATCAGAAATGGCATGGGGAGCTATTTCACTGTTCGGAGAACAAACAGGATTGGAAAGCGCAGATATGGAGTGGGGGCGTGAACAGCAATCGAGCAGGTCTGGCTAGCGTGCCTTTTGGGGGAAGTCCGGCGCGGGAGGTTGAGTTGGTGTGACCGGTTGCGGAACTGGAAATTTGGGGGCATTCAGCTGCAGCGGAGGACCCAGATTCATTGATGGACTGGGCGGTGGTTGCACGATACCCTGCCGCACGCCACCGGGCGGATCGATAACAGTCCCGACATTCCCATCCGCGTCCTTATAGACTTGCACGCCACCCTCGGATCCCAAGAAATCATTGAGTCGTTGATTGAATCCCGGTATTGGAGATGATTCCTCCGAAGCCGCAAGCACTCCAGGCCAGGTCAACCAAACAAACGTCAACCAAAGAAGCGTACGGTTCATAGATTGATTGTACTCCCGATCCATCTCGAATTGCGTATGAATAGAACGGTAATATTAGATCAGGATAGATAGAGGACGAGACGATGGGAACAAAAGGCGCAGAATTAGTCATCCGCTGTCTTGAAAATGAGGGAGTTCGCTATGTGTTCACGGTACCCGGAGAGGAAACTCTGGACATCATGGATGCACTGCTGAACTCCAACATCCGGGTCATCGAAACCAGGCACGAGCAGGGCGCGGCATTCATGGCGGATGTTCATGGAAGGCTGTGTGGCAGAGCGGGTGTCTGTCTGTCGACCTTGGGGCCCGGCGCCACGAATCTCTTGACCGGTGTGGCGGACGCCTACCTGGACCGGGCTCCTTTGGTCGCGATCAGCGGACAGGCGTCATTGAATCGCCGGCACAAGGAATCCCATCAATATATCGATGTGGTGGGCATGTTCAAGCCGGTGACAAAATGGAATACCTCGCTTCCCAAAGCCGAGGTGATTCCGGAGGCGATCCGTAAGGCGTTCAAGATTGCGCAGACCGAAAAGCCCGGCGCCACACACATCGAATTGCCCGAGGATGTCGCTGAAGAAACACTCTCCGGTGACCGAATGGTCGAACCGCTGTTGGTTCAGGCCCCGGTGCTTCCTGAACCTACTCCGAAACAAGTCGCCCGTGCCGTCGATCTCCTGGCGGGAGCCCAGCGGCCGGTGATTTTGGCCGGCAACGGTGTCATTCGGGGGCGGGCCCATGAAGAAGTACGACGTCTCGCGCAACGCATACAGATTCCGGTGCTGCATACCTTCATGGCTAAAGGAGTCGTTCCGGACAGCGACCCATTGTCGCTCTATACGCTGGGGCTTCAGGCACGGGATTATGCTTCGGTGGTCGTAGAGCAGGCCGACGCGGTCATCGCTATCGGATACGACTTCGTGGAGTATGCACCTTGCCTCTGGAATCCTCACCGAAACAAACGGATCATTCACGTCGACGCAACGCCGGCAGAAGTCGATGAGCACTACCTTCCCGACGTTGGGGTGTTGGGAGACATCCGATTGGCATGCGATCATCTGACGGAACAGCTGACGACATTTCCGGCGGAGTGGGCACGGCGGGCCAGAGCGACGATCGTTGAAAAGTTGGACGCTGAATCCGCCGGCGCGGCAGGTTGGCCGCTTCGCCCGCAACATATCATGCGCGCGCTACGATCCGTGCTTGCCCCGCAGGATCAAATCATCTGCGACGTAGGGGCGCATAAATTATGGTTGGCCAGAATGTTTCCCTGTGAAACCCCCAATTCATGCATCATTTCGAACGGCTTCGCGTCGATGGGGATCGCTCTTCCGGGGGCGGTGGCCGCCAAGCTGCTCTATCCCGACCGCCGTGTCATTGCAGTCACGGGAGACGGAGGGTTTCTCATGAACTCCCAGGAATTGGAAACGGCGGTGCGCCTGCAATTGCCGTTGGTGGTTCTGGTCTGGAGAGACGGAGGATATGGAGTGATCCGCTGGAAGCAGATGGTCAAATTTCATCGCACGTCATCAGTGGATTTCGGCAATCCAGACCTTGTCGGCTATGCGAAAAGTTTCGGCGCGGCGGGCTTCAGGGTGGCGCATCCCTCCGATCTGATACCGGTTTTGACTAACGCGCTCGCCAGCACGATTCCTGCTGTTATTGATTGCCCGGTGGATTACGAAGAAAATCTTCGCTTGACCGAGCGCCTGAAATCGCTGTCCCATTGAAGCGGCCCCGGTTTCAATCGGAGACCATGGGCTGGGTCCTCCTTGCAGCCGCACCAAGAGGGTGGATGTCGTGCCGAACATCGAAGGGGGAGAGACGAGAGATCGATCCTGGAACCTTCTCAAGGAGGGCGGCCGTCTCATCACTGGTGCCTCCGACGGGGAACGGCGGGATCAGCGGCAGCGGGATCGCGGCGCGTTTTTCATTGTCGAGCCGAATCGAACTCAATTGACTCGAATCGACCGTGTAATCGATTGCCCATGTCTTTCGGGTTGGCATGGAGAAGATGTTTTCCTCTGGAGCAGGCGCGTCTCGCGTACGAGTTGAAACCTGGACATGGCAAGCACGTCGTGTGGGTTGCGAACTGGTCCCACAAGGGTACGAAGAAAGGAATCGCCTGATGAGAACGTCCTACGGCGGCTCAATGACCGGAATGATGGAGGTATGGCTCCGTACCATGCTGATCGGATTCATCATGTGTCAATCGGCGGCATGGGCGGACGAATCGACCGCCGTACTGATGAAGCAGCAGCTCGACGATATGGCAGGACGGGTCGCGACGGTGCTGATCGTTTCATATGCTCCCGGTGCGGCATCGGATGTGCCCACGTCCATCCCGGCTCCGTCATTGCCTATGTCCTGGAAGGGTCGGTCGTCTCGCAGTCGGAGAACGAGAAACCTGTGACGTACACGGCGGGGCAGAGCTGGTACGAATCCCCGAAGAGGCCTCATGTGGTGTCGAGAAACGGAAGTAAGACAGAGCCGGCAAAGTTGTTGGTGTTCCTGCTTTCAAAGGAAGGTGAAAAAGATTAAAACGCCGGGTGGACCCATCGACGCAGGTCGCTAAACAGAGTCTGGCTAGGACGAAGACAGCACCGGTATCAGACGGAAGCGGACTTCGTCGACATGAGTATACGCAGAGGTACGGTCTCCTGCGAACAGACCGCATCGGTACAGACCGGGCGACCATCCTGAAGCAGGAGGTGATAATGTGAAATATCCTGATTGATCGTTCATCGCCATCATGACTTCATCCTGGGCGACCGCGTGACCCTGTCCGGTGGTTTCCGACTGTTCAACGAAACATTGTGCGGTCAATGGGATGGCATCGTAGGAGGCTGACACCAGCCCGAATACGAGAAAGATCTCATGCTGGGTGGTCGGAAAGGTATCACCCGGCTTGACCGGAATGAATTCATGCGCTCCGGTTGGAAAATCATCTCGTAATACCTTTGCGGAGGGAATCACGAATCGGAACCAGCTGAAATCGGCGTCTCGTCCCATAAGCGAGGCGCGGGTATCCAGCGGCTTGTGTGTCAGTCGCACGGCGGCGATTTTCGCGTGCATCTCATCCTCTGACAAGACTTTGGGTGGCTGAGCCGGTTGAGGTGGAGCGATTTCTTCCGGAGGGACGTGCGGACGCACCCTATCGAGCCATTTGGCCAGTTTCTGTTTGTCCAAGACACGGGTCCCCGGAGGCAATTCCATGCCTTTGTTCCGCTCTTCAAATTCCATCGCCGCATCATACAGAATTTGGAAATGGACATAGGCGTCAGACCATCGCTCCAATTGAACCAGACATTGTCCCCGCCGAAACACGGAGTCGGTATATTCCTCGTCACCCACTTCCATATCTGACAGGAGACGAAAGGTCTTCAGAGCTTCCTCGCATCGGCCGAGTTTCATGAGGATCAACCCGAACTGATAATGAGCAGTCGGATCTTTTGGATTGAGCGCCAAGACTTTTTTGTAGATGGGCTCGGCCTCATCATAGCGGCCGTCGACGAAGAGTCTCCATCCCTCGGCCCGGATGAGCGCCCATTCTTTGAGCTGTTCCTCGGTTTCGTCGGACTTGAATATATGAACGAATCGCCGGCCCCGGTCTTTGGAGTCTCCATAGATATCCGCCAAAAGGTTTTGGGCCGGGATTTCCAGAGCGGACCCCGGGGCGATTCTGTGAAGCACATACTGGACTTCATCGGCAGCTCCCTGATAATCCAAGACATCGAACCGCGCACGTGCCATGGCCAGCCGCCAATTCAATAAGTCCGGAGCCAGTTCCACCGCCTTCTTGTACGAATCGAGCGATTCTTCCAATCGATCCTTGTTTCGAAGCTCCTGGGCCAGACGTAAATGAACCAATGGATTCTGCGAATCGAGATTCGCGATGTGCTGCAGCTCTTCGATCGCATCGTCGCCCTGGCCCGTTCGGGTCATCACGCCCCATTTTGCCCAGCGGATGTCCAGAGCGGATGCATCGTCGGCGAGGGCGGCATCGTAGGCTTGAATGGCTTCCCCGGGATGCCGCGATGTCGCCAGAATATCGCCGCGCAGCTTGTTGAGCTTACGCGTCGGCTTATGGTGTTCGGTCCAACCTTCGATGATTTCGATGGCGTGATCGGTCGCCCCGCTTTCCCAGGAATCTGTAGCACGTTCGGCGACCTGCTCTTCCGACAGGCCTGCCGAGTCCGCGGCGGATATGGTGTCCGGAACGACAGAAGCAAAGTAAGCTGCCATCGAGAGGATAAGCATACGTTGGAAGCGTTGCCGGCCGCTCATTGCAAGGACAGCCTCTCACCCTGCACAATGGAGGTGGAATGAGCTCAGGTGCACCTGAGCATCAATCCGCGAGCTGAGACGAATCACGGTCAGTCGGAAGGATTCTCTGGTGACCAGACATGCGCATGTATCATTCCGAACATGATACCAGACGGGGCGGTCTCTAGGAGATATTAATCTTGTCCGCCTGTCGAGAAGCGAGTGTGTTGGTCGCAAGATCCCATTCGATCAAGAAAATCGCTTCTTCCTCCGACTCCATCGAGAGCATGCGCCGGCCTTCTCCTGCGACGATGCTTTGGGCCTGTGTGAAATCCAAGGTCAGATCACGGCCCGTTCGATTGCACACGAGCAGCGGCAGCTCCGTCTCTGTTGTACAGCGCTCCCATTCTCCGTCCGGGCCATGATATCCGGGTGCCCAGGCGGCCGAAGAGACGAGGAGGCGGGCTCCCTGTGTCTTGAGACTGGTTGCGATCGTCGCTGAGTAGGCGTCGGCGCAAATCAACAAGCCGACCAGCCCGACGGGCGGGACATTGATGGGTATGGCGGACTCGCCTCGCTGTGACCAAGATTCCGAGCCGGTCCGCAGCGCATTGATTTTTCTGTGTGAGCCTGCGATCAATTGGTTCGGCGTGATGACAAAAAGCGAGTTGTACAAAAAGCCCGTCTTCCGGTCTCGGTCCGGGTGCGACAAAAACAGTGTGACATCCAGCGTGCGGGCCAATCCGTAAAGGTGTGTAAGCCAGGCATCGGGTTGAGGCTCGATCCAAGCCGTACCCAACGTGCCGGCAAACGTGTAGCCGGTCACAGGAAGTTCCGGCGTCAGTATCCAGGCTGCACCGTGAGAAGCCGCCCGGTGAAGCGCTGTTTCGATTGTGCGTCGATTGCCGGCGAGATCTCCGGGAACCGGCGCCAAATGAAGAAACGCAATGCGCAGAGTGGAAGCGGTCATAATCATATCCAATATGCCGCGGTACTTTATCACAATTGCGCTCGATCACCGTCCCAGCGAACGGGACGCACAGGTCGATTCATGAATGTGCGACTATGCAATGATCGCATAAAGGAAAAACGCCCGACTGATTTTCTCCCTTGATTTAGATCGTGTAGGGTGCCTATTCTCTGGCCGTAGCGTGGCCCGCTTGGGTTTCCACCGATTCCCGACGGCAACGCTTTCATACAACCCACCCTCAAAAGGATGACCCCATGATGTTATCTGCACTCACTCGATCACGAAGATTTGTCCGTTTGCACATGCCGTTCGTCGCATTCGCTCTCGTTCTCGCCGCGGGCTGCAGTAGCGGGAGTGGCGACCAGCCGGCCGGCAGTAATCCGCCAAGCCAGTCTCCGACGCAAACCACGACACCGACTGCGGCCGCATCCGCACTTCCCGTTCTTGCCATTACGACAAATAGCGGAGCCGAAATTACGTCCAAAGAGGATTATGAAGCATCGCGATATACCCTGACGAGCGAAACCGGCCAGCAATTGCTCAACAGCACGCTTGGGATCAGAGGAAGAGGAAACTCGACCTGGGAGATGGCCAAAAAGCCCTACCGGCTTCAGCTCACGACCAGCACGTCGCTTCTCGGCATGCCCGCAAACCGGAATTGGGCACTCCTCGCCAATTATGCCGATATCACGTTGACGCGCAACGAGCTGGCGTTCGAGCTGAGCAGGCAAGTCGGCATGGAATATACGCCCCGAAGCGTACAGGTGGAATTGCAACTCAACGGGACCTACCGGGGCATCTATCAACTGACCGAACATATCCGGATCGATCCCAATCGCGTCAATATTCCTGAGCTCGATGAGGGGGATACCGGGCCGGATGTCATCACGGGCGGATATTTGATCGAAATCGATGTGACCAAGGGAGAAGATTACTGCTATGAGTCACCGCGCACACAAATCGTGTTTTGCCTGAGTGATCCTGATTCGCTGCTGGAGCCGGGAAGAGAGAGTCAGCGAGCCTACATCGAGGGCTATATCAAGCAGACGGAGGACGCGATTTACTCAGACCAGTTCGCCGATCCGACGGCAGGGTATGCAGCCTACCTCGACGTCGATTCCGCAATTAATTTTTATCTCGTGAGCGAAGTGACCAAGAATCTCGATTCGGCGCTCTACAAGAGCGTCTATCTGTTCAAAAAACGCAACGGGAAGCTGACGTTCGGGCCTGTGTGGGACTTCGACATGTCCAGCGGGAACGCTACGTTCAGCGATGCCGGGTTGCCGGAAGGCTGGTGGACACGAAATGGAGCCTGGTTCGTCAGAATGTTCCAAGACCCGGCTTTCGACGCACGGGTGAAGGCCAGATGGCGGCAGTTGAAGGCCGCCGGAGTTCTCGACGGCATCTTCACTTTTATCGATAACCGGACCACGTACTTGAGCAGTGTGCAGTCAAAAAATTTCGACCGTTGGCCCATCGATGCCTACACCGATGTCTGGTGGCGCAACCCGGTCGCCATCAGTCCGTACGAAGATGAAGTGGCCGCGATGAAGGCATGGCTGCGAAGCCGAGTCAACTGGATGGACACTCAACTGGGCTCGTAACGCGGCTCGTGTCAGGTTGGCAGAACCGAACGTGACAGCGGACGTTCAAATCATTGGAAACGATTTATCCGCGGCAGCCGCCTGAAGGCGGCTGCCACGACCTCTGCGATAAAATGCTCAAATACATTCCTGCGCCCCACCTGAGCGCTCCCGGGATGATCACCCGAACTGACGGCGGGCGATCGTCACATTGCCTTTCTGATCTTAAGGCGAACTGCTTTATTTGACCAGGCTGCTATGCGCGGCTCAGAATGCCCCGGAGGTCGGCTGATGATTGCGATCATCTCTCTCAGCTTCCTTGGGAGAATCCTTGCCGGTGTCTTGACGCTGTTCATCATGCTCGACGAGACGGGAGCGAACGCACTTGCCGCCGATAGTTTCCTCGACACCGAATGTCTTCACAAAGCTCCTGCCGGCATCGCCCTGACGAGTCATGTTGCCAAGGCCAAGTCGGGCGACGCCCAATCCATGTTTTGCGCCGGCGCAATCAAGCTCTATGTGTCCAGAGAATACAAGGAAGCGATTCCATGGCTGGAACGAGCCGCCAACGCCGGCCATATGCGGGCTCCGCTGGTATTGGGAATACTGTATGAGCAGGGCAGTGGGGTAAAGGAGGATGTGACGACCGCGGCAAAGTGGTATCAGAAGGGGATCGATAACGGCAACGCGGCCGCCGCGCGCCGGCTGGCCACTCTCTATCACCTTGGCACGGGTGTGCCGCACGATGAAGCCAAATCCAATGAACTCTTGAAGAAGGCGATTGCGATGGGAGATAAGGCGGCTCCTGCCTATGTCGAGAAGCGAGAAAAGGATCGAAATGACACAAGGCCGGGAATGACCATTAAAGCGGAAGCGTATCGTCTCTATAAGCAGAAGCAATTCGACAAGGCGGCGAAGCTCTATCGGCAATGTGCGGACATGGGAAATGATGACTGCCAGCTTGGTATCGGGCAACTCTATGAATTCGGTGACGGCGTGCCGAAGAACGAGAAACAAGCGGCGTTCTGGTATATGAAATCCGCAGATCAGGGCCACCCGGTGGCCCTGAAAACGCTCGGTCTGCTCTATGAGTTGGGAAAAGGCGTTCCTGAAAACTGGGCCGAGGCGGCCCGTCTGTATGCCAAGGGAGCGGAGAAATACGACTATGCGGCATTCGCATTGGGGCGCATGTATGAGTTCGGGATGGGAGTGCCCCAAAATCGTGCGCTCGCCATCCAGTGGTTCAAGAAAGCTGCGAAACTTGGGCATCCCAAAGGGGCCTATTGGGCGCGTTGGCTGAGTGATTGGACGAACTGTATCGGTTTTCGAGACGTACAGGAACAAAACGCAATACGAGGACTTCGCTGCCCGGCCGATCCGGTCGGAATCACTTTTCATAACAGTGTCGAACGCATGTCCTACATTCGAGACGCGGCTAAAGAGTTCGACAAAATCGATGCAGAGGCTGCCATGCGTCAGGCAGAACGAGGCAGGGCCACGAACAAGTACGAATGCGACAGTGCCGGTGGAAATTGGACCAGTGGAAACTACTGCATGTAGGCGTGACATGGCGCTCGCACATCGTCTCGTTGTTTCGCACGATTCCATCATCTGGCATGCGGCCGCGTTGACAGATCCGTATGAACTCAGTAGCCTGTCCGTCGGTTTTCCATTCCTGCGTCATCCCACCACTTCGAGAGGAGGCACGCGATGCCATCGTTTCTGCAAGGCTATGGTCCTCAAACCTACGCGCTTCTGCGCATCGTAACCGGCTTCCTGTTTCTGTGGCACGGCACACAGAAACTTTTCAGCATCCCGATTCCTCCGCCGCCCATTCCTTCTTTCGTGATCGGCGTGGCGGGTCCGATCGAACTGGTTGGAGGCACTCTCGTCATGATCGGACTCTATACCCGCTGGGCCGCATTTCTCTGCAGCGGGCTCATGGCTTTTGCCTATTGGATGGTCCATGGGCTCCAGGCTCCTCTCCCGATCCAGAATATGGGTGAGTTGGCCGCGCTCTACTGCTTTGTGTTTTTGTATATTTCGTCACAAGGGTCTGGCATCTGGAGCGTCGACGCAGGAAGGAAATCTTGAAGCAAGAGATGCGCGCATTGGATCACGGCAGTTTCTAGCCACGGTTCAGAAAGGATCATCCATGGCGGCACGGCACACAACTCCAGCGGCAATCCTTCAGCTCGGCACGGCGTTCTGGGGATCGAAGACGCTCCTGAGCGCGATCGAACTCGGCGTATTTACGGAACTCGCCAAGGGACCACTCGACCTTGCGGCATTGGCGGCACGCGTGAATCTTCATGAGCGAGGCGCGCGGGATTTTCTCGATGCTCTCGTTGCCTTGGGCATGCTCAAGCGAACCGGGGGGCGCTATGCCAACACTCCGGAGACGGGTCTATTTTTGGACCGCCACAAACCATCGTATGTGGGCGGCATACTCGAGATGGCGAACGCCAGACTGTACCGATTCTGGGGTTCGCTTACCGAGGGACTTCGAACAGGCAAGCCGCAGAATGAAGCCAAATCCGGTGAAGACTTCTTCGGGGCGTTGTATGCAGACCCGCGGCGGCTAGAAGGATTTCTCAAGGCCATGACGGGACTCAGCATCGGATCAGCCAAAGTTATCGCCAAGAAATTTACCTGGAAGCGCTACAAGACATTCACTGATGTGGGATGCGCACAGGGAGGCGTGGCGGTCGAAATTGCTTCGGCTCACAAACATCTGACCGGTTTCGGCATGGACTTGCCGGTCGTGCAGCCTGTCTTCGAGCGCTATATAGAAGCCAATCGGTTAGGGGCTCGGGTTCGCTTCCATGCCGGAAATTTCTTTAAGGATCCGCTTCCAAAGACCGATGTGCTGATCATGGGGCACATTCTGCATGATTGGAATCTCGAAGAGAAAATGATGCTGTTGCATAAAGCCCATGAGGCGCTGCCAACGGGCGGAGCCCTGATCATTCATGAGGCGTTGATCGACGATGCCAGGAAAACGAATGCCTTCGGCCTGTTGATGAGCCTCAACATGCTGATCGAAACCCCCGGGGGATTTGATTTCACGGGCGCAGATTGCCGGGCCTGGATGAAGACAGCGGGTTTCCGCAGCTCGAAGGTGGAACGGCTCACGGGTCCTGACTCTATGGTCATCGGGATCAAATGACGCGCGCGCGGCTGCTCCGCCACCTAGGAATGTGGGTTCTTGCCGGGGGCATCGTCTCCACCGTAAGCGCGACCGTGACTTCAGCCGACACACCCTGCGGAGAATGTTACCGTGCGGCCCAGGAAGCCTTCATGAAATGCATGGATAACGCCATTAGCCAGGAAGATAAAAATACGTGCGCAATAAATCAGGACGAAGAAACCCAACGTTGCGAAGCAGGCGAATGCAAAGCCGAACGCGACGCCATCGAGAAGGAAAGGAGCAACGCCAAGAAGGATCAGCCTCAGTAGGTCTTGAACCAACCTGTTCAGCCTGACAAACCTTGATGCCCGTGCTGTCCATTCTCAATCGATGAACTCCTCCCGTTCGCATAACGCCGGTTTGGCGATCATCGCCATATTTCGATTGATAAAAGGGGTTGCTCTGTTGATCCTTGCATTTGGTCTGCTTCGGATGGTGCATGCAGATATCGCGGCGCAATTTGCCAGCCTCATGGAGGTTCTGCACCTCAACGGAGACTCGCGAATCCTTCACGCGCTGGTGCTGCGGGTCGACGCGTTGCAGCCTCATACGGTGCTGATGGCGGGAGTCGTGAGTTTCATTTATGCGACGGTGCTGTTGATCGAGGGCACGGGGCTCTGGCTGGAAGCGTGGTGGGCTGCCTACATGACGGTCGTGTCAACCGGCTTGCTGATTCCGTTTGAACTCTATGAGATCATGGAACGGGCGACCACGTTTCGCATTGTTCTGCTGCTCGTCAATATCGCCGTCGTCGTCTATCTGGTTCACCACGTGAGGCGCACGGTCAGCATGACCGAGGCCCGTGCGAATGCACCTGCCGGCTGACGCGAGTCGGCGGATGGGCGCAGCGGGCTCGCTCGGCTGTTCTCTATAGCTGCTTGGACCAAAAAACGAAGAATCCATGACGTCCGGCCATCGGCGCGCCTCCGCTGTGGTCGCTGTAGATGCCGAAGTTGTAGCTGTAATTGATCTCCACTTGTGAGCGCCAGGGGGCTCCGCTGACGACACCTCCGCCCAGCGCCGGCATGGAGTCCATTTTCATCCGGATGCTTCTGTCCGGGTTGAAGCGAGGCTGCTCGACAAAGCCCCACGACCCGCGCACGTAGGGATAGAGGAAAAATATGGGTTCGTATCGGTATTCGAGATGCCCGATTCCATATCGAGTCGGGAATAATTCATTGAAGGCGACGCTCGGAAGCATCGGCAGTGCCAGGGCTTCCCATTCATAGCCCGTTGGTCGTCCGGGAAGGCGAAACGTCGAGAACCGGTCGAGATGTCTGCCGATCCCGCCATACAGCGATGTGACCAAACGGTGCTTCTCGCTGTTGACGAAGGGTACCCCGGTTGCGGCCAGGCCGAACACGCTGCCCATCACAAACTCCCGCTGCTGTTGGCCGTTGAAGGTGCCGAATTGGCCGCCGCCCCAATTGTCCCATTTCATGCGATGTCCGTAGATGAAGTCGCCCCCGAAGGCATAGCCGCGGTGCGGCAATTCCATGAGGTTGCGCTCCAATGCGTCCTTGCGCAGGCGGGCATGCACGTGGCCTTCGTAGGTGTCGTTCGGTACGACAAAGTTGGAGGCGGTCCGGCTCGTACCGCTGAACCACCGAAAACCCGGTTCGTAGGTGAGGGAGATTTCCAAGGCATTATCCTGATTGCCGGGTGAAAGCTGTTTGCGGTACGCGATGCCGAGACCCCCGAACACGTAGCTCCACTCGAGTTCGACGTCGCGGATGATCTGCCCTTCAACGTATTCAGCGCGACCGATCGGAATGATCATGGTGTTCAACGTCATACGGAGTTCCCAGCCGCTTGAGGAATGGCTTCCCACGTTGTACGTGAGGTCGTTGACGGGGCCGGAAAACGTTCCCCTGAACCGGCGTTTCTCGTCGTCGGAATTGCGCCAGACGTACAGGGCGCCGAACGGCAGGACCTGATAGAAACTCGGGCCATTCGGCAGGTATTCCACGCCGAAACTGGCGGCCGTGACGATTTTCCTGTCCCGCGCTTCCACCTTGACAGGCTCGCCCATGACTTCGGTATGAAACTCTTCGCCTGCGAGCGGGGTCTTTTCATCCTCTGCAAACCCGGACGATGGGATGGTCGCGCTCAGCGTCATGACGCAGAGGATGATTCGGACCATGCATCGACCGCGAATGTGAGGGGAAAGCAGCCGGAAGAAAGGCGGTACGCTTGATTTCACCGACCAGACGAATCGCATGCGTGCGTGAAAGACGCCCTTCGTAACACAACTCGTCAGGGAGGATGCCGTGACGGAAGCCCGCAGCCATCCGGCGAGCCCCAGAGGTCATATTTACTCATACGGTCGACATCGACCTTAGTCAAGCCATTTGGGTATGTGGCCAACTCAGCAAGGATTCCATCGACGCCGGATCGACGACCCATGATAGACTCGTTCCCCACGAGACCGCCGCGGTATGTTTGACGTCGTCCTATACGAGCCGGAAATTCCGCCCAATACCGGCAACATCATTCGCCTGTGCGCGAATACCGGCATCACGCTTCACCTGGTCAAACCGCTGGGATTTGCCATGGATGACCGCCAGCTACGCCGGGCCGGCCTTGATTACCATGAATACGCGGCGGTCACGCTCCACGAGAACTGGCGGGAATGCTTGAGACAATTCGATGGACGCAGACTCTTTGCGGTATCGACGAAGGGAAGTCGCCGCTATGACCAGGCTGATTTTCTCGAGGGAGATGTCTTCGTATTCGGCCCGGAGACGCGAGGCCTGCCCGCGGACATATTGAAGACCTTTCCGGATGACCGGCGCCTCAGGCTGCCGATGGTACAGGGAAGTCGAAGCCTCAATTTATCGAATGCCGCGGCGGTTGTGGTGTACGAAGCCTGGAGGCGCATCGAGTTTTCTGGTGGAAGCTGAATGCGTAGCGTCCGCCGCGCCGGCCATCCCTGGACGGAACGGCTCGCTGTTGCATTGCGTGTTGCACGATACAATGTGGTATGCTGCGCGCCGCTATGACCCCCGGCACTGCACTCCAACACGGACTGGCCGCTGCTGCTGCGCAGCGCCGAACGTTTGCGATTATCAGCCACCCGGATGCGGGCAAAACGACGCTAACGGAAAAATTGTTGTTGTATTCAGGACTCATCAGGACCGCCGGCATGGTTCGCGGGCGGAAAGGCGGCAAGACCGCCGCATCCGATTGGATGGGCATGGAACAGGAGCGAGGTATTTCAATCACCGCATCCGCGATGCAGTTTCCATACAAGGATGCCGTGATCAATCTTCTGGATACTCCCGGACACCAGGATTTTTCGGAAGACACCTACCGGACCCTGACCGCTGCAGACAGCGCGATCATGGTGATCGATGCCGCCAAAGGCGTCGAGGCGCAAACTCGTAAATTATTTGCCGTCTGCCGCATGCGGCGCATTCCGGTCCTGACGCTGATGAACAAGATGGATTTGCCGGGGCGTCCACCGTTGGACCTCATGACGGAAGTGGAAGAGGCGCTGAATATCCATGCCGCCGCAGTCAACTGGCCGATCGGATCCGGCAGTGATTTCGCCGGCATCGTGGACCGCGCAGATGACCGTGTGCAGCTTTTCAGCAGGACCGCCCATGGCGGAGCCACAAAGGTTGATGTCGCGCGCATGTTCTTGCGCGACCTGGAGGGCAGCGGACGAGTGACGCCGGAGGTGATCGCTGCCGTCCGGCATGATCTGGAATTGCTGGAGGTGGCGGGAAATCCGTTTTCCCGCGACCGTTTTCTCGAAGGAGATGTGACGCCGGTGTTTTTTGCGTCGGCGCTGACCAACTTCGGTATTGAGAGCTTTCTGGATGCATTCGTGTCCCTTGCGCCCGCCCCTGGGGCCAGACCGGCAGATGCGGACAACGGCGAGGAAGTGTCCATTGATCCCGTCGAGACTCCGTTCAGCGCCTATGTGTTCAAACTGCAGGCCAACATGAACCCGAAGCACCGGGATAGTACGGCGTTTTTGAGAGTCTGCTCGGGCCGTTTCGAACGCGACATGGTGGTCAGGCATCATCGCTTGGGGAAAGAGGTCCGCCTTTCCCGACCGCATAGCCTGGTGGCCCAGGAACGCAGCACGGTCGAAGAAGCGTTTCCCGGCGACATTATCGGGATTATCAATCCCGGCCTGTTTGCCATTGGGGATACGATCTCCGTCACAGGCGGGTTCAATTACAAGCCGTTGCCGCAGTTCCAACCGGAAATTTTCGCGAGAATCCGTCCGACCGATGTGGGCAAACGCAAGGCGTTCGACAGGGGCATGGAGCAAATGGCCCAAGAAGGGACCGTGCAGATCATGCGCAGCCTGAACGATCTCGAATCCCTGGTCGCGGCGGTCGGCCGTTTGCAGTTCGATGTGCTGCAGTATCGGCTGCGTCACGAGTACCGCGTCGAAACCATTCTGGATTCATTGGGATTTACCTGTAGCGCCTGGCTGGAAGGCGATCCAGCGACCTTCAAGGCCCCGTCCAATTCGATGCTGGTGAAGGACCAGCGCGGGCGAGTGGTGGTGTTGTTCGGGGATCAACTGATGAAAACGATCGCGAGAGACAGGAATCCGGCGCACGTGTTGCTGGACATGGGATAAAGGTTCCCAAGACGATGTCCTATCGTCCGGCTGAAGATTTCATCAAGCTGTCCGCCTGCGGAGGCATGAATCCCTGATAGCCGCGGTGCCGCTCGGCCAGTTCAAGAACGGAGAAGGGCTGGCCGTTCACCATCTCGGGAGTGGAAAAAATCTGCCGAAGCGGTCCTCCCGCTCCGCCGACAATCTTGCCGGCGAACACGACGCCTTTGTTCTTCAGCCGGTCGATGGCTTTCTCGATATCCTCAACCCTGGCCGCGATGTGATGGAAGGTCTCGTCTCCGAATGTGTTGACCCAGCCGGGTATGATACTGCTCCGGCCGCGCTCTCCCGGATAGGCCTGGTCGACGAAGAGAGCAGGGTACCCGGTCTTCCGGTACACCTTCGCGTACCAGTCGTCATATTCCAGTGTCTCGTCATAGGTGTACCCAAGCGACATGAACGGTCGTGCCCGGCGGTCGATGTCGAGTGTCCGCAACGTGACGTGATCCATGACAGGGTAGAAGCCCACGCCGGCTTCGTCGAGCATTTTCTTCAGCTGCGTGGCCGCGCTGTTCCGTGATAGATAGTCGGCGACCATCCGCTCCAGCAGTTCATCCAACTCCCGATTCGTATCCATGCGTTGCCTCGACCGGTTAAGGTGATGATCCGAATTTGATCCCTTGGGCCAACGGAAGCTCCCGTCCCCAGTTCACAGTATTGGTTTGACGGCGCATGTAGGCCTTCCATGAATCGGATCCCGCTTCCCGGCCTCCGCCGGTTTCCTTCTCGCCGCCGAAGGCGCCCCCAATTTCGGCTCCGGACGTACCGATGTTGACATTGGCGATGCCGCAATCGCTTCCCGCAGCCGACATGAACTGCTCACCATGACGCAGGCTATTCGTGAATAGCGCCGACGATAGGCCTTGCGGGACGTCGTTCTGCATCTGGACGGCTTCCTCGATGGTGCGGAAGGTCATCACATAGAGGATCGGTGCGAAAGTTTCCCGCTGCACGACCGGCCAGTCATTCTGGGCCCGTACAATCGTCGGTTCGACGAAGAAACCTGGACGGTCGAGCACACGGCCGCCGCACAGCACTTCGCCTCCGTCATGTGTCACGGCGGCAAGCGTCGCGCGAAAAGACTCGACCGCCGCCTGATCGATGAGCGGACCCATGAGCGTCGTGGCGTCCAACGGATTGCCGATTGAGATCTGATTATAGGCTTTGATCAACTTGCCGGTCAGCTCTTCTGCCCGCGCCTCGTGGATCAGTAGACGTCTGGTCGTCGTGCAGCGTTGGCCCGCGGTCCCGACTGAGCCGAAGACGATCGCGCGGAGCGCCAGTTCCAGGTCAGCGTCTTCGTCGACGATGACGGCATTATTGCCGCTGAGTTCGAGGAGGGTTCTTCCGAGTCGGTGGCTGACCGCCGATGCTACACGGCGGCCGACCGCCACCGACCCGGTAAATGAGATGAGCGGTAACCGCGCATCTTTGACCATGCGTTCGGCGAGCTCATCCTGATCGGTGACGCACAGGGAAAAAATTCCGGTATAACCCTGCTGCTCCATCACGCGGTTGCAGATGTGCTGGATGGCAATGGCGCAAAGGGGAGCTTTTGGTGAAGGTTTCCAGATCACCGTGTCGCCCGCGACTGCGGCCAGGAACGCGTTCCATGCCCAGACGGCGACCGGGAAGTTGAACGCCGTGATGATTCCCACCGGTCCCAGCGGATGCCACTGCTCGGACATGCGGTGGGAGGGCCGTTCAGACGGCATCGTCGCACCGTACAGCATGCGGGATTGACCGACCGCAAAGTCGGCCATATCGATCATTTCCTGAACTTCGCCATCACCTTCCGCCTTGATCTTCCCTACCTCAAGCGAGACCAGGGTGCCCAGCTCATGTTTCTTCTCTCGGAGAGCGTGCCCGATCAATCGAACCAGTTCACCGCGTCTGGGCGCAGGCACCGAGCGCCATTGAAGAAATGTCTCATGTGATTCTTTAATAATGCGTTCATAATCATCTGCTGCGCAAGGGTGAATGCCGGCAATCACATCGCCGGTTGCTGGGTTGATCGATTGCAACACCGGGCCGGCTTTTTGTGAACTCGACCACCAGCTATGCCCGGTGCTTCCTCCCGGGTTCAGCGCGTGAACACCGAGATCTTTGAGGACCGTGTGCCATGTGCTCATCGGTAATAGGCTCCAAAATCGTTTCTGAGGAAATCGGGCAGTGAAATGGATTCCTGCGCGACGAATCCATTGTATCGTCCGGGATTGTTGAGCGCGAGGTCGGCCACGCAGCACACGCTGGAAGCCGTCGTCACTTGAATGGCCGACCACACTCTTCCCTTGATAGGTTGGGAATAGATTTTCTTCACGTAATTTTCCTCAAAGAACCCGGCCTCGCTCGTTCCGGACACGGAGGCATAGATCAGGACCACATCCTGCAGCGTCTGCGGGATCGCATGTTCGAGGACGCGCTTCAGCGTCGCCCGGTCTTCGTTCAGTTTAAGATCCTTCATGAGGAAATGAATTTTTTCGCAATGTCCGGGATACCGCAGCGTTTTGTAATTCATCGTCCGCACGGTGCCGGCTGCAGTGTCGGCGAGCGTGCCGAGACCTCCGGATGTGTTGAACGCCTCGTACAACAATCCGTCCAGTTCGATGGTTTCATATCCTTCAAGCGGCTGAAGCGGAACTTTCGCCCCTTCTTCGATGCCGTAACAGAGATTCCCATACTCATTGATGAGACCGTCCGTGGACCAGGTCAGTGAATATTTGAGCGCATTGCTGGGATGGAGCGGAAGCGCTCCGACACGCATTTTGACCGTGTCCAGTTGCTCGAAGTGAGACATGAGGTCATGGGTGACGATGCTGATGAATCCGGGTGCCAGGCCGCATTGTGGGAAGAAAGCGGTTGAAGCACCGGTGCTGATGTGGCGGATCCTGTCAGTCACTGCGACATCTTCGGTCAGGTCGAAATAATGGATGTGATGGGAACGGGCAAGTTCCGCCACGGCTGGATTGCAAAAATAGGGCAGGCTTGAAATCACCGCATCCATAGGATGGGCCGAGAGATAGGCGTCAAGTTGATGAGGTTGGCGGGCGTCCAGGAGGCAGGGGGTGACACGTTCGAGGCCGAGGTCTTCGACGAGATGCTTCGCGACGGCCAGCGATTGGTCGCCCAGGTGAATAGTGTAGCCGGCCTGTTCGGCAAGCAAGCAGGCGATGAGAGAACCAATTTTGCCGGCGCCGAGAACGAGTATGCGATGCATGCCAGCCTCGTCCATCTGACCCACTGCGTCAGTATACTCCTTCACCGGGATTTCACCATGGGAATTGAGTCACTGGGCATGACGGCCACAGAACGGGCTAGTTCTGTGGAGTTGCCCGCTATGACCCTGCTATGATGTTTCCGGCCGGAGGTCGCTATGAGCGAGGCGGGGATCTCCATCTCCGGGCGGAGTCGCAAAGGCAACTGGACGTTTGCCGGCATTTTCGGTCTTCTGGTCATCACCGCTGTTTCGATCATTCCCTTGACCCTGACCAGCATTCACTATCAGGAGTCGGATGCGCTCGTCATCGACGTCGCAGGTCGTCAGCGCATGCTCATCGAGCGCTATACAAAAGAGTTGCTGCTTGAGAGTCAGGGCCCGGTTGGTCGGCATGAGCGGACATTGGAATTGCTGAAGCATCGGGTCACGTCATTGCTTGATGGAGGTCCTGTTGGATTGGGCGATGACCGCATGACGGGCCCGGTGCTGCCACCGGCTCCGACGGAAGCGATTCGGGCCGGATTGCGTGAGCAACGCCGCCTTCTGGACGGACTCTCGGTTATGGCGGGCGCCATGCTGAATGCCTCAAGCCGTGGACCCGACTTCATTCGACAGAGGGACGAAATGCTTCATGAAAGTGATGCCCTGCTGATTGTCGCCAATGATGTCGTCTCGCTCCTGACTCGGCATTCCGCGGCTCGCATTAATGCCCTGATCCGTTGGGAGCTCCTTGCCGTCCTGGTCGTGATCGGAGTCGGCTCGCTACGGACCTGGCAGTTTCAACAGGCTGAGGCCGAGGTTGAGCGCAGTCAGGCGACCGTGATGGAGGCCTTTCGCCAGCGGGATGCGGTCAAGTCCTCCTTGCTGTCATCGGTATCACACGAACTGCGAACTCCGTTGACATCGATCAAGACCATGCTGTTCAACCTTCGCGACGACGCGGCCATGCTTCAGGCGCCGTTGCGACAGGAGTTGATTCATCGCATCGATGAAGAACTCGACTATCTGGATAGGTTGGTCGGCAACCTTCTAGACATGTCCCGCATCGAGGCGGGGGCGATGTGTCGAAACCGAGAATGGCACCTGTTGGAGGAGCTGGCGGAAGGGGCGGTCCGTCTGGTCAGCGCTCGTTTCAACGGACGCCTGCTCGAAATCAATCTTGATCCCGATATCCCTCCACTGTGGGTGGACGGGGTTGAGATCCAGCAGGTTCTGGTCAATCTGCTGGACAATGCGATAAAATTTTCCCCTCCTGGGGCATCGATCGCACTGCGATCCAAACGGACGAGCAACTACATCGAGGTCAGCGTCGCGAACGATGGACCGGGAATTCCTGAAACAGAACTCCAGAAGATCTTTGATCGATTCTACCGCGTCCCTGCGCGAGGTTCCTCTCGGATTCCCGGCACCGGCCTTGGATTGGCGATCTGCAAGGCCATCGTCGAATCTCACGGCGGAGAGATCGCCGCACGCTCGACTCCAGGATCGCACACGATCATCGAGTTCACCTTGCCCCTGGCGACGCGGGACGCGGTGCGTACGCTGCACCACCTGTCGCACGCCTGATTTCTCCGAGTGCAAGCATGCGCGGAGCCAAAATCCTAGTTGTCGATGACGAGCCGCCGATCAGGCGATCCCTGCAGGTCAATCTGGAGGCCAGAGGCTACGACGTTGAAACGGCGGATACGGGTGAACAGGCCTTGGCGATGGTCCGAAACCGTCATCCGGACGTGATCATTCTGGATCTCTTGCTGCCGGAGATGAACGGTGTGGACGTGACGCGTCACGTTCGAGCCTTGTCCTCGGTGCCTATCATCGTCCTCTCCGCCATCGGCGACGAGCGCCGAAAAGTCGAAGCACTGGAAGCCGGTGCGGACGACTACATGACGAAGCCCTTCGGCGTCGATGAATTATTGGCGCGGATTCGCTCGTTGCTCAGACGTGCGGCCGGCGCTCGCGGCACGCAGCCAATCTTTTCTTCCGGCGGACTGTCGGTCAATTTCGACCGCCGTGAGGTCGTCGTGAATGGGGAGCCGGTGAAATTGACGCCGACCGAATATGATTTGTTGAAGTACATGATCGAACATGCCGGAAAGGTTCTGACCCATCGCATGCTGCTCGAAGCCGTGTGGGGAGAGGCCTATAGTGATCAAGCGCAATATCTCCGCGTCTTCGTGGGGCAGCTGAGGAAGAAGATCGAAAAAGCTCCGGCCCGTCCCTCGTTTATCCTGACGGACCCCGGTGTCGGCTATCGGTTTTGCATCGAGTCCGATTCTGTATCCTGAGTTCTCCCGCCGTTTACTGAACCGTGTGGCATCCCCGGTCCTCCCTGATCTTTATGCAATCTTTATAGGTGGCGCGACAACGCCGTATCGAGTCTTTATGCCGGTCTGGCATAGGCTCATTCCTGACGCCGCTGCTTACGTTGGTAAGGCAAAAGGAGCCCGCCATGAAATCTCCGCGCTGCATCCGTCACATCGGAATATGCGCTTGGTTGCTGATGCCCTTCTCTCCCGAGGCTGTCACCATGCCGGCCGCCCGGGCAGACGCACTCATGGCGGATATCGCCTTTGAAACGAGCGCGCCATACTATCAGCCGCAGTTGGCAATCGTTGCCGCAGGGATGCCGGTTCGGTGGTCGAACGGAACGGCCTCGCCGCACAGCATCCGCCATGACGGCTGCCTGACCGACGGCGTCTGTGCATTCAATTCTGTCTTTGTGCCGCCCGACAACAGCTTTGCGATTGCCCCGTTGCCGCCCGGCCGCTACCCGTATCATTGCGAGTTGCATCCGATCATGCGGGGCACCCTGGTCGTGATCGAATCACCGCAGGGCACCGTTGGGGCTGAGATTACTCTGCCAGATTCGATCCGATGATAATTGATGAGTCGTAACAGAGAGGCACTGGGCATGCATCGGGTGTGTGGGCGTAACAGCAGATGAAGGAGGTCGCCTATGGTTGGTCGGGAGGCTGGGACAGGAGAAGGCCGTGGACGGGACGGATTGCCTGAGGACCGGATACTGGCCGTTGTGCAGTACGACCTATGGATGCCGATCGAAGAAGTCATGGAGCACATTCCCGACATGAGCTGGACGCAGCTGTTTCTCGGCGTAGACATTCTGAGCCGCCGGGGAGATGTCGAGCTGCGTAGAAAAGGATTTACTTACATGGTGCGCTTGGCGCAATTCTCCGGACACAAGAGAGGCGAGGATGGCGCGGCGCATCATGATCATCGATGACGATCGATTTATCTGCGAGGCGCTCAAAGACAGATTCGACTCATTGGGCTACGAGGGGATGGCGTTCACCGACGGATGCTCGGCGCTCGCGACGATAGCCTTGGAAACCGCCCGGTCTCCCGTCGATCTGGTCCTTCTCGATCTGCATATGCCGGGCATGGACGGGATGTGGGTGTTGGGGGAACTCCAAGTCCGCCATGCCGAGATCCCGGTCATCATGATGTCGGGGCATCCTGAACGGAAAGCGTTCGAGGATGCGGTCCGTGCCGGCGCCCGCGATTACGTGCGCAAGCCCATCGATTTCGGATTGCTGGAGCAGAAGATCAAAACAATATTCGGCATCGCCCCATAAGCTCTCCGAGCCCCTTTCCTGTTCAGGCGTTTCCCCAGTATACTAGCAGGCCGTTGAAAAACTGTTTTGGACCCCGGAAAACACAGAGCCGGGCATGATCGCTGATTGGGTTGGAAGAGCTCATAGGATGTTCAAAAAGGCCTTCCGGCAAGGCCGCAGCGAGGTCCGCGACGCGAAGAATAATGAGCGTCACGGTTGCGGACGGGCGCGAGTCGGTGAGCGCCCCGTGTCTTAGAGGTGAATCGTAACATTTCTCACCCGCCCGCCCCGAGCGGCCCAAGCCGCTCTTACCCGGGCCGTACGCTGAGCCTCTGAGGTTCACGCCGTGCCGAATAAGGCACGGCACGCCTGTGAACGCCGCCGAGATAGTGAGGCGGCAGTGTCCCGCGAGAACAAAGCTTGGTGAAGACGCGTCTCGGCGCGTCCGGGCGGGTGGGTGATATGAGCGACTTTTTCAACATCCTGCTAGGACTTTTCGCGCCATGCCTGTCCAAGGCAGGAGGAGGGTCTCTATGAACGCAGTGCTGATCGGTATGGCAATCGTCTACATGACTGTTCTATCAGGGAGCATGGACGTCCTTTCGATGGCGCAAGCCGAAGAACCGGCCGTCGAGCTCAATAGCCTGGATTCCGTCCGCCAAGCGCTCGAACAGCAGGCTGGGAAACGGGTCAAGGTTAAATTGGTATCCGGACATGATCTCGATGGCAAAGTCGCAAAGGTGGGTGCGCAGGCCGTCGTCATGACAGAACTGGCGAGCATGGAATTTTACGACGCCACGATCCGTATCGACCAGATTGCCGCGGTCATCGTCAAAGCACGAAGTAAGTAGAGCGAAACGATCACTGTAATGAGCTGAACCTCAATCAGACAAGGTAGAGCGAAGATCACCATGACATTTTCGACCTATACCGGCACGGCGATTCCTTCCTTTATGTATGGCACCGCCTGGAAAAAGGACGCCACGACGCGACTGGTGTTGGAGGCGGTCCAGGCAGGCTTTACCGCCATTGATACGGCGAACCAGTTGATCCACTACGATGAGGCACGAGTCGGGGAGGCCCTCAAGCAGTTGTCGGCCCAAGGGGTCGCGCGCGAAAGACTATTTCTCCAAACAAAATTCACGCCAGTCAATGGCCAGGATCACCGCACCCCATACGATGCATCCGCCGATGTGCCGACTCAGGTGGCACAATCGTTCGATAGCTCGCTGGCCCATCTGCACACCGACTATCTCGATTCGTATGTGCTGCACGGCCCCTATTATCGTCGTGGGTTGGGCGCAGAGGATTGGCAGGTTTGGTCGGCGATGGAGCGACTGTACGAATCCAAAAGAACAAGAATGATAGGGATCAGCAACGTCTCTGCCGAACAATTGTCGTTACTCTGCGAGAAGGCGGCGCACAAGCCCATGGTGGTCCAGAACCGCTGCTATGCAGCATTCGGATGGGACCATGAGGTCCGGGAACTATGCCGTGCCCATGGTATTGTGTACCAAGGGTTTTCGCTGCTGACGGCCAATCGAGAGGTCCTGATCGATTCCGATATCCGATCGATGGCCGCGAAGTATGAAACCGGACCCGCCCAGATCATCTTCCGGTTTTCCATGCAGATTGGAATGCTTCCCCTCACCGGCACGACCAACCCGCAGCATATGGCAGCGGACCTTCAATCCGAGCGCTTTACCCTCTCACCGGACGAACTGCAGCGGATTGAGTCGATCGGGCGTTGAAATCGATCCGTCGGCTGCTAGCATACGTCTGCAAAGGCACCTGGCGTAGCCGCCAGTACTCCAAATCCCGCTCCTTTGGCACAAGAACAGATGTCCGGAGAGTGGTCGGCTTATCTGCGAGGGATGATAGCCGTGGGGGACATCCTGTTGATCGACGATGAAGCTTCCGTACGAAAACTGCTTAGCATCGTTCTGAAGAGCGCCGGCCACCAGGTAGCCGAAGCATCGTCCGGCAAGGAGGGGGTCCGCCGGCTCCGGGAGCATCCTTTCGAGCTGGTAATCACCGATATATTGATGCCCGATATGGATGGGCTCGAAATCACGAGAGCCATCCACCAGGATTTTCCACAGGTAAAAATCGTCGTCGTATCGGGCGGACGTCAGGATATGGGTTTCTGCAATGCCGCACGATACCTTGGGGCGCATGCCACTCTCGCCAAACCTGTTCCCCTCGAATTGCTTCTGGAAACCGTTTCGCGCCAATTGGATCGGCCGGATGAGGCCCCCCCCTCCCGTTCAATGTCTTCTTCTCATTGACACTCCGGATCGGCACTCGTTAGCCTAGCGCCTGCTCTCGAACCACTTTGAGGGGCTGTTCATGGAAGATTTGCATCAACTCGAAATCGTCATCCTGCTGCTGGCCATCGTTCTGGCCCTGACGACGCTCGCGCAGAAGATCATGATCCCGTATCCTATTTTGCTGGTGCTGGGCGGACTGGTCCTGGGCATCATCCCCGGCGTGCCGACGGTCACATTCAATCCGGACCTCGTGTTCCTCGTTTTTCTGCCTCCGATCCTGTGGGCGGCGGCCTATTTCACTTCATTTCGTGATTTTCGCCAGAATCTGAGACCCATCTTTCTCCTGGCCGTCGGACTGGTTCTGGTCACGACCGTGGTGGTGGCTGTCGTCGCCAGGATGCTGTTTCCCGGGATGGAGTGGGCCGCCGCAATCGCCCTCGGAGCCATTGTGTCGCCTCCCGATGCCGTTTCTGCCACGGCGATCGGAAAGCGACTGGGAATTCCACGGCGAGTCGTAACGATTCTAGAGGGAGAAAGTCTCGTCAACGATGCCACGGCGTTGGTACTGTATCGCGTGGCGGTGGGAGCCGCGGCGAGCGGCACCTTCATGATCGGAGATGCGGCCACCCAGTTCGTCTACGCGGCCATCATCGGCGCGGCGGTCGGCATCGGCGTGTCGTTCCTCACGCGATGGGCGTTGTGCTATAGCGAGGACAGTTTTACTCAGGTGGCGATCACCTTGCTGTCACCCTACATTGCATGGGTGATCAGCGAATCCCTTCATGCATCGGCTGTCCTGGCGTGCGTGGCCGGCGGGATTCATCTACGGCAAACATTCAGCAACGCGGTGGCGCCTGCCACGCGGTTTCAGGCTCGTGCGGTCTGGGACCTGCTCATCTTCATGCTCAACGGCGTCATTTTCATCCTCATCGGGTTGCAGTTGGGCGCGCTGCGGGGCGCCATTTCCCCCGACCAGATCGGCTCTCTGTTGAGAGCGGGAGCACTGGTCAGCGTGACGGTCATCGTCGTGCGTCTCATCTGGGTTCCACTTGCCGCAGTCATTCCCAGATGGTTCAGCGCGTCGGTTCGTAAGAAGGAACCGACGCCTCCCTGGACCTGGGTCTTTCTCGTCTCTTGGACCGGAATGCGGGGGATCGTGACGTTGGCTGCCGCGCTGGCACTGCCGGTGACCACGCAGTCCGGAAGCCCTTTTCCATTTCGTGAGGAAATTATTCTGATCAGTTTTGCCGTGATCCTGGCAACTCTTGTCTTTCAGGGGTTGTCCCTGCCGCCTCTGATCCGTCTCCTGCCACGTACGGAAGATCACGGACTCGAACAAGAGGAACGTCTCGCGCGTGAACATGCGGTGACGGCGGCCTTGAATCGCTTGGATCAGGTCAGAGCCGAGGACTGGATTGCTCCAGAGCACGTCGAACGACTGAAACTGCAGTACAGCCGGAGACTCGAACGTTTTGCACGGGCGGCGTCGGCTGACGGCACTGTGTTCGCCGACTCGACCGCCGCCTTTCAGCGGCTACAACATGAAACCATGACCGCGGAGCGTCTGGCGCTCGTCGGGCTGCGCAATGACGGGACGATCAGCGATGACGTGTTGCATCATCTGGAACAGGAGCTCGACGTGGCGGCTCTTCATCTCGGTGTCGGAGAACGCCGCGTTGAAAGATCACGTCATCGATGAACCGACCCAAGAGCCTCTGTCGCAATTCTGTCGTCCAGTGTGAACGGACCGGCTGCGGGATCGCGAGTGTGGCAGCCGTTGCCGGCGTGTCTTATGCCGCGGCCAAGACGGCTGCAGATGAATTGGGGATTTCCGCGGCAGATGCGCGATTGTGGTCTGACACCCAACCCGTGCGGCGTTTGCTCACGCGATTTGGATATCGATCGGCAATGCCGCGACCATTTCGTTCGTGGCAGCGGCTGCCTCCGATGGCGCTCTTGGCAATCAAGTGGCATGTCAAGGATGGTCGACCGTACTGGCATTGGGTCGTGTTTGTCAGGACCAGCGATTGTACATGCGTACTGGATTCGAAAAAATCGTTGAAGGTCCACGTCAGGACGGACTTCGGGCGGATGAAGCCGAAATGGTATCTTGCGGTGTCGGCCAAGAGGTGAGTTTTGGACATTCACATCATCGGTGGCGGTCCGGCCGGATTAATGGCCGCGGAGTCGGTCAGGAGCGAAGACGTTCGAGTACACGTCTTTGATGCCATGCCATCGGTTGGCCGCAAGCTACTGCTGGCCGGCAAAGGTGGTCTCAATCTGACCCATGCCGAGCCGGCGTGTCTCTTCCTCTCGCGGTATGGCGGGCGCGAGGGGGAACTGACGCCTCTCCTGTCGGCCTTCGATGCAACAGCCGTCCGTACATGGGCCGGGGAGCTGGGAATCTCCACCATTGTCGGGACCTCAGGGCGCGTCTTTCCAACTGATTTCAAAGCTGCCCCGCTGTTACGAGCCTGGCTGCGCCGGCTTCGCAGCGGCGGAGTGACGTTTCATTTGCGGCACCGCTGGTGCGGATGGGACGAGTCCGGAGGCCTCCGATTTGAGACCCCACAGGGCATACGCGCCGTCTCATCGGTGACCACCATTCTCGCACTGGGTGGCGCAAGTTGGCCGAAGACCGGCTCGGATGGCTCATGGGTTCCATTCCTAAAAATGCGCGGCATCGATGTGGCTCCGCTCCGCCCTGCCAACTGCGGATTTGACGTCAACTGGAGCGATCATATCCGAGAACGATTTGAAGGATGTCCGGTCAAAGCGGTCGAGGTGTCGGCGCACGATGCCTCGGATCTCCCTGTCAGGAGGCAAGGACAGTTCGTCGTCACCAAATACGGAGTCGAGGGAGGCGTCATCTATTCGATTGCGGCGCTTCTTCGCGACCGGATCGACCGCGCCGGTTCGGCTATGCTGCATCTCGACCTCAGTCCGGACCGCGACCTGACCCGCCTTGTCACCGATCTTTCAAGACCACGAGGAAAGCGGACCGTGGCGACGCATCTTCAACGCTATGCGGGGATCGAGGGGGTCAAGTCGGCGCTGCTGCGCGAGGTGGTGCCGAAGGAAGACTTTGGCAATCCGGTGAGCTTGGCGAGGGCAATCAAATCGTTGCCAATCAAATTGACTGCGGCCAGACCGGTTCGTGAAGCGATCAGCACGGCGGGAGGCGTGCGATTCGAAGGGCTGGATGAATGGCTCATGTTCCGACAGATCCACGGCGTCTTCTGCGCCGGTGAAATGCTGGACTGGGAGGCGCCGACTGGCGGCTACCTGCTGACCGCCTGCCTCGCCAGCGGTCGTGCGGCTGGAATCGGAGCGGCACGATGGATGCGTCTCAACCGATGAGATATTTCGCACCGTCGGCGAGGAGAAGACGATAGCCGAAAGGGCGCTGTTCTCGAGCGTACTCAAAAGGAAGAGTCAGGGAGTCGCGAACAATTACAGGGTAGGAGAGTCCATGCCGCTGACAGATCCAATGCGGCGATATTTTTGGTCGCGTTGCTCAAGGAGTTGACTGGGAGAGTATTCGGTAAGAGGGAACAGATGATTCGTGAGCGCTTTGGCCACACGGTCGGTGACGGCTTTGGGTTCGCGATGAGCGCCTCCGATGGGCTCAGGAATGACGTCATCGACGATGCCGAGTTGCAAAAGATCCTGGGCCGTCATTTTCAGCGCCGTGGCGGCGTCCGGTACTTTAGCCGGATCGTCCCACAGGATCGCAGCGCAGCCTTCCGGAGAAATGACCGAATAGACGCCATGCTCGAGCATGAGAACCTTGTCCGATACCCCAAGCGCGAGTGCGCCACCGCTGCCGCCCTCACCGATGACGACCGAGACGATGGGCACCGTTAATCGCGACATGACGAGAAGATTTCTCGCAATGGCTTCTGCCTGTCCGCGTTCTTCCGCGCCGATCCCGGGATACGCGCCGGGGGTATCGATAAACGTGATGATCGGCCGGCTGAACTTTTCCGCCATTTTCATAAGCCTGAGCGCTTTGCGGTATCCTTCCGGATTCGGCATGCCAAAATTGCGCTGCATGCGCTCCTTCAGGGTCTTGCCTTTTTGATGGCCGATGACCATGACCGATCGGTCGTTGAATCGTGCAAAGCCGCCGACGATGGCACGGTCGTCGCCGAAGGCGCGGTCTCCGTGAAATTCAAGAAAGTCGCGGAAGATTTCGTTGATATAGTCCAGTGTGCTGGGTCGTTGCGGGTGTCGCGCGAGTTGCGTCCGTTGCCACGGGGTGAGGCGGCCGTACAGCTCATGCTCGAGCTGTGCCAATTTCATCCGCAGCTTGCGGACTTCTTCCTGCTGATTGGACTTGCCGCTTCCGGACGAGGCCAGCTTTTCGATCTTTTCCTCGACCTCGCGGAGCGGTTTTTCAAATTCAAGGTAATCGCGCATACCGTTCTATCTATAGGGAAAAGCGTTGATACAGTGGTCAGCATCCACTGCTCATCCAGCCGGAGCTACGATACCAAAGATAGGGCCCCCTTGCCTAGTACTTCTTCAACATCGGCGACGAAGTGCTCGCTGGCCGTAACTGATAGGTTCGGCAGGGGAGCCGTGTCTGCCTCGAGCGCTGTTTCGGTCCGGAACGTAAGAGACACGGCCGTAGCGCCGGGATGCCGCTTGAAGATGTCGAGAAGTCGCGGCAGCTGTCCCGCGACTTCCGGAGCATCCGAGAGACGAATATGCACGCGTTTGATCGACTGAGTTTGAACTTCAGCCAAAGGCTCGATCTTACTGCCCCGTAATTTCGTGCCTTTGTCTCCACGATCGATCGTCCCTGTGATCCGGACGAGCCGTTCGGGCGTGATGAGGTCTCCGGAGGTTTTGAACAGGTCGGGGAAAATGATGACCTCAACTGTTCCCTGAAGATCTTCCAAGCTGACATAGGCCATCCGGTCGCCTTTCTTCGTCAGCATGGATTTGACGGTGGCGATGATGCCGCAAAGTTTGACCTCTTTCCCGTCCGATAATTCGGTCAGGCCGGCGGTTGTCGCGCTGGCAAGTGCATGGATTGTCGCCTCGTACCGCGCGAGTGGGTGGGCGGTGATATAAAAGCCGGTCAGCTCGCGTTCATATTTGAGGCGTTGTGGTTGATCCCATTCAGGGATAGGCGGCAGTTGAGGAGTTGCGGCATGAGACCCTTCGCCCTGAGCATGCAGCACTTCTCCGAAAATGCTGGTCTGTCCCAGTTCACGCTCTCGTTGAGCTGCCGCGCCGTCTTCGATGGCTTGGTCCAGGCAGGCCATGAGTTGAGAGCGTTTGGCGCCGGTCGAATCGAAGGCCCCCGCTTTGATGAGTCCCTCGAGCATACGTTTGTTCACCTTGTGCAGATCGACACGACGGCAGAAATCGAAGAACGAGACGAACGCAGCGCCTCCCGTGCGGATCTCGAGGACGGATTCCACCGCCCCCTCTCCCACATTCTTGATCGCGGCGAGTCCGAACCGAATGGCTCCGTCGGCCACCGCGAAATCTTTCTGGCTCACATTGACGTCAGGTCCCAAAACCTTGATGCCGAGGTCGCGGCATTCCGTGAAATATCCCACGATCTTATCCTGGTTGCCCATGTCGCTCGTCATCAGGGCCGCCATGAATTCCGTGGGGTAGTGTGCCTTTAAATATCCCGTCTGGTAACACACGACGGCATAGGCCGCGGCATGCGATTTGTTGAAGCCGTATCCCGCGAATTTTTGGATGAGCTCATACAGCTTCTCGGCTTTCTTCTCGGGTGTCTTGTTCTTCTTGGCGCCCTCCAGAAACTTGATACGAAGCTTCTCCATCTCCTCGGGTTTTTTCTTCCCCATCGCTCGGCGGAGAATGTCGGCTTGCCCGAGGGAAAACCCGGCGACCGTATTGGCGATCGCCATGACCTGTTCCTGATACACGATGACCCCGTAGGTGTCCTTGAGGATCGGCTCCAGTTCTGGCGTTTCATAGGTGATCGGCACCTTGCCCTGTTTTCGTTTGATAAAGTCCGGAATCAGGTCCATCGGCCCCGGACGGTAGAGCGCGATGATGGCGATGATGTCTTCGAAGCGATCTGGTTTGAATCCGGTCAGAAGATCGCGCATGCCGGAGCTTTCAAGCTGAAACACGCCGGTGGTCTTGCCGGACGCCAGGAGGGCGAATGTTTTCGGGTCGTCGAATGGAAGTTGATCGACTGCGAGCGGCGGCTGGTTGGGGCGGACCTGGTTGATCAGCATTTCGGCCCGCCGGATCATCGTCAGGGTCTTGAGGCCGAGGAAGTCGAATTTGACGAGGCCGATTTTTTCTACGTCCCCCATCGAGTACTGCGTCACGATTTCGTCGTTGGCCCCTTTGTACAGCGGGACGTGGTCCGTGAGCGGACCTTCGGAGATGACGACGCCTGCGGCGTGAGTCGACGCGTGGCGAGCCAGACCTTCCAGCGACTGGGCGATCGTCATCAGTTCCCTGACTTTGATATCGGTCTCGACCAGTTCCCGTAGTCTGGGCTCCGTATCCAAGGCCTGCTGCAGCGTGATGTTCAATTGGGTGGGGACCAGCTTGGCGACTTTGTCCGCTTCGGCGTACGGCATCTCGAGCACACGGCCGACGTCCCGAATAGCGGCTTTTGCACCCAGCGTTCCAAAGGTAATGATCTGCGCGACATGGTCGGACCCGTATTTGTCCACGACGTAATTGATGACTTCGCCGCGGCGGTCCATGCAGAAGTCCATGTCGATATCGGGCAGCGAGATTCGCTCCGGGTTCAAGAACCGTTCGAAGAGGAGCGTGTAGACGAGCGGGTCCAGATCGGTGATGCGAAGGGCGTAGGCCACGAGGCTGCCGGCGGCCGAGCCGCGGCCCGGCCCCACGGGAATCCCTTGCGACCGCGCAAAGCGAATGATGTCCCACACGATCAGAAAATATCCCGCAAATCCCATCGAGCAGATCACCATCAGTTCTTCCCGAAGTCGCAACTCGTATGTAGCGGACGGGGCGGTACCGGGCCGCTCTTTGAGCCTCGATCGCAACCCCTCCGTTGCGAGGTGTTCCAGATACGATTCGCGCGTGTACCCTTCCGGCACTTTATATTGCGGGAGGTACGTTTTGTTCAGCGCCAATTCGAGATCGCAATGATCGGCGATCCGGCAGGTATTCGCGACGGCGTCCGGGAATTCGGCAAAGGCGGGAGCGATTTCTTCGGTTGATTTGACGTACAGTTCGTCGGTGTCGAACTTCATGCGATTGGGATCGCTGATGGTCTTGCCGGTCTGCAGGCAGAGCATCAAATCGTGCGGTCTGGAATCTTCTTTCTTCAGATAATGACAGTCGTTGGTCCCGGCGAGCGGGATCCCGAGCTTCTTATGGATCTCGATCAACCCAGCATTGGCAATGCGCTGATGCTCCAGCCCGTTCGCCTGCACCTCGAGGTAAAAATGATCTTTGCCGAATATTTCTTGAAATTCGCCTGCCACCGCCATGGCTCCGGCCATGTCCTTTTGACCGATGAGATAGGGAATCTCCCCGCTGAGACAGCCGGACAGTGCGATCAGCCCTTCATGATGATCTTTTAGAATTTCCTTATCCATCCGAGGTTTGTAATAAAATCCTTCAAGATATGCTTTGCTTACGAGCTTGATGAGGTTTTGATATCCGGTCAGATTTCGCGCGAGCAGAATCAGATGGTAGTAATCGTTATGTGCGAGTTTGCTGCCGTCTTTATTCAGACGGCTGCCGGGTGCCATATAGGCTTCACATCCGATAATCGGCTTGATCCCCGCGTCCTTCGCCTTGCGGTAAAACTCGATGGCGCCGAACATGTTGCCGTGATCGGTCATGGCGACCGCCGGTTGCCCGAACGACTTGATCTGTTGAACCAGCGGTTCAATCTGGTTCGCGCCATCGAGAAGACTGAACTGTGTATGGAGATGGAGGTGCACAAAGGAAGAAGTCATCGGCGGATTCTAGGAGGCAAGGATATGGAAGTCAAACGTCGCGAGCGGGAGGAAAATTAGGGATTGACCGTGAGGGTGAGAGTCTTGTTTGCGGTCTGGTTCGTCGGCGTCGAGGAGTCTCGGACAGTAAAAGTCAGGCTGCGCGAGCCGAGCCCCGCGAGTGCCGGCGTGCCGCTGATGACGCCGGTGGATGAGTTCAGATTGAGCCCTGGAGGAAGTGCGGGAGAGACTGACCAGTTGAACGGTTGTACGCCTCCGGATCGCTGCAGCGTGGTGCTGTAAGAGCGTCCCACTCTGGCGTTGGGCAAGGAATTTGTCGTGATCGTCAAGGCGGCGGTGATCGAAATCGACAGCGGCTGAGTATCCGAACGAGACAATGCATCGGTCACTCTCACCGTGAAATTGGAGGTGCCGGTATTGGTCGGTGTCCCGGAGATCCTTCCGTTCGAATTCAATGACAAATTCGCGGGAAGCGAACCGCTTGCGCGGCTCCAGACGAGCGTGCCTGTTCCTCCGGTCGCCTGCAAGGTTTGATCGTACGAAACGCCCACGGTGCCCCCTGGCAGTAAGGTCGTAATGATGACGGGAGGATTGGGCGCCGCGCTCACGATGATCGATAAAGATTTTGTTGCGGTTTGAGACAACGAATCCGTGACTCTCACGGCGAAGTTCGAGTTGCCCGCGTTCGTTGGGGTTCCCGCGATCGTGCCCGCACCATTGAGCGATAGATTTGCAGGGAGCGAACCGCTCGCCAGACTCCACGTGAGGGTACCGTTTCCACCCGCCGCCTGGAGGGTCTGACTGTAAGCCTGGCCGACAGTGGCTCCTGGAAGAGGAGAGGTCGTGGTAATGGTGGGCGGTGAAGGTGGAATGATCGTCAATGAATAGGGTTGTGCATCAGTCTGGCCTGCTCCGTCGGCCACGCGCAGCGTGAAATTCGATGTGCCTGCCGCCGTCGGTATTCCTGAAATCGTGCCGGTTGCCGAATCCAGATTCAGATTCTGAGGAAGCGATCCGGAGGGTACGCTCCAAGTCAGTGCCCCTGTCCCGCCTTCCGCCTGTACCGTTACGGTGTAGCTTCTTCCCACATTGCCGTCAGGAAGAGGCGATGACGTCGTGATTGAAAGCGGCGGAGGACCATCACTGATGGTAATCGAAAACGATTTCTGGACCGACTGAGGCGGTGAGGATGAGTCTTGCAGTGCAAAGGTATGAACCGTCGTGCCTTGCGAAGTCGGGGTGCCGGTGATCGCGCCGGTAGAGCTGTCGAAGGAGAGACCGTCGGGCAATGCGGGAGAGACCGACCACGAATACGGACTGACGCCTCCGGATCCGCCCATCGCGGTCGCATAGGGGCGATCAAGCGTGGCTACCGGCAACGAGCCGGATGTAATTGTAAGCGGCGCCGGACCGGTCGGCGCCGGCGGCGAGTTTGAGACGTCGTTACAGCCGGTCAGACCAAGCGCATAGACGAAGCATAAAGCCGATACACAACTGAATTCATAAGCTCGAGCTAGGACAGAACTCTTTCGCCCTAAATGATTCCGAGAAACCGTGGTGTTCATGGTTCAGTGCGTATGACAACCCAGATCGACCTTGAAACTTACTGTAAGATCGAGCCGAACATCCGAGAGTCCGATTAAGCGGTGACTCCCAGTGACAGGCAAAGGCATGATACGGGAGAAGCTTCCCTGCGGTCAGCCCTACGAAGGGGGGAGTGGGTCTAATGTTACACGATTGCGACGGTGAAACTATCCAGAGGTCCGTGCGGACCTCTGGAAGAAAATGGTTTGTTCAAATAGAGGAAGTATTAAGTCTTGACTTAAGGCGCTATGGTCAAGCTGAACGGCGGCTGCGAGGGCGAGCTCACATTGGCAGAATCAGTGGCTGTAATAGTGACTGAATACGGCGAAGCCGTTGATGTTCCGACACCGGGAATACCGGTGATCAGTCCGGCTGTGGGTCCAGATGGACTTATGGAGAGACCTGACGGAAGACCTGTCGCGCTCCAAGTGTACGGCGGTGTCCCCCCACTAGCCGACATGTTGAATGCGTAAGGGAGCAGCTCTTTGCCGGGCGGCAGGGAAGTGGGGGTGATGACCACCGCGGACACTGTAATCGTCAAAGCTTTCGTGACGGCGATGTTGTTGCCGTCCTGAACCCGGAAGGTAACAGGATATTGACCAACAGCCGATGGCGTTCCGCCGATGATACCGCTCTGACTGACCGAAATGCCCGGAGGCAGACCCGTAGCCGACCACGTATAAGTTGAAGGGCCGGCTCCCCCTGATGCCGACAAAGTGACAGGACCATAGGATTGACTCACCGTACCGCCAGGAAGAGACGCGGTGTCGATGGTCAGAGCCGCGTTTACGGTGAGCGTTAACGCCTTCGATCCCGTTTGGTTGGTCGGAACCGTCGAGTCCTGGACCGTGAATGTCACGTTCTGCGTGCCATTGCTGGTCGGAGTTCCGCTGATCGTTCCAGTAGAAGCGTTGAAGCTTAATCCAAATGGCAGGCCCACTGGTTGGAACGAAAGGGGAGCTGCACCGCCCGTTGCCGTTAGCGTTGTTGGCGTGTAGGGAAAATTCACCGTGCCAGTTGGAAGCGACGAAGTCGTAATATTTGGCGGCGCCGGCGGATTGATCTTGATCGTGAAGGTCTGAGTGGCGGGAGTAGTAAATACTGCATCCGTAACTTGAACTGTGAAGGTAAATGTCCCTGTCGGAGTGGGGCTGCCGGAGATCACTCCGGTTGACGGATTAATGGAGAGATTAGGGATGTTGCCACCCTGGAAACTCCAGTTGCGAGCGCCCGACCCGCCGCTTGCCTGGACTGTTTGGTTATAAGACTGGCCTAGCTGTCCATCCGGCAGCGTAGCCGTCGTGATCGTAAGCGGTGCCGGCAGACTGATAGAAATCGCGAGAGGCTTGGTGGCAGTCTGTTGCGGAGATCCTCCATCCCGGACCCTGAAAACCGGTGTGACCGAACTGGGCGCGGTCGGAGTGCCGCTCAGAATTCCTCCCTGACTTAATTGAAGGCCGGGAGGAAGTGAGCCGGAAGCTAGGTCCCACACGAGCGTAGGGGTGCCGCCGGCGGCCGACAAGGTAATTGGGCCATAGGATTGGTTTACTGTTCCGTCCTGTAAAGGTGAGCCGGTTGAAATCGACAGTGGCAGTGGCGCGGCGGTGACGGTCAACGTCAACTGGGTCGAACCAGTTTGAGGCGTGGGAGAAAAGGAATCGGTTACCCTGAACGTATGGGTGGTGTTCGTGATGCCGGCTGGGGTCCCGGTGATCGTGGCCGTGGCTCCTGCAGAAGTGAAAGTCAAACCAGGCGGAAGCGCGGGAGTGACCGACCAGTTCGTATAAGGCTGAGTGCCGCCTGATGCAGTGAGTGTTGCGGAATAATTCCTGTTTTGGACTCCGTTAGGAAGTGAGGGGTTGTTGATCGATGGCTGAGGAACTTGTGAAACAGTGACGGTCAAGACTTTTTCTACTGCAGCCGGCGGTTTCGCCGAGTCGACTAATCTGAACGTCGGCGAAAATGCCCCGGTCTGTGTCGGGGTCCCGCTTATCACGCCTGAAGAGTTCAATGCGAGTCCCGGAGGTAGTCCCGGCGAACTCGCACCTTCGCTCCAAGTATAGGGAGGGGTTCCTCCCGCCCCTGCCAATTGCAGGTTGGGATATGCGACTCCAATAAAACCCGTCGGCAGAGCGTTTGAGGACACTGTGAGTGCACCCGGTCCTTCCGGTGGAGGAGGGGCGTTTGAGACATCATTGCAGCCATAAAAACCAATACTGGTGGCTATGAAGAGGATTATGCCGATCAATTGAACGGCCGGGCTGCGGGAGGACGGCAGTGTGATCATGACGTGACTGTGCATTCCAGAGGGAGCTTGCGCAACAGAAAACTTGGTGGAAGATCGAAAAATTGTTTACAGGTACGGTTATGGTTAAAGCCGAGCTTCATCTCAGAAATGGAGATCTACCACTACGGAGATCCTTACTCTCGTTGATTACGGGTCAATATGGCAGGAGAAGGATCCGTTTTGCAATAAGGGTATCAGTGACCTGTGGTGTGAAATTGAAAGTGCTTGCCGCTGTAGGTGTTCCCGAAATAACTCCGGATAATGTTCCGATTGGATCTATACCAGTGGGAATATTTCTGGAAGCGAGACTCCAGAGAATCTATGGTCCTACTGTGATCGTAACAGTGTAAGTTTTCTTTGTTACTCCGTCTTGTGCTGTTACGACTATATTGATTGGAGGATTTAATAATGGAATTAAAAGAATATTTGGTGATGCCACTCCGGACGTCGCTGACGAACCATTGATCGTCAAGGTCGCGTTGGAGTCTGCCAGCGTTGCCGTGATTGTAGTGCTCAGTGTGAGAAGGGGAGCAGCAACAGTGTAATTCAGCGTCGCCGCGTTGAATGATGGCTGAAGTTGTCCCGCTGAGGCGGTCAAGCTTGATAGGTCGGCGCTGGTTCCGGGCATCGCCCGATTTACAGTGATGGTGTAAGGATTTGAAATTCCATTGGGGGCGGTCACGATGATCGTGATAGTAGTGTTTGATCCGGCCGGCTGTAGTGAAATGGAGCGTGCCTGACCAGAGCTGGTTCCTTGTCCGTTGATCGTCATGCTCGCATTGGTATCCTGCAGGGTAGCGGTCACCGTGATGTTGCCGACGTTACTGGCGACGTCCACTGAATAGCTTGTCGTGTTTGTATTAAATGCCGGGTTCAAGGTGCCCGGTGAGACGGTCAAGTTCTGGAGATTGTTGTTTCCTCCAAGTGCCGCTCGATTCACCGTCACAAAGTATGTCTTCTGACTTCCATTCGGCGCCGTAACCACAATCGAGATCGTGGTGCTCGATCCGGGTCCATTAAGCGTAATGATCCGCGCCTGCCCCGAACTTGTTCCTTGTCCGTTCACCATCATGCTTGCACTGGTATCCTGGAGAGTAGGCGTCACCGTAACGCTGTTGACGCCGCTGGCCACGTCCACTGAATAGCTTGTCGTATTTGTGTTAAATGCCGGGTCCAAAGTCCCTGGTGAGACAGTCAGACTTTGGAGATTGTTGTTCCCTCCCAGTGCCGCGCGATTGACTGTCACAAAGTATGTTTTCTGACTTCCGTTCGGGGCCGTGACCACAATCGAGATCGGGGTGCTCGATCCCGCGCCACCGAGAGTGACTGAGCGATTAGTCGTGCTTTGGCCGTTAATGCTTACCGTTGCACCATTGTCCTGTGCTTGCGCTGTGACCGTGACGCTGGTGACGCCGCTGGCCACATCCACCTCGTAGTTCGTCGTATTTGCGTTGAATGCCGGGGCCAGGGTGCCCGGTGAGACGGTCAAATTCTGGAGATTGTTGTTTCCTCCGAGGGCCGCTCGATTCACCGTCACCAGATATGTTTTCTGACTTCCGTTCGGGGCTGTGACCACAATTGAGATCGGGGTGCTCGATCCCGCGCCACCGAGAGTGACTGAGCGACTAGTCGTGCCCTGACCGTTAATGTTTACGGTGGCGTCGGCGTCCTGTGCTTGCGCCGTGACCGTGACGCTGGTGACGCCGCTGGCAACGTTCACTGAATAGTTAGTCGTGTTTGCATTAAATGCCGGGGCCAGGGTGCCCGATGTCACAGTCAAACTCTGGAGATTGTTATTTCCCCCGAGGGCCGCTCGATTCACCGTAAGAATGTACGTTTTCTGAGCTCCACTCGGCGCTGTCACGACAATAAAGATTGTCGTGCTCGATCCTGCTACTCCAAGCGAGACGGTACTTGCCTCGCCTGAATTTGTTGCCTGTCCGTTTACCGTCACGGTGGCATTGGTATCCACCAGGGTAGGAATCACGGAAACATTGGTCACGTTGCTGGCAACCTCGTCCGAATAATTCAATGTATTAGGGGCGAATGCAGGGGTTAACGTTCCTGGCGAAATCGTCAAGCCTTGGAGGTTGTTACTTCCCCCCGACTTGTTCACGGTTACAGAATATGTTTTGACGGTCCCGTTCTGCGCAGTCACTGCAATCTCGACCTGCGTACTCGATCCGGGCGTTCCAAGGGGAATGATCCGCGCCTGGCCAGGGTTTGTCGGCTGCCCATTTATGGTCATGGTCGCATGAGTATCTTGCAAGGTGGCCGTCACAGTGACATTCGCAGCAGTGGTGGCGACATCGTCTGAATAACTGAGGGTGTTTTCGTCAAAGGCTGGGCTCAAAGTTCCCGGCGAGATAGTTAAACTCTGAAGGCTGTTATTTCCGGTGAGCGCCGCCCGATTCACGGTTACAACGTAGGTGTTCTGAGTCCCGTTCGGAGCTGTTACCACGATGGGAATCGGTGTGCCGGAGCCCGGTTCTCCGAGAGGTACTGATTGATTTGCCTGACTCGTTGTCGCTTTGCTTTGGTTGATGCTTGCCGATGCCCCACTATGCTGTGTTAGCGCCGTGACCGTAACGCTGGTTATGTCACTGGTCACATCGACCGTGTAATTGTTGGTAGTGAGTGCAAATGTTGGTACGAGGGTCCCAGGTGTGACAGTTAGCTGAGAAAGTTGGGAGTCAGCGGATGGAGGAACTGTCGGAGCGGGCGCATTGGATACATCATTGCATCCATATAAACCAAATGTGACTGTACCTAATAGAGAAAGGATTCTCAGGGTCTTAGAGACGAACAGTTGTATAGGCATCCAGTTCTTTCGTGTTAGAGGACGATAGGACTAGGGGACAGTATGAGGCTTACATTTTTTGAGCGGCATGACCATGAGTGCGGGGATTTTACGGCAAGGATTAGGAGGGGTCTACCCCTACGAATGTAAGGGAAGGTACGGTACGGCTTTGAAAGGAAATAGGTCACTATTCATGACCGACAGCCTACCCAGGGTTCGTAATCATCTCCGCAAGATCCAGAGGCATCAAGATGCCTAAATCTGCTCTCCATACTTGACTCGATGCTGCTTTTTTGCCTCTGCGATCCAATTATCCCGTCTGATTCGATCGGCTGGAGTTTCGAGATGCCGTGCTACCTTTGTAATGTCCGAAGTGGTCCATTTGGCAATTTGGATGAACGTACAGGTCCCCAATTCGTTAAGAGCTTGTTCGAGCATGGAATCGATTCCCCGGATTTTTTTGAGATCGTCCTTTTGAGCCGCGGATTCTAATGCGACATGGGAATCGGCGATCTGCAAATTGAGCTGATCCTTCTTCATGGATTTTTGGGCGGGAATCACACCGTCACGCGCCGCTCGGCCTTTCAGCGCGGTCCTCATGGGTTTTTCACGTCCTCTGACCTGTCGCTCGGCTCCCGCTTGCTGGACTTTTCCTTCGTGTTGGGACGCCAGCCCATCGTAGAGCGACTGTAGCTCATTTAATTGCCGCTGCAGCGCCGCCAATTGATCGCTCTGCTTCCGAATCGATGTGTCACGGTCGGTTAACGAATTTTGAAGGTCCTGGATCGCTCCGCGCTGAGTTTCGATGATTCCTTCGTCCGTCGCATGCTGCTTGACCGCCCGAGTGTACCTGGATTCCCAACTCGCATTCGCGGCTGTGAGATCCTGAACCTGCTGCACCAGGGGTTCCAGTTCGCTCACGCGGCGAGCGAGATCCGCCCGCTGCCGCTCACTCTCATTCATGCCGGCGCGGTATTGAACTTCTTTTTCGCTGAGCTGAACTTCAAGCCAATGCACCCGCCCTTGGGCGGGTTCCATTTCCGACATTTGGGATTTGAGCCGTTCAAGTTTTGCGATGGCTATCCCGGCCTCTTCGAGTTTCGCGTGCAACTCGATGACTTCAGCTTCTTTGAGACTCAATTCCCGCCGCGCTGATGACCTCGCTGCATTGGCGAGCCGCGCTTCCTGCTCAAATGCCGCCATGATATCGGGCCGTTCACCGTCGCTTTGTTGGGAGGCGGACCGCTCGGCTTCCAATTCGGCGACACGTTGACTCGCTTGTGCGAGGTCCGATTGGACCTTCAATACGCGTTCGGCAGATGATGTGAGGTCGTGCTGTTGCGAGGCCGCGAGTGCTTGGGCTTCTTCAAGATCGCTCTCGAGCGCTTCGATGGAGGTCTCATTGGCCTTCAGTTCGAGCTGCGCGTCATGCAGCGCGTGTTCTTTGTCTCGCAACGCCGCCGTGACGTCATAGATGTGCTGGCTGAGCTGATCGATCGACAGCTGCCGAAGAAGCCATCCCATGATCAGGCCGATGCCCGCGGCCACGAGGAGGCATGTCAGGATCTGGCCCACGAGCGCGATCATAGGTCACCGTTTCCGGTTACATGCAATTCGATTCGCCGATTGCGTTGTAACGCGGCCTGGGTCTGCTCTTTCGAGCGCGGCTTGGACGCGCCGTAACCCACTGCCGTGAATTTGTTGCCGAGCCCATGCTTGACAAAATATTGGCGGACGGCTTCGGCGCGACGGTGGCTGAGGTCCACGTTGTACGCCGGTGCACCAAAGGGATCGGTGTGCCCGCCGATTTCAATCGAGGCCTGAGGATAATCCCTGATCAAGGGGACTATTTGATCCAGGGCGGCGATGCCTTTGGCGCTCAAGACCGCCTTATTGGACTCGAATTCGATTCGTGCTTTCGCGAGTACGGCATCAAGTTTTGGCTGCAACGAGCCTCGCCGCAACGAGGGTGTCGTGTGTCCTCCGGATGACAGAATGTGGTCTTCCAGTTCGAGCCCGGCAGCAGTCATGGGTGTGATGGAACTGAGTAAGGCGATCTTGGACTGCTCCGTCGCCACGCGGCCGCTCAGGACGAGTGACCGCCCGTCGATGATGATTGATCCTCTGGCGGTGTTCATCATGCCCAACACCGGGAGAATCCCCGGCAGCGCCTCGAGCCAAGGAGCAGACGCCACTTGTGGATCGACAACCAACTGATCGTCGATTTTGATTTTGCCGGCGTCGTAACGAGCGCGGGCTTCTTTCAAAATACGTTCACGCGTCGACGCATCGGGCATCGATCCTCTTAGCGTCAGCGTCCCCTGCTCCAAACGTGCGTGAAAGCTGGCAGGGATTGGATTGGCGATGGTCGGCGCGGGAACGGGGAGATGCCGCGGCACGCACACTAGCGCCAGGAGCGTCAGGGCCGATAGACCTCCGACGAGAATGGCAGCGCGCTTCATGTCATGAACCTCATCAATTACATTAAGCGGCAACCTAACATATTCCCCCTGGGCAAGTCAGCCCACAGTTAACCCACAGGAGTGGCGGGCGTCGGGACGGTTAAGGTATGTTACGGGACACCGGTCTGGATTAGGGATGACCGTTTCTCTCACGAGGTTGGGGCTTTATTGATGAGGCCGTCGACTCGACCATGATAGCGATCATCGATTATGGCATGGGAAATCTCCGCAGCGTCTCCAAGGCGTTCGAGACGGCGGGCCATGCGGCCGTTGTCACCCGAAACCGTGGGGTCATTGCGAGTGCCAGCCACATCGTATTACCGGGGGTGGGGGCGTTCGGAGATTGCATGGAGAACCTGGATCGTCACCAATTAATAGAGCCCATTCACGCCGCCATTCGATCGGGAAAGCCATTTTTGGGAATCTGTTTGGGGTTGCAACTCCTATTTGAGGAGAGTGAGGAGTTCGGGCGACACAAGGGCCTCGGGATTCTTCCCGGCTCCGTCAAACGTTTCGCTGCGGATCCCGGCCTCAAGATTCCTCACATGGGTTGGAACCAAGTCGATGTACGACGACCCTGCCCGGTATTCGCCGGAATCGCCGATCACTCGGCATGGTATTTTGTTCACTCGTATTTCGTCGCTCCTACCGATCGATCGATCGTGGCCAGCACCACAACGTACGGGACGGATTTCGCCTCCAGCATCTGGCGGGAGAACGTGGTTGCCTGCCAATTCCATCCCGAGAAAAGCCAGTCGATCGGTCTCCGATTGATCAGAAACTTCGGAGATTGGAAATGACGTCGTGATGTCGCCGGCGTTGCTCAGGCGCGACGTGCTGTTGACGACGGTGTTGGCCGCCGGAATGGCAGCCGGTTGCAGCGGTTCGAAAATCACGACTCACTCATCGAGCGAATTGAACCGGTATCAAATCAAGACGGTCGCGCTGCTGCCGTTTACGGCCATCGCGACACCGCAGATTCCAGATCCCGGAGATCTCTATCTGTCCACTCCGCAGGGGGCGCGACGCTCGGATATTTCCCTCGGGGTCCCTTCGTCGCGAGAGCCGTCTATGCGACACACAGTGACGGTTCCGGACCATGCGGCTGAAAAAGTCACGCACTTGTTCTGGAACCGCCTCAAAAACCGCAAGGGAGTGGTCGTGCTTTCCCCTTCGAATGCGGAACAGGCGGGGCGTAAAGCGGCCAATGACGAGAATCCGGCCGGCCGTGAATTTGCCGCTGCGGAGGCGGCCAAACAGCTCAAGGCGGATGCCGCGTTCATCGGTCAGGTCTTGATCTATCAGGAACGCGTCGGCGGTCGACTCGGGGCGAACCCACCTGCGACTGTGGGGTTTGAGGTCAAGACGGTGGCCGCGGACGGACAAGTGCTCTGGGTCGGCAACTACTACGAGAAACAGATGCCCATGACCCAGGACTTCATGGGATTTGTCCAACACGGGGGCGTATTCGTCACGGCGGAGGAGTTGGCCCGCTACGGCGTTGATGAAATTTTGAAGTCATTCCCGTTCGGAATCACGGAGGATTGACGGTGCGCATCATTCCTGCAGTCGATTTGAAAGACGGCCGTTGCGTACGGCTCAGACAAGGCGACATGGCCGCGGAGACGGTCTATTCCGATGACATTCCGGCGGTCGCTCGAAAGTGGAAGGAGCAGGGAGCTTCGGTCATCCATCTTGTGGATTTGAACGGCGCCGTCGACGGTGAACCGCGCAATCTTCCTGAGATCGAGTCTGTGATCCGTTCCGTTGACATTCAAGTCCAAGTCGGCGGAGGAATTCGAAATATGCCGACGGTCGAACGCTATCTGAACGCCGGGGTCTCTCGTGTGGTACTCGGCACCTCCGCGCTGACCGACCGTGCATTTCTGGCTCAAGCCTGCAAAGAATTTCCGCGGCGTATTCTGCTTGGCCTGGATGCTCGGGACGGCAGAGTGGCGGTCAAGGGATGGACATCGGTGTCGGAGACCAAAGCCATTGATCTGCTCCAAGAGCTGTCGGGTCATGATATCGGGGCGGTGATTTATACCGACATCGCACGGGATGGAATGTTGAATGGGCCAAACCTGATCGCCTTGCGAGATATCGTGGAACATTCCTCGTTCCCGGTTATCGCCTCCGGTGGGGTCACGCGAATCGAAGATCTCCGTGCCATCCGTTCACTGGGTCCGCGTATTGAAGGCGCCATTATTGGAAAAGCACTCTACGACGGAAAATTGGACTACGCCGAGGCGGCGCGCCTGTTTCAGGAACTATGTTGACGAAACGAATCATCCCATGTCTCGACGTGAAGGACGGGCGCGTGGTGAAAGGAGTCAGTTTCATCAATCTCCGTGATGCGGGTGATCCCGTCGAAGTGGCCGCCATCTACGACGGTGAAGGGGCGGACGAGCTTTGCTTCCTCGACATTACTGCGTCTCACGAAGACCGGAATACCATCATCGATGTTGTCGAACGCACGGCCGCCAGAGTGTTCATGCCCGTGACAGTCGGGGGAGGCGTTCGCTCGTTGGATGATATTCGCGCCTTGTTGAACGCCGGGGCAGACAAGGTCAGCATCAATACGGCTGCTGTGCAGCGTCCCGACTTTGTCAAAGAGGCCGCTCGGCGTTTCGGTACGCAGTGCATCACAGTCGCCATCGATGCCAAAAAGGTCGGCGACGGTCATTGGGAAGTGTTTACTCACGGAGGAAGAAAGGCCACGGGTCTCGAGGTGCTGGGATGGGCTCGGCAAATGGAGAGTTACGGCGCTGGGGAGGTCCTACTGACGAGCATGGATCAAGACGGTAGGCAATCGGGCTATGATCTGGAACTGACGGCCGCGGTTTCGAACCGTGTGGCCATACCTGTGATTGCCTCCGGCGGCGTGGGGACTCTGGAACATCTGTATGATGGATTTGTGAAAGGGAATGCGGATGCCGTGCTCGCCGCATCCATTTTTCATTTTCGGACCTTTACGATTCGAGAGGTCAAGAATTTCCTGCATGAACGAGGGGTCGCAGTCAGGCTGGAATCTGAATTGGAAAAGACAGCGTGAAGAGATGCAGCAGGACGCGATAGGCAACACGATACAGTTCGACGAGAAGGGATTGCTTCCCGCCGTCATCCAAGACTGGTTGGACGGGACCGTGCTCATGTTGGGATATATGAACGAAGAGGCGATCCAGAAGACGCTGTCTTCAAAGTCCGTCCATTTTTGGAGCCGATCGCGGAAGCGACTATGGGAAAAGGGGGAAACCTCCGGACACAAGCTCTCCGTGAAGCAGGTCTTCATCGACTGCGATCGGGACACCGTGTTGGTGAAGGCTCAACAGATGGGACCGACGTGTCACACCGGAGCACGGGCGTGTTTTTTTACGAAAATGGAAGCGCCGAATGCCGCGGCTCTGCAGCAGTCGGATGAGGCGTTCGGAGGGATACTCGAAGGGGTGTTGAGGATCATCAGTTCGCGTCGGACACATCCTCAGCCGGGGTCGTATACGACGAAGTTATTCGAAGGAGGTCACGACAAGATTCTGAAGAAGGTGGCTGAAGAGGCAGGCGAAGTTCTCATCGCGGCTAAAGGCGGCAAGCGCGAAGAAATCATATACGAGGTGGCCGATCTCTTTTTTCATACCCTCATGGTATTGGGGTATCATGATATTGCGCTCAAGGACATCTACGATGAATTGGGACGTCGATTCGGGTCATCCGGATTGAGACCGGAGAAACAGCCGTAGGAGCAACGCATGAGCGATTGTCTATTCTGCAGGATTGTCGGGAAGGAGATTCAAGCGAAAATCGTCTATGAGGATGACCATACGTTGGCATTCGACGACATCAATCCGCAGGCTCCGGTGCACGTGTTGGTGATTCCGAAACGTCACTTGAGTTCGGTCCAAGAAATGAGTGCCCATGATCAATCGTTGCTTGCGCACGTCTTTCTTGCCAGTACGAAGGTCGCAACCCAGAAAGGCCTCGACGCAGCCGGGTACCGCCTGGTGACAAATACGGGTCGAGATGGAGGGCAAACGGTATTCCACATGCACGTCCATATCCTTGGAGGCCGGCATATGTCATGGCCTCCTGGATAATTGTTACCGCGTCATGTGTATATTTATGGACGGTCTCCGGCCCTTTACATTGAATGAGCATATAGGTAACATTGACAGGTTTCTGTCCCGTCTGGTACCTTAAACCTTCAATTTTCCTTTCACTTGCATTAAGTCAGTCCCCCTTGCGTGAAGGGGGAACAGGAGCCGCGACTCCCGTGGGCCGAGGCCTGATTTCCGAGGACATCATCAATCAAATCAGGGACCGGATCGACATCACGGAGGTAGTCGGGCAACACGTCAGTTTGACGAGAGCCGGGCAGAATCTGAAGGGGCTCTGTCCTTTTCATCAGGAAAAATCTCCCTCCTTTACTGTCAGTCCATCCAGACAGATTTTCCATTGTTTCGGGTGCGGAGCGGGAGGAAACGTATTTACATTCTTGACGAGAATAACCGGCAACGCTTTTCCGGAAATCGTCAGGGAATTGGGCCAGAAGGTGGGGATCCAAGTGGAGTCCACCGGTCATGCAGGCCCGCAGGCTGCTCAAACGGCTCGAATTGAGCAGGTGAATGTTGCGGCATCGAAGTGGTTTCAGCGGAGACTCCGTGAGGAGCAGGGGGTGTGTGAGGCGAGAGACTATCTCGATCAGCGCGGGATGACTCAATCGGCCATCGAAGCGTTTGGCCTGGGGGCGGCGCCGAATGAATGGGATGGGCTGCTCAAGAGTTTGACCAAGGAGGGATTTTCTCATTCCGACCTTGCGTCCGCAGGTCTTATCATCGCCCGCGAAAGCGGTCCAGGGTTTTATGATCGCTTCCGAGGCCGGGTCATGTTCACAATCACGGATCTGCGGAAACGCGTGGTTGGTTTTGGTGGACGCGTGATAGGAGAGGGTACGCCGAAGTACCTGAACTCTCCTGATACTCCTCTTTTTAAGAAGGGCCAAACCCTCTTTGCATTGGATATCGCCCGCGAGGCCATCGCGCGAACCAAGACCGTCATTGTCGTGGAAGGTTATTTTGACGCCATAGCTCTTCACCAGGCAGGACTGACACAGACAGTAGCCACGTTAGGCACGGCATTGACCGCGGAACATATTCAGGTCTTGCGACGCTTTGCCTCGAATGTCGTGCTGTTGTTCGATCCCGACGACGCCGGCGTACGGGCGGCGTTACGAGGACTTGATCTCTTCGTCAACAGTGGAATGGGAGTCAAAGTCGTCACGTTACCAGCCGGCGAAGATCCGGATACGTTCGTCCGGAAACAAGGGCCGCAGGCATTCACAGAGTTGGAGCGACATGCTCCCAGCCTTCTGGATTTTGCGCTCGAACATAATCTTCAGAAAGCAGAGAGCGGTTCAGTCGAAGGCCGGATCCGTGCCGTCGATGATATTCTGAAGATTATCCAAAAGAGCGAGCACCCCATAGAACGAGAAGAGCGCATGAGGATTGTGGCGGAACGGCTGGGAATCAACCAGGGACGGTTGATCGAACGGTATCCGGCGTTGGTTGGTAGTAAAGAAGATCGCCGGCAACGTGACCGCACGGTGGTCGACCGCCCAATGCCTTCGTACAAAGGTGCACCTGAAGAGCGAGACCTCGTCTACTTCCTTCTTCATGGACAATTGAACGCGACCGATGTGGCACGCCTAAAGCCTGAGGCGTTTTCCATCGATGTGTGCCGCGCACTGGTTGAGCGGGCATTGACATGTCTGGATCAAGACGGGCGAGTCAGCGTTCAACAACTGTTGTCGATGGCCATTGATGATCCGGTGTGCGGACAGGCCGCTTCAGAGCTTTCCATGCGCGACGAACATTTCGACGATGTACGTACGCATGTCCAGGACTGTCTTGACACCCTCGATCGCAAACGTACTGAAGAGTTCATGCGGACATTGATCTCACAGCTCAAGGCAGCCGAGCGTGACGGCCGACTCGAGGACGTCCACGCCTTGAATTCACAAATCAACGAGTTACGGTCCAAGAAGGCAGGCCGACCCGGGACCGGCGTATTGTCTTTGGTCAAGGAGTAAGTATGGCGAAACAAGAATTGCTCGTCGAAGTGAAGAAGCTTATCTCGATCGGAAAAGAGAAGGGCTTTTTGACCTACGATGAATTGAACAGCACATTGCCCGCTGAAGTGGTGTCGTCTGAACAATTTGGCAGCATCATGACCATGTTCGGTGAAATGGACATAGAAATTGTCGATGCCCCGGAAGGGGGTGAGCGGCAACAGAAAGGCCGGGATCGGGAGGAGGCGGCGGACGAGAGCGAAGAGGCGGATGGCGGCGAAGAGAACGAGAAGGAGATCGATTTGACGCCAGGGGCGCTCAGCCGCACCGATGACCCCGTTCGCCTCTATCTGAAGGAAATGGGCAGTGTCGCCTTATTGAGTCGCGAAGGTGAAATCGAGATCGCCAAGCGTATTGAAGAGGGCAAACGGGACATTGCGTTTGTCATCTACGGCATGCCCATGACCATCGAGTTCATCCTGTCGCTCCGTGACCAACTGAAAAACGGTAAGATCGACGTGCGCGAGATCGTGCCGATCGTTGAGACCGAAGAAGACTTCGAGGAAGAAGAAGTTGAAAAGGATTATGAAGAGCTGCGCGTAAAAACGTTGGAAGGGTTGAATACCGTCAGGAAGGTCTCGACCTCATTAAAAGGTCTGTACGAAAAATCTCGCCAAGCTGGAAAGGATCCGGCCAAGCTTAAGAAAATCAAGAAACAAATCGATGCCATTCGGGAGCAGGTGGTCGACAAGATGGAGGCGGTCAATCTCCACGGAGTGCTGAAGGACCGTATGGTCCAGCGCGTGCGGGAAATGGCCATTCAAATTCGCACCGCTGAGAGGGAGATCGTCAGCAGCCAGCGGCGGCTCGGTGTCGCCGGTGAGGCCGGCGCCGAACTCCTGCGCAAGCTTTGCCGGGATCGAAAGGATTTTCTGGCGGTCAAGCGGCGAGCGAATGTGTCGGAAGAGACGCTTCAGGACATCAAGAAGATCTATCAGGCGGCTAAATCAAAAATCCGCCAGTTGGAAACGGAAGAAGCGCTGGTCTCGGGCGAGGAAGTCAAGGATGCGGTCAAGCATTTGGACGTGGCGGAGGAAAAGGTCAAACGGGGCAAGGCGGAGTTGGTGGAGGCGAATCTTCGGCTGGTGGTCAGTATCGCCAAGAAATATACGAACCGTGGACTCCAATTTCTCGATCTCATTCAGGAAGGCAATATCGGGTTAATGAAGGCGGTAGACAAATTCGAATACAAGCGCGGGTATAAATTCAGCACGTACGCGACGTGGTGGATCAGACAGGCCATTACGCGCGCGATCGCAGACCAAGCACGGACGATCCGCATTCCCGTACACATGATCGAGACCATCAACAAGCTCATCCGTACGTCCCGGCATCTGGTGCAGAAGCTCGGTCGCGAGCCGACCCCGGAGGAAATTGCCGAGCGCATGGATCTTCCGCTCGACAAGGTTCGAAAAATCTTGAAGATCGCGCGTGAGCCGATTTCTCTCGAAACACCGATCGGTGAAGAGGAAGACAGTCATCTGGGGGATTTCATCGAAGACAAGAAGGCGATTTCTCCTCTCGAAGCCGCCATTCGGTACGATCTGCAACGTCAAATCAATAGTGCACTCGAAACGTTGACGCCACGCGAAGAAAAAGTGCTTCGCAAGCGTTTCGGGATCGGTGAAGCCACCGACCATACCTTGGAAGAAGTCGGGCAGGATTTCGAAGTCACGAGAGAACGAATACGGCAGATCGAAGCCAAAGCGCTTCGCAAGCTTCGGCATCCAAGCCGCAGTAAAAAGCTTCGGAGTTTCGTCGAAAGCTTATGAGCCATCGGGCGTCACCGTTTGACTCCATCACGAGTGAGGCCTAAAATTAGCGATGAGCTGGACCATCCGGGCCCATAGCTCAGGTGGTTAGAGCGGCTGACTCATAATCAGCTGGTCCTAGGTTCAAGTCCTAGTGGGCCCACCAGCGGATGGGCGTGGGGCGGCGACGAGCCGTCTCGTGGGGCTCTCCGCAACGAAGTAAGCATAGGAGTGCATTGAACCAACATCTCTCTCCTCTCATCGAACTGCAAAAGTTGGATCTTCGGATTGTCGAGATCCACGATCAACGTCGGAAGATCCCGGAACGACTCCATTCGCTCGAGGCTCCTCTTCGCGAAGCCCAGCAGATATTTCAAGACAATACAGCCTCCATGGACGCCGTGGTGAAGGAACGACGGGCACTCGAGCGAGATGTCGAGGCGCAAGATGCGCATAACGACAAAATGCGCGCGCGGCTCTCTGAAATCAAGACGAACAAGGAGTACCAAGCGCATCTCTTCGAATTGCAGATGGCCAATAAGAAGAAGTCTGAAATCGAGGACAAAGTCCTGTCCTGCATGGAGAAGATTGAGCAACTCCAGCAAACCGTTCAAAATGCCAAAGAAAAGGTGTCGATCGTCGAAAAAACATTTCTAGGCGAGAAGCAGGTTCTGGACGAACTCGACAGGAAGTTGTCGCTTGAGTTGGAGGCGCTTGAATCAGAGCAGCGTGAACGCGCGGCGCGGGTAGAACGCACGCTCCTTGACCGGTATAGAAAGTTAAAGAACGCCAGGAAGGATCAGGCGCTTGCCGCGATCTTAAGCGGCATGTGCTCCGGATGTCGCCTCCAAATTCCGCCACAACTCGTCGCCGAAGTAAAACGGTCTCAAGATCTTCACACCTGTCCGTATTGTCATCGCCTGCTGTATTGGGAAGAGGAATCGAAGCCAGAAAATAAGACCGTGCCGAATAGTCCTAGTGAAGGCGGTCTTGAAGTGGGCGAATCCGTTTGAGTCCTGTGACCGCTTCCATAGCTTCCGTTTCATGTCTTGGCCTGCTTTTCGTCACGGTGCACTTCTGTATCGTGGAAGACTCCGTCAAATCTGGACTTTCTGATCGTTCGTTCGATAATTCCCGAATTAACCAGGAGTCATCGTGAAAAAAGCACTCATTACCGGCATCACCGGGCAGGATGGGTCGTATCTATCAGAATTTCTCCTCGCTCATGGCTATGAAGTGTATGGCATTATCAGACGATCCAGTTCATTTAACACGGGCCGCATCGATCCCATCTACGAGGACCCGCATGTTCCTCACCGCCGTCTCAGTCTGATCTACGGTGACTTGAACGACGCCAGCTCGCTGAACCGCATTCTTCGGATGGTTCACCCCGACGAGATCTATAACCTCGGCGCCCAGAGCCATGTTCGCGTCAGCTTTGATATTCCAGAGTACACCGGTGAAATCACGGGTCTGGGGACCGTACGCCTGCTTGAAGCCATTCGCGAATCGGGTCTGAAGCCAAGGTTCTATCAGGCCTCTTCAAGCGAAATGTACGGCAAGGTCCTGGAAGTTCCGCAGCGGGAAACAACGCCGTTTTACCCGCGCAGTCCATATGGCGCGGCGAAAGTGTATTCCTATTGGATCACGGTCAATTACCGAGAAGCCTACGATATGTTTGCGTGCAATGGCATCCTCTTTAATCACGAGTCACCACGGCGCGGTGAAACCTTTGTGACGAGAAAAATTACGAAGGCGGCGGCGCGCATCAAGTTGGGTATGCAACAGGAATTATTTCTTGGCAATCTAGAGGCGAAGCGGGACTGGGGATTTGCCGGGGACTATGTGCAGGCGATGTGGATGATGTTGCAGGCCGACGAGCCGGAAGATTATGTCATTGCCACGGGAGAAACGCATACCGTCCGTGAGATGCTCGAATTGGCATTCGCCCGATTGGAGCTCGACTGGAAAAAGTATGTGAAGATCGATCAGAAATATTATCGCCCGACGGAAGTGGATTTGTTGATCGGCGATGCCGATAAGGCGAAGCGGAAGCTTGGCTGGCAACCGAAGGTCCGTTTTGAAGAGTTGGTCGCGATGATGGTGGACGCCGACCTGGCATCGGAGAAGGAACGGCTAGAAGGAGTCAGGGCAACGGGCGGACGATGACGTCGTCTTGGAAAGAGAAACGCGTCGTGGTGACCGGCGGCGCCGGATTTCTCGGCTCGTTCGTGGTCGAGCGGTTGAAGGCATTGGGGTGTTCTCAGATCGTCGTTCCGCGAGCCAAAGAATACGACCTCGTTCGAATGGAGGCCGTCCAACGTCTGTACGAGGACGCGAACCCGGATCTTGTCATCCATCTTGCGGCCAGGGTTGGGGGAATCGGAGCCAATCAAGCCAACCCCGGCAGGTTCTTTTATGACAATCTCATGATGGGGGCACAGCTCATCGAAGCTGGGCGTCAGCATGGCCTTAAGAAGTTTGTCGCGCTTGGCACCATCTGCGCGTATCCGAAGTTTGCGTCGATCCCCTTTCGGGAAGACGACATTTGGGACGGATATCCGGAAGAAACCAATGCGCCCTATGGATTAGCCAAGAAAATGATGTTAGCGCAGTCGCAGGCCTACCGGCAGCAATACGGGTTCAATTCGATAGTATTGTTTCCGGTGAATCTCTATGGACCAAGAGACAATTTTGATTTGGCGACTTCACACGTCATTCCGGCATTGATTCGGAAATTCGATCACGCCCGGGAGAATAGGGCTGAAGCCGTCACTCTGTGGGGAGACGGATCGCCGAGCCGGGAATTTTTGTATGTAGAGGATGCGGCTGAGGGCATTCTTTGTGCCGCTGAGGTATACGATGACAGTTTGCCAGTGAATCTTGGAACGGGAACGGAAATCACCATTAAAGATCTCGCTGTGCGGATCGCTCATGAGATAGGATTTGCCGGCAAGATCGTGTGGGACACCTCGAAGCCGAACGGTCAGCCTCGACGGTGTTTGGATGTCACGCGAGCGAAAGAGCTTTTCGGATTTCAGGCTCGGCATAGCCTGGAAATAGGTCTGAAGAAAACGATCGAGTGGTTCATGGCAAATCGTCACAAGCTTCGCGAAGTCCATTTCTAAATCTGTGCGATAGAGTCGTTGTCGCCCTGCCAAGACGCAAGGTGACCCATTGAGGATGTGCAGCGCCACATCCCCCCAACCGCATTGATGTAAACTTTTGAGCGAGGTGACGCTCTTGCCTGAAACCTGCTGGGCTAACTTGCGCGGAGCCCCTCGGACTTGAACGGACTCTGTTGGAGGTCCTACCGGCAGCCCCACATCCTTCTGATGGTGTTTGGCATGTTCGCGGTCGGGAACTTCGTTGGTGAGGAAATACTACCGAGGTGCATCTTCTCAGCCGCACGTAAGAGACTTGTGTTGCGCTGAGAGAAAAGAGTTCAGTACATTGGAGACTGGATAGTATTTATATTTTAGTGGATAGAGGCTTTACGATGGGGGGTTGGAAGCAGAAAGCGATATGTTCTTTAAACCCTAGAAGACCATGAAGGCTTTGGCATGACGAACGAAACGTTATACACGAGCGGGAAATACCTGGAAACCTCGCAGTCATGGCACGCTGAAGATTCTCCGTGGAAGGCAAAGCAGATTTCTAAGGTAATTCGTGACAACCGTCTCTGTCCTAAACAGGTGGCAGAGATAGGATGTGGCGCGGGTCTAATCATTAATGAGCTATCCAGGGTTGAGGAACTTCGTGACACACAGTTTTGGGGGTATGACATCTCACCTTTCGCAATTCAACTTGCGAAGCGACACGAAACTTCTAGAGTAAGATTTTTTTGCGAGGACTTGTTCGCTGAAGGAAATCGCGAGCATTTTGATGTTCTATTGGCAATAGACGTATACGAACACATTCCGGATTATATGGGATTTCTGGCCAAGTGCAGAATGAAGGCGAACTATAAAATTTACCATATACCGTTAGATCTTCATGTCTCTTCAGTCCTGAGGAACGTCTTTCTGAACAATCGGTATTCAATGGGCCACCTTCATTACTTTACGGCTGATTCGGCTATAGCCACGTTGAAAGATACGGGTCATGATGTGATCGATAGTTTCTACACAAATCCGTGCATGCAACTTTTTAGAGAACATCCTTCGGTTAAACGGGCTATCGCAAATGTTCCTCGGTGGTTGTGTTCAAAGATCAGCATGTCGTTTTCTGCTCGCATCTTTGGAGGATATTCCCTACTCGTCCTAGCAAGGTAGGCGATTCTCTCTCCCGCATCGGAAATGGCTCATGAAAAAGCTTCTTAGAAGCTTTGTGAATGGGCCGATCGGTCCCAAGCGTAGCCGCACTGAGTTCGGTTATTCGTGTCACATCCCGTTGAGACTGAGCGTTCTGCTTGGGGGGCGGATGCAGCCCTCAAGAAACCAATCGAGTGGATTGGGTGAATCGCCACAATGTGCAGTTAAATCAGAGATTTAGATTCTATCCAACAGAGTCGTTTGTCATCCTGCCGTGACCAAAGGTCACTGATTCGAGATGCGTACAGTATTGGCAGGTTCCGCACAGGTCTCATACAGGTCATTCACGTAAACCATTGAATGAGTTGGATCTCTTGCCATTAGCTCACTGGTCCAGGTTTTGCTCAGTTTCGAAGGCTCTGGAATATTGTCCATGTCTGAAGCCGTCTATCAAACCGAGGAGAATGGCCTGGAAGAGGTTATCACCAGCGCGGAGTGGTACGAGCGGGGACTCGCCCTTCGAAGAGCGGGGTTATATGGCAGGGCGATTGAACAGTTTCAGAAGGCGGCCAACGATACCTGCTATGGGCTCAAGGCCTACGCGCAAATAGGCTTCTGTTACAAATCGGAACAAAGGTACGAAGAGGCCGTGATCGCGTTTCGGCATGCATTGAAGTCGGAGAATGCGTCAATGAAGGAGACGGTTCAAGTGCTGTATCTTCTTGGTCGCTCTCTCGAATCTCTAGGAAGAGACGATGAAGCATTGGAAGCGTATCGATGGCTTCGACGTGAAGACGGGAAGTTCCGGGATGTGACTGCGCGGATTGAGTCTCTAAGCAGCAAAAGAATCCGACCATCCGGACTTTCAGCAGAAGTGACACGTTCTCGACCAGCCTAGGAGTGCCAGGCTGGCAGAACATCTTTCGAGACGAGAGGTTAGTAGCACAACTGGATTTCTTGTTGCCCAACCCCTTCAAATCGGTTAAGAAATCTTCAGTAGCGAGCGCTCACCGCATCATGATCCCGCATCGACTATCCAATCCACTTCGTGGGCACGAATGGGGACCGGGTGTATGAATGAAACGAATTGACTTGATCGCTGGAGCACGTCCCAACTTTATGAAAATTGCACCGATTATAGGCGCCCTCAATGACGCCAAGAATCGGGGAAGCGAGCTTCGCTTTCGATTGATCCATACTGGGCAGCATTATGATCGGGCCATGTCAGGCAGCTTTTTCGAAGAACTGGGTATTCCAGATCCTGACATCAATTTGGAAGTTGGGTCTGGCACACAAGCAGAACAAACCGCCGGAATCATGATGGCATACGAAAAGATTCTTTTAAAAGAAAAGAGCGATTTGTGTCTCGTGGTGGGCGACGTCACCTCGACCATGGCGTGCTCAATTGCCGCGCGTAAGCTGGGTGTACCGGTAGCGCATGTGGAAGGGGGCATTCGGTCCGGTGATTGGACGATGCCGGAGGAGATCAATCGGGTGGTCACGGATTCAATCACGAACTGGTTTTTCACGACAAGCCAGACGGCAAATGACAATCTGCGCCAAGCCGGCGTCGACGAAGATCGTATTTTCTTTGTCGGAAATACGATGATTGATACGCTCCTCACGCAGCTTCCACGTCTACGTCCACCGGAATGTTGGAATGCCTTGGCGCTTGAGCCGAGCAACTATTTCGTTGTGACATTACATCGTCCTGGGAATGTCGACGGTGAACAGGGTTTGTTGTCCTTGCTCGAAGCCATCGTCGACGGCACTCGAGGCTTCCCCGTGGTATTTCCTGTCCATCCTCGTACCGCTAAGCAGCTTGGAGAGCTTGGCATTCGCACTCCACAGCTCCACTATATCGATCCGTTGGGCTATCTTGAATTCAACTATTTGGTGAGGCATGCACGAGCTGTGATCACCGATTCCGGAGGGATCACGGAAGAAACAACCGTGCTTGGCGTGCCATGTTTGACGCTCCGTGACAATACCGAACGCCCTGAAACAATTACGATGGGGACGAACGAATTGATTGGGACAAATCCGAGTAACCTAGCACCGGCCTTGGCCCGATTGAAGGCTGGCAAATGGAAAAAGGGTGGAATTCCCCCTAAATGGGACGGAAAAACGTCAGAGCGGATTGTCAAGATTCTCGAGCAGTTGTTAATCGGTGCATGACGTACGTTTCAAAATAGGTTGCGTAAATGGAGGGCCTATCGATTGGTGGGCGTTTGGCCGCGACTGACGGTAGGTGAAAATGATCATGAACGCGATGAATAATCGGGCGAGTACGGTGAAGACTTCATCTCAGATATTGGGCATTATCGTTATGGGAGCGAGTATCGCGCTCTCTATGAACATGCCTGGTTACGCCGAAGTGCCGAATTTGGGGCCGCTGTTCGTGCACGTGGTCGATCCCATCAGCCCTGGACAGATCCTTCCTGGAACGTATCCGTTACCGGGCAGCGCATCTACGATGGCACAAGTCAGTGCCTGTCGCGATGAGTATGAGCCGGTGAGCTTCGTGATTCGGTCCTCAGGGCGTGATATTACAAACCTACGGTTCGATCCAAGTGACCTTGTCGGAGATAGTGGGAGCATTCCTAAAAGCAGCATAGATCTTCGGCTTGTCAAAGTGTGGTATCAGGCAGGAGGCGGATGGAACACCATTGGGCTGTCTTATATGGGAAAATCCAAGGTCCTCGTGCCAGAGTTGCTCCTGAAGGACGATGAGCTAATTAAAGCTGATGAGGCATCCAAGTCGAACTTTGTGAGGTTAAAGTTTCCTTCTGGTAACAAATTGGTGTCGGTGACCGAGCCTGCGGCGCTGCGTGTCCGTGTTCAAACTCCTGCCGACGAATTTCCAGTGAGCGATGCTAAGGAACTGCAGCCGATATCCCTAAGAAAGAACGAAACGAGACAGCTGTGGGTCACGGTGCATGTTCCTCATGATGCCAAGTCCGGCATCTATCGCGGCCGTATTGCCGTGATGGACGATACTGGTCTGATAGGCAATCTCGGAGTCACTCTTGAGGTTCTTCCTTTTAACCTGGATCCTCCAAAAATTGACTATAGTATCTATTACCGGGGTACGCTTTCCGAAAGCTCTACCATTTCATCAGAACGGAAAAGCCATACACAATTTGTTGCCGAGCTTACCAATATGCTGGCACATGGGGTAAAGAATCCAACTGTATATCATCGTCTGAACAAAGCTGAACTTAATGAAACCCTGAGGATACGAAGAGAAGTCGGCTTGGATAGTTCAACCTTATATTACCTTGGCTCCGGCACAGGAAACCCCGACACAGCTGAACAGTTGATCATGTTAAACCGACGGCTGAAGGCAATGAAAGACATAGTGGGCGAGCAAGGAATCAAGACTATCTATCTTTACGGTATCGACGAAGCCAAGGGAGAGAGACTGGCATCCCAAAGAAAAGCATGGGAGGCGGTGCGTGACGAAGGAGTAAAGGTTTTTACTGCGGGATCCTCGGACGCGTTCTCGCTAACAGGAGATCTTTTGGACCTATTGGTCCTGGCAGGTAAGCTACAACCCGTTCAGGCGGAACAGTTCCACGGAGCAGGGCATAGGATTTTTTCATATGCCAATCCTCAGACCGGACCGGAAAATCCAGAAGTATTTCGACGAAACTACGGACTGGAGTTATGGAGAAACGATTACGACGGAGCCATGCCCTATGCCTACCAGGATTCAATGGGATTCATATGGAATGACTTTGATCATCCACAATATCGTGACCACAACTTTACGTACCCGACAGTCGATGGAGTCATTGATACGTTGGCTTGGGAAGGTTTTCGAGAGGGAATTGATGATGTGCGCTATGTGACAACACTGGAAAATGCATTAGAACACTCTTCCAAGCCATATCCTGCTGCTGCACTCGAAGCAAAAAAATTTTTGACGGATCTGCGGGCATCACTACCGGCTCATCTGGCAGAGGTCCGTTCCAAGACCATTTATCACTTACTTCGGGTAGTTTCCGAGAATAATTGAACAGAAACGGGACGTCTGCTCTAGCTTCGCCTCCAGGTGCAAGAAGTTCCATTTTTGCAATAAGGCTCTCGGTAAGGGTCTCCGCCTGCTACGATCACTAGCCCTCCGGCAGGCAGGAAGGATTCGGATGCTGACGAATTTGCTCATGGAAAGTCGAGCACGTTTGACTATTCGATCCGAATTGAAGTCAAGCCTGAAGAGCATCGCGCTCATCTTTTTCAGCCTGGCAGGATCGGGGTTTCTTGCATTCCTTACTCAGGTATTGCTCGGTCGGATCCTGACGGTCGAGGATTTTGGAATTTTAAGTACCGCGTTATCGATTGTTGTGATCGTGACCGCCGTGATCGGCTTTGGCATGCCCAGCGTGTGGCTTCTCATATTTGGACAGGAAGGGTGGCAGGCTTTCAGATGGGTCAAGAAGTCGTTTGGGTTCATGTTGGTCTGGGGGCCCTGTGTCCTCGGTTTATCTTGGTGCGTCATCTGGTTCATGAATGATGCTCGTCTGTTCGGAACCATCTGGTGGTTGCAGGCTATGGTGGTCATGCAGGTACTGGTGGAGTTGCTTGGTGCAAAGTTACAACTCGAGGCGAGATATACCGCGTTATCGATGTGGCAACTATTGCCCCACTTAGGCAGATTGTCGGTGGCTGCGGTTGTGTATTACGCGGCAACGCCGAGTGTAGATTTGGTGGCCAAAGGGTTCTGTGCGATGTCACTGCTGCTTATCGCAAGCTCTGCGTTCGCCCTCGCGTCATTCACACCATCAAAAATGCGACTGGCTGGACACCAGTCATCAAGTGCTTATTCGGAAAATCCTTCGCCTGCTAGTCCCAGTCTGAAGAACCTCTTGACGGTGGCTTGGCCGTTCGCCGGGGCTGCGGTGCTGGGCATGTTGTATGGACGGATCGAGATCGTGTTGCTAGGAAGCGTCATTAGTCCAATCGCCGCAGGAGCATTTTCAATTGCGACCGCTTTTCTGCTGGTGACCTTTCTGGTTCCCCAAGCGATGTATCAGAAATTTTTGCTACCGAAGATCCACCGCTGGTTTTACAGTGATTGGAAGAAGTTTCTATCTGTGTATCGTTTTGGATGCGCAACGATGACCCTCTTTGGTCTCGCCGCTACCATCGGCATCTATTGGCTTGGAGGAGCGCTTGTCAATCTGTTCTTCGGTGACAAATACAGTCGATCTGGTGAGATTCTATCGATGCTGTCTGTGTGCATCCTCTTGCGCTTCATGTCTACGAGTATCGAGAGTTCCCTCATGTCAGGCGATCACGGAAGGCGGAGGCTGTATTGCCAGGCGGTTGCGGCGCTCATCAGTGTCCCGTGTGCATACATTCTTATAGATCTGTACGGGGTGAATGGGGCAATCCTCAACAGGATTCTGACGGAATTGACTTTGCTTGTCGGCTATTCCTACACGGCTTCCCGCTATGTGCTCGGTGCGAATGCGTGGTCTGGCTGGTCGTTACGATTTCATCACGGATAGGCATATGTCATTTGATGTCCATTGTGAGAGCGCGTGTGTATCGCTGGTGAAGTGCGGATTGTCGCTGGCTCGAAGTCCTCGGTCGCATACGTTCGCCGCCAAGCCTATTGAACCTGAGTCATGGATATGAGAGAGCCGATGCGGAGGCAAGGTCTTTTGAATGGCATGGGGAAAAAATGAATCATTGGTGGCTGCTATTCCTGCTCAACTTGCCAATCCTACAGGAGGTAATTCGGAAGTACTTTGTCTACTCCGATCTTGTGTTCCTGGCGGCAGATGCGCTGGTAATTCTGACGGCCATTGCCGTAGGTCTTCAGGGGAATCTGGACGTGAAGAACGTGCCGTCCGTATTTGTACTTTTGAGCGCACTCGTCATCGTTCTGACCCTGGTCAACCATCTGTCTGCCGGCAACCACATAGGAATGTATGGAATAGGTCTGCGGGCGACATTTTTGCCATTGGTTTACATGCTGCTCTGTGCTCGATATGTATCTGCAGTCGAGAATGGATATGACCGGATATTTTTCTGTGTCAACGCGTGGATTCTTATAATTGGCTCGATGGCCATATTGCAGGTGCTCCTGGGTAAGGACCATCCTATAAATTCGGTATGGGGAACCTCAGCCCTTGGAGTAGGCGATTTTGCGACGACGGAGAAAGGGCTGCTCATACGCGGAATGTTCAGGCCGACGTCCATATTTACGCACACCGGCAAATTCGGCCAGGTCATCTTCACCCTTGTCTTTTTTAAGTGGTGTTACCTCCTGTTCTCCAGGGTCAAACGATCGTCACTGCTCTATGCCTTGATGCTGTTCGATTTGGCGGTTATTTTTGTATCAGGACAAAGAGCGGCACTGATGTTTCTTGTATTGGGTACGATCATGATCAACGTGATTCATATGAGGGAACACGGCGTGAGTTTGAGAAAAATAGTCATCCCGAGCGTGCTGATCGCAGGAGGTCTTATGGGGGCTTGGGTTGCCAGACCCGGTATGGCGCAAGCCGTGTTTGATCGCTTCGCAAGCGTCATCACAGCCGTCCCTGTCAGGCTCGAAGGGAATGTCTGGCTCCCGATCGAGACGATGTTAGAGGACTATTTGTTTACTGGCGAGGGACTGGGTTATTTCACATTCGGTTCTCGCCTCTTTGGCGGCGGAGCGCAGGTGTACCAGGCAGTCAAGATGGAAGGTCTTGGTGAAAGTTCATTCATCAGACTGAGTGCAGAAGTGGGGGTCGTGGTTGCACTGACACTTGTGGTCGCCTATTTTTCTCTCGTCTTGCGAGGGATTGGTATGTTTATGAAATACCAAGGGACAGTCGTGGCATCTGGCTCATTGTTTTTTAGTATTTGGGCAATGTGTTTGATGCTGTGGTCTAACACGGCTGACGTTTTCGCGAATTCGATCGTTACGACGATGGGGTTTGCTTTGAGCGGTGCGACCGTATGTAGGGTGCAACCTGACAATGAAGATGAAGTTCCAGAGATAAGTCCTCCTCCGTCCCCTCTTCATCCACCCTGGGTTGCCAGTATCTAAGGTCTCGCGAATCTATGGGTTGTGCATGGCTTTCATGGAAAGAGAGGCGGCGGGGAGGGATGCGAGGAATGCGGTCAGAGTCTTTTATCATGCTGGAGATCATGTCCGAGTGAGAGTTTTATTGAACTGTTCGACGTTAGTAAAGGGGGGGGCCTTGCAGGTCGCCGCTTCCTTTATTCAAACGGCAATGAGCACATCTGATGATATTGCGTGGCACTATGTGATTTCTAAGAACATAGCTGAGGAGTTGGAGCAATTGGGAGTCGCATCCATGTCGCATTCTGTATCAGTTGTCAGCCCCTCACCGGCACGAAATATTCAGAGTAGGAAGATACTTCGAAAGTTGGCGCAGGATATAAACCCGGATATCGTGTTCACCCTGTTCGGTCCCGCATACGTCGATTTTGTACAGCCGCATCTTTGCGGCGTGGCTGATGGATGGGTGACACACGGTGATCGGTGGGCATGGCGGACGGTACAGGGTCCGGTCAATGCGGTGAAGCTCCTGGGGCGCATCTTGTACAAGGCCGTCATGTTCAGAAAGGCCGATGCTTGGGTAACAGAAACGGCAACTGCGAAAGAAGGGATGAGTAATAGGCTGAGGATACAGAAAGAACGAATTACAATAATTCCTAATAACTGCGCCAAATCCTATCTTAGGTGCGAAACCGTTACGAACGTGCCATCGGGCGGGGATAATCTCAGGATTTTATGCATGGCTGCCTACTATAGGCATAAGTATCTGGAGATTGTTCCCGTTGTCGCTAAAGAGCTCAGGTCAATTCAACCGGACCTGCGCTTTGAATTTGTCATGACGCTGCCGGGTGAAGGAGATGGAATCAGAAAGGTAATGTCGAAGGCGAGAGCACTTGGGGTTGATGACCGAATCGTGAACGCGGGATATGTTCCGCTAGGCCAAGGTCCCGACATATACCGTGCATGTCACATGCTTTTTCTACCTTCAGTTTTGGAGACATTCTCCGCAAGTTACCCGGAGGCAATGGCAATGGGTGTGCCTATAGTGACGACGAATCTAAGCTTTGCACGCGATGTATGTGGAAATGCCGCAACATACTTCGAACCAATGAATGCTCGAGACGCTGCAGGCGCAATTATCCGTGTACTCAAGGATGCCAAGCTCTGGCACTTCTTGATTACGGAGGGGAAAAAGGTTCTTCATGCTTTGCCGACGCAAGAGATGAAATACGAGATGTACAAGAACTGCATTTACGCATTGCATCGTCGCAACTGCGATAAAATTCGCAATGTCACGCCGGCTGGATAAGACTGTAGTTCGACAGAAGAAAGGTATCAGGGTACATATGTTTTTTCTTGGAGACATCGCGTTCCCAAAGGGAACGCCAGAGTCGATATCATGTACCGAGAAGCGCTTTGCCACAAGTCCCGTGATTGCGAATCTCGAGGGTGCGATTCTTCCCGAAGATTCGAGTCCGCAGGATGATAGTCTTTATAACGATCGAGCGGTGCTTTCCTATCTCCATAAGAACAATGTGCGGTTAGTGTCGCTCGCCAATAATCACATTACCGATATCGACTGTTCCCCGAAGCGGACAGTTCACGCATTGCAGGAACACGGGATTTTGTCGTGCGGAGCAGGGGATTCCCTGGAGGAAGCTTCGCGGCCAGTTCTTCTCAAAGATCCAGAGGGCGAAACAGTGTTTTTAGGGTTCGGTTGGTCCCCTATAGGATGCCGGGTAGCTTCCCAGAGGACTCCAGGCGTAAATCCGCTCTCTCATGATTCGGTTCTTGACGGTGTGGAGAGAGCCAAACAGATATTCCCCGGCAGGCGAATCGTCTTGCTCATGCACTGGAACTATGAACTGGAAATTTATCCCCAGCCGATGCATCGCCAAATGGCTCATGAAGCAATACGACATGGAGCGTCTGCGGTGATTGGCTGTCACAGTCATTGTGTGCAGGGTATAGAAATGCACTTGGGGAACCCGATTGTATACGGACTCGGCAACTGGTATGTGCCGGAAGGGTTCGTTTTCGGAAGGAATTTGAAGTTTCCTGATTTTGCACTACGCCAATTAGCATTTGAATGGGTTCCGTCAGCCAATCGGATGAACTGTCATTGGTATTCCTATAACCGCAGCATCGGATCAGTCGAATATGAAATGTCGGAGGCATTGGAAAGCTCAACACGGATCAGAGCATTAACTCCTTTCGATTCTATGACCCATGGGGAATACGTCCGATGGTTCAGGAAACACCGCAGGAAAAACATATTGCTTCCTGTATATGGCGACGCCGGTAGTCATGTGACCAATCGGCTCAAAGACGCATGGGTGAGAGGAAGGCACATATTGATGAGCATAGCAGCCGCAACGAATCTAAAAGGCGGATTGCGGTGATCGCAATTCTTGTGTAGGTATCCGGAATGTTTAAAACCACGTGACGAGACCACAATGATCAATTCACGAAAAGGATATGACGAGCGTGTCAATGCAGGCCGTGCGATTCCTCTGGCGCCGGAACGCGATTTGGATGATGATCCGGCGATGATGGTTCAGGAGCAGATTGCGAGGATCAAATTCCTGGACGAGAAAAGCAGCATCCGAGATAGAAAGGTGTTGGATCTTGGATGCGGGACCGGATTCAATTTTGCTTATGCGAAAGAGAAGCTAGGCTCAAAGGAAGTCACTGGAGTAGACATCTCATCCAGTGCGATCGCGTATGCCAAAAAGATATATCCCGCAGGATCATTCTTGCAAGGTGATATATGCAGTCAAAACTTTGATTGTGGAAATGGCATTTGGGATACGGTGATATGTTGCGAGGTGATCGAGCATGTGGACCAACCACAGGCCTTGCTAGATACCATTCACCGGCATCTTCGGCATTCTGGAGTGGGATTTGTGTCGACGCCGAACCGCCCCGTCTTTTCCCTCGGATTCGAACCGTCGCCCGTGAATCACACTCATGTAAAGGAATTCACGCTGGATGAGTTTCGGTCGATGCTCGAAGAGAAGTTTTCCAAGGTCGAGATTTGGGGGCAACGCTTCACCAATGATCGCCTATTTAAAATGCAACAGAGTATTGTAGCGAGGAATATCAAGGACTATAGGCTGTTGGGGGAGTGGTATTGGCAGGACTCGGTCAGACGTATCTGGAAGACGCTACGGTGTGAGCCTCTGCAACGGTTGTGGGGGGGAGGGCTCAAGTATTCGCACGGAGACTTTGCCTTTGCGAACCCGGTCACTCAGGACAGCATCTGGCTCTGTGCATTCGTGGTCAAGTGACGACGGGGATGTGATGGACCGAGAGAAGATCTATAACAAGCTCCCGATTGCCTTGCAGCATGCCGCGTGCTCATTGGAGGGTTGGAGGTTAGTCAGGCGGAGGTACGGAGCGGAATATAGAGAGATTAGTCATGTCCTGAATGAGCGGGTGAGGTTCTCTAGGCATGATCTCGATAATCTTCAGAACCTCCGTTTGAAACGACATCTCTCAAGCGGAAAAGGCAGTCCGTATTGGGCCGAGCGGTTTGTTCGCTATCACGTTCGTCCTGATGGCGATAATCCTTTCGACGAACTGAAGAAACTCCCTATTTTAACCAAGGGAGACGTGCAACAAGACTCTGATCGGATTCGTAACCCTACAATCAACAAAGATGATCTGGTTTCTTGTCATACCAGCGGGACTACCGGCGCCGGTCTCGTCTTTAGCGAGACTGCGGCAGCAGAGCGAGAACGGTGGGCGCTCTGGTGGCGGTATCGGCAATGGCATGGCGTGTCTCACAATACATGGTGTGGCTATTTCGGCGGTCGATCGGTTGTTCCTCTTCTGCAGACCACTGCTCCATTTTGGAGAATGAATTATCCAGGTCGCCAGATCCTCTTCAGCGGATATCACCTCTCTGCGGAAACAGCCCCGGTGTATTTGGACGCGCTCGATCGCCTTGCGCCTCCTTGGCTGCACGGCTATCCGTCAGTCTTGTCCTTAATTGCCGGCTATTTGCAGGACAGAGGGAGAAGGTTGTCGAAAGGACCCCGAGTGGTTACGGCCGGAGCGGAGAATCTGTTGCCGCAACAGAAGCAACTCATCGAGGAAGCGTTTGGCTGTCCAGTCCGTCAGCACTATGGACAGGCAGAAGCTGTTGCAAATATCTCCGAATGTGTTAACGGGCACCTGCATGTTGATGAGGACTACTCTTTTGTGGAATTCGTCCCGCTCGAACATCACGCCAATGTTTTTCGAATCGTGGGGACAAACTGGAGCAATCCCGCGTTCCCTCTTTTTCGTTATGACACCGGCGATCTCGTCGAGCTTTGCACGCCTCAATTGAAGTGTCATGTGCCCGGTCGCACGGTTGGTTCGATCGATGGCCGTCGGGAGGATTATGTCACGCTACCCAACGGAGCTCGTATCGGTAGGCTGGACCACATATTCAAAGATTTGACCCATGTCAGAGAGGCGCAAATATACCAGCCGGACCGCCGGGCGCTGGTCTTCCGTATCGTCAAGCGGGATGGGTACGACGCGAATTCTGAGAGGCAGCTGTTACACGAGGCACGCAAACGACTTGGTCATGACATTGGCATCACGTTGGAATATGTGAATGCTCTTCAGCGGAGCACTACGGGAAAACTACGATTCGTGATAAGCGGAGTATGAATGAAACAGATTCTGCAGCACCTGGGATCCGGCGAAACCCATCTGAGTGAGATTCCATCTCCGAAAGTGAGAGAGAACCATCTCCTCATTGAAACGACGCGCTCGTTGGTTTCCTCGGGCACCGAGCGTATGTTGGTCGAATTCGGCAAGGCCAATTGGATCGACAAGGCTCGTCAGCAACCTGAAAAAGTGCGGATGGTGCTGGATAAAGTGAAAGCGGATGGGTTGATGCCAACGATTGATGCGGTACGCCACAAGCTAGATCAGCCGCTGCCGATGGGATATTGCAACGTAGGGAGGATTTTGGAAGTGGGCGACGGTGTGGCCGGATTTGCCATTGGCGATCGGGTGGCATCGAACGGAAAGCACGCCGAAATCGTCTGCGTGCCGCGAAACTTGTGTGCAAAGATCCCTGATCTCGTCGGAGACGAAGAGGCCGCCTTCACGGTTGTTGGGGCGATTGCGTTGCAAGGCATACGGTTGCTTCAACCCACTTTGGGGGAGGCCGTGGTGGTAACCGGCTTGGGCCTCATCGGCTTAATGACGGTTCAATTGCTCAAAGCTCATGGGTGTCGGGTTCTGGGGCTCGACTACGATCCGGCCAAGCTCACTCTGGCGGAGATCTTTGGAGCTGATGTTCTCAACCTCGCTCAGAACCCCGATCCACTCGATGCCGCCATGGCCTTTTCACGAGGACGAGGAGTTGATGCGGTCATCATCACGGCGTCCACGAAGAGTAACGAGCCTGTACATCAGGCAGCCCTGATGTGCCGCAAACGCGGACGCATCGTCTTGGTAGGAGTAACTGGGTTGGAACTATCACGGGCCGATTTCTACGAAAAAGAGTTGAGCTTTCAGGTTTCCTGCTCGTATGGACCCGGGCGGTACGATCCGCAATATGAAGAATGTGGGCAGGATTACCCGTTTGGGCTCGTCCGCTGGACGGAACAGCGAAACTTCGAAGCCGTTCTCGATATGCTAGCCGATCGCAGGTTGGACGTGGGCCCGCTCATTTCCCATCGCATCCCTTTCGACACAGCCCTCGCCGCGTACGATCTCATTTCAAGCGGGACACCGTCTCTTGGCATTATCTTGCAGTATCCGGCTTCGAAGGAGTCTTCAACGAAAAGATTGTCGATCAGGACGGTTACGCTCTCCCAAGAGCCTCATTCCATCACGGCCTCAGACCCGGTCGTCGGGTGTATTGGGGCCGGCAATTATGCGACTCAAGTACTCCTCCCCGCTTTCAAAAGCGCAGGGGCGGGATTGCATTCAGTTGCCAGCAGTACAGGAGTGAGCGCGGCCCATGCCGGTCGGAAGTTCGGCTTTGCAGAAGCGACATCAGACGGCAGGAGCGTAATCGACTCCGTGCTTACGAATACGATAGTCATTGCGACTCGACATGATAGTCATGCACGACTGGTCTGCGATTCACTGAAAGCCGGGAAGCATGTGTTTGTCGAAAAACCGCTGGCGATCACTCGGGAAGATCTTGATGCAATAATCCAACTGTATCAATCCGTATGCGCTGATAAAAAGAATTCATCTCCACTGTTGATGGTGGGATTCAATCGGCGATTCTCTCCGCAAATCGTGGAAATGAAGCGATTGCTTGTCAGCATAGAACAGCCGAAGACCTTCATCATGACCGTCAATGCCGGCCATATTCCTCCCGAGCATTGGACTCAGGATCGCCAGATTGGGGGAGGTCGGATCATCGGAGAGGGATGCCATTTTGTTGATCTCCTCCGTTTCTTGGTTGGATCACCTGTGACTACTGTACAGGCGTTGATGATGGGATCGTCCAATCATGCGATCGTCCGAGACGATAAGGTCGTGATCTCAATGAAATTTGAGAATGGTTCAACGGGCACGATTCATTATCTTGCCAACGGCCATAAATCGTTCCCAAAAGAAAGGCTCGAAGTCTTTTCAACAGGAAGAGTCTTGCAGCTGGATAATTTCCGGAGACTGACCGGGTTTGGATGGCCGGGATTCAGAAAGATGAATCTTTGGCGGCAGGATAAAGGCAATGCCGCATGCGTCGCTGCGTTTGTGGACGCCATCCGACAAGGAGGCCCGTCCCCAATTCCCTTTCACGAGCTCGTGGAGGTAACCAGAACGACGTTCGATATCATGGACTCCTTGGCATAAATCGTTTCATGGATCGAATACGCCTGTATGCGGGGACCCTTCGGTATCTGAAGCTCTCACAAATCGTCTATTTCGTGCGCCGGCGGCTGTGTCCTTCCTCCATTCCAAAGTGTCGCGAAGTTCTTCCGCCTGTTCGCGGGAAAATTCTGATTCAATCGAGTCCTACGGGTGCTCAGAAATCATCCGCCGAGCACACGTTGTGCTTCTTAAATCGAAAAAAAACATTTTCTCATGACGCTGTGGATTGGTCCTCGGGCGAGATGCCCAAGCTGTGGCGTTACAATCTTCACTATTTTGACTATTTGAACGATCCAGCGCGATCGACCCCAGACAAGGCGCAGTTGGTTGCAGATTGGGTGCTCCATGTTCCTGCAGGTATGGAGGATGCTTGGGAGCCCTACACGGCTTCGCTGCGCATCGTGAATTGGATTAAGTTTTTCAATGGAGATCAGGTGGCCGTTCCACCTGAGTGGAACAAGAGTCTTTACCATCAGGCGCTCTGGTTGGAACGCAATATCGAATATCATATTCTCGCGAACCATTATCTCAAGAATGGTGTTGCGCTGTTTTTTGCCGGAATGTATTTCCAAGGAGACGATGCCGATCGATGGATTGAAACCGGATTGAAGATTCTGCGGGAAGAACTCGAGGAGCAATTTCTCTCAGATGGCGGCCATTACGAAAGAAGTCCGATGTACCATTGTATCTGCGTCATGGACTATCTCGATGTGCTCAATGTGATGGGTTCGTCCGTGGGAAAACGCTTCAGAGAGTTCGATCATTTCCGTACTCGTATGAATCGATCCTTGGACTTTCTGCACGACATCTGTCTCCCGGACGGCATGATTCCTCTTTTTAACGATTCAGCGATCGGCATTGCTCCAGCACCGGATGAGATTTTTAGGTACGCGGCTCAAATCATCGGCTATAAGAGACCTCAAAGCAACCTTGCTCGCGTAGCGATCGAAAAGCCGCAAAGCGGGTATTTTGCGCTTAGAAATCGTAATGACATGATGGTCATCGATTGCGGCGACATTGGGCCAACTTATCAGCCAGGGCACGCACATTGCGATACACTCAGCTACGAACTGGCCATAGACGGCCGCCGCGTGATCGTGGACAGCGGGATATATGACTATCAGCCCAGTCCTCAGCGACGGTATGCGCGTAGCACACGTGCTCACAACACAGTAGAGATCGATGGACAGGAGCAGTCTGAAATGTGGGGAGTGTTTCGTGTTGCGCAACGGGCAAGAGCTTTGCACGCGTATGCGAGGATTGAGTCTGATAACCGTCTGATATTTGAAGGTTCACATAACGGATATAGAAGAATCTCAGGTGGCCTTGTGCACACAAGATCCATCGAATACGATGGACATTCATGTTGGCAAGTGCGCGATAGGATAGAAGGGACAGGAAAGCACATTGCAAGGAACTACATCCATCTCCATCCCGATCTTCATGCATGCTTAGATGGTAGCTCCGTTAGTGTGCGAGATCGCTCCGGTCGCGCGGTCGTCATCATCGAGGCCTGCGATCAATCTGAGATTGCGCTTGCAGAGGGGGATTACTATCCGGAGTTTGGTAGGGAAATGAAGAACGCATCTATTATCTGCACTCGCGCAGCTGATGCCCCGATGATGCTCGGATACCGTATCACAAAGATCGATTCAATCCAGACCATTCAATAGTGAGGTGTACCGGTGCATGTGCTGTTTCTGTCGCATTATTTCCCACCAGAGGTGAATGCTCCGGCGACGAGGACCTACGAGCATTGCCGGCAGTGGGTCAAGGACGGACACACCGTCACCGTGGTGACCTGTGCTCCAAATCATCCACAGGGCAAAGTGTACGGTGGCTACAAGAACCGTTTGTTTCACCGTGAAACAAAGGACGGCATTCACGTGGTCCGCGTCTGGACTTACGTGACTGCGAATGAGGGATTTCTCAAGAGAACGCTGAACTATATTTCGTATATGGCTTCCGCCGTGGTTGCCGCGCTATTTTTACCGAAAGCCGATGTCGTGTTGTCGACTTCGCCGCAGTTCTTTAATGGCCTGGCAGGGTATTTCGTCAGCAGACTGAAGCGCATCCCTTGGGTGCTGGAGATTCGCGATTTGTGGCCCGAATCGATTCTGGCGGTGGGAGCTATCAAAAATCAAATGCTCATACGAATGCTGGAGCGTGTTGAGTTGTTTGCCTACCGCCATGCTGACAAGATCGTTCCTGTTACGGATTCTTTTAAGCGGTACATGATCGGAAAGGGCATCGACGGCCAGAAAATTACCGTGATCAAGAACGGCGTGGATTTGGAGCAATATCAGCCGCTCGATGGGCATAACGCCGTGGCAAAAGAGCTTGGTCTTGAAGACAAGTTCGTGGTGTCATACTTCGGGACCCACGGGATGGCACATCATCTCGAAACTATTTTCGAGGCTGCCAAGGAAATCTCTGGATGTACGAAGATTCAGTTTCTCCTCGTCGGCGACGGCGCCGAACGGCAAAAGCTCCTGTCGATGCGCAGTCGATTGGGCTTGGACAACGTCACGATGCTTGAACAGCAGCCGAAGAGTAAAATGCGGGAACTGTGGGCGCTCTCCCATATCAGCCTTGTGTTGTTGAAAAAATCGGACCTGTTCAAGACAGTCATCCCCTCAAAAATATTCGAAAGCCTCGCCATGGAAAAACCCATCTTGCTTGGTGTGGAAGGGGAGAGCGCAACACTCTTGACCGATGCTCAGGCCGGATATTGTATTGAACCGGAAAATGCCAAAGACCTTGCCGTACGCGTGCTCGAACTCTTCAACAATCGGCAGCTGTGCCATCGATTTGGTGCGAGTGGAAGGGCATTCGTCATGGAACATTTCGACAGAGTCGTGTTGGCCAGAAAATTAGCTCGTGTCGTGTCTTCCGCCTGTGCAGGAAATTCTGTCGCTCAGACCGTCGTCTTGTAGGTGAATACATACACAATTTACAGACTACGTACAGACTACGCGTTGATGAGTAAGAGCAAATTGTCACATAGATTTAGAGTCAGACGTTTCTAGCTCCAACAGATATTGCCAGCGCCCATCCAATCCGTACATTCTCTGTGTATTCCCAGCATTGTTTAGGTTCAGAATGCATTTTCTCTAGGCTAGGTCCACCGTCTGATCGGGAACATTTGTCTCTGCAACATTAAATTTTAAAAATACGTTTTTTTGTCCTTGTTCAAGCTGCTTCGATCGACTAAGTAGTAATCATGGTTGCATGTTTGAGGTAGCTTCGGCTTGTAGCTGCGCTCGGATTCCAAATCCCAAAATGTAGGTTGTGTTTGGCGCTCTTGAGGTTTGGCAAGAGCGTGATGTGTTACAGGACTAACCACAGGACTTAACCATGGAGGGAACTGCTATGACGAAAAAGAAGCATTTGATCGCATTAACCGGAGCCAGTGCACTCGCGCTGACACTGATGTCCGGAGCTTTACCGAGCCATCAAGCATCAGCCGCGCTCTTACAATTTGCATTTACCGGCGCGGTGGGAGAAGTAAGCCCGTCGGTATTTCCTGCTCTCAACACCGGCCAGACCCTCAGCGGGTCATTCACATTTCAATCCACAACGCCTGACAGCAATCCGGGTGCGAACATAGGACTCTACAATGGAGCCATTCAGGGTTTGACCGTCAATCTTGGTTCCTTTACCGGAACTCTGGGAAGCGGAAGCAATGCTATCCGGATCCAGAATTTACCGTCGATGGACAGTTTTGCGCTGACGGCGCCTCTTTCGGGCAATTCCGTCCAAGGCTTTGCGCCGTTGCAATTCCACATTGAACTCGACAATAACAATGGAACAGCCTTTACCAGTGCAGCATTGCCGACCACGCCACCCAGTCTTTCATCCTTTGCGAGCAATCAGTTTCGCCTGGTATTTGAAGATGCAAGCGGCAACGTTCGTGCGCGGGGCTCGCTGACTTCCCTGACCGCCGTTCCGTTACCGGCAGCAGTCATGCTGTTTTCTGCAGGCTTGATAGCGTTGATCGGACTCGGTGCAGGAGGGTGGAGGCCGCAAAAAAATCGTTTCACCATGACGGCGTGATGTGCTCATCGGACATTATGTCCGGTCGGATCATCCCACCTGATGTCATATGACATCAGGTGGGAAGTTTCTTCTTATCGCGATCCAGAATTGCACTGTGTCCGTAGGGTATGACCAACAGGCACATTTGATCCTCTGTTTGTATCCCTGCGATTTCAACTAGATAATGGGTGGTTGTGCGGTCTGGGATTTGCTTATCCGAAAGCCGTGCAGAATGGACCACCTTTAATCGAAGGAGAGATCGGTATGGAGATTATCAAGCAGGGGCCGCTGAAACGAATTCTGCTGCCTGCGATCACATTGTGTGTCTTGCTGTTGCAGAGTCCAGCTCATGCGGCATTGGTGAGCTATTCATTTACCGGAAGCGTGGGGCAAGTTAACGGTGCGTTGTTGCCGACGATCAACCCGACCTCTTCTGTTTCCGGGACGTTTCAGTTTGATAACACGCTTGCAACGGGTGGGAATTATCCTGGCGTCGTGACAAATATGACGCTGTCTGTCGGCGGATACACGTCTTCGTATGCACCGGGAGCCAACACTGTTTCGGTTTTGAAAGGGATCGATCTTGGCGGTGGCATGCTGGGCGACCGTTGGCGGCTGGTGACGGCGGCAACAGGCGCTGCAGTCAACGGGTACACGCCGAGTTCCTTCGATCTGAATCTGGATCGAGAGGGGAGTCTGTTTGCAAATACGAATTTGCAGAATCCGCCAAGCCTCTCCTCCTTAACAGGGACACGATGGAGACTTGTATTCGAAAATGCACAGGGGGATCTGGTTCGGGTCCAGGGTTCACTGAACAAACTCACTGCGGTGCCCCTGCCGGCTGCGGTGATCTTGTTCGGAGCGGGTCTTATTTCGTTGGTAGGACTGGGGGCCGGGGGCTTGCGGAATCTTCAACGTACCCAAGCATAAGCTCACTCGAAGGTGAGGCGCGATGGGCTTGGTATCCTCGTTGGGTGCCAAGCCCTTTCTTTGTAACACTGCTCTTAATTCCCAATCCCATTCACCGTGCGTGCAGATGCGGAGTGTGTCATGGAACATTTGTGTGGAGCGCTCCGGTTGGACACTCGGTGTTCCAGTTGTGATGAACTTGTCTTGCCCGAGATCCAATACCGCTGAGGTTGTGATGAGCGGCAAGCTGGCCTTGGCATCCAGCCTCTTTTTCCTAATCGGCATTCTCGGGTATCTCTTTTCCGACAGTCTCAGAGTCTTGTTTACCTATTGGACCGAGAGCGAGGATTACAGTCATGGATTGTTCGTGCCATTCATCAGTCTCTTTCTGGCATGGCAAGCACGTCATCGCATCGCGGCTGTTGGGATCCGTTCATCTTGGTACGGTCCGGCTATTATCGCCATAGGATTGGCCTTCTATTGGGTCGGTGAATTGGCGGCACTCTATGCGTTTCAACACCTGGCTTTATGGGTGATCATCGTGGGAGTCGTCGTTTCATTGATTGGCTTGCGAGCGGCTCGAGAGGTAACGTTTCCACTGTTGTATTTGTTGACCAGTATTCCGCTCCCCGTATTTCTGTATGCCGGCCTGTCGAGCCGGCTCCAGTTATGGTCATCAGCTTTGGGCGTGGGATGTCTCCAGTTTGTCGGAGTAATAGCCTTTCGAGAAGGAAATGTCATCGATCTGGGACCCGTTCAGCTCCAAGTTGTCGAGGCATGCAGCGGTATCCGCTATATGCTCCCGCTGCTCTCGCTCGCACTTCTGTGCGCGTATCTGTTCAAGGACCGGTTATGGAAACGCGTCATATTAGTAGTGTCTTCCGTACCGATTTCGATCTTAGTCAACGGATTTCGTATCGGGATGATCGGTGTGATGGTGGAGTGGCATGGTCAGTCTGCCGCAGAAGGCTTTTATCATTTGTTCGAGGGGTGGGTGCTGTTCATGGCCAGTCTGGGGTTGCTTATCCTCGAAATGTGGATTCTAACGATAGTCGATCCTGTCGGCACCGGGAGGTCATTGAGCGATCGTTTCAGCTGGATCGACCGTTCTCCGGTTCGGATGGGGAGCCCGCTCCCATCCTCTCACAGTCGTATGGGTCAAAGAAGTCTATCGACAACCCCTGCGTATCTTTGCAGTGTCGCGCTGCTTGTCCCAGCAGCAGTCGCTTCTGTGTTTATTGGAGAGCGTGTAGAAGTCGCTCCGGAGAGGCGCATGTTCATTGATTTTCCCATGCATTTGGATGAATGGACCGGGACGCCTCAGTTGTTGGAAAAGCAATATATCGACGCTCTGCACTTCGATGACTATGTGCTGGCCGAATATATATCGAACGATGGCTATCCCATCAGCCTCTATAGCGCCTATTACCGCTCTCAACGGAAGGGCCAATCTGCACATTCTCCACAGAGTTGCCTCCCAGGCGGTGGATGGGAAATCGAGTCGTTAAAGACCATGGATGTGCCCCTGTACCACGGATTTCCGCAGCCGATGCATATGAATCGGGCATTGATCAAGAAAGATAATCAGCGGCAGGTCGTCCTCTATTGGTTCAAGCAGCGTGATCGAATTTTGGCCAGTGAATATCTTGTGAAGTTCTATTTATTATGGGATTCCTTGTCCAGAAGCCGCACAGACGGAGCGCTCGTACGCATCGCGTCATTGGTGGGACCAGGCGAGTCGGAGGAAAACGTCAATCGTCGCTTGGAGAAATTCGTGTCGACCGTCGTGCCGGAATTGAACCGTTATGTGCCTGACTAAGAACTAAGACAGGTTGGACTGATCGCATGAACAGCGAATTGTTTTTCAGCTTTATGACCTCGCTCCTGATCTGTATGGCGCTCATTCCGCCGCTCCGACTCATGGCGGCTCGATTTCGATTTATGGATATTCCAGGCGAGCGCAAGGTGCATGCGCACCCGGTGCCACGCGTTGGAGGAATCGCATTTGCCGTCGGTACTTGTATCAGTATTGCGTTGTGGGCACCGAGGGACGGAACGACATTATCTGTTCTTTTCGGGAGCGTGATCATACTTGGATTCGGAGTATGGGACGATCGTGTGGATCTCGGATATCGGATGAAACTGCTGGGCCAGATGCTTGCCGCCATGGTCGTGATCCTGATCGGAGGAATTAAATTTGGCACCGTTCCGTTCATGATTGATGCTGAGTTACCCGTGTGGATTGGGATACCCATCACGCTGATATTTCTCATCGGTGTTTCAAATGCCGTCAATTTGACCGATGGGTTGGACGGTCTTGCCGGCGGGCTGTCCTTTTTAAGTCTTTCAGGGATTGCCTACCTTGCGTATCTTTCACACGACACGACGGTTCTGCTGCTGAGCATTCCGTTGCTCGGCGGCCTTCTAGGATTTCTGCGATACAACACATATCCAGCTCGAATTTTCATGGGAGACGGGGGAAGCCAATTACTTGGATTCATGATGGGGGTATTGGCCGTTATGGTGACTGATTCGGCACGTGGTCCGTTCAGTCCGAGCCTCGCATTATTTCTTCTGGGCTTGCCCTTTCTTGACACATTGGGTGTCACGGCACAACGTATCGCAGAGGGCCGGTCGCCATTCGTCGGAGATCGCGCTCACATCCACCATAAATTGCTTGCGGTAGGTTTGTCTCATTACGAGGCCGTGATCGTCATCTACGCGATTCAAGCAACAATGCTTTGGATGGCCTACCTACTCAGATGGCAGTCCGATTTGCTCATTATTCCGCTGTATCTGACAATTGCAGGATCAGTCCTTGGCATTTTTATCGCAGCCGGGCGTGGCGTTCAGCCGTTAACGGCCTCCCGGGACGGGCGTTTTCTGTCTAGCGTTCGGATAAGCGGGCTGATGAACGGGCCATGGCTTACCGACATGCCCATTCGATTTCTAGCCGTGGCCGTGCCGCTTTTTCTGGTTGGCTTAGTGTTGCTTCCGGGGCAGGTACCATCGGATGTGGGCTACCTCTCATTCGCGCTCTTTGGGATTGTACTGGGAGGCCTATCGTTTTTCCCAAGGTTTGTTCCGTATTTTGTCCGTGGAGGGCTTTATGTCGGAACCACCTTCCTTCTTTATGTCAGCGAGGATTCATGGCTTCGGACCGTGACGGCTTTCAGCATGACTCACAAAGTGTTTTTTGTAATTGTGGCGATTATGGTGTTTCTCTGTCTTCGATTCGACGAACAGAGTAGATTTCAGACAACCCCCTTGGACTATCTTATGGTGTTTCTGGCGGTCATTTTCCCTTTGCTGCCAGAAGTCAGCCAGAATATTTCCAAATTAGGACTGTTCTCGGCGAAATTGATTGTCCTATTCTTTTCGTTTGAGTTGCTGTTACATGCGTTCTCAGACCGAGTTAAGCAACTCGGCCTTGTTTCATTGTGGATTTTATTCGGTCTTGGCATACGGATGTGGATATGGTGAGCACCACGGGGTTACAGATACCAAGACGAACACGGGTGGGAACATGAATATCATGTTGTTACAAGCATTAGCAGTTGTGGGAATCGCGGCAGCTCTGATGGCCTGCGGGGGACCGGAAGAGCGTAAAGCTAAATATCTCACCAAGGCTCAGGAATATATTGAGGTCAGCAACTATCCTAAAGCTCGAGTCGCACTTCGGAACGTGTTGAAAATCGATCCCAAGGATGCTGACGCCTACTATTTGTTTGCTCAAGTGGAGGAGAGGGAAAAGAATTGGCGCAATGCCGTCCAGCTCTATCAAGAAGTCGTCGAACTGGTTCCGAATCACGCGCCGGCATTGGTCACGCTCGCCAAGTATTATCTTGAAGCCCGCCTCACCTCCCACGTCATTACGACTGCCGATAAGGTCCTTGCATCACATCCGAACCATCCTCAGGCCCTCGCCTTGAAGATTGCGGTGAAGGGTTCTGAAGGAAAGGTGAAAGAAGCCATCAATGAAGCTGAAGAGTTGTCCTCACGATTTCCGGCCGAGCCGGACGTGGCCATCATGCTTGCCACTTTGTATGGAGTCGAATCACGATTTCGGGAAGCGGAGGCCGTGCTCGACCGCGCCCTGCAGGCGCACCCCAGAGACATGGATCTTCTGAACAATCTCAACAGTCTTCTGTTGCAGGAAAAGAATATGGCAGGGGCGGAACGAATTGCCCGCAAAATGATCGAGGTCGAGCCTTCTTCTTTCGATCACCGGCTTCGGCTCGCCCGTCTGTTGGACAGCCAGGGCGATACCGGCAAGGCCGAAGCGATACTTCGGGATGCCGTTGCACTTGAGCCTGATAACGAGCAACGACGTTTGATTTTAGCGGACTATCTCGGGAACCGGAAAAGGATCTCCGAAGCAGAACGTGTGTTAGTAGATGCCGCATCGCACCTGCCTCGTTCGACCGCGATCCGATTTGGATTGGCTGCGCATTATCTGGCGAACGGACAGCATGAGAAGGCGCGAGCTATGTATGTGGCTGTCGCTGAAGAATATCGGGAAAAACCAGCTGGGCTCCAAGCCAAGGTGGACTTGGCGGAACTCGATTTGCGTCTCGGCAAGCAGGTTGACGCAGAGCGGCAGGTCCAGGAAGTGTTGAAAGAGAATCCGCGGTCGTCCGAGGCCCTTGTTCTCATGGGCCGAATGGCGTTGGCGAGAAGAAACGGTAAAGAGGCTGTCCAAGCGTTCCGCACGGTTCTTCATGACCGCCCGGAACTGGCAACGGTGCAGTTTCTGTTGGGGCAGGCTTATCAGGTCACCGGAGAAATCAATCTCGCGAAGGAAAGTTTTGAACGCGCGGTGGCCTTGTATCCCGGCCAAGTGGATGCAAGGCGCTCGCTGGCGGCCTTGGATACCCAGAGTGGGCGGCATGGTCAGGCACGAGCCCGCTTGGAGGATCTACTCAAACAGCGCCCTGATGATATAGCCGCGCTCGACATGTTGATGACTCTCGACCTGATGACCAAGAACTGGGTGGAGGTCGAGCGCACCCTTTCGAAACTGCGCAATGCTTCGAAGAACGGCTATGCCGCTTATTGGGCCGAAGGACGATATCGCGAGATGCAGGGGCAGATGGACGAGGCCGCTCGTGCGTATGAACGTGCAACGGGGTTAGCTCCCAACGAACCGGAACCACTTCTCGCACTGATCAAGTTGGAAGTTGGTAGGGGGTACCTCGATCAGGCTGGGAAACGGCTGGACGCGCTACTGGCGAATCATCCCGATCATGCGTATGCACATGGACTGCTCGGAGAAGTTCTTGCCCTTGGCGGCCGGCATGCGGATGCCGACACCCATTTCCAGAAGGCGACGTCGGTAAATCCCCGGTGGATCACTCCCTGGCTGGATTGGGCGGGATTGTGGGTGGCGCAAAAGCAACCAGGGAAGGCCATTGAGGTCCTGCAGGTCGGTCTTAGAGCGAACGACAGCAGTGAGGAATTGTACATGCTTCTGGCGCTGGCTCACTCGGAGCAGGGACAAATCGACAATGCGATTGGTTCATACGACCAGGCGCTTCGGCTGAATCCTCGCAATGTCCTTGCGGCCAATAATTTGGCTGTTTTGCTCGTTGATCACAAGAGCGATCCCCAGAGCCTTCAGAAAGCCTTTGCGCTGAGCCGGGATTTCGAAAAAGAGGCGCCTCACCCTGCTTTCCTTGATACGCTCGGCTGGGTTCGATTCAAGATGGGGCAGCAGGAAGAGGCACTCAGATTGATAAAAGATGCCGCGACCAAATTGCCTCGAGCCGCAGCCATCAATTATCACCTGGGAATGGCCTACTATCGTTCTGGCAGGACAGCGGAGGCACGAGGATATCTCTCCAAAGCCGTCCAGAGTCCTGATAGTTTTTACGGGCGGAAAGAGGCCGAGGATGTTTTATCTCAAATGAGAGGATAGGGTACGATGTTGATGGCTTCCGTTGCGAACTCATATCGACAAACTGCCGGAGTAATCGCATTACTGCTGATAATGACGATCGGAAACACGTCATGCCAGGAATTCGATGTGTTGGGGGCTCAACCTACTTCAGCAGCCGTCGATGCCGGGTATCGCCTGGGCGCGGAAGACGTCATGTTGATTTCAGTGTGGAAAGACGAGCAGTTGACGCGGGAAGTCGTGGTCAGGCCTGACGGTATGTTCTCATTTCCGCTGGTCGGAGATATTCAGGCCGAAGAGCGAACCGTTGAAGAGATTCGTCTGGATTTGGTCAAGCGGCTGGTCAAATATTTCCCGAATCCGAACGTTTCCGTTGCCGTCATCAAGGTGTTGAGCTACAAGGTCTATGTGGTCGGACGAGTGAATAAGCCCGGTGAGTATCTGATCGGACATTATACCGATGTGCTGCAAGCCTTGAGTCTTGCCGGGGGGCTCACTCCATTCGCGGGCGAAAACGATATCAAAGTTATCCGTCGCGTCAAGGGCCAGCAGCAGGTATTTCCTTTTCGCTACAGTGACGTTCGGAAGGGAAGAGATCTTGAACAGAATATCCTGTTGCAACGGGGCGATGTAGTCATGGTTCCGTAACGGTCGTGGTACATCTATTATGGAATGTGATCTGCTATCGTGGCAGGCATCTTCGATGGTCAGACCGATGTGTGTCGGCTCTGATCGTGCTGGGCTTGCTGGGAATAGGTGTGGAATATGAAACCATGGCAGCAGAGTGGTCATTGTTGCCATATATCGGAGTAAAGGGCGTGTATAACAGTAACCTGCTTCTTACACCGCTGCCGCATGAGGAAACGTATGGCTTTTGGGTCTCGCCTGCGGCTGAATTTGCCGGCAAAACCGAACGCTTGGAGGTGAGCGGGCGGGTTGCGTCGGACTTCGTCTCCTATTATGGGGGAGAGAGCACGTCGTTCACCAATATATTTCTCCCTCTGACCGTACGCTATAAGACGGAGAAGGATCAATTTGGATTCACCGGAGGATTCACCCGCGACAATACGCTGATGAGCGAACTTCTGACGACCGGCGTCGTGCTGCGGTTTACCCAACGAAATCAGTTCAACGCCTATCCCACCTGGACAAGGAGTATCACGGAAAAGTTCTCATTGCAGGGGGCGTTTCAATTTTCCAACACGACCTATGAGGACGGCCTTCGCCTGGGTTTGGTCGATTATCAATTATATGGGGGGTCGGGCGGATTGCTCTATCAGACAACCGAAAATGATCAAATTCAACTTGCCGGCACCTATGCCGCATTTCATACGACAGATTCTCCGTCTTCGTTCAGGGCGAACATTCCAGGAATCAACTTGAGTATAACGCATACATTCACTGAATCACTCACTGGAACCGTATACGGCGGACCGAAATTTCTTAATTCAACGTCCGAATCGCCTGGGACGAGTGTGTCGACGCGAGATACGGTGTGGGTATTCGGGGCTAACATGTTGAAGAAATTCGAGAGTTCCTCCGTCCAGCTCTCTGCGTCTCGAGAGATCATCCCGAGCGGTTTCGGGCTGCTTATTCAGACGGACAAACTCGCGGCGTTATTGTCTCACAATATGAGCGAGAATATCACGCTGTCGTTCAATGCCAACGCGTATCGAGTCGAAGGTTTGACCGAGCGTTCGCTCGGAGGTGCCTTCCCGAATCAGACGTACTTTTCCTTCAGCCCTGCAGTGGCATGGAGATTCTTGGAATGGTGGAGAATGCAACTGTCCTACACGTACGGGCAGCGTGATGTGACAGGATCGATTGGTATCGCCGACTCCAATGCTACGATGTTCACGATCACGTATTTTCCTCCAAAGTTGGCCATTTCAAATTAACGATGTGATTCGACCTTATGACCACACCGCATAAAGCCCACACGGCGTCCGCGCAGAGCATCCAAGACTATGTCTCGATTTTTCATCGACGCAGAAAGCTGATTCTGTCGTGTGGAGGGGCACTCTTGCTTCTCAGCATGCTCGCCGCATTGCTGTGGCCTCCTACCTACAAGTCGATGGCGACGATCTTGATTGAAGAGCAGGAAATTCCTTCCGATCTCGTGCGCTCGTCTATTACGAGTTACGCCGATCAGCGGATTGAAACCATCAAGCAGCAGGTGATGAGCCGTACCACGCTATGGAAGGTCGTGGAGCAGTTCGATTTATACGCCGAGTTGCGAAAGACGAGTCCGATCGAGGAGGTAGTCAAGCGATTCATCAGAGATATCGACGTGGAAGTGATCAGCGCCGATGTCGTAGACAAGCGCACCCAGCATCCGACCAAGGCGACCATCGCGTTTACCGTTGCCTATGAAAGCCGATCTCCGGAAGTGGCGCAAAAAGTGGCGAATGAACTGACGAGTTTGTTTCTCGGGGAGAATCTAAAAAGCCGGGAACGGCAAGCGCAGGAGGCTACCGCGTTTTTGCAACAGGAAGCCGAAAGTCTCGCCAAGCACATCGGTGAGGTCGATGCCAAGATCGCCGGGTTCAAGCATCAGGCCAAAGGAGCGCTTCCCGAGTTGACACCGCTGAATCAGCAACTGATGAACCAAGCCGATCGCGAATTGATGGACGTTGAACAACAGATACGTAGTCTCGAAGAACGAAAAAACTATCTCGAAGGTGAATTGGCCACTATCAAGCCGCATACGCCGATCATCTCCGCGAGCGGTGAGAGAATTCTGGATTCGGCCGAACGCCTTCGAGCTCTCCGGGCGGAGTATGCGGGAACGGCGGCAAATCTTTCCCCGGATCATCCCGACATCATGCGGATGAAGCAGGAAATCGGCGCTTTGGAGAAGGAAACCGGACATGTTCCTGAGGCCGATGAGGCCACCAAGGCGCTCGTGGATGCCCGCGCCACATTGGCAGAATTTTCTGAACGTCTGGGAAAGGATCACCCGGATGTCGTGAGCACGATGCGGAGGATCGAGGCGCTAGAACAGGAGGTGCGGAATATCAAAGCCAAGCCTTCGAAGAAAAACCTTGCTCCACGCCCTGAGAACCCTGCATATATCAACCTCCAGGCCCAATTGAATTCTGCCAATTCCACGCTCGATGCTCTCAGGAAGACCCGTGGAGAAGTCAAACGCCGGCTCAATGATTATGCGTCCAGACTCGAACGAACTCCCGAACTCGAACCGGACTATTTGACGCTCACCCGTGATCGCGACACGTCCGGTCAAAAATATCAGGAAATCCGTTCCCGTTTGTTGGAAGCGAAAGTCTCAGAGGGGCTGGAGGTTCAACGGAAAGGGGAGCGGTTCTCGTTGATCGATCCACCGAGTCTGCCGGAAAAGCCTGAAAAACCCAATCGGCCGGCCATTGCGGTTCTAGGATTCATTCTCGCACTTGCTGGAGGGTTCGGCGCAGGAGCAGCGGCCGAGAACTTGGATCATTCCGTAAAATCTCCTGAACAGCTCGCTCATGTGACACAACTGTTCCCGCTTGCAGTGATTCCGTTTATGCCGAACGAAAGCGATCTCTCACGGGCGATCAATCGGCGAAGACTGATCAGAGGGGCCGGGGTGGCTGCGGTGGTCGTCGTCCTCGTCCTTGTCCATGTCTTCTGGTCTCCGTTGGACGTCATCTGGTATTCAACCGTCAGGCGATTCGGGATGGAGTAAACGGGCGCAATGTATCGCATGTGAGGAAAACGAATGGACCGCTTGAGGGCTGCAATACAGATATTCAAAGAACAACAGGGGGGACGACCTGCTCCTCCCATCAGTTCCGTTCAGGGATCCGGTCAGGCTGTACCATCCTCGATCGTCTATACACGTACGAAATCGCTGAATGTTCCGCTCTCGGTCTTGCGTGAGCGGCGTGTGATGGCAGCGTATAACAAGGGACCCTTTGTGGACGCGTTCAAGATCCTGCGCACGCAGGTCATGCATCGGTTACGCGAAAACGGCTGGAATGTCGTTGGGGTAACCAGTCCCGGTTATGGAGAGGGTAAGACGTTGACCGCCGTCAATCTTGCGGTCAGTCTGGCGATGGAAATCACACAAACCGTGTTGCTCGTGGATGCCAATCTTAGAAGTCCGAGCATCCATGAAGTGTTTGGGTTCAATGATGCTCCGGGGCTTGCGGACTTTCTCCTCGACGATTTCCCTGTCGAGGATCTGTTGATTCATCCCGGCATTGGTCGCTTCGTACTCTTGCCCGGCGGGAGGTCTATTCCTAATTCGACGGAAGTTCTGACATCGCCGAAAATGCTTGCTTTGGTAGAGGAATTCAAGCATCGTTATCCATCCCGTGTTGTTATTTTCGACCTGCCGCCTCTCCTCCATACGGCAGACGTACTGGCATTTTCTCCCTATACGGATGCATTGCTACTGGTCGTAGAGGAAGGAAAAACTACGGTCGAAGAGGTTCAGCGGGCTCTTTCGCTGATGAAAAACTCTCGACCCGTGCTGGGGGCCGTCATGAACAAGGCAGGGAAGTCATCGGCGACGCCTGCCAACATGTGGAAGATGTTGGCTCATTGATGTGCTACTGCGCAGGTAGGCGCCAACTCCTGGGATCTTCGGCCACATGCAGCGGGAATAAGAGCAATGTACGAATCATTCTATAATCTTCGCGCCAAACCGTTCGCCCTGCTGCCGGACAGCGATTTTCTCTACCCCGGCTCCATACACCGGGCCGCCTACAGCCTTCTCGAATACGGCTTGCTCAGTCAGGCTCCATTCATCGTCCTGACCGGTGATCCTGGAATGGGGAAAACATCCCTTTTACAGAAACTCATCGCGGAGCATGGGACAAAGCATTCAATCGGGCTTGTGACCAATGCCCGATACGATATCGATCATCTTCTTCCATGGATTCTCTTGGCCTTGAAACTGACTCAGAAGCGTCTGGATCCGGTCGAAGCGTACCACATGTTTTCCGAATTTCTTCTTCGAGAATCGAAACAGCATCGGCGGGTTATTTTGGTCATTGACGAGGCACAGAGTCTCGGGGCGGAACTGCTCGAAGAATTGCGTTTGCTGTCCAATCTCAACGATGGAAGAACCCTCAAGCTGCAAATCATTCTTTCGGGACAGCCCGATCTCCACACCTTGTTGAAGCGTATCGATATGACGCAATTCGCCCAGCGGATCGTTGCCGACTATCATCTCGAACCTCTGTCTGAAACCGATACGGCGCAGTACATCCGGCACCGGCTTCAGATCGCCGGCGGACATCCCACACTGTTAACGGATCGGGCATGCAAGCTCGTTCACCGCTTGAGCAGAGGAAATCCACGTTTGATCAATCAAGTGTGCGACATTGCCTTGACGTATGGGTTCGCCGAGCAGGCAAGGATTATCACGTCGAAACTGGTCGCCCAGGCAGCGTTCGATCGGACGAGAGGAGGGATTCTGCCTCTGTCCGCCAAAGAAGATCTGAGCGGACTGGCAAACGCGCCGGAAGACACGACCGAGGTCGAAGCTTCGTCCATTCCCTGTCCGCCAACCAGGCCTTCGGCTCAGAGGTTCGACTCAGCTCCGCTCCGATCCGTCGGTTCGCCGGAGCGGTGTTACGTTCAGGGCATGTCGTTGAAGAATGACGGGCGGTTGAAGGAAGCCATCGACATGTTCGAACTGGCGAGCAAGAGCGCATCACATTGGTTGAAGGCACATGCGCAGATCGGGCTCTGTTATAAAACGATGGGTGAGCCACAGTCCGCCATTCAGGCGTTCCGCAATGCCCTCAACGATCAATCCGCCTCCCGCAAAGATGTGAATGACGTGCAGTATTTTTTGGGCAGGACACTGGAATCGATCGGTCAGAACGCGGAGGCGCTGTCGGTGTACCGACGTATTACGCAGGTCACCCCCGCCTTTAAGGACGTTTCCTTCCGGATCAAAGAACTCTCCGTGCGTCCGAGGGATGCACAGGCGGGCCGCTTACAGCCTCAGACTGCGAATGGGTCTTGGTTGAAACGCCTGATTGGCAATCCCAAGTAGACCCCCTCTCGTCCTTCTTCACAGCGATTGCGCCGCTCGTCTTGCCGCGAGGTACACGCTCTTGACGTCAGCGAGAGGTTTCCAGTTCATGACTTCCAGGGCGTCATCGACGTAAACACGCGTCCGCATGCCGACCAAGACACAGGCGATGCCCGGTGTGCTCACGAGAGTCCAGAGCGCTTTGCGGGAGAGCGTCTTCTTGCCTTGTTCGGCCGGTAAGACAGAATGAAGGGCAGCCGTCACGGCCTGTGCCCGCGATGCGCTTTTGACACTTGCGTCATGACGCAAGCCACCCAAGAGAGCGAGAAGTTCTTGGACATAACGATCTCTCCATGTTTCCCATTGCTCGGCTGACGATTGGGGGATGAGGCGGGGCATTGATTGCAGAACCTGGTTGACGTGCGGAGCGATCATCTGATGCTCGATCTGTTCCCAATGCTCCAATCCCTGAATTTTCTCCCGAAGACCTCCGAGTTCATCAGCCCATCGAAAGAACTCAGCGGGCGCAGTACCTTCTCCTCCGTGCGGAATGACGGGCGCAAGGGTTGCACGATACTCATCTTCGAGCTTCTTGACGATCGTTAATTGATTCAGGAGATCGATCGGCGTTCCTTCCGGCGGCACTTCTGCCAGGCGCAACATTCCTGATTCTCGCGTAGCCATGGCATTCAACGGGCGATTGACCAGGACGGCAAGTTTGTATTTCTGTGCGACGGTCAGGACTGAATCTGTCTCCTGCTGTGTGGAATCGGTCGGTAAGAATGTGCTGCTTTCGAACAAATTCATGGGACACTGCAGCACGGCAAAATGGCGTTGCCGGTCGGCGGTGAGATAACGGTGGAGTGACGTGGCATCCGGATCAGATTGATCGGCGGCAACGGTATTGGAAGATACTCCATACCATCGGATGCGTCCGTTCGATACCTGCGAGTCGAGATAGTCGAAGGCCAGGGCGACACGCCGATAGAACTCATCACGAGCCTGTTCCCGCTGTTGGGGATTTCCATGCCGGGTGATCTCGGAAAGAAAATATTCGGGATTATGAAGCAGGCAGACGTCCAGAGTGGCCACCCCGAGACGATCGAGTGAGGCCGTCAGTTGATCGGCCAGGAAGTCTGGATGGATGCAATGCCAGATGCCGTCTCCATACTTGACCATATCAGGGTACGGATGATTGGCCTGTTCCCTGGCCTGCGCGCGTCTGAGGTTTTCTCCCTGGACATATCCGATCTTCGACACGACGATAATTTGATCGCGCGACACGATCTTACGATTGATGACCTCTTTGAGAACGGAACCGATCAGCCGTTCGCTTTCTCCGTCCATGTAATTGGTGGAGGTATCGATGACATTCACGCCTTCGGATAGCGCTTTGGTCAACGCCGCGCTGAACTCCGGATTGCTGGAGTCCACGCGGTAACCGCCGAAACCCAACTTCGAAGCGGTGAGTCCAGTCGAACCGAACGGCCCATATCCATGTTCGCGCGAGCCGGACCGGTGGGGCCGATGAACCATGGAGGCGGCGAAGCGTGCCGTTCCTTCCGGAGTAGCGGCGCCCGGAAGCGGAGAGTCCGCAAGGAGGGATTGGCGGAAAGCCGACTGTCCTTGATCGGCTGCGGCCACGGCCTGCAGGGCCTCGAGCGGATCTGTGACCGGGCGCTGGCATGTAAAATTTCGGCAAATATATAAAGCGGGTTTGCCTGCAGCCGATCCTTTGCCGGACAAAAGAGGATGGGCTGATTGTCCGTCGGCTCTCGTTGTCAGGGCGATGATTCTATTGGGCAGGTACCGCTTGCCGATCGCTCCGCGCAACGTATTCGAAGCAGAACCGGCCTCCTCTCCGACGACGGCCAGTTCGAGAGGGCCTTCCGTGAGAAAATCCACGACAGCAAGGCTCTTGGCGAAGGCACGGGGGTAGCGCGAGATTTGTTTCCCATAGGACCGTATGGCGCGAACCGCGGCATTACGGAAATCCTGCCGATCATCGTGATAGGAGAGCCGCGCTAGGAGAGAAGCAGCCACTGCGTTACTGCTGGGAGTGGCGCCGTCCGCGCCGTCGCGTCCACGGACGATTAATTGTTCATGATCGTCGGCGGTCGTAAAAAAGCCTCCATGGTCCTTGTCTTCAAACGAGTCCAGAATGCGGACGCCGAAGCCGAGCGCGGCGTCCAAATACCGATCGTCTCCGCAGGCTTCGTAGAGATCGACCAATCCTTCACCAAGATAGGCGTAATCTTCCAGCACGCCATTGAGATGTGCGTGCCCGTTTCGAGAGGTCCGGAGTAACTGACCCGTTTCGGAAAGATGCACGCGAAGCAGAAAATCGGCCGCACGACGCGCCGCATCGATGAAGCGGGCAACGCCCAACACCCGCCCGGCCTCGGCCATGGCAGCGATCATCATCCCGTTCCATGCGGCAATGATCTTATCGTCCAGACCAGGAGGCACTCGCGCGCTGCGGGCCTGATAGAGGGCCGGCCGAACTCTGCGCATCGTTTCCGTCAATTCATCAACGGTGACATCCAACTCTTTGGCCACAGATTCGATTGGACGGAGTCGATTTGGGATGCTCCGGTGTTCCCAATTACCCTTCTCGGTAATGTCATAGCAGGCACAGATCCGACGGCTGTCTTGTTCATCGGCCAGCACCTTCCGGACATCCTCGGGTGTCCACACAAAAAACTTCCCTTCGACCCCTTCGGAATCTGCATCCGTTGCGGAATAAAATCCGCCTTCAGAATCCGTCATCTCTTTCAAAATGTAATCCAGCACCTCCATGACGACCTGCCGGTAGGTGGCCCGACCCGTAACCTGAAACGCTTCGAGATAGGTGCGGGTCAGGAGCGCGTTGTCGTAGAGCATTTTTTCGAAATGCGGCACCAACCAGCGCTCGTCGGTCGAGTAGCGTGCAAACCCTCCGCCTACATGGTCATAGATGCCGCCGGCGGCCATGGCGTCCAGTGTCTTGGTTACCAGGCGGAGCGTGTGGGGATCGCCGGTCCGCCGGTGACAGCGCAGAAGGAGTGAGAGGCCTGCAGCCGGAGGGAATTTCGGTGCCTGGCCGAATCCCCCGAACCGTTCGTCAAACAGCTGGCTGAATTCGCGAACCGCGTCGTCAAACACGGCATCATCGACGGAGGCGGGGAGCGCAGTCTGGGACTCTGCCTTAAGGCGGTCCGTGAGTTGGCGGGCCTGTTGTCGTAGGTCTCCGGGATTCTCTTCCCAAATGGCCGCAATCTTTTTCAAGATCGCTGGGAATCCAGGCCGTCCCCAACGGTCCTCTGGAGGGAAATACGTTCCCGCGAAAAACGGCTGCTGTTCGGGGGTGAGGAAGACCGTCATCGGCCAGCCGCCCTGACCATGATTCAATGTGACGGTCGCTTGCATATAAATGTCATCGAGATCGGGTCGTTCTTCGCGATCGACTTTAATGCAGACGAAGTGACGATTCATGAGTGCGGCGATGGTCTCGTTCTCAAAAGATTCCCGTTCCATGACGTGACACCAATGGCAGGCCGAATACCCTATGGACAAGAGAATCGGACGGTTGAGCCGTTTGGCCGTTGCAAGGGCTTCGGGCCCCCACGGATACCAGTCGACCGGATTGTGTGCATGTTGAAGGAGGTAAGGACTGGTTTCAGTGCTCAAGCGATTGGCACGTGATGAATTAGGTGGCGAGGACATACGGCCACCTTAACACTCGTCCGAAACTCCGATCAATGGAACAAATGAGGATGCGGTCTCACGTAAGGCTGCATGAGGAAATTGCAGCATCTGTGATGTTGTTGGATTATTTCCTGGGTGCGTGTGCGATGACCGGGTATAATTAAGAGAGCACCGCACGTGTTGATACGTCGGATGAACGACATCGGACCGTATTCCAACTATCGGCTCACCGCTCGAATCGCTCTCGCGAACAAGCCTGGCATGTTTGCCAGGGTGGCCTCCGCATTGGCCGAGGAGGGTGCCAACCTTGGCGCCGTGGATCTGGTTTCGGCCACCGCCGATCTGATGGTACGCGATATCACCTTCGATGCGCGGAACGAGTCTCACGGTGACCGCGTCGTGCAGCGTCTCGGTCGGATAGAGGGCGTAACCGTGTTGTCCGCATCCGACCGCGTCTTCCTTCTTCACCTGGGTGGAAAAATCAAGGTCCAAAGCAAACTGCCGGTCAACACGAGAAATATTCTCTCGATGGTGTACACGCCCGGGGTCGGGCGCGTGGCGCAGGCCATCGCGAAGGATAAGGCAAAGGCCTATGCGTTTACGACCAAGAGCAACAGCGTTGCGGTCGTGACGGACGGCTCGGCCGTGCTGGGCTTGGGTAATCTCGGCCCTGAAGCCGCTCTTCCCGTGATGGAGGGAAAAGCCATGCTGTTCCGGGAACTCGCCGGAATCGATGCGTGGCCGATCTGCCTGAATACGCAACAGACGGACGACATCGTTCGAACTGTTCAGGCGATTGCCCCCGGTTTCGGCGCCATCAATTTGGAAGACATCAGCGCTCCGCATTGTTTTGACGTGGAATCACGCCTGAGATCGTCCTTGGATATTCCCGTGATGCACGACGATCAGCATGGGACCGCGGTCGTGCTCCTTGCGGCATTGAGCAATGCCCTGGAGATCATCGGCAAGAAGTTGGAGGACGTCCGCGTCACGGTGAATGGTCTGGGTGCCGCCGGAACCGCCTGCTGTCGGATGCTGCTTGCAGCCGGAGTCTCGCATCTGTTGGGGTGCGATAAGGAGGGAATCATTCTCTACGGAGAGGCGGAGGAATTGCGAGCCTGCAGAGCCGACCTACGGGCCTGTCTGACCAGAGACCGGCCGAGAGGAACGTTGCGCGATGCGTTGCGTGGAGCAGATGTCTTCATCGGCCTCTCAGTCGGAAACCTCTTGCAGGCCGATGACCTTGACGTGATGGCGAAAGATCGCATCGTGTTTGCCATGGCCAATCCCGATCCCGAAGTGGCGCCGGAATTGGCTGTTTCCCATTGCCGGATCTTTGCGACCGGCCGTTCGGATCTGCCCAACCAAATCAACAATGCGTTGGCGTTTCCAGGAATCTTTCGCGGGGCGCTGGACGTGCAGGCGACGACCATCAATGAGGCGATGAAGCTTGCAGCCTCCAAGGCGTTGGCGGAAGCCATTCCCCGTGCGGCCTTGAGCGAAGACTACATTATTCCCAGCCTCTTCGACAAAGAAGTGGTGCCTCGAATAGCTCGAGCCGTTGCTGGCGCGGCTTATGAAACAGGCGTCGCACGCCGGCGCAACAAGGTCGGAGAGGATCTGACCTCCTCGTGAGCTCTCGCCGCAGGGCCGTCGTCTTCTCCGATGCTGCTTATCTCACTTCAGCAGTGCGAGCCGCCTATGCTACAATAGCCAAAATTTAGGCCGAGATCGATCTGATGCCATTTTCGTCGGTAAAATTCATGAAATTCCGTGCTGGCATGAGCAAACGGATCGGCTCGCTCAGGACGAAGACGGAAGACAGCATAGACGTGGCCGTCGATACGATGATGCAAGAACGGGTGGACAGTTACTTCCGTGTCGAACAGGGTTTGGATGAAATTATCAAATCCCTGCTGCAAATAGAGGAAGAATTGGAACAGATTTGTGACCTTTCGGGCGCAATGCGCCTCGAGTCGCGGCTTGAGTTTGTAGAGGATCGCTGGGACGACTTGGACAGTGAAATCCGCGAACGGCCCCGCCGGCGTCGCCGAAAGATCAGCTTGGCCGACATGCTGAAAGCGGCGAGCGGTGGCGGCGGAGATCTCTCACAAAGTTCAGGCGTAAACAACGCGGTCGACGCGTACGCCATCATGGGGGTCGAATTCGGCAGTTCACTCGCCGATGTGACGACGGCATTCCGTCAAAAGGCCAAAGCGCTGCATCCTGATGCGAACAATGGTGATCGCAGCTCCGAGCCGGAACTTCGGCGCATGCTCGAAGCCTATCAGTTTCTCAAAGAGTATCTCAGTCTCAGCAATACCGAACCGATGCGCCCACCTGATCGGCCGTACAGTCCTGCAGAATGACCGATACGTCCACAGCACGCCCCTCGTACATCACATCGCGGAGAGATCTTGAAGAACTCTCCGACCGGCTCCGTTCCCATTCGAGGATCGCCCTTGATACCGAATTCGTGGGAGAGGAGAGTTTCGTCCCGAAGCTCGAACTGATACAGGTGGCGGCCGGCAACGTCTCAGCCGTGATCGATTTCCCTGCCGTCCAAACCGATGGTTCGCTCGATGTCTTCTGGGATGTGGTTTGCGACCCTCGGATCGAAAAGATATTTCACGCCGGCCGACAGGATCTGGACCTCATCGCCGGCCATGCCGGACAGATCCCCAAGCCGTTTTTCGATACTCAGGTGGCTGCCTCGATGCTGGGCTATGGCGCGCAAATCGCCTATGCCAATCTCGTGCAACGCGTGATCGGAACGAAACTCGCCAAAGCGCATACCTTTACAAACTGGAGCGCACGCCCGCTGTCTAACGATCAGATTGTCTATGCGGCGGAAGACGTCCAGTTTTTGCTCTCTATCCACACGGTGCTTCTCAATCGACTGGAACATCTTGGGCGTCTTGAATGGGTGCAGGAAGAGTTTGCCCGCCTGGAAGCTGCCGTAGGGGAAAAGGGACGCGAACCGCTCGACCGGTACCAACGCATTCGGGGCTGGGACAGTCTCAGGCCGAAACATGCTGCTGTGCTTCGCGATCTCGCCGCATGGCGTGAGTCAGAGGCCCGACGCCGGAACGTGCCGCGAGGGCGGGTGATGCGCGACGAAGTCCTGCTTCAGTTGGCCAGACATCCCGCGCGCACGCTGGACGAATTGCGAGGCGTACGGGGTCTGCATGCGTCTGAGGCCGACCGCCATGGTGAGCATCTTCTCAAGTTGATTGCCTCGACACTGGCATCGCCTCCGGCGTCGTGGCCCGAGGTGCCGCGGGAGCGGAAACCGGAGCCGGAATCACGTGGAGTGGTGGAATTGCTGCAAGCCATTCTCAAGGCGCGAGCGGCCGAGGCGGAAATTGCTCCTACACTCCTGGCCACGAGCGCGGAGATTCAAGCGATGGTGGACGCTGCGGAAAAACAGGTGCCAATCGATCTTCCGGTGTTACGCGGCTGGAGATATACCATTGTCGGTGAACTGCTGACGCGGGTCCTCAATGGAAGCGTGGCCGTGTCTATCGATGCCGCTTCGAGATCGTTGCGAGTGACTCCGATGACCAATCCCGGCACATGATTCCTGCCAAGGACTCGGGACCCGTTCTGTCAGAGCATGGCCTTGACGGTTTCCGCAGGCCTCGCCAGCATGGCTGCATCTCCCTTCTCGACTAGAGGCCGCTGGAGCAGATCCGGGTGCGCGATCATCAAGTCAATCAGTTCGCCATCGGAGTGGGAGGTTTTTGCCAGTTCGAGTTCCTTGTAGATGTCTTCTTTTGTCCGGAGAGCATCCTTGGGGGATAACCCGGCCTTCTTGAACAAGGACATGAGTTGGGACTTCGTAAATGGCTGTTCGTAATAATTCACAGCGGTGAACGGCTTGCCGCTTTCCTTGACGAGCTGCAGCACTTGTCGACAGGTCGAGCACGTGGGTTTTTGATAAATGATGATTCCGGCCATGCCTCATCTCCTTGATGATTGATTGCCTCGCTTGGTCTTGACGGAATTTTTGCCGCTATGATAGATGGTGTCCCCTCGATCGGCTGAATACGATTCCCACATGCCTATTGCAGGAACCAGTTCGAGCGGTCAATTCTCGTGCGCGACGTCCGACCACCGCACTTTGCGCGATCTTCGCATCAAACGCAAGGGACAGCCGGTCTTCGTCATCGGTCACTTGATTGATCGCAAAGGGCAGGAAGCGACCTTCGAGGTATTTAATGATCGTCTCGCCGTGGTCAAATTTCCCGATGGCGTGGCCGTCGGATATGACCCGTTCGAGCTCCTGCTTCCCACGGACATAGATCCTGATGGAGTGGCCTATTTCGAAATTCGCGGCTGTGCGATATGCGGCCAGCTCTTTCCTCTCACAGGAGAAGAGTGCGATGCCCCGCAGGAACCGACGGCGTGCCCGGATTGTCGAGATCAATAGGCGGGTGGACTCAATCGACGAGCGGTGCGATGTCAATGGCCTTCTTAATCAGGCAGTCGCCTGCAAATGACTGGAGTGTCATCGGAAGCATGCTTGCATCGATGACCCGTACGGTCGTCACTCGATAACCCTCGGGAACCTTCGCTCCGTCCGCGCGCAGGGCGTGACAAATTTCCAGCTTCTTCCAGACCGGATTACTCAGAATCGAATCCGATGCGATCAACCTGGTGTCTGATGCCACATCGTTGATCGATGCCTTCACCGCTACGTGTGTCTTGTCTTTCGGCGCCTCGCTGACCACGGCAAAAATCAGCAGTTCCTCTTCAGCAGCCCCGGTTCCGGGCGCGATGAGAACAGCCAGTGCCGGCAGAGCGAAGACGACCAGGTGAACAAGCGAGATTGCAGCGAGCGAGAAACCGTGGAACATCTGATTGTGATCGGCAGGCGAGGTCAAGCTACTCACGTGATCGTTCCGCTTCAAGAGTCATTTCAGTATGCCAATCGCATGCGGGCTTTGCAAGGTCGCCGGGATTCGGCTTGCGCCACGGCATGGAAAAGAGCAGAGTACGAACCCGGGAGGAGAGAGCGTTATGCCACATGATTTCATGCCGGGTTTAGCCGGGGTCCCCGCAGCCAAATCGGCGATCAGCGATGTTGATGGAGATCGAGGTCTTCTCGAGTATCGAGGCATCCGAGTCGAAGAGCTCTGCGATCGATCGTCTTATCTGGAAACGACATATCTCCTCCTGTTTGGACGATTGCCGTCACCGCAGCAGCTGGCAAAATGGAACGAAGACGTCATCGGTCATCGTCGCCTGAAGTACATGATTGTGGACCTCATGAAGTGTTTGCCGGATCAGGGGCATCCGATGGACGCGCTGCAGGCGGCCGTGGCGGCGCTCGGTATGTTCTATCCGGGTCGTCACGTCAAGAGCGAAGACAACAACTACTGGTCGGCGGTGCGTCTCGTCGCCAAACTTCCGACGATCGTGGCCGCCTGGGCTCGCTTGCGGCATGGCGACGAGGTCATCGTGCCGCGGGATGATCTTGGCTTCAGCGAAAACTTTCTCTACATGTTGACTGAATCGGAGCCGCCTCCGCTCTGGTCGGCCGTCTTCGACGATTGTCTCATTCTGCATGCCGAACATACGATGAATGCATCGACGTTCACCGGCATGGTCACGGCATCCACTCTGGCCGATCCTTATACCGTGGTGGCGTCGGCGATCGGAGCATTGAAAGGGCCGCTGCACGGGGGGGCGAACGAGGAAGTCGTGCAGATGCTCAGGGACATTGGCACCGTCGAGCGGGTCCGTAGCTATGTGGATGAAAAAATACGGCGCAAGGACAAACTCATGGGTTTTGGTCATCGGGTCTACAAGGTCAAAGACCCGAGAGCCGTTGTGCTACAGCGACTGTGCGAGCGCCTGTTCCAAGAATCCGGACCGTCACCATTATATGAAATCGCCATGAAGCTGGAGCAGGTCGCGGGAGAATCCTTGAATGCCAAGGGTATCTACCCGAACGTCGATTTTTACTCCGGTATTGTCTATGACAAAATGGGCATCGATATCGACCTCTTCACGCCCGTTTTCGCAATCTCCCGGGTCTCTGGATGGCTTGCGCATTGGCTGGAGCAGCTTCGGGAAAACAAGCTGTTCCGTCCCGACCAGATTTACGCGGGGGACCACAACCGACCCTACATCCCCATAGACCAGCGCTGAGCCGATATTCCGTGACGGTCTGGAGCCGTATCCCATTTGAAGCCGACGCCGACACGACGGAGAAAGTGACCTACGTTCTGTCGGCTTGAGAGGTGATGTAGACACTGTGTTTGTGTGAATTCGAGCCGACATTATGGGGCATCGGCCAATAGGGCACGGAATGACGGGCGGATGTTGAAGAGAATCACATCGAGAACAATCAGACGAAGTGTGTCTTGAGGGAAGTCGATGAATGGAGGTGCGGGCTGGCTGTGGGCTATCGTTCTCGCATGACGAGTTCCCACAGAGCCTCGTCAATGTGGTGGCGAAGCACGTAACGGTTCGTATCGCTCGCCATGATCCGAAAGTAACAATGTTGATCGGTGTCCCAGCGTTCGACGATATCGATAATGTCCAGCCGTTGTCCCTTCAGGGTGAATAAACGGGGCGTGTCCTCTCCCTTAAATCCCGGATAGGTTTCGACCATGACGATTGCATCGTTCATCGTGCCGCTCTTGTGCTTGCGGGGGACCTGAGTTTATCATGCCTCCGCGACTGCGGAGAACCTTTAGGAGTAGCGCATGCGTCACGATGACAAGCACAATCAGGGAGCAACGAGGATCGAGCGGGATATCATGGGGGAATTGGCTGTTCCAGCCGACGCCTATTACGGTGTGCAGACGGCTCGTGCCATAGAAAATTTTCCCATCAGCACCTTACGCATGCCCCGGTCAGTCATCCGGGCAATGGGTCTGATCAAACGGGCGGCCGCAGCGATCAACCACGAGCTTGGCCTTCTGAATTCTCAAACAGCCGACGCGATCAAACAGGCTGCCAGTGAGGTCGTAGAGGGAACACTCGATGCGGAATTCCCTGTGGATATTTTCCAGACCGGCTCCGGGACGTCTACGAACATGAATGCCAACGAAGTGATTTCCAACCGCGCGACTGAATTGGTCGGTGGGGTCCGCGGCAGCAAGATGGTGCACCCGAACGATCATGTGAATCTCGGACAGTCCAGTAATGACGTGATCCCTACCGCGATCCATATCGCGGCCTCTGAAATGATCCACCGCCAACTGACCCCGGCACTGAAACGGCTGCACCAGGCTCTTCGTGCCAAAGCCGGAGAGTTCGACAAGGTCGTCAAGATCGGCAGAACGCATTTGCAGGACGCCACTCCCGTTCGGCTCGGACAAGAGTTCGGTGGGTACGCCCGGCAGATCGAACTGGGCCTTGAGCGGATGAAACGGGCGCAAAGCGCGCTCAGCGAAGTCGCCTTGGGCGGCACAGCAGTCGGTACGGGTCTGAATTGCCATCCCGAATTCTCCGCCAAGGTTATGGCCATCATCTCCAAGGAGACCGGTTGCTCTTTCGTCGAGGCGGCCGACCATTTTGAGGCGCAGTCGGCCCAGGATTCATTGGTGGAAGCCAGCGGGGAATTGCGGACACTTGCCGTCAGCCTGATGAAAATCGCCAATGACATTCGATGGCTTGGTTCAGGCCCCCGGTGTGGACTGGGGGAGATCAATCTGCCGGAGACTCAGCCAGGCTCCTCGATCATGCCTGGTAAAGTGAACCCCGTCATTGCGGAATCGGTCACGATGGTCTGCGCGCAGGTGATCGGTAATGATGTGACGGTGACGGTCGGCGGTCAAGCCGCAAATTTTGAATTGATCGTGATGTTGCCGGTCATGGCATATAACGTTCTTCAATCCATAGAACTGTTGGCGACCTCGGCAGACAATTTTGCCTCGAAATGTATCGCAGGAATCAAAGCCAATGAAGAACGCTGCAAGAGCCTGATCGAAGAAAGTCTGGCCATGTGCACGGCGCTGGCCCCTGAAATCGGATACGAAGCGGCCGCCAAGCTGGCCAAAGAAGCCTATAAGTCGGGCAAAACCGTTCGTGAGATTGCGCGGGAGCAGCGAGTGCTTCCGGACACGCGACTGAATGAGTTGCTGGATCCTTGGAGAATGACTGAATCAGGTGGTCCTGTCGGAAGCGCAGGAGGATAGGCAGCGACCAGGTAGTTTTGACAGGGGAAGGCCTGTATGCTAAAGTCCGCGGAACTGTTGAAGTTCTAGACATTTTCGTCAATTCAATATTAGGGAACATTGCATGAGTGCACAGACAAACCACGTGGTGATTGTCGCTGGGGCGGGTCCGGCCGGGTTGGCCGTCGCAGCTTCTCTTGGCAAGGCAGGACATGACGTCATTATTCTTAACCGAGACATCAAGTTCGGCGGATTGGCCGAGTACGGCATCTTTCCCAGCAAACTAAAATTGCGCGGCGGATTGCGGAAGCAGTACTGGGAACTGCTCGAACAGCCCAATATTCACTATTTGGGCAATGTCTCCATTGGAAAAGAAAAGGATCTGACGGTAGAGGAATTGCGTGGGTTGGGTGCGAGCGCGGTTGTCTTCTCCATTGGAGCACAGGGAACCAAGGCGATCGGAGTAGAGGGTGATTCGGCCCACGGTGTATTTCATGCGAAGGATGTCGTTTACCACTTCAATCGCTTGCCTGGATTCGGCGACCGTCCGTTCAATGTGGGAAAGCATGTCGCGGTGATCGGTGCCGGTGACGTCATGGTCGATATTGCTCATTGGTTGGTTCGCTACAAGAAGGTGGAACGCGTGACGGCGATCGTTCGACGGGGACCGGCAGAGCGGAAATACAATCCGAAGGAAATTCGTGCAGTGTGTGCCAACATGGATGTGGAAGGCATCAAGAAAGAATTTACACGGATCAAGGATCGGCTTGTCGCAGTCGGTCAGAATCCTGATGAAATTTTCAAGAGCCTGACCGGTGAGTTTACAAAATGCGAGCCAAAGGTCAGTGACGCCAAGATGGGGTTCCAGTTTCTCGCCTCTCCCAAACGGATCTTGGTCGATGCGAATAATCAGGTCCGTGGATTGGAGATGGAAGAGAACAAGCTGGAGCCAAAAGGAGCCGATACCGCGGCGGTTGGTCTCAAACAGTTATACGAATTTCCGTGTGACAGCGTCGTGTTTGCCGTGGGGGACAAGGTCGATGAAACTGTCGGCCTGCCTTATAAAGGGGGCGTCTTTGTGACGAACCCCAACAAAACCGCCAACGAACCGGACGATGCCTTGTTTCAGGCTTATGACGAAGCGAGCGGAAAAATCGTCGAAGGCGTGTTTCTTGCCGGCTGGGCGAGAAAAGCGAGCGAGGGCCTCGTCGGCATCGCTAAACGGGACGGGGATTGGTGTGCGGAGGTGGTCATCCGGTATTTGGGAACCAGGACGACAGGCAGTCAGGCGAAGGCCGTCCTCGACAAGCTGCACGCCTTGCTTCAGGAACGGAAAAGCCGCCCAGTGGATGTAAAGGCGCTGCGGATTTTAGAATCGGCGGAACAGAAACAACAGGGTGCCACGGAATGTATTGGTGAGTTCAAGTTCGTCACGAACCAGGAAATGATCGGTCTCATCGATCGAGGGTAGGCCACGCAGACGTTGTGCTCAACCGTCTCCCCATTTCAATTTTTCCCGCAGTACATCATAGTAGTTGCTCTCTGGAAACCGGATCAATCTGGTCCGATGCTCGGATACCTTTAATTCCACGGTATCACCTTGGGTCAGTGCGACTCCTACCTGACCGTCCAACGTAGCCATTGCCCCCTCATCTTTGCTGGTCAGCGTGACTTCGATTTCAGCGCTGCCTTCGACGATGAGTGGTCGATGCGTCAGGGTATGAGGGCATACCGGGGTCAGCATGAGCGATTGAACAGTAGGATGAATGATCGGCCCGCCCGCTGAGAGGGAATAGGCTGTCGATCCGGTCGGCGTGCTGACAATTAAACCGTCTCCACGAAGATTCGTCACAAACCGTCCTTGAATGGAAATTCTCAGCTCGATCATCCTCGCCAAGGTGCCTTTACTCACAACCACGTCATTGAGTACGACTCCCTGCGCCACGGTTTCGCCGTGCCGATGGACATGTGTCCCGAGCATCAACCGCTCGTCAAGCACGTAATCGTTTGTGAAGACGCGTTCCAATGAAGGGTAGAAATGTTCGAGTCTGACCTCGGTCAGGAAACCCAGACCGCCCATATTCACGCCCAGTATCGGAATCCCTCGTTCTCCGGCGAGACGCGCAGCGCTCAGCATGGTGCCATCGCCTCCCATCACGAGGAGGACATCCGCTTTTCCCGCCAGCTGAGTTTTTTGAATTCCGCCCGTTTCACCCAGGAGCGTGGCAGAGGTTGTATCCAACAGCACTTCAATGTTTCTTTCTCTGAGCCAGGACAGAACTGCTTGAAGTGTAGACTTGACTTCAGGGAACTTCGGCTTAGTTAATATGCCGATGCTTTTGCTTTTCATTCGAGGTCTGAACTCGCAAGGTGAATGGAAGATGACCACAAAAGAGCCGAATTTTATCGGGACGATTCTTTCGAAGTCAACGAACGAGGCGTGTGCCGATTCTATCGCTCGTGGTTTGAGAACGTAATCACGCGTATCAATCTCCACGAACCTTGACACTGACAACCCATCTAGTTAGAATTAGACTAGATTTTTCGAAGGGTTTGACCTCATCGGCAGATTAGGGGATCCTCACCAAAAAGGAGGCAGGATGTTCGAACGATTCACGGACAAGGGTCGGAAGATCATCATCCTTGCGCGGGAAGAGGCCGAGCGTCATCAGAACGACTACCTCGGAACCGAACACCTTGTCTTGGCGATCCTGCGCGAATCCGATGGGATTGCCCTCATGATCCTCAAGAAAATGGGACTTTCAACAGAGCAGATCCGACTCGAGATCGAGCGGAATCTGCCTGGTGGCGGGACCACAATGACCTTCGGGGAAATTCCTTTCAGCCCGCGGGTGAAGAAAGTCATCGAGTACGGGGTCGAAGAGGCCCGACTTCTTGGTCATAATCACATCGGAAGCGAACACTTGCTTTTGGGACTCCTGCGCGAAGAAGAAGGTATCGGCGGAAAGATTCTGCGAAGCCTCGGAGCCAATCTTCTCACTGCCCGACAGTTGACCGTGACATTTTTGCGGAAGTCCGCTCCACGTGAACGCGACCGGAAGAGCAATACTCCGGCGTTGGATGAATTCGGACGCGATTTGACCCAGATGGCTCAGGAGGGCCAGCTCGATCCGGTTATCGGGCGCGCCGACGAAATCGAACGGGTCCTACAAATACTCAGCCGGCGTACAAAAAATAATCCCGTACTCATTGGCGAATCCGGTGTCGGAAAAACCGCAATCGTCGAAGGTCTGGCGCAACGCATCGTCCAATCGGAAGTTCCGGACAATCTTCTTTCACGGCGGGTCATCGCATTGGATCTTGGCTCCCTGGTCGCCGGAACCAAATATCGGGGCCAATTTGAAGAGCGCTTGAAAGTTGTGATGAAGGAGATCGTGCAGGCCGGCAACATCATCATCTTTATTGATGAGTTGCACACGCTGGTCGGCGCAGGAGCGGCTGAAGGGTCGATTGATGCGTCGAATATGCTGAAGCCGGCTTTGTCGCGCGGCGAGATCCAATGCATCGGGGCCACCACGCTGGACGAGTATCGCAAGCACATCGAGAAGGACGGCGCGCTGAAACGGCGGTTCCAGCCAATCTACGTCCAGCCTCCAAGCCTGGACGAGACGGTCAGGATCATTCAAGGACTTCGGGATCGGTACGAGGAACATCACGGGGTTGAGATCACCGAGGAAGCGATCGTCGAAGCGGTCAAACTGTCCGACCGGTATATCACGGATCGGTTTTTACCCGACAAGGCCATCGACCTCATTGATGAAACAGGATCGCGCGCCAAGCTTCAGACCTACGCCTTACCGGGCGAGCTTAAAGCCATGGAACAGGAACTCAAGAAGGTTTCACGCGATAAGGAACTGGCCATTTCAATGCAGAACTTCGAAGAGGCCGTTCGTCATCGAGAAGAAGAAGAGCGACTTCGGAAGCTCCTCGATGAATCGAAACGCGAATGGAAAAAGAATCAGGAAAAGCACAAGCCGACCATCGGGAAGGAAGATGTCGCATATGTCGTCTCCAAGATGACCGGCATTCCACTGTTCAAGCTTGAAGAAGAGGAATCGAACAAGCTGCTTCGCATGGAAGAGTTTCTGCACAAGCGTGTGGTGGGTCAAAATGAGGCGATCTCGGCGGTTTGCCGCGCGATCCGGCGCTCTCGGGCCGGCCTTAAGGAAGCCAAAAAGCCGATCGGTTCGTTCATCTTCCTAGGCCCAACCGGAGTCGGCAAGACCGAACTGGCAAGAACACTGGCGGAATTTCTCTTTAACACCGAGGACGCGCTCATCCGGATCGACATGTCAGAGTATCAGGAGAAATTCACCAGTTCCAGATTGTTCGGTGCTCCTCCAGGCTATGTTGGTTACGAAGAAGGAGGCCAGTTGACGGAGCGAGTTCGTCGGCGGCCTTATTCCGTGGTTCTGTTCGATGAAATCGAAAAAGCCCATCCGGATGTGTTCAACCTGTTGCTGCAGGTATTGGACGATGGGGTGTTGACGGACAGCCTCGGCCGCAAGGTCGATTTCAAGAATACCGTTGTTATCATGACGTCCAATATCGGAACAAAACTCATTCAAAAAGGCGTCTCGCTCGGATTTCAAAGCACGGAAGCCGAACAAGATCGCCATAAGAAGGAAGAAGTGCTCGGAGAGTTGCGGCGCTCATTCAGTCCGGAGTTCTTGAACCGGATCGATGAGATCGTGGTCTTCCATCAGTTGGATAAGTCGCATCTCAATAACATCCTTGACATTCTCCTTCGCGAACTCAATTTGCGGTTGCTGGACAAGGGTGTGGAGATTGAAGTGGATGAAGAGGTGAAGGCGTGGCTGATCAAGGAAGGGTACGAGCCCTTGTACGGGGCGAGACCGATGCGCCGTACGATTCAGCGCGCGATTGGGGACCCCTTATCAGAGGAAATGATCAAGGGAAGATTCAAGGACAGTCGTAAGATCAAGGTCGTCCTGCGCGACGGCGCGCCGACGTTCATCGAGCAGGAGGCTATGGCCGGCGTTTGATGGTGGCCAAGAGGCGACTTCCATAAGAAGCTGGATCATGTCTGTTCGACCCTTGTCGTTCATAGAGCGGCAGGGGTCGACGTGTTTTCAAGCGATGAGAGCAAACCAGTGACCGGGCAGATCGATACATATCTCTCCGCAGATCGATGGGTGGAAGGCCCCTTGCTGGGGATTGAAACATCCTGTGACGAAACTGCCGCGGCGGTTTTGGATGCAGACGGCACGGTACGGTCCTCGGTTATTTCTTCCCAGCACCAAGTCCATGAACGCTTCGGCGGTGTCGTCCCCGAGCTCGCGTCCCGTGCGCACATTGAGTCGATTGAGACTATTGCGGCATCGGCCCTGGAGCGGGCAGGAACGGCATGGCGAGATATCTGCGGTGTTGCCGTCACCCAAGGCCCAGGACTTGCCGGCGCCCTTATTGTGGGAGTCAGTTATGCCAAAGCTCTCGCTTACGCGCTACGCATCCCTCTCGTCGGTGTCACGCATCTAGAAGGACATATCGCATCGGCCTGGTTGCAGAACCCGGACTTTCCCTCTTCCGCCGTCGTGCTCGTGGTATCGGGTGGGCATACCCACCTCTATAAGAAGACGAAGGCCGGTCCATGCCAGTTGTTGGGTTGTACGAGAGATGATGCAGCCGGAGAGGCTTTCGATAAGGGTGCGCAGATGCTTGGATTGGGATTTCCCGGAGGACCGGCCCTCGACAAGCTGGCTCAATCCGGCGATTCGAAGAAAATTCCGTTTCCCAAATCGTCGATCAGGAAGGCGGCGCTGGAGTTCAGTTTCAGTGGCTTAAAGACCGCCCTACTGTATAAACTTCAACGTATGACCCTTGCCAGCGTAGACAGAGATCGCGCCCATCTTGCCGCAGGTTTTCAGGAATCCATTGTCAGTGTCTTGGTGGACAAAGCGTTCGAGGCCGTTCGGCAAACAGGAATTGGGGCTTTGGCCGTAGTCGGCGGCGTATCGGCCAACTCCCGGTTACGCATGCTTCTTCATGAGAAGGCACGATCGGAAGGGATCCAACTCAGCATCCCATCGTTACAATACTGCACAGACAATGCGGCGATGATCGCATCCGCCGGGATGCAAGCCCTCCGTGCCGGTCGCCGTGCGTCACTTGATACAGAGGCCTGTGCGTCGCTCGACGAAGCCTCGATGAGATGAGAGACTCAGAGAATACGGCGCGAAAGGTAGGGACGCCATTCACGATATTCACGGACAATTAAACGGGCTTCGGGCCGCCCAAATTAAGGCTCTTGAACGCCTCTATCGTCGGCGTATTCCCGCAGCCAGTGTATTAACCGCGGACGTGGCCAAAGAGTTGGCACGGTTCACACACGACATTCGTCGTCCAATCGGTCTGGTTCTGACCCGGCGCGGAACGGTTCAGGAAGTTCTGGTCGGCTCAGGGACCGGCCCGTCTCCTGCCACGCTCGGAAAATTCCGTGCGAGTTCAAGATCGCTCAGGGGGTTACGCTTGATCCGCTCTCATCTGAGCGATCAGCCGCTCAGCCAGGAGGATCTCACGACATTGGCACTTCTGCGTCTTGACATGGTAGGCGCTCTCGGCGTGACGGACCATGGAGAGCCGGGTTTACTCTCGCTGGCTCATCTCCTTCCACCTAATCCTGAGGGACAGCTTTGCAAATTATTGAAACCGACCCCGGTGTACGGTACCACGATTCAGTTCAATGCGTTCATTCAGGAACTGGAAGCGGATCTTCAGAAATTGGGTCGCGGGCATGACATATCTCACAGCCGCAAGACCGCCATCCTGGTCAGCGCGTCTCCGGCCAGCAGAACGGAACAGGAAGACCGGTTGGAGGAATTGGCGGAGCTGGCGACTTCGGCGGGAGTGGCGGTTGTCGAGAGGATCGTGCAGCGGACTCAGGACGGCCATCAACGCTATCAGGTCGGCAGTGGAAAACTGAAAGAAACGCTCATCCATGCCCTTCAAAAGGGTGTGGATCTATTGGTATTCGACCAGGAACTGTCACCGGCTCAGATCAAAGCGATCGCCGAATTGACGGACATGTCGGTCATCGATCGCACGCAATTGATTCTGGATATTTTTGCGAGTCGGGCGCACAGCCGAGAAGGAAAAATCCAAGTTGAACTGGCTCAATTACGGTATCGGCTTCCCCGGTTAACGGGGCGCGGCGCCACGCTGTCACGACTCGGAGGCGGTATCGGGACGCGTGGACCGGGAGAAACCAAGCTCGAGGCCGACCGCCGGCGGATTCGAGACCGGATCAGCCATTTGGAGAGAGAGTTGGAGTTGTTTGCCAGGCACCAGGGTCAGCGACGGGCCAAACGGATGCGGCATGCCATGCCGGTCATCTCGATCGTGGGATACACGAACGCGGGCAAATCGACGCTTCTCAACGTGTTGACGGACAGTCACGTCCGTGCGGACGACCGGGTATTCGAGACGCTCGACACGACCAGTCGCCGGCTCCGGTTCCCACACGACCGGGAGGTCATCGTTACCGACACGGTCGGTTTCATCCGGGATCTCCCGAAAGACCTGCTTGGCGCTTTTCGAACGACGCTGGAAGAACTGCGTGACGCCGATCTGCTGTTGCATGTGGTGGATGCAGGGGCGAGAGATCTGGATGAGCACATGGCGGCAGTCGATCGCGTCCTCGGCGAGCTCGGCTTCGACCGGATTCCAAGACTGCTCGTGTTTAACAAATGCGATCGACTTCCCGCTGCGGAGGCGGAGCTCTTGTGCCGGAGATATGGGGCCATCGGCATTTCAGCACTCGAGCCCCAAACATTGCATCCGTTGCTTCATCGTCTCGAACGACAGTTGGCCTCCCGTGATGACCTTCCCACCCCCGGGCATGCCGCCGTTGACAATGCCGGTGCCCTTGCATCTCGAAGCTAGTCGCTTCACAATCCCGCCTGAAAATTATGGCTCCTCGACGCACTCGAGAATCTGATCAAGGCGCGCGGGCACGACGCATCGGCAAGCTGCTCGGCCGATCCATGCCGGATGCCAAAGTGGAACTCCAGCACCGTTCACCGTGGGAGTTGCTCGTGGCGACCATTCTCTCGGCTCAATGTACTGATGCGAGGGTCAACCAGGTCACCCCGGTGTTGTTCCAGCGGTTTCCCACCCCCGAAACACTCGCAAGGGCTGAGACGCCTGAAGTCGAGCCGTTGATCCGCTCGACCGGATTCTTCAAAAGCAAGGCCAGAAGCATCGTCATGTGCGCCAGAGCGGTGACGGAACGGTTTCACGGCCGGGTGCCTTCGACGATGGAGGAATTGGTGACGTTGCCGGGAGTAGGGAGAAAGACGGCGAATGTCCTGCTCGGCAATGTGTTCGGCAAGCCCGCCATCATCGTCGATACCCACGTCAAGAGAGTGGCCAACCGCCTCGCATTCACGCGCTCGGAGGATCCGGATCGGATCGAAGAAGATCTTCAGCAGTTACTCCCTCAATCCGAATGGACGGCTGTCTCGCAGCGAATCCTCTTGCACGGCCGCTATGTGTGCACGGCCAGATTGCCGCAATGCGGGCGGTGCCCGATTTACTCCGAGTGTCCCTGGAAGGAGAAGAGCCCCCGATGATCAAGAGCATGACAGGCTTCGGTCGCAAACAGGCTGCGCACGACGATGGCGCCGTCCTCGTCGAGGTTCGATCCGTAAACCACCGATTCCTTGAAGTGGCGTGCCGTCTTCCTCGGGCGGTCGGCCGTTCGGAAGACACCGTGAAGAAATTGGTCCAGCAATATTGCGTGCGCGGCCGTGTGGATGTCTCCGTGTCGGCTCAAGGAGGTAAAGCGAAATCCGGAACGGTCAATGTTGACCTGTCATTGGCAAAACAGTACCATCGAAACCTTCGGGATTTAAAAAAGTCGCTCAAATTGAGCGGTGCAATCGATATTCATCTGCTTGCCGGGTTCCGAGACGTGATATCCATTACAGATCAGCAGGTCGAAGATCCCGACCTCACCACACTTGTCCACACGCTGGTCGGCCAGGCGTTGGCCGAGCTTGACGCCATGAGGCGGCAGGAAGGGGCGGCGCTTGCGAAGGACATGTTGGGTCGGATCGGATCGATCCGGACACATGCAACCGCCGTAACCGAACGGGTTCCTCAGGCCGTGCAAGAGACGTTTGACCGCATGAAGGCGCGCGTCGGAAAATTGATGGACGGGGAGATGCCGGATTCGATGCGTTTGCACCAGGAGCTGGCGGTGTATGCGGACCGAGGCGACATTACAGAAGAATTGGTCAGATTGGAGTCACATATGGTACAGTTTGAACAGCACCTTAACCGCGCGGAATCTGTGGGTAAAACTCTCGATTTTCTGCTTCAGGAAATGGGGCGGGAGGTCAATACGGTTGGATCGAAGGCCAATGACGCCGTCATTGCCGGTCATGTCGTGCAGATGAAGGCCGAACTCGAGAGAATACGGGAACAGGTGCAGAACGTCGAATGAGCACATCAACGGCATCGAGCGGGACCGCCAGTCCGACCGAACATTCGAGCAATTCCGTGCGTCGGAGAGGAATTTTGTTCATCATTTCCGCTCCGTCCGGCACGGGGAAAACGACGCTGTGCAAACAACTCGTTGCCAGGATACCCGGTCTCTGGCACTCGATTTCCTGTACGACCCGAAAACCGCGTCCCGGAGAGGAGCACGGCCGGGAATATTTTTTCATGGACGAATCCGAATTTCAGGACATGATCGACCGCCATGAATTTGTAGAATGGGCCCGAGTGTACGGACATCTCTACGGCACTCCGCGCAAAGTTCTCGCCGATAAGATGGCGCAAGGGGTGGACGTCCTGTTGGAAATCGATGTTCAGGGCGCTCTCCAGGTCAAGCAGAAGTTCAGCGACGCGGTGCCCATTTTTATCCTGCCGCCATCCATGACCGCGCTGAAGTCCAGACTGCAGTCCCGGGCCTCGGATTCCCCCGATGAAATCCAGCGCCGGATGCAAAAGGTCAAGGAAGAAGTCTGGAATTACAGAGAATACGCGTATATTGTCCGCAATGACGATTTGACGCGCTCATTGCGAGATCTTGAGCATGTGTTCCTGGCCGAGCAGTTAAAGACCGGACGCATGGACACGGCATGGATCGAGAATAATTTTCTGATCGATGAAAACGGAAAACCCGAAGGTCGCAAAGATCTTTCATAACAAACAGAAGGAGACGAGGTCCCCATGATCGACATGTTGAGTTTGCTGCCGCAGTATACGCCGGATCAATTTGATTCCCGCCACCGTTTGGTCATCGTCGCGGCCCAACGCGCAAAGCATATCCTGCAAGGTTCCAGGCCCTTTGGCACGTCCCGATTCACGAAGGAAACAACCGTGGCGCTCGATGAGGTGCTTCGCGGTGAGGCGAAATATCTCACCGGAAAAGAGGCGCGTGACGCCATGAAGGAAGCCAAACGCGGCAAGGAAGGCGAGACCGAACGCATTGCCATGATGACGGGCGAGGATGCACGCGAGATCAAGAAGGAATTGAGCGTGTACGTCGATGATACGCCCAAGGCTCCGGAGGCTGAAGCTGAAGAGTGATGATTCCGAAAGGCCAAGGGGTGTCGCTGACCGGTAAGCGGGTCGTTCTCGGAGTGACCGGCAGCATTGCCGCATACAAGGCGGCGGGTCTTGTCCGGGCGTTTCTGCGCGACGGCGCCACCGTTGAAGTCGTCATGACCGGATCGGCGACACGATTCGTCACACCCCTGACCTTTGAAGTTCTCTCCGGACGACCCGTGGCGACGGATCTCTTTGAGGCCCACCAGGAAATGAAGCATCTCACGGTCCCTGAGCAGGCGGATGTCATCTGTATCGCCCCTGCGACGGCCAATTTCCTGGCGAAGATGGCCTTGGGACTCGGGGATGATCTGCTATCGACCATGATCCTGACCGCGCAATGCCCTGTCGTCTGCGCTCCCGCGATGGACGGAGGCATGTGGACTCATCCCGCAGTGACGGCTCATGTGCAAACCTTGCGCGCGCGCGGCGTCGTCATCGTAGATCCGGAAGAAGGACCGCTGGCGTCGGGCAGGACAGGTGCCGGCCGACTCGCCGATGAGGCATCAATTCTCGGAGCCGTCGGATCGGCGATCTTCTCCCGCAAGGACTGGTCGGGGCATCGCTTTCTGATTTCGGCCGGACCGACTCATGAACCCATCGATCCTGTACGGTTTATCTCAAATCGTTCATCGGGGAAAATGGGTTATGCGCTGGCTGAAGCTGCGAGATCCCGCGGTGCGCAGGTTGTGCTGGTCAGTGGGCCGACCGCGCTCGTTCCGCCGAGCGGCGTAGAGATGATTGCCGTGGAATCGGCGGAACAGATGACCAACGCCATCATCGCGCGGTTGGCTTGGAGTAGCGTGGTCATCATGGCCGCCGCAGTGGCTGATTTCCGTCCGAAGCAGGCGGCGAACCAGAAACTCAAGAAGCAAGCGCAGTGTGACACGACCTTGGATCTGGAACGTACCGTAGATATCTTATCGACGGTGTCCGCCCTCCGGGATCGCCAATTGCTGGTTGGATTTGCCGCGGAAACTCAGAATCTCATCCCCCATGCGATGGAAAAGTTGAAATCCAAGGGTCTGGACCTGATCGTCGCAAACGACGTGACGGCTCCCGGCGCCGGATTCGGCAGCGAGCAGAATGCTGCGACCCTGATCGACCGCCACGGAACGATCAGCGAATTGCCTCTGAAGTCCAAACGCCGATTGGCTGATGAAATCCTGGATGCAGCGGCGCGCCTCGTGCCTGATGCCGTGCATGCCCGAGCGACCGATCTCGGTTCGAAGATGAGATAGCGTATGCGGCCGAATCAAAAGAACGCGGACTCAGCTCTTGAAATCGATCGATTAGCCCTCCAATTGGCTAAGGATCCCCATTCCAAGGCCTTTCTGCCCTTGGCCGAAGAATACTGCAAGGCCGGTATGTGGAAGGAAGCCACGGGGGTTTTGGAAGACGGCCTCAAGCGGTATCCGGGGTTCATCACCGCAATGGTCGTGCTTGGCAGGGCATATGATCAACTGGGACAACCGGTCAAAGCGAAGGCTGTTCTGGAAGAAGCGATCAAGGTCAGTCCTGAAAATCTGCGGGCGCATCGAACACTGGTCAAGATCTATGCGAGTCAGGGGCAGACGGGTGCGGCGTTGAAATCATGCGCCGTGATTCTGGCTCTGAATCCACGCGATGAGGAAGCGCTTTCCATTCAAGCTCGACTAGGCATGCCTGCCAAGGAAGGTCCGGTCCCACGGAGTAAAGACGTCCAAGCACCCTCGGTTGAACAGCCTGTTCACGCGTCCCCGTCCGTTGAGCCGACACCCGAGCGCGGCACTCCTGTTGGCCTGCAGGATCGGGAGGACCTCTCCGGCTCCGCCTCCGATGAAACAGGTGAAACGTCTTCTCCACTAGGAAGAGCCGGCTCGATCATCCAATCTGCCTTGCAGGCGGATGGCGGAAAACCCGCTGGGCAGTCGGCCACGGGGAGCCCTGAAACTGAAGCAACTCCGCCTCCCTCCAAACCGTCACCTCATGCGGAAACGATCGCTCAACTGGAGTCCTGGCTGCGCGCGATCGGGCAAAACCGGCGCAAAGACGCAACCTCTACAGGCGCCGCTTCCTCAACTTCCTGAGACATTTCGAGCGTTTGACCGGTCTTGAGTGGCCTGTTACAATGCCGCCCTGCTCGCACTTTTGGGAGCCGTGCGAGTGATTATTTCGATGGGTAGGCGGGTTGTGCATGCTGCGGATATTGGTGCTACACGGTCCAAATCTCAATCTCTTGGGCAGTCGGGAGCAGTCGATTTACGGCACCACCTCTCTGGATGCCATCGATGCCGGGTTGACCAAACTCGCAGACGAACTGACCGTGGACGTGGATATCCGGCAATCAAATGCCGAAGGCGAATTGGTGACATGGATCCAGGAAGCACGAAGCGGGTATGACGGGATTCTGATCAATCCGGCGGCGTACACCCATACTAGTGTGGCGATTCGGGATGCCGTCCTGGCGGTGGCGCTGCCAACGGTAGAGGTCCATCTTTCAAATATTCAGGGCCGCGAAGCGTTTCGGCATCATTCGCACGTGGCCGATGTGGCGGTTGGACAGGTATCCGGATTCGGCGCCGAGAGCTACTTCCTCGGTCTGCGGGGTCTGCACGCGCATCTCACCTCGTCTCGCCGTCCGAGAAAGACATCGGCGCCGGTCAGGAAAAAACGCGGCAGATGAGCATCTTCAAACGGTAGGACAGTGGTGTCTGCCAAATATGTGAAGGGAGTACGCAGTGATTTCTACCACGGATTTTCGAGGCGGTGTGCGATTGATGGTTGACGGGGAACCGTTTTATATCGTCGAATTTCAGCATGTGAAGCCGGGAAAGGGCGGCGCATTTGTCCGCACCAAACTAAAAAGCTATCTGTCAGGCAACGTCCTGGACCGGACGTTTCGCTCAGGCGAGCGTTTCGAAGAACCGGATCTCGAAGAGCGCGAGATGCAGTTTCTGTATGCGACAGGCGACGACTATACGTTCATGGATACCGATAGTTACGAGCAGTTGACCTTTGAAAAGCAGCAGTTGGGTGACAATGCCGACTTGTTGAAGGAAAACATGAACGCCAAGATTCTCATTTATGAGCACCGGCCGATCGATGTCGAACTGCCGATCTTCATCGAATTGAAAGTCGTCGAGGCCGAACCAGGGGTTCGCGGCGATACGGCTTCCGGGGGGACCAAACCCGCGATCGTCGAAACCGGGGCAACGATCAAAGTCCCGCTGTATCTTGAGGTGGGCACCACGATCAAGATCGATACCCGTACGAGGGCCTATGTGGAGCGTGTTCGGTGAGCGGGAGTAAACCTCGCAAGTCCAAGAAGCGTGCAGCGCCGATCGTACTGCCGCTTGTCGAGCAGACGGAAGGTGGCCCTTCACTGTTTCTGACCGGGAGCCAGTCCAAGCACATCCAGGAATTGGTCGATCTGCTCAAGCGGAACAATCTGACCGAGTTGGAACTGGAGCGCGACGGGATTCGTATTCGTCTCCGCCATGAGGTGGGGATGAAGACCGTGACGGCCTCGGTGCCCGATTTCTCACCGGCCGCTGCAGCGAGTCAGGCTCCAACGCAGGCCAGCGCGCCGTCGGCCGATGCGACGGGCTTGGTCACGATCACGTCTCCGATCGTCGGGACGTTTTACCGCTCTCCATCTCCCGATGCCGATCCGTACGTCGAGGAGGGTGATTTCGTGAGAAAGGGACAAGTCCTCTGCATTGTTGAAGCGATGAAGTTGATGAATGAGATCGAATCGGAAGTGGACGGGAGAATCGTCAAGATACTGGCTGAAAGCACGAAGCCGGTCGAATACGGCCAGGCGCTCTTCCACATCGATCCGAAAGCGACCGCCTAGCCCAGTCACAGCCCGTCCCGAGCATGTGTAGCCCTCAGTTCATACCGGAGATGGTTCGTGTTTAAAAAAGTATTGGTCGCCAATCGCGGAGAGATCGCACTGCGCGTGATCCGGGCCTGCAAAGAGCTTGGAATCAAGACAGTCGCCATTCATTCCGAGGCCGATGTCAACGGTCTTCATGTCCGCGCCGCCGATGAAAAAATTTGCGTGGGACCGGCCGAAGCCGCGCTCAGTTACCGCAACATTCCCAACGTGCTCAGCGCCGCAGAAATTACCGGCGCGGACGCCATTCATCCCGGCTATGGGTTCCTTTCGGAAAACGCCCACTTTGCCGAAGTCTGTGAATCGATCGGTGTCAAGTTTATCGGTCCGACGTCGGAGAACATCGCGCTGATGGGAGACAAAGCGAAGGCCCGTGAGATCGTCGCCAGGCGAGGCCTGCCCGTGACACCGGGAAGCCCGGGGGGGCTCAAGAGCGAGCAGGAAGCGCTTGAAGCCGCCACGAAAATCGGCTATCCGGTCATCATCAAGGCTGCCGCCGGTGGTGGCGGGCGCGGCATGCGCGTCGTGAACAAGGCGGAGGATCTTGCGCGCGCGTTCCAGGCGGCCCAAGCTGAAGCGAAGTCCACATTCGGAAACGACAGTGTCTATCTCGAGCGATACTTTCTGGAGCCTCGTCATATCGAAGTGCAGATTGCCGCCGACCATCGGGGCCACGTCGTCCATCTCGGGGAGCGGGATTGTTCGATTCAGCGACGCCATCAGAAACTCGTCGAAGAGACGCCTTCTCCGGCCGTGGACGAAAAGCTGCGACGGGAAATCGGCCGCACGGCGGTCGAAGCCGTCAAAGCCGTGCATTATCGCAACGTCGGCACGGTCGAATTTCTGCTCGACAAGGACCAGAATTTCTTTTTTATGGAGGTGAATACGCGGATCCAGGTCGAGCATCCGATTACCGAAATGGTCACGGGAGTCGATCTCATTAAAGAGCAGATTCAACTTGCCGACGGCCAGCCCCTTTCGGTCAAGCAGCAGGACATCAAGATCAACGGGCACAGTTTGGAATGCCGCATCAATGCCGAGGACCCTGAAAAATTTACCCCTTCCCCTGGATTGATCACCAAGTACAGCGCTCCGGGAGGGTACGGCGTCCGGGTCGATTCCGCCATGGAAACCAACGCCTTGGTCGTTCCCCATTACGATTCGATGATTGCGAAGGTCATTACACACGGCCGGACCAGGCAGGAATCCATCGCCCGCATGCGGCGCGCGCTCGACGAATTTCTCATCGAAGGCATCAAGACGACGATCCCCCTTCACAAACGGATTCTCAACGATCCGGACTTCCAGAAGGGCCACGTCTCCACGACGTTTCTCGACCGTTTTCTGGCCGGCTAGCCGTCTGTGACCGCGCCAGGTACAATCCCGCGATGACCGGCCGCACATCCCCGCCGACACTGTCAGGTCTCTACGTCATTCTCGACCCCACGGTCAGGCCCGAACGTCCGCTTGACGAGGTCTTGAAAGACGCGGTTCGCGGCGGAGCCAGAATTGTCCAGTACCGCAATAAAGCTGCGTCGATGAAACAGGCCTATGGAGAAGCGTCGGCTCTTCGAACCATCGCGAAAGCGGTTGGAGCCACTTTCATCGTGAACGACCGGTGTGATCTCGCCTTGGCCGTGGATGCAGACGGCGTGCACGTGGGACAGGACGATCTGCCTTATGCAGAGGCGAGAGCCATCATGGGACCGGACAAGATTGTCGGCCTTTCGACGCACAGTCCCGCACAGGTTGAGGCGGCTGCCAGGTTCAGACCTGATTACATCGGGTATGGGCCGATCTTCACGCCGCTCTCGAAAACCGACCATGACCCGGTAGTCGGTATCGAAGGCCTCAGGGCTGTCCGATCACTGATTACCGTGCCGATTTTTGCCATTGGTGGAATTCGGGCGGAACATGTCGGAGAGATCATTCGGGCAGGGGCCAACGGCGTCGCCGTGATCTCGGCGGTGTTGAATGCCTCGGACATCCAAACGGCCGTGGCGCGGTTTATCGGGCAGATGCCAGGACCAGCTTCGCGAGGCGCATGACCGCAGCCGTCCTCGACAGCGCAACGGCAGCCGGTTGAAACCTTCTCTGCATTCCTGGGACGTACGGAAGAGGTCCGAACACAGGTACTTCTGCGCCCTCTCTCAGCGCTTGCACCGTGGTGCGTTCTTGAATACGAGCTATTCGCGACTGAACCGGAGTGGTTCGATTGAGCATGAGTGCCACAACCTGGATTTTTCTTCTGCGAAGGGCGTGGATCGTCAGCAAGGCATGATTGATTCCGCCGAGTCCTGCGCGACCGACGACCACCACCGGAAGTTTCAAGCGGAGTATCAAGTCCATGACATCGTTGCAGCGTGCAATCGGAACGTGGACGCCGCCGACTCCCTCTACCACCATCGCATCGTATCGGCCGGCGAGCAGGCGATAGACCTGCTGAATCATTCCCAGGTCGATGCTCCGGCGTTCGGTATGGGCCGCCGCGAACGGGGCGACCGGCAAATCGAAACGATAGGGACAGATCGCCCCGAGGGCCTCATCGCTCCCTATCACCGTCCGGAGGCGGGCGGCATCGGAGCGAGCCACGTCCGCGTTCGAGATTCCCGTTTCGATCGGCTTCATGACGCCGACATCACGTCCAAGACGGCGCAAGGCCAGAGCCAAGGATGCCGTCAGCAGTGTTTTCCCGACATCAGTGTCCGTTCCCGTAACAAAGATGCCGACAGCCTTTCGCGCTCCTGAGCGTTTCATTCAGAGACTCCTACTGTCACAGTTCCATACCTGACCTGACAGGTCTTGTGATCGAGCCATATGAAGGACCGTATGAGCCGCTTCCTTGAGCGAGGGCGGGCGTTGAAGAGCATGGTCGATGTATTGGTCCGGCGAAGGGAATGCATCACCTGAAAGACCCGTGAGATGCCACCCCGGCAATAGAAGATTGACACGAATATTGCTCGGCCCCCACTCCAATGCGGCCGTCTTGACGAGGCCGACGAGTCCGGCTTTGGAAGCGGCATAGGCCGCTTGCCCCGCCGACCCGTGGAATCCGGAAAACGAACCTATCACAACGATGGACCCTCCACCGCAAGAGGCAAAGAGGGGACCGATCGCCCGCAGGCAATGAAAGGTGCCAGTCAGGTTCGTTGCCACGATATCTGCCCACCGGTCTTCTTCCTCTCGTAGAAGAAGACGGCTGCCTGCAATGCCCGCGCTACACACCAGCGTGTTCAGCCCGGAAGCGTCACGAGCCATAGCGTCTATCATGAGGCGAACGGATGGAGATAGCCGTACGTCCGCTTCGTATAGCCGTCCCTCTGCTCCGGCGTGACGAACGAGGTCCAGCGTTTCCGCTGCGGCGGTTTTGTTCGAGCGATAGTGGATTCCGACGAAATAGCCGGCGCCGGCAAAGGCCAAACTGACGGCTCGTCCGATGCCGCCCGACGCACCTGTGACGAGAACGGCCGCACGGCTTCCCTCGGCAGATGGATGAGGAATTGTGTGCATGGAGGCGGATTATGGTGACGATCCGGGTCGAAGGCAAGCAGGTTTTCATCGTCCGACGCCGTACCGCCTCCCGGTGTTGCCGCCCCCTCGAATGCTATGATACGGTCACAATCGGATAGTGGAGGTCAGAACTTATGATGAAGCCAGCGGTTTTTCGGATATCTTTTTTTATAATTCTCTGTTTGCCGTTCTTCGTGGGAGCTCCATCGGCGGTGCCTGCAGCGGATGATCCGATTGGGATCGACCGGTCGGACGAGTTCTTCCCCGACACGACCGGAAGTCATTGGGAATATCGGGGACAGATCACCGAAGGTCCGTTGCAGACCATCGAACATAAGTTCTTTTCAAACGTGTCCTCCGTGGTTGGAACCAAGACATTGCGCGGCGTGACAGTGATGGTCTTCCACGATACGAATCCGGGCAATCACGGCGTCTCGGACAGCTTTTATCGCCGAGACTCGGTCGGGATCGTGTATTACGGCTCTGAGCCGGGAACTCCATTGGAGAAGCAATTGATTCCCTATCAAATCGTGCGGTTCCCGATGAAGGTTGCGACGTCGTTTGCCCAGTTCGATAAAAAAGACTTGGATTTCGGTACCGACATGGACCGTGACGGCGTGAATGAAAAGGCGGACGCGCAAGGGGATTCGACGGTCGTGGGGCAGGAACCGGTGACGGTCCCGGCGGGAACGTTTCAGGATGCCGTTCGCGTCGAAGCCCGCATGAAAATGAAGATCCGATTATCGGGATCGAACAAGGTCGTGACCGGCACGGACGTGATGACGGCGTGGTTCGCGAAGGGCGTCGGCCTCGTGAAGTACGTCGAACGGCAAGAGCTGTCGCCGCTTGAGGACCGTGGGGTCATTACCGAGATCACAGAGGAATTGGAATCGTACGAAATCAAACCGTTGAAGACGTCATTCGACGGGAGCAAACCCGCGCCGCAGGGTCTGTTCACTGACGATGCGCGTGATCACAAACTGCAGCAGGTACTCTTCCCCTCCAGCCTTGGCTCCGACTCCTGACAGGCGATGGCCGCCGAACGGCTGCCGTCCGACCAGCGCGCCGGTGATCGGCCGATTGAGATAGAGGTTTCCCACGTCGAATCTTGCTCTGGCCGTTTCAAGATTCGCAGGGCTGCGCGAGTAGACCCCGCCGGTCAACGCATAGTCCGTCCCATTGGCGATGGTGATCGCGTCGTCGAATGAAACAGCCTTGATGACGGCCAAAACGGGCCCGAAGATTTCCTCAGTGGCGATGCGCGCCGTTGGGGGCACGTCTTCGAACACCGTAGGGCCAACATACCATCCAGGTTGTTCGATACGCCCGTCGATCAGCGGCCGGGCTTCCCGTCGGCCGATCTCAAGGTAGTCAAGAATCTTGGCGCGGGCCCTTTCATCGACGACCGGTCCGATCTGAGTTCCAGGATCGTCCGGTGGTCCCATCCGGAGACTCCGCACGGCGTCCTTCAGCCGGCTGACAAACAGGTCATAGACCGAGGCATGCACGATGACTCGGGAGCAGGCGGAACATTTCTGCCCTGAGTACCCGGTGAATGACGTGATCACACCAGTGATTGCGTCGTCGAGATCCGCCGTCTCATCGACGATGATGGCGTTCTTTCCGCCCATCTCCGCAATAACCCGCTTGATCAGGCGGCAGCCTCCGGCGGGCGCCGCCGTTTCTTTGAGGATGGCCATGCCGGTTTCCTTCGATCCGGTAAAGGCAATGGTCACAATATCGGGATGCCGCACCAGCCTGTTTCCAACCTCTGAAGCCCCGGGCACGAAAGTCAAGATTCCTTCCGGTAAACCGGCTTCGACCAGAATTTCCGCCAGAAGCCGTCCGATCATCGACGAACGCTCGGACGGTTTGAAGATGACCGGATTCCCGGTCACCAATGCCGCCGAGACCATGCCGGCCGGAATGGCCAACGGAAAATTCCAGGGCGAAATCACGGCAGTCACGCCTCGCGGGCTCAACATGCGATGATTCAATTCTCCGGCGATCCGTCCAAGCTGCTTGGGAGGACCAAGACGAAGCCATTCGAGTGCATAGAATTCCAGGAAGTCGATTGCTTCCGCGATATCCGCATCCGCTTCGCGCCAAGGCTTTCCGCATTCGAGAATCTCCCATGCCGCAAGGAGTTCGCGGCGTTCACGCATGAGGGCCGCTGCCGCCCGAAGAATGTTGACTCGCTCGTGCGGCGGCCGATTGCTCCACTGCGGCCAGGCCGCGCGCGCGCGTTCGACGATTGCGTCGATATCGGCCGGCGAGCCGCCGGGAAGTATGGCTATGGTTTCGCCCGGCCTGGCGGGATTCTGGGAGGTGACTGCCGGACCTGAAAGGATGGGTGATCCGGGCAACGGGAGCCATTGGCGGCCCAACTGTTTTCTGACTGAGGCGATCGCGTCCTGCATGGCCTCGCGAACCGTCTCTCTGGAAAAGTCGCGGGGCGGCTCATTGTGAAACGTGTCACCGTCTCCATCCGGCCGAGGTGCGGCGGCTGTACGATCAACGGCAGGCGCAGTCAATAACGTGTCCAGAGATTGGGATTCCACATACTCCTTCCGCAGGAACGATTCGTTCGATGTATTTTCGAGAAGGCGTCGGACGAGGTAAGCCATGCCGGGCAGCAGTTCACCGACCGGCGTATAGAGACGCAGGCGCCGCCCGCGGCGCCACATGGCATGCTGGAAGGGTTCCGCCATCCCATAGATCATTTGGTATTCCCAGGTCTCGGGTGCGATCCGAAGGGACTCGGCGACGGCCTCGATATAAGCCAGAGTGCGGAGATTGTGGGTGCCGAACGCCGGTCGAATCACCGAGGTCCGGTTCAACAGAGAGTGGACGAGTGTTTCATAATTGGCATCCGTCTCCGGTTTCTTTTCAAAGAGCGGCACGGGCCAGCCCAGCTGTCGATAGCGGATGGTATCTGAATCCCAGTAGGCGCCTTTCACCAGTCTGATGGTAATTGGGACGTCTCGTGCTTCGGCCCATTCGATCAGCGATTGGACATCGCGGGCGGTGTCTCTGTGATAGGCCTGTACCGCCAACCCGGCGTAGGGAAATGATCGAAAGGCCGGTTCAGAGAAGAGACGAACGAAGATGGCGATCAACAGATCCTTGGTCGCGGCCTGTTCCATGTCGAAAATGAGCGAAGCCGGCAACCGCATGGCCTCTTCGATGACGGGGCGCAGCCTCGCCGCAACCGACCGGTAGCTGCCTTCCGGATCGATCGGATCCAGGTGCGGGGAGAGGGCGGAGATCTTCAAAGAGAGCTGCACGCGTGGAATAGAACCGAGATGATCCCGTTCGAGATGCGGCACGAACGGCCAGGACGCCGCCGACGGAGCGAGCGTCTGCAATGCTTCCAGACAGCGATCACGATAACGGTCGGCCTCTCGGTCGCTGATCGTGGCCTCTCCCAGGAGATCCACCGACCAGGCTTTTCCGTCCTTCCAGAGCCCCTGCAAGACGGGAAGTGCATCGTCTATGGCGGAGCCGGCAATGAACGTTTTGGCCAGCTGCTCGACATGGGCCTTGATGGCGTGCCCGGTGAGACTGGCTCCGACGCTCGTGGCAGCGAGCACTTTGAGTCCCCACCGAAGCGCAAACGTGTGATCGGTCATCGGCCCGAAATATTCCTTGGCGAGGTCCACCACACGGGCGTCGGACGTGGCGGAGGGGAGCATATCGATGAACCGAAACAGCTGCGTCTTGAAGGCCGGGTCGTGCATGGCGAGATTCATCGCCGCCTGGGACCACCAGCGCCGTTCGAAGAGCCAAGGCGTACGTCCGGCGGCAAGATGCGCCAGGTGTTTGCCGATGGATATGACGGTCCGTTGGTCAGGCGGGGGATGCCTCACGGGATATGCGCCTCCCGTTGAACGCTCGCACCGACTTCAGTATACACCGTGAGGATTTTGTTGAAAAATCCGTAAGGTTTCGTTAGCATATGCTTCGAACGAAGCAGCACTGCCAGCACCGCTGATCTGATTCGTTTTTACCTGATTTACCTAAGGAGTGGGGATGCCCGACGCTATCGGTACTTCGCCGTTTGCCTACAAGACGTTCATCCTGTTTTGCCTGGTTGCAATCGTCACACTCGTCGGCACGCCGCTCTTCGGATTTCTCTACGGCTATACGCTTTTTGACTGGATCGTCTTCGGCATCCTGTATGTGTTCACCGGCATGGGAATTACAGTTGGGTACCACCGGCTCATCTCCCATCGTAGCTTCGAGTGCCACCCTTGGGTCAAAGCCATTTTTCTGATCGGAGGCGGATGGGCGTTGCAGAACTCGGCGCTCCGATGGTGCTCCGACCACATCAGGCATCACGCTCGGACGGACCAGGAGGAAGATCCGTACAATGCCCAGAAGGGATTCTGGCACAGCCACTGTGGCTGGTTATTCATCAACACGCCCCACCGGCTGGAAAAATATGAGCGGCAGCTCCGGAGAGATCCGATGGTCATGTGGCAGCACAAGAATTATCATGCGATCGTGATCTCCGGTCTGGCGTTCCCCCTTGTGCTGGGCTTCCTGCACGGAGGGATCATGGGCGGTATCGGCTGCTTCTTTCTCGCCGGGATGTTCCGCATGTTCATGGTGCTGAATTCGACCTTCGCCATCAACTCGCTGTGTCACATGTTCGGCGATCAACCGCACGGCACACAGGACAGCAGCAAGGATAACTGGCTCATCTCGTTGGTGAGCTTCGGAGAGGGTTATCACAATTACCATCACACCTACGCCCGCGATTACCGCAACGGGCCGAAATGGTATAACTTCGATCCGTCGAAGTGGATCATTTACACGCTTTCGCTGCTCGGCCTGGCGACCAATCTGCGACGTCTTGACTCCACCGTTCTTTCCGAGTAAACCCCGCGGCCGTCACAGTGGGTCTATTGACCCATTTCCTTTGCATCCGTCGATCTCGTATGATGCGGAGAGGCATCGTGCACGCGTGCATGGCCTTCATGCACCCTTAGGAGGAGGGCTTCAGATGGCGGACGAACATTCACATCCCGGCCAGCAGGCCCAGCCGAAAGAGCAGCTCATTCCAGGCGTCAAACACGTGATTGCCGTCAGCAGCGGGAAAGGCGGCGTGGGTAAGTCCACCGTGGCCGCGAATCTGGCCTGTGCCCTGGCTCTGACGGGTGCAAAAGTCGGATTGCTGGATGCGGATTTATACGGCCCGAACATTCCGATGATGATGGGCAGCACGAAAGGTCCGGAGCAGCAGGATGGGAAAATCATTCCGGTCGAAAACTACGGCGTCAAGCTGATATCCATGGCGTTCTTGGTCCCCGAAGAAGCCCCGCTCGTATGGCGGGGGCCGATGGTGCACCAATACCTGCAGGCGTTTTTCCGCGACGTGCTGTGGGGTGAATTGGATTACCTGATGATCGATCTGCCTCCCGGCACCGGCGACGTGCAGCTGTCGCTGTCGCAAATGGTCCCGCTGGCTGGCGCGATCACCGTGACGACGCCCCAGGAGGTTGCGCTGTACGACGTCCGGAAAGGTATGGCGATGTTTACCAAGGTGAACGTCCCGCTGCTGGGGATCATCGAAAACATGAGCTTCTTCGTCTGCGGCCACTGCGGCGAGCGGACGGATATTTTTTCTCATGGTGGCGGAGAGCGCGCCGCGGAAAAGGTCGGCGTTCCGTTCCTGGGGAGCATTCCGATTGATCCTGCGATCCGTGACGGCGGCGACACCGGCCATCCGATCGTCGTGGCTCATCCGGAATCACCCCAATCCAAGGCATTCAGGGATATCGCCGACAAGATCATCGGGACATTGGGCGGGAAGAAGGAAGGCCGATCGATCGACAGCCTGCTCAAGAAAATCAAAGAACCATTTACACAAAACTAGCGGTATCACTATCAGGCTGTTGAAAACTGTTTTGGACCCCGGAAAACACAAAACTGGGCATGATCGCTGATCGAGTCGGAAAAGCTCGCAGGATGTTCAAAAAGGCCTTTCGGCAAGGCCGCAGCGAACGAAGAGGCGAATCGTACTCTCTGTCGTACGCTGAGCCTCTGAGTAACGCGAGAACGCAGCCGGAGGACTTTTTCAACATCCTGCTATTGGTGGAGGAATTTCATGGGTGAGTTCGTGCGTGTCGCAGGGACCGGCGACGTCAAGCCGGGCAGCGGGATCGTGGCCGAATCGAATGGAAAGACGCTCGCCGTCTTTAACGTAGACGGGACGTTTTACGCGATCGACAATGTCTGCATCCATCGGGGAGGGCCGCTTGGGGAAGGTGAACTCGAAGGCAGCGTCGTGACCTGTCCCTGGCACGGCTGGAGATTCGACGTCACATCCGGTGTCTGCAAGAACAACCCGTCCGGTAAGGTGGAATCGTATCAGGTTCAGGTGGAAGGAGCGGACATCAAGGTCCTTCTCTGACACCCGGATCGAGATAGAAAGGAACGGCTATGCCCGCTACGGCCAAAGACCAGATTGAAGTCGCCGCCGCGCTCGTTCGGCTCTACGTGTTTCTGGCAAATTACCTGGACCGCTGTTTCGATGAATCCGCGCGCAAGACCTATCCGGATGCGGATCTGCAAGCCCATCTGAGCTCGACGCGCCGCGAGCTGATGAACATCCTCGAGGTCAATCCCGTGGTGCAAAAGAAGCTGACCGAGGAATGCGATCGGATTCTGGGATTGGGCGCAAGTTGTCTGAAAAACGGCAGTCATCCCCAGCACCGTGAGGCCATTCAGGCTGAGCGCGCGATCCTCAAGAATAAGACCACGGCGTTGAGCGACTTGGTCGCGGTCTATAGGGCACTGGAATAATGCGGCGTCCGGTCGGACAATAAAAAGGTGCCGGCTGCGCGCCGTACCGTCCGTACCATCTCCACTCTGCAGATGGCCGACCTGTACGTCGGATTGTAGCGCGCCTGTCGAGGGCCCATGGATCACGAGACGCTGGACACATTCCAACTTGCCGGTCTGGACGATCGGGAGCGCGGATTCAGCCGTCCGGTCGAATTCGAGCATCACGAAACAGGCTATCGGGCCAACCTGAGGTACGAATCGACCAGACTGCATACCGATTCGCAGTTGACGCAGGATGCGGCTCTGCTCCGATTGGTGGAGATCCTTCATGCCCGCGGATACAGGCAGCTCAAATCTCAGATGACCTATCGCCGGGGCATCTATATCGGCTCGCAGGAAATTTGGGTGGAATATCCTGATCCGGTTGTTCCCAGTCCTGAACCCTCGGGATTGCTGGACAAATTGCTCACGTGGTTCCGTCCCCATCTCGCGAAATGACGTGTGAATGAAGTTGATCTCTCCCGATCAGATTCGGTCCCAGTCCCGTCCCAGACTGCCACCCTGGTTTCGAGTGGAGACCTCCACGACTGCCAAATATCTTGATCTCAAGAACACCATGGACGGCCTGGGTCTGCACACGATTTGTGAAGAAGCCCGCTGCCCGAACCGCTGGGAATGCTGGAACGCCGGGACGGCCACGTTCCTCATACTGGGTGGGATCTGCACGAGACGCTGTCATTACTGTTCGGTGCAGACGGGCAGGCCGCTGCCGGTGGATGACCGGGAGCCGCGAAAAGTGGCGGCAGCCGTGCAGGCGCTGGGCCTTCGCCATGCAGTCATCACGTCGGTTAATCGCGATGATCTGCCGGACGGCGGGGCGGCTGTCTTCGTCCAAACGATGCACGAAATACGGGCGCGTCTCCCGACCTGCAGCATCGAGCTCCTCATTCCGGATTTCGACGGCTGCGAAGCGGCTCTTACACTGGTCTGTGCTGAAAACCCCGATATCCTGAACCATAATATTGAAACCGTGCGGAGGTTGTTTCCAGCGATCAGACCACAAGGAAAGTATCAACGGTCGATGGATTTGTTGCAGAGGGCCAAGCGACTGGGGATGACGACGAAGTCCGGACTGATCGTCGGCATGGGGGAGACGTTGGATGAAGCCAGGGAAGTCATGCGCGATCTGCGGGCGGTCGGGTGCGACATCATGACGATCGGCCAATACCTGCAGCCGACGCGAGACCATCTGCCGGTCGCACGCTTTTACGATCCGTCTGAGTTTTCCCTGCTAAAAGATGAGGCGCTGGCCATGGGGTTCACCCACGTGGAATCCGGACCGCTCGTCCGCAGTTCCTACCACGCCGAACGTCATGTGGCGGGCTGATCGTTGACTGCTCCTCGGCAATCGGGAGTATGTCCGTTAAACGAGACGTTTACCTGCGAGCAGGAGGATCGACATGCCACCTGAGACGATACGGGCGCTCATGGCGCGGTACTTCGCGGCAACGCGCAAGATGGACGTGGAGGCGTGGTTGAGCTGTTTTGCAGAGGACGCGGTCAGTCACGATCCGTACGGCGGGACACCGCTCGAAGGCAAGGAGGCGCTGCGCCGGTTCTTCATCGGCGTGACGGATGCGTTCACGGCCATCGACTTTACGGAAGATTATCTCGTCGTCACCGCCGATCGCGCCGCCGTGAAATTCACTGCGCACGGAACAGGAAAGAATGGGCGCTCGGCGAAGGCCGAAGGCATCGATGTGTTCGAGGTCAACCGGCAGGGAACGATTCAAATCATGTGGGGCTATTGGGATCCGTCCGCGCTGCTGTCGCAGCTGCGGTAGTCCGGCGGGCGCCGATTCACTCGGCGGCCTGGCGGTTCCATCCTGCCAACACCCCGCGTCTGGCAATCAACGGCAAACACGCGGGGAGTACCCGGGCGATGCCGGACATGAATCGTTCGGCTCCTCGCTGATCGTCGAAACATTCGTAGACATCATCGAGAAACCCGCGACGTAACAATGGGTGTTCGAGAAAGTCGCGGCCTGTTCCCGTTTCCACCGGCAACGGGTAGTCGGCGGCGACGATACGATCCAACGCGAGCCGTTCGAGCCAGTCTCGGCCTTCTTCGATCGACGGGCGCTCCTGAAGGTACGTCTGGAATCGTTCTCGCTCGACCGTGAGGCCCTCCTCGACCATGTGGCGGTCGATCAACGCCCACAGCGAATCAAAGGTGCCCTGAGATGGAAACGTCAGCACAATTTGCCCGCCCGACTTGAGATGGTCGATCAAACCCTTCACCGTGTCGAACCGGTCGGGGCGGAAGAACATGACCGAGAGATTTCCGGTAATACGATCGAACTGGGCGATCGTATCGGGAAGAGCGCGGACGTCGGCGCACTCGAACCGGAGCCAGGGCATCTGCGATCCCTGGATCGACCGCGCGTAAGCGATTTGGTGAGCATTCACGTCCAGGCCGAGGACCTGTCCGGACGGCCCGACTTGTTCGGCGAGATAAAAGGCAGGGATGCCGCTGCCGCAGGCGACATCGAGGATGTGTAATCCCGCTTGCAGATCCAGATGTTGCAGCAGCGATTCGGCAAAAGGGGTGGACCAGGAATCGTCTTTAGGAAGAAGCTGTTTGGTAGAAAGCGGGGTCATGTTGTGGTGACTGACGCTGGAAACCGCACTCGATAGAGGCCGGTGTCGTGATGATCGCTCACTCACTCGTTCTTGTAAGCGCCTCGTATGTTTATGGCGGCAAGAGCGACCTGAAGCAAGATCAACGCGTAGGCGCCGGCATGCCATCCCCAGAGCACCCACAGCACATTGCTGAAGAGAAAACACCAGAAGCCGGCCTCGCGCTTCCATTTCATCTGCGAGGCCACAAGCCAGGAGGAGATCACGGTTACGACCATCGCAGGCCATTGAACGAAGTCGAGTGTGCCCATTATGGAGAAACCGACAGTGCTCTGGCGATGAGCGCCTGTGCTTCGTCCTGGATCCGCTTGAGGTGGTTCTTCCCTTTGAAGCTTTCCGCGTAGAGCTTGTAGACGTCTTCGGTCCCCGAAGGCCTCGCAGCAAACCAACCCTGATCCGTCACGACTTTGAGACCGCCGATCGGTGCGCCGTTGCCCGGCGCAGTTGTGAGCATCGCCAGAATCTTGTCACCTGCCAGCTCCGTGGCTGTAACCTGAGCGGGAGACAAGTTGGCGAGGACAACTTTTTGCTCGGGCGAGGCGGCCGCGTCGATGCGCTCGTAGATTGGTTCGCCTAGAGTCTTGGTGAGATCTCGATACAGCTCGGACGGATCCTTCCCGGACCGTGCCGTCATTTCCGCGGCCAACAGATCCATGATGATGCCGTCTTTGTCGGTGGACCAGACCGTGCCGTCATGTCGCAAAAATGAGGCGCCCGCACTTTCTTCGCCGCCGAACCCCAGCGAGCCGTCGAGCAGGCCGCCCACGAACCATTTGAATCCAACCGGCACCTCGACCAGCGGACGGCCGATGCGGCCTGCCACCCGGTCGATCAGGCTGCTGCTGACCAATGTTTTGCCGATTCCGGTGCCCGGCTTCCAGCCAGGACGGTTCGAGAAGAGATAGGAAATCGCCGTGGCCAGGTAATGGTTTGGATTCATGAGTCCGGCGGAGCGAGTCACGATTCCATGACGGTCGTTGTCTGCGTCGTTCCCAAATGCCACATCGAAACGGTCCTTGAGCGCGATCAGATTGGCCATCGCATGGGGCGATGAACAATCCATTCGGATCTTGCCGTCCCAATCCAGCGGCATGAAGCGAAAGGTCGGATCGATGGTGCGGTTCACGATGTCGATGTCGAATCCATAGCGATCGGCGATCGGCTGCCAGTAAGCGATACCGGAGCCTCCGAGCGGATCGACGCCGAGTTTCAACTTGGCGCGTTTAATCATCTCGACGTCGACGATGTTTCGAAGATCGTCGACGTATGAACCGACGTAATCATGACGGTGAGTGGTCGATGCCTGTTTCGCGCGCTCAAAGGGAATGCGCTTGATCCCCTCCAGGTCGGCGGCCAACAGCGCATTGGCACGGTCTTCGATCCATTTGGTGACATGCGTATCCGCAGGACCGCCTTGCGGCGGATTATATTTGATACCCCCGTCCTCCGGTGGATTGTGAGACGGCGTGATGACGATCCCATCTGCGAGCCCAGAGCGCCGGCCGCGATTGTATGTCAGGATTGCATGAGAAATGACGGGAGTCGGCGTATAGCCTTCATCCCGGTCGATCATGACATCGATGGCGTCCGCCGCGAGGATTTCCAGGGAGCTGATGAACGCAGGCCTGGAAAGCGCGTGCGTGTCCATGCCGAGAAAGAGCGGACCATCGACGCCCTGCCCGCGGCGATACTCCACGATGGCCCGCACCACGGCGAGAATATGGAATTCGTTAAACGATTGCTTGAAGGATGAGCCCCGATGGCCTGATGTGCCAAAGGCAACCCGCTGCCGCTTGACGGTGGGATCCGGCCGCTCCGACGTATAGGCCGCGAGGAGCGCGGCGGTGTCCATCACGCTCGATGCCGGGGCGGGTTTCCCTGCCAGAGGATGGAGGGCCATTTGTTATGGTGTAGCCCGCTGGCAATCAGGCTGTCAACTCTTCAGAACATCAATCGGAGGGGAGAAATGGGCGGGATTTACGGGCTCAGGTGCTGCGGCTTGCGGGGCATGGCGGGACCACTCTCCAACCGGTGTCGCGCGAGCCCCTGGCCTTCCGTGATCTGCACAGTCGTCATGCGGGCTTCCACATAATCGCGCGCCTGGGCCGCGTGCTCGTTGCCGAGCGCAATTGAAAGGCTGAGCCAATAATACGCCTGGACCAGATCGACGGGTACGCCCTGACCGTTCATGTACATCAACGCCAAATTATATTGGGCATGCGGCTCGCCCTGTTCGGCCGCTCGTTTGTACCACAGGAGCGCTTGCTCATCGCTCTGGGGCACGCCCAGCCCCTTGTCGTAGAGAAGAGCCAGGTCGTATTGGGCCCGCGCCTCCCCCATTGAGGCAAGCGACTGCAACTCTGCAGCGGTCTTGGTGTAATTGCCTTTTTGGTATGCGCGATCCGCGCGCCGGTCCTGACAGGCTGAAAGAGGAAGGCCGAAGCACAATAACAAGAGCAGAAGTGAGGCGGTGCGCGTCATGAAATGTCGGTGACCCCGGAGCGTGCCGATTGCATCAAGGCGTGCACCCTACGGTGCGGCCTGGAAGAAGTCAATATCGCTTCATCGACCAATCGCTCACGCCTGACTGCGCGCCGCCGTGCTCGTGCCGAAATCCGGTCAACGCTTTCCGAGACTTTCTTTGAGCAGGGTCTTCCACTCGTCCCTGGGAACGGCCGGCATGGTCGTAATCTGGATGTGTCCCATCGCCGCGTTCATGACGGCGGCCTTCATGGCCGTTTTGTTGTCGGGAAATTCCCAGACGGCGACGACATCGTACTCGCCGAGACAATAGTAGGCCTGGACCAGCTTTCCACCCAATGTCTTTGCATGATGTTTCACCATCTCGGCCCTCTCCATACCCTTTTCTTTCATGGACTGGAGACCGTGCTGTGTGAACTTCACGAGGCTCACATAGGTTTGCATGGCGCACCTCCTTATGGATGGAAGGAAGGAGAGTGGATCGACACAAGTGTAGGCCTGCAGACTCGTTCGCACAAGGTGTCCGAATGCCGACGCTGCAAATTAGTTTACTTGACTGGTTCTGCAACCGAGCCTATCGTAAACATGTGGGAGGAGTTAACGCCCCGAGGGAATATGGTTCATAAGGGGATCGAGCGCTGAGGATGGTGTGCAGGCCCAGCTTGTACTGGGAAGCCTAAAGTCCTCCCGAGATCTCCGCCGTACCTAATCGTCCTCGGTTAGGTGCGTGCTCCTCCCACCCAAAACATCGCAACGCCGCCGGCCCTCTGCAGCGAATTCGTTTTCCCATAGCAAACAACTCCAGTACATTCGCCACTATGCCCTCCTGATCGACAACCGCATGAAGATGTGTTCCGAATGTGGCGCTGCACCGTCTGAAACAAAATTTCTCAAGCCGATGGTCACCGTTCGGCAAGCCATTTCACATGTCCGACACCCGCCGTGACGCAGCGGTTTTTCCAACAGGCTGGAATCCGCAAAGCGTTTATGGTACCAAGACACATGACGTTCACTGTCCTGAGAGGATGAATGGCCAAGACACATAAGTCCAAGTCCACATCGGCAACATCCGTTTCCGCGTCCGCCCCATCGCCTCCCGAATCAGCCGCTGCAACGAAAATCTCCGCCAGGCCGGCGCAGCAGGTGACGGCTGTCGAAATGGGTGCGCGCCAGCGCGAGATTTCGGTCTCGGAATTTTTCACGAAGAACCGGCACCTGCTCGGCTTCGACAGTCCGCGCAAGTCATTGCTGACCTGCGTGAAGGAAGCCGTCGATAACGCGCTCGATGCAAGCGAGGAAGCCGGGATCTTGCCGGACGTCACGGTGCGCCTCGAAGTCGTGTCGAACGGAGAGCCGGTCGCGCCCAGCCAGGCCACGAAATTCCGCATCACCGTCACGGATAACGGACCCGGTATCGTGCGCCAGCAGATTCCCCGAATTTTTGCGAAGCTCTTGTACGGGTCGAAGTTCCATCGGCTCCGCATGAGCCGGGGCCAGCAGGGGATCGGCATCTCTGCCGCCGGCATGTACGGACAGCTCACGACCGGCAAACCCGTCAAGATCATTTCGCGCACGGGACCGCGCGCGGCCGCCCATTTCTTCGAAGTGCAGATCGACACCAAGAAGAACGAGCCGCTCGTCCATGAGAACAAGCAAATCGACTGGGAGCAGCCGCAGGGAACCCAGGTCACACTCGAGGTCGAAGGGAAATACCAGAAGGGCCGGGCGTCCGTCGACGAATGGCTCGAACAAACGTCGATTGCCAATCCGCACGTCAAGCTCGTGTATCACACGCCGGAAGGCGAGACGAAGGAATACGCTCGCACCTATCACGAACTGCCGCCGTCCCCGCGCGAGATCAAGCCGCATCCGTACGGCATCGAATTCGGCATGATGCTCAAGATGCTCCAGGACACCAAGAGCCATTCTCTGTCCGGATTCCTGTCGGGCGACTTTTGCCGCGTGTCGCCTCAACTGGCCGATGAGATGTGCAAGGAAGCCAAGGTCTCGCCGAACGTGAAGCCGCGCGATTTGAAGGGGCCGGCTGCGGAGAAACTGTACCAGACGGTCCAGGCCACCAAGATCATGGCGCCGCCGACCAACTGCATTTCGCCGATCGGCGAGAAGGCGATCTTGTCCGGTTTGTATAAACAGATCAAAGGCGAATTCTATACGGCCGTGAGCCGTCCGCCGGCGGTGTATCGGGGCAATCCGTTTGCGATCGAAGCCGGTCTGGCCTACGGCAACCGACCGGAAGATCAGAATAAGCCGCAACAGCCGGCCATGCCGAAGGCGGAAGGCGAGGACGACGAGGGCGACTCGGAACTCGCCAGGGTGATCCGCTATGCCAATCGCGTGCCCTTGCTCTATCAACAATCGGCCTGCTCGACGTTCAAGGCCGTCCTCAACACGACGTGGAAGAACTATGGTGTCAGCCAGTCCCGGGGAGCGTTACCCGGCGGGCCGATGGTGATCTTCGTGCACATGGCGTCCGTGTGGGTGCCGTTCACCAGCGAATCGAAAGAAGCGATCGCCGACTACGACGAAATCCAGAAAGAGATCACGCTCGCGCTGCGTGAATGCGGCCGGCGCCTCGGGCTGTTCCTCCGGCGTCGTGAGCGGGCGGCGAGTGAATTCCGGCGGCGGAATATTTTCGAATTGTATATCGAAGAAGTCGTTGAGGCCTGCAATCGCCTGAAAGGCGGCAAGCTCCCCAAAGAAAAGTTGAAGGCGCAGTTGCAGAAAATCGCGACGTCGCGAACCGGCGGACTGAAGACCGACGAAGCCCTCGGAAAGACGGGCGCAGGTCCGGAGGGCCTCCCGCATTCAATCATCGTGACGGCCGAAGGCGTCGAGGGCGAAGCCGAACTGGCTTCTCAGGTGGAAGCCGATGCGGAGGCCGTCTCCGAGTCCGGCGAACCGCCGACGGAGAAGGATCGTATTGCTGTTCCAGATGAAAAGATGAACGAGAAAGGCGCGGGCGCCAAAGCAAAGAGCAAGTCGTCGAAGGCCAGGCCGGGTCAAATGCCGCTCTTCTCGGAAAAGCCGGCCGGCGGTTCGCGCAGGTCACGCAAGGCCGGTAAAGACGCAAAACCTGTTGCACCCCGTGGAAAGAAATAGGAACTGTCATGGCCACGACAAAAGAGAAGAAGACAACGGCGGTCGAAAAGAAGCTCATCGGGCTGGCCGACGTCGTGATCACCGCCGCGGACCGGTCGAAAGACCCGACGTTTTCAATTCCCATCCGTGCCCTGTCCAACGTGTCGTTCAACGAACGACGGGGCCTGATCGAGATGGGGGGCAAGAAGCAGGCGCGCTCGTTCTTCAATGTCGGCATGGCCAAGAAGTTCATGCAGACCGTCCTTGTCGCCGATGCCTTGTCGGAATTGCAGAGAGCGGACCTCACGACGTCGCTTCGTGAAATTTATTACCGCACGAAACATACGATCAAGGATTCTCACGAGAACACCTTTGATACGCAGGATGAATCCGATCCCGTGATCGAAGATCTGGAAGTCTCGCTCGCGGCGTTGCGCGAGGAACTTCACGTGCGGGCGGAAAACAGCGGCAGCATCGTCGGTCCGGTGGTCTTCGGTGACGACGGCGATCGGGTGGACTGTTCGAAGTTGGGAAAGGGCGGCTACTCCGTTCCTTCGATTGTCGAACCCGAGTACCTGGAGATCCGCCGGTGCACGGCCGATTTTCTGCTGCTGGTCGAGAAAGGCACCCAATGGAACCGGCTGTCGGAAGACAAGTTCTGGCGGCGCTATAATTGCGTGCTGCTGACCGGCAACGGCCAACCGCCGAGAGGAGTCAGGCGACTCGCCAGGCGCCTGCACGAGGAGCACAAACTTCCCGTTTATGTGTTGGTGGACAACGATCCATGGGGCTACTACATCTATTCGGTCGTCAAACAGGGCTCAATCAACCTGGCCTTCGAAAGCCAGCGTATGGCGATCCCCAAAGCCAAGTTCATGGGATTGTCGAGCGCCGATCCGGAACGCTATGAATTGCCAAGAAATGTCGGGATCAAGCTCAACGAAAAAGATATCGCCCGCGCGAAGGAATTGATGAACTACCAGTGGTTTCAGAAGCCCGCCTGGCAGGCGGAAATCAAACGCATGCTCGCCAGCGGGCTCAAGTACGAGCTCGACGCCCTGGCCAACAAGGACTTCCAGTATCTGACGAAGAAGTACCTGCCGAGAAAGCTCAAAGAAAAGGACTGGCTCGACTAGCAGTGTGTTGATCAACTACGTGATGACCTCGGAAATGGAGTCATGTCTGAGGTCACGGGCGGCATTAGCATGCCCTGCAGGCTGTTCAGAAAGGCCGTCCAGCAAGGCCGCAGCGAGTGAAGAGGCGAAGCGTACTCTGTCCCGTACGTTGAGTCTCTGAGCGATGCGAGAACGCCGCTGGCGGACTTTCTCAACAGCCTGCTAGGCCATCCATCCGCCGAGCTCAGATTCGACAATCCACTGTGTGACACGAGGTCAGCGTTGGCGCCGGGCAATACACAAGAACCCCGTCGTACGGGCCGCGCGCAGGCTGCGCGGCCATTACCGGTCTGGACGTCCGCGTTGCGCGACTGGCAGCAGCGCGCCTGGAACGCCGTACTCGGCCATGGCGCATCCGACTTCCTGGCGATGGCCACGCCGGCGGCCGGCAAGACGCGGTTCGCGTTGCGCGTCGCGCATGATTTTCTGATGAAGGGCGCGGCGGCCCGCGTCCTGGTCATCTGTCCGACGAATCATCTGCGGACCCAATGGTCCGAGGCGGCGGCGCGCTTCGGCCTCCATGTCGATCCGGCTCTGACCAACGAACAAACCATCGAGGCACCGGATTATCACGGCGCCGTCGTCACGTACCAACAGGTTTGTCTGGCGCCGGCCGTCTTCGAGCGCAGTTGCCGGAGCAAAAAGACGCTGGTGATTCTCGACGAATTGCACCATGCCGGCGACGGCAAGAACTGGGGCAAGGCGCTCCGCCGTGCATTCGAACCGGCGGTGTTCCGGCTGGTGCTCTCGGGTACGCCGTTCCGCTCGGACAACAATCCCATTCCGTTCATCCGCTATGAACACGGCGAGAGCCGGGCCGATTTTGCGTACGGGTATACGGACGCCATCCGCGACAGCGTGTGCCGTCCGATTGTTTTCCCCAGTTACGAAGGCGAGCTGACCTGGCTGTCGGACGGACGCGAGCATACGGCGACCTTCGAGGATGGATTGAAGTTCGATCTTCAGCGGGAACGGCTCAAGACCGCGCTGCTGCAGGAAAGCTGGCTGGGACCCGTCATCACGGAAGCGCATGCGCAGTTGAGCCGGCTCAGAAAAGACGAACAAGCCGACGCGGGCGGGCTCATCGTCAGCATGGATCAAGAGCATGCGAAGTGGGTGGCCGATCTGGTCGGGAAAGTGACGGGCACGAAGGCGGTCGTCGCCGTATCGGATGATCCGTCGGCGTCGCGTACGATCGAACAGTTTTCCGGGCATCAGAAACAGCAGTGGCTGGTGGCGGTCAACATGGTCAGCGAGGGTGTGGACATCCCGCGCCTGCGTGTCGGCGTCTATGGAACGAACGTGCTGACTGAAATGTATTTTCGCCAGGTCGTCGGACGGTTCGTCCGCATGCAGGATTCCGTGCCGAAACCGCAACGCGCCTGGTTGTATCTGCCGAAAGATCCGGTGCTCGTGCACTACGCCAGACAGATCAAGGCCGAGCGCGACCATGTCTTGGAAGATGTCATGCCCGCGGTGCCGCGAGACCTCTTCGGCAGGGTGGTGGTCTCAAAGAAGGAATACGTGCCGCTCAACGCGGTGGCCAAGCTCGATGCCCTGATCGGCGAAGATGAGGGCGGGGGAGAAGGGGAACGATCGCCTCTCAAGCAGGAACACGCGGTCTCGCTCCACGAGGAAAAGCGGGACTTGCGGGATCTGCACCGCCTTCTTGTGGCCTCCGTCGCGCGCAAAAGCGGGATCGATCACCGGCGGTTGAACGCGGAGCTGATCGGGCGAACGGGCAGCCGCGTCGATCAGGCCACCGCCGAACAATTGAGGCGCCGCATCCAACTGCTGGAGCGCTGGCAAGAACGTGGATATGACGGCAAGCGGTAGAGAAGGTTTCTTGCTGCAACCGTGTTCGGCATATTTGCAGTGGCGCAATCGGAAGGGTGCATGTTAACGTAAGTCTATGAAACGACATCTCGCGGTCTTCATGAGCTCGGCGGTTTTGCTGATGGCATCCGGCGCGATGGCGGACCAGGACGCGCAGCCGGCCCCGCGCGATCCAGGTACGGCGCCGCCCGGCACCACGGCGCCTCGCCAAGATATTCCACCGGATCCCCGGGATCCCGGCATGGTGAAGCAGCCCGACGTAATTCCCAATCCGGACGCCGTGGTCACGCCGCCGGTCGTCGATCCTGGAATGGCCGTGAATCCTGACGAGCGGGACGGCGATAAAGGCAACGCTCCGCATAAGCTGGAGAGTCCTCCGGGCAGGAAGCCCAGTCATCCACCCGATCCACGCTGATGTGATGACACATGGGTGATCAGGACCCCAACACGGACAGTCGAGACGATGTCAAAGAGATCCACATAGCCGGGTGCGCGGTGCGTCTCGCGTTCGTGCGAAAACAGGATAACCGGTGGAGCGTCAAAGGAACGGTGGAGTGCGGCCTTCACGAACATCGCGACACCGAATCGATTCTGACCGGCACGTACGACAATCGGGAAGAGGCCGAACAGGCGGCAATCGGCCAGGTCACGGCGCTGCTGGGCCAGAACGAAGATCGCAGTTCATCACGAGTGACCAATTGGAATTAGCAGTGTGTTGACAAACTACGTGATGACCTCGGAAATGGAGTCCTGTCTGAGGTCACGGGCGTCAGTAGGACGCCCTGCAGGCTGTTCAGAAAGGCGTCTTTTCTCACCCACCCGCTCCGCCGCGCCAAGACGCGTCGGTTTGCCTCAAGGCCGCAGCGAGGCGCACGGCGTGAGGAGGACTTTGTCGACAGCCTGTTAGTGAAAGTCGCAGCGTTCACGATCACACAGCCAAGGAGGAGAACGGTTATGGCATCGATCGGGCAGGCGGTTCCTGAAGGCACGTACCAGGTGTATCACGATCGGGAGATCCGGTCGGTTTCATTGGACAGCTATCGCGGGCAGTGGCTGGTATTGGTATTTTATCCAGGCGATTTTACGTTCATCTGCCCGACGGAATTGGAAGATCTGGGCAAGCGTCACGCTGAATTCAAGAAACTCGGAGCTCAGATCATCGGCGTCAGCACGGATTCTGTCTACGTGCACAAGGCCTGGCACGATACGTCGCAGGCCATTAAGAACATCCCCTTTCCTCTCCTTGCGGACATGGGCGGGCGCTTGGCTCAGTCGCTCGGTGTGTATATCCATCGCGAAGGCGTGGCGTTGCGCGGAAGCTTCATCTTCGATCCGGACGGACGCCTCTGTGCCTACGAAGTGCACGCCAACAACGTCGGCCGTGACATGGGCGAACTGCTCCGAAAGCTGCAGGCCTCTGCGTTCGTGCGTGAAAACGGATCGGAAGTGTGTCCTTCCGGTTGGAAGCCCGGAGATCGCACGCTGCGCCCCAGCCTGGATCTGGTCGGCAAGATCTGAAGCCAAGATCTAAAGCAGGGTGATCTGACGCCGGTGCGGCTCCGGCACCTGTCGATGGCCTTCTTGCACCGGCTGAAAAGCCGGTGTTAAGATCCGATTGAATCACAGTCCGGAGCCTTCATCATGCCGAATATTACCTTGCTTGTGTCTCCCAGTTGCGGCGCATGCCCGTCGGCGAAAAGCCTGTGGAAACAGCTGCGCGTGAAGTACAGCTTTTCCTATCGGGAAGTCGACATCACCACTCAGGACGGTCAAGATCTTGCGAACCGTCATTCCGTCCGTGCCGTACCGGCGACGATCATCGACGGCCGCCTGACTTTCGTGGGTGTTCCCAGTCGGGAGAGTGCAGAAAAAGCCCTTCAACTCAAGATGCGTCCGCGAGAGACCTGATCCTTTTGCGATCCGTAGCCTCCGGCTGCCATTCGATTCCCTGAGGTCAAGACCGTATGATCGATGAAGATGACATCGAGTTGCCGATCCTTCCACGGATCAATCGTGAACCCCCCGATTGTCCGATCTGCGGAGACCCCATGTCCTTCATCGATGGAGACTGGGCCTGCGTGGATTGCAACGGTGAGCTTTTGGGGCCGGAGACCGGGTAAAATGTCCGACCATGCCCTTGGTGCTGACCGGCCGATTCCATCCCCATCTCGAATCCGCGCTTTGCGATCAGATTGCACGGGCCAAAAGGGCTGATCCCTTTGCCGCGGTCGCGATCGTCGTTCCTTCCCGTACGCTCCTTCAACGCGTTCAACAGCTTCTGGCCGTCGACCGGTCGCTCGCTCTGCTGAACGTTCATGTTCTGACATTTCATCAGCTCGCGCTTCGCATCGCCGCGGAAGGGCCGGCACCGGTCGCGCCTGTCCGCATAGTTGCGGATCTGTTCTTTGAACATCTCACCCGGCACATTGTCAGAAATCGTCTGACGGGACTGACGCCGTTGCAGCATCTGGCCGATTCTGCCGGGACGTGGACCGCGCTCTGGGCGACGCTCTCCGATCTCGTCGACGGCGGGGTGGCCGCTCCCGAAGCGCTCCGTGCCGTTCACGAACAATACTTCGGCCGGGATGACGGCGAGTGGCTGCGTGCGCTGTTCACGGTTTATGCCGGCGTCAAGGAAGCCGCACGTTCTCTGGAGGTCGGGACGGCGGACGATTTCGCCCGTGCAGTGACTCCGGCCGTGCCGTCCTCGATATTTCTCAAGCAGATGCGGGAGGTGATCTATTACGGGGTCTACGATCTGACGCAGGCGCAGCTTTCACTGTTCGAAGCCGTCAGCCATACGGTGCCCGTCACCATCGTATTTCCGTTGGACGACGAGCCTGCCTTCGAGTTTGCGCGCCGTTTTTTCGAGCGGCATTTGCAGCCGATGGTTGGAGGCTCGGCAACCATCACCCGTGTAGGTCTCCCGATATGTCACTCCGGATCGTCGGGACCGGGACCGGTTGAACTCGTTGTCCGGAGCGCTGCAGGCACGGATGAGGAACTCGCGCTCGTCTGCCGGACGATTCTGGATCTGGTGGAGACACAGGGATACCGCTTCGATGAGATCGGCGTTGTCGCCCGCACGCTGGAGCCCTATGCGCCGCAGCTCAAATCCGTTCTCGATCGACATCGCATCCCCTTTACCACCACGCTCTCGCGCACGCTGATTCATGAACCGGTTTGCAAGGTGCTGGTTCAATTGGCTTCGCTGCGGATGAACGACTACTACCGAACGGCCGTGCTCGACGTGATCATGTCGCACCGCTATCGCGGCGCGTCCGGAGACCGGGACGAGCTGAAGCGGCGTCCCGATCAATGGAAGATCGTGCTCGCGATCCTTCACATCACGCGCGGACTCGATGAATGGGACAGGCTCAGACGCGTGAATGATTCCGGACTGGACATGGAGGAGACGCCGGAACTGGCCGGAAGATGCGAACGCTGGAACGTGGCTGCCGAAGTGATCGAACAGTTGCGCCGTGAGGTGGACCACCTGATTACGGCTTGCGAGGAACTCCCGGAACGGGGAAGCATCACGGTGATGATCGAGGCGCTGGCGGGTCTGGTTGACACGACGGTGCAGCGGCCCGGCGAAGAATTATCGGAAGACGCCGGCACGATTCACGAGCGGGCCGTGTGGGCGGCAATCGATGCAGTCCTGTCCGAGCTGCACGAACTTGAGCCGATGGGGGAGGAACTCACCTGGGAGTCCTTCGTGAGTCTATTGGTGCGCGCACTGGAACGTGCGTCAGTGCCGGTCGAATCGGGTTCGCACGGTGGGGTGGCGGTGCTGGATGCCATGGCCGCGCGGGGCATACCCTTTAAGACATTGTTCGTCGTGGGCCTCAACGACAAGATCTTTCCCCGCTTCATCCGCGAAGATGCGTTTCTGCGCGACCGCCATCGCGCCGTGCTCGACGACACGCTCGGCTTCAAAGTCGACGAGAAACTTGACGGCTATGAAGAAGAGTCATTGCTGTTTGCGCTGTTATGCCAGTCGGCCGGGCGGAAGCTGTTTCTCTCTTTTCAGCGTTCGGACGAGCAGGGGCGGCCGCTGGCTCCATCGCCCTACCTCGAGACGGCGGGACGCCTTCTTTCCGTCGATCAGCCGCCAGTGGAAGTTTCACCGAGGCGCTTGACGGAACGTATCCGCCAGCGGCCGTTCCTGCGTCATTTTTTGCCGCCGGACGAATTGATTCGATGGGCTGCCCTGAACGGGAGCGGTGCCGTGCAATTGTCCGAGGCCTTGGGCCGAGACGCCAAGAGATTGCTGCATGCCATGGAAGTGCTCGCTCAGATCGAAAACGAGGATTCCGCCCTGACGCCGTTCGATGGAATGACCGGCCTGCTCCAATCGCACGGGAATCGCATCGCCGGCCGCGGGATGGCGCCGACACCGCTGGAACGCTATGCCCGCTGCCCGTTCCAATATTTCTCCTCGGACGTGCTCAAGCTCGAACCGCTGGCTCCGCCGACGCGACAGGCGGTCGATGCCGCCGTGCTCGGCACGCTGGCCCATGCCGCGCTGCGCCTCTGTTACGGGTCGCTCATTTCATCGGCCTGGCCACTTCAGCCATTGGCGGATCCTGCATTGACGGCGTTGATCCACGAGTCCGTCGAACTGGCCGCCCGGGAATGCGAGGAGCGGAAACCGGCGGGTCCCTACCTCCTGTGGGAACTGGCGAAGGAAACCGTTGAAGTGTTGATGCGGGCCGCGATCGAGAGCGATCTGAACGCGTTTCGCGAAGACGGCTATATCCCCGAAGTATTCGAAGTCGAACATGAAGGCGTCGTGCCGGATGTCGTATCCAAGGACGATGTTCCGTTGAAGGTCCATTTGAAAGTTCATGGACGGGTGGATCGGATCGACCGCCGGCCGGATACGCAGTCCGTACGAATCGTCGATTACAAATTCAAGATGGGGTCCACGATGACGGCGACGGACCGCCAGCTGCTGCAGGCGGCAGTTCGGGGATTTCGTCTCCAGCCTCCCGTCTATGCCCATATGGCCGTGGAGGGCGGCCGCATCCCGCACGAAGTGCAATTTATGTTTCTGGCGCCCGGATGGTCGGAACCGGTGACTAAAGTGCCCTTCCACATGCCTGCGCGCGGCTCGGATCAATACAGCCGGCTTCATGACACGATGCAGATCCTGCTGGACGGCATCCTGGCCGGCCGATTTTTCATGATCCCCGATGCCTATTGCAACATGTGCGACTACAGAACCGCCTGCCGATTGGAGCATTCGCCCAGCTGGTGGCGCACATACCGATCGGATGAATTCAAGGGATTGAAAGGGATTCGAAGCTTGCGGGTGAACGATGCGTGATGCCGAGACGGTCAGCGACCTCGTGCAGCGGGAGCTCGCGGAAACGACGTTCGAACGAAACGTCATCGTCGTCGCGGGCGCCGGAACGGGAAAGACGACGCTGCTGGTCAACCGTATGGTGCATTTACTCGTCAAGGAACCGGCTCCGGTGGCCGTCACCGAGATCGTGGCGTTGACCTTCACGAACAAGGCTGCAGCTGAAATGAAGCTGCGTCTGCGGGAGCGCCTGACCGCCTTGATCAAGCAGGCCCGCGGCGATGCGGGGTCCGTGTCCGATGGGGGAGCGGTAGCCGTGCCGGCGCTCTGCGCGCACTACAATATTTCACGGGACACCGTGGCAACCCGGGCTCAATCCGCGCTCGACGATCTGGAAAAGTCCCAAATCGGGACGCTCCACAGCTTTGCCGCCCATTTGCTCAGGCTCTATCCGCTCGAAGCGCGCCTCGATCCTTCCTTCGAAGAGGACGATGGATCGCGCTTCGAAGAACATTTTGCCAGGGCCTGGGATGTCTGGATCGATCGCGAGCTGAGCCGTGAAGGCCGCCACCATACGCTGTGGCGGGAGATTCTCCGCATCGCTGATCTCGAGGAGATACGAAATATCGCGAGGGCGTTGGCCGGCGATCTCGTCGATCTGGAAGCGATCAAGGCGCAGCTGATGCGGGACAAGCCGGGACCTGCTGAACGGGGTTGGCTTGTTGAGACACGCGATCGGGCTGCGGCGCTCCTCGATCGTCATGACCGTCCAAAGAGAAAAAAGATCGAGCACATGCTTGCCGCTGCGGTCGCGGTCTTGTCCGCTTATGGGCAAGAGGGCTCAAATGCGATCGACAAAATCTCTACAACCGATCTGGAATGGCTCGAGAAGGATCCCGGTGGCACGATCGTGGGATGGGAGAAATCGGAAATAAAGGAAGCCAGCCAGTACATCGGTATAGCCGTCCAATTGCTATATGTTAATGATGCATTCTTCAAGAAGCTGATTAACTTACTGGCTTCAATCATTCAGGACATTCGCACCTCCTTTACCGCACAAGGGCGCATATCGTTCGATGGCTTGCTGGCAGGAGCCAGATCTCTGCTGCGTGACCATCCCGGAGTGCGGGAACAGATCAAACAGGCCTACCGGGCGGTGCTCGTGGACGAATTTCAAGATACCGATCCGATTCAATACGAGATCATCCTGGCCGTCTCGGAACGGCTTGGCCGACATGCATCCACGTGGCATGAGACGACACTGGAGGATGGAAAGCTGTTTATCGTCGGCGATCCCAAGCAATCGATCTATGCCTTTCGCCGGGCCGACATCGAGGCCTTCGACCGGGTCGTCCGGAAGATCGAATCTCAGCAAGGAATGATTCACACGTTGACTACGAATTTCCGGAGCGATGCGGCCGTGCTCGAACCGGTGAACGACGTGTTTGACCGGCTGTTCGAACGCCGGCCGCACGTGCAACCGTCGAACGTGCGGCTGGAGGTGTGCCGCGCGCGGCGTTCACCGGCTGTCGATCCCGGTGTGCATCTGCGCGTGGTGTCACCGGATGCGGACGCTGAAGCCTACGGCGGCCAGGAAGCGACCAGAGCGGAATCCGAGATGCTGGCCCGCTGGCTCAAGGAGGATCTCTTTGGACGTCCGGGAGTCAAACCGGGGCACGTCGCTTTCCTCTTCCGCAAGCTGACACAGGCCGATGCGTATTTGGAAGCGCTGCAGCGGCACGGCATCCCGTACCTGATCGAGGGAGAAAAACACTTCTACCGCCGGCAGGAAGTCATCGACCTCATCAATATTCTTCGCGTGCTGGACAACCCGCACGACTCCGTCGCCATGGCTGGCATCCTGCGCTCGCCGCTGGGCGGATTGACCGATCGCGAACTTTTCGACCTGCGCGAGCGGAGACTGTTTACCTATCTCGCCCCAGACCGGCTCACCCAATGGGACCATCCACGCAAGGATCAAATCGCAGATCTCTTCAAGCAATTGGCCTATCTGCACCATGAGATCGCCGCGTTTCCTCTGGCCGATGCCATCCAGTTGGTCTTCGACCGGCTGTGCATGTTGGAATTGGCTGCGGCCTCGATCCACGGCGAACAGGCGGTTGCCAATCTTGTCAAGATCAAACAGACGGCCGCCGGGCTGTCGGACCGTCCGCACATGACACTCGGCGGATTCGTCGAATTGATGGTCTCGCGTCTCGACGAGCGGCCGGACGAGGCGGAAAGTCCGCTCGCAGAAGAGTCGCACGACGCCATTCACATCTTGACCATCCACAAAGCCAAGGGATTGGAATTCCCGGTCGTCGTCCTGCCCGGTCTGCATCAGGGAAGCGGAGGGGAACGGTCCGTCCCGCCTGTGAGCTATGACTGGTCGACCGGATTGTACGGCCTGTCGCTCGGCAGCCATCGGACGCTCGGCGCCGTGCTCGTACAAGAAAAGGCCGCGATCCGGGAGGAAGCGGAACGGCGGCGCGTGCTCTATGTCGGCATGACACGCGCCAAGGACATGCTGGTGCTCTCCGGCGGCAAGACCGCCCGTGCAGTAGGTGAATCCGTCATTGAATTGCTGCGGGCGATCGGAGAGGGGGACATCGGCGATCCGTCAACCGCCGCGTTCACGGTCGGAGCCAGCGCGATTCCACATGTCGTTGTGAGGGGCACAGTCCGGAAGCGGCAGCGGCGTGAATCCGGCATCGTATCCGACATTCCTGCGATCGATCCGGCGGGCATGGCCTCTCTGTGGGAGGAGCGGACGGGCCGTTGGAAGGCCGCGCAGCAGAGGCCGCGGCATGTGACGCCGACAGGAATGTCACGGCCGGAGTCTGCGGTGCGATCTCCGCGCATGGCATCATCCCGGGCGGCTCGGGATCGTGAACAGAATCGCCTGGTCGGCATACTGGCGCACCGTATTCTCCAGCGCTGGGAGTTTGCCGGTGGTTTGGAAGATATGGATGTCCATATGGCTGCGGCCCAAGCCATCCTGACGGCCGAGCAGCTGCCGCTGGTTCCGTCCCTGACCGAAGAAATCCGGCGGATGTTCGCCGGCTTCGTGCAATCGGAGGCGTACGGTCGCCTTCGAGCGGCGACCATCCTGGGACGGGAGATCCCGTTTCTGATGCCGTGGGAAAACGGCCAGGTGATGGAAGGGGTCATCGACCTGATCTACCGTCTTGACGGGAGAATTTGGATTGCCGACTATAAGACCGATGATGTGGCGGGCGACGAGGCCCGCGAGCGGGCTCGACAGTATGAAGGTCAAGCGTCGATCTATCGCGCTGCCGTCGAACGATCTCTCGGCGAGTCGGATGCCGGGTTTCAATTTATTTTTGTGAGATCGGGCGTGACGGTGGACGTTTAAGGAGGATGCCATGTCAGTTCCCGGAATTCTGCTAGTTCTGTTCACTCTCATCGCCGGCTGTTCCAAAACCACGCAGGCGATGAACACACTGCAGCCGCCACCGGACGTCACGCCGGCGGTGGCTGCTGAACTCCAAAAGGGCAATGCGCTCTTCGCCTCGCGCGACTGGTCCGGGGCCGAACAGGCGTACCGTCACACGATCGTGCTCGATCCCTCGGTGGCCGAAGCGCATTACAATCTGGGTGTCACGCTCGATCGAATGGGCAATCCGGCTGAAGCGCGGAAGCATTATATGGAGGCCGCGAATCTCGCTCCCGGCAACAAGGTGATCTGGGACTCCCCTCCGCTCCGGAGTCAGCAAGGCGGACTGCAGCACGACATCAGCAAGAAATCATACCAGGATCCCACCTATAAAGGATTCTGACCGTGAGCGCCCGGCGCCGCCATCATGTCTCAGAGGAGGCCTTTGCCGCTTTGGTCGAGCAGGCCGTCGATGACCTGCCTGCGCCGTACGACAAGATGATCGAGGAAGTCTCGGTGGTCGTCGAGGAAGAGCCGCCCGCAGATGTCCTTCGCGATTTGGAACTCGAATCGGAGGACGACCTGCTGGGACTCTACCAAGGGGTCTCGCTTGCGGAGCCGGCGTTTTTCCAAACCGGAGGACAGCAACCGCCACGCATCTCCATCTACCGCGGGCCGATTTTACGGTTGTGCCGGACTCCGGAAGAAATCAGGCAGGAAGTACGGGACACGGTGGTTCACGAGCTGGGCCATCATGTCGGTTTGGACGACGACGAAATGCCGTATTGAAGGCGTCGCGCCCTCAGCCCGTCGTGACCTTGCCGCCGGCCGGTCCACTCGTGAGCGTGCGGCGTTGGTATCCCAGCACCAGCATGAAGCTGCCGATCACGATCATGGGGAATGAGAGAATCTGCCCCATCGAGAACGACCCGAACAGAAACCCGATGTGAGCGTCCGGCTCGCGGAAGAGCTCGGCGATCATCCGGCAGATGCCGTATCCGGTGATGAAACTCCAGAACACGGTTCCAGGCGGCGTCGGCCGTCTTCCGATCAGCCACAGCGCCGTGAACAGCAGCACGCCTTCCAATGCTGCCTCGTACAGCTGCGACGGGTGCCGGCAGACCGGACCCCCGTAGGGAAACACCATGCACCAGGGGACATCGGATGCTCTTCCGAAGAGCTCACCGTTGATGAAGTTTCCCATCCGCCCCAGTCCGAGTCCGATCGGCGTGACGGCGGCGGCCATGTCGGCCACGGTATAGACCGGGATGTGCTGCCGCTTGGCGAACCAAATCAACGCCACGATCGTGCCGATCAGCCCGCCGTGAAACGACATGCCTCCTTCCCAGACTGCAAAAATCTTCAGCGGGTGTTCGAGGTAATAGGACAGGTTATAGAACAGCGTATAGCCGAGGCGCCCGCCGATGAAGACACCGAACGCCGCCCACACGACCATGTCATAGACCTGGTCTTTGGTTAGCCCCAGACCCAACGTGGCAGTTTTTTGACGGATCACAAAATAGGCGATGGTGAGCCCGATCAGGTACATGAGCCCGTACCATCGAAGCTGTACCACTCCGAGGTCCAGGAAGACGGGGTCGATGTTCGGATAAGGAATTGCGTTCATTCGTATCATGAATGCCTCATGTGGCGTTGTGGCGGATCATAAGGGGAGGGATACGGCCAAAGCAAGCAACCATCATGAGTTTATGCGGCGGCCGATGCAGACAAGGTCTCCGTAGCGAAAAACCGTTGTGGGCAGACTTTTCCTGTTGGGTTTCCATCACGACTGTGTCGCGGAGTGTGAACAAAACGAGACCATAGATTAACTCGCGTTAACCCCCGGCCGGGCGGGGAAAAAGTTTTCCATAGATTCTCGCAAAATAGTCCCTGGCACGGTTGATGCTGTAGCCCTTCGTAGAATGTCGAGGGATGCGTCAACAGTGTTCAACTAACCGTTCTGAAGGAGGGTGCAACATGTCTGACCAGGGAAAGTATGCGGCAAAGATGGCGGCATTGGTCGCGGGCGGGGCGGTTGTCGGAGCGGGGATCGGGCTGCTGTTCGCACCGCAGACCGGCGCAGAAACGCGGCGCGATATCGGGCGATATGCCAAGAAGGCGCAGGTGAATGCAACGCGCTGGGGCCGCGCCGTGCAGAGCGGAGTGAAAGATGTCGTGGACCGCAGCAAGGCCATTGTCCAGAAGCGGGACCTTCATACGAAAGAAGCGGCCTAATATAGTATGTCGGCGCGCGACCCGTTGCTGACGCGTCGCGCAGTGTTCATCTCCGACCGCACTCGGCCTGATGCCAGAATTGGCACAGGCTGTTTGCGTTTGAAAGGACATCTCGCTCTCTCGGGTTCGGTACCGCGAAGTTCATAATGAATCATTCCGATTTTCGATCGTATCCTTCCTGCCGGTCAGAATTTTCACGCACGCTCGCATTCCGGCGCATAATCTCCATCCTCGATCTGTAAGCTTCAGGTCAAGAGCTCACGTTCAAGACCGATGTCGGCCTCGTCTTTTTTCCTTATGATTGAAATGCTACACTCCGGATCCTCTTCCATCCGATGCGGATGTGGCGAAACAGGCATACGCACAGGACTTAAAATCCTGTGACCCGAAAGGGTCGTGCGGGTTCGACCCCCGCCATCCGCACCACGGCGGTTATGAAAAAGAGCAAGGCTTATCAACCCTACTTGATCGACAGCCTGCGTGATATAGGCGAAGCCGAAGACTATTTAAATGCTGCGTTAGAGGAGGAAGATCCTGAACTGTTCATGTTGGCGCTGAGGAATGTAGCGGAGGCTCAAGGCGGTGTGGCCCGACTGGCTGAGAAAACCAAGCTCAATCGCGAGAGCCTGTACAAAATGCTCTCCGAGCGGGGTACCCCCGAGTTTCGCAGCCTCGATGCCTTATTGCGTGCCTTGGGATTCCGACTCGCTATCACGGCAAACCGTTAAGTGGACGCAGAATTGGGACGGGCAACTTTGACACGACGCCTCGACGCTTATGGAAGAGTAGCCATTCATGAACCAGCAAATGCGACAGCCGAAGTCTTCCTCACTGCCTTTGAAGCTTTGCCCAGATCACAACGGGAAGTTGTTCTGCAACACCTCTTTGCCAATCCAGCGCTCAAAGAGGATCTGATTGATGTGGCTCGCTGGTATGAACGACGGGCCGAACGCTCGGTGTCCTATGAAAAAATCCGACAAATGTTGAGGAAGGTCGGTCTGTGACCTATCGGCTGGTGATCCAGCCGTCTGCAGCTGGTCAATGAAAAGAATGGTCGGATCTGCAGCCACATGGGCAACTGATAAGACTAGGCCGGGATGAAGGGCTCGATCTTGATTTTCCCGGCTTGCTTACGCATCTCGGTGCTGTCGTACCAGGCCTGCATCTGAAGCAGCATGTCCATGCTGAGACGGAAGGCCTTCTCCAAACGCAGCGCCATTTCCGGCGTCAGCGAGGCTTTTTCATTCACCAGGTCGGAGAGTGTCGCACGGCGTACGCCAAGGATTCCGGCTGCCTGGGTCACGTTCAGACCGAGCTCGTCCAAGATTTCCGTCTTGATGAACCCTCCCGGATGGGCAGGCTTCATCCCGATTTTCATTCCTTTCGGCGCCATCAGTGATAGTCCTCCAAATCTAACAAATCCAAATAGCCATCTTCTTCTTCAAAGGTGATGCGCCAGTTCCCTGACGTGGAGATGCTCCATGTCCCTTTCCGATCACCGGAGAGGCGATGAACCCTCCATCCCGGAAGGGCGAGGCCCTAAACCGGCCTATATCCTTAGCCAATATCAGTGAGAAAGCAAAGGATCTTGATCACCCCATGAGTATGTTTGGAATCTCTCAGCCAGTCCAGTAGAAGTACGAGCGCTTTGTCAAAAAACCTGTCCTTTCAGCCAAACCCACCTTCGGAATGATTGCTTTTCCGCCACCAATGGCGTAATTGACTGCGCCATCGACCCTTAGTGGAGTGATGAATGAATAATGGAGATTTGAACTGGATTGCGAACTTCATTTGGGGAATCGCCGACGATGTGCTGCGCGATCTCTATGTACGAGGAAAATATCGGGACGTGATCCTGCCGATGACCGTGCTCCGTCGCTTGGACGCGGTATTGGAATCGACCAAGCAAGCAGTGCTGGATATGAAGGCCTCGCTTAATAAGGCCAAAGTAGTTCACCAAGATCCCGCGTTGCGGCAGGCGGCCGGCCAAGATTTTTACAACAAGTCTAAGTTTACGCTTCGCGATCTCAGCGCCCGATCCAGCCAACAACAACTCAAGGCTGACTTCGAAGCGTACCTGGATGGATTCTCCCCGAACGTTCAGGACATCCTGGACAATTTCGAGTTTCGCAATCAGATCCCGCGCCTCTCCAAAGCTGATGCCCTCGGTACATTGATCAGCAAGTTCCTGTCGCCGGACATCAATCTGAGCCCGAATCCAGTCAAGAACAACGACGGATCGGTCAAACATCCAGGACTGGACAACCACGCAATGGGGACGATCTTTGAGGAACTGGTTCGCCGGTTCAACGAAGAAAACAACGAAGAAGCCGGCGAACACTGGACACCGCGTGATGCCGTGAAATTAATGGCCAAGCTGATCTTCCTGCCGATCGCCGAAAAGATTCAGTCAGGGACGTATCTGCTGTACGACGGTGCCTGCGGCACGGGCGGCATGTTGACGGTGGCGGAAGACACGCTGCAACAACTGGCGGCCGAGCATAAGAAGAAAGTGGCCACGCACCTCTATGGGCAGGAGATCAATGCCGAAACCTATGCCATCGCCAAGGCCGATCTCCTGCTGAAAGGCGAAGGGGAAGCGGCGGACAATCTTGTCGGGGGACCGGAGCACTCCACGCTGTCCAACGATGCCTTCCCCTCAAGGGAATTCGATTTCATGCTCTCGAATCCACCTTATGGGAAGAGCTGGAAGAGCGATCTCGAACGCCTGGGCGGGAAGGACGGTCTCAAAGATCCGCGCTTCATGATTCAGCACGGAGGCGATTCCGAATACTCGCTGATCACGCGATCGAGCGACGGACAGATGTTGTTCCTGGCCAACATGCTGTCCAAGATAAAGCACAGGACCAAACTCGGCAGCCGGATTGCCGAAGTACACAACGGCTCATCGCTCTTCACCGGCGATGCCGGCCAAGGCGAAAGCAACATTCGTCGCTGGATCATCGAAAACGATTGGCTGGAAGCCATCGTTGCCCTGCCGTTGAACATGTTCTACAACACCGACATCGCCACCTATGTCTGGGTTCTCACCAACCGGAAACCGGATCATCGTAAAGGCAAAACCCAACTCATCGACGCCACACAGTGGTTCAAGCCGCTGCGCAAGAACCTGGGCAAGAAGAACTGTGAGCTGTCGGACGACGACATCCAGCGCATCTGTCGGACATTTCTTGATTTCAAAGAGACCGAGCAGTCGAAGATATTTCGCAACGAGGCATTCGGCTATTGGAAAGTGACGGTCGAGCGGCCGCTGCGGCTCAAGGGAATTGATTCCGGCAAAGTGTACAGTCCCAAAGAGATCAAAGCGCTCAAGGAGACGGGCGAGCGGGATGAGAAGGCCCAGCCGGTGATCAAAACGATCCATAAGAAAGGGGCGAAGTCCGATCCATTGTTCGGCTTGTTTGAGGCAACGATCAGCGGCAAATCCGTTGTGGTGGAATACGAGCCCGATACCGAACTGCGTGACACAGAGCAAATTCCATTATTGGAAAAAGGCGGTATCGAAGCGTTCATCCGTAGAGAGGTGCTCCCCCACGTACCGGACGCATGGTACGACCCGGAGAGTATCAAAATCGGCTACGAGATTAGCTTCACGCGTTACTTCTACAAGCCGCAGCCGCTACGCACGCTGGAGGAGATTCGGGCGGATATCCTGGCGCTGGAGAAGGTGACAGAGGGGTTATTGGGGGAGATTGTCGGAGGTGGCCACTAATGATGCCGGAGCAAGTTCAGCAACACATCAGGGCTCAAGGGCAGATTCTCAAGACTCGCGATGACCCTGCTCCAATCTTCATCAGGTACGATGCAACCACAACGGAACCTAGCAAAGCCTTCAAAGTATCTCCTGACACCCCCTGCTCCTGGGCGAAGGCCGATGAGACCTTTGGTCCAGAGAAATTACGACCGCGCATCGAACCTTGGCTGACGGCCCTCGTCCAGTCTGAGCACCTGTCTTTGCTTCTCGGCTCCGGGTTGACTCACGCCATTCACGGACTCGCGACAGAGGCGGAGTTACCTGGTATGACCGCTGTCAAGTTCGACGTGCTGTCCGCGGAAATCACGGAGGATGCAAAACGCGTCGCTACGATGGCAGGGCGGAACAGTGGCAACTTTGAGGACCAGATCCGTGCGGCCAACGAGCTTTTGCGGGGCCTCGAGATCGTCGCGTCAACCAAGGCAGGAGATTCCCATGAACAGGAGCAGGTCGAAGGGCTGCGGAAGGACCTGAAAAGCGCCCTTGCCTCGTTTGCTAATTCGATCCTCAAGGCGGAGCGGAGCCTGGCAGCAACGGCTACGGTGAAGCGAGAGGAGGCGTTTAACTACCTCGTCAGCTTTCTGATGAGCTTCGCCAGCCGATCTGGCACGAGAGATCGTCTGAATCTATTCACGACGAACTACGACCGTTATATTGAAGCCGGTGCAGATGTGGCTGGGCTTCGGCTGATTGACCGCTTCGTCGGAACCCTTGCGCCGCTATTCCGGGCGTCGCGCCTGGATATCGATTTGCATTACAACCCGCCCGGCATCCGAGGCGAACCGCGCTATCTTGAAGGCGTGGCACGGTTCACGAAGCTACATGGATCGGTCGATTGGGTGGATGTGGAACGCACCATCCGGCGGATCGGACTGCCGTTTGGCGCGGAGGATGCCGCGCCTTATCTCAACGCTCCGGGACTTAACGGCGCTGATGCAATGCGGTTCATGATCTATCCGAATGCCGCTAAGGACCGGGAGACGGCCTCGCATCCGTATGTCGAACTGTTCCGCGACTTCGCCGCAGGGATTTGTCGTCCCAACAGCACCTTGGTCTGCTATGGCTATAGCTTCGGCGACGACCACATCAACCGGGTCATCGAGGACATGCTGACGATTCCGTCGGCACATCTCGTAATCATCGCCTACGGCGACCCCCTCGGCCGAATTATGCGCACGTATGAGAAGTTGAGGAGACATGCTCAAATCACGCTGTTGCTTGGAGATCATCTCGGTAACCTCGCGATTCTCGTCGAACACTACCTGCCGAAACCGGCCATCGACCGCACCACGTTCCGCATGGCGGAGTTGCTGAAAGCCAGGTGGGGCACGCAGCAAGCCCAACACGACACTGTTAGCGAAGCCGTGCCTGATGGTGGAGGTTCAGTGTCGTGAGCCAAGCGCCCTTCGAGCAGGCAGGGAGCCTCTTGATCGGCACTGTCGATTTCGTCTCGCCTGACGAGATCAAGGTCGCTCTCGACATTGAGGCGCCCGGGTCGGTAGCGCTCAACGCCGGAGCACCCCGACCCTTCCCCCGAGTAAACGGCTATCTGCTGATCTCTGTAGATGAAGGGTTATTGGTCGGCCAGGTTGAATGGTTGACCGTGGAACGGTCGGCATTCCCCAAACGGCGCGGAATGCAGGACTTTGGCCTCGTGGATCTACCCTTTCCATCACGCAGGCTACGGCTCAACCCGCTCGGCACCTTACGCGTTCGACCAGAGAAGACTGGTAAAGAGAGGGGTTACGTATTCACGCGCGGCGCCGATGCGCTGCCATCGATTGGCGCTGCGGTCATGCTCCCAACCGAGTTACAGCTTCGCTCAATTGTCGAGTCCGGCGAGCGTCGGCGCGTCAAGATTGGGACAAGCCCTCTTGCCGGTGATGCTGAGGTACGCGTCGATCCGAACCGCTTGTTCGGGCGGCACCTAGCCGTCCTCGGAAACACCGGGAGCGGGAAATCCTGTTCGGTTGCCGGGTTGATTCGCTGGGGCCTCGAAGAGGCGCATGCGATTCGCCAACAAGGTCAGCCAAATGCCCGGTTCATCGTCCTCGACCCGAACGGCGAATATTCACGAGCCTTCGCCGCCGCCGACTCGGCCAAGGCGAGAATCTTCAAGGTGAATCCTGCTGAAGGCGAAAGGGCGTTGAAAGTTCCGTTGTGGTTCTGGAATAGCGCCGAGTGGTGCTCGTTCACACAGGCAAGCGCAAAGACACAGCGACCTACACTAATGCATGCGCTCCGCTTTATTCGCGACAGCGATATAGAGCCTACAGCCGACTCCAATCACGAGATGCGCAGCTTTCTTCGTACGATCGTGACGACTATTCGGATTGAGCAGAACAGCGGCAGTCCCTGGGGAGCATTCCCAAAGCCCAAGTCGTTCTTCGAAAAATTGGAGAAATGGAAAACGGGGCTTGAATCCGACTTGCCGTCTTTCGGCGGCGATCAGCACACCAAACTGCAGGCGCTCGTTGGAAAAATCGAGGCTCTCTGCGTACCACGGCGAGTCCAATATGCTCACCACGACTTCACCAGGCCTGAGATCCAAGAATTGCTGGCGGCTGCAAGCGAGGCTCATTCAGCATTCGGCGGCACGGAAGCTGACGTGATCCCTGCGGATGTCGATGCCCCTCGTCCATTCGAGGGCACATCCCTTCTTCGCTGCATCGAGGCGGTAGCGGAGATGCTCAACGTCTCCGAGCACGTCGAAACCCTGCTCGTACGAATACGCGCGTTATTGACCGACACACGCATGAAGCCCATCATGGGCGGCTCGACTGCCACAACACTCCAAGGATGGCTCGAAAACTACGTTGGCACCGACAATGCCGAGAATGGTTGTGTGTCAGTGATCGACCTTTCCTTGGTGCCAACGGAAGTCGTTCATATTGTGACAGCTGTGATTGCCCGTATGATTTTTGAAGCACTCCAACGTTACGTGAAATTAAACGGTGTGGCGCTCCCAACAGTTCTCGTCATGGAAGAGGCCCACACCTTTATAAAGCGGTACAAGGAGGATATCGAGAATCAGGACGCGGCATCTGTTTGTTGTCAGGTCTTCGAGCGTATCGCCCGCGAGGGCCGGAAGTTTGGACTCGGATTGGTCCTTTCCTCGCAGCGACCGTCTGAGCTTTCACCCACTGTGCTATCGCAGTGCAACACGTTTCTTCTCCACCGGATAAGCAACGACCGCGATCAGGAGTTGGTCCAACGCCTCGTTCCAGACAATCTGAGAGGCCTGCTCCGCGAGCTTCCATCCCTACCGTCACAGAGCGCAATTCTTCTTGGTTGGGCGTCAGAGTTGCCGGTCCTTGTGAAGATGAACGATCTACCGAAGTCACAGCAACCACGCTCCGACGACCCGGAGTTCTGGGGGGTGTGGGTGGGCAAGGACGAAGACAGCCAGCCCATCTCGAGAAACACGGATTGGGAACGGATCGCTCAAGACTGGCAGACTGGCCCGACAGGGAGTGAAGGAGCATGATTGCTGGCCTCAAACCCTATCCAGCCATGAAGGACTCCGGTGTGCCCTGGCTAGGGGATGTGCCAGAGCATTGGGAGGTACGAAAACTACGACATGTATTGGATCGAGTAACTGACCGCAATCAACCTGATCTGCCACTGCTTTCTGTCGTGCGAGAGAAAGGCGTGATTCAACGAGACACGACAAGCAAGGACGAGAACCACAACTTCATCCCTGATGATTTGAGCAACTACAAGGTCGTTCGTGTCGGGCAGTTTGCGATGAACAAGATGAAGGCATGGCAAGGCTCATACGGAGTGTCGCACCATGATGGCATTGTTAGCCCTGCGTACTTTGTATTCGATGTGAACGGGGTTGAGGGCGAATTCTTTCATGCAGCAATTCGTTCGAAGACCTACGTTCCATTCTTCACGCAAGCATCCGATGGTGTGCGGATTGGTCAGTGGGACTTGTCACAAGCTCGGATGAAGGAGACCCCGTTTTGCGCCCCTCCCGGGTCCGAACAATCCGCCATCGTCCACTTCCTCGACCATGCCGACCGACGTATCCAGCGCTATATCCGCACCAAGCAGAAGCTAATCAAACTGCTGGAGGAGCAGAAGCAGGCCATCATTCACCATGCTGTGACACGCGGTCTCGACCCCAGTGTCCGCCTCAAACCCTCAGGCGTGGAATGGTTGGGGGATGTGCCGGCACATTGGGAGGTCTGGCAGATTGGACATTTTGCTGCTATCGGCAATGGCTCAACGCCATCACGCGGCAACACGTCTTATTGGAGTGACGGCACGTACCCGTGGCTTAACAGTAGCAGCGTAAATGCTGGCTCCATTGTGGCGTCTGACCAATTGGTCACCGATTCGGCGCTACGGGAGTGCCACTTGCCTCGTGTTCCCGCAGGCAGCGTGCTAGTTGCGATCACAGGGCAGGGAAAGACGCGTGGGAGAGCCGCTGTTCTGATGATTGAGGCAACGATCAATCAACACATCGCGTTCATCACGCCGCGTAAGCACGATAGGATCGCCACATCAGAGTACTTGCAGAAGTTCCTTGGTGCTGCATATTCAGAACTGCGCCGTATGAGTGACGATTCCGGGAGCACAAAGGGCGCACTTACATGTGAAGATCTTCGTCACTTTCGTGTGGCTCTGCCGCCGATCGACGAGCAACACCAAATCGTTGGATGGGTAAAGGACGCTACCACGGAAGTCGAGTCGGCTTTGCAGTTCGCAGAACGCGAGATCTGTCTGCTTCGCGAATACCGCACTCGCCTGATCGCCGACGTGGTCACCGGCAAGCTTGATGTGCGGGAGGCAGCAGCCAAGCTGCCGGACGCATCAGAAGAGCCCGGACCTCTCGATGATGCTGAAGCGGTCGCGGAACGCGAAAATGATCCGGAAAGCGAAGACCTCGACGCGGTGTCTGAAGAGGCCGAGACGTGAGCCGGTCCCTGATCGCCCTAAGATTTATCACATTACCCATATCGATAATCTGGTGACTATCGTGGGTGACGGAACGCTTTTGTGTGATGCCACTATTGCTGCTCGGGGTGGTCCAAGCGTGACAATTGGGATGTCCGAGATCAAACGCCGGCGAATCGAAGAGATCTCCGTTTCATGCCATGCTGGAACGAAGGTTGGCGACTATGTCCCATTCTATTTCTGCCCACGATCTGTAATGTTGTACTTGATTCATTGTGCCAATCATCCAGACCTAAGTTATCGAGGTGGACAGGAACCGATTGTTCATTTAGAGGCAGATCTGCACGAGGTTGTGGAATGGGCAGAGAGAAAGGAGCGTCTGTGGACGTTTAGTCTTTCGAACGCGGGTTCCTATTATGTTCAGATTTGCGATGGACTAGATAAGCTCGATCAGATTAACTAGAACCTATCTCAAAATTGCTTCAGGAGCATGGTGATGGATGCAAGCTGCACAAATCCGAGAAAGTTGGTGGCGTAATACTCCCAGCGGATCAGCAAGCGCCGCTTCCATTGCAGCCATGCAAAGAAGCGTTCGACGAGCCAGCGACGGTGGTAGCGGCGCAGATGGCGACCATCTTGGGTCTTCAGTTTTCGCGTGGAGCGGTGGGGCGCGATCATGTTGACGCCGTTCTGCTTCAGCTCGTCATCGAGCCCATCACTGTCATAGGCGCGATCGCCAATAAGATGCTCGGGTTTGGCCTCCAGCATGTAGAAATTGAAGCTGAGTTGCACTAAGGTGACCTCATGATGATTCGCGGCATGCGTACTCACCGAGAGCGGCAACCCATGCCGATCGACAATGGCGAGAATCTTCACGCCTTTGCCCCGGCGGGTCGGCCCGATGTCGTCGCCTCCGCCCTTCGCCGAGGCAAACGTCGCATCAATGAAGCTCTCGCGCTCGTCGATCGCGCCTTCCTCGCGCAACGTATTAGCCAACTGCGTGAGCATGTCGCGCAACACCTCGCGGTCGCACCACTGCTGAAAGCGGCGATGCACCGTTTTGTAGTTGGGATAGCACTGCGGCAGCAGGTGCCATTGCGCGCCAGTGTTCAGGATCCACAAGACCGCCTCCAAGACGGCACGGGCGGGCACCGGTTTGCGGCCGGGGCGGCCTTCGGGAATGTGTTCCTCGGGAAAATGTTCCCGAATCCGTTCCCATTGGTCGTCGCGCAACCGCAGCATGCGGGCACATTATAGAGACTTCTTTCATCGACACAACCATTTTGAGATAGGTTCTAGGCTGCTGTGGCTGAGACCGACTTCCGGTCTTCTGATGTGAAAGAAGGTAAACAGGCCGAATTTCTCGTTCATGGATCGTTTCCATGGGAATTGGTTCGCCGGATTGGGGTCTATTCTGCAAGGATAAAGGCCGAGTCTGAAGCAGCTCTCCAGGGTGCTGCTCACAGGCCGCCTGTTGAAATTCTTCGTGATTGGTATTATTGAAGAGGAGCCGCTCCCATGATTGCCATTACATCAGGTGACATTCTGGCTGCCGACGCGGAAGCGTTGGTGAATACAGTCAACTGTGTCGGGATCATGGGGCGGGGGATTGCCCTCCAGTTTCGCAAAGCCTTCCCAGACAACTTCAAGGCCTACGAAGCGGTCTGCAAGCGCAAGGAATTACAGCCGGGGAAGATGTTCGTCTTCGGAATCAACAGCCTTACCAATCCTCGCTACATCATCAATTTTCCCACGAAGAGGCATTGGAAAGGGAAGAGTCGGCTCACTGATATCGAGTCCGGACTTAAGGCGCTCGTCGCAGAAATCCTACGGCTAGGCATTCGCTCTATCGCTATTCCACCGCTTGGATGTGGACAAGGAGGGCTCGATTGGGGAGACGTACGACCTCGAATCGAGCAGGCCTTGATGGCAGTCCCGGATGTACGAGTACTGCTTTTCAGTCCAGCGGGCTCTCCTGTCTCTGCAGAATCGCTCTCATCATCGGGGCCCGTACCGAAGATGACGGAAGCACGCGCTGCGCTTGTGGTTTTGATGCAGCACTATCTTGCCGGGCTGATGGACCCGTTCATCAGTTTGCTGGAGGTCCACAAGCTTTTCTACTTCATGCAAGCGGCCGGAGAAACGACGCTGCGGCTCAGGTATGTCAAGGCTCCGTACGGTCCCTACGCGGAGAATCTTCGCCATCTACTCCTCAGCGTGGAAGGCTATTTGACATCCGGCTATACGGATGAAATTGATGATCCGGAAAAACCACTCGAACTGGTGCCTGGCTCCGTCCAGGAAGCCGCGCAATTTCTGACTGGACATCCGATCACCCAACGTCGATTCGAGCGAGTTGCGGATTTGGTGAAGGGGTTCGAAACACCCTTTGGCTTGGAACTCTTGTCTACCGTCCACTGGGTTACGACTCAGGAAGGTGCGAGCACACTAGAGAAGGCCACCGTAGCGACGTTTGAATGGAACGAGCGGAAGCGTCGATTCTCGCCGCAACAGATTGGCCTAGCCTGGCAGGTGCTTCAGGACAAGGGGTGGTTATCCGTTATACCTGCCGCGCGCTAGGCTCGAGTCGTCCTTATCAGCACATGAACCAGTCAAGTGTTGAAAGTCTTATTTATCAGACCGGCATTCCGGTACTTGATGGGTACTTGATTAGAATGGGGTCTGATGAGCAAGTCCGAGAGCCTACTCTTTTGAAATCATAGGTAAGAGAGCCTTTAAGTACTTGATGGTCACTTGACTGATTGGAGAGGTAGCGTGAACACCGACACCAGCGAGAAAGGTCTCGAAAGCCTTATCGTTGCGGCGATGGCTGGCCGGCGATCCGGCGAATCACCGCCTGCTGGTGAGGGCGTCAGCCTTATTCGGGAACGATATGGCGGTACCGGATGGATTGTCGGTCAAGCCGAAGACTACGACCGCGAGTTCTGTGTCGATCTCACCCAACTTCGTGCCTTTCTCCACGCCACTCAGCCTAAAACGGCGGAGTCACTGGACCTCTATAACGATAGCCCGACAAGGCGCAAGTTTCTGTCTCGACTTCAGGGGGAGATAACCAAACGTGGAATTATTGATGTGCTTAGGCACGGCGTCAAGGACGGGCCGTACGATGTCTCTTTATTTTGCGGTACGCCGTCGCCGGGCAATGAGAAGGCCGAGTCTCTCTATGCCGCCAATCGCTTCTCCGTTACGCGGCAGCTTCGTTATAGCCGTGATGAAACACAACGAGCGCTCGATCTCTGTCTATTCATCAATGGCTTGCCGATCGCCACGTTCGAGCTCAAGAACAATCTTACGAAGCAGACGGTCGAAGATGCGGTAGAGCAATACAAGCGGGACCGTGATCCGCACGAGAAGCTCTTCGAGTTTGGACGCTGCATCGTACACTTCGCGGTAGATGATCACGAAGTCCGCTTCTGTACGCATCTCAAAGGGAAAGGGTCATGGTTTCTTCCCTTCAATCAAGGTTGGAACGATGGAGCAGGGAATCCGCCTAACCCACATGGCATTAAGACCGACTATCTATGGCGGCAGATTCTTAGCCGGGAAGGGCTGACCGATATTCTGGAGAACTACGCTCAGGTTGTCGAAGAAAAGAATGAGAAGACAGGCAGGAAGAGGGCGGTACAGATCTGGCCCCGCTTTCATCAGCTCGATGCGGTGCGCAAGCTCCTTGCCGATGCACGACAGCACGGGGTCGGCCGGTGTTACTTGATTCAGCATTCAGCGGGCAGCGGCAAGTCGAATTCCATTGCCTGGCTCGCACATCAGCTCATCGGATTGCCTAAGGACGAAGGATCGGCCTTTGACTCGATCATCGTGGTCACAGATCGTCGCATCCTCGATAAGCAAATCCGTGACACCATTAAACAGTTTGCCCAGGTGGGCGCAACGATGGCGCATGCCGAGCACTCCGGGGATCTACGGAAATTCATTGCCGAGGAGAAGAAGATCATCATCTCCACGGTGCAGAAGTTTCCATTCATCCTGGATGAGATTGGAAATGAGCAACGTGGGAAGAAATTCGCCATCATTATCGATGAAGCGCATTCCAGCCAGGGTGGTCGGACAGCGGCTGCCCTTAGCATCGCGCTCTCGGTTGCCGGAGCTGAGGAGGATGACGAAACCATTGAAGATAAAATCAACCGTCTCATGGAGGCCAAGAAGCTTCTTCCAAACGCGAGTTATTTCGCCTTCACCGCCACCCCAAAGAACAAGACGTTGGAGATTTTCGGCGCGGCACTTCCTCCGGACGCAGAAGGGAAGATTCAACATCGTCCCTTCCACAGCTACACGATGAAACAGGCAATTCAGGAAGGGTTCATCCTGGATGTGCTTAAGCACTACACCCCGGTCGAGAGTTACTACAAACTGATCAAGAAGGTGGAGGGCGATCCGGAGTTCGACACCAAGCGGGCAAAGAAGAAGCTACGCCGCTACGTCGAAAGTCATGACCACGCCATCCGCCTCAAGGCCGAAATCATGGTGGATCACTTCCATGAGCAGGTCCTGGCGTTGAACAAGATCGGCGGGCAGGCGCGGGCTATGGTGGTGACTAGTGGGATCGAGCGGGCGATCCAGTATTTCTATGCCTTCCGCGATTATCTGACAGAACGGAAGAGTCCGCACAAGCCCATCGTGGCTTTCTCAGGCGAACACGAGTACGGCGGCGTCAAGGTATCGGAAGCTTCGCTGAACGGTTTTCCATCAAGTCAGATAGCGGACAAGATACAGGAGGATCCCTATCGGTTTCTGATCTGCGCGGACAAGTTCCAAACCGGCTACGACGAGCCGCTGCTCCACACGATGTACGTGGATAAGGTTTTATCCGGGGTCAAGGCCGTACAGACCCTCTCGCGTCTCAATCGTTCTCACCCACAGAAGCATGATGTATTCGTACTTGATTTCATGAACGATAGCGACACGATCCAGGAGGCTTTCGCCGACTACTATCGCATGACGATTCTTGCTGAAGAGACTGATCCCAACAAACTCCATGACTTGAAAGCCGCGCTCGACGGTTATCAAGTGTATGCTCCGACGCAGATCGAGCAGCTTGTGACGCTGTATCTCGGCGGAGCCGACCGTGACAGGCTCGATCCCATCTTGGACGCCTGCGTGGGTGTCTATAATGAGCAGCTCAACGAAGATGGGCAAGTCGACTTCAAGGGGAAGGCCAAGGCGTTTCTGCGGGCGTATGGCTTCCTCTCTTCAATCCTGCCCTACACGAATGCCAAGTGGGAGAAATTGTCCATCTTTCTCAACTTCCTCGTGCTCAAGTTGCCGGCGCCGAAAGAAGAGGATCTCTCCAAGGGCATCCTGGACGCCATCGATATGGACAGTTACCGTATTGAGAAGAAAGCGGCGATGAAGATCCAGTTGCCGAATGAGAACGCCGAGATCGAACCGGTACCCATGACAGGCGGGGGGAGTAAGCCCGAAGCGGAACTTGACCGGCTTTCTAATATTCTCAAATCTTTCAACGATCAATTCGGCAACATTCCCTGGACGGACGCCGACCGGGTGCACAAGCTGATCACAGAAGACATCCCGAACCGTGTGGCTGCTGACACGGCCTATCAAAATGCGAAACAGAACTCGGACAGGCAGAACGCGAAAATTGAACACGATAAGGCGTTGGCAAGAGTGATGACCGCAGTGCTCAAGGACGATACGGAGCTGTTCAAGCAATTTATGGATAACGATTCATTCAAGCGATGGCTGACGGATATGGTCTTTCGGATCACATACGAAAGTTCCCCCGGCTCACACCTGAAGTAAGCGATAGAAGTTACGATGCAGATTGAGCATCCGTCATTCATCAGCGCCAGCAGGAATATGCGTTCACAAAAGACTCCCGGTACATTCTCCATCCCTCACGACGTAGGCGTTGAATCCCTCGGACTTTCTTGATTACCGTATGTCGCTACCTTCACGGCCTATTCAGGTAAAGCTGCGGCAGGTCAAAACTAGAATAGACTCGGTGAAATGCAACGAGCCGAAACCTCCAACGAACTCGCCGTACTTCTGCCCTTCATCCTACCCAAAGCCTTCAAAGGAGAGCTGTGAGCATCAGAGACGTTAACCAATGTATAGGGGTGGTCTGTTATGCCGACAAAACAGCGCAAGGTGGAAGTTTACAGACTGACAATCTCTGGGTTGGAGCAAGACTCTAACTATGGAAGATTCGTTCTTGATGTCCGAAGGAAAGCTCGGCGGCTATCCGATTTGGCAATGAAAGCCGGGGACAAGTCTTATGTCTTGAGCGAGGCAAAGTTAGAACATAATTATTTGCGTTTACGATTCATGAGTTTCACAAAAGGTTATCGACCTGATGTGCTCGACACTGAGGCGTTTCATGTTCAGCCAAATCCGCTAACGGACACGCAAACTAGTGTTGAATGGACACACCTTTTAGGAAGGCGCTGTGGAGTTCGATACATGATGCTAATCGAAAGAAATCAGCGTGGTATTTGGCCTTCCAGTGTGGAACATTATCTGCAATGGATGATCGACAAATTTCATAACGAGAATACTAGTAATGCCGCCGAACCCGTTACAGTTAGTCTCGAAGCAGAGCCTGGGCCTGAATTCATTCGACGCCTTGGAACACTGGATCGAATCACTGAGGCAACGGTGAGGATTGTCCGTCCCAATCCCGGATGGCAGGATTTGGATACGGAACTGGGAATAGTTGCTCGAGAGTCCGACGCTCACAAGGCCGAAGTTACCCTCCGTGCAAGGCGTAGGTCCAGCTTGAAGCGCCAGGGAGGCTTTATTCAATGGATTCGTAGTAAGCTAGGCCGAGGTGAACTAGGCTATGCGGCGATCAAAGGGCGACGGGGTGTTGAGAGGGATAGTTTTAACACGGAAAAGCTGGGGAAACATGCTTTGCTTGATTTTGAAATCAACGATAGGGGGCAGGTGACGACTACTGATGTATGGACCAAGATGACACGAATGATGGACGATCTCCAGTAGCAATGTATTACGAACTCGGTCATTTCCTTCAGCGTGTCGTATTTCGGAAAGCGCTTTGGAAAGATGGCGAATTTTGGACTGCTCTCATTAGCTGGGTTGGAGCATACATTTGGTTTTTTTATGATCCAACAGCGATCGCCCCAATTCGTGCTCATCTAAACGATCTTCTCACAGCTACAAGTATTCTCTTTGGCTTCGCTATTGCCTCCTTGATATTCTACATTCAGGCTGTGGCTGCTTGGTCCAATGCCAATAGTGTTGCTCGTGTTGCTGACAAAATCGTTGATTGGCATGTGTGGACTATTTTATGTCTCATCTTTCTGCTGGGATACACTCTTGCCCTATGGGCATTTGGTAAATACATAACAGATGGAATGCCTATTACCCAGATTCTCTTTTCATTCCTTTGCTTCCTAGTCACCTACTGCGGATTACAGATACTGAATCACTCCTTAACAATATGGTGGTCCTTCAGAAACCGGTCCCGACTGAATCAGTCGGGAACTCAACAGCCAAGCCCTCCACCACCTCAACCTGAAAAATGAGCATGCCGTCAGTATATGGAAGCTGAAAAACGGCTCAAACGCTAAAAACAAGAAGAAGCGCGCTTGCGGCAGGCTGCAGCGAGTGGGGTTAGGCGAATGCCTCATCATCGCTATAAGAATTGGAAGAGTGATTTCTCGCGTACCATCTTTAGCTCATCGGAAAAAGAAATCCCGCAGTAATTTCCTTTCTGAGCAGATATTCATTCACCTGCGTCTCAGTACCGCTTGGCAAGACAAGCTTGATAACTATGGTTTCGTCTTCTAACCATTTTTCCTGTTCGCGCCAAATGACTTCCAGGTCAACTCTGAGCTCCATCTGAGCGAAGTAAATCGCCTGCTGGTTTTTCGCCCTTTGATTTAGGATTTGATGTTCTGGATGGAACATCAACGGCACACCCAGCGCCTTGCCGGCATTTCCATCTTGATGCATCTTATCGAGAATGGAACCAACTGGCACAACCTGTAATGTTTTGCCAGTCGCGGTCGAGTCACTGACAAAAACAGCTCCGTCTCCCGCCCTATTATCATTGGCAAAATACAAGGCAACGTCGGATGACTTCGTCCAATCTAAAATGTTCGTTCCTTTTAGGCAAAAAGGACCGTCATGGCCTTCATCGGGATGTTGTTGAACTCGTTTCATGAATTCAAACCAAGGATCGATGCCGCGTGATGTTTCCAATGTGTGTAGTTCTGCTGACGGGCGAGCTAAGATTCCGAACTTAAAGAGGAACAGGTTTAGAAGGGCGAAATGTAGATTACTTGAATTCGCAAGGCGCGTGGAAAAACGTTGATATTCCTTAAGACCGAATAAGACCGCCTTGCAAGATCTAACAAATGTAGAATCCAATAGCCATTGTCTTCTTCGATGACCACGAAAGATAAGCAAGCGGTCATCAGTATTGAATTGATCTTCAAGATGTCTCAGTTCTTCGAGAAAGTTATCAAACGATGTGGGAATCCATTCTTTACTCTTGTCGTTGATGACAACAGTGCTAGCATGAAATGGAGTTACATTCTTCATTCGCAGATGAGAAATCTTCCAGGGCGGGGCAAAGATTAGTTCATGTGTTTGCGAAGAGCAAGCCTCAAGCTGGTTCCCTGTGCGGCGGGACAAAGAAACCGCTAGCGCTCATATTCCTATAAAAACATGTGATTCAACGAGTATAAGTCAGTCAATCCTACTTTTAGCAGTCAGCCACCGCCCTCTTTAGCCATACTGTCATTGAGAGGGTGGCCGGTAATCCTCCCAAACCAGGGGTGCGGGTCTGTCAACGCGTAGCAGCTGAATCCTCTCGACTGCCAGTCCGATCGAACGGCCCTGATGTCGACGATCTGTGTCATTGAAGGCGCCGCGGGGCCACACATACAGATAGGTATAGATGGCTTCTGTACCCTGCTCCCTTTCTTCTTCCTCTAGAAAAGGAGACCAGAGAGAGATAATGATTTGACCAATTCGGAGAAAGCTACGAGGCTGCTTGATTGGCGGACGGAGCGGCCTAGTTGCAAAAAAATCTTGATACAAGGTCTCTACATCCGCAGTCTCTCATGTTACTTAAAGCCGCTGAAGGAAAGTCGCTGGCCTAAGTTAAATATCGGAAGCTCGGCGATGTCAGAGGATTGCTCATGATACTCATTTGATGGTGCTATTCTCGGATCTCTGTAAGATTGATGACATCATTATCTTGGGGAGGAGGAATCATGTTTGGTATCTTCAACAAGAAAAAGCAGACTGACAAGGTCAAGGCCGCCATTGAAACTGCCAATGCCGTTGCCTGTGATTTTTCAGATCTGATTGCTTCCGGCAGTATTGAACCGACTCTGATCTATGATGTCTCAGCATTACCGCATGCCAAAGATCTAATTGAGAAGAGCTGCAAGTTATGGATTCTGGCTTGTCCAGACGTATCTCAAAGGCAAAGCTGGAAAGTCGTTCTACCGATGCTTTCTCAATTTCAGGAGGGAGTGGGTTCAATACCGCTGGGATTGGACGTTTCCACTCTAGTGAACCAGGGACTTCCGCCACAGGAATTAGCCCGAAAAATTACAAGTCTGAAGATGCCATCAGCCGAGCTACTTGAAAGGGTCCATGCTGAGGAACATGCTTTACTTTCATGGGTGACACATGCTGTTGATCGCTGCGCCTAAGATAAGAGAAGAAGAAAAAGGGGACAGGAAAGTTGACTGCGAAGGTGTAATCGTCTACTGAGGAACAGAGAGGGTAAAGTCTTGCAATCATACATTCCCCATGGAGATAACAAAATATCGGGAAACTTCTTCCGGTACCGTCAAGAGATGATGTAGAGGGTGGGGCTTTCTAGGGAAGGTCTGAATAATTCACGATTGCGATTAACCGGGCCCGCAAAACATGGGGAATTCAACTGATCCGCGTATGAAACTTTGAATTAATCAGACCTTCCCTTTAGTAGAACTTTTGGAAGTCCGGTTTACTCAGCACGCGCACGATGTCGATTCGGGTTCCTGATCGTGAGAAAACGACTCGATAGTCTCCCGCTCGCAATCGATACAGGGCACCCTCATCCCTTGCAGCTTCTTGATGCGCTTTCCATCAGGAATCGGATCATCGGCGAGGCGGGCACAATCGGCGAGAATCTGCTTGGCTATCTTGTCCGAGCATCTGTCGAGGTCCCGTTGCGCATGCGCCGACAAGTAGACCTGATAGGTCACCTGGTGCGCGCCTTTTTCTTGAAGCGGGATTTGCGGTATTCCGACAATTCCATCGTTTTCCCTGCTCGAATATCCTTCAGCCCCTCATCAATTTTCTTTCGCAACTGGGGACTATAGGCCAAGAGGGTGTCTTCGATGTCGTCTTCTGTTACCGGTACCAGCATCGCTGTCGGCCGCCCATGTGTGGTGACTAGAACTGTGTTGCCCCGTTCAACCGTTCTGAGCATCTCAGATGTCTTACTTTTCAGTTCACGTACGTTGGCAAACTTCACGTTCTCCTCCGTAGCTGCAAGTGTGGCTACAGCCTAAGTAGGCTTGCAGGGGGAGTCAAGAGATAAAGAGAGGAACATTCTGCTCGATGAGCGCATTGACGGCCCTCAGGCTGACTGTCCAAAACAAAGGTACCGGGAATCTTTTTCCGTCAAGAAATGACCCTGTCACTTCCGCTGCTTGTTCCTCTCCGGCCGGCCGGTTCCGGCCTCTGCCTCCTGTTTCCTCTGTGACAATGCGCGATGCCTCTCCTCCTCCCATGAGAGAATTATCATCAGTTCAACTCTTCGCCACGACCTTCTCCCGACCGCGTCACGCAACCACGCCGGCTTCTTTCTTGGGCGTGATCCTCGTGACTCTGATTTTGCTTGCCGACTTTTCTGCTTCTGCTAAATCGTAGTCCATCTGAAGCCCAAGCCACACTTCCGCCCGGCTGCCAAAGGCCTTGGAAAGCCGGATCGCCATTTCCGGCGAAATTCCCGACTTCCCATTCAGCAGATTGTTCAGATTCTGCCGCGTCACGCCCAGTCGGGCCGCCGCTTCGGTGACTGTCAGGCTCAAGGGCTCGATGCACTCCCGCCGAATGATCTGTCCCGGATGAGGGGGTCTCTTCATACGCATGGTTCATTCTCCCATTAGTGGTAGTCAATCAGTTCGACGTCGCACGCGTGTCCATCTTCGAAACGAAAGATCACGCGCCAGTTTGCTACGTCGGCATCCTCGATGTGGCCTTCCTTCGGTTCAACTCTTGTAAGGCGGAAGATCTTGTATAAAAGTCGAGTCATGAGGGACGCCAAAACGAGAGCTGCGAACGGGGACATTCTACTTTTTTCAGGCAGATTCCACTCGAAGTTGAGCGACTGGATGGAAATTCGCACGCACGTATCTGTAGAGCGTTTTCATCCGCACCCGGCACGCAGTCCACGTGTATCACGTGCCCATTGCTAAAGGGCGCATACTTGAAAAGCCCGCATTCGCATTGAAATCTAGCCAACTCCTCGTGCTGCATTATGCAACCTGCATGATAGGAATGGGTTGAATCAGTAAAGACCTGTTGCGCAGCCGGCGTGAAAGGTTTCAATTAGCCGACCTTGAACCTTGCAATCAGCCGATAGCCAGACTTCCGATCAGCCGGAAGCAGGGCTATCCGCCGGAGAGTGAGGCAATGAGGGTTGGAGAACCCCAGTTCAGAGTCCTTGTTGCGAGAGGGCTTAACACGTAGTACACGCTGCGGTGGCCTGCGTCGATCGGATGGTTGTTAGGCAGGAACATCCACGTATTCGACGTGGCTGCTTGGAAGAGGAATAGGAAGGCCATCCTCTTTGAGTCCCGCTAAATGAAACTCAATCGCTTCACGGATGAGCGACTCGGTTTCTGCAACGGTGGCACCCGTGGCGATGCAGCCGGGAAGGTCCGGAACATATGCCGCATAATTCGCGGGTGCTTTTTCTATCACCACAGCATAACGCATGTCAGTGTGCTCCTTTTTTCCAGCCAGCTTGCTTAAAGATACTATTCAGTTTCCAGGAGGCAAGTCATCGCTTGGTTTGCCAGCCACAGTGACGCGGCCAGGTTTACTGGCATGCTTAAATTGGCGATGACTGCCCTTCGTGGCAACAATGAACCAACCATCTTCTCGTAGCTTATCCAGTACATCGCCAACCTTCACGCCTGAAGAATAACCGAGTTACGGTGCAAAGCCAACATCAAGAGATTGCCCTTGCATTACGCTCAATAGGAGAAACGGTGTCAAAGTTTTTGGGGTGAACAATTGTCTTGAATAAAGAAAAATGTACCGGAAGTTTTTTCTGAGGCGGTATTTACTGCTGATCCGCTGGATTCTGCCGTCGCTCCAATCTTTCCACACCGTGCCTGCCACTGAACTCTGATCCGCCGTCTTCCGCATGCCAGCACTTTCCAAAATCCTCATGCCAATGTATCCTGCCGCAGTTGCTCCTGGGCCTGATGGTCGGGAGCATTGAGTGCCTCACGACGAGGCACAAGGGAAAGCTGCGATGAACTTGCGCTGTCCGTTCCTTAAGACTCAGGTCGAATTGACAGAAGAGCGAGAATCGCATATCCGCGAGAAGCACCCAGAGTTATTGCCCCAACACCGAGATCACATCGAAGAAACCCTAGCTGATCCTGATGAAGTGCGGAAGGATGTTCGATTCTCCAACAGTCTGTTATTTTCCCATTGGTTTCCTGATGTCAAAGGCGGTAAATTTGTTGTCGTTGTGGTGGTCGCTGATCCGTCTCCCCCCGGTCGACATTGGATCGTGACCGCGTATGTGGCTCGGCAGCTCTCAGGAGGGGTAGTGCTATGGAAACGACCCTGACGGTGGAATACGACAAAGCCGGCGATATATTGTATCTCGGAAAAACGAAACCGTATCCCGAGCAGGACTCCGAGGAATTAGATTATGGGGTCGTTGCTCGGCTGAACCCACAGACGCATGATCTTGAAAACCTCGAAATTCTGTTTTTCTCGTCTCGTGTCGCCAAAGGAGAACCAGTCACACTACCGGTAATTGCCGAGTTCCACCTGCCCAAGGTGGGATGAGAGCTGACAAAACAAAGCCGGCAAGACTGCTCGGTTACTTGCCTTCCAGAGGATGGACGAGCTAACGTTTTTTCAGCTTTTCCATTGCCACCTCATCTCCTATTGTAGGCATTGATGTTGACTGAGAGAAGAAAGGCTTTCATGAAGTAGCACTCCGAGATGGCGATTCTTTCGGAAGTTCGCGAGCTGCGGTGGAACTTTACTGCTGATTGGTTCCAAATTGCATTGCAGAGTCGCGGGGCTTCGACGTGTCGGCGGGCGCAAGGATTTTACGCGGCAGACGGCTTGTGAATGTCCCATCCTGGGAAAACCAGCACAGCCGGGTGGCAACGTAGCGCACGAGCCAGAACCTTTGCACGTTCAACGCCAAGATTGATGCTGTCAGTTTCGATGGCAGATATTGTGGATTGTGGGATTCCAGTCAGCCTGGCCAGCTCATTCTGTGTGACTCCTTGAAGTTCCCGCATGATGCGTACCGATTCACCGACGGATACGGTCACCCGCTTTCGTGCCGGCTGAAATTCTCTAGTTCTCATGATTGCCTCCGATAATCATGCGCGGTTTAAATCTATTACAAGAACCAAAATTCGTTCTTGGTCCATCTTGTAGATGACGCGATACTGATCGCCAAGGCGCGATGACCGATGTTCCTTCCACTCTCCCTGCAGCTGCTCATCGTGGAATCCCTTGATCAGTCGAAGCCCTGACGGTCCAGAGACCCTTACGATATCTTTCCACTTCTCATACCGTTTGAGGATTTCTTTTGGGAGACGATCGAGCCGCTTTGCCGCGCGTCGATGTTCGAAGATCTCCCACATGTCGCGATTAACGTATACCATATATGATATAGGCTCGCCAAGCTCAAGCACGAAGGAGCTCTTGTCTTACGCTCCAAGAAGTGAGATGCAATTCCACCCCACATATCTTCTTGATACGCTTTCCATCAGGAGAGACGCAGAGAACACCGATGCGGATTTGCCACACGTGTTTCTCGCCGGTTAGCTTGCGGGCACCGTGTGGACGAGGAGCGTCTGCGAGCGATTCGATCTTTGGCAGAATCCGGCGGATGATGGCGGGGTCTAGGACTTCTAGTTCATGGCGTGCCGAGCGGGGCAGAGACGATGCTGGCCGGCAAATCGGCTCCTATCTTGGCTTCCAGGTCCCTTGACCAAATCTCCCACCCGGCGCAGACTACAGCATCTTCACCATATAACGCAGGAGGTCTTCCATGGCGTCTACCTCACCCTCCACTCCTGCGCAATTATCATCCACCGGAAGCTATGACAGGAACTCTGTGCTGATCATTGACGGTATTCTCAATGATCGAGAGTATTATGCCGACCGTCTTGTGCCAGAGTATTTCCTGTACATGGCCGGTAGAGGAAAGGCCGGCCTCGAATGTTTTTACGCCCACCGAATCGACTGTGTAGTCCTTGAGCTTGATCTTCCCGATATGAGCGGATTCGAAGTACTCGTTGAGCTGGTTCCTGTGGCTCGTCGTCCGACTGTTCCGGTCATCGTTCTCACCAGATTACAGAACGTGATGCTGACCGAACTTGCTGTGAAGAACGGCGCTCAAGCAGGGCTGCATAAAGCGGCCACGTCAGGAGATCAACTCAGGGAGGCTGTGTTCAAGGCGATAGCGGCAGTCCCGTATGCTACTAAGGAACAGAAAGAATTGTTCAAGTTCTCTAGAACTAAGACCAGACTTTCCATCTAATGCTCGCGGGCGAGCTGTGCCAGCCGTGTGGATTTCCAAGTGAATCGGCCTGGAGCTAAAATCATCACGATGATTTAGCACGGGACTTTTGATAGGCAGACCCTGCCAAGCCGATGATCTTGACCGGCAAATCAGCTCCTACCCGGGCTTCTCGGTCTGTTGACCTAATATGCCATCCGCCTCACAATAACCTTTCACGCTCTTTGACCATCCTGTTCAGATCGCTGTCATGATAAATCTGCTTCCTCCCCGGCCTCCATCTTCACCAGCACATTCAGATAGGAAGTCCGTTCTGATCATTGACGGAAATCGCGAAGACCGCGAATATTTTGCCGACCGCCTTGCACCCGAGTACTTCACATTCCTGGCCGACAGTGGGAAGACGGGTCTCGACTGCTTCTATACTCACCACATCGATTGCGTAGTCCTGGAACTCGATCTTCCTAATATGAGCGGCTTCGAGATTCTCATCGAGCTGGTTCCCATCGCTCGTCGTCCGACTGTCCCGGTCGTTGTCCTCACCACACTGTCCAATTTTATGCTCAGTGAGCTTGTCGAGAAGAACGGGGCACAGGTCTGTTTACATAAGGCAATCACATCAGGAGATGTGCTCAGCAAGGCAGTGTTCAGAGCAATCGAGGCAGTACCACGCACCGGCAAGGAACAGAGAGAAGTTTTCGACTTTCCTAGAAGAGAAACAACCGGCCGGAAGATGGACCAACCTCCCACCGGTCAGTGATCTCACCTGCAATGGGTAAGGGCTGGATCTGTATATAGGGATGTCACAGGTTTAGTTCATGCGAGCTTCGATGGCTCACGATGGATATCGATGTTCAACCGTGAGGCAGAAATATGGAGAGAGTGTCGTCCAGCAGAGAACCATCGGTGGTTGACTATCGCCGGCTTCGGTCAATCTGCACCACTTTGTTGGTATTGCTGGAAAATGTAATGGTCGTTGTCCATTCTCCTTTGCTCGCGTCGCCATTCCAAACATACTGATAGCTCACCACGCGCTGTCCAAGCTGGGTCGGTTCATATTGATCGATCCGCTGATCGGGTGAGCCGGTGCGCCTGGCAACCTCGGCTTCTGTCATTCCATAACTGACCATGCCGTACACCTCAAGGTCCAATTCTCGTGCGCAGGCAGGCAAATTGGAGGCGGCATTCACGGAGAGAATGAGGACGAACGTGAGCACAGTAGTAAACGTATGCGGTTTCAACGGGGCCTCCTGATTTCTGCGGTGCCGGTCGGATTGATCTGACAACCTGTCGTGCTGTGACTGCTATCGTTCCCAACAACCTTGCCGGCGTCAAGAAACGAGTGACTTTCGACGGTCACGGAGAACTTGATTGAAATGAACAGAACAGGGGTCGAACGGACCGCGTGTTACGGATGCCTCCGAGCTTCCCTTGGCCGCTGTGAATGTCCGGGCAGGCGTTGACAAGCGAATCGAGGAACCGCGACAATCGTTTCCCGATTACGAGGGGAGATTCCAGCCATGAGCGAACATACCGCCGTGAAGACCCAGCCGTTTATCGTGACACCCAAGGACTACGATCCCGCATTGGATGTGCTCGGTACCAAGGTGACCGTGCTCGCGTCAAACGCGGCGACACGATCGTATGAGATCAGCCTCCAGCAGGGAGACGAAGGAACGGGTCCGCCGCTGCATAGCCACGCCTGGGATGAGTCTTTCTTTATCCTCAAAGGCCAGATCGAGTTCAGTTGCGCAGACAAGACCGTACTGTGCATGCCCGGTACGCTCGTGCACGTGCCCGCCGGCACGATTCACGGTTTTCGCTACGGCTCCGGCGGCGGCCAAATGCTCGAACTCACCGGTCAGGGTGGCACGGCTTCACAGATGTTCACCGCCATCAGCAAGGAGATTCCCCCCGGCCCTCCGGATATTCCCAAGGTATTGGAGGTACTCAAGCAGAATGGGGTGAATGTCGCGGCTTGAGGCAACACGGTCGGACCGTAGCAAGTTCTCTGAAGCACTTCCTTCCAGAATCCAAGCTAAAAGCGGTGTCAGATGCTCCTTCGAATTGTGGCCTGAAGGCCTGTCTCTCGAGCGCCAGGAATGGCAGCAAATCGGCCACCAGAGGCCATTTGTGCCCTGTTGACCTCACTTTTGCAACGGCCTACGATTCTAGGACCGCGCAGTCATCGCCAGATCATGAACCGAGGGTGGTCGCCGATGGCCTTCATGTCTCCTGGTTTCTCATCGACCGGTACGACAACGGTCTTGTTCATAGACGGGAATGATCAGGACCGGCATTACTTCGTCGACCGCTTGCGGATTATTTCTCCCGAGTACAGAATTCTCGAGGCGCTCGACGGCCAGGCCGGTCTGGCGATCTATGGGTCTCGTCCGGTCCAGTGCGTAATTCTGGAGCTGGATCTTCCGGATATGAGCGGTTTCGAAGTTTTGATCAAACTCGTTCCGGTAGCGAGAAGGCCGAATGTTCCGGTCATCGTGCTCACTCGCTTGCACAATAAGGAAGTCTTGAACCTCGCTATTGCCAATGGTGCACAACAGGCATTTTGCAAGCCGCTTACGTCGGGAGATGTCCTCGACCAGGCGGTGAGAAAGGGGGTTACGACGGTCGGGAAAGTCTTCAAAGACACCCCTGAAAAAAGGCATGAAAAGGGGTGGTTGGATTCCTTCTTTTAAATCCGACTGCGCACCAGCCGGTCACTCCCCTCATTGTCATACCTTCCATGCTTGGCACGCACACTTGCACATAATCGATTGTTTGCCACAGTGAACGGTCAAGAAGCCGGCAATTCTGCGTCATTCCGCTCATCCAACGAATCGGATCACCCACCTAATAGGGTATTCCCTTGATGTCACGACCGGCGCCGCTGTAGGGTACGTGCATGAAATTCAACGTGCCTGGAATCGTGGCCTGTATCGTCGCACTCAGCCTGGCGGGTTGTGGCGATCAAGGTGAGTCGGACTCGGTGGCAACGACCGCCGAAGGAGCGTGGTCCGGCAGCACCGGCAGTGGCCGGACGCTGACGGCCGCCGTATTGAGTGATGGAACGTATTATTTCTTTTATTCCGTCCCGGGGAATATCAATCAGATTGCCGGGATGATTCAGGGGACAGGCACCTCGACAGAGGGCAGGTTTTCCTCTTCCAACGCCAAGGACATCAACGCCGAGGGAAGGGGCGCACTCGATGCGACGATTTCAGCGAACTATGACCGTCATCAATCGTTCAGCGGCACGGTCACGTACGTATCCGGCGGGGAACAGAGCTTCAACAGTTCCTACAATTCCGCTTACGATACGACGCCGGCGACATCGAGCTTGGCCGGATTTTATGCGGGGCAGCTCGGAACGACCGCCGGCCTCCAATCGACAAATATCACCGTGGCGGCCGACGGCGGATTCGCAGGGTCCCAGAGCAACGGCTGTACGTTCACCGGCTCGGCGACCCCGCGTACACGTGGCAACGTCTTTGATCAGAGGATGACGTTCGGACCGGCGCCTTGTCTCTTTGCGGGAAGAACGCTCACGGGAGTGGTGATGTTCGATGTCTCGACGTTGCGCCTCTACATCGGCGCTCCCGATTCTTCGAGAACGAACGGAGTCGTGTATTCCGGGCTGAGGCTTGGGTAAGCCGTCTCGTCCTATTCCGATCGTTCCTGTCAGTCCTCACTCCTCAAAACTACGGTGTAATCGTCAAGCTAAAGGTTTGGCTCACGCTCAGGCCGGCGGAATCTGTGGCCGAGATAACGACTGCATACGGTGAAGCGACTGAAGTTCCGAGAGCGGGAATGCCAGTGACTTGCCCTGATGAACTCATGGTAAGACCAGTCGGAAGACCGGAGGCACTCCACGTGTAGCCCGGCGTCCCCCCGCTCGCCGACATCGTTACCAAAGGATTGAGCCCCGTATATAGGAAGAGTTCTTTGCCGTTCGGCAGCGGCGAGGGAGTGGTAATAACCAGGGTGGCGATGGTCATGCCGAGCGGTTTGGTCGCGACGATGCCGTTGCTGTCCTGCAGGCGATAGGTGTTCGTGAATGATCCGGCAGCCGATGGAGTCCCGGTGATGATTCCACCCGCCGTCATCGACAAGCCGGGGGCCGGAGCCGTCCCGCCGAGGATGGACCAGGAATATGGCGGCGCACCGCCCGATGCCGTGAGCGTCACCGGCCCGTAAGGTTGATTCAGGGTCCCGCCTGGAAGAGGGGAGCTGTTGTTGATCGTCAGAGCTGCGTTGACGGTCAGGTTCAGCGTGGCTGAACCAGTTTGGTTCAGGGGGACGGAAGAATCCCGAACGGTGAAAGTAACGTTCTGCGAGCCTGCGCTCAAAGGCGTGCCGAGAATCGTTTGTGTGCCTGGGTCGAATGTGAGTCCGAACGGCATGGCAGCCGGTTGCCACACCAGCGGGGGCAGTCCACCCGCTGCCGTCAGCGTCGTGGGCGGATATGGCGAATTGACGGTGCCGGGTGGCAACGACGTCGTCGTAATGCTCGGAGCGCCAGGCACATTGAATGTCAGGAGCCGCTGCGAGGTTTTTGGTGGATTCGAAGAATCCTGGACGGTGAAGGTGTGGTTGGAGGCGCCTTGCGCCGCTGGGATGCCGTTGATTGCTCCGGTCCCGGCATCAAGTGCCACGTTGGCCGGCAAAGCCGGAGACACAGACCAACTATATGGAGTGACGCCGCCGGTGGCGCTGACCGTTGCCGCGTAGGGCTGGTTGATGGTCGCCGGGGGAAGCGCGGTGGTCGTGACTGTGAGTCCCGTGGGACCGGTCGGAGGCGGCGGAGCGTTGGAGACGTCATTGCAGCCGTTCACGGTGATGACGGAGCCAATACAGAGGATCAGTGCACATAGAGCATGTTTCTTGAACCAATAGTCGTGCATATATAGTCTCGATCTAGAGATGGATGTGATGTATATCAGCGAAATCGATCATAAAACAAACCTGCACACAGGTTCTCCCCTACGAAGGGGTGAAGGCGCACGATTAGCGTGTTGTTACTTTTCGTGCGGGGTCAGTTCGATCGTGAAGCGCACATTGAGCGTTGATGTTACCACTGTTATGAATTAATCTCCCCCTGCGCAAGCGCGGTATCAAGACCCTCATCGCCGTTGTCACAGACCCAAGGGAGATTGGCTGATCATGCTGCGAGCATCGTTGCGGATGGTTCGGGGTTGCAGTCCGTTTGTTTGCACGGCGTTCGTCCTGACCACAGTCCTTCAATTCCTGGCGCCGGTCGCTGCCAATCCCATTGGCGTGGCCCCATTAGCCGGCAAAAGTTGCACGGTGACTGCCACGCCGTACGAGTTGAAAATTCCATTCGGTTTGGAGGACGAGATCAAGGCGTACATTCCGGCGGAGAATCCCCTGACCGTCGAGAAAGTCGAGCTGGGCAAGCTGCTCTTCTTCGACCCGCGTCTGTCGATGGACAACACCATCTCATGTGCAAGCTGCCACAAGCCGGAATTGGCTTGGACGGATGGTACGAAACTTTCGATGGGCATTTCCAATCAATTATCGACCCGCAACAGCATGACGGTCGTGAATCGCCTGTATGGCCGCGCTCAGCTGTGGCACGGTAAGATGAGTACGCTGGAAGATCAGGCGAAGAACCCGCTGACCAAGGCGGTTCGGATGGGCATGATCTCTTCGGATACCGAGGTCGCCAAGTTGAACAGTATCAAGGGCTACCGCGATCGCTTTCAGCAGGTATTTTGTTCCGATGTGACGATGGATGGGATCGCCAAAGCTATCGCTGCATTTGAACGGACGATTCTATCAGGGAACAGTCCTGCAGACCGGTTCGATATGGGAGGCGAGGTGAACGCGCTGTCCGAATCGGCGCGGCGGGGCCTGACTCTATTCCAAGGCAAGGGCCGCTGCACCAGGTGCCATTCAGGATTCAATTTCAGCGATGAAGAGTTTCACAATCTGGGCATCGATTGGGATAAAGGTCGCGCCGACTTGGGCCGTTACAGCGTCGATCAACACCCCGGCACCGTCGGAGGATTCAAGACTCCGACGCTTCGCGAAATTGCCAGGACCGCTCCGTACATGCATGACGGGCGGTTTGCGACGCTCGAAGAAGTCGTGGAGTTTTACGACCGCGGGGGTATCGTCAACCCTCACCTTTCGAATCTGATCATTCCGTTGGGGCTGACCGACCAAGAAAAGAAGGATCTCGTGGAGTATATGAAGGCCCTGAATGGAGAAGGCTGGCAGATGACCGCGCCGGATTCTTTTCCGGAATGACGGCCGCGGGGCGTTCGTTGAACCAAAGATATGATTATGGGTTGCGGGTATCGAGAAAGCGCTGCCGATGAAAGCTAAGACCAACTTTTCCTGCCAGGCCTGCGGGCACCAGGCTCCCCGGTGGTTGGGTCGCTGCCCGGATTGCGGCGGCTGGAATACGATGAAGGAAGAACGGCAGGCTCCGACCGGCAAAGGTCGGCCGGTCGTCATGAAGTCCGCTCCGGCCCGGGCGACTCCGATCGGCGACATCGAAGTCGTCGGCGAAGATCGCCGGTTGACACGTATCGGGGAGTTCGATCGGGTGCTTGGCGGCGGCGTCATTCCAGGCGGCGTGATGTTAATCGGCGGCGATCCGGGAATCGGTAAGACGACGCTTCTCCTTCAGGCCTTGCCGCGGCTTGCATCGGCTGAGCAGCCGGTTTTGTATGTATCCGGGGAAGAATCGCCACGCCAAATCAAAATGCGCGGGCAGCGGCTCGGGATCGAGCATCCCAATCTCCTGGTTCTTGCCGAAACCTCGCTCGAGCAGATCCTCAAATCGGTGCAGGACATCCAGCCGGCGGCGCTCGTCGTGGATTCGATTCAAACCGTCTATACGGAACAGATTACCTCGGCCCCCGGCAGCATCAGCCAGGTTCAGGAAGTCGCGGGACAGTTGATGTGGTTCGCAAAGCGGTCCGGTGTGCCGGTGTTCATCATCGGGCACGTGACGAAGGAGGGGGCGATTGCCGGTCCACGATTGCTGGAACATATCGTGGATACGGTACTCTATTTTGAGGGGGACAAGGGCCACAGCTACCGGATCCTCCGGGCGGTCAAGAATCGCTTCGGGTCTACCAATGAGATCGGTGTCTTTGAAATGAAGGACTCCGGGCTCGAGGAGGTGACCAACCCGTCCGAACTGTTTCTCGCCGAGCGGCCGCAACGGAGCACCGGCTCGGTCGTGGTCTCGAGCCTGGAAGGCAGCAGGCCCATCCTCGTGGAATTGCAGGCACTCGTGTCCTCGACGAGTTATGCGATGCCCAAGCGCATGGCCAACGGCGTCGATCTCAACCGCGTATCCTTGCTCCTGGCCGTGATGGAAAAACGCCTCGGCCTTCATTTGTCCGGGCAGGACGTGTACGTGAACGTGGTGGGCGGCATGCACATTGACGAGCCGGCGATCGATCTGGGTGTCGTCGCAGCGGTGACCTCAAGCTTGCGCGAAGTTCCTGTCGAAAACGGGCTCCTCGTGCTCGGGGAGATCGGCCTGAGCGGAGAGGTTCGGGCCATCAGCCAGGCGGAATTGCGGATTCGCGAAGCGGCCAAAATGGGATTTAAGCGGTGTTTATTGCCGGAGCGGAATCTGGCGAAACTCGAACGGATCGATGGCATCGAACTGGTCGGTATTACCGAAGTGGGAGAAGCACTCGATGTGGTCTTGGCCTAGCATCCGCAGCACAGTCCTGATCATGTGCTTACTGGGTACGGTATCCGCCGGATGCAGCACGACGCCCGCACACGAAGAGGCGCCGCTCCAGGAGGCGACGGTCGAGGACTTGACCGGGTTGCTGCACCGGCGTCAAGCCGCGATCCAGAGTTTAAAGGGATTGTTCAGCGCCAAGGTACGGGGCGGCATCCTTCCGATCGCCACACGAGTCGAAGGCGCCGTGTATTATCAACGGCCCAATGCCATGCGCCTTCGAGGTTTCACAACCGTCGGCAGCGAATTGTTCGAGTTCGTGCAGATGGACGATCAATACATGCTCAGGCTTCCCACGATGGGTCGCGTGCTTTCCGGGCAAGGTTCTGATACGAGCGAAATGGGAAAGTTGGCACGCCCATTTCAACTGAGCATCTGGGCCATGGGAGGTGTCCTGGGAACCGGAGCGCTCTTGCCGGGCGAATCAGCGGCCATACATGAACAGGGCGATCGCTATCGGCTCGACATCTCCGGTACGCGGCCGGACGGAACGCAGGAATTGCGCCGGCGTCTCTGGTTCGATCGGCGTACGATGCTCGTGGTGCGCGAGGAACGGCTGACGGAATCGGGGCAACTGGACGCTTCCATTGAATATGAGGATTTTCGTGCCGTAGGGGATCTCCCGGCTTCGGCGTCCGGGACGGAAACGAGGCTGCTCCGTCCGTTCAAAATTTCGCTGGAAGACGGCCGCGGACGGGGCAGCGTCCAGGTCACCTTTCACGAACTCATTCCAAACCAGCCGATCAAGCCCGGCGATCTCGGGCAAGGTCAACAACAAGGATAGAAGGGCTGCGACGCTGGCGATGAAAGTCTTGGCCGTCGATACGGCGACTGCTTGGCAGAGTGTGGCGATTCTTGACGGGGACCACGTGCTTGGCCGGCACGACCAGCAGGCCGCCGGCGCTCATGTCAAACTCCTTCTCCCTACCATCGATAAGCTGCTCGCGGTCACCGGGCTGTCGCTCGAACGGTTGGATGGCTTAGTGGCGTCCATCGGACCTGGATCCTTTACCGGTCTGCGCGTCGGGTTGGCGACCATCCTTGGATTCCGCTCGGTCACGCAGACGCCCTTCGCGGTCGTTCCCACCCTGGAGGCCATGGCCTGGAATCTCCGAGGCTCGACACGTCTTTTGTGCCCGGTATTGAATAGCCGGCGAGGGGAACTTTATTGGGCAGTGTTCCAATGGACAAAGGACGGACTTCGGCATGTCGTGGCCGAGCAGGTAGGATCGCCTGAAATGCTGGGAAGGGCGTTATCAATGGATTCGGTCGTGCTGTATGGAGAAGGGTGGTCGACTGAAGCAAAGGCCATCCGCTCTGCAGCTCCCAAGATGTTGCATATCGAGGAAGCGGCTGATGAGGTCCAACGACCATCGGCCGTATCGGTCGCGCTTGCCGGCATGGCCAGGCTGGCGGCCAACGACACGGCCGGTATCGGCGTCAGCCCGTTCTATGTTCAGCGTCCTGAAGCGGAGATCAGGTTCGAACAGTCTGGAGGGGCATCGCCTGTCGCGCGCCGTCGCGAGAAGATTTCTCGAAAACTCGAGGCCCGCTCGGCTGCGCGTTCGAAAAGGAAGTTGCACAAGTGAGCGAGACTTCATATAAAATTATTCCTGCGACCCCTTCGGACCTTTCCCCAATTTTGGAGATTGAAGAGGCTTGCTTCTCCGCCCCCTGGACGCGCAAAATGGTGGAAGCTGAACTGACCGGCAATCCGTTCGCGCATTTTTTTCTTGCGAAGGGGACGCCGGAAGAGGGGTTGGCACCGGCCTCCGTGTTCGGGTATCTCTGCTTTTGGGTCGTCTTTGAGGAAATCCGGCTGATGAATCTGGCGGTGATCGAATCGATGCGGCACCGGGGCATCGCCACGGCCCTCGTGAACGCGGCTCTGCAGTACGGGGTGTCCCAGGCGGCGACAAAAGCCATCCTGGAAGTCAGGATCTCCAATGCTGCCGCCCGGCAGCTGTACTGCGGCTTTGGATTCCGCCAAGTCAGCGTCCGGCCTAACTACTATACCCAACCGGTTGAAGATGCCGTCCTGATGCAATTGGACCCCATCACGCTCAAGGGAAGCAGCGTGCCTGTGCTTCCGGCAGAAGGGGGTGCGCATCACGATTTCGCCTAATTCTAACCAGGAGGTGCGACATGATGACGGAGAATGTGATCGCGGAGCGGCTGCGCCAATCCAACACAGAATTCCGTGAACTGGAAGAGTCTCACCATCGGCTGGACCTGGAACTGAACACCCTGCAGAAACGTCACGTGCTCACCCCGATGGAAGAATTGTCAAAGAAGCAATTGCAAAAGGAAAAACTGGCGAAAAAAGACAGAATGGCTGAGATGATCCGCGTCTATCGCGATCATGACCAGCAATCCTCGGTCCACTAACAACAGAAGGATTCGTCGAGGATCCACAACCGGCCCGGTTAGGACCGGAACCGCTACGCATGCCGTCGATCGTCAATCCACTGGCCGCCCACATTCAGACGGTCAAGAAACGTCTGCTCATCATCGGGGCGACGATTTTGATTGCGCTGATGGCGGCTTTTACCTATTCCGCCGAAATGGTGGCGTGGCTGAACCGCCCGTTTCCCAATCAGCTGGTCTTCTACGGGCCGACCGAGGCGCTCTTCGCCTCTATTAAAGTCTCGTTCCTGGCCGCGGTCCTGATCAGCCTTCCGGTGGTGTTCTACCAATTCTGGAAATTCGTGGAACCGGCGCTGCTCCCCAAGGAGCAGCGCTGGGGTATCCCGATCTTTCTGCTGGCGGGAGGATTGTTCGTTCTCGGGCTCGTGTTCTGCAACCTGGTCATTCTGCCGCTGGTGATCGATTTCTTCGTCAGTTTCGGCATGGATCGGGATATCACGCCGCAATTGAGCGTCGGAACCTATATCGATTTCAACGTGAAATTTCTGTTGGTGTTCGGGTGTGCATTCGAATTGCCGCTCGTGCTGACCATCCTGGCACGTGTGGGCGTAGTATCGGCGCGCGTGCTTGCGACCTATCGCAAGCACGCCGTGCTGAGCGCGTTGATCATTTCGGCCATCGTGACGCCGGACGCCACGCTGTTCACGATGTTGCTCATGGCCGTTCCGTTGATGGTGCTCTACGAGATCGGCATCCTCGGCGCCAAAATATTCGGACGCCGGGGACCGACCGACGTGACACTGCCTCTCGACCCCGACATTCCGATGGGGACAGCGGGGCATCGCGTCCGGTAAGATATCCGTACGAACACCATGCGCATCCGTCATTCCCTCATCGCGTTCGTTTCTCTGCTGCTCTGCGGCCTGCCGGACGCCGTGTTCGCACAGCAAGGGCCGGGGGCTGCGGGGCCGTTCGATCAACAGGCGACAAGTATCCAAGCGTTAACGATAAGCGATCAGGCGCTCTATGCCGGTTCGTTCGGCTTTGGTATTTTTCGAAGCGACGATCGGGGTACTACGTGGACGAAATCTGGCGAAGGGGTCACCGATCCGTTTATTCTCTCGCTGGTGACGGCAAAGGATGGGACGGTGTACGTGGGAACGTTCCGAGGCGGCGTCTTTCGCACACGCGACAAGGGCAAGACGTGGCAGCCGGTCAGTCGCGGGCTGAAGCGGCAGGAGATCAAAGCTCTATTGGCCGTGGGAGACGTCATTTATGCGGGCACGGCCGATGGGGCGTATCGTCTGGTGGCCGGTCACGATCGATGGGCGGTTGTGACCACCGGGCTCGATGAGATTCTGGTGCATGCGCTGGCGCAGGCATCGGACGGCACGCTCTATGCGGGGACATCCGGTAAGGGCGTTCTGCGATTCAAGCCTGACGGCGCCGGGTGGGTCCGCATGCGCCAGGGCCTGAAAGATCACGAAGGCATGATCGAAAACTTTATTCGCGCACTGACCATCGATGCCGAAGGCTCGATCTATGCCGGCACCTTCGACGGCGGGGTGTTTCGCAGTACCGATGCCGGCACGACGTGGAAGGCGATCAGCCGCGCACTTCCCAATGACTCGATTCGCAGCATCGTCAGCAATAGCCGGGGTCTCTTTGTGGCCACTGGGTATGGGATTTACAAGACCGTCGATCATGGCCGCCAATGGGTGCCGCTCAATAATGGGTTGACCAGCCTGTCGGTTCAGGTGCTGATCGAATCCGCGCCGGGGACCTTCTATGCCGGGACCAATGCCGGGGCTTTCCGGAGCGACGACGATGGAAAGTCATGGACCGTAATCAATCAGGGATTGGAGGGGGGTGTCGCCCCTCCGCCCTTCTTATTCCGATAACCAGAAAGGACGTTCATCATGGCGGAAGCGACTCCGAAGACTAGGGCGACCATTGCCGTCGCGAGCAAAGGGCAGGCGCTCGGGGACATTGTCTTGCAATTTTTCCCCGACGTGGCGCCCGGCCACGTGAAAAATTTTACGGACTTGGCCAACAAAGGATTTTATAACGGCACTACATTCCATCGCGTCATTCCCGGATTCATGATCCAGGGCGGTGATCCAAACAGCAAGAGCGCGGATCGGGCGTCGCACGGCATCGGCGGACCGGGGTATCGCATCAAGGCCGAATTCAACAGTAAGCCCCACAAGCGGGGCATTGTCTCCATGGCCCGCGCGAACGACCCGGACAGTGCCGGCTCCCAGTTCTTCATCTGTGTCGCCGATGCGAACTTTCTGGATTGGCAGTACACGGCGTTTGGGGAGGTCGTCAGCGGCATGGACGTGGCCGACAAGATCGTCAATATGAAGCGAGACGGGCGGGACAATCCGCTCGAGCGCATCGAAATGACCGTCACGGTGAGTGAGGCGTGATCCCACACGGATTCCTGTGGCAACGCACGATTCGGAATCACGGCGCTGCGTGAGTGGACTCTTCCTCGCCGGGCTTTGCATCATGGCGATGATCGGCTGCGCCATTCCTCAGCCGCCGTATCGCGCGGTCTACGAAGATCCCGTCAATTTCGTCCGTCTGGAAATTGACGACTCCGTGCTTCCGGAATGGCCTCCCGGCCATCATACGCATCCGATGACCTTCACGGTTGAGTACGTGAAACAGATTCTCAACGGGATGTCGGTTCGGGAACATCGCATTTGGCTCCAGCGGAAATTCCAAGGCGAAGCTCCGCTGGTTCCGGTTTTCAAACCCGAGGAGGTGGAGCTGCTGGCGCCTCAGATTACGGAAGCCTTCGCGGAAGCGAAGTATAACGAACGGGTGACGTTTTATCTGAGCCAGCCGCAGACATCCGTGAAACGCGTGATTACGACGGGAGGGATGTACGCCCGGGACGCAGAGCTCCATGTCATCCTCGGCAACTGGCAGTTCGTCTACGGCATTCCGACCTACGGCATGATTTACGACCGGCGGTACCCGATGCGCCCGACGGCGGCCAAAGGGTTCGACCTGCTTTTCAAACCTGAAGAGGCGGTCATCAAACAGCAGAGTAGCATTTGGGATACGCTGCTGGCCAACAACAAAGACGAACTGGTCATCGACACGACCAAAATCGTTCCCGCCGAACCTGTCTCCTTGGCGTTACCCTAGGGTGACAGACGCGGAGTGCTCCGCGCGTAAACCGGTCGTTGTCGACCGGAACGGACGCATCGGGAAATTTCCAAATCTGCGTGCACGTATTATCCCCGTTTCGTTGACAAAAAATCCCGCCGCTGTTAGCGTCTGATGGTCACGGGAGGTCTGCCTTGGGCATCGACCGCAGCAAGGTTTTGCACAGCGCCCAGCTGTTTGCATCAAAAGGTCAGTTCGACTCCGCCATCAACGAGTGGAAGAAGCTGTCGGCGGAATCTCCCGCCGATGGAAGCATCTACAACTCCATCGGCGAACTGCACCTCAAGCGAAACTCCACAGGAGAAGCGGTCGCCGCATTTCTCCAATCCGCCAATGCTTTCCGCGCCGAAGGCGCCACGCTCAAGGCCATCGCGACCTTTAAGAAAGTGCTGAAGCTGGATCCTGCCCGGTATGAGGTCTACCGCCATCTGGGTGATCTCAACGCGGAGCGCGGGCTGCTGAGCAGCGCGGTCCAGGATTATCTGACCCTGGGCAAGCATTATTTGAAGGAGCGCAAGACCAAAGAAGCACTCGATATCTATCGGAGGATCGTCAGCCAGGATCCGTCGAACCTTGACGCGCAGCAGCGGGTGGCCGAACTCTGCGTGCAGGAAAACATGCAGGATGAAGCCACCAAGGTGTATTTGCAGTTGGGTCGTGAACGGTCCGCCCAGCAGCGGTTCACGGAAGCCAAAGAGGCTTACCAGTCCGTCCTGCGCATCGATCCCGTAAACAACGAAGCCAGACAGTTCATCGAGCATTTTGAAAAGTCGGGTGGCGATCCCGTCCGGACATCGAAAGCGGGCGCGCCGTCTGCAGTCGGGAAAAGTCTGGAGCCGACCGATCTTTTGGCGGAAGCCAGCCGGCGTATCGAAGAAAAGCAGTATGCCGGCGCCGAAGCCATTCTCAATCAATTGCTGTCGAAAGAGCCCGGCAATCCTCAGGTATGCCAACTGCTGGCCCGGCTGCATTTGAATCAGGGGCAGCTCTTGGTCGCGTTGGGAGAATACCGGTTTCTGGCTGGAGCCGCGCTGCGCGCGCAGGAGTATACCCAAGCCGAGGCGCTCATCAAGGAGTTCCTGGCAATCGAGCCGAACTCCGTACCGCTCCTGGAACTGCAGGGCGAACTCCACGAAGAACAGGGCGACGTGCAGACGGCCGTCATCCATTATGGAAAGGCCGTGGAAGTGCTCATCGAAAATCCGGAACCGGGCATGGAGTCCCTGCACGAAGAGATCTTTGAGAAGATCAGAACCCTGGCTCCCGAGAGCGCGGTCGTGAAGAAACTGACCGCCCTCATGAGGGCGGGAACCCAAGAATCGACCGAAGCTGTCCCGTCCGAACAATCGGTTGAGACGGTCTTGGTGGACGGGCTCACTCTTCCTCAAGAGCAGCGACCCGAGGAGGAATTTTCACTCACGGGGGCTGCCCCGGATGATTCCTGGACGCCTGCGACCAGGAGTTCAATAGACGATCATCCTCCTGGCCTCTCACAGACGGACGGTGACCTCGGCTCGGCGGATGCCAGGCCGGTCATGGAGTTCTCTGTTGCCAATGCCGCGCCGGACGATGCGACTGACCGGTTCCACGAGAGCCCGGCATCCGGGGACGATACCACTATCCATTCGAAGCATGAACAGTTCGAGTCCTATCGGGAGGCGGGCCGTCTCGTCGAGGCGGAAATCTGGCTCGGCCGCCTGGTGAGCCATGATCCGGAGGATGCTGAGTCACGGGAATTGCTCGGCCGGTTGCTGGAAGAAAAAGGGGATGCTGCCAGCGCCGCGATCCAGTACACGCGCGCCCTTGAATTGCGGATGGCCGCCGGAGACTCCGGCCGGACCTACGATCTCTATCAAAAGGTCAAGGAGCTGGCCCCTGGTAGTTCGCTTTTGACTCAGCTGCCGCAACCCTCCGATCCGGTACCTGCCGCAGCAGCCAAGGATGCGCCACCTCGGCCTTCCGACGATTCAGCCGACGTCTTCGATTCGGAAACCCATTACACGCTCGGTGTGGCGTTCAAGAACATGGGATTGCCGGAGGAAGCGAAAGAAGAGTTCCTGCTTTCAATGAGGTCACCCGCGGTTTTCCTCGACTCCTGTCTCATGATCGCGGTCTGCCTCAAGGAGCAGGGCCATCCGGTTGAGGCGAGCACTCATCTCGAACGTCTTTTGGGTGATCCGAGGTGTGAAGGGGCGAAGGCCCATGCGATCCGATACGAACTGGGGTTGCTGTATGAAGCGCAGGCCCAGTGGCAGCGAGCCCTGACGATGTATGAATCCATTCCGACCTTCCATGATGTACCGCAGCGCCTCGAATCGATCCGGACACGTCATCCATCCACACCGATCCCGTCCCGAGAATTCCGATACGCCACCTAGCAGGATGTTGAAAAAGTCCTCCGGCTGCGTTCTCGCATCGCTCAGAGGCTCAGCGTACGGCAGAGAGTACGATTCACCTCTTCGCTCGCTGCGGCCTTGCCGGAAGGCCTTTTTGAACATCCTGTGAACTCTTGCGACCCGATCAGCGATCATGCCCGGCTCTGTGTTTTCCGGTGTCCAAAACAGTTTTTCAACAGCCTGCTAGTGTTGCGTCCCACAAATTTTGTTCATAACCCGTTTGCCCTGAATCCGTCGAAGGGCATGCAGTTTCAAGGAGTTCCATTCATGCTTCAACAAGATCACCACAAAGGAATTTCTGGGACACCACACTAACTGTCCGTCCGGATGCGGTTGGGAGCTTCCTTTCCGGCCAACACCGCCTCGATATTCGCAAGGCACATCATGCCCATTTCCACTCTCGCCGCCCAAGTGGCGGACCCAAGGTGCGGGAGCAGCACCGCTTTTTTCGAGGCGATGAGCCCCGGATGAACGGCCGGTTCTTCCTCGTACACATCCAAGCCGGCGCCGCTGATGGTTCCATTCTCCAGCGCAGAGGCCAGCGCGGATTCATCGACCAGAGGCCCACGAGACGTATTAATGAGCACCGCCGACTTCTGCATCTCGGCCAGTTCCTTGGCGCCGATCAGATGACGGGTCTGATCCGTCAACGGGGCGTGCAACGACACCATGTCCGCCTCACGAAGTAATTCGGGCAATGAGACGTGGGTCCAGGGCTCCGGCGATGGCACCGGGCGCCGCGTATGGTAGATGACACGCATGCGAAATCCTGATGCCCGTCTCGCCACGGCCTGTCCAATGCGCCCGAACCCGACGATTCCAAGGGTCCGTCCCGTCACTTCGCCGCTGAGAAAATGCGTCGGCGTCCATCCCGTCCAAGCGCCGCTCCTTATCAACTGGTCGCCTTCGACGATCCGGCGGACCGTCGACAGCAGCAGGGCCCATGTGAGATCGGCCGTGGCGTCGGTCAATACGTCGGGTGTATTGGTGACAACAAGGCCCTGTCGAGCGGCTGCAACGAGGTCGATGTTGTTGTATCCCACGGCGTAGTTGGACAGGATTCGTAGGTGGGGGACGCTGCGGATCAAATCGGCGTCGATCGTTTCGGCCAATGTGACGATGGCGGCATCAGCGCGCTGGAGATTATCCGCCAGCTCGGCCCGCGATGGAGCGGCTGGGGTCGGCTCGTTCACCAGGTGAAAGCGGCGTCGGATGGCGAGCATCACCGCATCGGGTAGCAGACGGGACACATAGAGGAGGGGACGCCGGTCGCCGGCCGGATTCGAGCGTGGCATGTGCCGATTGTAATCACATATTCGGCGTGGTCACAACCGCCGGCATGCCTGTGTAGGCGGCGCGCAGCCGTCCGTTCGTCGCCTTGAAGTTACGAACTTCATTTGCTATTCTCCAACCGCCTTCCCGACTACGAACCACCGCTATCGGACAATCGCCAAGGAGTAGAGCATGGCCAGCATCAAGCGGGCGCTGATCAGTGTTTCAGATAAAACCGGCATCATCGACATGGCCAAGGGTTTGGAAGCCCTCGGCGCCGAAATCCTTTCCACCGGAGGAACGGCCAAGGCATTGCGCGAAGCCGGGATTCAGGTTACCGACGTGGCGGCGTACACGGGCTCACCGGAAATCCTCGACGGGCGCGTCAAGACGCTCCATCCGAAGATCCACGGAGGGTTGCTCGGCCGCCGGTCTCTTCCGGCTCATGCCGAACAGATGAAACAACACAATATCGGTCCGATCGACGTCGTGGTCGTCAATTTGTATCCGTTCGAAGCCACCATTGCAAAACCCAACTGCCATTTCGACGATGCGATCGAAAACATCGACATCGGCGGTCCCTCGATGTTGCGATCGGCGGCCAAGAATCACGAGGACGTGCTCGTCGTGGTGGATCCGGCCGACTATCAGCGGGTCATGCAGGCCGTCAAAGACAATACGGTCACGCGCGCACTTCGCCGCGAGCTCGCCATGAAAGTGTTCCAACATACGTCGCGATACGATGGTCTTATCGCCGGCTATCTCGAAAAACACCATCAGGGCACTGCCGCGAAGTTCCCGAAAGTCCTCACGCTGCAATACGAACTGGCGGACACGCTGCGCTATGGAGAAAATCCGCACCAGCAGGGCGCGTTTTATCGTGAGCTGCATTCTCAGGAACCGTCGGTGGCGCGCGGGAAGATCCTCCACGGCAAGGCGATGTCGTACAACAATTTCCTCGATGCCAATTCCGCGCTCGAGTTGGCCAAAGAGTACGACGAGATTGCCGTGGCGATCATCAAACACAACAACCCCTGCGGCGCCGCGCTCGGCACGACGCCGGTTGAGGCGTATGTGAAGGCCAGAGAAACGGACCCCATATCGGCGTTCGGCGGCGTGATCGCTTTCAACCGGCCCGTCGACCTCGCGGCCGCCAAGGAGATTACGTCCACATTCGTCGAAGTCGTGATTGCACCGGGATTCGCCGAGGACGCGCTTGCGGAGCTGAAACGCAAGAAGGACCTTCGTTTGCTCGACGTCGGACCGCTGCACAAAGTCAAACAGGAAGGCTACGACCTCAAGAAACTCGTGGGTGGTTTGATCGTCCAGGATCGCGATCTCGGCGCGCTGACGGATTTGCGGGCGCTGACCGTGCCGACCGTCAGGAAGCCCACCGATGAGGAATATGCCGCCTGCGCCTTCGCCTGGAAGGTCTGCAAACATGTGAAGTCGAATGCGATCATTTTTGCGAAGCCCGGCCAAACCGTCGGAATCGGCGCGGGCCAGATGAGCCGGGTCGACAGTGTGAAGCTGGCGACCATGAAAGCTCAGATGCCCGTCAAAGGCTGTGTCATGGCATCGGATGCGTTTTTCCCGTTCCGTGACGGACTGGACGCGGCGGCGGAAGCGGGCATTACGGCCGTGATTCAACCGGGCGGGTCGATTCGCGATGCCGAGGTCGTGAAGGCCGCGGATGAACACGGACTGGCCATGATCATGACGGGTATGAGACATTTCCGTCATTAAATCAATTATGACCTAGCCGCTCGCGCGGTCACGACCACGATGCTGGATGTCCGGATTCGATGGCCCTCTCAGTCGATACCAGCACCCTTGATGAAGAGATGTCCAAGCCGCCGGCTTCATGGCGGCTTCGGATTGCCGGAACGATCGGAATGCATCTTCCATGAAGATCCTCGTAGTCGGCGGCGGCGGGCGCGAGCATGCCATGGTCTGGAAGCTCGCGCAGAGCCCTCGGAAACCAATCCTGTTTTGTGCGCCGGGCAATGCCGGCATTGCCTCGCTCGCCGTCTGTGTTCCCATCAAAGCCGATGATGTCGCCGCGCTGAAGGCTTTCGTCATCCGTGAACAGATCGATCTGACCGTCGTTGGGCCTGAAGCTCCCCTGGCTTTGGGAATCGCCGATGAATTCAGGCGGGCGAAACTCAGGATTTTCGGCCCGACGAAAGCGGCGGCCCGCCTCGAGGCCAGCAAGACGTTTTCAAAAGAAGTGATGGCGCGCGTCAGCATTCCAACGGCAACCGCCAAGAGTTTTGACAAGACGTCCGAGGCGCTGGCCTATGTCGACCAGCACGAGTTGCCGATCGTCGTCAAAGCAGATGGGCTGGCGCAAGGGAAAGGCGTGGTGATCGCCACGACGCGCGAGCAGGCCTCACGGGCGGTGATCGATGCCATGGACAACGCCGTGTTCGGCGAGGCGGGGAGGCAGGTATTGATCGAACAGTTTCTCGATGGAGAGGAACTCACGATCATGGCGTTTACCGATGGGAGAACCGTCGTCCCGATGTTGCCCGCACAAGATCACAAGCGGGTGGGCGACGGAGACAGCGGTCTCAACACCGGCGGCATGGGCGCGTATGCGCCGGCCCCGATCGGCACACCGGAACTCCGCCTGAGGGTGACCCGTGAAATTCTCGAGCCGGTCGTCCAGGGACTGTCTCGGATGGGATCGCCGTTTCAGGGGGTGTTATACGCCGGCCTGATGATCGTGAAGGGCGTGCCGTATGTGTTGGAGTTCAACGCCCGCATGGGAGATCCGGAAACCCAGGTCGTCCTGCCACTGCTCAAGACGGAGTTGCTGGACGTCATTGAAGCGGTTGTGGACCACCGGCTCGACCAACTCGCCGTCGAATGGCATGATCATGCCGCCGTATGCGTGGTGATGACCGCAGGCGGATATCCCGGCCGGTATGAGAACGGGTTGCCGATTCGTGGCCTGGACTTCGAATCCAACCGGCAGATGATTGTGTTTCATGCCGGAACGACGGAGGCTGCCGGCCGGGTCGTGACAGCCGGGGGGCGGGTGCTGGGTGTCACGGGGATCGGAAAAAGCCTGGGTGAGGCGAAGGAATTGGCCTATCGCAGGGTCAAGCAGCTCGGCTTCGACCGATGCCACTATCGCACGGATATTGCCGACCGGGCCTTGCGAGCCTCCCGCTGATCAATGGTCTGTCTCATCCCATGGGAGTGATCGAACCCTATCATCCCGAGAATGCCGTTCAGCTTGCCCAGCGTGTGAAAGCCGTGACGTCGTCCGGCGGCATTGTCGGCTTGCCTACGGAAACGTTTTACGGACTGGCAGTCGATCCGTTCAATGCCCGCGCGGTGGAGGCACTGCTCGATGCGAAGGGCAGGGGGGAAGGCAAACCGATCCTGGTCCTGATCGGTTCGCTGACACAACTTTCGCTGCTGACCGAAGAGTCTTCTCCGATTGCCCGGTTACTGATGAGCGCGTTTTGGCCGGGCCCGTTGACGATTCTGTTTCCCGCCCGGCGCGAGCTTCCCCATAATGTAACGGCCAACACAGGCACGGTGGGTGTGCGACTCAGCTGTTGCCGTCCACTGATTGACATCCTGATCACGACGGGGCCATTGACCGGCACGAGCGCCAATCGCTCCGGTGAGCCGCCGGCCGCTGCGGCGCAAGACGTGATGCGCTCATTCGGAGCAACCGTCCGTTTGATTGTCGATGCCGGGGGCACGGCCGGAGGAAAACCGTCGACCGTGATCGATCCGCGCGAGCCCGTTCGACTCGTTCGCGAAGGCGCTATCTCTCGACAGATGATAGAGAACGTGCTAGAGACACAAGGGATTTCGTTGCGATACTCGTGACGGATCTTGCAGTGATGTCGAGATTCACGGAGGAGACATATGAGAATGGCGAGAGGGTTCCGGCGTGGCGTGAGCGGTCTGCTGGCCGTGGTGTTGGTGGCCAGCCTTACGGGCTGTGATTACTGGCCTCCTGCGCTGCAGACGCAGATCGAGCAACTTCGGTCTGAACTTCAGTTGGTGACGGCAGAGAAGATGCAGTTTCAGACCCAACTGGCGTCGATCACCAAGGTGAAGGAGGATTTACAGGCCCAAGTCGATGATCTCAGCCGAGCCAACCGTGACAAGAGCACGATGATCGCTGGCCTGCAGAACACGGTCGGGACATTGCAGGAACGTCTGAACAGGTCCTCCAAATCCGGAGCGGCGAAGGCGACCCCTGCAAAATCGACCGCCGCAAAGCCCACCGGAAAATCCGCTCACAAATCTGCTGTGAAGAAGAAGCCTCAATCAAAAACGGTCCGTACCAGATAACATCGTTCCGGCCACATTACTTCGTCGTGGAAGGCGTCGTCGTCGAAGTCGTCGTCGAAGCAGCGGGTGTGGAAGCCGGGGCGCTCGGCGGTGCGGCCGATGGCGTCGCGGGAGCAGGGGAGGACGCAGGCGCTGCGGGAGCCGCCGGGGCAGATTCCTTCTTCTCACCGGTTGTCTGCGAGGCCGGGTCGCCGCTGGTCGGAGGCTTGAGTTTATCGGAATAATCGGTCACGTACCAGCCGCTGCCCTTGAACATAATGGCGGGAGACGAGATGAGTCGCTTCACCGGCTTTCCGCAACGCTCGCAGGTCGCGATCGGGTCGTCCTTGATGCTCTGCTTGACCTCGAACTTGTACGCGCACCCTTCACACAGATATTCGTAGATCGGCACCGCAGTTTCCTCCTCAGGTTCAAGTCAACTGACGCAAGGCGCCATTTAACCGTTCCAGGCCGCGCGAAATCGTATCCATGGCGGTCGCATACGAGAGTCGCACGTGTTCCTGACTGCCAAATGGTTCGCCGGGCACGACGGCAATGTGGGCGTGTTTCAGTAAATAGTTTGCAAGGTCTTGCGGGTGCGCGATCACACCGTCGGGACCCGTTTTCCCCAGCATCCTGCCGATATTCGGGAATGCGTAAAAGGCGCCGGCCGGCATCCGGCAGCTCACTCCGGAAATCTGGTTCAGACCCTTCACGATCGCCTGCCGGCGCAGCGCGAATTCTTGCACCATCTTGATGGTATAGGGTTCGCCGAGGCGAAGGGCTGCGACCGCCGCTTTCTGCGAAATCGAACAGGGGTTCGATGTGCTCTGGCTCTGAATATTGGCCATGGCCCCGATCAATTCTTTCGGCCCCGCCGCGTAGCCGATCCGCCAACCGGTCATCGCATAGGCCTTCGACACGCCATTGATGATGACGGTGCGGGCGGCAATCTCGGGACCGAGCGTAGCGATGCTGACGTGCGAGGCTCCGTCATACAGCACCTTTTCATAGATTTCATCCGAGATGATCAGCAGGTCGTGCCGCTCAGCCAGCGCGGCCACGCCTTCGAGCATCCGGCGGTCATAGGTGATGCCGGTCGGATTGCACGGACTGTTGATGATAATGGCCTTCGTACGTCGCGTGATCAGGCGTTGCAGTTCGTCCGGCCGGATAGCGTACCCGTCCGCTTCTCTTGTCGGCAGAAGCACCGCCTTGGCGTCGTTCAGAAGCGTTTGATCGGAATACGATACCCAGTACGGAGTCGGGATGATGATTTCATCTCCCTCTTCGAGCAAGGCTTCGGCCAGATTGTACAAAGAATGTTTCGCACCGCAGGAGACCAGAATCTGGGATTTTTCATACTGCAGACCCAGCTCCGTCCGCAGTTTATCGATGATGGCCGATCGCAGCTCGTCAATGCCCGACGAGGGCGTATACTTCGTAAAGCCCGCACGGATGGCAGCCTCCGCAGCGGCCTTGACCGGTTCCGGCGTATCAAAGTCCGGTTCGCCGGTCGAGAAATCGATCACGTCGATGCCCTGTGCCGCCATGGCTTTGGCCGTGGCCGCCATGGCAAGGGTCGGCGACGGGGCGATTCTTCCAACACGCGCTGCCAGCTTCATGATTTGAGACTCCGGATGCGTTCCTGCAGCCGCCGTGCAACGTCAGGGTGGAGAAACGGCGTCAAGGACCCGCCGTGCGTGGCGACATCCTTGATGATGGTTGACGAGAGATAGGAATATTCTTCACTCGGCATCAGAAACACCGTCTCGACTTTCTTCGCCAACTTTCGATTGATCAGCGCCATTTGGAATTCGTGCTCGAAGTCCGAGATCGCGCGTAGCCCTCGAATAATGCCATGCGCGCCGGATCGCTGCACATAGTCGACCAACAGGCCTTCAAATGTCACGACCTCGACCTGTCCGATATCTTTCATGACCAGCTTCACCATATCAACCCGTTCCTCGAGATTGAAGAGCGGGTGTTTCGCGGGATTCGGCGCCACGGCGACCACGACTTTATCGAATACGCGAAGGCTCCGTGTGATGATATCGGTGTGACCATGCGTAATCGGGTCGAATGTACCTGGGTAGATGCCAATTTTCATCGCGGTGAAGTACCACGCTCGGCTGGACCGTAGAGGAGCAACGCGGTGTCTCCGTATTCGTAGCGACGCAGCAGTGTTGCGTGGTCGATGGCAGGTGCGGTCGTTCGTGAGCTCTGTTCCAAAACAAGGACTCCGTCGTCGGTCATGAGGCCGCCGCGCCATAAGCGGTACAAAGGCTCCGTTTCGCCGGTTGACGCGTAAGGAGGATCGGCAAAGGCAATCTGATAAGGACCTCGCCACCAATCCTGTCGAGCCAGAAATACATCGACACGCCCTTTCCTGATATCGGTCCGATCCTTCATCCCGCACGTCTCGACATTGCGTGTGAGCAGCTGCACAGCGGCCGGATGCGATTCGACTAAGGTGACGGCCGACGCGCCGCGGCTCAATGCCTCGATTCCCACCGCGCCGGTTCCAGCGTACAGGTCGAGAAAGGAGGCATCGACAATTCGTGATCCCAGTATGGAGAACAGCGCTTCGCGTACCTTATCTGATGTCGGCCGAAACTCTACCCCTCGTGGCCCGCTCAGGCGTCGACCTCGGTGGGAGCCGGCTATGACGCGCATAAAAAATGAGGTGAGAAGGCGCTCTAGAAGTGCCAGACTCTAACATAGCGTTTTTGAAAGGGTCAAGATGACGGGTGGCCCACACCATTGTATCTTGGGGCAGATACCAGGGTGGCAAGCGGACATAATAATTTACGTTGAACCAGACAAACAGATTGCTGGCATTTTGACGACTCTCGTGACCCTGTCTATAATTCGGCCAGCGGATTTGACGGTGGGTGTGAGGGAGGCGAAAGGTAGGCTCGCATGGCGACCGCACGAGCGAACTCGGATGGTCGCCGACGCAATAAAGAAGTGTTAACGAGCTGCTGCAGCCGTCGCGGGCTGGCTGTCCCGAGCCGCCAGGCTCTTACGCCGATTGTTGGAAATGGTGCGGTCGATGATCGCGCCGCAATTGATGCATTTCCAGGCGTAGAAAATCAGAAAGAAGTCGGAGAAACGCTCAAGCATCATGAGCCCTTTGCACTTCGGACATTCCATCGAATCCTCCCAGGTTACGACGTGCACAGCTGCGCCGGATTTAAGCAAAAGCTACACCAACTTGTTCGTGTACGTAATTTCAACACGTTAGCCGTTACGTATTTGTCACCAAGCGGGCTTTAGGGGGCGAGAGGCCAGTACAAAAACGTTCAATGCATCATTTTTTTGTTCACGGAGTGCCTGGATGAAGATGAAAAGATCCGGGATCGCCATCACGCAGTGGCCTGAGACGGAGCGTCCTCGTGAACGGTTACTCTCCCGTGGTGCCAGTGCGTTATCCGATGCCCAGTTGGTTGCAATTCTGCTTCGAGTCGGTCGGCGTCAGTCTTCCGCCGTTCAGGTCGGCATGGACGTTCTGCAACGGCTCGGGGGTGTCAGAGGCCTGGGGCAGTGTGGCATTGAGGAGCTCTGCACAATACCTGGTATTGGGGCGGCCAAGGCGGCACAGCTCAAGGCAGCCATCGAACTGGGAAAGCGTGCGTTGGCCACTCCGTTGACGAAGGGAATGCGCATTTCCTCAAGCCGTGACCTCTTCGACCATTTTCATTCGTCGATGAGAGATTTGAAACACGAAATCTTCAAGGTCGTCCTTTTGGATGCCAAGCATGCGATCGTCCGGGAGGTCACCGTATCGGAAGGCAGTTTGACCCTAAGCATTGTTCATCCCCGGGAAGTTTTTGCCCTGGCTGTAAAAGAATCTGCCGCAGCCGTGATCTTTCTTCATAATCATCCTAGTGGAGACCCCACGCCCAGTCCGGAAGATCATGAGTTGACCGCTCGACTCGTATCGGCGGGAGAGCTCCTGGGAATCCGGGTCCTGGATCATGTCGTGATGGGCGATGGGCGCTATGTGAGTTTCGCCGATTGTGGGTGGCTGAATGGGAATGTGTCGTCGATGAGGCGGGAAAAGGAGTCAACACGTATGTAGGGCGTTCACCTTTTTGCGGAAGGCCCCCTGAGCGTTCCGCTATAGAGAGAGAGGAGGCCCCATGAATGAGCTAAGGACGGTATCTCTCAGAAATGTGGCCGTTGTCGGGAGTAGAGGGACAGGAAAAACCTCGCTTGCCGAGGCGTTGATGTTCACCACGGGCGCCATTCCGGCCATGGGTTCGGTTCCAACCGGCACCACCGTCTCGGATTTCGAACCGGAAGAAGTCCACCGCCACAGCTCGGTGAGCACGAGCCTCTTGCGCTGTCACTGGAATTCCACAGTCCTCACCTTCCTCGATACCCCAGGTTCCCTCAGCCTGCTCGGCGAACCCCTCACCTCGCTTGAAGCGGTTGATGCGGCGATTGTCGTGCTGACTCCTTCCGGCGGAATCCGAAGCGAGCTCATCAAAATATGGTCCCGCCTCAAGGAACGGCAACTTCCCTGCATGCTGTTCCTGAACGTGGGAGACAAAGGTTCGCCGGCATTGGACGAGCTCGATGCGGCGTGCCGCGCATCGTTCGACATGAGTCCGCTTCCAATGACCCTTCCGGCGGCGGAAGGATCGAAGCTCGAAGGCGTCCTCGATCTCGTGGAGCAAACCGTGACGCAGTCGAGCTCCGATAGCCCGAAACACCAGGCAGGTCCAGTCCCCTCTGCCATGAACCAACGGCTGGCCGAAGGAAGAAAGCGGATACAAGAGGCGGCGGCGGAAACGAACGATCAATTACTGGAACGGTACCTCTCAGCCGGCGAATTGTGTCGTGACGATGTGATTGCGGGACTTCGAACAGGCGTGCACCGGCGAATGCTGTTCCCGTTGTACTGCGGATCGGCGACGAACAATGTTGGAATCGTTCCGCTCCTCCAGGCCGTGAGCAGCTTGTTTCCGTCACCGCAGGAACGAAGTCAGCGGGTGTCTGCCGCATCGAAACACAGCACGGTGACGGCGCCACCGCGTGATCCGGCCGAGGAGCCGTTGTCCGCTCTCGTCTTTAAAACCATCATCGATCCATTTATCGGCCGCCTGTCGTACTGCAGGATTCTGTCCGGCGTCCTGCGGGCCGATACGCAAATTTTCAATGCGAGCAGGAAGGTCAAGGAAAAAGGCGGACACCTCTACACCGTCGTCGGGAAGAAACATGCGGCGGTGCCGTTTGCGGAAGCCGGTGAAATCGTGGCGATCGGAAAACTCAAGGATGCGCAGACGGGGGATACGTTGTGCGACGAGCGTGAACCGGTGACTCATCCGTGGATCGTCTTGCCACGCCCGGTCTTGTCATTTGCGATCGAGCCCAAGACCAATGCCGATATCGACAAGGTCAGTCTCGGATTGCACAAATTGATCGAAGAAGATCCGACGCTGGACTTCTCCCGGCATGCCGACACGAAAGAGATGGTTTTGAGTGGGCTTGGACAGTTGCAGATCGATGTCGCGCTGGAAAAACTTCACCGGAAGTATGGAGCCGATGTCGTCATTCACACCCCCAAGATTCCGTATCGGGAAACCATTCGCGGTTCCGCCCAAGCGCAGGGAAAATACAAAAAACAGACCGGGGGACACGGACAGTATGGAGATTGCTGGCTCGATGTGTTGCCGCTCGGACGGGGGGAGGGGTTTGTCTTCGAGAATAAGGTGGTTGGCGGCGTCATCCCGCGCAACTTCATTCCGGCGGTCGAGAAGGGCGTCATCGAGGCCATGCAGCATGGAATTCTGGCCGGATTTCCAGTAGTCGATATGCGGGTCGCGGTGTACGACGGTTCCTACCACGTGGTGGATTCGTCGGAAATGTCGTTCAAGATCGCGGCATCGATGGCTTTCAAAAAAGCCGTCGAGGCGGCGCATCCGGTCCTCTTGGAGCCGATGATGACGATCGAAGTCGATGCTCCCGCCGACCATATCGGAGCGGTCATCGGAGATCTGAATGCGCGACGCGGGCGTATTCTTCATGTCGAAGCCAGAGGCCAGGCCGAACTCGTCAAGGCGATCGTTCCGCTGGCTGAAATCCTGACCTATACGACGGCGCTGAACTCGCTGACGGGCGGGGCGGGGAGCTATGTCATGGAACTGTCTCGGTATGACGAGGTCCCCCGTGAGATCGCCTCACGGGTGATTGAGGAGCACAAAGCGTCGAGGCAGACGGTGACCGCGCATTGAGGCTGCTCAGTGGTCGCCGGATTTCAGCACGACATAGAACGCCCGGCTTTCCCGGAGCACGCGGAGCAGGACGGTTTCGCCGCGGCGGACTTTGGCAATCACCGCGGTAAATTCGCCGACAGAGCCGACGTCGATACGATTGACTTCCTTGATCAGGTCCCCCTCGCGCAGTCCCTCCGAGTGGGCGAGGCTGCCGGATTCCACGCGCGTGATCAGGACGCCTCTGCTCTCGCGGAGTTTGAATTTCTCGGCCAGGGCGGCCGTGAGATCCTGGAGATCCAATCCGAGTTTGGCATCGGTCCGAGACTGGGGCAGTGAGGCGACGACTGGCTGGTCTCGGCGCTCCGTCAATGCGACATCGAGCACCATCCGCTGCCGGTTCCGGACGACCTCGACTTTTGTCGTGGCGCCGGGCAGCAGTCCGGCCACCACTCGGGACAGGCGGTTGGGGGTGTCAACCACGGCTCCCTCGATGCGAGTAATGACGTCGCCGGGTTTGATCCCGGCGGCGGCGGCGGGATCGCGTTCGAACACCTCATTGACCAGCACGCCTTCGTTCTCCGTGACTCCGAATTTCCGTGCCAGCTCGGGCGTCAAGGGTTGGATGCCCACGCCCAACCACCCTCGGACGACGCGTCCCTGGGCAAGCAGCTGTTGGAGCACCTGCTTGGCCATGTTGGAGGGAATCGCGAATCCGATGCCTTGGGCGAAGTTGATGATGGCAGTATTGATGCCGATCACTTCACCGCGCAGATTGAAGAGCGGGCCGCCGGAGTTGCCCGGGTTGATCGAGGCATCGGTCTGAATGAAATTTTCATAACGCGAGAGGTTCACATTCTCGCGGCCGATGCCGCTGACCACGCCCAATGTGACCGTGCGGTCTAATCCAAACGGATTTCCCACGGCGAGCACCCATTGACCGACTCGAACGCCGGAAGAGTCTCCGAACTTGGCGCTGGGCAGGGGATGATCGACGGTGACTTTCAATACGGCCAGGTCGGTGTCGGGGTCTTTCCCTACAACCTGTGCGATAAGTTTGGACTTGTCAGAAAGGCGAACTTCGATTTCGGCCGCATCTCCGATGACGTGATTGTTGGTGATGATATGTCCTTCCGGGTCGACGATGACGCCGGATCCGGACCCGGAGGGGTTTGGAGCACGGTCTTGGAGGAAATCCCGGCCTTTCCCGGTGGTGACCGGGAAGAGATTGACCACGGACGGTTTGGCTGTCTCAGCCAGTTCCGAAATGGCCGTCTGGATGTCTTCGAGAAGCTGCAGCCCGGTCGACGCGTTGCCGACGGATGCGCCGGCGTCGCGGATACCGACCGGACCGAGACAGGCGGCGCTCACACAAACGAGCGCCCACCCGGCACGTATAGCAAGCTTGAGACGCACCATCTACTCCTGTATGTCCAGTCTACAACACAATCCCCATAAAACTCATGGGGCCGGATGATTCACCGGGGGCGGGATCAGGCAGTCTTGACGCGACGCACCGGTGCAAACCAGGCGGCCAGCGCCTCAAGGTCCGATCGAGCGGCGATGACGATGACGACATCATCCCGGCGAAAAGGAATGGTATCGGACGGCGTGAGAAGAAACGGTCCCCGAAAAATCGTGAACAACCTGACAGATCCTGGAACGTCTGATGTGCTCTTGCCGACGGCTGCGCTCCCGTCAGCCACGATGAAGCGCTCCAATGAAACGCCGCGCAGACCCAGGTCGCGCTGGAGGGTCAGAAGATTCTCGTGCACGGTCTCCATCTTCAGTTCCCGTATTTGGCTGTCCAAGACAATCAAGGTTTGCTTCAGTTCATGCACGCGATCGACTGACAACTTAAATGTATTGTCGAGGTCTATGACCCTCGTCTCTTGTGCTTTAGGTGAAAATGACTTGCTGGGTGACGCATCGGCAATCAGGCGCCCGAGTTCGCCTTGGACGGACTCGATTTGGCTCAAAAGGCTGGCGGCCTGTGCATGAAGACGAAGGATTTGTACCTTGCGATTGACCCGTTCGGCGATGGCGAGCACGGATTCGTAAACCGCGTTGCCGGTCAAGGACAGCTCTTTTTGGAGACGACCGAGGAATTCCAGTGACATGGAAAAACTACAAAATTAATGTCCGATAAGACTTATTATGTAAACTCGTAGTTTTGAGTCCGTACGCGCATTCTCAGGTTTGGCATCGACTACCTTCAGCGTTGATTCAAAATGATCCCGCCGTAATCACGTCATCCAGACTGTTAATGTCAAGCCAATGTCCCGCCGTGTAAATAACACGGACTTGCTGCCCACGGCTCACAAGTTCTTGAAGCAGTTTTGGGATGCCGGCTCTTTCATTGCCGCTGCGGGCCTGCATCTCTTCCACGATGAGCTGCAAGCTGCCTACGGCTGTCGATGCGACTTTGAGAAATCCCATCCATACGCCGTGGGTCAATTCGGCAGGAAGATTGTTTCCGAGTTGCTTCAGATAAATCGTAGCATTAAATGCTTTGCGCGAATTCGGATTGGTGCACTCCACAAAGCCCCCAAGCCGCGCATAGCCGGTATGATTCTTCCAGTCGCTGTCGACGAAAATGACATAGTCATCTTTTTCCTGGCACAACGCTTGAGGAATGTACTTGTGAAAGAGCACGTCACCGTATGAAATGACGAGGTCCTGTTGCAGATTCGTCTGCCGGCGAAGCGCGATGGCCAAGGAGGTCAGTTCTCCGGTCTGAGCGAATGCGTCGTTGTCGACGTAAGTGAGATTAGGCAGCGCGACCGCATCCTTTTGGTATCCCCGTACGACCACGATGTCCTTGATGCCGACGGCGTTGTAGGAATCCACAATGTGTCCCAAGATCGGAATGCCTTGAACGGCGACCATCGTCTTCGGGCGGTCCTTCGTGAGATCTCCGAGTTCATCGCCACGTGAAGCCGCCAGGATGATTGCCCGCGTGTTCTCTGCGCCTCGTGGTAAATAACGTTCTTCGGCTTCCTGCAACTCTGCGGCATTCTGGAGCCGGAAAATTTCCGCGACCGGGACCACCCGGTCTTCGATCGAAAGAAGATGCTCGCTGGTCTTCAACTGTCGCGCCGTCTTCTGCATGGCGGACACGGCTGCCCGCAACATATGATTCGCCCAGATCACCATCGACATGCCGTGCTGGCGGAACACGTCCGTCGGCGTGGCATAGTACTTCGTCGGCACAATGACCACCGGACATCGGTTCCCCCACTCCCGTTTGAAGGCCAACACTTCGTCCGGCACGGACAGCGCGCTATGGATCAAAATGCCGTCCGCTCCGGCCTGATGGTAGGCTTCTGCCCGCCGCAACGCTTCGGCCAGACCCCATCCGCAGATGAAGGCTTCGACTCTTGCAATCAAAGAGAAATCAGGATCGGTCTGGGCATCTTTGCCGGCTTTGATCTTGCCGCAGAATTCCTGCATGTCCGCGAGCGGTTGGGCGGACCCTTTCAGAAAGCTGTTTGTTTTTGGAAATAGCTTGTCCTCGATGCAGACTGCCGCGATTCTTCGTTGCTCAAGCTTGCGAATCAACCGCTGCATGTTGTTGAAATTTCCGTAGCCGGTATCTCCGTCCAAGAGGATGGGGATCTTGACGGCATCGGACATGAACTCCAATACTTCCAGGACCTGAGTCCAGCTGGCTTCATTGTTATCGCGCACGCCAAGCTGGGCTGAAATGGAGAGCCCGCTGGCCCAAATTCCTGCGAAGCCTGCTTCCTGAACGATGCGGGCGCTGATCCCATTGTGGGCTTCGCAAAGGAAGGTGAGTTCGCTCGATTCGAGCAGTTCTCGAAAACGCCCGGCAGGGTTGAGGTCTGGTACGGCGCTCATGGTGTCCGTGGCCCTCTCTTCGTGTCGGCACAGTAATCGCCGCGATAGATCCTGTCAATAGTAGCTCACGCAGGATCTCTTGTGCGGTATGTCGGCGGATCATACTCTGCGGAACCATTGCGCCCTATCCGTCTTATCCGTGACAGGGAACCGTGTCGTTGATTACTATGCGAGGTGGGTCTCGACGACGCTCGCGGCAGCATGCTATGGACGCACTCGATCATGAGGAGACATGGATATGAGTCATCTCTCTGAGCCGCTGGATCGAAAGGCCGTACAAGCCGCATGGCAGGCATTGGCGGCGGGCGTGAGAACGGCGGTCCTGCTCACGATGCGGGATGGACTTCCGTTCGGTTCGCATGTGCCGTACGTATTCGGTGATGATTGGACCAGGGCCTATCTCCATCTCAGCCGGCTCGCTCTGCACACCCGGCATCTCCTGCAAGATGCGCGGCTCTCCTTGTTTATATCCGAGCCGGATGAGCCAGAAAAAAATCCGCTTGCGTTGCGTCGAATGAACCTTCAAGGCACGGGCGCCGTGCTTTCTCCGGATTGCTCCGCCTATGCGACGGTGAAGGCCCGTTATCTCTCCCGCTTTCCCCAGTCTGCGATCATGTTTGGATTCGGTGATTTTGATGTCTGGGAACTTCAACTGCATGACGCTCACGTGGTTCTCGGTTTCGGTCAAGCCTATCTGTGCGGTTCGGCTGCGCCGCTGGAATGGATCCATCAAAAGCCGGAACAAAAACGGCAGGACTGAATCCCCCCTTCGAAAGAAGAAACCCCGTCCCGTCTCACGCACGACAACCTCCCCTACGCGAGTTTCGATCGATCTTCCGCAGGTCTTTGCCCCCTACCAATGAACAATGGTTTGTCCGCCCTGTCTTTCTGTACCTTCCGGTTGACAGCCTCATAACGAGGAGCGCTCCATGGGATTAATTTCCGCCGGTGCCTACATGTGTCTCTTGTATCTCGGGGCGATGATCGCACCAGGAGTCGGATTCAGCGGGCATCTGATGGTCCAGGTTCCCTGGTTCGTGCTGAATGGCGCCCACGTCCCTGCTTACGGAGTACTCGCCTACCTGCTGATGCGACAACTGGAACAGCGGTCCTGGCCATTGTCCTATGCCCTCCTGACGGGGTCGTCTGCAGCACTGGTCTTTGGTCTCTGGACCGAAATCCGGCAGGGCACCGTTGACGGCCGGTTTCCATCCTCGGATGATCTGCTGCTCGACGCGACCGGCGTGGTCATTGCAGCCGTTATCCTCAAAATCCGCGCGGGACGGAAACAACATCCCTGTCCCGATCCTGTCGTCTCACGACCATCCAGTTGATGAGGAGTGCGAATCGATGCTGTGTCATGCCGATAAGCGGACGAGTCTGCGAGTGCCGATTGCTTGTGCGGTCTATTATTCAGACGGAGCATTCCATGCGAGCGGCGTCACCGCCAACCTGACGCATCAAGGGGGATGCCTGCGGGGATCGCACGCGGTTCGCGTCGGGATGGTTCTTACGGTGCTGCTCATTCCTCCGACGCAAGCTGCCCTGCTGATCAGAAGAGCGACGGTCCGATGGGTGCAGGACCGACAGTTCGGGGTACAACTCGATCAGGACGATTCCACGACGTCCTGGGAGCTCGACCAAATCGCATTTGATCAGGAGGGGCCTCTCTCCTTTATGACGCACTGACGGACAGCGGCGGACTGTGAATCGAGCGATACGCTTCTTCCTCCGACCTCTCTCGCATGCCTTGGCCCTCGGTTGCATCACAATGGACCTTCCGCTAAGTTAGGCCTAATGCGTGACCGGCCCGTTCGCCCGATTATCCTCGCCAGCGCGAGCGGCATATTGCTCCCCTTGTGCTTCCCCAGATTCGATCTCGGCCTGTTGGCCTGGATCTCGCTGATCCCCTTGCATCTCGCCCTTGATGGAAGCAGCCGATGGACAGCCTTCCGTTTGGGGTGGCTCACCGGGACCATTGGCTTTACCGGGATCATGTCATGGGTGGTGACTGCCATGCATACGTATGGAAAGGTCCCCCTATTGGTCAGCTATGCCATCATGCTGCTGCTGACCGTCTATCTCGGGCTGTTCGTCGCACTGTACTCCGCGGGACTGGTATGGTTCCGTTCATTGGTGCCGAGGTATGGCCTGTTTGCGGCGCCCTGCCTCTGGGTGAGCCTCGAGCTTGTGCGGACCTACCTGTTCAGCGGATTACCCTGGTCTCTGCTGGGGTATTCGCAATATCGACAGATCGACGTGATTCAAATCGCGGATCATCTTGGCGTGTACGGGGTTTCGTTCTTGATCGTATTAGTGAATGTGGCGGTGGCGGAGCTCATTGCCTGGCTGATGCCGCTGTTTCGGGGGTTCGTTCCGGCCCGTCTACCGTGGGAATTGGTCACGACGTCGGCCATCTTGGTCGGTCTGTCCTGGGCATACAGTACGTCGCTGATTGTCAGCGAAGAACGTCGTGTACCGAAGAGCCTGTTGCGCGTCGGTGTCGTTCAACCGAATGTCGACCAGGCTATGAAATGGGACAAGGCTTATCGTGATGAGACGCTCAAGCGGTACGACCGCCTGACGGAAACCCTCGGCGCCGGAACCGATCTTGTGGTCTGGCCGGAAGCGGCGACACCCTTTCTGTACGAGCGTGAACCGCTCTACCAGCTTCAGTTATTGGCCATCGCCCACCGCGCGGGCGCTCCCCTCCTCTTCGGTAGTCCGGCCGTTCGTTTCAATGCCGATAAGAAACCGTTTTTGCTGAACAGCGCGTACTTTCTCTCACCCCAGGGGGCTCTACTGGGGCGATACGACAAACAGCACCTGGTTCCGTTCGGCGAGTACATTCCATTAAAGTCGTCTGTGCTGTTCTTTCTCGACAAGTTGGTCGAAGGCATCGGCGATTTCGAGGCCGGTCCCGGGCCGACGGTCTTTTCGTTTACACCCAAGACGCCTGTGCCGGGACAAACCGATGCCGCAGTGACTCGAACCGTCAAGTTCGGCGTGGTCATCTGCTACGAAGTTATCTTTCCCGACCTGGTTCGCCGGTTTGCCGCCAATGGCGCGGAATTTCTTGTGACGATTACGAATGATGCCTGGTTCGGAGATTCGTCCGCGCCCATGCAACATTTCTCGATGGTCGTCTTCCGCTCCGTCGAAAATCATCTGGCATTTGCCCGTTCGGCCAACACGGGGATATCCGGGTTTATCGATCCGTTCGGACGGATCATCCGGGCCTCCCCTATTTTTACGGAGGAGGCGTTCCACGCCGAAATTCCCGCGCTTCAGTCCCGGACCTTCTACAGCCGGCACGGGGATGTGTTTGCCTACGGGTGTGTGCTAATCTCGCTCATTCTGATTCTGTTTGGGTTATTCCGCACGGAAGGACCGGCCCACAGTACAGTCGCGGCGACCCCCGTGTAGCCAGAAAGGACCGTTCGATGTTGGATGACATTCGTGCCCGTGTGCGCGCGGTGAGTGAACAGGTCTCCGAACTTCGGGGGCATCTTTGACTTCGCCCGCATGACCTCTGAACTGGAAGAGCTGGAACAACACACCGCACAACCCGGTTTTTGGACGAACGCGCAGGCGGCCGCCAAGGTCAGCCGAAAGAAAGTCGCGCTCGAACGCGAACTGCAGCAGTGGCGTGAGATCGAAGGGAAAATGGGCGACCTGGGCGCATTATTGGAACTTGCAGGGGAAAGCGAGGACGCCGGCCTCCAACAGGAGCTCGAAGTCGAGCTGGCACGGCTGGAGCCGCGCTTGGCGGCGATGCATATCGAGCATCTTCTGTCCGGGGAGCTTGATCCGAACAACGCGATTCTTGCCATCCATCCCGGTGCCGGAGGTACGGAATCTCAGGACTGGGCCGAGATGCTGTTACGCATGTACGTTCGATGGGCGGAGACCAAGTCGTATAAGGTCGAAACCTTGGATCTGCAAGCCGGCGACGAGGCCGGCATCAAGAGTGTCACGATTGCTGTGACGGGTCCCTATGCCTACGGCTATTTGAAGGCCGAGGCCGGAGTCCACCGGCTGGTCCGTATTTCGCCGTTCGACTCGAACAAGCGACGCCATACGTCTTTCGCGTCGGTCTTCGTCTATCCCGAATTGAACGACGACGTCGAGGTGGCGATCGAGGACAAGGATCTTAAAATCGATACCTTCCGTGCCGGCGGGGCGGGAGGACAGAATGTGAACAAGGTCGAGACGGCGATTCGCATCACTCACCTGCCGACGGGAATTGTCGTGCAATGCCAAAATGAGCGCTCGCAACTCCAGAATCGAAACGGCGCCATGAAAATTTTGAAGGCACGTCTGTTCGAGCTGGAGCAGAAGAAAAAGGAAGCGGAATTCAACGCGATCGTCGGAGAAAAAAAGGACATTGCCTGGGGCAGTCAGATCCGATCGTATGTCTTTCAACCCTATCAAATGGTCAAGGACCACCGGACGGGGTTTGAGACCGGGAACGTGTCTGCCGTCATGGACGGCGATGTGGATGGATTTATCCAGGCCTACCTCAAGAAAAAACTCTCCGGAAATCTCGTCGCTCCGGCATCCGCCGCCGATGAATAATGTCGCGGCTATATCCGCATCTCGACGACCGACATTCACACCAGAGGTCCGGCCCGGCAAAGATATGGGTGACGCATGGATGAGTTGAATGAACAGCGGGAGCAACGCATCAAGAAGTTGGCCCACCTCCGGACAGCCGGCGTCGCCCCATATGGCGCGCGGTTTGAGGTCAAGGATCGTGCGGGAGCGCTGATCGCGGGGCATGGAGACAAGTCGAAAGAACTGTTGGAGCAAGAACGGGTTTCGGCCACATTCGCCGGTCGAGTGGTGGCCCTCCGCCGGTTCGGCAAAGCCGGGTTCGCGGTTCTTCAGGATGGAGCCGACCGCCTCCAGGTGTATTTGAAAAAGGATCTCCTGACCGACCAGGCGTATGCCGTCGTCGAGCAATTGGATCTTGGTGATTGGCTTGGAGTCACCGGAATCCTCTTTCGGACAAAAACCAACGAGCTGACGGTCGAAGTTCGAGAATTGGCATTCTTGAGCAAAGCGCTCCGGCCATTGCCGGAAAAGTGGCATGGCTTGACGGACGTCGAGACGCGCTATCGGCAACGCTACGTCGATCTGATCGCGAACCCCGATGTCCATGCGATCTTTGCGACGCGAAGCAGGATCATTGCCGGGATCAGAGCGTTTCTGATCGAACGCGGGTTCTTGGAAGTGGAAACGCCGATGATGCATCCGATCCCGGGCGGCGCCGCGGCCAAACCGTTCGTCACGCATCATAACGCACTGGGGGTGGACCTCTATCTTCGCATCGCGCCGGAACTGTATCTGAAGCGATTGATCGTCGGAGGATTTCCCCGGGTATTTGAAATCAATCGGAATTTTCGTAACGAAGGTATCTCAACGATTCACAATCCTGAATTCACGATGCTGGAGTTCTATATCGCCTATGCCGACTATCAGGATTTGATCAGGCTGACCGAAGAATTAATCGGCTCGTTGGCGCTTCAAGTTTTGGGCAAGACGGTCATCGAGTACCAGGGCAAAGAAGTCAATCTGACGCCGCCGTGGCGGCGCTGGTCGTACCATCAGGCGATCATGGAAGTGAACGGGCTGGATGCTTCCGACTTGCGGGATAAGGATAAAGCCGTCGCGGCTGCCAAACGCCTTCGTGTCCCGGTCGATCCTGCGTGGCCCTTGTTCAACATCGTCAATGAAATGTTCGAGGAAACGGTCGAGCCGAATCTCCAGCAACCGACGTTCATCACGGATTATCCGATTGCCATCTCCCCGCTGGCGCGACGGAAGGATGCGGACCCGGCGCTGACGGATCGCTTTGAACTGTATATCGCCGGACGTGAGATCGCGAACGCCTTTTCAGAGTTGAACGATCCGTTGGACCAGCGGGAACGGTTCGAAGGACAGGCGGCGCAGCGTGCCGCCGGCGATGAGGAAGCCCATCTCGTCGACGAGGATTTCTTGCGGGCGTTGGAATACGGGATGCCTCCGACGGCCGGGGAAGGCATCGGGATCGATCGCCTGATCATGCTGTTTACGAACCAGGCTTCCATTCGCGATGTCGTGCTGTTTCCCCAGCTTCGCCCTGAGAAATAGCGATGGCTCTCCCCTACGAAATCATCGTCGGATTGCGGTATCTGCGGGCCAAGCGCCGCAACCGGACGATCTCCTTGAACACGGTCGTCTCGATTACCGGCATCACGCTGGGGGTGGCGGCGCTCATCGGCACCGTCGGGATCATGACGGGGTTCAGGGAGGACATTCAGGAAAAGATCGTCGGCACCACGGCCCATGTGATGGTCCAAGACCGTATGAAAGACTCCATGGGTGACTATCAGGCGGTGGCGGACAAGGCTGAGGCCGTGCCGGAGGTTGTGGCCGCTACGCCCTTTATCTTGAAGCAGGTGATGCTCACGACGCAGTCCGGGGCGCAGGGAGTCATCCTCCGCGGGATTGATCCTACGCGGGAGCGCCGGGTCACGGACCTCGAGAAAAATCTCTCGTCGGGTGATCTCGGCGCGCTGCAACAACCGGTGAAGGTCAACCTTCCCCCACCGGACAATCCCAACGGACCTCTCCAGACGTCGGAAAAGCCGGCCATTATTCTCGGCAAAGAGCTCGCCCTCCGCTTAGGAGCCTTTCCCGGCGACGTCGTCAGCGTCGTGTCGCCGGTCGGCCCGCTCAGCGCCATGGGTATGGTGCCGAAGATCCGCACGTTCGCGGTGGTTGGTGTCTTTCATTCCGGCATGAATGAATATGACTCCTCGATGGCCTACATCGATCTGGCGGAGGCGCAGAAATTCTTCAACATGGGTGAAACGGCAACCGGCGTCGAAATCAAAGTGATCGATATGTTCCGGGCCAACGAGGTCGCGCGGGCGGTCGAGCGGACACTGGGATTCGCCTACGGCGCTCGCGACTGGATGCAGATGAACCGGAACCTGCTCTCCGCGCTTAAGCTGGAAAAGACGATGATGTTCTTGCTGCTGATCCTGATCACGATCGTGGCCTCGTTCAACATCGTCAGTACGCTCACCATGATCGTGACCGAGAAGCAGAAGGAAATCGCCATTCTGAAGGCCATGGGCGCGACGCGAAAAAGCATTCGGCGTATTTTTATGCTCAATGGGTTGATCATCGGATTGTCCGGTACGGCGATCGGTATTCCCGTGGGATATGCCTTTCTCTGGTTGATCCAAACGTTTTGGACCTTCGATCCAACGGTCTATTCGATTACCAAGATTCCCGTACATGTGCTGGCAGAGGACGTCTTGCTCGTCGCGGGGTCGGCCATTCTGATCAGCCTGGCGGCGACCGTCTATCCATCTCTCCAAGCGGCGAAACTGGAGCCGGTATCGGCACTCCGCTACGAATAACGCCGATGCGTTCCATTTTCACAGGAGTGTGTCGGTGATTACGGTGACGGACCTTCATAAGTCGTTTCCTATGGGGGAACGGACGCTCGAGGTGCTGCGCGGGATCAATCTCACGATTGCTCACGGTGAATTAATCGCGGTCATTGGAGCGTCTGGAGCTGGAAAGAGCACCTTGCTCCACATACTGGGATTACTCGAGCGACCGACGAAGGGCGCTGTGACCTTTGAGGGTCGCGATCTGTTTAGCCTTTCGGATCAGTCTCAGGCGGAATTCCGAAACCGGAGGATTGGGTTTGTGTTTCAGTTCCATCATCTCCTTCCTGAATTCACGGCGTTGGAAAATGCGTGCATGCCCGCGTTGATCCAAGGGCGCTCCACGCAGGACATCGAGGGCGAGGCGACGGCGATTCTCAAAGAGGTCGGCTTGAGCGAGAGGCTGCACCATAAACCCGGGGAGCTGTCCGGCGGCGAGCAGCAGAGGGTTGCCGTCGCGCGCGCCCTGCTTCAGAAGCCTGATCTCGTGCTGGCCGATGAGCCGACCGGGAATCTCGATACTCATACGGGCGATGCGCTGTTCGGTCTCATGAGAGATCTGAACAAAGCGCGGGGAACCACTTTTGTCATCGTGACGCACAACGATAAGCTGTCCGCACAGGCCGACCGCATTATCCATATGCAAGACGGTCAGATTGTATAGGGAAGAGTCCCCAGCCTCGTACCCGGCAAATCCTTGACGCGAATCGTTCCTTCCAATAGACTCGGCCCAGCTCCTGGAAGCAGCTGAATGCATGCACCTTTCGACGCTCACGAGAGTTAGCGCGCTGGCGATAGCGATTCTTGCTCCCCTCTCCGCAGGGGCGGTGGAGTTTGTGAGTGTCGGACCCCGCGCAACCGGCATGGGCGGAGCCGGTGTGGCCGTCACGACGGATGCCCTGGCCACGTATTGGAATCCCGCCGGGCTCGCGATGACACAGACTGTGGACATTCGACTGCAGGCGGGTGCGCAGGCCATTGACCGGCTCGGCATTGCCGATGCCGTGAGGGATCTCGAGGATTTCAATCCAAATGACTCGTCACAAGCCAACCAAGCTAAGGCGCAGGACATTGCCAACCGATTGAACCGGCCAGGGGCAAATACGTCACTCAATGGTTCGGCGGGACTCTATATCAAAGGCCATATCGGGGAGCACGCGTTTGGTATCAATGTTTCGGATGTGGCGACCGGTGGAAGTTTCATCAGCAACCCCGTACAAGTGAATGGCAATAACATTTCCGGGGCGATGGCGCTCCAAGGTCTGGAGGTACGGCAAGTCGCGTTGTCCTACGCCTATGCCTTCGCCGATAAAATGTTTTCGTTCGGGGTGACGGGAAAACTTATGCAGGGTGCGGCGTATAGCGGAAACGCGCCTCTTCAAGGCGGCACAGAATTGAAGCTGACCGACTATTTTGGACAGGCCACGATCTCCACGGCTCTCGGAGTCGACATTGGTGCCATCTATCGTCCAACCTCATGGTTGCGATTCGGGGCGGTCGCGAAGGATATCAACCAGCCCACCTTCAAGGCGCCGGGTGGCGGTGAACTCCGCTTAAATCCACAGGTGCGGGCCGGTATGGCCATTAACCCGTACTCGTCGTTAACCTTGACGATGGACGTCGATGCCACGTCCAACAAGACTTTGGTTCCCGGTGTCAAAAGCCAGTTGTTGAGTCTGGGCGCGGAACAGACGATCCTCACCGAATTTCTCTCTTTCAGAGTCGGGGCATTCAAGAACATGCAGGATGCGACGACACCATTCACCCCTACGGCCGGGCTTGGTCTCCGGATTTTTGCCTTTCGTCTTGATTTGGGCGGCGGATATGATTTCCGAGAGAAGGGAGCATTGGCGTCAGGTTCCATTTCAATGACGTTCTAGCTTCCACCTAGTAAAAGAATGAATGGTATACTGAGTCCATGCTGACGAGCGTCAAGAGAAGCATTCATCACGTTCTCTGTGTTCTGCCCCTCATTCTTGTGGGATGCGGCGGCTTACAGGAGGCCTGGGAAGGTCCCGGGGCGAACGTCTTTCATCCGCAGGCCGTTGCCGTCTTGCCTCCCATGGCCAGTCAGTACGATAGCGCCCGTGAAGACATCCAGGAAGTCCTGTCCGGAGCCCTCCGTAACACAATCAAGATTGAACGCGTCGTGTCACCGGAAAGCGTGACCGATATGTTTCAGTCTTCGAAGGAAGCCTTCGACTCCCTCGTCTTTTATTTTTCGAGACTCGAAATGACCGGGCAGTCTGATAAAGAATCGGCAATCAAGCTCGGAAAAGCCCTCAACGTCGATTCCTTCATTGTTGTGCGTGTGAACTCATGGGAGTATATGCGCAAGGAAGGTGATAACGTGGGCCGCGTCGGTCTGAGTTTGAGACTGGTGGATGCCACGACCGGTACGACCGTGTGGAAAGCCCGTCACGAGCGGTCAAGCAGCTACATGTTCTTCCGCCCCAACCTCAAGGACGTTGCCAAGGAACTCGCCCGCGAGATGATCGCGTACATGCCCCCGCAACCCAAGCGGTAGCCTGCGCAGGCTTCTCATATCCTGGACTGTGTACCGGCGTGTAGGATGGATTTAACTGACGACTGCCGCTCGTGAACGCATGGCGGTTTTGAGTGAACGCCCGAATTGTGCGACGTGATCGACCAGGTCGCTATCCTGAAGGCGATCAGCGATTTGTCTGACAATCGCAGAGCCGACGATGACGCCGTCAGCGACGGAGGACATGTTTGCGGCATCGTCCGGTGTCGCGATGCCGAACCCGACCGCGATGGGGGTTTTCGACACTTTTCTGATCTTCTGGACGTTTCTGCCCACCGTATCGAGATTTTTCAGTTTGGCGCCCGTGATGCCGGTAAGAGATACGTAATAGAGAAAGCCCTGGGAATGCCTCGCCACGAACTCCCGTCTCGACGGCGTGCTGGTGGGCGCCAACAGATAAATCAATTGAAGGCCAGAGGCGGAAGCGGGCTTCATCAAAGGCCCCGACTCGTCCGGAGGCATATCCGGGACGATCAAGCCGTCCACGCCTGCTGCAGCCGCCTCGCGGCAGAACGATTCCGGACCGAAGGCATGGATGCTATTGTAGTAGGCCATGAGGACGATCGGGATCTGAGTTGTTCTTCTGAGTGTGTGGACCATTGCGATGATTTTGCGCAACGTCGTGCCGCTCCGCAGTGCCCGTTCCGCCGCCTGCTGAATCACCGGGCCGTCCGCAATGGGATCCGAAAACGGGACGCCGAGCTCGATAATGTCCGAACCAGCCTGCTCCAGCGCGGGCACGAGCCGCTCGGTTTCCGACAACGTTGGATCCCCAGCCATGATGTAGGTAATCAGCGCCGCTTCGCTTCGCTGGCGGAGCCGTTCGAATGTCTGATCAAGGCGCGACTTCATAATGCGATGCCGCGCACGCGGGCGACCTGCTGCACGTCCTTGTCTCCTCGACCGGAGAGATTCACGACAATGATCTGATTCTTCTTCATCCGGGGTGCAAGCTTCACAGTGTGGGCGATGGCGTGCGCGCTTTCAAGCGCCGGGACGATTCCCTCCTCTACTGCGAGCAGATCGAATGCCGCCAAGGCTTCCTCGTCCGTGGCCGAGGTGTAGCAGGCGCGGCCGACCTCTCGCAAATAGCTGTGCTCGGGACCAACCGCGGCATAGTCGAGGCCGGCGGAGACGGAGTGAGTGAGATTGATTTGCCCGTCATCGTCCTGCAGGAGATAGGTCATGGTGCCTTGGAGAACACCTGGCTTACCTCCGGAGAAACGGGCCGCATGTTTTCCGCTGGTGAGTCCGAGCCCGCCCGCCTCCACGCCGACCATCTTCACCCGTGGATCTTTGAGAAATGCATGAAACAGTCCGATCGCGTTGCTGCCCCCTCCGACACAGGCCACCAGACAATCCGGCAGGCGACCCTCCAGCGCCAGGATCTGTTTGCGCGCCTCGCGGCCGATGATCGCTTGGAAATCTCTGATCATCATCGGATACGGATGTGCCCCCAATACCGAGCCGAGGATATAGTGGGTGGTTTCGATGTTTGTCGTCCAGTCACGCATGGCTTCACTGATCGCATCCTTCAGCGTACGGCTGCCGGCATCGACCCCGGTGACGGTCGACCCCAGCAGGCGCATCCTGAACACGTTCAGCGCCTGTCGCTGCATGTCCTCGGTGCCCATGTAAATCTCGCACTGGAGTCCGAACATGGCTGCGACGGTGGCGGTGGCCACGCCGTGTTGGCCTGCACCGGTTTCAGCGATCACGCGGGGCTTCTTCATCCGTTTGGCCAGCAGGCCTTGCCCGATGGCATTGTTGATCTTATGAGCCCCCGTATGACAGAGATCTTCGCGCTTAAGATAGATCTTGGCGCCTCCCAACCGCTTGGTGAGCCGGGCGGCAAAGTAGAGTTGCGTGGGGCGACCGACGTACTGTGTCAGGTAATGGGAGAGTTCGGCTTGAAAGCGGCGGTCCTTTTTCGCCTTCTCGTATTCCTTCTCTAAGTCGAGCAGCGCAGGCATGAGCGTCTCGGGAACATACCGTCCGCCATATGCTCCGAAACGGCCCTTCTGATCGGGTATGGGTTTCATAATCGATTTTACCGATCCTTGCACAGGCAGTATAGGTGGCCTACATTGGGGAAACAACCCGCACGGCCTCGATGAACGCTCTGATTTTTTCAGGATCTTTCTTTCCCGGTGACGCTTCCACCCCGCTACTGACATCGACAGCATAGGGATGAACGACTCGGATCGCCTCTCCGACATTCCTTGCAGTGAGTCCTCCTGCCAACACGACGGTGGCGGATTCGGCCATTTCGGCGGCAAGCGTCCAATCGGCGGTTAGGCCGGTTCCACCAAAGCTTTCCTCCGAGTACCGATCGAGGAGAAATCCCCGTACGCCGGCTCGCCCCCTGAATTCCGCTATGGCGAGAAAGCTTCTTCGATCCTTGAGACGAACCGCTTTCAGCACCGGACGATGCAACTCCTCGCAATAGGCGGCCGTTTCGTCTCCCTGCAACTGGGCCAACCCGAGACCGCAGCTATCGACGATATCTCGTACGACCTTGACTCCCTCGTTCACGAAGATGCCTACCGGCACGACGAGCGGCGGCAGCCTTCCAATGATCGATCTGGCCAGCTGCGGGGACACGTACCTGGGACTTTGACGGTAGAATACGAACCCAAGCGCGTCTGCCCCGGCCGACACGGCATTCGCCGCATCTTCGGCGCTTGTGATGCCGCAAATCTTGACTCTGGTCCGTACGGCCGATACGCCGGTCATAGGCATTTTTGCGCGCTCCGTTGTTCAGCGTACGCATCCCGGTAGGTCCACTGACACGCTTTGCCCTTGGCATCGAACTGCATGGTCAATGTTCCTGAACTTTCCGGACTCCATCGAATGGGCCACTCGCAGGCCTCCCCGCCATTCGCGAACCCGTGACACCGGATCGGAATGCCTTGGTCGCGAACGCGATCATCCTTGCTGGTGCCGATCCAGCTGTCCCATGACTGCTCGGTCTTTCCATATCCGCTCTGAGCACATCCGGCCAGCCCAACCCACACCGCCAAGATGAAGACTTTCACACTCATCGGAACTCCTCCTTGGCGCAACCGTGCGAGATCTCTGTGCCTCGTAGCTCAGCGATCTTTGACTCGATAGACTCAGCCTTGATGAGAGATTCTCCCACCAGCATGGCATGGATTCCGGCTTCGACCAACTGCTCCACATGGGAGCGCGTATGGATGCCGCTTTCGCTGACCATCAACTTGTCGGAAGGAATCCGCTTCGCCAGGCGTATGGTGACTGCGATGTCGGTGGAAAACGTCTTCAAGTCACGGTTGTTAATTCCAATCAGCCGGACATCCGGGATCCATTCGAGGACGGTATCCAGTTCGCGTTCATGATGAACCTCAAACAGGACATCCATGGATAGCTCCTTCGCCAGCAGATGAAAGTCAAGGAGCTGCCGGCGTTCCAACGCCGCGACGATGAGGAGGACGGCGTCGGCTCCGTAGGCTCTCGCTTCATAGAACTGGATGTCTCCAACCATGAACTCTTTGTTGAGCGCAGGCAATGGAACCTGCCGTTTAATAGCGGCTAAATTGTCGAGACTTCCTTGGAAGAAGTCATTGTCCGTGAGCACGGACAACGCCGAGGCTCCATAGGTATAGTAGGACTTGGCTATGCCGACGGGATCAAAATGCTCATGAAATTCCGGCCTCAATAGACCCAGACTCGGCGAAGCCTTCTTGACCTCGGCAATGAGCGCCGGACTGCCGGGTTTTCGATTCGCGTCCAAGGAAAGCGCAAATCCCATTGGCCGCGACAAATCGAGGATGCGCTGTTTGAGTTCAGAGAGATACCCGCGGCTCTGCTTCCGCCGCAATTCCGCCTTTTTGTGTTCGAGTATTCTCGACAGAATCACGCGTGTCATCCCTTCCGAGAAAAAGCCACCAGGCGAGCCAGTTTCTCGGCCGCGGCTCCTGAATCGATCATCTGTCCGGCAAGCACAAATCCATCTTGGAGCGTTTTGACTTTTCGTCCGGCGACCAGGGCCGGGGCCGCATTCAGGCACACCACGTCGCGCCGCGGTCCTTTTCGTCCATGCAGAATCTCTCTGGTGATAGCCGCATTGTCTTGGGGGGTGCCGCCACCAAATTCGCGTCCGGCCACAGGAGTCAATCCGAATTCCGAGGGGCTGATGACATAATTGGAGAGCACCCCGCCTTTGGCTTCGGCAACCAGGGTTCGGTCCGTCAACGTAATTTCATCCAATCCATCCGTACCGTGAACGACAAAGCAATGCTGAGACCCGAGATGCATCAGCACTTTTCCCAAGAGTTCAGTGAGCCTGGGTTCGTAGACGCCGATGACTTGGATGGCGGCCCCTGCCGGATTGGTCAACGGGCCCATGACGTTCAACAGGGTCCGCACTCCCAACTCCTGACGCGGGCCGGCACAATGCTTCATGGCCCCGTGATAGAGCGGAGCGAAAAGAAACCCAATGCCGACCTCGTTGATGCAATCGGCCACGCGATCCGGTTGAAGGTCGATGTTCAGACCCAAGGCCGATAAGACATCGGCGCTGCCGCATTTTGATGAGACCGAACGATTGCCATGTTTCGCCACGGTCAGGCCAGCGGCGGCGACGACGAACGCGCTGGTAGTCGAGATGTTGAAGGAGTGGCGACCATCGCCTCCGGTTCCGCAGGTGTCGATGACGAGCGGGTCCCCAATGACGAGTCGGACCGCACGATTCCGCATGGCGGAGACCGATCCGGCAATTTCCTCTACGGTTTCTCCCTTGAGACGAAGGCCCATGAGATAGGCCGCGATTTGAACAGGAGTCGCCTCCCCGTCCATGATTTCGTCCATGACCGACTCGGCTTCTTTTTCTGTTAAGGACAGGCGGTCAGCCAGTTTGGCAATCGCGTCTTTAATCATTGGGATGAAACCACCGGATTTAGGAGAGTGTCAGGAAATTACGCAGGAGATCTTTCCCTGAAGTCGTGAGAATGGATTCCGGGTGGAATTGGACTCCCTCGACGCCAAGGGACTTATGACGAATACCCATGATTTCACCATCGGCGGTTTCCGCTGAAACCTCGAAGCAGGACGGTAGCGTGTCGCGACGGACGATGAGTGAATGATAGCGTGTCGCCTCGAACGGGTTGGGCAGCTTTCGGAACAGTGTTTTGCCGTCGTGTTGAATTTTGGAAGTCTTTCCATGCATCAGCCGTTCCGCCCGCACGACTTCCCCTCCAAACGCCATCGCGAGAGACTGATGTCCCAGACAAACTCCTAGCACTGGTAACTTGCCTGAGAAGTACGTGATGGTCTCAATGGAGACTCCGGCCTCCTTCGGCGTACAGGGACCGGGGGAAATGACAATGCGTGTCGGGCGCATGCCGATGATCTGTTCGACCGTGATTTTGTCGTTTCTGAAGACTTTGACCTCTTCCCCGAGCTCGCCGAAATACTGCACGAGGTTGTACGTAAATGAATCGTAGTTGTCGATCATCAGTAGCATGACGTTATCGCGAAGTCGCTATTCCAATCCCTGCTCGGCCAGTTCAATCGCCTTCATCATCGCACGGGCCTTGTTGCAGGTTTCTTCATATTCGTATTCCGGATTGGAGTCGGCGACAATACCGGCTCCGGCTTGCACGAAGGCTTGATGGTTTTTGATCACGACCGTCCTGATATTGATGCACATGTCCATATTTCCCGAAAAGCTGAAATAGCCCACCGCGCCGGCATAAGGTCCCCGTCTCGTGGGTTCCAATTCATCGATAATCTCCATCGCCCTGATTTTTGGCGCCCCGGAAACGGTTCCGGCTGGAAAACAGGCCCGTAGAACATCGTACGACGTTTTGGACTCTTCGAGCTTCGCCGTGATGTTCGAGACCAAATGCATCACGTGTGAGTAGCGTTCAACATGCATGAGGGCGTCCACTGTGACGGACCCGGGAACGGCAGTTCGCCCTGCGTCGTTTCTTCCCAGGTCGACGAGCATGACATGTTCAGCCCGTTCCTTCTCGTCGGCGAGAAGACGCCGCTCCAATTGTTGATCTTCTTCAGGTGTAGTGCCTCGACGACGCGTCCCCGCGATGGGTCTGACCGAAATGACCCCGTCTTCGCACCTGACGAGCGTTTCGGGCGACGAACCAACGAGTTCGACCCCGGCCACCCGGAGGTAATACATATATGGAGAGGGATTGACGACCCGCAGCGCACGGTACAGCTGTAGCGGCGGGGCCTGGACGTTGGTTTCCCAACGTTGGGAGAGCACCGCTTGGACGACGTCGCCGGCCCGGATGTACTCCTTGGTGCGGGTGACCATTTTTTCGAAGTCGTCCTTGCCGACATTGGATGTGAACGAAATCGGCTTGCGACGACGGTGAGGTCTCGATCGACGAAGCGGACGACGCAAACGAGCAATCATGCGCTCGATACGTTCTGTAGCCGTTCGATAAGCCTGTTTGATGCCACGCTCACCGCTCGAGACCACGTGAGCGTTTGCGACGACTTTGATCTTCTGCGCGACGTTGTCAAAGATGAGCAGCGTATCGGTAAGCAGAAATGCAAAGTCGGGTAAGTTGATATGATCTTTTTGCCTTCGAGGAAGACCTTCAAATGTGCGAACGATGTCATAACTCAAATACCCGACCGCGCCACCGACGAACCTCGGTAAATCAGGAACCGTGACAGGTCGATAGCTTTGCATCAGCTCCCGGAGTCGTTCGAGCGGATTCCCTCGACTGGGAATCCGCTTCTTATGCTTGCCCCTGAGCTGAATCAAATCCCCGTGATCTTCGTAGATGACGACCGGAGAGCCGCTGCCCAGGAACGAATACCTGGCCCATTTCTCTCCCCCCTCGATACTTTCCAATAAATACGCAGAAGGCCCGTGATCGATCTTGGCAAATGCCGAGACTGGTGTCTCGTAGTCCGCGAGAATTTCCCGGTACAAGGGAATGAGATTCCCCTCTCGCGCGTAGACGCGGAATTGGTCAAGACTCAATGAGTACTGACGGGAGGCCACGGTCGATGTCTACTCCTGACCGACGATTAACTTTTGACCTACTTCAAGGAGGTCGTCCTGCAGCTTGTTCCATTTACGCAGCAGCTCGACCTTTACGCCGTAGCGACGGCTAATACGATACAATGTCTCACCGGGTTTCACGATATGCACATTTGGGGTCCCGGAACCTGATGCCATGGCGCTTGATTCTGGAGAGTCCGTGGCCGATGGGCTATCGGACAATCCAAAGGACGAAGTACCAAGAACATCAGACATACCACCTGGCTCCGTTGCGGGAGACTTCTTCATGACAGGAGCAGTGGCACGTTTCATGTCACCCTTGGCCTTGCGTTCCAGCAGAGAGGCTTCCTTGACAGCGTCGGCTTCCTCCTGCACACGACTCATCTGTTCACGGACTGCCTGTACCTGCGCAGTCAATTCACGGTTTCTGGTCTCGTATTCCACCAATTCTTTTTTTGAACGCTTGACCTCATTGTCCAACTCGGCCGTTCGTTTTTCTTCCTGAGCGAGTAGCCGCTGAAAATTTAGACTGCGCGCTTTCTCAGCTTCATATTTTTCGTTTAAGACGCAACCATTCAGGATGATTCCCCCGCAGAGCAGAGGGATGACCCTTACCATCGCCCAAGATTTCGCCAACTTCGCTTCTCTCGTCTTCATGAATTCCTCCTCCTCGACCGACGTGGCCCATTTGACCTGCCGGATATGGATTCGTGTTGCGAACAAGAAGGTCCGTTTTCAGCAGGCAGGGTTGGTAGAATAATGGCTAACGCGGCGAAAGTCAAAGCGAATAGGGCTATTTTGAAGTTTGACCCTCTGTGAAACACATGTTAGGTTCCGCACGGTTCCACTCATGCTCAGGTGCAATGACCCCCGCAGATGCCTGCAAAGCCTGTATCCTGTCCAGCCGTCGATAGGCGATCATGAGTGACGTTCAAACACGCATTGCGGCGTTGAGAGACCTCATCAGAGGTCATGACTATTTGTATTATGTCAAAGACAAGCCGGAGATCTCTGACGCCGAGTACGACCGTCTCTTTAAAGAGCTGACCGAACTCGAACAGACGCATCCTGAACTGATGAGGCCGGACTCCCCCACTCAACGAGTGGGTGCTCCACCTCTTGAAGCCTTGGTCAAGGTCCGGCATGAGAAGCCGATGCTCAGCCTGGACTCAATCCTGAACGCCGATGAGGTTCTGGCGTTTGACCAGCGAATGAAGCGCGAACTCGGCGTCCAATCGGTCGATTATACGGCCGAACCAAAATTTGACGGGTTATCCGTTGAGTTAGTGTACCAAAACGGGGCGTTCATCCAAGGTTCGACAAGAGGTGACGGCACGATCGGTGAAGATATTACGACCAATCTCCGCACTATCCGTTCGTTGCCGCTCCAATTGGTTGCTGGATCCGGATATCCAGCCCGCCTAGTGGTGCGAGGTGAGGTGTACATGAGGCTGAATGATTTTCAGGCCCTTAACCGGCGCATGACTGAGCGAGGCGAAGAAGCCTTTGCCAATCCACGCAATGCAGCGGCCGGCTCGCTTCGACAATTGGACTCCTCAATCACCGCCTCCAGACCCCTCGTCGTCACCTGCTACGAAGTGACAAGTCGTTCTGAGGGAGCAGCCTCTACTCATTGGCAGGAATTTGAAGATTTATCGGCCTGGGGTATTCCGGTTCCGCTCAGCCGATTGCGTTGCTCCACGATTGAAGAGGTCATCACCTATCACCATGAGACGGCCGAGATGCGGGACTCCCTGCCATATGAGATCGATGGCGTGGTTGTCAAGGTCGACCGCCGCCAATGGCAGGAAAAACTCGGATTCAAGTCGCGGAGTCCTCGTTGGGCGATAGCCTACAAGTTCAGTCCGAGAAAAGAGACGACGGTCATCGAGGATATTGCTGTGTCCGTCGGCCGCACCGGTACGCTCACTCCCCTGGCCTTGCTTAAGCCGGTCGAAGTCGGCGGGGTGACCATCAGCCGTGCGACTCTTCACAATGCGGACGAAGTGGCAAGGAAAGATGTGCGGGTCGGCGACACCGTGAAGATCGAACGTGCCGGAGATGTCATTCCAGCCGTATCGGAACGGGTTTCTGTGCCGGGTGAACAGCGTGCGGCTCCGTTCCAAATGCCGGCGGATTGTCCCATCTGTCATTCGGCCGTGGCCCGGGAGGGAGCCTACTACTATTGCACCGGACAAATGGTCTGTGGTGCTCAGATCAAGGGGGCGATTGAACATTTCGCCTCAAAGGCGGCACTGAATATTAACGGGTTGGGAAGAAAAACGGTGGCTCAACTCGTCGACCACCATCTTGTACGCACTGTCGCTGATCTATATCGCTTGACGAAGGATGACTTGCTTGGCTTGGAGGGATTCGCCGATCGTTCGGCTGCGCTGCTTCTGCAGGGCATCACGGCCAGCAAGGATGTGACACTCGATCGATTCCTCATGGGGCTCGGCATCAGACAGGTTGGACAGCACATTGCCAAAGTGCTCGCGAGGACGTTCGGCACGCTCGGGTCGATCATGACCGCGGACAAAGAGCGATTTCAGCGAGTGCCTGAGATAGGTCCGGAAATTTCGTCGAGTCTGGCCTCGTACTTTTCCGAGCCACAGAATCGCCGAGTGATCGATGAACTGCTCAAGACGGGATTCCGCATCGAATCGGATACGCCATCTGTTGGGCAGAATGCTCCGCTTGCAGGCGTGACTTTCGTGTTTACCGGCGGGCTTGGAAAACTGACAAGAGAAGACGCCGCGCGATTGGTGGAGAGCAAAGGAGCAAAAGTTTCTTCCAGCGTGAGCAAAAAGACCAGCTACGTGGTGGCTGGGACCGATGCAGGATCAAAACTCGAACAGGCGAGGAAGCTCGGCATCACCGTGTTGAGTGAACAGGAATTTTCAGATCTTGTTCAAGGAGAGGGCTGAGTTGCTATCCGACAAGATTGTAGTTTGGCGCTTCGACCGGCACGGGAGCCTTTTCATCCTTGAAGATCTGAACGCTTCGTATCGAGCGGGGCTCCGCCTCGTGAATCAAGATTCTGCAATGACCGATCCTCACTTCCTCCCCGACTTTTGGGATGCGGCCGAGCTCCTGTTGAATCAATCCACTGATCGTGACCGCTTCATCTCCCAAGTCGACCTTCAGGAAATCGTTCACCTTACGAACTTCAGTTCGTCCATGCACCAAAATGTGGTTCTTTCCAATTCGTTTGATTAAGTCTTCGGTAATGTCGGTTTCATCCATGATTTCACCGACAACTTCTTCCAACAGGTCTTCCAACGTGACGATTCCCATGACTCCGCCGAATTCATTCACGACGACTGCCATGTGCCGTTTATCCTGCTGAAACTGTTTCATGAGGTCGTCGGCCGTTTTACCGGCCGGAACGAACAGCGCAGGATATGCAATATCCCTCAACTTCGAATCCATCACGCCCTTGGACAGTTCCGTTAGCGCCCTTGTCTTGTAAAGAATGCCGGTGATGTTATCCAGGGTACCGTCATAGATCGGAATCCTTGAATATTTGGAATTGTATAAGAGATCCCGCGCTTCCCTAAGGCGGAGATTTCCGTCGAGAGAGAAGACGTACAGTCGGGGAGTCATGGCGTCTTCTGCGGTAATGTCTTTCAGTTGGAAGACGTTCTTGATCATCTTTACCTTTTCCACTTCGATGGCACCCGCTTTACCACCCTCGTCCAGCATGATTTTCAGTTCTTCTTCTGTGACCAATGGCAGGGTGAGGCCTTTGCCGCCGGTCAATTTATGGATAAAGGGGACCATGATGGCGAGGACGGGCTTGAGCAGCAGTTGGACTCCGTAAACCGGATAAGACATGTTCAGCGTAACCGGCACCGCGAATTTAGCGGCCAGAGTCTTCGGAACCACATCGACAGATACGAGGAGCACGAAAGTTAGAAGCCCCACGACGACGGCAATAGTATCATCAAAAAACGTGCGATCGGCCCCATAGGTATTCAAAGTCAGGAACGTTGCGTACATGGGAATGGCTGTCCCCACCAGCCGGTCTCCAACAAGGATGGTAGAGAGGAGTTTTTGAGGGTCGCTTCTCAACCGAAGAGCCATTTTTGCCCTGGCATTGTCGTTCTGCGCCAAGGCCCTGAGTTTGGTCTCGTTGACGGAAAAGAAGCCGATCTCGGCCGTTGAGATGATGGCGGAAAGAACGATAAGACCTAATAGGATGAAAATATCCATTTGGCAGAATCGGCTATGGACGAGCGATTGTATGGATCTGTCGGGAGAGCCTGACTGGAATGAGAGGCTTTTCCCTTTCCTGAGGTTGGTAGCGAGCAAAGCTGGATGGGACCGGAACTTCGTAGGGACCTATTGGGCCGGTATCCATTGCAGAATACCTTTATCATACGACTCTACAGTGGGCAAGGACATCGAAAAAACCAACCGTTAAATCAAGCGGTTGTAACATATCTAAGCGGAATATGGCCTTATTCGCAATTCGGTACTAGCCGTCGTCTCGGAAGATAAATGACTGAGTCCCCAGTTCCGATTCGAGTTTGGAGGCCGCCGCTTCTGCTTGCTGCTCACTCCTGAACTCTCCTACCTGCACTCTAAAGCGGCGTCCTTCAGTCAATTCAACAGCTTGTATACGTCCTGGAAAATAGATTCTCCTGGCACGTTCCAATAGGATTAGAGCGTTATTTTGATCGGCAAATGCCCCGATTTGCACCCGTAGCGCCCCCATATGGTCGGCACGTCCCTTAAATCCGATGACGCGAAGTTCCACCTGGGCCGTGCCGCTCCCGACCATTCCTAACGCTTGGGCGCCGGCCAACGAGAGGTCCAGGATGCGGCCTCTGGCGAATGGTCCTCGATCGTTGATCCGAACAGTAATCTGCCGGTCGGTGGCGGGAGAACGTACTATGGCAATTGATCCCAACGGCAAAGTCCTATGGGCAGCCGTCAACTGATGCATGTCGTAAACCTCTCCGTTGGCCGTCTTATTTCCGTGAAAGCCAGGTCCGTACCATGAGGCGACGCCACGTTCGACATATCCGATGGGATATCCTGGAAAATATGTTGGTTTTGGAGCAGGACTGGTACAGGAGGCGGTCAGGATACAGAGCAGAAGCAGGCATAGCGAACGAAACCGGTAATTAATAAGAAAGGCACCGTCGGAGGCATCAAAATGCGTCAAGCGATTGGCCCCGCAACACCGACAGTGCTTTCTCCGTATTCGAGACCGTTAACACGACGATTGCCCTCTTGCCTTCTCTGGATGGCGTACAATACCCGCAACGAATATTGATACGAGCTTGGGTCAACAGATCGGCGACTTTATTCAAAGCCCCCGGTTTGTTCTCCAGGCTCAAGAGAAGTGCGATTTCTTCCGTGAATTTAATTTTTGCCGCCTTGAGAGCGGTGCGGGCTCCTTCAATATCCGCGACAAGAAGTCTGAGCTTCCCTGTGCCAGTGACCTCCGGAGCTGAGAATGACTTTATATTGACGCCGGCCGAACCGAGAACGGCTGCGACTTGAGCAATAGCGCCGGGTTTACTCTGTCCGCTAATAACCAGCTGGGTGGTAGTAGGCATAAGGGTGTCTCCGTGACATCGATGGTTTGGGCAGCTGTACAGAAACGGGCATAGTAGACGACAGTTCTCGTTCCAAGGATGTGTGAAGAGTGGCCTGTGATGAGAAGTATTTGGTCGTCACGGGTAGATCGATCCCCTGATGGGAGAGTTCATGGGCAGGCTCCATAAAATTAAGAGCACCCGCTCGTCGCTCCGCAGCCCATGCATTTGAGGCACGTACCGTTTCTCACGAGCTTAAATTCGTTGCAACCTTGACACGGATCTCCCTCGTATCCCTGCAATCTGGCGATCTTGACGGCTTCCGTCGTGTACGTGATGGTTTCTCGCTTCAATTCAAGTTTGTGCGCGACGTTACCGGTGCCATTGACGTGTCCGTTTCCTCCATGACGTGAAGGCGTCATCCCGTGACGGGACGGAAAGACATCAGTATTGATTGAAGATGCGAGAGTCTGAGGGTCCGCCTCTTCATCTGAGCACTCCGGGTCCTGCTCGTCCTTTTTCATCGAATCCATACGGAGATCTTCTTCTCTTACCTGAGCGAGGTCGTATCGATCCAGATAGGTGATGGCCAGCTCTCGGAAAATATAGTCGATGATCGACGTTGACATTTTGATGCGGTCATTCAGTTTGACCGGTCCGTTGGGCTCGAATCGTGTGAAGACGAATGCCTCGACGAATTCCTCTAATGGCACGCCGTGCTGTAATCCTAACGAGATGGCGATGGCAAAACAATTCATCAAGCTGCGGAAGGCCGCCCCTTCTTTGTGCATGTCGAGAAAAATCTCTCCGACCGTACCGTCTTCATATTCACCGGTCCGGAGATACAATTTATGTCCGCCGATGACGGCCTTTTGCGTATAGCCGTTTCGTCTGGTCGGAAGCGGACGGCGTTTAGCGAGATAACGCACCAGGACGCGCTCGGTAATCTTTTCGGCGATTGCGAGCACTTCAGTCGGTGTTTCCAGAGCTTTGCCGGTATCGGTCGATGCCGACAAGGGCTGGCTCAGCTTGGAACCGTCGCGATACAGTGCGACAGCCTTCACCATGCTCTTCCATGCGAACAGATACGCAGACTTTACATCTTCAAGCGACGCATCTCCCGGCATATTGATGGTTTTGCTGATCGCTCCACTGATAAAAGGTTGAGCGGCAGCCATCATCCGGATATGCGCATCGACCGCGATGTATCTCTGACCGATCCGGCCGCATCGATTGGCGCAGTCGAAGATTGGAAGGTGTTCGGTCTTTAAATGCGGGGCTCCTTCCACTGTCATCGTTCCACAGCAGTAGTCGTTGGCAGCGGCGATTTCTTCCTGTGTAAATCCAAGCGCTTTCAGCATGTTGAAATTTGCTTCAGCCAGCTGCAGGTCCGTCAGTCCAAGCTTTTCTCGGCAGAAGCTCTCGCCGAGAACATACTTGTTGAAAGAGAATTGAATTTCAAAAGCCTGCGCCAGCCCGCTTTCCATCCTGGCCAATGCCGCATCGTCAAATCCCTTCTGCTTCAATGTGTCGTGATTGATGAACGGCGCTCCGCGGAGCGTCTGCCGCCCGACACAATAATTGACGATCTCCTGCACCTGCAATTCGGAGTAACCCAATGATTTCAAAGCCGGCGGCAGGCTTTGATTGATGATCTTGAAGTACCCGCCTCCTGCCAACTTCTTGAACTTCACCAACGCGAAATCGGGTTCAATCCCGGTTGTATCGCAATCCATGACGAGGCCGATGGTCCCGGTGGGTGCGATGACGGTCACCTGAGCATTCCGGTATCCGTATGCCGTCCCTAATTCGAGGGCGCGGTCCCAAGCCCTTCGGGCGGCAATCAATAAATCCGGCGGGCAATGTTCGGCCTGAATGCCCATCGGCCTGATGGTAAGATCTTCGAACTCTTCATCGGGAGCGTGATAGGCCGCGCGTCGATGATTGCGGATCACGCGCAGCATGGATTCACGGTTCTTGGTGAAGCCCGGAAATGGCGAAAGTTCGGCAGCCATCTCGGCCGAGGCACTATAGGCCTCTCCGGTCATAATGGCGGTCAGCGCGCCGCAAATAGCGATGGCCTGGGGAGAATCGTAGGGAATGCCTTGGCGCATCAGAATAGTTCCCAGATTGGCATAGCCTAGTCCGAGCGTACGGAACTGGTAGCTCTTTTCAGCTATGGAACGACTGGGAAACGAAGCCATTAGCACACTGATTTCAAGAACGATGGTCCAGATACGTACTGCATGACGAAAGTGTTCGAGTTCAAATTGGCCGTCTGGAGTAAAAAACTGGGCTAGATTGAGAGAGGCCAGATTGCACGCGGTATCGTCGAGGAACATGTATTCTGAGCAGGGGTTGGAGGCATTGATGCGCCCGTCTTCCGGACAGGTGTGCCACTCATTGATCGTCGTGTCGTATTGTGTGCCGGGGTCTGCACAAATCCAGGCAGCCCAAGCGATGCGGTCCCAGAGATCTCTGGCCTTAATCGATTTGGCGATCTTCCCGTCGATGCGGCGCTTGAGTTGCCAGTCAGCATCGGCTTCCAACGCGGTGAAAAATTCATTCGGGATGCGGACGCTGTTATTGGAGTTTTGTCCCGAGACCGTTTGGTATGCCTTCCCATCCCAATTGGTATCGTATTCATGGAAGACGAAATGTGTGAACCCTTGCTGTGCATAGGAAAACATGCGTTGGATGTACGCCTCTGGGACGGTATCCCGGCGTGCGGCAATCAACGCCTCCTTCAGAATGGAATTCAACTTCGGATCGACTTCAATCTTCGGAGTTCCGTGGGAGTCGACCACGTGGCAGGCTTTGAGAACCGCATTGAGACGTTGGGCGCAGATCTTTGATCCAGTCACCATGGCGGCAACCTTCTGTTCCTCGATTACCTTCCAATCGATGAATTCCTCGATATCGGGGTGATCCAGGTCGAGGCAGACCATCTTTGCGGCGCGCCTCGTCGTGCCTCCGGACTTGATGGCTCCAGCGGCGCGGTCACCAATTCGGAGAAACGACATCAAACCCGACGAGCGTCCTCCTCCTGACAGCGCTTCGCCATCGCCACGCAACTTTGAAAAATTCGTTCCCGTTCCTGACCCATATTTGAACAACCGCGCCTCTCGCACCCAAAGATCCATGATGCCGTTTTCATTCACCAGATCGTCTTCAATGGACTGAATGAAACAGGCGTGAGGCTGCGGATGCTCGAAGGCATTCGCAGCTTTCACGACCTCGCGTGTCTTGGGATCTACGTAGTAATGACCTTGGGCGGGGCCGGACAATCCGTAGGCGTAATGCAGTCCCGTGTTAAACCATTGAGGCGAATTTGGCGCAGCCATTTGGTAGGCCAACATGTAGCAAAGTTCATCGTGGAACGCGCTGCTGTCTTCGACTGACTTAAAATATCCGTACGCTTTCCCCCAGTGTGTCCAGCATCCCGCAAGTCGTTCGAACACCTGACGAGCATCCTGTTCTCCTCCCCGTACGGGATTGCCATCTTCCCCGATAAGCGGAAGCCCCCGCTCGTCGTGTTGAGGTACACCGGCTTTGCGGAAATACTTTTGAGCGAGAATATCGATCGCCAATTGCGACCAGGACTCCGGGATGTCGATTTGATCGAGCTTGAAAACGGTCGAGCCGTCGGGGTTACGGATTTCCGACGAACGTTTCACGAACTTCAGGCCTTCGTAGGGACTTTGTCCGGAACGTGTAAATCGCCGTTCTATTCTCACGGTCTCTCCTCCGGGTTAGGCTGTCAGGACTGACAGAATATCATTCATGCAGGGGATCCAGGCAGTGGAGGTGACTACATATAGCCATTGGTTTGAATTGTCAATACTAAATATTGTGGTTATCTGTGGAAACAGAGGAAATTCTGTGGATAGTCGCTGATGCTTGTCTGATGCCGGTTCTGCTCAAAATATGTGTGGTTATCCACAGATCCAATGCCTCGTAATTTACGTGTTAACTCTCTGAGACAATTTGGCACATGGAAGAAAAATTTCTAGAATGCCAATCGCCCCAATCGAACGGCTGCTTCGTCAAGACCTCGCAATGGAATAAACATTCCACCGATACCCAATATTTCAATATGCTGGTCAAAAACATTTGTCTCAAATAGGCTTGCCAGTCCCCAGTTCCTTCTGACGGTATTGGGACCAAGCACGCTGACAACCAGTTCGTGACTATGCCTCTGAAAGATTGATCGGAGCATGGCACGCTCTTGCGATTGATCTTGTTTCCCTGATCGATCCAGCGCCTTGCTTAACTCCCGTTCGACGAAATCGAGGTAGGCCTCGATCGATGGATTCGTCAGGACAAGGGTAATGCACGCTGATAGGACCAGGACAACTAAGACAAGTGGCCAAATCTGCTTCATACTGCCCTCTCCTGCGACGCGCACACTGTCTCCAATTTCGGCCGTATCGGCTGTGTCTTTTGACAAAACAGATAGCGCACGATTAGCCTTGCCAGCGATCCGACTTTTCCGACTTTCAGCCAACTCGCTGACCGCATCAATGCAGGAGGAATTGACATGTTTGTGTGGAGCAAATGTCTAGCGGGGATTCTGCTTGGAGGCTTCATTCTGATGATCGGAGTTTTTCTCTTCACTGGAGCATCCGATCAAGCAAGCGGGTTAAAAATTCATACTACAAGGTGGATGGCGTTGAATCATATTGGACTCATTATTTGGGTGTTTATCTGGATGATCGATCAAGCGCGGATGCGAGCAAAGAATGTCTGGGTCTGGCTTATCCCCTTCGTCCTCGCGCCGCTTCCCACTCTCATGCTGTACGTGCTGTATCTTCAACGGCGCATCATTCCACTATAACAATGCCGACTCCGGAATTGATGCCTCCGCCGAGCTATGAGCCAAACGCTTTCTCAATACCCACACAAGCCACACTCCCGGCAGAGCGATGAGGAACGATATGAAAAAAAACTGCGCCCATCCGAGGGCCGCGACGAGTTCGGCCGAAGGACGGCCGGCGAATACCCTCCCCATCGCCTCAACCGAAGAGAGAATCGCAAACTGTGTTGCAGTATAGCGGTGGTCACATAACGACATCACTAATGCAACAAATGCCGCTGTACCCATTCCGCCCGTCAGATTCTCCACCATCACCGATGCCGTCAACAGCGAATAGCTTTTCCCCGCCCATGCCAGCGCTGTAAAACACAGATTGGATAGAGCCTGGAACAGTCCGAACAGGAAGAGCGAACGGACAAGGCCCAGGCTGGCCATAGCCATGCCTCCCCCCAATGCTCCAATCAATGTGGCAAATATTCCTATAGCTTTTACATATCCGACGTCACTGGCAGAAAATCCCAGCCCTCCGATGAAAAAGGCGGTCTGGAGCGACGCGGCGACCGCGTCCCCAAGTTTGTACAGTAAAATCAGAGCCAAAATTCCAGCCATGCCGGGACGAAAAAATAACTCGGTCAACGGCTTGGTGACAGCCTCAGTCAGCGATGAGGGAGCCATGTGGTGTTTGGGAGGCTCTGGAGCAAGAACAATGGTGAGTATACCCGTTGCCATCAATGCAGCCAGTACGAGATAGGTGTTTCGCCAGCCAATGTGGTCGGCCAAAATTAGCGCGCCGGAACTTGCCACCAACATGGCAAAGCGGTATCCATTGACCCACACAGCCGCGCCGAATCCTCTCTCCGCCGGCGCGAGTACGTCGGTTCGATAGGCATCGAATACGATATCGAGCGATGCCGAGAGAAATGCAACCGTCAAAGCCGCTATCCCTAAAACGTCAGGTGTGGGGCCGGGCCCGATTAAGCCCATGCAGGCAAGGCCGGCGGCCGTGCCCGCCTGTGCCACGAGCATCCATCCACGCCTCCGACCCAGCCAGGGAGGCACCAGGTGATCCATCAATGGCGCCCAGAGGAATTTGAACGTGTATGGAATTCCTACGAGAGTAAAAAAACCGATCGTCTTGAGATCGAGGCCTGCCACAGTCAGCCAGGCTTGGAGGGTACCCGATGTCAGTGCCAGCGGAAGCCCGGAGGCGAACCCCAGGGGAAGCATGATCGCGATGCGTGTGTTAGCAAGAGTGCGTGTGAGCGATCTGCCGCTGCTCATAATATGATGATTCCACGACGATCCCTCGACAATACCATCCAGGGGGGCGACACCCTTAGCAGTTTCATGAATTCAGTCGAATGGAAGTCTGCCGGGCGACAAGAAAGATGCTGGGAAGGGATTAGCAAGGCTGGCTATTGAACGTGCAGGGCTTGTAGCGGGAAATATCGAAATCGACGTTCTCTTGGTAAATGTGTTCGTTCCCGTTCACGCCGTCCTGCTCGGGGTCATTCCACATCGTATGATTCCACCAGTAGAACAAAGGAAAGTCCTCGGTTTGATAAATGGGATTTCCGTAATTGCTGCGAGAATATTCGTGAACGAGCCGCCCAGTGACGTAATCGACCTGTCCAGTTCCGCTGAGCGAATACAGCATCAAGAAGAGCCTGGATTCATGGTCATAAAGCTCTTCGATTCTGGTGCCGACTTCAGGCTCTTGCGGCAAAGATTCTTTAGAAATCCCGTTGACTGCGGAGAACAGCAATGCGCCGCATAGAACTATGGCGGCTGTGAGTCGTGGTCGTGGTGCGGTCATGATCTAAGTTCAGGCCAAACCGAAACTACGAAGGGGGATTTGAGGATGCTATCACGCTGCTTGCGCGTCTTCAACCGGCCAACGTCCATCTCGCACTCTGCTGTTGCTCTTGCTGAGCTTTGGAATACATCTTTATAATACCGCTGAGTGATGAAACGCGCCTCTCTTCACACATTAGGATGTCGCCTTAACCAGGCTGAATCGATGGTCCTGACTTCCCGTCTCCGCCGAGACGGGTACGAGGTTGTGGACTTCGGACATCCGGTGGATCTTCTCATTATCAATACATGCTCAGTAACGGAGGATGCAGAGCGGACGTGTCGTTATGCAATTCGCAAGACGTTACGACATTCCCCGCATGCCTTTGTGGCAGTCACCGGCTGTTATGCACAAACCGGCGTTCGTGAACTGGCTGCCATTCCGGGCATAGATCTCGTCATCGGAAATCAATACAAATGGGATGTACCGAATCTGCTTCCACCCCCGGACACGTTAAAAAAATTGCCGAAAGCCCGCGTCTTGCATACCAAGACACTCGGTCGTGAAGATTTCATCATGCCGTTCTATGGAGAGCCGTCGACGACCAGAGCATTGGTCAAAATTCAGGATGGCTGTAACGTCATGTGCAGTTTTTGCATCATTCCGTTTGCCAGAGGGCATGAGCGCAGCCGGGTGTTAGAAGACGTGTATCAGGAGGCTGAAATTCTGGCGAAAGGGGGCTTCCGGGAAATCGTTTTGACCGGTGTGAATCTTGGACAGTATAGTCATGACGGTCGCGATTTTCTTCAGCTCATTGATCGACTCGAGTCGATCCCGCAATTGGAACGGATTAGAATCTCGTCCATCGAGCCGGCGACGATCACGAAAGCTCTGATAGATCGGATCGCCGCCTCAACCAAGGTGTGTCCGTACCTGCACGTTCCTTTGCAAAGCGGCGACGACAGCATATTGTCCGCCATGAATCGGCCGTACCGGCTCAAAGAATTCACTGCACTTGTCGAGTACGCATGTTCAACCATCCCCGGATTGGGACTCGGAACGGATTTAATGGTCGGATTTCCTGGAGAGAGCGAGGCGGCATTTCTTAACACGTATCATGTTGCCGAGACCCTGCCCTTCTCTTACTTTCATGTCTTTCCGTATTCCTCGCGCCCCGGTACGGCTGCGGTGAAATTGCCCGGCCAGGTCAGCCCGGTTGTATCGAGTGAGCGCGTCAGGGCTCTGACTGCTCTATCCAATCGCAAGCGAGCACAGTTTGTTCAACACCATATCGGCAGGACCGTCTCGGTTCTCTTTGAGTCCGGTGAGCGGGATGGGTTCAGAGTGGGAACCGCGCCTAATTTTCTTCATGTGGCTGTCCCCTCGGTCCAAGCGCCGGAGGGTGAGGTGAGACCCGTTCTGGTCTCCGGCACGTCCGACAGATGGGCAGTTGGACAGACCAACCCCGAATCTGAAATGATTCTTTCCGGAGAATCCACGTTATGAGTCAGAAGCCAGCCGTTCCTTTGGTGCATATAGAAACCTTCGGATGTCAGATGAATGAATATGATTCAGAACTGGTTCGTTCGCTTCTGAAGCGCGAAGGGTTTCAGTTCACCGAAGATCGCGAGTGTGCCGATGTCATCCTCATGAATACCTGCGCGATTCGCGAAAATGCCCACAACAAGGTGTTTACCCATCTATCGGATCTGAGATCCGTCAAGAAGCACCGTCCGCTCGTCGTTGGAGTATTGGGATGTATGGCCCAGAATCTCAAGGCGGAATTGCCGGAGAAGGAACCGATTGTCGACGTGCTTGCAGGTCCAGATTCCTACAGGCAGTTGCCACAATTGATTACGAACGCAATGACATTGCAGGAACAAGGGGTTGATCAGAAACGATTGGCTGTCGAATTGTCGGAGTATGAGACCTACGATGATATCGTTCCGGAGAGGAACGACGGTGTCAACGCCTGGATCGCCATTATGCGCGGGTGTGACAATTTTTGTAGTTTTTGCGTTGTGCCCTACACGAGAGGTCGTGAGCGGTCACGTAACCCGAAAGGGATTCTTGAAGAAGCGCGCTTGTGTGCCGAACAAGGATTCAAGCAGGTGACGCTCCTTGGGCAAAATGTGAATTCCTACAGTTATGACACGTGGGATTTTGCACGTCTCTTATTGGAGGTGGCCGATGTGCCGGGACTCGAACGCGTGCGGTTTACCTCTCCGCATCCAAAGGACTTTCCTGTCGACCTATTGAAGGCCGTCTCATCTCATCCAAATATCTGCAAGCACATTCATCTGCCAGTGCAGTCCGGAAACGATCGAGTTTTGGAAATGATGAATCGTACGTACACCTGCTCGGAATATTTAAGTCTGGTCGATCGCATCAGGACGATGAATACACAGATTGCACTGACAACCGACATTATCGCAGGCTTCTGTTCGGAAACCGATGAAGAGTTTTCGGACACAATCCGTCTCGTCGAAACTGTAAGATTCCACTCCGCCTTTATCTTTAAATACTCGGAACGGAAAAATACGATTGCGGCCAGGAAGTACAGAGACGACGTGCCGGAAGCTGTAAAGTCTGAACGGGTTACGGCATTGGTTGATCTGCAGCGTAAGATTTCTTTTGACCGAAATCGTGAATATGTTGGCTCGGTCGTGAATGTATTGGTCGAAGGAAACTCAAAGCGCTCCTCTGATCAGGGGATGGGGAAAACGGACGGCAATATCACTGCGGTGTGGGAAAAGAACGGGACCAGTGTTCGACCGGGAGACATGGTCCCACTCTCGATATACGATTCATCCGCCTCAACGCTCTATGGCATTGCTCAACCTCAACCAAGCTCTCCATAAGCCAGGCCCTGGTCCAAATCGAACGAAACTGCACCAGAAACGACCATCAGATGGTCATTCTTTTTCGATCGAGCGGCAATTTCCTCCAGTAACTCTGGTCTGATAAGACCGATCCTTAGAGATCTTTGATTGGCTGTATCCAGAGGTTTGACTATCGCCAACCCTGCTGACTGTTTCCTCAGGGAACGCGATTAATCAGGTAGTTGTAAGGCATTTTTCGACATCAGCGTCTTGGACGTGGGATACCTGTGACATCTCGAGAACTCGGAATTGCTCTGTTGGATTCTGCGAAGTCCTTCAGAGTGGCCCTCATCAAATGGGGGGCACAGTCTTTGCTAATTCAGCGAGCGAATTCAATTTCTTATACACAAGAACTATGGAGAGCTGACATGCGTCTCGAAGCGGACTCAACCCATACCGCTAAAGCCGAATCAACCTTTACGCTAGAAACCGGTATAGCGATTGGCCTGGTAGGTTGGCTGGCCCTAAGCATGACCCTTATGGGTTTGGGTATTTGGTGATTGCTTCGCTCTTTCGGCGAACCGCCCTTCGACGCTCACGCCTGAGACCTAAAGGAGAACGGTCATGATGTCACTCTTCACCTATCAATTGAAAACCACCACGCTTTTGATTGGATGGGCGGCTATGGGACTGGTCGTTACCGGAGGATGTTCGACTACTGCCAAGGTAGCTCAAAATGCCAAGGGACAGGCTTACTTGGAAGAGGTGACAGACTGGTCGTTCGAGGCGAGCCATCCCTCTGTGATCGATCAAGCCACCATGATGAAGGTCGTGAAAGGGCTGTACAGCGAAGAGAGTCAAATGGAGGCATCCAGAATGTCCGCTGGTGGCAGCAAGCCAATGAGAATTTTCAGCGATGAGGATGCAGAATCTATTGTTCCCCTGCTCACACAAAGTTTAGCGAAAGCGAAGCCCGAGCAGATTGTTGGGTTTCGGCTCTCCTCATCGGCAGGGTCAGGCTATGAACCCGCCGCGGGCAGCCTCTATGTGCAAAAAGGTCTGCTCTACATCACCATATCAAGAGGCGCATTGATCAAAGGATTCATGCCTGAATCCGTTGCTCACACCGAACAGGCGCCATCCTACGCCGCGGCTGGATCCGTTGGTTCGACGATGGTGGTCGTCGACTACCACGCACTGGCCAAGGCACCGAGTGCCTTCATGGTTTTTTCGCAAGCGGAAGGAAAATCCCAGTCTCACATGTCAGTCGCATCCTCTCCTGGTCAAGGAAAGAGTCAGTCGGGTTCCCCGGCTCGCGGCATGTCCGGGTTTAAGGCGATCGAGGATTTGCCCGAGACCAGTCAGAATGACAAGGTCAAAGAGCTCATTGCAAAAAAAGATCTAGAAATCAACATGCTTCGGAAAGAGGCCGATTGGATGAAGCGGGAGTTACGTGACCGCGATGAGGAACTCAAAGCACTGAAAGCGACGAAAGTGTCGGGAAAGCCCGCCCCAAAGAAAAAACAAGCAGAAGTCTATCCATCCCGTTAACAAGTTCCATTGACCTGGACGATCTCCGGTTGGAGAAGGATGATCTCGCGTGAGAGAGGCTGCCGAAAATTCATGCGACAATAGCACGCATACGTGACATAGGTATCCTGAAGGCAATAGAGCGCCAGTTCTTCTCCCCGTCCACCTTCCCACATTCCTGCAACCTGATCGCCACTACCAGATTTGGTCTCCACATTCAGCGCGCGGGCCAAGACATCAAGTTTAACCCATCCTCTTATATCCCAATTACTCCAGACAGCCATGGTGTCGTAGACCGGATCGGTCCGGAATTTTGCCAAATTGATATCCATGCTCGGTTTCACCTGGTTGATGATTGAACGCTTTCGAATGAATGGCAGGTCGAATCCGAGACCATTGTGCGTGATGAATAGTGAAGGCCGACTCTGCGCCAGTCTAGCCCAAAATTGGCGCAGGAGCTCTCGTTCGTCATTCCCCACCCACGCGGCCGCTCCGCGCGGTTCAAGCTGATCTGAAAACTCCAGCATTCCGATACACACGATGGTGCTGAACGTTCCATCGAATGCGGATTTGGCATACTGTTCATCTTCGGCACGGCGTTTCTCTTCTGCGGCGCCGGCAGAGAAAAGATCGAATCGCTCTTCTGCCGATTCAGTAGGTTCGCAACCCGGTTTCCCGAGCAATCTCTCCCATTCATTCCTCGGAATCTGAACGGTTTCAATGTCCAGGACGACTTTCATATTCGTATTCCCGGATCGTTCTGTAGCAGCGCGTCCACGATGGTTTGGTCTGCTGGAGGAAATGACAGGTGTTTCATCTCATGGGGATAGACCCAACGAATTTCTGAACTACCGAGGGCGACAGCTGTTCCCTCTTGTATTGTGCAGCGAAAAAAATGCAGTTCCACCGTCTTGTCCGGATACGCATGCCGAACGATCCGGAACGAAACAGGAAGATCAATTCGCACGTTCAGCTCTTCATGCAATTCCCGCCTCAGACATTCTTCGAAACTTTCCCCTGCTTCTCGTTTCCCACCAGGGAATTCCCAGAATCCTGCGAGATGGACGCCTGGCGCTCGCTTCGCCACCAGATATCGCCCATGATCTTCGATCAGACCGGCAGCCACTTCTATCACGTTCATGCTAATCTGTTTTGCCGGATCCGAATGGATACGTCCTGCATATTGGTCTCATGGGACAGCGTCGACAGGAAGGATTTCTTGCCGTACAACAGGTGGCGCCAAAATCCATGAGTGCTTGGTTAAAATCGTAGCCTTTTCCTTTCGGAATCAAGGATTCGGACAAAGCCCACAGTGCGGCCTTCGAGTTCTTCGGTTCGCCTTTGGCGATGAACACCCGATGAAGAACACGAATCACATTGGTATCCAGTATCGGTGCGTCTTCGTTGAAGGCGAACGACCGAATGGCACCCGCGGTATACCGCCCGATTCCCTTAAATGAAAGGAGTTCATCCGCTTCCTTAGGAAGCTGTCCTCCGTACCGTTCAACCGTTTCGCAGGCAATGCTGTGTAACCGCACCGGCCTGATGTTATAGCCAAGCGGATACCAAGTTTTTTTGACGTCCTGTACAGCCGCCTTTGCCAGATCCTTCAACGATGGGTAGCGAGTAACAAATTCGTGATATTTGGGGACGACGCGATCGACTTGAGTTTGCTGTAGCATCACTTCTGAAATGAGGATGTGGTAAGGATTGGTCGTCCGTCGCCAAGGCAGGTCTCTTCCATGCTTTGCATACCAGGAGAGCAGCCGCCGCTGAAATCGATGTTTCAATCGACGGGGAACCGTGGAGGGCTTGGAAGCCCTGACAGGCGCACGGGATTCTGGAATGGATGACGTTTTTTCGGGTTTCATTGCATATCTCTCGGGGCCGCATTCTATGAGGCTCCCCTCACAAAATCAACGAGAGGAATTGGCGGCAGGCGTCGAGATGGTGTGCGGGAAGGCATCTGTAACAGGACACGCCCAGATGGTATGCTGAAAGCATAAATTGCGTACGAGGAAGATGACCTCATGAACGGTCAAAGCTTCACAACAGTGGTTGTCCGAAAAGTTTCGTACCTTTTCGTCATATCCCTCTTCATCGGGATCGCGGCAATTCTCTCGACTCCTCTCTTGGCTCACGCCGCCTCGCCAGTTCCGTGGGAATGCTCGAATTATAGCGAGGAAGCCCAAACACGTTGTTTGAACGCATTCATCGAACATCAACGTGAGCGGATTGGGAAGTTAGAAGGACAGGTGCAGGCACAGCAGGAGGCCATGAATCAACTAAAGAGCCAAATGGATCGACAGGCTGCGACTGCAGCAACTATGCAAAAACAATCTGTCTCCCCACCCTATTCTTTAGCTCCTGCAGTTGTTCCTCCCCCCTACGCGTACAGCTATGTGTACCCCCCGACCATAGGCTTTGGGCTCTATTTGGGCCGGCCGAGAATTTATGGGCCTCCCTATTATTACCATCCGTATTGGGGTCCCAGGTTCTATGGACATTGGGGGCGTGGTTGGTGACCGGCTGGGATCGAGACACGTACGTCAATGACAGTCTTCCAGACACAGTGGGTGGGGTTCGCCCCCGGTTTGACTGAGAATTCTTGACAATACAACCGGTGAATACTAGCCTCTCATCAAGTCACCCTCCGCGCTTTTCACCTTTCGATCAACGGAAGCCGCCCAAACCGAGTATGGTCACAAGGAAGTTCAAGCGATTTGCCGTCGCCATGAGCAGTACGGTGATTCACAAGGACCAGTTCAAACATCAAGGGTCGGTGCGAGACCTGTCGGCAAAAGGCTGTCGGATCGAAAGCTTGATTAAACCTTTCACCGGTATGCAAATGAGCCTGCTGCTTCACGTCAGCGGAGCCTCTCAGCCGATTAGAATTGACAATGCTGCCATACGGTGGTGCGGTGCTCACGGGATGGGAATGGAGTTTTTGTCGATTGCGCCCGCCGACTCGGCTCGTCTAGGATTACTGCTGAAGGAACTGGAAGCCCGTCCCATTCCCACGTAAAGCACGTCCTCTCGTATTGCATTTGGTGCATTCGCCCCGTATTCTTGCCCACAGATGGATCTGTCCGCATTAACGCCTGCTCAACTGAAGGAACTGGTACGCGGTCTTGTTGATGATCGCTTGCGGGAATTGATCGGCGATCCCGATCTAGGCCTCTCGCTCGGCGAGACGTTGCGCGCTCGTCTCAAAGTTGCGCTGACGGAGGCAGAACGGCTTTCGGGTGAAGAGGTCGCGGATAGGCTCGGACTTCGCTGGTAGTCTATGGCCTGGTATAGAATGGCGTTCCATCCCTTAATTGTCCAAGATCTACGCGGACTGGACTCTGCCATGGCGCAGCGTTTGTTCGACAAAACGAAGTGGATCGCCTCAAACATTGCCAATTTACGTCACGAAAATGCTGAACCGGGTTTGGCAGGCGTCTTCAAATATGCGGTCAACGATTGGCGGATATTTTATCGGATCGACGAGACCGATGAACTCGTACTCATTGAGGCAATAGTTCCGAGCGAGCAATGTCGTCCACGGTGCGGGGGCTCCTCTCCGTCATGAGACAATCTGATCAGGCACGCTTGCGACGTGAAGCGTGAACGACCCCCGGGCAACATCTTCAACGTAATGCTGCAAGGCTTCGCTGACGACGGTAAACGCGATCTGATCCCAGGGAATGTCGGAAAGACGAAACAGCTGCACCTCAAGACTTTCGATGCCCGCTTCGAATCGTTTTGACAGCATCTTGCCCGCGAATACGATATAGACTTGGCCGATTCGCGGCAAACTCAGCACCGAGTGTAGAGTGGTCAGCACGACATCGGCCCTGGCTTCCTCGACCGTTTCTCGCAACGCAGCCTGTTCGGCGCTTTCGCCGATTTCCATGAAGCCGGCAGGAAACGTCCACAGGCCGGATTTCGGCTCGATTGCGCGGCGGCAGAGGAGGATCTGGTCTTCCCACTGGGGAATGCAGCCGGCGACGATCTTAGGGTTGTGGTAATGAATGACTTGACATGAACCGCAGACAAATCTCAATCGATTGTCGCCCGGCGGGATCTTCTGCGACACGGGTTTGCCGCAGGCGCTGCAGAAATTCATGTTGCATCCGTCCTCAGAATCGATGCCATCGAAGCATTGCCGCCCTCACCCCAAAATGGATAGCATAAATCATCAGTTCTTTGCACCTTGCCCGCGAGGGTTGGAATCACTCCTGGAACAGGAGCTTGGATCATTGGGTGTATCCGAGACCAACAGGGTCGAGGGTGGAGTCGGTTTCCACGCGCCGTGGACGATCATGTATCGAATCAATCTGCATAGCCGCCTTGCCAGTCGGATTCTCTGGAAGGTGGGTTATGCGTCCTACCGCACGGAGCACGACATCTACCGCGCGGCATACGGGCTGTCTTGGCCTGACTGGTTCACACCCGCACAAACTATAAAGGTAAAGGTCAGTGCGCACCGTTGCCCCCTTTCGAGCCTTGATTTTGTCACCCTTCGGATCAAGGACGCCGTGTGTGACAAGTTCGTCGCGGTCCGTGGTAGGCGCCCCACCGTGAATACTCACATGCCGGACATTCGGCTCGATGCATTTCTCGACGAGGAATCGATTACCTTGTACCTGGACACATCAGGTGAGGGACTGTTTAAGCGCGGCCATCGCGCCATGTCGGTGGACGCGCCAATTCGTGAAAATCTGGCGGCAGGGCTTCTACAATTAGCAGGCTGGACGCCGCAGGACACCTTGCTCGATCCCATGTGTGGCAGCGGTACCATTCCACTCGAAGCGGCATTGTTCGCGCGACACATTGCTCCGGGGCTTTCGCGGCGGTTTGCCTTCGAGCGGTTGATTGTGCACGACCACGCGCAGTGGAACCAGGTGCGGTATGCTGCGCGTGCTGCTCAACACTCGAGGATACCTTCGGTCGTCTATGCCTCGGATCATGATGGGGCCGCGATCAGCGTCGCACAGCGTACGTTTCGTAATGCGGGAGTGGAAACTGATATCAGACTCCGACAGAGCGAACTGCTCGACCTCGATGCTCCTGACAAGCAGGGAATCTTGGTAATTAACCCCCCATATGGTGTTCGTTTGCGAAGCCGTGATCAACTCGAAGATTTCTACCCAAAGATGGGAGACTGGCTCAAACAACGCTTTATGGGATGGCGCGCCTATATTCTGACCGCTGATCTTCGCCTGCCCAAATTGATTGGCCTGGCTCCGTCCAAGAGGACCCCGCTGTTCAACGGGTCGCTGGAGTGTCGCTTCTACGAATTCAAGATTGTGGAAGGGCCTATGCGAAAGCAGGCTCGATTGGCACGTGCTACCGCGAAGACGATGTAGTGTTCGTGAAATAGATATACTCATGGGTACCGCTTCCCGCACGTTGGTAATCATCCTGCTGCTGTTTACCTTGGCTGGTTGCACCCAGGTTCAGAAGATGTTTGCGTTACTGGGGCCGCCGCCATCTGAGAAATCAAAAAGTGCTCTCAGAGATTCCGTCATTGAACGCCTGATGCCGGCTATTCGTCCGGACGTGGAACGAATGGCCGGGATAGCCCAGCTTGATCTGGCGAAGAGTCATGATTCCATCCGTAACGTTCCTGGCCGGTTCAAGCGCCGACTTGTGTCTGATGCGCTGCAGCACCCTTGGAGCGGCTTGATGAATCTCGAAGAGCAGGCATTGCTGATTGCCGAACTGGCTGAAGGAGGAAGCCTTGCGCTTCCTGGCCTGCTCGATGTGCTTGAAGCTGGTATGGATCGCACCTCGACCTTCCAAAGGCCGGTTCCTCTTCCACTTGGACCGTCTCCGGAGAGCCTGTCCAGGTTTATGCTGGAAACGCTTGAGCAGGCGGAGCAACATCGGGCCAAGGCCCTGGGGCAACTGAGTGAAGATGATCGGCAGTTTCTATTTCGGCAAGCCAAGAGCTTTGTGCAGTCATTTGTGCCTCAAATATCATCCCCGTCGTCGAAACTCGTCGAAGGCATGAAGCCGGAACTGCACTTTGCGGATGTCATGGAAGAGCAAGTCGATTATTCGAACCTCATCGCCGCCGCTCAGATACTGGCCCGTTTGAGCAACAGTCGCTGGCTCCCCTATCTGCCGCAGGCCTTTCCGACTCCCCTTCCGCAACCGCATATTCCTTCTGGAATCACAGGGGATGTGCTGTACGTCGAAGAGACTTCCTACGGTTTGGTCGTGATCGGAGGTCAGGGATCGAATACGTACGAATTGGATAAGAGATTTGCTCTCGTCATAGACGTGGGAGGAGACGATCTGTACCGCGGAATGATCGCGGCATCGACCGATGCCGACCATGGCAATGCCGTGGTGATAGATATGATTGGCAATGACACCTATAACGGAGATGCGCTGGGGTTGGCGACAGGGCGGCTGGGCGTCGGACTACTCGCGGATCTTGCCGGGGACGACGTGTACCAGCTCGACCTGGGATCCGGCGGAACGGGATTTGGCGGTATTGGAATCCTGTTTGATGCCGGAGGAAACGACGCCTATATGGGAGGACGATTCACACAGGGAGCGGCGAGTCATGGTCTGGGGTTGTTATACGACCTTGAAGGTAATGACCGATATACCAGTCATGGTTTTGCAATCGGCTTCGGAGGGCCTTCCGGCCTTGGCGCACTTGTCGATGTGCGCGGAAACGACCAATACCAATGCGGTGACAAATACCCGAGTGCATACAATGCAGAGGATGCCCCGAAAGGAAAGCCCGGAGATCCCATGTTTCAGTACGATTGTTTTGGTTTGGGCAGTGGTGCCGGTAAGCGCATCTTGACCAATCGCACAGATTGGAAGGGCCTCAGCATGGCCGGCGGTTGGGGCCTCCTACTGGATATTGAAGGCGACGACATGTACCACAGCGCGAATTTTTCACAAGGGCACGGATATTTCTTCGGCGCAGGGGTTTTGCTTGATTTAGCCGGGAACGACAGCTATCGCGCGGCCCGCTATGGACATGGATCTTCGGCTCATTACGGTGTCGGACTGTTCAACGATCGTGAAGGAGATGATCAATATGATTCAGGCGGCCCATTCTACAACGGCGGAGTGGCATGGGACCATGGAGTCAGCATGATGGTCGATAGCGGGAATGGAAAGGATCGCTACGAATTCAGTCGGACAAGCGGACTGGGTGTCGCCGATTATTCAGGGTGGGGGTTGTTCATCGATGAAGCCGGGAATGACCAATATCGGGTCAAGTCCGGTTTTGGTGTATCATCGGAACAAGGAATTGCAGCTTTTGTGGATCTTCACGGCGTTGACACCTATACCATCGGGATTGGGGCGGGACCGCCATCCGATACTCAGCCTTCTGACGGAAAGATGTTCCGCTATCCGGAGGGAGGAATATTCATAGATCGCTAATGAGTTTTTAATCTGCATGCGAAGCGTCTCGGCCCCACCAAATCGAAGCTCGCCTTGACTTCGTTCTAACCAGGCCTATCTCGGCGTAACGACTAAAAGTGATTTAGGCTGGTATGATCTGGAAGGGAGGATTCCCATGAGCAATCATCATCTCACTGTGACTCTACCTGTATTGCCGATCAAACGCACGGTGTTGTTTCCAGGAATATTAATGCCCGTCACCGTTGGCCGGGAGCGATCGGTTGCCGCCGTCAACGCTGCTCTCAAGACAGAAGACAAGACCATTTTAGTGGTCGCCCAACGCGATCCCGGAACCGAGGATCCGCGCTTGGAAGATCTGTACACGATCGGTACGAAAGCCGTTGTGAAACAGATTGCGCGCTCGGAGGACGGCACGATCCACGCGTTTGTCCAGGGTCTTGAACGCGTGGCCTTGGTAAAGGCCGAGCAGACCGCTCCCTACATGCTCGCACAGGCCCGGAGGCTCGAATTACCGATGGACCAGGACCGTGAGGTTCAGGCACTGCACCGTGCCATACAGGAGCTTGTCACCGATCTTCCCCGATTAGTGCAGAGCCCGGGCATTGAAGAGGCTACCGCCTCGTTCCGCAACGAAGAAAATCCGTCGTCCTTGGCCTATCGAGTGGCCTCCCTGCTGAATCTGACCGTAAAAGAGGAACAAAAACTCCTGGAGAGTTCTTCTCTCGTAGAACTTTTGCGATCCTTGTACGGCTCGCTCTCAAAAGAAATTCAGATCATGCAGTTGCGTGAGAAGATCACGAGTGACGCGCAGGCGAAAATCGGCAAGAACCAGCGGGAATACATTCTCCGAGAGCAACTAAAAGCTATTCAGCAAGAGCTTGGCGAAGATGAGAGCGACGAAAGCGGTCTTGCCAACCTCAAGAGGCAGATTGAAGAGGCCGATCTTCCCGATCACGTTCGTAAGGAGGTCGAACGGGAGATCAATCGGCTGGGTAAGGTTCCGCCTTCGTCTCCGGATCATCAAGTGCTTCGAACGTATCTGGAGCTGGTGCTGGAATTGCCGTGGAAAAAAACGTCAGAGGAACATCTGGATCTGGCCAGAGTCCGGCAGGTGCTGGAAGATGATCATTATGGCATTAAAGAGGTGAAAGAGAGGATTGTCGAACATCTGGCAGTGCTCAAGCTGAATCCATCCGCAAAAGCTCCCATACTCTGCCTCGTCGGACCGCCTGGCGTCGGAAAGACGAGCCTCGGTCAATCGATTGCGCGAGCGATGGGAAGAACGTTCGAGCGATTCAGTCTGGGTGGCGTCCATGATGAGGCGGAGTTGCGCGGACATCGGCGCACCTACGTCGGGGCCCTGCCCGGCCGGATTATCCAGGCTATGCGCCGTGCCGGCGTCAACAATCCGGTTCTGATGCTCGACGAAGTGGATAAGATGGGTCGAGATTTTCGCGGAGATCCTGCTGCAGCATTGCTGGAGGTTCTCGACCCGGCGCAAAATCACACGTTTCGCGATCACTATCTGGATCTGCCGTTCGACCTTTCAAAGGTCTTTTTCATCACGACGGCGAACACGCTCGATACGATCAGCCAGCCTCTGCTCGATCGAATGGAGATCATTCGTATTCACGGATACAGCGAGCGGGAGAAGTCGGAAATCGCCCGCCGCTATCTCTGGCCGCGACGCTTGCGAGAGGCCGGGCTGGATTCTTTCCATGTTGTGTTCCCTGACAATGTCTTGGACCAAGTGGTCACGCGATACACTAGAGAAGCCGGCGTTCGCCAGCTGGAACAAATGCTTGGACGGTTGACCCGTAAAGTGGCGCTGACCTTTGCCGAGCTTCCCGAGGGTCAGGACAGAGTGCCAGTCACACTCGAGCCGGCTATGCTTTCCGAATGGCTCGGTCCGGAACGGTTCATGCCGGAGGAGGCAAGAAAAAATATCCCGGTCGGCGTAGCCACCGGGTTGGCATGGACACCTACGGGAGGCGACGTACTGTACATCGAAACGACGCTTCTCCCAGGAAGTCATGATCTGACACTGACAGGGCAGCTCGGGGATGTCATGCAGGAATCCGCGAGAGCTGCGCGAAGCTATCTATGGTCTCACGCCGAAGAAATGGGTCTGGACATTTCGCGCTTCAAGCGAAATGGCGTGCATATCCACGTTCCGTCCGGCGCCATCCCGAAGGATGGACCTTCGGCGGGGATTACCATGGCCACGGCCTTGGCCTCCGCGTATGTCGGAAGGCCGGTTCGAAGTGATACCGCGATGACTGGAGAGATCAGTCTGAGTGGATTAGTTCTACCGGTGGGCGGTATCAAGGAAAAAGTCTTGGCCGCGCACAGGGCTGGAAGCAAGCGAATCATTCTGCCGAAGGCCAACGAGAAGGACCTCAGGGAGGTGCCGGAAGAAGTACGCTCGGACTTGACGTTCATACTGGTCGAACGCATTGAGCAGGTCTTGCCGGCGGCATTCAATCATGAAGCCGGGTCGCACAAAATCACGGCGGAACACCCCGTTCAAGCGTCGAACTAATGACACGAGTAAACCATGCCGGTCCTTGGGCAGACGGCGTCTTGCCGCATGAATGAGGACCGTGTAAGGTTGAAATCCTGCGGCCGTAGGTGGAAATGACGATCCATTGCGAAAGGAGTCCGATCATGCCCCCAAAGGTGGAAATCGGTCCGATTGTGAAGGTGGTCAAGACCGACGAGGAATGGAAGCGTGTGCTTGCTCCCCAGGCCTATCGCGTGTTGCGGCACGAAGACACCGAGAGGCCGTTCACCAATAACTTTCATGACAATAAGCTAGCCGGTGTCTATCGTTGTGCAGGATGCGATTTGCCGCTCTTTTCCTCCGAGCACAAGTTTGATAGCGGTACAGGATGGCCAAGCTTTTGGCAACCTCTGGCGCCCGAGGTGGTCGATACAACCACGGATTTCAAACTCATTTTTCCCAGAACCGAAGTGCATTGCGCGCGATGTGAGGGGCATCAAGGCCACATTTTCAAAGATGGTCCAAAACCGACGGGGCTGCGGTATTGTATCAATGGAGCCGCGCTTAAGTTTGTGCCGGTCTGATAGACACGAGCCATCGCATCATTGGACGATTGACGACCATATCTTCACCGCGATCCAAAGGATGCCGGTGATCAGACATGCCATAAGGAAAATCGTACCGCCGATCACGCCAATGACAAAGAGCCAGTCGTAGCCTGTGCTGCGCGCAGGCGTTGCCAGCGCTTGTCGCAGCAGCTCGGCATTTCTCGAATGGCTTCGGAACCAGACGGAGAAGAGATCTCCGATAAAAGGGACCGCTCCAAGCACCCCATTGATCAGCAAGTTCAGACTCATTCGGAATAATACGATTCGTGGAACCTGCAGCTTGGCTGCCAGTCCCAAAATCACGGTTCCAAGTAAATTGGCCAATAAATCTCCAATACCCGGGATCAACCCTATGAGAGGATCAAGCCCAAGATAGAGATTTGTTCCTGGAATTTTGACTGTCGTATCCAGCATTCTCACCAACAATTCAACTGTGGCGGCGATTGTCTGGCGCTGAGCACCAGAATGCTTCGGGTCGGACTCTGAAGAGCGGTTATCCACGCACAGATCGAGCGAAGTGTTCTTTCATCCAACAACGATTCATGACGACCATCAGGCCGGCCGACACGGCGAGTGAGGCCGCTGCCTGATTGATCACTCCCTCCTGCATCCAGACAGCCTTTGCCTTTCTGGTAATGGCCATGCGCACGACAGAAAGCACTTCTTCAGGCCTTCTAAAAATATCGACGAGGTCAATGGGAGTGCCGACCGCTTCCATACTAGGAAAGACCTCTTCACCCAAGATCATTGTTTCATGTGGATTGATCGGTATGACGGAATAGCCATGAGACTTCATGTACTCGAAGACATGATAGGATGGGCGCGACGGTTTTGAGGACGCGCCGACGACCGCAATTGTGCTGCAGGTTCGGAGAATCGATTCGATGACGTTGGGATCGTCGTATGCCATGGGGAAACTCTGAGGGACCGTATCACGTCTCCAGGGCTTCCTCAACCGCTAGAGAGCAGTGTTCAGAACAAACCACGATGTATCTCTCAAGGAAGGAAATATGGACATGAAGACCTCCGTTCGCATCGGATTCGTCGGCATCGGGCGTATGGGATCCAACATGGCGAGATGCCTCCATGAAAAGGGCTTCACCATAGCAGCGGTAAACGATCGAATTCCCGCAAATATGATCGAGATTTCACGGGAATTGAATTGCGAAGCTTCTCCAAACCCGGCCCGCGTCGCAGAGCTGGCAGAGGTCATTGTTACTGTTGTCTCAGACGATGGTGCTATGGAAGAACTGTACTCGGAAGCCAATGACTGTGCCCTGCTCTGTTATGCGGCCGGCCGGCTCTTCATCAATTGTGCCACCGTCACCCCAGATCTACATGTTCGGATTGAACGATCTGTGGAAGCACGCGGAGGTAGTACGCTTGAAGCCTGCATGGCGAGCAGCATAACGCAAGCGCGGCAGGGAACCTTGTACTTCATATGTGGTGGAAAGCGATCTGCGTTCGAAAAAGCCACCCCGTTCCTTGAGGCGATGGGCTCTCGTCTTCGTTATGTGGGCAGGTCTGGAGAAGGGGCGAAGGTCAAGGCATTGGTCAATATGGTGATGAATTGCAATACTGCGGCGCTCGCGGAGGGGCTGGCGTTAGGCGACGCACTCGGACTCGATCTTCCCGTGCTTCGGGAAGTGTTCCAACAAACAGGGGCGGCATCACGAGTGCTGGAGACCGATGGTGAGGACATGGAGCTACGTTCGCACGATTGCTTTTTTTCCGCGGCGCATGCGGCCAAGGATTCTGGTATTGCGATGCAATTGGCCCAGTCGGCCGGCCTGAATCTCCCCGTGGCCCGTGCCACGCTCGAACAATACCGGTTACTTGTTGCAAGTGGAAAAGGAGAGCTCGACAAGTCAGGTATAGCGGAATTGACGTTCAAGGATCGAGGTGCCAGACGGTCATGAGCATGCCGGCGAAACGGCGTCTGGTGTATCAAGGAACCGTTCGAGGGTTGTTGTTGGAGCGCTCCCCATAAGTTGGCGTCCATACGAAGCGACGATAAGCGGTATGCTGACTGACCCGTTGCCGGCCACGCGTCGTATCAATCATCAGCGACCCCGGCTCCTGTTTACGCGATCATTTTGGATCGTGTGACGCTGTATCTTGATACAAAGCGGAACTAGCAGTGTGTTGACAAACTACGCGATGACCTCGGAAATGGAGTCGTGTCTGAGGTCACGGGCGTCATTAGCCTGCCCTGCAGGCTGTTCAGAAAGGCCGTCCAGCAAGGCCGTAGCGAGTGAAGAGGCGAAGCGTACTCTGTCCCGTACGTTGAGCCTCTGAGCGATGCGAAAACGCCGCTGGCGGGCTTTGTCAACAGCCTGCTTGAAAAGATAACAGGCTACCGTGGGGAGGTCAGCCACCGATCCAGCATCACGCGCAAGGCTGGGAGGGTCACAGGCTTGATCAAGACGTCGTCCATGCCTGATTGACGGCATTTCAAGGCATCTTCCTGAGATGCGTGGCCTGTCATCGCGACAATGGGAAGCCGAGAAATCCCGTTTTCCTTGAGCCGGATGGCCGTGGCAGCTTCATAGCCATTCAGACGAGGCATCTCCGCATCCATCAGGACCGCGTCATAATGCGAGCGAGTTACCGACTCGACGGCCTCTTCACCGTTCCCGACAACGTCCACCTGATATCCGAGTTTCTGAAGAAATTTGCATGCGACGAGCTGATTGATTTCATTGTCATCGGCCACGAGTATTCGGAGAGCGTTTCTCCTGTCAGACAGTGTCGTGATCGGCAAGGTGTCAATTGATTCCGGCGCAGCTCTCGAAATGGCTGGAAGGAGGACTGTGGTATAGGAAAAAGTGCTGCCATGCCCTGGAGCGCTGTCGACGCTCATGGTGCCTCGCATCAGTTCAACCAATCTTCGGCAGATCATCAAGCCAAGTCCGGTCCCTCCATACCGCCGGGTCGTTGAGGCGTCAGCCTGAGAATAAGCTTGAAACAGCTGGCCCTGCTCCAGAGTGCTCATGCCGATTCCAGTGTCTTTCACCTGCCAGCAAACCGTATGAGCGTCGACGGTGTCTTCCTCAGACTGCGCTGGCACGACTCTAATCTCTATGCCTCCCCGTTCGGTGAACTTTAGTGCATTGCCGACAAGGTTATACAAAATCTGCTTGAGTCTGACAGGATCTCCCCTGAACACTGGGGGCAAATCCTCGGCAACCACGACAGATATGGCGAGGTGTTTCCCTCGGGCTATTTCACTGACGAGAGTGACAACATCCTTGATCAGCGCTCTGATATCGACATCCACGACTTCCAGGGTCATCCGTTCGGCTTCGATCTTCGAAAAATCAAGAATGTCATTGACCAGCGCCAGCAACGATTCGGCGGACCGATGCATCGTCCCGATCAATTCTTGCTGCTCCTGGTCGAGGACGGTGTCCTGCAACAGTCTGGTGCAACCCAAGACGCCGTTCATCGGAGTTCTCAGTTCATGGCTCATGGTGGCTAAAAAAATGCTCTTGGCTCGAGCCGCCTCCTCGGCGTTTTCTTTGGCACGGCGAAGGACGATGTCGGCTGTAATGTCCGTCCCATAGGCTCTGACTTGCTGCAGGGTTCCCATTGGAAAAAAGAGCCAAGAGAAGACTCGATCAGCCGCCGCCTGCTCATATGGTCTACTGGGTTCCTTGGTATCGATACATTGTTGAATGATCGATGAGATGTTGGTAGGTAGGGCGTCCTCGATCGATCCGCTGCATGCGCTCATGAGTTCGACCATCGCTTTATTGGCAAAAAGCATAAGTCCGTATTCATCGAATTCAACGATGGGATTGGGAGCATCTTCTGCCAACCGAGCCACACGACGAATGTCCCGCTCCATCTCGCATTCTACGGTCAGATCTCGGCAAGTCACCAATGCGCCGACGCATTCCTTCCCGTTCCATCTGGGCCAAAAGCTTGCGGCGAGGTTCACTACTGTTCCATCAGCACGGGTCCATGGATGACGAAGTTGGTTAAATACTTCGCCGCTCCGGACCACATGGAGTAGCGGACAGGAGGGATCCGTATCGCTGGTAGCACAAGACAGTAGATGATGAATCGTCTCTCCAATAGGACCGTCCCGAACTCCGAGGAGGTCCCGTGCTGCTGAATTGAGGGAAAGGACGTGGCCAGTTCTATCTGTAATGAATATGCCATCAGCAGACGATTCCATGATGGCTCCCAGATCTTGGCTGCTCGGAGACCATGAAGAAGCTGGGGAAGTTTCTGAAGGGACCGGAAGCATGCCGGATGGTGAAAGTGGGATTTTCATATTGAAAGAGGGATGGCGTTAGATGCGCGAATCCCAACACGCTGACTGTCGCTTGCGGAGCCGGGACAAATCCAATGTAGCGAACCGTACGGCATGAAGTCCGCAATCGTCTGACTGCGAATGCACGCCTGGACGGTTATCGCGAGAGCAATAAGCAAAAACGATCATCAATCTGTCTCATCAGTATGGCCAACGACCTCATTGCTCACGTGCGTATAGTATCGGTGTCAAACGGCTCTGACTTGACTTACGTCTCACACAGACAGCAGTAGAACCATGACAATATTTGTCCGCATGTCTTGGTCAAATTATTGACACGATGATCAGGCCAAAGAGCCATTGACGAAGATAGCTAACCATTATTGCCCGTTGCGCCGCGATTATGCGATCGATTGTCTGGTACGGTCCACGCATTCAAGTTGTCGCCTCACTAAGGACGAGGCACCTGGGAGAAGATTTTCTGGGTCAGAGCAGGGATGCACGACATGACGTTCACGATGCCGGTTCAACATAATCGGAGGTGATGCATGCTTCCCGCTATCCATACGGCCCTCTCCGGTCTCTCTGCCTTTTCAAAGTCCGTCGAAGTAACCGCTCACAACCTGGCCAACGTCAATACAGATGGATTCAAAAAATCCAAGACTGAATTTGTCGAGATTGAGACCGGAGGCGTTCTCCCTGTTGTGGAGAAGGACAATGTGGAAGGGCCAGCTGTTCTGAAAAACTCTGATCATGGCCCTGTTCCGGTGACGTTGTCCAATGTGGACGTGGGTGAGGAGAGCGTAAACCTGATTATGGCGCAGCGTGCTTTTGAAGCCAATCTTCAGACGCTTCGGACTGCCGGCCAAATGCTCGGCAGCGTGTTGGACATCCAAAAGTAAAGCGTGCGGGTTCTCCGGGGGCGTAACGCACGCTGCGTTGAGTAGCCACGACGTCCGTCATTGTGTTATGTCCGGGAGATGAACCTTCCCAAAGTACTGCTGATCATTCCTCCGCTGACACAGCTCAACACCCCCTATCCCTCCACAGCCTATCTCACGGGATTTCTTCAGGCTCAAGGCATAGCGTGTGAACAAAGAGACCTTGGTCTCGACATGGTGCTTCGGTTGTTCAGCCGCGAGGGATTGCAGGCCGTGTTCGGCGAGTTGGACAAACGCCGTATCGAATTGCCGTTTGAGGCCGGGGTGATGATGAAGGCCCGCGACCGCTACATTGCCAACATCGACCAGGCAGTGACATTTTTGCAAAAGCCCGATCCGGACTCAGGGGCGACCTTGCTGAAGAGGGGTGTTCTGCCGCACGGGCCTCGATTTAGAAGTCAAAGAGATTTATCCCGCTCTGCACCTCTGATTGATCGTGCCATGCGCTGGGCCACCTTGTTCATCGAAGATCTCACGGATCTCATTCAAGCCACCGTTGCTCCTCATTTCGGCCTCAGCCGATACGCCGAACATCTGGCACGATCAGCGTCATCGTTCGACTCACTCCTCTCCGCTCTCGGCGAGACGCCTGCGCTGACCGATGTCTTCATGCTGGAATCGCTCTGGGCCTACATCGACCGGGTGCGGCCTACGTTGATAGGACTATCGGTTCCGTTTCCCGGCAATGTATACGGCGCGTTTCGCGTCGCACAGGCCATCAAGCAGCGGTGCCCCGACATTCCTATTGTGCTGGGCGGGGGATATGTCAATACGGAATTGCGACGGATCAGTGATCCGAGAATTTTTAACTATATAGACTATGTCACCTTAGACGGCGGAGAACGGCCGCTTCTGTCGCTCATTGAATATCTGTCCGGACGACGGACTCGAGATATGTTGTGCCGGACGTTCTACCGAAGCCGCGGGAAGGTGCGGTTTGTGAATGATCCAGCCTCCCTCAACTTTGCGCTGGGTGACACTGGGACGCCGACCTACAGGGGCTTGACCCTTGATCGATACATGTCGATTTTGGACAGTACAAATCCCATGCACCGGCTTTGGTCCGAAGGTCATTGGAACAAGCTCACCGTTGCTCACGGGTGTTATTGGAAGCAATGCACGTTTTGCGATGTAGGCTTGGATTACATTGGGCGATATGAGCCGGCTCCTACTGAAGCGCTCATCAACCAGGTTCAAACACTGATCGCAGAAACTGGCCATCGGGGCTTTCACTTCGTGGATGAAGCCGCCCCTCCGGCGGCGCTCAAGGCCATGGCAATAGGATTGCTGGAACGGCGCATAAAGGTTCGTTGGTGGGGAAACATCAGGTTCGAACAAACATTCTCGCCGGATCTGTGCCGGTTGCTTGCCGCGGCCGGGTGCATTGCCGTAACGGCCGGCCTTGAAGCCGCATCGGACCGGTTGCTCGAGAAGATGAAAAAAGGAATTTCAGTGGATCAGACCGCCCTTGTCGCATCGGCCTTCCGTGAAGCGGGAGTTATGGTTCACGCGTATCTGATGTATGGCTTTCCCTCTGAAACATTGCAGGAGACCGTCGATTCTCTGGAACGTGTGCGTCAATTATTTTCTGCAGGAGTCATGCAATCAGCCTTCTGGCATCGCTTCACGGCGACCGCCCATAGCCCCATCGGACTGGACGCCAAATCTCATGGCCTCCGAATTGTGGGACCGGACTTCAAAGGGTTTGCAGAGAACGATTTGACTCATGAGGATCTGACCAGCCACTGTCCGCCCTGGGTGGGCGAAGGTCTGCGCCGGTCGATGCTCAACTTTCTGGAAAGACGTGGGCTCAGCATGGATGTACGCAGCTGGTTCGACCATGCCGTCCCTCGACCGCGTGTCTCATCGAGGTGGACCCAAACGATCTTGCGCCATCGTCGCATAATTGACGATGTGACTGCTGAGCGCAGAATCGTGTGGATCGGCGGTGCGAACCTGCACGCCGCCAAGATCATCGCGGGAGCCAAGTTGTCGGCACCGCACAGGGAATGGATCAAAGAATTGATCGATTGCTCGACACCGCGCAGAGGAAAAAAATCACGTTACCCCAGATTGCAAGATGTCGGGTCATCATTTCCGGGAACCCAGCGCGAGTTTCAAGCGTTTGCCGGGAGGTCCTTGTGGAGGAGGCTCCGGTCAGAAGGGTTGTTGTTGGTTTAAGGAGAACATCTTTCAGGGCAGAAGATGCAAGCCGTCTCTTCCGCCCCTCAGATGGTCTATGACCTGCCCGATAATTACTTGTTGGGCTGGGGTGTATACCGCAGGTAAGGCTTAACGGTCTTGAATCCTTTCGGAAACAGCGTTTTCGCCTCGTCATTGTTCACTGCCGGCGTGATAATGCAATCCTCTCCGTCCTTCCAGTTTGCCGGCGTCGCTACTTTGTATTTCGATGTCAGTTGCAGGGAATCTACAACCCGAAGCAATTCGTCAAAGTTGCGGCCACATGAGGCGGGATACGTTAACGTAAGCTTTATCTTCTTATCCGGTCCGATCACGAACACGGATCGGACGGTCATGTTATCCAACGCGTTTGGATGAATCATGTCATACAATGTGGACACTTTCTTATCCGGGTCGGCGATGATCGGATAATTCATCGTCGTCTTTTGTGTTTCATTAATGTCATTGATCCATCCTTTATGAGAATCGAGCGGATCAACGCTCACGGCAATAACCTTCACTCCCCGTTTTTTGAATTCAGGCGTAATCTTGGCAACAGTGCCGAGCTCTGTCGTGCAAACGGGGGTATAGTCTTTGGGATGAGAAAACAAGATTCCCCAACCGTTTCCCAGCCATTCATGGAAGTTTACGGTACCTTCAGTTGTCTCCGCCGTGAAATTCGGAGCTTCGTCTCCCAATCGCAATGCCATGGCATCCTCCTTCTAGCTAATGAACGATCTTGATCTGCTCCTACAGGCTGATCCTGGGAGTACGATACTGTGCCGTGTGGGGAGACTTCAAGAGGTGACTGTACTCAAGGTCTTACCGCAGCCTGCCGATAACGATAGGCGAATATTCAACCGGGGAGTCCATGGACGAGCCAAACTCCACACGATCTATCCTGCGAATCCCAAAAGATCCGATGTATGTGCTGCTGCGGGAGGGATGCATCACCGAATTCAATGCCAAGCGGGCATCGGGTGAGAGTTGCGATTTGCGAGGCTGCGATCTGAGAGGCCTCGATCTTCGAGGGTGGAAGACAGATGGGCTAGACCTCAGAGACTGCTATTTTAGGCAAACCGACCTCCGTGGCGTCGATTTGAGCCATGCCAAAATGGAAGGCGCCAGCATCAATGCTTGTAAAATATCCGGAGCATTGTTTCCTGCAGAACTGGAGGCTTCAGAAATCGAACTATCCTTGCTCCATGGAACGAGAATGCGGTACCACGTGCGATGATGCGGTGGTCAGGGGGCCGCGGTGATCGCAAGGCGGCTTCGAATTTGATCGTGACCTGTTGCGTTGATATCCACTTCGGTCATATAGACGCGTTCTTCCGGTAGCTTCCCTTCTCCCGTCAGCTGGGTTCGGATCTCCTCAGCACGCTGCTGGGCCAGGGCGCGAAGCGCTTCTTCATCCGGTGGCATCGAAGCGACCAACGCCCGTTTCATCTCCGCGAGGCTGGGTGGTGGGATCGCCTGGTTGGACGGTGTCGGTGCCTGCCTGTCTCGAGATACTCCAGGCAGTTGATCATACAGATTTTTTACCAGGTGCTGTTCTTCCTCCACAGGGACGGGTTGAGCATTGCTCGGCGACTTGCCGCGTTCCTTGTTCCACAAGGTCTGCACCTGAGCGGCAAGCCTCAACATTCCAAGCGCCTGGTGGTCGCGAGTCGGATCCACCGCACCGGTAATTTCCAAGCGCAGGCCGGGCCGTTCGAGCAGGGCTTTGGTGATCGCCTCGGTCTTTTTCAATTCTTGGTCTGGACTGATGGCCGATCCTGGCGAGAATTCAAAAAATTGTAACTCCTCACCGTCTTCACCTCCAGGAATGAGTTTGCCGGCCAACGCAAAGGGGGAAGCTACGAGTTTGGCCATAAGATTGACAAGCGTGGACAGCAACACCTTGCCGTATTTGAAATCGGGATCATTCAGGTCTCCCCGTATGGGAAGGTCGATCTCTATCTTCCCCTTCCGGTCTTTCAGCAGAGCCACGGCAAACGGCACGGGAAGAGAGGTCGCGTCCGGACTGTCCGTCTTGTCGCCGAATGTCAATTGGTCGATCGTGACGGCATTCTCCGCCTCAAGGTGCTTTTGGGATACTTTGTAAGCAAGGTTCAGGAAGAGTTTGCCTTTTTTGATCGGATAGCCCGCATATTTCCCGCTGTAGGACGTGGCTGCCGTCAGGTCTACATTGTCGAATTTGACGGTCAGATCAGTGGCGGTCTCTTCGGAAAGCGGATTGATGGTCCCCGCAATCTTCAAGGGTGCAACCTTGTCGACGCGGCCAGATATGTTGACGTCTGCTTTGGCGACTTGCTTGGATGAAAGACCTTTGACGGTTCCTGTCAGGTCATAAATTCCGATCCGCGCCGTGGGCTGAAGTGATTCGTCCTGAAAGAGTACCTGACCTTTCAGCAGTTTTACGGTCTTAATCCCAACCGTTGTTGACGGCGGGTGCTGTGCCGGGGGTGGGATTTTCTCTTTTTGAGAGGCCGCAGCCTTTTCCGGTGACCTGGATTGTATGCGGCTCACATTCAATTGTCCGTCCGGCAGAACGGCAAGGCGCACGACAGGCTGATCAAGGCCGATTTCCTCCACGGTGATCTCCGTCGGGGCTACGGCGAGGTCGATTTGCTTGAACTGCAGCTGTTTCCACGATAATAACGGCGTGCCATCTTCGCGTTCCGCAATGGCCAGTCCGCGTAGACCGAGATTGCCTGCATAGGTCAACATCGGCGCATTGGCATGCTGCTGGGCGAAGCGGACCTTCCCGTCCATGTTCAGTTCTCCGGATTCCACGACGATGCGTGCGAACGGCTCGATGTAGGGCTCGAACGGTTTCAGAGCAATCTGTTTCAGGCTCAAGGCGAAGCTGGCTTGGACCGGGTTGACTGCCACTTCTCCTGTCAGTTTCAATTTTCCTGATTGATTGACGGTCATGTCGACCGACAAAGGAACTGGCGATGAAAGAGGAATTGTCACGTCATGCGTATGTACTGAGAGATTGGTGATCTCTGTATGCATGACCGTCGGCAAAGACCGGTCTTCGAACCGGACCGTATGATTCTCGAGGCTTGCATCATGCAAGGTGACTGTCCATGGCCGTGCAGGAGGTTCGGATGTCGTAACGGACGGCGGTTCCAACGCTGTCGGTGAAGGTTCCGAAGGCACTGGCGCGAATAGGGACTGATAATTGACGGTCTTATCAGCGTTGAGCCAGGCTAACCATACTGCATCGGAAATTTTAACGGACGGGATATCCACCGTGCGCTGCCGGACATCGAGGTGAATTCCATCCACGGCAATAGAGGGAATCGAAATGACCGGTTCAACACCTTCGAGTTCTTGGATCGACAAGTTCGCGACTCGTATGGAACCCTCGGTTGCGACGATCTCCGGTGGCGAGGTGCCGGCATCGAACCGATATCGTCCGTCCACCTCGAACGTCCCGCTTGTGAGGGCGAATCTGAAGGTGTCTTGGACGTATTTCCACAGTACGGGAAGTTGCAACCCTCTGAACGACAGTTTGCCTTCAGACTCGAGCGGCTCGAGAGAGGCTCGGCCCTCCCAGCTCAGCGTCTTGTCCTTGCCCAGTTCCGCGGTGAACGCATACGTATTTTCGCCTCCGGGTTTGGTGTGAAAATCGTTCAGAACAATATTAATGGGAACGATGTCGAGGGAAAATGGTCTCTTCTTTGTTTCGTCGAGAAACTCCACGACTCCCTGTTCGATTTCGAATCGGCCGATCTGGACGGCCGGTATTTCCGAGGCCGGTTTAGGCTCCTGTTGAGCCGGAGCCGGTTCAGACGCCGGCGGGACGATATGAGCGATGTTGACGCGTCCATCTTTGGCGATCTTGACCGATACGAAGGGAACAGTAAAACGGATTGTGTCGAACACATACGCGCGGCGCACGAGCGAAACGGCCTGAAAATTGACGAAAAATTCTTCAAAGCCGAGCAAGGGGGAGGCATCCTGCTCCTGGATTTGAAATCCGGTCAATCGAAGTGAGAGCTCGAAAGGATTGACCGCCACCTCTCTTGCGAACACGGGACGCTGCAATTGCTCGGACACCTTCGGAAATACATAGGCCTGAATGATGTATGGAAGGAGGAAAAATCCGGCGAGTGCGTACAGGAGTAGAAAGGTCAGCGAGAGCACTGCAAGCGGAATGGGACGGAACAACTTGCGCATGAATCGCCTATTTCAACTGGTGCGCCGGAAGGAGAAAGTTCCAACTCCCTCTTCCAAACGCTGAAAAATTGGAACAATGTCTTGAGGGTCATGCTACAGGTTTCCAAGGCCGTAGCCAAGACCGGGAGTCTTGGGCAACAACACGCCAATCAAGTTCAAGAGTTGCACCGTGACATTGCCGATTACATGCAAATGGCGACCCCCCCTACCCTAAGACATCTAGAATTTCTTACGGTCACAAATGTAGCATGCCGATAAGTTGCACATGCGAATTTGTCGCCTCCGCTTGCATAAAGGCATGCACCCTACTTGATGCTCTGACAAAGGTTTTAGGGGTGGTTGGGAAGGAGCTGGAAGCGATGTTTTCTGGCGTCTCACCACTAGAATATCAATCACTTACCATCTTTCTCACAATGCTGGGAAGCTCCTCCCAACTATGGCTGTGATAAATTTGTGCTAAACAGACTCGAGAGACTTTCATTGAATGATGTGCGTACCGCTGGGACGTTGTCGTTGCACACCTGAACATCTCCTCCAGTTTTCCCGAGGAATGGTGGCCCGAGCTTTTACGAGGCGGGTGTGGTTTAGTCGAAAGAAATGTGGACTAGGATTGGGTACTCAGACGAAAGGGAGATAAGGACAAACAGGTGGCAGCCCGTTGTCCTTGTTCTTACATGGAGATCACTTCGCTAGCTCCATTTAGTAGTGTCACGATCGCCTGCACGCCTATGTTGATGGAACACCTTGAAGCGCTGACGACGTCACTCTGACCTGGGATCGGCTGATTGCTTGCCGAAGGATTCACCAGACTCCTATCAGAATCTCTGGCACCGTCCGATGACAATCCGTTTTTCCACCAATCGGTCTCCTCAGATGGTTGACCATCTGCATCAATGATAATTGGAGGAACGGTGATCATGCGTAGTCGTAATGACATGTGCACGCTCCTTTCTTACGCAGTGAATCCACTGCGCATCCACAATGCAAGTTAAGGACCGTCTCTCTCGACGTCAGCTATGGCGTCGACGCGGGGTCGTCTCAATCCAGTACATGGACGGGCCGTTGAAGAGGACGATAAATGCGCCGACCCAGGTCTGCGAGGGGTGTCCTGACGGGTCTTGGTACGGTCGCCACCGCGGTTCGTATCGTTAGACCTATGACTTCCCCGGACGTTGAGACTTTGCGAAACGCGGCCTGCGCACCTGTTCTCATTGCGAGTTCCAGCAACAACGGGTTCGTCAGTCTGGTGAGGATAATCACCGGGACGGTTGGGGAGGAGGCAATAGGAACAAGGTCGAGCAGTACCTTGTACCCCGACATATCAGGGAGGTCGAGTTCCACCACCACGCAATCGGTCTGTGGAGAGCTTTTGAACTGCTCCAAACCTCGCTGGCCGGTCGCCGCCTCATAAATGCGATAGCTAGAAGAATAGGTCTTCAGGCATTCGGCGTGATAGTGCCGTTCCTCATCGTTGCTATCAATCAGTAGAATTGAGATGGGATGCAGCTCTTGTTCATTCATGATCTGAAACCTCCTCAAATTGCCTTATCAGATAGCAGGCTTTGAATTAAGGCCAGCACCGATTCGACTTTCCCTAAACCGAAGTCTCCGTGGCTGACAGACCGCTGCAAGAGGATGAAGGCTTCTTGGGCATAGTATTTTCGTGCTGTATGATCGGCTTTCGCTGCAGATTCCATGATTGCTCAAGCAAGAAGGTAATGTCATGGCATCGAAATCCTAATGCGCATTGACTGCTCCACGCTCAAGAGTCGCCTCTACGTGCAAATCGGAGACTGCTGGGACTGTGTTGCTTGACCTGGCCGGGTGCAGAGGCCAAAGGACCGCACACAGAATCAGGACATTCAGGGCGACGAGCGGCGGGTTCGATTCTCGTTTCTTGACGGATGCTACTTGCCGTGCCGCGAATAATTCTTCGAAGGAAGAACCTGTCCGCGCTGGACCAATGAAACCCGTGCACCCCTTCTCGTCCACTTGATCTGCTCAACAGTTCGGCGCCCGCGCCGAACAGACCTCGTCCAGGAGCCACGAAAGGGCCAATGAGCCGGTTTAATGTACTGAGCAGCCCGTTCGATCAAGAGCACGGGTCGGGATCTACGCATGACGGGACTCCTTGCCTGCCGGTGACAGCTCACTCCATCCGCCCGGCATCCTGACATGAAATTCCCGTTCCAATCGCAGGTGAGTCTGTTGGTCTCCCAAGGGAGCAGCCTGAAATAACGTATGCCGATGTGCAGATTGTCCGTCCCAGGTTTTTTGATGTTCCATGCTCGCCTCCCTAGTCGTGATGCGGACAGTGTAACGACGGTGGGCTACATCTGATTGTCGTTCGGTTACAACGGAGTTGCGTTCTTAAAGGTCAGAGAGCCGTTGTGCCGGTGCTCACTGACAACAGGTGAGTGCGCGTACTGCGGAAAGGCTCATCCGATATTGACGAGGGCGAAGCGGCAAATCTGGCAGAATGAGTGTCATACGAATAACAATCCTCAGACTGAATTAAGTTCTACAGCAGCTTTATGCAGAACCCATACCACTTGTAATGCTCAAATTTATCGCCCTCGACCTACCGAGGAGTGACCGACCATCAGCACTTCTGGCAGGCGAACTGCTGCTCTCCCAACATGGCGTTTTACACCGTCGGCGACCATTGGTGTAATTCCTTTTCATAAACACTCCCCACCCTATGCCGGCGATCGATCGCCCAGAGTGACGATCATGATCTTCAAACAATCCAGCCGTGTGGCGCTCCCCACCAATGGCGAGCCTGTCGGCGGGTGTGGCTTCCGGCTAATGTCGAAGAACGGCCAGGCCGATTGATCTGATCTGATTGGGAAACTTGCTGGCCAATGACGACGTCACGGAGGAATACGCTTAAGTCTGCGATTTGCTATTTCGTTGCGGCGTTGCATTCCTGGACAGTATGGCATTCTTCTGAAACGGGTTTAAGGAACGTTCTTGCGTAACCACCATGAACCAATGAACTCCAAATTCCTGCGAAAATGAATAAGAGAATGAGCATTCCACAGAGTACCAATCCAGCAGTCAGGGACGAAAGGGTTTGTCCTTCTGCTCTTTACCTCCGACGAGTTCTCATTTCACCGTCACTCCAGGTACCTTCCCGTCAATGACGCGCTGGCCATAGCTGATCCCGCGTATGTCCGCCTCTTTCTCCGTGGCACAAGTCCCAAAGGGGGCTAGATGTCGAACAGTCCTAGACCCGTTCTGTGTCCAGATCAGTATAAGCTTGGGTCGCCATTCGTCGTTATATAGTTGGTGCGGAACCGACTTCACTGTAAAGTTGTTATAGGTAATAGTCCTAGCCATTGGTTACAGCCTTTCCCTCTTCAAATTTATCTTTGTAGTATTGGCCAGCGGCTGCCGGCATCAGTCATACGCAGTCCAGACTAATAAGGCACTCAGGACAAGGAACCGGGGGTTCGACGTATGTTGTAGCGCATGCCTGTTACGACCGGACGAATCATGAACAATCCCTCCCAATGAATCGTTTGCCCATTCCGCATCACTGAGATGTGAGCCGCTCCTGGTCCCACTTGATCCGCAACCGTTCGTCGCCCACACACCCCACAGATCGTGTCCAGGAGCCGCGAAGGGCCAGTGCTTGGGCTTGATGTACCGAGCAATCCGTTAAATCACGAGCACAGGTCGGGAGCTACACATGAGATTCTTTGCTTCCAGCGACAAGTCCCCCGCCCCCGCGTGCAATTCGGGCATGAAATTTCCGCTCCAATTCAGTTGCGCCTGGTGATCTCCTAACAGCGCCGTTTGAAAAACAGAGTGTGTCGATACGCCGATTCCCGTCCCATGAATTCTGTCGGCTCATACCTGCTTCTTCACGTGTAATGCTGGTCGTGTACACGCCAAGGTGTTACAGACTCATAATTCCGCTGTTACAACATAGTTGCATTTATCTAAAGCAAATGGACGCATGACCACAGCGCCGATTATAAGTCGCAATTTGGAAATGAAGACAATCTACGACTGGCAATGACAACACGTCAGCGTCATTCGTGTGCCGGGGAAAAGGGAGAAAGGATATAAGGATGAGCGAGTCATAGGTCGGTGAATTCAGACTTAAGACAGTACGGATGACAAAGTATGACATGCAGAACCTATGCCCTCAACATCGTGAAAATTTCTGCATACTCTTAGAAAGCCGGTGACTGACCTTCAGCACTCATTGCTCCTCCGATGTTGATCCTCCAACACAATGCTCCTGATGTTTGAATCATTCATGTGACGGCTAGCACATATCGACACGCCTTTCGATGGCTTCAAAGAGCATCATCTTCTTTAGTCTTTAGGGAAACTCACGCCGATTATCCTATATCTCGATCTTCGTGATGTGGACAAAACCACCCGTGCGCCCGACTTTTGCATCGAAACGCACATGGCACTACTCACCTTTCGCTATCAAAGGAGACACGACATGACACATGCATCTTTTCTCGGTCGGATCGTGCTCGCCGTCGCGTTGATCTCCGTCGTGAACGGATCGCTTGAGGGAGCTCATGCTCAACCCGAGATACTTACAGTCGCCGCCGCCAATAGCTTGAAGGATGCGTTGCGGAAAGCCCTGCCAGTCTTCGAATCCCAGCATCCAGAGGTCCAGGTGCGGGTGATCTATGGCCCTTCACAAACCTTGCGAAGGCAAATCGAAGAAGGGGCACCTATCGATGTGTATTTGCCATCTCTCTTTGAAGAAATTGAGGATCTGGAGAAGAAGGGGTTGGTCCTCAATGGCACGAAACAAGTGTTCGCAAGTACGTCGTTGGTCTTGATCACCGGCTCTTCAACACCGACGCCGGTGTCATCCTTAAACGAATTGCGTGAGGCACCCGTGAGACGTCTGGCCATCGGCGATCCCAAGACGTCTTCCGTAGGAAAGGTCGCTGTCGAGTTTCTGAAGAACAGCAAGTTGGCGCCGACCTTTAAATCCCAGTTGGTCTATGGACAGCATTCGCGAGCGGTCCTGGATCTGGTGGCTGCAGGAGAGGCGGAGATTGGAGTGGTGTATCGGACTGATGCCGCTTCGAGTAACCAAATACGAGTTCTTGACACCGCCCCAGCAGGGTCTCATCGGCCGATCCGCTATGGCATTGCGGCCGTATGGACTGCCAAGAATCACTCGGCCGCTAGAGAGCTGACAGATTTTCTCCTCTCGGGTGAAATTCAACCTCAATTGGCAAAGTTGGGATTCGATCCCGCGGATTCCCGTGTGGCGAAGAAGGCAGAGCCTGAGCTGCGATGACAGGGTTAGACGCTGGGCAAAACCTTCACAGCGTGTGTCTCCCAGCCCTGATGCCAATTGGGAGCGAACAATGAGCATCGTAATCGAGCATGTATCTAAACGGTTTGACGATATTGAGGTGTTGAACGATGTCAATCTGGAGGTGTGGCCTGGTGAACTGATAGCGCTTCTGGGGCCGTCGGGCTGCGGCAAGACGACGCTCCTGCGAATTCTAGCCGGGCTAGACCATCCGGATACAGGGAGAATTAGCGTAAACGGAGTCGAGGTCACGAATCAGCACATATCCAAGCGCCGCGTAGGGTTTGTGTTTCAGCACTATGCGTTGTTTCGGCATCTGAGCGTGGCCGACAATGTGGCGTTCGGCCTTACGGTACTTCCTCGAGCTGAGCGCCCGCCTTCACAACAGATACAAAGCAAGGTGCAGGAGCTGTTAGCGCTCGTGCAGCTACAAGATATGGCCAATCGGTACCCGGCTCAACTATCGGGTGGCCAACGACAACGGGTCGCACTGGCCAGAGCGTTGGCCGTTGAGCCAAAGCTCCTACTGCTCGACGAACCATTTGGGGCATTGGATGCCAAGGTCCGAAAGGAACTACGCCGCTGGATTCGACGCTTACATGATGAACTCCAGGTGACGAGCATCTTGGTCACACATGACCAGGAGGAGGCATTGGAGATCACCGATCGGGTGGTGGTGATGCATCAGGGAAGGATCGAACAAGTCGGCACTCCTGACGAAGTGTACGAACATCCGATAACACCTTTCGTGTGCCATTTCCTTGGTGATGTCAACATTTTTCATTGCCGCGTGCCTCATTGCCACTTGGATCTGCAACAGAAAGACAGCGGTCAGGACTTTCCACCGCAATTGACTGAAGGCGAAGAGGTGACGTTTGTACGACCTCATGAGTTGGCATTAAAGAGAACCCGTTCAAGCAGTTACGAGTGGGAGGCTACCGTCCGGTACATAGTCACAGCTGGGGCTCGCGTCCACATTGAACTCATTGCCAGCAACACCAATCAAATTATTGATGTTGAGTTGACCAAGGAGCGGTACCGGGATCTACGACTCAACGAAGACGAAGTTGTGTATGTGCATCCAAAGCAGTTGCAGGTTTTCAGGGCGCCCATCCCCGTGCCACTGTAGCACCTCCTTTGTCTCTTCATGTTGCCCTTACACCGAGTGGACGGTCGTTGAACGCTGACAACGATCACTGCGTGCACTTTTTTCTCCCTTGAATTGTTGATCTTCCAATTTACGCAATCGACCGCGCGCATCAATCCTGCGTCAAACAACGAGGGGTGCCCGCATTCCAGCGGTACGAGCTACATTGATCCGGAAGTAACTGAGACCGATAACGGCGTTAAGCAGGACAATAGAGCGCTCCCAAGCGCCGTCGCAACGGCCCTTGACACAAAACAGATGGGCAATGAACTGCCCAGCTAGAAAGAGCAGGAAGCTGAGGAAAGCGATACCGTTTACGCGGGTTCTGATCGACTATTGAGATCGTTCGTACGACCGGATGTCGGGGAATAATCCCGCCGCAATAATCCGATCGATCCCGCTAAACGGCGACACGGTTCGCAACCCCGCCGTCGTCGAGAGCACCTGATAACGCAGCCGTGCGTTTCGATCGAGTGTCTGGAACACACGATCGCGCATGAAGGCCACCACCGGATTCCCCGTATCCCAATAGAACACTTGTTGATCGGCCAAGTTTTGCAGCATGGTTACGTGCGGCCGCCTGGCACGTTCAAATGCACTCAATCTGGCAGTCGAATAGTCCTTGTCGGCGAGACAACTGGGGAGGAGATCGGATAGCGTGATGGCATCGACCATCGCTTGCATGCGCCCCTGCGATGCGTGGGGATTCATTGCATGGGCGGCATCACCGATCAGGACGGCTCCATTAGCCACCCATCTCGGCGTGCGCACCCGACCCGTCGGCAGATACGCGACCTGACTCCAATCATGCAGGTTTCGAAAGAGCCGGGTAAACGGCGGGGCGATCCGGCTCCAGATCTGCTGGAGCGTAGGGATCCCTCGTTGCTTCACGGCTTCTATCGAATCCTTGGGAATCATGTATAACAGGTACACTTTCTTTCCCGTCACCGGAAACAGTCCCAAGATGGTCTTGTTCCCAACGTAGTAGAACGATTCCGCTATCTGATCGTCCGACTCCAGTGCCGCAATCAGATATCCATCAGGATAGAGATGCAGATCGACGGGGATCTTGAGCGCTTCACGCACTTTCGAAAACGCCCCGTCAGCACCGACGACCACCTTTGCACGAATCGTGAGCGGGCCATCCCGTCCTTCCGCCGATATTCCAACAACCTGTTCGTCCTCACGTATGAGTCCTGTGAAAGAGGTACCGTAGTGAAGTGTCACGCTCTTCTGTTGCTGTATGGCCGCGATGATCGCATGGTGGGCCACATTGGCGAGAGTCACAACGGCACGGTTGTACGGTGCCGGCAAGTCGCCATAGTCGAAGCTGCAAAGACGCTTGCCACCGGCCCGGCAAAAATGAAAATGCCGCACGGACAGCGTGGCATCGGCCGGCAAAGACGATAAGACGCCCAAGCGGTCAAGGACTGCTTGCCCGTTCGGTTGGATAATCTCACCACGCAAACTTTTAGACGGACTGCCTGCCTGATCTACGACCATTGTGCGAATGTTTTGCTTTGCCAGTGCCAGGGCTAAGACGGCACCGCCGCCGCCCGCGCCGACAATCGCTACGTCCGTTTCGATCATTCCCTTGTTCATTGGCTCATTCCGGTACTCTGCGCAGGGTTTGACCAATACTTAAGGCTGCCGACCGAAACACACCGGTCGAACCGATCGGTCTCATAAGGAATCTGCTTCGCATCCTCGACACCTCCAAAAATGAGGGATTCGCCTGAGAATCCAATACCCTTCGCTTTGACTTAGCAGCACTTCCGAGGCTAATCTACACTACTTTTCGCCTCTGTTGGCACATGAATAATGGGGAAGTGGTGGAGGTGCTTCCCAGGTTACTCGGTCACTTTTCTTTGTATTGTCCGTACATGTTAATGAGATCACGTTCATTTGGACATTCGATATGATGAACATTTTCATATGGGCGATCGTCCTTCTCCTGGGGTTACTGCTGATTGGATTAATGTTGTACTTGCTATTTCCCCGCAAATATCAGTCTGCCGATTCTGTCGCCAATTCCTATGATGATTGGACCAATGACGGCATTCTAGAGTTCTACTGGGGCGAACATATCCATCTGGGTCACTATGGCTCTCCACCACGCAAAAAGGATTTTCTCAAAGCCAAGTCAGACTTTGTGCATGAAATGGTGCATTGGGGTGGGTTAGACAAGCTTCCTTCCGGTACGACGGTTTTAGATGTGGGCTGTGGCATTGGCGGCAGCAGTCGCATTCTCGCGCGAGATTATGGCTTTGCTGTCACAGGAATCACGCTCAGCCCTCAGCAAGTCAGACGTGCTCAAGCACTGACCTCCCCAGAGGTGAATGCCCACTTTCAGATCGATGATGCACTGGCACTTTCGTTCCCCAATGCCAGTTTTGATGTGGTCTGGTCGGTCGAGGCAGGACCGCACATGCCGGATAAGGCACAATTCGCTCGGGAGCTACTGCGTGTTCTGAAACCGGGTGGAATTCTGGTCGTTGCCGATTGGAATCAGCGGGACGATCGTCAGGTTCCACTCAATTTTTGGGAAAAGCCAGTGATGCGGCAACTGCTGGATCAGTGGTCTCATCCAGCGTTTTCGAGCATTGAAGGGTTTTCAGAATTACTGGAGTCAACCGGACTGGTGGCGGGTGAAGTCACCACAGCAGATTGGACTGTCGAAACCATACCCTCATGGCTCGATTCCATCTGGCAGGGATTTGTCCGTCCAGCAGGACTTGTTCGGTTTGGCGTGAGCGGGTTGATTAAATCATTGCGAGAAGTGCCCACGTTCCTGTTAATGCGTCTGGCGTTTGGCACAGGGCTGTGCCGCTTTGGCATGTTTCGGGTAGTGCGTGCCAATGTCCTTACGAGTGAGATGATATCTACGCAAATGGATGACAGGCTTGTACGATTCTGAGTGCCATTGATGCCCAAGAAACTAATCACTGAGCTGAGGTATTGGGGGAATCACCTTAACTGCGTTTGCGACATTCAATGTAATGGCTAGTAGCCAGGGTTCTCGCAGGGCCCGCGAAGCTAGAGCGAATGCGAGATTGAGTCAGTACTCGCCAAGCAACATTCTCGATACGGTCAAAAGTGTTTCATCGCGGTGGTTCCGGTTCGCAGCATTGAACAAATAGACCAATAATATCCAGATCTATTTCGTTTCCCTCTCTCAGATCTGGGTGTGCTTCCAGAATGCCATGAAGGATCAATGCCGGATTTGTTACGGACGGATTGTCACGCATGAACGCTCCGATAGCTTCATCAAGGTCGGTCATCGCGGTGGTCCTCTATCGGAAGAAACTAGTCTTTGCTAATAAATTGTCCTATCAACGGAATGAGGGCTTTCGAACTTCAAGAAATGAAGAACTACCCTTACCCTTCAGATACTTAAAAAATTTAGCTGTCAGCGACTATGAAATGGTGCGCCCGGCTGGAATCGAACCAGCGACCCTCAGCTTAGAAGGCTGATGCTCTATCCAACTGAGCTACGGGCGCGATAAATATCTCAATCACTTAGCTGGTGTATCTACTTTAACGTTCGACCAAGTGTTACCGGCGTGTCCAGCTTAAAGGGTATCTATCGAACTTTTGGGTATTAGGAGTCAAGTCATGCTTTTCAATCGCATTGTACCGTTTCCACATTTTCTCAGACTTGTGCCCCACTTGTGCATTGCCGGTGCCGTGTCCACCCCTACCCTTCTTAGGTTGGTGGAAGCGCAATGCCTCAAATCGTGGAATCCGAAATCAGGAATGCTGGCTTTCACCAGAGCTACCTTGCAATGATCTTATCATGTGATAAATGGGTTTCCTCTCGCCGGTGAAGACGTACCTAGTCGACAGGCTACGCACTTTTGCAATTCTCTGCAAGGTCAGCTTGACAGCGGGCGGGGGAAGAACCTGAACTGTGTCAGACCTTCTTAGCGGTGATAGACTCTCGCTTAAGGTTTTAGCCGCACTGCCCGTACTCCTCTAGCATCATAAGGAATTCCCACTTGCCTAAGTGCTCATGTCGAAATTTCACGAATCGACCGACCTTGATGAAGCTCACTTTATAAGCTGGTACCCAACCATGCGCGTGAGTTTCGACACGCCTAAATACCCTGCTGCCTCGTTCATCGTCAAAAGCTTGCTCATGAAGTCCTTCTCTCTATTTTCGTGGTAGCACCCCCCCTGCGCAGGAGCATCGCGCATGCACGATCCAGCATCGCCATCAAGTAGCGCCGGCAGTACCAATCTCCATCTTCTCTGCCAGATTCCAGCGCATCGCGCTGGTCTATGAGCGGACGACGAGTGAGTCATCAGGCAAGATCGACACGGCTCGATGAGCCGCCGAATTCCTTCGCCCGTGTTTTCATGGCTTGGATCGCGAACAGTTTTTCGTGTGAGGGCTCTCTCACTGATTTAATGATGATCGCTATCAGTTCAGCCATTCATGTCCTTGACTTGAATTGGTTCAGAAATATAGACTCCGCCCCGTTGCTGGTCTCTGAGATCGTTCAGAGAATAAAGAGGGAACCCGGTGCAAATCCGGGGCTGCCCCGCAGCGGTAAGCGAGAACGACTCCACCTTCGCACTGACTCGTCAGAGTTGGGAAGCGGTGGAGAGTAGGAACGCGGCATACGCCGACACGCTCGCAAGCCCGAAGACCTGCCAGCATCCGGCTCCGGAGAGACAACCGGTGCCTGTTAGACCTTGATGCCTCGTGGGAGGGCCGTGGGTCTGAGCTGGTACGGACTCGTCTCTTCTCTTCCGTTCTAAGTTCACGACCACATCCCCTTCACAAGGATTCTCGTTATCCGCGGGGATGCAGGTCGGTCCGAAATCCACACACATTTCGGCTGATCCTCTCCTCGTCCGGGAACCTCGATGGACCACGGGATCGGTCGGCAATGTGACGCCTGAAAACGAAATCTCCATCAGACCACTCTTTGCCACGCCGCTGCTGGTGTTTACCGTTGTGGACCACCGTCGCATCAACGCCGAGCTTTCTCGTCTTATCCTCGAACGAGAAACCTCTCAACCGAGTTATTCAGACGACGAGGTTGTCGGATGGTCGTCTCCTCATGATCTCTCCATGCTGGAATGGGCTGCCGATCCGCTTGAGCTTCTCCTTGGTCAGGTCACCCAAGTCGCCACGTGCATGACAGAGTTGTCAGAACGATCGAGTCTCCACGCGCGGCAACCCGAGTGGCGAGTAGCCGAATTGTGGGCCAATGTACAGCGGAAGGGAGGCAGCAATGCTTGCCACCCACATCCCGGCAGTTTTTGGTCCGGCGTGTATTACATCGACGTGGGCGACGTCTCACAGGGAGCAAATGGCGGAGAATTGCAACTCTATGATCCGCGAGGATGTCTGCCGCGCATGCTAGCCCCATATCTCCGATACAGCGTGCCAGAGCTCCATGACGCAGGAGCGAGTGTCTCGTTTACCCCCTCAGCCGGCCAATGCCTGCTGTTTCCCGGCTGGCTGTTTCACGCAGTCACGCGGTATACGGGGAATGCTCCTCGTATCAGCATCGCCTTCAATCTCGATCCGATTATTCACAAAGGCTCATGAGAGAATCGCGCCAGTGCAACCATTACCGAAAGCATCCGAGGCCTCATGATTAAAGTCTTAATATTTGGACTGACGTTACGAACCGCACTGGATGAGCATGAACTGGACATTGAGACATCACTGCCCACCACCGTGAAAAAATTGATCGAAGATCATCCCCCTCGACTGGGGGCGCTCCTCCCATTCGTGATCGATCGTGAAGTCGTCATTATTGTGAACAGACGGATCGGATCGGAACACTCGATCGTAAAGGACGGTGACGTCGTCAAACTTTCCTACCACTCGCAAAACCAAGCTCATGATGGTGTACGCGACATTCCAACGTAACCATTGAGACACAAACAGCGCGGAGTATGTCTTGACATCGCTCGGAATCGACTATAGACTCCCGCCCCGTGCTGGTTCTCCGAAATACTCGGAGACGAAGAGGGAACCCGGTGTGAATCCGGGGCTGCCCCGCAGCGGTAAGCGAGAACGACTCCACCTTCGCACTGACTCGTCAGAGTTGGGAAGCGGTGGAGAGTAGGAACGCGGCATACGCCGACACGCTCGCAAGCCCGAAGACCTGCCAGCATCTGACATTGGAGAGACAACCGATGTCGGTTTGACCTGGAAGCCTCGTGGGAGGGCCATGGGTCTGAGCTGGTACGGATCTCTTTCCTTCCTCCGTCCTCGGTTCACGACCATCCCCTTTCATAGCTTCCCGTCACCCGTGGGGGTGAAGGTCGGCTTTACACGCCCTGGCGTCGTCTCAAAGGGCAGTGTTAGCTGATGTCGGCTCCTCACGGTCAACCCGCAAGGGTACATCCTTTGCGCAACCACCGAACGAGGAGGCATTATGGCCAACGATCCCGCCCAGCAGGTAGATCCCCAATCCGTTTCTCCTGCAGCCTCAGCGCACCGGGCCAATGACAGCGGAACATCCTCGTCTCCTTCAACGATGCGTGTGCGCAAACGCAACGGTTCGATGGAGGCCGTCGATGTAATGAAGATCGTTCGCGCTGTCGAACGCTGTTGCACCGGTTTGACGGATATCGATCCGCTACGAATTGCTACCAAGACGATCAGCGGACTCTACGATGGCGCGACGACCAGGGAACTCGACCGTCTCTCGATTCAAACGGCCGCAGGGCTCATTGTAGAAGAGCCGCAATATTCCAAATTGGCCGCACGGCTGCTCTCGACCTACATCGATAAGGAAGTCCGCAATCAGGAGATCCACGCCTTTACGCAATCCATTGCAGAAGGGCAACGCCTTGGACTCATCAATGGTCGCCTCGCGGCGTTCGTTTCTCAAAACGCCCGTAAGTTGAATGATGCGATCACGCCGGCGCGGGATCGGGAGTTCGAATACTTCGGCCTGCGCACCATCTACGACCGCTATCTGCTCAAACATCCGATCAGCCGGCAAGTCATCGAGACTGCCCAACACTTTTTCTTGCGTATTGCCTGCGCACTGTCTGAAACGGTCTCCGATGCCCTGGAATTGTACCGGCTGATGTCCGTCCTGGAATATCTGCCGAGCTCTCCCACCCTCTTCAACGCCGGAACGCGGCATGAGCAATTGTCCAGCTGTTTCCTTCTCGATTCGCCGGAAGATGCTCTGGAACAGATTTACCAGCGATACACAGACGTGGCCATGCTGTCGAAATTTTCCGGCGGTATCGGCCTGGCCTATCATCGCGTCCGCTCCCGCGGTTCGCTCATCGAGAGCACGAACGGCAATTCCAGCGGAATCATTCCCTGGCTGAAGACGCTCGACGCCTCCGTGGCGGCGGTCAATCAAGGAGGAAAACGCAAGGGAGCTTGCTGCGTCTATCTTGAACCATGGCACGCCGACGTCGAAGAATTTCTCGAGCTGCGCGATAACACCGGTGACGAGGCTGCTCGCACTCACAATCTGAATCTCGCAAACTGGATTCCGGATCTGTTCATGGAACGCGTGGAACAGGATGCAGATTGGAGCCTGTTCGATCCGAAAGACGTCCCTGAACTCCCCGATTTGTACGGAGACGCTTTCGTGCAGGCCTACGAGCAGGCTGAACGCGATGGACAGGCCGTCAAGGCAGTGAAGGCGCGCACATTGTACGCGCGGATGATGCGCACCCTTGCACAGACTGGAAACGGATGGATGACGTTCAAGGACACATCCAATCGGACCTGTAATCAGACCGCGAGATCCGGGCGCACGGTCCATTTGTCGAACCTCTGTACGGAAATTCTCGAAGTCACCTCCCAAAACGAAACCGCGGTCTGCAACCTCGGGTCCATCAATCTGTCTCGGCACCTCTTCACCGAGCCTGGCGGGACGGTATCGTTCGACTTCACCAAGCTGGCGCAGACCGTTCGGACGGCGGTCCATCAACTCGATCGCGTCATCGATCTGAATTTCTATCCGATTCCTGCGGCCCAGGCTTCAAATTTTCGCTGGCGGCCGGTCGGCCTCGGCGTGATGGGCCTGCAGGACGTGTTCTTTCAGTTGCGGCTGCCGTTCGACAGCGCAGAAGCAAGGCGATTGTCTTGTCGCATCGCCGAGGACATCTATTTTCATGCCCTGTCGACCTCGATGGATCTGGCGATGACCAAGGGTCGTCATCCTGCCTTCGACGAAACGCGTGCCGCAGATGGTCAGCTCCAGTTCGATGCTTGGAGTGTCTCCCCTTCCGAGCCGGAACGGTGGGAAGCCTTGCGAGCTCGTATCCGCACACACGGTTTGCGGCATTCTCTTCTTATAGCGGTCGCACCGACCGCGACGATTGCATCTATTGCCGGTTGCTATGAGTGCATCGAGCCGCAAGTGTCCAACCTATTTAAGCGGGAAACCTTGTCCGGTGATTTCCTGCAGGTCAACCGGTATCTGGTCTCCGATCTGAAACTGAGGGGCTTTTGGACCGAAGTCATGCGTAACCGATTGAAGATGGCCGAAGGATCGGTTCAATCATTCGACGATCTTCCCGATGACTTGCGTCTGCTGTATCGCACCGTCTGGGAAATCCCGATGCGATCATTAATCGATATGGCTGCGGATCGCGGGGCATTCATCGATCAGAGCCAGTCGCTGAATCTGTTCATTGAAAACCCGAATATCGGGCAACTGTCCAGCATGTACTTTTATGCCTGGCAGAAAGGTCTGAAAACGACTTACTACCTTCGTTCGCGTCCTGCCACACGGATCGCAAAAGCCACCATCGATGCCGCATCGGCTGACTTGCAGGGTGGCAGAATGGCCTCCGCGTCCACGCCGAACACCACCTCACCGTCGAAGCATGATATCGCACGAGACATCGCCTGTTCCCTGGAGAATCCAGGATCCTGCGAGGCCTGCCAATGAAATATGTCGAACGCCCGGCACGACTCCTCGATCCTGGTATGTGTCTGACGCTGAGGCCGATGACCTATCCAGTGTTTTTTGACATGTATCGGGCCGCCATCCGCAATACTTGGACAGTCGAAGAAGTCGACTTTTCAACAGATGTAGACGACTTGCGAAGCAAGATGAATTCATCCGAACGTCATCTCGTCCAGCGCCTGGTTGCCTTCTTCGCTACAGGGGATTCTATTGTCGCCAACAACCTGGTCCTGAATCTGTATCGACACATCAATGCGCCGGAAGCGCGGATGTACTTGTCGCGGCAGCTGTACGAAGAAGCCCTCCATGTTCAGTTTTATTTGACCCTGCTGGATACCTACGTGCCGGACGCCGCTGAACGGCACGATGCATTCGCCGCCATCGAAACCATTCCGTCGATACGCCGCAAGGCAGAGTTTTGTTTCACATGGATGAACTCCCTTCAGCATCTGAGCGTCTTGCATACCCGAGACGAACGCCGGCTGTTTCTGCAGAACCTCATCGGCTTTGCGGCCTGCATCGAAGGGCTCTTCTTCTTTGCCGCGTTTGCGTACGTGTACTTTCTGCGGTCTCGCGGCCTTCTGCACGGATTGGCGGGAGGAACCAATTGGGTGTTTCGTGACGAAAGCGCTCACATGGCCTTCGCCTTTGAGGTTGTCCAACAGATCCGGCGGGAAGAGCCTGAGCTGTTTGACGCGTCGCTCGCGCGGAATGTCATCACGATGATCGAAGAGGCGGTCGCTTGTGAAATCGGATTCGCTGAAGATCTGCTTGGGGGAGGCATCGCGGGTCTGTCACCGGCGGACGTTAAGCGCTATTTGGAATACGTGGCGGATCAGCGTCTGGTGATGCTCGAATTGCCAAAGCACTACGGTACAAGAAATCCCTTTACGTTCATGGAATTGCAGGACGTTCAAGAGATCGCGAATTTTTTCGAACGCCGCGTGTCCGCCTATCAGGTAGGCGCGACGGGAGCCGTCACCCTCGATGCGGCCTTTTGAGAGCGAACAAACAATACGGATCGCCACTGAGCGATCAAAAGAAAGGAATCACTCCGTGTCTATTCTTGCCACCTGCCTGGGCTACCCTCGAATTGGTGCCGCCCGGGAATTGAAGTATGCGCTCGAGTCATACTGGTCGGGGAAACGCACGGCCGCAGACCTGCTTCAGGCGGGCTACGACCTTCGACGCCGGCATTGGTCGGCCATGAAAAGCGCCGGAATCGATCACATTCCCGTCGGGGACTTCTCGCTTTACGACCACATGCTGGACGCTGCCGTCATGGTGGGCGCCGTGCCGCAACGCTATCAAGCCATCGCCGATCCACTGACGCGGTATTTCGCCATGGCGCGCGGCTACCAAGATAGTAAAGGCCTCGACCTATCGGCTCTGGAAATGACTAAATGGTTCGATACCAACTATCACTTCATTGTGCCGGAACTCGAACGGACGCAGAAGTTTTCGCTCAATGCAGCGAAATTGTACGCGGAGATCGAGGAAGCCCGAAGACTGGGCATCGAGTCTCGCCCGGTTATCATCGGCCCAGTGACTTTTCTGCTCTTGTCAAAGTTGCAAGACGGCAAGACGCAGGATGCCATACCACTGGATCTGCTCGGCGATCTCCTGCCCGTGTATAAACGGATTCTCCACGAACTTGCGGAACGAGAGATCACATGGTTGCAGATCGATGAACCCTGTCTTGTCCTTGACCTGGATGACCGCGCCAAGGCTGCCTATCGTCTGGCATACGCACAACTCGCAGAGTGCCCATCAAGACCTCGCCTCCTTCTCGCCACGTACTTTGGAGCGCTGGAGGACAATCTTTCGGTTGCGATTCAGTCGGGCTGTGACGCCTTGCACATAGACCTTGTGCGGCATCCAGAGCAATTAAGCGCGTTGTTGGAGGTACTGCCTTCTTCGATGTGTCTGTCTTTGGGTGTTGTGGACGGGCGAAACATTTGGCGAACGAATCTTGATGTTGCACGAGCAATGGTCAATCGAGCGGTGCTGTCACTTGGCGCCCATCGGGTGTGGGTCGCACCTTCCTGCTCGCTGATTCATGTACCCGTCGATGTTCAGTCTGAACAGAAAATCGATGCGGACCTCATGAGTTGGCTGGCCTTCGCGGAGCAGAAACTCACCGAAGTTTGTCAATTAGCGGATGGCGGACGATTCGACGATCCAATAGCCCCGCATGTATTGGCTTCAAGAGCGATGCGCGCGGCGAAAGCTCAATCTTCACGCATTCATGATTCAGAAGTACAAAAACGGATACAGGGAGTAACGGAGGCCGACCTTCACCGGGCATCGCCCTTTGCGGATCGCCATCGTGTACAACACGCGCGCTTCAAACTTCCGCTATTTCCTACCACGACGATCGGGTCATTTCCTCAGACAGGCGATGTTCGTTCAGCGCGGGCTGCCTGGCGATCCGGCCGAATGACGGCTGAGGAGTATAAGGCCTTTCTGAAAAAGGAGACACGGGTTTGCATCGAGAAGCAGGAGGCGATCAACTTGGATGTGCTGGTGCATGGAGAGTTCGAACGCACCGATATGGTCGAATACTTCGGAGAACACCTGAAGGGGGTCGCCTTCACGGAGCAAGGTTGGGTACAGAGCTATGGGTCGCGCTGTGTGAAACCTCCAGTCATTTTCGGCGATGTGTCGCGGTCGAGTTCGATGACAGTTGAATGGTCGACGTATGCTCAATCGTTGACCCGGCGACCGATGAAGGGAATGTTGACTGGCCCGGTGACGATCTTACAGTGGTCCTTCGTCCGCGACGATGTGCCCAGGAAGGACGTCTGCCGGCAGATCGCTCTGGCACTCCGAGACGAAGTGGCGGATTTGGAGCAGGCCGGTCTCGCCATGATCCAGGTAGACGAACCTGCGGTGCGAGAAGGACTGCCGTTACGGCGTGCCGAGTGGAGGAGCTATTTGCGCTGGGCCGTCGACGCCTTCAGGTTGGCCACGAGCGGGGTGCGAGACGATACCCAGATCCATACTCACATGTGCTACTCAGAATTCGGAGACATCTTGGAGGCAATCGCCGAGATGGATGCCGACGTCATTTCGATTGAAACCTCGCGCTCAAGAATGGAACTGCTCGGCGACTTTATCCGCTATCAGTATCCGAACGCGATCGGTCCGGGTGTCTACGACATTCATTCGCCGCGAGTTCCGACGAAAGAAGAAATGGCCAATCTCCTGGTCCATGCGGGAAAGATTCTGCCTCCCACACGGTTGTGGGTGAATCCGGATTGCGGACTCAAGACACGAGGTTGGCCGGAAGTTCAGACAGCGCTGATTAATATGGTCGGGGCCGCGCGAGTGGCTCGCCGGCAGTTCGGTGAGGAACGCTTTGGCTGATTCAGACCTCGATCCATCCCGCTGCCCGCTCTGTCGTCAGTGGAATGAGTGCGCCCTTGCCAAGGGCAAAAGCACGTGTTGGTGCTTCGAGCTGTCTCGTGAAGGAAGAGGCGGCAACGAGATGCTACAGGACACGACTGGTCTCAGCTGTCTATGCCGACATTGTTTAACACAATCCAGGCAGTCGTTCGGCATTTTGAAGGAGTTGCTAAACAGTATCCGGAGTTGTAGGTGATGGAATGCCCTTGATCCAACATAAAAAAGCAGCGTATTGGTTCTACCGATCCTGTCTATTGTCTACGACGCCTACGTTAATCCACTGTTCTGGACGGAGCGGATGAGAAGTCAAGCTCTGACGTTGGCACAACTGGACAATCCGGAGCTACATATGATTGATGTCGGTTCAGGAACCGGATTTGCGATGCTGAGGATCGTGAAGTCGGTGAACGCAAGGTAGGTCATATGTATCGACTAAAGCCCTCATCAGCAGAAAAAAGCAAAGCCAAGCCGGAACTGAAGGCCTGTATCTTCTCGCATCGGTGATGCGGAGCAAATCCCTTGTGAGACCGACCGGTTCGATCGGTATGTCTCTGCCGGAAGCGTTTGAATATTGGCCGGACCCAGAGCAAGGCATTCGAGAAGCCTACCGCGTCATCAAAGCCAACGGTATTGCGTTGATGATTGGTCCGTGGAGCCAGCGGATCCTGTCATTCGTTGGATCGCGTGCATGTGGATGCTCTTTCCGCGCAAAAAGGAATACAGGCAATGGTTCAAAGCCGCTGGATTTCAGGACGTTCGAACGGAATACCTACGTCCCATAGGCTGCTCTTACCGATTTTAGTACCACGCAATTTTCCCTTCTTCTAACCAACGATAGATCGTCCACCGGCTACCGCGAGACATTCTGCTGCTTCTCCAACATGTAGAAGTGTCTTGTTCATATCCAACTTCATGACTATCTTCCTCAACGTCTGCGATGCGAATCATCGTGATCACGCTGACGGATCATTTCTAGTTCGTGTGGATAGTCTCAAGGCGGGAAACCCTTATGAGGGTTCCCCGCCCTGGTTATCTCAATTTGGCATACCGTGATCGTCCAACCGTTCAGCTAATTGAGGCGATACTGTTCCTGATCCGCTCACTATAGATGCGATAGACTGATTGCCCGACGCGGCAGCTCCTGGATAGTAGATCATCACTGCTCCAGGTGCAGGGCCTACCGCTACCTTTTGTTTTTCCAGATTGTCCGCTGCACTGATGATAGAGATGGAGTTATCAGTGCTGTTTGAAACAACCACGTATTTGGCTTCTCCGGCGCCTTGTACAAGGACGTCCATATTGTGTCCACCGGTTGCCGCTAAGGGTACCTCTTTGAGCAACGTCAATGATGGCGTTGCGGCAGTAAGCATAGAAGCGTCGAAGGCAAACAGGCGGTCCTTTTTCGTGGCGGTTGCCGTGTTACCTGCCAGGATGTATAACCTCTTTCCGTCGACGGAGAACTTAAATGAACCCGGTGCAGTTCCCGCGAGTTCTGGAATTGTGAAATCCGTCCGGACCGGCGGACTCTGACTTAGGTCCAGGACTCCCAGTTTGGTGGATTGCGGTGCGGAGGTTTGACCACGGAGCAGCAAAAATCGCCCGTCGGCATTGATGCCGAATGACGTATACGGAGTGCCGTTCAAATCAAAGGTATTGGTGACAGTAAAACTTGTCGGGTCGACTTCGGCTATTTGATTGTACCCTTCCTGAATGCTATAGACTTTCTTCGTAAGCTGTGACCATCGAATGCCGTGGGGATGGGCATTATTCGATGTAAAGGGTGCGGTCGCCGCAGTAGCGGATTCATCATTGCAGGTTGCCGCATTCGTCTCCTTCGTTGGATTGCAAAGATCGATGCGTTTGATCACTGTCCATTTTGCCGGTGAAGCAGGTTCGTTATCGATTACAGCGATTTCGCCACTCGTTTCACTGCTAACAAAGGCCCTTTTGAGCACCCCGGCTCCCGATGAAAATGCCGTCACATGGTGGCCATCGGCTAAGAGACAGATAGTCTTCTCAACAGTCGGCACATTCGCGCCCGGACCAAGATGCGAGTTATGCAGAATGGTGACGGAACTGCCGGTCTGCGTGGCACAGTTGATGAGATCATCACCGGGAGTCGTCGTGGCCGGCGCATTATCGCCGTCATTCATCGACCAGATCACTTCACCATCGGTCGTATCGCGATAGATATGAACGGGGCGCGTCCCGGTCGGAATATTCGCTTCATGAATCGGCGTGGCGCCTGTCAGGGGATCGATGACCGCCACCTTATTAGCCGCCCCCAGATTCATGAATAACCATTCGCCTTCGGAGAATTGCATATCACCCAATGCGACATTCTCAAACTTCGCGGCATCAAGGGTGCCGACGACGGCATTGCCAGAATCCCCTTTGAGCGACACACTCGTTAACGTCTTATCGCCGGTGTTGTTCACGAACACCAGCGGCCCTTGAAGTGCCGCACTGCTGTTCGAATTCGATGATGACGATGGCGGGGTACTGCCGCCATCATCACTGGAGCTGCAACTCGCTAGACCGATTAACAGAATGCTCAGAAGGCTGACTTGTCTGTACGACATATGCACACGATTGTTGGATCTCATAGCCCAATCCCTTTCTCTCAGTTCCATCCGTCAGGAAGACAAAAATTAGCTTTGTGTGTGATGCGCTCAATGATGGTCAACTCTGTGCGATGATCTTGGGGGGCCTCTCGGCGGACGATCCGGCTTGAATCCATGCAGACCTATTCGTTCAGGCGAAAAGAAGTACTCAAGTTCGACAACGACGACAAACAACGGTTCAATGTGGATGCCTGTATCATGGTCGTCGATGCTCTGACACTGAGCGAAACAATGGCTGTGTGAATGCGCCGGCTTCCCTGTTTGTTCTCCACAATGTGCAGCTGGCACCCACCCAATGAGCGCACTCCATTGCAGGAATAACAATAATGCGAAACACAGGGCGGAATGTTTCATAGGATCAACACCGTGGAGACGATGGCGACGTGTTGCAAAGATGTTTCATGAGCCACTGAACACCTGGAACGATTTGGTGAATCCAAACACATAACTTTGTCCTTGCTCGAGGTTCCCATTAAAATCCCGAGCAACCGGAATCTGTGCAATGAAGTACGCTTGAGCAAAATCCCAAAGGTTCAACATGATGCCTGGTGAATACGCGAGGAACGTAGACCCCGTTGTTGGAACAGGCCGGTTGGTTATCCGGGAATCGAGAAGGATGGGACGGTTAATGGGAGCCGGCGCAAATACAAAAAGCGACGCCTCCATACTGTCATGTACGGTATAGCGGTAGTTCATCTGTTGAATCAGAACCAGCCAGGAGGTCGCCTGAAAGGGAATGACATTGAAGCCGCCATTTAAGGACCATTCATCACCGAACTGATAACCGTCGGGGTTGCGAAAAGTATGTCGGTAGCTTCCCTGGAGGTATTGATTCAGACGATGGGGGATAATTTCGTACGTCTGATAAAAGGAAGGTATTAACCCAACCGCCCCTTTACCCAATTGAAGTGTGGACTCAGCGTAATTTCCGGTTGTTGCCCGCTGCTGGTAGTCGCCTGTCGGAATGCTCACGCCGAAATCGAAGACCAACATGCTCCTTAAAGTTGGAAGCACGTTGTACTTGAGTTTGACGAGCGTATCGCCGAGGCCCTTATCCGAATATGGCACCGAACTCACTTGTCCCAGATTGGCATCTGCATTCACCATCTTGTAGGGCAGCGCCACTTCAAGTCCCAGGCGCTCGGTCAAGCCATAGTTCAGGTCCAATGTGGCGGTGCGCACGAGTGTTCTGATCTGTTGCACATCGATATTGGCCAAGGTCAGAGTCTTCAATTCTTGATTGGCGAACGGAATCCCTCCTCCTTGCCCCGGCGGGGCCTCAGATGGCGTGTAGTTAAAAAAGAGATTGACGGTCAGAAGTCCCTTCGGGGAGATCTGTTGCTGCGAGCCGATCACCACAAAACAACTCACCGACCCGCAAGAAGCCTCAACAGTCAGAGGTCCGGACATGATGACCATGAGGTGCAGGTTGACCAAAAGCAGAGCGCACTTTTGCAAACAAGACGTCATAGGACGATCCTCTGCATGCACAACGGACCACGCAGCTATCTGCATCGCCGGTGCCGGAACGATTAAGCTATTCAGAAGTTGACTAGAGAGGAGATTCTGGTGGTCCTCGGAGGAACGTCTCTAAGACCGTGGGAAGGTCGTATTTCTCGATTGGAAAAACTTCATTAATTCGCCAATAGCCGTTAGGTGCATCAAGATCAAGATAGACGGATTCAACACCCTGTCCCGTTCCGCAGATCCACGCGCAGAGAGCCATGCTGTGGGTATTGGAGTGATGGGCGTGCTCGATTGAATGAGCCACACTCGGAGCAGCCATCACCGAATTGAGTACGAGCAAATACAGTCCCAATAGGCATGAGAACCGCCCGCGCTTAGAGTTCACTGTCATGGCTTTACCTGGGCGCAGCATGGGATGCGGATTGTCCCTCCTGAAGACGGGAAACGATTTCACTGACTCTCCCTTCGGTTAACAATCCGCCTTTGATGTATTCTCGTACTCGCCCGTCCGCATCGATAAAGACGCTTACCGGCAGTCCGTACACTCCGAACTGATTGGCAATTCGATTTTGCCGGTCTAACAAGACGGTAAATGTGTGGCCGTATTGTCGGACGTGGTCCCGGACTTGGTTCTCATCCTCCAGTTCATTGATAGCGAGGACAACGAACCCCGTATCTTTTAGTTTGTCGTAAGACGCTTGGAGTGCCGGCATTTCCGTAATGCAGGGCTTGCACCAAGTGGCCCAAAAGTTCATCAGCACAATTTTCCCACGATAATCACTAATGCGATGATGCTGTCCCATTAGATCTGGCAGTTGAAATTCTTCAACCAAAGAGCCTACGAGAGGCACGCGGCTTCCCATGCTACTTGCGTCGAGTGCATATAACGATACACCAAGGATTATGAGTGCAATGAGATGCATGGGTTTATGCGACTCACCAGTCGCAAAGCAGCTCCTGAACAATTAATACGTGGAGCCTAGAGACGAACTAGGAAGTGTCCCGGTTGAAATTGGTTGTGATGCTAACTAGAGAACTATCGCAGGGGGAGCACGCGGAGACGAAAAGGCTAGGTTCGAAGCGAGGGTCTGACTGTTCGCGAAGGTGTCAAGTATACGAGCTGGTGCCAAATCCCTAAGAGTCTCCGGCCCGAAAGATTCAGAGGCCTGGCCAGCAATACACAGCCACGCGCAAAATGAATTGGAATGTGTTTGGTGCTGATGCTTAGAATGTTGTGCCAGGTGAGACGGAGAGTGAATGGAGGCTAATATCCCCATAGCGAGGATGCAAGCAATCAAACAATATGCTGTTACTTGCCTTGCGGCTAGCAAGTTCATATGTACCCACGTGCTCCAGACGCGGATGGTATACGAAAGTCATTGGACAAAAGTCAACCGTATTTAACCACGTAGATAAATATAGAAGGGGTATGCAAGCCGGCAATATGGGGCAGATGAATACTCTCCTCGAGTACGCTACTCCGTGAATTGGTGATTCCTATAAACAGCCAAACGGGAAGCTAGACAGGTTTTCAACTCCAGTCGTTTGGCTTTACCGGTCGAAGTGTAGGGAACATCCTTGCCAAACACGATGACTTTGGGCGACTTGGAAAATGGTAATAATCGGCGGCAGTGTGCGAGCACATCCACCTCCGTGGGGGGGAGCCCATGATCCCGCGGTACGACATAGGCGGCAACTTCTTCCCCATAGTATCGGTGGTCGAACGGAACAGCCATCGCGAACAGCACGAGCGGGTGACTCTTCAATGCGTCGTCGATTTCGAGAGGAGAGATATTGACACCGCCTCGAATGATGAGTTCCTTCAGACGGCCGGAAATGAAGAAGAATGGTCTGCCTCTGTTGTCTCGAACATAAAAGCCTTCGTCGCCGGAACGAAACCAACCCCATTTGAACGCCTCTTCGTTGACGTCGGCTCTCTTGAAATAGCCGGCGCATACGGTTCCACCGCGGATGCAAATTTCTCCTCGCGTCAATTCTGGAAGGAGACGGCCGTCGCGGTCCAGGATCGCCATCGCGTTGTGCTTCAATGGGACACCGATGGAGGGAAATTCGAAATCTCTGATCCAATGGCTGTGCTCATCGGGTGAAAGATCATTCGGCAAAAAACAAGAATAGCAGGTGGTTTCGGATAAGCCGTAGCCGTGACGGATGGGAAAACGGAATCGATCTTCGAACCGGGCCGCCGTGTCTCTAAGCAAAGGGCCTGCGCCGCAGATGAACCCGCCAAAATGGTCCAAGTGGTATGACGACAGATCCTCGTCTTCATCCAATAAAAATTCCAGCAACGTGGGGACGACGCTGACATACGTCACGCGTTCTTCATGGAGCTTGCGCCAGAAAGCCTTGCTTTTGAACCTGCGGTTCAGGACCGTGCTGCCTTGACAGTAGAACGGGGTCAGTACAGTCACCACCGTTCCGTTGACATGATGAATCGGAAGCACGCACATCAGACGATCGTCGGCGCCGAACCCGTGGCAGTCAGCGATCGCATCGGCGTCGGTCAACAAATTATCGACTGTCAGGACCACCCCTTTGGGCGCCCCTGTCGTGCCGGATGTATAGACAACCAGCGCTTCGTCGCCCAGTGACCCGGCGTGAGCCAAGTGACCCGAGGTCGAGCCGCATGGCAACCCGTGCGCAAGCTCGTCGTCGTTGCGAATGAAGCCGTCGTTATTTACCGCGACCACCCGCCGCAAGGTTGTAACGTCACGCTGATGTGCTCGTACTTCTTCAACGCAACTGTGCCAACAGCACACCGCAGCTGCCTCCGAATGCTCCAAAATGTATCGCTTTTTGTCCGGAGGCTCTTCGATGTTGATGGGGACGACCGCCACTCCAGCAACCCATGCGGCAAAATACAGCACGACGGTGATGTCGTGGTTGAAGAGAATCGTCGCAAGACGGTCCCCCCGGCGAAGACCGACTTGGTGGCGAAGGAAGGCAGCCGCTCCGTCAACAACCGTGCCGAATTCCCCATAGGTGTATGTGTAACGTACGGTCCGGTCGTCGTCGCAATACGTTAGGAACGGCCGATTGACCAACAGACGGTCATGCACGCGGGAGATGAAGAACTCGCTAAACGAGCTCCAGGGCAGTGCTGGTGAGAGCCCTGGAACATGACGCGCTTGCGCGATAGGGTCAGGCACGGCGATCAAGGGCGACATACTCCCTCCTCCGCGGTCCTGTGTATTGCGCGCGCGGCCGCATCAATCGGTTATGGTCCTGCTGTTCGATGACATGGGCGCACCATCCGGTGATACGGGAACACACAAATACCGGAGTGTAGAGCTCGCGGGAAATGCCCATCAGCAGATAGGCCACCGCCGTGTAAAAGTCGAGGTTGGGGTGTAAGCCTTTCTCCTCTCGCATGATACCCTCGACGATGACCGCAATCTCGTACCAACGATGGTCGCCGCAGATTCGGCTCAACGATTCGGCATGGCGTTGAATAATGGCGGACCGCGAATCGCCTTTCTTGAGCACGCGGTGGCCGAAGCCCATGATCCGGCGCTTCCTTGCCAGCGCATCGCGGATCCATGTTTCGGCTCTGCCGGGGATGCCGATTTCGAAAAACATCTTCGCCACGGCCTCGTTCGCTCCACCATGAAGCGACCCCTTTAACGTGCCGATGGCCGAAGTCACTGCTGAGTGCAGATCCGTCATCGTTGAGGCTGTGACCCGGGCGGCAAAGGTCGACGCGTTGAATTCATGCTCCGCGTACAGCGTGAGCGATACGTCAAGGACGCGAGCCATGGCCCGCGCCTGGTCGTCACCGTTCCGGTCGGTCAGCAAATAGAGCAGGTTTTCAGCAAAACTCAAATCGGCACGTGGAGACAGGAGAGGTTTTGCATGCACAACACGATACGCGGCCATGGTCAGCAACGGGACTTGCGCCAGCAAACGAATGGATTTCCTGACATTCGCCGCACGCGAGTTGTCATGCGTTTCAGGATCGACCATCCCCAGCAGCGACACCCCCGTCCTCAATACGTCCATCGGATGAGAATCGGAGGGCAGCATTTCGAGAAACGCGTTGACAGGAAGAGGCAGCACGGCGTGGCTTGCCAATTGAGCTGAGAAGTCTTTCATCTCCTTGCGAGCCGGAAGGTTGCCGAACAGAAGAAGATGGGCGACTTCCTCGAAATTGCCCTGTTCAGCCAAGTCGTCGACCGCATAGCCGCAATAGAGAAGGCCTGCTTCTCCCTCGTCCACAAGACAGAGCGCCGATTCCCCGGCGATCACTCCTTCTAGGCCCGGACTGTAGGATCGACTCGTCTGCGCTTCAATCGCCTGCCTGCTCATTGCCATTCCCATCCATCCTCCCTTCCCGTCGTTCGAGGGATTCCGTGTAGCGAAGCAGATCGTACAGCTCTTGTCGTGTCATCATGTGATGAAGCCAGTCCCGTTGAGTGCCGAACAGCTTCAATTCCGCAAGCAGTTCACCGATGGCCCGCAGGGCGGTTCGCAATGTCGTAACGGGGAAGAGCACGCCGCGATAGCCCATGGTTTCAAATTCGCCGCAGCTCAGAAGCGGTGTTTTCCCGAATTCGGTCATATTCGCGATCAGCGGCAAGGCTATCCCCGCTTTCTTCACCTCCTTTGCGAACGTCTGAAATTCGTCGGCCGATTCCAGGGCTTCGGGGAATAAGGCGTCGGCTCCGGCTTCAGCGTAAGTTGCGGCTCGAGTGATGGTGGCCTCGAGTCCTTCTACACCCCGAGCATCCGTACGGGCGATGATCATGAAATCGCGGTCGATTTTGGCCCGCGCAGCCTCCTCGATCTTGGAGGCCATCTCGGCAACCGGTATCAGCCGTTTTCCCGACAGATGGCCGCATTTCTTGGCCATCTCCTGATCTTCAATCTGCATGCCGGCAAGACCGGCCCTCTCAAAGCTTGTTACCGCTTCTCGAACTGCCATAGGACCGCCATATCCCGTATCCGCATCGACGATCGCCGGGATGGACACCGCTTGCGCGATGCGACCTGCCTCGGCCGCAACATCGGACAGTGTGAGGAGGCCGGTGTCTGGGATTCCTCGGCAGGCGGACAATGCCGCCCCCGAAACGTAGACCGTTTCATAGCCCGCTTTTTCGATTTGCATCGCGATCAAGGCATTGAACGCTCCCGGGATGCCGACTGTGCGAGTGGCCAGCAATTCACGCAATCTGGAAGCTTTCGTCTGCCCTTTTTGCTCCATGGTTGGCGCCTTTTCAGAGTACAAAAATCTAGGATCGAGCGTTGATCCGCAAAAGCGGCATCAGCATCCCGATGTCCTTGAGCCGCTCCAGCGTCCAAACGAGTTGGATGAGCCTGTCAATGCGGGCCCGCCCCAGTCGCCCGGACACCAATCGCCGAAACTTTGCTTCCAGTTCCCTATCGGACATGGGATTTGCCGGATGGCCCAAGGGAATATCTTTCTGTCTCGTATAGGTTTTTCCAGCTCTCGTCCTGACAGTGATACGTGTCGGCATGGTCTTGGGGTAACAATCCGCCAATTCAGGCAGTCGCACGACGCGGACTCGTTTCATCAATTCTCTCAGCGTGCCGTCCTGCAATCGTTTACGGCCGAAGGACCGCAGCGAAACACGGCCGTCCAAGAGCGCCACGGCGACGCAATAGGGAAAACTATGATCCGCCGTTTCTCTCGTCGACGGCTGCCACTTCTCCGGATCGCGCCCGATGATTTCGATAGCGACGTCGTAGCTTCCAACCTCGATGTCCGATACGTGCTCGACAGCCTGGTCGCCTTCAGCCTGGATCAAGTCGGATCGAAGCTCCAATGCGGCTTCCACTGCACTTTGCGCGTGATATTCCACCGGGTAGCGCTTGATATAGGTATCCAGAATCCTGAACGAGTCTGAACCGGACGATGTAGATTCGCCGTCGTCACCTCCAAAGGGCGACAGGTCGAACAGCCCGGACACGAGTTTCATGAAGCCCTTCTCCCCTTCAAAAATCGGTGAGGGTCCCGTCATGCCATGCTTGGCCAACATGGCGGCAAATATGCCGTTACGGGCCGCATTCGAAAACGCGCAGGCTTTCCACATCGACAAATCCCCGACTCGTGTCTGCCGCAGGGCCACATTCGCGACGCCGGCAAGGTTGACGGCATGAAACGCCTGTGCGTTCGAGAATTGCAAAATCTTGGCGGCAGCGAGTGCGGAGGAGAACGAACCGTAGGTCACATGATCCCACCCACGGGGCCGGAGTGCCGCAGCGTCGCAGAACCGGCACTGAATTTCGTACGCGAGCGCGATGGCCTCGATCACGCGCCGGCCTGACGCGTGAACGGCTTCGCCGATTGCAAGCACAGCGGGAATGTTATCGGAAGGATGAGCCGGTTCCTTGGCGAGGTAGGTATCGTTGAAATCCAGATAACGAACCAATGCGCCGTTGGCGAAGGTCGCAAGATCCGGCAGCGTTTTGTGCGCGGTGCCCCACAGCGTCGCACCCGTTGTGATCGTGACCCGCTGCGCGAGATGGCGGGCAATGCGGCAAGGCGGAGCGCTCCAGGCCCCGAGCGCGCAACCCAGACTGTCGAGCACGCGCCGTTTCACTTCGTGAATCACGGCGTCGCTCAAACGTTCGTAGCGCAGCGATCGACAATATCGAGCGAGGCGAGCTGCGAGCATGGAACCCTCTCCTCGGAGAGTCACGCGTTCGGTGACCGAGTCTGCAAGACCGTTCTACCTCGATAGACTCATACTTCGGTTTCAACCATCCGGGGCCGCCGTTTTTCGACAAACGCTCGAAGGGCCTTTTGCTTTTCTGCTGTGGTGCACAAGGCTCCGAACAATTCTGCTTCCCGTGCGAGACCTTCGGAAAGGGGGATGTCGAGTCCACCTCTAATGGCATGCAGCGCGGCCTCAACCGCAGGCGCTCCGCAAGCGGTCATCAGTGCCACCGTGGTTTCCGACTGCGCATACAGCTCATGAGAGGAAACGACGCGGCTGACCAATCCGATCGCGAGCGCGTCCCCTGCCGCTATGGTCTCCCCGGTCAGGATCATTTCCGCGGCTTTGGACGCACCTACGACCCTCGACAGTCGTTGTGTGCCGCCAAATCCGGGAATGAGTCCCAGCCTGATTTCCGGTAAGGCGAACGTGGCATGTTCCGCGGCAAGCCGGATGTGACAGGCGAGCGCCAGTTCAAGACCGCCGCCCACGCATGTGCCATTGATGGCTGCGACGATGGGCTTGTTGCAACGTTCGAAGCGATTCAAGAGCGCTTGCCCCTGCAAGGCAAACTCAGTTCCCGCGTGCACCGTGTTCAGGCGCGTCAATTCGTGAATGTCTGCTCCGGCGCAAAAAAAGCGCCCTGACCCGGTGATGATCATGGCCCGGACATAATCATCCTGCTCGACCTCGTTCAGTACGCCGTCAAGTTCCTTGAGCAGAGACATGTTGATCACGTTGGCCGGAGGATTGTGCAACGTGATCCGTGCAACATGGTGGGAGATTGTCAATAACTGATGAAGCATGGCGTCCTCCATACGGCACGTTGTGTGGTCCTGTCGGCTAACCCAAACTATGCTTGGGCCGGTCGCTCACCGTTCGAACCAAGAAACTCCTTTGTTTGAATGGTTCTTCTCTTGAGCGCCTTTTAGGGTTGCCGGCGGATAGATTCAGTAGGATCTCTCCTCTCATCTATTCATTTCCTCATCGGTCTCGGCCGACTGCGGGAATCGGACCCGTTGATGCTCGGCGATGGCGGAAAGAAGGTCCGTGACGCCTTCGCCCGTTGTGGCGACAGTACGAAGCACCGCCTTAAAGCACCCGCGCAGGTCTCGCAGGGTCGAATCTGCCCCTGGATGGTCTCCTTTATTCACGACGACGATGTGTGCCATCTCGAGCAAACCGGCTTTCATCGCTTGGACTTCGTCTCCCAGCCCAGGCGCGATGACCGCAAGAACCGTCTGAGCAACAGTCATTACGCCAACTTCGTTTTGGCCGACCCCGATTGTTTCAATCAAGATCACCTCGTACCCCGCCGCCTTGAGAACAACCACGGCATCGCCGGTTGCTCTCGCGAGTCCTCCGGCATATCCGCGGGTAGCCATGCTCCGGATGTACACGCCCCAATCAGGAACATGGTCCTGCATTCTGATACGGTCGCCCAGCAGTGCGCCGCCGGTGATGTGGCTGCTGATGTCCACCGCCAGAACCCCGACTTTCATTCCCAGCCGCCGGTAGGCGGTGACAAGGCGATCGATGAGAGTGCTTTTCCCAGATCCGGGATACCCGGTTACTCCAATCACGGTTGCCGCATTTGCGCTGCTGTTGAGAACTCGCAGGGCCGCTGTGCCGTCAGGATGCTGGATCTCCAGCAGGGTGATCAGCCGTGAAATGGCGCGGACATTCCTCGCTTTCACCTGGCCGGCAAGAACGAGTGGTCGGTTGATTTCGCGCGTCATCGGTGGGGCGATTCGCGTCATGGCACCGGCTCGCAAGATGGATGAATGTGTGAGACACGCGACAATCGTGATGGAAGAGTATGGTTCAATATGCCTTCCATCTGTTTGGCCGCCGCTACGACCATCCACTCATCCCCCGCAACCGACGCGCCGGAAGCCTTCAAGGCATAGATGACGTCTTCGGTCGCCGCGTTACCCGATGCTCCCGGCGCGTAAGGACAGCCGCCTAGTCCGCCGGCCGACGTATCGAACGCCTCGATTCCATACTCTTCCCAGGCGATGAGCACGTTGGCGACGGCCATCCCATAGGTGTCGTGGACATGCAGTGAAAACGCAGCCGGGACTGTAAGAGGTCTGACTGCATCCAAGAGGAACCGTATGTGGCGGGGTACAGCCTTCCCGACCGTCTCACCCAGCGAAATCTCATCGACACCGAGATCGAGCAACTGTCGCATCACTTCCACGACACGTGACGGACGAACCGGGCCTTCAAAGGGACAATGGGTCGCGGTGGATATATACCCGCGGACGGCCATGCCGTCTCGTTTGGCGCCTGAGACGACCGGCTTAAACCGCTCGACCGACTCACGGATCGAGCAATTGATATTCCGCCGGCTGAAGGTTTCTGAAGCGGCCGCAAATACCGAAATCTTGTCTACCCGTGCGGCTCTTGCGCGTTCCAATCCCCGCTCATTCGGAACCAACGCTGAATACACCACGCCGGGCATGCGTTGAATTCTCTGAAATACTTCGTCGGAATCAGCAAGTTGCGGGATTGCCCGTGGTGAGACAAACGATCCGGCTTCGATCTCCGTCACTCCGGTTCTGGACAGAGCATTCACAAACGAAACTTTTGCCTCCGTCGAGACGATGGCCGTCTCATGCTGTAGTCCATCCCTTGGACCGACTTCGATAATGCGGATGGACGCCGCATGTCCGTGACGGTGGGGCATGATGTCACTTCAGCCGGTAATCGTGGTTGCGTTTTCCTTCGACGCGTCGTTCCAGACCGGCGTTCGCCGTTCGCTGAAGGCCAGGAGTCCTTCCCGCGCCTCGCTAGACAAACGGGCCGACACATTGGCTGCCACCGCAGCTTTCCATTTCTCCTCATCGCTCATGGAACGCAGCCGGCGCACCAAGGCTTTTGTGTCTCGCACGGCCGCCGGTGCGAGCGGCATAATCATCTCTGCCAGGGCGGTGATGCGGTCATGGAGCGCAGCGGGTTCGACAACGTCATGAATCAGACCGAATTCTCGGGCGGTCGCCGCGGAACACGGCTCCCCGGTCAGGCAAAACCGCCGCACGAACGACTCACCAGTTTTCCGGATCACAAATGGCGCGATCACCGCTGGAACAAGACCGAGTCGAACTTCGCTGAAAACGAAGGTCGCAGCCGTATCGGCCACGGCGATGTCGCACACGGCAATCAATCCGATCCCTCCGCCGTATGTCGATCCATGGATTCGCCCGATCACCGGACAGGGGCATTCGTCGATGCATCGGAACAGCCCGAGCAACCGCTCGGCATCCCGCTGCGCCTCGGTCACGGAAATGGATCGATCTGCTCCGAACCACTGCAGATCCATCCCCGCGCAAAACGTGGAGCCGCTCCCCTCGAGGATGATGACCCGCACCGAGGAGTCCCGTCCCAACGCGTCGAACGTCTCGAGGAGTGCGTGAATCATCTTCGAGTCGAACGCGTTTCGCCGATCCGGGCGATTCAAGGTGACGCGTGTCAAACCTTTGCTGGACTCGACCAGGATCGGGGCTTGTTCAGCCATCGGCGCCTCACATGCGGAAAACCGGTGGATGTGATCCGCGAATCGGGACTCCCATCACGACGTCCAGACAGAAGCCAAGAGTTCTCCGTGTGTCGATGGGATCGATGATCCCGTCATCCCACAAGCGGGCGGTGCTGAAATAGGGGCTGCCTTCTTGCTCGTACTGCGTCCGGGTGGAATCGGTGATCTTTCGTTGCTCGTCCTCCGACAGCACGGCGTTGTCTCTGGCTCGCTGCTGCTGCTTGACGGTCAGCAGCACCTGGGCCGCCTGCTGTGCTCCCATGACGGAGGTTCGTGCGTTGGGCCAGACGAACAGAAACCGGGGACCATAGGCTCTTCCGGCCATCGCATAGTTGCCGGCCCCATGAGACGCGCCAATGATGACGGTCAGTTTCGGGACATCGGCCGTCGCCACCGCCTGCACCATCTTCGCGCCATCCTTGATGATCCCCCGCGCCTCAACGTCCTTGCCGACCATAAAGCCGGTAATGTTTTGCAGGAAGATGAGGGGCATGCGTCGCTGAGCACAGAGTTGCACGAAATGCGCGCCCTTCAAGGCACCTTCGGACAGGAAGACGCCGTTATTTGCCAGAATGCCGACCTGGCAGCCCATCCAACGCGCGAAGCCGCACGTCAGAGTTTTTCCATACCGGCTCTTGAATTCGTGAAACCGGCTGCCGTCTACAAGGCGCGCAATGACTTCGCGAGCTTCGAAGGTATGACGCGGGTTGTTTGGAATGAGGCCATACAGTTCAACAGCCGGGTAACGGGGTTCCTCGATTGTCTGTCTACGCAATGCAGGCCGGCGGGGCAGCGTGTCGATGATCGAGCGGCAGATCTCAAGGGCTTCTCTGTCGTCCTCCGCAAGATGATCGCTCACGCCCGACAGTCTGGTGTGGAGATCGGCACCGCCGAGTTCTTCAGCATTCACATCCTCGCCGGTCGCTGCTTTGACCAGCGGCGGTCCCGCGAGATAAATGGTGCCGGTTCCTTTCACGATCACATTTTCATCGCACATCGCCGGCACATACGCGCCGCCAGCGGTGCACATCCCCATCACGACGGCAATCTGCGGAATCCCGAGTGCCGACATCCTGGCCTGGTTGTAAAAAATGCGCCCGAAATGCTCCTTGTCGGCGAAGACTTCGGCCTGCATGGGGAGAAACACCCCTCCTGAATCCACGAGGTAAATCGTGGGCAACCGATTCTCAAAGGCTATCTCCTGGGCTCGGAGGTGTTTCTTGATTGTCATGGGAAAATAGGTTCCACCCTTGACCGTCGCGTCGTTGGCAACGATGACACATGGTCTGCCTGCCACGTAGCCGATACCGGTAATAAGACCGGCCCCCGGGATGGGAGCGTTATACATACCCGAAGCCGCGAGCGGACTGAGTTCCAGCCATGGGGCACCCGTATCCAGCAAGGCGGTAATTCGCTCACGTGCGGTCAATTTGCCGCGTTGTTTGTGAAGGGCGATGGATTCCGGCGACCCTCCGGCCCGCGCACACGCCAGATGCTTGTCCAGGTCGGCCGTCAGGGCCTCATAATGAGTCCGGTTCGATGCACATTGCTCCGAATCGGCGACGATGGAGGTGGTGAGGGTACGCATATTCGTCAATCGTGCCGTTTGAGCCCGCTGACAAACTCCACGATCTCATGCATGGCCGCGCCGGGTTTAAAGAGAGCTTTGACACCGGCCGCTTTTAGATGGGCAATGTCCTCATCGGGAATGATGCCGCCGCCGAAGAGAGCAATGTCACCGGCATCCTGCTCTTTCAGAAGCTCCAGCACGCGCCGGAACAATGTGTTGTGCGCTCCGGAAAGAATGCTCAAACCGATCGCATCCACATCCTCCTGAACCGCCGTGCCGACCACCTGCTCCGGCGTTTGATGAAGGCCGGTATAAATCACTTCCATGCCGGCGTCCCGCAAGGCCCGAGCAATCAGTTTGACTCCCCGGTCATGGCCGTCAAGCCCGACTTTTCCTATCAGGACACGTAGAGGTGCGCTTGCTACTGCCATGCGGTCACCTCGCGCAGGAAATATTTGCCCTCCTGATCTCTCCGGACGTATCCCGCTTGGACCAGCGGGTCATGTTCAAACAACAACAGCCATCGCTCTTCGAAAGCCCGGTCCAGGATCCAACGTTTCGTTTCGAGCGTCTGAACGGGAAACAGATCGTAGCCCATGATATAGGGCAGCGGCAGATGAGAGACGGTCGGGATGAGGTCGCCGAGGAAGAAGGCGACCCGCCCTTCCGATTCGATCTTCACGCCTTGATGACAACGGGTGTGGCCGGCGGTCACAACCGCAGTCAATCCCGGAAGCAGTTCGGTGTCCCCGTGCAGAAATTCCCACTGATTGGAGATCGGTCCGAAGTCGTCCTGCCGGTAGCTCGCTCTCGTACGTTCATTTGCGCAAGCTGCGTCCTGAAACTCATCATGCTGAACGATATAGCGGGCATTGGGAAAGGCGGGTCGAAGGCGTCCCTGCCGGTCTCTCCTTGTATTTCCTCCGGCATGATCGAAATGCAGGTGGGTGTTGATGACCAGGTGAATGTCTTGCGCGTCCAAGCCGTGACGTTTCAACGAATCCATCAGCGTCGGCTCCCGTTCCACGGCGAACATGCGGTGAAACTTTCCATCCTCCTTCGCCCCGAGTCCTGTGTCGACCAGGATGTTTTTCCCATGCGCCCGGATGAGCAGTGTCGTGAGGCTTAGTGGAATCCGGTTCAGGTCGTCGACGGGGCAGCACTTTTCCCACAAGACTTTTGGAACGACACCAAACATGGCGCCGCCGTCCAGACGGAAACGGCCGTCGCTCAAGGGGTGGATGTCGAACGCACCGAGCTTCATGGCCACATCACCATCAAGGATTCCAGCATGACCGATCGTCCCCTCTCATAAGACCACGGGCTCCCTGTACGTTCCGAGGACTTCTTTCATGGCCGTACAAATTTCGCCCAGCGTCGCTTTGGCCTTCACCGCCTCAATGAGATACGGCATCACGTTTTCGCCGCACGCTGCGGCTTCCTGCAACTCTTCCACCGTGCCGGCCATTCTGAACGCATCGCGCGTCTTGCGCAGATCCGAAAGGTGCGCCAGTTGCTGCTGCTCGACTTCCTGTCCCACCTTGAGAGTCGGGATGGGACGCTGCTCCGGCTCACTATAGTCAGTCACTCCGACAATAATGCGGTCCTTCCGTTCGATGTCACGCTGATACCGCTGTGAGGCGTCCAGGATTTCCCGCTGGGGGAACCCTTTCTCGATCGCCTTGACCATACCGCCCATGCCGTCCAATTTGTGAAAGTATTCAAGCGCCGCTTCTTCAAGGCGATTCGTAAGTGCTTCGACATAATAGGAGCCGCCCAATGGATCCACGCTGTTGGTGACCCCGCTTTCCTGAGCGATAATTTGTTGGGTGCGCAGCGCCAGCTTCGCGGCATCCTCGGTCGGCAGCGCCAGGGTCTCGTCCATCGAATTGGTATGGAGGGATTGCGTGCCGCCTAACACGGCCGCGAGCGCCTGGATGGTCGTACGCACGACGTTATTCATCGGTTGTTGTGCGGTCAGCGAACAGCCGGCTGTTTGCGCATGGCACCGGAGCTGTACCGATCGCGGATCGCTGGGATGAAAGCGGCGCGTCATCTCGCGAGCCCATACGCGGCGAGCCGCTCGGAACTTGGCGGCCTCTTCGAAGAAGTCATTGTGGACGTTGAAAAAGAAGGAAAGCTGCGGGGCAAAATAGTCCACCGGAAGTCCCGCCTTCACGGCTGCCTCGACGTACGTGAGGCCGTTGTACAGAGTAAACGCCAGTTCCTGCACCGCCGTCGCCCCGGCTTCACGGATATGATATCCGCTGATGCTGACCGGGTGCCATTTCGGCATATGTTCGGCACAGTAGCCAATGGTATCGACGATCAGATTCAGGGAGGGTTCGGGCGGGAACAGCCACTCTTTCTGCGCGATGTATTCCTTGAGAATATCGTGTTGCAATGTGCCCCCCAGGCGTTCGACCGAAATCCCGCGATTCTCAGCCACGGCGAGGTACATGGCGAAGATCACCACCGCCGGTCCATTGATCGTCATGGAGGTCGTGACCTCGTCGAGCGGGATGCCGTCGAACAGACGCTCCATGTCGTCCAGCGACGATATAGCCACGCCGCAGTGACCGATTTCCCCATGGGCGCGAAGGTCGTCCGCGTCGATGCCCATCAAGGTCGGCATGTCGAAGGCGACGCTGAGTCCGGTCTGACCGTGCTGCAGCAAATACTTGAAGCGCCGGTTCGTATCCTCCGCAGAACCGAACCCGGCAAACTGCCTCATGGTCCAATGGCGGCCCCGATACATGGTGGGATATACTCCCCGCGTGTAAGGGAATTCACCGGGCATGCCGAGATCATCGTCCGGCGAGCGTCCCTTTAAGTCATCGCCCGTGTACACGCGATTGATATCCAATCCGGACAGCGAGGTGAAGCGCGGTTTGCGTTCTTGCATCAGTCCATTCCTCCGCCGAAACCGCGGGGAGCAATCACGGCCTCCTGCCCACCACCTCGCATCCGTCGCCGCTCGCTTCATACAGGTGAAAGCCACGACCGCTTTTTCGCCCCAGCCTGCCCGTTTCGACGTATCGGCGCAACAGCGGACAGGGGCGAAATTTGGAATCGCCCAAGTCCTGATACAAGACCTCGCAGATGGCGAACACGGTGTCCAAACCGATGCGGTCCGCGAGGGCAAGGGGTCCGACAGGATGATTGGTCCCCGCCGTCATCGCGAGGTCGATGTCTTGGGCCGACGCCACTCCTTCCTGCAATACGAAGATGGCTTCATTGATCATGGGAATCAGGATGCGGTTGACGATGAATCCCGGCGCGTCTTTCGCCACGACCGCGGTTTTTCCCAGCTGCGTTGTGAAATCCAGCGCAAGCGTCATCGTCTGTTCCGATGTTTGCAGACCACGGACTACTTCCACGAGCCGCATCACTGGAGCTGGATTCATGAAGTGCAGTCCGACGACCCGGTCCGGCCGCCCGGATGCCGCTCCCAATTTTGTGATGGAAATCGACGAGGTATTGCTGGCGAAAACCGCGCGAGGCTCGCAGATCCGGTCCAAGCCGGCGAAGAGGTCTTGCTTCAGGGCCAGGTCTTCGGGAATCGCTTCGATGATCAACTGCGCAACCCTCAATTGATCAAGCCGCGTCACGGGATGAATGAGTGCCAGCGCTTCGCCCGCTTGGTGCGGAGTGAGGTTCCCGCGTTCGACGGCACGCTCAAGCCCGCCGCGTATCGTGGTGAGCGCCTCCGTCAAGGGGGGATCGGCGACGTCGACCAACAGAACATGATAGCCGGCTCTGGCGCACACGTGGCTGATGCCCCGGCCCATTTGACCGGCTCCGACTACGCCAATCGTCCGAATGTCACCGAGTTTCATCTCTGTTCACCCAGCAACCACGCGACGTGGGTGCGAACTAGTCCCGTTCGACGATCATCGCCAGCGCTTCTCCGCCGCCGATACAGAGACCGGCCAATCCGCGCCTGACTCCGCGTGCTGCCATCGCATGGAGCAGCGTCGTCAGGATGCGCGCGCCTGTGGCCCCAATCGGGTGCCCAAGCGCCACTGCCCCGCCGTTGATGTTCACCTTCTTGGCGTCAAGCCGCAGTTCCCGATTGATCGCGAGCGACACGGAGGAAAACGCTTCATTGATTTCGAACAGGTCGATGTCCGCGATTGACAGCCTCGTAGCCCTCAAAACCCGCCCGATCGCCTCGACAGGTGCGATCGTAAACCACTCTGGTGCCAATGCTGCTCCGGCATACCCGACAATCCGCGCCAGCGGAGTCAATCCAAGGCGCGCTGCCTCCTCTTCGGACATGATCACCAACGCCGCGGCGCCGTCATTGCAGGAAGGAGAATTGCCCACGGTCAGGACTCCGTTTTCTTGAAAGACCGGCTTGAGATCGCGCAGTTTTCTGAGATCGACCCGGTTCGGCTCCTCATCCTCGGAAACGGTCACGGCCGGTCCTTTTCGTTGCTGCACGATGACCGGCACAAGTTCCTGCCTGAAGGTCCCGGCGGCCATGGCATCGCGCGTTCGCCGATAGCTCTCCAAGGCAAAGTCATCGACCTCCTGCCGGGTGAGCTGGTATTTGGACGCACACAATTCCCCGCAGTCCCCCATGTGGAAATCGTTATAGACATCCCACAGACCGTCTTTGATGAGACTATCCATCACTTCGCCGTGTCCCAGCCGATACCCCTGCCGCGCTTTGTCCAAGAGATACGGCGCGCGTGTCATGTTCTCCATCCCGCCGGCCACGACGATTTGCGCTTCACCGAGCATAATGGCTTGAGCCGCCATGATCGCGGTCTGAAGGCTTGACCCGCAGACCTTGTTGACCGTCACGGCACCGACCGCATGAGGGATTCCAGCTCCGATCGAGGCCTGTCGCGCAGGAGCCTGACCTAGTCCAGCGCCGAGCACGCAGCCCATATACACGGCGTCCACTCGCTCCGGCGGGATTTGAACGCATTTCAGCGCTCCGGCGATGGAGCAACTGCCTAGTTGAGTCGCGGGGATTGAACTGAATGCACCACTGAAGCTTCCGATCGGCGTTCGTACAGCACTCACAATGACGGGTTTCAGTCTGTGATTCACAGGATCTGCTCCCAATGACTGTCCTCGAGATAATGTTTCACCTTCATCATGAACTGATCCGCCGTTGCCCCATCGATGACCCGGTGGTCGAACGACAGGCTCAGATAGCCCATCGGCCGGATGGCAATGGCATCGTTCATGATCACGGGCCGTTTCTGGATCGCCCCGACGCCCAAGATCGCAATCTGAGGCTGATGAATGATGGGCGTACTGAACAAACTGCCGAATCCGCCATGGTTGGTAATCGTGAATGTTCCGCCGCGAACCTCGTCCGGATTCAATTTCTTTGTTCTGGCCCGCTCCGCCAGGTCCGTGATTTCCTTCGCCAACTGTGTCAGGCCTTTGCGATCGGCATGGCGCACCACCGGGACCAGCAGCCCATCTTCCAGCGCGGTCGCAATTCCGATATGCAGATCCTTTTTGATCACAATCCCCTGTTCTTCCCAGGTCGAATTCACAATTGGAACATCACGAATGGCTCTGGTCACGGCGCGAACGACAAACGGCAGATAGGTGAGGTTACGGCCTTCTCGAAATTTGGCGGCGTTCGAGAAATCCGCTTCAGAAAAAGTGCTGACATGTGCTGAGGTGTGCCTGCTCTTGACCATTCGGTCAGCGATGGTTCTGCGCATCTGTGTGATGGCCACAATTTCTTCCCCCATCGTCGGCTCTTTATCGGGCTTTGGGTGCGCCTCCCCACGGGCGATAAAGTCGAGCACATCTTTTTTGGATATTCGTCCCCCCGTCCCGGTCCCCTTCACCTGGGACAGATCAATCTCTTGTTCCCTCGCCAGTTGGCGCACAGCCGGAGAATGATGCTCTTGCCCCGCCGAGCATTCTTCCATCGGACGCACAACCACGCCGCCGACCCTGTTGATCACCTCCATGGAAGGCGCGCTCTCCATGCGCGCCAGCAAGGTTCCAACCGGAACCGTATGACCTTCTTGGACGATGATCTCGCTCAGTTGACCGGCGACGGGGGAAGGAATTTCCAAGTCCACTTTCTCGGTTTCCACTTCCAGGAGCGATTCATCCTTTTGAATGGTTCCGCCGACAGAGACAAGCCATTTCACCACTGTTCCCTCGGCGATACTTTCTCCAAGTTGGGGCATGATGATGTCCGTCACCATGCTTCACATCCGAGTGATGAGTGCCGAGAATCCAAGCTTGTCGAACCGGAGCACTCGCCCATCTCAGTCCTCACTGCGCACTCGTAAGCCCGTCAATACTCTTTCAGCTTTCGGGCTGCCGCGACGATATCGCCGGTCTTCGGCAGAAAGAATTCTTCCAATGGGGTGCTGAACGGCACCGGTGTGTCGGGTGCGGCGATCCGCATGATCGGCCCGTCCAGCTGGTCGAAACATTGCTCGGCCAGCAACGCGGCGATCTCAGCGCCAACACCGCCGGTCTTGTTGTCTTCATGCAGAATGATGGCTTTGCTGGTTTTACCGACCGATTCGAAGATGGTGTCCGTGTCCAGCGGAATCAGTGTACGAAGATCGATCACCTCAAGGGCAATCCCGTCGTTCGCCAAGACTTGAGCCGCTTCCAGCGCGAGATGCACCATCGCTCCATAAGTGATGACCGAGATATCCCGGCCGACCAGCTTGACGTCGGCCTTTCCGATCGGAACGACATAGTCCTCCTCGGGCAATGTCCCTTTGGCCCGGCGATAGAGAAACTTGTGCTCGAAGTAGAGAACGGGGTTGGGATCGCGAATCGCAGCCTTGAGAAGCCCCTTGGCGTCGTATGGGGTGGAGGGAGCCACCAGTTTGAGTCCCGGCGAATGGAAGAACCACCCTTCAGGACATTCCGAATGAAAAGGTCCGCCGTGGATTCCGCCGCCGAACGGCGCGCGGATGACCAGAGGCACTGCTGCTCCCCACCGGTAATGATTCTTGGCCGCCACTTCCGTGATCTGGTCGAACGCGCAAGAGATAAAATCCGCAAACTGCATCTCGACGACGGGACGCATTCCCATCATGGCGGCCCCGATCGCCGCGCCCACAAAGCCCGATTCGGCCAATGGCGTATCGAGAACCCTCCACTCGCCGTATTTCTCGAGCAACCCTTCAGTGATCCTGAACGCACCGCCGTACGCGCCGATGTCTTCCCCCATCAGGAACACCCGCTCGTCGCGCGCCATTTCTTCGTCCAGGGCTTGCGAAATCGCCTCAAGATAGGTCACCTCGCCCGCGGCCGGTGTTGTCGTCATAGATGCTCCCTCATCGCAGAAAGGTCTTAGTGGTCGTCAGCGCTGTCCGCAAACACACCTTCCAAGACTTCAGGGCCTTCGGGCAGCGGACTTTGCTCGGCAAATTCCACACCGGCTTCGACCTCCTTGTTGGCGCGCTCTGTGATCTCCTGGAACAGCGTGATATCTCCGTATCCAAGCTGAGTGAGCAGATGTTCCGCTTTCAAAATGGGATCTCTCTTCTTCCATTCTTCCAATAGTTCGCGCGGAACATATTTGGCGGGGTCGTGTTCCGAATGGCCGTGCATGCGCATCGTCTTGAATTCGAGAAACGCAGGCCCCAGGCCGGCACGCGCTCTGGCCACCGCACGCGTTGCCGCCAGATAGACCGCCGCGACATCATTGCCGTCGACGATTTCCCCCGGCATCCCATATGCCTTTGCTCGATCGACGACATCCGGAATCGCCATTTGCAGTCGCAGTGGAGTGGAATAGGCATATTGGTTGTTGGTACAGAACAACACGACAGGGAGCATGCGCACCGCGGCAAAGTTCATCGCTTCGTGGAAGTCCCCGCGGCTGGTCCCTCCGTCACCCGTGCCGGCAAAGACGACGCGATGTTCCCCTCGGATCTTGAACGCCAGGGCCACACCCGTCGCGACCGGCAGATTGTCGGCCAGATGACTGACAAATCCGATGATTCCCCGTTTGATGTCCCCCATGTGAACGTTGCCATCTTTACCCTTGGTCGGGCCGGTCCGCTTCCCAAGGTATTGAGCGAGCACTTCGCCGGGAGTGATGCCGCGGATCAAGAACGCTCCCATGTCACGGTGGAAGGGGGCGATGACGTCGTCACGCTCGAGCGCGGAGGCATAGCCCACCGCAATGGCTTCCATCCCATGACTGGTATAGCAGCCGCCGACAATGCGTCCTTGGCGATAGAGCGCGGTGATGCGATCCTCCAATCCCCTGGTGAGCCGGAGGTAGTAATACATTTGCAACAAATCGGCTCGTTTGATCTCCGTGACGTCAACGGCAACATCCATGACAACCTCCAACAAGCGCGTAGGTCGCTCAGACTTCCGGGACGTCCCTCCAAGACAGCAGTGGTTTGCGCATTCGGCATAGAGGACAGTGACTCGCTTCCCATTGTGGCATGTCGAGGTCAGTGGAATAGTAGAATGGATGTCGGGCGGTCAGCTCGTTCATCAAAGGAAACTGTCCGCTGTCCCGTCGGGCGAAGACCATCATGCCGGCGAGGACCCCCCCATTGTCCGTGACGATTTTGCCGAGCTTGCTTACGCAATTGCCGCGCGTGGTGACGTCATTCAGCGCGATGAACCGTTCGCCCGATTGAATCGTGCCGATCGCGATATCGGTTCCAATTTTTCCCGTTTCACCATTATAGGGAGTCAAGGCGACTCGACATGTCGTCATGCGATGGCACTGCTTGGCGGTGCCGGTGGCCAGCAGGCTTGCGGCGGAACTCGTGGCGATCAGACCGGTCAAGGGCTCATGCTGGAATGTCCTTCCGATCCAGTCGGCCATATCACGAGTCACAAGCGACACAAACTCCGGATAGCGGCTGATGGATTCGAACCGAAGATACGTGGCTGTATGATGGCCCGACACGACCTCGACGTGCGTGTCGAAGAACACCGACCTGGAGGTTCGAAGAATATGCAAGATGTCACATTCCGTCAGACTGGTATGTGACCCCGCACGGATGATCGTTTCTAACCGTTGGTCGATTGAAGGCGTGCCGTAGAGATCACGGTGCCGTGTCACCAGGTCGGATAGAATCGTTGTAGTCGTCATGCGGTCTTCCGCCCGGTCGCTAGGATAATTTGCGTTCTGAGAATGCCAATCGGTTGAATGTCCAGTTCCACCACGTCTCCCGGCTTCAGGTAACGATCCAACTCGAGGCCGCATCCCCCCCCAACGGTTCCGGAACCGAACACGTCTCCCGGGTAAATCATTTCGCCGCGGGAGACATGCGCAATCATTTGCGGGAATGACCAATGAATGGTCCCGAATTGCCCCCGCGACCATTCTTCTCCATTCACTCTGGCAATCATCGTCAATGCACGAAGGTCCGCAATTTCATCGGGAGTCACCAAGCACGGTCCCAATGCGGTGGCGAAGTCTTTGCCCTTCGCCGGTCCAAGCCGGCAGGCCATTTCCTGGAATTGAATATCCCGGGCGCTGAAGTCGTTCATGATCGTATAGCCGGCAATATAGTTGTGAGCCTCTCGCTCGGGAATGTCTTGCCCCCCGCGCCCGATGATACAGGCAAGCTCCAATTCATAATCCAGCTTTGTCGTCTCGAGCGGCCATTGGAGCGGTTGGTCGGGCCCGATGATCGTCCGGTGGTTTCCCTTGTAGTAGACCGGAAATTTGTACCATTCCGGAGGAATCGGCTGGCCTCGCTTCTTTGACGTCGCGCCGATGTGTTTTTCAAACGCGATGAAATCACGCAGTGCGGGAGGGTTGGGAAGCGGCGCGGCAAAGTGGATATCGGCGACGGCATAGACAATTGTCTCACCCCTCGGACCGCCGGCGGAAGCTCCGCGACCGATGACATACTCGAACGCCCGCCGCGCCGCTGCCATCGTGGAATGTCCTCCTTCGAGGAATTCCAACATGGTTGCGGGAACCTGGGCGTTTGCCAAGCGATAGGGCTGTGCCTCGCCCTGATCTGCCAACCAGCGGGCATAACTCATGTTGAGATCCACGACGCTGTCGCCATAGAGCGTCCCTACTCTCGTATGGACGCCGATAGTGGTGGTGACCAAAAAACTCACGAGTCTCATCGGCGACTCCAACTGAGCGCGTAATCGGTGATCTCCACGGCTTCCATTTCCGGCGTGACGGTGAAGGGTTTCCTGGACTCCACCATGACCGCAACCTCGGTTGTGTGCGTTTTATCATTGCTGGCCTGAATGGCCTGGGGTTGAGGGCCATGATGGATGCCTTGCGGATGCAAGGTCAGCATGCCGGGCTGAATTCCGGCCCGGCTGAAAAATTCCCCATGGTGGTAAAAGAGCACCTCGTCGTAGTCCATATTCCGGTGATAGAAGGGAACACGCAGCGCTTCGGGATCGGTCTCAAGCGGTCGGGGGGCAAACGTGGAAATCAGACAGTCCCCGGCTCGAAACGTGACATGGACGCTCGGAGGGAGATGGTAACGGGGACTCGTGACGGGTCTGAAATCACGCACGTTCAACTTGGCAGCCCACAAGTCGCCTTTCCAGCCGACCACGTCCATGGGGTAAAAGGGATAGGTGACCTTCGTCCATCTTCCCTGGCGTTTGATATGGACATGCCATTCCTGCCCGGGTGATTCCGATGGGTCAAGGGTTCCGAGCTCCGGCGCGACGAGCACACCCTTATCAAAGAGCGCGTGCTGTCCGAGAGGGCCGCGATCCGGTACCGTAATAGGATCGGTGGTTTCAATGAGAAGAAACGCGGCGGGTCCGGCATCGACATGAATACGATAAGTCGTCCCTCTGGGGAGGGTGACGTAATCGCCCGGTTCATAGGTCAGGATCCCATAGTCCGTTTCGAATCTCCCCGTGCCCTGGTGAATAAAATAGACTTCGTCGCCGTCCGCGTTGCGGACGAAATACGGAAACGTATCCAAGCGATACAAACAATACAAACTCACGTCCTGACTCTGCATCATGAGGAATGGTTCCGAGATGGGAAAGCGGAAACAGGCAAAGGCTTGTGGCTTCAACGAGCCCTCTATCTTAGTCCAACCGGTCGGAGAGTGGGTCCGGTAAAGGTGAGAAACAGGTCCGGCGAAGCCGTCCCGTCCATGTTCTTCTTCGCAGAGTCCATCTGGAATGCCGACGTGCGCCTGATTGGGGACTTTACCTTTCCTGTTGAGATACATGGACGATGTCTCCACGTGTCAGGCGTCGCTCACGAAGCCTTTCTCAGTGGTGCGTCGTCGAGGGTGTCGATGATGAATCGTAATCGATGATCGTCTGATCCACGCCGGAAGCCTGGTCCCTTTCAAGATCTTTATACAAAGATTCCACCGTGCTTCTGACAAATGTCTTCGAGCGTTCTTGCCCATGCTCTCGCTGAGTCAACTCAATGAACAAGCCGCCGCTCGGAAACAATGGATAGGTGAACCGCTGTTTCAGTGGTCCAAAGCCATCTCGTCCTTCCTTAACGGGTCCGCTGAATTTCACACCATGGGATTCCCATGCACGGCATACCGCTTCAATGTCATCCACCTCGAGCGCAAAGTGCTGCACGCCTTGACCGTGCCGTTCAATAAAGTCGCTGATCTGAGACTTCATGGCCTTGTCATGACCTTGCATAAGCGCGATTCGAGCCGCACCGCACTGAACGACCACCGTATCCATGGATGAGCGTTCAGTGCCGACGTCCCGAGCAGACCAAATCGTTTCGAAGCCGAGAATTTTGGTGAAGAGAAACTCTGCCGCGTCCAGGTTCTCCACGCAGAGGGTGATGTGATCAATGCCTGTTGGATGATTCATGGCGACGCCTCCTCGCTACGAATTGCCTCCCTGCGCGCCTCTAGAATTCTGTTCACGGTAGTTCATTGTACATCAATAAATATATCAACTGATAGAATATTACTATCACATGACATCCTAGACAAGAGGCCATAAAAATCAGCGTAAAAAACATATCCTGGGGATAATTCCCATGCATTCAAATTGTCATATTTATGATATTGCCATGGCAATATAAAAGATATATCATCGAATCACCGGTGATTGTGATGCGTCAATCTCCAACAGCCTGATGTGTGGAGGGACCTATGACCTTCCATCAAGAGATGAGGCAACTCGTGCTCGGGCACGGGGCCATCAACAATTCGTACCTCGACCGTTTTCAGGCGGGTAATCTCGCCGAAGATGAATTTTGTGAGTTCGCAGTGGAGTTCTATAACTTTGCACGGTTCTTCCCGCAAATTTTGGTCGCTCAATTGGTCAATACTGAGGACGAACAGATTGCCGACGAGCTCACCAAAGTTCTCTATTCCGAGTTAGGTGATGGTCACAGCCGGCACCGCCACGAGCTGCTCTACCGGGATTTTCTACGATCGATGGGGATCGACATCCACAATGCCATGACACGAGGCATGCTTCCTTCAACGCGAGCGTACATTGAGGGGATGGAGCAGTTGTATCGAGACGGAAATCATGCCAAAGCGCTGGGAGCTTCGTTCGGTTTGGAGAATATGGCCATTACGATGTGGGACCACTTGATACCTGGTCTCATGCATGTGAAAGTCTCCCGCTTTCCCCAACTGGACATCACCTACTTCACGTTTCACCGTGAGCTTGAATCCAGCCATGAGGCGGCTATGGAACATGCGATGGAGGCTGCCGAGAGCATGAATTCTGATGGTATGTCCGGTGGAGACAGACAAGATTTTCGATGTGGAATTATTGCCGTCCTAGATTACCTTCACGGATTCTGGATCGGCTTGGACCGGCGCGAGCCTCCGAGCCATCATCGATCGCATGACATGCACCACTACCATGCCGCATGACTGGGGCGGCCGTTACGGGAGAAACTGTCCATGTCGGAGATGGCTGCCTACCTTGAAGCGATTAAGCAACGATATGACCTCGGGAGCGATTACGCGCTTGCAGAGAAACTGGGAATTGCACAGCCCGATGCCAATCTCATTCGCCGGGGGCTGAAAGTTCCAAAGCCGGAGCTCTGCATCAAGATCGCAAAGCTGCTCGACAAGAACCCCGTAGAGTTGCTGCTGATCGCCCAGAAAGACAAGGCGCCGACGTCAGCCAAACAATATTGGACCCTGGCGCTGACGGCCGTCGACGTCATGCTCCACGTTCCGAAACATCCTAAATACATTCCGAAAAAGGTAGAGGCCATCGGACGCGAATTGCGCCAGCTCGAGACCCAAACGCTGACATATGAAGGCGCTGAGGCAAACGCCGAGGCCGTGCGGCTCGTTCAGACGGCCGAACGTTCGATCGATGCCATCATGGAACGGTGGAACATCTGGAAGAAGGGGGAAGCCCTGTATCCGAATTACCTTCTCGCCAACCAAGCGGCAGCCACACGTGGAGTGAGCATTCGCCGGCTGTTGGTTCTCACGCGTGAGCAAATGCGGCAGGAAACCATGGTCGCGGACGCCGCCCAAGTCATGGACGACCAGCAGCGGGCCGGAATCAACATTTTCTACGCCTTTCGCGAGGAGTTGGAGCGATCGCCGGCGTTTTCCCGTTTTGAGGACGATTACAAACGCCAAGGTGCGGCGCGGGACCTGAATGCAGCCATATTTGACCGGGAGATTCTCATCTTTTCACAATCCTATGGACAGGTGGAATTGGGTGTGGTCGGTCCCCCTACACCGATTACGATGATCAATCAATTGGAGATCACATGGAAACCGGAACTGCTGCGCGATCTTGATCCGGCCCCCTTGTTCGACATGACGCGATACGTCTTCGAATACTCAGGGCCGAGAGCTTTTGCAACAGAACTGGGACGGTTCAAGCGATCATTCACATGAAGTTCCCGTCGGAACCTTTCAAAATTAAGGTCGTTGAGTCGATCCGGCGGACACCCCGCGCAGAGCGGGATCGCTTACTGCGGGAAGCCGGCTACAACCTGTTCCGGATTCCGGCCGAGAGCGTGTACATCGATCTGTTGACCGACAGCGGCACCTCCGCGATGAGTGATCGGCACGGCATGTGCGTGCCCAGCAATATTCACTTCGACACCACGCGTGCGAACATTGAGCACCAGCGGGCTCACGCGCCTGACGCGGTGGTGAAGGAAGCCTATGACCCACACGACGGGTCCCCTTTCAAGGGCAATATGGATCTGGTGCGCTTGGAAGAGATGATCAATCATGCGGGCCGAGAGCAGGTTCCGCTGGTGCTGGTGACGATTACGAATAACAGCGGTGGCGGACAGCCTGTGTCGATGGACAACATTCGTCGGACCAGGGTGCTGCTGAACCGCTATCATATTCCACTCTTCTTCGATGCTTGCCGCTTCGCCGAGAACTGTTTTTTCATCAAAGAGAGAGAGTCGGGGTACGCAGGCAAGACATTGGTCGAGATCGCTCAAGAGCTGTTCAGTTACGGCGATGGCTGTACGATGTCGGCAAAAAAGGACGGTCTCGTGAATATCGGCGGATTTCTGAGTCTCAATGACAACCAGTGGGCGCAGGACATTACGAACATGCTCATTCTCGTCGAAGGATTTCCCACATACGGCGGCTTGGCTGGCCGTGACTTAGAAGCCATATCTCAAGTACTGCGTGAAGTTCTCGACGAAGACTATCTCACTTTTCGAGTTGGTCAAGTCCGGTGCCTGGGCGGGTTGCTTGATGAGGCCGGCGTACCGATCCTCAAACCGGTCGGGGGACATGCGATCTACCTGAATGCGAAGGAATTTCTGCCTCACATTCCACAGGACGAATTCCCCGCTCAATCGCTCGCTGTCGTTCTGTATCGAGAATACGGAGTTCGGGGCGTCGAAATCGGCACTGCGATGTTCGGGAAAAAGGACGTGGCCACGGGCCGTACCGTTCATCCGGAACTTGAGATGGTCCGATTGGCGATTCCGCGCCGAGTCTATACGAACACGCAAATTACTTATGTGGCGGAATCTATCATCGAGACCTATCGCCGGCGGGAGAACATTCACGGTCTGACGATGACGTATGAGGCGCCGACGCTGCGGCATTTTACGGCCCGATTCCAAGAGGTGCAGGATACGTCTTGCGTGCAGCGGGCGGCATCGTGAGGAGATGGCATGGCCGGGCTGTTTCAAGGGCTCGAGAAGATTGAAGAGGCTCGCGAACGTCTTGCCGGGCGCAGCTTCATGACGGGCCTTTTTTCAGGCCGCCCAGATTTTTCACTACTCCTCGCTCCAGATGAATCTCCAGAAGAGAAAACGGCCTGGGACATGTTTCGACCTCGGCTGCAGACCTTCCTGACTACGCAGGTCGATCCCGATGAGATTGAGCGCACGGCGAAGATTCCGGATTCCGTGATCAAGGGACTGTTCGCACTCGGCGCCTTTGCCATGAAGATTCCCCAGGAGTACGGAGGTCTGGGATTCTCATGCACGAATTACGGCCGCGCGCTCATGCTGATTGCCAGTTGGAGCAACATTTTATCGCTGACCGTCGCGGTGCCGCAATCGATCGGCATTGCCATGCCGCTCCTGCTGTTCGGCAGCGATCAGCAAAGGAAGAAGTACTTGCCTATCGTGGCATGGCATGCTCTGTCCGCGTTCGCTCTCACCGAATCCATGACCGGGTCGGACGCGGCCAATATTGTGACTGAAGCGGTATTGGATGCCGACGGCGAGACGTTTGTCGTCAACGGCGGAAAACTTTGGTGTACAAACGGCTCCATCGCTCGCTACGTGACACTGATTGCGCGGGTGCCGGCGAAGCGGGAACGGCGCGGCGGACATATGCTGTGGATTCCCGTTCCGGAAGGCAAGGGAGCGGACCAGTCTGTTCACACGGCGTTCGTGCTCGACATGGACGCTCCGGGAATTCGGATCAGGCAACGTTGCCAGTTTGAGGGGTGTCGGGGGATCGAGAATGCCTACCTGACGTTTGCCGATGTTCCCGTCCCGGTCGGTGATCTCATCGGCGAGGTAGGCTGGGGGCTCAAATACGCCCTGACCATTCTCAACATCGGCCGCGCAATCAGCATCCCGGCCATTTGTCTGGGCATGGCGAAGCAGGCATGGCAACCGACGCTGGATCGGGCGAATACCCGCCTCACCTTCCAGAAGCCTCTCGCCGAGCGCCAGACCCAGCGCATCCGCCTTGGCCGCATGGCTTCGAGCTTGTTCGCGATGGAGGCGCTCGCCTCGTCCGTCTGGCGCATGGCGGACCAACATACCTTTGATATCAGAACGGAAGCGGCCATCGCGAAAATGTTTTGCTCAGAGAGCGCGATCCGGTTTCTGAAAGATGCTCAAACCCTGTTCGGGGGGATGGGATATGAAACGGCCGATTCCAAGCGGATGCGTGGCGAGCCTGCATTCGGCATCGAACAACTGGTGAGAGACGCCGAAATGTATCGGATCGGAGAAGGCGCAACGGATATCTTGCGACCATTCGTGGCTCGCGAGGCTCTGAACATGCATCTCGAGCATGCCCAGAAGTATTTCGAGGATCACATGACTGGCCTGCGCTGGGTCATGGCGGTAGGACGTCTGCTCGGAATCTACGTTCCCTGGTACATGAAACAATGGATCCCAAAACCACTGCCGCCGCATCCTGAGTTCCGGCGTCCCAAGGTCCGTCATAAACTGCGTTTCGTGGAGCGTGCAAGCCGGCAACTCGCTCGGGCGACATTCTACGCCATGGTCTGGCATCGTGAAGCGCTTCGAGATGACCAAGGACGGCAAAACCGCATCGAAAACATTGGTGAAGGTCTTTTCGTGATCGCAGCGACAGCCCTCGCCGCGCAAGCGGAAGAAAGAAGGATCGGTCAGACGGGGGTATGGGACTTGGCAGACGAAGTGTTCCGCGATACGAAAGTTCAAGTGAAAGAACAAATATCCATGCTGATCTCCAATGAAGATGCACAAGTCACAGCGGTTGGCACGAACGCACTGAGAGGCACCTATCCTATGCTCTCGGAGGGAATCATCAAGCGGACCCTTCGCGACTATAAGGCCCCAGAAGAACCTGCCGTCGGTGTCGCGGAGAGAAGAAAGCGACACGTCTCGCACTGACTGATTCCTTTATCAAATTGACAATGTTCGGATCTGCTGGATCAAACGATCTATGTGAGATTGCGTGCTTATACAGAGCCGCCGGTATGGGATGATCCCATGCACGGTAGAGAGTGCTCGGATGCTTCTTTATTAGCTCCCTCCCCTGTCGCCCCGCCGACCGATCAATGCCTCTATAATTAACTTGGGGTTGGTTACGATCACGATCTATATCACGAGTTGCGGCACGATAAATCATTCCTTCGGTATCGCATAACTACGGCTTTTGGGTATGGCGTAACAATTGTGTGCAGGTTATATTTCTAGGCGGCGGTTGCCGTTATGATGCGAAAAGCACGGCCCTTTACACTACCCCGACCCGTTAGAGATAAGGATGAACGGCCATCTTGGTCCATGTCTTGATACGCACTCAGAGATTTCTGCACTGCCTGTTTTTACAAACTATTACAACCAGCATTATCGTGAAGGAGGCATCATGCCGCAGACGAGTGAGTTGGCCGGGGAACTGCGCAACCGGCAAGAGCTGATCCTAAAAGATTGGTTGGCATATCAGTTGTCCGCTCTCACCTTACGCCGTGACCTGCTTGGAGAGGAAGAACTAACAACTCAATCGAAACAGTTTCTCGAGCTATTTCTGACGGCGATCGCGGCGGGCAAAGACAGCGACTCCCCGTCCTGGAAACCGGTCAAAGATCTTTTGGAGGAGATATCTAAATCGCGGGCTGCGCGAGGATTTAGTCCTTCCGAAACCGCGATCTTTGTGTTTTCTCTCAAGCAGCCGCTCTTCGATCTCATCCAAAGGCAGCATCAGCACGATGCCAAGGCTTTAGCGAGCCTGCTCTGGGACTTGACTGTCTTACTGGACAAACTTGGTCTGTACACAACTGAGGCGTATCAACAAAGCCGGGAGTCCATCATTCTTAGGCAGCAACAGGAAATGATGGAATTATCAACGCCGGTGGTACAGCTCTGGGACAATATCTTGGCTCTGCCATTGATCGGAACATTGGATAGTGGGCGTACACAGGTTGTTATGGAAACACTGCTCCAACGCATCGTCGAGACGGGGGCAAAAATCGCGGTGATCGATATTACCGGTGTGCCAACCGTCGATACTCTGGTGGCCCAGCATCTGATGAAAACCGTTTCCGCCGCCCGCCTGATGGGTGCCGACTGTATCATCAGTGGAATCCGGCCGCAGATCGCTCAGACCATCGTCCACTTAGGAGTCAACTTGAATGACATCGTGACTAAAGCGACATTGGCAGGCGCTTTCCAGGTTGCTCTTCAGCAATTGGGCGCAAGGGTCGTCAAATCTAACGAGACGGCATGATTTCGACATGACCAGCATCTCTGATGATGTCAGACCTGCATTGAATTGAGTCAAGACGAGGGATCCAGAATGGAACGAATCCCGATTTTGAAAATGGGAGATCACCTGCTGGTCAGCATCCAGGTGGACATGCATGATCGGTTGGCCATGACTCTGCAGGAGGAACTCACGGATCAGATCGTGAAACTGAGAGCCTGCGGTGTCCTGCTCGACATCTCGGCGGTGGACATGGTCGATTCGTTCATCGGCCGTATGATTGCCAACATCGCTGCGATGTCGCGTATTCTCGATGCGGAGACGGTCGTTGTGGGAATGCGTCCTGCCGTCGCCATTACCTTGGTCGAACTGGGCATGACGTTGTCCGGCGTCCGAACGGCGCTAAATGTGAATGCAGGAATGGAACTGTTGAAGAACGCAGGCAAGAAGGGATTCGATGGTCGTCCTGCGCGATGAACTGATCGATTTGCGATCAACCGATGCCATTATCAAAGCACGCCAATTGGTCCGGGACTGTGCCGTGGCTCAGGGACTCTCCCTCGTCGACCAAACCAAGCTGGTAACGGCCGCCAGCGAGATTGCCAGAAACACGCTGATCTATGGCGGTGGAGGAGAGATGCGTTTGGAGGCCATTCACGAGGGCGCGCGCCGGGGCGTGCGCGTGACGTTTACCGATCGCGGTCCTGGCATCGCCGACATCGATCTTGCCATGAAAGATGGGTACACCTCTGGTGGAGGATTGGGTTTGGGGCTTGGCGGGGCGAGACGTCTGGTCAATGAATTCACGATTAGCTCTTCGGTCGGAGAGGGTACAACCGTGACCATCACGAGATGGAAATGACGCAGATTCGCCTGCCCATCACCGAACAAAGTCAGCCGTCCGCTGCGCGGAGGATGGCGATCGAGCTTGCGAAGAAAGCCGGCTTGGACGAATCGGAGATCGGAAACATTGCGCTGCTTGTTACAGAGCTGGGGACCAATCTTGTGAAACATGCGCAGAACGGCGAACTGTTGCTGAGAGACGTGGGAGAGCAAGGGGGGCGCGGCGTCGAAGTCTTGTCGCTCGACAGAGGGCCGGGCATGCGCGATGTGACGAAATCCCTGACTGATGGATTTTCGACGGCAGGGAGTTCAGGGACGGGTCTTGGCTCTGTGATGAGGTCCGCCGGGACGTTCGACATTTATTCGCAGCCGGGGAAGGGAACGGCCATTGTGGCTCGTGTCTCGTCGAAGAACGCTCGGCCGCCGGCGCAAGGAGCCGTCTCTGTTGGGGTGGTTCATCAGGCGAAACAGGGAGAAACGCTGTGCGGTGATGACTGGATTGTCAGGCATTTTACAGATGGATGGCTCTGTGCCGTCGTGGACGGTCTTGGGCACGGCCTCGTTGCGGCCGAGGCTGCCCGACCAATCATTGAAGCCGTGCGGACCGCACAGGGCAGGAAAACTCCTGTCGAACTGGTCGAAATGGCGCATCAGGCATCGAGAACGACTCGTGGGGCTGCGCTCGCCGTTGCCGTAATGGACGAAAAAGCGAAGGTGGTCCGATTTGCTGGAATCGGAAATATCGCCGGCATGATTCTGGACGGAAGTCGACAGCGACACCTCGTGTCCTTGACCGGGATTGTCGGACATCAATATCAAAAAGTCGTAGAGTTTTCGTATCCATGGCCCACGGACGGCATATTTCTGCTGCACTCGGACGGCATCGGCAATCAATGGGATCTGCTTGCCTATCCAGGGCTGTCCTCGCGAGACGCCAGCCTGGTGGCAGCGGTCCTGTACAGGGATCATGCGAGAGGTCGGGATGATGCCACGATGGTTGTGGTCAAGGCGGGGGAACCCATCCGGCGTCATGACCTGACCCAACCGGTCACCGATAAAGACCAATTCAAACAATGGCCTATCGCATAAGCTCGGTCGAGATTAATTACGAGGACGACGTGGTGACCGCACGGCAGCGTGCCAGGCAGGTTGCTCGAGCCCTACTGTTTGACGGACAGGATCAAACAAGGATCTCCACTGCCATTTCCGAAGTGGCGAGAATGTTTGTCAACCGGCGCACTCCATCCCATGTCGAATTTTTTCTGGAAGGAGTCAGCATCCCTCAAGTGCTGTTGGTCAGTATTGGCAAGTCCCGAGAGGGCGGCACGAAGCATTCAACACCGGGGAACTCCGCGAACTTGTCGGTGTTTCCCGCTCAATGGGACACCGCAATGGTCTCGGCGCGCCGATTGATGGACCAGTGTGAAATGCGCGTGAATGGTCAGCAGGAAGCGACGGTTTGGTTGAAAAAGCTCCTCTATAAACGAAAGAGCATCTTTGGCCAACATGACTTGGAACGGTTAACCCGGCAGATCGGATCCGTCGATCCTCAAAACCCGATTGAAGAAGTACGCCAACAGAATCAGGAACTGGTCCGTGCGTTGGAAGAGTTGCATGAACGGCAACAAGAGCTGTTACGACTGAACGGAGAATTGGAAGATACGAATCGTGGCGTGGTGGCCTTGTATGCCGAATTGGATGAAAAGGCCGACCACCTGCGCCGGGCCGACGAAATGAAGTCGCGGTTTCTTTCGAACATGAGTCATGAGTTTCGAACGCCGCTGAATGCGATCATTGCCCTCTCTCAGCTCCTGATCGACCGTGCCGATGGTGATTTGAACACCGAACAGGCCAAGCAGGTCGGCTATATTCGAAAGAGCGGGGGCGATCTGCTGGATTTGGTAAACGATCTGCTCGATCTCGCGAAGATCGAAGCCGGAAAAATCGAGGTTCGACCGTCTGAATTTGAGGTCGGAAATCTCTTCAGCGCCCTCCGCGGCATGCTGCGTCCCCTCCTCGTATCCAATACCGTAAGTCTTATCTTCGACGAGCCCGCTGGGTTGCCGGTTCTGAGCACCGACGAAGGCAAGGTGTCCCAGATCGTCCGTAACTTCATCTCGAACGCGATCAAGTTCACCGAACGCGGCGAGGTGCGGATCACCGCCAGGGCCACCGACGATGGGAAATCCGTCGTGTTTTGTGTGGCGGACACGGGGATCGGGATCGCGGAGGAGGATCAGGAGCGGATTTTTCAAGAGTTTTCTCAGATCGATCACCCGATCCAGCGGCGCGTCAAGGGTACCGGGTTAGGTCTTCCTCTATGCCGAAAATTGTCCGAGTTGCTCGGCGGGTCAGTGAGCGTCTCCAGCCGGTTGGGGTCCGGTTCGACGTTCTCCGCTGTGATTCCGGTCTTGTACGCCGCCAAGGGCGGAGTAAACTACGTTTCTGACCTGCCTCTGGTACAACCGGATGAGACCCGTCTGCCGGTGTTGGTCGTCGAAGATGAACCGGAGACGCGGCTTGTCTATGAAAAGTACCTTCGGCGTACTCCATTTCAACCGATCCCGGCAGCTAGTATCCGCCAGGGCCGTGAGCTTCTGCGTCGTCACTCGATTGTTGCCATCGTGTTGGATATCGTGCTGCCGGACGACACAGCCTGGCAATGGCTGGCTGAGCTCAAGGGCGACGATGCGACGAAGGGCATCCCTATATTTGTCGTTTCCGCAATCGATGATCCGCAGAAAGCCATCGCCTTGGGTGCGAACGATTATTGTGTGAAGCCGATGGCTGCCTCGTGGCTGCTGGAACGCTTGGAGCGTGCATCGCGCGCTTCCAAGAGTGATGGTCAACCGGAGTGTCAGGTTGTCCTGTTGATCGACGACCATGAAGCCGACAGATATCTGTTCGGCAAACTGGCTCGTGAGACAGGGTTTTCGGTCATCGAAGCCCCCGGGGGGGAAGAAGGTCTGCTCCTTGCGAAACAAATTTCACCGTCCGTGATTGTTCTCGACCTCAACATGCCCCGCATGGACGGCTTCCAGGTGCTCAAGCATTTGCACGATGATTTGGAGACGCGAATGATTCCTGTCATCGTGATGTCTTCCCAAGTCCTGACCCCGGAACGCCGGGCAGCGTTGAGCCATGCCCGGGTCATCTTGGAAAAAAGCGACCTATCTCCTCAAAGCTGGAAACGGGCCATTCAGGCCGCTGGGTGCGAAATTGGTCCCCTGCCTCACGGGTCGCATAACCGATCGATGGATAGGTGAACAGATGAAACCGACCACGCAGCACTCCCAGAATGCCGCCCATACGATCATCCTCATCGATGACAGCGAGCCGAACCGGTATCTCAAGAGCCGACTTCTCCGTTCTGCCGGCTATCGGGTGATTGAAGGATCGACCGGCGCCGATGCGATTCGTCTCGCACGCGAGGTTAAACCGCAGCTGGCACTCATCGATGTCAAGCTTCCCGATACCAACGGATTGGAAATCTGTCGTTCGTTAAAAGCGGATTCAATGACGTCGTCGATCATGGTGCTGCTCACATCCGCGTTGGCTGTCCGCAGTGAAGACAAAGTTGCCGGTCTCGAAGAAGGCGGCGATGCCTATCTGATTGAGCCAGCCGATCCCGACGAAATGCTGGCCATGGTCAGGGCACTCTTGCGGCTCTACCGGCAAGAGCAGCGTCTGCAGGCTGCATTCGATATTGCCGCCCTCGCCGCGTACACATGGGATCCGGCTACCGGCAGGCTCGAGTGCGATGTTCGCTTCAAACGCATGTGGGGCATTTCTCCTGATGTCCCGGTGAATCATGAGATGTTCCTGAGTTCAGTGCATGCTGGAGACCGCGTCCAGCTGGAAGGGCAACTGGCACGGTCCATCGCCCCGGCAAGCGACGGCATCCTGTCATCGGAATTTCGTGTGATAGGGATCAACGACGGGGTCGAACGATGGATATCCGTCCGAGGTCAAGCATGGTTTGATGACGTAGGCTACGCAGCGGGTTTTGTAGGAACCGCTCAGGATATTACCTCTCGCAAGCACCAGCAAAGGGATCTTGAGGTCAGTGAAGCCCGGTTCCGGGCGATCGTCAGTCAGGCGACCGCGGGCGTCACGCTGGTTGATCTCTCCGGAAAATTCATTTTCTCAAACAAACGCTTCTGTGACATCGTTGGGTACACGGCGTCAGAATTGCTTGGCATGCGGATGCAGGATATTACCCACCCGGATGATTTGCCGGGCAATGTCGAACAGTTCACGAAGCTGATCGAGGGAGGACCAGACTTCGTCATTGAGAAGCGGTATGTGCGGAGCGACGGTACGTTAGTATGGGTCAATAATAACGTAGCGGCGGTTCGTGATGGGAAAGGACAGCTCGAAAACATCGTTGCGGTTACGATCGATATCTCTCAACACAAACGCCACGAACAGGCTCTGTGCGAGAGCGAGGCAAAGCTGCGCGCATTTGCCGGAAATTTGGAGCACCTCGTTGATGAACGCACGCAAGAACTCTTGCAGTCGCATGCTCAACTCAGAGCGCTCGCCAGTGAACTGAACCTCGCCGAACAAAAGGAGCGCAAACGGCTGGCGGGAGAGCTGCACGACAATCTCGGGCAGCTGCTTGCCCTGAGTCGAATCAAACTCAGCCAGGCGAAACATCAACCGATGAACGCAGTGTTGAGCAAGATCGTGGCCGACCTCCAAGATTCGATCGACAAATCCATTGCCTACACGCGCACGTTGCTGTCCCAGTTGAGCCCTCCGGTCCTCCAGGAATTCGGACTGAGAACTGCGTTGGATTGGTTGGCCAAGGAGATGGAGCAACGCGGCCTCCAGGTGACCGTCGATGTGAAAGTCGACAATCCGCGTCTTCCGGAAGATCATGAATTACTCCTGTTTCAATGTGTGCGTGAACTTCTCTTCAACTGTGTGAAACACGCCAAGGTGACGGAGGCTCGCGTGCTTATCGAGCAGGTCGCCGGTGCGTTGCTCGTTCATGTCGCGGACTGTGGAGTCGGCTTCGATGCCAGCCGCCTGAATCCGGCCGAGGAAGTCAAGAACGAAGCGGGTCATGGGTTTGGATTGTTCAGTACACGCGAACGCATGCTGTCGATCGGCGGTAATTTTGACCTGGAATCCGTCCCAGGACGGGGGACGAAGGCTACGTTGACGCTGCCGCTTTCAATCAAATCGGAGCAGCCGAACCAAGTATCCGAGCGCGAAAAGATCATGCGTGAAGTCATGTCATTGAAGGATCCTGGCCAGAAGCCGATAAGGGGGCCCGCCAACGTGTCAGGAGAACCGCAAGTACGGGCACAGGGGGGGAAGTCCGGAGTGGATTCTGCTTTTTCGAACCTCCAAAATACCATTCGAGTGGTGATTGTGGATGACCATCCTATGATGCGCCAGGGAATCCGAAGCGTACTGGAGTCCTATGCCGATATCATAGTGGTGGGCGAAGCATCCAACGGTGAGGAAGCGCTGATGGTCGTGGAGCGGGAACTGCCGGCCATCGTGTTGATGGACATCAATATGCCGAGGATGAACGGCATCGAAGCGACTTCGGCGATCAAGAATCGATATCCGCACGTCATTGTGATCGGATTGTCCGTCAAGGTCGGTGACAGTGACGAGGAGGCCATGAAAAACATGGGTGCCTCCGTGCTTTTGACAAAGGAAGCTGCCGTTGAGGAACTGTATAATGAAATCCGAAAACAGATCGAGGCCTGTGCACCACGATCCTGATCAGTCTTCCGTCTTCGTAAGTCTGAGAATCAAGCCAGTCGCATGATGTGATGAAGGAGATCCTATGAGATCTGGATGGATGGGGGACAGGCGAATCCCTTGCGGTCTCGTCATGACGATTCTCTCTGCCCTGGCTCTGGAGGAAGCCTCTCTCCAGGAATTGTCGGCCGGTTCTTCACAGTCCGTGTCTTCACGCGATTTACATCAAACTCAGCAGTTGAAGGTGGCTACTTCGGGTGAAGGTTCAGGTTCGGTAACAGCTCCTCCTGGCATGGTCTGCCCTCCGGGATGCCTTACCGAGATTCCACAAGGTTGGACGATTGTCTTGACTGCCCAACCGTCTCCGGATTCTTCATTTGCCGGCTGGAGTGGCGATTGCGGGGGTACGGACATCTGCAGAGTCAAAATGGATGGACCACGGAACGTCCAGGCGAAATTCGCCAGACGACAAACCGGTCACTCATCCCAACTACCTGGTCCGGCTCCCATCATTCAATCTTTCTCGTTCGTCAAACGCCCGGCCTACGACAGCAGAGTATTTCAACCGTTCCAACTTCCCAAGCCCGGTACGGCAAACACAGCCAAGAATGCCAAGCCTGATGCTTCCGCCAGGTCCGTTCTTGAAATCAAAGGCCTCAATCTATCCTCCGTCAAGGTTTTCAGTGTGCGGTCAACCGATATTCTCGTCGAGGACATCGTTCCTTCGTCCCTGCCGTCCTGCGTAGTCCCTTCATGCATTCAAGTGCAAGTATTCACGAATCCGATTACGAAGAAGGGAATGAAAACCCTTTCTGTGACAAACCTCGAGGGTCAGACGGCCTCTTTCCAGATCGAAGTCTTGGACGGAATCCCCTACCAACCTGCGAATACTTCCTCGTCCCGATAGCCGCAGCCCCCGCTCAAGTGGTAGAGCATACATTGCTTTATGTAGTGAATCACCGAGTCGGGTGCCTGTGGGGGGGGCCCGCAGGAGGTGGCAGTGCCATGCGTATCAACGCGGCATGTAGGTCACCAGGTAGTCGGTCCCCTGGAGGCTGGATTGGACGATCTCGATCTGAACAGGACTGACCGGATTGATACCGGCCTTTGACAACAGATCGGCCCTGACGAACTGAAAAACCTGCTGTTCGAATTGCATTCGCGTCTGCGGCTGAAGGAGGATCTCGCGCATCCCGTTCTCGAGCGCGGGCTGGATCTGTTTGAAATAATCGGCCGCGATCTTACAAATGTTGACGGGAAAGATCATGTCGAAGAAATAGGTGCATTTCTCCGGTTCCTTGACCATGCCGGTCACGGCCACACGTACCGAGTGATAGGTGGGAAGCCGTCGTTGATCGATCGTGGGTGAAATGAAGACATCGACCATCGTTTTTTCAGCGACGAGATCGGCAAGAGCACTGTCTCCCTCGCCCGAGTAGTCCTTGTAGTACGTCTTGAACTGGATGATGGGAAAGTAGAACTGCAGTCTCAGCTCATTACCCTCGCTGCTCACGAGCGGTGGATTGGACACGCCGGTCACATGAACGAACGACTTCTGTCCGTTGCCGGATTGATAGGAATATTTCTCCAATTGAATCCGCCCGGTGAGCCCGCGTCCCAGCATGAAATTCGTATCGAACGGGCTCGACATATTGGCGAGCTGAATGAAAGATTTTGTCGGGTCGCCGAGAACGGCGATGAACGGAATGGTCTTCGTGATCGACGGCGGCTGGTTTCCCTGCTGCGGTACGATGGCCGCCGGGGATTGTTGAACCGGCGGCGTTGGAGGCTGCGTCGGACGTGGTGGAAAGACCTGGGCCGAAACGGTGGTTGCTGACCACATACCCACCACGATGCCTGTGATCAACACACAGAGTGCATTTTGCAACCTCATCGCATACGTCCCCTACTCGTGTTTGAACCAGCGCGTGACGGTCACATCCTGTCCCGTCTGGCTTGCAGCGTACGACAACGGAGTCAGCTTCGCGCTGTCTCCGCTCTCGTCCTTTACGGTGATGATGCCGCGGGGAGTCGCCGATCCGACACCGCGAGGAATCACGGGCGGTTCTTCAACTTTTGCCACGATCGTGCCGGATGGACGGGTTTCACTCGCAATCTGAGCAAAACTCTCCTCCAGATCGGTGCGTCGATTGAGCGAGGCAACCACAAAAAATGTTTCGATGCCTTTCACCTGATCGAGGCTGAACCAGTAGGGTCCGTCCGGGAAGGCATACTCCAGATCCTTCTTCACTGGATTGACCGTCGACAGACCGTTTCGAGGATACACGGCTTCCGCCCATCCGGATCCGTCAATCGACATGATATAGAGGTAGCAGTCGCAATTCGTCCGAATCACCAGTTTGAACCGGTCTCCAGCCTGAGCATTGGCGCCGCCGTCACGCAGCACGTCGCCGTCATTCATCAAAACGATTTCCTTTCCGTGCGCGGTCAGGTTTTGACGGATCAACGCGACATCCACTGCCACGAGGTCGGTATCGACCGATCTGGAGTAAATGGGCGGTGCGTACTGTTGACTACCGTAGGGCTGTGCCATGTAGGGCTGGCCGGGAGCAACGCCTCCTCCGTATTGTTGTTGAACCGGCGGTTGGCCGCCGTAGGAAGGCGCGGCACCATACGCTCCTTGTGGCTGGCTATAGTTCATTTGGGGCTGCTGCCCATACCCTGGCTGTGGCTGACCGTAACTTTGCACAGGGGCTCCGCCTCCGCCGTAAGACACGTTCGGATCGTACCCAGGCTGCATTTGCTGCGGAGGGTAGCCCGAACCCGCGTAAGGACTTTGCGATCCGTACGGATTCGGTGGCACCTGTTGATAGGGATTGGCATAAGAAGTTGACCCATAGGGAGGCATCGTGGGAGCCGTGCCAGGAGTTCCGTAAGGATTTGGAGGTTGTCCGCCGTACGGCATCTGCTGAATTGTTCCGTATGGAGCGGTCGACCCGTAAGGAGTCATCCCCTGTTGCGCGTACGAACTGCCTGGGGGCACGGTTCCGGGATACGTTGATGTGCCTGGATAGGCTGTGGAGGCGGTGCCGTAAGGATTGTTCGGATCATATGGACTGGAACCCGGTTGAGGCATATATCCCGAGACCTGCCCGTAGGGATTTGCCTGGGGAGCATATCCTTGAGGTGCGGTATTTCCCGGATAGACGGTGACCGGGTTGGTGGAAGGGTTATTGGGATCGATGGGAGCAGTTTGGGGAGAAAACACCTGTGTACCTGGCGGGAATTGCGCGAGTGTCCCCGGCTGGGCTTGATAAGCCGGTTGAATAGGAACTCCCGCTTGTCCAGGGACGGGTTGCCCGGGATAACCTGGAGCGACGGCCATCGGCGGGAGACCCTGGATATAAGGATTCGCCAGGCGGTTCACCAAGTTGCTAAGATTATCCCGATGCTTGGACCCGTAATTTTGCAGACCGGTTTGGAAGAGATTTCTCGCAAACTCGAAGGCGATCGGCAGCAGGAACGGTGCTGCCGCACAGGAGCCGAACAGGAGGGTGCTCACCAATACGAAGCTCAGAGCACGCGTGCCTCCGTGTGAGGCATCCATTCCGGGGCTGTGTCTCACAGAGACTCCTTACGTGTCCAGTACGTCGCTTGGACCGGAAAAAGGTTCAGCGCATTGTAGTCTGCCGCTGTGGGGCGGTCAATCAATCCGTCCATCCATCCTATTGAGGGGGATGACCAAATGTGCTAGAGCAACAGCGCTTTCAACTCCCGCAACGACCGTGAACCCGTATGTTCATGAATCCGACCCACCCCCATGATGCCTTGGATGAGCATGATCTCATGAGTGCGGTGGCAACCGGTGACGAGCCGGCATTCGCACGTCTCTACCGCACGTATGAAAAACGCGTCTTTCAATATGTCAGGAGCTTAGTCGGTGATTCCGTGCTGGCGGAGGAAATTGTCGGCGACACCATGATAGCCGTCTGGCGCAGCGCGTCCACGTATAGCGGTTCCTCCAGGTTGTCGACCTGGATTTTCGGCATCGCTCGGCATAAAGCACTCGATGCAATGAGACGAACAAAGCGCCAGGGACGTGAAGTGGATCTTGATGGGGCGATGGAACTCCCGGCTCCCGGCGATAATCCGCTCGAATGCACTCAACGTCAGGAGATGTGCGAGTTGACTCAACGCGCCCTGGCGTCTTTGTCCGCTGAACATCGGGAGGTCCTGCGCCTGACATTTTATGAGGAACTTCCCTACGAGGATATTTCCCGCTTGTTGTCGATCCCCGTGAACACCGTCAAGACTCGTGTCTTTTACGCCAAGCAACAACTGAAGCGGCAACTTGAACGACTGGAACATACTGAACCGACCCCATGAGCGATCCCGAAACATTTCCGGCCGAAGTTCATCCCGAAGTCGCGTTACTTCCTTGGTACGCGAACAATACGCTTGCCGATCAGGAACGGAACGAGCTTTCGCGCCATCTCGAGCATTGTGTGGACTGCCGTACAGAGTTAGAGGAGTTGCGGAAGATGAAACGCCTGCTCGATGACGCCTATTCCACAGCTCCTCTTCCCTCTGCTTCGTTGGAGCAATCCGTGCTCCAACGCCTTGCGGCGGACTCTCCACCGGGCATTGTCAAAGGAACTCGCCGTTCGTCCCTGGAAATCCTCGACGCGTGGATTCGGTCCATGCTCAATGTTCGATGGATGCCGACCGTCAGCGCCGCTGTGATACTTGTGCAAGCAGGGATTCTGGCGTGGGTGATGAGTGTTCCAACAGTGCAGGATCGTGTCTTGCCCCGGTCGGTCGGCAGTCCGACCGTCAGTGTCGCCGTCAGCTTCCATCCGCATGCGACGGACGAGCAAATCCGTTCGGTGCTCGACGGCGTGCGCGGCAGGATCGTCGGGGGTCCCTCGGCGGAGGGAATATACACGATCGAAATGCCCGCGACCGACCAATCGGCATCACGCCAAAAGCTGGAGGTCCTGCGAAGGAAGCAGGAAGTGGTTCGCTCGGCTGATCTCTTGATACGCTGAACGTGACCGTGGATTGCGTCGACTGATCTTCGACTCTTGTGTATGGGCCCCACAACGAGAAAGGCTGCCAGATGAGTACGCTCCGTCCCTGGAAGGTCGTCATGTGTGTGCTTGTGCTCGTCAGTAGTGTCGTGGCTGGCAGTCGCATCGATTTGCTGGCCATGCCGGCCCAGGGCAAAAGTGGTAACAAGCGGGCGCTGCTCATTGGAATCAATAACTATCGGGCCGTTCCGAAACTTCAAGGTTCCTTAAACGACGTCGAAACGATGAAGCAAGTCCTCATGACGCGATGGGGATTTCCTGAGGTGAACATCCGTACCCTGACGGACGAACAGGCAACCAGAGAGGGTATGCTGGCTGCCCTCTCGCGGTTGGTGGACGACACAGGACCCGACGACATCGTGTATATCCATTATTCGGGGCATGGCTCACAGGTTGAAGATCTCAATGGCGACGAACCCGACGATAGGCTGGATGAAACATTGGTGCCGCAAGATGGCCGCACCGGATCGGTTCCTGATATTACCGACGACGAGTTGGAAGCGCTTCTGAGCCGATTGACGACACCACACGCATTTGTCGTCCTGGACTCCTGTCATTCAGGAACTGCCACTCGCTCTCTCGACATCCGCACGAGGTCGGTGCCTCAAGACATGCGTACCGCCTTGTACAAACGAGCGGGGAACCCGGAGATCCAGACCAGAGGAGCAGTCCGTCCATTGGCGGCTCAATATGTCCTCATGGCAGGCGCGGCGTCCCATCAAGAAGCGCTCGACGGTCCGGTGAACGGCCGGTATCACGGCTTTTTCTCTTACGCACTGTCCAGAAGCCTCACCTCCTCTCCTGCCGGGGCGTCCCCCCGCGCTGTGTTCCGCATCGTCGAAACGGAACTACAAAGGATCCAGACGCACTTTGGCCGCATATCGATGCCTGAGCCGCAACTGGAAGCTCCCGTGAATCTGCTTGAACAGCCATTGCTCGGAACGGCGAACGACCTACACCAGGAAACACATTCCACAAGCGTTCCCAGGCTCGTCTGGCTTGAGGTCCAACCGGGGGATCAGGGCACCGTGACACTGTTGAACGGGCTGCTTCTAGGTGCCGCTCCCGGATCCGTTTGGTCGATCTATCCTCCCGGCGATTCCGGCTTTGCGCCCGGCGGCGCTCTCGCTGTGGCATCTGTGATCAAGGTAGCCGGGCAGCATGCCTATGCAAAGGTGCGCTCTCCGTCCAAGGCTATTCCTGATCGTTCTCGAGCTGTTCCATTGCTGCCGCCTTCTCCGCCCGGCGGCAGAGTTCCGATACGGATCCTTGAAATGCCGGAGCGACAACGAAGGCAGATCGAACACACGCTCGCGAAGAACATACCCAATGTGGATCTAGTCGGTCCAAATCAGTCGGCGCGCTATCTGGTAGGGGTGGAAGGAGACTCGGTCAAATTGTTAACGGCGGATGGGCTCGGCCTCGTGGGGTCGTTCGGGGGGAGCGGAGACGACTGGGGTGCGGGTGTCGCCTTGGTTGTTTCCAGGTCCACCACCGCTTCGGAGCTGTTGACCCTCGACAATCCGTCCTCACAGTTGAAAGTCGATATGCGGGTCGCCAGTGAGAATCCCCAACCGGTCCCGAAAGCTGGAACGCGCGGAATCGTTGTCGTCGCCGCCGACACGCAGCCGGCCAAATACAAAATTCGAACAAACGGTGCGCCGCGAACTGCGGAGAACAGTCTCCAGCTGCAAGTGACCGTGAATGCCGACGCGTATGTGACGATTGTGGATGTCGATTCTGAGGGAAGCGTAAACGTCCTGTTTCCAAACGCACACGCGAGAACTGAGTTTCATCCTGATGGACGGATTCGGGCGAATGAAAGGGTCCTGATTCCGGATTCGCTCTCTGCCAATAACAAAGCGGGGTTCTATTGGGACTATAGTCCTCCAAAAGGGACCGATACAGTGCGGGTGTTCAGCAGTACGGATTTGGAAACGGCAACGATGATCCGCCAGAAGATCAAGGATCTCCAAACACCTCAGGCTAAAAACAATGGAAAGAAGATTACTGCGCGAGCGATCGATGAAGGGATTGCATCGATTCGTCGCGAACTTGAAAATACCGCCACGCGTGGATTTTTGACTGTCTACGATCCTACCTCTCACGTGCCTGGCCAGAAGATGGATGGTCAGCCGGAGGTGCAGGCTGCCTCCCCGTCATCCCTAGCAGGCTCGACACCGTCCTCGCTCGATCCTGCCTCGGCCCCTCCAATGCCGTTGATGCAAGGAATGCCTGCCAACCAGCGGTCCGATTGGGCCGCGGCGACAGTAACGATTCAAGTCGAATGAGAACTGTGGAGATGAAGAATTGTTGGTCGGGGCGAGAGGATTTGAACCTCCGACATCCTGCTCCCAAAGCAGGCGCGCTACCGGGCTGCGCTACGCCCCGACGTGAAGTCAGCGATCGGACTGCATGCCCGCTGGTGAGCGAGCGGTTTCTTCAAGCCATCCTCGCACGTGCACAAAGGCTTGTGCCCGATGGCTGATGCGGTTTTTCTCCAGACCGGATAATTCTGCCAGCGTTTTCCCGAACTGTGGAACATAGAATACAGGGTCGTAGCCGAATCCCTCCGTGCCTTGAGGCGTTTCGGTAATATACCCTGCGAGTGTTCCATGCGCGACATAAATATCATGTGCCGGCGTAACGATCGCTGCAACCGTGATAAACCGTGCGGTCCGTTGGCTCCGCGGCACGCCCGACAACTCGTTTAGAAGTTTACGCCAATTGTCCTCATACGTCACGTCTTCACCAGCATATCGAGCCGCAAACACTCCGGGCTTCCCTCCGAGGGCGTCCACTTCAAGGCCCGTGTCGTCTGCTACCGCGGTCACACCTGTTGCCGCCGATACTTCGCGTGCCTTCTTGATGGCATTCTCCTCACAGGTTGCTCCATCCTCGATCACATCGTGGACCTGTGGGAATTCATCCAACGTGCGCACCCTGACGTCCAGCCCGGTCAGCAGCGCCATCAATTCGTCGCGCTTATGCCGATTGCGCGTAGCCAGTACCAATTCTCGAGTCATGGTCAATCCAACGGTCCGATGATGTCCTTTTGTAGTGCCGTCAAGGTCTGAATGGCAGACCAACCATGAGAAAGAAAGCCGTCCATGTCCTGTTTGGCAAACGGTGTGCGCTCGGCGGTTCCCTGGATCTCCACGAACTGTCCCTTGCCGGTCATGACGAGATTCATGTCGACTTCAGCCGTCGAGTCTTCGCTATACGCCAAATCCACGAGGATCTCCCCCCCGACTTTCCCGACGCTGATGGCCGCCAGATAATCGGTCAATGGACGCTTCTTGATCAATCCCCTTGTCTTGAGGGTCGCCAGAGCGTCGGCCAGGGCAATGAACGCACCGGTAATGGATGCTGTGCGGGTTCCTCCATCCGCTTGAATGACGTCGCAGTCGATCCAGATCGAGCGCTCGCCCAACTGGGTCATATCCGTCACGGCGCGAAGTGAGCGGCCAACCAGCCGCTGAATTTCCAGTGTGCGGCCGCCTTGTTTCCCCTTGACGGATTCACGGGGCGATCGCTCGTGTGTAGACCGTGGGAGCATCGAATATTCAGCGGTCACCCATCCGGTTCCCTTCCCCTTCAGGAAGGGAGGAACCTTTTCCTCCACCGAAGCGGTGCAAATAACCTTCGTATCGCCCATCTCGATGAGAACGGATCCTTCCGCATGCTTGATGAAGCTGCGGGACACCTTCACCGGTCTGAGCTGATCTTTCCGCCGTCCATCGAGTCGGACCAACCCTGCGCCATTGCTCATATTTTTCTCCAGTCGTTGGGGAGTCGGCATTATAGAGAACAGAATCTCAAACCGCAATGAACGGGATACGGGCTCGATCATGCAATCGAGAGTGTATCCCTGACCCCGGTTGCACAATACTGTTGGAACTAGGCAGCAAACGTGTCGGACAAAATGGTATTCTCCTTAGGGAATGTCATGGCACGGCGGCAGCCTGGGCTGGCATCGAGAAAGAATGCTGCGGTCCGTGTCGCTGAGGAGATCAAATGTGGTCCAAAAATCAAAGGACCCGCCGGACGGATTTCACTAATTTGTAGCGTAAAAATGGATGGCGATTTACAGTTCTAAGGACGTCTGCCGAAACGGATGTCAGTGCCATTCGACCATTCGATCGCGTGATGTTCTGTAGGCACACGACGGTGTACTCATGACGCTGCTCCTCGATAAGACGAACCATCAGGCTCTCATGGATCTCAAGCGCGTCCTCGTCGTGGACGACGAAGAGCCGATCCGGCGTCTTTTGGGGTATATGCTGCAGTCGCACGGATATGAAGTCGTGCTCGCGCTGGATGCGAAAGAAGCCAGACAAAAGATGGCCGATATGCCGTTCGCGCTCGTTCTATGCGACGTCAATATGCCGGGCGAGTCCGGTATGGACCTGGTCCGCAATATCCTGACGCAGTTCCCACACACCGCTGCGATTATGGTCACGGGTCTCGACAGCGCGGTCTTGGCCAATGCCGCAATCGATATGGGGGCGTTCGGATACGTCGTGAAACCCTTTGAGTCGAACGAGGTGCTGATCAATGTCACCAACGCCCTGCGGCGAAGAAAACTGGAAATCGAAAACAAACTGCATCGGGACAATCTCGAAGACATCGTGAGAACCAGGACCATGGCGCTTCAACAGGCGCTCGAATGGCTGGAACGCAGTGAAAAGGAATTGCGGCTTTCCCGCGAAGAAACCATTCAGCGATTGGCGATTGCGGCGGAATATCGGGACGGTTCGACCGCGCAGCATATTCACCGGATGAGCAGGTATTCCGAACTGTTGGCGAGGCGGTATGGTTTGTCGAGTGAACGGTGCGAACTTATCCGTACCGCCAGTCCCATGCACGATATCGGAAAAATTGGAACACCCGACCACGTGCTGCTGAAACCGGGTAAGTTTACTCAGGAAGAGCTCAATGTCATGGCTCAGCATGTCGAGATTGGCTACCGCATTCTTTCGGGATCGGATGCCGAGCTCCTCAAGGTTGCGGCGACGATCGCCTTGACGCACCATGAGCGCTGGGACGGGAGCGGATACCCTCGTGGGTTAAAGGGCGAAGAGATTCCCATAGAAGGCAGGATTGTCGCCATCGCCGATGCCTTCGACGCGTTGACCACGGCGCGTGTGTATAAGCCCGCTTTTTCCTTCGATCATGCGGTGGATTTGATGATCAAGCACCGCGGGGAACACTTCGACCCTGAACTCCTCGATGTATTCTTGGCATCGATTTCCGACATCAAGCGCGTCTACGAAGAGTATGCGGACAAATCTCCGTTGGGATTTGTCAGAGATGTGTAGATCGTTTTCTCCATTTCGTTGACCGGTTTTTCCCTCCCCGATATACTTTTTTCAACGCGTCAGATTGCTCCTTCGAAACAGTACCCGGCCGAGCCTTCGTGCCCGATCGAACGTTAGAAAGGATTTGCAAGATGCCCAAAAAGAGTGCGTCCGCGAAAAAATCCGGAATCACAAGAAACTGGATTGCCTACCTCTGCGAGGCACTCGTGACATCGGGCGTGATGCCGACGTGGGAGGCCGCGACGTACCTGACCGAGAATCTGTTCGGAGAAAATCCCAATCCCAGACTTCTTGGGACCTGCAATGCCTTCGAAGTGACCTCGCAGTTCCTTCATCGGATGTATCAACCGATCGTCGAGGCGGCCTCTCGCGATGTCAACCTGCCCCACGGCGCGATCCTGCATGTCTTTACCGACATCAGCCTGACCGGCAAGTCTGCTGTCTTGGTGGTGTACTTTGCGGGAGTCAATCAACCGCACCAGCTGCTGCTGTTCGATGCCGTCAAAGCTTGGGAGCTGGTTTTTGCGGATTCTGAGGAATTCAATCGGTGGGCGGAGGAACGCTATCGCTCGGTCAAGTCGTCATTGAACTCGGCCATCGGCAAATCGGCCCGCCACACGGTGTTGGCGGAGGTCTCCTGACCGGCCAGTCTCCGTTCCATTGTCAATTTCTACCGGAGAGAAGAGTCCGACTGGAATCGGATCCGGCGCTATGAGTCCGGATCGTAATTCAGGTTAGGAGCGAGCCAGCGTTCCACGTCATTGACCGGCATTCCTTTTCGCCCTGCATAGTCCTCGACTTGATCTTTCCCGATTTTTCCCACAGCGAAGTATCGCGCCTGCGGATGGGCAAAATACAGGCCGCTGACCGACGCTCCGGGAAGCATGGCGAAACTTTCGGTGAGGGTGATACCTGTCTGGCCTTCCACGTCGAGCAGATCGAAGAGCTGTCGCTTTTCGGTATGGTCGGGACACGCGGGATAGCCCGGAGCCGGCCTGATTCCTCGATATTCTTCCTTGATCAGATCCTCGTGCGTCAGCCGTTCGGCTTTTCCGTAGCCCCATTCCTCACGCACCCGCTTGTGTAAATATTCAGCGAAGGCCTCGGCCAGCCGGTCGGCAAGCGCCTTCGCCATGATGGAATTATAATCGTCATGGTCTCGGTCGAATTGTCGGCAAAGCTCGTCCAGTCCGATTCCGGCGGTGACGGCAAAGGCTCCTATATGATCCTTTCTCCCCGTCACCTCAGGAGCGACATAATCTGCGAGGGCGAGATTGGCTTGATCCTGCGGTTTCTCCGATTGCTGCCGGAGAGTATGAAAGACCGTCAGTATATGAGTCCTGGTCTCGTCGCTGTACAGTGTGATGTCGTCGCCCACCGCGGAGGCGGCAAACAATCCGTACACGGCATTCGCTTTCAGCAGGCTGTCCTTAACGATTTGGTTGAGCAACCGCTCGGCATCCTCGAATAATTCTTTGGCTTTGGTTCCGACGACGGCGTCATCGAAGATTGCCGGATACTTGCCTCTTAATTCCCAGGTATGAAAGAACGGCGACCAATCGATAAACGGAACGAGGTCTGTCAGCGATTGATCGGCAATGACCTGTCTCCCCAGGTGTTGCGGGACGGGAATGTCTGCGCCGGCCCAGTCCGTCACCAAGGCATGACTCCGGGCTTTTGCAAGCGGCAATAGCGTCTTGACGGTGCGGTCCATGTGCACTTGACGGATCCGTTTGTAATCGTCCCGGATTTGGTGGACAAACGTGGGCTTGTTATCGGGGTTCAGAAGATTTCCTACGACTCCCACCGCTCGAGACGCGTCCAGCACGTGGACGACGGACGGTTCATAAGAGGGGGCGATCTTGACTGCCGTGTGGGCCTTGCTGGTGGTGGCTCCTCCGATCAGAAGCGGAACCGAAAACCCTTCACGCGTCATTTCTTTTGCGACGTGTACCATTTCGTCGAGCGATGGGGTGATGAGTCCGCTCAACCCCACGATGTCCGCCTTCCGGTCCTTGGCCGTAGCCAGAATCTTCTCGCACGGAACCATGACCCCGAGATCGATCACCTCATAATTGTTGCACGCAAGCACGACTCCGACGATGTTCTTGCCGATATCGTGGACATCGCCTTTGACGGTTGCCAGGAGCACCCTGCCCTGTGACTGATAGTTGCCCAATGCGCGCTTTTCCTCTTCCATAAACGGCATCAGATAGGCGACCGCCTTCTTCATCACCCGCGCGCTCTTGACCACTTGAGGGAGGAACATTTTTCCGGCTCCGAACAAATCTCCCACCACGTTCATGCCCGCCATCAGTGGTCCCTCGATGACCGACAGCGGCTTGGGGTATTTCTGCCGTGCTTCTTCGGTGTCGCCCTCAATGTAATCGGTGATGCCTTTGACGAGCGCGTGCGAGAGACGCTCCTCGACCGTACCCTTCCTCCATTCATCGTCTTTGACCGCCGCTTTGCCCTTTTGTTTGACCGTTTCGGCAAAGTTGACCAGCCGTTCGGTGGCATCCGGCCGGCGGTTCAATAGAACGTCCTCGACGAGTTCAAGGAGATCCTTGGGAACTTCCTCATAGACCGCAAGCTGCCCCGCATTGACGATGCCCATGTCAAGTCCGGCCCCGACGGCATGATAGAGAAACGCCGCATGCATGGCTTCGCGCACGACATTGTTTCCCCGGAAGGAAAAGGAGATATTGCTGATGCCGCCGCTCACTTTGGCCCTGGGAAGATTGGCCTTGATCCACCGTGTCGCTTCGATGAAATTGACGGCGTACCCGTTATGTTCCTCGATGCCGGTCGCGACGGTCAGAATGTTCGGATCAAAGATGATATCTTCCGGAGGAAGACCGACCTGCTTCGTCAGGACTTCGTAGGATCTTGCGCAAATCTCTTTCTTCCGTTCCAAGGTGTCGGCTTGCCCGCGCTCATCGAAGGCCATGACGACCACCGCGGCGCCGAACCGCTTGACGAGCGTCGCCTGCTCGATAAACTTTGTCTCCCCTTCTTTCAGGCTGATGCTGTTGACGACCGCTTTACCCTGAATGTTTCTCAGGCCCGTCTCAAGTACCTCCCATTTGGAACTGTCCACCATGATCGGGACGCGCGAGATATCGGGTTCCGCCGCGACAAGACGGAGAAAGGTTTCCATGGCGGCCTTTGAATCCAACATCCCTTCATCCATGTTGATGTCGATGATTTGCGCGCCCCCTTCCACTTGCTGACGGGCGACGGACAGCGCGGTTTCGTAATCATTCGCGAGGATCAACTTGGCGAAGGCCGGAGAGCCGGTTACATTGGTGCGTTCACCGATATTGACGAAATTGGACTCCGGGCGGATAGTGACAGCTTCAAGGCCGCTTAAGCGCGTGTATGGCTCGACCGGAGGAATCTTTCTCGGGTCGATATCTCGCACCGATTGAGCGATCAATTTGATGTGGGCAGGAGTCGTCCCGCAGCACCCGCCCACGATGTTGAGCCAGCCGTTCTGTGCCCATTCCCGGAGTTGCGGCGCAAGTGTCTCCGGTGTTTCTGGAAAACCAGTCGGCAACAGCGGATTGGGCAAACCGGCGTTGGGATGTGCACTGAGATAGACGGGCGCAATCTGCGACAGCTCCTGAATGAGGGGACGCATTTCTGCCGGCCCGAGCGCGCAGTTCATTCCTACGCTGAGGAGCGGGACATGCGAGATCGAGTTCCAAAACGCCTCGACGGTCTGTCCCGTCACCCCCCGATTGCTTCCGGCCTGTATGAATGTGACGGACGCCATGATCGGAACACGCCGTCCGACCGTGTCGAAGACCTGCTGAATGGCAAAAAAGGCGGCTTTTGCGTTCAGTGTGTCGAAAATGGTTTCCACGAGCAGCAGATCGACCCCGCCATCCAGCAATCCACGGACCTGCTCGCTATAGGCCTTGACCAGATCGTCGTACGTCACGCTGCGGGCGCCGGGATGGTTGACATCAGTGGAGATCGATGACGTTTTGGTCGTGGGTCCGATCGCGCCGGCAACAAAGCAATATCGGCTGGGGTCGGCGGCCTGAACGTAGACCCTGGCTCGCTTGGCGCATTCGGCTCCGGCTTTCGAAAGCTCGTAGGCCAACGCTTCCATCTGATAATCGGCCAAGGAAATTGACTGGGAGTTGAAGGTGTTGGTCTCCACGATGTCGGCGCCGGCCTCAAAGTACTGTCGATGAATATCCTCGATGACAGTCGGTTGAGTCAGGTTCAGCAGGTCATTGTGACCTTTCAAGTCCTTCGGCCAGTCCTTGAATCGATCACCGCGGAATGCCGCTTCGTCCAGCTTCCGTTGCTGAATCATGGTGCCCATGGCACCGTCGAGAATCGCAATCCGTTGTTCGAGAAGTGTGTGGAGATTCATACGAGCGATTATACCTTTGGCGAATGGTCATCCGCTGAAAGTGAAACTCATCATACTGATAAGTCGGTCGAGCGGCAACCAATCCGTCAAAGGTCGCCTTGACTTCGCGAGCAGACCGTCGATACGATGCTGTTTCAGTGGAGAAGAGCCTTTGCTCCCGCACGTCCTACCTTTGTCATGTCTACCGCGCCAGTGGCTGCTCACAGCCTTGTTGGTTCTCTGCGTGCCCACCGTCGCTTCGGCGGCCGCTCCCTACTTTGAGGACGGTTTTCTAGGGCTGACTCAGGCGGAGCTTCACGAGAAGCTCGGCCTGCCCCAGGCCGTGCGGGATCGCAAATCGGCACGCGCGTCTTCACCTACTATGCGATTGCTGATTGGGAAAAATATTTTAGGAAGCTGGTGTCTCCTGAGAGCGGCGAAGATGTCTATACCTTCAAGCGCGACGGCGTGGACGTCCGATACTCATTCAGTTTTCTTGCTGATCCCAAAGATGAAAGCGAAAATCGTCCGCTGTTTGTCCGTCTGGTCGACATTGAGTTCTCTCCTCCGGTTCCTATCGCGCAGGTGCCGGCTCTTGTGCCTGAGTTTCGACCCTCCGATGATCCGTCGTCCCCATCATTTCGGTCCAATATCTGGATATTACTATTCAAGGGACGACCGTCGTCGCAGGCACGGTTCATTATCAAGGAGGCCGGAAAGGAAGCTCTGGAATGGACGCTGGCCTATCAATTGTTTTCTTTGCAAGGATTGCCGGATCCGCTGACCATGAAAGCAACCGTGGATCGTCTCGAATTCAGTGCCCAGAGCATTGACCTCGTGACTCGGCGGCAACGACACACGCACGACCCGATCATGAATCCGTTTTCGAAGGAATTTTCTCAGCAGGCCGTGGCTCCCCGCCAGCCGGCAAGTAAGCATATTCCTCTTCCAAAATATGAAGAATAGCGGGACGAAGTTCTGTAGAGGGCGAGAATCGTCAGGGGATCGTCGTTAACCGTTCGCGGTGCTGTCGCTCAACCTGCGCGGCCTTGCGCTTCATGATGTCCCCTGCGCCGTCATCGGAAATATACAGGAGGACCGGCGTCGCAATTCCTATCATGATGAGACACCAGAGTGACAGAAACCGGAAGGCCTGGCTTCGACTCAGGTTCATGCCGACAAGGCAGAGTCCGGCGAGGAGGCCGGCATAGGTCAGGATGTTTGATTGGTCTGCCGACATGCCACTGTCGGAAGTTTTACCGCCAAACATGCCGCCAACTGCGGTCAGCAGCCGCCCGAAAAATCCCTGAGTGCCAGAGCGGGATTTGTCCTGCCGGTCCGGCTGACCATCATCCCCGATCACGCCGGCCGAGGATCGATACTGCGCGGGAATGCCTTCAGGGTTGTCTGTGACGACAGGCATTCCTTTGTCATCGACGTATGAATAGAGCGGTCGTGCCGATAAGTCCGTTTGAGAAATCCAACAGGGAAAGGCGAGGAGACCGACCAAGAAAGCCCACTGCAGAATTCTTATAGAAGGCCTCGCGCGCAAACCCATGATACTAGTATAGCGACACGTTCTATCCTATTGATTCAAAATGGATATTGAACCGGTTCATATTGACGCTAAGGGTCGATGGTTGTTAGCATGCGTGTCCCCTTAGCGGACAAGGAGAGCACAGGGATTTCTCATGAGCACAGCTTCCGGTGAACAGCAGGAGCCAGTCGAGTTGATCCGACAGAAGCCGTTCCGCGTTCTCGTCTATACCGGCCTCGGTCTGTTCCTTGTCCTCATGGTGTTCTGGCCGCTTGCAATGAAGTTGAAGGATCCGGACTTTCAACAACACATTTCCGAGCACCGTGTCATGGTCGGGATGACGAAAGAACAGGTCCTCCAGTCTTGGGGAGGCCCTCAGACAATCAATACATCATTCACCAAGGATGGTATTCGTCGTGAAGAGTGGATCTTCGAAGATTGGGAGAATGCGGCGATCGTGAAACACCGCTATCTATATTTTGAAGAAGGCACGCTCATCGGCGGATGGTTTCAAGGACCGGGAGAACGGCTGCCGACTCAAGCTCCCTCAAATCCTCACCTCCCAAAACCGCAGACCTAACAACTGTCCGGGAGCTCCTCAGAAACATCTCTTACAGCAAGCCGTAGTCTGCCCAGCAAACGCTCCGCCCGTTCTACATCCTTTGCACCGACAAATACCTGGGGAGTGAGGGCAGTGATGCCTGGATACAAACTTCCGACGTTGGCATGACGTACGGTGTACTCGATGCCGCTTCCCTCCAACAGACTCTGCAGCATGATCAATTCGCAAACGTCGTAGGCGTTCGTGAGGAGAACATGGTTCATTGCGTATGCTCCAGAGTGATCTCAGTGGCAATGGAAGCGCAGATTCGTTGATTTTCCAGCAGATCCTTCATACACTGGCTCAGGGAGTTTCCGTAATTTGGACGCGACGTTGCTTCCCTGGACCACCGGAGATCGTTAACACGCGCTTCCATTCACGTATCTGGTAAATGGCCCAGGCAGGTGATTGCCCTTTGAAGAAGGCGTCGGGATCCTCCCCGCTGGCATTGAGATAGATGGGTTCGGTAAATCCTTCATCCAACACGTAGTCGAGCAGACATTCCGATACAAAGCCTGACCCACGGAGAGTCACCTCTGACAGGAGATTCAAAATTTCATCGGGATTCTGTACGGTGATTTGTTTCATCGCAGAGTTTCGCCGATTGTAACGAGAGGCGGATGAGGAAGGCAACCGGCATGAACACACAGAGGGACAGGGCACGATTCATGGAGCAACTGTTGTCGATCATGGATCGGAAGCATCATTGGGCGTGGCCGTCGTTTGCAAACGGTTCCGTCGCGCGTCATCAACTGAAGCGACATTTCCAACAGGAATATGAAGTCTACGTAAGAGATTTTCCAGTGCTCCTCGCGCGGGTCCATGGCCAGAACCCTCCCTCTCCCGTGAGGCGGATGCTCGCGGAGAACATCTATGAAGAGGATACGGGAGGTTTGTCTTTGGGGCGCTCGCACCCTGATTTGTTTCTGACCATGATGAAAGGGCTCCGGTTTACCGCCGCTGATTTCGAGAGTATTACATTGCTGCCCGCCGCCCTCCGGTATCGAAACTGGCTCGACCGGTCCGTGATGGATCGTGATTGGGTCGTGGGAGCGGCCACCATGACGGTGTTTGTAGAAGGAAGCGTAAAAGATCGCAAGGAACTGTTGGAAGCTTCCCGGCCCAAGACGGCGAGACAGATTGAATCTGTCATCCGGCAGCATCCTTTGGTCAAGTATCATGGAGTGGCATCGACAGCGATGGATCTGATTCGTGCACATCAAATGGTTGAGGCCGGGCACCGGCATGATGCCTACGATATGGTTGTGAATTATGCGAAGACACAGTCGCAACAACGCGCCGTGCTGTCTTGTCTGCGCACATGTCTCGATCTGTGGCTTCAATACCGGGATGCCGTCGCGAAGGCCTGCGGGATCGAGAAAAACTCAGCCAATGTCTAACTTGCGCCGGGGGCTCTATCTTTGTCCCCTCCTCTGCCTGTACGTGTGGGTTGGCGTTCTCCTCGGCGCAGTGGTCCCCGAAGGTATGGCGCTCGTTCCGGCCGGAGAATTCTTCATGGGTTCTCCTGCGGGCCAGGACGGGTTGCCGGACGAGCATCCCCAGAGGCGTGTGTACATCGGAGCATTTTTCATCGATCAATACGAGACTACGAATCAAGACTATCTGGCCTTCGTCCGCGCCACGGGCCATCGGATGCCCGAAAACAACACACCGGCTTCGACGGTCTGGAAAGATGGAATTCCAATAGAGGGAGTCGAACGTCATCCGGTCTTCAATGTCAGTTGGACCGACGCCGACACCTATTGTCATTGGATTGGTAAACGCCTTCCCACAGAAGCCGAATGGGAAAAGGCCGCGCGCGGTGTGGAAGGGCAACGGTATCCCTGGGGAAATGATTGGGACATCCAAATGGGAAACAGCGCCAGCTATTGGGCCGGTCGCACAGTGCAGTTTGACAGCGGCGCCGACTGGGATGCTTTTTGGATGAAGGGTGAAGGCGCCGCCATCGCCAAAGGCCGAGGCATAAACGGTGAGGTCCTGACCATGCCGGTCGGAAGTTTTCCCTCTGCCGTAAGTCCGTATGGAATATACGACATGGCAGGCAACGTCGCTGAGTGGGTTCAGGACTGGTACGATCCCAACTACTATCGATCCGCTCCATTGACAAATCCTGGCGGTCCCGATCGAGGGGCGATTAAGTCTATGCGAGGCGGCTCTTGGCTCAAACCAGCCGTAAGTCTTCGCGCGGCCGATCGCGATTGGGGAACCATGGACAGCCGGCCGAGCGGGACGGGTTTCCGGTGCGCGAAGGACTCCTATTGATCAGGCGAACAGTCCCACCGGTGTATGAACGTGACCGGGAAGCACGGCCGTAAGCTCCGATGAACTGGCGCCGAAATGATTCGTCAAAATATCCGAGAAAATATCGCGAAATTCCACCGTAGCTGCGATGTAGCGGCCCTGATCGAGATTTGCAGGAGTGAGCGCGGCCGGCCACCCCGCGGCTCCATGGTAGAGGCCGCCTTTCACTGATCCGCCAAGCAGGAACCACACGGTGGCCTTGGCATGGTCGGTTCCTTTACTGGCATTCTGTCGGACTGTTCTCCCGAATTCGGTGCAGGTCACGATCACAACCTTGTTCATCAGCGGGCCAAGGTCATCGTAGAAGGCACGGATACTGCCTGACAAGTCCGCAAGCCGAGCTCCCTGGTTCAAAGCAAATGTGCCTCCTCCGCCTTGATCTTCATGGGTGTCCCAACCTCCAATGTCGATGGTTGCGACTTCCAAACCCAGCCCGGATCGAATAATATGAGCAAGGTCCTTCATCTGGCTTCCAAAGCCGGTGTTCGGATAGATGGCGCCGTTTTGCGGGCTCACCGCTCCTATCGCCTCCAACTCTCCAATGCGATTCAGCATGTCAGGCCCCAACTGGTGAACGAGCGTCCTGAACGGGTTGGTCGATGTGAGAGCGGGATCTTGACCGTACATGGCACGTAGATTGGTCTGAAGAGAGGCTTTCGCCGCATTGAGCCTGGCAAAACTGAGACTGCGAAGGTTGTAAATGGCAGGGACTAGGAGCTGCCCTCGCATCGATCCGGCCACCTGACTCCCGAAGCTCGCTGCCCGAAGGTTGGACGGACCGGCTGCGGCTACAGCGCGAAGATAACGATTCAACCACCCGTCCTGTAGAGAATACACTCCCCGTTCGATCGTATCCTGATCGGTAAAATGCGACTGGGTGGAGCCCAGATATCCCGCCCGAGTCACAATTGCCAATGTCCCATTTGTGTAGAGGTTCAATAAAGGCTGGATGGAAGGGTGCATGGCAAAACCCGTTCCGGGAAGGTCCAATCCTGAACCGTTCCCGGACCCTGGCGGCAGAATCCCTATGCCTCCATTCGTCGCAAGCGGCCGCATGGTGTAATATTCCGGATCGCTGTAGGGCACAATCGTGTTGAGTCCATCGTTGCCGCCGCGTAGGAATACCACGACCAAAGTCTTGCCCGAATTGCTTGCCGCGCGTGCGGTGTCGCCGAAGAAAAATGCGCCGGGGAATAGATTGAGGAGCATCGCGGCGCCGGCCGATCCTGCGACACGGCGCAAGAATGTTCTGCGTGAGAGCAGAGCCAGCGATTCTCCACAGCAACTGCACGAGGGTTCCGGTTCATCGACAGAGACCGGCAAAGGTTCGGGCAAATCTCTTTTTAAGTGAAACGCCATCGCAAGATCTCTCCTTGGGTCTCTTTCACTGATAGAGATAACGTGGGTTGGTTAATATGGTGGCCATTGTCCGATCCAACGCGTCTTCGCGGCTCGTGCTCTTGATATTGAACTCGTTGCTCCCCAATCCGATCCGCAGGGTGCTCAGGTAGAGGTGGTACTCTGTCGACGTGACGACGCGGTCCACTGCCAAGTTCGTGAGAAATCCCAAGATCTGAGGTTCAGTCGTCAGCTCGAGTTCTTCCATCCACGCTCGAATCGATCCATTGCTGCTGGCCGAACCGTATTTGATGACGGAGCCGAAGCCGGCCATGGTTGTTTCATAGGCCATACTGGTTTCGTGAAACAGCACGTTCGTATTGAGCCATTCGATGGCCGTCTCCTTGAATCCCGTCGGCGGTGCGAATTCATATATGGACTGACCGATGGAGACTAGCCGTGCCCTGAATGGGTCACGGGAAGACCATACCCCAAGATTCCGGTATAGCCCGACGAGATACTCCAATGGAGTCTTTATCTGCGCTCGATAATTGACGGCATTCGAAAAGTCCTGCGAGGTGAGAATTGAGATGAGAACTTTCTTGATGTCGCCTCCAGAGTCGGTGAATACCGAAGCAGTTTCGTTGATCAGTGCGGCCGAGGGGAAATCGCTGACGAAATATTCGCACAGTTTTCGGGCCAGGTGGCGGGCGGTGGATGGATGGCGTGCGGCCAGGGTCAAAACGTGTTCCCCTTCGCCGGGACCACTGCCGCTGAATGAAATGGTCTGACCCAAGACCGTTTTCGTTCCTGGGCTATGACGGTTCGACACGAAACGAAAGCCTCCGCGAAGGTCGGCGGTGTTGGTCCATCCGGTGAAGGTTTTCGCGGCTTCGACGATGTCGGCTTGGGTGTAACCGTTCGGAGTACCTTGCGTCGTGACACCGAGCGTGTGGAGTTCCAGCACTTCGCGGGCATAGTTTTCGTTCGGATTTTCCTTCACGTTCACGTCGGTATTGAGGTAGATCATCATGGCGGGACTTTTGCCGCTTGCGAGCAGCAGATCCAGGAACTTGCCGAATGCATGTCTGCGGAAGGCTTCATTTTCCTGCAACTCGTACTGCCCCTTAGCATGCGAGCGATAGTTGGTGTTGAAATGATTGTCCCAGAAATAGGTCATCTTCTCTTTCAATTGGCGGCGGCTGTGTATTTTCCTGAGAAGGTCGAGATCCTGAAGTTGAATGAAGCTCGGTGTGAGAATTGAGGAGTCGCTCACCTCCTGCATCCAATCCCCTTTGTCTGCTGCAATCAGCGCATCGGTGAGGACGTCTTGAATCGCTATAGGCGCAGGCAAGGCTCCTGTGTCGTGCAGATTCGTGGGCCAGGGTTTCGTGGGGTCCAATTCCAACTGCTCTTTCATGAATGCGGTAGACCACGCATGAGCTTCCACTGCGGTTTTCAACGAGGCTGCCATGTTCAGTTGGTTGGGAGTTCCCCCATAGGCCAGACGATTCAATACATGATACGCGAACCAATTCGCCGGAAGGTCGGGAAGGCCACCCTGCGGTGCGGCGAGCGGGGGAGGCAGCGCAGCAATGGGATCTTCAGGAATGAGGGGGGCACCTGTGATCAGCTGTGATATCGCAGGAACTTGTTGCATCAGGCTCCGAAAGGATCGCCCGCGAGGATGTCCGCTTGTAGTTCCTGTTCCTGTGGCCGCTGCCGCATTGGAGGCGGTGGTTCCCGCAGAGTTTGCGAGGCTCGGCAACGATGAAGAGAGAGGAATTGTCGGGGCTACGACGGCCACACCAGCCATCGATCGCAGAGAACTGCCGATTGATCCTTCGAGCGCAGAGGCTTGTGAGGCGCTTGAAGACTCCTTTGTTAATAAAGGGGCACCAGGTTCACGGACAGGCAGCGAAGAAGCGCGGTCAGAGGGTGGAATACTCCGAGTCGTACTTCCGGTGGAACTCTGCGAACGCCTCTTCATCAATCGCCGAGATTTTGTCTCGCGTTGTTTGACGATTTGTCGCTGTTCATGTGCAACGCTTCCCATGGCGCCTCGAAGAGTAACGGGATTGCCCGAATTGTCGAGCGACTTGAGGAGGCTATGCCGGCCGACATCGTCGTCGGCCCAAGCGAGGTGTGTCTCTGTCCCGGGCATACCCGTCAATTGAACAGCGAGACAAAATGTCACGCTGAGTACAATGAGGCGACTCACGAGGCCTGATAATGGTATGAAGTCTGATCTCATGCGTCCCGGCGGCGGCAAAACAGCAAGTCATATGCCTTCTCATAAACGGATAAAATAACAGGCTGGGTTCATAAGATCTTGAAGACCAGATACTTTTTGATCGCCACCAGCGACATAATTTCGCCGGCGGAAGTCATTGTAGAATTTTGCACGGAGAGCGTTCGGATATGGTATGAGCCGTGAAGGAGTGGTCCGATCGTAGATGTACGTATCGGATTGGATTTATTGGATGGAGAAATACGCAATCTGCTCGATTCGCACCACCGGCATGATGAGGCCTCCCCCCTCTTCCTCGTGGGAAAAATCGTAGACGATCGATTCATCCGGAACGAGACGTCCGGACATAATGACTTCGATCTCAAAAGGAGATCCATTCTCCTGTTTCACGCGCAAACGTTCCTGATCCGAAGTCGAAAGCGTGACGCGTAAGTTTGCGGGCACGTCCTCGGGTTTGAAGCGAACGACGCCCCATGCCGTCGAAACGAACTTCGGTCCCAGGGAGACCGCGTATTGTCTCAACCTGTCATCGAAGTTCGACAGTTCGCCAAGCCAGGCGAAGGCGATGTGCCATGAGAGGACCGCTCGACCTTCCCGCTTCGCGTCTCGTTTCCGATTCAAGTCGAACAAGCGGTCGTCATGTCCCGGGTCATGATGCCCGTGGCCATACACGGCTGGCCAATCCGGCGGGCTCTCATCAAGTTCCTTGAGAAATTCCTCGATCGACAACGCATCGAGGAGCATGTGCGTTCCAGACGGGAAAACAGTTCCGACTTTTTCAGAAGAAGAGCCGTGGAGCGGTCCTGTGGTGACCAGATCCTGGGCCCAGCTTTGTGAGTGCGCCATCAGCAGCACGAGCGGGCCGACAATCCAGCACAAGCGTCGCATGATGAAGGCTAACTTGGGAGTTTGGAAACCTGCCGGAAACTTTCCTGCAGCGCGCTCACGGCCGGATGATCGCCTGATATGATGCCCGCCTGGATAATGAGGTCGAGCCGGGGTGTGGGATCGATCCGCTTCAGGGCCGTTCCGGTGAGGGGTTGCTCCTGAATGACCTTCTTGTATGTGGACAACCAGGATTCCGTGATGGCTTTTAATCCCGCATCGGTGGGTTTCATCTTGCCTTGACGGACCTGCTGGAGCAATTTCACAATTGGATCGGACTGGGCGATCATCGAGATGGCTCGTTGAATAACCTGCTCCTCGGCATCCACGGTCAATTCCTTGAACAGGATCCCGGGCCTCGAGGATCCCCGCAACTGCCACAAGCGCCGGAACCGCCCGCAGGGGTCCAGCTTCCGGTTGCGCCGACGCCAAATGCAGAGAACTGCTTGTCGAGACTGGTCGTTTGACATTGCGGACACGCGGCGTTGGTTGAGGTCTGGACAAGCAACTCAAACCGGTGATTGCATTCGCGACACACATATTCGAATATGGGCATGGGTGAACTCCTTTCGTGAGCGTATTATAAAAGCGGGCTTTGGGCTTCGCAATCCTCTGGAGTACCATAATGTATCAGGAAGAAAAAACATTTCTCATGAGGTTTACTCTCGAAGCCTCCTTCCCGGATGATTATGAGGGTGACGTGGACAATCTTGTTTGGCTTCAGGAATGGGAAGCGCGAATCAAGCCTGAACTCATGAAGCTGATATTTGAGTCCCTCCGCCGGCATCCGTCGTGGAAATCGAGGATCCGAAATCGCGGAGCGTCTCCTGCTGACGAGGTGGAGATCGTTCTGGCGCGGGATTACGGAGAGCCACAACCATTCAACATCCTGACATGATCCATCCGGTCGGTCTGTACATTCACATTCCATTTTGTCGCCAACGGTGCGACTTCTGCGCATTTTACCTCGAGATTCATCGGGAACAGGCCGCAGCGGCCTTCCTCAATGCGCTGAAAAAGGAAATGGCGATCCATGCGGATGGAGAGCGCCTCGGGGGCCGGATCCTTCAATCCGTGTATGTGGGCGGAGGCACGCCGACAGTGCTTTCATGTGGGCAACTGACCGCGATCCTGGAAGAAGTGCGCAAACGATTCATCCTTGAACCGATGTGCGAGATCACCGTGGAAGCGCATCCTGGAACGGTCACCCGCGACTATCTTCTGGGTCTTGCTGACGCGGGCGTCACCAGAGTCAGTTTCGGTGCCGAGTCCATGGAGAACGATGAGTTACGGGCAGTCGGCCGACCCGGTGACGAATCCCAAACGGTTCGAGCCGTCATCCATGCCTACAAAGCCGGCATCATGAACGTGAATCTCGATCTGATGTTCGGTCTGCCGGGACAAACTGTCGAAAGTTGGCGGAGTAGTCTCAGGGGCTGCTTAGATACTGGCGCGAGTCACTTGTCTTGCTATGCATTGACGATCGAGGCAGGAACTCCTTTGGCCCGCCAGGTTCGTATGAACCTCGCCAAGGTCGCCGACGAACCGCTTCAAATTGCCATGGAAGAACTCGCCCAATCGATTCTGGAAGACCATGGTTTCGAGCGATATGAAATTTCCAATTATGCTCGGCCTGATTTTGCTTGCCGGCACAACCTTCTTTATTGGACGGGTGGCGACTATTTGGGCTTGGGCCCCAGCGCGCAATCGTTGGTCGACGGCGTGAGATTCGGCAATGTTGCCGATCTTGGCAAATACGGTCAGGTTCTTCGCGACGGTGTTCTTCCAATTGAAGAGGAGTGCCGGTTATCTCTTGAAGAGCAGCATCGAGACCGTGTGATATTTGGACTGCGCCTGCTCCGCGGGGTGGCAACGGAAGGTCTTTACAGGCATGTCTCTAATTACGGCTACGCGCATGTGATGCGTGAGCTGTACGATCGACGCCTGCTCGAAGATACTCCTCTCGGCACAAGACTCACCAGATTTGGAAGGCTCCAAGCCGATGGCATAGCCGAGATGTTGTATTAGATGCCGGAGCGCCCCGAACATACAGCCTGATTCGCTCCGTTGACTTTAGGGCTCCCCTGAGAGGACACTGGGTTCACACAATGGAGGATGCATGCCGGTTAACATGGACCCTGCAAAAAAGCGCCGTCGAGGTCAGCCGGATAGATTGGATTCTGGGTCCGGGGATGAAACGGCCCCGAATCATCAGAAGAAGAACGACACGTTCGGTGAGGAGACTGAGGAAGATCGGTTCAAGGCGCTGGCGGACGCTGAAAAGAAAAACTTGTGGGACGCCACCGAAGTAATAGATATGGATACGTTTTGAGGAGCAGGTTTCGGAAGCGCCCTGCATAAGAACCCGAGCCTGATGGTCAGGCCGGCAGAAAATAGAACGCGATCGCAAGCATCGTATAGACTCCGACCAACATGACGCCTTCCATCCAATGCGACTCACCGTCCATGGACACGAACCCCACAATGAGCACCGAAACCGTGATCGCGGCCACTTCGAATGGCGTGAAAATCAGATCCAGCGGGCTCCCGAAAAGGTAGCTGGCGAACACCAGAATCGGGGCAATCAACAGGGCAATTTGGAGGCTGGAGCCCACGGCGATTCCTAACGCCAGATCCATCTTGTTTTTCATGGCCACCATTACAGCGGTCGAATGCTCCGCCGCATTGCCGACAAGCGCGACCAGAATCACTCCGACAAACACCTGCGTCATGCCGAGGCGCTCGGCCGCCGGCTCCAACACCCCGACTAAAATCTCGCTCATGACCGCGATCAGGATCGTGACACACGTCAGCACGGAAATGGCAAGCTTACGGCTCCATGCTGCCTCATCCAGATGGGTATCACCGGCAAAGACGTGTCGATGAGTCTTTAAGGAAAAGATGAGGTTTAAGATATAAATCATGAATAGCACGATTGAAATTTCAAGACTTACTTCTCGCTCAACTGCCGCTCCCCGATCCGATGCGGTGACATGGAAGAGCGCTGGAATAATCAATCCAACCGCGGCAAGCAGGAGCAGACTGGCTCCCATTCCGGCAGCCGTTTGATTGAACTTCTGGCGTTCGAATTTCATGCCCCCTGCGATCATGGATGCGCCGAGAACCAGCAGAATATTGCCGAGGATCGAGCCTGTCAGGGAGGCTTTTACGACGTCATGGAGTCCTTCGCGCAAGGCTGCCAGTGCAATAATCAATTCCGCCGCGTTCCCGAGTGAAGCATTGAGCAGCCCCCCGATGCCCGCCCCGACATGGGCCGAAAGATGCTCAGTTGCCCGTCCCAGCATGCCTGCGAGAGGAATAATTGCCAGAGAAGCGGAAGCGAAGATCAGCAGGGGGTCTGCATGAAGCACTTCAAGAACAATAGTTGCGGGGACGAAAACGAGCAGGAGATCGAGCCACGAGGTCCAAATAGTCGTCATCGTCGGAAAGTTAGCATGAGGCATGAGCTTTGTCGATGAAAGCGACGGAAGGACCGCACGTCCTCTTTTATCCGTTTCATCTGTGTCATCAGGACACGCTTGATCGGTTGCTGATACGGTTTCAGAGCGTCCACTTCAGAGATTTCATGGCGTTGAAGCTGACTCCCCTGGCCGGACTCACGGCCTTCGAGGACCGGATGGGTGACCACCTACCAGAGTTGGTTGCAGCTGGAAGGATTGTGCAAGGATATGATGTCAGTGGCGCATTGTCGCCGGAGGTTGAGAGCGCCGTGGATCGCGATCTCTCCGACCCTGTGTGGCGGACATGGTTTCATGCCGCACTGTCTGCCGACAGGAGGTTTCAACGAGGACTCTCGCTGGAGGCTCCGCCGGCATCGATGATCCAGGGCGGGATCCAAGCACATCCATTCTCCGTGCGGGAAATCCGTGCAGGCTCGGGACAGGCGGCGAATATTATCGGAGAGGGTCGGTGGGACTATGGTCTCGCATTAGTGAAAACGTCAGCCGCACTGGTGTATACATACCGACTCGCTCTTATGCACGGACTGCAAGTGGCTACCGACTCCTCGGCCCACTATGCCCTGTTTGAACGCTCATGCTGTCGCGAAGGAATCCGGGTTCCCAATCATCTGCTCACCCGCGTAGGATATTAACCACCGTATCCGAACTCTGTTAAGATTTCGTTCAATGGCTGAATCTCCATCACCCGTCGCCGTCCCAGTCGAAACAGAAGTTCCTTCCACCGGCGCTGGAGACGGGCTGGATGCCCGGGTCATCGTCTACAATTGCGACTGTCACACCTACCAGCAGGTCATCGCCTTATTCTGCGCCTGTATTCCAGGTATGAATCCGTCCAAGGCATTCGAACTTGCTTGGAAGATCGACCATGATGGAGAGGCGGTGGTCTTTACCGGAGGGGTAAAGCAGGCGGAGGAAATCGCGGGTAAGCTCGGAGGAGGAGGACTGCGGGTCGCTGTTCAATAAGCAGGATCGTCACTTTTTGTGTTTCTTAGGTGCGTGCTTTCGATCACCTCCGTTCTTGTTCTTGACTGCGTGAGAAGCCTGCACAGGGGTCCGGCTCGGTTTGATTGAGGCATGCTTCGCCGTCGAACCTCTGGACTGTTTTCCTTGGGCCAACTTGTTCTGAGCCAATTTAGCCTGGAGCTTGTGCGTGCTTGCCGCTCGATTCAGCTTGCTGACCATATCATTGTTGTACACCCGCACTTGATACAGTTCGAAGAGTTTGGCCACCGCTTTTTGGTCGCCCTTTTTGGCCGCATTCAACAACCGGCGGCGCTGATTCATTTCTTCTTCTTCCGTATGTGACGCTGCGCGTCGCTCCATCTCCGACTCCTCATCAGGGTGGCCGATCAGACCGGATGTTTCATTGCTTCCGACCGGTTAAAAACCGGTGAACTATAGCAGAGTTGGAAAAATTTTCAACATGCCGGTTGTAAGCCTGCTATGATGCCGCTCCGTTGAGCTGTGATCCCGTCCATCGTTATAATGCACAATACTTATCATGTGTCACATTGGGAGGCTAAATCATGGAAACTCATCAGAAGGAAACGTCCACGGCGACAGATGATCCCCGTGCCCGCGAAGCCTTGCGCCGCGCGTTTGACAACACGGCCAGATGGCAACCTGATTTCAAGGGCTTTACCGCCGATCTCACGGTTAACCTGAATGGAAAAACCATCACCGGGCCGATCATCGTCAAGGGACCCCGTGAAGTGTCGGTGCAACTTTCCGACGGCGACGTTCAGAAATGGGCGCAGGAGCAACTGGGCATGATGGCCGTGCACCGAGGACCGAGAAGCTTCGAGGAGTCGGACGGGAAATATGCATTGACCATGGAAGATGACGGCCATCCCCTCGGTATCAAATTACACATCCATGGGTCGCATTCCTTCTACCGCCTCAAGGACGACCGTATTACTCAAATCAACCGCAAAATGGCTCATCCGGGGATGAACCCGTTTGCCTTTACCATCAACGTGGAAGAGAGTGCCGTGACGCAGGACCGGAAGAATCTCACGACGAAATATACCGTGTACTACTATTCGCCGACAGACGGAAAGCTGAACAACGTCGAAAGTTTCACGGACTCCCATGTGCGTGTCGGGTCTTCAGATCTGCCGGCGACCAGACGGATCATCAGTTTTGAAAACGGACAGGTGACGGTGAAGAACCTGACATTCACCAATCACAAGCTTCTGTAGAGGTGACTCGGACGCCTGATGTAGGATCTGAAACGCTTTGCCTGGACCCACGACGCGGTTGTCGCGTCGTGGTGCGCCGGCGTGAGGCCCGTCATCTCAGGAATTTGGTCTGTGTGTTACCGGCACGACGATGGCTGGGAAGGAATCCGGCTGCGGCATGACATGGCAATACGAATATGTGACGCGATCTCCAGTATGAACGGTTACCGGTAGCCCTCTCCGCTCGTTCCTCCTCCGAATCCTCCCCAGTTTCCACCGAACCCGCCCTGTCCGGTCCCCCAATATTCACTCTTTCGGATTCGTCCATACGGATGACGCAAATCCGGCCGGCTGATCCACCAGAGAAACGATATCGCTCCGATACTCGTGAACAGTGTGATCCAGAATCCAACGTTCCTGAAGTGATTTTTTGAGAGCGATCCAACGCGAACGTCTTGCGAGACGGAGGCCAATGCGACCACGGTTCGGTACAGACCCTCCCCGAAATGCCCGCGTTCAATGGACGGATAGAGATATTCGCTCCCCACTTGGTTCATGACCGCCGGTGTCACGATCGGGAGCATTTGACGACCGAGCGTCATCGCGGCCTGCCGCTCTTCGACGGCGACCAAGATCAAGATCCCGTGTTCCTGCTGGGTGGAGCCGATGCCCCACTTTTCGTAGATTGCAGTGGCATAGTCATTTGCGGAGCCGAACGGTTTGATTGTGGGCACCGTGACGACGATCATTTCCACTCCGGTCTTGCGTTCCAGATCCTGGTTCACGGACCGGATGCGGGCCTTCCAATCGTCTTCCAGAATCTTCGCATGGTCGCTCACATACCCCAGCGGATCTGGGAGCTTGATCTTCGGGCGATCATAAGGCACCGCCTGCGCCACCGTGGCGGTCAGGAGCAGTAATGACAACAGAACAAAGAGTCGGGGCATGGATTGTCCTACCAGGTCGCCACGGCCTCGGCCAACGATCCGGCGGCTTGCAAGTATCGATCGAACAACCTCGGAATTTCTCCGGGACCGGGCGTAATCTGACCACGTTTGAGCATCAACGCATCGTGAAACCCTTGCAGATCGATCTTCAGGTAGGCCGCCACATCCGCGATTACCGCGTCCGACTGTGAAAGGACCGCTCTCCCTGCAATGCGTTGGAGACCGCGAAGAAGCGGTATGGTGGACGTGATCGAGAGCGGCAGCAGAATCGTTACGGCGTCATTTGAGCCTCCGCCCTCGGCGAAGCGCTGGCGCACACGGAGGATATGGCCCGTCAAGCCCTGCACGACCTGATCTTTGAGGCGTCCCGTTTGCACGTGAAAGCCGACGAAGGGATCGCGTCCGCCAAGCACGCGATGATGTTCCTGAATTTCAAGGAACTCGAGCGGAAATATCGACGAGCTGAGGAGCAGTTCCTGTTCGGTCAGGAACAACGGGACCACGACCTGCTCTTTGCTCCAGCGTTTGTGAATCGGAGCATAGGCCTTCAACAAGGCGGCATCGTACCCGGTGAAGAGCAACAGCATGTTCAGATTGGAGCGTCCGGGAAGAAATTCTCCCCGCACGGCGCTTCCATAAATGATCAGCCCCTCGAGGCGCTCGCCATAGGCTGACTTCACATCCTTCGCATAATTCTGCAGGAGGCGTTGATAGTCGTCGGGTAAGCCGTCGATGATGCGTTCCCTCATGGCCGGTGCATTCCTGTCAAGAATACTGTTGTTGAGGTGCGCGGCCTGCTCGAACGTCAGGCAGAAATCCGGCGGCGATGACGCGGTCGAGCAGACTGAACGGAGCCGTTGTCCGCAATCCTGCCGTGGTGGACAAGACTTGATGCCGCAACCTGGAATTGCGGTCCAGCGTGCGGAATACCCGATCACGCAAGAACGCCACGATGGGATTGCCGGTATTCCAATAGAACACCTGTTGATCGGCCAAGTGCTGGAGCATCGTCACGTGCGGCCGCCTTGCCGTCTCGAATCCGCGCAAGCGGTTGGCCGTACAGTCATGATCCGTGAGACATGCGGGCAGAAGATCGGCAAGCGTCATCGCGTCCACCATGGCCTGCATACGTCCCTGCGACGCATGCGGATTCATGGCGTGGGCCGCATCTCCAATGATAACGGCTCCGTCGGCGACCCACGTGGGCGTCCTCACACGTCCGGTGGGCATATAGGCGGTCTGGTTCCAGTCCTGCAAGTTCGCAAAGAGCGGTTCGAACTGGGGGGCGATGGCGGTCCACTCCTTCTGCAGCCGGGCGATTCCGCGCTGTTTGATTGCATCCATCGATCCGTTCCGAATCATATAAAAGAGGTATGCTTTCGAGCCTGTGGCAGGAAATAACCCCAAAATCTGATGGTGCCCGACGTAGTAAAACGATTCATTGAGCGGATTCGGTGCATCGACGATAGCGATCAGATAGGCCTGAGGATAAAGGTGGATGTCTGTCGATATTCCCATCGCCTCACGCACATTTGAAAAGGCTCCGTCCGCGCCCACGACCACCTGTGCCCGGATGGTGTGCGCTCCTTCTGGACCATTGGCGGTCAATCCGATTATGCGCCGCCCCTCCCGGATCAACCCCGTGAAAGATGTCGCATATTGCCATCGAGCCGCCGGCTGCTGCTCGATGGCCTTCACGATGGCATGGTGCGCGACGTTGGGCAAGGTGACGACAGCCCGATTATAAGGCTCCGGCAAGTCGCCGTAATCGATCGTGCAAAGCCGCTTTCCGCCGGCCCGGCAAAAGTTGAACAGACGGACGGTGCGTGTCGCATCGGCAGGGAGGGAGTGCAGCACTCCCAATCGGTCAAGTATGCGCTGACCATTCGGCTGAAGGATTTCACCACGGAGACCCTGCGGCGGTCCGGGGACCTGATCGAGTACAATCGTGCGGATACCCTTTTGCGCCAAAGCGAGGGCCAGAACCGCCCCGCCTCCCCCAGCTCCGACGACCGCCACATCGGTCTCAATTGCGCCGATCATCCCTCAATCCTCGATCCACGGCCGATATCTGGCGGTGTCATTCCACATCGCAAGAAATTTCTCCCGTGCCTTGACGGCTGTTCGCCGGTCGGTCACGACATCGAGTCGTTCGTCATTATACCGATTCCCGCTGGTCGTATGGTTCATCGATCCGTTCGCAGTGACGTCATCGTCGATGACGACCTGTTTGAGGTGCATCAACCCGTCGTGGCGGTTGACGCGGATCGGTATTCCGGCCAGGCGGAGGGTTCGCAACGCGCTCCGTTGTTTCGGTTCTTCGGAACGTTCCTGATCAGTGATCATCCGCACATCAATGCCGCGCTTCTTGGCCGTCACCAGGGCTTGCACTGCCGGCGGATAGGTCAGACCGTACACTGCCACATGGATGTATTGCCTGGCCCGGCCGTAGAGTTCGATGACTCGATCGAGCGGATGGTCTTCCGGCGCGTAATAGACTTCGATAGATATTCCCCAGACAGGGGAAGTCTGAAGCGGCAGAGCGAGGGCAAGGATAAGTCCAAGAGTCCTGATTATTGGCGGACGTCGGCCAACCATCTCATTCGATTTCGAACAGCATCTTGAAATGATCGTCCGTAGATTCCCAGGCGGCAGGTGCCCGCTCGGATAGCCAGGCCCGGAGGAAGTGCTTCTGGCCGGGGGTCAGTAGTTGTTTGATCTGATGGGTACGTCCCTGCAGCGGCTGGAGGAATCCGACTCTCTTGTGAAAATCCAGCATGGCGGTCCGTACATAAAGGCTGGTATAGGCAGAAGGAATCTCGTCCTCCCCGTCGCCTTGAATCCAGACAGATAAAAACTTCTCTAATTGCAATCCCGCGCTGTCCATAGCCGGATCCGTTTCGTGAAATAGTTCATTCTCGGACTCTTTGAGAGGAGCGGCCTCGGTCGCGCGAAACATGAAATTGTGTTTCCACATTGATCATAGCCTCCGGCGGGAACGCATACTGGATGGGCGATGCCGACAAAGTCAAGATAGCAGGGACTCCGTTCGTAACCTTGACATTTCTGAATACGGTTTGTTAGTCTGTCCAAATTCTTTAAATACTGGGCCAAGTTAGGAGATTTCATGCAGGTCAAGATCAATGGAAAGGCTGAAGAGATTACAGGGGGAACTGTCCTCGACATCCTGAAGTCCAAACAGATCGAGCCGCAAATGGTCGCTGTGGAGATCAACGACGCTATGGTTGATCGAGACAACTTGTCCACGACTCAGCTCAAAGAAGGCGATCGATTGGAATTTCTGTTTTACATGGGGGGCGGACGGTGACCGCCGCGCTTCATAAAGAGATTACCGAACTTGTCGGACGCACTCCGCTGATCCGCTTGAATCGTCTTTCAAAGCCCGGTAGTGCCACTATCTACGGGAAAGTGGAATTTTTCAACCCCGGTGGGAGTGTCAAAGATCGCATTTGCCTCAACATGATCAATGAGGCAGAGCGCCAGGGTAAACTGAAACCGGGAGGGACGATCGTCGAACCGACGAGTGGCAATACCGGTATCGGACTTGCGCTGATGGCTGCCGTCCGGGGCTATAAATTGATCCTCGTCATGCCAGAGAGCATGAGCATGGAACGGGCGAGTCTGTTGTCGTCATACGGCGCACAACTCGTATTGACGCCGGCGTGGGAAGGGATGAAAGGATCGATACGGGAAGCGGAAAGTTTGCTGGCACAGAATCCGTCATACTTCATGCCCGATCAGTTTTCGAATCCGGCCAATCCGGCCGCCCATCGCATGACGACGGCTCCGGAGATTTTGGACGCGCTGAATGGTAAGATCGATGCATTCGTCGCTGCCGTGGGAACCGGCGGGACGATCACCGGCTGCGGAGAGGTCTTTAAAGAGAAGAATCCAGACATAAAAGTGATCGCCGTAGAGCCGGCAGGTTCCCCGGTTCTTTCGGGCGGAAATCCCGGGCCGCATAAAATTCAGGGCATCGGCGCGGGGTTTATTCCCAAGGTGCTCAACCAGAAGATTCTCGACCGGGTCATGACCGTGACGGATGATGAGGCGTACCAGACCGCGAAACAGCTCTCGAAACGGGAAGGATTGCTGGTCGGGATCTCGGCCGGGGCGAACGTCTTCGCCGCCCAAAAAATTGCGGATGAACTCGGGCCGGGAAAGAATGTCGTGACGATTCTCTGCGATACGGGCGAGCGGTACATCAGCATCGAAAAATATTTCAATATCTGAACCATGGAATTCACCGAAGAACAAATCTCGCGGTATAGCCGGCACATTCTTTTGCCAGAAGTTGGTGGGAAGGGTCAGAGGAAGATCGCCAAGGCAAAAATTCTCCTGGTCGGAGCCGGAGGACTCGGGTCTCCGGCCGCGCTGTATCTTGCCGCTGCCGGGGTCGGAAGAATCGGTTTGATCGACAGCGATGTCGTGGACTTGACCAACCTCCAGAGACAAATTCTTCACCACACGCCGGATGTCGGTCGTCCCAAGGTTCTTTCTGGAAAGGAAAAGATCCTGGCGCTGAATCCCGATGTAGCGGTGTCGATGTATGAAGAACGGCTGACGGCCGGCAATGCACTGAAGATATTCCAGGACTATGATGTCGTGATCGACGGAGTAGACAATTTTACGGCGAAATTCCTGATCAACGATGCCTGTTATTTCGCAGATAAGCCGCTTGTGCATGGCGGGATTCTCCGTTTCGATGGCCGCATCACGACGATCATTCCGAAAAAATCAGCCTGTTACCGCTGCGTGTTCAAGAAACCGCCACCGTCCGGACTAGTTGCCACCTGCCAGGAAGCCGGTGTCATCGGTGTACTGGCCGGGATCATCGGGACGATTCAGGCGACAGAAGCCTTGAAACTGGTGTTGGGAATCGGACAACTGTTGACTAATCGACTGCTGGACTTTGACGCCAGGAAGACTCAATTCAGAGAGATCAACGTAAAGCGCAATCCCAACTGTTCCTTGTGCGGTGAACATCCGACCATTACCGAGCTATTCGACGACGGAGATCCGTTTGCCGGCTGTGCCGTACGACCGTAACCACAGACTTTCGAAGGCGGTGTCATGATGGCCAAGATGAAAGCGCTCGTGTGCCGTGAGTGCGGAAAAGAATATCCGACGAAAGCGATTCACGTCTGCGAGATGTGTTTCGGCCCGCTCGAGGTCAAATACAACTACGACGAGATCAAGAAAACCGTGTCGCGGAGCAAGATCGAGAATGGTCCACGGAGCATGTGGCGGTACGCCGATTTGCTTCCGGTCGAAGGACCGAGCTTTCTGGGCCCGCATGCCGGTTTCACGCCTCTCGTCCGTGCCAAGAATCTGGGGGCGTATCTCGGGCTCGATGAGCTGTATATCAAGAACGACACGGTCAACCATCCGACACTGTCGTTCAAAGATCGCGTCGTCGCCGTCGCGTTGACACGTGCGCGCGAGCTGGGGTTCGAAACCGTGGCCTGCGCGTCGACCGGCAACCTGGCCAATTCGGTCGCGGCCCATGCCTCTGCGGCCGGCATGCGGTGCTACGTCTTCATTCCCGGCGATCTCGAAGCGGCAAAGGTTCTCGGCAATCTGATCTACAAGCCGAACGTGGTCGAGATCGAGGGAAATTACGATGATGTCAACCGGCTCTGCAGTGAAATCGCCGGGGAACATGGCTGGGCTTTCGTGAACATCAACATTCGTCCCTACTACGCCGAAGGATCGAAAACTCTTGCCTTCGAGACGGTCGAGCAGTTGGGCTGGCGCACGCCGGATCAGGTCGTCATTCCGATGGCCTCCGGTTCGCTGTTGACGAAGATCTGGAAGGGTTTGCATGAGATGAAGGCATTGGGATTGGTTGACGAGGTACGGACGCGCATCAATGGCGCCCAAGCCGAAGGCTGTTCCCCGATCTCCACGGCGTTCAAAGCCGGGCGCGACTTTTTCAAGCCGGTCAAACCCAAGACCATTGCCAAGTCGTTGGCGATTGGAAACCCCGCCGACGGCTACTATGCTTTGAAGGCGACTGCTGAGAGCCAGGGGGCGATGGATATGGTGTCCGATGAAGAAGTGGTCGAGGCGATCAAGCTGCTCGCGCAGACGGAGGGGATTTTCGCCGAGACGGCGGGAGGCGTGACCGTCGGCGTGTTGAAGAAGCTCGTCAAGCAAGGCACGATCAAGAAATCAGATGTCACGGTGGCGTACATCACGGGCAACGGCCTGAAGACGCAGGAAGCGGTCATTGATGCAGTTGGCCGGCCGGTTCGCATTCAACCGAGCCTGGTCGCATTCGAGAAAACATTCAAGATGGGGAAAAACGGTGGTGGTGACGCATGATTAAGGTACGTATTCCGACCCCGCTTCGTCCTCTGACGAAGGGACAGGGGGAAGTCGAGGCTCAAGCCGGTACGATCGCGGGGATGATCGATACATTGAATCAAGCCCATCCGGGGATCAAAGACCGCTTATGCGATGAGAGCGGCGAACTCCGGCGTTTCGTCAACATCTATGTCAACGAGGAAGACATTCGCTTCCTGAAGGGCAAAGACACTTCGCTCAGCGATGGGGATGAAGTGTCCATCGTGCCCGCCATCGCGGGAGGGTAACATGCCCAACATGCGTTTTCACATTCGCTTTCCGGAGGATAAGATCAAAGAGCCGGTGATTTACGAGCTCGGCAAGGACTACAAGATCGTGACGAACGTCCGGCGCGCGGATGTCAGAGAGACCACGGGGTGGATGGACCTCGAACTGACCGGTGATACGGTCGAGATCGAGCGTGCCATCGACGGTCTTCGGAAGCGAGGCGTCGTCGTGGATCCGATTGAATTGAACGTTGTGGAGTAACGCGGCAGTATTCGGTCCTTCTCTGAACGAAACAAGATAGGTCCGGCTCAGCCCGGACGGTAGCTGATTGGATTGAATACGATGGAAATGACGGACGAACAAATACAACGGTACAGCAGGCACATCATCCTTCAAGATGTGGGCGGCAAGGGGCAACTCAGGCTCAACCAGGCGAAGGTATTGTTGATCGGGGCCGGCGGCCTCGGCTCTCCTGCAGCGTTGTATCTCGCTGCTGCGGGAATCGGGACGATCGGTTTGGTCGATAACGACGTCGTGGATCTCTCCAATCTGCAGCGGCAGATTCTTCACTCAACCGCCACGGTGGGACAGCCCAAGGTCGAATCGGGCCGGAAAACGCTACACGCCATCAACCCCGACGTCACAGTGAGGGCCTATCATCAGTTGGTCGATGCAGACAACATTCTTTCCTTGGTCGGAGATTTTGACATCGTGCTCGATGGGTCCGATAATTTCACCACCCGGTTTCTGGTCAACGACGCGTGTTTCTTCGCCAAGAAAACGTTGATCTCCGCCAGCATGTTCAGATTCGAAGGCCAACTGACGACGATCAAACCCCATGCTGGGTACCCTTGCTATCGCTGCCTGTATCCTGAACCGCCTCCGGCCGGTCTCGTGCCCAACTGTCAGGAAGCCGGAGTCCTTGGCGTGCTGGCAGGAACGATGGGCATTCTCCAGGCCTCGGAAGCGATCAAGGAAATTTTGGGAATTGGGGAAACGATTGCCGATCGGCTGATCATCTACGACGCGCTGGAAATGAAATTCCGGAAAGTCGGACGGCCGAAAGATCCCGCGTGCCGACTCTGCGGTCCTCATCCCACCATCAAGGACTTGAAAGGCGACTACACGGTCGCCTGTACCATTTGATGTACCAGGTTGACATGGTGAACAGCCGGCAGAGGTACACGCCGGCTCGGGCGCCATCCTGTGCACGGGGCGAAACGAATTCAAAGGCATCGTGGCGGATCTGACAATTCCACAGCACATTCTCGATGAACTCGTGGCTCATGCCAGAGAACTCGATCCGTATGAGTGCTGCGGCTTTCTCGCCGGTCACGGCCAAACCGTGACACACATCTACCGAATCAAGAACGTCGTCAGCCTTGAAGGCGCCAGCGATGCAGCAGCCTTCGACGATGCCAAGACCCGGCATCTGGCCAAGCTGTCTCCTGCCGAACGGGCGGAGGTCGCGTTCATTATGGATGCGCAGGAGATGTTTCAAGCCGTTAAGGACATGCGGAAAAACGGCCTGACGTTGCAGGTCGTCTATCATTCGCATCCCCACGATCCCGCCCGTCCATCCATTACCGATATCACGATCGCCAATGATTGGGAGGGCAACTGGGCTCGACTGAACCTCACACTGCCGATATACCTCTTGGTATCCCTTATGGAAAAATCTCGTCCGGACATTCGTGCGTATTGGATCAGGGCAGGCTCCGTGTCCCTCGCATCCATCATTGCCGGGTGATCCGGCCCCGTTGCTCTCCGCCGGTTTTTCAGTTTCCTTCCTTTCATCAAGGGTGCGATAATGGGCCGTTCATCTCTAGGAAGGAGTCATCGTCATGTCCTATATCATTACGGCATTGCTGGCTGTCTTCTTCATGTTGTCCAGTGTTTTTCCCGTCCATGCGGAAGACAAGAGCTTTTACAGCCCGGTCATCCTGGTCGAGAAGGATGCGTCCCGCATTCTTATATCGACGCTAGGATCGGTCTTTTACATCGAGGCTCCTGAGGCGGCAAAACCGCATTTGGAGAAGTTACCGATATCCGGACTCGTGGATTTCGTCGTGGAGATGAGAGGAGACGGGCAAGCGCCGCTGATTAAGACGTGGAAGGTGAAATCGGGTGAATCGGCCTGTATGTATTTCGACGGGAAGTCTTGTAAATAACCAGCCTGGGCCGTCCGCTACTCTGAGCTCCCCAGCATGTCATCGATCAGCGGCCGATTGATGTCCGTGCAACCCATGCAGATCGTATCGAACAGCGCCTCGTGATCCATGACGAAATTCTTGTGATCCACGAGCTGTTCGAGCAGCACCTGGCTATGGCAGCTGTCACAGAGCATCATCAGCCCCCGCATTACCGATACCGTTTTACGCCCCGCGCTGCCGCCGCTCATCGTTCTTAAACCGATCCTTTTTGCATGGCCACAAAAAAGTCCTCAGCTTCCAGATCAATCCCGCACGCGGAACACTCATGAGGTTGGTCTGCCGGCGGTATGTCGAGGGCGGTGCGTTCCACCCTGCCCTTGCAGACATGGTAAAACTTTCCTCGAGCATGCTCATTATCCAAGGGATCACTCTCATAGATCAAGACCATGTCGCGTTCATCCTCATGTCTGAAACTGGGCTTCGTAGAGGCCGGCATAGATTCCGCCCCGAGCCATGAGACTCTCATGGGTGCCGTCTTCAACGATCCGTCCGTGGTTGACGACGATGATCCGGTCCACGTCGTGAATCGTTGAGAGGCGGTGGGCGATAATGACGGTTGTGCGGCCGCGGGTCAACTCATCCAGTGCTTCCCGAATCTTGACTTCCGTTTCAGTATCGATGTTCGAGGTGGCCTCGTCGAACATGACGATCGGCGGGTCTTTGAGCAGGACCCTCGCGATCGAAATACGCTGGCGTTGTCCGACCGACAGCTTGACGCCACGCTCTCCGATCCACGTGTCGTAGCCTTCCGGCAATGCCTGGATGAACTCGTGCGCGCGGGCGGCCTTGGCCGCCGCCTCTACGTCCGATTGCCCGGCGGATAAATCTCCGTACAGAATATTTTCCCGTACGGTTCCGTTGAAGAGAAAAGGCTCCTGCTGGACAAGGCCGATCTGGCTCCGCAGGAAACGTAGCGGCAGATCTCGTACATCATGGCCGTCGATCATGACGGCTCCTCCCGTCACATCGTAGAAGCGCATGAGCAACTTGAGCGTGGTGCTTTTCCCAGCGCCGCTCGGACCGACCAGCGCGACGCGCTCCCCGGAACGGACTCGAATCGACACGTCGGTCAGGATCGGGGCATCGGCACGATAATGAAATTGCACATGATCGAAGGCGATGTCGCCGCTGAGCCGGTTGGCCGGCGCGATCGCACCGGGACGATCCCGGACGTCCGGCACGATATCGATGATCTCGAATACGCGCTCGCTTGCCGCCAATGCGTGTTGCAGCATGTGGTTGACGGAATGGATCTGGTTGATCGGGACATAGAACAATGCCAGATAGGAGATAAACATGACCAGCTCACCGACGGAGAGCCTCTGGGCCAGCACCTCCTGCGTACCCTGCCACAACACGAGTGCCCCGCCGAGACTCCCTACCAGCATCATGCCCGGAGAATAGAATGACCAAAGATACATGGCTTTGAGTGTATCGCGACGGCATTGATCGCTTTTCGCTCCAAACCGGTTTTCTTCGTAGGGCTGACGGTTGAAGCCCATCGTTTCCCTGATACCGGCCAGGCAGTCCTGGAGCAGCGCGTTCAGTTCCGCAGATCCCTTCCGGATATTCCGATAGTGTCCGTGAATCCGTTTGGTAAACGCGGCGGCTCCGACCACGAGGATCGGGATCGGCAGCAAAGCAATGAGTGCCAGTTTCCAATTAAGCCAGAACAGGGCAATCATGATGCCGACCAGTGTCAGGCCGGCCGTAATGATCTCTTCCAGTCCATCGACGAAAATGCGTTGCATATGCTCGGTATCGTTCAAGACCCGCGACATGATCTCGCCCGTCGGGCGATTCTCGAAAAAGCTGATCGAGAGCCGCTGAAGTGTGGAAAAAACTTGAACGTGCAGATCGTGCACCACCTGCTGCTCGAGGCTGTTGTTCAGGCGGATCCGCATTGATCCGCAAATGTTTCGCATGACATAGGCGGCGCACAATCCAACGAACACCCAGGTGAGCAATCGGATCTTGCCGCCTTGAATCACGTCGTCGATGACAACTTTGATGAGCCAGGGTGGAATCAGTTCGAAGGCCGTGGTCAGGCTGGCAAACAGAAACGTGCCGACGACCATAAGCCGGTACGGACGCAAGTATTGGAGCACTCGAAGAAGCGTTTTCACAAAGCGTTCCGGTGAGGCGGGGCTAAATGACGGGGGTCGGTTCCTTTCGCCAATACTTCTCGAACTCAGGGAGCTGGGTCAGAGTGGACATGTCCGTCATCCGGTCGACAAACAATTTGCCGATGAGATGATCCATTTCATGCTGAATACAGACTGAGTACAACGCGTCGGCTTCGATATCGACTGGACGGCCGTCCCGATTCAACGCCTGCACACGGATCACGGACGGTCGGATGACTTTGCCGCGCAGACCGTCGACGCTCAGGCACCCTTCCCAGTTCTCAACCTGCTGGGGGCCGTAATAGACGATCTTCGGATTGATGAGGGTCGTCTGAGGAAATCCTCCCTCCCCCTCGCAGCCCATCACGACCAGTTGGATGGAACGCGAGATCTGCGGAGCCGCCAGGCCGATTCCTGGCTCGTCCAGCATCGTCTCGAACATGTCGTCGATCAGCTGCTGAAATTCCTTGGTCCGAATGTCGCGGGTATCGATCGGGGTGGCTTGTTGCCGGAGGATCGGATTACCGAGCTTGGCGATGGGAAGGACAGCCATGGTTCGTTCCAAATATCCTTTCAAACTGTACTGAAGTACGCATATTTATCATCATGATATATCACAGATTTTTTACATGCTGCAAGGCACGAGGCTAGCCCTGGCGCTGCTGCCGTGACTTTCGCGGCTCGGGCAACTCGAACGAATCCTTCTGGGTGTTCCACCAGTCCGTCCACTCGGCCACCCATGCCTGGCGGTCTTCCTTGGTCGAGATGTCCCAATCATGGAACTCCGTTTCATGTCGGGTGAGGATCCACAACGATTGCACCGCCGACATGGCCACGTATCGTTCCTCATCGGGAATCATCTCGATAAGGGTGGGAACGACGGCTTTGTCCCGTACGTACCTGGAGTGAAATGCCGCGGCCTTGCGGATCGCCGAATTGGGATCCTTCGACATCACGTGAATTGCCTCCGGCGTCTTGGCGGGGTCGAGCCGGATGGCCACCCTCAGGGCATGTTCGCGCACTCGCGGAATCTCATTCACCTCTTTCGCCGTCGTCACGAGCGCGGGTACCGCCGAGGGTGCGTTCAGCATCGAAATCGTTTCGATGGCATTGTAACGAATGCGGGGGCTCGGCATGGACAGCGCCTTGATGAGCACGGGTACGGAGTGTTCTCCCAAATGGACGAATTCTCCCATCGCCCAAAATTCCTGCTTCCCTTCAAGGAGCGGCAGCAGAGCTTCTGCGCGCTGAATCTCTTCCGGAGTGAGCGGATTCGTATTGGGCGGAACGGTAACAGCCGCCCCGTCGTCCCCCTTGGGAGGCATGTCGTACTGCATTTGAACAGGAATCGTGTTCACCTGGGACGCAAAGGTTTGCCCAACACTGAACAGCGACGCGAGAGAAACGAATACGGCGAGCTCTCGGAGTCCTTTGACGCGCACGGGAATCCCCTTTCGGTAAGTAAATAGTCAATCCTGGTCCGCCGCCGAGCGGCGATGCACTAACTCATATAATACAGGTAACACGACCAGAATCAAAAAGGCCGCCGTCAGCATTCCACCCACCACGACGCGAGCCAGAGGTTTTTGGGCCTGCGATCCGATCCCCGTCGCAAGCGCGGCGGGAAGCAAGCCGATAGCCGCACCGAGCGTGGCCATGAGAATGGGGCGCATTTGCACATCGGCGCCCTGGAACACGGCTTCGCGCAGGCTCAGTCCGGACAGGCGGAACTCTTCGATGCGGGAAACCAGGAGCACGCCTCCCAAGATCGCCACCCCGAGCGTCGAGATCACGCCGACCGCGGCTGAGATGCTGAAGTTGGTTTGCGTCGTCACCAGAGACAAGACACCGCCCACCAGCGCGAACGGTACGGTTGACAGGACCAGCAGCGCGTTCTTGAACGAATTGAAGGTCGTATAGAGCAGGAGAAAGATGATCACCAGGCTGATGGGCACGATGGTCAACAATCGGCGCTGCTCGTCTCTGAGCTGGTCGTATTGTCCCGCCCATTCCATGCGGTAGCGCTCCGGAAGCGTGACCTGTGTGCTGAGCCGGGTCTGGGCTTCTTCGACGGTACTCTGAAGATCGCGGTCCCTCACGCTGAACTTGATTGGAATGTAGCGTTCGTTGTTCTCGCGATAGATGATGAATGCTCCCGTATGGGAGGTGATTTTCGCGAGCTGCTTCAACGGAATGCGGGCGCCGTCCCGCGTGCTGACCAGAATGTTGCCGATGGATTCGACGTCCTGACGGAATTCCGGAAGAAAACGCACCACGAGATCGAACAGGCGCTCTCCCTCATAGACCTGCGTCACCGCCTGCCCGCCGATCGCCGCCTGCACGACCGCATTCACGTCCGCCACTTGGAGTCCATACCGCGCGCTCGCTTCCCGGTCGATGTGAATGAGGAGATTGGGCTGGCCGACGAGGCGGAACACTCCGAGGTCCTTGACGCCTTTGATGGTCCTCATCACGCTTTCAATCTCGACGGCCTTGGCTTCCATGGTCTTGAGGTCGGTGCCGAACAGCTTGATGGAGTTTTCCCCTTTCACCCCCGACATGGCTTCTTCCACGTTGTCCTGGATGACCTGCGAAAAGTTGAAGATGATCCCGGGTATCTGATGCAGCCGTCCTTCGATTTCCTCGATCAATGCATCCTTGTCGATGCCCGGCCGCCACTCCTTCTGCGGTTTGAGGTTGGCGAGAAATTCTGCGTTGAAGAAACTCGTCGGATCCGTTCCGTCGTCCGGCCGGCCTAATTGGGACACGATAGTCGTGATTTCTGGAGACTCGCGGAACATCCGCCGGATGTCGCTGGTCAACCGCGCGGCTTGATCGAACGAGATGTCCACCGGCATGGTGGCTCGCACCCAGAGATTCCCTTCCTCCAGCGCCGGCATGAATTCGCCTCCCAGCGACTGTAGCGCGGCGAAGGTGAGGAGCAGCAGACCCGCCGCCACCCCCAACACCAACGGCTGGTGGTCGAGCGAATATTTGAGGATCCGGTGATACACGCTGCGTATGGCACGAACCAGCTTGGTGTCCTCCTCGCTGAGCGGATCTCTCAGCAGAAATGAACAGAGTACGGGCGCTAACGTAAAGGCCATGATCAGCGCGCCGGCCAGTGCAAATCCATAGGTGACCGACATCGGCGCAAAAATTTTCCCCGGCACCCCGGTCATGGTGAACAACGGGATGAAGGCGACAACGATGATGGCGGTGGACGAAAAGATCGGGCGGCCGACCTGGCGGGCAGCCCGGACGATGTGTTGATTGACGGTGAGATTGTGCGACTTGGCATGTGCGAGATGGAAAAAGATGCTTTCAACCATGATCAGCGTCGCATCGACGATGATCCCGAAATCGATGGAGCCGAGCGAGATCAGATTCGCCGACTGGCCGACCAGCACCATCATGCCGAACGTAAACAGCAGCGAGAGCGGAATGGTCAAGGCCACGATCAGCGCCGCTCTGAAATGACCCAGGAAGACGAACAGAATCACGAATACCAGCACCATGCCGCTGATCAAAATGTCGGTCACTGTTTCGACGGTGGTATGGATCAGCGCGGTCCGGTCGTAGAAGGTGGATACTTTGACTCCCGCGGGGAGCTTCCAGGCATTGAGTTCCTGCACCTTCCCCCTCACTTGATCGAGAACCGGAAGCGCTTTATATCCGCGTTGAAGCAGCACCACTCCTTCGACGGCGTCGTCACGGTCGTCGATGCCGACCTTGCCCAACCGCACGCGGTGACCGACCGACACCGTCCCGAGGGATTTCACGAATACCGGCGTGCCGTCCCTGGCCGACACCATGACGTTTTCGATGTCGTGAATGTCGTCGATGAGACCCAACCCGCGAATATTGTAGTTTTGGGATCCGATCGTGAGGTAGTTCCCGCCGACGTTCGCATTGCTGTTCGTCAGCGCTTCCATCACCTGTGAAAGGCTGACGCCGTAGGCCAGCAGTTTTCCCGGGTCGATGTCGATGTGATATTCCTTGGTCGTGCCGCCGAACGCCGTGACGTCGATGACCCCCGGAATCCGCCTGAACTCACGGCGCACCTGCCAGTCCTGGATCGTCTTCAAGTCGGTCAGCGACATGCCGTTCTCGGCCGTCAGTTCATACCGGAAGATTTCCGCGATCGCCCACCAGGGCGACAGGCTGGGCTGAACGCCGCTCGGCAATTGAACCGAGTTCAAGCGGTTCAAGACTTCCTGCCGGTCCCTAAAGATGTCCGTACCGAACTGGAAATAGACTTTGATGTCGCTCAATCCAAAGATGGACAGCGAGCGGATGTCCACGAGTCCCGGCATGCCGGTCAGCGCGACCTCCATGGGAATCGTAATCTGGCGTTCCATTTCCTCCGCCGACCAGCCGGGATTCTGCGTGATCAGCTCCACCATCGGGGGCGAAGGGTCTGGATAGGCGACGATGTCGAGGAGGTGAAAGGCGTAGAGCCCGCCGAACAACAGCGCCAACCCTAATGCGCACAGCAGGAAGCGCTGGACCAGAGAGATCTCAACGAGGCGGGCGATCATCGATTGGATGGGTTCCCGATGGAAGAAGCGCGCGGGTACGGTCCGATCATTATCCTTTGGCTTCCTGGCCCTTGATCAGAACGGCACCCTTCACGACGATCTGCTGCCCGGATGTCAAACCATCCACGACCCGCACGGAATCCAGCGACAGCGGCAGCACCGTCACCTCGCGTTTGAGGTAATGGTTGGGACTTTCCACGACGTAGACGAAGTCTTTCCCGTCCACGTTGACCACGGCTTCCCGCGGAATGGTCATCAACGGTGTCGATTCGCCCACCCGCAGCTGCAGGCGCGCGAACATTTCGGGTTTCAATTTGTGTTCCGGGTTATTGACCCACGCGCGGAGCTTGATCGTTCGGCTGGAAGGATCCACCACGTCTCCGATCGCAGCCACCGTCGCCGGAAATGCGACGCCCGGATAGGCCTCCACGACAACCTTGGCATACTGGCCTTCTTTGACCATGGCCAGATCGCGCTCGTACACATCGGCCACGACCTGCAGCATGTCCAGGTCCGCAACTGTGAAGAGCACCTGGCTCGGATCGCCGCCCACGGACTGGCCGGGGGTCACGGCCCGTTCCACGACGACCCCGGTCAACGGACTTTTCATTTCAAACCGCGAGGTGATTTTTTGCTGATCGAGCGGCTTGTGTAATTCCTCTGGAGGGACGCGCAGTGACAGCAGCCGTTCCTTGGCTCGACGAAATTCCGCCCTGGCCTTGACCAGTTCGTTTTCCGCCATTTTCAAATCCTTCAACGGCATCGCCTTGTTTTCGTATAAATCCTTGGCCAGTTCACGCGAGCGGATCGCATATTGCAGATCGGAATCTTCCTTCACGTATTCCGAGTACGCCTGGGCGATGTCGGGACTGTCGACAACCAACACAATGTCTCCGGCTTTTACGCGATCGCCGAGATGAGCCCGCACTTCGACGACCCGCCCCTGCAGCGGAGAGGAAATCCTCGAGTAACGATCTTCTCCATAGGCCACTTTCCCCGCAAGCGTCAGATCGTGCTCGCCGGACTTCATTTCCACCGTGCCGACTTCTATTCTCGGTTTTGCTTCGATCGCGCTATGGATAGGGTTCGGCGTGGCGGCATTCGACTGCGTCGGCTGGTCGGCTCGCCCACAGGCACTCGACAGAGCCATTGCACATCCGAGACAGATGACAACGCCCGGTCGATTCATGATCGGATCTCCTGGCCTACGGCGCTTTCGAGTTGAAACAGATTATGTTGGTAGCTGTAGAGTGCTTCAATGTAGTTCTGCTGGATGGTTCGCGAGGTCCGAGCGGCGTCGAGAAGATCGAGGATGGTGGCTCCTCCCCGCTCGTACGCGCGCTCCACGATGTTCAACGTCGAACGGGCGTCATCGAGCACCCCGCCGACGTACGCTTCGACCAGACGCCTGCTCTGGATGAGGTTTCGGTATGCGACGTCGACTTCATTTTCGACTTGATTGACGGTTTTATTCAAGTCGGCCTCCGCAGACTGTACGGCAACCTCGGCCTGCCGGATTCCGCCCTGATTTCTATTGAACAGCGGGAGGGGGATGCCCGCATTGAGGGCCACCTGGCCGGGATTGTCCGGCCCGTTCGATCCTTGAATGGCGTAGCCGCCGGCGATGGTCACATCCGGGATTCTATAGGCCTTGGCCAGTTTCAAGTCAGCCTCGCGCTGCGAATAGGTGAACCGTTTGGCGCGGATATCGGGTCGAAGATCCAGCGCAGCCACCCTCAGTTTGTTGATGTCGGGATCGATACGGCGAAAATCCATCTCCGTCGTCAGTTCGACCGCGGTCTTCGGCGACAAGCGGAGGAGCTGGCGCAGATCGCCGCGCGCCGACTCCGCATCCTGAAGCGATTGAATGACCTGTGCATGAAAATCCACCATTTGCAGCCGGATTCTGATGAGATCCACTTCCGCAATGTAACCCTTCTTGAAACGGATCGTATTGATCTCAAGGATGCGGGAGAACCGGTCGCGGTTCTCCTCTGCCAGGATCAGGCGTCTCTGGGCCAATTGGATTCGATAATAGGTGTCTTTGACGGTAAAGCCAAGCTGCCTGACCGCGTCCTCGAAGGCGGCCTCCGCCGATCTCGTGCCGTAACCGGCGGCCTCAACACGATAGCCGCGTTTGCCGGCTAATTCGAAGAGTTGCTGGATCTGCCCGAAGAGTTGCCCGCTGTTGGACAGCGTCCGCCCCTGTGTGTACGAACTCAGCGTCCCGACAGTCATCAATGGATTCGGAAACAAGGCAGCGGTGATTTCCTGACCCTTGTTACTCTCGATCCCGTATCTGGTGATCAGGACGTCAAAATTCTGCTTGAGGAACAGGGCAATAGCCTCATCGAGGCTTAAGCGTATGGACGGAGGCGGTTCCCGGATCGTATCGACCGACGGCAGAGGCGGCTGTGCCGCATCGGCAAGCACGGAAAGGCTTGTAAGGAGGCAGAGAATGCTTGAAGCCGTGAAGAAAAACCACAGTCGTGGAGATTCCACGCGCACTCGGATGCTCCTGCTAGGAAAACGTGGCTGTGAGATGCATGAGGACCATTGAATAGGCCAGAGTCATAAACCAATGCATTATACCGTGTAATGTAATCGGATGCCAATATTGCTTGGATAAACGGTCACTTAGTAGCTTGAGTGAAAATTGCATGTCCGGACGAACCGATATGGCATATCGAACAGAGCCGATCTCTCTGCCCTGGTTTGGATCGCCACCATTCCGGATAGCTCGTGCGCGAGATGCGCCGCAGGGTATCGGACATCTACGGGAAGAGTCGTCTATGAACTACTGCCGTTTCTCGAGGTGGCCGCATTGGTGGCCCGAAGATGTTTTCGGACCCTGACCTGCTCGTGATGTTTTCTCAGAAGTTGCCGGCGGATCGTGTTTCGATCCTCTGCGACGATCCGGACGAGCCTGTCCACATCCTCCGCGTGGTCCAAAACGAGTTCGGATAGTTTTTGGAGTTGAGTCTCCAGCCGCTCCAATCGCCAGAGCGCATTCTGTAATGCATCGGGGCGGCTCTGTTTTTTGCTTTGGCCCTGCTTGGCCAATGAAGAGATGACGACGTCTTGTTTCATAAGGCTCCTTGGAAATCGAAAATCATGTGTTGCCGTAGTATCAACCGACCGTTATGCTAAGTCAACGAATTCGCTTTCTTCCCATTTAGAGACGGTCCTGATACAATTTGCGCCATGAAAAATATTTTCACCATGGTCCTTGCCGGCGGACGAGGCGAACGGCTCCATCCGTTGACCGAACATCGGGCCAAACCCGCCGTTCCGTTCGGAGGAAAGTATCGCATCATCGACTTCACGTTGAGCAACTGTCTGAATTCCGGCTTGCGAAGGGTTGCAGTCCTCATCCAATACAAGTCTCATTCATTGGATCGCCATATTCGCACCGGGTGGGACGTGCTCAACGTCGAGCTCGGCGAATACATCGCGTCCATGCCTCCTCAGCAGCGCATCAGCGAAGAGTGGTACCGCGGCACGGCGGATGCCGTTTACCAGAATCTGTTTCTCCTCGACGACGATCAGTCGGAGTATGTGCTGATTCTTGCCGGCGATCACATCTATAAGATGGACTATATGGAGATGCTCCATTGGCTGGTCGCCAACAATGCCGACGTCGTGGTGGGGGCGATCGACATCCCGATCGAAGAGGCGCACCGGTTCGGCGTGATCGCCGTGGACGAGAGTTTCCGCGTCACCCGGTTCGACGAAAAGCCGAAAACCCCTCCGTCCATCCCGAATGAACCCACAAAAGCCTTTGCGTCCATGGGCATCTACCTGTTCCGCACGAAAAGCCTGCGGGAAGAGCTGGCGGCCGATGCACAGGAAGGGACCGCGCATGACTTCGGGAAAAACATCATTCCCCGCATGATCGCAAACCGGCGCGTCTTCGCGTTCAAGTTCCAGGATGCGAATAGAAAAGCGGTCAAGTATTGGCGTGACATTGGAACGTTGGATGCGTACTGGGAAGCGAATTTGGATCTGGTAGCCGTCGATCCGGAATTTAATCTTTACGATCAGCAGTGGCCTATCCGGACGTACCAGGGACAGTTCCCTCCCGCCAAATTCGTCTTCGCGCAAGACTACCAGGGCGGGCGAATGGGCGTAGCGCTGGACTCCATTGTGTGCGGCGGGTGCATCATCTCGGGCGGGCGCGTGCAGAACTCCGTGCTGTCACCGAACGTGCGTGTGCTGGACCATGCGGATGTTCGCGATTCGGTGATCATGGAAAACGTCGTGATCGGGGAACATTGCCGCATCCGGCGAGCCATTATCGACAAGGACGTCACCCTCCCGTCGAAGACCGAAATCGGCTACGACCGTCAGGCCGATGCCGAGCGGTTCCATGTCACGGACTCCGGGTTGGTCGTCATCTCCAAGGGAATGAAGCTGCATGCCGCCTTCGATACATCCGGTTGACCTGATCACGGCCCTTCGACACAAGCATCTCACCCCCGCCATTGTATTTCTGACTTCCCGCCGGGCCTGCGACGAAGCCATGCAGACGTTCGACCACATGAACGCCGTCCTGCCGCCCGCACGCCAGGAAGCGATCGCCGCGGTGCTGGAAAAAGTCATCACGCAGTACCCGAGCGTGGCCGAACATCCGCTGATTCCGACGGTGCAACGGATCGGCGTCGCCGCGCACCATGCCGGTCACCTGCCCTCGTGGAAAATTGCGGTGGAAGAACTCATGCGGCACGGGTGTTTGGACGCCGTGTTCGCGACGACGACGCTGGCGGCCGGTGTGGACTTTCCCGCCCGCACCGTCATCATCACGCAATCCAGCATCAGAAAGGCGCGGGACTTTACGGATCTGACCATCGGCGAGGTCCAGCAGATTGCCGGGCGCGCCGGCAGGCGAGGCAAAGATCTCGTGGGCTTCGCGATCGTCACGCCGTCTCCCTACATCGATCTGGGAGTTCTCACGAAAGGATTCACCGGCCATCCCGAAGCGATCAACAGCCAGTTCGTCATCAGCTATCCGATGGTGCTGAATCTTCTGAAGGCGCATCCGCTCGACCAGATGCAACCGATCCTCGCCAAGAGCTTCGCGCAGTTCCAGCTCAACCAGCGGGCGGAAGTCCTCGAACGAAAACTCGACGAGGTCCATCGTCAACTTGAGCCCTATGGTCCGCGCGTCTGTACCGATTGGATCTCCCAATGGCACATGTACGACCAGGTCCGCAGACAGCGCCCGCACCGTGCGCCGATTAAACGCAATGAACCGCCTGAAGTCGCCGCGCGGTTCCGTTTCATGACTCCGGGACGTGTGGCCGGCTTGTCGAAGACGCGCGGCGTCGTGCTTCGTCAATATCGAAGCAAGGGACAAAAAAGTCCCATGGTGACGATGCTGCGCGACGGAGGCGCGATCACCGAATGTCCCGCTGCGGTGGTGACCGAACTGTACGATCGCGTCCTCGACTGCGTCGAATCGCCGTCGTATCCCTGGTGTACCCCCGAGAGTCTGGATCTGATGGTGGAGCAACTCGAGGACCTGCCGACCCGCCTGCCCGCCCTCCCCGTTCTCGTGTCGAAGGACGACGAGCCGATTCCGGATTCCATTGTCCAAACACTGGGAGATTTTTCCTGCCCGACCTGTCCGTCGCGTTCGGCATGCCAGAAAGACCATGCCCACGCCTCCAAACTGCGTCAGGAGCAACAGCGGCACATCAAGTCCATTCAAGCGCTTCGCACGAGCCTCTGGCATCGTTTTCAGGAACGGATGGACGCGCTCCAGAAGTTCGGCTATCTCACGGCGACGGCGCAATTGACGGAAGTCGGAGAGTGGGCCCGTCTGATCCGCATCGACCATTCGCTGCTCATCACGGAACTCCTGCGCGCGGAAGCTTTCGCAGGAGCCGATCCGTCTCTTCTCGCGGCCGTCATGTCGAGCATTGCCCACGACGACGACCGGCCCGGCATGTTCCCCCGGATCAGTTCCGGTTTGGCGTCTGCGTTGAGTCAGGTGCGAAAACTGGCGGAGTCTCTGGCGCCGTACGAAGAGCCTCCGCTCTTGCGGGCGGACATCGCGGCGGTGACCGAACGCTGGATTGCCGATCCGGCGCTCACCTGGATCGGCCTGTGCAAAATGACGACGATGGCCGAGGGCGACATCTACCGTCTGCTTGCACGCACGCTGGAATTTCTCTCTCAGCTCCATACGCTCAAGGATACGCATCCCACGCTGGCTGAGACTGCGTCGAAAGCCATGGCGCTCCTCCGGCGCGGCGTGCTGGAAGAATTGCCGTGAGACGTGTATGCACCGGTAGCCGAAACCGCCCAGGCTCCGAGGTGTCGGCACTGCTCGATACGATGAAATATATGACGAGCTTCGATAAGAGGAAAGCCGCATGACGACGGAAGAACTCGAACGGCTGCTCGCGCAACAACCGATCGCATTGCTGCACCGGCTCGCGCGCGGCCGCGTGCATCGGCATTTCCGTGCCGGAAAACGCCGCCTGATCGAACTGTTGCTTCACCATTCGGCGACTAATCGCGCGGGCTTCGAATCCGATCTCATGGCGCTCATCGGGGAACGCCAACAGCGCCCTCCGGCGGCGCCGCGAGAACGTCATGCGCCAAGACCGGCCGCTCCGGCGCACGCGCCGCGTCCGCCTACTCATCCGCACCATGAAGGTGAGTCGCACGAAGCGTCGGTATTGCTGAACGACTGGCTCTCCGGCATCGGCGTCCCTCCTCCTCAACCATTCGTGCCGGACGAATGGCAACTGGACGCGCTCGAAAAATTGCAGACCGGTGATGTCGTGGTCAGCGTGCCCACCGGCAGCGGAAAGACCTATGTCGCGGTGGAAGCGGCCAAGCGTGCCATCGAGGAGAACAGAACCGTCATATACACGTCGCCGTTGAAGGCGCTGTCCAATACGAAATTCACCGAGTTCTCGCGTATTTTCGGTCAAGAACGCGTGGGGATTCTTACGGGGGATCGCCGCGACAACAGCCAGGCTCCGCTCTTGATCATGACGACGGAGATTCTGCGCAATCTCCTGTACGATGCGGCGGGAGGCGAGATCGACCTGCGGCTCGATACGCTTGGGCTCGTCATCATGGATGAATCGCAGTATCTGGCCGATCCCGAACGCGGAGTGGTATGGGAAGAGACGATCATCTTCTGTCCATCGCAGGCGCGGCTGCTGTTATTGTCGGCCTCGATCGGCAACCCGCACGACATCGCGGACTGGCTCACCTCCATTCGATCCGTACCCGCCCATCTGATCAAGCACACCAAACGTACGGTGCCGTTGCGCGCAGGGTACCTGCACCCGGATGGCAAACTGACCCCGCTCTTCCGCACGATCGGTATCCCGCACGGTCATCCGGGCTATTTACACCCGGAGGCCAAGCGGTTGTTCACCCGCTACGAAGACGAGACGTCCTCACCGCGTTCTCGAAGATGAGCGCTCTGCTTAGAATGAGAAGTTGAGGCCGGCGGTCAGGCCGTGTCGCAAGGACTGGAACTCGGTCAGAGGAAATTCATCCGACGGAGAAGATACCGGATGCACCGTCAGATGGCCGCTCAGCATGCGGTTATAGTACAGGCGGTACCCGGCGGTGGCTGACACGTACCGGTTGAACGTCACTCGAATGCCTGCGTCCGCGTCCGCTCCAACGCCGAAGCCGACCATGGAGAAGCTTGGGTTTTGTTGAAGATCCGATCGCAGATGATGCACGTCCTTGTTGTTGAGAAAGCTTGCCGGAATCAGCGCGACGGATCCATGGACGCTGAACCACCTGGTGATCCGGTATTCGGTCGAGAGCCCTGCCCGAATCGAATGCCAGTTGGTCGTATTCGTGATGGCGGTCACTCCCGGAAGCACGTTCGTCCCGGCAGGAGCACAGCTGACACCTGGAATGGCAGAAGGATCGCAAAAAATCTGCGCAACCCCCACCGCCTGATACCTCGTATGCCAGAACTGATAGCCGCCGAAGAAGTCCAAATATCCGCGCTGATTCGTGAACTCTTTGAGGCGCATGCCGACGTCGGCGTTCAAATACCACATGCTGTCGCCTGAAATATCGCTGTAGGTGCGTGAAAACAAGCGCTGTCCTGTCCCGTAGTCGTCATCGGTGAGACGTCCTCCGCCGATGCCGGCGCCTCCGACATTGAGCCGCAAGAACACTTTTCGCGATGCCCACAGTTTGCCGGTCAATTCGACAACGTTCGTGCCGACATCCTTATAGGTAAGTTTGGAAGTCGGATTGCCAAGGCCGGGCACTGATGAGGCGTTGTGGGCCCAGGTCGTTTCTCCGACGCTGATCCACGTTCCGAGGCTCAATTCGAATTTTGCACGTGGTTTGACTGGTTCATCGGCATTCGCCGACGGCGTGAACAGAGGAGAGACGACGCAGAGCCAGAACACTCCACAGACCCGAACCACCGTGTGTTTCACCGTCTGGCTCCTCCTCTCTGAATGATGACGGTATCAACGCAACGTTCGAAAGTTTCCGGCATGACGCGTTGGCAGGCCGAGCGGATATCGTCCATGGCAAACGTTCGGTGGAGGTGCGCGCCCCACCAGACTAACCATGTTCCCAGCGCGAAGGCTACAAGTATTCCTAAGGTCCACTGGACGATCAGACGAATGAGGGATGACGAGCGGGCCGGCGCTTCAGACTCTACGATGTGTTCGCGATCCACGGCTTGAAGATTGCGCATGTTTTGCCCCCACTAGGTAATGGCCATGCAGGCTCTCATGCTACTGGAGAGGTCCTGGTTCGCGGTAATCTTTTCTGGCATTTCGCACGGCTTTTGATGCCGGTGGTCTCCCCTCCCGGGTCGCGCGTAGAGCACGCGGGCTATTACAGGAGCCAATGATGATGGTATAAGAGCAAGCTCGCGAAAGGGATCAGGTTCATTCACGCATTGGAATCTCAGCGTTTGTGATGGATCATGCAGGCCACTGAACGATATACGCCGGGCTATAGCGATCTCGCCGTGCAATACATGAGACGGCGGCATGCCGAACGGGATGCCGCTTTCGTTCTTCCGAATCTCCATTCGGGTATGAGGTTGTTGGACTGCGGCTGTGGACCGGGAACGATCACCAGAGGACTGGCGCGAACGCTCTCTCCTGGAACCGTGGTCGGCATTGATTGCGATCATCGTCAGGTGCACCTGACGCAACGGTCGATTGTGGACGAGCCGACGAGCAATCTATGGGTGAGCACGGCAAGTCTCTACGCCCTACCCTTCGCGAACCGCACCTTCGACGCCGTATTTTCGCACGCCTTGTTCGAGCACCTTGCCGACCCTTTAAAGGGATTGCGAGAAATCTATCGGGTCCTGCGTCCTGGTGGGATCGCGGCAATTTCAAGTCCGGATTGGAACGGCACGCTCGTCGCTCCGCCTGATGCATCCGTCCACGAGATCATCAAGCAGTTCACGCGGATGCAGCAAGACAATCATGGAGACCCCTTTGCCGGCAGCCGGCTTGGAGAGTGGCTGGACGCGGCAGGCTTCGCCGGCATACGGCTCTCAGCACGCTACGATTGCTATGAAGATCCGAGCCTGATCATCCGGCTGATGGGCGAGCGTCTCAAGAGCAGACATCGTGATGCCGGCAATGGGCAGTCATCGGATGGAAATCTCGCACGGCTCTTGACCGAGGCCGAGCAATGGTCGACCCGCCCGGGTGTCCTATTTGGACAAGCCTTCGTAGAGGCAATCGCCTCTGTCCCCAGCTGATTCACTCACTCGAATCAGGAGCAGAAACCTTGCACCCGTACGGCGCGACGGATGTTTTCAGGGTTGTGTAGTTGAGATTGTCAGGACAAAAATCCAAGCAGATAGTGCGAGATTAGGGTGCGGTCTATATGCGGCTCTTTACCTCAATGGGTGGGAGGGCATTTATAAGCAATTCCTGTGTATGTCACATTCGTTTGTTCCATGCTGCCGCTTCCCTGCCCCATGGTTCCGGTCTGTCCTGCCCGGTTCGTGAGCATTTGGACCGTATTGGCTCCCATCTTCGCGGCCTCGTTCTTCATGTCATTTCGCGCGCCGGTCTCGAGATTCGCATTGCTCGTGAAGCCACCCGTGAGAAAGTTACCCTGATTGCCCGTGACCTCGCCGAGGTATTCACAGCCTTGGGGTTCGCTGGTGACGATCCTCACCTGTCGAGCACCGGATTCCACCTCCACCGCCGCGCAGCCTGCAAGCACTCCAAGACAGAAGATCGTCCACGTCCTCCGCATCATGTCCAGCCTCCTGATTTAACTTTGAAGCAAGCGGGGCAACTATAGAGAAGACGGGAATCTTGCGTCAAGCAACTAGGCCGGGGGAAACACAGATTAGGCGCTGTATTCCTCACTGCCGACTTGACCGCCCAACTCAAGGACCTGTATAACGTGCGCTACCGCAAGAACCGCACTTCTTCTCACGCGCCCGTAGCTCAATGGATAGAGCACCAGACTACGGATCTGGGGGTTACAGGTTCAAGTCCTGTCGGGCGCACCAAACCACACTTCGTGTGAGCCGCAGGCTATTTAGGCGTAGCCTCTCCGAAATTGACGCCCGGGGATAGACGCTTCCAGCGTTGCTAGTTTTTGATCGTTTCTTATGTTGCTGTTCGTCGGCGCTGGCCTGTGCCTATTCTGCAGCTGATTAACACCATCAGCAATCCAATGTTTGAGCTCGGGTTACACCTGACGAGATCATGCTCAATTGAAGTAGTTATGAAAAGTATTCAAACCATCTTGGATTCTATTACACGTATTTTTTAAGAGATAAATCCATGCTGGGTGCCCCTCAAATGGGGTATTGATCGAATTGGTGATGTAGAACAGGATTCCCTCCGCGCAACTCACCCTGACATAAGGTAATATGCTCATCCCTCTTCTTCTTAGATCTGCGATCATTTCACTGCTCGCTGCTATCACACTGAGCGGGTGCAGTGGCAGAAGCGATGGAGGTGGCAGTAATCCTTCATCCTCCACCCCTAGCGTGGCTTCTCCTACGGAGCGGATTGTCTATCGAGCTGATCAGGACACTGATGAAGTGTTTGAACTGTACCTTGTGGGGTCCTTGATTAAATTGAACCCTCCACTTCCGACCGGACAGAGCGTGGTCGATTTCGCCATCACCCCAGACAGATCAGCGGTCGTGTATCGAGCGAATCAAGATACCGCTGATGCGATTGAACTCTATCGAGTGGAGTTTGCGCAGCCTGGAGTGAGTAAGAAGCTCAATCCTATGCTCCCGTTGGGGGGCGACGTGAATGCATTCCAGATAGCGGCGGATAGCTCCTCCGTTATCTACGTGGCCGACCAAGCTGCGGACGAAGTGCATGAACTTTATCGAGTCTCATTTGCAGCCCCTGGCATCAGCACTAAATTGAATGGCCCTCTTGCTCCAGGCGGCAATGTATTTTTTGGATTTAGTATCACACCAGACAATGCTTCAGTTGTTTATAGCGCTGCTCAAGATACCGCGAATACGGTAGAGTTGTACCGTGTCTTCTTGGCAACCCCAGAATTGAGCACCAAGTTGAACGGTCTGCTGCCCACTGATGCGGATGTTTCCTCACTGTCGATACTCCCCAACAACTCGGGCGTTGTATATACCGTGAGCCGGTTTTTACCCACATCGCCGGGGTCACAGTTCTCCTTTCTCACCTCAGAGTTGTACTTCGTGTCCTTCTCCACGCCGGGGGGGGCATTTAAACTGAATGCGCCGCTGGCGCCATTTGCGATCTCATATATTCTTTCATTCCGCGTGACGCCTGACAGCTCAAGCGTTGTCTACCTCACCGCGAATAGTAGTGGTGACCAGCGGCAACTCTTTCGTGTTCGGTTCGCAAGCCCCGGGACGGTGGACAAACTGCACGGGTCTGACGTGTACGCCTTACACTATCGGGTAACTCCAGACAGTACTGCAGCGGTGTTCGCCGGGAATGGCATTGGCGTGTCGGTCAGCAGCCCTTCCTTTCCCACCGAACTATATTTGGCGCCCTTTTCCACGCCAGGGACAAATACCAAACTGAACGGTCCACTGGCAGGGAACTTGGGATTGCTTCCGTTCAACGGGGCCTTCGAGATTACTCGAAATGGCCTTGCTGCCGTCTATGTGGCACGGGAGAAGGTGAGCACCAGCGAGTTATACATGGTTCCGTTTTCGACCCCTGGGCTGAGCACAACCCTTAATGGATCAACGGTTGCAGGCGGTGGCGTGTACCCGTTTGGCTCTCTGGAGCTCACTCCCGACTCCACAGGCGTCCTGTACCAAGCCAACCAAACCACGCCGGGAACGACTGAGCTTTACCGGGTGGAATTCGCCAATCCAGGTGTGAGCACCAAACTCAACGGCTCCCTAGTTAGCGGTGGAAATGTCGAGGGAGGGCTTGTTCGCTAGGATGCTTGAGCCAGCCCAATCATTACAGTACGCCCAGCCCAACCGATGACACTCTGTCGTGACACTCTCTTAACGGTGCCTACCTTCGCCTGCTGACCGACTACCTGAGTGTCCACCCGGTACGCTGGCCGTCGTGGACTGGTCCATTGGAATGGTCTTTCTCCGGCAGTCAGTCGCGGCCATGTCGGATTGTAAGCTCCCCGGTCAACGAGACGCGACCAAAGGAGAACTTTGGGCTTCAAGTTGGGCTCGGTACGTGGCCGGCGGCATGCCCGCTAACGCATCGTGGGGCCGCTCCTCGTTGTAACTCTGTAACCATTCGCAACTGATCTCGCGCACCTGCTCGAGCGACTCGAAGACATAGGCATCGAGCACTTCGGTCCGATAGGTCCGATTGAAGCGCTCAATAAAGGCATGTTGATCCGGTTTCCCGGGTTGGATGTACCGCAACTCGATTCCCCGCTCCGCACACCAGGTGAGGAAGCGCTCGGCGAGGACTGTCATGTAACAATCCAGAAGGCATACTTCCCTAATGGTGAGGAAATGGCTCAGTGGTTTGCTCAATGGTACTTCGGCACATATCGTCCATTTTATTTATGGGCCACAACATCGGCTCCTTTCATGGCTCCAGGGAACGACACGGATGCAGATAGCAATCGGCGAGTAGAGGTCTTTCGTGAGCAGATTGCCAATAGAGCGTATGACATTTATCAGCAGCGTATTCATCAAGGCGCACTAGATGACTGGCTGCAAGCCGAAGGGGAATTGCTTGGGCAGTAATGGAATTGCCTCCGACTTAGGTAATGCCCTTTTCTTATTTTTAGAAAAATCCTAGTTTGATCAGTCTAGAGAAACCTGGACACGCCTACCCCCAGCCTCTCTGAGAGGATCAGAAAACAAATCGGGCCAAACTTGTCGCGGTATAGAACCCGCACCCCCCCGGGTGCCCTGGCGCAAGGATATCCCCGGGGGCCACGCAGGGGCTCACTGTCTAACTGAAACTGAAACATATTGCGCCTGTGTTGCAGAATTGCCGAGCGCTTGTCCTTTCTATGTCCCTTCGTGTCACAGTTCCTTAGACAATTGCTCGCTATTCCTCTGTTTCAATATCGTCGGGTACATCTACGGATCTGGGGTTACAGGTCCAAGTCCTGTCGGGCGCACCATCAAATCAACGCAAATCAACGACTTATGATTACTTCAGAAGCGTCAAGGCAGACGTGTAGACGACGCGGAGACGGGGTGGAAGCGCCAATGAGTTGGCCATGAAATCAGGATCGCTTCATAACTCACTCACTAGCTTGTTATATCGATCTACCCAATCTTCCCCAGTTCTCGTTGTGACGAGAAAATAATCAAAGCAAGTCGATACATATCCTGTATGTTGCTTAATAATATCCTCCAGCTCTGCTACACTTTTTTTGAGTATTTCAATTTTCTTACTCCCATATCCCTCCTCTCCCCACGTGGCGAGGCTGCAATAGCCTTTTTCTATTAGTTCTTGGACTATGCGAACTGTGTACTCGATTATCTCCGGGTCTGTTAAGTCGAATTCCTGCTCAACGCTTGTTCGAATGTGACAAAGATATTCGAGGTCGCGAGAAGCCTCTAAAACACTATCCCGCTTGAGACTTTCCACGTAACCGTGACTATCGTATGTATCGGACATGGATGTAGCATATTCTTCGATGAGAGAGGGAAACAACCCATCAAAAGAATGGCCCCCTCACGAGGACGAGCCCTGATTTCCCCACTCATTTCACTGACGTTGGCCCCGTGTGGAGACAACTCTTACCCAGAACAGACGACTTCCTCGACGGTCTGCATGATCTGACGTTGACTGACAAACTCCATCGGTGTCAGGTGGCCGAGTGAGCTGTGGGGGCGGTGGTGATTGTAATCCACCCGCCAGGCTTCGACAATCGCTTGCGCCTCCGCCCAGGAGACGAACTGATGCACATTCAAACACTCATCACGTAGACGGCCATTCAATGACTCAATGAAGGCATTCTCCACGGGCTTGCCCGGTCGGATGAAGTCCAGTTGTACCCCGCGACGGTAGGCCCAATCTTCCAAGGCGCGAGACTGAAATTCCGTCCCATGATCCACCGTAATCGAGCGCGGCCCCGCCGCTGTGCCGAGCACCCGATCCAGAACCTGACTCACTAGCATGCCGGTCATGCGAAATCCCACCTCGAGCACCGGGCTAGAGCGACTCCAGTTATCGACGACGGTCAGAATCCGAAACGGCCGGCCGTCGGCGAGACTATCATGCACAAAGTCCATGCTCCAGCGCTCGTGTGGACCCACCGCCACCGGAGCCGGCCCCCGGTGGAGCGCGATGTGCTTGCGGCGCCGCACCCGCATGCGCAGCTGTAAACCGTCGAGGCGATAAAGGCGGCGCACCCGTTTGCGATTGCTCACCCACCCTTCACGCCGTAACAGCACCCAGATCCGCTGATAGCCAAAGCGGGGTCGCGCGTGAGCCAGATCACGGAGACGCAACCGTAGTGCCGATTGATCTTTCGCCCGACTTGTTCGATACCAGGCCGCGCGACTAAACTGCGCCAGTCGACAGGCCCGCAGACAGCTCACCGAGCACGTCTCGTGCAACCAGTGCGCGAGTTCTCGACGGCGGGCGGGCCTCAGACTTTTTTTCGCAAGGCCTCCGACAGCATATGCTTATCCAGCGAGAGATCGGCCACGAGCCGTTTCAGCCGGCTATTTTCTTCCTCGAGCTGGCGTAACCGTCGGAGTTCGCTCACTCCCAGGTGGGCGTACTTCTTTTTCCACGCGTAGAAGGTCTGCTCGGCTATCCCAAGTTGCCGACAGACATCCCCAATCGGGGTGCCCGACTCGGCCTGTCGCAGGGCGTAGACAATCTGCTCTTCGGAGAACTTCGACCGCTTCATCGATCCACTCCTTTCGTCGAGGACCGTCGAAGCCGGTAGTCTACTCCAGTTTTAAGTTGCCGTCGTTTTCGGGGGAGACGTCATCACAACGCTTTTCACAACATTGTCTCCCCGGCCTTTTAGGTCGCGCAGCGCGGTTTAAATCACGTAATTGATCCATTCAGGTCTTGCCTAACACCCGTCGGGAGAAACTTCGAGCTTTCCAGGCACCAATCTTCGGTCATTTCGATGAAAGTGAGCAGTTCCGCTGTGTGCGGTCTGAGCGTTATCACACGTACCTCCTACGAGTGAGGCCATTTTTCTTAAAAGGTGCCCGAAACGCTAAATCGCCTGTAAATTACGCTACATTACTGTTGCGGGTATTAAATAACTTAGTTGTTTACCCTTATTGTCGCCACTTCACACCGATGCTAGCCTTCACTCACGTTAATCAGGAATCCGACTTTGATGGGGAATCTCACCGACACACCTTCCTCCTCCCTCCCGTTGATCAGCATTGATTCGCTCAGATCGGACACTCATTCTTCCTGCTCCATCTCGCACTCATCTCGCCCGCAACCGGTTTCATTTCGATACAAGTGGCGAATGATCTCGCTCGCGGCCGTGCATGCCTACATCGCCGTTCACCTCATTTCCTGGCATGTCTTCGGGATCGAAATCTGGGGCAAGACGGCCATGATGGGGGTGCCATCTCTCGCCAAGGGCTGGATCAATGCCGCGTCAATCATGGTGATCCTCATTCTCCTGTCGATTTTCATATTCGGCCGTGGATTCTGCGGATGGGTCTGCCACATGCGCGGTGCGATCGAATTCGCAGATTGGATTTTGAGAAAACTCAAGGTGCAACAGTATCTGAACGTTCGCGAGCGAAACGTGCTCGTGAACACGCAGCATCGATGGCTGCTCCGTGTCGGTGCGCTATTTGTGCTTCTGCTGCCCGTCATCATTCTCGTTCATAACGTTGGATTCACTCCACGGGTGGACGTGATGTCGCCGCCTCCGGTGGCGGACTTGCCCGGGTACGAAGGACAGGCGTTTGCCAAGACCGCCCCGTTCAACTTCTCCATTCAAGCCAATTGGCACGATTTCCTCTTGGCCTTCGGGTTGGCCGTCTTCATCCAATTTACGATGAGCGTCGTGCTGAATCTGCGTTACGGGCATGGCGCCTTCTGTCGGATTCTCTGCCCGTATGCGACGATGATGGTGCCTCTGATGAACATCTCGCCTGTGCAGTCGAAGATCACTCGTGTCGCTCAATGTACCGGCTGCCGCGACTGCAGCAACGCCTGTCCTCAGGGCATCGATGTGAGTCGGGAAATCTTTCACTTCAACGGCAAGGTCATCAACCGCGAATGCATCAAATGTTACGCCTGCATCGACGCCTGTGATGATCATGTGCTCAGGGACACGTCAGCACCGGCGGTGGCACAGACCGACAGACTGAAGCCGTATGAAAAGCGCCCGTGGCAACAGGAACTGGTTCGCAAAGACGGCTATCGAACTGATGCGAGGCACATGCAGGTGTACGAGCCCCTGGGACCGGTGACCGATTTTCTCTCGATCATCGTGGCATTGGTTGCAGGAGGCATCTCGTCGCGTTTCGGCGGGTTCTGGTTTTATCCGGGGGCGATCTTCGCCTTTATCCTGTTTCGTGATGCGGCCCTGCGAAGCAGCAGGCAGATCGCGAAATGGCAGGGCCAGCACAAAATATGAATTCATCGACCGGCATGGCAATCATAGTTTCGGTGTCTCTTTCTTACGGCTTGCAAAAGGAGAATGTATGAGTCTTGTATCGGGAGCTCGGGACTACTCACAGTTGATTCATGACGTGCAGGCGTACGTAATGGAGCGACGGTCGTACTGGCTGGCTCCGCTCATCTTTGCCATCCTGATGCTTGCGACGCTGGCGTTTTTCCTTGAAGGAAGTGTTATGGCTCCAGCCATTTATTCGATATTCTGAGGCGATGGGATTCAATTGGGCGCTCTTCGCGGTGCCATTTCGAGACTCCTCAGCCGTCTTACTCCGATATGGAGGTCAGGTATGGCCGTGCGTACTGGATCGGAGGAGACTCAGGCTCCTGTTGAGAGAAATCTTCGATGGACTTTGCGATGCACCGAACGTCCTCCGTGCCGTAGATGGCAAGTCCCACATGAGCATCCTTCCGTTCGGCTAGATACGATGCGATCGGTAAAAGGACTTGCTCATTCGTCGGTCTTAAAGCGTGCGAATTACCACGATACGCTTCCGCTAAATCTTTTGTCCGAGATAGATAAATGACGTCACGCTATAAAGATATTGCCCGTTGGCGTGACTCTCAGACAATTCAGACTTAAGCGCCTCATAGTCTTCCTGATCAACGTTGGCCGGGCTGACAAGCGCTGCTAGATCTTGCATGCGGTCAAAGCCATAGTGGCCGGGCTCAAATTTCGTTTCGAGAAGGCAAAATGTATCCGGACGCCCGTGGAATTTGTTGCTTCCCTCAAACAGGCCCCAAAGTTTTCTGCCCATCTGTCCGTCGCAGTCGTCCATCCATGGTTGTTTCCAGTCGGAGAATGCCCAAACAGCTTTTCGTGCGAGGTTCTTATTTTTGACGCTGTACGTCTGTGTATCCCAGTCCCAGTGCATGGCGAGAACCTTTCCACACGGTTTGAGAACCCGATGGATCTCACTGAGCAAAGCTTGTTTATTCTTAATACATTCGATGGTATCGATGGACACAACCACATCAAAGAGCTTATCCGGAAATGGCAATCGATCGTCGAATTTGTAACAGATAAACTCCACGTTCGGATGGTCTGTCTTGGCCTGAGCAATGGATCGTTCCAGCGCGTCGAGGCCGATGAGTTTGGAGTCATTCCGTACCACTTGTGCAAGGCGGCCAAGTAATTCTCCTGTGCCGCACCCGATGTCGAGAACCGCCTGTTTCTCTCCTGCTCGAAGGTCAAGCACAGCGAGTGCTTTATCGAAAACCTGTATTTTATCTGAACGGTGCAAAAGTTCTACCCAACCAAGGAATGAACGAGCATCCTAGAGACGCTAGTATGCTTCCAGTTTGCTGAAGCTGAAGCGATCCTTCGGCAGCTCATCCGTATCTCTATCTTTTGATCAGTCTTTCTGTGCCTCAACGAACTCATACTTATGCTGTCCAAAATCGAGGATCAGTTTCTTCGGCTTGTTGACTACCATGATTTCCCAGGACCCTGACCAAGGAGCCGCAGTGAGCGCGATCAACTTGTCTCCATCGTGTTCGACAGCGGACCCTATCGTGGAACTCCATCGACCAACATCGAAGACAATATCATTATTCAGCATTTTTACTTCAAGCACGCCAAGTTCACCATTGTGATAGGTCCCCACATACTCCTTGATCCATTCAATATCGGTCGGTTGTGTTTTGACCCTCTCATGTGCTTGTTTCAAGCCATCTTCTTCCCGCCGAAGTACGGAGATGATTCGCTCCTCTGACTTCTTCTCTGCGTCATACAACAACTCCATTAGTTTCTGTCTCACGATGTCGTGAAAAGCATGGGACATTCCCGCATTGGTCAACACCACCATTCCCAGCCGGTCTTTCGGCACGAACCAGAGATCTGATGAGAACCCAAACGTGCCCCCGTTGTGCCCGATCGCCTGAAGGCCCCTGTCATCCAGGATACCTAATCCCAACCCATACCAGGCGGTATCACTAATCTTCACACCCTGGGCACGCCGCTTTTGTATTTGGTCTGAGGCCACAAGCTGTTGGCCGTTTTCCCCTTTCCCCTCGTTCAGCTCCAACAAGACGTACTTGGCCAAATCTCCAGCTGTGGACCAGATCGATCCGGCAGGCGCGACACTGTAGACCATGTTGTCGATCGCTTGAGGGATGGCGGTCATGGTTCCATTGAAATCCTGTGCATGTGGAGCGGCCAGCGATGAATTCTGTTCGGGTGAAGGTTTGACAAAGCTCGTGTGCATCCCTAGTGGCATAAAGATGAGATCGTTCATGGCCTGCTGATAGCTGCGAAACAATGAGCTTGATCGTCTGTAGGCCGATGCGCCGGCATATCCCCCTACGGCAACCAGCTCATTGGAGTACTGAAAGGTTTCTCCAAATCCGGTGGTTGGTTTCCAGGAAGCCATCTGCACAATCATGTCCTCCGCTGAAACGTCCTCGGGCCCAATGACAAATAAATCTCGCCGTGGCATGCCGGTGCACGCACAGGCGGTGTGCTTCATGAGCATTTTGGATGTCAAATTCTTATCCGCCAGCGTGAAGTCCGGAAGCAAAGTTTGAACGGGTGTGTCCCACGTGATCGTTCCCAACTCCACGAGCTTGCCGAGCATTAAGGTGGTTAGCGGTTTGGTTATAGAGCCGATCATAAATGGCGTCGTGTTCTGGACCTCATCGGGACTACCCAGCTGTTTGACGCCGAACGCTCGCTCGTAGACGATTTTTCCATCAGAAATCACTGCAATGGACGCCCCTGGAATTTGAAGGTCGGTCATGAGCCTGTTAACCAGTTCGGTGAACTCATTTTGTAACGTGTCATCGAATAGTTTGGCGGTGCGTTCTCCCAACGCTTCCTTCTTCAATCCCGCTGGCTTCCAGCCGTATAACGCCGTCTGAAATTGGGCGCCGCGCCGTCCAAATGCGGCTGCAGACCCTTCGGCCAAACTGATGAACGCTTTCTCATCAACAACCCGAACCACTGCGAATACGGATTGGCTCTCTCTTACAGGCACGTCGTAGCTAATCTGATGGATTACACTCCACCCGTCACTGCCAGGAAAAGAGGCATTTTCATACACTTTCCAATCAAAATCTGGATTGACCTTCTTCCAATACCGCAACGCTAACGCTTCCACGTCTGCATCAAACGCGTCTTCAAAGAAATACAGATTGAGATCGCTTTCCGGACTGCTGAGCACACTGCGTTCGAAATCAAATGACCAACCCGCTGAGAACGTCGCAGTGCTTCCGGAGGGAAACGTATATCTGGTTTCGCTGCTAAACTGCTCCATTCGTGCCTCCACCGTAGAAGAACAACACACAAGAAAAAGAGCAAGTATGACCTTTAGCACTATGCCTCCTCCGTTAGGCTGCTGGTCCACGATACTTTCCTGAATGGCTTATAGATGGCAAAATGATGGCCGCGTCCTCAGGTTTGCCATGGCTTGACGCTGCCACCATCATGTGCGGACTGTGCACGGGTTCATGCTCGAACAGGCGCGCAATCTGCGGGGAAATCTCGTGCGTGGCCGTTTCCTGCCGGCATCGCTAAAAGTATGGCACTAACCGTAGCTGGCCATACACCTCCCGTGTGGACGATGTGCTGTAGACCGGGTGAAAGTGAATCTACGGCCATCCGATGTTGCCGTTCATTCGAACACGGCCGTCTCCGGGAACGATCGAACCGATCTCGAATGCGGGACAGGCTCTGCTCAAGACTTTTCATCGTGACGCCCAGTGTGCTACGTGAAACAACGAGTGCCATGCCGACACCGAGATTGAAGGTGCGAAGCATATCGGCATCGGAGCCTGACCCGGCTTCGCGAAGAAAATTAAAGATCGCTGCTGGACAATATCTCTGAAGGTACACGGTCGCGTCGACATTATTGTACATACCGCCCTTTTGAAAGCACGCCCGGCTGTTCGGATGTTTCCCCTCCCGAAAGAAAGCAGCCTTGCTGCTTCGCCGCGTCGGAAATTGCATTCACGATGCGCGTAACAATATCTGCCTCAAGCATTCCGCAAATAATCACATCTTGAATCGCCACTGGTTCTGCGCCACAACAGACGCAGTCATTACTAAATAGTTGATCATGTCGAAACAGACGGATTCGATCCGATCGTTCTCGAATGCGAGCAGTTGCTTGCTCCCCGGTTCCTCGGATTTGAGCACCAGTAAAGGATCTTTAAACCGTGAAAAGCCGGGATCGATGATCGCGGCAAAGGCGTTCTTCCGGCTGAGTGTTACGCCCTTTTTCTCTAAAAGCTCCGCGAATCCCGCCTTCACGCTGTTTGCTGTATCTACGTTCACTCCGGCATTCAGGTAAGTTGACGTCATCGATAAAACCTCCTCCTTGTGTCACCGTGGGGTTCTGCGCTTCGATAATTTATGATTACAAAAGCAGCTAGGATGAGGATCGTCTTAAACATCCGCGAAGCCTTTCCTCCGCTTCAAATCACCTCAACTCATTCTCCTTTTTGATCTCAGGAATCTGCTACGACGCTGCTTCCGCACAAAGCGGCAGTTTAATCATTCCATGATCAAATGCTTCAATCGATGAGGATGACCATCGATGTCCTGAGAAATCTTAAGGTTCAGTAGTTCCGCAATAAATGGGTAGATATCGACATTCTCGAATGCGGAAATTTGGCTCCCTCGTTTAATACCAGGACCTCTTGCAAGAAAAATTCCGTGCATGTCTGGGTCAGACGTATTCCATCCGTGTTCTCCCCGCAGGGTGACAGGTTGACTCCCCTTCCAGAAAATAAGATACGGCCGGTCCATGAGAACAACTACGTCGCCGATTCTGGGGTCTTTCCGATAGTGTAACGATGCTGGAGTGTCCTCTCTCAGAAACGCCTTTCCCTGTTTAAGCCTTCGATTAATCTGATCCCTAACTGTGACAGCGTCGCTCTTGCCTCGAATCAAATGGAGATTAGCAACCGTAGCCAGCGTCCCCATCCATACCCCATCCTTGAATACCCCGTCTTCAGACCCAAGGTCGTCCATCCAAACAAAGTTTTTAGGATCGGCATGCGCCATTCCGTGATCACTGACGACAATCACATAGATCTGATGGCGATGCTCAAGTGTATCTAATCCACTGAGGAGGCGGCCCAACTCACGATCCACTTTTTCCACCGCTATCTGCAGTTCGGGTGAATCGGGGCCGAACTCATGACCTGCATCATCCACGTCACCTATGTACAACGTCAGGAAATGCGGTCTTTGAGCGTCTGGCAATTGTAACCACGACAAGACCTGATCTACGCGCACCTCATTTGCTGCGGTTGAGTCAAATGAGGTTGGGACAGTTTGGGGAATCTTAATGGCTTTCGCACCACAGCCGACCCAGAAATAGCAGGCGGTCAGCATCCCGTGGCGCTCCGCAACGGCCCAGATGGGATCGCCCCGATACCATGTTGCATCGGTCTGTGTTTGATTGTCGAAGACCTCTTCACGATCTGGATCATAGAACCAATGCCCCACGATCCCATGACGCTCTGGATAGAGTCCCGTCACAATGGAATAGTGGTTGGGACGCGTCACAGAGGGAAAGACAGGAATAAGGCCCTGGGCTCGCGCTCCCTCTCTCATGAGGCGTCGAAAATTCGGGAGATCATATCGATCGAGATAATCGGCACGAAAGCCATCGAGGGAAACGAGAAGTACGAATGGCGTTCTGCGATGCTTTGGATGATTGACTTCTGCAGTAGCTGACCGGGGTTGTTTACCTGAAGTATGAGCAGCATTGTCTTCAGCTGAGAGGGATGCCGCCGAGAAGAAAACCGAGAACACCAGCAACCATGATCCTAGCATTCTCATGCAGAGAACCTCTCAGGCGAGAAAATCCTGCAATGCATCCGGCGTTTCATACCCTAGGACAAGAGGCCAGGCAAGAGGAGAGTTCGACGGCGTCTACCTATCACTCGGTGAAATAGATCGTAGGTGACGCCGAGAAGATCGGTCTAAATGGAGGAATTGGCTTCGATGGTAGTATTTTGGGTCACGGTTGGTAGCGGATTCGTAGTGTGTCATGATCTTAAACCATCGCATACAGCAGTCAATATTTGTCAGTGATTACACTATGATATAAGCACTCTATCATCATAAAGATTAACTGGTCGTATTTCTCGTTTTTCGAATCTGCGCATCTGGGGTTACAGCTTCCAAGTCCGCGGGTCATTCAGGCGTAGTCTCTCCGATATTCACGTCCGCGGATGAAACGATCTAGCGCTCACTTTTTTGCCCCGTGCAGTCGTGATTTACCTTTCCGGATAAGCATGACGGCACAGCTATTTAGTCGGCCAACGAAGAGAGTTTCTCCATCACCGGCGAGCGCCGGTCCGGCGTCGCAGATAGTCCTTCTCGCAGCCCCGCAGGAAAGTGAGATGGCGATCAATGTGAAGGTCTCTGAATATTGCCTGTCCTCGATATTGTGTTTCCCCTGCGTGGTGCCCCATCAACCAGACATGACGGATGCCGATGAACAGCGGAACAGCCCTGAGGTCTGCGGGAGGGAGTGCGCGTCTTTCCCGATATCCTTTTAGAAAAGTTCCCCAGACTTTTGTTTCTCGTGCCGCCCATCTCGCGCTCCATCGAAGTGTAGCCAGATCATAGGCACGCCATCCGATGCCGCAGAGATCGAAATCGAAAAACGTTATGGCTTTCGAGTTTGAAATATGGACGTTCCATTCATGAACATCTCCATGACAAAACCCTTGATCCCTGAGAACAAGGCCGTCTATCTCATGTCGCAATCTTTCAGAGAGCCTCCGTACATACATCCAATCTTTGCGCCGATGAGTGAATAGTGGTTCAAGGCGCTTCAGCGGGATGTCGATGAGATGGTCCCAGTCGATCATCGCACGACGATGTGGACTGTAAAAATCATCCATAGAGTGATGCAGCGTTCCCAATGCCCGGCCCAAATGTCGCGGCTCATGGTTCTTGAACGACAACTCTTGTCCGGCTGCATAAGTAAACAGCACGGCATAGCGATTTCCTTCGAGAGTCGGTAGCTCACGAATGATCCGTCCGTCCGTGGCCGGAATGGGCCGTGAGACTGATACCCCTTTGCGGACTAAGTGGAGGAGCGCGTCGATTTCATATGAAATGTCCGGAAAAGTTCGCCATCCATGGCGATAAACTCGAAGCACATAGGATGGACCATTCGCGGTCCTGACGGCATACGTATCGTTGCAGCCCTGATACAGAAATGTGCATTCAACCGGTCGCTCAATAGAATAATCAGGAAGCAATCGATCAAGGAGCGTCTGACCGGCCAGCGTCGAGGAAATGATCGGGACGTATTTGGTGATCCTGGCCAATGAGTCCGTGACTCCAGCCGCAAAGGCAGACGTCCGACGGAATATAGCACGGCTTGTTCGCTTGACACACGATGACGAACACCCGTATTACGTCAACCTGAACATTGCTTCAAATGAATGGCAATTGTATCTCAGCTTCCTATCCCGGGGGAGGATCTAGAACCGAAGTGCCCGACATCTCTACCCCTGCACCAAGAAGTTCTGAGCGCCATCGCACATCTGTCCCTTTGATGCACCAGGGCCATTTTCGGACTTGCCATTCGTTGCGCAGGCCTATTACAAACATGACGGACATGATGCCTCTGACATCTCTATACTCGACAAAAGTCGATACGGTTTTTTGAGGAGACTGGATTTATGGCCCCGCTCAGAAATGCACAGCGCACGAGTTATAAAGCAACATATTGCCAGATCAGTCCCGCACAGACCGGCGATGTGCGCAGCGCACCGCCGACTGCTCATTTAACCCGCGCAGTTGAAAAAGCCGCTTTTGTGCAGGCGCTGCGGATCGTTGCACCCGAATTGGCGGCATTACCCAGGCAATCAGCTGCAATCACATCATCACTCACGGCTGAGCATCAGGCTCAACTACCCGAGGCGTATAAGGCGATCGCTCGGTTGATTGCCGATCAGACCGGCACTTCCACACTGAATAGTGCCGCGCTGTTCGCCGCGATTGCGCCGGCCACCTTGATCGCGATCGCGCAACAACTGGCGGCTTATCGCGCGCAGATGGTGGAGTCGATCACGAAATCTGTCGCAGAAATCGTCGTCGCCTATCGCGCCGCGCTGGTTGTGCCGTCGGAGGGAAATACCGGTTCACCGACAGCACGGAAGACGGCGGATCCCAAGGGCGCGACCGTGCAAACGGGCGAATCGGCCAACGGCCTGCCGATCATCACAAGCGTCACACCGCTTGCCGCAGCCAAGGCACCGTCATCGGCACGGACCAAGACTGCCGGCGCAAAGAGCAAGCTGGAACTGCGCGGGCAAACCGTCTCGATCACGATCGACGAATCGCGTCCCCTACCCGAGGCGTTCTCGTCGTCGTTGGCGGCCGATGCAGGGGCAAGTTATCAGCCATCGAATGCGGCCGCCATCGGATGGGCGGAAAAGGCGCATCCGCGCTTGTTTTCGAGTCTTGCACAACAACTGCAGCCGTATCTCGGTGTCACGCTCGATGAGCGTGCCGCGGCCGGCAATGTTCCTGCGCTGCTTGGCACGTTACAGAGCGTGTTTGCGACGGTACTCAACCCCACTTCGGTGGGCGGGGCGATCAACGGCTTCCAGTCGCGCATGATGGTGGAACCGGTCGGCAATCTTCATCTGGAGCGCGTCGAGATGTGCCCCGCCGGCGTCGAGCGCGGCGAGTTGGCGAATTCGGTGCCGCTGGCGCCCGGCGAGACGGTCAATATCAGTCATAAAGAATGGTCGATCACGGAGCGCGAATTTGAAGACATCGTGCAAGATTTCTTCGAGGGCTACAGCGAACAGGGGGTGGCCGAGAAGAATGACATCGCGATGTCGACCGACTCGCAGTCGCAACATGCGACCGCGCTCAATGTCGGCGCCTCGCTGTCGGCCAGTTATGGCGCGGTCACGCTGAGCACCAACTTCGGCTATTCGGCGACATCGAACGATACCCGGTCGAAGAAGGACAGCCGGAATCACAGCATGGAGATTACGAAGAAGGCTTCGGCCCGTACGAAAAAAGATCACAAAGTGACGTTTAAAGTAAGCTCGGTGGTCGGCAGCGAAGACCAGTCGGTGCGCGTGATTTCGAACCCAAGCGCAACCGACACGATGCGCATCGATTATTTTCAGTTGGCGCGCAAGTGGAAGGTCGATCTCTTGCGCTACGGGCTGAGAATGACCTACGACATCGTCATTCCGAACCCCGGAGCCGGCATCGTCAGACTGGTTGAAGACGTCAAAAAGCTCGATGCATTGATCGGCACACCGTTTAGCTTCACGCTGCCGCTGACGGCGATCTATTACAACTCGCTGGCGACCGACCCGCATTTGATTTCGAACTACGACACGCTCGCCGCCCAATACAATGCCGCGGTGACCGCGCCGCCCGAAGCGCGCAAATGGGTCAACGTGCACAAAGAGACACAACCGGTCAACGACTACGACAACGTGCACTTTGATTCGATCGACTTCGACATCGACGAGAACTACTACATCTATACGGTGCAGTTCGAATTGAACTACCAAAGAAATGAGGGTGATACACGCTCGTTTTTATTGATGCTCGGCAGCGAAACTTTGAGCGCGGGTTTAAACAGGCTGATCGGCATGTCCGGACATCTGTCGATCGACTTCATGTATCAGTATGTCTACAACTATGCGATCAACATCACGTTCATTTGCCGGCCGAAGGTGCAGGTGCTGCTCGACTGGCGGCTCCAAGTTTGGGGGCAGATTCGTCAGGCTGCGGAAGAGCAGTACAACAAAAATCTTCAAAACTACCGTGACGAGCAGGCGAAGCTGACACAGCAGATCGCCGACTTCGACGCATTGACTTTGCGCCGCATGGAGCGCGAGGAAATCATGAAAGGGGTATTGCGGTGGCTGCTGGGACCGCAATTTTATCTGGTGCCGTTCAACCTGTCAGGGCTGTTCGGCAGCGATGCCAGCCATCCGGGTGTCGGCGATGTGCTGGATCCCAACCGTCTGACCGAAGCCGAGTGGATAAGCGTGCTGGAGCGCGGCGAATTCATCAAGTATTTGCATAACGCGATCGAGTGGGAGAACGTCCTGTACTTCACCTATCCCTACTTCTGGGATGACAACAAACTGTGGGACTTCAAGAAGTTTCTGTATCATCCCGATCCGACACACCGCATGTTTCTCCGCTCCGGCGCGGCACGCGTCGTGTTGACGATTCGATCCGGTTTTGAGTCAAGTTTTACTAGCTTAATAGAATCCGGTTCATTCGGTTCCCTGCCGGGGCCGCACCCCTATGTGACGATCGCGCAGGAGATTCAGAATTTCGCCAACACCAACTACCCCGGGTTTCCACCGGCGAACCCCGAGCAGAACGCGCGCCCTCTGCTCTTTCTTGAACAACGCCGCGTCTGGCGCGAGATGCAATATATGATTCAGTTGCTGAACGCCTGCAAGGCGGCGACGGGAAGTTTTCCAGCCGGACTCACCGGGAACACGATTCCAGTGGCTGCGCTGACGGCTTTCTTGGACGGTCCGGTTGTCATCAATGGCACCACGTACAATGGCATCAACGACTACAACACGCAGGCCAACAATCAACAACTCGCCTTGGATCCGGCGACACCGCAAGAGGCCTTGCTGTCGACTTATACGAGCGTACCGGCCACCGATGTGACCTGGGGGCATGACTACTACTACAAATGCCCAGGCGACAGCGGGGACTACGACCTGATTTGCTTTGGCGCTGACGGGGTGCCGGGGGGCGCGGACAAAAACGCCGACATCTCGGCAAATGCCGAGGCCTCGCTGATCTCCACCTGGTTTGAGTACACACCAACCGGTGCGATGGACATCGGCGTTACGGTCAATCCGCCGAACATCGTGCCGCCCCAGCCGAGCGCGGAGATCGCATGAAGGAGGCAGACGCACGCTTCATTGATATACGGTGACCTCGGCCGGGGCGCTCGATGATCCTCACGCACGAACAACTGAAGGCGATTCTCTCGGCCGGTGGCGGCTTGGTTGTCGAAGCTCCATCGATGACGGTCGTGCAATTGCGCGCGCTATGCACGGCGGCCGCAGCCGGCGGCGGATCGCTGACCATCAAGGATTGCTCGGCGTTAAGCGCAGCCTTGCTCGTGGAATTGGCGGCGCTTGCACCCGGCCGGGTAGCCTTCGATCTGACCGGATGAGCCGATAGATTCTCACCCGCGCAACGCCGTTTTGCACCGTCGCACACAAGGCCGCTATGCCCGATTTCTTGGTTCAGTCCGATACGCGTCTGACGCGGTTCCTGCTCCGAAACCGCGTCATGCAATGGCGCATTCCGATTTTAATCCAATATGGCGGGGTCAAAGTTCTTCAGGCTGGAACCAAGCGAGAATTGCCGCTCGATGGTCTAAAGACCCGTGTCAGTGCCGGCGACACGGTTCGTGTCGTGACGCCGCCGCCGAAACCCTGTGCCGACGCCATGCAGAAGGAAGCCAATACAAACTGTCGTGACTACGCGATTGTTCCCGGAGCCACGCCGGCGGCGGATAAGAAAAAGCGTGGCTATAAACCGACGTTCGATGATCTGATGGCAGACTATGTCAGCGCCCGACCGAAGACTGTCGTGATTCAAAATGCGTCGATGATGACCCTCGACGGATTTTTGAGCGGCATCGCAACCAGCGATGAGTTCATCTATCCGATCCGCTATTTGATGGTGGTCGGCCATGCGTCCAGCAGCGGAGCGTTCCGTATTACGATTTCGGCCGGAACGAGCGTCGATGCGTCGGTGAGCTATGAAGCACTCGAAGAAGCTGTGGCCAAAAAGTATCTGGTCGTCGATATGGACTTGATGCAGCCGCGTCCGGCTGGCGCCGGCCCCGCGGAACTCAGGCTGCTCGGGTGTTCGGTCGGTGCGCAGGTGCCATACATGCAGAAATTGAAAGAGGCCCTCGGGGGAAAGATTACGTTGATCGCGCCGAAGTTTCTCGCTATGCCTGACAAAATTGCCTCACCACCTGGCCCGATTGCTTATCTCGGATATGACTTTACATTGCACTGTCCGATGCCTGCCAAAGACCGGAAGACCCTGCTGGGGCTATTCGATGCCAAAAGCAAGGCTGCGGAAAAAAAGAAAGATCCACGCTTTACTTTGCGCAGCGGCAAGCACGTTCCAACCACCTCGTGGGCGGCATGGGTGCCGCGCGATATGCGCAAGCATCGCTATTCGGTGCTCGGCAAGAAACTGCCGAAAGATCCGCCTACGTTGCCCTCGCCGGTCATGTTGCCCGTGATCAAGACCAAAGCCTCTGCACGACGGAGGTTCCTCATTAACGAGAAGTTTCCATATTATAGGGATCCGTTCACCCAGGGACCAAAGAAACAGTCGATGCCGTTGCCCAAAAACACCGGCAAGCCCGCAGATTGGAAAGCGGCCGTGCGCAAGTGGCTGGAAGGCACATACAAGCATCCGTACCTACCGGGCAAAACAATCAAGCTGTTCGATCCGAGCCATCCGTTTCCCGCGTATGTCCGGGCCGGTTACGAAACGATGGACGAGTTCATGGACGGCTGGGATTGGCAGTTTGACTACGACGACAAAACAAAGACGTTAAACTATTCGCCGATTCGATATGAATATCGCATTTGGCAACCGATCACGACTGAGCCGGGAAACGAGTTGATCATGAATTACTATCCCAAGACGATTCCAAAGCGGTTCAGCAAGCTGCTCCCGCTCACAATGCTATTCGTGACTGATAAGACTTTTTTTGGCGTCTACTAGTGACGTCTCTCATCTCCAGTGCTCTCCGGTGTAAGTCCGTGGTGTTCAAGTACAAGAAAGCTGGAGGTGAGGTCAAAATGACAAGGGAAGAGGCTAATATATGAAAATCCTCTGCATGTTGTATCTCCTCTTGGGCTACTCGCTCGATGTCCCCTCTCGCGTTATGGCGCATAGCGCTGATGAAGTGATGAAGACCTTAGAGGGAGGACCGATTCCCAAGGAGTTGGTAGAAGCCACAAAAAACTTAGAGGCCACTGCAGGGCAGAAATCGAGTCGGGAGGACACTCATGCAAGGCAGCACGAGCTTCTGGAGCAGTATGTTCGATTGATAAAAGAGCGCAAGTGCAAAGAGGCCATCGCGAATATAGCCAAATTCGATGCGGCCATAGTCGGTTCTCGGAATCAAGGAAACGAGGAAGAGGAAAACAGGCTCCGACAGGTCCGAGATAAGACAGCCGCGTTTGTGAAAGAGGGATGCGCCGATACCTCTGCCAGCACACATCAAACGCCACTACAATGAACGAGTCTCTATAGCGGGAATCAACCCCAGCTTCGATAATCAAGCTTGCTATCGGATCGCTTCTGACTCAGTCACGACTTGTACAGGTTGGTTGTTATGGGCGGCAGGGTAAACACGACCACGTCCTCGCACTCTTCGCGCGCCCGCGAAACAATCTCGCCGTCAGGTCTGATGATGGCCGTGCAGCCGTAGTTCATCAATTTGCCCTGACGACCAGTCACGTCAGCCGAGGCGACCCAACACCTTGTCTGCCGTGCACGGGCTTGAAGGGTTTCGATGCTCCTTGTGCGCCACTGAGTCGCTGTCTCGGACGGAAGCATGTTATTGAGCGGATAGAGAATCAGATTTGCTCCCTGATCAGCAAGGCGTTGAGCAATCGCCGGTCGGTTGGCATCGTTACAGATATTGATTCCATAACAGAGTCCCGAGTGCCAAAAGACGGGGTAATCGGCGCCGGCGACAACTCCGGGTTCATTTGGGCAAGCCTTGGCGTATCGCCCCATGACGCGACCCCCTTCAATCACAAACGCGCTGTTGGTAACGACCTCACCCTGCCGTTCAAATGCTCCGACAATGACTGTCGGATCTGCGAAAGCAAGACGAGAGCAGAGTGTTTCCAGCCCACCGTTGACCAATCTTTCGGCCCGTGCGGCAATGATCAGTGGATCGTAGGAATGCCCAAGCAAAAAGGTCTCAGGAAATAAGGCGATCTGAATGCCCTCATCCCCCGCCCAGCGAAGATCATGTTCCAGTACGTCACACACCTGATCAAGGTTGTCGAAAATCGCATGGCGTTGAAAGGCCGCAATACGCATGAGACGACGTTAAAGCAGCAGCGCCGAGCTGAAAGAGGATCAGCTCGGACAGAAAAGATCATTTTCGTGAACGTGCTTCAAAACTGAACCGAGTAAGCGATTATAGCCAATTACAAGCGTGCTCGGTTAGAAAACGCCGTCTACGGTCGAGTATGTATGCTAAAGTCTACCCCGCCCTATGCAGATGAACCATTCCAAGGACCTCGTTCGGATTCATGTCTTCGGAGCTTCAGGCTCAGGTGTCACAACATTGAGCAAGGCACTGGCCGAAGCGCTCTGCCTGCCTTACCGCGACACTGACGACTATTTATGGATGCCCACAGAACCGCCATATCAAACCAAGCGTCCTCTTGCAGGTCGGGTTGCCATGCTCACGAGGGATTCCCAAGCACCAAAATGGATTCTTGGCGGCTCTCTGGATCAGTGGGGAACTGATGCCGTCGTACCCAGACTGACTCTCGCGATCTTTCTCACGTTGGAGCAATCAGAGCGTCTCGCAAGGCTTAAACAGCGGGAACATTTCCGTTTTGGTGACCGCATTGCCCTCGGGGGAGATATGTACCAAACACACCTTGCCTTTATGGAATGGGCAACGGCCTATGAGTCTGATCGTCTCGATCTGCGGACACGCGCCAGGCACGAGCAATGGATGAGAACTTTGTCTTGCCCGATTATCCGTGTCTCAGGAATGTTGCCAACGACAGAGCAAGTGAATATGGTTCTTGGAAATCACACTGAGTAACCACGATTCAAACGGATCACATTCCATGTCATCAGAAGAAGGTAAAGACGCGAAGTTTTCTTCGATTCCATCGATTGCCGTTCCGATTTCAACTTCCTTGGCGTGACGGCCGGTAACAGAGCAGCGATGATTGACCTCGGGGCGACCTGGTGACACATGGAAGTTGGTCAATACGATTTTGAGAGAGGCCTACTTTTATGACGCCGGCCGAAGCCATCGTTAAAACGGTGAGTGAACGTTATGCCAGAGCCGTCAGTGTTGGCGAGCGGATGTGCTGTCCAACCCACTATGACTTCGCCAATCTCAAATCGTTTATCCCGAAGCCGTCTTGAACATCTCGTACGGTTGTGGAACTCCGGCCGGGTTGCAGTCAGTCCGGCCGGGTGAAACGGTGTTGGATATCGGATCCGGAGGCGGCATCGACTGTTTCGAGGCTCTACGCCTCGTGGGTCCTTCGGGCCGCGTGATCAGCATCGATATAACCGATAGCATGTTGGCAGTGGCACGACATCACGCCCAGACCGTTGCCTCCAATCTCGGCCATGCGTCCACTAACGTAGAATTTCGAAAAGAGATGGCCGACGCGATGCCGATCGATGACGCACGATCGAGTTGGTCATTTCCAATTGCGTCATCAACCTCGTTCCTGACAAGAAGAGAGTCTTTCACGAGATGTTCCGCGTGGTGAAAGCCTGAGGGCGTTTTACTATACCGACATCGTCACCGATCAGATCGTTCCTCAGTATCTTGTTCTTGATTCTGCCAAATGGGGCGACTGCCTGTCCGGGGCGCTTACGCTGGCGGATTATCTTGCGGGAATCGCGGAGGCCGGCTTTCGCGGCGTCCATCTCGTCAAGTGTTCTCCCTGGCGGGTCATAGTATCCATTTCTTCTCGGTCACCCTGACGGGGTTCAAGCCCTGCTTCGATAGCCGCGTTACCAGTGGTGCGCTATGCGACGTTCAGCGGGCCGTTCAGTGACGCGGTGGATGATGGAAGTCTGTTCGAAAACAACCTCCGTTCTCGCCTCAGAGGGGTACGTCAGGCATTTTGCGATCATCAATCGCGCCGGCGAGCCGGCTACGGGAGACGCGGTTGCCTGTTCGCCGCAAGGAGCTTGCTGTTGATGAATCGTCAGATGAAGGGGCGTCGAATTCCAACCTTCGGATTTCAAGCGCAGCCATGGCTCTGACTACCTAGGAATACTTATATTCCATTAGTGGTCTGCTCCGTTGTACAGTCCACAGTCACGGAGCGTCTATGGCAGGCAGCGGTTCGGATCCACAAGGACTCGTCTCAACCTTCCTGACGACCAGTGAAGCGCTTGAACACTTCTTAGACGATGGAGGCAGGCTGACCGATCCGCAGAAGGCTGCGCTCTTCATCGCCACTCGGGAGCTTCTTAAAAGGATGGCTTGGAAGAAGCGTAAAAAAAAGAAATCCTGACGGGCCTCCTGCGGGCAGTAGGTACCAGGCAAGGACGATCTCCCCGCGGATTAGACCGTTAGCTTGGTTCTTATCGTTACCCTCGGGACGAGTACGAGACCGTTGCACGTCAGAACAAACGGGCCAACATGCTGCTTCGTATGTCGCAGCACTCGATTCCTCTATGAGGATCGTTTGCGTACGCGACCGATGGCCATGAAGTAACTGATCGTGCAAAACAGTTCATGCGTGTCGAGCAATCGATGAATGTCATCTTCCCATCGTTTAAGCTCTTGAGCGGAGATGACTTGGTTTTGAAAGGCGGCACGGCCGATCTCGAGGAAGTAGTCGCTGAAACTCTTGGGTTCGAATACGACGACACTGGCTTCGACCGCGACATCGACCAGCCCGCAAGATGTAAGTAGCCTAGGCAGTTCCCGACCGATCCAGCCGTTCCTAGTATGGTGGTCACAGTCAAAGTGAAGGATCTTCCGGACCAGACTTCGATCGGCCAAATTGATCGTCACCGTCTCGAAGTCCGGCTCGATCAGATACACACATCCTTCCCGCTTCGTCACCCGGACCAGTTCACTCGCCGCGTGCTGCGGATCACTGAGATACGGAAACAGACGCTCGCTTCTTGAGACATCGAAGGTGTGGTCTGAGAAAGGCAGTTGCTGCGCATCCCCCTGCTGGTAGGTGATCGGCAGATTGAGGTTGGCCAGCCGTTGCCGGGCTTCATCCAAGAACTTGCGGCTTCGATCGATGCCGACGACTTTGCCTGAAGGGGCCACGAGCTTGGCAAGTTTGACTGTTTCCAGTCCAATACCGCAGCCGTTGTCGAGCACCGACATCCCAGGGCGGATCCGGCTTCGTTCGATCGCGGTCTTCTTGAGTCGTTGAATGCCGTCGAGTGCGTCGAAGACGTCGAGGATGTGCATATAATCCTGGACGTTCGCGGCGTCGTCCATTTGTTCGAAGGCTTTGACGTTGAGCGCGCGGCGATCGCCGGCATCGGTCTTTGGCATGGAAGCACCTCCAGTGTATCAGCCGCTTACGCGCGGCAGCGCAGGAATTCTTATAGCCGGTAGCCGACGATGCCGGCAATAGTTCGTGAGGTCTAAGAAGGCCCGCGGATAGTGCTTACAGCTCCATTCTCAGTCCAACGGTACCGGCGTAGTTTTCGAACTGTTCGTTTCCGACCATGGCGCGGAAGTTGATGAAGGGTTGCCAGCCATTGCGCATGACCATAATGAGACCTGTGCCGACATTGAAGTAATTTCGGACTGGTGCATCGTTCTGGAACGTGAACCGGGTCGCGTCCAGACGCAGATCCTCGACAAAGTTGGCTGTAATGAAACGTTGCGAGTTGGCAAATTCATGGATGTAGTCCGCATTGACTTGCGGCACCAAAACGCCCGCCGATGTACTCACCGCCGCCTGACCCTGTATGCCGACGACACTTTGCACGGAGTTGATCCATTGGTCGTCATATTTCAGACCGAGGCCTCCGCCGCTCGTTTCGGCGTGATCGCCGATATGCGTGTTGGTGTAGTTGAAACCGAGACGTGGTCCGAGAGTAAACATGCCGATCGGATGATCGTAGCCGGTCAATCCGGTTACCCGGATGATATTGCCATTGGATGAACTCGATGCCACGCCGTTGAGATTGCGATCCGGCGTGCCGGCCAATCCGGGGATGAACGCCTGGGCGTTGCGGGACACCAGATAGTTGTCGTGGGTGTATCCGGCGGTTAGCTGAATAAAGGTCCGATCGGTCGGCGTGTAGGAAGTGAACAGTGTGGCTCCAAAACTGTTCGTGTTGAAATCGCCTCCGTTCTTGAGGTCGCCGTGCGTATTGGCATAATTCAGCGCCACACCGGCAACCGTCCGTTGATTGAACCGATAGTCCGCACCGGCCGTCACCCCGAGAATCATCGATTTGTATCCGTCTTGGAACGTCGTGACGTCGCGGTTCAACGCTTCGACCAGGCCCGACGCGAACAATCCGAGCCCTTTCATGCGACCGTGACTGCCGGTGGCAAAACCAGCACTGGATGAGTCTCCGCTTGGATTGACGGGAGCCAGGGCGCCGAAACCGCGGATCATTCCCGGCGACAGCAGCCCGAACGGATTCATCGCCATCATTTGGGAAGGTTGCGCGGCTGTCGCGGTGCTTTCATTTCTGATGTCGTCGAGACGGGACATCAGGTTGCGGTTGAGAATCGAAATGGCCGCGGTTTGGATGGTCGCCGCCCCGCCTCCGTTCGAATTGCCGGAACCAGTCACACCTGGCGCCGACGTACAGGCTGCCTGGAGATTGGTTCCCAATACATTGGAGGAATCTCCTCTGAGCAGTTCTGAACAGTTATTCGACAGCAATTGATTGACGCGCTGGTTCAGTACCTGTGCCTGTGCGGTGATTGGAAAGAAAAGGCCGAGGCAAAGCGCGCAGGCGATTCCTCTGATGGACGATCGCAATACAGCCAGAGTCATCCTGCTGTCGCACTGGTGAGGGATATCCATCTGCTTCCTCCTTTGAATGTGACGCGTGCCCACGGTGAGTCGATGCCACGGTGCTGAACGTTCACGGTGACGTGATCTCACGCACTCGCTAGCCCCCTGGCGCAGGCGCCGTATTATAGGTAGACTATCTGCCCCCTGCAATGGCGCTGGAATCACCGCTGTTCCGGATGTAAGTGCTGGGTATGGGCCACGAAAAGAGATCATGTTTGTGCGCGACTTCCTATGACCTTCCTTTCCGTCAAATCAACCGCACGCATCATCCTTCCCGCCGTCATGGTGGGGCTGCTCTCATCCTGTAAAACGGAGGCTCCTCCCCTCGACTCCTCGAGTTCGGTCGCAAGTGCCGTCAGCGCGCCGGGGAATTCCGATGACTACGAAGTCGTCGACTGCCTGCTGCCGGGACAGATCCGCCAGCTCGGAACCATGTCCACCTATGTGACGGAACGACGGCCGGTTCGGACGACTCGAGAGGACTGTGCCATTCGCGGCGGCGAATATGTCGCCGCCGATCGAGCCGACTATCGATCGGCGCTGAAAATCTGGCTGGGCGAGGCGGAGAAAGGGTCGGCTGAAGCACAATATTACGCTGCCACGATCTACGAACGAGGCCAAGGCGGCATTCCGGATTATGACCAGGCGGCGAAATGGTATCGCAAGTCCGCCGATCAGGGGGACAAGCGTGCGGCGATCGGGCTGGGCCGCCTGTATGAACAAGGACTCGGTGTGGCGAAAGATCCGAGTGAGGCTTCCAAATGGTTTGCGCGCGCCTCCGGGCTGAGCGAATCGGCCCTCTCCGGTCTGGCCAGAACGTGGCAGCCAGACGGGCAAGCGGCCAAGCGCATCGAGGAACTCGAACGGGCCGTTGTTGGGAAGGATCAAGAAATCAAGAAACTGAGCAGCGAGGTACAACGGGTGAACGGCGACGTCGTTGTCCTGCGGCTCGAATTGAACGATCGCGTCGCTCAGGCGCAGCAGGCCCGAGCGAAACTGCAACAGCGAGAGCAACAATCGGATAGGCTGCAGACTGAGCTGACGGCATTGAAGGGAAAGTCTGAAAAGGATCCGCAGGCTGTTGCACTCGAGCGCCGATTACAAATCCTCGCATCTTCCATGACACAAGACCGAACGCGTCTGGCGGAGCGAGACTCCGAAGTACTTCAACTCCAGGGTCGCATAAAGCTGCTCGAGAAGAACGCCGGGCGCATCCAGGTGTTGGAGCACACTGTCGCTGCGAAGGATCGTGAAACTCAAGCCCTCCGGGCGAAGCTCACGGCGGCAAATCAGAATCTCGTGCAGTTGAGCAGCCAACTTGCCGAACGCGAACAGATTGCGTCAGATCAAGAGCGCAAGAGCCGGGAAATCGAAGAGAGATACGATCAGGCACGTATTGAATTAGAACAGCTGCGCGCCAACCCCGACCAGGCTGCAGCGATGACGAAGTACGAAGACACGATCAGAGTTCTGCAGCAGGACATGGGCCAGGCAAGGCGCGAAACCGACGATCGTACTAGAGAAGTCACCCTGCTGAGGGAGAAGATCGCTTCGCTGGAAGCCGAGGCGGAGAAACAGGCCAAGGCGCTTCAGGTCGCGTCGGTGACAGACTTGGGGTTCGACGGTCCTTCGCTGGAAATCATCGATCCGCCGACGGCGCTCCATCGAGGCATTCAGGTGACAACAGACCAGACGGCTATTGCCGTCAGGATCAATGCCAGACAGTCGATTACGGGGCGCGTGCTGGCTCCGGCGGGGCTCCGCACGCTCACGGTCAATGGCGTGCCGGTTACACCGAACGCCGACGGGGTCTTTACGACGTCTCTGCCGGCCCTGCGATCGGGTCACGAGGACGTCGACGTCCAGATTCTGGCGGTCGATATTCAGAACAAGCTGGCCACGCTCAAATTTTCGCTGAATTCACGGGCCTCAGGAAAAGCAGCAGGGGCCGCCGACACGGACTTCACGGCGTTCGGCCGCTATCACGCCCTGGTCATCGGCAACGACCATTACCAGCACTGGCCGCAGCTTATGAACGCCATCTCTGACGCCACTGCCGTTGCACACGTGCTCAAGGCCCACTACGGATTTCAAGTCACGCTGCTGACGGATGCGACTCGCGCGCAGATCATGAAGGCGCTCAATCAATACCGCAAGATTCTCACGGAGAAAGACAATCTCTTGATTTATTATGCCGGTCACGGGCATCTCGATCAGGGAATCGATCGAGGTTATTGGATTCCGGTGGATGCGGAGACCCACGACAACTCCGAATGGGTGTTGCTCCCCGGTATCACGGACATGCTGCAGTTGATCTCGGCGAAGCACGTCATGGTCGTGGCGGATTCCTGCTTCGGAGGCAAACTGACGCGTGCGTCATTGGCACAACTGAAGCCGGGATTGACCGATGAGGCGAGGTTCGATCTCCTGAAGACGCTGGCGCAGAAACGCGTCCGCACGGCCATGACTTCCGGCGGTGTTCAGCCGGTGCTCGATGCAGGCGGAAGCGGGCACTCCGTCTTCGCTGAAGCGTTTCTCGGCGTACTGGAGGACAACGGCAGCGTGCTCGAAGCGGAGCGACTGTTCTGGGCCGTCCGTACCAGAGTAGTCAGCACATCGCAGAAACTCAATGCCGAACAGATTCCCACCTACGATCCCATCCATATGGCCGGACATGAGAGTCTGGGCGATTTCATCTTCGTCCGGCACGGCAGCTAGTCGACGGGCCTTTAGCAATGGCGTCCATGACTCAACGAATGTAGGGTGCTGTTCACGCGGGGTTTTGTTCACTTGGCTCGTGGACTGTCTTGCAAATAGATTTCGCGCAAAACCTGCTGCTGGTCTTCATCGATGCCCAGACCATCTGAAAAGTAGTTTTCGATCGTGCCGTAGCTCCGCTGCATCTCGTCGAATGCCGCCTCCAAATACTCGCGTTTCACTCCGAAGATGGCGAGCGCAATGCCCCGCTCCCCGCCGCCGGCGGCAAATGCCTGGATGGTCTTCCGGTAATCAGGCAGGAGGTACTCATTGCTGCGCATGTAGTCGGCCATCACCGTTTCTCTAGGCACGCCGAGAAGCGTGAGCAGCGCGGCCGCAGCCCAACCGGTGCGGTCCTTCCCCGTCGTACAGTGAAAGACCGCCGGGAGGTTGGATTTATCCGCCAGCGAAAGAAATAGCTCTTGGTACGCGCGCTGGGCGCTCGGTAAAGAAACGAACTCGCGGTATCCTTCCTTGATATGCACTTCCAGCCGTCCGCCACCAAGGACTGCGTTTGCCTTCTTCGGGTCATGCAGCAGGGCCTCGAGCTGTGCGGAGGCCGCCGACTGCCCGTCGGCGAGGACGTTCAGGTGGACCTGCTGGACTCTGATAGGCATCTGATCCGGCTGTATCTTGATCTCCTGAACGGTGCGCAAATCATAGTCGGTCTTCAAAGCGAGGAGCCGAAGTTTGGCGATATCGTCCTGACTCATCGGATTGAACACGTTGGAGCGGTAGAGGAGCCCGCGTACGACGGTCCGGTCTTCGCTCGTTTCATAGCCACCGAGATCGCGTAGATTGCCAGTGGCAGACAAACCGATCGCTTCACCGAGGCTCGCTCCGGGCTCGAGGTGCAACAGATCATCTGCCATGGCCACGTTCGTCATCATGATCAAAGCAAGCGCTGCAAGCGTCCGCATGTCTCCTCCCCAACAACATGATTCATGGTGCTGCCGGCATTCAACCTTTGCCACGGCACGATCAAGGAACGTCTATCGGCACAGAGAGTGCTGAGGTTGTATCGTGGAAATGGAACTCCAAGCAATGGTTGCGAACAATCTCCGAAGTCGTACGGTCCGTGCCAGCCATAGGAGCCGAAACACCGATTCGTCCTGCAGTGGCTGTGCTGGTTGCGATTAAAATGTGATTCTGGGACCATCACCTTGACCTGGTCGATCAGCATATCATCCTGCTTCCGAATCGCCACATTACAAAAATGTTTCCTCGCGTGCACGGTGGGTACTTGAAGCATCCTACGAAGCTGTGCGGTATTTCCATTCCTGTACGAATGTGCCGAGGACGATCCATCGCCTCTACTTGGTCATGGGCAAATGCCGAAACGGTGAATTCACCTTTGCAGTCAGACTTCTATTCTATATGGGGGCAGCCATGATCCTCATCTTGAGGAATGCAATGCAATGCGCCATAGTGCGCCAATGGACAGGCGGTCTGAATGTGCTGAAGATAGTCTTGCGGAACGATACCAAGCCCTGTTGGAAGTGGGCCAGGCGATTTCTGCTCATCGAAACCTGGATGACCTCTTCGGCGATCTCGCGCGCCGGCTTCCTCGAGTTGTCCAGGTCAATTACGTTGACCTTTCCCTTCATGACGAAGTGAAAGACGTGATGCGTCTGCACACGATACAGGCCAACACTCCGGCTCAACTTGTCGGCGGTCACGAACCACCGACGGACGAATGCCCTGCCGGCATGGTATGGCGAAGTCAGCGTCCGCTGATCGTGCCTGCCATACAGGACGAACAGCGCTGGCCGGCGGTGATCGATCTCATGAAAGAGGACGGAACTCAGTCGTTTTGCTTCGTGCCGCTTACGACGGCCAGGGCACGCCTGGGTGCGATGGGATTTTTGAGCGTGCAGGACGGAGCCTACGGCGAACACGATGTCGAATTTCTCGAGCAAGTGGCCAAGCAAGTGGCCGTCGCGGTGGAAAACGTTCTAGCCTTCCAGCAGATCGCGGCGCTGAAAGACAGGCTGACCGAAGAGAAGACCTATTTGGAGGAGGAACTTCGCTCCACTGCAGGATTCGAAGACATCATCGGCTCCAGCAGCGCATTGAAAGAGGTCCTTAGACAGGTCGAAGTGGTAGCGCCGACCGATTCCACGGTGCTCATTCAAGGAGAGACCGGAACCGGAAAGGAACTGGTTGCCCGTGCAATACACCGTTTGAGCGGGCGCAAGGAACGAACGTTCGTGAAGCTCAACTGCGCGGCCATTCCGAACGGCCTGTTAGAAAGTGAGCTGTTCGGCCATGAACGCGGGGCATTCACGGGAGCGCTGGCCCAAAAAGTCGGAAGGTTCGAACTCGCAGACAAGGGGACGATTTTTCTGGATGAAGTGGGAGAGATTCCGCTCGAACTGCAGTCAAAACTGCTCCGGGTGTTGCAGGAACAGGAATTCGAACGCCTCGGCGGGACAAAAACGCTCCGCGTCAACGTACGACTCATTGCAGCTACCAATCGAGACCTCGGGAGTCTTGCCGAGACCAATCAGTTTCGCAGCGACTTGTACTATCGGCTGAACGTCTTTCCGGTCACCATGCCGCCTTTACGTGAGCGTCGTGAAGACATTCCGGCGTTGGTTCAATATTTCACCAAGCTCTATGCTACACGCATGAACAAGGACATTCTTACGGTCCCGACCAAGACGCTCGAGATGTTGTCGGGCTATGCCTGGCCGGGAAATATCCGCGAACTGGAAAACCTTGTCGAGCGTGCCGTCATTCTGACGCAGGGAACCGACTTGCAGATGCCGCTCATCGAAGTTCATCGTCACGATCATCGTGCGACGGCGACTCCCGCGACCCTGAAGGACAACGAGCATGACCTCATCGTGCGAACGCTTCGTGAGGTGAAATGGGTCATCGGCGGTTCTGATGGCGCTGCCGCCCGACTCGGGATGAAGCGGACCACTCTCACCTCCAAAATCAAGAGACTGGGAATCACCCGTCCCATCCAGTGACGTGAGGCTCGTCAGATGACGAAGCATCGTCACCGCTTTTCGTCAGAATCCCCACATTCCCTTCGTCTTTCACAACTCATTTGCGCATGGCCGTCTTACCGCCTCGGTGACGAACTTCCTTCGTCACCTGACGATCCCTCGTCTCTGGATCTTCGGCACGCGACAAGTCCGCGCCCGATGGAGTTGGGACAGAAGAGATTACTCCACGCAAATTCAATGCGTTAGCATTGCGATCCCGTCATGGTCCAAGTGGAACGTCCCTTGCCACTGAGTGTCGTAGCATTGGCACTGATTCAACAAGAGGTGACGCCATGAACGACATGATTCTTTGGGCTCCAGGGTATGGGCTACTCATACCCGTCCCTCTGATCGTGACAGGGTTCCTGATCAAACAACTGATGAGAGTCGTTACCAGCAGCCGACGGTTCTCGACAATCAACCATCAACCATACATCTAATAGGAGGGAAACATGTCATTCTTCAAGACAGATGATTCGTGGGCGGGCATCATTCTTCGGCTCGGACTTGCCAGCGTGATCTTTGCACATGGTGCGCAAAAGTTATTGGGTTGGTTCGGGGGATTTGGATTCGAGGGAACGATGGCGGCCATGACCCAGAAAATGGGACTGCCATGGCTGGTGGCCTTTCTCGTCATCGTCGGAGAGTCCATCGGAAGTCTCGCGTTGGCCGCCGGACTGCTGACGAGATTCACTGCAGGGAGTTATATCCTCATCATGCTTGGCGCCATCGCCACCGTGCATTGGCCGCACGGATTCTATATGAATTGGTTCGGACAGCAGCAAGGAGAAGGGTTTGAGTTTCATGTTCTCGTCATTGCCATGAGTGCGGCATTGGTCATCGCCGGCGGAGGGAAGTGGGCTCTGGATGGAGTCATCGCCCGCCGGCTCGAAGCCTCCAAAGGCACTCGATCAGAGCCGGTAAAAAACGCGGCGTACGGTTTTCGATCCTTCTGATCGAAACGATCCAGCCATCGACCGCGAGGTTCAACGGGCACCGGTGAGGCTGACACTTCACATCACCTTGCCGGATTGCCCCCCCTCGACCACAACAGTCCGCTGTAGCGCCTTCTTAATCTCACTGCTGAGGGCCCAACCCAAGGTATCCCTCACGCTCTTTTACCTTGCTGCAATAGGGCCGAATGCCGGCCATAAAAAATGCTCCTTTCGTTGACGGGACATCTATTGTCCGTAACGATAGAGACTCGGGAGAAAACAATCCGCGCGCATGATCCATGCTGACATACTTCATCATCGGTTTCCTCGTTCTGATCTATGCGCTCGTTCTTGGCTGGTTTCTCGACCGTCTTGCCAAGGCGCACGAAATGACCGGGGAAGAAGAAGGCAATCTCAATCCTCGTGAATCCGGACACGAGGTATCGATCGATCTGACACGCGATCGTGCTTCGTAACATCGCTCCTTCCGCTTGTGCCTAGACGGCTCTCGCGCACCGACCGCTGCGGCGGCCATTCTAAGATGGTTCTCCGGGTCAGCTTCTTCTACGAGGTTTCGACACGCCTGATCACCGCCGTAGCGTACGCGAATTCCTGACTGATCCCCAACCCGTGAGGATGCGAATGATGATTCCCTGAGCGGCAGAACAGGATGCCGTCGATGATTCGGTGTGGGGTCTGCGCTCCGAGACCGCCGGAAAGCGCCGCAGGTTTATGAGGGAGGCCGGTAGGAACGGCGTATTCTTCTGTCCTCGGGACTTCGGTATGGTCGCGAGGAACGTTTTCGTAGCAGCAGGCGCTTGAACATTGACATCAGTGTGGCGATGCAAAGCACTTTAAAAAGACTGACCCACATGAAACCCCGTCCGGTTTCTCCTCGATATCTATACCTGCCTCAACGATAAGATCGCCGGGCATGAAGTTCAAGCCACCGCGCCGTTCTATTGTGGGTGTGCACTGCCTTCATCCGCTGTAGAGTGGGGACGTAGTGCAAACGGCGGTCAAAGTATGCCTTTAAATAATCATGTATTCGTGACAGGAGAGCCGATTCCGTTTCCAAACCGCAAACATAACGGCGGAGATTACAAGGTCATAGACCGGTCACACGGCCTTGGGGTGTCTCAGTGCTGCGTTTCTCTTGATCAGCCTTTCGCGGCGCTACGAGCGGTTTGTGTTCGCCCGTTACCTGATCTGTAGAATGTTTTTCACGGACAACGTTTTCAGCCTGCTGTTTCAGGTCGGCATTGGTTGCGCGGAGGCCGGCATTGACTGTTCGGAGGTCATCGATGGCGATGCTCAGGTTCGTGCGTTCTTCTTTGATGGTTATCAGTTCCACGTAGTTGAGCCAAATTCCCAATGCGCCAAGAGCAGAAAGCACCATGATGATGGGGATCTTGTTTCTTGCACCGTTGTCTGGATGGATGGTGACGGCGATTCCAATGAGTACGAGAGCGACCGGGATCATGACGATAAGAATTTCGGCCATAGGCACCCCCAGGTATAAATGACTCTAGGATAGCTGCTTATGGACGAAAATGTTAGATATGGATTTGTACTTAGGGTTATATGAAGGGGACGAACCGGGTTCTGACTGTATCAAAACACAAGTTGATCGGATCCAAAACAGATCCAAAACTTTTGCTTGTGAACGTAGTATGAGTGGAGAAGTCGGTTCTTGACGAAGGTGCCGGTGGGCCGGACTTTACGGAACGAGGCACCTCTTCTTGATAAGGATGTTGCCGACGATGATCTGACAGAAAGACGCCCGCTTCTCTTCACTGGGCCATTGTAAAAGGAGGAAGGTGGCAATTGAAACGCGCTGACGGAGTGAACTGAGAACGAACAGGAGAAAGGCGGTCACAATACAAATGTGATTTGATTTCCTCCGATAGTTGCGAGTTCCCGAAGATGGTCATAGGAGACCGCGAACCCGATTGTGATGTGGGAACCCGATACTTTGGCAATTGCCAGCAGGTCCATCAATTGATCGTAGTTCACCGTGGTATTCATGGTGAGGTTGGCGCCCATCCCGACCAGATCCTTCATCAAGTCATAGTTCATGGTGTCCCCTAAGATATTTTCAGTCTGAAAACGGTCGGGATATTAGATGGGTGTCCGCTGGACCACAAGGGCCGAACGGATCAAGAACACGCATCTGTCCTAGGGTCAAACTGCCATATCTTTTTCAACCGCCCGACCTTCCGGGTTGCGCGTGACAAGGTGCAAAAAACCATCGTATGTGTGGAGATTCTAGCTGTCTGAGCCGGATGGCAGGTGTACAGTACTCTTAGGACCGGAGGTCACATGGCGCGAAAGGACGATGGTCGAAACGCGAAGCGTCTCGTCTCTCAATTCGTCTCCGCAAGTGTTCCCCTGGAAAAATATCTGATGGACGGAGGAGCGCTGACAGATTCCGAATTGCGATCAATCGCATTGACCATGTCGGCGTTGCAGATATTCATCAACGGGTGGAAGCAGAAACGCGGCATCAGACACCTTCCTCGGTTTTCATAACGCCCGCTGGTAAATGGCGCGGGAACATGTCCGCTCCTGCGAACGTGCTTAGACCGCCGATCTATCCGCAGGAGAGCAACAAGAGCTGAAACAGATTCTGGCCAGGCTTGCTAAGGACGGCGCTTGAGTTTCTCCTTACACCGGTCGGATCGAGAGACCAATCACAGGATTCGGCCTCTGACATTCATTAGTCCGTTCCCTTGAACGACCCATCTTAGACGGACCGGGTCGAGGCGTTCTCTAACGGCTGATGTGTCGGTAGCTGTGAATGCTTGAGTGACGGAAGGTCGGAACAGCAGGGCCAAAATCGACCATCCTGCTAGGTCCCATTGGACTGGACTTCTTGAGTGCCTGGACTCAAGCTACGATATTGTGAATATCGACCCTCATAAACTGACACCGCGGGCCAGAAATGCTCTGTCGAGAGCGGGCCTACTCGGCCAGTCGACGAGGGTGTACGAGTTGGTTCAGTCGGGCGAGATCTGTTACCTCTCTAACATCGGCACGAAAACCTACCGGGAGCTCTGCCGCTATTTTGGTGTGAGGTGCGATGGCAAATATCCTGCACGACGATTCAAGCCGGTTAATGCGGTGTATCTCAAGCAATGCATTCATTACCTGCGAGGCCATGGCTATACCGTCATCGAACCGTCTCAATCTCACAATCAATGATCGAGATTATGAGTGAATTTCTTGGTTGGTTGGCATTGGGTTTTGCGGTCAATGGCGTTCTAGGAGCCTGCGTGACTGCTTGGCTGACAGAAGTTTCGTATGACGTGCGGTTATTTGCCTCGATAGAAAAAGCGCCTCGCGACATCTATAAATGGGTCGTGCTGCAATGGTGGCCCTATCATCTGTGGAGGAGATGGCATGCTTCAGGTCAATCAATATAGATCGACCTTGCCAGCGAATAGTCATCCAGGGTTTTGACCCATTTCGTGCTTTCGCGCAACCTGGGCAGCCTCATAGTCCTGGTGAGATTTAGAATAGATCAGTAGCCGTCTCCTCTTAGCCCCCCAGTATCTGCTCTTCTAAGTCTAATTAGAAATCCACTTTTTCGCTATTTCGGTCCCCATGGTCAAGCCGTGTGACCGGCACGGGTTCCCTGCCAGTTGCGGATTGACAGGTAGATTGCCTGATGATCTAGGTGAGATTGACGGCTTGTCTGAGACAGAGTGTCTCGTGCAGACGAACTGTCCCCAATGGATTGAACGGTATCTATTAAATAAGCACATTGTTTCAGCCGTTTAGACATGGATGAACTGGGTACCGGTTTTGCTCAAAGCGAAAACATTCTGCAGGAAATTGTACGGCCGGTTCATTGGAACTCACGACGGAGGTTTCCCCCCATGTCACTTCCTACAACCGATAGTTCATTGCTCAACCATATCCAAGAGCTCGTTGAACAAGAGCAGCAACTCCGCTTTGCAGCGGTCATCACGCAAGAAGAGGAGCTGAGACTGAAAGACATCAAGGTGGAGCGCGATCAATATTGGGATTGGCTCCGTCAAAGGCGTGCCCTCCGTGAAACTGGGCAGGATCCGGACAAAGCGGAGGTCCGCCCTCCAGAGATCGTCGCGAAATACGTACAATGAATGATAGATGATGAGATGGAATGAAGTCAGACGGTTGAATCGAAGGCGTAAAATAGAACGGCCTTCTCACTGTTCTATCGAAACATATCATCCGGTTGTTTTGGTTACTCTATTTCAACTTCTTTTCCTCCTCCCGGATCTCCTCAACGCCGGCGAATTTGACGAGAAACTAAAACAGTATCCAAAACCGTCCATGGTTGAAGGATCGCCTGTCATCCTCAACGGCGACATCCATAGGATTGACGGAAACAAACTGACTATTCGCAAGGCTGGAGATGGCGAACATATCCATGTCTTGGTCAGTGACAGGACCCGACCAAATTGCGGTTCCGCTGAAGGCTCTTCGCTGAGACCGCAAGGTACCCGGCCAGAATACGAACAATACGTGAAGACTGAACCGGAGGCGGCAGATGTCCAGATCGGGTTTTGCACGTTCAAACAGGGGGATCGAGTCAATGCCGAAGTGGACGCTGCGGGCCTTGTCACAAGCTTGCATGCTATCGGTCCGTCTTCTAGCAGGATGCTGAAAAAGTCCGCCAGCGGCGTTCTCACGGGACACTGCCGCCTCACCATCTCGGCGGCGTTCACAGGCGTGCCGTGCCTTATTCGGCACGGCGTGAACCTCAGAGGCTCAACGTACGGCCCGGGAAAACGACTGTTCCCACAGTCGGTGGGCGGGCGGGTGAGAAAGATTACGCCTCGCCTCGAAGACACTGGGCGCTCACCGACTCGCGCCCGTCCGCAAACGTGGCGCTCATTATTCTTCGCGCCGCGGACCTCGCTGCGGCCTTGCTGGACGGCCTTTTTGAGCATCCTGCATGCGTACGCCTGTTATCCCAGACGTCTCGGCCAGTGCAATTCCGGCGTACCCACGGGGTTTTTCCGCAGCCTCCTAGACCCGAATAGGTGTCCCTGAAAAGGTGGATTCACGCGTAGACGAACCATTCAAGGAGGTTCATGACAATGAGTGACAATCGGTCGGCCGCGTCAATGCTCATGCTGCTATTCAGCGGTATCGCACTCGGAGCGACTGGAGCTCTTCTGCTCGCCCCCCAGTCGGGATGGCGATCGCGAAAAAGTCTGCGTCGCTATGCACGCCGTGCGGGTGATGGGCTTCGTGAGTTAGCCGGCCGTGCCGGCGAGGTATTCGAAGATCTCGTCGACGAAGGAAAAGACTTGGCAGAGGCCAAGGAATCAGTGTTGCGCGAAGCGTTCGAGGCCGGACGGGCGTCGCGGAAGCAAAAGAGGAAACGAAAAAAAGTCGATACCTGACCCGGCGTTGACTCACTTATTCCTATCATCTAACCGACAGACTTCTTGAACAGTATGCATTCAAAGATCCGCTGTATCTTTGAGTGCCGGACATGGAGCCCTGCATGTATATGATATTTTGACGAACTTACCTGATAGGAAGGGCTCGAAGGAGCCCCGTTTTATCGGAGCCGTGTTTCTTTAGCTAGGTGTTTGTATCCCCCAAGGTCCTTGAATCATTGACTTCTCGCTAATCCCATCCCTACACTAGCACCCCTCGCCCGTCTTGAACCTTTTCGAGTGTTGATCCGACAGATGGAGCGACGCCGCAGTGCGAATCGAGCATGCCGACCTGAACTAGAGGATTAGCTCGATGTTCTTTGCACCGCACAATGAGGTCCGCTAGAGGGAGAGTGCCGTGAGCGGAGAACTGTTGATCCGCGTCATGTGCCGAACCGGTGGCATCGGATTATCGGTTTTCATCTTCTGTTTCTTTCCCTATTCCGCTCTGGCTCTCGAACAAGCAACCCGCCTTCTTAGCGGTCACACGAATGAGGTCCTTGCCGTCACCTTTTCCCCGGACGGTCGGTTCGTCGCGTCGGCTGGAACCGATCAAACGATTCGCCTATGGGAAACCGACACAGGGCGAGACTTGCGCGTGCTCCGCGGCCATATGGGAGCTGTCCATGCCCTTGCGTTTTCTCCTGACAGCAAACAGCTTGCTTCAGGAGGCGCCGATACGTCCATTCGAATTTGGGACGTGACGACCGGGCGCGAGCTTCACGCCGTTACGTCGTCATTTGGAACGGTGAGGTCCGTGACGTTTTCCGGAGATGGGAAAACGATTGCGACCGGTGGCAACGACGGCAGTTTCAGGTTGTGGGACACAGCAACCGGTCGGGAGTTGAAATCCGTGCGGGGCCAATTCGGCGTTGTCTTTGCCATCCGATTCTCGCCAGACGGAAAAGCAATTGCCACCGGCAGCAGCGATTCCCAGGTTCACGTGTGGGATGTCGCCACCGGCAGGCAGCGACAAGCGCTAACCGGCCATACCGGAGCCATCCACGGCGTCGCCTACCATCCCAACGGTCAACTGCTTGCCAGCGCCGGCGCCGACGGGACGATCAGAATCTGGGAGCTTGAAAGCAGCCAGGAGCACCTCACGTTGAGCGGCCACAAGGGCGCGGTATCTGCGTTGGTTTTTTCGTCCGATGGCCGCACGATCATTTCCGCCGGTGCGGACGGCACGGTACGTGTGTGGGATGTCCCGTCGGGGAATGAACGACACATGCTCGGAGGACATAAAGGGCCTGTCCATGCCATCGCCCTTGCGCCGGACGATAGTTTGGTCGCATCCGGGGGACGAGACCGGGCCGTTCGTCTTCAACCCCCTACTCCACCGTCATTGACCACCAGGTTGGCCGAGAAAATCCAACGGCGTGGAGACGAAATCGGCGCCCCACCCTCCCCACCGCCATTACCGGAAGCCGATCTTGCCATCCGTCCGATGGAAGTGAAAGCAGGACATGAAGTGAACCTCACGTTGACTTTGAAAAACAAAGGAAAGGGTCCGCTCTTTCGGTTTCAGGGCAGAGTCAAGAGCGACGATCCTGCATTGGACGGTCACGTGTTTTATCTGGGGAAGGTCGAAGGCGGTCAATCGGCAGAGGACGTGATCGCGATAACTATCCCGAGAGATCGTCCGGACGGGACCATTCCGATCCGTCTGGAATTCGAGGAATACAATGGTTTTGTTCCCGACCAGATGAAAGCGTTGGTCGTCATGAAGGGGCTTCCGCGTCCTCGCTTTGCGTATACGCTGCAGGTCATCGACGATGGCCGGGGCGGGTCGGTCGGCAACGGGGATGGACGTATTCAAAAAGGTGAGGCCGTCGATCTGCTGGTCACCTTGAAGAATGTCGGAACAGTTCCGGCCCAGCATGCGTCGATCGACCTCTCTGTGCCGCCGAGCATCAATCTCCGGTTGAACAAATCCCTGCTGGATTACGGCTCGCTGAAGGCCGATGAAGCCAAGCAAGCGACGGCCAACCTCTTCGTGGGGAGAGAGATCCGCGACGAACAGATTTCGGTTCGTCTTTTCGTCAGGGAACGTGGATCGAATGTCACGTTGGATGAAACCCTCAAACTGGCCGTCGATCACCGGGCTATTCCACAAATCATTGCGACGAACAAACTCGTGGTAATCGAATCACCTTCCGTCAAGATTCATAGCGGCGCCGGTTCGGAGACATCAGTCATCGCGTCTGGGGCGAAGGGGCAGGAACTCGCGGTTTCGGGCGATCTCGACGAATGGTATCGCGTGCATCTGTCGCCGACGGAAACCGGTTGGGTGGCCAAGGCCGATGTCCGCGACATGAGAGAGGCGGGCAAGGCCGACATGCCGGTTCCGGCAATTTCAGGCGCACCGGTCAAATTGTTTCAAAACGCTCCTCCGCTGATCGCGCTCGCGACGCCCTACGACGGGATGGAAGTTGGCAGTGAAAGGATCAATCTGGCCGGTGCAGCGGCCAGTGAAAAAGGTATCTCCCGCATCGAGATCCGCCTGAACGGACAACTCGTCACGCAGCGTGAAAGTCGCGGCATTGCGGTCAAACCCGGAAGTAGCGATGTGCAAACCAACCTGGAATTTGCGGAGCGCCTAAGCCTTCGCGAGGGCAAAAACGAGATCGTCGTGACGGCGGTCGATCAGGAGAACTTGTCGGCGACGCGTGCCGTGCGCGTGCTCCGCACCTCGGACCGTGGAAAAATCTGGGCGGTGGTCATCGGGATTTCACAATACAAGGCGGTGCAACCGCTTCGATACGCGGACAAAGACGCGCTTGCGTTTCACGAATACTTGGCCAATCACATCGGCATCCCGCAAGAGCAAACGATGTTGCTCCTGAACGACCAGGCCACGCTGATGAATCTCAAGCGAACCTTGGGGACCGAGCTCAGGAGGAAGGCCGGAGAAAAGGATACCGTGATCGTCTACTATGCCGGCCATGGCGCGCCAGAGGCGGACGCCTCGGCGGGGGACGACGACGGATTGGAGAAGTACATTGTGCCGTTCGACGCAGACCCTCGTGATTTATACACGACCGGTCTTCCGATGCGCGAAATTGAAACGATTTTTCAGCGTCTGATGCCTGAGCGGGTCATTTTTATCAGCGATTCCTGTTACAGCGGCGCAACCGCCGGCCGGACTTTCGCCACCGCCTCGCGGCGGGCCATGGTGTCGGAGAACTTTCTCGCGCGGCTGTCCAAAGGGAAAGGGCGCATTGTGTTGAGCGCCAGCAAAGCCAGTGAGGTCAGCGAGGAACGCGAGGATCTCGGTCACGGCGTGTTCACGTACTATCTGCTTGAGGGACTCCGCGGCAAGGCAGATTCCGACAAAGACGGCATCATCACGGTCGATGAGGCATACGGCTATGTTTCGAAGCGGGTGCCGGAAGTGACCGGCCAGAATCAGCATCCGGTGAAGAAGGGCGAGGTCGAAGGTCAGTTGGTACTGGGGCAGGTTCGATAGCCACTTATACGGGCCACTTTATCGATGGAGGAATTATGAGTCGGATGATTCAAGCATGTCTCGCCACGGGGTTCGTGTTGCACATGGCGGCGTGCAGCGCGCTCGAGCCGTCGAAAATCGGATCCTACGCGCTCAAACAGGAGGCAACGCCGTCGGGATCGATCCCGCAACGCATCTACGTCGCCAATGAAAGCAGCAACGACATCAGCGTCATCGATGCCAACACGTTCCAGTCCATCGGAACGATTCCGTCTAAAAATCATTCGACCCATGACTTGGCGGTGAGCCGCGATGGCCGCCGAGTCTATGCGAGCAATCTGGCTTCCGGCCGGGTGTCCGTGATCGATACGGCCAAACAGGAGACCATCGCGTCGATCTATACGGGTGACCGATGTCACGTGGTGACATTGAGCAACGACGACAGCCAACTCTGGGTCGCCAATATCGGTGAAAACACCATATCCATCGTCGATACCACGACATTCAGGATCCTCGGTACGATTCCGGTGGGAAAGGGACCGACCGGGCTTGCCTTTTCACATGATGGTCGGTTCGCGTTCGTGAGCAGCCAGGGAGAAAAGACCGTTGGGGTCATCGACACGGCCTCTCACCAGGTCATCAAGACGATCCCGGTTGGAGCCAATCCCCACTTCCTCGTCGTAAGTCGTGACGGCCATGTGTGGGGGGTCAACACCGGTGAGAACGATATCTATGTCCTGGATCCTGAGAATCACGAAAAGGTCGGCACGTTCACCGTCGGAGACAAACCGCAGCAGATTACCTTTGCCTACAAAGGCACCCAAGGTCCGCTGGCCTATGTGACCGTCGGCAGCCAAAACAAAATCATAGGTCTGAGCGGAGACCCGGGCAACCTCAAGGTCGCAGATGAAATTGCAGTCGGCGAAGGTCCCAACGGTATCTGGTCCAATCCGGAGGGTACGAGGCTGTTCGTCGCCCATGATAAGGGAAACGAAATTCGAGTGATCGACACCGGAACCGGGCAAACACTGGCAACGGTTCCTGTGGGCCGGAAACCGATCCGTGTCGTGGTGTCCCGGTAACCGACAATGTCAAGTCGAGCAACTCGTTGATGCGAAGAAGGAGCGTCCAATCATGAGGCTTAGGCTCATCACGGTTTGTATGATCGCGTGTGTTGCCGGCTCGGCCGGAATCAGCCAGGCGCAGAATGTCGCAATTGGATCCGCCACAAATGCCATCGGTACGCTCGTGATCATTCGAACGGACGGTGTGCAGCAGCGATTGCAGGGAAAGGGCAATGTGCCACTCTATGAAGGAGACATCATTCAGACCGACGGCACCAGTCAGGCGCTGATCGAGTTCAAGGAAGGGATACAGGTCGCACTCAACGAAAGTACGAGCTTGAAGCTTCTATCTCGTTGGGAAAAAGATAAACCTACCACTCGCATCCTCAGGCTCAAACAGGGCGAAGTCTGGGCGAAGACCAGCGGCGGACCGAAACTGTTCGAGGTAGAAACGCCGGTTGCCACGGCATCCGTGAAGGAAACTGAGTTCAATCTGAAAGTGCAGGAGGATGGCCAAAGCATCCTCACGGTCATTGAAGGAGTGGTGCAATTCGGCACGCCATTCGGGACCTGCCCGATCAAGACAGAAACTATCAGCTATGGCGTCCGCGGCAAGAAATGCACAAAGCCGGCTCCGACCGATGTGAAAGCGGCAAAGTCATGGACGGAGACTGTACGGGCGGCAGGTAAGTGATCGGTGCGAGACATGAACGCTCTCCGTCCGCCGTGCGATACAGGACCGAGCAGCGAGCGATGAACGCCCGCTCGAGGGGATGAAGGAGAGGGGTCGTCTCGCGGCGGGCGACAATTCAGCGCTGTCGCCTCATCAGAAGGAGATCGTATGCCTTGGAGAGGACATCGTTCTTTTCCATCTCGCTGCTCCACCCGCCTCCCGATTCCCACGACTTTCACCGGTATCTCAATCATGACGAGGGGAGCGGTACATGAATAGGCATCGAACCCTCGCGCTCCGTATTTTCGTCCCGGCTCTCCTCATCATGCCGATCGATACAATGGGCGCAGGATTCGACGGGCCAAGCACTGCACCATGCAGCCAGTGGTCATCGCCTCAAGGCCAGTTTTCGATGGCGGCAGCGCGATACACCGCTGGCGGACAATGCACCACGTATGGATCGCTCGGTGCACCGAGGACCTTTCCCTATACCGTCAACGGCAAGTACTCCGGCAGCATTGCAGAAGAAACCATTGAGATCGCTCCGCCTTCGACCTCCGAGCCAAGTCATCCTTATGGGAAATGGACGACCCGATATTCCTGCGCATCCGATCCCTGGCTGACTCCCGATGGCCCTCCATACGAAGCTTCTCTCCTTCGAGTGAAATGTCCGGTTGTCAGTCGTACAGGGCCGACACCGGCTCAAGAAGGACCAAGAAAGGGCCCGGATGGGAAATCCTTACCGACCATTGGGCAACTGTTCGCGCTCTGGAGTTCGGCCAAGCCCATGACGGCCTGGACGCTGTCAATCGCTGAGCGCCAAGCTCTGGCCGCCAAACGCGACGCGGATCTCAGGGAAGAAAAACGACGCACTGATAAGCGACTTAAAGGTGGGATTCAACAGGAAACCCCTTTCCGGACTTCCTTATCTCCTGTCGTGCTCGCGCCGACCGCCGGCCAACGGTTTCTCAATCAGTCTCCTGTTCCCATCAAACTTATGACCCCCAAAGGTTGGATTGAGACGCAAGTCAATCTCGATGGTACGCCGATGATTGCTGGGAGAATCTACATGGTCCGCCTTGAGCGAAAAGATCCCGCCGGTAACTGGATCTCCCATACCACCATTCCTGTTGGAGCCGTTCAGGCTGAGTCCCCGGCCGGATACTCAGGATTCGGCGCTGGCGTTCCTCCCAGCGGGATCACTACTCCAGGTGCCTGGCGGTTGAGCGCTCAAATCTCTTCACCCACGGAAACGGGGTGGAGCGACTGGGTCGAGTTTGTCGTCCTAGCGCCTGTCACCAATAACGCGCTTCAAGCACCGAAAGGTTTTTCCAAATAGCAGATAAGAAATCAACGCCGATGCAATCGACATCATGCCGGATGCACAAGTTGCAAGATACCGATTCGAACATACTAGTCATTATTCAGAATCACGAGTGGATAGTTTTTCGAGATGGATTGTGCTTGCATCGGCGTCGTTCTCTCCATCTTTTCGACACATCTAAACTAGACCTAGCAAGAAATTGTTCCACGTTGGGTTTCCGTCCCTCGGACGTTGACTGCCGAGGTTCCGAGTCCATAAAGATGGTTGACATATGGAGAAAACTAATGTTTGAGACACCCACACGGGCAGGAGGCATGCGTGAAACGCTTTCGTCATTGCGATTCCACCACGTCCTAGCCATGCTGCTATTCGTGATCGCTCTCACACTCCCGGTCCTCGTTGGTGCGACAACCGATTTGGGCCCTTATGGATCCTCTGGAGGGAATGCGTTCAGGGCTGAGTGCCCCAGAGGATCCTACCTTGTTGGACTTCAAGGTAAGGCCGGTGATTGGGTAGACCGCATCGAGATGCTCTGTGCCTCCTGGATGCACTCCGGTCAGATCTTTGGCCCGTCGTCGGTAGTGGGCTCATTCGGAGACAGCCGTGGAGGCCGTACCACATTTGGGAATTGTAATGATGGAAGTGTGAAGAACCGCGCCATCCACTCTTGGTCTGTCACGGTTCTCCGGTCGGATAAGCCCTTTGTCAACAAGCTTGGGGTCCAATGCGTCGCACTTGGACCTCCGGGCCCCCCAGGCACCTTCGTCTTTGGATCGTCAAGTGCACCAAGCAATCGTCCTTTTAATGAGCCCTTTGGATTATCGAATCCCGACCAGGTCTGTCCTGTCGGTGAAGCGGCGGTAGGAATTCATGGGCGAGCCGGACTCTTCCTCGACGCCGTGGGACTCATCTGCGGCCCTTTCCCGCCGAAACGAACCCTGCCTTTTGACACGCAAGTCAACCCCCTGACCAAGACCCCAGCGCAATCCTCCCCGTCCTCAGTCGCACCACCCCCCTCGCAAGGCAACAGCGCGGCCGCGCCAATGTTGCGTCCTCCTACGACGCAGTCGCAAGGCTCCGGTGCGTTCTCTGGAATGGTCCGTCCGCGTGGAATTGGAGAGGAAACCGGTTCGGATAGCAATAAGACCCAGCAGCCAATGACAGAAATCGAAAAGAAACCGTGAAGGAGTGCCTATGGTATCGCCGAAGAATTACTGGGCTCTTGCGTGCTGTCTGGTCGTAGCATGGTCTGCCGCCTTGGCCCCATTCGTACTTGCCGCTCCGCCCGCCGTCGATCCCTGCAAGGTCCTCACGACCGCGGAAGTCGAGCAAGTTGTCGGTAAGCTCAAGGGCACGCCGACGGGCGACAAGGAAGGTGAGGCCGGCTGGTGCAACTATGAATTCGCCAACGGGAAGGATGCGATGGAAGTCTGGGTGTTCCCTGCGGACGGCATCAATCGAGGACGCAAAGTCTCGAAAAAACCCGTCACTGTGAAAGGCCTCGGCGACGACGCATTCATGGACCGCGGAATGCATGGGCTCGATTATGTAAATCTCTTCATCAAGAAACAGGGTGTGACGGTGAAGCTTTCGCTCAAGGAAAGCGCAGGCGACGAAGACAAACTGAAAACGCTGGCTCAAAAAGCGGTCGGAAGATTTTGAGTCTTCATACCGTTCCATCATTGGACGATCCCGGTCGAGGCACAGTTTCTTGACCGCATGCGGCCCTGCGGGAATTTGAGAAATGTCCTATCTTACAAGGGAGCTTTTACTGGCGCGCTTCTAGATTGAGAGCAGTGGGCGGAGCAATCAGACGGTGAACACTCGGTGGAAAAAGAGACAACCGTGAGGACCTTTGGAGAAGGAGGGAAAATGGAACGCCTATTCACGTGCGCTTTATCGGTTGCCTGTTTGATGTTCGTAGGCGCCTGCAGCACCCCTAGTCCGCCGCAGCAAGCAAAGGCGGCAGCTCATGAACCAACTCAGGTTCAAATTGATCAGGCGCTCCACTTTTCATCACCGGACGGCACTGATGTGACGGTTCAACCCGGAAAGTACACGGTCGAACAAGCTTCCGATTCCCGGCTTCGCCTCGTTTCAAGAGCAGATGCTCCGCCTATTCTATTGAGCGCCCACGCGACGACCTCATCATCCGATGTGCCGTCGCCCATCGCCCTCGGTACATTGTTCGAATCGGAAGTGTATCATCTGATTCTTCTCATGCCAGGAAATCACGCGCTTGAATCTCACGGCACAGTCAGCGGAGTCCAATCGCGCGGAGGGTTCGATAAGAACATCGTATTCATGAGAGCCAACAAACTTGTTCTGCAGCCAACCCAACCTCAGCCACGCCCCGATTTGGTGCCCACATGTTGGAGAGTCGAACAAATCAACTTGGTGTTTCAGCAACTCTACTTCGTTCATGCCGGAGTTTCGAATCAAGGCGCCGCTGCCGCCGGACAGAGTCAGGCAACCTATGGAGCTGTCACAACTCCTGTGCCGGGACTTCAGCCGGGACAATTTCAACCCCTCGTTTTCTCATTTGGAGTTCAATCGCCGCCTTCCTCTTCTGTCCAAGTAGATTCGGCAAGTCAGGTGGTCGAAAGCAACGAGCAAAACAACGTCACGCAACAGAGATGTTAGTAGGCTGGTGTGCGGGATATAGCGAAGCCTCCGCCTGGATCTAAACCGGTTTCCTTCCCTACCGTAGGCACCCTCTGATGGGCATCTGGCCCTTGGATAGCCCACTTCAGCGCCACATGGGAAAGGTGATACAACGTTTCCATCATGTTTCGATTGCCCGTGTTGCGGGAGCGTCCCATTCTATGTACGGCTATCAGTCGCTCCTCTCTTGAAGGGTTGTCTCCAACGCATCGTGCCGTACACCAGCTGCAACAGGCATCCCTAAGGGCTGATCCCGGAACCCTGCGGACTAGCCCGGAACGCCCATTATAAATATATGGTATTTGCCATTCCGTGATTGACCCGGTGCCCTTTTGTCGCATATTCTTGCGTCCCCTTCGGATTCGTCGGATGGGCCATCGCCACGGGTCGAAGCCCCTGGCGGCACGGAGGCTTGCCTTGAGAGTCGGGCCACCCATCGGTGCACGTTGTTTCTCCCAGGCAGGTGTCTCCCGCACCATCGAACCTCGGTGGTCATCGCTTCGACTCACTCAACAAGAAACACGATCGCGCGCTTGGCGTTTCTGAAAGGAGAGTCGAATGCAGCAGCCTCTATCGATACGGCTCTCCCTCTCTCTCGCACTGGTCCAGTTCACGTTTTCTATGACGTCGGCTATGGCCGTAGAATTGTCCGTTGGCGCCGACGCGAGGACTCATCGGAATATTGAACGGACAACTCGAGCCTCCATGACCGTATCAGAAGAGTCGCAGAGAGACAGCCGGGCCGCCCTTCCTGACTGTGAAGGTGAAGAAGCAACGCACGGCACCATCACAGCACTGCTCGACCGGTTTGCGGGCTCTGAGATGAAATCACGCGGAATACAATGCCCGATTCCTGAATTTCCGGAACAAACGACGACGGAGGAACTCAAGTGATCGGGCGATCGGAATGGCGGGTGACGGTGCCGAAGCCGAAGTATGCGCACCAAATAAGCAGACATAGGCCACTCCACTCAATCGAACCATTCGAGGACGCGAGACGTCAGGGTGAAGGAGGGAACGATGAACCCCATGCTCAAGGCCGCCGCCGGTGCTGTCAGTGCGATCCTTATATCGGCCTGCAGCTCTGTGGATACGCCGCGGACAGACAAGAATACTTCGGCTCAAGACTCGACCAAAATCGTGATTGACCAGCCTCTGTACTTTTCCGGTCCGGATGGCCGCGACGTAGTTGTTCAATCTGGAACATATCAGCTTCAACAGGCTTCCGATTCAGAACTTCGTCTGGTTTCGGCCGCGGCCATCTCGCCTATCTTGCTCAGCGCACAAACAACACGCTCGACACCTGATGTGCCGAAGCCGATTGCCATGGGGACGCTCTACGAGTCACAGGTATATCACCTGATTCTCCTCTTGCCGGGCAGCACTGCTATGGAGACTTATGGGTCGGTGAGCGGTGTACATTCGCGTGGCGGTTTCGGTGCGCAGAAGGGGATGGTGGTTCTCAAGGCTGACATGCTGGCGATACAGCCCGCTGAACCTCAATCGCTCCCTGACTTAGTGCCGACGTGTGGGAGAGTGTTCTGTTTCGGTGGGCCGTTCGGAGGAACGACTTGCACTCTCATGACCGGGGTTTTGAATCAAGGCACTGCCGCCGCAGGGCCCAGTCAGGCAAAGAACGGCGGCAATACGCAGGCCGTTCCGGCACTACAGCCGGGCCAGCTGCACGGGTTGGTATTCGGTAATTATTACGGCCAACCGCCTTCGACGGTGCAAGTGGATGCCGCCAACCAGGTGGTGGAGACTAACGAGCAAAACAATGTGGGACAGCACATATGCCACTGAACGCCGAACGTCTGGGTCGCATCCCTTGTATGGCGGCGAGAGTGGACAAATGGGTTCTTCAATGAGATTACGCGGAAGACAATACTCTGTCCCTGAAGGCCTTGATCAATTGACAACGGAGGATTTTGCGCGATGACGAATCCGCTTTCTCGAAAGGTTATTCGCTTACTCTTCACAGTGATGGCCACCATGCTCTCGGTCGGCATGACGGCTTGTGCGTCGCCGGACAGCGCGTCTCAGTCCCCTGCAGTTACGTCGCAACATGCCCTGGACACCGCGATCGAACACTACATCCGGGCACATCCCGAAGTCATCGAGCAATCACTCCAGGCCCTGGAGGTCAAGCGTGAGGCCTTGGAGCGCGTGCGGCAGAAGGCCATGATCGACAAGCGACAACAGGAATTGCTGCACGATCCCACCTCTCCAGTCAGCGGGAATCCCAACGGTGCGGTCACGGTGATCGAGTTTTTCGATTATCGCTGCGGCTACTGCAAGAGGGCGGCCGGTGCGGTCACGCAATTGCAAAAGGAGGATCCTCGGGTCCGCGTCGTCTACAAGGACTTCCCTATTCTGGGCGAAACGTCCGAACTGGCCGCGAAGGCGGCGCTTGCCTCTCGCGTTCAGGGGAAACATCAAGTTTTTCACGAGGCCTTGCTCGCCGCCAAAGGAGATCTGACGAAGGACACGATTCTGACCGTGGCGGGTGAGGTTGGCCTCGATGCGCACCGGCTCGAGGCCGACATGGCCAATCCAGAATGGCAGGCTGCGATCGACCGGAACCGTGCGTTAGCGAAAGAACTTGGCATTTCCGGGACACCTGGCTTTATCGTCGGTTCGGAACTGGTGCCCGGAGCGCTGGATGTCAACGGCCTCAAGGCATTGATCGCACGAGCGGCAAAGGGATAATGAGGCCTTGACAGCAAATACCAAGACATCAACCGAGGAGATGATCATGACTACGATATTCGTGCGTCAATCCGCTCGTATCCTAATACTACTGGGCATCGGCATTGTCTCCGCCACTTCGGCACACGCGGTCCCGATCAAGAATCCGGACAATTGCCAAGGACCAGTGACGATTGGAGTCGCCACCTGTCCGGATAAACCCGGACACTGGGTTGAGTGTCTCCCGGGTGGGGAATACATGTGTTGTGTCGGCAATTCGCAAGGCGGTAAAGACTGCGAACAGATTGAGGATACAACATCGGGCGGAAAGGCTGGAGGAAAAATGGGCGGATTGAAAGCGCCGCTTGGCAACCTGCAAATGAGCCCGGCTACCACACCGCCGCCGACCACCCGAGTTCCAAAATCCGGGGTCCCGACGGCTCCGATCATGCGTCGGGGGGTCGAGGGCGAGCAGACAGATACTACAATGCCTAATCCTCCCTCCTCGTCCTCTGAAAACAAATGAGGCGGGGCGACCATTGCAACAGGCGCTTTCCCAATTCATACAGAAACAGAAGTATGCGGCATCGGCGGAGGTGATATCTGACATGACGCCGTCACATCGTACTTCGCCTATTCATCGCAAGAAGTCGGGAATCCTCGCTGGTCCGATGCTTATCACTTTAGTGATGGGGATCGTATTGGCGTCATGGGCGGCTGCAGATGAGTCCGCAGTTTCTGACGGGTCATCCTCTACCGAAGAAGCCGCAGCTGAAGTGCAGGAGCGGGGCATAACAAAGGACGCTATTCGCAAGTTACCTGAGAAAACTCTGGAGCAATCGAGTCCACCCCAAGCGGGGGGAGATCCGCCGGCTCACCTCTGCCACACAGAAACTCGAATGATGACACAGTGCAAATGCTTCAATCAGACAGATTGTCAAAGCTTGACTGCCATCTGCGCGGGCTCTTGTCCGTCTGGCAGTAGTAGTTGCCAGTGCGTGCCATTATTTCGGGGGACGCCGCCTCCATTGCCTCAGCCGCTTTGTGGATATCAGGTGCCGCTTTCTGTGACCCAATGCTCGTGCCAAAACGCAGCCGAATGCCAATTGTTGTCGCCCTACTGTCCAGGATCCTGCCCTGCCGGAAGTCAGAGCTGTACATGCACACCATTACGGAGAGGACGATGAAGTGACATAACCAAAGATGTTTCAAACGACCAGTCACGACCTTTTGCGCGGATTCCCTTTTGCTGGATGCGATACCAATGAAAGACTTTGCTGTGCGGGCGATCGAACTTGATAACGACCCGAGAAATCTACAAGCAGTGGGAGGGATGTATGGACCGGTTCACAAACAGCTATGATTGCGCAGCTTTCCGGTACGTCGCCATGTTCCAGGTGATGATTGTCAGTCTTGCCATTTCCGTTATGTGGGTGGAAACGGGATTCGCATTGCCCAAAAAAGAGTCGATCTACAATGAGTGCGCCTGTGCCTGCGATGGACCAACCGGGGGCGCCATCATCGACATCAGGAATGTCGGCGGCTTTGCTTGCGCCGCGTATAACGGCAAGACGTGTAACTATGAGGACCCGGCCAGCGGGGGGATCAGATCGGGAACCACGAGATGGTGCACTGCGTATAAGCCAAGTGGGATCAAAGCCGCCGCAGCACCATTGCAGAACGGTCCGGTCATGCGGCGTGGCGTAGAAGACGCGCCATCTGCCGAACCCGGCCCGGGGCCTTATGGGCCGACTGATTCGTCCGCCGAGGCAAAGTAGCCTCCAGCACGTTCCGATGGCTTTGGGAAGGAGATCGCCATGCTCGTAAAGTTATTGATTTCCAAGTTCGTGGCGATCGTCATAGTTTGTATGGCCGCGTCGGCAGCTCCGGCGGCCCCCAATACCGGCCACGGCGCTCAGAAAACGGAAAAAGAATGCAAAGACGATCGGGATAAATGCAATAAGAGCTGCGATCAATTGATCGACGTCGATAATAATATCAAACGATGCAAAGACAAATGCACCGATGACTGGGTCATCTGCCAGCCGCTTCGTTCAACGGGGACGCCCGGGAATACATTCGGCAATGTGACACCGGTGAAGCCCGGGATGAATGCCCCCGTCATGCGGCGTGGGATCGAAGGTAGACAGCCGGGTGAACCGATGGATACCGGTCCGACGTTCCCGGCAGATTCTGCTCCAGAAACAAAATAGGAAAATCTTGAATGGAAGAGCGTGCCAACCTGGGTGCTGGAGGGAAAATTTCATGTTACGGAACCATGCGATCGTCTGGATTCTGAGTGCGTCCATTGCCACGATGTCTTGCGCATCGCCTCCCCCACCGACTGATACCGTGGGCGCAGAAGGCCAGGTGTCACCCGCGGCATTGGGAGAAACGGCCGCCGGCGACGTGCAAGATCGAGGCGTGTCAAAAGCGCCGGGAGCTGCAGCGTTGGGTATGCAGGTGTCTCCAGGCCGCATCGTGAAACCCGGACTCATCGAAATTGCTCCGGTGTATCCCGGTGAATTTGCCGTGCGCACGCAAAATGGGTTTTACCTCACTGCGATCAATGGAGGCGGACGCACAACCGACCCCATCGTGGTGACATCCTCAACCGCGGCAGGCCCATGGGAGAAATTTAAAATCATGATCGCCAATCCGCAGACGTCTCACGACAAGTTCTTTCAGACTGCCAATGGGAACTATCTGACCGCAGTGAACGGCGGAGGGATGTCAGCGAATGTCCTACACTCGGACGCGACTCAGGCCAACGATTGGGAACGGTTTAGATTACTGAATTTAGGCGGATATACACCGGGCTACTATGCCATTCAAACCATCAAGGGATTTTATATGACGGCCGTAGGTGCAGGAGGAAGATATCAAGACGCCATCCATACTGATGCAAGAGAGATTAAAGGCTGGGAACAATTCCGGATCACCAAGTGTGGAGACCCTGGATCTGGGTACGAGTATGCGGTAATGGCCGCCGATGGAGAGTTTCTCGCATCGACGAATTATGAGAACAAACTAGGCTTCGGTTTGGCTGCCCGTCCATCCGAGGCCGAGATGAAGTATAAGCTTGTCCGTCAAAATGACGGAACCTATGCGCTCCAAACCGCAAGCGGTAGGTATCTCACAGCTCTCGGCGGCGGGGGACAGGTCGAGAAATACAACAGCAAGTATTACACACCCGATTGCGGCATCTTCAGTCCCTGTATCGGCGGGTCTGCGCCCATTTTCCATACCGATGCAACTCAGATCCAGGCCTGGGAAAAATTCCGGATCGTGGACCAAGGGAACTGCACCTATGCGATCCAGACGTCGAGCGGATTTTATGCGGGCATCTACAAGGATGCTTCAGGCGTCATGCTCCTGACGACCCGACGCGACGGGGCCCCGACGCCAAACGAGAAGTTTCATCTTGTAGTTTTCGGTCTGGCGTCACCGGTCGTGATTCAGTGACGAGAGGTGATGTTGAAGGAGCCTGAACATAAATGGAAGGGCATCATCGCAACGAGCGTTGTGACAGAAGGAGGCACTCCATGAAGCCGTCTGACCATGTGTTGCACCACGTCCGGCATGCCGCACCACTGGTGCTGATCGTCACACTCCTCGTCCGTGTTCCAACGGGACTTGCGGACGAGACTGTTCAACCGTCCGGAGACCCAGGCGACGTCCAAGAACGCGCCGTCATCCGCGACCACAGAACGGTCACGGAACCCTTCACTCCCGCTCAAAAACCCGCACTTCCGAAAGTCATGACGCCGATTCCCATTCCTCCTCAGACGATACCGAACACCGGTGCCGGCGGTACATCGTCCGTGGTCGGAGGCACCCTCGAGCCGGACTATCGATATCCTTGGGTCGTGCGCATGAACGGCTGCGGCGGAGTCCTCGTCGATCCTCAATGGGTCCTCACAGCAGCGCATTGCGTCACGCCAAACATTGGATTCGGCAAGATCACCTTCAGCCGCGTGGACCCTTACAGCGGCTCCGTGCACACGCAAACACGCGGGCCCATGAATGAATCCCGTCCCAACCCCGGTGTGTACATGCATCCGAATTATGCCCCGAGCATGGATCAGGCCAATGACATTGCGTTGATCAAGCTGGAGAGACCGTTCGACATCAGTCCGTATATTCAGACCGTCGGATTGCCGAGAGACTTCCGTCACGCAGGTATGAAGGCCATTCTTGCCTCGATTGATCATACGGCCCAGCTTCCTCCAGGACAGCTCTCCACCTTTCACGCCCCGATTCCTCCTGGCGACTATCCGCCCAAGATTTACATTACGGCCATGGCGGCCAACGCATCCCTATGCAAGGGTGACAGCGGATCTGGAATCGTCACCGTCGAGAATGGCCGCGCCACCGTACGTGGCATCGCCTCTCAAGGCACGATTACCAGTTGCATGACTCCGTCCGGTGAGGCCGTCTTTACAGATGTGTTTGCATTCCGAGGTTGGATTCTTCAAACGATGGGCAAGAGCGACACATTCAGCACCCGCGTGCGCTGGAGCGGCCGGGCGGCTCGAGGCACGATGGGGCTCGGTTGTGTGAACCCCTACAATATGACGTTGTGGGGACCGCTGAATGTCGTCGGGGTGGAAGAAGGAATCGCCTGTGAAGCCGGTCAGACCCAGACTATCATGTGCAATCTGGATAAGAATCAGGGCAATGTCGGCGTCATGGTGCCGACGCTCTCCGGTCTTACGATGCGAACGACTATCAACGGTAGCTCTCAGGTTCAAACGATTCCGGCGACGAGCAACACGGTCAGTTATTTTGGCTCGTTGCCGGCTGGAGCCACGCGTGAGTTTACCTGCCAAATCACGACTCCCATCACCGGCACAACGACCGGCACCAACGCGCAGGTCTTGAGCCGTGGCGTCGAAGGTGAGGCCGTGTCTGAACCTGTGCTTATTCAACCGAGTCCCTTTGATCCATCGGAGGCAATCAAAGAATAGCTGTTCCATGGCACAAGCGAACCGAAGTCGGAGTCATCCCGCCTGATAGGAGATGGCTGAGGAGACCGTCACGCTTCAAACACATGGAGGACAACCGTGAAACCGATTCGCCTCGTATTGTTGGGAATCATGACTGCTGTATTTCTCGCCGGGATCAACATTGCCGTCATAGAGGCCAAGCCAAAAATCATCCGCGACATGTGTAACCAGCAGTCAGGAGGCGGGCTAGGGCAAAGTTGTCCTACTGATGATCATTTGTTAGTTCGGCCCAAGTATTCCGATGGGACCTGTGGTGACTGGATGTGTTGCCCTCCGAACGGGGACGGCACATACGATTGCACGAAGGCGACGCCACCTACTCGGAGCGCGATTAGCTCGGATCTCAAGAACCTCTTGGGCCCTCGTGCGACTGTGCTCGATCCTGGAAGAAATCCCGGAACAACACGCCAGCCGAACTTTCAGCAGAATGCTCCCATCATGCGGCGTGGCGTCGAGGAGGGATCTTCAGATTCTGGCATGGGCGCACCGGAACCCCCGGCACCAGAGGCGAAATGACTTCGCTCTTCTGACGCACTCCGGCTCAAGCGGGGGAACAATATAAGACTATCGACCAAGGAAACCGCACCGATACGATTCAGACTTCAGGAGGCCAACCGATCCGACAGGACGGATGTCGACGGGCATCAGTTTGCCGAACTGAGGCATTGAAGGAAACCGGGTACAATACCAAGTTGTCCTGGTCTTTTGTGCGCTCACTGTTACCGCTCATCCATCTCGACGATGCCGAACTGCAATCAGAAGGGGGCGTGAGACCGACTACGCCATGCGATTATGTCTACGTGGTCCTGGCTGCAGTGAAGTCCCTACCCTAAATACCCAATCATCCCATTGACAGACGGCCCTCCAATACCTACAATCGGCCCCGTCCTGGGGGCATTTGATGCGATTTGCACCTGGTCTTTCGGTCCGCCCGCTTAGATGGATTTTTGTCGTCTGCGTCTGTGTCTGTATCGCGATGCAGATGTTCGGCACGACGATGACGCTCTGGGACTTACAGCTTCAATTCGATCCTATCGACGCGCAGGCGTTAGAGGAGTTTTCAGTTCCCGCCACTATCTCGATAGATTCCCCTATCCCTGTGGTGACGTCTGATACCATTTTGGCAATGACGTATCGCCCAGGTCTCCACGAATTAAATTTGTTCCGCCCTCCGATTGCCGCGCTCTAGGGTCGACGATTCCGGCAGACCGACTGGTTGGGCCATCGGTCTGATTCAGACGCTGCATCTCCACATGAGGAACAGAGGAGTCATTGATGTCGGATATCCATCTTTCGTTCTGTTGCACGGTCTGCCGTAAGGTCAAGGATGAGCATTGGGACGGTTCCGCCCACCTCCAGTGGTGTAGCATTACGGACTACGCCAAACGGTATGTGGTTCATGAAAAGGATATATTGCTCTCAGACAGTTATTGCCCGGATTGCAGCGCCTCATACGATCGCCTGGTCCAGTATGGCCGTCGCGCCGCCGAATCCTCGCTTTAGCCGATCTTCTGTTGAAGGCCGCCTGCTCTTGTGGGCAGGCGGTCTTAGCGCAGAAACAGCAGCCACAGGTATGCGCTGCTTAAGGCGACCGAACCCAGCATGACGGGAAACCCAAATCGGAAGAAATCCCAGAAGCTGATCTGGAAGCCTGCTTTTCTGGCCATATCGACCACCACCACGTTTGCACTTGCTCCGATAATCGTACCATTTCCTCCCAGACAGGCTCCGAGTGCCAATGCCCACCATAGCGGGAGAATATCCGGTTGATGCACGAGGACGGTATAGTCCGCGATTTCCGGATGAAGAGATCGCGCCATATCCACGATCAACGGATTCATAGCCGCCACATAAGGGATGTTATCGAGGAAGGATGAAAGAATTGCGGATCCCCACAGCACGACCAGCGTTGATCCCGCGAGATCACCTCTCGTCATCTGAACCAGGTGGTCCGCGATGTGGCGGATAACCCCGACCTTCACCAGTCCGCCGACCAGGATGAACAGCCCAACGAAGAAAAAGATCGTCTTCCATTCCACATCGGTCAGATAGGCCAGATCCTCGGCCCTGTCCTGCCCATGCGGCTGTCCACCGAGCAACATGAACAGACTGGCCCCGAGCAAGGCGATGGTGGCCGGCTCCAGATTGAGCCATCCGTGAAAGCAGAACGCAAGATTGACGAGACCAAGCAGCCAAATGCACCTGACCAGCCGGGTGCGATCCTGAATGGCATCGGCCGCGCGCATGGTCAGCATGGCGTGTTTGAGGCCATCATCCACGTGCAGCGTTCGGCTGAACAGTACGCGCATCGCCGCAAGAAATACCGCCAAGATGATGCAGACGATTGGACCGAGCACTACGAGAAAGTCGAGATAGCCCAATTGTGCCTTGCTTGCGATCATGATATTGGGCGGGTCTCCGACAAGCGTTGCCGTGCCTCCGATGTTTGACGCCATGGCCTCCATGAGGAGAAAAGGGACCGGATTCAAGTTCAACCGCGAGGTCATAGAAAGCGTGACGGGAGCCATGAGGAGCACGGTCGTAACATTATCGAGCATGGCCGACAGGCCGGCTGTCATGACGGCGAGGAGGACAACCATGCGAAAGGGCTGGGCTCGAGCCTGCTGAGCCGCCCAGATGGCTAATACTTCGAACAGTCCCGTCTCTCGTACGATATTGACGATCACCATCATACCGATGAGGAGAAAAATCACGTTGTAATCCACTCCGAACTCACGGGAGTAGAATGCTTCCTCCTGGGTCAGCACACCGAGCGCAATCATCAGTGCCGCGCCGGTCAACGCCATGATGGTTTTGTGAATCCGTTCGGTCACGATCACAAGATAGATGACGCCGAAAATGATGAGGGCGAGCGACACGTCAGTCATGTGTACACCGTGCAGAAGACAGAAGGGGGAAGACGATCGAATGACGTTGAGCACAATTGAGGAGAAGATATTGTGAGAACCGCTCCGCACGTCCGCTGCCGCTGATGCGTAGGCGCCGACTGTTTTTCTCTTTCATTACCGGCTCCATGTCCGTACCATACCGATAGATCATTATGAGGGGATGAGACCTATGTCCAATTTGACTTCTGAGCAGATCGAACGGCTGGCAAACGGGCGCCATTGGGATCCGCTGACCATTCTGGGACCTCATCGTAATTCTTCCACCGGAGCGGAAACAACACAGATCCGTTGTTTTCTTCCCGACGCTGCGGCTGTCTCGATTCTCCTGGATCACCGTGACGGTTCGTCCGTCCCCATGGCCCGGATCCATGAGTCGGGCTTGTTTGAAGCGACGGTTCCCCGTGTACCTGTTCATCGTTACCGCGTGCGCGTGACCGATCGAAACGGGAACACGTCGGAACGGTACGATCCGTACGGCTTTCAACCTCTTCTGACCGATTTTGAATTGCACTTGTTTGCCGAGGGGCGGTTTTTCCGTGCGTATGACACGATGGGCGCTCATTGCCGCACGGTGGATGGAGTGCAGGGTGTGCATTTCGTCGTCTGGGCACCGAACGCCGCCAGGGTCAGCGTGGTCGGGGATTTTAATCAGTGGAACGGCCTCCGGCATCCTATGATCAGCCGGGGTGCAACAGGACTGTGGGAGTTGTTCATCCCCGGTCTCACCGATGGGACACTCTATAAATATGAAATACGCCCGCGTGACCGTGATGCCGTATTGTTGAAAGCCGATCCATACGCCGTCGCCTCAGAGTTGCGCCCGAAAACCGCATCCGTCGCAAGAGATACTTCGCAATATATGTGGAACGACGGTCACTGGATGCAACAGCGGGCGACCAACGATCCGTTGTCAATTCCGATTTCCATCTATGAAGTGCATCTCGGTTCATGGATGCGCGTCCCGGAAGAGGACCACCGGTGGCTGACGTACCGGGAACTTGCGGCCAAATTGATCCCGTATGTCGTTGATATGGGGTATACCCACGTCGAACTCATGCCCATCACCGAACATCCGTTCGACGGCTCCTGGGGATATCAATCGACCGGATATTTTGCAGTCACCTGCCGCTACGGGACGCCGGAAGATTTCATGGCTTTCGTCGATGCGGCCCATCAGGCTGGACTGGGCGTATTGATGGATTGGGCGCCGGCGCATTTCCCGGATGATCCGCACGGCCTCTCCCAATTCGACGGAACTCATCTCTATGATCATGCGGATCCGCGTCTCGGCTATCATCCTGATTGGCACAGCAGAATTTTCAATTACGGGAGAGTGGAGGTTCGGAACTTTCTCATGAATAGCGCCCTCTTCTGGCTCGACCGGTATCATATAGACGGGCTGCGCGTCGATGCCGTCGCGTCCATGCTGTATTTGGATTACGGGAGAAAGGCGGGTGAATGGATTCCAAATCAATTCGGCGGGCACGAAAATCTCGATGCCGTGCTGTTCTTGAAAGATTTGAACGTCCTGGTACATCGAGACTTTCCAGGAGCCATGATGCTGGCGGAGGAGTCGACTTCGTGGGCCGGCGTGTCACGCCCGACGTACAGCGGAGGGCTCGGATTTACGTTCAAGTGGAACATGGGATGGATGCACGACATGCTGGATTACTTTCACCGGCAACCTATCCATCGGATGTATCATCAAAATCAACTCACGTTTGGCTTACTGTATGCCTTCAATGAAAACTTCGTGCTGCCGCTGTCACACGACGAAGTCGTGCATGGGAAGGGATCTCTGCTAGACAAGATGCCGGGCGACGAGTGGCAACGTTTTGCAAACTTGCGCGCGCTGTTCGGGTTCATGTTTGCCCACCCGGGAAAGAAGATGCTGTTCATGGGCGGCGAGTTCGGGCAATGGCGGGAGTGGAATCATGATTCCAGTCTCGACTGGCATCTCCTTGCACTCCCGTCACACGCAGGACTCCAACGCCTGGTGAGGGACCTGAACAGGCTCTACCGTGAAGAACCGGCCCTCCATGAAATTGATCATGAGTGGACCGGATTTCAATGGCTGGATTTTCACGACGCGGCCCACTCCATTTTGGCATTTTTGAGGAAGGGAAAGCAGCCTCATCGGACCATGCTGTGCGTGTGCAATTTCACGCCGGTCCCCCGATATGACTATCGGATCGGGGTCCCTCATGAAGGATACTACAGGGAAATGATCAATACGGATGCATCAATCTATGGCGGAGGAAATATCGGCAACGGCGGAGGTCTTCAAGCTCACGGCGTTCCTTCTCATGGATTGCCGGCTTCGTTGAGTCTGACAATTCCCCCGCTCTCAGTCCTGCTGCTGAAAGCCGAGTGAGGCCCTCGAGGTCATGGCGCCGCCGGCGTGACGTTCACGACCGTCACGTCGAAGATGAGGGTCTTGCCGGCCAAGGGATGATTGAAGTCGAGAGTCACCGTGTCGCCGGAGACTGCGGTTACGCGTGGAAATGCCGACTGGCCGTCCGGCCCTTTTGCCTCGAGTTGAGCACCCACCTTCCTGGCTTCTTCCGGAACCAACGATGCGTTGACCGTTTGAATCGCCTTGGTATCCACCTCTCCGTATCCGTCGACCGGGGCGACGACAACGTGCCTCTTGTCACCAGGCTTCGCACCCAGTAACCCTTTTTCGAGTCCGGGCACGATTTCATGGCCTCCTTGTCGATAGGTAACCAACTCCTTTCCAACATTGGATTCAAGGATGGTGTGATCGTCAAGGCTCAGGGTATATTCCAGGGACACTTGGGCTCCATCTTGCACGGCGGATTGTGAAGACGCCAGCGACAGGTCAGGCATCGCCTGCGCCCCAACGATGCAGAGACACAAGATTGCGACAGTCGATGCTTGTGTCGCCAACCGCAATTGCCGCATACCCATGACTCCTTCGTTGGACCGATGATGACGGATATTACCAGGAACGGAAGGGGCCGGAATCGAGATGGATAAATCCGGACCTTGGATAATAGCCGACGCCGCCGTATTGCAGTTTCAGCGCCGCTTGCCGAATGGCACGATGTTTGACGCCGGGAATGTAGAAATCCAGCGCCTGACCTTCAACGTGAAAACTATGGCGGGCGGCGCGACGACTTCGCTTCACCAGCATCGCATTGTATTCGGGAGATCGATAGCCGGAGATGACATGAATCTCGCCATCTCCACCGAGGGTTTTTTGCACCAAGTTGACGTGCTCGACAAGCTTGGTGTCCATCGAGGCCACCTCACCAGTGTGATGACATCTCAAGATATGGTTGATGTCGTCGAGCGCGGAGAGGTCGTAGCCACCCTGTTCGTCGCGAAACCGGACGCGCAACCGCTCACCGGTATGAACATTGTAAAACGCGAGCTCTCCTTCGGGTAATTCCCGTGCATAGACAGGAGAAGGGCGCCCCATTCTGCCCAAGAGCATGAAGAGCCCTGCGACAGAGGTCTTGAGTAGCGTTCGTCTTGTCCAGTTCCATTCAACGGGGGACACGCGAAGACTCCGAGAAGAGGCTCGTGCGGATTGCAGGTCCACTGGCTTGTATCAAACCGTGCACACTTGGTCAATCATTTTTTCTCTGACCGGGTTCAGACGGGTATTGCACAGTCACAATATTGACGTATGCGTGCTATCGAAGTCTGAGATGCTGTCCCGCGTGCGTGGGAGGAAATTCGATGCCGGCGCTGAGATGTCAAAGACAACGATTGAGTTCGTTGGCGCACGCGGTGAATATGAGCACAACCCACGTTTTGAATATCGGCACAATCATTTCGAAACTCAATCATTGCCGGTTTTGATTTCTCCTAGACACCTTGCGGCATTGCAGGTACTATTCAGCACTGAGGAGCGCTATTTCTATGGCTACAATCCTGGTCATCGACGATGAAGATTCCATCCGGCATCTACTCAAAGAGATTCTTGAGAAGGCCACACATCACGTCATCGAGGCAAAAGACGGCCGAGAGGGATTGACCGCGTACCAAAATAATCGGGTGGATCTTGTCATCATGGATATCCTCATGCCGGGAACGGACGGTCTCGAGGCTACGCTGCAACTGACGCGTGAATACATGGATGCCAAAGTCATTGCCATGACCGGTGCCCAGGGAGACCGAAATTTTTTGGACGTGGCCAAGCTATTCGGGGCGAGACGGGTGTTCGAAAAGCCCTTCGATCTCAACAAACTGGTGGATGCGGTCAAAGAAGAGCTTGCTCGATAGCGAAACACGCCGCCGATAGTTTCCTCTTATCACGATTGCCCAGAATCCCCTCCGGACCTCATCGGCGAGGTCGTCACCACTCTGTGATCGCTCACGCCATGCACAATGATCCACAGGGTCAATTCATGCGCCACATACTGTTCTTGGTCGCATGGACTGTTGTCATCATCGGACTGGGGATCCTTCCGCTCAGGAACTTCGTAGGTCATTCACATTGGGAGTTCATCAAGTGGATGCCTACCATTGACGATCTGCAGTCTCCCAAATATTTGGTCGAGATTGTTATCGATGTCGCGGGAAATACCCTGCTCTTTACGCCATTTGGCTATTTGATCAACTGTGTGTCTGGATCACGCGCACGCGCACCGGGACGACAGCTGCTTCTTGCCGGATGCGCCGGAATCCTGCTGTCGTGCAGTATCGAGTACTATCAGGTGTATTGCCACAATCGCTTTCCTTCCCTTTTCGACGTCGTGACGAATACCAGCGGCTCTCTTTTGGGAGCACGCATAGCCTGGCTGCGGGGTCAGGCGGCTCCCGACGACCTTCGCGCTCGCACTGCCTCCCCTGCCAGTCGGGCGATACGATCATAGACACAATAAAAGAATTGTCTCAGGGAGCCCCGGACAGCTCTTTTCGGATGAGGCCCCTCATCATGGCCGGATCGGCATACGCCACTTCGCTTAACGCATCCATCAAGTGAACTCTTTTAGAGGCAACGAGTTCTTTGGCCTTGTTGTAATTGTTCGCGCTGAATCTGGCGACGGCGGGCTGGCCATTGATGATCTGGCAGGCAAGAACTTCGTCTCCCACATCCAGTGTGCCTCCCTGTTCGACGAGAAGCTTGGCCTGCGCCGTTGTAATGCCATGGAGTCTGGAGAATTCTTCGAGGCCTCCGGTTTCAACCAGGCGGCCGTCGGGCATGATGCAGAGCCGCTTGAAGTGTGGAGACCAGTCCTTGCGAAAGTCGATGTACTTGATGTCACCGCCTTTGGCGACTGCCCGGTCCAATGTCCGGTAATCCAACCCCAGATTTTTCTGATCCAGTTTATCCTTCAGCTCCGGTGGTAGGGTCCGCCGGAACACTTCCCATGCAGCATCCAGCAGTGGAATTGAACGGCTTCGAGCCAAGAGTTCCGTATCGGCAAACTGCATCACATCCAACACGAACGTCTGTTTCGGGCCGCCGGAGGTTTCCTTTGTTACGCAGGCGAAGAGTCCTCGGGTCAACAGGCCTTCGACGTTCGGATAGACGTACACCCCGCCTTCCGTAAGCAGGTTCATCATCCTCTCCAAAGGAATGTCGTAGCTTTCCGACAAGACTTTTGCATGGATGGCGGGATCTTCAGGCAATGTGGTGGCGCAGGCCGTCACGTTTCCTGGCGCGTCGAACTCCGAATAGTCTTCGATGACGTTATACAAGACGGGCGGCTTCTGTCTCTCGGTCTTTTTCTTTATCTTAAACATGAGGTCTATGCCTTGATGAAATTGGTTCAGCTGATCATTGGCTCATATGGAAATACGCCGGCAAGGTAAGCAGACGTACATCTTCCACCGGTCCGCCCACCGTAAAATGATAGAGTGATTGCAGACTGATACCCTTGATTCCGACAATCTCGTGAACTGGATCATCGAAAAAACAGCCGATTCCTGTCGCGCGGACACCGGCCGCTTCGGCTTCCAGATACAGCACCTGCCCAAGGATCCCAGACTCCCAGAACATGCGTGGATACCACCATGCACCGCGTTCCTGCAAGGTCCCCTCGAATTCTGCGATCATTCCCAGCGAGAATGCGCCGTCACCGGCAATGTCCTGGTGGCAGCTCACCTGTTTTGCCAGCCGTTTCGCATCTCCTTCAAGGAGCCAATACAGTGAAAGATCCGACGGGCAATTGGGAGGAATGACCCAATTGAGTTCGGAGTTCATGCATTGTTGAAGGAAATCCATCCGGCGAGGATTGCGGACCAGGCAATAGAGGCCGGGAGTCAATCCCTCGATTCGGTGAACGAACAAGAGCAGGTGCATTGTGGGATCGTACGGCCAGGCGTCCCATGGCACCCGCCGATTAGACACCGGATATTCAATGCCGGGGACCGTGAGTCGAAGCATGCGGAAGAATGAGGCGGCCGAAAGAGACGTGAGTCCGTCGAATGCCACAGCGCTGCGCCGCTGTCGAATGATCGATGCAGCAAGGTGCTCGTAGTTCGGGGAATCCTGTTCGCCGAAAGACCGGATATCCGCTGACGGAGTCCTCCCCGCTGATTGTCGTGTCTCGTTTTTCCATGTAGCCTGCGAGACGTCGTCGATGATATCCCAACGTACAGGCTCTTGAGGTGAAAGGCGGTTGGCTGTTCCGTGCCATGCCCAACGGGATGGGGGGCAGGCTTGGCGGACATCCAGATGGCATGGAATGATGGCATCGCTTTTCCGCTGGGCGGGCTGCGGCCACACGACCGCCAGACAATCCGGATGTTCCGGTTCTGCGTCGCTAAAATCTTCACGGCGATCGGTGCCAAGCAACGCGGCCAATGCGGTTTGATCGATCGCATCCAACACCAGCATTCTCCAGCCGAGCGAAGCGGCGGCGATGCGGCAGGCACCCAGGGCATGGCCGATGTCATGGTGACAATAGCGAAATGCCCGCTCTCCATATTTCCAGGCCTCCCGCCACTGCACCGATGTGAATCCAATAAAGAATGATTCCTTGGGGAATGGTTCCAACATTTGAGCCACAAATGCACCTTCGATAGTCGATCGTTGCTCCAAACCATGTTCCTTTGGGGCATAATGATAGAGACCGGGGTCCAATTGGAGCGACGGCACATCCGGGATCAGCAAGTAGCCTTCCGTAGGATGCAGGTTACCCGATGAGGGGTTTATCCGCAGCGCCCACTCCGATTCCCCTGCACGTTTCCAGGCTGACAGCCCCAGCGAGAGTTCGAAGAATCGTGAAAGGGACCGAATCGTCAGCGGTCGGCAAGGAACTGTGTGCCACTGATACAACTCGTCGTAGCGGGGCGATGGCGGTTCATCGTCCGGTCTAAGGAGAGGCAGCGGACACAGCTTCGCTCCTGCATAGCGCCTGAACGGATTCGGTTGATTGGTCCAATCCAGATACCCCAGTGATTTCGCATAACGATGAAAATGATGCTTCGTTTGCAGGTGGTAGCGGATCGCGCGGCCGGTTTCGGACAGCCCGTCGGAGCTCGAGGAATCGTCACTCATCTGCACTCGCGACGGTCTGGACAGGCATATGCTTGCTGCACTCGGTCATGATTCCTCGACGATCAATGTGCCGGTCATATTGGCATGCCCTTTCCGGCGACAGGTATAAAGATACGTACCGGCTGGCGGCGACATGACGAAACGAAACGATTCCCCGGCTCGGAGGACGATCCCGCCAGATCCTCCGGATCCGACAGATGAACCGGAGAATCTGCCAGACACGGATTGATTGTTGTACATCAAAACGGGGCTGTCGAATTCATGCTCTTCGCGCCCGCCGTTATATATAGAAATAACGAGGGGACGAGACGATTTGACACGAAGTACTTCTGGTACGAATCGAAAATCCTCCGCCGTGATTCTGACCGATTGGACGGACCCGCCACAGGCGCACACGGCTATCCCGATCACCAGCAACATATAAGGCGAAACGGTAAAGTGACGACGATGGATGCGGAGATCATCGCGCAACATCAACAGGACATTACGCATATGGAGGAGCGTTGCCGGGTTTCCACTTGATGCCACATCCGATGCTCGCTTTTTGGTCCTTCGAGGGACTTTTACCACTCAAGAGGGCATCGATTGCCGCACGAAGGTGTCGGCCGTCCGTTGGTGTCCTGTTTCCCGGACGGCTGTCATCGAGTTGCCCACGGTAGGCAAGCTTTCGTTCGGCATCAAACAGGTAGAAATCGGGCGTGCAGGCTGCGTGATAAGCCTTTGCCACTCCCTGTGTCTCATCAAAACACAGCGGAAAACTCCAATGGAGACGTGCGACCATTGCCTTGAGCTGTTCCGGCGCGTCATCGGGATATGAGGACGGGTCGTTACTGCTGATGGCGATGATCCCAAGATCCGTGTTCATATAATCGGATTCGAGTTTGGAAAGTTCCTCTTCAATATGCTGAACATAGGGACAGTGTTTGCAGATGAACATGATCAGGAGAGCGGTTTTTCCTGAGAATGATTCGAGAGAGTATGTCTTGCCGGTTGTCACGTCCGGCAACCTGAATGCCGGAGCCGAGGTCCCAATGGGAAGCATTACCGATGCGACTGCCATGATTTCCTCAGTTCGTGTTGAATGAGAGGCCGTCGAAACCGCGGGTAGCGCTCTGACCGCCGGTTCTCTCTCGCTTCCCGCTTGTCCTCGTGCACTCTGCCTGTTACATTTGATGACTCTAGCAGGCCGGTTCTTGTAGCTCAAGAGCTTGTGCGAGCATTGGCAATTTCAAACCACGACGGATGATCTATGCAATTTGATCCCGCACTCGCCGCTCGTGCCGCATTTGAACGATGCAAGTCTGAGTTGGGTTCGGATTGGTCTACCGCAGTGGATTTGGAAGACACCTTTTCGTCCAACGCCGGGGAGATTGCCCGGCACGCCCATCTGGAACTGTTGGCCCTTGCCGACTGTCATCCCAGGGCACGTTCGTTCCAAGCCTTTTGTATCTACATCACGTGGCAACAGGTTACAGAGGAGACCATTGCCCGTCATTTTCAAACCGGCATCAATTTATGTGAGGCCTATCTCGCGGCGTCTGACGGTGATCTGGATGACGATCGTGAGCAAATCACGGAACTACACGAATCGTTCAAAGCGGGACTTGGTCTGACGGAGGAGGATGAGATTCAAATCGAATTCCGTCGTGATACGCCGAAGGGCGGGGACTAGCTGGGGAACTGACCACTATGCGAACAAAGGAGTATTTCAAAAGAGGAGATCGGAACGCGGACGACCCATTGCAGACTCGATCCATCTGACTTGATGACGGTTAGGCGAGATCCGGACATCCTCCATGTCTGATGATCATAAGCATCGCGCAAGAATCTTTCTTCACAGGGGCGACCTCGTCCAAGCCCGTGCCGCCTGGGAGGCGGCCGTTGCCGACGATCGACTCTCTGCTAATCGGCGCGAACTCTCCAATTCGCTCGGGAATCTCGGAAACGCCTGCGCGCTATTGAATGATTACTCTGAGGCGGAACGGTGTTACCGAGAAGTTCTCTCCCTCCAACGTTCAGAGCAGAATACGCACGCGATCGCTCACACGCTCGTCAATCTGGGTAATCTCTTCTTTGGGGGCGACCATCCGGAAAAGGCCCGACCCTATTACCTCGAAGCGCTGGATCTCTTGACCCGGTTGCAGGACGACCGGGCGCTTGGCATTCTCTATAACAACCTTGCACTGCAGGAGGCGCGCGATCACCAATGGACGCAGGCGATCGAGTCGTTCAAGAAGGCCCTGGCGTGCCATCGCACGGTCGGTAATGAAGAGGGGCTGGCTGCCACATACAGTCAACTCGGTAAATGTCTGCTCGACCAACGCAACCTCACGGATGCCGAACGCAGCCTCAACAATGCGTGGGAACATTACATCAAATTGGGAAATGAGCCTGCGCAAGCCGCAGTCCTCCGCCATCTTGCCGGAGTGTATGACGCGCTGCAGGATCCGGTCTCGGTCCGGCGCTGTTTGGAACGCGTCGTGGCCATCGACTCACGCTACCACCTTCCTGAATTTCACACCGACAATCAACGGCTCGCCTCCATCACACGCACCACGCCTCCTTCCGATCCCTCCTAGCAGGATGCTGAAAAAGTCGCTCATATCACCCACCCGCCCGGACGCGCCGAGACGCGTCTTCACCAAGCGGCGTTCTCACGGGACACTGCCGCCTCACCATCTCGGCGGCGTTCACAGGCGTGCCGTGCCTTATTCGGCACGGCGTGAACCTCAGAGGCTCAACGTACGGCCCGGGAAAACGACTGTTCCCCCAGTCAGTGGGTAGGCGGGTGAGACCGGGAAAACGACTGTTCCCTCAGTCGGTGGGCAGGCGGGTGAGACCGGGAAAACGACTGTTCCCACAGTCGGTGGGCGGGTGGGTGAGAAAGGCTACGCTTCGCCTCAAGACACTGGGCGCTCACCGACTCGCGCCCGTCCGTAAACGTGGCGCTCATTATTCTTCGCGCCGCGGACCTCGCTGCGGCCTTGTTCGTGGAATGGCGCGTCTTGGCGCGCCGGGGTTGGGTGGGTGAGAAATCTGGCCTTTTTGAGTATCCTGCATGGCGTACGCCTGTTATTCCAGACGTCTCGGCCAGTGCAATTCCGGCGTACCCACAGGGTTTTTCCGCAGCCTCCTAGCAGAGTTAAGATCATCGTACCACGTCCAGCATTTCTTGCATTCCGGACAAACCAAAGATTGAGATTTTCTGGACTGTGCGGGCCTGTCTGGTACGTTGGCGATAACACTCTCCTGCTGCGTCGATAGTACCGAGAACGCGCTGCCGGGACACTGACACGGATGTCGGAATGCCTTTGATCTTTCGAGCGCTGTTCGTCTTGATTGCGGGATTGCTCATGGCAGAGACCGTCGCTCACGCCTCTGACGAGGACAGACCGCACATTACCATCGGCACCCAGGAGGTGGGATTGAGCGCCGGGTACCTCCTTCCACACCGACTGACCGAAGATCATACGACCAAGCAGCAGGGACCGGCCGTTATGCCTTCCTGGATGATCACCATCACCGATCCCGTCGGTAATAGCTGGTATCGCGGACAAGTCTCCATTGGGGCGGAAATGGTGTACATCCAGTTCCAGGAGCCGATCCTGACTCACGGCATCGGCTTTACGCCAAAAATCAAATATATGTTCGTGGCACTCGATCGCTTCCGTCCATACATGGAATTCGCCGGAGGGCCATTCTGGACGGACCTCGGAGGTAAGATCCCAGAGGAATCCACGCAGTTCAATTTCGTTCTGACCGCCGGGTTCGGATTTTCCTATTTCATTACGAAACAGGCGGCGATCAACGTGGGGTACCGCTTCCACCATATCTCCAATGCGGGAACCAAATACCCGAATCTTGGCTTGAACGCGAGCCTTCCATTCGGAGGATTCTCATTTTTCTTTTGAGGAAATTATGAGCATGCCACATCGTTCAGTCCGCCATGCCGTCATGGCAATCATGGTTGGAGCCGCACTGTCCGGTTGTCTGCGATGGATCGACGTGAATCCTCCGATGTCGCCGCAGTCTGAGTCGCCGTCACTCGCGATTCCGACTGCTGAACGCGTGCCTCTCGTCATTGAAGGGTTACGGGTGGCTCAAAACGGGGCGCCTCAGAACCCTCCCGCCGAGGTAGAACGACGCGTCCTGAATACCATTCAGGAAACACGCCTTTTCTCGACCCTTGTCCCGCTCGGGGGAAACCTCCCTTCATCAGGAGAGAAGATCATCAATGCCCGTATTTCATTCGACGAAAGCATCGACCCGCACTCGGGGGAATCGGCATGGAAAGGATTTCTGATCGGAGCGTCGATGTTTCTTCTTTCGCCGGCCATCGGTCTCGAATATGATTTTGCCGCTCACGTCACGCTCGAACTCGAGCGTTGGGACGGACAGGTGAAGCGGTATGAAGCCAATTCCGCCGGTACCGCGCACTACAGTTTGTTCGCCGCATCGCCTATCATGATCGATGAACTCAAGGGTCAGGTCACCGAGGCTTGTCTCGGTCAACTGATGAGTCAAATGGTCCGTGACACAGGCTTCTATGTCGCCAGCAGCAGTCCTCTGCCGGATCCGGCCATACGGAGCGTGACAGTCAAGGCCCGCCGGACTGCACCAGGAACTTCATCCAAAGTGCCCGTCTCAACCGTCACCAAACCATAAGTCCGCCGAACATTCTCCGCATCCCGTCTGGCCGATGGCCGTTTCACAATGCTATAGTCATCTTTTTTGAGAAAGGTGACAGGATGGATATTGCTGCATTTCGTCAGATGGTCGAGAAAAATCCAAAGGGATTTCTCGGACGATACGGCTTGGGCAATAAGATATTGCAGGAAGGGGGCAATGTCGAGGAGGCCGTCGAACATCTCACGGTCGCTACTCAATTGGATCCGACCCACGTCGCCTCGCATCTTGCTCTCGGCCGGGCGCTCATCGGACTTGGGAGACAAGCGGAAGCCAAGCCTGTTATTCAGGCCGGAATCGACGCGGCGCTCTCCGGGCGCTCCAACGGGGGAAAAGATCTCGTTCCCGAGATGCAGCATTTGATCAGGACACTCGGATGAATTGGCGCGGAGGACATCATGAATCTGGACGATGCGAGGAAACGGATTGAGCATGCGGTGAGTCAGTACGGGCAACACGCTGCTCCCGCAATCGACCTGGTGATGAATGAAGTACGGTCTGATATGGGGGCAGGGGCCTTCAACGAACTGGTCGAAGAATTCGACCTCGAGCTGATGTACAACATCGCACCTATGGAATCGGACGCTTCCAGCAGTTGATAGACAAGAGAACCCACCCTTGCCGCTCATTTGGGCCGCCATCTCTGCACACGGCTTTGGACATGCCGCACAGGTCGTTCCTGTGTTGAATGCATTGGGCCGGAGCGTTCCCGGATTGCACGTCATCCTCCGAACGGGCGTTCCGACCTCTTTTTTCCATGATCGGCTGACTATTCCCTGGACATTGCACTCCGTTCAACAGGATATCGGATGTGTGCAACAAGGCCCGTTGAAGATTGATGTGCCGGCAACATGGGAGGCGCACCGTCATTTTCATACCCAATGGGACGAGCGTCTCACATGCGAGGTGAGAGACCTCAAAGCCGCTCGTCCGAGTGTGATCATCGCGGACACTCCCTATCTGGCTTGCGCGGCCGGTCGAGAAACCGGAATTCCTACGATCGGCGTTGCCAATTTCACGTGGGCCGAAATTCTGAAGCCGTATATAATGCCTCATGCAGCATCGGAGCAGGCGCTGGTTGCCACAATCGAGAATCATTACGGCCGCGCTGATTCTGCGCTTCGAATCGCGCCCGGTTTGCCCCTGAGTCCGTACAAGACGGTAGCGGACATTCGTCCGATCGCAGAACCGTCTCGCTCACAACGCGAGGAAGTCCGCGAATATTTGGGTCTTGCGGCGGAGGAGCGGCTGGTTCTAGTGGGGTTCGGCGGAATTCCGCTGACTACCCTTCCATGGAATGCCATGCACAACATGAAGGGATACCGCTTTATCGTCGATGGAGTTCTTCCTCATGCGTATTCCGGCATTCGTCAGCTGTCATCGATGCCATTTTCCTTTAAGACACTCCTTGCCTCGGTGGATGTCGTGATGACCAAGCCAGGCTATGGAACCGTGGTGGAAGCGGTGGCTTTGGATATTCCAATTGTCTATGTACGCCGGCATAATTTTGCAGATGAGCAGCCCCTCGTGGATTTCATGCGACGATATGGACGCTCGAATGAACTGTTGCTTGAGGACTTTCTTGCCGGTCGCTGGGAGATGGCCTTGTCCGTTTCCATGGAGACGTCATCTCCAGCTTCTCCTCCAACCTGCTCCGGGGCTCAAGACGCGGCGGACTACCTTGCCAGGTACTTTTGACCTCACAGCGATTGTCTGCCTGCACGTTTCATCAATATTCTTCACCACTTAATCGAAGATCCTTTTGTCGTATCCGTCCGTAGATGTTATAGTTGTGGCGAAACGTGCGGCGATTCGTTTCCTGCTTTCCTGATGCAGCCTATGGACATCCCTACCCGGCGCGCCACAACGCAGATCGATCCGGCATTGCTTGTGCGCGTTGGGAAGGGAGATCAGCAGGCGTTCAGTCAACTGTATGATCACTCCAGCACACTGCTCTACACCCTGGCGTATCGGATACTTAGAAACCGAGACGAAGCCGAGGAACTCCTCCAAGATGTTTATCTGGAGGTATGGCGTAAAGTGTCGCGTTATGATGTGGGCCGCGGGACGCCGGTGGCGTGGCTCATCACGCTCACCCGCAGCAGGGCGATCGACCGCCTCCGCTCACGAGCGGCCCGTCCGGAGCAGACCGCGACGCTGGACGATGCGATGACATCACGCGCTCGCGATATGGGCCCCAGCCCTTTTGAGACTCAGGCTGATCAGGACGTACGACTGGCGGTTGGGAACGCCATGACGGGACTGCCTGCCGCTCAGCAACAGGCAATCGAACTGGCCTATTATGAAGGGCTCTCGCACCATGAGATTGCGGCGCGGCTGAATCAACCGCTTGGAACAGTGAAGACGAGGATCAAATTGGGGATGTCCAAGCTGCGCGACGCGCTGCGACATTGTTGGGATCAGGGCGATCTCTTATGACTCACGAAGAACTGGAAGAATCCGTCCCACTCTATGCCACCGGTGCTCTGGATCGGTCGGAGCGGCAGGCTTTGGAAGCACACTTGCTTTCCGGCTGTCCTACGTGTCACGGGGCGTTGAAGGAATATCAATCGTTGGCCGGGTTGCTGCCGTTCGGTTTGACCCCGACGCAGCCTCCCCGAGCGCTCAAGGCGAGGATCATGGCGGCCAGAAATCCCGCTGCCGCCGTGCCGGAAGAGACGCAAAAACCGCAGACCAAATCCAGTCTCGAGCCCGGCGAATGGATGAATCATTTATTTCCTCCTGTGGCTCCAGCCCGATCGCTTTCCCTGCCTTGGGCGATCGGGCTTGCGTCCGCCGCGGTTCTATTCGTGGCAGGCTATGCAGGATGGATCTATACCACCAAAGTTGCCGACGACGAGGCGAAACTCTACCAGCTCGAGGCGTCTCTCCAGGAGCAGAGTGCAAAGGTCGCTCGACTGCAGCGCGAGGTTTCAGAGAAGGAGCAGGCGCTGACGGTTCTGCAGGTTGAGGCTGAGAAACAATCCAACGACATTGCGGAATTGAAACAACAAGCGGTGCAGCGGGAGGCGGATCTCGAGCAGGCGCATACTCTTCTGGCGAGAGGCCCCTCTGCCGGCGGCCGAGGAAGCCTGCCGCGAGACGAGTTTGCCGCATTGCTGCGTCAGCCGGATGTCCGGGTTGTTTCCATGGCCGGATCTGACAAGGCCAAAACCGCTTCGGGCATTGTTCTATTCGACAAGCCTTCGCAGAAGATGTGGCTGTATGCCGTGAATCTTCCGGAGTGTGAAAACGGGATGGTTTATCAGGTATGGGCGATAGACCAATCGCCCAAGAGCGTCGGGATCTTTCACATCAATTCGGGAGACACGGCGCATCTTCTCATGAAAAAAATGCCGGACTTCGAACGCGCGAAGAGGTTTGCCATCAGCCTTGAACCTCCCGGAGGACGACCGCAACCAAGCGGTGCACTCTATCTTGTCAGTCAGCACTAGAACCCATAGTCTTGATCTGAGTGGTTTTCTCTGCAACCGTCACACCCCAAAATGTCCGTCTGCCGTGCGGGACGTTTCACGAGCGCAGACTGGAGCAACGATATGATCGAAGAGCCTTCCTCACATGATACGGGCTTCATGCGCGAGGCGCTCAAGGAAGCCGCGCTGGCAACCGCACTCGGAGAAGTGCCGATCGCAGCGGTCATTATCAGGGAGGGCACTGTTGTCGCTCGGTCGCATAATTTTCGTGAAACCCGGCAGGATCCGACAGCGCATGCCGAAGTCATTGCGATTCGTACGGCTGCAAGAGAGTTGAACACCTGGAGATTGACCGGTACGACGATGTACGTGACCGTAGAACCCTGTCCGATGTGTTTGGGAGCGGTCATTCTGGCGAGAATTCCCAGGCTGGTATTCGGTGCGCCGGATCCCAAGGCAGGCGCGTGCGGCTCCGTGCTCAATTTTGCGAACGATTTGCGATTGAACCACAGGGTCAGAGTCGTGGGTGGCGTGCTTGAGGGTGAGTGCCAGTCGCTTCTTCAGCAGTTCTTCCAGGAACTGCGATCGAGAGAGCGCTGATGATTGCTTGGGTCGGGACTAGCTGTTTATATCAATGATCGTCAGTTTCCAATGCGACCCTTGCCGTGCAAGAGCCCCTGCCCACTCGTTTCCGCACGGTAACCATCGAACTGTCCAGTCTGGCTGAAGGGTGGATCCGGAGGTCGTGCGCACGAGCGCATGGCAGTCATCGGATGAAGGGATCAGCTCGCACTCCTGCAATGACTGAAGTCCGACCCCTTGCCCTTTCAGTACCGCTTCTTTGGCGACCCAATATTTAAAGAACCGAATGGGCTGATCCGATGCCGGCATCCGTGCGAGCGCCGCATGCTCGGACTTTGCATAGAAGCGCTCGGCCAGTTTCAATATTTCAACGCCGTCGCGGGCCTGTTCGAGATCGATGCCGATCTCATGTTCCTTTGTCACACCGACAAGCATGCGGCCGTTGGAATGCGCCATATTGAACTTGATAGACGAATCGGCTGTTTCTCGCTCGAGGAGAAACGGTTTTCCGTGCCGACCGTATCCGAAACGGATCGTTTCCGGTCGACAAGCCACGTAAGACGCGAGCACGGTCCTTAACAGGCCGTGCGCTTGAATAAATCTGGTTCGATCAAGGAGACGAATGAACCTGGCGGCTCGTGCTTGCTCGGACGGATCAAGCCAACCGTGACATCGTTCGATGCTGGTTGCGGTTCCATCCAGCCTATATCCCCAGAGATGAATCTGATCGTTCTCAATTGGGATGATCGGAGCGGAGTTCCCAATAGCCCGATCACAAGACACGAACGGGAAGTCAATGCGTTTACGTGCCGTCGCGGATGGACCGGTCATCGGCCGTCGCCTCCTGCATGCAGCAGAGAAGCCGGAGGCCGGTGCTGTTCCGTGACGGTTCCATCTTCCAATTTGATTACCCGGTCCCCGAGATGGAAGTATCGGTCGTCGTGGGTGATAACCACGACGATCTTACCGCGAGTACGAAGATCGGGGAGCACCTGTTTGTAGAACACTTCTTTATATTGTGGATCCTGGTCGGCTGCCCATTCGTCAAAAACGTACACGGGTCGGTTTTCAAGATAGGCGGTGGCCAATGCCAGACGCTTGCGCTGACCTTGTGACACATTGACCGTCGAAAACGCACGATCCTGAACCGAGACGACATGATCGATCTCCAATCGTGTCAGATAGGACCGGGCCGCCGTGCTGATCGCCGCCTCTTCGAGACCCAGCAGCTTTTCAAAAAGATAATAATCTGAAAAGACGATCGAGAAGTGCTCGCGGTACCATGTCCGATTGGCCGTTCCGACAGGTGTGCCGGCCAATGAAATGGTTCCGCGCGTGGGAACATACAGGCCGGCCAACACCTTGACGAAGGTGGATTTACCGCTACCGTTGCCTCCGATGACGAATACCACTTCCCCGGCATGCAATTCCAGATTAATCGGACCCAGCGAGAATGCCTGAGTTCTTTTCTCATCCTGAGGGTAGGTAAAGACCACGTCACGGAATGCCACGGATGTTCGTTTGGGTGTCTGTTGTAAGGGAAGAACGTCCGACTCCGTCGACTGCTGGTCCATCATGAGACCGAGCCGTTTGATATTATCGAAAGCCGCCTGCCCTTTTTCAATAGTTGGCAGCGATCCGATGATGCCCCAAATCGGTGCCATCATATACAACAGCACGACCACATATCCGATAAGGGACTCGGGAGACAGGGCCAGGAAATGTGGAAACATGAAGAGAATCGTTCCGATCATGGCGTAAAACGCCAGATGGGACCAGGCCTCTGCCAGGGCGTATTGTTGTGCCCCCTGCATGCTGGTACGGCGGTATCGTTCCGCTGCCTCGCGGATTTCGTGATGAACAAACTCTCCCCGGCGGCCCTGATGCATCAGGAGTTCTTTTAATCCATCGGTCAGAGAACGAAAATGTTTGAACAGCTGCGTGCGCGCCTCCCGGGACGCAAAAATTGCGCTGAAGGCCCTCGTATGAAGCCAGTGGTATCCGGCGGCTCCCGATATCGTCGCCGCAACGACCAGAAGAAACGTCTGCCAGGACAGCCAGGCGAGGTAGATTCCACAACCTGCCACAATCGCGCTGTTCATAGCGAGCTGCGGCAGGCACTGGATAGACCAGGCCAGCATGCTGACATCATCGCTCAACATTACGAAGATGCGGGCAGGTCCCAGCGATTCCGTCTGTTGATACGGAGCTTTGAGGAGTTTGTCGCACAATGTCAACGACAGTTCGAGCGTCGTGTCCTGTGCGAAACGGGTCAACATGATGTGGGAAGCCACCTGGGACGTCAGTTTGCCGGCCACAATGGCTACGAACCCCAGCACCAACCACCCCTCCGGGTCGCGGCCTCCCTGAAGGGACCGATTGATCAATGCGAGGACACCGGCACTGCAAAGGCCCGAAATCAGACCCACGCCGATCATCGCCGTCATCATCGTTCTGGAACGGCTGAAGAGGAACGCGAGAAAGGCCGGGATGTGAATCTTCATGCGAGACGGCTACTCGACTGAATCTGGTGTGTCGCGGAGGACGGTTTGTGCGAATGGAGATAGTTTCTAATTTCGCCCGCGAGAGGCTCCACGTGAGGTGAAACAAAAAGCCGGCCGGAATCTTCAGCGGGAATTGAGACGGTATAACTGTCCTGGTTTCCCGAATGCGCCCAGCCGTGGCGAGTATCAGTAATAACTTCATCGACTTGCCGTCGAGAGGCCACGACGTTCAGGACTTGGCCGCCGAGGCGGCACACGCGATAGTGTGCCACCGCGATCAGCGTCGCCTGTGTCAGGCGTTGAATCTGAAAATCCCTGTCTCCGCCGTCCCGTTCATCAGCGACGGAGAAGAGGTGATATAACGCGCTGCTTTTTCGTCTGATCAACGGCCACCATTCCGCGACCGGTTGATGGGCGATCTGTTGCAGATCCAGCGCGATCTTTCCCACGATCAACGGCGCCACGACCAGCTTGCCATAGCGCTGATGGCGATGTCGCCTATACGAGTCAGGATGCCAGGTGTCCATCATGATCACCCGGGCGGTTTCCCCACTGGCGAGTAACTGTTGTGCCATTTCGTAGGCGATGAGTCCTCCCGTGCAAGCGCCGGCAATGTGGTAAGGGCCTTGACCCTGAATCCTTCGTATCTGCGAGACATAATGAGCGGCCATGTCGGGAACCGATGTGAAAGGCTCTTCCTTCCCGTCCAATCCTCTGGCCTGCAACCCGTACATGGGCTGGTCGATACCCAAAAATTTGGCCAGCTGAGCAAATACAAGAACGTTTCCTCCTACGCCAGGCACCATGAACAGCGGAGGCAGCGAGCCTCCTGGTTGAATGGCGATGAGTGACTGCCACGGTGGAGACCACTGAGCCTGCGTGAGCACAACGGCCAGTTCACGGATGGTAGGAGCCTGGAACAGCGTTGCGAGCGGTAGCTGACGACCGTAGACGGCTTCTAATTGAAAGAACAATTGCGCTGCCTTAAGCGAATGGCCGCCCAGGTCGAAGAAATTGTCATGTATGCCGATCCGTTGAATTCCCAAGACATGCTGCCAGAGCGCAGTCAGTTGGATCTCCATAGCGGTGCGAGGGGCGACGTACGGGGATTCTAACGCAGCTGCCGTGTTCACAGGGGCTGGAAGAGCACGTCTATCGAGTTTGTTGTTGGCCGTGAGAGGGAACCGGTCGAGAAAGACAAAGTAAGATGGGATCATGTAATCGGGAAGCAGGGACTTCAAGTAGCCTCGCATTTCTTCAATGGCCGGACATTGATGATCCTGTGCTATCAGATATGCGACCAGGTGCTTCATTCCCTGCTTGTCGTCTCGTGCCGTTACCACGGCCTGCTGTATCTTTGGATGACGATGGAGGACCGATTCGATTTCCCCGGTTTCGATTCGGTACCCCCTGATCTTGACCTGATGGTCGGCACGCCCAAGATGCACGAGCCTCCCATCAGACCGGTAGCGGCCCAAGTCTCCCGTGCGAAACAACCGGGCGCCCGGACGTTTTGTGAACGGATGTGCCACGAACCGTTCGGCGGTCAGCTCGGGTCTTCGGTGATAGCCGCGCGCCAGCCCTTCTCCGCCGATGTAGATTTCTCCGGTGACTCCGGGAGGAACAGGCTCCATTCTCCGGTCCAAGACATAGATCTCCGTGTTGGCGATGGGGCGTCCCACCGTCACTTCAGGGATAGCCGGATCCATACGCTCAATGGTCGACCAAATCGTGGTCTCGGTCGGACCATACATATTCCAGAGCGTTTTCGTCCGGCTCAATAATTCATGGGCCAGATCGGCTGGAAGCGCCTCCCCTCCGCACAGCGCAGTCAACTTCTTATTGCCGGTCCATCCGGACTCCAGAAGCAGTCGCCAGGTGGCCGGGGTCGCCTGCATGATTGTGGCGCAGGACCGGTCCAGACACTCTCGTAATTGTCTGCCGTCGGATGCGACCATGCGACTCACGATCTCCACTCGGGCTCCGCACAGAAGAGGCAGAAACAACTCGAGACCTGCAATGTCGAAAGACAATGTCGTGACAGCCAGGACGACATCATGGTCCGTACAACCCGGCTTCTGTTTCATGGACCACAGGAAATTCACGAGCGATCGATGACGGATCTCAACGCCCTTGGGTCGTCCAGTCGAACCTGACGTGTAGAGGATGTAGGCCAGATCATCCGGCATCGCGACAGACGGCAAATCGGAGCCATCCTCCGTGGAGCAGGCGTCGCGTTCCGCATCGAGAGCGAGAACGATGCACGGTAGTCCAGTGAACAGTTCGGTCAGCGACGCCGTGGTCAATACGACAGCCGCCCCCGAGTCCTCCGTCATAAAACGAATTCGGACCGCAGGGTAGTCTGGGTCAAGCGGGACGTAACATCCTCCGGACTTCATGACCGCCAGCAGCGCCGCAACCATGTCGAGTGACCGGTCCATACACAGGCCGACCGGTGTTTCAGCCGCGACCCCATGGAGCTGCAATAACCTGGCTATCGTATTGGCCTGGTGATTGAGTTCACGATACGTGAGCGACTCTCCTTGCATGCTGACCGCAACGGCGTCAGGACAGAACCTGGTGACGGATTCAAAGAGGGCTGAAAAGCACAGCGACCGGGGATTGTCGGCTACGGTGTCATTCCAGAGCTCAAGCATTTGCCTTCGCTCTTGTGTGTTCAAGATCGGCAGATCGTCAACGCAGGTGGAAGGATTGCTCAACGCCTGTTGCAGCAAGGCGATGTAGTGGTCGAGAAGACGTTCCGCTGTTTGGCGCGTAAACAGATCGGTGTTGAACGTCAGGTATGCTTTCTTTGCCGCATGGAGTTCGATCGTCATCGCCAAATCGAACTGCGAGGAGCCTGGTTCAACTTCAAACGGTTCCCATTTCAGACCATACAGGTGGATGTCTCCGATGGGTGCGTTGACCATGTTGAAGAGCACCTGAACCAATGGTGGAGTGCTCGGATCTCGGTCGACCTGGAGGGTTTCGACTAATCTGTCAAACGGATAATCTTGATGGGCGAACGCCCCAAGGGCACGGGCCTTGACATGCTCGGCAAATGCCGAAAACGATGAATCTCCGTCCACATTCACCCGTAACACAAGCGTGTTGACAAATGTTCCAATCAGCTGCTCCATCGCCAGCTGTGTGCGGTTGGCTATGGGAAATCCGACCGCCAGATCAGTTTGCCCGGAATATCGGCTCATTAACAGCTGGAAGCAGGCCAGCATAACCATGAAGGAAGTCATATTTCGTTCGGCACTGAATACGGTCAGATTCTCGATGACCGATTGTGGGATATCGACCGCACAGTAGGCGCCACGGAATGTTTGCACCGCGGGCCGAGGGAAATCCGTCGGGACATAGAGAATCGGGAGCTGGTTCAGCTCCGTAGCCCAATAGTTTACTTGTTCCGCAAGTATCTCCTCGGTGAGACAGTGACGTTGCCAGACAGCGTAGTCCGCGTATTGAACCGGGAGGGACAGCTCCGGAAGCGGGTGGGCTTGGCAGAGTGCGTTGTAATAGGCAGCGAAGTCCCGGCCGAGAATGCCAAACGACCACTGGTCTCCCACGATGTGATGGAGGTTGAGTACCAACAGATAGTCCTCGAGATCGAGTCTGATCACCGAAACCCTGGCAAGAGGTCCCCGCTCGAGATCGAAGGTACGCCTTCCTTCCTCTTCCGCCAGTCGTCTGGCTTCCGCCTCTCGTTGGTCACGAGGCAACCGGCGCAGGTCGATTTCCGCGAGATGGGGCGACTGCCATGGGGCGATCCGTTGGACTAATCCGGCTGCGGTCATGGCGAACGTCGTTCGAAATGCTTCATGCCGTCTGGAGAGGATATCGACGACCTGCCGGAGGACGAGGTTGTTCAATGTTCCCCGTTGGCGCGAAACAAAGAGCAGATTGTACGCGGTTGATTCTGGAGCCAGGCGTTGGACGAACCACATGCGCTGCTGAGAATACGAAAGCGGCAGCGAGGCAGTACGAGCAACGGGAACGATGGGAGGAAACACGGGTGATGAGGTTTTCCCGCGTTGCAGAGCCCGGATCTGATGAGCCATGCCAGCCACAGTCGGAGCGTCGAACAATGTTTGCAACGGAAGTTCAACCTGAAACGTATCGCGGATTCGGGAGATAACCTGTGTCGCCAGCAGCGAATGGCCACCCAGTGTAAAGAAATTTCTGTTGACGTCGATTCCCTCTTTCCCAAGAACTTCCGACCAAATGTCCGTCAGGCCGAGTTCGACGGGATCTCGCGGGAGAGCGGAGGCCATTGTCTGTGGTTCCAGGCTTGCTGCACGCTCTTTCAATGCCATGCGGTCAACCTTGCCATTCGGAAGCAGAGGGAGTGAATCCATCACATGCACGGTCGCAGGCATCATGTAAGTTGGCGCCTTCTCACCGAGCCGTTCCAAAAGAGACGACTCAGATGCAGCCGCAGGATCATTCGTGGTGACAAACGCAATCAGAAACGGACCACTGACAGGATGATCGTGAAGCAGGCATGCGGCCTCCATGACGTCGGGCAGTTGTCGCAGGAGAGACTCTATTTCGCCCAGCTCGATTCGGAATCCACGGAGTTTGATTTGCTGGTCTCTTCTGCCGAGGAATTCGAGGTTCCCGTCGTCGCGAAAACGACCAAGATCTCCGGTTCGATACAGGCGCGAACCAGACTCGTATGGATGAGCGACGAATGCGTCGGCGGTCAGTTTCGGCTGCCCATGGTATCCCCTGGCGAGGCCGCCTCCACCGACGTAGATCTCTCCCGCCATGCCGATCGGGACCGGTTGCATGCGGCCATCGAGCACATAAATACTGCTGTTGGCGATAGGCTTTCCGATCGGAATTCTGGCACCTTGTTCCGTGCCATTCGTTCGGTAGACGGTGGTCCACACGGTTGCCTCTGTCGGACCATATTCGTTGTAGAGCGGTGCCTGAGGAACTCTCTCGTAATGGCGCCGCACCAGGTTGGGTGACAGGACTTCTCCCGCGGTGACTACGGTACGGAGCGGGGCCAAGCGTTCGGCCGGCGTATCGCGCAGCATGGCTTCGTACAAGGACGGAATGAGGATCAAGTGAGTAATCTCAAATTCTGAGATCAGACGGACGAGTTGCTGCGGGTCTCTATGTTGATCTTCAGTTGGAATGACGAGCGTGCCGCCATGCAAAAGAGTCCAAAAGATACTTGTAATCGATCCATCGAAGGACCAGGGAAATGTCAGCAGGCAACATGTAACCGGATCAGGATACTGTGCCAGCCGTGCCGACAGTGAGTGCGATAGAGCGCCGTGAGTGATTTCTACCCCTTTCGGACGACCCGTCGAGCCGGACGTATAAATAAGATAGGCAAGGTCGTCAGGCTCTGCCATCGGTAAGGGAGCGCGTCCGATGTCGTGTGTCAGCCCGGCCACTGACTCCAATTCGATGACATGGTGACGTTCCAGCGGAAGATGAGAAGTCAGATGTCGTTGAGACACCAGCAATGACAAGTCGGCATCTTCAACGACAAGACGTTGCCGCTCCTTTGGAGCAGAGGGATCGATGGGCACATAGGCACAGCCAGCCTTGAGAATTCCCAGTATGCCCACGAGGCCGAGTGTCGAGCGTTCGACACAGAGGCCGATTCTTACCTGTCGGCCTTTGGTGAACGTACAGATCAGTCCCGCAAGTTGATTCACTTTCTTGAATAGATCCCCGTAGGACATCGAGAAGTCGCCGCAAATCACCGCCATATGGTTCGGAATGTGTTCGACCTCTCTGTCCAGAATATGGGTGATGTGTTGGGTGAGGGACTGCAGGGATTGTCCCGTTCCCCATTGTGTTAACAGAAGGGTCCGCTCACTCGTGTCCATCAGAGGTATGGCAGACAGTTGCCGCTCAGGATCTGCAATGACCCCCTCGAGCAAAGCGATCAATTGACCGAGCATCCGCTCGACCATCCCGCCGTCGAACAAGGCTTTGTCGTACAAGAACACAAGCTCAATGTTTTGTGGACCGTTGACGACGAGCAGAATGAGATCAAATTCCACTGCGACATCATCCGTCGATACGCGTCCGGATGTGATGCCCTTGAGCGTCAACTCCGCCACGGGATCATCTTCCCAGACGATCATCAGATTGAAGAGGCGAGGCGATGACTGGCTGCGCTGGTTCAACGTTGCGACGACCTGCTCAAATGGCACCTCTTGATGATCGTAGGCCTCCATAATCATTCGGCGTGATTGACTGAGCAGGGCTTGGACCGTTTCGACTCCTGAGAAGTCCATTCTCAGGATGACCGTATTGGCAAAATATCCGAACGTGTCCTCCCATTGAGGGTGTGGCCGATTCGCCATGACCGATCCTATGGCGATGTCTGCCATACCAGTAACCCGATGTACCCAGCCGGCAAAGATGGAATAGCACATCATGAAGGGCGTAATGCCATGGCGCCGGCAGAACATACGCAAGGTCGTCGTGAGTTCTTGAGGGAGTCGTTTGGATCTTGCTCCTCCTTGGGAAAGAGGAACCCGGGGGCGCATGCGCTCGGCCGGAAGCTCGACGGGAGGTGGAAGCCGGTTCAGCGCCTCTTGCCAGTAGGAGCGGTGAATACGCCGCCTGGCGTCATGCATGCGATCTTGCTGCCAACGGATATACCTGATGTACGAGGCAGCACCCGCCTGGCAGGTCACAGCCTGTTTTGCGATGCCGCGAGGGGAATACAACGCGGCGAGCTCGCGGCAAAACAAACGGAGGGTCCATCCGTCGGCAATCAATCGGTGAATGGTGAGAATGCATGTATGCGTGCGCTCGCTCCGGTGGACAATGAGGATTCTCAGCAAGGGAGGCTTCGCAAGGTCGAACGGAACAGTGGCCTCTTGTCTACTGAGGCGACGGTATTCATTCGCCGCCTCCGTAGGATCCATCTCCACGAGCGAACAGTAGCGTACCGGACTACAGACCTGAGCACTGACCGATTGAGACACGCGGTCTCCGGAGGGAGAAAAGGCCAGGCGAAGAGCATCGTGGCGTGCGAGGAGCGTTTCAACGGCTACGGTGAAGGCCTCGGTATCCAACGATCCTTCCATCTCCCAAGTCAATGACACATGGTTGAATGCCCCCCCGGGGTGAATTTGTTCTAGGAACCACAAGCGCTCCTGGCTCGTCGAAAGAGGAAATGATGTGTGCGTTTCAGCCGACTCACCCTGCTCAACGTCGCCTGTCCCTGTATCTGGTATCCGCGCAGCGGTCTTGTTGGATCCCGCCTGATCCGTTCGCAGAGCAATGGCCCGGGCCAGGTCATGGATCGTTCCGGGGCCGAACAATTCGGAAAATGAGAGATCAATCCCAAACTCATCCTCAAGCTTGTGCTTGATCAGACTCGTATTCAGTGAATCCAGCCCGAAGTTTACGATGGGAATCTGTTTGTCTATCTGTGGTTCAACGGTCCCCAGCTGATCGGCGAAGAGTTGTGCAATACGAACTTCGATAGGTTCGACCCTCTCTTGGAGTTGAGATAGGGGGTCATCTTCAACGCGGTGTCCAGAGGGATTCACATGTGCCAGCGTGGCGGCTGACGCGGAACTGGACGCCAGAACGGGTAACGCCCGTTCAAGGTAAGCCTTCCGGCAGGCGTGACGCTGGATCTTCCCGCTGGACGTTCTTGGGATCGTTGCCGTTCTAACGAGGAGGACCTCCCAGACCGGGACGTCAAATTGTTCTGCCACAGCCAATCGCACGGTGGTCGATACAGCATCGATCGCAATCCCATCTTTCTTGTCTATCTCCAGCACGATGATCAGGCGTTCCGTGCCGTCGGCTTCGACCGAAAAGGCTGCGCAACCACCAGAGCGGAATCTCGGATCGCATCTGCCAACCGCGGCTTCGAGATCGTTGGGATAAAGGTTTCTGCCATTGAGAATGATGAGATCCTTTAGACGGCCCGTGACAAAAATCTGGCCTTCGTGCAAAAAGCCCAAATCGCCCGTACGGAGATACCGCGTCCGATCCTGACCGTCGAGAGAGGCTCGAAACGTTTCGCTCGAGAGCTCTGGACGTTCCCAATAACCCTGGCCAACGCTCGTTCCCGAAACCCAGATTTCTCCAACTTCGCTTGGCTGGCTCAACCGCCGGGTGACAGGATTCACAATACGGACTTCCATGCCTGGGATTGGGCGGCCACAGCCTACGAGCGTGCGCGTCTTCATGTCTTGACCGGGCAAGACATGCACGTCGTTCGCCTCGAGCGCTTCTCCCGAGACGGACAGCATGACCGGTCTTTGGTGAAGCGCGGTCGTGGAAACCATCAAGGTCGTCTCTGCCAAACCGTACGATGGTCTGAACGCAAAAGGACTAAAATATGAAGGAGCAAAGGCTGTGGTGAATCGCTCGACGGTTTCGGCTTGGATGGGCTCCGCCCCGCAGCTTGCCACGACCCATCGTCGGAGATCTGCCTTCCACCCAGGCTGTTTCTGCAAGGCTTTCACGCAATGTTCATAAGCAAAGTTTGGCGCTCCGCTGTGGGTAATGTGGTGGCGATCGATCGCGTCCAGCCATCGAAGCGGACGACGAAGAAAGGTCAGCGATGACATCAGCAACGCGGGAATGCCGGCATAAAATGGGGCGATGATGCCGTGGATCAGACCATAATCGTGGAAATACGGCAGCCAACAGAGAGAGCGGCTTTCGGAATCGATTCCGGCTACCGCAATGATGCTCTGACACTGGCTGAGAACATTCTCATGACTGATCATGACCCCCCGGGGCGATGACGTTGAGCCGGAAGTGTATTGCAAGTACGCGAGTGACGAGAAAGGTGCTGAACACTGGGCCGTCCACCGTCCGGCCTCCAGCAGCTGACGGACCGTGACCCACTCGACGGATTCGTCGTTGATCTGCTCTCGCTCGATGGTTCGGTTTAACTCGTCCGTCAGAATGACTTGGGCAGCAGAGTCTTCCATAATCGAACGAAGTCGCGGCAGCCCGGTTTTCAACCGGAGCGGGTCAAGGGCCGGTGCTGGGACCGGCACGAGACCAGCCAGCAGGCAAGCCCAGAAAGCGGAGACGACTTCGAGTCCTGATGAAAAGACCAGGAGGATACGCGTGCCTGCTTGATAACGGTTTGCGAGGGCACCGCTCAGCGTACACGTTGTCTTTTCGAGGTCTTGAAAGGTCAGTTGATTGGAGGGCTCAAGGTTGTCGCGCAGGACAACGTAGGCCAGACCGTGCGGATGCTGCCGACATCGCCAGAGAAAGAGATCTCCGAGCCTTTCGAAAGATCCTGGCAAGTGAGGCATGTCGACGGTCGTAGCCCTTCTGCCGCCCCGCGCGCGAGCGGAAATGTCGGTTGAACGCCACCCAGGAAAGCGCGCCACACCTATCGGTCATCGGAGGGTGGGCGATAGAGAAGTCCTGATAATCATTAAAGATAGTACAGCTCATTGCAGAGCCAAAGGAGATTCACTTTTCTTCCACTCGTTCATGCACGCTCTTCCCAACAGGCGGGCGAAGCGTGAAGGACCATGGACCGGATCAAGAGAATATCGATTGAAATATCTGTCGTTGCCAGGTAAGCTTCGGCCGGTTTGGTTTACCGCTGTGTGACCAACGCTTCCCCTAAATCCAGCCGTGCGATCAGATCACGGAGAGGTGCGAGAGCGGCCGAATCGGGCAGTCTCGAAAACTGCTGTCGGGGTAACTCGACCGTGGGTTCGAATCCCACCCTCTCCGCCATAAGCCGCCGATTGTCCTCCATGGTGCGATATCGCCGCCGATCACCGCATCGCCAACAAGCGGCGTAGCGAACCGCCGATTCTACGCTGTAGCTCGATCTATCTTGGCCCAGCGCGATGGACTGGCGCAGCGCAATACTGGGTGCTTTCGACCGCAAAGGCGGACCTGCCGCGTCGGTGCGATCCGTCGGGCAAGTTGCATGATTAGGCAGGAACGTATGTCAACCTGATCACGTCCTCGCCGATCACATCACTGGCCACAAGGCGGAGCGGCGGCCGGTGGCCGGCGAAGAATGGCTTGCCGTGACCAAGCACGACGGGATGGAAGTAGAGTCGATACTCATCGATAAGACCGAGGTCGGTCAGGCTTCGCGCCAGGTCTGGTCCGGAAACGGCGATCTCCCCAGCGAGCCGAGCCTTCAGGTCACCTATCACCGTCTCCAGGTCACCCTCGACAAGCGTGGCGTTGGGGCCAACCGACTCCAACGTGCTCGACACGACCCACTTCGGCTGGCTCCGCCATGCCGTGGCGAATTCGCGGAGCTCCGGGGTCCACTCAGAATGGTCTTCGTCCCAATAGCGCATGACCTCGTACATGCGGCGGCCGTACACACTGCCCGTCACGCCGCGCACGTGCTCTATCCAGTGACGAAAGAGCGCGGGATCCGGCTCAAATTCCTTGTGGTCGACATAGCCGTCCAGTGACTGATTCATTCCGAAGACGAGCGTCGCCATGCTATAAAATCTCCATCCCTGGTTCTTCAGAATACCTTGAGTCGCCGTTATGCGTAAGAAGAGGTCGGGCACAAACTACGCGCCGCTTTGTGATCACTGTGACGAATAACCAGAGGTCCGCTAACCACCAATGTGCTGCCGTTCGCTTTATAGATTTATTTCGGAGAGGCACAGAGGGCTATGGCGTAGACGTGGTTCTCCGTTTCATTGTTCTCGGCCCGCCATTTCTCAAATTGTTTTGTTCTCAGATCAGAACTGTTTGTATGTCCTCGCCTTATGCGGAAGACCAAAATCGTAAGGGAAAGGGCCCCGTTCATTTTCCACTCAAAAGACGATTCCATCGCAGACTGATGTCCTGTTATCGTGCTCCCGCCATCATGAGAATCTTTTCGATCTCTTTATAGCCGCGGGCGCGCGCATGCTGGAGCGGTGTGACCCCTTCGCGATCGCCCAAATTGACGTCTGCGTTGGCCTTGACCAGCAGGTCTACAATGTGCCGGTGCCGGTCCGTGCCGTTTCCGAGGATGATGGCTTCAAGCAATGCCGTCCAACCGAGGTTGTTGATGTGATCGACGTGAACCCCTGCTTCGATAAGCACACGAACGGTTTCAACATGCCCGCGTTCGGCGGCGGGGATGAGAGCCGTTCCGCCATACCGGTTGGTACTTCTCAGGTCGGCGCCATGCACCAAGGTCATCTTGAGAATGTCGAGATACCCATGTGCTCCCGCGTAGAGGTACGGGCTGTCGTTGATCCGGTCCTTGGCATTGACGTCGGCACCCGCCTCGATCAACGCCCTTGCCGCGTGGATCTTATTCGCATGAGTGGCGACCAATAGAGGAGTCCGTCCGCCGTCATCCTTTGCATCGATGGCCGCTCCTTTCGATAGGAGGTCTCGAATTGCAGGCACCTCATCTTGTGCCGCTGCAACGTGTAGTTTGGATTCAGGCACTGCCCCCTCCACAGCCGGAAAAGAAAAGATCCCGACGCTCGCCATGCACGCGATGCAGATACAAAAACCTCTACGCACACATCACCTCACTGCGATGATCCTGCTGCCGCACTCGATCCATGCGGTAACCGATCGGAAATTCTCCGGTCGGGTCCGCATCACATTTCAGAAACCTGGCGTGCTTTTTCCAAGAGCGCTCGCCTCAATTCGACCATTGCAAATGTGTCGCGCGCGCAATACTGCAACAATGCCTCACGGATTCGCAGTCGTTCAACCCAATCAGTTTCGACGAATACCATACGATAATACTCGCATGCCGCCTGCCCTCCTTCTCTGATTTCCAAGTCGTCATATCCGAGAGACGGCACGACCGCCGGCAACACGGATTTAATGGAATACGATCCGGCAAATCCGGGATGATAATAATGATCCCGTATGACCGGATGGAGATCCCAGAGGCGCCGAATAATACTGTTGATCGCCGAACGGAACCGAGGAAAGGCCTCTCCGAGTTGTCTCAACATAGCCTCCTCGTACGCAGAATACACGCACACGCTTCCTTCCGAGCCCAGGGATTCAATGAGCGCCTCGGCCCAGCGTTCGCGCGGTTCCGTCGATTCAGCATGAAGGTATTCGTGATGCATCGTCTCTCCGGATTCCGACACAATATGATTCGACCATTGTACGGGGATCGACTGATAGGGCTTGGTCGAAGGATATCGAGGAACCGCCAGCATGACGGTTTCGAAATCGACGTGGTGCACGGGATGTCGGATGGATCGAAGCGCAGCCTCCAATCCGGGAGAGATATATTCGACGTTGTCCTTCACTCGGCGTTGAGACGGCGACAACGGGGCCATTGTGGGAATGTCATCAATCAGGACAACCCCCTGTTCTGCTAAACGCGTTACGGTCTGCCGGGAACCGGGAAGGTTGTAGATCCAGCGTGGGGACTTGTCTTTCGTACAGTAATCCCAAAAGGGGCACTCATATGGACTTTGGCAATGATGCCCTGGATTGATCTCTGGTTCCCGCCTCTCTCGCAACATGGCTTTCATTGTTCTCAGATGTTCACTGATGCCGTCCAACCTACCCGCAAGCGCCTCAGTGACATCGACGATCGTAAATAGCCGTGAGATATCCACGTCGCCGCCTTCAAAACGATATCGCGTGTCGATATGCATGAGGCAACCGGCTGCCAGTGAAATTCCCGTCTGAGCGACGACATAATTCTGGATCGCGAGATCGTTGAGGTGGGTTTCCTTGACCTTGGTCGATGATTTGACCTCTATCACACGCCATGTTGGAGGAGTGAACGGCCCCCCTGACGAAATTCTTTGAAGAATATCGACTCTGACCAGTACTCCGCCGTATTCAAACGCGCCTTCAAAGATGGTGGGAACGGAGGGATTCTGTATCAGCGCCGCCGTCTCAGCCAGCGCTTCCTCCCGTTGGCGAAACCCCGCTTTGACCAGGATGCCTCCCGGGAAACACCGTCGGGCAAGTTCACCAATCTCGGTGCCCATGTCCAGCATAGCCTGCGTCGAAATATCGTGAGGCGAGGCATATTGAGGATGATGCACTTCCAGATAGAGGCGTTTGTGACACTGCAAACCGCTCAAGTACTTCGATTTGGATAGGCGAGGCTCTGGGGATGGGCTCGTGCCAGGGCCTTCAATAGACTCGGTCATGGGAAACAGACCCTATCGAAGCGTACAGATTTTGTCTACATGCCTTGACACAGTGTTCTGCTAGGATGCGCGGATGGCCAACGGCCTGTTGCAAATCAGAAAATCCGTCATGACACTGGCCCTGCCGGTGACCGTCAGCAGTTTGCTCCAACGAACGGAAGGCATCGTGGCCGTGTTCCTTGTTGGCGGCCTCGGCGCCGTGCCCATTGCCGCCGTCGGACTGGGCCAGCTGCTGGCGTTCATTGCCACGACGCTGGTCTCAGGCCTCTCGGTCGGAACGAACGTCATCGTGGCTCAATTGTGGGGAGCGCGACGACGGGAGGATGCGGGGCAAGCGGCTCGTCTTTTTCTCGGCCTCTCTGCCGGAGTGTCACTGGTATTGAGCGTCGTGGGTATCTCATGCAACGAAGCGGCCATGACAATGCTGGGAGCCGATGCCCGTGTGATCGACGTCGCACTTCCCTATTCCACCCTGATCTTTCTGGTTATTCCCTTTACCGTCTTGCTCCAGGTGCTGGCCTCCATCTTACAGGGGACGGGAGACACACGGACACCGATGTACGCCATGATCGTGGTCAATGTGCTCCATGTCGGAATTGCGTACCCCTTGATTTACGGCAAGTGGGGTGTGCCCGCATTCGGCGTGAGCGGTGCCGCCGCCGCGGTGGGTATAGCCGAAGCGGCCGGCATGCTCTTTCTCTTGGTTCGAGCCATGCCCATCTTTCGGAAGAGTCAGAATCTCCACGTCGAATGGATCAGGACGTTGTGGCAGGTAGGAGCTCCGGTCTCCGGTGAGCGAATCGTACAGCAGGCCGGGATCCTCCTCTATACGAAAATCGTGCTCCTCTATGGCACCGTCTCCTATGCAGCCCATCAAGTTGGGCTCTCGATTGAATCGTTGTCGTTCCTGCCTGGATATGGATTTGCCATTGCTGCCGCGACCATGGTCGGCCAAAGCATCGGCGCCGGAAAATTTACGAGAGCGAAGATTGAAAATCTTGAGGCGAACCGCATGGCTGCCCTGGTGATGGCAGCGATGGGGCTCATCTTTTTCTTTTTTCCATACGGCCTGCTCAGGGCGTTCACGCACGATGAGGATGTCATCGAGCTGGGGACAACATTCCTGAAGATTGTGGCGCTCATCCAGGTGCCCCTTGCATTGACGATGGTGTTGGCAGGTTCGTTGCGCGGCGCAGGTGATACCCACTTCATTATGGTGGCCACGACCATCGGCATGTGGGCAGTGAGGCTTCCTATTGCGGTCGCGGTTGGCGTATGGCTGCACTTGGGCATCGCATACGTCTGGCTCGCCATGATCGCGGATTGGACCCTCAGGATGGGGTTGATGGTGTGGCGCTATCGATCAGAACGATGGAGGAATATTCAGGTCATTCGCTAATATGAGGATGACCGCTCTGCCGGCGTGCATTCGGGAGGTCTGTCGGCTGGTCGGGTATCTTTTCCCGTCCCGCGCACGATTTCTATGCGCCCCACGTGTTTGACATTGGCGCAAAGATCGCCCAGTCCCGGGGTAATGAGACGGAACGGACCACCGGAGTGTTCTGTGAGCGGCATGCCGTCGCGCTCATACAGTAGGAGGCCGAATGTTTTTGCCTGTTGGATCGTCAGGGTGGCGGCATACTTTCCGTCGAGCGAGTGAAAAGTCACATGATCCGCTTGGACTTGCAAGGCTGGAATGTCCAACAGCGCCTGGACCTTGATGGCGCGGCCCTGCATTCCGGGCATCAACGCACCGACATCTTCAACATGGTGCTCCCTGTGAAGCTGGTCGATCGCCGTTCTGTCGAAGGAAACAGGTGTCACCACCAGCCCATCAATGCGGATCATGCCGGCTCCGGCCCGTTCTTTTTCGGTGATGGTTTTGATCATCGCCGTCAGGGCTTCGTTGACGGGGGTCGGGATGCCGAATGCCCGTCCCTGCTCAACAATATATCCGTTCAGCATCCGAATTTCCGTCTGTCGACCGGCCTTCCAATCGTCATACATGGATGTGTGAATGTCCCGGATTTCCCTCGTCCATTTAATCACTCGTTCGGGCATATCGGCGGGCAGTGGAACTTTACGAGCGGCAGCGACTGAGGCGACTTCGCCAACGATCTGCCGAATCACGTTGGACATCTCCGGATGGTCCAACGCCTTTGCGACCTTGTCATCGATCAGGACGGTCAGAGGATTGAAGACGCAGTTCCAGCACATTTTTTCCCATTTGGCGCGCCGGATATCCGGGGAGATCTGACAGGGAATGCCGGCAGCCGCAAACAGCTCTCGGATCTTCAACAGCCGTTGACTCTCATGACCTAAGAGCTCCCCGATGGCGACAGCCCCCTTCTTATAATGGTCGATGATGCCTGGCTCGGCAATTTTCGAATAGATGAATGCGACTCCCCCTATCACACAGTCCCGCTTGAAGCGTTCGAGAATACGGTCTTCCGTATCGATGCCATTTTGCAGTGTGAGAATGACTGTGCGGTCGGACATGACCGGTTCAATCTGGTCCAATACTTCGTCGAGATCATAGGCCTTCACCCCGAGCACGATCAGATCTGGGCGCGGCAAGGAACGGGCATCTGAAGACGCGTCCGGATGAACCGTAAACGTGTTGCCGGCGCTACGAATCGTCAGGCCGTTGCGCCTGACCGCATCCAGCGTCCGGGGGCGAAGAAGAAACGAAACATGCGGAAGGTGTTTGGCCAGATGGGCGCCGAAAAACCCTCCGACGGATCCGGCCCCGACCATGAGAATCTGTTTCATACCGTTCCTTTCCAATTGCCTCACAATCAGCGGTACTATAGCATGCGAGTCAGGACCAAGAACCGCCCCATGACACACTACTGACCCCGCTCATGGATCCGCTGGCACAGTTGAAAGAACGCATCAGCGGAGCCCGGTCTCTTGTCGTATTGACGGGAGCTGGCATCTCCGCCGATAGCGGTGTCCCGACGTTTCGCGGTACAGACGGGTTGTGGAGGAGCTTTCGGGCCGAAGACCTCGCAACGCCCGAAGCATTTGCTCGGGATCCCCGCCTCGTATGGGAATGGTATGATTGGCGGCGAGGACTGATCAGCACAAAACGACCGAATGCAGCTCATGTGGCCCTGGCCGATCTCGAACGGCGTGGACCATCTTTCCACCTCATTACTCAGAATGTGGACGGCCTGCATCGTAATGCGGGATCTCAATGGCTGACGGAGATTCACGGCAATATTTGGATGGTACGGTGTACGGCATGTGGCTCCGTCGAACCCAATCACGATGTACCGATTGCCCTGCTTCCGATCTGTCGTCATTGCCGCGGGCTGTTGCGGCCGCATATCGTGTGGTTCGGCGAGGCTCTGGCTGCCGCAGACATTCAACAGAGTCTGAAAGCGGTGCAATCGTGCGACGTCCTACTCGTGGTAGGCACCTCCGGAGTCGTCTATCCGGCTGCTGGTTTCGCCTCTCTGGCTAAAGAGCAAGGCGCGTTCGTGGCTGAAATTAACATTGAACCGACCGGGAATTCACACATCGTTGATGTGGCGGTTCAAGGAAGGGCTCGGGATGTGGTTCCGCTGTTACTCTAACGTTCAAGAATCTCCGGAATCTCCTTCAAACTCCGGATGGATCTGACCTGCGGATCCGTCTTTCGGCCCTGACGATCCAAAAGAATCGCATGGAGACCCGCCTGGGTCGCCCCTTGAACATCGTCCCGTATACTGTCCCCGATATGAATCGCTTCTTCCGGATCCACGGCGTGTTTTTCCAACGCCAAGTGAAAAATCTTCTGAGCCGGTTTTGCCGCTTTCGCCAGGCTCGAGATCGTAATCGTATCGAATAGATCTGCTATCCCGAGACCCCGCATGACCGAGAACAGGCGCGAGTCGAAATTCGAAATGATGCCAAGTTCGATTTTCCGGTTGCGAAGATCCTGTAGTGACGGCACGGTGTCAGGAAACAACCTCCACGATTCCGGACTTTCGAACGCCTTGAAGACTTCGCCAAAGAAGTCGTCGAATCGCTCGAACATCCCGACCCGATAAAATACATTGTGGACGATATCGAACCACCACAACCTCTCGCTGTCTTTGAGTTTTACCGGGTCTGTTTCTGCAAATAGAGCCGGCGGGGCATCACGAAAGGCCCTGCCGAAGGCCTGTGTAATGGCATCCAGAGAACCCGGTGACTGCTGAAACCCGAATTGGACCGCATGTGCCAAATATATTTCCGCCACCGATCCGTTTACATGGAACAACGTATCGGCGGCATCGAAAAAAACCACCCGGATCGATTCATTCATGCTGATAGGCTCCTGCGCGAAAGTCGTACCGATGATGTCGATGAAGATATTACGGTGTCACAGCGCATCTATCTTCCCATTTCTTGACAAAGAATACCTCCACTGCTAGCTTCGACGGAGTCCAATAAAATTGGAGGTTTGGAGTGCCTTTGACGATTTTTATTATCGACAGCAGTCCGGCTGTCCGACGGATGGTTGAGCAGATTTCTACGCCTGAAGGATTCGAGGTAATCGGTTTCCAAGATGGACCGGCAGCCTTGGAGGCGACGCGCAAGACGACCCCCCATCTCATTATTGCCGACTACCATCTCGATAATATGACCTTTTCTGGTTTTTGCAAGGAAGTCCATAAGGTCGATTCGTTATCGGAGACTTATATCATTTCCCTTGTAAGCGCGGGGGACCGGCTTGAAGAGGCTCATCTCAAATCCTTGGGCGTAAAGGCATTGCTGAAAAAACCGTTTCAGTCCGAGCAGCTGCTTGAACTGATCAAGGAACTCGATTCAAAAAAGCCCGACCCTGGGCAAACGAACAAGAAGAAGCGGCGGGTCTGGCCTCCGGTCTCAAGCGCCACTGACTCCGACGACGATGAAGGACCTGGCGCGGAAGATGAGTATCAGACAGGAGAAATTGAAGCACAACCCATCGCTTCCGCACCGCTACAGAGGGATCAGCCTATGATGCCAGCATCCAGTGGTAAATCTCCCGCATCGGAACCGGAAGAAGCCATGAAAGGACTGCTTGGACAGTTGTTGCAATCAATGTCCGAGAGGGCAGAAAAAACAATTTCTGAAATGCTCCCGGGCATGATCGCCAAAAATCTCGCTATGGAAGTCGCCAAGGCGGTCAAGTCCGAAGTCGAACAACAGGTGGCCGCCAAGTTGACTCATGACAGCGTCATTGAAGCCATGGAGTCGTTGGTCGCGAAAGAGCTCCCGAAAATAATCGCCTCGGCAATTCCGGATCTGGAACCGATCATCCGCCAGACGGTTCGGGAGATCGCCACGCCTCGCGTCGCCGAACACCTCGAGCATCTTGTCCGGGATCAGGTCGGTTCGATGGGATCATCTGTCCCTGCCCTCGTTCAAGAACATATCAAAACGTTTGACGGACAGATCCAGGAAGAAGTCAGAAAAGCGGCGTCCAGAGAGATTGAAAAACTTGCAGAAGAACTGGTGCGGGTGACAGCCGACGATCAAGTCCGGCAAACCGTGCAGCAGGTCGTACCGGACATCGCCGAGGAACAAATCAGAACCGAGATCAAGCGCCTATCCGAAGCAGCCTGACGCGCAATACCTTCTCGATCAGCTTCTTTTTCCTTTCTTTCCCTTCCTGGCCTTCGCCAAGGCTTTCATCCGCTTCACATTCTTGCGGTGCTTTTTTCTCGTCTTGCGATCCTTCTCACGGCCTGTCGCCATATCAAGTCTCCGACTTGTAAAGGTGAATGAAGAACTGTGCTCGCGTCAACGCATGTGTGTATAACACACGGACCGGTTCCTCTCAAGCCGGGCCGGCTTGTCTTGAGGGCATCTCTGCTGCGTGGTAAGATGCGCCCGTGATGACGCGGCGAACCAATGACCATCCCGCAACTCGATAAAACGTACGACCCCAAGACAGTCGAAGCTCGCTGGTACCGCATCTGGAATGACCGCGGATACTTCCACGCGGATGTTCATGCTCCCGGTCAGCCATTCTCCATTGTCATTCCTCCTCCCAACGTCACCGGTTCTCTTCATATCGGCCATGCGCTGAACCACTCGCTGCAAGACATCCTCATTCGGTGGCGCCGGATGCAGGGGTGGAATACGCTCTGGCTGCCAGGAACCGACCATGCCGGTATTGCGACACAGAATGTCGTCGAAAAACAGATGGCGGCTGAAGGATTATCACGCGAATCGCTTGGACGAGAACGGTTCATCGAGAGAGTGTGGCGCTGGAAGGCCGAGTCAGGGAACACCATCATCGAGCAGCAGAAGAAGCTGGGGGAGTCGTGCGATTGGAATCGACTTCGCTTCACCATGGACGAGGGGCTCTCAAAAGCCGTCGTCGAGGGATTCGTTCGACTGTATGAGGATGGATTGATCTATCGTGGGGAACGGCTCATCAATTGGTGCCCGCGCTGTCTTACCGCGCTGTCGGACATCGAGGTCGAACACGAAGAAACAAAGGGAAAACTTTATCTGATCCAATATCCTCTGGAAGGCGAAGCGTCAACCGCCTTGACGGTGGCAACGACTAGACCGGAAACCTTATTGGGGGACACGGCGGTCGCAGTTCATCCCGACGACCCTCGCTATCGTGGCCTGATCGGCCGGCGGGTGCACATTCCCCTTACCAACAGAACCGTGCCTATTGTCGGAGATCCCATTCTGGTTGATCGTGAATTTGGAACAGGCGCCGTCAAAATTACTCCAGCGCATGACTTCAATGACTTCGAGGCCGGTGAGCGTCATCATCTCCCACGCCTCGCGATTCTCGATCATCAAGCGCTGATGGATCCGGGGTTGCTGCATGCTGCAGGCGTGGACCAAGGTGTCATCCAGACACTTGGTAAACTGCCAGTCGCAAAGGCCAGGCCTAAGGTCGAACAGGCGCTACGCGAGAGGGAATCACTGGTCGGAGTCGATGATCATAAGATGTCGGTGGGAAAATGTTATCGGTGCAAAACGATCGTCGAACCCTATCTGTCGCCGCAATGGTTCGTGAACATCCAACCGTTGGCAGAGCCAGCCATCAAGGCCGTCGAAGATGGCCGGATTCGGATCATTCCAGAAGGTTGGGTCAATAATTATCTCGGTTGGATGCGTGATATCAGAGACTGGTGCATTTCCCGACAGATCTGGTGGGGACACCAAATTCCGGCTTGGTATTGTGAATCGTGCAATGCCGACCTCATTCAACGCCAGGTCGTGACGAACGTAGATGGTACGACCGTGACGCGGATCACGCTGCTGCAGGGCGCTCGTGCGATCGTGTCTCGTACTGCCCCGTCGGCATGTCCAGCCTGCGGCACACAGTCGTTGCTTCGTGACCCCGATGTGCTCGACACCTGGTTTTCATCAGGTCTGTGGCCCTTCTCGACGCTCGGATGGCCCGAACACACTCCGGAGCTCCAGAAGTACTATCCGACCTCTACCCTGGTCACCGGTCTGGACATTCTGTTTTTTTGGGTTGCGCGCATGATCATGTTCGGGCTCAAGTTCATGGAAGAGGTCCCGTTCCGCGACGTGTACATCCACGCCCTGGTCCGCGATGCCGAAGGGCAGAAAATGAGTAAGTCAAAAGGGAATGTGGTTGACCCCCTGCACGTCATGGACCAGTTCGGAACCGATGCCTTACGCTTTACGCTGGCGTCTATGGCTTCGCCGGGCAGGGACGTCAAACTCGCGGAGGAACGCATTGAAGGATATCGGAACTTTGCCAACAAGGTCTGGAACGCCGCACGGTTCGCCCTGATGTATCTTGACGGGCAGACATCAGCGACTCCGGCAGGAGCCCGTTCGTTCCCCGACCGCTGGATTTGCAGCCGTCTCGACCACGCGATTGCGTCGGTCATATCAGAACTCGAAGCATACCGGTTCGACCGAGCTGCAGCGGCACTGTACCGCTTCATCTGGCATGAGTTCTGTGACTGGTATTTGGAGATGATCAAACCGGCCCTTCAAGACCCTCAACATCCCGACGCCCCTGGAATACGGCATACGCTCGTAGAAACGCTGGAAACCACAATGCGTCTCCTGCATCCGTTCATGCCGTTTATCAGCGAGGAGATTTGGCAGACCATTCCTCACCAGGGAGACAGCCTGGTCATACAGCAGTTTCCCCAAACGAATGGAGAACGACGCAACCCGGAAGCCGAACGTCTGTACGCATGGCTGGAGCACGCGGTCAGTCTGCTGAGAACCGGACGTGTTCTGCTGAACTACCCTCCCGGACAACAAGTATCATTTTATGTTGCGCATGATGATGCTACCGTGCAGCGGCTGCTTCATTCTATTCGACCGCATCTCGCTCACCTGAGCCGAGGCACTGCGGAGATTCGTTCACCGGATGAATGGCCCAAGAGCAAACTCCTTCGCCTCGTGACCGAAGGACTTTCGATCGGAATCGCTGTCTCGGGTGATGTAGACCTGAAGAAAGCGCTTGATCGGATCGTAAAACAGATCGAGGAACAGGACAAGGAGATGGCCAGGCTTCAGGGAAAATTAAGGAATCACGAGTTTGTATCAAAAGCTCCTCCGGATGTCATTGCCGACCATCAATCCCGCCTAAAGAGTCTCCAGAATGATCAGGATCTCCTGGCCAGTAGCGAAGGTCAGCTGCGTTCGATGCTGAGACCATAAGTCATGGTGACGCTTCCGGCCGCAGACATTCGCCGGCTCGTACGCGAAGGGCTTCAGGAAGATCTGGGCAACGGAGATGTCACGACTGCGGCATTGTTCACGTCAGCCGTCGCTGCGAGAGGGACGATTATCGCCAAGGAGCCGCTCGTTGTCGCGGGAATGGCTGCGGCAGTGCAGTCGTTCCTGGCCGTCGATACATCGTTGTTCTTGAGCGTGTTGATCGGCGATGGGGGCCGTGCGAACGCAGGGGACGTCTTGATGCAACTTCAAGGCGACGGCCGTTCTATGCTGATGGCCGAGCGAGTAGCTCTGAACTTCCTCCAGCATCTGTCGGGCATCGCCACACTGACGCGCAGGTTCTGCCAGGCGGTGCAAGAGTTCCCCGCAGTGATTCTTGATACGAGAAAAACACTGCCCGGATGGAGAGCTTTGCAAAAATGGGCTGTCTCGCTGGGTGGGGGACTCAACCACCGGCTGTCTCTGGAAGACGGCATTCTGATCAAAGACAATCATCTTGCCCTGTTGAATCGGACAAGACGGACTGTGAAAGCCGCTTGTCGTCTTGCTCATCTTCGAAGTCCCACGGACATGCCGATCATTGTAGAGGTTGAGACGTTGCCGGAGGTCAAGCAAGCATTGGCGGCACAAGCAGATGTCATTTTGCTTGATAACATGTCTGTCAACATGGTGAAACGAGCCGTGGCATTGATCCGGGGGCGGGCGTTGGTTGAGGTATCCGGCGGCATTTCTTTGACGAATGTCCGCGCGATGGCTGCGGCCGGAGCGGATCGTATTTCAATCGGCGCGCTCACTCATTCAGCCTCCGCCGCCGATGTGAGTCTCGAACTGACGAGAGTACGGTCGAGACGAAGACGATAAGCATGCCACCTTCACTTTCCGCCGATGCGATCCGGAGCACCCTCAGCACCCGTTGTCTCGGCCAACGCATGGAATTACACGATGAAGTCGACTCGACGAGCCGCGAAGCGGTCAGGCTCGTACAGGCAGGTGTCGAGCACGGCACGGTTGTACTGGCCGATACACAGACTGCAGGACGTGGCCGGCTATCGAGGCAGTGGTTCTCACCTCCAGGTGTAAACATTTACTGTTCTATCGTGTTGATAAATTCCGCTCCTCTTGATCGTCTGTCCGATTGCCTTTCCTGGCTGCCGTTGCTGACGGCGCTCGCGGCTTCCGAAGCGATCGAAATGGTATCGACTGTCGCCGTTTCAGTTAAATGGCCCAACGATCTTCTCATCGGCGAGCGGAAAGTCGGCGGTATTTTGTGCGAAAGCGGACCGCTGCCTGGATCAAAATCATTTCAGGTGATTGGTGTCGGGTTGAATGTGAATGGTAAAAATCAAGATTTTCCGGCAGAGTTGCGGGATGGTGCGACGACCATCCGTCATGAGTCGACGGCTGAGATTGATCGTAACCGAGTTATCGCACAGTTGCTCAATGAACTTGAACAATGTCTTGAAGAATACGCCACTCGCGGATCGGAGCGCATAGCACAAGCCTACAACCGCCGATGCTCGACGTTGGGAAAAAGGATCAAGGCCAGCCTGACGGGAGGGCAGGATTTTATCGCCCTGGCTCGATCCATTGGCCCGGACGGTTCACTTATCGTCGAACCTCACCGTCCAGAATCCGACGTTAGGCGGGAGCCGATTCGTCATCTTCGAGCTGCAGATATCATTCACTTACGCACCTAGCAGTGTGGACAAACTACGTGATGACCTTGGAAATAGAGTCATGTTTGAAGTTACGTGCGGTATTAGCCTGCCCTGCAGGCTGTTCAGAAAGGCCGTCTTTTTTCACCCACCCGCCCGCTCCCTGACTGTAGGAACAGTCGTCCTCCCAGGCCGTACGTTGAGCCTCTGAGGTTCACGCCGTGCCGAATAAGGCACGGCACGCCTGTGAACGCCGCCGAGATGGTGAGGCGGCAGTGTCCCGCGAGAACAAAGCTTGGTGAAAGACGCGTCTCGGCGCGTCCGGGCTGGGCGGGTGGGACGGTCGACTTTGTCAACAGGCTGCTAGCTAAATCGGCCGACGGACCGTACAATGGCATCATGCTCCTTGTAGTTGATATCGGCAATACCAACGTCGTCTGGGGAATCTATGAGGATAGACGCCTGCACGCACATTGGCGCTTGGCGACGGATGCGAAAAAAACATCGGACGAATACGGCATCTTGTTTACGAGTCTGCTCTCGGCAGCGGGTGTACCGGCAATACGCATAGATGCCGCCGTCATATCCAGTGTCGTTCCTGCATTGACCGGAACATTCGAAATTCTTATTGAACAGTTCTTCCATCGATGCCCCCTTCTGGTCACTTCGGATATCGATACGGGCATGATCATTAGGTACCCTCATCCGAAGGAGATTGGCAGCGACCGCCTCGTCAATGCCGCCGCCGCATACCATAAATATCGTCGAGATCTCATCGTAGTCGATTTTGGAACGGCGACGACATTTTGTGCGGTCACGAAGACCGGGGAGTACCTTGGCGGAGTTATTGCTCCCGGACTGGGAATATCGGCCGAAGCGCTGTTTGCCCGTGCGGCCAAGTTGTCCAAGGTTGAGTTGATCAGACCTAAGAGCGTCATTGGTGCCGATACATCCGGAAGCATTCAGTCAGGCTTGATCTTCGGATATGCCGGGTTGGTTGATGCCTTGGTACGGCGTATCGAACAGGAATTGGGGCATTCCACATATGTGATCGCCACGGGCGGGTTGAGCTCCACCATAGCTCCTGAAACGTCATCCATTCAAAAGATCGAACCGCTGCTGACTCTCGAGGGATTGGAATTGCTGTATCGACGTTCACAAGAAAACGGCGGCACCGCTCACTGGGTCTAGCCAATTCATTTCCATAATATATTTCCTTTGTTCCTGTTGACTTTATGCGGTCTATGCCTATCTCGTGCTCATAAAAAGGAGCAGCCGTGACTGAGGAAAAAGATAACGCCAATATAATCGATGAGTTAGGAGACAATCAGGAATCCAACAACGCATCGGGTGAACTCGGAAACCTACCAACGTGCAACCCGGACGAACTCAAGATCCTCAATGATAAATATTTGAGGCTCGCAGCGGAGTTTGATAACTACAAGCGATTAGCTCAACGGGATCAGCGTGATCAGGTTCGATTCGGAAACGAACAGATTATTAAAGAGTTGTTGCCGGTTGTCGACAATCTGGAGCGTGCCATCAAGGCTGCAAATGAATCCGGAAGCAAGGATTCGTTGACACAAGGGGTTGAGCTGACATTGAAGCAACTGTCCGCTGTGCTGCAGAAATTCGGAGTACAGCCCATACCTACTGTCGGACAGGAATTCGATCCTTCAGGCCATCAGGCTGTGACCTCGGTTCCGTCCAGTCACGTCCCCGAGCACCACGTCGTCGAAGAGTTTCAGCGAGGGTATCGTCTGCATGATCGTATCCTTCGGGCGGCGATGGTCAGCGTATCGACGGGCGGAGCGAACACCGCATCGTAAAGATGCATATCTACGATACTGAAAACGACAAGCATTGAGGAAGGAGCACACATACCATGGGTAAAGTAATCGGCATCGACTTGGGAACGACGAATTCCTGTGTTGCCATTATGAGCGGCGGCGACCCCGTCGTCATTGCAAACGCGGAAGGCAGCCGCACCACGCCTTCTGTGGTGGCCATCACGGATAAATCCGAGCGGTTGGTCGGACAAATTGCCAAACGTCAGGCCATCACGAATCCTGAAAACACGATTTTTTCAGTCAAGCGACTCATGGGCAGGAAGTTCCGCAGCAAAGAAGTCCAGGAAGCGCTCAAGCGGCTTCCCTACAAAGTGGTCGAAGCCGACAATGGAGACGCGCATGTGGAGTTGCGCGGGAAACGATATAGTCCCCCGGAAATCTCCGCGATGATTCTTCAGAAAATGCGCCAAACGGCGGAAGACTATCTCGGCGAAAAGATTTCCGAGGCCGTCGTCACAGTGCCGGCGTATTTCGATGATAGCCAGCGGCAAGCGACAAAGGACGCCGGCCAGATCGCCGGACTGAACGTTCTCCGGATCATTAACGAACCGACCGCCGCCTCCCTGGCCTATGGTTTGGACAAGAAAAAAGACGAGCGGATCGCGGTGTACGATTTGGGCGGAGGGACCTTCGACGTATCGGTCCTCGAGATCGGCGAGGGAGTCTTCGAAGTCAAATCGACAAATGGCGACACCTATCTCGGCGGCGACGACTTCGACCTTCGTGTCATGGATTGGCTGGTCGACGAGTTCAAAAAGGATCAGGGCATCGATCTGCGCAAGGACCGCATGGCGCTTCAGCGGTTAAAAGAAGCTGCGGAGCGGGCCAAAATCGAGTTGTCTTCTTCTCAGGAGACCGAGATTAATCTTCCGTTCATCACGGCCGATTCCAGCGGTCCGAAGCATATGGTGATCAAGCTGACCCGTGCCAAGCTCGAACAGTTGGTGGACGATCTGATCCAACGGACGATTGAACCGTGTAAAAAAGCACTGGCCGATGCCGGGGTATCGTCCCGGGACATCAACGAAGTGGTTCTCGTCGGCGGTATGACCCGCATGCCCAAAGTGATTCAGGTTGTAAAGGACTTTTTCGGAAAAGAACCGCATCGAGGGGTCAATCCGGATGAGGTCGTCGCCATTGGGGCGGGAATCCAGGGAGGAGTGCTCAAAGGCGACGTCAAAGACGTGCTGCTCCTGGACGTCACTCCGCTTTCGCTGGGTATCGAAACCTTGGGCGGAGTGTTCACCAAGCTGATCGAGCGGAATACAACGGTTCCGACCAAGAAGAGTCAGGTATTTTCGACGGCGGCGGATAACCAGACCGCTGTGACCATCCGGGTGTTCCAAGGTGAACGTGAAATGGCCAACGATAACAAGTTGCTGGGCCAGTTCGATCTCGTGGGTATTCCCCCTGCTCCTCGAGGCATGCCTCAGGTCGAAGTCACCTTTGATATCGATGCGAACGGAATCGTGCATGTGTCGGCCAAGGATCTGGCGACGCAGAAAGAGCAATCGATCAAAATTACCGCATCGAGCGGTCTGAGCAAGGAAGAAGTCGAACAGCTCGTCAAGGATGCCCAATCACACACGGAAGACGACAAAAAGCGTCGCAAGGCAGCGGAAGCCAAGAACCAGGCCGACAGTCTGATCTATCAGACGGAAAAAAACATCAAGGAGCACGGTGACAAGATCGCGCCGGAGGAAAAGACCAAAATCGAAGAGGCCGTGGCGAATTTGAAGAAGGCCATGGAGGGGACCGATCCGGATGCGATTGAAGCGGCAACCCAAACCTTGACGACCGCCTCTCACAAGCTGGCTGAAGAAATGTACAAGAAGGCATCGGCGTCGGCTGCACCGAGCGGCGACCAATCGGATGGCACCAGCTCGAATGGCGCGAAGACCGACGAAAAAGTCGTCGATGCCGAGTTCGAGGAAGTAGACAAAGATAAGAAATAAGATACAATACGCGGCATAAGACCGAGTCTTGTGATCGAACAAGACTCGGTCTTTCTGCGATCATTCACGGAGCGACGATACTTGTGTCCAAACGGGATTATTACGAAACGCTAGGAGTCGATCGAACCGCTTCAGACGACGACGTCAAAAAGGCTTACCGGAAGCTCGCCCGCCAGTATCATCCCGACCTCCATACCGGCGAACAGCAAAAAAAGCAGTCGGAAGAAAAATTCAAAGAGATCAACGAAGCGTACGAGCACCTCAGCGACCAGGAGAAGCGGAAACGCTACGACATGTTCGGCCATGCCGGCTCGCAAGGCGGTGCCGGTTTCGAAGGATTTGACTTCGGCCGTGGCGGCGGATTCGGAGATGTGTTCAACGACATCTTCGAGGATTTCTTCGGCGGCCAACGCGGAGGAACACGTGCGGAACGCGGCAACGACCTGCAATACAATCTCGAGATCACATTTGAAGAATCCGTATACGGCAAAGAAGCCAAGCTGAAAATTCCCCGGTGGGAATCCTGTCTTGACTGCAAGGGCACGGGAGCCAAGGCCGGTTCCTCGCTCAAGACCTGTCCGAGTTGCAAAGGGGCCGGACAGATCAGACTCCAACAGGGGTTTTTTAGCGTGAGCAGGCCCTGCGGTCAATGCGAGGGGGCCGGTAAGATCATCACCGAACCCTGTCCGGTATGCCAAGGACGACAACGCATCTATCGGGAACGGACGATCGCGGTGCATATTCCGGCAGGAATCGAGACCGGCATGCGGCTGCGGCTTTCCAACGAGGGAGAGCATGGGGTCAACGGGGGACCTCCCGGCGACCTCTATGTGGCGATTTCCGTCAAGGCGCACCAAGTGTTCCAGCGCAAGGGTTCCGACATCCTCTGCGATGTTCCAATCAGCTTTCTTACCGCAGCGCTCGGTGGAAAAATCGAAGTTCCGACCTTAAAGGGGACGACGGTCATCAAAGTTCCTGCGGGGACACAGCACGACAAGATCCTGCGCCTGAAGGGTCTGGGCATCCCGAGCCTGAAGGACAAATCAACCGGGGATCAAGTCTATACCATGAAGATTCAAATCCCCACCAAGCTGACCGCCCGTCAAAAGGAACTGCTTACTGAATTTGCCAAAGAAAGCGGGATGTCGATGGAGGCCGACGGCGACGGCTTCTTCGATAAAATGAAGACGTTCTTCGAATAAGCCGGAAGTCGTTATTCATACCTCTCCTTCGGTCGGTTTCTATGCCCACCTTTTTCGTGACATCCACTGCAGTCGCTCATCCGCTCGTTCGAATTTCCGGCCCCCTGCTCCATCACGTGCGCGATGTCCTGCGGCTTAAAGTCGGAGACGATCTGCTGATTACGGATGACCGCCGCGGGCGCTACCGAACCAGAGTGACCGGCATCGGCGCGCAAGGCCTCGAAAGCCGGATCGTCGAAACGATCGCGACACCAGTTCGAACCAGTCCATCACTTGTCTTGGTCCAAGCCCTCCTCAAAGGGGACAAAATGGAGTGGGTTATCCAAAAAGCCACCGAGCTGGGCGTGGACTCCATCATTCCTATTCGGGCAAAACATGCCGTCGTCAAAATTCAGCCGGACCGAATCGAACATCAGCTGGAAAGATGGCGACGAATCGCGCTCGAAGCCGCGCAACAGTCCGAACGGTGGACCGTTCCAACGATCGCCGCGCCGACCGATCTGTCCAAGGCGGAAGCAGCGCTACCTTCCGCCCAGAAACTCATGCTGGTCGAACGGTCGTCCGAATCGTCTCTCACGTCAGTGCCGCTCCCGAGCGGATCGGATCAGACAGTCATGCTGTTGATCGGACCTGAAGGTGGATGGGACGATGAAGAACCAAAGCTCATGCAAGAGCGAGGGTACAGGCTGATCACTCTCGGCTCGAGGGTTCTCCGGGCCGAAACCGCGGCAATTGCAGCTCTGAGCATCGTTCAATCGAGACTGGGAGAATTGGGCTAGCAGGCGGAACGCCTGCTCGACGCCATGTACATAATTTGAGATACATCTTATGTATATCGTCAAAGATTTCTCTTTATGAACCAGCCCAGTGTCCAAGTCCCCGTTCTGATGAGTCCGGCGCAAAAGCGCCGTCTTGCCCGCAAAGCCAAAGCCGCCAACTTGACCATGGGCGAGCTGCTTCGCCAAGGAGGTGAGCGATTTTCTCCCGCGGAAGATGCAGCCATGTCGGAGCAATTCGCCAAACAGGTGACGCGAGCAGTTCAAAGGGCGATTCAAGCCATCGATAAGACATTAGCGCTGGTTGCGGAATCGGAAACGCGTATCCAAGCTCTCGAAAAATCTCGAAGGAAGCGCTGAGCATGGGTCTCATGGAACGGGTCTGGGATGCATTTGCCAGAACCATCAAGCTGGCCGACAAAATCGAGCAACTCACCGAGACCGTCGCCAAACAGCAGCTTCATATCGAAGATCTCACCGGCCGCGTCATCCGGCTCGAAACTGCTCTTGAAATCGCACTCGGCGCCAGACGTACAAAAAGGCTGTCCGGGCCATCAGCTTAGCGACGGCCTGAATGGACAGATCTTTTTACTTTCCACCTGGAGTTAACTGGACACTACTAAAGCAATACATGAAAGACAAGGTCGCCGGCTTCTCTCAACCCGCAGCCAGGCTAGCCAGCTCAAAACGCCCTCGCTCCTGTACCATGGCTGGGCGGCAGATCGACAGGACTATTTCATGAAGTCCGCGGGCATTCATAATGCGGATCTCGCGAAAGGGATTGAGACTGAGCAAATCCGTATCGCCCGTTACGATCGCATCGGCATGCCCGTTGACCGTGACCTCCAGAATACGGTTATTGGCCTCATCACGGCACGCATCGACGCGGTTTAACCACCTTTCTAAATACTCTTGAGTTGGGGAAAGCCGGTAGACGGCTACCTCTGGAATCAAGATATTTCGACGTGACTCGACAAGGCAAATCCGACTCCGTCGGACTCCGCCAATGAATCGAGCTTTTTTGTAATATTTTTTCGCTGTGACCGTAGCGTTTTGAGACTCCGTAGCAGATCCGAATCGGTCGGCGTCGTTCCATTGTGCGCTGACTCAAGAAGCGCATTGACGACGATCTCCTGTACATAGGCCATGGAAAACCCTTGAGACCTTTCGGCGACCTCTTGAAGCACATGCCGAGAGAAGTATCCCTGTCCACGTTTTTCAAGTAGCATCAGACGCTGTTCTTTGGCCGGCACAGGGAACGTCCATATGCGATCGAACCGGCTAGGACGATACAAAAGAGCCGGATCCAATTTCTCAGGCTCATTGCATGTTGCGATCACCAGGACGCCATTGAGAACCTTGAGTCCATCCAATAGATTAAGGAAGTATGACAGCGATACGTATTTGCCCATGAGGAGTTTGTCCAGATCCTCAAAGAGAACGATGGCCGGAGTGCATCTGGCGGCAAGTTCCAGCGTGTTCTCGATCTCGGCATCATCGATGTTCGATTTGCCAAGCAGTGTGATGACCTTCACTCGAGTATGGTAGGCCAGCGCCTTCAAGGTCACTGTCTTGCCACAGCCAGGGGGGCCGGCGAAAAGAAGCCCGCGTCGATGCGGGATGCCAAGTTGTTTATACCGGTCTCCATTCTCGAAGAAGCTTGTAACATTGGATCGAATGGCATCAAGAAGTCCGTGCGGCAACATGATATCGTCCCATTCAACTGGCGTGATAGGGATATCAGGTCCGTTCATGACCGTAATATGGCCTTTCTCCCTTGTTCGCCCATAACACTCCAGCTCACGAATAAAAAGGCGCAGCGCGATATTCGACTGTGTAGCCACGTGATACACGGTCGGATATCCGCCCGCCGTCATAATAGGAAGGCTCTTGAAATGGATGCCATATCCGACCCATTCCATGTCTACCTGACCAAACCATCCATCAGATTGCAATTCTCTTCCGCACTCTACCTCTTTGTGAGGCACTTCTATTTCTTCATCACAAGGCCTCACCCGCAATTCCCCTTCCGCAACGCACTTCATGGCAATCCGACGCTTCAGACACTCAGGATGACAGGACTGAATGAAATCCAAGAGATAATGGAACGACAGTCTGCATGCCGCTTCGTCGGGAAGCTCGTACACCCTCCAGCCATCTTCGAGAGGATGAGCCGAGGCAAACTCTTGAATATGCTGGTTTAAGAAGAATGATTGACTCATCACACCTCCTAATATTGGAGCGCCGGTATCTCCTCTAAGATGCCGCAGCGGATTTCAAGACCCAGGTCGCGGCAAGCCTCCTGAAGGCCTGCAAGATCGCTCGTCATGCCTTGAAGCTCACGGTCATGTTCATCCTCATCGCGGCCGTATACCACCAAAACCCTTCATGCTGCGATTCAGCTATTCGAATCACATTCCGCTCGGTATACGGGCGAGCGTGTTTGAACTCCTCGACAAATTGGAGAAGGTCGGTGAATACGAGACAGCCCATCGTTCTATCTCCTTGTCGAAATCAGTATCAAACGACTGTAGTGTTCATCTGTTCATGGAGAAAGCCCAGCATGGAGGTCTGACAGAAGAGGTCATAGCTCCAGGGGTTTTGAAAAGACCTGTTCACGACCTACAAACCTAGCGGCGATGCGGCTTTCCATTTTCCCCATAGGCCGACGAGCACCCGAACCACGTAACCGTCATGGGGCCATGAGGGCTCGTCCGCATAGCCGGTCCAGCACGATGCGGGTTGATATAATTAATAATCGTTCCCGGCCGATTAGGGAGCGGCTCGCCTGCTGGAAGTGTCAGCCGGTCATACAGACTCCAGGCTGTTCCCAGGACAGTGACAGCCGCCACGGCGAACAGCATTTCCGTGGGAATGAGAAGTCCGTCATAAAGATCTTCCAGCACTGTCAAAGTCTCTCCATCCGTCCTCCTCACTTTCGCATTGATCTTCCAGCCACACGGCAAGGCTCAGTCCATGCTCGACAGCGACGCCGGGTCCTATAGCCGTGGGAAATCGGCCGTCGATCAGCGTGCTGGTCGAGGCGCAGCCGGAAAGCATGCTTGCCGCAATTACAACGGCAAATATGCAGCTTTGAAACTTATGATTGATCGCGCGAAGTGCAGGCATGTGGCTCTCCCCTTGACGGAAGAGAGCCTAGCATAAGGGTGTGACGGATTAGGTCAGATGAGATGATCATATGCTCGAATGCACATCGTGAGGTTAGGAATTATTAGGGGACATTCTGCTTTGGTGAAGTCGCATCAAAGCCCAGAGCCCGTGTGCCTCCAAAAGCTTTCCAAATCTTTATCCATTCTTTGATCAGCCCTTCAAGCGTCTGCTCAAATAGATGAAAATCGTCGTATCGTATTTCCTCATCTAGTGCGACTTCATGGGGTAAATACAAGCAAATACGATTTGATCTGCTTAAGGTATTACATTTTCTTGCAAAATCCAGCAATACGCTTGCTTTGTCTTTCGACCTAACATCCATGACTGTTACTACAAATTGGGAATCGATCTGTCTGTGCGGATTGACCTTCCAAATCATTCCGAAGTAAAAATTTATGCCGTATTTCTCGAGGACAATCCTACTCGCAATCCATTTTCCTTCAGGATGCTCATACTTGTATGGAACTATTTTGGTGGGATTCAAATCATAATCGATGGCACTCGCTAGATCGGACAAGTTGCTTTCCACTACCTTTTTGCTGCGGTCAAGAATCTCCTGCCTGAAATCCTTGATTGCAGAGAGCGTCTGGGAATACAATCGCACCCCCTCTTTCACAAAATGCTGACGGTGCTGGTTGTCACTTTCGTTTCGAGCATTGTTATTCCTTCCTTATTCAGATCCGTGATGCATTCCCGAAGATATGTAATGGCTTTTATATGTGGCCTCTTTATCGTTGGTCCGGTGACACACGAAAATCTATATAGTGTTTGTTCGATGATTCCCGCAAACAGAAGCATTAAAGCAGCTAATAATGGTTGCTTCTTAAGTACGGCGTGATCAGAAGCTAGCGAACGCAAATTTTTCGACACATAGAGCCACGTAATTACACGAAAGTCCTTATCCTTTGAGACCAGCGCATCTGTTACTAAAAGTATTGGCTCGAGTGGTTCAAAATTAGGGTATAGCTCCTTGAGCGATGCAATATAGCCACTATTTTTTTTTTCAGACCCGAGTCCTCCTCGCCCAATGGTGTACTTTTTACCTCAATGAGGAGAACATGTTTAGTGGAATTATAGAAGATCAAGATGTCGACCCTGCCAGCATGTCCTTCGTGACCATGCGGCACTACCTGTTCACGTTTTACCTCAAAGTCACCACTAAGCTCATGCAACTTCTCATCATTAACGCCGAGAATCCGCCGAGTAGCTGTCATGGCCCCAAGAGTAGAGGCTAAATCCTTAAGTATCAGAGCCAGCCAGTCCGAATATGTTTCTTCTCGAGCCGCTGAAAACAGACGAGTTGCTTCAAGGTTCAAATTAAAGGGGTCGGATAAAGGACTTAAGACACGATCAGAACATTGCAGAAGGTTGGCGAACTGCTTGCGAACAATTCCATCAAGTGTCTTCCACTCTTCCGTCCAAGATTCTATGGCTTCCCAAATATTTAAGTTCATATCAATTGACTTTCAGCAGACTATTTGGATTCATATCATAATTGCGTCGTATTTCTTTCAATTCTTCGGCAATGCTGTTGATCAATGCTGGAGGTGTCAGTACCTTAGCACTCGCTCCCCACGACAAGCACCCACGATTGATCTCATTCCCACTGCATTCTGATTCTTTAGCGTTCGTGAGTTTTCTGTGGACTATAGAAACATCCGGCGCCCATTGCGGTAGAACCGCAATACACGCACTTACGCCCGTCACTCCCATGCCGATGGGCTTTCGAGGGAGAATTAAAACACCCAAAGGCCATATGTCACAGATCCGCAAAAGATGCAATGGTTGCCATCTACTCCAGTATGCTCATGGTGTTTGTGCGGGCTGGCATAGCAACCAGAACCGAAGGCAGGTGACCCGCAATATTTGCACTTCGTTGCCATGACGACTCCTTTGTCTCCTGCTAGTTATGTATACTGTCGGTCCATTTCTCGGAGATGGCTTTTAATTGCCTCGATAAGTGTAGAAGGACTCAGAACTCTGGCATGGCTACCCCATGACAAAATCCACGACACAATCTCATCCATCCCTCCTGCTTGAAACGACACAATGACATCGCCGTTTTGAGCTGCTTCACCTTCTGCGTCGGGTGCCATTGCCGCTCTTTGAAGTAGTCGGCGACTTCTTTTGAGAATTGGACTTTCACGTCCATTACATCATCCTCGATCAGGCCGAAGGCTTTTCTGGACTTCAGGCGCTGCTGGTACTCAGGCCTGACGGTAAATGGATCGGCAGTCATGTCCGCCTTTGCCGATTGAATTCGCTCGATGGCAAAACGCCGAAAGTCCTTGGCTCGGTCGGAATAGCCGACGAGGTATAGACCGTAATCAAAGAGCTGTAAACCATATGGCTCGACATGATGGGCGACCGGCTTGGGATAGCTCAGAGCACGATGGGTAATCCGAACCGGCCGTTGAAAGAGCAAGCCCTTCTGTAATTCTGAAAGAATCTCGTTCTGCTTGGCGTAAGATCGTTGGGGGCGTTGGGCAGGAAGAAACACCTGCACCATCTGTTTGATCTTGGCGGCAGTCTTTTCGGGAAGGCCTGCCTCTATCTTCCGGCTCAGTCTCTCGAGGTCGGCTATAAACGGAGTTCCGGACAGATAGTCGATATGGGCCTTGGCGAGATAGAACGCCATGAGTTCGGCAATACTCGCCGGCTCAGGTTTGATTCCCAGGTAACCGCCGTCGATGCGCCAGAGCCGTTCACCGGTTCCATCGTGATCCTCGAATACATACCCCAGTTGCTCGATGGCCTGAAGGTAGTCATAAATATGCCGCCGATCGACTTGGAACTCCTCTTCCAATTCAGCTCTGGTCATCCCGCGAGAGCAAAGGGTCCGGATCATCCGCACCATTCGCGCTCCAGGGTTTAGGTCCTTGCGCTCATTACGTCCTGAGTGCTCCGTGCTCTTCACACTGTGTTTATCGGTCCGTCTTGGCATCCGGCATCTCCCACATCTCCTCCAGTTGAACGAGCCTCCGAATCGACTCTATGGCAGGCACATCCCTTATAAGCTTTTCAGACGTGATATCCGATACCTCTTGCGGGGTACACCCGGCTTCTTCGACCAGGTAATTTCTCAATCCCTCCGCGTACCGTTCGTCGATCGTGAAGGATTTACCTCTCCAGTTGATGTAGATGAATCCGTCTTCATGGCCCTGCAAATTCTTCATGGCTCTATACCTCCGTCGTCTTTGAGCTCCGGATTGTAGCGGCAGAGTGTGACGGAACAGGTCCTACGGAAACAACCTAGTCCATTTTTTATTGCCAACGTTCTGAATTGAGGATCTTCAATTGGCGGGCGTGGCTGGAAGGGTTGTAGACAACTCGGACACTAAGCCCGCGACTTGCGTTCGAATCCGGTCCTGGACTTGCTGAGCCGAAGGGGTCGTGCTTCACGACGGCGAGCATTGGTTGATGGTCCATTTCATTTCTGCAAAGCAGGGAATGGAACGAGTTGCACAAACGAGCTGAGATGAAGTGTAGTAGGGGGATGAGGTGCGGGAGTGTACAGGAGGCCGAGCCCGGTTACTTTCCGATCTTCAACTGCACGATCGTGCCCTTATCTCCGCTCGCCCATGCATGCGACGGGTCGGGGAATGAAAGATTGAAGAGCGATACCTTCGCGATCGAACCGTGCTCCTGCCAGGTGTATCCGCTATCGGATGTTCGATACAGCATGCCTCGTTCACCGACGATCCATCCGGTCTGGGCGTCGGTAAAACGGATGTGCAGCAGATCCGTGAGTTTCGTGCAAGTTCTGGAACAAGGCAGCGTCCGGTCTATCCAATGCTGCCCGGCATCCGTGGTCTGAAAAAGGGCTCCTGCATTTCCGACGGCCCATCCCGTGGCGGCGTCCGAGAAATGCACGTCAAAAAACGTCACGGCTCCGAGCGATTCCAAGGGAAGCCATGTGGATCCTCCGTCCTGAGTGACCAAAACTGTGCCGACTGCTCCAACGGCGACACCGTGCTTCTCCGAGGTAAATTGCACGGAGTACAGCGCGGAGTTCGTCTTGCTCGTCTGTTCAGACCACTGCGCTCCTCCGTCGGTGGTATGCAGGATCGTGCCGTTGCCGCCGACGACCCACCCTTCGCCGGCCGACACAAACGACATTCCATAGAGCGGAACCTGCGTATCGGCAATCTGGGGAGTCCAGGATTCTCCTCCGTCACGGCTCACCCGTATCGTGCCGTTTCCGCCGACGACCCACCCCTTCTTCTCATCCAGGAAAAATACGTTCGTCAACAAGGCGGAGGTGCCGCTGGTGACTTTTTTCCACCGCTTCCCTCCATCGGTTGTTTTCAATATTGTTCCGGCAGAACCCACCGACCATCCCAATTGAGGGGTGCGAAAATACAGGCCCAGGAGAGTCGATTCGGTATGCGTCGATTGGAGAGTGACCATGAGAGGGGCATCCGAGGCGGAGACGATCGAAACGGAGAAAAGGATTGCCAGCACAAGGCTGACTCGCTGCAGCAGCATCATTGCGAGGTGTGATCTTCCGGATGAATCGACTCAAAGTATGTCGGATCGGGCATGCCCTTCGCCTCGATGGTGAACGTCCCCGCCTCCAGCGTAATCCACTTCTTCGGCGTACAGCAGGTGCCGTCAGGCAACATGTCCCAGGAACCGCGCCGGACAACAAGCGGTCCTTTGGAGAGATTGTCGAAGAACTCTCCTTTTTTCCCGACCCCATAGAGATTTCGATGCGGAACGCGTGCAACAATCTCGTTATCCGTCCATGACACCACCTGCGCGGCGATGCCATTGAACAGGACTTCCGTACGAGAGACATTCTCATTGAGTTCGACGTCTTCGCGCCGTTTATACGCTTTCTGATTGATCCCCAAATAGGCGTGTTCGGCGGTCATCAAGAAGGTCCCGAATCCAGCCCCTTTGATCGTCACAAGCTCATCCAACCCTGCAGATTTCGGTGCATAGGACTCGATGGATGGCGTAACGAGCGTGAAGGTACCGGCCGGCGTCGTGAGTACGCCCTTGGTCGCGCAGCAGGACCCGTCGGCATTTGGTTTTGTCGCTCCGCGATACACGGTCACCGGACCGCTCTTGGCGCTGTATGGCACCCAGACATCGATGCGGTCGTTCTGCCAGCGATAAATGACGGCAGGGACTCCGCCTATTTCGACCCGGTTCTCGCCCGTGTTGAAATCGGCGAATGCGAACGGACTGTCACCGCTCTCCGAATAGATCCCGAAATTTTCGCCTTTGATCTTCAACAGCGTACCGATAGGAGCCGCGGGCGGCACGATCTCGGAGACTTTTGGGATATGAACGGTAAAGGTTCCGACCGTTCTGTCGCGGCCGTTAGCTCTCAAGACCACCGGTCCCGTTTCGGCATCGACCGGCAGATGAGTCACGATCGTGGTATCGGTCCATTGTGCGATGACGCCGGCATGGCCTCCAAACGAGACGCTGTCCCCCTGCCCTTGTGAAGCGCCGAATTCTTTACCGAACAAGACTACTTTGGTGCCTACCGGACCTTTCAGCGGATCCACCCGGACGCTTGGAATCAACGTCAATGCGACGCGGTTGCTGACTGTATGCTCCACCGGCGTACAGCAGGAGCCATCGGGGAGCGGATCGGAGGAAGCCAAACGTATGGCCATGTCGCCCGACGTCGCATTCGCTGGAATTTCGACTTCAATCCTGTCGTCCTTCCATCTCCTGGGACGCACGACGAGACCGCCGACGACGACGTCGTTGACCCCGAACATCGTATTCGGGTCTCTCGGACCCGCAGTCAGGCCGAAATGCTCCCCGAGGATTTCTACGCTGTGCCCCGGTTCGATTTCAGCCGGTTGTATGGATGTGATCTTGGGATAGACCAGCGTAAAACTTCCAGCTTGAAGAGTCTTCTTGCCGATAGACACCACCACGGGGCCGGTCGCGGCCTTGGAGGGAACTTTCACCTCGATGACGTCGGGGTCCCAGCGTTGGATTAATGCGGGCACTCCACCGAACGTCACGCGATTCACCTGGACCGACTTAAACGCTCCCAGGCCTTTGCCGACAATCGACACAGTGGAGCCGGGAACACCGGTTTGTGGATGCAATTCGAGTTTTGAGGATGCTCCTGCGGCGATGGCTTCACCGCCCCACGACAGGAGAAGTACCATGCAACAGGCAGGAAGATGGATGTTCATTACCGGTTAAGTCTCCGACTTATGTCGTTGGGAAAATGATCCCTGCGCGTGGCACGAGAACCCCGCGCACCGGAGCAGGATGAAAATCGGGGGTACAACGTGAACCGACCGAAGGGACAATCGACTATAACAAGCTGTTTTTTAACGTGTCAAGACGATGAACGTGAGATCGGACCTATCACGCGGAGATGATTTCCCGGTTTAGGACACGTGCAGAATCAACTCGATTTCAACGGCCGCTTTTCGAGGCAGCTCCGCAGCTCCGATCGCGACACGAGCATGGCGTCCGGCCTCACCGAATATCTTTACGAGAAGATCCGACGCACCATTGAGCACCTGCGGTTGGTCATTGAATCCTTCGGCAGAAGCGACATGGCCGACAACTTTGACGACCCGTACGATCTGGTCCAGGGATCCTAATTCCTGGCGGGCAATGGCCAACGCGTTGAGCAGGGCGAGTTTCGAAGCTTCCGTCCCCTGCTCAAGCGTCAGCTCACGACCGAGTTTTCCGCTATACGCCAACTGACCATCCCGCATCGGGAGGACACCGGACAGGAACAGCAGCTCCCCTGCGCGCACTGCGGGAATGTAGGTGGCGACCGGCTTTGGAGCCGGCGGCAAGGTGATGTTCAGTTCATCCAATTTGCGTTCGTACGACACTCGGCATGCCTCCTCTGTTATGAGTCAATATTCTACGGCGGAGTGGAAATGTCGTGATCAACCGGCTTGAAGCGCGTCAATAAAGCTGTCGCCCACCGGCAACGGTGCGCCACGCAGCACCTCGACGATGGTTTGAGCCAAGTCGGCAGCGCTCGATCTCGTTCCGAGATTCACACCTTGGGACAGCTTCGGGCCTGTGACCAAGAGCGGCACATACTCACGGGTCGGCAAATACGGCGTCCTGCTCATGTCTCGTCCGTGGTCGCCGGTCAGGATGAAGAGATCGCCGGGACGCAATTGCTCGAGTAGCTCGGGGAGACGACCGTCAAACTCCGTCAGCGATGCCGCGGTTTCATGCGGACCGGTATGGAACAGGTCGAGACCGGCATAGATCAGACCTCTGGGAACCTTGGTCAGCATCCCTTTCACTTCATCGAACGCCGCACTCCATGACGTCACCGGCGTCGAACGGGTCAGCCCACGCCCACTGAAAAGATCTCCGATTTTTCCCACACCGATGAGAATCTGACTTGCGCGGTTCAACACGTCCAGCATTGTTTGATGGGGTGGCTCGATGGCAAAGTCTCGCCTTGCCGGCTTGAATCTGATCGCGGCTGCTTCGCCCTCAAGGGGGTGCGCCACAATTCTGATGAGTCCGGTGGTTTCCTTCAGAGATTTTCGTGCCTCGCGGCAATGCTGATAGAGCTCTTCGATGCGAAGCACCCTCTCGTGGGCGGCAATATGACAGCTTCGGCGTCCGTCCGTCCATATGATCGGAGCGGCGTGAGAAATGGATTGCTTGCCATACCGGTGCAGAACCTCGGGACCGAAAGCCGCCGTATTGCCCAGCACATTCCGGCCGAAAATACGATCGATTTCGGTGATGATTGAGTCCGGAAAGCGCTCTGCATAAACCGGACGGTCGGATGTGTACACACAGCCGGCGATTTCCCAATTTCCTGTCAGCGAGTCCACCTCCGTTGAGCAGAAGGCCAGCCGGCCGAAGCAGGCATGCGGCTGCGCCATCTGGCGCAACCCTTTGGCATTCGTCACATGTCCGAGTCCCAGTGACTCCAATGTCGGAAGATGAAGGTCGCCCGCTCGGTCGGCAAGATGGGCCAGAGTGTTTACTCCCGCATGCTGGTACTTCGATGCATCCGGGGCCTCGCCGACACCCATTCCGTCGATGACAAAGAGAAAGACTCGATTGATCATACGAAGTCTATGGCAAAAAGAATTCTCTGAAATATTGCGCGAGGAAACTCACTTTCCGGTTTTAGCCGCTCTCCACTGTTCCAGGATCGTCAGACTCGCACTCGTTCCAATGCGGTCAGCCCCGGCGGCAAGTAACGCTTCGGCGGCAGCCCAATCTCTTATTCCTCCTGATGCCTTCACGTTGGCCTTCCCATTCACGGCTGCCTTCAATAACCTCACATCTGGAACCGTCGCCCCCGCCGGCCCAAACCCCGTCGATGTCTTGACATAGTCGGCTCCGGCTTCAACCACCAGCCGGCAGGCGGTTAACTTCTCTTGGTCGGTCAAATAGCAGGTTTCAATGATCACTTTATGCTCCGCTCGAGGCGTGGCCTGTACGACTTCGTAAATGTCCTGGCGGACCGCGTCGTAATCGCCGGACTTCAGACGGCTGACGTTGACGACCATGTCCAGGATCGTTGCCCCTTGATCGACGCCATCCACCGCTTCCGCGACTTTTATTCCCGTTCGCTGCCCTCCAAGGGGAAAACCTACCGGGATGCCGATCCGGATTCGAGTGCCGGCCGTGGCATCCGCAGCTTCTTTGGCATAACAGGGTGGAATGAAGATCACAACAAAGCCCAGCTCCCTCGCCTCCTGACATATCTTCAAGATGTCCGGCCGAGTCGCTTCGGGTCTGAGTATCGTGTGGTCGATCAGGGCAGGCAGATCCCACGGTTTTGGATTCATCGTGCTCCTTTATAGCAATTTCGTCGGCTTTGATAAACGACAGGTTTTAGGTGCGGCGGAGATGCTGTCGCCTGAACGGACGTTTTTGGTACTTTTCTACCGCTTCGTTGTGTTGCTCGAGCGTGCTTGAAAATTGATGGGTACCGTCATTTTTTGAAACAAAGTACAAGGCGCGGGACCCGGAGGGATACAGCGCTGCCTGGATCGCTTGGATGCCGGGGTTCGCAATCGGTCCAGGAGGTAAGCCCTGCACCCGATAGGTATTGTACGGACTCGGGCTGGAAAGATCTTTTTTGTGAATATTTCCGTCAAAATCCGGCAGACCGTAAATCACGGTCGGATCGCTTTGCAGCGGAATGTGCTTCCTCAGGCGGTTGTGAAAGACCGCCGAGATCTCGGCCCGTTCATGGCCGGCGCCTGTTTCCTTTTCAATCACCGAGGCCAAGGTCATGACCTCGTGCACCGTCATCCTTAACTCCACGGTGCGGGCGCGCAGATCGATGCCAAACGCCTGTTTCCAGTGATCGACCATCGTCGTCAGGACTTCTTTTGCCTTGACCTGGCGGGGGAACTTGTATGTGTCCGGGTAGAGATAGCCTTCAAGCGTCTCGGCGGTGATTCCCAACGATGCAGCGTAGGCGCGGTCGAGAGCCAAGCGGAGGAACTCCCCACGGTCGGTGACATTGTAGAGGGCAAGCAGGTCCCCGATCTGGACGATGGTCAAGCCTTCAGGAATGGTAACCGGATGGAGTACGACCTGCCCGTTGATGAGTTTAGCCAGTATGTCCGCGGGAGGCATTCCGGCATTGAGCTCGTACTCCCCGGAGCGGATCTTTCGATCCGCGGAGAGTGATCGCCCCAATAGGATGAATGCCAAGCGGCTTTTTATGAGGCGCTCGTGCTCGAGCAATGCGGCCACTTGTTGAAATGACGACCCGTCAGGGATGGTGATGATGCGGGGGGCAGGGTGTTGTAATGGAGAAACAGCGGGACCCTTAGCCCATTTGATCGTCAGATACCCGCCGATCACGGCCGCGAGTCCTGCGATCAGGAGACATGCGAGGAGACTCCGCCACCTCATGAGGTGTGTCTAGCGTTCCTTCCTCAAGCCCTCCTCCCGGTTCTGCTTCCGGGTTGTCCAGGCTTGCCAGGTAACTTTGCAGCAGAATTGCGGCGGCGACACGATCAATCGCCCCCTTCCGCTTCTTTCTACTCACATCGGCTGCGATCAGCAAATCTTCAGCCGCTTTGGTCGTCATCCGTTCGTCCCATCGGACGAGCGGAACCGTTAGACCGTTCTCGAGCCCGGCGACGAACTCCCGCATGGCTTCGACTGCGGGGCCTTCTCGCCCGTCCAATTGTAACGGGAGGCCGAGCAGTACGAGGCCCACATCGTGCAGTTCAACCAGCGAGGCAATATGTGCGATGTCACGATCGAGCGTGCGACGTTCAAATGTTTCAAGGGGTTGCGCCGTCCATCTCAACTCGTCGCTGAGAGCAACACCGACCCGCTTGGTTCCATAATCCAGCGCGAGTATGCGCGGACCAGTCATCAGTTTACCCTCGCCGAATGGTTTCGACCAGCTCAAAGACTTTACCCAACGCCGCGTCCAGCTTCGAGGGATCCTTACCGCCGGCCTGGGCCATTTCCGGCCGCCCGCCGCCCGTACCGCCAACCTCGGCAGCCATGGCTTTGATGAGATCTCCGGCTTTGATCGCGGCAATCAAATCTTTCGTGACGACGACCAGCAGCGAAACTTTTCCGTCCTCAGTCGCTCCTCCCAGCGCCACAACCCCGCTCTTCAGTTTGTCCCGAAGCCGGTCGGCCAATGCCCGCATGCCGTTCATATCCAGGCCATCCGTGCGCTGCACATGAACTTGCACGCCGGCTACGGTCTTCACGGACGAGTGATCGGGGGATCCACTCGCCATCTTCAGTTTCAGTTCTTCCAATTCACGCTCTTTGTCCTTGAGCTGAGTCATCACCTTGCGCGTTTTGGCAACGAGCTCGGAGGGGCCGACCTTCAGCAGATCGGACAGCTCGCGGACATCGGCTTCCAGCTTCTTCATCAGCGCGACGGCTCCGCTGCCGGTCTGCGCTTCGAGGCGGCGCACGCCTGCCGCCACACCGGTCTCGGAGACGATTCGGAACAATCCGATTTCACCGGTATGCCGGCAGTGTGTGCCTCCGCAGAGTTCCTTGCTAAAGGATTCCACCGTGACGACCCGGACCTGTTCACCGTACTTATCGCCAAAGAATGCGAGGGCTCCATTCGCCACCGCTTCCTGAATATTCATGACTTCCGTACGAACCGATTCGTTTTTGCGGATCTCGCCGTTGACGGTGGATTCGATGTCGTCGATATCCCGTGAGGACAAGGGCCTGAAATGTGCGAAGTCGAATCGGAGGCGGTTCGGTGCCACCAGCGAGCCATACTGTTTGACATGAGGACCGAGGAGATCGCGCAGCGCCGCATGGACCAGATGCGTGGCGGTGTGGTTTCTGGCCGCATCCTGTCTTGTCGAATGATTGACCGCCATCCGTAAGGGCTCGCCCTTGCGAATACGCCCTGCGGTGACGGTGCCTTTGTGAAGAATCAGCGTAGGAATCGGTCGTGTGGTCTCTTTGATTTCGATCCGACCTTCCGAACCGGTCAGGGTACCCTGATCGCCGACCTGGCCTCCCCCTTCCGCATAGAAAGGGGTGACGTCGAGCACCACTTCAACTTCATCGCCCGCAATGGCTTCCTTCACGATTGTGTCGCCTTTGAGGATAGCCTGCAACACACCCTCGGACTCCAACCGATCGTATCCAATGAACTTCGTCGAGCCGAACCGTCCGGCCACATCGGCGACCACGGGCCTCGTAATCTCTTGCTCGAACCCACTGGTCTTTCTGGCCCGATTCCGCTGTTCCTCGATCGCCTGATCGAATCCCCGTTCGTCCAACGTCATGCCCTGCTCGCGACAGGCTTCGCTCATCAGGTCGATTGGAAAGCCGTACGTGTCATACAGCTTGAACACATCAGGTCCGGTAAGCACCGGCCGGCCGGCCGCTCGGGCCTTCGAAATCATGTCATTCAAGATCGGAAGACCCTGATCGAGCGTGGCGATGAACCGCTCCTCTTCCCCGCGCGTCGCCTCCGTGACCGTGTCCGCGGCAGCCCTGATTTCCGGATAGGCGGTACCCATTTGTTCCACGACGGTCGGGGTCAATTCGTGCAGAAACGGCTCCACAATGCCCAGCAGCCTGCCGTGTCGCGCGGCGCGGCGAAGAATCCGGCGGAGAACATAGCCGCGGCCCTCGTTCGAAGGAAGGACACCGTCCGTCATCAAAAATGTGATAGCGCGAAGATGGTCGGCGATGACCCTCATCGATCGGTCATGTTCCTCGGTCTTCCCATATGTCGTATGTGCACGACGTCCGATGGCGGCAAGAAGCGGCGTGAACAAATCGCTGTCGTAGTTGCTGTAGACGCCTTGCGCGACGGCGGCCAGGCGCTCGAGGCCCATGCCGGTATCGATGCTCGGCTCAGGAAGCGGGTGCAATGTCCCGGATGCATCCCGGTTGAACTGCATAAACACGAGGTTCCAGATCTCGATGACCCGGTCGCCTTCTCCATTGGGGGTATCATCACCTGGCACGGAAGGTCCCTGATCAAAATGAATCTCTGAGCAGGGGCCACAGGGACCGGTATCAGCCATTTGCCAGAAGTTATCCTTTTCATCGCAACGGACGATGCGGGACGGAGCGACGCCGATCTTTTGCCATATCCGGCCTGCCTCAGCGTCCTCGCGGAAGATGGTAATCCAGAGCCGCGACCGATCCAGACCTACGGTCTGGGTCAGGAATTCCCACCCGAACCGAATCGCGTCTTCCTTGAAATAATCGCCGAACGAAAAATTTCCGAGCATCTCAAAGAAGGTATGGTGTCGGCGGGTGTACCCGACGTTTTCCAGGTCATTGTGCTTGCCACCGGCCCGCAGACACTTTTGAACTGTCACGGCCCTCTTATAAGGCCGAGTTTCTTCTCCTAGGAACACGCGTTTAAACTGATTCATCCCCGCGTTCGTAAAGAGGAGCGTAGGATCGGCTTGCGGAATGAGTGCGGAACTCGTCACCGCACGGTGTCCTTGCGCTTCAAAGTACCTTAGAAAATCCTGGCGTAGATCATGTGCCCCGTTCTTCATTGGTATCATCCTTCAGGCTCAGTATACTCTCCCATAATACGTTCGATCGTCTCGTCTTCGAAACCCCACTGACGTAGGAGTTGCGGAACGCGCTGCGGAGAGACACTGGCGCCGCGCCGGCTTCGCGCGCGCAAGGCTTGCCGCGCGAGCGTCTCCTCATCGATCCCGTCAAGGACGTTCTGGATGGCGCGCGCGGCTGGCGATTCCGGTACGCTTCGAGCCAAGAGCTCTGCCTTCAAGCGCGCTCTTCCAACGGGTTTTCGGTTCAGCCGGTTCTCGATCCAGCGTTCAGCATAGGCCAGGTCGTCGACATATTTGAGTTCGACCAGGCGTTCGACGGTCTGCTTGGCCTGAGAAGGAGAAGCACCTTTATTGCGCAAGAACCGTTCGAGCTGAGCGGTCGTTCGATCGAATCGTGCCAGATATCGCACTGCGGATTGGAGCCATCGCTCAGGCTGGAGCGGAAGCATCCCCGTGCATCCTGTCATTCCTCGGTTGTTGGGACCCTAGGCCCCCACCTTATGGGCTTTGCGATCTTCCCGCTTGTCTTCAGCCCGCTTCTCCTCCTTGACGGGTGCCGTTTTCTCCTGGGCTCGGCCCTTGAGGCCGGCTAGCTCGCGAATTTTCCCTTCGATTTCACGGGCGAGGGGCTGATTGGCCAGCAGAAAATCGCGCACCGCGTCGCGGCCCTGGCCCAGACGCTCAGCTCGGTAGGAGTACCAGGCTCCTGATTTTTCGAGAACCTTTTTATCCACTCCCAAGTCCACCAATTCACCGGATTTCGAGATGCCCTGAGCAAACAGGATATCGAATTCTGCCTGTTTGAATGGAGGAGCCATTTTGTTTTTAACGACTTTGACGCGTACGCGGCTGCCCACGACCTCCTGGCCCTCTTTAATTGATTCAATCCGTCGGATGTCCAACCGGACCGATGAATAGAATTTCAAGGCATTGCCACCGGTCGTCGTTTCCGGGTTGCCGAACATCACGCCGAGCTTCATGCGTATTTGGTTGATGAAGATCACGGTCGTCTGGGATTTGGAAATGGCGCCGGTCAGCTTGCGAAGCGCCTGCGACATCAATCGCGCCTGCAAGCCCATATGGGCATCCCCCATTTCACCCTCGATCTCCGCGCGTGGGGTCAATGCGGCGACTGAATCCACGACGATCAGATCGATCGCCCCGCTCCGGACCAGCGTCTCGGCTATCTCCAATGCCTGTTCGCCCGTATCCGGCTGCGAAACCAGCAAGTCATCGGCCTGGACACCGAGTTTTCTGGCGTAGTTCAGGTCAAGCGCATGTTCGGCATCGATGAACGCGGCCACTCCTCCTGTTTTCTGCACTTCGGCGATGGCATGGAGGGTGAGCGTGGTCTTGCCCGACGCTTCAGGGCCGAAAACTTCGATGACCCGTCCGCGGGGGAATCCTCCTACCCCAAGGGCAATATCCAGACCGAGCGACCCGGTCGAGATAGCAGGGATGTCGGCAGGCGCCTCGGCATCACCGAGCTTCATGATGGCGCCCTTCCCGTATTGCTTTTCAATCTGGGACAGGGCCAGATCCAGCGCACGCTTCCTGTCTTCTTTTTCGGCCATGAGAGCAGTCCTCCTGATCGGATTGAGAGGGGCGGATTATACCGAAATTTGGGGAAGGATGCCTAGCACGGATTATGGAAATGCGAGCGGCGCAAGAGAACGGAACACCGCTTATGAAAGCATTTTGTGAATTAACGAGTGCCTAGAGAACGTTATCTGGTAACGGAGCCGGCTCAGGTGAAGACCGAGGAAAGGTAAAGTCGAAATGAAATTCCTGTCGCTTTAAATTGTCTGATGGACCCAGCCGCCCTTCTGCCGAAATATGTCGATCCGACTTTGATTTGCCTTCAGGATAGAATTTGAACTGAAAGGAGCGAGGGTGATCGCCTTGCCCTCCCTCTCCATCAAGACTTCCGGAAAGTTCGAAATGGTCCAGAAGGATATCCTGAGCCTGCTCAACGAACGACTCCAGGAGATGGCGATCAAATAATTGCTTGAATGGCTGGCCAGGGTCGAATCGGTCGCGTTCACCGGCCGCCGCTGTTGCAGCCGACAAGACCACTGCCAGACAGAGCGTAATACCTGGAAGCATGTGAGACACTGTATCTGCCGATCGTTTGCAGGTCAAGATGCGAATGTGCGTTCGTCAGTGCCATAGCGAATAGAAATTGATCTCGTACCAATGGTAGGGTTCCTAAAAAACGCCATTCGACCTGTCACCATATTTCAATAAATCAGCCAGGCAAGGTATTGCGGTTTCCTTGACGAAATACGGGTATGGGCTTACACGTGAGAAATATGGGTTCAGCGCTCGACATCCCTTCCGATGCCAAACCGACGGTTCTCATCGTGGACGATGAGGCGGCGCCACGCGCCGCGCTCACACAAATCCTCCGGCAGGATTTCAATATTCTTACCGCTGAGAATGCGACCAAAGCCTTGGCCGTGCTGCACGATCACGGCGTCGATCTCGTCACGCTCGATCTTCGACTTCCAGACCGGAACGGAGCCGATCTGCTGGACGAAATCAAGCGCACCCACGCAACGATCGAAGTGATCATGGTGACCGCCTACGGCACCTTGACGTCGGCCATGGACTGCATCCGGCACGGTGCTGCCGGCTTTCTTCTCAAACCGTTTAACGCGTCCGAATTGTTGACCATCAGCCTGCAGACGTCGCGAAAAAAGCAGCGGCTTGACGTACTGCGCGCCGCGCTCACTGACAACGACGTTCTCTGGGGTCCTGAACCAGCCTGCACCGCGGCATGGCAAGCTCTCGCCGCCCGGTATACCGCACTTCTCAAACAAGGCATGCTGCCGCCGGCCCATGGGCATGATCCTTCGCCTTTGATCCACCTGGTTTCCGATCTCCTCGAGGCAAAGGATCGGCATCTCGTCAATCACGGGAACCGGGTGAGCTTTTATGCCACTCTGGTCGGAAATAGACTTGAATTGTCGTTGGCGGAACAACATTTGCTTTCCCTCGGAGCCCTCGCACATGACCTCGATCTCATCGCCCCGGCAGACGGGACCGCCTTTGGGTTGGATGACCATGATACCCGCCACCGCACCGACATGGGGGCACGGATCGGACGGGCGCTAGGATTGCCTGCCGATGCGGTGCAGATCATCGCATTGCATCATGAGCGATGGGACGGGACAGGACATCCTTTCGGCTTGGAGGGTTCCCGTATCCCTCTGCTGGCTCGGATTGTCTCTTTGGCCCAGACGTTCGACGATCTGACGGCGGAAAAACCAGGAGGAGGCACCAGGCTCTCGATGAGCGAAGCCATCGACTGTATCGAGAAACAAGCCGCTACATGCTTCGACCCGGAGCTGACCCAATTGTTCTGCACCACCATGCGTGAGCAGCCTCCTCAATCCTGACAATCGGCATTACTCACCTTAACCGTAAATCCCACAGCTTCGTGTAGACCGAACCCGTCGGGTTCAATTCACTCTTCAGCAAGACGATGGCTTCTACCGGCAGAGTCGCGCCTTCAATTATCCGATCGATGATTCCGCTTCCGGCAAGGATTTGCCCCACCATTCGCCCACCCTCTTTGATCCTTGCCAGCGTAAGGTGTGGTTTCAACATGCGGGGGTCAGAGACGAATCCGAGCGCTTGGCAGCATGATTCGACGGCGCGATGCAGCGACAAGAGGTTCATGGCATCGTCCCCTCGCTCCCATTGGTCCGCCGGACCGGCCCACAGCACACGGGGCTGCTCGATTCGAGGAAATGCTCCCAGCCGCTCGAGCGGAATATGAAACGGCGGATGATGAGCAATGGCGTCCGTGATTCTTCGCTGCAAAAGCGGGACTTGTCCTTCATTGATATCGCCGAGAAATTTCACGGTGAGGTGAATGGAAGAAGGGCGGGTCCAGGAAATCCCGACGTTTCTCACGCAGGCCCGTTCGACCAGTCTCTTGAGTTCCTGTTGCAGTCCGGCAAGCGAACGGCGGGTGGCTTCATCCGGTTCAAAGGCAACGAACGCCCGTATCATGCAACGGTTCTGTCCTTGCACCATCGGCGCAGCATATCAAGCGCAGCTTGTGACGCCCGCTGCTTGATGACGGATCGATCGCCGTGAAAGCGGTATTCCTTTGTCACAGAGTTGCCGTTCTGCTCATACAGACCGATGTAGACCAGGCCGACCGGCTTGTTGGGGGTGGCTCCGCCGGGACCGGCGATTCCGGTGACGCTTAATCCGAGGGAGGCCCTACTCCTCTCGCAGATTCCCTGCGCCATGGCGGCGGCGACTTCAGAACTGACCGCCCCGAATTGTTCAATGGTATCCGCGGGCACGCCTAGCAACTCGACTTTCGCTCTATTGCTATAGCAGATCACTCCTCGCTCGAAATACGAGGAGGAACCCGGCACTTGAGTGAGCCGGTGCCCGATGAGGCCGCCCGTGCAGGATTCCGCGACCGCAACCGTCAGGTCCAATTCGGTCAGGGCACGACCGACCACTTCTTCCATCGTGTGGTCGCCTTCGGCAAAAATCCAATCTTTAAGCCTCAAACGCAGTTCATCGGCGTAACCGTTCAACTCTGAAGAGGAGAGGTTTTTCTTGCCGTTGGTCGTGAGTGAAACCAGAACCCCGGACGGTGCAGCCAAGAGCCCTAGATCGATGGCCGCTCCATGGGGAACAATCCCGGAAAGGCGTTCATCTACTTCGGATTCAGCCAGGCCATATATATGGAACACCTGGCGGCTCAACGGCTGTGATACCCGTCGCCGTTGCTGCAGATAAGCCTGAAGGACCGGAACCACTCCCTCCTTCATCATGGCTTCCATCTCGCGGGGTACGCCCGGCAAAACAAACAGGATCACCCGATGCCAGACCATCCAGAATCCCGGGGCCGACCCTACGGGATTTCCAATCACGGTCGCGCCGGTTGGAACAAGGCCCTGCCGCCGTTGACCGGCATTTGGAACTCTCCCCCATAGGGCAAGCCTGGACTTGACGGCATCCAATGCTTCTTTCCGCCTGGCCAACTTACGGCCTGTGGCCCTCGCGACTGCTTCCCTGGTGAGGTCATCGACGGTCGGACCCAGCCCGCCGGTTACCACGATAATGCATGCCCGCTTCGCGGCACTCCGCAACTCGGTTGCGATATCCGATTCATCGTCGCCGACGATCGTTTTATAGCGCGCTTCGATGCCGAGAAGACCGAGTTGATCGACTATGAAACAGGAGTTGCTGTCGGATCGTCCCCCGACGATCAATTCGGACCCGACGGCAATCGTTTCCGCAACGATGGAAGATTGTGGACCGTGACGCCTCTGGGCCATGTAAGAAATGATGTCCTAATTGATCTTGGAAAAGTCGACGTGGAAGGCGGCCTCTCCCCCATTGGCAGGATACACGGTGATCGTCGTGGCGGACGAAGGATTGAAATCGGCATAGTTGAACGAAGCGACGACCTTGGCTTTGAAACGCGGACTCTCCGGCCATGCCGCGCTGCGATTGGCTTGCGCGTCAAAGCGGACGGTGACTGGTTTGATCGTATGTCCTTCTTGGTCCAACACCATGTAGCTGTCGACAGCGAACGTCGGCACGTCTCCAAAGATGACGGCGCTGATCAACATGGTCTTTCCGTCAAGAACCTGAGTCACGTCAGGGTCACTTGGCTCCATTCCCCGAAGCGCCATATGCGTGGCCATGACCGACAGCGCACCGAGTTTTGTGATGAGAAATCCATTGGGATGAAGATCGTCCATCGCACCGAACCTGACGTAGAACGAATCCGGAGGACTGTGCTGCCGCGCCGCCTCTTTTCCCGATTGGAGGGCGGCGAGAATTTGATCCGATGAAGGTTGAATTTCGATGGCGGCTGCGGGTATGGCGAACGCGGCCAGCATCACCGCGATCACTCCGATCCAAATCTGCGGTACGTGCCGGCCTCGCATGCCGACGCGAGTATCAGATCGGCCATGTTCTGTCAACGAGACATTGAGGAGAGACTCCAGCCGTTGACAAAGCAAAACATGAAGTGCTAAGAACTGCATTCTTCACTTAATCTGCATTATCAAGACGTTACACGGAGGAAATTCCATGGCAGGCCCCGAACAACAGCCGGCGCAGCAGCCGCCGAAACGCCAGTACGTCAACTTCGTATTCTATAAAATTGATCCAGCTTGGCGCAGGCTCCCCGAGGATGAACGGACAAGGGGAAAACAGGAATTCATTCGCGCCGTCGAAGACTACACTGGAAAGGTCCTCGTCATCGCCTACTCCGCCGTGGGCATCCGGGGCGATTGCGACATCATGCTGTGGCGGATCAGTTATGACTTGGAGTTGTTCCAAGAAATGACCATGAAGATCTTCGCCTCAGGCCTGGGGAAGTATCTCACAACGCCGTATTCCTATCTGTCCATGACCAAGCGTTCGATCTATGTGGACAACCATTCGCATGAAGGTCAGGAAAGCAAGCGTTTGACCGTGGTCCCCGGCAAAAGCAAATACATTTTCGTGTACCCGTTCTTGAAAACACGGGAGTGGTTCCTGCTTACCAAAGCAGCCCGCCAGGGAATGATGGATGAACATATCGAGGTCGGACACCGGTTCCCTTCGGTGAAACTCAATACGACTTACTCGTTCGGGCTTGACGACCAAGAATGGGTCGTCGCCTTCGAGAGCGATAAACCGGAAGATTTCTTGGACCTCGTGATGGCTTTGCGAGAAACCGAGGGATCGCGCTATACGCTTCGCGACACGCCCATCTTCACCTGCATCCGTCGCAGCTTAAAGGAATCGCTCGATACCCTTGGCGGATGAGTCTGTTTCACGTGTGAGTCATGACAAGGCCTCCGATCATCCGATTGGAGGCCTTGTCATTTTTGGATTCTCCGTCCGTACATTCCCGGCTGTTTCACCCCATGACCACCATAACCGCATTGTCCCGTTAAATGCCTCAGGCGGATACTGAGAGTTCGCCTGTTCACACGCCGCTTGTGGCAGCTATAGCGTCCGTCTGTCTGCCCGGTCTCGGGCAGGTCCTCCAACGGCGGTTTCTCGATGGAACGGCGACGCTCCTTCTCTCAGGTGTCCTCATTGCCGGCAGCTTGAGTTTGGGACGTATCTCCGGTCGCGCGGCAGAAGTTTTTTTCTTCATGATCCTGGCTCTCCCCTGGTGGGTCTTCCAAACGTACGACGCCTGGCTCGGCCCTCCATCACACGGATTCGGCTGGTCAAGAACCTGGCGGACAGTGTGGCGGGCCGGGCATGATATTCGGTTTCTCGGTTTTTTGCTTTTCGTCAGTGCACTGAACGACACCTACATCATTCTTGCCAATCTCGATTACTCCATGCCGTTTTATTGCACCAAACCTGCCGGCGCCCTTGGTTTCTTTCCAAAGGCTTTGTCTCCTGCCCTACATATGGCAGTCGGTTACGGCTTTATGAAACACAGACGCTGGTCGCTGTTTCTGTACTTCGTCTACGCCGCATATGGGTTCACAAACGGCATGGTGAACCTGACCTGCTTTGGCCCGGGACGAATTAGAAACACGCTCTTGGTCGCCATCATTGTTTCCACTCTCTATGTCTGGTGGAGGAGGCGAATCCTTCTGACAAACCGTGAGGATTAGCGCAGTTGCAACTTTGACAGCCGAAGCACCGCTATGGTACCTGTAGAAGCAGTGACGGAAGGCTCCATCAAGTATGTCTGATACGAATGCCCTCTATGCCATACGTCACGCAGACGGTTCCGTCAGCCTCTACATCGACGAAGAATATGCGAAAGACCGCGGGATCGATCCCTCGGCCCTGACGCGCGTCGAAATTCCCCGTGAATTGTTTTCCAGTGGAACCGTACAGGAAGTCCGTGAATACGTAGCCAGTTATCTCGAAACTCGGCCATTAGGAACAGCCTGATCAACATGATGAGCACTCAAACGCCTGCCCTGCTTTCGCCATCACTGATCGAATCCGTCGTCAATGCGTTACCGGTTCAGGGGCGTATCATGATGCGCCTGATCCTTCTGCAGCATTTCGACGTAACCGAAGAAGATGTTCAGTACATGGCAGCCGACCGTCCGGATCCTCGATGCGTGGCCGGCAGCAAGCCGATCCATAACATCCTGACCCAGGAAGCCATCAAAGCCGTCAGAGATCGGCGCGACCAATACCTTCGTCAAGTGCGCCTCAAGCGTGAACGGACTTGGCTGCAATGCGAAACCTTGAAAAAACTGCTCGCCCTTCGGATGGCGACGGCTGAGCGTGCCGAATCGCTCTTGTCCGCAAAATTCTCTGTTCCTGCCGACACCATCGCCGAATTGAAGTCCCAGGCCAGAACCGCCGTACCCAGACCTGCCGTACGGGCATTGGATCAACGATGGGAAGCGAGTGAAATCTCCTCGGAGGACTATCAACGGCAGCGGCTGGGAATCGAAATGCAATTTCACCTGCGCATGGCCGAAAAATACCGTAAACGGCTCGATCTCGCTCAACGCGAGCGTCAGGGCGCCGATCACACCCCCTTGCAGGACCACGAACTCGGCCACATCTGGGGTATTCCAGCCGGAAGTCTCGCCGCGCGCAAAGTCAAATATATGGCGCAGTTTCTCCAGAATTTGCAGACAGCCATGCACGCGGAACACCCTTCCGCCGATGCGATCCAGGTTCCCATCGACCTTTGGAAAGAAACCTTTGCCATCCTGGCGACCAGGCCCGTTGAACGTTCGCTGCCGACATACGATGGTCTCGAGCGCACTGAATCCAACCTCAATGAAAAGTTGACCGCACTGGCCGCTGGTACGATGGCCGAAGATGCCGAAACGAAATTCTGGTTATCGATCGTTCAGGGAGCCAGCACCAACGCCGTTCATTCTGAGATCACGCGCAATCTTTTCGGCCTTCAACGGTTCGACGCCATCCTGAACGACACGGATGCCACGCCTGAAACATTGGACGAAGTGCTGATGGCTCGTGTGACGCCGAAGTCGAAGGAGGAACCGGCACAGCTGACCGAGGCCAATCCGGCTGACTCCGAGGCTAATCAAATGAGGGAACACGTCTTGAAGAGTATGTTCGGCGAGCAGCATCCCGATCTGTACGGGGGAGGTAAGTGGTAAGAGCTTGAAATCGAATCGATCGAAGGGTATAACGAGACTTATGTGCTCGCCATCATTTCTTCTCCACTCACACTCATGTTCGCCTCGTCATTCGCAGAAACTTCCCCTGCTTCTGTCCGTTCTATTTGTAATGTCAGTCACGACTCCGGCCTTCGCCGACATGCTGGATCTTGCCGATTTGATTTCCCACCCTGAACAGTATGACCGGCAGGAAGTGGTGGTGATGGGAGAGGTCACCAACGTGCAATTGGCCACCAACAGGCAGGGTCAACCCGCGTATGGGTTTCTTTTAAAGGACAATGCCGGAACGATCAAAGTCATCGCACTCGGACAGGCGGAGGTGAAAGAAGGCGATCAGGTCATCGTCGAAGGTATCTTCTCCCGGTTGCGCCAAGCCGGAAGAGTCATCATTTATAATGAGATCAAAGCCCTTTCCATCAAATCGTTGAATCGTCTGAACCCGGACCTCGTCGGCTGATTTTCTCTTACCTTCTTTCCCGTAGCCTCATCCTCTCACGCAAGGTCGGAGCCTTCCCTTCCATATCGACATGAACAGTTGCGGGGAAGTATCCGCGCCAAGGCACGGGTTGCTGTAGCCGTATTGGAAGAACTCCGGGCAGTCGTCGAGGCCATGCGCCTCGCCTATTGCGGCAGGTGCAGTACCTTCGTCAGAATCCAGTCCTGCAATCGGTCGGGTAACCACTTCACCATGAGGGCCCGAATTCTGGCGTCCACACCGACTAAATAGCGCGTCTTCGGCTGTTTTGCCGTTAGCGCATGCCATACGGCCTCTGCGACCGCGTCAGTCGAAATCGCCCGCCTCGAGGCCTGATCGACAGACTCGCGAATTCGGCGCGCCGCCTCCCCGTACAATGCCTTCGCCTCCGCGGTCACTTCCTCTTCGACCGCGGAGGAGGTCTTGAGTGATTTCTCCCAAATGGGCGTTGCCACCGCCCCCGGTTCAATGATGGAGACATGAATGCCCCATTGCCGGAGTTCGAGACGCAAGGCATCCGTCAACGCTTCCAGCGCGTGCTTCGAAGCTGAATAGGGGCCCATCATAGGGATCGTGCCCCGTCCGGCGATTGATCCCATGTTCACAATTCGTCCGCTTGCTTGACGAATCAGCGGCAGAAAGGCCTGGGTGACGGCAATCTGGCCGATCACATTGACCTCCATTTGCCGGCGAAGTGCCGCCAACGGGATGACTTCCAAGGGACTGCCGATGGCGATGCCGGCATTGTTAATCAAGCCGGCCAGCCCGGCGAGCCCGGCGGCATTTCTTACGATATCGGCGGCGCATGCGATCGATTGAGTATCAGTGACATCCAGATATACAGGCGTCACGCGCTTTCCATCTGGCTGCTGTTGCAGGAGCTCTCCTGCCTCCCGAGTGCGCACTCCTGCAAACACATTCATGCCTCGTTGCGCGCAAGCCAGCGCGCAGGCCGCTCCGATGCCGGTCGAAGCTCCGGTAATCATGACGAATCGGTCGTAGAGATCGAGCTGCATCGGTGATGTCCGGTTTAAGGCATCGATTGTAACAGAAAATTAACCCTGGTAATCTTGACAGCAATCCGGCCTTTCATTATGGTCGGCTCGGAAATTCCAATTCTGATCCGGTTTTCTTCCTACGTTGCCATCAATCTTGATCACCACTGGCCCACACAACCCGTCATGACCAGGCTCGCTGTCATCGATATTGGAACCAACTCCATCCATATGGTGCTGGCCGATGTCCAACCGGATGGGACGTACAAGATCCTCGATCGATTCAAGGACATGACCCGTCTTGGGAACGGGACGTTCACCACACTCCGCTTGTCCGATGAAGCCATGGCCCGGGGCCTCGACGTGCTCCGTAATCTGGTGACTCTTGCGAGGAATAAGGGTTACGAGCGCATCATTGCCGTAGCGACCAGTGCGGTGCGCGAGGCAAAAAACGGCGGCGACTTCATCGATCTCGTTGCCGAACAAACAGGTTTGAAGATTCGGGTGATTTCCGGGCCTGAAGAAGCTCGCCTGATTTTTCTGGGTATCAAAAACAGCGTGCCGATGTCGGATCAGCCCGTGCTTGCCGTTGACGTGGGAGGCGGATCGGTCGAGCTCATGGTCGGCAACCGCGATCAACTGCTGCATGCCAAGAGCTTAAAGCTCGGTGCGATCAGGCTGGCCGACGAATTCCTGAAGCGAACCCCCCCGTCCGACGGTATGCTCCATTCCTTGGAGGAATCTGTTTCGAGCCAATTGAAGGCGGCACTCGAGACATTCAAGACGAAGCGCTACGACTCGCTCATCGCGACCTCCGGCATGGCGGGAAACCTGGCCGAAGTGATTCATCTCAAAAAGACCAACCGGCCTCTTCCGCAGCTGAACCTGGCCACGGTATCGATCAAGGACGTGAAGGAAATCGAACAGGAATTGAGAACATCTACGATCAAGGAACGGCTGGCTCTTCCCGGGTTGGATCCCAAGCGGGTCGATACGCTCTTTCCCGCGACCATCGTGCTGCGCCGCCTCATGGAACTGTCCGGCCGCGATGAAATCGTCCTCTGCGATAAAGCCATTCGCGAAGGGGTTATCTATGACTTCACCGTGCGCCATCGGGACCGTCTCAAGGCCGAAGCGGAAATTCCCGATCTGCGCCGGCGCAACGTCATCGCATTGGCCAAGCGCTGCCATGCTCCGGACGTTCACAGCCTTCAAGTCGCCAGTCTCGCCCTACGCCTGTTCGACCAGACGAAGCGGCTGCATGGTCTAGGCAGCCTGGAGCGAGATTGGCTGGAATACGCAGCGATCCTGCATGACATCGGATATCTGATCAATGAACGCCAACATCACAAGCACGCGTACTACTTGATCACCCATAGTGACATCGGCGGCCTGTCGAGCGACGAATTGCACATTATCGCCAATGTGGCCCGATACCACCGGCGCGCCGTGCCTCACTCCAAGCACGACGGATTCGATGTCTTGGCACCAAGATTCCAACGCGTGGTCCGTATCCTCTCCTCGCTCCTTCGTATCGCGGATGGCCTGGACCGGACACATTTTTCCGTCGTCCGTTCACTCGACGTGAAGATCGGCCCCTCGGTCACCATTACGGCCACTGTCTCGGGAGATGCGGAACTTGAAGCCTGGGCAGCCAGAGGGCGCGCTGACCTGTTCGAACGTGTATTCCGCCGGCGCGTACAATTGAACCTGACTCCACAAGAGGATACGGCATGACAGATCAGAGCCCCGCATTGAACGCTCCCCACCCCTATCCAGGAAAGCTCATCATTGTTGAAGGCATCGACGGGTCGGGCAAGAGCACGCAGTTGTTGCTCTTGCACAAGTGGCTCGAATCCAAAGGGCACAAAGTATTCTTCACCGAATGGAATTCTTCGGAGTTGGTCAAAGACACGACCAAGCGAGGCAAAAAGAACAAGAGTCTCACCCCGACGACGTTCAGCTTGTTGCATGCCACGGACTTTGCGAGCCGGCTCTACCATGAGATCCTTCCGCCGCTCAAGGCCGGCATGCTGGTCCTGGCCGACCGGTACATGTACACCGCGTTTGCCCGCGACGTCGTGCGTGGCGTATCTGCCGATTGGGTTCGCAAGCTCTACAGTTTTGCCATCAAGCCGGACATGGCTTTTTATTTCAAAGTCCCGATCGAAGTGGCGATCTCCAGGCTGCTCGGCGGGACGAGAGGTCAATTCAAATATTACGAAGCCGGGATGGACATGAACATCAGCCAGGACGTGACGGAGAGTTTTCGAATCTTTCAATCCCGCATCCTGGCCCAGTACGATAAGATTGTGGACGAATACCAGCTCATCACAATGGATGCCACAAAAGACATTGCCGAGCAGCAGGAAGTCATGCGCCGGCTCGTCGATGAAGCACTCAAGGACTATAAACCGCGAAGGGGAACCCATGGGCGACGCTCACTATTTTGGCGACGGTTTAACGTACCTAAATCCGAGTGACCTCAAGGGCAAGCTGATCGCCATCGAGGGGACGGACGGAGTCGGCCGCTCCACGCATATCGAAATGCTGCAGGAGTGGCTCGAAGTGCAGGGCTATGGCGTGATCACGACCGGCTGGACGCGATCCAATCTCATGTCCAAAACGATCGAGGTCGCAAAAGAAGGCAATATTATCGACCGGTGGTCACTGAGCCTCCTGTATGCGACGGATTTTGCCGACCGCCTTGAGCATCAAATTATCCCCGCCCTGCGGTCCGGATTCATCGTGCTGGCCGACCGGTACATCTTTACGGCGTTTGCCCGAGATTTTGTTCGGAGCAGCGACCGCCGATGGATTCGGGACGTCTTTGGATTTGCGCTGGTACCAGATTTGGTCTGCTACCTGCGCATCGACGTGGAAACCCTGGTTCTCCGCGTGATCGAGACAAAGGCGATGAATTTCTGGGAATCAGGTATGGATCTCCGGCTGGGCAACGATCTCTACGACAGCTTCAAGAAGTATCAGTCGTTGCTCATCGAAGAATTCGACAAGATGGCGGAAGAGTTCAAATTTGAGGTCGTCGACGCGAGAAAGTCATTGGAGGAAATTCAAGATGAGTTACGAAATCAGATTCACCGGCTGTTGACTCACAGCGGTCCCTTGCCGGCTCCTATGGCTGATCAAATCCAATCAGAGGCTGTTCATCCAGAATTGAGTCCTCCGATCTGACAAGGCTCCTACCAATCTGCGGGCACCTTTGACCCTTTTTTCCTCAGGGCACGCAACTGCGACGGCCCCATCCACCAACGTAACGTCCCTCGGCTGGGCTTGAGCGGCGTCGGCATCTCGATGAGACACGCTCCCGCCTTCTTGAATGGAAACGACATGGACGGTTTTCCCGCCAGCATGAGGCTCGCCGTGAGACTCAAATGGGGTTCATGACCGACGCAGAGAACGGAGGTTTCCCGCGGCAGATCCGATAGAAGGGTGAGAAGCTGCTCCGGCGCGGCGTCTGGTAGCAGCTCATTCACCACTTGCAATGCGGACCGACCCTTCAAAGAGGTATGAATAATTTTCGCCGTTTCCATCGCACGCACCAACGGACTCGTCAGAACGTGAGTTGGTTGGATTTCGAGCCACTTCAACCCGGAAGCCACCTGCTCCACCCGTTTGGCACCCCGGTCAGTCAACGGCCGGTCCCCGTCCGTCCCTTCCCACTGTTCCCGGTCAACCGCAATCCCATGTCTCAACAGCACACAATCCATGATTCTCTATTCTCAACTCATGACCGGATCCAGCAATCCTACGTTCATGAATCGCTCTTCGATGGAGGTTAAGATGATCTTCCGCAATTGATCTCGGTACGGATCGAATTCGGAGCCTTCGAGATAGCGTTCGACCGTGGGCGGGAGCCGGCGCCACCACGCTCCGGCAGATTGCCTTGCAGCCTCCGCAGTCGTCCCGCCCTGCTCTACCACTTTTCGAACTTCATGTTCGAAGAATCCGACATGCACCTTTTCATCTTCAAGGATGGATATCAGTTCCGGCTGAACCTGAACGAGCAACTTGGCAAATTCCAACCCGAGGGCTTCATAGCCGAATAGATGGATGACGAGGGCATACCATTGACTCGGCACACGGGGAAGCTTCTCCCGCTGATGGGAAATAACACCCAGTCTCGCTTCGAACTCCTTGAGATGTTGAGCTTCCTCCTCTTCATGGCGGAGGAGAAATTCCAGCACACCCTTCGGGACGTTCTTGGCTTGGGCCGCCCGGACCGACCATAAGGCCATGGCCTCGGCCTTGAGGAAGCGTTCGAGGAGAGCAGGCTCACAGGAGGCAGGAAGCATCAATTTCATTGGATGAGTGTAGCCGAAAGTACATTCAGAACCAACTAGGTGTTGTTAGGTGACAATAGCATCCATTTTGATTCTGGATGGACCTAAAACGATTCAGTCTGTGAGTGTCATTCGGAGCAATTAATCCCCTGATATTTAGCAATAGCAATGAAACAGCCTCAATTTTTACATAAATCCCATAAATTGATCTTGGTCCATAGATTGCTGACGGCAGAACCGTTCATCACTCCGGAACTGAATGTGTGGGTCCTAGGATGAAGCCTTGCCTCTGGAATAGTTTCATCAAGTCAACAGCGGGCCAAATACCCTGGCTCTGTTTTCTAGTTCTCTAGCTAATGCGCACTCCAGCCAATCGACAGGATCTTCTACAACTTCATCGCGCAGACATCTTGAATCCTCGCAATAAATCGTTTGTCTTTAAAGATCGGACAAGCAATTCTTTAGTTCTTACTTCATTAAACAGGATATGCGCGTAGACCTACATTCATCGAGTTTGTGGAGGGTCGATATGCTTCGAGCATTGACTCGTCGTTGGAAGGCTGCATTTGTCCCCGTCGTTCTTCTTACCGCACTGCACTGGGGAGTACATGAGGCGTACGGGGAAGCCTTTCGGATAATGCCTCAAAGTGCCTCGGCTCACGGTCAAGGCAATGCTTTTATAGCTCAGGCCGACGATCCTTCCGCCATACATTATAACCCGGCAGGGATGACCCAATTACAAGGATTCCAGGTATCTGTAGGAACTACGCTGGTCGGAGGCGGGGTTTCGTACCGAAGCCCGGCAGGAGTCGATGTCCACGGCGATGTAGGAGGAAGTGTTGCCGTTCCTCCACCGAGCAACCTGTACCTTACGGCGAACCTCAAAGATCTCGGTTTTTCCAGCCTTGGCAATACTGTTTTAGGTCTCGGAGTCACATCACCATTCGGCCTGAATGTCCGGTATCCAAATGACGGTCCCTTCTCGTCGGCTGTGACCAGCGCTCAATTACCGTTGCTGGATATCAAGCCAACTCTCGGCTTTAAACTCAATGACCAACTTTCTTTCGGTATAGGCGCCGATATCTATACATTTGCCAGCTTCATCGGAGAGGGCCAATTCGAACAGAAATTTAACAATCCGGGAATTCCGGGCATTCCTTCCGGTGCACCATTGGAAATTAACGGAAACAACACGACGGCAGGCTTTAACATCAGCATGTTGTACACCCCCATCCGAAATGAAGCCGGCAAACCACTCGTAAACATCGGTCTAGTGTATAGATCTCAAGCCACGTTTCATCTCAAAGGCCAATTCATGGTCAACGGAGCGGCGGTCGCAGACACGGCCTTCACATCGGTGTTGCCGCAAATTTATTCCGGCGGAGTGGCAATCTGGCCTGTGCGTAATGATGAAAGAGAGTGGAAGCTCGAATTCGATCTGGACTACGTGGGATGGAAGTCCTTCCGTAACCTGGATATCCACCTCTCCAATGGAGCAACGCTGCCATTTCCACAAAACTGGAAAAACAGCGTTGTCGTCATGATCGGCACTGAACATCGCTGGCTGCAGGTGGAAGGACTGCCTCAATGGGAGGTCGCAATTCGAGGCGGATACATTCGTTCACAGAGTCCGATTCCAGACGCCACGTTTTCACCGGTGATTCCTGAATCCGACTTCAACGGCATCACAATCGGACTTGGCTTACTTTGTAAGGACAAGGGTCATCTTTTTGGATCAATTCCGTGCGGACACTTCGGCAAAAAAGGACGCGGATCACTCGGGTTGGATTTGGCTTACCAGGCTCAAATCTATGAATCGCGGACCATAGTAGGAAATATTAACCCGACGGTTGACGGTACATATAGAACCTTATTGCACATCGGATCAGTCAATCTCCGAATGAGTTTTTAGCGACGTGATTCCTGGAGAGGAACATCAAGCCCAAGGGAACGGTGGATGATGGAGCCATTCTCAGTGAGATCATCAGATAATCTCACTCGGTGTCGGAGCTTCTTTGACGGCCTCGGAATCGCGGTCAGGGAGTTTCTCGAACCGCTGCTCGATCTTTGGCAAGTACTCAAGCTATGTCGCTTCGCTGTCTTGACGATCGCCTTGGTAGCCATCCTCTTTATAGGGTCTTCTCAGGGTCAGGAGGTCCTGATCAGATTGCAGACACTACAGGATGACGGGTGGCTCATCCAAAATATGGCTTTTTTCGTAAGCGTGTTTGTATGGGCTTGGGCAGTTTGGTATTGGTCACGAGTCATCGTATCCTTCCAATTTCGTGATTGGCCGCCCTCTGAACCGTCAGGGAGAGTCGAGCGAATCATGCGATACCATCGCATGGTGCCTCGTGCCCTCGGTGTCATTGCCATTCTGGTCGTCGCAGTAGGATTTTTTAGGTCCTTAGACGTCAGAAATGCGATGCGGCCTGTCGTCAGCAACGGAGTGCTCTACCTTATATGCGCTGTCATTTTTGCATTTGTGGTCCGGAAACGCCGGGATTGGGCTGCACGCCTGCGGCAGAATTTCTTCTTGGCGAACAGAATACTCCTCCCGCCCCTCTCTGATTCGGACAATCCACGATTTGGTGTTTTTTATCACGACAGCTATGCACTGCCTGGTCCGACGCGCAAAGCTCTCGGTTGGTCCTTCTTGCTTCTCTTCATTATTCCCTTGGTGGTGTTCCAAACTCGAGGCGTCAATCTATGCATTGCACCCGTAGTCGGATCCGGCTCTATTATCCTCCTTGCTGCGGCGTCCTGGATACCGCCCGGAACTACCCTCGTCTATTGGAGTCTCTGGCATCGTATTCCAATTCTGACAATCTTGTTCGTATATGTTGCAGTGATTAGTCCCTATAACGACAATCACGCCATTCGGACCCTTCCACGCAACGATCCCCCAGAGATCAAGCAGCCATTACCCGATCACTTCAATTCATGGCTCGATCATCGCCTTGAGGACTCCCTCGTTCGTCGCAATGCGGATTCGGTCCCTGTGATATTCGTCGCGGCCGAGGGTGGCGGTATACGAGCCGCCTATTGGACCGCCTCGATCCTTACAAGAATTCAACGGGACATGCCCGGATTTGGATCACATGTCTTCGTGATCAGCGCGGTATCTGGAGGCAGTTTGGGCGCCGCAATCTTCTCGGCTCTCCTGGCCGATGAGGGTAGCTCCACCTCATGCACCAGTGCTGCTGATTTCCCCGGATGCGCTAGAGACCTGCTGAAACAGGATTATCTTTCAGCCACATTCGGTACGCTTCTCTATCCGGACCTTTTGCAACGCTTCCTGCTTTTCCCGATTGAGTATTGGGACCGGGGACAGACACTGGAAATGAGTTGGGAACGGCAATGGAACAGAATCACAAAGAATCGACTGAACCGGTTTGAGGACTCCTTCGAAAATCTCTGGAAAGGCCCAAACGCCCCCAAGGTTCCCGGTTTGATTCTGAATATGACATCAGTCGAAGGCGGTAATCGCGTGCTGATCAGCAATTTGCGAATATCACAACCGGAAGACGCAGGTCGATGTGTGGACTCATGGACAGGAAGAGTGATCGGTGTATTCGATGATGTCATTGACTTTTCTGAAACTTTGAATACTCCCAAGTGCGTTGATCATCGCGACGATCATTCCCACCCACGGACCGTTCGGCTAAGTACTGCGGTCAACAACAGTGCCAGATTTTCGTTTATCAGTCCGGCGGGGACACTGCACGATCGCCTTCGTATCGTCGACGGAGGGTATTTCGAAAATTCCGGCATGACCTCCTTGGAAGAAGTCTATCGAGAGGTGATCCCGATAATGAGTCAAAAATTCACCGAATGGCGTGCCCGTCGAGCCCAGCAAAGAACGATCGTACCGGTTGTCATCTACATTGGAAACGATCCGGAGTATTTGACACTCGGCGTTCACTATCTCGGTATAACCGAGACGCATAACTCCGCCATTATTCCCGAATGTATAAGGGTTGAAATTCAGGGACGCGTTCCTGACGGATTTTCCGGCTCCAATCCGCACTGCGGCCGATCCGCTCCGGGACTGCCAAATCAGACATTGTTGCTGGCAACAAAGTCCGTTAGAGATAGGCTCGTGGAGAAGAGACATTACACATTCCGGCTTGACCGTCAGGATACTGTTGTAGACGTGATTGAGTCTGGTCTCACCTATCTCGACGAAGTGTTTGCACCGCTGACCACGATGTATAAATCGCAACAGGCTCGTGGCCGTCATGCCTCACTTCACCTTCAGCGTCAAACCGCATACGAGAAGATCCTCCCCGCAAGATACCTTCGGTTCCAGCTTCGGGCAAGCTCGTCAAATCTTCCATTGGGCTGGGTTCTTTCTGATGAATCGACTCAAGAAGTAGACGATCAGTTGGATGCAACGTTTGCAAAATGCAAACCGACAATAACGCAGACGCTCGCTCAATATATCGAAACATGTTGGCCTGAACGGCACTAATGTCCAAGGAGAAGAGATACCTCTAGAAAGGTCTCCATGACTGACCGATTGTATCTCTGGGACCTCCTGAGAAAGCTTGTATTTGGGTTGCTCGGTGTTACCGCGGCCATGCTCTTCTGGGTCCTGGCTGCATGCTTTCTCCTTCTCAACCTGCTCGTACCCTGGCATCGCCTCTGGCGCCATATCGGCATCTGGAATCTCGCCATGCACCGCTTTATCATGCGGAAGCGCAACCTCTACGACACGTCGCTGCTGCCAACACGACCGCCCCGGCCCGATCCTCGGACGTGGCCATGGAATCCTTCCTACAGAACTGCACGCACGGCCGACGGAACCTTCAACGATCTGCAGGATCCTCTCATGGGCAGTGCGGGAACCCGGTTTGCCAGAAATTTTCCGCTCAAGCGGCTCAATGACTTGTTCAAAGAACAGGTTGCGGACAGGTCTCAAAATCTTCTCTCGCCGAACCCACGGAACATCAGTCGCACGCTTCTGACCAGAGACCGATTCAGACCGGCATCCTCATTAAACCTCTTCGCTGCCGCCTGGATCCAATTCCAGGTCCATGATTGGGTCAATCACCGCCGGCGTCCTCCTAACCCTGCTGGACAAACCTTCCCTCCAAGGGAGAACACTCTTCCTCCTGTCGAGTTGGACCCCGAGGATAACTGGTCCGGACGAAGTCCGGACCAAACCACGATGGTTATTCGAGATACGCTTCCAGATGATACGGTCGATCGGACGAGCAGCGACTTTGACCCAGGCGGAAAATTTGAAGGCCTTCGAGACTTTCCAGTTTACCGGAATTCAGAGACACATTGGTGGGATGGATCCCAGCTCTATGGAAGCAGCCTGGACAAACAGATGTTGCTGCGTGAAGGCGACGAGAGCGGGAAATTACATACTGTAGACAGGTCGTTGCCGCCCGATGATACTCAGAATGGCATCGACTTGACGGGTTTTAACGATAACTGGTGGGCAGGACTTAATCTCATTCACACGCTTTTTGCTTTGGAGCATAACGCGATATGTGATCGGCTAAAAATGGCATACCCTCATTGGAGGGGAGAGCGCCTTTTCCAAACAGCACGGCTGATCAATACCGCTTTGATCGCCAAAATTCACACAGTCGAATGGACGCCGGCCGTTTTGGGCCATCCCACCCTATACCTTGGAATGCGGGCGAACTGGTGGGGGATCCTCACCCAGCGCTTCACCAAGATCATTGGGCGGTTGCGAATTTTGCGAGACCTGCAAGAAGAAGTCACAGGAATCCCAGCATCGGAACAAGATCACCACGCATCCCCTTTTTATCTTACTGAAGAGTTTGTTTCGGTATACCGAATGCATCCGTTAATCCCAGACGATTATCGTATCTATGATCTGCATACAGACGAACTCAAGATAGCGTGTCGGTTCCAAGATCTTCAAGGCAATCAGACGCGCAACTTCGTGCAGCAATCCGGTGTGACGAATCTGCTGTATTCATTCGGCGTAGCTCATCCTGGTGCCGTCACATTAAACAATTTCCCGCGAGCCTTACAGAATTTGCGAAGAACTAGGGAAGACGGCTACACCTTTCCGGCTCCAGGCGAAGCACTTGACTTGGGAACGATCGATATCATGCGCGACCGCGAGCGCGCCATTCCCCGCTATAACAATTTTCGCCGGATGCTCATGATGTCTCCGTGTATCTCGTACAGTCGACTCGTGGGAGTGCCGATCCTAAAATGGTTCAGCGGTCTCACGAATCGCCAAATCGAGGAGCGAAAGACGTGGGTTCGCCAGCTGAAGAGATGGTATCCGAACAAAGAAGATCTCGACCTCATGGTCGGACTTCATGCAGAAGAACTCCCGAAAGGATTCGGATTCAGCGATACGGCATTCCGGATATTTGTTCTGATGGCCCCGCGTCGTCTGAAAAGCGATCGATTCATCACCACTGACTTCAACGCCGACGTGTATACACCGGTCGGCATGGAGTGGGTAGAGCACAACGACTTTAAAACCGTCCTTCTGCGTCACTATCCAGATCTTGCCCCTGCGCTTGACGATATCAAGAATGCATTCACTCCGTGGCAACGCACGGAACGCCCCTCTCCCGAACCGGTGGATCCCAACCCCGCTGCGGCCGATCCTCGTCCAGACATGCGGCGTGTTTCGATCTTCCAGATGCCCATCTTCGGCGGCGCATTTATCGGCTGGCTTGTGGGAGCGGGAGTGGGAGCCGCTGCGTCTCCGGAGGGTTTTACGACCGGGCAGTTCCTGCAGTCGCTCGGCACCGGATCAGCAGCTCATGGAACCGCAATCGGCGCAATTCTGGGCGGGGCATGTTTGGCAACCCTGTACATGGTCAGCTACCTCGCGACACGGGAATTTACGCTCCGGGAGCAGATGCAGACAGCCGCCGGAGTCGGTGCTCCCATAGGCTGGATCCTCGGTGCCGTCGTTTACACTCTCATACGAGGATCTACGTTTGGGGGCGTCTGGGAAGTTATGACGACCGTCATTTCTGCACTGGAGACAAAAGCCGCCTTTCTTGGAGCGTTGTTGGGGATTGTCCTCGGTTATGTTCGAGCACAACGTCCTGCTGGCGTGATTCTCGGGGCCTCCATCGGTTGGATTATGGGTGCGGTAGCGTTCCTTTGGCTCCGGCAGGTGTCTTTTGTTCCGCTCAAACAGGACCTTCTGCCTCTGTTTGAGGCACTCGCTGAACCGGAGGCGCTCATTGCTGCATTCTGCGGAGCAGCGGTTGCGATCATCTATGCGGGACGGCAGTCGTTGCGAACTGTTTTCAGCGGTTCCGGTATGGTCAAATATCTATCCCGTTCAGCCTATGGATTCCTGTTCGGAGCACTGGGGGGAGGGGTTATTGGATTCATTGTTGGAGTGATACTGAGTTTGGCAGAAAATTTTTGGCCGTTCACAGAGGTTCTTACGATGGTAGCCGGCGCAATCGCCATTGTGGCAGCTGCGACCGTATTGCGGGATGCAGTGGTTCGATCAAAGCATCAACTGCGTGACGGCTTCCTCCTTGGCGCGTTAGCCGCCATTATTATAGGAGGTCTTCCTTTGGTACTGATCGAGATTGTCGGCGGATTCTTCCCCATTATAGAGAGAGGTCTCACGGTATTAGATATAGTGAGTTTTCATCTCGTGGGAGGTGTTGTTATCGGTGCTGCCGCAGGGCTCATACTCGCGATGTCGGGGTGGGTCGCCATAGCCGCTGCATGTGGATGGTTGTTCGGCACAGTTGCCCATCTGATTTTCAACCATGAGATCCAGTTGTTTGAAGCCTTGTTATCAGATCAGGCAGAGACGGGACTCGTTCTCGGAACGCTCGTGGGATTCAGCACGACATTCGTTCTCGTCCGTGATTGGACTTGGGCGGTCATATGGGGTTTACGCGGCACGGTCCTGGGGCTTTCGGCCGGCGTCATTCTCTCGCTATTGAAGAAAGCTTCGAACGAGGGTTTCTGTTCCTTGATTTGGGCTGCCTCTACAAGCCGTTCAGCACTATGGGGAGGGCTTATTTTTGCCCTCTTCGTGGGCTCGGTCTGGATGGTCCGTACCGCCGAAGTGACCTGGGGTATCCGAGGCCTATTCTGGAGGTTATTCTGCTGGGTCAAATTTATAGGCAATCGACCCGTGCCAATCCCGCCGCCTCGGCGACGCTGGTGGTGGAAGCAAGCAGTGCGGATTAAGTTTTTGGCCGAGAAGCATGCGAAGCTTGCTCGGCAGCGAGGAAGCAGCCTCGAAAATTTTTTGAACTGCGTCAAAAGCCGGCTTGATGCATGCCTGCACCGTTCTCAAGCAATGAAAGCACTCGACCGGATTCCCGACGTTCAATTCTCAGATCGATTTGACATTCCGATCACGAACATCCGAGTTTCAAAATCGGTTGCGCCCGACGAACGGGCCGGACTCAAAGAGTTCTTCTCACAGATTCAAGTCCGGCTCACCGCCACCTTCTCGCCAATGCAGCCAGACCATCCGCTACCCGCCATATCAGCAGATCCTTTTAAAGCCATCAGGAATGCGTACAGTTTTTTGCAGCGGCGGGCCTTTGATCCTCCGGAACTGCCTCCGGACTACGAAGGCAGCCCCGATCTGGGATCGCTTGCAGTGAAAGGACCTTATGCATGCTATACGGAACGGATCGATGACCTCCTATATTTGTGGGATTTCCGTGCTCTTGAGGATTACGCATGCCACAAAGGCCTCTATCGCCTGGGAGCCCGTGTAGGCTTTTCTCACGATCCTGTCACCGGGAGACTCACTCCTTGTTTCATAGAGAGTATCTTGGGTACCTCCAAGCCGGGTGACCCGAACTGGCAACTTGCCAAGAAACTCGCTCTCTGCACGGCAACGACACACCTGTCTCTCGTCCGGCATTTTAACTGGGTGCATCTGGCCGGCAGTGAACCCTTGGCTCTTGCCACCAGAAATCGCCTGTCGTCTGATCACCCGATCTGCCGCTTATTGTGGCCGCACATTTACGGCACACAACAGAGCAATTACATGGTCACCCGCGTGCAAATGACGCAACACGGCGACTTCGAGGAAATCTTCAGTTTCACCTATGAGGAGATGTGCCGCCTGTTTTCACAGACTTTCTCCACGTATACCATCCTCATAAATGATCCTTCTTTAGACGCCCGGGCACGTGGAATTGCTAAGAGAGGGGGGCGGCAGCGGCAGGTATCGTTGAACACACCGACCCAGAATAATCTGAGACAGCTTTTTGCCGTGTTTCTGAAACACTGCCGCCGATATATTGCTGCCTACTACCCTACTGATGCTCGCTTACAAGAAGACAGAGAGATCGAAACATGGCTTCAAGACATGAAACACCTGGTCCGAAACGGACTGGAATTGCCCGGCGACCGGCTGACACGCGCATCCTTGTCTCGTCTGATCGCCCGGTTGATTTATATGGTTACTGTCCAGCACGAGATGGCAGGGACGTCCCTCTGGAACTATCAACTCTGGACGCATCGCCAACCCGTCCGTGTCTATACCAACGGTCGGCGAGAACCTCTAGATGTCTATCAGCGGCTGATCAATGCGAACTTCAATCTCAATGTTTCCCGGCGCTCCCTCATGGATGATTTCTCCTATCTGGCTTTGGACGACCGAGGCGCAGTTGCCTTTACCAGATTTCGCCATGATCTTCATCAGCTTCAAGCGACGATGGAGAAAGATCCATGGGAGGTCTGGAAGATTTATCCCGCGATGCTGGAAGCGAACATCAATGCGTGAACCGATTATTCACTTCAACGATGCAGTCAACAATGTACGAGGATGATGCACTATGGAGCACGATCGGTCTCCTAAGTCTGGCAAGAGATTATTGGTGGGACTGGGAATCGTCGCAGTCGTTTGCTATCTGTTGAACGATCTGGTGCTGGACGGACACCCGGTGACATATGATGATCGTGCGATGCATTTCAAGTACGGCTCTATCGGATCCGACAACCTGAGCCGAGGTTTTCCGTATCGAATCTGGCAGGTACTGCCTGAAATGTTTCCCGAACATCTCCCATGTGGCAAACCGAAGAGTTATGAGGCCTTCGGACTCACGCGCGACCCTAACAGCTCGGTCGATCGACCGATTGGGCTTTCCAAACGCTGGCGCCTCGGAATCGGATATACCGTCGGTATCAATTGTGCGTTCTGCCACGTCTCCACCGTGCGGCCGACCCCGGACAGCTATCCAAGAATTATCCTGGGCATGCCCGCAAACAAGGTCAATGCCGAATCGTTTTTCCGCTTCTTATTTGCCGTCGTCGAAGATCCTAAATTTACAGCGGACAATGTGCTCAGGCACATACAGAAAAAAGGGCAACTTGGCTATTGGCAAACATTTATCCATCGGTATGTTCTTATTCCGGCATTTCGCGACGGCGGCAAGAGAATGAAACACGAATTCGGTTTTCTCGATCGGAGGCCGACACCCTTCGGTCCCGGCAGGGTAGATACGTGGGCGTATTACAAGGTCCACAAACTCCAAGACTCTTTCTGGCTGTTTGAAAAGCTGCCGAGATTCGGCCGTTATACGATTGAAATGGATCCTGGATCATTGGCCGGCCTGGCTGATTTCCCCGCTCTCTGGAGGGAAAAAACTGACAACGGCTTCCTTCACTGGGACGGCAATAACCAGAGTGTTCAAGAACGGAATATTACTGCTGCTTTGGGAGCTGGTGCGACTCCTGCGACGCTTGACCTTCCTGCAGTGACGCGCATTTCCCAGTGGTTTGAGTCACCCGATTATCAGGTCGAGACCTATCATGAGATAGCGCCGAACCCTAAACCCGATCCTGTGCTGTTCAAGACGCTGGCGTCCCAGGGTGCGAATATCTTCGACAAAAACTGCAAGCACTGTCACGCCGCATACTGGGTTCATACGAGTGGACTTGTCGGAATCGATGAAATCGGAACGGATCGAGCCCGTTTGGAAACGTTCTCTGAAGCGTTACGCGACAAACTCAACGAAGTGAGACATCTCTCCATGTGGAAACTTGAAAATTATCGAAAAACTTATGGGTACGCCAATCTTTTACTGACGGGCATCTGGCTTCGTGCTCCATACCTGCACAATGGATCGGTCCCGACACTCTGGCATCTCCTTCAGAAGCCAGAATGGCGCCCCAAGAGATTTTGCAGAGGCAACGATTTATACGATTGGGAGAATGTAGGATTTGCATGGGAATTGACCGACGAGCAGTGCCCAGGGTTTTTCAAATATGATACGGCGTTGCAGGGCAACGGAAATGGCGGACATACGTACGGAACAGAACTGCCCGACCAGGAGAAACGCGCCCTGATCGAGTACCTCAAAACCCTGTAGTCTGTACGATATGGGCTTAACAAGCAACGCGCTGCCAAAACATAACCCGTGACTATGCTGCTTACCAAAGATCATCCCATTACAGAGAAGGGATTGATGGAATTTCAGCCTTTCGGCAACGAGCCCGATGGGACAAAGATCCGCGACTTGAGCGGTGTGGTCATACGGGCCTGCGTCGAAGAACTCGAGGAATACATCGCAGCACGAGACGGCCCCGAAGCCGGAAAACAGGCGATTCAGGAACTCGTGTCCCGGCTCAACGAACGCATACCCGATCCTGCATTTCACGTGACAGAAGATTTCATCACGAATCCCTGGAACAGTTACTCGACCGAGTTCTCAGCCTTCTTTACCCAGTTCTGCTCGGACATATCCAGCGATCCCGATCTCCAATTCAACATGGCAAGAAAAAAAGCCATCTCTCCGATTATTCAAATTCTGCTGCGCCGTTTTTCGGTTCAACAGATCTATGGCATGTCTATCTATATCGCGCAGAGATATTCCAGGAATTGTTTCTACGTGGAAACGGTCACGTCCTCGGATCGATGGGCCATTCTTCGATTTGAATTCAGTGAACGTGCGCATAAACACTTTGGCCCGTACCGTCGTGCATGTGCGAAATTGTGGTGCACAGCCGTCAAGGGCTATTTCGTCGGAGTGCCTGAGATTTTTCACAAACTTCCGCCGGCGCGGGTAACTGATCGCAGCTGTATTGCCGAGGGCGATGACTTTTGTGAATGGGAGGTGGTCTGGCCGGTACACGAGTCTCGTCTTCGCTTCTGGCAACCGTCAACATGGTTCCGGAAACCTGGGTCAACACGGCGTATCGAGGAAGGGCAGAAGATCATTGAGGAGCAGGCTCGCTCACTTGACGCCTGGCATGATGAATTACAAAAATCATATGTTCAACAACAGCAATTGACGGCCGAATTGCGGCGGCGTGTTGATCATTTAACCACGTTGCACGAAACCGGACTAGCATTTACTTCGACGCGTGATAGAGAGGATATTCTTAAATGCGCATTGGAAACGTTAATACATAAACTGTCCTATGACCGAGTCATGATCTCATTTTATGACGACGCTCGACATGTGGCCCACAGCGCGAGACTAGTGGGAGTGACTGCGGAGGTCGCAGATCTCGCCAAAAAGATTGAAGTTCCAGTCACCGATCCCACAACAATCGAAGGAACCGTTCTTCTTAGAGGAGAGCCGATTCTCGTGCGGAATATCGACGACATTGTAGATCGTTTGCATCCTCTCTATCGTGAGCTTGCGCTGCAAACACACACGGTTTCCTTTTTGTCTGTTCCATTAAAACTACAGCATTCAGTCTTGGGTGCAATTACTGTAGATCGAAGCAAGGCCGACAGCTTGACTCAAGAGGATCTTAAGCTGATGGTGACCTTTGCGAATCAATTGGCGATCGCGCTCGACAATGTCTCAGCGTATCGCGAGATCGAAGAGCTGAATGTCGGTCTTGAAGATAAAGTGCACGAGCGAACGGTTCAACTCGAATTGGCAAATAAGCAGCTGCAGGAACTGAATCAGCTCAAGTCATCATTTGTCTCAATGGTGTCGCATGAGCTTAGGACCCCCATGACTTCCATACGAGTGTATGTTGAAAATATGATGGACGGGCTGACAGGCACCATCAATGATCAACAATCCAAGTATCTCAGCCGTATGCTTGTAAACATCGATCGTTTGAGTCGCATGATCAATGATCTCCTCGATTTGTCACGGATAGAGGCGGGAAGAGTGGAGTTGCATTCGCAAACAATCTCTGTGCAGGAATTCGTTACTGACACGCTTGATACTCTTCGATCATTGGCAGCTGAAAAGTCTTTGTCTCTTGAATCGGCATTCATAGGTAATCTTCCCAGGATCGAAGTGGACAAAGATAAGTTAACCCAGATTCTGACTAACTTGATCGGCAATGCCTTCAAGTTTACTCCCGCAACAGGGAGGGTTCGTGTCACCGTCACGCACAAAGAACAAGACACGACAGTTGAATTTAGCATCTCCGACACCGGATGCGGCATCCCCATCGAAGAGATCCCCAGGGTGTTCGATAAGTTTTTCAAAAGCGCGGCACATAGTTCCAATCAGCGAGGGGCGGGTTTGGGGTTGGCAATCGTAAAGAGTCTGGTCGAACTTCATGGCGGTCAAATTCTGGTTACTAGCACACTCGGAAAGGGCAGCACATTCACATTCACACTGCCTATTGCTCAACAGCCAAAAAAAGAACAATCGTCTCATGCCGTATAGCCGCGACAGATGCCTCTAGATACTCTTCTATCCGACTGGCCATCACTGAATCCATTTTGATCCCTGACGGCCGCAAAACAGATTCATAAATATTACCCCCTTCTCTTTCCTATTCAGTGATCTGGCAAATACTTACAATCTAAACCTCTGGGATATATGGGGCCAGCTCTAATCCCGAATGGGATGATCGTGGCACGGTGATTGCTGACTAAACTCGGCGAAGGGTCCATCATCAATATTCCGGCTCGCAAGGGAAGCGAGAAGGAGACCACGATGGAATTCGGAGCGATTCTAGTACTGAGCAACACCCTCATGGCGATAATTATTTACATCATCGTAGCGAGGATTTGGCAGGACTGACGCGTATGGAAGACAGAATGTACTCCTTGCCTATGGAAGTGATGCTTCTGGGAAGGCTTCACAGAATGGAAACAGAAATGGCCGAATCGCCTCACTCACATATCCGAGTCGCGAGCCGGTGAACAGACTGCTTTGATCAATGGCTGACCGCGACGAATCAACGGGAATCTGTGTTCGAACGAGAACCCGTCGGTCAGAGAGTTGCTCAAGAACCAATGAATGACTCGAAAGAAATGGACTTTGTGCAAAGACGTTTATACCCATGGCTGATTCAGCAGGCAGCACGGAATTCTGTACGGATGAGTGTCCTGCACAACCGGATAGCACGATGATGAATACAACTAACAGCACGTGCCATGACAACGTCAACATGCGAAGGAGCTTTCATGCCTAGAAGTGGAGATCTCTTGGGCTTTATCGGGCGAGAATGGTCGAAACTGAAGGCGAAAGGGAACGAAATACTGGCAAGCAATAGGAGCATGATTCGAGGATACATTCTCGTCGAGCGACTGTGGCGCGGAGCCGACCGATGGTCAGTGCTGGCTACCGACAGCAAACGACCTGACTGGTTCTGGTCCTGACCCTTCCAGAACTCAGCGGTTGCCTCAACGCCCGTAAGGCCGCGCATCCATTAACGGGAGCGCGGCCTTCTTTTCGAGCTTCAATGACTGGCAACTTTTTCTCGTCCATGTCATAAGCTACCTTCCAGGCTGTTGACAAAGTCCGCCAGCGGCGTTCTCGCATCGCTCAGAGACTCAACGTACGGGACAGAGTACGCTTCGCCTCTTCACTCGCTGCGGCCTTGCTGGACGGCCTTTCTGAACAGCCTGCAGGGCAGACTGCTGGCGCCTGTGACCTCGGACACGATACCATTTCCGAAGTTGTCACAGGGTTTGTCAACATACTGCTTCACGGCTATCGCCATATTCGCCTGTGCAGGTTTCGACCGATCGAGTCGCCTCAAACCTATGCCGTCATCTCATTGCAGTCAAAGACCAACCCACAGGCAGCGATGCCTTTGGTGGACCTTGTTAGCCGTGCTGGCCGTTAGTGGCTGCAACGACGCCGAAGATCTTGTCGCTTGTGCAAAAAAGGATCTCGACGGTCCCCGACAACTCGCGCATGAGAGGAGTACTCGCTTTCTAGGAAAAGTCCGGGAAGAAACGGCTCGTTGCCGTGGTGGAGACAAGGCTGTGTCCCAACGGAGCTTGCCTTGGGTCGACTGGCAGAATTATTGGGCTGCAGGCGACAGCCACTCCAGACATAGCCGCGCATCACGGCTGATCCAATCCCTGCCGGAGCTTTTTCAAGATGCCTTGGAAACAGTCCGCATTCTGGCGCCGGATCGGAGAGGAATTCGAGGCGCATTGCTCGATCTCGAATATCAGCGGATGGAGATGATCAGGTTCAATTTGTTCGATAACGGTGGGAGCTACGAACAGTACATTCGCGGCCCTGCCGGTGATGGGACCGATGGCACGGCTATAAAACAGTGGCTTCATCTTCAAGGGCATGATTCTCAGAGTTGCACGGGGCAAGCGATTCGCTTTCGCCGTCTCGATGGAATGTGCAATGACATCGACAATCCATTGATGGGATCCACGGGACAACCATTCGCCAGGAACGTTCAGTTTGAAACGACGTTTCCAGACGAGGCCAGAGATGAACTCTCACGAAATCGGCATGGAGGCCGAATCGGGTTATTGAAACCAGATCCTCAGTTGATTAGCCATAGATTATTCACCCGCCTGCAAAGTCCGCTAAACACATGCGAAGGCTTACCAGGCAGTGCACCGGAAGCGACCTGCGATTACCAGATGGCAAATTCCTTCAATGTGCTCGCCGCTTTTTGGATTCAATTCATGACCCATGACTGGTTCTCCCATCTCAAGGATGGCCATAACCGCCTGGCTGATGGACAACCTGACGTAATGCCGATCGGCCGATCGAGCCGGCGAATAGATCGTTCTGATCTTACTGAGGCAGGGAAACCATTCTCCGACGGATCGGGTCGTCTTGCGCAGGCGTACAAGACCACAAACAATCATGTCACTGCTTGGTGGGATGCATCACAAGTTTACGGCTATGACCAGATTTCATCCATGCGGGTGAAGCGCGATCCTCAGGACCGGTCACGCTTACAAACGGTGCAGATCGCGTCACAACGTCAAGACAGTCAGGGCTACCTGCCGGTCTTGGATCTCACGGATGTACCGGCAAGCCCGCAATGGGCCGGGCAAGAGGCGACGGCTTTTCCTGATAATTGGTCCATCGGGTTAAGTTTTTATCACAATGTGTTCGCTCGTGAGCACAATCGTTTCGTCGAAGCCTTTAAGGAACGTGCCCTCAGAGCAAAGGCGACTGTTGACGAAAGCGATGATGACAGCGGTCTGCGCAATCCCGACGAGCCGCGCAAAGTGATCCGTTGGTGGGACGTCACCGACGACGATCTCTTCGAAGTCACGAGGCTCGTCATCTCAGCCGAAATTGCGAAAATTCATACCATTGAATGGACGGCACAGCTTTTATACGACGAACCCCTTTATAAGGCGATGACCGCCAACTGGAATGGGTTATATGCCGGGACCTGGTTGGGACTGTTCGACACTCAAGAGCCGATTGTCGCCTCCGCCTTGAAGACCATATTGAAATCTGCCGGCGTCAAGCATGATGAGAAAGAACAGTTATATTCCGCGTTTGCGGCAGGGCCTGGAATCATCGGGCAGGGCAATCAACATTGCCGGTTGTGGTTCACACGCTGCTGGAATCTGCTCGACCGCTGGAATATCGCCAACAGACAGGACATCAACGGCGGGACAAACCATTTCGGCTCACCGTTTAATTTTCCCGAAGAGTTCGTGACGGTCTACCGGTTGCATCCCATGGTGCCGGATCTACTCAACTACCGGGAATTGGCCGATGACGCTGCCGACACTTCAAACCAAATACAGCGCAAGATACCCGTCGTGCGAACAGTCGGGCGTAACGCGACCGCGTACATGCGTGAAAAGGGGTTGGCGAACTGGGCTCTGTCGATGGGCCGTCAACGTCTGGGCAGACTCACTCTCAACAATCACCCCCAGTTTCTGCAAAACCTGCCGCTCGATCGGCTCGGAAAAGCTAATCGGATCGACGTTGCGGCATTGGATCTCATACGGGATCGTGAACGAGGCGTTCCGCGCTTCAATGAATTCCGCCGGCAGTATGGCCTGAGAACCTTGACCGGTTTTGACGACTTTATCGATCGAACCCTCGGCGAGAACACTCCTGAGTTAAAGCGGCAGAAAGATCTCGTAATCAGCTTGCGAGAAATCTATGGCACCCACACATGCGATCCGCGCAAGACCATTACCAGGGCGCAAACCAATGAGGACGGAACACCCATCAACGATTGCTTGGGCCATGAGAAAAATCAGGGCTCCCACAGGGCGCTCGTTGTGGATAATATCGAGGATCTTGATACCGTCGTCGGGTGGCTGGCAGAGCCAATACGGCCGCATGGATTTGCCATTTCAGAGACCCAGTTTCAAGTCTTCATATTGAATGCTTCGCGGCGTCTGTTCAGTGACCGGTTCTTTACATCCAGCTTCCGGCCCGAATTCTATTCAACACTTGGGATCGAATGGGTGAACAATAACGGGCCGGACGGAAAGCTGTATGAACCGGAGAAATCGAACGGCCGAACGGTGGAGGTATCTCCGTTGAAACGGGTGCTCATGCGAACGATTCCAGAATTACGATCTGAATTGAAACATGTCGTCAATGTGTTCGATCCATGGGCAAGGGACCGCTGTGAATATTACAGCCTGACGTGGATCCCCAGGGCTGATGCGACATCAGATCCCGATTTTCAATCGAACTCAGCTCAGAGGACATGCAACGTGAATCCAAACTGATTCATGGTACCTACTTTTTGATTCTATTTGACTCCCCCTCGATAGGTCTTTCCAGCCATATTGGTTCCAGCTACAAAGCAATCTAGTCCTCTCCTAATACACGGTTCATGATTTTTCTATTCTGAGTGCACGTCGGTATCGGCAACGGCACAGTCATTGCTGACATCTCGATCGACTTCCCCTGTTAATCAAGACCTTGCAGTCGGCTATGGGCCTCCTTTGCAGCAGCCATGATTCAATTGTCTGAAGCTAAGTCAGACTCACCAAACAAAAATGCACGTATTACTGAAATCCGGCCCTAATCGTAAGGGTTATTGCCACATTCCTGTTAATGGCATAGCTAGGCGGCTGAAAAGCCATACGGCAATTGAGTTTCCAAGCCTAGTCCATAACAGGAGTTAATCGAGCAATGAAAAATCTCTGTGTCATCAACAACCGGTCTCGTCTACGAACGATCATGTCAGATCAATCGATGAAATCCGGATCGCTTGTGATCCTGTCAATCGTCCTTCTCATGAGCTGCGATACATTGTCCTTGAATAAGTCGTCTGGCACCCCCGGACAGGTCGTCGATGAAGCTCGTCGAGCCAATCGGAACGCCGCATCCTTTCCACCGGCAGACGAGGATTATTTTAAAGACATGGATGGCGGCGCGGCACTGTCTCCGGCGGAAGTCAAAGGTCGCAATACCTGGATCGTCTGGACCGGAGGCAATGACAAATTCTGGGATGATCTCTCGCGACGCAGTTTCGGAACGCTGGATTTCCTCAAAACGCTCTCTTCCCATCCAAATCTCAAATTCAGCCGGGACAACAGATGGTCTTACCTGGGTCTGGTCAATGAACCCTGTTTTGAAAAGGCCACCGGACCTGATCCTTCGCGATTCGGGCTGTGGCTGGATAAGCGCATCGCGAGTCCAGACTGTCAGGCCGATCCGTTCGAAAATGAAGCAAAGTATCCGGGCGTCAAGACCGGGGCTCGCGGCAGAAACCTGCCGGTAGGCTCATTCTACGGATATGCCACAGGCATCGTGGGTCTTCGCCTGTTCCCCAATCCCGATTTCGATGAAGAAGCAGCCAAGCAATGGGATCCCAAACGCTATTACGAAGATCCAAGCTACTATCTGGCAAAAAATCTAGTTAAACCGTACCGCGTTGGAATGTCCTGTGCATTCTGTCACGTGGGGCCAATTCCAACAAAGCCGCCAACGGATGCTGAACATCCAGAATGGAAACATTTGAGTTCGAACGTTGGCGCACAATATTTTTGGATCGATCGCATCTTTTCTTGGGAAGCGGATCAGACCAGCTTTCCCTATCAAATATTCAGGACATCGCGCCCCGGTGCCCTCGATACCTCGCTGGTCTCGACGGACAGCATCAACAATCCACGAACGATGAATGCAGTGTATGAGCTGGGCGCACGCCTGGAGATGGCCAAACGCTGGGGTCATGAACTGTTGGACGGCGGCAGCCTGAATAATCGCCAGTTCAACGATTATGAACAAGCGTTGAGGCAATATGACAAGACCGGCCGCACAGCAGAATTTGCCAATTCATTTTTCAAAGCTCCTGCCACCGTCTGGACAACCCGTGTCTTGAAAGACGGCTCGGACTCCGTGGGAGCATTGGGCGCGCTCAACCGCGTATTTCTCAACATTGGCCTCTTCAGTGAAGAGTGGCTCTTGCACTTTAAACCCCTGATCGGCGGAGAACCGATCACGCCCATCATGATCCGCGACGCTCGAAACAACTCCAGCTATTGGGAGTCGACGGAGGCACAGACGCCGAATCTGGCCCTCTTCTTTCTGAAGACCACAGGGGCGCACAAACTCAAGGATGCCCCCGACGGCGGCAAGTACATGACACCAAACGCCGAGCTGCTTCTGCACGGCAAGGAAGTGTTTGCGGAACGGTGCGCTCGTTGCCATTCGAGTAAACTGCCGACACAAATAAGCGGCCTCGATCCGCATGGTTGCGCCGGTTCGGACTATTTGAACTGCTGGAATAAATATTGGCAATCGACCAAGACCGAGGAGTTCAAGCGCGAGATGAGGAAGATCGTCTTGGCGGATAACTTCCTTGAAAACAACTTCCTGTCGAACGACATGAGAGTGCCGGTGACGCTGCTCGAGACGAATGCCTGCAGCCCGCTCGCCACCAACGCCATCGAGAACAATATTTGGGACAACTTCTCATCACGATCGTATAAAGACCTCCCCTCGGTCGGCACGATCACCGTGCACCATCCGATCACCGGAGAAGCCCGGTCCTATCAGATGCCGGCAGGTGGCCGGGGCTATACACGCGTGACGTCTCTGGTGAGCCTGTGGTCCACCGCTCCCTACCTTCTGAACAACAGTGTCGGCCGCTTCAATCCGAGTCCGAGCGTCGATGCCCGCATGACTTCATTTCAGAGTTCGATCGAACAGATGCTCTGGCCGGAAAAGAGAGACAACGATCCCATCCTCGGCAACAAGGTACCAGGGGTCATCGACCGCACAACCGCGACCAGCTATCTCCGAATCCCAAAGGGATTTCTTCCAGACTTCTTGCAGGACGTCATAGAACTGGAAGAGAAGATTCTCCCCGACGTACAGGTCCTTCCACCGATCTTTAAGGAAGCCGGTATCGAAGTGGGACCGATCCCCAAGGGAACACCCGTCAACCTCCTCGCAAATCTGGACATGCTCCCGGATGATGCAGGATTTTTCCAGAAGATCGCGCACAAACGGAAGTTGGCCAAACTCCTGATAAAGGTCAAGAAGGCCCTCAAAGCCTTGCCGCTAAATGCGAGTGACGAAGAAGCGCGAAAGGTGTTTTTGGAAAAAGACCTCGTGGAACCGCTACTCGAGCTCAGCAAATGCCCGGACTTTGTCCCAAATCGCGGCCACTACTTCGGAACGGATCGGTTGAGCAAGGCAGAGAACGAGCCCGGACTGAGCGAGCAAGATAAACGCGCGCTCATCGAGTTTTTAAAAACATTCTGACACGCTCGTACGCGAAGGACATTGGATGGAACCCATTTCACGGCGAACCTTCTTGAAGTTGGCGAGCGTAACCAGCTTGACGTTCTCTCTGGGAAGCTGCTCGCTTCTCTCCCCTCTCCCAGCTAGGCCGAAGTCCGACCAGTGCTCAGTCCCAGGATCTCCTGGCGACACGGAATTCGATTACATCGTGATCGGCTCCGGGGCTGGTGGCGGCCCTGTGGCAGCAAACCTGGCTGAAGCCGGATATAGCGTGCTTTTGCTCGAAGCCGGGGGCGCCTACGAAGACGCGAACTACTCCGTCCCGGCGTTTCACCCATTATCAACCGAGGACCAGAACCTGCAATGGAATTATTTCGTGCGGCACTATGCTAACGATAGTCGACAGAGCAATGACACCAAGCGGGATAAAAGTGGAAAAGGCATCTGGTATCCCAGAGCAGGCACGTTGGGGGGCTGCACCGCCCACAATGCCATGATCACCGTCTACCCGCACGAGAGCGACTGGGACCGGATCGCCGCGATCACCGGTGACGCCTCGTGGTCATCGGACAAGATGCGAAAGTATTTTCAACTCGTCGAACGCTGCCAATACACATCACGCACTTGGGATACCCTAACCGGAGGGCGTCATGGGTTCAACGGCTGGCTCTCGACCGAACGGCCCAGGCAGGAGACGCTGGAGCGGTTCGTGAAACAAGATCCGCAGCTCCAGCGGATTCTCGCCGCCGTCGCGCTCACGACCTTGGAAGACCTGCCAGGATCAGTTCCCGAGGCATTGATCCGTCAGGCGATTCCCAAATTGTTCAGTGCCGCTTTGAAGAAAGACATCAATCACATGGATTCCATCAAAGACCGGCCGGAGGGTCTGTATCTCACGCCGCTGGCCACTAATGGAGGAACGCGAGCCGGCGTTCGAGATCGGATTCGAGAGGTGCAACAGAACTGTCCTGGCCGGCTGACCGTCAAACCCAACGTTCTCGTCGGCAAGGTGCTACTCGGCAATGCAAGTACATCCTCCTCAGGGCTTCGCAAAGCAGTGGGCGTGGAATGTTACGAGGGGGCACACCTCTATCGGGCGGACCCAAAGAACGTCGCGACATGGCTGGGGGTAAAGACAGTACGAGCCAGGCGCGAGGTGATTCTCTCGGCCGGTGCGTTCAACAGTCCTCAACTGCTCATGCTGTCAGGAATTGGGCCTAAGTCACAATTAGAGCGGCATAGTATTCCTGTACAGATCGACCTGCCGGGCGTGGGGAAGAATCTGCAGGATCGCTATGAGGTCGGAATCGTCTTCAAGATGAAAGAGGATCTATCGACGCTGGCCGATGCGAAATTCGAGGCCGACGAACAGACCGATCCCGCCTACCGTGAATGGAAAGAAGCCAGCCCCGATGAACGTCGTGATGGAAAGGGATTTCTGTACTCCAGCAACGGCGTGGTCATTGCGGTATTGAAACGTTCGAGCGTCGCCAAGAATATGAAACAAGATCCTGACTTATTCATCTTCGGCCTGCCATCTGATTTTCGCGGGTACGAACAAGGTTATACCAAGAACATTACGATCAAGAACCATTTCACCTGGCTTGTTCTCAAGGCCCATACCCGCAATAGCGGAGGGGAAGTTACGCTGCGATCCAACGATCCCCGCGATACACCGGACATCAACTTCAAATATTTCGAAGAGGGCAACGACGCCAATAAGGGAAGAGAAGACCTTGAGGCGATGGTCGAAGCCGTGACCTGGATTCGCAAGATGATGAGCCGGCTCACGGCCGAGGGACAGGCAGAAGAGATTTGGCCGGGACCTGGCATAGTCGATGATGCATTACGGGATTGGATCATGAATGAAGCTTGGGGGCATCACGCGTCATGTTCATGTAAAGCGGGAGCGATGGACGATGCAATGGCAGTACTGGACAGCAACTTCAAAGTGCGGGGCACGACAAACCTACGGGTGGTCGATGCATCGGTCTTTCCGTACATCCCGGGGTTTTTCATCGTGACACCGATTTATATGATCGCGGAGAAAGCGAGTGAGGTGATACTGACGTCGGTTCACACATAGTCATGAGGAGGTGCGCACATGATCAAGCCTGGTCCTCTTGTCGCCTTCGGGTTTATTATTTTTCTGACTGGTTGCGCAGTGCCATGTGCGCCGCCTGGTCTGCTTGCCGACGATCCGGTAATAAGTTGTTTTTACCAGCTTACAATTACCAATGTGGACATGAACAAATACCAAGTAACGGCCAAACTTCCATCCATAGTTTATGAGAAGGATGATAAAGAATCAAAGTATCCAACGGATAAAAGTAAGTTTGCTGGCCAGCCGTTTACTTTTCGGGTTCATGATTTAGACAAGCTTGGAAACCAGTTGGAACAGAACAAGACCTATGAATTTGTAAGGATAGGGAACTCTGCGTACCTTGAGCTTCTTCCTGGAGGACCCATTCAGGTTCCTTGAACATAAACCCAAACATCTTCAAGGAGGTGCGAGATGCGTGTGATTAGGTTCTTCCCTATCATTCTGATTTGTCTGCTTACCGGCGCGCAGGTCCTCTTGCACGTTAGTCGCACAGATGCAGGACACATCTGTTGTGCGTGGAACAAATGCTCATATTTCCCTCATTGTTCTTGTCCTGGTCAGGGAAACTGTCCCTACATGCGATCTTCTTCCCCTAATCAAGATGCGTTGCAGGCCTACACTCCCATCAGCGATGTGAGAATAGATATTAGGACTGCGCGCAGCTTGGACAGTACTGACAGACTGTCGCAAATGTCAGGCCTCAGTGATTGCGCCAGACAAAACTCCGCATTGTCCATACTCCGTGATGCCGGAAAACCTTTTGAAGTTAGGTGGTTTGACATGACCGAGGAGACTACATACGACAGCGCGGCGTTGATTGAGATTGCAGTCAACGTGACCCGATAACGGACCAGAAAATGTATTGAGCCGGATCTGTATCAAAATCCGACTCAATACATCTGGATTGCGCTGCATATAGAGGACGGTGAATTATGAAACAGGCGATTTCACTCTTGCTGACTGCTTTTCGTCTTTCTTGTCTCCCCTTGATTGTCCATCCTATTTTGGGTTTTGGCTCCCTAGTGAGTTTTAGCCATGCCCAAGTAACCTCGACGACAGGAGTCAACGGACTTAATACCCAAGTGACCAAAGTTGGCAATGTGTACGAAATTACTCAAGGCACGCGCTCTGGCTCAAACATCTATCACAGTTTTGGCACCTTCAGTGTCGGTTCCATAGAGACCGCCAGGTTCCAAACTGCCAATCTCACACCGGACATTACGGTGGGAAATATACTTGGGCGTGTAACAGGAGGGCTTCCTTCAAATATATTCGGAGCCATCGATAGTGCCGCTTATTTTCCAAATGCCAGCCTTTTCCTCATGAACCCCGCCGGGTTTCTTTTCGGACCAAATGCTGCGATTAGTGCGGGAGGAATGGTAGCCTTTACAACGGCCGACTATCTTCGGCTTGCTCAAGTAGGAACTCTCAATTCTGGAGTTTTTCATGCCGATCCAACTCAGGTAAGTATCTTGACAAGTGCTCCTGTTACAGCCTTTGGGTTTCTTGGCTCCAATCCAGGTGCTATCGTCGTCCAAGGGAGTCGCTTCTCAGTCTCGCAAGGACAAGGCATCTCCCTGATAGGCGGTGACATTACCATCGAGAGCGAACCCGTGGGTCCCAATAGCGGTCAGGCTGCGCAACTTTCCGCTCCAAGCGGTTCTATTCATCTGGCAAGCGCCAAATCCCCAGGAGAATTCCTGGCAACAACATTGGATCGAGCGGCGAATGTTGCGGGTAAATCCTTCGGATCGCTGGGGGATATTCAGATCTCTAACAAATCTGTCTTGGATGTCAGCGGCGATGGAGGTGGAACAGTACTCATTCGAGGTGGGCGTTTTCTAATCGATGATTCCGTTATCTCTGCAAACACGACAGGCCCAGCAGCTGGTCCGCTGCGGACGCCAATTGGAGCAGGTGTGGACATTGAAGTAGTACAAGACGCGATCATCAAAAATGGCTCAGTCATTGAAACAAATGTTGGCAAAGACGTGCTTAAAGGATTAGGGTCCGGAGGAGTACGCGTAAAAGCTGAGAGCATTGAGATTCTTGGCGTCTTTGACAGTGATGCCGAAGTTATTGCTCCTACTACTATCCAATCCAGCGTCGCAAAAGACAGTATGGGGGGTCCAAGTGGAAACATCGAACTCGAAGCCAGGTCCATACTTTTAAAAGACTTCGGTAGTCTAGAAACTCTGACCGAAGGTATAGGCGACGCCGGCAATATTCTCCTGAAGGCAAATAACAATATCGATATGGTTTTCGGAAGTGTCTTTTCAGGATCTATCAATGCAACAGGTAATGCGGGAAATATTGAACTATTAAGTACAAACGGAAATATTCTTGCCAGTTCCACCATCATCCTTTCTCAGGCGACTGCCACAGACGGAAACGCGGGCTCCATCGCAGTGAAGGCGCCGAGGGGAGATATTCTTTTGGGTGACGCTTCCGAAGTTTCTAATTTGACCTTTCGCGGGGGAACACTACAAGGGATTCAGATAGAATCCAACAACCTCACACTGAGCGACAACTCCATTATCGCTGGAAATAATTTTAGCACTGTGACCCCAGGCAATATTTCTATATCTCTTCCAGGACACTTAAGTCTCAGTGGGGACTCACACATCGAAACCGTGGCACGAGGGTCTGCCCGTGCTGCTGACCTGACAATAACAGCGAACAATATTAGTTTGACTGATGCCAGTTTCTTGTCGACTGAATCCAGAAGTTCAGGAAATGGCGGACAACTCAGTATTGTTACTGAAACCCTTCAACTTACAAGTGGGGGACAAATAAGGAGCCCTAGCACGATTGGCATCGACCCCGTTCGTGGTACGCCTGTTGTTCCTTCGGGTGCGGGTGGAACGGTCAATATTCATGCTCTAGGCAATTCGACGAGTACGGTGATGATTGATGGCGCCGGGAGCGGTATCTTTACCAATACAGTTGGTACTGGAACAGCTGGAAATACATACATCGCGGCTCAGACTTTGACCGTACAGAATGGTGGAACGATCTCTGCAGCCACGTCTGGAATATCGTCATCTGCCACAGGCGGAGCGATAACCGTTAACGCGAATCAAGTCAATCTCATGAACGGTGGGCTTATTACTGCAGCATCGACAGGTATGGGTGCAGGCGGATCAATAGTAATCAATTCCACAAATTCCCTCTCTAGTAATGCCGGAGTCATTAGCACCACTGCATCTCAGGCAACTGGTGGAAGCATTGCAATCACAGCCAGTCAAATGGTCAACCTTACTAATGGCGCCACTATCTCGGCCAGTAGTACAGGCCCTGGCAATGCCGGGAATATCTTTATCAACGCCGGCCAGCAATTGAACATGCAGAAGGGATCGATCACCACCGAGGCCGCGCAGGCGGCTGGAGGTAATATCGACATTCGTGCGGTGGATATTGTGAACCTGCAAGGCAGTGCCGTCAGCACCTCGGTTCTCGGCGGCACCGGCAGTGGAGGAAATATCACCATCGATCCAAACACTGTGCTCCTACAAAACAGTCAGATCCTGGCGAATGCCGTCCAAGGCAATGGCGGAAATATTTCGATCACGACGAATTTGCTGCTGCCCGATGCGACCAGCCTTATAAAGGCCTCTTCTGAATTTGGTCAGAACGGAACGATTATGATTCAGTCCCCCATCTCCCCTGCCAGCGGAAAGATCATTCCACTATCGCAACGTCCGCTCACGGCGGCAACGCTTCTCAGCCAACGCTGCGCGGTGTTCGCCGCCAGCGGCGAAATGAGCAGCTTTACAGTCGCAGGTCGTGATCGCCTTCCGATTGAACCAGGAACCTGGCTTGCCAGTCCAACAATGTTTAATCCGATTACGCCTTCGTTTCTAACTCTCGAGTATTCAGGCCATGATGACTCAATTGGCGACTCCCCGATTCTTGCTTTAAGACAGATCGCGCCGGCGGGATTCTTAAGCCAGGCATTTGCTCCGGATCCATCAGTGGAGTGCGGATAAACATGGAACGGCATTCATTTATCCGGGATATGAACTGATCTTCAAATAATTTGCATATGTCACACGCATCATTCTGCTCAAGGCTGCTGTGTGCACTCCTTTTATCGGGAATTGTGATTGGACTTTCAGCAGAGGCGCAGACGACCGCCCCCATTACGTCCTCCGGACTCAATACTCATATAAGTTCATCACAAATTGCTGGAGGAGTACTTCAGCATGACATTATCGGTGGAACCAGGGCAGGGGCAAATCTGTTTCACAGCTTCGGCAATTTCAATATTCCGGCCAATCAAATTGCGAACTTTCTCAATACGCCGGTGAATGGCAGCTTACCAATTACCGCCAATATCCTGGGTCGTGTCACCGGCGGAAACGTCTCCAATATTTACGGAAGCATCCAGACCACCGGCTTTGGAAATGCGAACCTCTTCCTTATGAACCCCGCTGGGTTCTTGTTCGGACCCAATGCCACGGTGAACGTCGGAGGCATGGTGGCGTTCACGAGTGCAGATTATCTCCGGTTTGCGGATGGTGCACGGTTCAATGCCGCTTCGAATGCCATAACGGATACGTTGCTCAGTGCCGCTCCTGTGGCTGCATTTGGATTCCTAGGTTCCAATCCCGGGGCAATCATGGTTCAAGGCAGCCAGATAACCGTCTCAGAGGGAACGGGCATCTCCTTAATCGGGGGGAATATCACTTTAGAAAAAGCAAAAACAGACAGTGGTACAACTCAGGCAACTAAGCTCACCGCGCCGGGTGGTCAAATCACTCTGGCGAGTCTAGCAGGCAATGGAGAACTCAGCACTTCCGGTGATGTAAGCGGTCTCTCGACTCCCGCCAATGCAGTTGGCACCGGCACAATTCAACTTCTGTCCGGATCCGTGGTGCAGACGAGTTCGAGCAGAGGGAATGCCGGGCCGATTTCAATTAGAGGCGGGCAATTTGTAATGGAAAATGCTTCGCTCGAAGCAAATAGCTCATACCAGACCGCTAATGCATTTACCGGCTCGACCACCCAAGGGGACATTTCCATTCAAGTAGACAGTGCAAATCTAAGCAACGGCTCGACGATTACCACGTCTACCAGCGGTGCCGGGAAAGCGGGGAATATCATCTTCGAGGTAGGATCGTTGCGCAGTAATCTGGGAGGCGATGGCGAACCGCTCAGCAATGCGTGGCCCGTGACTTTTGCCAGCAACAGCAATGGCCAAGGCACTGCAGGTACCATCTTCATCAAAGGCCGTGAAGGGCAGCGGGCGGAGACGATTACACTCAGCAATACGAAGGTAATCGCAAACGCGACGGAGGCGACCATTCCCGGTCCTACCAGCGACGGTATCGAGATAACGGCCGAGAAGGTCGTGCTTCTCAATGGAACGGTCCTATCGGCAGATACCACCGGCGGTGCAGATGCCGGATTAATTACGTTGAATGTTGGAACACTGGAAACTCGGGCCGGACCTGATGGTCGCGTCCTGATCTCAAGTACGAGTATTTGTGCACAGGGGTGCGCAGGCGGCCAGGCCGGCGATATTACCATTCAAGGTGTTTTGGGTGTGACTCCGACGGTGACCAAAACGTATACGTCGGTCGTCAATCCGGAAGGAGGGCCGACAGAAGTTTTCGAATACCCCCTCGCTCGGAATATCGATCTTCACGGGACGGACATCCGCTCCGAGGCCATCGGCAATGCCCCCGGAGGGGCTGTGATCATGAGGGTTCAGAATCAAGCCTCCTTCACGGACACCCATATCTCAGTCGCAACGCAAGACTTCAACATCAATGGAAACAAGCCGAATGGAGAGTTTGCGCGAAATGCAGGGTTCAGTCGCATCGATATTTTTGCCAACGATGTCATCTTGAAAGACAGTTCGATCAAGGCAGACGCGGAAGTCTCCAATCTTGCAGCTTGTCCCACATGCACCGAGGGGCCGAGCGCCGGGGAAATCTGGTTGCGGGTCCAAAATTCACTTATTGCGGATAACTCGTACATTACGAATACAAGTCGAGGGAGGGCTCAGGCGGGCATCACGAAGATCATCAAAGACAATTTCTTTTCGTACGGCGCCGTCTGGGAGCCGGATTACCCCGATCCTCCGACCCATTTAGTCAAATTGACCAATTCGGAAATTACCGTCGAGGCTCAAGGCACGGGATTCCCAGGATACCTCAGAATCCGTGCCGATAAAGTCATCATGGATCATTCGATTCTCAATTCGAAGGTGAACGACGTATCGAATGGGATAGAGCCCAATGGAGAAACGATCGACGTCGTCGGTGCGGGCGAGAGGGGACGAGTTCTTGCACATGGACGGGATGTTCAGGGAACTATTCTCGTGTCCGCAAAGATCTTGGACATCATCGGTGGAGGAATCGATGCTCCCACGCAGGGCAGCCGCATCGGCAGCCGTATTGAATTGGCCGCGGATGTGGTGACGACTCAACAAGGGAATAGACCCGGAGGAACGCTCGCAGCTCCACGCATTCTCAATGCGCAGGATCCGACCCGAGTTGTCATCTCAACCAATAGCACGGGAATAGGTGGCGCAGGAAGTATCACCATCGCTGGAGAAAGTGTGCAGGCGCCTGAGGGGACGCCCTTGCGGCCGGCAGCCTCCATCCGTCTGAGCGGAACCGATGTCTTAACGGATACCAAGAGCGATGCACTCGGAGGACAAATTTTCCTCAACTCACGCGGTCCTGTTCAACTGCACAACACGACCATTTCTTCCAATGTACACGATGTCCGTCCACAGTCTGCAAATGTCACCGACCAAGGCGGCAATATCGCTGTTTCTGCCGGGAACTTTTCGATGCTCAACAGCCAGATTTCAAGTCGCTCGAATGGGAATCAGGACAGCGGCAGCATCGCCATTACTTCACAAGGATCAATCAACGCCGCGGCGGGTTCGGGTATTTCGGCCAGCAACACTGGAACGGGCAATGCCGGCGATATCACGGTCAACAGTGGTGGCCAATTCACTCTCATGAACAGCTCCTTGACAACAGAAGCCGATCAAGCCAGCGGGGGCGTGATCAAGATTACCACTGCCCCCGAAGGGACAGTACAGCTCATCAATAGCATGATCAGCGCGTCGGTCTTGAATGGAGCTGGCGGCGGAGGCAGTGTAAATATCGATCCACAGTACGTGTTGCTTCAGAATAGCCAGATTCTTGCTCAAGCGGTGCAGGGTCCTGGTGGCAATATCTTCATCACGACAAACCTTCTTCTTCCGGATTCGAACAGCACGATCTCGGCATCCTCACAACTCGGACAACATGGCTCCATCACGATTCAATCCCCTATTGCTCCCGCCAGCGGGAAGATCATCCCTCTTTCGCAACAGCCTTTGATCCCAACGGCACTGCTCGGTCAGCCTTGCGCGGTACAAGTCGCAGGGGAATTCAGCACCTTCACGCTTGCGGGGAGAGATCGTCTGCCGATTGAACCTGGAAGCTGGCTCACGGATTCAATACCATCAGGGATCACGGAGACACTCGTCGCCAGTGTCCCACAATCGCTCACGAATACATCTGATGATGTGCCTTCCATTCTCTCCTTGCGACAAATATCCCCAGCAGGACTTCTGACACAGGCGTTCGCACACGAAACTCAGGTTGGTTGTCGATCATGATACATCGCGCTGGGGAACCGGCGCCCCGGTCCAGGCTTTCGCGTTTAAGGGATTGTTTTGCCTGCGTGATCATCGGCGTGCTTATGGCATTGGTCGGCGTGTCATCATCTTTTGCGCAGATTGATCCCACCGGTAGATCTGGAGAACCGCCGGGCCCGCTTAAGGAAGAATTCGAACGTCCTCAACCGCCACCGAGTCCTGTCTTGCCAATCGTTCCTCTTCCCCCAGAATCAGAAATTCCTCAGCGGCCCGGCACTGTGCAGGTCTTTGTCCGCGATATTTGGATCGTCGGAAATACGGTCTTTAGTGAAGCAGAAATCAACGAGGTCACGAATCCGTATAAAAACAGGATGTTATTTACCGAAGACCTCGAGCGGCTTCGGCTGGCTCTCACTCTTCTGTATGTCAACAAAGGTTACATCACCTCCGGTGCGATCATCCCCGATCAAGATGTCGTTGCAGGAGTCGTGACGGTTCACATCGTGGAAGGCACATTGTCCGGCATCAACGTCGAAGGAAATCGTTGGTTCAGGTCTTCCTACATTCGCGACCGCATTTCACTCGGCGAGCGAACTCCCGTCTCACTTGGCCCCTTGCAGGAGCAGCTTCAACTCTTACAACAGGACCGCCGCATCGAACGGGTCAATGCGGAACTCCGTCCCGGGGACAAGCAAGGCGAGAGTGTCCTCAATGTCAAAGTCTCGGACAACCAACCATTTCATGCAAGGCTTGAAGTCAACAACTACCAAACACCGCTTGTGGGTGAAATAAAAGGTATCGGAACGCTGACCCACGATAATTTGACCGGGCATGGCGATCCGGTCAGCATTAGTTATGGGCAATCTAGCGGTGCATTCCCTATTGTGTTTGGCTCCTACGAACTTCCCTTCACGAAGTACGGCACGTCCTTCTCACCCTACTACCGGCGTTACGACTTCAAATTGATCGAACAACCGTTCCGCCCGCTTGATATTCATACCAACACGGAGATTATCGGTATGACCCTCCGTCAGCCGATCTATCAGACTGTCACCGACGAGGTGGCGCTCTCGATAACCGGGGAACATTTGTACACGCAGTCATTTTTGTTTTATGGCACCCCGGACCAGATGACGCTCAATATCTTTCCAGGATTTCAGAATGGCGCAGCGACGGTATCAGCGCTTCGTCTTGCGCAGGAGTGGACGCATCGCACCATCGACACGGTGCTCGCTATGCGGTCCCGCTTCAGCGTCGGCTTAAACGTCCTTGGGGCTACCATCAATTCGAATCCTGATACTCCGGACGGGCAGTTCTTTTCTTGGCTCGGGCAAGTACAAGCCATCAAACAGTTCAGCGAAAAGCTGCTCGGCATGCAACTGCTCGGCCGCATGGATCTTCAACTGACCAACTCCCCTCTCTTCCCTCTCGAGCAGGTCGCCATGGGCGGCCGCTATAGTGTCCGGGGCTACAGGGAAGTGACGATCATCAGAGACAATTCATTCATTGCATCGCTCGAGCCACGTTTTCCGTTGTATCGTTGGGCGAGCGGCGAACCGATGTTTCAATTCGCGCCGTTTGTGGATGTCGCTCATGGTTGGAATCTCGGCCAAAATCGTCCATCGGTCACGGCTCCGATCAGCACTTTTCCTGATACATTGGCGAGCGTGGGGGTCGGCCTACGATGGAACATTCTCCCAAAGGACCGAGCGTCGTTCGAAGTCTATTGGGGACAGCAATTGAATCACGTACCCAAAATAGGGAATACCATCCAAGATCATGGCGTGCATTTGGGTGTAGTGGTAAACCTCTTCTAGAGGATGATGAAGGAAGATGCGCACCGTCTATGAAAGACAACGGTTGAGCTGTTGGCTGGTGATTCTCATCATATCGGTTGGAAGCCTGGTGTTGCCAATGATATCAGTAACCGGCGCCGGAGAGTCCACATCACCGGACAGCTTGATGTCGCAGGGGCTTCGGTCCTACCGTCAGGGCGCATTCGATCGCGCGCTGGCGGAGTGGAAACAAGCCGCAGCCCACTATGAGCAAGAAGGCAGAACCAAAGAGCAGAGTCAGGCATTGGTCCAAGCGGCGCAGGCCTCGGCATCAATGGGGCAAACCAGCCAGGCGCTACAACAACTGGACCTCGCGTTATCATTGGCATCAAAGGCAGGTGACCGCACATGGACGGCTTCCGTCTTGGAGAATCTTGGACGTACCTACATTGCCGCCCGAAACTCAGCTGCAGCAACGACAACGCTCAAGCAGGCGCTTGAGATGGCTGAGGCGGATGGAAATGGGCAACTCACGGCGTTGATCCAAAATGATTTAGGGGTTGTCGCGGTCCTGGAACATCAGGATGGTGAAGCACTTTCATTGTTTCTGGCGGCGGCAAATGGAGCCGAAGCTACCGGCGATCGATCACTCATTGCACGTGCGAATATCAACGCCGCCCGTATGGCGCTGAAGTTGAACCAGGCTGAAAACGCCAGAGACTATCTGGATCGTTCGTCTGACGTGCTCACCCGGTTCGATCCTTCTCATGAACAATCCCTCGACCTCATTGAAGTTGGCTTAGGGTATCAACAGCTCATACCACTGATGCCCGCCATGCATGCTCCTCTGTTGTTGCGTTCTGCCGGCGTGTTGGTCGAAGCCGCAAACGTAGCGCACAATATCGGAGACAAGAGAATGCAGTCCTATGCAGACGGTTATTTGGGACTTCTCTATGAAACAGAATTCAGAAACGATGAGGCCCTGCATCTAACCCGGCGGGCGGTATTTTCCGCTCAAGCTGCCAATGCGCCGGAATCATTGTATCGCTGGCAGCGGCAATTGGGACGCCAACTGGCCGCAGCGGGAAAGTTGGATGAAGCAATTAGCTCTTACGTTTCCGCCGCCGAGACGCTTCGTCCGATACGGCAAGAAGTCGCCGCCGCTTCTGAATTCGGAGCAGTGACAGGCGATGATTCGGTTCGCGGATTGTTCTTTGAGTTCGCCGACCTTCTGCTCAAACGGGCTTCCTTGACGGCTGATCCTAAAATAGCCGAGCAGTATCTCCGCAGCGCCCGTGATGCGATCGAAGCATACAAGGCCGCGGAACTTCGCGATTACTTTCGTGATCAATGTGTCGATACGCTGCAGAGCAAACTAACCAGGCTGGACACGGTCTCTCCAACCACGGCGGTCATTTATCCGATCGTCTTCCCCGATCGGACGGAGCTACTGGTCAGTTTGCCGGGGACATTCACGCGCTTTTCTGTCCCCGTGACGGCTCAACTCCTGACGCAGGAAGTCAGGGCGTTCCGCCGAACGGTTGAGAAACGGACCTCTCGGGAATATCTTCCTCATGCACAGCAAATGTATGAGTGGCTGATCCGTCCGATTGAATCCGAATTGATACGTCTGAAGATCGAAACGCTTGTATTTGTACCTGACGGAGTGTTGCGGACCATACCCATGTCGGCACTGCACGACGGCAGCATGTTTCTTATTCAAAAATATGCCGTCGCATTGACACCGGGTCTCTTCCTCACCGACCCACGTCCGTTAAACCGTGAAAATATACGGTTTCTTGCAGGCGGACTGACTAACTCCGTCCAAGGCTTTCCGGCTCTTCCCTACGTCGCCGAAGAGGTGAAATCTATCCGGACTCTTTATGATGCCGATCAGCTGCTCAACCAGGAGTTTCGGACTCCGAAGCTGGAACAGGAATTGCGTGAAAGCAGGTATGGGATTCTTCACATTGCCACACATGGGAAATTCTCAACCGATGTCGACGATTCGTTTCTTCTCACCTTCGACGGAAAGCTCACGATGAGCAATCTTGATCGTTTAATCGGTTTATTCCGATTTAGACAGGATCCGCTCGAACTGCTTACCCTGAGCGCCTGCCAAACGGGAGTCGGTGACGACCGTGCGGCATTGGGCCTGGCCGGTGTAGCAATTAAGGCCGGGGCGAGGAGCGCATTGGCAACGCTTTGGTTCATCAATGACGAGGCTTCAGCGACTCTCGTCACAGAATTCTATCGTCAGCTTCGATCGCCTGGAGTATCGAAGGCCAAGGCCATGCAAAGCGCACAGATCAAGCTCCTGGAAGATCGTGTGTACGAGCATCCGGCCTATTGGTCGCCATTTTTGTTGTTAAACAACTGGCTATGACTGGAAGTTGAAGGTTTGCTACAATGCGACACGGCAATCGGATCTATTTAATCTTTCGGCCATCATGAAAAAAATCTCAATGTCATTCGGACCTGTTCCGACTCGAGTTTGGAGGGGACTGACCATCTTATCAATTTTACTATGTGGATGGCCTTCGACTCCGGTCTTCTCCGAACAATCAAATCAACAGATTGAAGCTGTTTCAGACAATTCGGAGCTTCCCGTCTACAACCCCCCTAAACGAATCAGCCCGCGCGCCAGGGTCGGCGGGGAACTTCGTGGTACAGAGGGTAGCGATCCCGAACTCGTCGCATTGGTACCGGACCATGTGGCGTTGACGATTCGGGAGACTCCTGTGTTGAACTGGTTTCTCTCGAAACAGACCAGTCATCCGGTCCATTTCACCCTCGTCGACAGCCGATCGATCAAACCAGTCTATGAAGCGCCGATTTCCTCACCGAAGGAACCCGGCGTCCAGCAGATTCATCTCAAGAACCTAGGCCTGACCCTTGAACCGGATGTGCAGTATCGGTGGTATGTCTCAATCATTCGCAACCCCGAATCGCCGTCCCAGGATATCGTGGCCGGCGGTATTATCGAGCGGTGTGAATTCAGTGAATGCATTACCGGTATGCAACCCAACCTCACCTGTAACGGGCAAAGCGTATTGGACAATGCGCGACATGGGTTCTGGTACGATGCGATGGCCTGCCTCTGTGAACTGATCGACGCGAACCCTTCTGACGTGCCCCTTCGACGACAGCGAGCCGCGATGTTGAAGCAGGTCGGTCTCCATGGCGTCGCCGAATGGGACCTGCGATCCATTCGAACCACCTCACGGTAATTCCGAACGCACTGTTTCCTTCCTGATCCATCTCTACTTGTCTAGCAGGATGTTGAAAAAGTCGCTCATGTCACCCGCCCGGACGTGCCAAAACACGCCTTCACCAGGCTTTGTTCTCGCGGGACACTGTCGCCTCACTATCTCGGCGACGTTCACAGGCGTGCCGTGCCTTATTCGGCACGGCGTGAACCTCAGAGGCTCAGCGTACGGCGAGTAAGAGCGGCTTGGGCCGCTCAGGGCGGCGGGTGAGACCCGAAAAGACGACTGTCCCCGCAGTCGGCGGGCGGGCGGGCGGGTGAGAACCAGCCTTTTTGAACATCCTGTGAGCTCTTCCGACCCGATCAGCGATCATACCCGGCTCTGTGTTTTCCGGGATCCAAAACAAACTGCCTGCTAGATTGTTTCGTAGATCAATTCTGATCCAGAGCAGAATCTATTTTGATTCACGGCCATTCGCCATCCCTGTCTTTTGAATACCTCTCATCTAAAATTTCCCAATATTTACAATGTTTCTTGGATGAAGTGCGGTCGCGCAGTACGACAAAGAAGGCACAGAGCTTGCTGAATGCGACTATCAATTACTTCGTCATGAACCCGCAACTGAGATTAGGAAAGGAATCCGCCATGACACAGGAACTTGTTCTCGCCGTGCTGCTCGTGGGGCTCATAGGGCTGGTTTGGGCCATGACTTTTTCCGTTCTGACCGAAGAGGTGACGGCACGTAAGGATTCTCATCATGAGGAAGCGTCTCAATCGGTCGGTGGACCCCATGTAGATAGTCAATCCAAACAACGATCGGTGACTGCATGAAGTCAATAATGGAGCAGGAACATATGAATACTACAAATGGCAAGACCGCCTCATCCCTCCATCATAATGGGAATGGTCGAATCGTCCGCACCTCGACTGTCAGAAAACGGCGGGTGACCATCACCCTGCCGGCAACTCTTCTCGACCGGATGCGAAACGCGGTGTATTGGACTGGAACAATCCCCCTTGCCCAGCTGATAACCGATGCGCTCGAACGGACAGTGAACGATATGGAACTCATCAACGGAGGAACATTTCCGGCCCGGCTCGCACCGTTGAAGCGTGGCCGTCCCCGGCTCCTTCGTCTCATTGCAACACAACGACCACCGGCGCCTCAGGCTTCAATGGGAACATCTCTTTAAGAAGGCCCGGTCAGCTTCTACGTCTCGAACGCTGTTGCGTCGGAGGCAACCGTGTTTGACTTGTCTTGCCAAACACATACGCGCATCTGGCTTGTGAGACTTCCGCCTCCGCATGACGAGAATAGGCACTTTCGCGAACGTGTCCATTCGGCCTGCTCTCAATACGTAACCGCTCCACACCTACCTCTCTGGCGTATGAGACTACCCCAGGCACAGTGCCCTCTGCGCTCCTCCACATCGTTAGTCCGCGATGGAGGAGAATACTCCGGACAACCGGTGTCGGAAGGAAGGGCATGCATGTTGAATTGAGCCGATGGGCATACTCGGTCTCCGTCGCGTCTTGAACATCAATGTGATGACCCCTGTCGTGCCGAAGAGCGGCTCCCCGTCAACGTCGAGTCGATGTTGGGAGGCAAGTTGGCGCAGGAATTAGAACTGATGAAGGAAGAAGAAACCGTGAGTGTTGTCTCCAGATACGATCAGCCGATCTCCCAGACTCCCTCCAACGTCTCCGTCATCACGGATGAAGACATCCGTCAATTCGGCGCCACAGATATTCCGACTCTCCTTCGACGCATACGGGTTGCTACGAATCCGCCCCTGCCTCCCATCACAACTTCCATTTTGGGAAGATCGAATCTGGCTCCGGAGCAGATTATTTCGTACGACGCGGGGGATCGGAGCTGGTACTTCAACCATCGCATGAAAATACGTGCCGACGGCTTCTTCAGTCACCTCTCCGATCTCATCAGTGTTCGCAACCAATCGCCAAGCGTCTCGGCATATTCCAACGATCAGGGCTCTGCGGACATCTATGGGGCAGAAACCGGAGTCGACCTATTAGTGACCAGATGGCTCACGGGATTTGCCAATTATTCTTATGATGACATCCGCCAATACTTTACCGGGCTCGTCAGACGCGGCGGTCCACATAACAAATTCAATGTTGGACTGCGTGGAGAATGGGAAACTGGAATCAGTGCGGAAGCCTTGTACCATTATTATGGTTCAGCCCTCTCTCCACCGGAACAGTCTTTCGCCGACTTCGCCCAACAAGGACTCGTCCCGCTTCCAGATCCTACGGGCGGAGCCTATAACCTCTTGAACCTCCGCACCGACTATCGCTTCCGGCGGCACAAGGCCGCAGCCGGCTATCCACGCGACGCAGAAGTCGCCGTGAGCGCTTCAATGCATTGAATGACAAGACGAAGGAGTTTCCGCTTAGTGAAGAAATCGGGAGGTGCGTCATGGCCTGGCTGACGGTGAGATTCTACGAGGAGGGGTTCGATGGCTGCTGTCGTGACGTCTGATCATTCCGTTCTCGTCGTAGAGGATAATCCGGACCTGGTGATCGGGTTGCAGGACCTCTTGGAGCACGAGGGCTATCAGGTTTCGGTGGCGGGCACTTGCGCCGAAGCATTGGCACAGGCTCATAGCCGGGCATTCAATGCGGTCCTGCTCGACCTAGGTCTACCGGATGGAGACGGTTTGGATGTCCTCCATACGCTTCAGCAACTCGACCCCTCGCTTCCGGTTGTCATCGTCACGGCATCGACCTCAACGGAAAAGACGATCGGTCAATTGTCAAAAGGCGCGTTCGCCTATCTCATAAAGCCGTATAACCGGGAAGAATTGCGTGCTATTCTCCGGCGCGCGATCGGCGTCAAGGATTTAGCCGCGCGTGCCGAACATGCCCAGTATGCGCTGACGGAGAGTGAAAACCGGTTCAGGTCGCTCGTCGAGTCGGCCAGCGACGCGATCGTCGTCGCGGATCAACAGGGATATGTCGTCTCGTGGAATCAAAGTGCAGCTCGACTCTTTGGCTACGAGAAGGCCGAAATCGAAGGGCGGCCCCTCACTATGTTGATGCCGGTTCGCTATCGCGAAGCGCATGAGATGGGGCTGGATCGCATGAGGACGGGCGCGCCATCCAAGATAATCGGACGGGCAGTTGAGTTGTTCGGCCTCCACAAGACCAAGCGTGAGTTTCCGATCGAATTATCATTGGCCGCTTGGAAGACGCGCGAAGGACTGTTTTACAGCGGGATCATCCGTGATATCTCCGAGCGGAAACGCGTACAGGCAGCCATCCAGGAAAGCCGCGACCGGCTGAATCTGGCCCTTCGAGCCGGTAAGCTCGGTACCTGGGATTGGAGCCCCCGCTCTGGCACCGTTGTCTGGTCTGATAATGCCGCTCAACTGTTTCGCCTTCCTCCCGGTACTCAGCCATTCGAGACGTTTCTGGCCCTCATCCATCCTGAGGATCGGAGAGAGGCGGCCAGAAAGCTGATTGAGGCCACCGTCACCGGTACTGAATACATGGACGAATTCAGGATCGTTGGGCCCGATGGAACGATGAGATGGGTTGCTTGCGCCGGGCAGTCCTTTCGGACTGACGGAGAGGAGTCCGTTCGTATGATCGGAACTCTACAGTGCGTGACCAAGCAGAAAGAAGCCGAACTGGCTCTCCGAGAGAGTCAGGGCTTGATCAACCAGATGACGGATATCATTACCGATGTGTTCTGGATGACGGACCCGAACAAGAATCAGATTTTGTACATCAGCCCGGGTTATGAAACCATTTGGGGAAGGTCTTGTTCATCAGTGCGGGCGTCTCCGCGATCCTGGGTCGAGGCGATCCACCCTGAAGATCGTGAACGCGTTCTCCATGACTCTCTGACGAAACAAGTGTCCGGCGACTACAATGTCGAATACCGGATTACTCGCCCGGATGGGACGATTCGGTGGATTTGGGACCGGGCATTCCCGATTCGTAATGCACAGGGGCAAGTCTATCGGATCGCGGGGCTGGCTGAAGACATCACCGACCGTAAGCGTGAAGAATCGACCGGAAGACATGAGGACGAGCATGTGCGGCTCGCGATGGCCGCCGCAGGTATCGGCGGCTGGAAATGGTATGTCGCAAGCGGTCGCATGACGTGGTCGTCTGAACTGGAACGGTTGTTCGGAATCGCTCCTGGATCGTTTGCGGGCACCCAGGCAGCCTGTCTTGAATGCATCTATCCTCCCGACCGCGCAGTTGTGTCGAAGATGTTTCGGCGTGCCGTGAAGCCTGGCTCGGACATTCGATTTGTCCATCGCCTCCTCAGTCCGGACAAGACCTTCCGCTGGCTCACGTGGGTGGGGTCCGCCTTTGCCGATCCTCCCGGATCTCCTGTGCAGGTGGTAGGTGTCGTGATCAGTTCCGACAGGCGCCCCGACGTCTAGGAGGCTGTGGAAAAACCCTGTGGGTACGCCGGAATTGCACTGGCCGAGACGTCTGGAATAACAGGCGTACGCCATGCAGGATGCTCAAAAAGGCCGTCCAGCGAGGTCGCAACGAGGTCCGCGGCGCGAAGAATAATGAGCGCCACGTTTGCGGACGGGCGCGAGTCAGTGAGCGCCCAGTGTCTTCGAGGCGAGGCGTAATCTTTCTCACCCGCCCGCCCACCGACTGTGGGAACAGTCGTGTTCCCGGGCCGTACGTTGAGCCTCTGAGGTTCACGCCGTGCCGAATAAGGCACGGCACGCCTGTGAACGCCGCCGAGATAGTGAGGCGGCAGTGTCCCGCGAGAACAAAGCTTGGTGAAGACGCGTCTCGGCGCGTCCGGGCGGGTGGGTGATATGAGCGACTTTTTCAGCATCCTGCTAGGAGGCGTATGATGTGCACGGGGTTCGGACCGCTGCTCGGATGGGTCGTGCATGGATAGACCTGCTGGAAGGCTGAACGATTCACGAGTGGCTGTCGTCGCCTTCTGCATTTCCGTTGCCTTCTTCGCTCTGCTGTTCGTTGCCGTACTCGCTTTCACGCCTGCGTATGCCCTCGATATTGCGATCCTTCAATCCTCGGACATTGCCGCCTACCGCGAGGCCATCGCAGGTTTCAAGGCCGCCGCTCCAAACGCGGCCGTCTATAGCGAGTACGATCTCCAGGGCGACTTGGAGTTAGGAAAGAAACTCGCCAGAAAAATACGTGCATCCGATGCCTCACTGGTCCTTGCTGTCGGCCTCAAGGCCGCGCTAGCCGCCAAACTGGAGATCGTCGATGTCCCTATCGTCTATATGATGATCCTCGATCCGTTGAAGCACCAGCTCTCCGCTCCCAACATGACCGGGACCATGCTGGAGGTTCCGGTCGATCGTCAGCTGAGAATCATCCGGCTTTTTCTTCCCGATACGCACCGTCTCGGCACACTCTACGATCCAAAAAAGAATGCGCTCAAGATCAAGGAAGCGAACCAATCAGCGGCCGCCAATGCGTTCAAACTCCAAGAGTTGCCGGTCGACAGCGAGCGGGACGTGCCGCAACAGCTTCGAACGCTTCTCTCGGTCAACCAAGCCCTTTGGCTGTTGCCCGACTCCACCGTCCTGACCAATGAGTCGGTGCGTTTCATTCTGGACTCGGCCTTCGAACGAAGCGTGCCCGTCATCGGTTTCTCCCCCGAGCTCACCCGCTTGGGGGCACTGCTCAGTATTTCGGTTCAATACGGTCAGGTGGGACGAGAAACGGGCTTGCTGGCCAAGGCCATCCTCGACGGCGATAGGTCTGCGCTCGCGAAGCCCGTACCCATCGATCGCCTGAAGATTACCGTCAATTTGAAGACGGCCAAATTCTTGGGTCTTTCATTTGCAAAGGAATTGAACGGGATTATCGACGAGACGTACTAGCGAGATACGCTCATGACGAGTCAGCAACTCATCGCAGAACGGACATCACAGTTGAACGGGGGCAGAGGGTTCATCGGCCTGCGAACCAAGTTCGTGGTGTTCTTCAGCATGATCTTGATTCTGACCTGTTCCGCCCTGAGCTTATATTTTATTGAAACCCGCCGCGCTTCGATGACTGAAGAGCTGAACCGGTTGGGCTCGATCTTATTGACGAGCCTCGTCAACAATGGACGCTTCCGGTACGGCGCGCTCATTGCCGAAGATCGAGCGACGCTACAACAGTTTACCGAGAGTCTCATCGCGGTGGAGGAGGTGGTGTATGTCGTGATCCGAGGGACCGATGGGATGATCCTCGCCCAGCAAAACAAGCTGGTGCGAGAATCGTTAGGCAGCCTGACTTTCACGCAAGAACGGCGTTTTTATCCGGAGGAACGAATCGCTCAAGAACTCTACAGGAGTCCGGTGCATGCCCCGGTCATGACCGCCGTAGAATTATCGCAGGATAAGATTCTGGTGCCGACGACGCCCCTGTCGGTCTGGTCACAGTTTTTTTCACCTCTGCGGGACAACCTGTACGACTTCGCTCTACCCGTGATGCGCCGCCCTGCCTTTGAAGTTTCTCCTGCTCCCTTGCCGTTCGAGTTCGATGAATCAGCGGACCAACGCAGGGAGCGGGACGGACAGCCCGTTCAGGGAGTGGTTCAGATCGGCATCAGCGATGCCCAAACCAAACGAGCCTTATTTGAAATCATGAGGCATGTGCTTGGGCTGACGTTGCTGATCATCGTGGCAGGCATCGTGGGCGCGCACATTCTGACATCGCGAATCACGATTCCACTGCGGAGTCTTGCCACGACTGCCAGGCAACTGGCTGAAGGCGGCACGCCTCCGGCTCTGCCATATACGACCCGCGACGAGGTTGGACAACTCACCGGCATCTTCAATGTCATGACCGCGGCGCTTCAGGAACGCAATGTGGCCATCACGAACAATCTCGAAACCATTCGCCGCCAGATCGGGCAATTGACCAGTATCCATCAAACCAGCGCCGCCATCAGCAGCACGCTCGACCTGCACCAACTGATGGATACCGTTCTTCAATTACTCATGGCGAACCTTGGACTCTCACGCATGATGCTGATGCTCAAGCACGAAGACCGTCACATCGCCTATGTCGCCCGCGTGGCCGGCGTGGATCCCGAGATCGCCGACGCCGCAAAGACGCTGCGCATCACGTTTCATGACGATGACACGCTGCTGGCGGAACTGCTCATTCACGCCAAGCCGGTCCTCGCTCCGGACATCAATGCCGTTTCGCATCGAATGCACCCGGCAATTCTCGAATTGGCCAGGCGCATTGGGGTCGTGTCATTCGTCTGCGTCCCCTTGCAGAGTCACAACCGAATCCTCGGCTTCATCAGCGGGGATCGGGGCCCGCAATCGTGCACCACGGAGGATCTGGATATTCTTTCGACCATCGCCGGCCATGTGGCCACCGCGCTGGACAATGCAAGAGCCTACGAGCATCTGGCCCGCCTGACAGAAAACCTCGAGCACAGCATTGAAGAGCGAACGAGGGAACTGTCGGTCGCCAACGAGCGGCTTCAGGACCATGACCGGCGACGGACCATGTTCATCTCGGTGGCGTCTCACGAATTGCGGACGCCCATGACCGTCATCCGCAGCTTTGCGGACAATATGCTCGACGGCGTCGCCGGAGCTCTCACAGACCGGCAAAGCATTTATCTCGAGCGCATCCAACACAATCTCAACCGTTTGACCCGGATCATCAATCAATTGTTGGACTGGTCTCGGCTCGATCTGAAAAAGGAAGAACTTCACCTCGAACCGTTGTTCATCAAAGACCTCACGGCCGCCGTGATTGAAACCCTGCGGTCGATGGCCGATGAAAAGCGGATTGCCTTGACTCTGGAGACGCCGGATTACCTGCCGATGGTCATGGGTGACAGGGACAAGATCGAGCAGATCCTCTGGAATCTGGTCGTGAACGCCATCAAATTCACACAGCCCGACGGTTCGGTGATGATTTTTCTTGCAGCGCTGCCGGCCGGCTTCGTGCAGATTTGTGTCGCAGATACGGGATGCGGGATCCCGCACACGCATCTGCATAAAGTGTTCGATGAGTTTTCCAAGGTGCCCTCCGTATTCCCGGGATCGCAAGGCGCGCAGCTCGGACTCTTCATCACAAAAAGCTTCGTCACGATGCAGAAGGGGACGATTTGGGTCACGAGCGAAGAGCAGAAAGGAACGAAATTCTACTTTACGCTTCCCGTGGCGCCGCTCCAGCCTGGAGGATCGTCCTCCTCGGCTCAGGAACCGTCGCGCACATGAGTATCTATCGATACGACAAGCGAGAGTATATTTTGCGAACCGAAATGATTTAAACTGAAACTGCTTTATCCAGGGGAGGATGCACTGTATGCGTGCACGTATCCTCATCATCGACGACGATCCGGATATCGTTCTTGCTCTCGAAAATCGCGTGACGTGGATGGGCCATGAGCCCCTCGTAGCCGGCAATGGCAAGGACGGCGTCCGGATGATCGAGCAAGAGCATCCCGATCTCGTTCTCCTCGACATCGAACTTCCACATATGTCCGGGCTTGATATTCTCAAACAGGTCAAGACCCTGTCCGATGCCGGGCGGTCCAACGAGACTGACACGGAAGGCGGATCCAGTTACACCTCGCCAATGGTCATCATGCTCACGGCGTTTGGAACCATCGAGCGCGCCGTGCAGGCCATGCATCTGGGAGCCTTTGACTTCATCCCGAAACCCTTTACCGCCGACCATCTCACCGTCGTGATCAACAAGGCGTTGGCGGCCATTTCGCTTCGGCGACGCATCTGCGTGCTGCAGCATGAAGTCGACGATCAGTATGGTTCGATCATTGGGGATAACGCCAAGCTCACGACCCAATTGAAGATTGCCAGGCAGGCGGCTGCGATGGACGTGATCGTGCTCGTTCTCGGCGAGACCGGAACCGGCAAGGAGGTCGTCGCACGGGCCGTCCATGGATGGAGTCCTCGCAAGGATAAGCCATTCGTTCCCGTGAATTGCGCCGCAATCCCAAAAGATCTGCTCGAAAACGAACTGTTCGGTCACGAGCGGGGCGCATTTACCGGCGCCGTCAAGCGTGAAGCCGGGAAGATTGAAGTGGCGGAAGGCGGAACGCTGTTTCTTGATGAGATCGGCGACATGTCGCTCTCGATGCAAAGCCATCTCTTGAGAGTGCTTCAGGATAAGGAATTCTATCGCGTCGGCGGCACTCAGGCTGTGCGTACCGATGTCCGCTATGTCGCGGCCACGAACAAGGATCTGAAACAGGCGATCAAGCTGGGAACGTTCCGAGAGGATCTCTATTACCGGTTGGACGTCATCAGCGTCACACTGCCGCCGCTCCGCGACAGAATGGGCGATGTACCCGCATTGGCCAAATATTTTCTCCGTCGAGCGGCCTCACGCTTCGGCACTCAGAAACAAGCCTCCCTGAGCGACGCCGCACTCAGAATGCTCAGTGGCTACAGCTGGCCCGGCAATATTCGGGAGTTGGAGAATATCCTCATGCGGGCCTATATCTTGTCTCCCGGAGGATTGATCGAGCCGGAACACCTCAACCTGTCGAACACAGCGTCCGCTCAGCCCTCTGGCGACAGCGTCCCTGCGCCGTCTCCGTATTATCACGACATGATGGAAGCCTATAGCCGGAGGGTCATTGAGGAGGCACTGAAGAGAAATGAATGGAATCAGACGAAGGCTTCTGAAGAGCTCGGTCTCCAGCGTACCTATTTCACCAAACTCATCCGTCAAAAAAACATCGCAGGGCGGCCGCCGAAACAATTGCCGGACACGAATTGATCGCACGCAATGACACGATTACCTGGCCGGCTTCAAATCGGACAGATACTGCGTGCCGTCCGCAGCCTTGGCTTTTGTTCTCAACATCCGGTGCGTACCAGTCTCATAGAGCGTCCCGTCGATCGATCCTCGTTCTGAAGTGGTTGAGATTTTCCCTTCTGAAAGGCTAAACACCCCCTGCCCGCTCAGCACACCGATGGTCCGAACACTGACGAACTCATATCGTCCGCTCTCATCGATCACGATGGTCACCCAATCGTCCTGCTTCATCGGCGGGGTCCGGCGCATGATGCCTTCCCATTTTCCCGCCACTTTTGCGAAGTCGTTAATGGGGACGAGCGTCCAAGGCGGCTGTTGCTGATTGCGTTCCGTCGATTCACAAGCGACCAGCACGGCTGTCATCCCAAGAACGAGCACTCCGCACCAGAATCTCATTGCATACATGATTATCTCCTCTTCATCTCCGACTAACGGAACGCAAATTACCATAGTCCATGGACGGCTTCCAGTTGGAGGGCCTCAAATCGCATTGCTCACTGTTCAGACCCTGTCAGGGGCTTCCCCTCGGTGCGTTTCTCCTCCGGCACCGGAACTTGAATAAGTTGGTCCAATATTTTATTGAGCGGCGTATAGGTCGACGCCGTCTTGCCATTGAGAAAATCAGCGATGACACTTCCAAGCGACACCCGCGCCATATCTTCAAAATATACAGGATCTTGTGAAAGCGATTCGCTCTGCATGGTCGCTTCGGCTATTGAAAACCAGATCAAGTCACCTGTTTCGGCATCCCATAATTGCAATGACAGCCGCATAATGCCGGAGCGTGTTTGCGACACTCGAAAGTCCAAGGCGGGAAATTTCCACCGATCGGTCATCGTCTGCGTGAAGGCCGTCAATCTCGGTTGAAACACATATCGAGCCCCTACCGCCGCGCTGAGTTTGTTGAGCAGGTCTCGGTCAAGCATGTTGCTTTGCAGCGCATCATTCCGCATGCGCGTATAGTCTGCGGAAAGTCCCACCCTGTTGATCGTGGTCAATGTCTGGTTTGGCTCAATGACCTTGATATGAGGAGCGACCTTTTTCAAGATTTGAGACAGGAGAACCTCCAAGCCGATCTCGCCTCCCAGAAGCCCCGGTTGTGCCAGTCCGCCAAACAGCGCTACGGGTTCCTGAGCCAGCACGCTCTGACTGAATGAAGGTAACGGCTCCATGGAGTGTGTTCGTACCTGCCAACCATAGATGGAGCTCGAACAACCCGCGGACGCGAGGATGGCCACGGCCAGGACCATACCGACCGCTGTTCGCATGTGATTGAGCCGACCCTTCCAAGCCATGTGAGCAGACTCCCGGTCGTAACCACCTCTATGAGAGATACTGCGGCGCAGCACCGACGGCATACTGGCTACTATGGGGTAATGGCAGGCATGTCTTTGGCGCTCACTTCGTGGTCGGATGGGACCGTACACGACAACGCAGACTGACGGGCGCAACGATCCAGATGGGCCGACAGAAGGATGTAGTACGACAGGGAGTTTCTGTCAATACGTCGGTCAAGCTTTCCACGAACATCACTCCACTCCTCCGTACGTACCCAGGGTCGCTTATGATCCTTCGAGAGCCGCCGGCGGGACGACATGGTAGCCGACGGCCAACGTAGCCCCGGAGTGTTTTCGATTGAGAGGGTCCGATGTGATGTGTCCGCAGTTCTTTCCAGGAGGAGGCTGATGACGCGAAATCGTCAAACTCAGCCCCCTCCAGAAAGATGTCGAATGTCCTCGACGCGAGGTTAGTAGACGAGCGGGATCTGTTGCGCCATTTCGACCTTGATCACCGACCGGATCTTGGTCTCCATCTGGATATATCTGGCAACCTTGGTCGCCGGGAGGACTTTTTCCATCTTTTCGGCATAGCTGCGCTTCAATTTCACTTCCTGTTCTTCAACTGAAAGAGCCTCATCCAGCAATTTCTTCGACGTATCATTCGGGATCGATCCCTTGTTGAAGGCCTCGGCATATTCCATGATCGTCTTGCCGAGCTTCTGATTCACCTGTTCGAGGTCTTTTTGGTAGGACTCATAAATCGGCCAGAATTGCTTGGCTTCAGCTTCCGACAGATCCATGTTATTGGCGATCAGCAGCTTCTTGTCCGCCTTCATTTTTTGCTTGAGGATTTCCATGTTGGTGTCCAACGGCTGTTGTGCGATCGCCGATGTTGCGAAGAGCATGGCGCCGGCGAGCATTAACGAAAGCAATCTGATCATGTGAGGGATCCTTTCTGATGATGGTTAAAGCACATACGGGTACGGGCGATACAGATCCCGATACCTGTGAAACCTCGTAACCTCGATTGCGTCACGAGAACTGCCGATCCGATCTGTGTCGAGCGACCAGCGGGCCGCACATGATGAAGGGAGCATCGAGGCGTGTCAATTGAAAAGAACGCCTGCCTCCTCCATGCTGTTCCGTCCTTCATCACATGCCGCCTACTTTTTGCCCTTATCCAGCAATTCCGCCACAGCAGCACGCAGGTCTTTGGAAGCCGGATTGTTGACGGTCTTCTGCACCAGGATGTCGGTCGGGCGGGCCGCCTTTCCGTAATAGGCTTGGTTGGAATCATCGGAGGCGGCGATGGCGGCGCCGTTCAGTGCCATTCCAGCGAAAACCCCTTTGGTCCTTCCGAAAGAGATCAGATCCGCCGCCACTCCCTCCACTGCAGTGCTGCCTCCCACCGGACCGGCAGAAATCCCCGCTTCAGCGCCAAGCTTGAAATCTGAGCGATAAAATTCCTCCAATCCCTTTTGAGTCCGAACCAGGATGATCAATTCAGAGGTGTCGGCTCCAGCCTGGAGGCCAAAGCTGACCGCCGCAATGTTATAGAAGGCCGGCTGCGACCATTCACCGGTTTTTTCATCTTTGACGAGGAGAATCCCGCCTCCACCCGTCCCACCAAAGATGAAGGCTCCGCGGAACAGTTGAGGGACAATAAAGACGCCCTTGACGTCTTTGACCGCCTGACGGATATCGTCCCGTTGGTTGGGGTCGGCCCCGAATGCCTCCGCCGTCAATTTGGCTTTCTCGACAAGCTGTTGTTGTTCGCTGACCGCCATCGACGGCGCAGGCGCGAACACAGTAACCAGGCTTGCTATTGTCGCCAACACGCACACGGCGGACCTTGACCAGGTACTTGATGCAGTCATGATGGGTCCTCCATTCTCACTTTCATATCGTGAAGCGGACATGCAGGAGCGTAGATATCACTTTAAAGATCGACCGGAAACTGTCAAAAGTAACAGAGGTCTACATGGAATGGAAGATCTGCATGCTCAGTAATGGTAGGACAGTCCCCCGACGATGTGGTTGACGCTATAGACCCCTTGAAAACCCGAAAGACCGGCCGGACCGGAGAAATCGAATGTCGCGCGGTTGTACTTATATTCGGTGAACATGGCGATTCGCTCCGTGAAATAATAGCGAATTCCACCGAGTACATTGAGTCCTGGCACGAAATTTTGGTGGGCAGTGAACGCAGCGTTCGACATGTTGACCCAGAAGATTCCCAAGCCCACCCCGGCATAGGGCTGAAGTCGGCAGAATTCCCGTTCGTATCGGATCACAAATCGTTCCGTGACCGCCTCCGTCCGATCATGAAGAGTTGTGCAACCCAACTGCGCCCTGGCGATCGCATTCAGCGCAAATGTCGTCACCCGCATGTGACTTCCGGGCGAGGTCCCCTGTTGCTCCACATGCGGAGTGGTGTTGAAGATCTCTCCTTCAATCCCCAGCCAGCTCAGACTCTGCGGGAAAAACCCACCTGCTTTTGCGCCATAGACGACGGAATCGGCCAGGTTGTGGTTTCCAAAATTGGCGCCGTTGAGGGCCCCAATGCCCTCGGCATCGAATGTTCCGCCGAATGTATATCCCGCGAATCCTGCCAGATATCCCTCGCTGGGGTGCACAAGCACATACTCGTACCTGACCTCTTGATCCAGCTTGGTTTGGGATGTCTGCGAAACAGGCTGTTCTGCCTGCGAGAGCGGCTCAGATCTTGCCGGCATGGATTCGGCGGCCTGCGTGAATGAGAATGCTCCCAGCGTTACCGCACCCGCAAGGCACACGACGGACGCTTCCATCCACCAGCTCTGATTGCTATGCAACGGCGAGTGATTCATTGAAGACTCCCATTCATGACTAATCTCTTCGTCGATGCAGAGCCGATACATGGTCTTTTTCAATTGGCTCGCGCAGGATGTGTACGATCCGAATATGTATTGCGGTTCGAGGCTTATGGAGACGGCTTCTTCGGTGGATACTCTTCGAATGCTTTTTCGAGCGCCTTCCGTCCCAGCTCCAGATTTTCGTCGGTCGTATCCTCCAACGGCGCCACCATCGTCGCCCGCCAGACCAGCTCGTTCTTCACCGGTTCCACCAGATCGACGATCAATGTGCCCTCGTTATAATCGTAGCTCTGGACACCGCCTCCGTACCCCGCTCCCCATCCATATCCGCCGCGCCAACCGTACATCCCGCCGTAATAGCCGCCGGTGCTTTCGATACGTTGTTTTTCTTTGATGCCCACCCAATAATGCACACGAAGGTCAGGATGATCGGCCAGCTCTACACGACGAAATCCCTTTTTCTCAAGCTCTCGAGACAGCCCGGCCTCGATACGCTTTCGCATCAACGAGTTGTCGTATACTCCGGTCTTGTCAATTTCCGTCAGCCCGGCAAAGGCATAGGTCTGAAATTTCGCAAAATCGACTGTCGGATCATGGTCGGTCTTCACGTCGATATTCGCGCATGCAGACAGACTCAACGCCAGACAGGCCACGAACCACGTCACGCCAAGGCGGTTCATCATCGAATTTCCTCCAACGATTATGATGGTTGTTTCTCCAGTGCATTGAGGAGACGACGGGCGCCTTCCTCTGAAGGAGACAGCTCGACCAGCTTGCGCGCCGAATTCACGGCTCCTTTGCGATCACCAGCTTCTTGCTGATATTGCGCCAAAGCCGCCAACACGTCGCGATCTGCACGATGCCGTTCATGGACCTGCTTCAAGACAGACAGCGCCTCGGCCTTTAGTCCGGCCTCATGCAGCGCCACCGCATACGTGTATCCATAGCGTGAACGATCCACGCGTAGCTGCCAGGCCCGCTTCAAGATCGGAATGGCATCGTGCAACCGGCTCCTGCGCACCAATGACAGCCCCATCGCCTCATGAACGTCGCCGTCGTCGGCCTCCTGTATTAACGCCTTCTTCAAGATTTCTTCAACCTTGCCCTCCTGCCCTTGCTGCCGGTACAGATCTGCAAGATTGATATAGGCAGGGATGAACCGGGGCTCCTGTCGTATCGCGAGGAGATATTCCGATTCGGCCTGAGCCACGCGTCCTGACATGGCATCGAGCGCCCCCAGGTTGAGATGAGCTTCGGCGCGGTCAGCGTTGTATGCTTGTGTCTGCCGGTACTCGCCCATCGCGGTCTCCAGCGAAGAGTATTGCCGCGCCGTGAACGTGTCTCGGGAAAGAGCAGCCAGATTCGAAACGGCCTCCAAACGAACGGTCCGTATCGGATCATCGAGGAGCGGAAGGCCCAATGCGCTCCGTTGCCGAGGATCGAGAACAGCCAGCGCAGCCGCCGCTGCGCGACGCACGAGCGGATCCGAATCCTTGAAACTCCGTTCGACAGTGGGAAATGAGTCGATTCCCAGGTAGCGAGGCAAGAGACTCAGGGCCGTCGCTCGCACGATGGGCGCCAGGTGCGCGTCCTTGACGGTCCGGACCAGCTGGCTTTCGGCATCAGGCCGCGACGTTCGCCCGGCATGGATGGCCTCCGCATAATGCCAGCCTGATTGACGCGTCGCTCCGTATCGGGCTCGGACCGCTTTCTCAGCCCATTGCGGCGTTTTGTCGCTATGGCATTGGTTGCAGGCATTCGGTGTGCCCAGCTTGACGGACAAGTCCGGCCTCGGAATACGGAAGCCATGATCACGACGTGTGTCGACCTCCATGTAGGTCCGCCCAGACATATGGCAGGACACGCACTCAGCGGAGCCCTTCCGTCCGTCGTGGAAATGATGTTTGGGACTATCGTAGACAGCCGGCACATGACATTGCGCGCACAGGGCGTTGCCGGTCTTTCGCAACTTCGACGTATGAGGATCGTGACAATTGGAACACGTGATGCCGGCCTGATACATTTTGCTCTGCAAGAACGAGCCGTATTCGTAGACTTCGTCCAGCATCTGCCCGTCAGCATGGTAGCGGCCTTCGTCCAGCAGACTCACGCGATAGGCTTGCTCGACCGACTGTCCCGGCTCGTAATCATCCTGAATTTGGGCCCGGCGTGAATGACAGCGCGCACAGGTTTCAGTCTCCTTGCGTTGAAGCAGCGGAGGGATTCGTTTTGCAATCGATTCCCCGGAGGCCGTAGACCACGTCCCTTGCGAGGCATCCTTCAGTTCCACGACCAACCCTTTTGATGCCGATTCGCTCGCATACGGAGCACGCGCATCCTTCGCCCATTCCACATGTCTCGAGCCTGGACCATGACAAGCCTCGCACGACACGTTGATGTCCGAGAACGACGTTTCGAATCGATCATCGGGCGAACGGTAATTTTTCTTGAGATTGGTCGAGTGACAGTCGGCGCACATGAAATTCCAATTCTGCAGCGGCCCGGTCCAATGCAGGATGTCCTGATGGTCGATTTTTTCCTTGGGATACAGGTGGAACCACCGTTGACCACCCGCTGAGGCCGGACGGGTGTCCCAGGCGATGCTCAACGCCTGATAGCGCCCCTTGTCGAATTCGACCAGGTATTGCTGGAGTGGATCGACACCGAACGTATAGGCGATCGGATACTCGTGCAGTCGGCCATCCGGACCGTCCGTGGTGACCACATATCGGTCGTTCCTCATGAAAAAGGTTGATGTCACACCATCTTTTCTGAAGGTGGCATTCTGGAAATTGCCCAACACGCTTTTCTCATCCGCTTTTTGCATAGCAAGGGCATGGTCTGACTTTTTCCATAAATCATATTGCTCCTGGTGACAGCTGCTGCACATTGTTCCGCCGACATATCTCGATGGAGCAGAATCTGTCGGAACATCATGGGAAATGGACAGAGGAGACTGCCGGCTGAGCATGAGCGCGGCCACACCGACCAACAACGCACAGGCAGCGAAGATCTGCCACCAGTGTCGTAACGACACGCGTGTCGTCCGGCCTGGCCCTGCATGCCCTCTGTGCTTTTGGGATTTCCCCATGTACGGTGTGCCGTCGCCTCAGGGTCTGTCTGACGTCACAACACCTTTCGCCTGATTGACATATACCGGGATTCCGGCAACAGAAGCCAGTTCGTGACGTCCTTCACTCCTTCCACGACCGCTGCCCGTCCGGCTTTGAATTGCTCCTCTTGCCCGGATACGACTCCCAGCAGCACGACATGTCCATCCAGCACTTCAACATGAATACGACTATTGACGACACCAGGCGTGACCGCGAGGGCGGATATAATATGCGCCTTCATTGTCGCATCCGAAGTCAATCCGCCCACCGTCGCATCACTTGCTTGGCCGTCCTTCAGCGGCAGATACCCGTCCGCAGAACGAACTCCTGCAACCTGTCGAGCGGTCTTAAGGACAGACTCGATTTGCTCGTGTGTGTCCACATGACCGACCACGAAGACCTTCGCCATAAACACGTACACCGATAACGTGAGCCCCGAGATGCCATGAGCGGCTACCAATGCCTCATGAACATGAATCTTCTGCAGGTCGTCTTGTGCGATCGTCCGTGGACTGAGCTCGCTCTGAGCCGCTTCAGCCATGGCCTTGTACTTGGCTACGCACCCTTGCATAGGCAGCAATATCAGAACCAGTACGAAGGGGCAAAACCAAAGCGGGCAGGTTTTCATCTGACAACCATTTGTCTTACTGTAAGAAGACGGCCATGCCGGCATCATTCGTTTTGTCTGATTACAGGGTTATCATCGCGAAGCGTGAAGCCAACTTTGGTTTTATCCCCAATCAAATGCTCCTGGAGGATTCTCGACCAGAGGCGTCTCGCAATTTCATGTACCGGAATGGTTGGTGTATCCTGAATGAGTTCGCTCGTGACCGTCGCCTCTCCCGTCGCTTCCCAAAGGATCTCCCCCGTTCGGACGTCCCACAGTCGCAGCCATAGCCGAAGCGTGGTGGCGCGCGTCTTGACAAGACGCCAACCAGCAAACATGAAGCGATCCCCTATTGCCTCCTTGAAATCAGCCAGCCCCGATTGCAGCATATACTTGGAGCCGAGGGCTGTGCCGACGCGGTCCAATAATCGACGATCGAACATGCCGGTGCGTGAAAGTCCGGCCATCATTTCGCCATAGTCCGAAAACAACCCTTTGGCATTGATCTGGTTAATGGTCACGATCGGAGGAATTTCATGGAAAGGAGGGGCAGAGGATCTCAACGCCTCGGACAATGCATGCGAGATGACCGGGCCATAGCCCTGCAGAGCAGCGGGTGCGACGGTCGAAAATGTTCCCAGAAGCTCCTCTGCCAGAACAGCAGTCGTTGGATAAGCCGGCTTGGGTGTCGACACGCTGTACATATCCGAGAGGTGAAAGGGCGTACAGCCTGCCAGTATAACCAGCATTACCCCGAACCTTAGGCCCATACGGTAGTGAGGCAATCGATTCTTGAAACTTTCCGGGGTATCGCTATCGAGGCTCACGGAATTGCTCTCTCGTATCCGAAAACACGTGCCAATAGATCCAAATAGGGATTTCATGGACAATCGGCCGACTTCTCTCAGTTAACATACTGAATAAAATTAAAATGCTCCTCCTGTTTGCCTCGCGCCGGCAAGAGACAGTTCCCTCAAGTACACGCTTGCCGCTCAATAGGCCATCCTCATGGCTCGAACGGAAAGAGTCGGTTCCAATCCTGTTTCATATCCACTATCGTCCATCGCCTTTCGACGGCTTCATCAAGTGCTTTATCGAGTTTTCCGATATGCGACTTCCGATCGTAGGCCCACTCCCGTTCGGCATCCGTATGGTGCACGAGTCCCATGAATCTGGCTCCCGGCCCCGCCGCCGTCCATTGCAGCATCTGATGATCTCCGTCAGAGTTGCCGAACGCAAAGATCGGGACGCGTCCGATGAACCGTTGAATGCCAATCGGCTTTCCGTCTTTATCATTGATGAAGTCCACCCCCGGCAATTTCACTAACACCGGCTTGCCATTCCGCAGCTCAAACTTCTGCTTGCCCATGCTGCCGACAACCTGCTCCGGAGGAACTCCGTACACTTTTTCGACCCAGGCCCTCATGAATTCGACCCCGCCGCCGGAGACGATAAACGTCTTGAATCCATTGGCTCGCATGTAGTGCAGCAGTTCGATCATCGGCTGATACACCACCTCGTTATAGGCTTTCTGAAACCTGGGATGCTTGGCCGTCATCATCCATTCAGTCACGATCTGTTTAAACTCCGCGGTGGTCATTCCGGCGTGTGTCACCGCCATGACCTCTCCCAACGCCTTCTCGCCTCCTGCAAGAAATCCCTTCATATTTCCGGCGAGCAATGGCTTAAGCGCCGGATTCTTGTTCCACTCAGGGTGCTTCGGCGCCAGCGCCTTGACACGATCGAAGGCGAATTGCAGCTGAAAGTAAACCGGTTGCTCTGCCCAAAGCGTCCCATCATTGTCGAACACCGCAATGCGTTCCGACGGCCAGACGAAATCCGCGCTACCTTCGGTCGTCACTCTCTCAACAAAACTGATGATGCTTTTCTTGACCGGTCCATTGTTCCACGATGGAAGCGGCTCCTCCATCGCTCGTGCGATATCCAGTGGCCATGCCAGCGTCAGTGCAAGAACACACAGCACATATACGTTGACTGGTTTCATATCTCCTCCTTGGATCGGCATCTCATCAAAAAACAGCGACTCCTCATTGCCGAGTTTAAACTTGTATTGGCGATGCCCATGTTGATGGAGCGCTTTACATTCTAAGCGTGAGAACAGAGTCGGCATTCGTTGCACGGCTATCTATACGCTCCGAAATAAGAAATATAACTGTCAGAACTGACAGGCATTTAGAGCATCCGAGTCGCCTGAGGGGACCAGAAATCTGGTTGGATGTCAAACCGTTACTCTAGAGGGTTCTGAAGCCGGATGGGAAAATATGGTTAGGACACCCCGTCGGATCAATTATTTCTGTCCGCACTGCACGGCATCTGCGATATATGTATCGAGAACGCCAAAATGGTCCGATCCCGGTTGAACCGTCACGATATCAGGCAGGCCGAATAGTTCCTGTTGAAAGCAGCCTTTCAGGGTGCTGGACGGTTTCGTCATGAGAAAGAGAAAATCCACCCGCCTCGCCTGACCGATCCCCTTTTGATAGCCTTCAAGAATCGTTTGTTGTTGGCTCTCCGGCAGACGTCTCATGGCATTGCGCAGTGCGGACGGCACTTCCCGCGAGCCCTGTTCGGCAATCACGTTTCGCTGTGGATCCAGGGTGTAGATATCGGTCTCCGGATGAGCGATCATGTAGGTGTCCTTGAGACCCGCGCGCTCCAGTTCTTTGTACTCCGGATCATCCGGTTCAAAATTGAAATCTCCACCGATAATGGCTCCGAGGTAGATGTCTCCGGCCTGTAGTTTCTGAATCTCCTCGATGAGCAGGCGAATTTCACCGAGACGCCGTGCCTGATCCTGCTCTATGGCCCCGACGATCCCTTCGAAGTCCTCTCGTTTGACACGACCCTGTTCCACGGCTTCGTTGATCTTACGGATGAAAAAGGCATTCCGTTCGATCCCGGAGTGCAGATGGAGGCTGACAGCGAGGAGCTTCTTGCCGGTTTCAGGATTTTCCACCTCCGCAATCAGCGCGTAGCGCAGTTCCCCCGTTTGCAGCCCCATATAGTCGTCGCATCGTCCAAATCCTCCACTTAGTTTGAGCCCCTCGACTTTTCGTAACCGTAGGGGTGCTTTCACGAGCACAGCCAGACCATTATTCAATCCGGGCACCACTGCCAGCCCTGGGGCCAGACGAACCCCGCAGGCATCGACCTGATGGACTTCAGTGTATTGCAGTCCTAATCCCTGTAATGCCGAGACGTAGGTCTCAGCCATTTCAGGCAAAGGATTGACTTCTTGAAGAAGCATCACATCCGGTTTGATTACGGAGAGTTGCCGAAATTGAAGATCGAGACGCGCCTGATGAACTTCTTTGGATTCGCTGGCTTTGACGGTGAGTCCGCCGGGTTCAAGACCATGCAGCGTGTTATACGTCAGCACCTTAACCTGCGGCATCGGCTTGCCGGCAGGCTCCCGCATGGCAACCCGGATAGATTCCGAACAGCCGAAGGCCGATCCCCATAACACGGGGACGAGAAGGAGAAGGACACACGGATGATCCCGCAGTGAAGAAACCGTCGTGCGCACGGAACACGGGCCTCGGTAGATTAGAACTGTGATCTGATCGTCAGATAGTCGGTTTCCGGCACCAGCAACCAATTCCTGACATCCTTCACTCCTGCGGTCTTTTCCGTAATCCGCTCTGCGCGGGTCCGCGCCTGGTCTCCTGCGACAACACCGAGCAGGACCACGCGACCGTCCAACACTTCCACATGCACATGGCTATACTCAACGCCCTGAGCGCGCAGGAGCGTGGATTCGATTTCCGACTTGATGCTCGCATCAGAGGTGATTGGCCCGGCCCCGCCGACCGGAGCTGAATCTTTCGCGGGAAGAAAGGCGTCGACTGAGCGAAGCCCTCTCACATTCCTGGCCGTCTGAAAAATGTCCTTCGCTTGCTCCGGTCTCTCGACATGACCGACGACATACCCTTTGTCCATGAAAACGTATGCGGAAAGATTGAGCCCAGAAAATGCGGTATTGACCTCCAAGGCATCTTGCAGCCGTCGCCGGTACATACGGTCATCCGCCGTCACCAGAGCACTGTACCCGGCCTCCGCCTTGTCCATCACCGCCGAGTATGTGTCACCATTGCATCCGTTCGATACGAGAAACAGCAGCGCGATGCCAAGGCCACCGCTGTGACACATCGCCCATGCGCGCTTGCTGTCCACCGTGAAGATTTCCTTTACTCAGTCGATCGAATAGGGTTGCGCCCGCAACACAGACACTGTAGCTGTGCCGGACACACCTGCATCGGTCAACACGTAGGTCGAAAACCCCTTTGTGAGAAGATCAGCGGAGGTCCCGCTCCCCGCCACGCCAACATCTCCCGCTTTGACCGCAGCCTCAGCTTCAGCGCCCGCATACCACTTCCCATCAGCCACGTCGCGGAACTTACCGAGATCCTGAAAGATGAGCACGACCTTTTGTACTCGTCCACCCCAACCGGCTCCAAACTGAAGTTCAGGGATTCTCAAGTATGAACGCTTGCCGGTCGCCTTCTCCACCGCGATACCGGCACCGCTTCCCCATCCAACCATGGGAACTTTCACGATATCCTGTTCCGCCACCAAATAACCAGCCGCCTGCTCCAACTCTTGTTTCGCTTTTGGCTGCTCCTGGATTACCCGGGCCAACGCATCCTGTTCAAGCTTGCTGAAGTAGGCTCGCTTACTGTCGGGGCTTCCTACCAACCCGCCCGCGCAGCCGCTCAACAGCATGCTCATAGCAAAGGCCACTGCGGCCATACCGTCTAGGTTTTTCAGTGAACAATTCATTGTTCATACTCCGATCTTATATCTGCCATGCGGCGAATCTGTTCGATTTGCACCACCTTCTGGTTCGTGCCTCGTGGCCACACCAAGAGCCCATGAACCGATTCTCTTTTTTTACGATCCGTGAACAGCTTCTGTATACATCGGCCGTCCGGACCCAAGTGCTACCCATCCGCGAATGATCCGATACACGAACCAGAGTCCTACGACAGCCATGGGAAGCCATGCGATAAGGATGGCAATCCCAAACGTCGCGATAATGAAACCCACGCAAAGCGAGATCCAAAGAAAGCCAAACCAGAACGTCCGGATCTGCCATCGAAAGTGTGATTCAAGCCAGGTGCCACGTGCCTCGCTCCGTTTGAGATAGTTCAGGATAACAGCAATAATCGACGGCCAGCCGGTGAGGAACGCCCCGACGATGGTCGCGGTCCCGATGATGCCGGTGAGCAGGCTAAACGCATGCAGCGCGTACACCACCTGTGTCCAGGTGACCAGCGAATCCAATGTGCGATCCATAGTTGCCTCACTCTCGGGGCAAACTGGTGACGCATGCAGGTCTTGCCCATGAAATGCTCAGGTCATCCGGTTTGGACTGCCGTCTTGCGTGGAACCCCTTCGCGCTGAGATTTTCGAAGTTACAAAGAGTAATTCCCTCTGATCCACTCCATTCACGGAACGGCTCGAGGCACCCGAGCACTGCACCATATTCTTTTTCACAATCACTTCAGCTCCACCGTCACCTTCTCGATCTTCCCGGTGAAGGCGAACGGGAGCTTGTATGAGAAGTCCACCGGGGAGCCGACATCCTCGCCGATATCCAACCCTTCGCCGAGCGAAATTTGATTCGGAATGGTTTTCGGCAGTTGCCCTTCGGCAACCTTGGTACCATTGACCGACATTGTCACAAATGCGGGCTCGCCTCGCTCTCCGGCACGACCTTTGTAATCAAAATCGATCTTGAGTTGCACCTTTCCATGAGGCAGAGGTTTTTGGCTCGCGATCATCGTGCGATCCAGCGAGAGATAGTTGTATACAAATGCAGGCTTGCCGTCGCGGACATACAAGCCGTAGCCGCCGACCAATCCTCCATGCGTCACAACCATGCCCTCCACGCCGGCCTCCGGTACTTCGAGATCGGCCGTCACTGTCCATGACTTATTGAGGAGGCGCGGGGCGGCATCGTTCGGCAGACCGACCTGTCCCGGATAGTACGTGTAACTCTTACGATTTCCGCCCGGATCCGGCCGGCCCATGAGCTCAGCGTTGAGCCTTTCGACCCCACGCCAATCTAGAGGCAGCACATTGTGCTTGGCTGCCTCCACCCACCACAAATCTTGTAGCTCGCGGAGTTTCTGCGGATTGACACTGGCGAGATCATCAGCCTGCGTGAAGTCCTGGTCGATATTGTAGAGTTCCCACCTCTGTTTGTCCGGATCAAAGCCGGTGCGGTTCGGTTGCCAGGGAGCGAAGGATGTCGCCGAGGCCATCCAGCCGTCATGGTAGATTCCCCGATTGGCTCCTAGCTCGAAATACTGAGTCGTCCGGCGATCTTTGGCTTTTGCGTCTTCGAGTGTATAGGCGAAGCTGATGCCTTCGATCGATTTCTGTTCGACGCCGTTGAGTACCATCGGAGAGGTAATACCGATTATCTCGTAAAGCGTAGGCACAATGTCGATCACGTGGAGAAACTGATCTCGCAGTCCGCCCCCATCCTTGATTCGGGAAGGCCACGACACGATCATGGGATTGCGCGTGCCGCCAAAGTGACTGGCTACCTGCTTGGTCCACTGGAACGGCGTATCCATCGCATGGGCCCAAGCCGAAGGGAAATGGTTAAAATGCTTGGGGCCTCCTAGTTCATCGATCACCTTCAAATTCTCTTCCCATTTCTCTGGAAAGCCGTTGAAGAACAGATTCTCGTTGATCGAACCTTCAATGCCTCCTTCGGCACTCGAGCCATTATCTCCAGCGATATAGATGAAGACTGTGTCCTGCGCACCGGGCAACTGCTGTACCGCCTCGATGAGGCGACCCATATGATGATCAACGTGAGCACCATAGCCCGCGAACACCTCCATCATACGTGCGTACAATCGCTTCTGATCGGCATTCAGTGAAGCCCATGCCGGCAAACCGGCTGATCTTGTCGTCAATTTCGCGTTTGCCGGGATCACCCCGAGCTTCTTTTGCCGCGCGAAGGTCTCTTCGCGGTACGTATCCCAGCCCATGTCGAACTTGCCCTTGAACTTGTCGATCCATTCCTTCGGGGCTTGATGCGGTGAGTGAGTCGCCCCTGGTGCGACGTAGAGAAAGAAGGGCCGATCGGGAGCAATACTCTTGACCTTGCGCACCCAAGCGACGGCGTGGTCGGCAATATCCGACGTCAGATGATAGTTCGGGTCCGCTGAAGCGGGGACCAGATCGCGATTCTCGTACAGCACTGGATTCCAGTGATTCATATCGCCGGCATTGAATCCGTAGAAATAGTCGAAGCCCAGCCCATTCACCCAGCGATCAAATGGACCTGCGGCGCTGACCTCCCATGCCGGGGTATTGTGGTTCTTCCCGATCCAGGCCGTCATATAGCCGTTCTGTCGGAGCACTTCACCGATGGTGCCAGTACTCCGAGGGATAATGCCGGTATAGCCTTCATATCCTGTTGCCATTTCCTGGATACCGGCAGTCGCAACCGAATGATGATTGCGACCCGTGATCAATGCCGCGCGAGTGGGACTGCATAACGCTGTCGTATGGAACCGGTTAAATCGCAGGCCTTGGGCGGCAAGGTTATCCATAGTTGGAGAAGGTACACCTCCTCCGAACGTGCTGAACTGGCCGAATCCCGCGTCGTCGAGAAGAATCAGCACCACATTCGGCGCCCCCTTCGGCGCCTGCACCGGCTGTGGGAACTGCGCCGGATCGGAATCGAGAAACGTCCGCCCCACGCTGCCAGGGAAACGGAAATCCGGACGCGGCAACACAGTCGGTGTGCCGTCGGCAACCGGAGACGCTTCGTCCGTTTTCATGTTTTCGGCAAGGACAATTGTCAGGCCGGACGGCAGCACCCACCCGAGCATACTGCTCACGATAACCAACAGGGCCGCGAGAAGGGCTCGTGTATTCATCTAGGTACTCCTTCATTTTGTGAAACTGATCTCTTCGCCTTCGTCCGACGCAGGTCCTCATTTACTCGACATTCGACGGCAGGGAAAGCCTCTTTGATCACTCCTTTCGTTAGGGGGTACCATGTCTCGGGTTGATGGAAAACTGTCAAAACTAACAGCATTGGGGAATAGCATGGTTGTCTGAATAGCCGAATCACCGCCACTCTACGGTGCCGAATCCCGAATCTCCCAGTAACACGTACATCAGACTGACCATGCCAACTGTCTGGTCTTTATAGGAGATATTCGGATAGTTGGCATCCCGGTGTGAGGTGTTGTATCGGACCGCCAGGCCATGACGGTCGTAGACTCGAACCGTCAGCGACGAATCCCCCCGCAAGATGTTTTCCCATCCATGCTCGGTCGCGAGAGCCGTGCTCACATAATATTCCCTGCCCGTCAGATCGATCATGACCCTGTCGCCGAACATGAAGCGAAGAGACAGTAAGCCGTGCGGCGTCAGGCCGTAGTGATAGTCTCGCTCGCCGGTAGCTTCGATGCTGCCGGCCGCTCCATAACCGGCTCCGGCAAGCGCCGTTCCCTGAACCGCGACTACGTCGGACAACCAGGTTTGCCATGTCGTGCCCAACGACAAAGCCGTATTCGAAACTCGGAATACCTGCGGCGAGATATAGTCGTAATTTCCGTATAAGCCCCAGATCCCTCGAGTCGATTCCCCGTATGCGTAGTCTGTTCCTATGAGGAGGCCTCGGCTGTTGATGCTTTCCAACACATTGGCTGTGACTGCGGTGACATGAAAGTCAAAGTAATCGAACGGACGTTTATAGGTGTAGCCCGGCTTTCCCGGCAGACCATAGCTGAACGTAAAGTCGGCAACGGCTCCAGTTTCTTCGACTGCCGATGACACATTCCGGCTGCTTGACGAGATCGTTCCTCCCGCCTGGAGGCGTAAGAAGGTGGCAGGTTTATGACTTGGAAAGATCGTGGCAAACTTATCCCCAAACACCAAGCGATTGAATCCCGTCGGAGGTGATATGACCGCTGCACCGAGTTCGCGCCAGAATCCCGGCTTGCCTTCACTGTCCTCCAGCAACAGGCTGGCCATCCGGAAGAACGGTTCTCCCAAAAACGTTCCACCGATCGGCGTCGCAATCATGTCGTTGATCGATGGATTGGTCGTCTCGCCTGCAATCTCCCACACAAAACTTCCACCGACGCTGTAGAGGAAGGATTCCCAGAAGTTCAGGCCGGAAGATCGTGCCAGCCCGTAATAGACGCTTCCTCCATAAGGATGCAGGAATTGATTGACCTTGAACTGATCGTTATCGACAACCCAATGCGGATCGGTAAGATTCTTCCAGATCGTATCGCCGTTCGTCTTGTAATCATCCATCGGCTCGACGAAATGCCGGTCGAACATGTTGAGCAAGAATTCATATAAGAGGATCTCTCCAACTGGGAGAGCATAGCTGCGGCCGGCGCCGGTCTCCCACACAAGTTTGTCGTCCCGCCACTCGCGGGCGATCCGACCGAGCTTGCCGGATGCATTGAGCTGCGATGATGGTTTCTCAGAAGGCAGCGGCTCGAACGGTGAAGGAGGACCATGCAGCGGAGCGGAACCGGCCGCCGGCTCCTGGGCAAAGCCCGCTCCCACCATGATCCAAAGAAAGAGAAAAACTCCGCTTACAGCGCGCAACGGTCGCAACGTTTGGTTCGGCAGAGATGACACAGGTTATCGCTGGGATCTCTCCTTTACCATTGTTCAGTTCATGGGAACAAGACGATAGAATCTCCTCTCACTTGGCACCAGTGGCGGCTTCGAGCTTTTCGATGATTTGGTCGATCGAGAACGTTGCAGGACGTTGACGAGGCGGAAAGTCCTTATAGCTCTTGAGGTAGTTCGCGACGACTTGGACTGAAGGCACGACCAGAAACGCATGGTCCATCAACCAGGGGTGATAGTATGCCGACGCGTCCACCGAGTACTCGTAGGGATCAGATTTCAAATCGCATATCAAGGGAATCCGCAGCCTGGTCAGCGGATTCATCCACACCGTGACGCCGATCGAATCCTGCTTGGCATAGGTGAACTTGAACCGGTCGTCGCGGAAAGCCATCAGGTCGCCGTCGTCGCTGAAGTAGAAGAACTCGTGACGTGCCCCCTTCTGACTCTTCCCGGTGAGATAATCCAGCTGGTTATAGCCGTCGAGATGTACCTTGAACGTCTTGTCGCCGACTTTCACTCCTTTGGTGGCCGTCTCCCGCAAATTGTGGTCCCCGCCTGCGGCAGCAACGAGCGTGACCAACCAGTCCTCGGCACTGAAGAGCTCCGTGAAGTTTGTTGCCGGCTTGATGTGGCCTGGCCATCTCATGACGGCGGGAACGCGGAACGCGCCGTCCCAATTCGTATCCTTTTCGGAGCGGAAGGGCGAAGCGCCGCCGTCCGGCCACATGCTTTTCATCGCTCCATTGTCAGTCGTGTACAGAACGATCGTATCGTCGGCGATCTTGAGATCGTCAAGCTGCTTAAGCAACTCCCCGACATGACCGTCATGCTCCATCATGCCGTCGGCCTGAATCCCCAGCCCCGTCTTGCCCTTTGAACCGGGTTTCAGGTGGGTGAAGATATGCATGCGCGTCGCGTTGAACCAGACGAAAAACGGCTTGTTGGCGTTATGACTGCGGCTGATGAAGTCTTTTGCCGAAGCCAGGAATTCCTCATCTGCAGTCTCCATGCGTTTGCGCGTAAGCGGCCCAGTATCTTCAATGTTGCCGTCTGCGAATGAGCGGAGTACGCCGCGCGGTCCGAATCGCTGCCGGAACTCCTGGGCTTTTGGGTAATCCTCGTGCTCCGGTTCTTCTTCAGCATTTAGGTGATACAGATTGCCGAAGAATTCATCGAATCCATGATTGGTCGGTAGGAACTCATCCCGGTCCCCGAGGTGGTTCTTACCGAATTGACCGGTCATGTAACCGAGTGGCTTCAAGAACTCCGCTATCGTAGGATCTTCCTTCTGGATGCCGACGGGCGCGCCGGGCATGCCAACCTTTGTCAGCCCTGTACGAAAGGGGGACTGCCCGAGGATGAACGCGGCACGGCCTGCAGTGCAGGATTGTTGGCCGTAGTAGTTGACGAAGACGCCTCCCTCATGTGCAATTCGGTCGATATTGGGCGTGGTGAACCCCATGAGGCCGCGGCTGTATGCGCTGACATTCGTCTGGCCGATATCGTCACCGAAAATAACGAGAATATTCGGCTTCTTCGGCTCAGCTTGCACACTTGTCGCACTTAACGCCAGGTATGCGCATGACAATGCCATGGCCACGCCCTTCTTCCATCCTCGTAACAGTTCGGACAGGAACAGGCCGTGACTTTCTATAGAATTATCCATGCCAACCCTCCTCCCGATTCTCAGGCACAAGCCCACGAATTCTCTGCCTACACGATTCAGTGGCAGAGCCGCATCTTCTATCCTTGACGCTCATATGAGGCAGGATGTGTGCTATTGAGCCTTGACCTAGTGACGGAGGGACCCGCTGTGTATCATCGGATCGATATCCCTGTCTTCACTGGCAGAGATGGTTCTGTCAGCACCATTGTCAGCCATACCAAGGCCATAAGCCAGGACAGGAGACTGCCGATCCCGATCAAGACCATGAGTGATATCGCCCTTCGAGTGAGCATGACACCCCTATACAAAATAGAATAGGTACATGCGAGCCCAGATTGTCAGCCGGCTTTCTTCATCATTTCACCATGTGACTAACATGTCTCAGCGTCGGCTGGTACTGTCAAAACTGACAGAGCTCTTGCGGCTACCTGGACCCCTGGCTTTCAAGCGGAGGGACTTGTTTCGAAGCGTTCGCCGAAACCTCAAATTCATTGAGCCAGAAAATGAATGTCAACGGCATCCAGTACGAGCGATCACGCGTTCTGAGATCGGTGACGATGGTGCCTCCCCGCTTCTTACTTTCCTGCGTCACCTTATCGACAAGTAGATCGACACGAACATTATGAGTAAACAAACGGGGGATCTGAGCTCCTTCAAGATCGTCCACGTTGCCGGTCACAAGCGGAATGTACTTGAACAGATAGATACCCCAGTTATCCACATAGAGATGAGCGACAGGCACCCCGGCATCGGAGAATTGTTGCCCATTCAATTGGTCTGGGGAAACGACCTTGAGCGTCGCGCAGCCTTGGAAGAGTACCGAAACGACTAGAACGACATGAGCTGAAACTGTCTTTAGTCGAGCACCGACTGCCCTGGCCTCGGACCATGTTGTTTCAATGCTCCACATACCATTCGTTGCTCGGGTGAAGCTCGTGCCCTACATCATCGAAGCCATAAGGCCGTCCGCTGGGATGGCCAGCAAGGGACAGGGCGTTCTCCGGAGGACGCGCTCGCTGTGGCTGCCCCGCAACGCGTCGAGAAATCCATTTCGCCCTTCCGTCGTCATGGCGATCAGATCGGCTTTGATCTCCGATGCCATATCGAGAATGACGTCGATGATGTCTCCATTCCGAACGACCGTATTCCAGTTCCACCCTTTGATATCGGGTAACTGAAGGTGGGGCAGGCTGTTCTTGTCTCCCACATGAAGCAGGGTCACAGTGCCGGACGGACAATTAAGCCGATGGATCAAACGCATCACAGCATGGATGGCGGGTTGAGCTGATGGAGCCGCGGCAATGGGAATCAAGACATTTTTCAAAGTAATGGATCCATCCTTCATCGACACAAATCCATATGTCCCCTTCGGAATGAAAAGCGTCATCTGGCGTGATTTGCGGGCGATAGGAGCCGCAATGGATCGACTGAGCCACAGTGTCCGTTCCTTATTTTGATCGGTAGCCAGCACGATGAGATCCGCATGATGTTTCTCGAGATAGGCCGTAACGGATTCCACAGGATCATCGTGAAACGCCTGGACCTTCTCCACACCAATCCCGAGCCTTGAAACATCGGCCGTCACACTGTTCCTCGGTAATAAATCCCACCGGATCAAAGTTTCCCGTACTCCCGGAAAGTTCGTCCAGTCTCTTTTTTCATCTTTGGCCACGTGAAGAATCGTCAACCCGGCCTGAGCGACCAACGCGGCTTTCAGCGCATGTGCAAACGCCGTGTCGCTCGCTGCGCTAAAATCTGATGGGTGAAAGATATGCTTGAGAACCGGAACGTCCACCGAAACTGTCGACATACGTCATCCTCCCACGTTACTCGGGGTTCAGCGTTTGAAGAACCGATGCTCCGCTCCCTCGTGCACGGTCATCAGCATTAACCCTTTTTCCCGTCTGACGCAATGCCTCTTCGAAGTCCGCAGACACCGCGTTTGATTGCGTGGCATCCGATAATCCAAATTGCCGGTCGAGCAGACCCTCGACCGCCTCCTTAAAATGATCATCTCGTGACGTGATGACCGCTTGCTCGAGTCGCGCGGGTTTGACGACTGTCTTGCACCGATCCAGCCACTGATAGAGTCGCTGCACCGTCTGCCCCGCATCACGGTGATGTGCCGCCTCCTGCAACCGTCCGAATGCCGCGGCTTCGGAGCGCTCGTACAGACGCCGCCGATCCGCACGACGTGACAGGAAGGCGCGCACGCCTCGCCGGATGTTTGAACCGAGGAAGCGGATTGCGAGTGTGCACGGCACGACCCCGGCCGGCAACCAAGCCCGTGCTCGAATATGAATCAGCCTATGAACTGGGACCGGCGCGGCTGCCTCAATCGGGACGGCAATCTCAGGGCGATAGCCCGGGTTTGGAACGTCTCGAACGATACCGCTGCCCGATGATTGATGACTCCATTCTATGTTGCAGATCGGTAACAGCTTCTCGGAGAGTCGTCTTCGGCCACCCGTTGGAGAAGAACCAATGGATAGAGAATTCTCAAGGCAGTCATCGCAAGCATGGGCGATCGCTGTGCCGTATAGACATGGTAAGACTGTGAGGTATTTCAGCGTTCCTGGCACTCCTAAAACTTAAAGCCAATGTCGATCTTGAAGGTCGTAAACCCAGGCATTCCCGTATTGGAAATATCAACCCACTGCTGCCTCACTCCCCCCCGGAGCAGGAAGTACTTGTTAACGTCCCAACGTAACCCACCTCCGACGCCTGTGCTAAAAAACGTGTCTGACTTGGTCGGTTGACTTGCGCCGCAGATGTACCCGAACCATGGATCGAAGTAACAGCCGACGACGGGAGGACCGTCGGCGATATCAGTATGGATATGAGTTCCTCCGATGACACCTTCGACGTAGGGTGTCAGCGGTCCCTTCAAGATGTTGTACGTCACGGCGAGCCCAAATGTGTTCATCTGGAGTTCCCCGCTGATGTTGCGGGCAGGTCCAGGATTTCCAGGAGCCGGCTGGACGACCGCTTGATAATCCGGTTGACTCCACGAAAAATAGCCGGCGAGGTTCCAGTGCTCGTTGAAGTTATAGCCGATCTGGAGTCCAAATCCCCAGGTATCATTGACCTTGCCGGTCGTTCCGCCGTCGAACCCAAGATTTTTTGCCAACGTATATTGGGGCGAGAGGAGGATCTCCCACCGTTTGCTTCGAAATGATTCAACCGTGTCCGAATCCTGCGCAAAGGCAACGGGCCCGCCACCACATATTAGGAGAACCCCCACTACTGTGATCTGGACGAGTTGTTTCACCTGTTTCATATGAGGTCTCCTTCAGACGGCCGAGCATGTCAGACTTGCGATCGCGTTCCAGAATCCCATCCGTTACGGATTGTCTTTTCGTGCCGGATGACTGTCATCCGGAGTTTCTTGCGGCATGGACTCCGTAATGAGGTCGTCGAGAAACTTGTTCACCGGAGTGTACTTTGACGACCGTCTCCCGTTGAGCAGATCCGAGACGACGCTGCCCATGGTTGCACGAGTAATATCCTCCAGATACACCGGGTCCTGAGAAACCGCCTCATTCTGCATCGTCGTTTCCACGAGGGAACCCCACACGACTTCCCCGGTTTCGGCGTCCCACAACTGGATCATCAGTCGCATGTTGCTCGAGCGGGTCTGCGAAAGCAGCACTCCGAACCCCGGAAAGGTCCATCGATCCGTCATGAGCTGTGAAAATGCCGCCAGCCTGGGCTGAAAGACATATCTCACGCCGACGGCCTCGGCGATCTTGCGCAAAGGAACGACGTCAAACATGTTGCTGGCATCATAATCAGCCCGCATTCGCATGTAATCCTGGGCGAGTTCCCGCCTATTAATCTGGGCAATAATCTCTTGAGGGGACACCACCTTCCAATGGGGAGCGACCTTCCCAAGAATCTCGGCGAGGAAATGACTGATCGCCACCTCATTGCCCCGCAAACCCACAATCGTAACAGCTGGGAATATACCGATCGGAACCTGCTGGATGGTGGCGACCTGAACGCCGGGCGCGAAAGCGGTCGAATTAGTTCTGGCCTGCCAGCCATATAACGAACTCGCGCAGCCACCGGTGAGGAAACTGCTCACCAGGAGACCGATATGAATTGCGCATGCAAATCGAGACGCCATCCTACCTGTCAACACCGTGCCGTCATATCAGTTACGGACGGGACATCAACTTCTGCACCACTTCGTCGAGGTTAAAGCTCGTCGGCCTCTGACGGATGGGGGATTCCTTGAAACTCTCCAGCCAACGCGCGACCACGGCTTGCGCGGGCACAATGACAAACCCGCGGGCGCGAAGTATGCCCAGTCGCAGGCGGCCGACTCCGGCCCTCGCTCGAAGGGATCTGTGTACAGGTTGTAGACGTTTGGAATGCGGAGCCGTTCGAACCCCTTTCTCCAGACGGGGCCCGCCTCGCATGAGAAGCGTTAGTGCCTAGCATGTCCAATTGAAAATTGTTCGACTCCGCATGACCACCTCCTTCTTGTGATGAATCTGATGGTCGGAAAACTGTGGCGTTCCATGAGCTCATGAATATCAATTGCCAGGGGGCGCGAGGGTCTCCAGCTGTTGCAAGCGCTTCAGAGCTTCCATCACTTTTAAGCTCTGATAGTTGATACCAGCCGCGTTCAAGCTCGCGCCGGCTTGGTATGGATACTTGTCAAAATCTGTGAAGAACGCCTTGATCTTTTGTTGAATGGGGACGAACAACCATAAGTTATCGGCATACCACCGAATGTACGATCCGGACTCGAAGGGCATCTTTTCGTAAGGGTCCGCCCGCAAGTTGACGATGATCGGCCAACCAGTGACCTTGCGCGTCCCGGTGGCGATATTGCCGTCGATCATGGCGAAATTCACTTTCCAGTCATTCCATCGAACGGCGTTTAATTCGCCACCTTGGCCGAAGTAGAAATATTCTTCGCGCGGTCCCTTTTTGGCCTCGCCTTTCAAGTACGGGAGAAAATCATAGCCGTCGAGATGCACCTTAAAGTCCTTCCCGTGAAGTTTGGTGCCCCGCTTGAGGCGTTCGACGGCATCGGACATACCGGCGGCCGAGGCGAAGGTCGGCATCCAGTCGTTGTGTGCAATCGGCTCGTTTGAGACCGTGCCGGGCTTGATGACACCCGGCCACTTGACGATCAACGGAACCCGATGTCCCCCCTCAAAGGTCGTGCCTTTCTCCCCGTGAAACGGTGTAATTCCTCCGTCGGGCCATGTAACGGTTTCCGCACCGTTGTCGGTTGAATACATCACGATGGTGTTGTCCGCCATTCCGAGGTCTTCGAGCTTCTTGAGCATGGCCCCAACCATCTTATCGTGCTCGACCATGCCGTCCGGATAGAGTCCGATGCCCGTGACTCGGTCGCTTTCCTTCTTGAGATGCGTCCAGACGTGCATCCGCGTGGTATTGAACCAGATGAAGAAAGGTTTGTCGGCTTTCTTGGCCCGGTCCAGATAATCCACCGCCGCGGCAAAAAATTCTTCGTCCACGGTTTCCATGCGCCTGCGAGTCAACGGACCCGTATCCTGGATTTTTCCATCTGCAGCGACTTTCAGCACGCCGCGCGGCCCGTAGTTCTTCCTGAATTCAGGATCTTTGGGATAGTAATACCCTTCCGGCTCTTCTTCAGCGTTCAAATGGTAGAGGTTGCCGAAGAATTCATCGAAGCCGTGCGCGGTGGGCAGATGGTTGTCGCGGTCACCGAAGTGGTTCTTCCCGAACTGCGCCGTCATATACCCCTGCTCTTTCATAATGTCGGCGATCGTCGGTGTCCAATCAGGAATACCGTGCGGCGAACCCGGCATTCCGATGGTCAGCAATCCCGTCCTGAAAGGATGTTGCCCGAGCATAAATGCCGCCCGGCCGGCCGTGCACGATTGCTCACCATAAGCATCGGTGAACATCGCTCCTTCTCTTGCAAGGCGATCAATATTCGGAGTGTGATACCCCATGATTCCGTGATTGTACGCACTGATGTTATGCACTCCGATGTCATCGCCCCAAATCACCAAGATGTTCGGCTTTTTGTGTTCCGCCGCGCGGGCTTCTTGAGGCATCGTTCCCGCGGCAGAGATGATCGCCACCAAGCCCATCACCAAACTCGTGAACCTCATGTTTCCTCCTCGACTAAGCTCCCAGTCTGTCGGTACGTTTCTCGCTCGGAACGTGATGAATAGATGAAGATGAGCGATCCCTCCACCTTCACGTTCGCTATGTTGCTGTCTTCTTGAGTGACAGGATATAGCTTGTCAACTCGTTCAATTCTTGGTCGGTCAATGGGAATTTTGGCATGATCGACCCCGGCGAAGTCGATTGAGGATCCTTGAAGTGGCGATGGTGCCATTCCCGATCGGGGCGGCTGTCCCCTTCATAGGAAAGATCAGGCCCGACGGCTCCACCCTCGCCATGTATCCGATGGCAGCCCGCGCAGCCGAATCGCGCAAAAACCGCCTTGCCTTGAGCAATGGCCGGATCGGTCCGTTTCACGGCATATAGGTTCTTCAAGGAAATCCCCAACAGCGAGAAGACGACGAGGAGAAATACTACCCCGAGCGTCATCCCAATCGGTCGAGAGGCAGGGCTGCGCGATACCTTACGGTCGAGGAACGGCCACAATATGAGCGTGGTGATGAAAAGAGCCGGCAGCACCCAGGTCACCAGCGGCTCCAGCGGGCCGTGCACGTGCTTGAGCAATTCGTAATAGAACAGAAAGTACCATTCAGGAACAGGGACGAAGCTCGTGTCCGATGGATTGGCCTTGTCCGTAAGAGGAAACGGTACGGACGTGGCGAGAACGGCAAGCGTAGCGAATACGACCAACATCACCACGGCATCCATATAGACCTGCCGCGGATAAAATGCCTCACGCTTGGCGGACGCCTTCTTCTCGTCCCAAGGTCCGGCGGGGCCGACCCGGCGGAGAATGAAGAGGTGCACCATGATACCCAGGATGATCACTGCCGGAAGAAAGAGCACATGGATGGCGAAAAACCGCGAAAGGGTCAATGCTCCGAGCGTCTCGCCTCCCCGCATGACTCGCGCGAGAAAGTCTCCGACGAGAGGAACCGTCCCCACCATATTGATCCCGACCTGCGTGGCCCAATAAGCAGTCTGGTCCCAGGGCAGCAGATAGCCGGTGAATGCAAACCCAAGCACGAGCAGCAGCAAGATCACTCCGACGATCCACATCATCTCGCGCGGCGGCTTGTAGGCGCCGTAGAGAAACACCTGGAGCATGTGGAGGCCCACTGCGACCACCATCCCGGAGGCTCCCCAGTGATGAAGACCGCGGACGAACCAGCCGAATGCAACCTGGCCCTCGATGAACTGCACGCTGTCATAGGCATGGTCCGGTGTGGGTGCGTAGTAGATGGCAAGGAACATTCCGGTGACGGCCTGCAGCACGAAAAGAAACAGCGTGGCCGACCCAAACACATAAATCCAACTGGCACCACCCGGAATCGGTTCGTCCAACAGCGTCTTCTCAAGCGCCTTGAGCTTCAGCCGACGATCCATCCAGTCATATATTCGTAATTGCATCACCTACGTCTCCCTTGATGCGCGTCGGACGACGCACAACACGTTCTGCTCGTCCATTTCAATGCGAACGCTCTCCCCGGCCGGCTGCCACCTCGGCGGGAGAGACCGGATCGCCCTCATTCCCCCAAGAGCTTCTGACATAGCTCAGAATACCGGCGACTTCCTCATTCTTGAGGTGTCCCATCGGTGGCATGACACCATTGTATTTTTGCCCGTTGACCTGAATCGGCCCGGTCAAACCATGCAGGACGGTCCGGACCGAGCGTGCTTTGTCGGCCATGAGAAAGTCGGACTTCGCCAGCGGTGGAAATGTACCCGGCAGCCCCTGTCCTTCGGATTGATGACAACCCATGCAGTATGTCTTATAGAGGGTCGCGCCTGTGGCAACAGATGCCGGAGTACCGTTGGCCGGCACCGGTTCCGGACGTTTGCCTGACGCAACGGTTGGCGCTTGATAGTCCGATTCCGCCTGCTTCCCCGAATAGATCGCTGTATTCTCCGAACCCGTGACGGCCAACTCGCCAAGGGCGCCCTTATTGAACGCACGAAGGATCGAATGATCGACAAGCTTGTAGGAACCTGGCACGTCGACTTTGAATTCCACGATGGCGGCGCCTCCTGCAGGCACCAGCGTGGTCTGAATATGCTCCGAGAATCGCGTCCCTGCTTCCGCATACACCCGATCGAAGATCTCACCGATCACGTGGAAGCTCGACACCAGATTAGGTCCGCCGTTGCCCACAAACAGCCTGATACGGTCGCCAACCTTGGCCTTCAACGCATGTTCGCCCATCAACGAGCCGACGGCGCCGTTAAAGACGACGTACGTCGGATGCTCGTCGACGGCTTTGAGCATATCGAAAGCCTGATGACCATGCTCACCGTACTTTCCTGCCGTATAGAAGTCGCTCTGCATGACATAATACTCCCGATCTACAGCCGACAATCCTGCAGCCGGTTCGACGAGAATCAGTCCGTACATCCCATTCGCGACGTGTTCACCCACGGGGGCAGTGGCGCAGTGATAGACGTACAAACCCGGATTCAGCGCTTTGAAGGTAAACTGTGTCCGTTTTCCAGGCGCCGTATTGCTGCTGGCGGCTCCTCCGCCCGGTCCGGTGACGGCATGCAGGTCGATGTTATGGGGAAATCGACTGTCGGGATGATTCATCAGGTGAAATTCGACTGTATCGCCCTCGCGCACACGGATAAATTTTCCCGGGACCTTGCCCCCGAACGTCCAGAACGTATAGTCGATTCCTTCCGATAGAGGTAGCGCGACCTCCGTCGTCTCCAACTCGACCTTGACCTTCGCGGGCTGGCGACGTCTGATAGGAGGTGGCACCGATGGCGCATGGGTCGTGACCGTCTCGATCGTCGCAAGCTCATTGGCCGGCGTGGTTCCGGGAACGCCGCGTTTGGCATCCGACTGCTTGACCAATGTAACGGGTTGCGCTGATACGTCAGGCGGTATGTTGCAGACGACGAGTAGAAAACAACCAAAGGCGGCCCGGCCCATGGTGTGAGACAGTGCCGCGCGGCCAATGCGGCAAGAAGGCATATCCGTTTTTTCTCGCATAAGATCCTTTCTCAGGTGATCTCTCCCCTGGTCAGACCGTGTCCTCTCCGATGCCCTGCCATACTAGATTTCCGTCTGTTCGCGGCTCCCCGATTTGAACTCTTTGTACATCACCAACACACGCCCATTTTCGACTTTTGCCGGAAGGCGGTCGAGCGGCCGCGGGGCAGGGCCGGCAATCACCTGCCCCGAGATGTCATACACACTGCCGTGGCAGGGACATTTGAACTTTTTTTCCTCATCGTTCCACGTATAGCCGCAGCCCAGATGCGTGCACATGGGAGAGAAGACCGTCACGGCGCCATCCGGCTGCTTGACCGCCCAAACGGCTTTATGAATCTTCGACTCGACATAGCCGTCACGGATCGTGGCGACATAATCCAGCGCCTTGGGAATTCCGCCTGTGAGTTCATCTATGGTTCCGACCTCAGACCATTTGGACTCGCGGCGCTTCAGAGTGGGAGAAACCACGTATCCCGCCAGAGGAATCGCAAGACTCAGGCCGATCAAGCCCGCTGCGGCGCGCGTGACCCACTCGAAAAAACTGCGTCGGGTCCCCGTCGGAACAATCAGGTCTCCGGTCTCAGACTTTTCATGCTCATCAGTTGGCATCATTCCCTCTCGCCTTGTCGTTCTTCAACAATTCAGTTGCAAACTCGCTTCTAGTAGGCCGCCGCCTCGCACCTCTTGCCATTCGGCGACTCGCAGACGCCGGTTTCATCCGTGCCCCGCTGTGTTGGGTTACCGGATAACGACCGCCGGTGATGGCGCAATAGCGCCCGGCTGAGGCGGAATACCCGGTCACGTTTACTCCTCCGGTCTGACAATGCACGCGGAACAGTGCCCATTCTTCGCACTGACGATTCTCCTCAAAGACACACACTCCAAATTGTCCATGGCCGTCGATCGGGTCGGCTCGATGAGTCTTCCCTCCGGCTGCACAACGTTGTGACGCCGGATTGCGATCTTGACATATTCACCATCCATTCGCTCCGTGGATCTCGAGTTGTCAGCACGGGCTGCAAGCCTGGTCATTGCCGCCAGGCTCGATATGACGATGATCTGCCGGGAGGGAACCCCCACTGCACTTTTCGCCTTGGGCGCTTGGATGGCCCAGGAAACTGCGCCTTGTTTGAGTCAAGAAACGTACGTCCGACGTTGCCAGGAAAGTAAGAATCTGGACGATGCAATACGCTCGGCGTTCCGTTGCCCGGGCGTACAGCCATACCTTCTCTGATTCCTCTCTCAACATTGGCATACCAATCCCAATTCGTTGATCGCACATCCCACCCTCTCCAAACTCCTCTGCGAGCAGGGAAGTTCCCTAGCTGTTCTGCCATGAAGCCCGGACGAGAGGAACTGTCAGAACTACCAGTCCATTTTGCTTGCACAGGCCGAATGGCCTTACTTCATTGGTTGGGCTTCAGGAAACACCCAGGAACCGGTCAGGATTTCGGGATGTGGCCGGTAGAGTCGCACGATATAATTCCAGCCACGCATAATCGGAAGGCAATTGGCAACCTTTCCGTTGCACCCTCCAAACTGCACGGTCACCGAGCCGTCGATCCGCTTCTTGGACGTGATGCTGTTCAACGAATAGGCGTCATATTTGTTGGCTTCGAAATATCCCCTGGAATTGTAGACACTGATGGACCAAAAGCCGTCAACCGGGACATCCCTGACGGTCAAGGTGTGGACGGTGACTCCGTCATTTCTTTGAGGGGTGACGTTTAGGTAGGCGGCTTCCGTCTCCGGGTTACCGCCCCAGGCGGTGGCCGAGCCGATGAGGTGACGCAACGGAGAGATCTGTTCCTTCGTCCCGAACATTTGCTTCGAGTCTGGAACTGAGGAGCCAAGCACCAACAGCGCATCGCGTATCTTCTTTTGACTGACCGCATCCCAGTAAGGCACCTCGAAATGACCGGCGCCGGCCTGCTCTACCTTGATGGCATCTTGAAGCGCATGCGCCTGCTGTAGGTCTTTCATGTCCATTGCATCCACGAGGATACGAACTGCCACCATGATGTACCGTGTATCGATGTCGTCATGCGACAATGTGTAGCTTCCGGCCTTATAGGCGACGGTTGGCGACAGATGGTCCTCTGTGATCACCTGCATCGACATAAATCGTGCCCCGGCCTCGGGAAGTGTGATTGTGACCGGCCCTGCATCCAGATCAAACACCGCTCCCGAATACAGCGTGTCGCGGTTCATGCGTATTACGTTCTGCTTATCAAGCGGAGTCACGACGCGATTGTGTTTAAATTCGCCGAACCCGTGATCTTTCACAACATTACTGAAATAGAGATCCGATTCAGCCCGGATGAAATTGTCTACCGTGACCGGAACAGGCTTGGGTGGTGGGGCAGGAGTTTGACGAGCGGATTTGGCATGCGCACTGAGCGGTGCCGACACCAAAAAGACGACAAGCGCGAGCAGTACTGCCTTTCGTGTACATCTCATAGTCGTGTCCTCACTTTTCAAAATATTATCCATACGGTTCTCGTGATTCTTTGGTCTTCACTCGTGATTCAGGTTGCCTCCCGGAATTTCATCTATTGGTGAGATCGTGCGCTTCCTTCTCGGACACTTCGGTCGCCGTTATGGATTCAATGTCGCCCGGCTTCCACGATTTATCGAGGGCTGACCCGGTGGGACCATAGAGTCTCAGAATGGCAAAGTATCCCTTGCCCGGTACCGTGGCAAGCCAGTTACTTTCCCTGCCCTCCGGCGCCGTCGGCCCGAGAAACAGATCCGTCGAACCATCATCGTTGGTCATTGGCTTGTCGCGAGAACCTAGGGAAGGAAAGGGTCGGCCATTGGCCAGGCCCGACCCGTTTTCGGCTTCGTAGACAGTCACAGACCAGAAATTGGCTGCCGGAATAGCAGGAGGAAGCCTCAAGCGATACTGTGTTCCTCCGGATAACATGGCGCCCTGGCTATCCACAAACGCGACCATGTACCTGGCTCCTTTCCCAGGTATCTGCGACATCATCCCTGGACTGATCGAATAGTAGTTGGTAAAAAACCAGATCCGCATGTCGAGATCGAGATATCCTTCTTGAGTGCGTTTCCAAGCCAGATCGAATGGGCCTGCCGGTTTGTCGGGCGTACCATCGGCGACCGGATTGAGCCAGCGGCGATCCGGATATATGAGAAATGAGCGCCCGCTTACGACATCTTGAAAGCCAATGACGCGGCTCATCTTGTAGGCGGTCTTGGCAGCCCGATCCAAAATCTCGCGAGCGTGCGCATCCGGGCTAAATGGTTCCCCTTTGACGATTCCAATCGACGCCAGCATGCCCAGCCAATCCTTATCCGCAACGGTTCGATTCTCGCTGTCTATCAGACGCTTGAGTTGATCAAATGCCCGACTGTCAGTGGCCGGCAGCATGTTGACCGGCACGCCGGAGGCATCGGGAAATACCATCCCACCGGCGTCCTCTTTTCTGCCCAATGGATAAATTCTTGATCGTTCGATCAATTCCACGGCCGGGGTCAGATTGTCCGGATCTTGATAAAAGGCCCGCAGAAATATGAACACGTTGTTTGTGGAGGATCGATAGCCGTAATAGCCTTTCGGTACGTGACCCTTGTACCCGGGAGGCAACAGGAGGAATTTTCCTCCCCTTCCCTTGTCAGGGCCGGCCAGTCCGACATCCCCGAAATACTTTCCGCCGTCGGCTGGAATTGGTCGTTGCCAGAAATCGAGCAGGATGCCCTGAAGCTTCGGCGGAGCTTCAAACACGAGCGGACCATCTGCGCCAAGATCCACGTACCCCATCGCGTAGATGACATCGGAGTTCGGAGTTGTGATCAATGTATTGGCATCGAGCCGTCGCTTCCACACGGGCAGAATTTTATAGCCTGATCCGAACGCCTGCTCCGACCCTTCTTTCATGCCGAGTGTATTCAGTAGCGGCAAGGCCCAAAGATAGATCTGAGTTGCGCGTTGAAACAGCACCTCATCGCGAAGGGCCTGTGCCGTCTCAGCTGTGGGACGGTTTTCACTGTACGATAATTCCGCCAATGCATCGAACCGTGATTCGGCATGCGCAGCGCCGACTGCCAGGCAGAGTATGGCAGTCAATACAAGATTGCTGATCTGGTCATTCGGCAATAAGCTTTTCACGAACAGAGAGCCCCGGTTCTAACATATCTACCTAAATCACATATGACATGAACAGAGTGGGTGTCAACGACAAGAATTTATCAGTGGCAGCATCTGAAGGGAACGACTCTGTTGGCGCATCGCAGACACATCCTGACTTTCACGGAGAACCATCACAGGCAAAGATTCGTTGTTCCGATCGCTGGACGATGTCAACCGCTTTGGGCTGCACCGGCATGTCTGTGCTGGTGTCTCCTGTCGTGAAATCTCTTCAACCGGAGCCCGAGCACGATAAGCAATATGCCGAATGCGATCGAATAGATCCCGATCATCCAGGCGACAGCCACGGCACCAGCGCCTGGACTCGCAATCATAAGTACACCGAAGAGCACGGATAAGCCGCCCGACGCGCCAAGTAACCATTCGTTGTCGATTGCCTTGCGCAGACGAATCGCCGCGGCAATTTGGAGTATGCCGATGAACAAAGCCCAGAAGGCAATGAACATCAGGAGGGCCAATGCCGTCATCTCCGGCCAGAGAAACGTCGTAGTCCCGGCACCGACACCCAGAAGCCCAACTAACACCCACGGCCATACCGGGTTGCGTCCCTCACGCCTCCGGTACGCCGCCAATAAGGCAAAGATGCCGTCTGTCAACGCATAGGCGCCGAAACATAGCGTGAGGACCACGAGAGTGACGCCGGGCCAGGCCAAAGCGAGGATGCCGAACGTCACCCCGGCCGCTCCGCGCAAGAACACCCATCCCCAGTTTCCGCTGAGTTGATCCAACATCTGGATATGGTTCATAGGGATATCACTCCCCTATCGAAACGATACGCAACCATCTGCTCAGCTGACCGTGTAGCCTCGTCCGGTCATGCAGGCAGAGAATGCGCGCTTATAGCCGGCGAGGCTGGCTTCATACTTCTCCTCGGCTTTCTGTTGCGCCGCCTCGGCCTGCCGAGCTTGGCCTCTGCGCCTCATCGCGCCGGCTCCTCCACCCACGGCCGCCCCGATGGCCGCACCCTTCCCGGCATCTCCTGCGATCGCTCCGCCGATCGCCCCCAAAGCAGCGCCTCTGGCGGCGCCGCCGACCACTTGACCGTGTTGCTGGGGTGGAGCGGCCTGTTGCACCGTCTGAGTCGGATCAAATCCTGTTTGCTCCTTGCCCCATTTATAACAGGCAAACTCATCCAGTTCTTGCTGATCCTTGCTCTGTCCTTTGCTCGGATAGACAAACACGTCGAGGCCGGCGGTTGCCTCGCCGGCCATCCATGTGCACAACGTCAGGACGATCAGTACATAGCGATATGTCATTATGCCTCCCTGCGGTCGATCGTTGGCTATCGTGGCATCATGGTTGAGATGCGGGCGACTGCCCAGTCGCCGCAGGCTGCTCAATCTGTACCGAAGGTGAGGACGCGGCCTGCTCTCCTTCGGTTTCGGATGCGTTTCGAATCAATGGAACATTGCCCAATATCGCCAGACGAATGACCAGTCCGGCCATATCGTCGAGCTGAACAAATCGCGCCGCCACAATCGGATTCAGCTTCTTGCTGTAAATTTGGAAGTATTTCTGACGTAGTGCCAGATCCGCCTGTTGATTGAGACCAGAGGCTTTGATCAACTTCGTCGCCTCATCACCAGTCAGCGCTCCCTGGCTCTTCACAAACGTGCCGAGCAACCGCAACCGCTTGGCATCAATCTTTTGTTTCTCCTTCTCATATTGATCATAGATGCGCCAGAAAATGTCCCATTGACCCGACTCCAGCTCCATACCCTGCTCGAACACTTCCGAGCGCTGATGCGATAACACATATTGCACCTGTTTGAGATCGACGGAGGGAGTTACGCGAACGACCGTGATGTCTTTGTCTGTCGCGGCGTATGTCTGAACAGAAAGTAGGGCGCACAGGACAATCGTAATGAGGCCTATCGGCTTCATATATACTCCTTTTGCATATGTCTCATGACATAGCCTGCTCAGACTATGCAGGTGGTCTGGCATGAGCTCCTCTGCTCTGCCTGTCGGGGATAGTGATGAAAGCCTAGCCATACGGGAGTCCCCTCTCAGAATGCGTATATCGATCACTTGGCTTTCGTGAATTCGCCATGATACCGGGCGCCAGTCAGCCGATGAGCCGCATCGACGATCAGCACCGGTTTTGATCGATGGCTGAATAAGCTCAGCCGAAGCACACGGATCTCCGTGTCTCCCTTCAATTCGCCACCCTGTGCCTCAAGATGCCCTGTGCCGACGGCCACATCGGACGAACTCTGGCCCACGAACTGATAAGTGCCGTTCTCATGAATCCTCAGCAGAACGGACCCGACAGGCAGAATGTCCTGGGCTTTTGTCACGGTTCCCTCCCAATCACCGATAACCGGCTGGACATCCGTAAGATCCACTTTCGTCCAGCCAGGTTGCCCTTGATGAGACCCTCCGCCGCATCCGGAGAGGAACACAACGAAGACTAGAAACGAGAAGATTGCCCCCACTCGTCGCGAAAAGTGATGTTCCGTCATAGACTCCACCTGGCCCCCCATGGTCACTGCGCCGTTCCGCTTCAGTGTGAACTGAACCGGCCGCCCCTGCCACCAGACCGGACGCTTTCAGTTCGCAAGAGGCATTTTGTCCGCCTGAATGTTCGACTCCTCCAACGGCGGCGCCTCGATATCCTGCATGAGACGCTGAAATTCCTTGTTATTGCGAATGAGTTTTGTGGCCCCCAGTACAAGCTTGTCGATCTGCGGATCCGTCAAGTACAGGGTCGTCGGAATCTTCATCAGATCGATCCGCTCGTCGGGATCTTCGACTTCATTCAAACTCGCGTCGATGAAGTAAATATCGCCATCCGATGCAAACGGGCTGTCTGGAGTTCGAGGCTTCAGCCTCAGCTCGTCGCGCCATTTGTCGATGCCCATTTTAATGAGTGTGGTCGTATCGAATGAATACCGATTGATGGGGATATCGACCAACGACCCCATGGCCTTGGAAATCACGGGAATGTGATCGCTTCGAAAATCGACCACGTCAGGGGATGTCTCGGCATTGACCGAAATCACGACGAATTTCTTGATGTTTTTCACGCCGGCAGCTATGAGCAACTTTTCGAATCCACCCGAAAGGCCGCTTCCCTCGATCAGGCCCCGCAGAGCAAGGTTGTCGGACAATCCGCCGTCGAGCAAATGAATGTAGGGTCGCTTTTGCGAATCCGTGTACGAAAGCAATTCATTGGCGCGCTGTGCGCCGATCCTGCCCCCCCGTTTGGCTTTCTCCAGATAGGCAGGAATCTCGTAGCTGCATTGATTGGCGTAATTCTTGAGGGAAATCGGACTCAGTATGAGCGGCAACGCAGCGGATGCCGCCGATGCATAGGCAATGGGCAATTCACCGAGGTCCGAACAAAGAAAGTCGAACTGAAACTGCGTGAACTCGAATCGCGACAACGTGGCCATATCAGACGCATGAATGATCAGGAGGGGTCGCTGGTGCAAGGCAGCCAGGTCTGCATAGGTCTTATGATCGAACAAGGCTTCGTCGAGCAGCTCGGACATCAGATGTGCCCGGCCAAAATACGGGGACCAGAGTCTGAACCAGTTGCTTGGAGACTTGAACACCCTCTCCTTGAGCTCGGTTTCCCAATCCTTCCGAAGAAAGCGGTATTCGAAATCATGAAAGATCTGGTCACGATTCAAGACATAGTACGCGCCGGTAAAAGTTCCACCGGACAGGGCGTGTATCACATCAAGCTCATCGAGCAGGCGTTTTCGTTTGCCTTCCCAAATGATCTCCTGATGAGCCAGTTCCCGAAGCACCCCGAAGGCCAACGTCGATGCACGTGTTCCTCCGCCTGAAAACGCAGCGACGATCAGCATGCTGTCAGAATTCTCGGCCTCAGGAGGCGCCAGACCGATAAACCGGTAGCCACCGTTGGGCACCCATTGCCTCAGCGGGGCGTTCAAGGTCGGCCGGACGTATTCGCATCCGAGTTGGAATGTCAGCAGCAAAACCAGACACCACGTCCCTGTGCGCCTCATGAGTCCTTCCATGCTTCTCCTTTGGGATTTCTACCCGCTAGTTGTGCCATGAAGGCGAGGGGCGAGGAACTGTCAAAACTGACAGGTCTCGCTTGCCATGACTCTTGCGGAAGAGCTTCACCGTGCGTCTTCACATTCCATGGTCATGAATCATCGGCCGGCGCCTTCCGCCGCTCCGGTCTTCCGAGACTGTTCAGATCAATGAACCAATGGTATCTGACGCGCCAATTCAAATTTCAACAGTGACCGGATCTTGGTCTCAATTTGCATGTACCGCGCGACCTTGGTTTCCGGCAGTTCCCGGGTCAGTTTTTCGGCATAGGTGTGTTTCAAGGCCACTTCGGCCTCATCGACAGCAAGCGCCTCGTCGAGCAAATGCTTTGCCGTGGTATCGGGTAAAGGTCCCTTTTGATAGGCATCGGCATATTCCGCGATGGTCCGGCCAAGCCGTTGATTGATTTGCTGCAACTCCTGCTGATACGAATCATACAACGGCCAGAACTTCGCCGCTTCGGCCTCCGTGAGATTCATGTTCGTGGCGACCAGCAGCTTCTTGTCTGCCTTGATCTTGCTTAACAGAATGTCAGCGTTCGTGGTCCCGGAGCCGGCCTGACTTGTAGCCGGAACCGCGGATGGAGCATTCGATCGACCGGGCCCGGGCGCAGGCGCCGGTTCTGACGCGCACCCTTGCACAGAGACAAGCCCCAGCATGATCGCCGCAATGATCATTCGCATGACGTTCCTCCTTGTTTGTATTTCTCGCCGTCGTGTTCGTCCGCCCGTTGCATTGACGATGACCACCATTGCCTGCCCACCGAACCGAAGCACTTCCTCCTACCGGCATAACTGACAGAAGATCGAACGTTCGCTCACGGTCATCCTTTGGCCGGAGCATACTGCGGCGATCCCTCCGGGGGATATGCCAACGACCCTTTGATCTCCGCGATGGTCTCGTTAGGAAAATTCGGCAAATAGAGTTTTCGTTCGGCCTTCCATTGCTTGACTTCGCGAGCGACCGCTTTGGCCCGCTCGTCATCGAACGGCTTTCCTGGAATCGAGTACTCGACTTGTGAAGGAAAGGCGAAGTCGGATCCGGCCGCCGCAATGATGTCCATGACACGCAGATTCAAATCCTCCGCCACTTCCAACGATTCGTCATAGGTCGTGACGCCCATGTAGGCGAAGACTTCGATGTCCAGCGAGTACTCACCGAAGTTCTTAAAACGCACGTGCATCGGTTCGGACAAGACTTTTGGATGTGCGTAAAGCATTTTGCGAACTTCGACCAGGATGTAGCGGATCTGATCAGGGGTGGTTTCATAACGCAACTGCAGCATCGGGTGATACCAGAACCGGTCGCGCATCGAATAATTGTTCAGATGCATGTTCGCAAACTCGGCGTTGGGCACTGTGATCACGGTCCGTTCCAGTGTCCGGATCTTGGTTGCGCGCAGACCGATTTCTTCCACTGTTCCTATCTCGGAACCGAAGCTGCAGAAATCCCCAACCTTGACCGGCCTGGCTGAGAACAATGTCACGGCGCCAAAAATGTTCTCGAGGCTCTTCTGAGAAGCCAATGCGACGGCCACGCCACTGATGCTCAGTCCGGCCAGCAAGGTCGTCACTTTGTAGCCTGCGTTGTCCAACCACAGAAGGACTGCACCGGCCAACGCCATGAACTTGACCAACCGAGACAACGGCACGAGCAGCACCCGTGATCCTGCGAGACCCTTTCGATCCAGATTGGAACCGGCCCGTTGCGCAACAAAATCAATGATACGCATGAGGAGCCATGCCAACCCAAACACCTGAACCGTCCGACTCTGCCCCAACGCACGAGTGGCCACGGTCGTACCGATCATTTCCATGGCGTTCCTACCGATCACCGTCCAGAGCAGCAGCGTGACGGGCCCTCTGAATAGCCGGTTGAATTGCTCGGCGAGATTCTTGTTGAAGCGGTCAATGACCTGAATGATCAACCAGGTTATCGACATGGCCACGGGATAGAGTGCCGCTCCGACAATGATGAAAATTACCCACAGCCACAGATGGATCCCGAGAACCGACACGTCAAAAAGCCAGGCCGGAAAGATTTTCTCAAGCGGACCATACCCGAAGAGATGATAGAGTTCCGGAATTTCTGCCACGGTCACACCCGAAAACTTCCAGATGTACACGCCATCGCCTCGCGGCACGCGTTGGAGGAGCAGATCGTAGGTTCTGGCCTCTGTTCCAACGTGGCCAAGACGATCGCGCACCACCGGAAGGTTGTCGTCCCCCTCGCCTTCAGGATTGGTGCTGAGGGTTTCCAAATCAATCCACAGTGTGCGATCCAGGACGATTCGTAACTTCCTGGCCAACTCCGGCCCCTGACTCTCGCTCATGTCCGGGGGAAGATTGCGAAGATCCAGATACTCGGCCGCCTGCGCATAGTTCCTCGCCCTTACGGACAGCAGATAGCCGCGAACGGCTGATCGGGGTGTGCCCCGGCCCAAAGGATCCTCAGGCACGCCGTGCGCAATGTCATTCGCCGTGGCTGACTCTGATGGCCGCTGCTCGAGTAGATCTTTCAGCGTCGGTTGCCTTACGCCTTCCTCTGCCAGAAGAGGCAGCACCCAGATTGCCCCGGGCACGACGAGCCAGAAGCCAATCGTCGCAAAACACAGCATTCGAATCATGCTTCGCATGGAATCCCTCCTTCGTTATCCTTGGGCAACGTTCGTCGTCGGGAAGGTCGGGTCTCGGGATGGCAAGGGAGGAACTGGTGACTTGTTGGACGTGACACAAGAATACGGGCACGAACAGCGCCGAGCGCTAGTTGATCGCCGGCCGATGTCCGACATTCAGAAATACAAGGCGTCGCAGACGTACAGAATGTTCCAATCGTTTCGATTCTCCAACCTCGTTACCGCCGCAGCAGACAGCCCTTTCAGGAGAGACACAGAGCGGATGAATAATCATTCGTTACGTTGCTAGAAGGCATAGAGACTTGCGTACACATATGCGAGATTGTAACTGAAGTCGATGTTGAACCCCTGGTTGCCGTCTCCTCGCAGACTGGCCTGCAAACGGTCGTACGCCGCTCCTAATGCGAAATGTTTAAACAGCCGGTACTCCAAGCCGGCGTAGAATTCAAACATCGCCCCCGTATATTTATTGATGCTCAGATAGAAGAAGTCGTATCGGCTTTGAAACGCCAATCTGGGCGTGATGTTGTAGTTTGCAACGAACCCGATGGACGGGAGTGGCAGCGTGATCTGCTCATTCACGAGTGTGGTGTTATTGACGACGCCGTTGATCGTGCCTTGTGCGGCAAAGTTGAACGTGGTCCGCATCATGTACAGCCCCGGCGATACGCCCAGTTCCACTTTGTCGTTCCGGTAAAAAGAATAGTTGTACAGCAACCGGTACGTGTTCAAACTCAGCGAGGTCTGGGTCGCCGCACCGGCTGCAACGATGTTGTCTCGGATTTGTATTTGCTGATTGAGGGCCTTCTCTCCGCCCAATCCCACGCGATACCACGAAAATCCGAGAGCATGACGATCATTGAATCGATAGAGCGTATCGACTCGGAAGGCATCGGTGCTGCTTCTTCCACCCAGCGTATTTGTGAAGTCGACCGTGGTGCCAAGACCCAGGACCGGGCCGGCCACTCCGGCATTGACGGTCGCCCCGAACACATAGGCCCACCCGCCGCGGACCATCAACTTCTCCGGCAGGGGGGGATCTCCCGTTTCTTCGGCCTGAACCATCGGTGACAAGAAGAAGGAACCGAGTAAGAGACCGACAAGGAACAGATATCCCATTATGGTTATTCGTCGATCCATTGCGTCCCCTGCTTCACCAGATAGCCTGCGTCACATTACTTCTGAACAGGCGGTGGCGGCGGTTTGAGAGCAGCTTCATATTCATCCGACGAAATCTGCTTGACCTCGGACGAATGCAGGGTCACCGTGCTTCCGCTTTTGTCGTCCTTGATCTTGACGGCCCCGCCACGGGTATCATCAATTTTCGTGGTGTAGTAGGTCTTGCCGGAGGCCGGATCCGTGACGCGGTAGTAGCTGGTACAGCCCACGGTGGCCACTGCCAACCCCGCGATCATCAACGCTGCCATGACATGTGTGCGCATAATACCTCCTCCTAATGACTGAGTTCCTCCCGATTGGGGGGCCGAGCTTACAGGAAACCTCCACCATGTGTCCATATTGTGCAATCCCCGCTTCTCTTTTTTACCGCCTGACCCTCAACACTGAGCCGTCAGCCGCGTGACCGGACGCGATACCGCCGGATCAAATTATTCGTAGAACTATCGTGACCGAGTTTCGGCTCACCGCTGTTCTCCAATTCAGGAATGATGCGCTGAGCCAGTACTTTCCCGAGTTCCACCCCCCACTGGTCGAACGAATCAATTCCCCAGATTGCCCCTTGGGTGAAGACGGAATGCTCGTAGAGAGCGACCAGCTTGCCAAGCGTTTCCGGCGTGAGCCGATCGACGAGAATCGTGTTGGACGGTCGGTTCCCCTCGAATACCCGGTGAGGCACGAGCCACTCGGGCGTACCTTCCTGCTTGACCTGATCGGCAGTCTTGCCGAACGCGAGCGCTTCGCTTTGAGCAAAGACATTAGCCATAAGGATCTCGTGGTGTCTGCCAAGAGTGTTCAGTGACCGCTGAAAGGCGATGAAATCGCAAGGAATGAGTCTGGTCCCCTGATGGATGAGTTGATAAAAGGAATGCTGGCCGTTGGTGCCAGGTTCTCCCCAATAAATCGCCCCCGTATCGTACGCGGTCTGCTTTCCGTCGAGTGTCACGTGCTTGCCGTTGCTTTCCATCGTCAATTGCTGCAGGTATGCCGGAAACCGTTTCAAATACTGGTCATACGGGAGAACCGCCACGGTCTGAGCGCCGAAAAAGTTCGCGTACCAGAGGGCAAATAAGCCCATGAGCACCGGCAGATTGCGGTCAAAGGGAGCGGTCCGGAAGTGCTCGTCCATTTCATGGAACCCCTTCAGCATGGCCATGAAATGGTCAGAACCGACGGCCAGCATCGTGGACAAACCAATTGCGGATTCCATCGAATAGCGGCCCCCGACCCAGTCCCAGAACTCGAACATGTTGGCCGTATCGATCCCGAACTTCGACACCTCGGACGCATTCGTGGACACGGCGACAAAATGTTTGGCGACAGAGGCGGCGTCGCCGCCCAACCCCCTCAGGAGCCACTCCCGCGCGGTGTGCGCGTTGGTCATCGTCTCCAACGTCGTGAACGTCTTTGATGACACGATGAAGAGCGTCTCGGCAGGATTCAAATCCCGGACGGCCTCGGCGAAGTCGGTCCCATCGACATTTGAGACGAACCTGAACGTCATGTTTCGTTCGCTGTAGTGTCTGAGCGCCTCATAGGCCATGACGGGTCCGAGGTCGGATCCGCCGATGCCGATGTTCACCACATTGCGGATACGCCCGCCCGTATGCCCTTTCCAGACTCCGCTTCGCACGCTGGTACAAAATCCCGCCATCTTGTCGAGGACCGCATGGACCTTCGGCACGACGTTTTCGCCGTCCACGACGATCGATGCGCCTCGCGGGGCTCGAAGTGCGGTGTGCAACACGGCGCGCTTTTCCGTCACGTTGATCTTTTCGCCTCCGAACATAGCATCGATCCGTGCGCGCAACCCGGACTCCTCCGACAGACGGACGAGGAGCCTCACCGTGTCATCCGTCGCACGGTTCTTGGAGTAGTCGAGAAATATTCCCACACCCTCGGCCGTCATTCGTGTCCCACGCTGCGGATCATCGGCAAAGAGACTGCGAAGATGCTTGCCTTGGATCTGCCGCCCATGCTCTTCGAGTGCTTTCCACGAAGAACGTTCGATAAGAGAAGTATTGGTAGTCGTCATAACGATCGTGCTCCTGGTTGCGCAGTGGTGTGAAATACGGGAGTCAGCAGTCTACACTACGGCAATCCGATCTCCAATCGAGGATCTCATGCGTCAATTTGCTTTGTTCATACCAATGTCTCCAGCAACTTGAGCATCACATCCTTCAAGGGTATTTGCGTGGCCACCATCGGAATCATGGGAAACAGGGCCGGAAGCACCACCGCCAAGAGCGCCTTTCTCGCGATTGGAGCCGGACGGATCTGGTCAACGACCTCGTACATGGATACCGTATCAATGACCGGCCCTAGTTCGGCGGCCTGAAGCAACGGTTCCTCCGTAACCGGCTTCCTGCTGATCCACCGTCGGTGGACCTGCCGCCCATGCCGCCCCACAAGGTCGCTATAGTCTGCCAATGCCTGTCGCTTCAAACGAAGCAGTTGAGGGACGAACAACGTCAAGGGACCCACAATCAGTACCAGCATGCTTGCGACGAATAGCGCAAATGGCATGGTAAAGCTATGCACGTCAACACCATGATAGAGAACCTCGTGCCCCCATCGTGATGCAAGAACTGCCGACAGAGCAAAAATCACCGGGCTGAATACCATTGATAGATCCTCCAGAAACCCCAGACCGCCGGCACGATCAGGATGGGTAGGAACAAGATGGAGGGTCAGCCGGGAAATCCGCCATAACAAAACCGTACTGACCACTAACCGCCACACCCAGACCAACAGGAGCCAGACGAACAACGGCCGCATCACGAAGAGAAACCACCATCCGCCAAAGCCGAGGTGTTGACGACCCGGTGCCCCTTCGTCGGCCCACACCAATTCATGCAGGTGCATGGCCTCCTGGTCTCCCACGAGAACGACGAGCAACATGATGGCAAACATTGACGACCAGACATACCATGCATCCCGCATCCGGTCGGCGGACCGCAGAATCTGAATGAATCGGGGTTTATCGTCGTCAATGATACCGGAACGTCCAAAATACGGTATGGCTTCACGAAAAGTCCGATCCGCCGTCATCTCCGCAATGATGAACAATGGAATGGCGAGCAGGCACCGAACATGGATTCCAAAATGTTGGAGCAACGGTTCAGCGATTTCTCCGGGAAATGCTCGTCGCCACCATATGGCCCAGATCGCAATAGGAAGCCAGGTGATCATCGCAAAGACCCCGCATCGTCGAACGATTCCCAGACCCTGCGCCGGAATCAGCCCGAGGGTTCGCTGAAGCCGAAACCAGGGATCGTTCCGGATTAAAGAGAACGTCACTTCATCATGACCGTTCCCAGCTTCATTCATCCGTTCACCTCGTGAGAGTCAAACCCGATTCCTAAATACCGGGCAACCGCGCAGCACCATCATACTGATCGGCCGAGGGTTGCTAGAAACTCGGAAACATGTAACGCACGCCGACTTCAACGTTCCATTCGTAGGCGCCGGCCAGCGATTGACCCCATATGCCTACGCCTGGACGAAGGTAGGCTCCCCACCGCCCGATCAGGCTTCTTCCAGTTTCCAATTCCATGGTCATGCTGCTCTTGGCGCTTCGCTCCCAATTCACCTGCCACACGGCTTGAACAACGGTCCACCACCGCTCCGCCCAAATGGTATTGATTTGCGCGGTCGCCCTCGTCAGCGAGACGTTGGTGCGGGAAGGGTCCCCGCCCACGGACATTTGATGTTGAAAGATCCCGAACAGAAACGATTCCCACCGGGACAAGAAACGGGCAGTGGCGATAATCGGACCGGCGGTGTATTTTCCGGTTCCCAATGTATTGACCGACGCAGTCGGGAGTGTCGTGAGCGCACCGATGAGAAAGGCATATTCCGGGGTGTTGTAGGCACGCCAGCCGAGTGTGACGAACATGTCGCTGAAGCCCGCCGCGCTTCCGATTCCGGCACGGTTTGGACTCGGATCGCTCCACTTCACAAACGGGGTGTCGACACGCAGGAGCCAATCTTTTCTGAATGGCACATCGATGCGCAGCGTCCCGTCGCTCGCATGCGCATCATTCCGCAAGTCTGCATAGGCCCCCGAGAGTTGGACACGACCGACAATGGCCGTGGGGTCGGTCCCGTATTTGGCCGCCAATTTCTTGAGATATTCGGCCTCTTCCCGTTCTTCCGGTGTCAACTCCCTCGGTCTGAGGCGTGGTGGCAAGAATCGAGGCTGCCGCCGTGGACCCTCACGGTCGGGTTCCAATTCAGCATCCGGTTCCTGTTCCACACCGGCCTCCTCCACCCGCGGGGCGCGATCAGTGCCGGATACGGCGCCTCCCTGAGGCTCATCGGCCCCGGCCAGGACCGGCCATCCCATCCAACACCACGAGGCGGAAAGGCCGCTCATGACGAGAACAATGCTCCATCGCCGTCCAATGAATACACGCACCCCGTGCCTCCACCCGAATGCAATGATGCGTGTTAAAACGACGCCCTCACGCCTACCCCGACATTGGTGTTCTTGACCGCCTCTGGCTCGAAACTTTGTTTCCGACTCGAACGTTGGAACCCCACGAAGGACGTCCATACCTCCGTCAATCTTCGTATCAGCATCACTTCCCCCTGATAGATCGTTTCGTGTGCGCCATTGCGTTCGTCGCCGACGATACCGCTTGTCCAATTGTTGCGTTCATAATGCACCGCCGCCGATACGACCAGCCGTTCCATCAGTTCCACATCGACATCGGCGCTGAGGTAGTGATTGACGTACGACACATCGTCCTTGAATTCCGGCTGGTTACGTCCCTCCGCCAGCCCACGCTCGTAATGATAGCTGAATCCGAGCACCACCCGTTCTGACACCCGCCATGCGAGGTGCGGACCGATCGTCCAAAAGTTGGTATCCCGTTCGGCGAACGCCTCGTTGTATCGGCGAATGCCGTACCGCATCAACAGACGGGCATCGACATCCCTTGTAAGGCGCTGCTCCACCCTCGTCGACCAAATATGACTGGTGACGGTTTCGGCAGCGAGCCCTTCCGAGGACAGATTTCTGACTTCGTTCTCCCCTAGAAAGAGGTCGGGCGCGTAGTAGTACCGGAATCGAACCCGAGTGGCATCGCTAAAAGCATGGAGTGCCTGGACGTTCAGGGTTCCATGATTGAACCGCGGATTATCCACAAACACGAATCCCTGACCGCGAAGGCTCAGTTCGGTTTTTCCAAATGGATTCTCAAACGACTCAGTGACTCGGGCGTCGGGTTCAAAGACGACGTCAGAGCCTTGGTTGGTCAATCGCGTATCAATGGCGGGCTGAGTCGGATCGTTGTCCCGCGAAAGACGGCGCGTGGCAGAAAAGACGCCCACGTCGTCGGTATAAAACAGAATGCCCTGTGCGTTGAAGCCGACCTCCGCCCTGGCGTCTAACTCGGGCATCGTCAGTAGCATGAACGACAGGACAAAGCACGGTACGGCCAGCCGTTGTTCGGCCCCTAACAACTGCCCACCTGTCACACCATCGACGCAAAGTCCCGGTTATTTGCCGACACTGAAAACCGTTCACCCCCCCGCCAGCTACTTCACCACCTGCTCATTGGGAGGAGCCACCATTGGCATTGGACTGGCCGGTGACTGAGGGCTTGCTGTCCCGGCTGGCACTGGTTGAGCAGGCGCCTGCTTGGCCGGTGCTTTGGCCACCAGCCCGGCGTTGTATTCATCTTCGGAGATTTCCTTCACCTCCGAGGAGTTTAGCGTCACCGTACTTCCCGACTTGTCGTCCTTGATTTTGACGGCTCCGCCTTTGCTTTCGTCGACCTTGGTCGTGTAATAGGCCTTTCCGGATGTCGGGTCAGTCACGCGGTAGTACGTGGTACAGCCCGCAGCCGACATCGTCATTCCGCCGAGCACCAACGCGATCATCAGATATTTACGCATGAGATTCTCCTCTCAGAATGCAAGTAGTGAAACGTTACGGCCACACCATCACATGTCGTTTCGCCTCCGCTCGTCCAAGCCCATGAGCAATCAGGTAGATCGTCAGTCGGCCAGCGTTTTTTTGTGAGCCATCTCTGCTCCGGTCTTTTCTCCTTCCTGGCTTCCGGCTTTTTTTACCGGAAGCAGATCAATGGTGACTTTGTGAATCTTGCCGGTGAATTTGTTATCCCGTTCCTTGTAGGCTTCCGTCACCGGTGTGCCATCGTCCGTCCCGACGTCGGTGCCTTCATCGGCTGAGAACACGCAACACTGAGTGCGCTCAATGCGTCCTTCCGCGATTTTCCCGCCATTCACAAACATGGTGCCCATTCCTCCCCGTCCCATGCCGGGTCCGTCGGCGACAAACTCGTATCGTATGGTCGTTCTCCCGGCGGCGAGGGGTTGAGTCGCCATGACATCAAATCGCTGCAGGCCGAGGAAATTATACGTATAGACGGGCCTGCCGTCTTTCAGATACAAGCTCCACCCGCCGAAGCGACCAGCCTGCGCGAGAATCACGCCGTTGGCACCGGCGTCGGGAACGTCCACTTCGGCCGTGATCGTATGCGACCGGTTTTTCGTATTGATGAACACATTTTCAGACATGCCGGTCATGCCTTCGTAGACCGTGAGGCTTGTGCGATCCCCCATCAGATCCGGCCGTCCTGCCATTGATGCATTCGTACGTTCAATGACGCGGTCATCGAGGGGCAGCACATGAAACTTGACCGCTTCTTTCATGAATAGATCCTGAAGCTCTTTGAGCTTGACCTGATGTTTCGAGGCAAGGTTGTGCGTCAGACTGAAATCGTTGCGCGTGTCGTAGAGTTCCCATGTATCGTCGGAGAGACTTCCGCGCGGCTGGAATTCCCAAGGAGCACGGTGCACGGTTCCAGCAAGCCAGCCGTCGGCATAGATGCCGCGGTTGCCCAGTATTTCGAAGTATTGTACCTGGTGCCGGCTCGTTGCCTTACTGTCATTGAACGTGTAGGCGAGGCTCACGCCTTCGATCGGAGCCTGTTCGGTCCCATTGACGACCTTCGGCTCCGGAAGTCCCGCCGCCTCCAGGACGGTCGGCGCGATATCGATGACGTGATGAAACTGCGTTCGGATTTCGCCTTTCGCCTTGATGCCTTTGGGCCAGTGCACCACCATCGGATTGCGGGTTCCTCCGAAGTTTGAGGCAACCTGCTTGGTCCATGTGAAAGGGGCATCGCCTGCGACGGCCCAGCCCGCCGCCATGTGGGGATAAGACAAAGGACTTCCGAGGTCGTCGTAGTGCTTGAGGATATCCTCTACCGTTTCATTGACGCCATTGAAATAGGTGTACTCGTTGAACAGACCATTCATGCCGCCCTCGGCGCTCGTTCCGTTGTCGCCTACCAGATAGAAAATCAGCGTATTGTCCATCTGCCCCATTTGCCCGAGAGCTTGGATCAACCGGCCGATCTCCGTGTCGGCGTATTCACCGAACCCGGCATAAATTTCCATCTGACGCGCAAAAAGCTTTTTTTCATCAGCCGTGAGCGCCGTCCAGTCCTTGATGGCGTCCGGTTTGGGTGCGAGCGTCGTACCTTGAGGCACGACGCCAAGCTTGATCTGCCGTGCCAGGGTCTCTTCGCGCAACTGATCCCATCCCCCATCGAATTTGCCGTTATACTTGTCGATCCATTCCTTCGGCACGTGATGCGGCGCATGCGTGGCACCGGGGGCAAAGTACATGAAAAACGGTTTGTCCGGTGTGAGGGCCTTTTGATAGCGCATCCAATGGATGGCCTGATCGGTCATGTCGGTCATGAAATGGTAGTTGGGATCGTGCGGGAGCTCGACCTGTGCCAAGCCGTCATAAAGAAGCGGCGCCCACTGATTGGTCTCTCCACCGATGAATCCATAAAACTTGTCGAATCCGGAACGCGTCGGCCAACGATCGGTCGGTCCTGAAGGACTGACCTCCCAGGCGGCCGTTTCATGGTTCTTCCCGAAGAATCCGGTGCTGTAGCCGTTCAGCCGCAGCATTTCTGCGAGGGGAGCCACATTGTTGGGGCGTTGACCGGTATAGCCGGGGAAGGCCGTCGCGATCTCCGTAATGCCGCCCATGTTATTCATATGGTGATTGCGCCCGCTCAGCAGAGCGGTTCGTGTCGGCGAGCACAAGGCGGTGGTGTGGAAATGGTTATACCGCAATCCTGTCTCCGATAGACGGTCGACGGTAGGCATGTGGATGGGGCCACCGAATGCGCTGGACATCCCGAATCCCATATCGTCGATCATGACGAGCAAGACATTCGGTGCCTGCGCAGGCGCCTTCACCTCAAATCGAGGCGGCACTTTCACATTCCGAGCATCCAGCGTGGAGATAGCCGGCACGTTGGGTTCGGGAATCGGCAGCACGGTCCTGTCGGGCTTTTCGGCAGCCTGCGCATGCCATGAGATCATTAACATCACGGCCATAACGCCGCCGCGTATTTCTGCCGCGGCCCCGAATTTCACCATTCTGTTCATGAAAGTCCCCCATTCAATGAAGCTGCACAGGCACCATACAAGAGTCACACGATCGATATGCGGCCCGCTATTTCACCGTATACCCTTTTCCTTCCATGCAGGCTCCAAACGCGCGCTGATAGTTTTCCACACTCGCCTCGTGCTGTTTTTCCGCTTGCTGCCCGGCCGCGTCCTGCTGCTTTTCCGCTTTGCGTCGCTTGTGAGCCCCGGCCGCCGCGCCGACTCCAGCGCCAACCGCCGCACCTTTTCCCGCATCTCCGCCAATCGCGCCTCCGACCGCACCGAGCGCCGCGCCTTTGGCCGCGCCCTTCGCAGCCCCCCCTTGCGGCGGCGGAGCGGCAGCCTGTTGCATCGGTTGATTCGGATCGAAATGGGCCTGTTCCTTGGCCCATTTGTAACAGCTGAATTCATCCTGGTCTTGTTGCTCTTTCGTCTGGCCTTTGCTTGGATAGACGAATGTTTCCGTGCCTGCCGACGCGTCGCCGATGACAAACACGGATATCATCAAGACGATTATCAATTGACGCTTACGCACAAAGGGTCTCCTTTCATCTCACGACTCCAGGCCCCATGTCTGTTTACTTGGAGCTCGTATTCACGAGCTTGCCCACTGCTGCGCGCAGGTCCGCCGAAGCCGGATTGCTCACCGTCTTTGTGACGAGGACGTCGATCGGCCGAACGGATTTTCCATAGTAGCGTTCATTGGAATCATCAGAGACCTTGACGGAGGCTCCATTCAGAGCCATTCCGGCGAACACTCCTCGCGTCCGTCCGAATGAAAGAAGATCGGCCGCAACGCCCTCTACGGCCGTGCTGCCACCGACCGGTCCGGCGGACAGTCCGGCTTCCGCGCCAAGCTTGAAATCCGTGCTGTAAAACTCCTCCAGTCCTTTTTGCGTTCGAACCACGATAATAAGTTCCGACGTATCGGCTCCGGCCTGAAGGCCAAAACTGACTGAGGCCATATTGTAAAAGACGGGTTGCGACCACTCTCCGGACTTCTCATCCCGAGCGAGCAATACTCCACCGCCACCTGTCCCGCCAAAGAGAAATGCACCTCGAAATAATTGAGGGACAATAAACACCGCTTTGGCATCCTTCAGCGACTGACGAATATCGTCCTTTTGCGCGGGATCGGACGCAAAGGCCTCTACGGTCAACTTCGCCTTATCCACCAGTTGTTGTTGTTCGGTCGAAGCCGCTGCAACGAGAGGATCAATGGCAACGGCCAATATCACGCCCGCCAATATACCCGCTCTACCGGCGTTGGGAACTCGTAACGTACTGAACCCGATCATGGTGAAACCTCCTCTGCAATCGTTCCTGCGTGTTACTGCAATGTGTTGCGAGACTTCCTAGCACCAATCCTACAAATCGGGAACTGTCACAATTGACAGCGCCTCCCATCCAGGTGCGCGCACAGCATTAACAGATCCCAGAATAGGTTCCTTGCCATTTCACGACATTCTTTGTTACGGTCTTCCCCCCTTATGTCAGATTGCCGCCATCGGGTCTGCGAACTCTCAAGTGCCGTCCCATACCTGCTGTCCAGGGCAGAACAACCGGGGAAGGTGTTGAGACGGGTTGGGATTCCGACTCAGGCGCTGCTCGACCCCGACGCCTGGCTATCCCGCGATCTGTTTCTGGCTCTCATCAATGCCCTGTCGTCCGCAACCGGTGATGTCCATTGCGGCGTACACATTGCCGAAATGGACTCCATTCTAAAACTTGGAGTCATGGGGGAAGCGATTCTCGATGCGCCGACATTACGGGCTGCGATTGACGTGGTGTGCCGCCGAACCGCGCTGATCCAAACCGGGACAGCGATTCATTTGAGTGAAGGTCGTAAGCGGGCGCGTTTGGGATACCGCATGCTTGGGCGGATGCGGGAAAATCCCAGACAGTATCATGAAGGTGTCCTGATGTTTCTTCACAAGATCCTGGCTCTGACGGGAGAGCATGCCGCCATCGACGTGTCATTCGAGCATTCGCGGTTCGGTCCTTCTTCCGAACTCGAGCGAGTGTTCAACGGAAGGTTGACTTTTGATTCCGAAGACAATGCCCTGATATTTGACAGGGATCTGCTCGAACTTCCCCTGCAATCAAGCACTACCGCCGCCCGTGAATTACTTCCCGAGAGACCGTCCGAAGAGGAGATCGTGCGAGCAGTGCTCACTGCCGTGTCGGATCAATTGGCCCACGAAGCCCCCACGCTCAAGACCACCGCCACCGCTCTGGGACTTCATATCCGTACGCTCGAACGACGTCTTGCGCGCTGGGGAGTTTCGTTTGAATCGCTTCTCGACGAGTTCCGTCGAAACCGCAGTCTTCAACTCGTGCATCAGGGAACTCACACGCTGACCGACATTGCCTTTCTCCTTGGGTATTCTGATTCAGCGCACTTCACAAGGGCATTTCGCCGATGGACAGGCAGACCGCCTCGAGACTATGCCAGGGGCCTGCGAGTCAGTCTTGAATTCAACAGGTCGAATCCAGATCTTGACATCGTGTATACATGTCCTGTCTTTACGGCTAGTGCCGCGAAATAACAATTACTTCTCGGCATTGGAACCGAGATTGAGGTCGATTTCCCCTTTCTCGTCGAACGGCGCTTTGAATTGACTCGGGGCCACGACAAAGGCCGTTCCCTTCAGATGGTATCGGACTTTTTGGCCGCCCCCGCCGCTGAGATCCTGAACCTGGCGGAGAAAACTCCCCAAGGTGGTGAAAACCTCGACGTCCACGGTTTCCGATCCGAACCGTGGAACAGTCACACGCTGGCCTGACATGCCGTTTCCGAATTCCCGATCGTTCAATTCGATGTCGAACTTCATGCCGTTGACACTGATGTCCATGTCGTTGGGATTCTGGATCCTCAGCTTGACATCGAACCGTTGCTCGAACAGCGCGACATCCTTCGCCGTCATATCGGAGATATTGACCCGCGGCGATTCAAAATCCTTTGGCACCGTCGAGCACGAGGCCGCCAGCAAGGCGGCGACACACAGACAGATCCGGTTTCGTCTCGCCGTACGCATCATGACATCCTCCGATCGATCCTTGGTGCGGTGTCACTTCAATGCAGCCGCCAGAATATTTTGTGCTTTTTCTCCGCCTGTTTTACCGACGAAATCCGACACCGTCTGGTTAAACTTGGGAACCATGTCCTGTCCCATGCCCAATCGGGAAAATGCTGATTTCAGTCCTGCCTGATCACCCACAGGGCCGGTGACGGCACCGAGGTCTTTGGCGCTTTTCATGAAAGAATCAGCCCCTGGAATAAATGTGCTCAGGGTGTTGAAGTCCATCCCTGACAACCGCTCCTTGGCGAGCGTGAGCATCGACCCGACACCGCCGGTCGCCTGGTTGGCCGTCACTCCCAATTGATTGCTCAGGAGCTTGGTCAATGTCTCCGTACCGCCCAGCGACTGCATCTCCGCACAGCCCCATTGAAATGACACGGCCAACAATACCAACGAGAACAACGCTAGTCTCACGCGCATGGTCACCCTCCTTTAAAGATGAAACACCCGTCCTTAAACGCACAGTGACTCAAAATTTCAGCACATGAAATGCCCATGGATTGAGGTCGACGTACAAGCCCGGTCGGTAGAGATCGTCTCCGTTACGGTCGTACGTCGCGCCCGTGATGCGATCGGTCATTCGCCACTTCCTACCGGCGAGGTTTTCAGCCAAGACTTGAATGTTTCCTTGTGAAGGAGTTTCAGAAAGATTCACCACGATGAGATACCACCCGTCCCGGCCACTCCAGCACCAGGCAACGAGATTGAGATAGCTCTGGTTATCGGGCCACCCGGTTCGCTCGCACAAGCGCCAATCCCCGTCTTGGATCACAGGATCCTTCAACACGTCGAGCAGTTTCTTGTAGAATTCCCGAAGTTCCTTGTCCGGGTCTTCCTGCGGACGCCGGCGCAGAAATACCGGCACCCGAGTGCGGCGGCCGTCGAATTGTCCCTCATGGAACAGCACAGCGCCCCGCTGAGTCGATACCGAGACCGCCGCGGCCTTGGCCTTCTCTGAAGAGAACGTGGCTGCGGCCCGCGGTTCGTCGTGGTTTTCCAGAAAACGAAGCAGCTTATCCTGGTAGGCGGGATCGGCACAGAGATGCAGCCGGACGCTTTCGGCCGATTCATGTTCTAAGCGGTCATAGAGTCGCTTGTCATAGCAATAATCGAATCCCTGCTGTTGCAGCTCGAACTCCAGATCCCAGTAAGCCTCGGCCATGAACAAGGTGTCTGGTGATCGGCTCTTCACCGCCGCAATGATCTGGGGCCAGTAGTCTGTCGCCGGTTTTACATCGGCACGAGTTCCCCAAGTCCGCTCAAAGACGGAGTTCATCATCAGCATCGCCATATCGCAACGCATCCCATCGCACTGCGAAGCGATCGACGTCACCGTTTCAACGGCGGCTGTTCGCAGCCCGGAGTGAAACGCATTCAGTTGGAGCACATCAGGCCAGGCGGGAAAGAACGGATCGCGACCACAGGCGATCACACGGCCGGCCATATTCAAGAACGACTGGGGTTCTCTGGCCAAATCCTCCGCGCTTCCTTGGATGAAATATTCAGGATGTTCTGTCGCCCAGGGATGGTCGGGAGCCACATGATTGGGAACAAAGTCGAGGATCAGACGCATGCCCCGATCTGCCAGCATTTTTCTCGCCGCGGCCAGTCCCTTTGGTCCACCCAGTCGTTCATCAACCTGATAACGCCGGACGCAATAGGGAGAACCGACGTTGTCTTCAGCCTTGAAATCAGGAAGCGCACGGCGAAAATCCGCCAGCAAGGCTTCGTTGCGCATGGCAATGTCGATGCCGGCAGGACTCCGTTCCCAGACCCCCATAAGCCAGACCGCGTCGAATCCATAGGCGGCGATGGCATCCCACTTGGTCGTGGGAACATCAGCCAATGTCATCGACGCGCCGGCCGTCTTCGTCAGCTCATTCAGCCAGACCCAGGTATTGATTTCGTAAATGCGGGGTCGTTTCGACCAAGCCGTCATTTTTCCACGCGCTCCGGCTTGGCCGACGCTTCACCCTTGACCGGGTCCTGCACGGCCTTGTCTTCCGCTATCGGTGTCTGAATCGGACCAAAGAAGATTCCCTTCTCCAACCACTCCTTTTCGTTCACGCGGCCGAACAACGAGATCAGGCCGCCGACCAAACCGGTCCATCCGGTTTGATGGCTCGCTCCCAGCCCGGCTCCGTTGTCTCCATGAAAGTATTCGTAGAACAAAATATGGTCGCGCCAATGCGGGTCGTCCTGAAATTTCTTCGATCCGCCGTACACGGGCCGTTTCCCCTTGGCATCACGCCTGAAAATGGCGGTCAGTCTTCCTGAAATGTCCCGCGCGACCTCGAACAGATTCATCATTTTCCCTGATCCGGTCGGACATTCGACTTTGAAGTCGTTCCCGTAATACAGATAGAAATGCATGAGCGCCCGGATGATCAGGACGTTCACCGGCATCCAAATCGGGCCGCGCCAGTTGGAATTGCCTCCGAACATCCCGTTATTCGACTCGGCGGGAAGATACTGCACGCGAAATTCTTCACCGTGGACATGCAGGATGTACGGATCATCGAGATGGTGCCGCGACAACGAACGGATCCCGTACGGGCTGAGAAACCGTTCTTCGTCGAGCATGCGGGCGAGCACTCGTCGCAACTTGTTTTCGTTCATCACGGCGAAGAGCCGGCGCCCCGCGACGCCCGCTTTGGTCGGCGAAGCCACGTTGGCGAACAAGTCCGGATCGCGCTTGAGAAAGCGCCGAGCCTGCTCGACGGTCTTTGGAAATTTGTGGATAAATTCTTCAGGAATGATCGTGGTTGCGCAGAGCGGCAACAGGCCGACCATCGACCGGACTTTCAATCGCGTGGCGTTCCCATCGGGCAGCCGCAAGATGTCGTAAAAGAATCCGTCTTCTTCGTCCCACATTTCGTCTTGATGTTCACCCACCCGGTCCATCGATCCGGCAATCCTGAAAAAATGCTCGAGAAACTTGGTGGTCATCCCCTCGTACACCGGATCGTTTGACGCCAGCTCCAGCGCAATCTGCAGCATGTTTTGGCTGAACAGCGCCATCCAAGCCGTGCCGTCCGCCTGCTCCAGTGTTCCGCCCGTCGGCAGCGGCGAGCTCCGGTCGAACACGCCGATGTTGTCGAGGCCGAGAAACCCTCCCTCGAAGACGTTTCGCCCCGACGGATCTTTTCGGTTGACCCACCAGGTGAAGTTCAAGAGCAGTTTCTGAAACGCGTGTTCCAGAAATTTGATGTCTCCCTGGCCCCGTCGTGATTTCTCGAGGGAATAGACATAGTTGGTCGCCCAGGCATGCACCGGAGGGTTGACGTCTCCGAAGTTCCACTCGTATGCGGGGATCTGGCCGTTCGGATGAAGATACACTTCACGCAGCATGAGATCGAGCTGATTCTTGGCGAAGTCGGGATCCACGGTCGCCAGCGCAACGGTGTGGAATGCCAGGTCCCAGGCCGCGTACCAGGGATACTCCCATTTATCCGGCATGGAAATGACATCGTCGTTTACCATATGCAGCCATTGCCGGTTTCGAATATGCAACGCCTTTGTCGCTTCCGAGGAGCTGACGCCATGCTCTCTCAGCCAAAGATCGAGATCAAAATAGTAGTACTGTTTGCTCCACAGCATCCCGGCCATGGCCTGCCGCATCACGTGCTTCTCGTCTGCGCTCAAAGACGGCGGCGCGATAGCCCCGTAGAACTCATCTGCTTCCCGCAGCCGATCGTTCACAACCGTGTCGAAACGCTTGCCGAACGGCTCTCCCTTGGTCGATCCGACCGTATCCGATGGAGAGGCGGTGCACAAACGCATCCGTATGACCTTCGATCCTCCGCCGGGAATCTTCATCTGGTAGTGCGCGGAGGCCTTCGTGCCAGTCCTGAGAGGATTCACCGATCCGTCCTGACCATGCACAATGCATTGATTGATGCCGTCCTTCACATACGAGCTTCGATTCGGCTGGTTGAAGATCCGTTCCATGTTCGTTTCATTTTCCGTGAACAGGAGTGGAACTTCTCCTTCACACCATAAATAGCGGTTGCCCAATTCCGGATGCGACGCGGCAATCACGCTCATACCATTCGGTTCGGAGGATTGCTCGAGGCTGGGCTTGTCCACCCCCTCGGACCAGGACCAGGTGTTGCGGAACCAGAGCGTCGGCAAAACATGGAGCGAGGCGGTATCTTTCCCGCGATTGTGAACGGTGACTTTGATCAGAATGTCTTCCGGAGATTCCTTCGCATACTCCACAAACACGTCGAAATACTTGTCCTCATCGAACACACCCGTATCGAGGAGTTCGTATTCCATCTCATGACGTGTACGGGACTTGTTCGTCTTGACCAGGTCGTCATACGGGTATGCCGGTTGAGGGTACTTGTAGAGATATTTCATGTATGAATGAGTCGGCGTGCTGTCGAGGTAGAAGTAATATTCCTTCACATCCTCGCCATGGTTGCCTTCGCTGTTGGTGAGGCCGAAAAGCCGTTCCTTGAGAATGGGATCCTTGCTATTCCAAAGTGCAAGGGCGAAACATAGCCGCTGTTTATCGTCTGAGAAGCCCGCCAATCCGTCTTCCCCCCAATGATAGGCACGCGAGCGCGCCTGATCGTGGCTGAAAAAATCCCACGCATTTCCATCGTGACTGTAATCCTCACGCACAGTTCCCCACTGCCGTTCGCTCAGGTAGGGCCCCCAGCGCCTCCACGCAACATTCTGAGTGCGCGCTGCTTCGAGCCGTTCATGCTCTTCGGTCATATGAGCCTCCTTCCCCTCTGCAGGGCCATACAATCCCGTCTCGAGATACCCGCGGTGTATATCCTATCCGTAAGGGTAAATGCCACATCGCTTTGATCGGTTCTGGATGCCGACACCCACGAATCACGCAAACTGTACAGCGTGTTCGCTTCAGCGAACACTGTCAGATTTGACAGTGTTCGGACAAGCCATCTCGTGACATTGAAATGCCCCTATTTTTGAGCGGACCCAAGAGGATCTATTGACTCCATTCATTGATGGGTGCATGCTCCCCTCAACCTTCCATCAGGAGGAAGGTAGGTTTCCACATTTGTACTCCTGAGGCCGCATGCTGACCCACCCCTCTCGCACATCCTTCAAGTCTTCACACGCTGACCGATCTCGATTCAATGCATCGATATTGGAATCCGAACTGTTGCTGCTCGAGTTGATGGAAGCGGTCGAAAAAGAAACAGGTTCGTTATTTTTTCCATTGCTCGTCCAGCACCTGGCCGGGGCGTTGGGCGCATCGCATGTGGTCGTCGGTGAGTTCAGTGAGGATCATCGTCTCTATCACACGCTGGGCTGTTGGAGCCGAAACACGCTTCTCTCGAATTACACTGAATCCATCGAGAAGACCCCATACGCTCTATGTCTTGGAGGACAAGTCGTTCTCCATGCGGACTCCTTGCGCCTATCCTTCCCGGATCAGGAGCGACTCTCGGCCTGGCGCGTCGACAGTTGCTGCGCGGTGCCAATGATCGATCACACCGGTGGTGCCATAGGTTTTCTTGGCGTTCTCAACGAAGGTCCCATGCCTGCCATGGGCCAGTCCGTCTCGATCCTACGAATTCTCGCCGCGAGGACAGCCGCTGAGATCAAGCGGATGCGGGCCGAACGATCCCTTCACGTATCGGAAGAGCGCAATCGCCTCTTGTTAGGCCATCGAGTCGATCTTGAAGATCCGCCGGCAAGCCGAATCAACGAATCGACCCGCCTCGCCGTCGACCGTCATGCCGATCAAAAGCGCCGCTGCCGGAATGAAGGCCGGCTCCGCCAAAGCGAAGCATTGGGAAGTGCTGTACTCGCCAGCCTCCAAAGCCATATCGCCGTCCTCGACGGACAGGGCACGATCATGGCAGTCAACGAGGCCTGGAAGGAATTCGGACGCCTGAATCAGACGTCCACCCACCCCAGGATCAATATCGGCATCAACTATCTTCAGGTCTGCCGTCGGGCGGAAGCTTCAGGGTGCCAGGATTGCGGCCAAGTCAGAATCGGAGTTCAGCGTGTCCTGGACGGTACGTCGATTTTTTACGAACACGAGTATGCATGCGACTCCCCCCGTGAGCGCCGATGGTTCCTCATGACGGTGACGCCGTTCAGAGGAAAGAACGGCGGTGCGGTCGTTACGCACTTGGACATCACACGGAGAAAACTGGCCGAGACGGCCAAACACCAGGCGGAACGGCGTTACGAAGAACTGGTCGACTCCCTGGAGGCGATCGTATGGCGCGGGGATGCCGCGACGCTCCGGACGACGTTCGTGAGCAAACAAGCTGAGACGCTTCTGGGTTACCCCGCGCAACAGTGGCTCGACCATCCGGACTTCTGGGAAACCCACCTCCACAGCGACGACCGCATCAGGGTTCTGGCTTCACGCCGACAGGCAACCCAGGACAGACTGCACCACGTGTTGGAATATCGCATGCTGGCTGCCGACGGCCGCGAGGTCTGGCTGCATGATTCCGTTCATGTCGTGATCCACGGTTCCGAAGCCAAAGAGCTGATCGGCGTCATGCTGGACATCAGCGAACGCAAGCGCGCGGACCGTACCTTGACGCAAATGGCCGGGCAGCTGATCACCGTGCAGGAGGAGGAACGCTCGCGCATCGCCCGCGAGCTGCATGACGATTTCAGCCAGCGGCTGGCCTTGCTGGCAATCGGCCTTGGACGGATCGGCGAGACGGCGGGATTACAGCATGACACCTGCGAGCAAATCGAAGATATGCGGACATTGACCCTGGAAATCGCTTCGGACGTCCATCGGTTGTCTCATCAACTCCACCCCGCCAAACTCGAGCACCTCGGATTGACCGCCGCCGTCAGGGGATTATGCCGCGAGCTATTTGAGCGCCAAGGCATCCGGATCGACTTTCTCCACCGGAACGTCCCGCGTGTGATCGCGAGGGAACCGGCGTTATGTCTGTATCGGATCGTGCAGGAAGCGTTGAACAACATGGTGAAACACAGCGGCGTCCGGGAGGGACGGCTTGAATTGCTCGGAGACCGCGGCCATGTGCATTTATGCATTTCGGACTCCGGTGTCGGGTTCGACCTTCGAACCGCGACGTTAAAGGGCAGACTCGGGCTTATCAGCATGCAGGAGCGGGTGAAAACCCTGGGCGGACATATCCTGATCGAATCACGCCCATCGCGGGGCACTCGCATCGTCGTGCAGGTTTCCGCCTCGACGCAGTAACGCGCCCAACGGAGGACAGAGTGCCGCGACCGCGTGTCTTGCTGGCGGATGATCATCGGCTTCTCGTCGAAGCCTGTACCAAATTGCTTCAACCCGATTGCGACGTCGTCGGCACCGTATGTGATGGACGATCCCTGCTGCCCAGGGCCCGTGAACTGCGCCCGGATGTCATCGTGCTCGATATCGGCATGCCGCTGCTCAACGGCCTCGACGCCGCGCGACAGCTCAAACGCGCGATGCCGGACGTCAAACTCATTTTCCTGACGATGAACGAGGATCCCGATCTGTCCACCGAAGCGTTCCGTATCGGAGCGTCAGGATTTTTGCTCAAGAGCGCGGCCAGTTCGGAGTTATCCGAGGCCATTCACGCCGCCGTACAAGGACGCGTGTACGTCAGCACGCAGGCCACCGACGGGATGGTGCAGTCGTTCATCCAGAACGGGAACCGCCCCGTGCCCGCTCAGTTGACCTTCCGCCAGCGGGAGGTCCTGCAGCTCCTCGCGGAGGGCTATTCGATGAAGCAAGCAGGAGAGATCCTGCGCGTGACACCTCGAACGGTCGCGTTCCACAAGTATCGGATCATGGAACAGTTTCACGTTCGCAGCAACGCCGAACTGATCCAATTCGCCATCCGGCAGGGCCTTACGTTGGGCAACCACGGCCGGCGCTGACGTTCGTCTCGCCACTGTCATTTTTGCCAGTATCCCATTCCCTGATCCGGATGATACACATCAGGGCATTGCTTTTTGCAACGGAAGGATCGTCTTCCGGCATGATTCAGCACGACGAGAAGAAGCGACGGGAAGAGGCATCGGTACGCGTCCTGCTTGCCGATGACAACCCGGCGATGCTGGAAGAAGCGGCACGCATTCTCACACCGGAGTTTCACGTGGTCGGCACGGTGAGCAATGGCGAAGACCTGCTGCAAGCCGTGCGGGAACTGCAGCCGCACGTGCTCATTCTCGACATCTCCATGCCGCGCTTGAACGGGCTCGATGCTGCTCGTCTGCTGAACACGAGCGGATCATCCGCGAGAATCGTGTTCCTGACGGTGCACGAGGATCGAGAATTCGTCGAGGAGTCCCTGACGGCAGGCGCTCTGGGCTACGTGGTGAAACCCCGTCTCACGCCGGACCTCCCGATCGCGATCAAAGAAGCTCTCCTGGGAAGGACGTTCATCTCGCCGACGCTGTCCTTCGCGCTTCGCCGCGATTGATTATTTCTCACGAAACCTGAGCACAGCGTTCTTGCCCTCGTACGGCTCTTCGGCCGCAATCTTGATCAAACGCCCTTCGGTGAGAACATCGCCCTCAGCCAGTTCATTGGCAACCGCCATCTGTTTCACATTCCAACTTGAATGGGTGCGCGCCGCAAGATCGCTCAGCCGTTCCCCCGCCCGCGCCTGGACCAGTCGCAGACGTTTTTCCCGGATGGCGGCCCGCTCGTCTGTTGTCAGAGCACGGAAGCTTTGGACCGTGGCATGGATGACCGGTTGCACGGTTTCAAACATACGGGCTTTCGCGATGCCCACCATTTGATAAATCATCCCTTCGTGGGCAATCCAGGTGATTTCCGCCACCATCCCCGAATCCGAAAGCTGGGTGCGAGCCGCAGGCAGGCCATGGACAGTCGTCGGCTTTGTCTTGGCCACCACGGATGACTTACTGGCTTTCTCCAGCACTCTCGCGCCCTCCATCGGGTCCATCCCCTCTCCGACGGCCTGTAACACGATCGCCATGTCTCCGTCCTTGGGAGCAGCGGCAACCTGGATAGGACTGTTATCGACATGCCACTTCTCCGGAAATTCGATGAAGAGATTCAGATCCGGATGCCGATAGGTCTGTCCGATGATCTGTCCATTGGCGGCCCGTTGTCCGACGACGAGTCCGTCAAACCGACTGATGAACGCGTCGCGTGAGGGAGTAATCGGCGGCCGGCTGGCCTGTTTGAGTTCCTTCGCGTGTTTCGTCGTCTTTTCAACGCGATCGGGCGTCGCCGGATGAGAATCGAAGAAGCTCGGCCGGCGCGGACCATCGTTCATCAACGACTCTTCCCGACTGAGCGTGTTGAGAAAGGAGGACAAGCCTGCCGGATTCCATCCTGCCTTCGCGGCCATCTCTTGTCCCACTTCGTCGGCTTGGCTTTCCTGCGAACGGCTGTACGGAGAAAAGACGAGGCTCTGGGCCAGATTGCCGATGCCGCCGACGATGTTGCCGACCAATGGCACAAACAGACCCGTGACACCGGAGACGAGATTGGTGATCAACGTAAACGGCCCCTGTCTGGAGATCTTCTGAACCGAGTGTCGTGCCGCCACGTGTCCGATTTCGTGACCGACGACGCCGGCCAATTCATCTTCCGTATTGACCAAAGAAAGGAGACCTCGGGTGACATAGACATAGCCGCCCGGCAGGGCAAACGCGTTGGGTTCAACCATGTCCGCTACATGAAATTCGTACGTGACATCCTGCCTCGGCGATTCCTTTGCCAAGCGCTGGCCGACCTGGTCCAGATACGCCGTCAGAGCCTGGTCATCGAGCAGCCCCATTTCACGCTCGACATTCTTGGCTTCTTCCGCGCCGATCTTCTTCTCCTGGGCGACGGTGACCAGGGTTACCTCGGGCATATTGCTGACCGGATTGATGGAGCATCCGCTCATCAACACGATGGCGGAGAGGAACCCGAGAAACGTCCGGAGGACGGCATGCGATTCAAATCGGGAAGTCGGTTGCATCATGGCAGATCACCACAAGGTTGAAGGAATCAGGATGGCGGCGGGAGTGTAGCACACCTGGGACGAATGCTCACGGGGGAACGGTCAAATCGGTTTTGACCCAGGTGATGAAGAACAGAACCGTGTACTGATCATAGAATGTGCGGCCGATGATCGTGGAGGTCGAATCAACGTACTGACCGTCTTTATAGTTGAAGAAATCGATGTGCAGGCGGCCATATCCTCTCTGATGCTGATATTTATAGAGCGTCAACTCGGGAAGTGAAAAAGGAATCAGCAGGCTCTGTACGGGGGGCATGCCGAAAAATGTCACACCTTGCATCGTCCCCCACGACTCCACAAAGATCCGGGCGACATAATCCGGTTCCGTATCCACCGGTGCAAACCCGTGTATCCGATATCCCTGTTTGGACAAGGCGGTACTGACGGCGTCCCGGATGAACACCAGGTCGAGCGATCCCCCCTGAAGGACCTGTTGGTTCGTCGTGGTCAGATTGATCCCGGTTCCCGGCTGCGTGATCAGCGCGCGGTCTGTATGCAAGCCCGTGACGTCGATGACGAGCCGGCTGCGATCGGGAAGCGACAGCGCGACATTTTTCAGGGCCATCTCAACGGCTTCGGTCAGGAGCAGCTGCTCCACCGCCGTTCTCGGGGTGCGGGAAATCTCCTGTTCGAGCATACATCCGGCACACAGAAAGGATACGGCAACCACCGTATGCCATGCGCTTGCCCATCTGATGCCCGTCTTTTGACGGTTCATCGGATCGTGGCCTTCAGGTATGGTCCGGGTGAAATGGCGTGTCGGCTGAGCATTCTCTTGCGGGCTACGCGGCACTTTGATAGTCTGCCCTCCCGTTTATTGTACAAGAATGCAACGGGCTTAAAAACTCCCTAGTGGACATATGACATCCAAACGACAACTTCTTCTCTGCCTATCATTGTGGGTGATCTCCACTACAGGCTTGGTCCCATCGGCCGCCGCCGCCGAAGACATATCAGACCAGCAGGAATTAGTACAGCGCGCCCAATCGACGTTCGAACGATTCCTCACCGAACCTGGTATTGCCGCCTGGTACGTCAGTGAGTCACCCAACGTCAAGGCGGTCTTCATCGTCCCACGGCTCTGGCGGGGCGCCTTTCTTGTCGGCGCATCGGGAGGTGGCGGTGTCCTTCTCGCAAGAGATTTTGTCAATGGCGGATGGTCGCCGCCCGCCTTCTATAGAATGACATCAGGCAGTGTCGGCCTACAGGTCGGCGCTGATGCCTCGGAAGTCGTCCTCGCCATCAAAACGTTCTCAGGTCTGGAACGCTTTTACGGCATGGGCACAGTCAAGCTTGGATTGGACGGAGGCCTGTCCCTCGGTCCCTACGGTGAAGATCTCAGCGCGAGCCTCGACGTGGTGTCCTTCGGAGCGACGAAGGGAGCATACATAGGGTTGTCTTTGGACGGATTCGCCATTACCGCCAATTCCGGTGACAACGAGCGCTACTATGGCAAGCCGGTCAAACCTGAAGACATTTTGGCCAACAAGGACGTGTTGAACGCGGGAGCCAACGGCCTCCGCGGGGCTCTTGATCGCTTCATCCATTAACCGCGTTTAGATTCAAGAGGAGAGAGTATGCAACGCCCACCGGCTCGCAACGTCATCGATCGTTCAATCCTGATCGCGTCATTCATGGTGGCCACCGGGTGCGGCGGAACGGCGATCGATATTCCCAAGCCGACCGGAGCACTCGCCCCTCCCCCTCCGGTTCCGCCGGTTGCGGATTCGGTCGTGCATCTCAACATCAGCCTCCCGATTCGGGAACTGGCTCTCGCCGTCAATGCTTCGGTGCCGGCCGAGTCCGGGCACGAAGATGCATGGCAGGACGGCGGGGAGCTTCCTGACCACACTGCTCTTCAATACAAATACCGGATGCTTCGAGGCCCCTTTCACTATCAAGTGGTGGAAAACAAGTTTTTGACGCAGTTTCCGGATATTCAATATCGCCTGGCTCTTCGCATGACTCTCCCTGAAGGCCTCTCAGTCGAGGGAAACTGTGGGTACTCGTCCGCTGATCCTGCCAAGCACATCAAATTGAAAGGCCACTCGGCCTTCAACTGGACCGATCACTGGACGGTGCGATCGACCACGTCATTCGATCAGCCGGAATTTCCCGACACCTGCCGGCTCAGTAATCTGGACACGGATGCGACGCCGATCCTCAAGCAACTGGTCAACCAGCGCCTCCGGACGCTGGCCGAATCCGTGGACGCCATGGTCCGCGAACGCAGCGAATCCCGGCAACGCGCACAGATCATCTGGCAGCGGCTTCAAGAACCCGTTGCCTTGAGAGATGATTTCTGGCTCCTGCTCAATCCAACGGATGTGCTCGCGGCGCCGATCGGATCCGATGGAAACCAGACGGTTCAGACCTCTTTGGAAATGCTCCTAAGGCCCACGATTCATCAAGGACAGAAACCAGAGGCTGGAGTCCGTCCGCTGCCTCCACTCCGGCTCACGAAGAATAATCAGAACGGCTTCAACCTAGCCGTTCCGATCACGATCGACTATCCATACATCAATGAGCGGCTGCGGCTGCGGCTGATCGGGCAGGAAATTCAGACGTCCGTTGGAGAGCCCATGAAAATCACATCGGCGCAGCTCTACGGAAGCGGGTCCAAACTCATCATCGAGCTCGGCGTCACCGGCGCGATGAACGGCAAGATCTATGCGACTGGGAATCCCGTATACGATTCGACCTTACAGGAGCTCAAATTTGCAAATTTTGACTACACGGTGGACACAAAGAATGTCCTGGTCGAGTCTGCGGATTTTTTTGCCCATGACAGTCTGCTGACGCAAATTGAGCCCGAAACACACATCAAACTTGCAGGCCGGATGAATGCGTTCAAGAAACAGCTCTCCGATACTCTGACCCGTGATCTCGATGAAAGGACGCGGCTCGAAGGGACCGTCACCGCTCTCGAACCGAAAGGGATTTATCCCGTCAAAGGAGGCGTTGAAATACAGATGGTTGCCAAAGGAGAACTCAAGGCTCAGATGCGTTGAGCAGGGAGGAACGCTCGCTCTGTCCGGAGCGGATGCTCATTCCGTCCAACGCCGTCTTTACGCCCTCTTTTTGGGCATGATATAAATGAAGTCCGACTGATCATCTATATAGTTGTGGGCCAACAAAGGTCGCCTCTCGCAAAATATCTCCTCGTGGCGGTGTAGCTCAGTTGGCAGAGCAGCGGACTCATAAGCCGCGGGTCACCCGTTCGATCCGGGTCACCGCCACCAAACCACACTTCGTGTGAGCCGCCGACTCTTTATCGCTTTATCGTAACTGTCGTCGGCGGATAAAGCCCGACACCAGTCTTTGAACATCTTTGTTCGTGCCGAATCATCCGGCTGTTCGAGCTTCGCCTTGTTGTAGAAGTCACGCGCAGCCGTCTTGGTGTGAAAGCTGCCAAACCAGACTTTCTTTCCTTCAGCGTTCAGCTTCTCTAGTAGTCCGCGGTCAACCCATCCTTTCCGCGCCATTACTCCCTCCTCTACCATCGGGTTATTGCACGTATCCCCCATTTACCTCTTACACTCAGCTACAACATGGACAACCACGAGCGACAGCGCCTATTGAATGATGAATACCGGTGGATTATTGGACTTACATTAAGGCCGGTAGTCGGTATCACGGGAGGAGCTATAGTCGTATTAGGAATTAGTCGCCCATACTTTTTTGAGGGCGGCTTGGACATGGTCTATCAGTTTTGGAAATCTAATGGAGAAGGATTCTCCAATTCTTGGAAATGGACACTACTTTTAGGAGTTCCCTGGTTTCGCAGTGGGGTTCCTGGCATGGCGTTGGTTGATGCTCGTAACAGACTCATAAATCGGGAGGACATAGAGAAACTAATGAAGAGCAACTAGGCTCACTCCACATCCGGCCACTCCATCATCATCGTTCCGAGGGGACCGCCTCATGACTACAGGACGAGCCCCCGAAAAGATTCCTATCCTTTCTTGGCTCTTGATTGAGCGAGGAGGTTTTTCAGCCGATCCAGGCCGATTGACCCGGTCCCAATCTTCGACATGAGCTGAGGGCCTCCCGCCGACGAGCCGATCATTCACGATCGCAGTGATAAATTACACGTATTTTGCGTGTAATCCTCGTCAAGAATCTATCGCTCGCCGCTCTTTTCTATTGTTTTAATCTGCTGAATCCTTTAATCGAACCGTCAGTGCGCAGTCCCAGCGCAATAGTGGTAATCCACTTATCCTAAGGCGCGCGTCATGAGATTCTCCCGCTCGTCGTACTGCTGGTTTCATTGTTCTACCCGAAAATGCCCGCGCCGCAATCATCAACAGCGATTTCTTGATGTCCGGAGATAGACTTTTGATGACAGATACGGCGACCAATCTCCAATGGTTGAGTCATAGTTACAACGACGCGTTAGCGGCTTAACGAAGAAATAAACTACCGATCATGCGGTCACGATTGGGCAATCCATCACCGCATGAGACCAGATGTCATCTAATGCATCGCACCTATGCTCCATACTCTATCAAATGCTTTTTTCTTCTCATCGCATTGAACCGTATACGGTCTGCCAGCGACTTACTCAGCAGAAACCTTAACTAAAGAAGGGAGCACAGTATGCCAACCGCATGGATTGTAAGAGCCAGTCTGGTGGCCGGTAGCCTTCTCGCGGTCCTGATAGTGTCGAACGACGGCTGGGCGAAACCGAAGAAAGGCTCAACCTATTGGGCCTGTAAATGCGCCTGTAGGTATGTAGATTCAACGGGGAAGGAGCACTTTGGACCATCGGGGGCCGTGCAGTTCACCGAATCCTCATTAGAGGCCTGTCTCGGCCATGCGTGTACAACCGGCGGGCATAGCGGCACGACCCGCGATTGCACTGGTACTGAACATACACAGGCCATCAACGTTCCTCCTGGAAGCCTTCAACAGCTTCAGCCGCAGACGACTACCCCTGGTCGGATGCCTGCACCAGCCAGCGGAACAATCCAGCGTCGAGGAGTCGAGGGCGAACAGTCAGACGCCGGTATGGCCAACCCGTCCGATACGGCACCGGAGACGAAATAAAACATACAAACAAACCTTCCCTGAAAGGGTGCGATCACAGAACGATGTAAGCCCTTTGGGCCATTCGACCGGGCTTGCCCAACCGGAGCATCCTTTTGTGCCGTTTTTACTTTGAAAAGTTTCTTACCAAGTCACTCATCACAGTCGATAGTAATTGGGCATACATGGCTTCTTTTTTATCCTCCGGTTTTTCGGTGACGCTTACAGCTTCACTTTCCCCGGCGACGGTCATCTTGGGTTCGATTGGGTTCTGACTACGCGGCTTAAAATCCGCGCAGTCCCGGTTGTCCGATTTACACTTGACCAGCACTTCCTTGCGGTAATCAATCGCCGCCGGGTCTGCATAGGTCCAGCGGTAATACCAGATCGATTCACCAGTCTTCACAAACACGGCATTCGCGTCAAGCGTGATCGCAAGGCGCTCCAAATCCACATTACTCTCGAATTGATCAAAATACTGTTTTTTAAAGTAGGCACGGGTTGGATCGTCAAAGGCATGCTCTCGTATTTTGGCCCCTGATTCATTTGTATCGTAGAATTCCCTTTCCCACAGAGCATCCTTACCTATGTGCTTTTGTGAACGCTCCAGAGAGTTGATCTGAAAGAGGGCTTCGGCTCCTAGCGAGCCCGCAGCCTCTGTTGCCGAAACTTTATTACTCATTTCACGCTCAAGCACTTTCCACGAAATCACACGATAACCGGCTTTGGCTAATTTCTTCTCAAGTTCTGCCATTTCCACACCGCAGGTCGTCCGCATGATGGCCCCCTTAGAAATCGCCGACCCTGTGCTTTCATCTGTAGTCCGGTTTGAGCAGCCATCCGGAGCACGGACTGCCACCGTTTTTATCTTCGTGTGCTCTGCCAAATAAGTGGGGGTTTCAAGAATTTCTGGTGCCTGAGGTGCTTGAGGCTTGGCGACAAATTTCGAGATCAACAAATACCGGTTGGAGCAACCTGTGAATGCAACGACTGCAGCGAGCAAGATACAACACTTTAACCTAGACATAGCGACTCCAGATTATCCTTATCAACGTCTTAATAGAGGTCCCATCGAAACGGGTATTGGCGCTTTATGTCATATTGTGTTCCTACCACCTTGCCATCATCAGATCGGGCTTGTAAGTCGACGCAATCATCGGGAAGCTGGAACTCAAAACTGAATCCGCTGGCTATACTAGATCCGTTGATTTTCACCCAGGTACCGTTGGTACCACAGGGCCGAAATGCCAGAGTCCTAATCTCCTTTTGTTGTCGATTGTAAATCACGGCCCCCGGACTCACTTCCATCGGAGCAGACGTACAACCGGCATATATAAGGAGTATGACAAGCCTGAGAATTACAATCATTGGGGTTTCCGGTCGAAAATCTCTCTGAGCATAGTTGAGAATACCTCGTTTGTGGGGCGCAATGAAATGCTCGTCTCTATTCGTCATTAGCCCCGATACACGATGGAAAGATGTAGAGATCGCTGTGGAAATTACTGGAAGGATTGCGGCGCAGGGCTAGCTGACAAGGACATTCGATAGGAGGTTGTAATGAGATGGCCGTGGCGGTTCAGGACGTTCGAGTGTGTAAGCGTTAGGACTACCCATCCTCCATGATCGATGACGGGAAAGTGAACAGTTGGACCACCGGTACGGCTTACTTCTTTTCGCATAACATGATAAGAAGCACTAATGTTGCCTGGCGAACTCAACGTCTCTGGCAAGTACTTCAACTCGGGACTTCTTTACAGCATTGCTAAATCCGCCTGCGAACGCCTTGCGACCGATTCACGCACATCCGCAGGCGGACAGAGCGATGCTTACGTTTCCATCATCTTTTCAGCGCTATCCCTCCAAGCCCTGATTAATGAAATGCCGGATCTCCTGTCGATGTTGCCTGAATCGACTAGGCATGACCCGCCACAAATCCGGGAATTCATCCGCCTTGCCGCCGAAATCGAAGCAGGACGTGGCTCCATTGAGCACAAATACAAGAATGCCATGCAGATCCTAACTGGACAACCAGTTGATGTGGGCGCTCAACCTTTTCAGGACTTCTCTCTATTATTTCGAGCGCATAATGCCTTAGTGCATGCGAAACCTGCATCGTTTCAGCTGGAGACCGGGCCGGATGGCTCACTCATATTCGAATCTGTTCAAAGAATCGTAAGAGATTTCGGCGCAAAACATATTATCGATTCGGCAAATGATCCTCAGCATCCTTGGTTTTATCGTATTGGGACATTCAAGGCAGCACAGTGGTCATGTAACACGGCCGTCGCCGTCGCCGCCGCATTGTCACGTGCGGTGCCAGATTGTGCCTGTAAAAAGAACTTCTTACTCCATTGCAGTTCGTACAAACTAATCGAATGACCAAATTAGAAGCTGGACAGGCCTGGCTCAACGGAGTCTGGGCTTGGAGTGCGAATAGGTGAAGGTTGATGAAGCCGGATCTATTGTAAACTTTCGAGTGAGTGAAGACGTCCACTGCGCTCCTTATGGGAGAGAGCAATTTGCGCGAGGCCCCTTTCAACGTAATTGGCTAGCAGGTCCCCCGACGTATTGGATTTCCACAAGCAGGCATACGCCCCATTGGTTTTCGCGAGCTCCCACAGATCGCGATTCTGCACCCGAGTCAACACGATGACTGGCCGTGCAGGAGATCCTTCACTCGGCAAGCAGTCGGTCAACATGTGAAATCCAGACATGTCCGGGAGGTCGAGCTCAAGCACAAGACAATCAATGCCTTCGCGCTTCAGAATTTGACGTCCCCCTTCCAAGGTTTCAGCCTGAAGAATACGATAATCCGGGAAGACCCTTTGCAACCTCTCGGCATAGTACCAACGGTCTTCCTTGTGTCCGTCAATATATAGAACGGCTATGTGTTTTTGTGACAGGACCTTTTCGCCGGCTTCATCGCGATTCAACAGCGTCTTGGCCGCATCCAACTTCGGCATCACTTCGTCGAGTGAAGGCTCCCGCCATGTCTCCGTATAAAGAGTGAACGTTCCACTGTTTTTGATGAATTCGCAATACAGGGTCCGAGGCTCCTGTAATGCGATGGTGCCGTATCCGGTCGGCGTGGCGATCAAGAGAGGGTCTGGATCTGTCAGTGTCCGATACAGTTTTACCGTGCAATACGAAGGTGTGATCTTCCAGCGAAACGATAGCTCAATGGCTGTATCTGAAACTCGAAGTTGTATCTTCGATAGCGTTGATGAGGTCACCAGTCATACCTTCATCAAGGTTCCGCTACAAGCACACAAGGCTCTCAGATAGTGCGCCTTATAGCTATCTACAGCAAGCCGAAAAGTACGACCAGGCCCTGTTGCAGATGAAAACCGAAGACATTCTCAGATTTCTGAGTGTATCAGGCAGGAGTTGAAGATTCCTATGTTATCGATACCTTATACTCTCTAAGGGCTTCAGAACATTTAAGGGAGACATCTCGAGACGATGGGCGCTTATGCCGCCCTCTATATCCCGAAATCGAAGCAATATTGATCAGGATGCCAACGCCTTGATGCCCGGGACTGCCTCATCGTCAAGTGACTCCCGTAAATCACTCCTAACAAGTTCGTCTGGATCAGGCGGGCATCCCGAAGGGGAATATCCTCGAATCGGCCAAATGCTCCAACTCCGGCATTAATGCAACGTCTGGGCTGATAATTCCTGCTGAGCGTTCTCGGATGACCGGCCTATAAAATGGAGCGGTTTTTCCCCCGAGAGATTCTGCGGCTGGACGATATAATCGCCCGTCATCGAAGGGACCCACACTTCCTTGGCAGCCGCCAGATCTCCTCCGCTCATGGCCCAGGTCAACCCGCCTACGATACCGCCGCCAAGCGCATATGCAACCTTCACGGCTCCATATGGAATAGTTGTCAACCAACTGGCGGCTTGTAGGCCTGCCGCAGCCTCAGGGCTGGTATTGGACTGTTCCGCCGCGGTCACAGGCTTCTCTGTCATGACCATCAGGATACTACACATCGCCCCAATCATCAGATACCGCGCACTTCCCACGCACCTACGGCTGATAGTCATCGGACCTCCTCCACGCTTGCATTAAACGCACATGTAGGGCCGCATCATACCAGAAGCCGATGTTGGGTTGCAGTGCTATGCTTTGACTTCTCAGCCAGTGATCTGTTTCGATAGCGTCGGGGCCGACTGGGAGTAACCCGTTCACGTTGCATTCCCTAGTCCCTTTGCCTGCTTTTGGTCGGGGCATAGTGTGGACGAAGCAGGGATAGGCAGCTGGCCAAATCACATTTCCGAACGAGGAATACTGCAGTGAAAGAGATTGGACGACGAGAGCAGACAACCGGAGAGCGCATCGTGGATGATGGGCTCTCTCGCATTCTCGAACATGAGGCGGCCTTCCGAGGGTTCCTGAAGAAGAGACTCAGCGATGAGACGATTGCAGAGGATCTTTTCCAGCAAAGCCTACTTCGCGCCGTTGAGCATGAACATTCCGTAAGAAGCCGCGAAAGTGTCGTGGCCTGGTTCTATCGGATCCTCAGAAATGCCGTCATCGATTACTATCGCTCCAGATCGGCCGAAGAGTCTCGACGGCACATTTATGAAAAGGACTCCCGTGTCGTCGATGCGCAGGAAGTACCCTCACTCGGTGAAATCAAAGGAACGATCTGCTCTTGCATTGATGGGGTGTTGTCGCAACTCCAGCCGAATTATGCCGAGATGATTCGGCGAATAGATTTGCGCGATGAACCCATCGCCGCAGTGGCCAAGAATCTTCACATATCCCCTGCCAACGCGACAGTCCGCCTTCATCGTGCCCGGCGGGCGTTTCGCAGTAGCCTGGAAACTGCCTGCGGGGTCTGCACCAAGCATGGTTGCCTGAATTGCACCTGCTCTTAGGTATCGAGGCCATCCACGTCGCCCGCTAAGTCATTCCTGTCAAAAGGCATCTCCGAAGAGGTGTAATAGTTGTTCCCCTTTTGCGTCTGCAGTAGCGAGGATCAATCATCACATGCAAGGAGGCCTATATGATGACGCAAGTAGAGTCGCACGTGAACGTGTCAGAAACCAAGGCTCAATGCTGCACGGAACAGGAAACGGCAGTGCAAGGCGGACATCATGGCGAGCACAATGAGCCCAAGCAGCATGTCATCCAAGCACCGCATCGCCGTTCGTCTCTGAACCGCACCGCATTGATGGCAACCATCCATTGCTTGACTGGCTGCACGATCGGCGAGGTTATCGGCATGGCCCTGGGCACTGCTTTGGGCTGGGGAACCCGGCCGACGATCGGCTTGGCGGTCGCTCTTGCATTCGTCTTTGGGTATGCCATGACACTCTGGCCCTTGCGCCAGGCTGGACTGGCATGGGGCTCAGCCCTGAACTTGGCGTTTGCCTCCGACACGCTCTCAATGACAACGATGGAGCTGGTCGATAATGCGATCATGCTGGTGATCCCCGGTGCAATGAACGCGGGTCTCGTCGCGCCATTATTCTGGGGCAGTCTGGCTATCTCGATGCTCCTGGCAGGTGTTGCGGCGTTTCCTGTAAACCGCTGGTTGATCGAACAAGGCAAAGGTCACGCACTCGTACACAGCCATCATGGATGCTGAGAAAAGGTCTGCGCGCGATGACGCTTCACGGGCTTAAACTGTTCGTCGCGATCGCCGGCCTGACCGTGGTCGCGACCAGCATTGCTGCGTGTTCCCAATTCGAACAACGCGATAAGCGGTTCTACTATCGAGCGCTATGGAATTTCTCGCTGAGGGAGAATCTCCAAGAGCTCGATATCGAGTTCAACGGAGTCGATTTCGGCCACTCGAATCTGTACGAACACTTGCTCCTGACCGGGGCTCAAGACGTCCCGGCGATCGAAGAGACAGCCAGGCGAGAGACCCTTCGTTTCATTGCATCGAGACCGACCCTCAATCCCAATGAAGAAGCCATTGCGCCGACATACATGAAACTCGCCTGGAAGGCACAGAATACTTTCGATGAGGCCCATGCCCTCCATCGCGCGACATACGATATCTACGTCTCCGACCTGCCCGATAAGAACACTGCCATGCAGAATGTGCTCGCTTTCTATCAGAAGAGCGCCTATGCGATTACCTCGAAACGGCTCGAGCATCATCGGCTGGATTCACTGCCCTATTCCAAAGCCTTTCGTCGCAAGTTTCCTCTGTTTAACGCAACCATTTGGGCATACCACTATCTACAAGTCGTGGTGTATGACGCCTTGAGCGCTGCTCGCGGGCTTTCGGAGAAGCAGAAGGCAGTCGAACCAATCCTCACAACCTATCACCGGTATCTTGACCAACCTCCGGTGCAGTGGACATTCATGCCGATGACGGCCGAACTGAGCCCGAGATTCGCCGCAGAGTATCCGGCCATTGCCAACATCTTCGATAATCTTCACATGATGCATGACACCATCAGCGATATTCTGGTGACGGATTTGTTGCCGACGTGGGAGGACAAACGCAATGAGATCTATCGCATCACACGCGAGTACTACTGGGCAAGCGCCGATTCGTCGAATCCTTACCTGAGGCGTGATGAGAAGACCCACGATACCCCACCGCAATCGAATACGCATCCGGGTCATGAGGACAAGCGGTGAATTATCGGACAGTCGGCGTCATATTATTGTGCTTAGGAATGTTTCCTTCGACTTCCATGGCCTTGGACCATGACAACCTCGATCCTAACCGCCCGATTGCCATTGAGGACGCGTATGTCATTCCCAAAGGAGAAATCGGGGTAGAAGGCGGGGTGACATTCGATGACCGTAAGCGGGGCAAAGGGCGGTTTGGTTTCCAACCGCAGATTATCTATGGAGCCTTTGAGAATACGCAGATTGAAATCATGTCCGGTATCCAAACGGAGCCGCAGGGAGTCACGGGCGACGACAAATCGGGAGACCTCAGTATCGGCGCGCTCTATAACTTCAATACCGAGACCATAAATATTCCGGCTTTTGCGGCCAGAATTGAAATCGGGCTGCCTACCGGCGTCAACTCAAAGGGAGTGGATACCGAAATGACCGGCGTGATGACCCGTTCATTCGGCCGGTGGCGAACACACGTGAATGCCGGATACACGATATTGGGCTCGCCACAACAGAACGAACGGCCGGGCATTTACCGTGTTGTCGCCGCAGTGAGTTATCCTCTGGGTTATCCCTTGAGCTTTCGAGACACGATCATTGCCAACGTATTTACGAGGCAATCGGATCTCAGAGGCCAAAGAAATCCGACAGGCATCGGGCTTGGAATTCGGCACCAGGTCAGCTCTCGAGTGGTATTCGATACTGGAATAGGCAGTGAGCTGTGGGGGCCATCGGACCGTTCGGTGTTCTTTAGTACGGTGGGGCTCTCAGTCGGCTTCTAGATCCATCCGGACGGCTGATCCAGTATTTATATTAAAATTTTGCAAGACTATTTCTGACACACGTTTGCCTTACGCTTCTCAATGCGGGACGGGAAGAAGGGATTCATCCAGCGTGTACAGGCGAACGATGCCGCGTGATGCAGAATCTTTTTGCTCTCTTTTTTTTGAATCCATGCCCCGTCAGGCAACGTGTACCGGTTCGCAAGAAATCCAATTTATCGCGCCGGTTCTCGGCCTGAGGGGGGGGCACGTCGGAAACGCACGATCTTTCTTCCGTCTTCTATTCCGTACTTTTATCCGCCGGCAAGAAGTCGGCGTAAGTCAACGGGCTTCCCATGGTGATCAGATCGGTGATTTTCCAGGGCATGCCGAGTGATTGTTCTTCTCTCAACAGATCGCTCTGTAGTTTTCGGAAGCACTCAAGATCTCCGAATGCATCTGACGCGCCCGCTATACATGCCTTCATCTCTTCGTAGAAAGGTTGTTGAGGCTTTGCCGGCATGTTGTGCAGCCAATGCATCTCTTGCCACAGACGCGTCAGGATGTCATAGACAATTACGCTCCCAAGGCTGTGCCCCACCGCGACGATGCGATCATATCGCTGCATCGGTTCGTCATGCAGCGGCCTGAGGCGGCTCGGGCGTCTAAGAGGACGGCTGAGGGCCTGAAACCTGGAACGGGGTTGACTCCAAACTTCTGACCGATGATATGAATCGTAGCGCCCTTCGGCAACGTAAATAGTGACGGGGGTGGTCCCGGAGAGGTTCTCAGCGGAGCCGTTGCTGCTGGTGTCGCTCCCTTTGGTTTCGGGCACGTCAGCAACACAATCCGGTTTACAGCAGGAATAACAGGTTGCCGGATTCATGACCACCGTCAACACTTGTTTCGACGAAAGTTACTCCCAGCGGCGATATCGGGGCATGTTGTGAAGAAACCGTCTAGGCAAGGCTTCGTGGACAACGTGAGAGAGGGGAATCTTCGCCCGCGACGCTCTCGTCGCGGGCGCAGAGGATGAGGATTATCTCGACACGCTCCGCTCTGACGACTTGGCGCTCTCGTTTCCAGTCGTGTCATAGGCGGTCAGTGCAAAATAGTACGTCCTTCCCGTGGCAAGGCCGGTGACGGTGTAATTTGTCACTTTGCCCACATTGATGGATGACGTATAGTTCCCTGATGATGTTCCATAATAGACTTTGTATCCGGCGAGGTCGGATTCCGAATTCGCGTTCCAACTCAGACTCGCCGATGCCGTGCTCCCCGAGCCGACGGTCATCGTCACCGGAATGACTTTCGGCGATCCGCTCACCCCGGACGCTGTTACCGTCACGTTGGTCGTATACGTTCCAGCCGGCAATCCGTTCGGATAGAGACTCACAGACACCGATCCCGGTGTGGTCCCGCTATCGACGCTCTTGATGACCCAGTCCACGGGGTCGGTGACGGACCATGAGAGATTGCCCCCTCCTCCGGTATTTGAAATATTGAGATAGGAGGTCAATGGCCCACTGCTGCCGACTTGGGCATTGGTGGAAATGCTCGCCGGACTCACGGTCAGGATAGGAGATGTGCTTCCCCCTCCTGAGCCACCGCTGCTCCCTCCCGAGCCACCGCCGCTGCTGGAACCGCCCCCTCCAGACACCGCTGTTCCCTCGGGCGTCACGGTCATCGTCACCGGCATCACAACTGGACTTCCACCCGACGGCGAGAATGTCACGGTACTCTGGTACGTCCCTGTCGGCAATAAATAGTTATCCAAGGTGATCTCGACGGTTCCGGGCGTACTTCCCGATCCGGTGCTCTTCAAGAGCCAATCCACTGGATCAGTCACGTTCCAATTTAAGGCGCCGGTGCCGCTATTGGTCACGTTGACCGTCCAATTCGTGATAGACCCAACGGGCTGAGAAACATTTAAACTTCCTGGAGAGATCTTTAGTCCTGAAGTTTGGCTGCCACCGCCGCCGCTCTGACTGCTCAACGTCAAATTTACGGCAACCTGTTGAGGGGCGTTCGAACCATTGCCCGAAATGGTCAACATGCCGGAATAGGTTCCCGCACCCATACCTGACGTATTCGCCGTGATAGTCAGAGTGTCGGTCTCCGTTCTCGTAGAACCTGAACTGGGGCTCACCAGCAACCAAGGGGCGCTCGACGAAGTCGACCAGTTAAGTGTACTGGCACTCCCTCCCGGATTGGTGATGTTTACGGATTTGGTCGCGGGCACGCTGCCGCCGGCTGTTCCGGAAAAACTCAGGGACGACGGGGACAATGCCATGGATGGATTGGTGGAGGATGAAGATCCACCGGTTAGATTCAAGGTTACCGATGTGCTTGTTGTTCTCACAACACCATTGGGATCGACGAGAGTGATCAGAATCGTGTCAGTATATTGACCGGCGCTCATCCCGCTCGTGGTGACGCTGGCCGAAAGCGTATCTGTATCGTTCCTGATTTCTCCGGATGTCGGTGTGACACGCAGCCAACTGGAGTTCTTCGACACCGTCCAATTTCTCGTGCGCTCAGTGGGGACTGGATTGAGAGTGATCGTTTGCGCCGAGGGGGCGCCGCCACCCGCCGTCGAGGTGAATGTAATGCCCGAGGGAGATAGATTTTGAGCCTCGACCTTTGAGTCCAGGAAAGATTGTGCGCCGGCAAGAGCAAGCAGACACAACCCAATCCGTTTCCATTTATCCTGCCGACCCTCGCTGAGCAGTTGGTGGCCACATGGTTGGCGTCTCATGGATCCCCTTTTGTGCGACTGCGGCACGTGCGAAATAGCTCGTGCGGCTCGACCGTGCGCACAGCAGGTTGCATGCCATTGGGCGCAAGATGCTAAATACTGCTCCAGGAGAGTGTTTTCGTATTTTTTGCAGTGATGGATGTAGTGGAGACGCTGTAAAAGCGTATCGGCTTTCCTTCACTCCGCAATATGGTGGTGCGATTCCGAATAAGAACAGGGAAAGGGGGTATCGGGGATTGCTAAACCCTTCCGATCAGGAGATTGAAACTACCGGGCATGATAGTCTTGGACTCTCACCTCAACGAGTATCTGATTCGAAAAATACAAACCGCGCATCATTGACATTGCCTTTCTAAGTGATTGTTATAAAAACATTTTCCTTACTTCTCTAGATCTCTCATATTCCTTTGCACACCCCCGAATACATTTTAGATACAGGTCATTGTATGCCAATTTTTTTTTGTTCATCAGTCGTCTGATCAATGCTTTCACAACGCTTACTATTCCTGACCAAGTGTAATACAACGCGCTTTATCGCGATAACTGGGTAAAATTTGCTGGATGTATATGCCTACGAATGGGTTAGTCGAATCAAAAAGCATTTTGTGCTTGAGAAAGTATTTCTTTGTGAGATACATATGTCTCTGGATCATGTTCCGGAATTTTATTCTCCGCCGTCTTCATACTGAACGTTCACTTCTTACAGTCCAATCGCTCTGACGCTACGTCACACTCTGATAGAAGTCACACGGCAAGATGATCGTGCATCGTACTGTCGCTGTTCGCATCGGATCACGCGCAGAAACGCTCTCCGTGGGTGACACATGCAATTGTATCTGGGAACCCCTCTTACACCTCTCACCGCACCTCGATTATCTTTGCAAACTGATTGAACCTAACTGACAATGGACCTCTTGTCGGATCTTCGATCGATCGTGCACGCCGGCAATCTCGGCACATGTGCAATCAATGAAAGTGGATCTGAAACAACTGCAACTCGCACCGATCAATGTACCCGCCATCACGCCATGCACCTGCGCTCGATAGTTCAACTTGCTTGTCGATAGGATTCTCTGAGCAACCGAAGAAAGATCGGCAGACGATGCGCGCGATCTACGACGGTGCTCAGAATGAAGATTCGCCAGGAGTGAGTCCCCGCAGCACGACCTAGAGCGGATAGTCGGCACGGTGTAGGCTCCTCGAAAGTAGATCCGAGATTGTTGAATCAGACGAAATACGCAGAATGTGTTCCGCGCTTCACATGAACGATGACGGGCTGGAAAGACAATGGTTGCGCTTCAGCGCTCAATCAATGCCGCCCGGGCAACTTCCCAGGATTGACCATCGGCAGACCCTTCATCATGCAGCTGTACGAGTCCATGTTCCTCTTGCACACGAATCACACGGTCTGCTTGAGCGCGCAACTGCTCCAGACACCGGCGGCCGGCATTGGTTAATATCGGCGCAGGAGGACACAGACACAGTAGCGTGATTCCTTGCTGACTCAGACGCGTCATGGTTTCCATTATGCGGGCAAACAATCTTGACGCTTCCGGCTCCGGAACCGTCTGCTCATAGAAGGTGTCGAGCAGTCCCGATAACATGACGATGCGAGCCTGATAGCGGTCGAGCGCACCATCGAGGCATTGAGACACCAGCCGTTCCATCTGATGACAGGTAAACGCTCGGGCCACATGAATCATGTTGAGTATCTGTCGCGGCTGCCTGCGATGCACGCGCGCAAGCCTTCCGATAACGAAAGGGTCGAACGTGCTGGCACCGTCAAGATAGATGACCGGTTCACCCGCGAGAACGCGCTCCGTTGCAGCATGAAGACCGAGGCGGAAGACAAGCGGGTGTCCGTAAAGCAGCAGCAATCGGTCCTGGGGATAAAACGGTACCCGCGCATGCCGAAGGGCGAGAAACCAATCCTGTGTCTCTCTGCTCAGCCCATGTCCGATCGCTTCGTCATTCTGGCGATCTGCGAACGGCAGTTCCGTTGTTTCAGCGACAGCTCGCATATGACACCTCGTGCTATCCGCAACAGCCGCCGGAAAAGACCTGCCGCTGTTGATAGGCGTGCCAACACATTTCACATAATTCCAGTCTGGAGTGCGTCACTTTGTCCATGCATTCAAAACGACGCTTCGACTGTCTACCGCAATCAGAACAAGTACTCATGAGATGCGTATCAATGTCTTGTATGACCATGCTCCACCACCTTCGTATTTGGCCGAACCCGTCTGTTGCACACAGCCGACATAAACTCATTGCTCTGCCTTGAAGACACCAGATTGCGCCAGAGCCGTTCGGTCAATGACGATGGCTTGGCTCGTCGCAATTCCCATTGCATGTCCCGCAACCGCACGTGCAGCGCATCCACCGTCCGCTCTAAATCCATCAGCCGTTCTTTTGTCACCACCGATCGTTCCGTCGTCATCATGCTTGCCTCCCTCCCCAACATGACTGGTCCTGCTCGATCAATCTGCACAATGTCGAATGACACCGATGAGCACCCCTTCGATATGAAATATGTCCGATGGTTGGACGATGAGCGGTTGCATGGCCTCATTGGCCGGTTGCAATTCGATATGAGTCGCTTTTTTATAATATGTTTTAATGGTCGCCTCCTGATTGACCATCGCAACCACCGTCTGGCCATTCTGCGCCGTTTCCTGTTTTCTAACGATCACCACATCCCCCGGAAGAATCCCCTCATCTTTCATCGATTCTCCCTTGACGCGTAAGGCGAATATATCTTTGCCCCGGAGCATGCTGATCGGCACGTCGACCAGTTCGGATTGCTGAATGGGTTCGATCGGCAGCCCCGCCGCCACGATTCCAGCCATTGGAATCTCTGTTGAGCGACCAAGCTGCTCAATGGCGACTTTCACCATGCCCGGGATACGTCGCATGCCCGCTTCGTAGCGTGCAACGGAGACTCGGGTCGTATGCAGCGCCTCAGCCAATTGCTGCTGTGTCAGCCCCATTCGTTCCCGCATTCGTTTGAGATCAGCTGGCTTCATGTTGTAGCCAATGGTTACACACGTAATGATCCCGTGTCAAGCCCTTCCTTTGACCCTATATCTTAATGGGTGGGAAAACGGCATATAAGAACTGACGCTGTGCATAACTTTCTTAGAAAATCTGCTCCAGATATGTCGATCCGAACCATCATGATTCAAACGCCGCTCCCAATCATGCGAATAACCCATTCATCGACTTTTCCCAGAAAGAACCACAAGATATGGTGGCTGGAAGCGTCTCTGGCCCAATGCTTAAAAAATAGGCAATCAGGTCTCCTACGACACAAAACGCGACTGTTATTCCCAAGGAACCGTTCTTACGCACAGGGTTATCCACAGAAGCTGGGGAAGAGGTGAAGGAGGAACTAATTTAGTTAAATCAGCTCGTAGGAATACTGGGAATAATCGAAGAAAAGGGGGTCGGAATTACTTCTTTTTAGGCTTTCTGGGAAGACGTAGGAACGATGGACTGGGGAGTACTAAAGAATCTTAACCGTGGCTGCTTAAAAGCCCTCAACGTTTTGTTCGGTTCTCACGCTTGCGAACACTAACAGATTTACTGGGGAGGTTTACGATGGCCTCGCTTCAAAGACCATTTTATGAGCATTTACTCCAACCACGTGAGAATGATTTGCCGTGAACGCATATTTGATGAAAGCGAGCTGACTCAAACAGCCTTGATCATTGTATTTGCGATTATTGAAACGGAAACGATAGTTCATTTAGGCAGCGCAACAGCCGGTCATTCAAAGTCTTTAAAGTCAGTTCTCTTCTATTGCAGAACCCAACGCCTTGCCTTACAATCCCGTCCGCTTTTGCTCCACACCGTGGAAATGCCATGCGAGCCGCCGCCTTCAGCTTCGCAATTCTGCTTCTATCCGGTTGCGCATCGAATATCAAGGACACGGATATCCTGGCCAGTAACAGCATCATTTTGCCTCCCACTTCCGGCAAGACCATTTTCCTACAGAACCGGAACTCCTCGGACAATCAAGCCGTCTCACTGAACGATCTGAGCTCCCGGCTGACTGCCAAGGGATACCAGCTGTCGCAAGATCCTAATACTGCGGCCTACGTCATGTTGACGAACATTGTGTATTGCAATCAGACAAAGCTGGAAGTCCCGGTGGAAGACATCGTTGCGAGTGGTTACGGGTCCGGGGTTGGCTCATCGGTCATGGGAGGCCTTCACAGCCTGACGAGCATGGCCAGCATGGCCGGACCGCAGGGAGCGATCTTGGGAGGGGCGGCATCCATGGGCTTGAGCGCCGCCGAGGGCATTGGCAGCGCCGTCGGCAACATGTTCAGCGGACCGTCACGCCCGGGCGCGAATGAAAATATCAACTATGCCTGTGTTGTCGACGTGCAAATTACCGAACGGGTCAAGACGGGAGGCCAGCCATCCCATCCTCAACCAGGCACGCCTTCTCCGCCAGGGGTCTACCAGACGCGGCTCGCCGCCAGTGTCCATCAGAAAAAACTGGACGAAGAGGAGGCCACGCCGCTGGTTCAACAACGATTGAGCGCATCTGTTGCGGGACATTTTTAGCGCTATTGACGATGTCATTTCGACTGCTTCTGATCTTTCTTTTCATCTTTGCCACAGGCTGCAGTAACGTCATCCGTTCCGGCCTGATGAACGACGGTTCGATCATGCTCCCGCCCAGCGCCGAACGGACGCTCTATGTTCAATTGCGCAACACGTCCGAGAATCAATCGGCTACTCCGACCGACATCTCAGCCAGACTGGGATCTAAAGGCTACACCCTCGTACCCGATCCAGAACGGGCGGCCTACTGGTTGCAAGCACAAGTGGTGTATTGTCACAAGGGGGCAGAGAACATGACACCGGAAATGATCGTGAAATCCGGATTTGGCGCCGGCATCGGAAGCGGAGGCGCTCCTCTTCCAACATTAGGCAGTACGGGCTTCGACATGGCCGGCATGGCGGCGGCTTTCGGGGGCAATCCCATGGTCAATCTCCCAGAGATGAACGCCATGATGCGTCGAGCCATGGCCGGGAGAGGAGGAGCCGCATTCGGCATGGGCGGAATGGGTATGGCCGCCCCGCCAAAGCCGGAAGGTACGCTCTATATCTGCATTGCCGACGTTTTGGTAACGGAAAAGAATCAGGACCGCAATCTTCCCCCAAAAGTCTACACGAAGCGATCGGTCGCGCACGTCCTGCAAAAGGAACCGAACATCGAGGAAGCGACTCCGATCATCCGTGAAAAACTGGCTGCCGGTCTGGTCGGTCCCTTTTAATGCTCCGAATGGTCGCGACGCGGCACGAGATGAACTGCTCCAGCCTTGACGGCTGCCTGGACCGATGAACCTGCTTCCAACCCCAATTCCTCCATCGCCGATTTCGTGACAAGTGCGCTGACAAGAAATCCGCAGTCCACCGTGACTTTTGCCAAGGCCCCGGTCGTCGTCACATCGCGCACACGTCCGTCGAGGTGATTACGGGCGCTGGTCACACCTGCGCTGACCGGTTGGAGAGTTACGTCCTCCGCTCTGATGCAGACGAACACATCGGGGCCGATGTGCGATTCCGCAATCGCCGTCAGTGCCACATCTCCGACGAGGACAGTCGCCAGTCCATTTTGCACGTCCGTCAGATGTCCGCGAACAACCGTCTCAACTCCCACGATCCTGGCCACCTCTGCATTGACAGGCCGGCTGAACACCTCGTGCGGTGACCCCACCTGCAGCACCGTCCCTTCATGCATGACCGCCATGACATCGCCCAAGGTCAGCGCTTCCGCCCAATCATGCGTGACAATGATGGATGGCAGGGCCAGATGTTTCAATTGCGTTCTCAATTCGCCTCGCATCAGCAATCGAGTCGGTGTATCCAGCGCCGACAACGGTTCGTCCAACAATAATAATCGGGGCTTGGTCGCCACAGCTCTGGCCAGCGCGACCCGCTGCTGTTGCCCGCCCGACAATTCCCGCGGTCTCGCATGTTCCAACTCGCGCAGATGAAACAACCTCAACATGTCTTGCACGCGCTTTTCCCGATCAGCCGCACGCATTCCGGCCAGGCCATACGCGATATTTCCGGTCACTGAATAATTCGGAAACAGCCCATAGTCCTGGGGCATATAGCCGACACGGCGATCTTGAGGCGACACTTCCAACGCCGCTTCATTGTCCAACCATATGTCCGACTGGAATCGGATTATTCCGCGCTCCGGTCGCTCAAGTCCGGCGATGGAACGTAGGATGGTGGTTTTCCCTGAACCTGACGGGCCGAAGAGTATGAGAACGGTCGAGCCTTCCAGCACATACCGAAAGGAGGCGCGAATAGGCGGTCGTCCAGGAAACGTCTTGGTGATGTCAACGATCATCTCCTCGGCCATGCCGCCCACACCTTTCGATTCATGGCATAGACCAAGAGCAGCACACCATACGAAACGACGAGCAACAAGAGGGCTGTCTTCGCTGCGCTTCCGTAGTTCAAGGCCTGCACCTCGTCGTAGATGTCAATGGAAACGGTTCTGGTCTGCCCTTCTATGTTTCCTCCTACCATCAGGACGACGCCGAACTCTCCGAGCGTGTGCGCAAAACTGAGCACGATTCCGGTGACGAGGCCGGCCTTGGATAATGGACAAATGAGTCTGAAGAACGTCGCGAGTTTTGAGGCGCCCAGCGTCCAAGACGTTTCGATCAGCTTTCGGTCCACATGCTCGAATGCCGAGGCGAACGGCTGCACCGCAAATGGAAGGCTGTAGAGAATCGAGGCGAACAGCAGCCCCTGAAAACTGAAGGGCAACGGGTGACCGACAATATCGGTGTAGAGGCGGCCGACGGGGCTATACGGACCGATGGCGACAAGGATATAGAACCCAAGAACGGTTGGAGGTAGTACCAAAGGGAGAGCAACAACGGACTCGATGAGAAACTTGCCACGCCATTTTGAAAATGTCAGCCAGTACGCAATCGGCAAGCCGACAATGACGAGGGCGGCCGACGTCAGGCTCGCCAACTTAAAGGTCACCCAGATCGCCGTCCAGTCCATCACACCGCCTTCACAGCCGCCGAAGAGTGTCAGCCGCTCGCCTGACCACTAAAAGCGTCGATCGGCTCACGACTGTCTCAATTTACGTAATCATGGATTTAGCATTCAGTTTCCCGAGGCCGAATCGCGTGATCATGAGTCTCTCCGCCGTTCTTATGCGGCGCCATGGTAGAAAGTGGCGATATGGAAGTCAACGACGGGCTATTTGCCGATCATGACCTCGGTCGCCTTGACGGCGACGGTAACCCCATCGTTCACCTTCAAGCCCATTTGCTTGACCGATCCATCGGTGATCGCCGCCACGAATTCGAGCGATCCTACCTTGACGATGACTTCAGCCATGGCCTGTCCTTCCGTAATACGTGTCACGGTGCCTTGGAATTGATTGCGTGCGCTGAGTTTCATGATGACCTCATGTGGTTATTGAGAATACGTCCTTGCCTTACCAATTCAATCAACGACGTGCTTCCGATCAAAGGGTTTGGAACTGACCTTCATTTGCAGCGGAATTGAATTCCCCATCGCCTGCCTGTGATGTCCCCTTCTTCCCCTTCGACGCTTGACATACTCGCATACCCCTTGACCTCCCCGTCACGAACGACGGTGTAACCTTCCGGGCATTTCTTTTCAATCATGCGCAGCGCATCGCGTCGATGAGGCGATCCCATCGGACCTCCCCTGTCCTGTTTGAATAAATAGGTCACGACGCCACCGGTGGTTGTCTCCTGGGTCATCTGCACGGCGTCGGAACAGCCACTGGCAAAGACTATTGTGGCCGCACCCAGCCACGGAACCATCGTTCTATTGAGGAAGCGTAAACCCATACCGTGTCATGATCTCCCGTCCTTTCGGACTCTGCATAAACTCCAGAAACTGCTTCGCGGCCTTTTGATGCGTTGATGTCTTCACGATCGCCGCACCCTGTTCCAGCGGAGGATGTGATTCGGCTGGAATCTCCCAATAGGTTCCGGCAGTCTTCATGCTCGGTGCCATGGCCAGGGACAACGCAATAATGCCGATGTCGCAAGAGCCGGACTCCACGAATTGGGCAGCTTGAGAAATATTCTCCCCTAAGATCAGCCGATCTTTTGCTTGATCGTATACCTGAAAATGCTGCATGGCCGCGACTGCGGCGCGGCCATACGGAGCGTGCTTGGGATTGGCGATTGCGATTTTCTTGACGACAGAATCACTCAGCACCTCCAGTCCCTTTGAGACGTCGCGGCGGGCCGAGTGACTCGTCCAGAGCACGATGCGACCCACTGCATACCGATACACCGACCCTGGCACCACCAATCCGGCCTCTTCGAGTTTTTGAGGATAACCGATGTCGGCAGAAAAATAGAGATCAAATGGGGCGCCGTTTTGTATTTGTGCGTAAAAATTTCCCGACGATCCCAGCGACAGCCTGACACGATGACCTGATTCCTTTTCGAATTCAGCCACGAGATCCTTTATCGCGAAATTCAAATCCGAGGCCGCGGCGATCGTGAGTTCCTCGGCTCTAACACCGGCCACCGGCCATAGGACGATGCACACCAGCCCGACCGCGCCCACAAGAATAGATGCCCATCTCAGATGCCTCACATGCATACCTGACGTTCCTCCCACGAATGACTCCTCGTATTAAAGTATTAAAAGAAAATTTGTAGCTGCACACGGATAGCATTTTCGATCAATGTCCCTCCTCTGGCATCCAACGGGACACAACCCGACGGGAACGTTGCCGGGCAAGGCACGGTACTCTGGGACCCTCCCGTGCTCGGCAACGGATTGCTTCTGCCGATCGCATACCCGCCCGTCCCCATCGCCATATTCGTATACGTCACCATCAATTGATAGTCGTAAGTCCCAAACGGAAACCAATTGATCGACGCGTCGACCTGCCTGATCAAATCGCCTCCGGAGTTCGTGTCGGGATCCCAATACGAGTATCGCGCCGCAACTTCGAGCTTCCGCGGTACGAGATAGTATCCGCTCTGCACATACCACCCCATTGAATTTCCCAACAGCCCCGGGGAGAACGCCGTACAGGGCCCACCTGTACCAGCAGTCTGTATACAGGGTCTGCCATTGAACGTCCGATCGATGTTTTTAAAATAATACTCCCCCTGAAGAGAAAAACCGCGATACTTGAACACGCCGTCGAACGCATGTGTCAGATAGTTCACGACTCCCCATCCCAACTGGCGGCCGTTACCGAACGTCGCCAACTGACGCCTGAAATTCAAATTCGCCAGATCGATACCGACAAACGCGTTATCGGTGCTGGTATTGATACCGGGATTGTAGGCCAGCCCGCCTCCCACGGCCATTTGCGGCGCTTCTGAATATGCCAGGTCTCCTTCACCATAGCCGGGCCGCCCGAGGATATTCCACTGGAATCGTCCCGCATACATAAGCTTGTCGATCTCATTTCGAAAATTTGAATTGAGATTGCGCGTGTTGGTCGGACAGCCGGCAGGGGAAGGAAACGGATTGCCTCCGGTCTGTCCTCCGGGACAACCAGTCACAGCCTCTTCACTGTCGTAGCTTCCGTATCGGTTGAACAGCGGTCCGGCCCCGTTGAAGATTCCGAGGTAATAATTAACGGGATACACTTCGTCGTCGTTCATGATCGTGAGACCGATATCACGCCGGTTCAACCCGCTCGCGGTAAAGGCATCCTGGACCGGGGCGCGTTCTGCAAACTGCATGGAGGCGGTATTGTTGATCTGCGATCGGTTGAAAAATACCTTGTACTGCCCGACTTGCACATTGAGGAGCGGAAGGTGCGTGCTGAGGAAATAGTAATCCATCAGATTGGCCGACCCAGGCGTCTGTGCGTTCTCGGCGGTTTCGAAACCGATTTGCACGAAGTACTTGAAGTCCGGGCTGAGCAGATGTCCCAGGAACATCAGCCGTGCCCGACGCAGATTGAACTGCGAGGCAAAATCTTCCGAGCGGTTGGCTCGGTAATCACCGAAGACTCCGAGGAGTTCAGGGAAATTCTTGGCATCCCCGGGGTTTCTCCACGCATCGTTCCGCCAACGGGTCGTTTCTCGCAGCTGCATGCGGCCGCGGATCTTGAGCATGAACGCGTTGTCGTTCATCGAGAAGTTGAAGCCGCGGTCGTACCACAACTTGAAGCTGGGCTGCATGATATACGCGCGTGCCTCTGAATCCTTGATCGCCTTATCACGCTCGTCTCGCGTGATGATGCCCTTGTCGTAGGCACGATCCAGCAACAGCTTTGTCGCGGGATCCATGCTCTCGACGAACACGTATTGACCATCCTTCTCGACGAGTTTTCCAGATTCGACGGCATGCCCCGGAACCGGCATCCCCATCAGGCAGGCGAATGCCCAGGCCACCGAGACAGCCCTGATTCTTCCTTCAATTCGATCAAACCATGGTAAGAAAGTCATGGGGATCCTCCGCAAATAAGATCGATGGAGAAAAGTGATGTTGGAGACTCCGAACGCTCAGGAGGTCATCGCGACGAAGCCGGAATGGCTATTTTCAAAAACTCGCGTAATTGCACGGCAGACTGCCCGGTCACAGGATCGGTTTCCCAAAATCGACCCGGTTCAAAGTACAGGAGGTACGTCTTGGGCTCGGGCGGCAGAGCGGGATAGCGGAGGTCCCATTGCTCCGACTTCCTTACGGGGAATTGGGCGTGAAAATGCTCGAGCGTCAGGTGGAGGTACGGTTCACGGAGCGCGATCCACCCGGCCGTCGTGTCTTTCTCGTAGGCGGGGTTCATCCCCGGGGCCAGCACTTGAAAATAGACGCGCTCGTCGGGAGCGGCTTTCTGAAGGCCTTCTACAAGATACGGAACGACCGCCTGGAGTTCGTCGGATCTGAAAATCTGCTTGGGCGGCACTTCCTCCGCAAACCAACGGAGCGGCAAACGCTGTTTTTCCCGGAATGAGAATCCGGCGAGCGCCGCGGCAAGTTCGTCAGTACGCAGCTGAACAGGATGCGAATACGGCACCGGCCGTGTTTCGCGTTGCAACGTGACGACGACGCGGCGGTCCTCATGAATCACTTGGGTCGTATACGGAAGCCTCGCGCATCCGCCGGCCGCCATACCGATCAGCAGCGCGCAAATCTGCGCTGTTCCAGCCACTCGCACCCATTTCCTCGTCCTATGACCTGACATCACAAGTCCTCCTCATACAGAGACCATAAAAATAAGAGTCGCTTAACGATCTGCTTTCTGTTGTCGAGGGGATGAATAGCCGAGGCGCTGCAAGATCGCCTGGGCATCCGGCGATTGAATAAATTCGAGAAATTCGCCACAGAGAGCCCGGTTTGGACAGTAGCGTTCCATGGCCATGGAATGGACGGTCGGACGAAAGGCGCCGGCGGCTGATTGGGCCGTAATCCGCAAACGTTCCCGTTCACGCACGGCGTCGGGGCCGAACAGGATCCCGACATCCGCTTGACCGTTGAGCACATGGTCCAGTACGGACCGCATGTCGGTTGCCCGATCGATCCGTTGCTCGATCCGGCCCCATACGCCCATCGCCAAAAGCATGTCGCGGGTTTTCTGACCGAGCACTGTGAGGTCCGGATCGGCCACAGCAATTCGGACAGACTGGTCCTGCGCCAGGGACTCAAACGACGTCGGTGCATCGACCAACGCCTCCGGCACGACCAGGACCAGCGGCACCTCCGCATACGTTCGCTTCGTCCCCGGCAGCACGTAATATTTCTGCTCGAGGCGCGTAATCAGTTCGTCTCCGCCTGGCGCGACGAGATGGATTGGTCCGGAACCGATGAAGTATTGTCCTCGAGGACTGTTTTCCATCCCGGCGATTGTCCGGCGAAGATCAAGACCTGGATCCAGGTACAAGCGAACTCGAACGTCGGGGTGCGTGGATTCAAACTGCCGGCCCAGCGCTTCGACCGCACCTGCAACGCTCGGAGAAGCGGCGATGATCAATTGCTCTGCCCGGGCCGCTTGCGATATCAGAAGGCCGCCGAGCAGGCATGCGTACAGCACTGAATGTTTTGTCATCATTCCTTGCTCCTTCATATGAACACGTCAGGATCGAAGCGGATGAAGCGTTCCCGTCTCGCGAGTGTCATAGCCACCGAGTGCTTCTATCTCGTTTCTGAAAGGACGGCTGACGAGCGTCTCGAAGAGGTTGGCCAGCGTCGGATGGGACGCAAGATAGGGCCGTGGGACGACCAGGTCGTAGCGGGCGGATTGTAGCGGAACGAAATCCAGATCAAACAACTGTGCGGCCGAACGGATTCCGATGCCGGCATCCGCCTGCCCCGATGCCACCGCTCGGGCAACCTCGAAATGCGACGCTACAAACCGGCCGTAGCCATGAATTGCCGCGGGGACCATTCCCGTGAGCTGCAACCGGTTGTCGAGCAACAATCGAGCGCCGGCACCCTCCTCACGATTCACAAACAACACATCCCGTTGGGCCAGGTCGTCGACCGAGCGGATGGATTTCGGATTCCCCTTTCGCACGACGAATCCTTCTTCCCAGGTCGCGAAAGTCACGACATCGTAGCCGGACCCTTTGAGCGCCTTTCGAAGGAAGGGAAGATTCGACTCTCCACTGACTGGATCAAACAGATGCAATCCCGCCACATGCACTTCGCCGCGTTGTAAGGCGTGAAGGGCGGCCGTGCTTCCCATCGACCATCCGATGACGGTCGTCAGATCCTTTTTTCGCCTGAGGTGCTCACCGGCCAAAAAGATGGCAGGGTCGCAACCGGCCACTGAAATTTCCTGGTCAACTTCCTGACGATTGCGTGAAAGTCTCACACGGCAAGCACCACCAGATCGCAGCGTGTCGTGCTGAAGGTAGCCATCGGCTGAAACGGTGCAGGACAGCACTTCGCCCAATCCGGCCATTGGACGGACGATCGTTTTTGAGCCGACGACCGCGACTTTCACGCGGACGGGTGAGGAGCCGGTGTTTCTCATTGGAATCTCCCCTATGAAATGGCCTTCAAGGAGATCCGGTGCATCGGCTAGACGAAACAACTCTTCGACAGTACAACTGAGGGCAGCGGCAAGTCGCAATGCCACTGCTGTCGTCGGCAGGTAAACGTTGGATTCGATAGATGAAACTGCCTGTCTCGTAATGCCAGACTTTCCAGCCAGATCTCCTTGCGACAGGCCGCGATGCGTTCGAACCGTCCTAAGGTTGTTTTGGAAATTTTCCGGAGATTCTGGGCGATGTTTGAGACCCATGACGCGGCATTATCTATCAATTATAAATTGCTATTGTCAAGTTTAATTGATTCATGAATGAAAGCAACTGGTTCAGATAGAATATTGTTGACAAAGTAGATTAAGTTTATATATAAGATGTTTTATAAATCCTATCGGAGTAGTCATGATTAATATACATCCATTATATAGAGACGGGAACATCCAACATTCTTCTGACACCTTGATTCCTCGACCACGCTCCCTATCGTCCGTCGTGTTGATTCGACGATCGACAAACGTCGGGCCGACATCTTTACTGGAACCCTTCTGTCCTCTCCCCTAATCGAGAGGGCCTGGGGCGCTCACTAAAGATTGTTATTCATCTAGATCAATCAGGGTGATGAGGAGGAAGCAGAGATGTTGACGTTGAGTAAGGGAACACAGGGGCAAGAGAAGAAGGACCTGCAAGAACAGCTCGAGCTGGCAATCCTCAGTGCATTGAAAGATCTGCGGTTCGGATCGGTGGAAATCATCGTCCATGATTCCAAAGTCGTTCAGATCGAGCGCAAGGAAAAAGTTCGTCTGGAGTCCGGATATTCACATTCATTCAAGTGAGGGAAATGGTCATGTCATATCAACATTGTTGACGCTAACACACGGAACGCTGTCATCCAGTCAACTGGAGACCGATCCCATTATTTTTTGACACGATTGTTTGTGAACTGACCGGACCACCGGAAGTTCCCATGTCATGGAGGAGAATCGACATGAGAATTTCCGGTCTGCTGTTTGTCATAGCATTGGGTTTCGTGTGGCTGACACCTCCCCCTTCCAGCTTGGCCGTCGAAGAAGGTCAATTCGTCAAGAAGGAAGGCAAATGGGAGTATTACTCGGGCGAAGATCCGGGCCTCAAATATCTCTATTTAAAAGGGATCATTACTCAGGATGAATACGAAAAGGGCTTGAAAGTGATAGAGAACAAAGAACGGCTCTCACGGCCAAACTTCAACGTCGATGTGAATAACGGCCTGAACATTCGCGTCGGCGAAAAGTTTCTTCTGAAACTCCGGTTGCTGACACAGGTCCGTTATTCTCACAGCACTTATAACGACACCTGGTCGACCACTGGAGATTCAAGAAATCCTGAAATTCTCGGCGGGCAGGTGGAGTATCGTGCATGGAGAAAGCAGAGCGACTCCAATCAATTTTCGGTGCCCCGGTCTCGGCTGCAATTCCTGGGTTACGCGTTCGATCCGGATTTTCGCTATAACTTTTCCGTCGCATTCGATCAGACCTCCTGGGATCAAGAGGGCGGCAGCGGACGTGGCAGCCTTCTCGATGCATATGTCTCCTCCTGGCATATCCCATGGGCTACCGTTCAGGTCGGTCAACAGCGAGTCTGGTTCAATCGTGCCCTCATCAGTTCCATCGCCACCTCCAGTTTTGCGGACAATCTGATTGTCCAGAATGCCTTCGCCTCAAACCTGCAAGGCAGCCGGGACATCGGTATCAGCATTCTGAGTGATGAGGATCAATACAAGTTCAACTATGCGATCGGGATTTGGGGCGGCGTCGGTGCCAATCTGGCGCGGGAAGGGACCGCCGTCAGTCAAAACGTGCTGCCTGTTACGGGAACCCCCGGAGCACCGAATTCAGGGACTACCAGGACCTACAATTACGACACCCGATTCATGACGGGTGAATTGATGTACACGGTTCGCTTGCTCTATAAAATCGCCGGCAATCCAGGCTACGGGCAAGGCGACATTCTCAATTCGCGGACTCCCCAAGCTGCGATCGCCTTCGGCTACGCATACGACCCCGGGCAAAACTATTTGAGCTCGATACGGTCCGATATCGTCGAACGTGCCTTCCGTCAGCGCGTGACCAAAGCTTTCAATGGGCGGCTACTCGGCGGAGGCATCTACGATTTCCAGACATACGAAACGGACTTTATCGGAAAATATCGGGGATGGTCTCTCCAGGCTGAAGGCTATTATCGGCACCAACGCGTACGAAATGCCGACAGCGGTACCCAGGTGTTCGATCTTGGTACCATTCCGACGAGTCCTCTGGCCGTCGGACCTCCGGTTAGTCTGGGTCAGGCATGGGGATTTTACGTTCAGGCCGGCAAATACGTGATCCCCAGAAAGCTGGAACTCGCAGTTCGATATGGCGTCTTGGATCCATCGACAAAACAAAAGGACGACCTGCTCAAAGAGTTCGGTGCAGCCATCAACTACAGCTTCGATGGCACGTACAACAATCGGCTGGTCATTGACTACTCCAATATCACGATGGGAAGCGGGGGACGCGCGCCCGACCGATATCCGTTTGAAACCAAGGCGGGGTTCGGCCGTGACTTGATCGAGAATCGCTTCAACGTGCAATATCAATTCTTCTTCTAGCAATGTAAACCTTTTACTCCTAAGAGGAATACCATGACGCGCTTACAACGAATCTTTACCAGCTTGGTCATCTTGACCGGTGTGGCCATGCAACTGGTCACGACATCTGTGGTCCATGCCCAACCGGAACCTCTGACGATCGCCGCCGCGAACAGCCTGCGGGACGCCTTCCGCAAACTGCTGCCTCTTTTCGAGGCACAGCATAAAGAAATAACGGTCAAAGTCATCTACGGCCCTTCCCAAACTTTGCGCAAGCAGATCGAGGAAGGCGCGCCGGTCGATGTCTATCTGCCGTCGCTCTTTGAGGAAATCGACCAGCTGGAACAAAAACATCTCGTGCTCGAGGGGACAAAACGGAGCTACGCGGCTACGTCACTCGTCCTCATTACCGCGACCGCGCTTCCCGCACCAGTCAGATCCGTCCAAGATCTGCACACGGTGCCGGTCCGCCGCATTGCCATCGGAGATCCCAAGACCTCATCAGTCGGAAAAGTGGCGTTGCAATTTCTCAAACATTCCAAGCTCGATGCGCAGCTCAAATCACAATACGTGTATGGTCAACATTCACGCGCTGTACTGGATCTCGTAGCCAATGGCGAAGCCGAAGTCGGCGTGGTGTATCAAACGGATGCCGTCGGCCACTCGAACGTCCGTATTCTCGACACCGCCTCACCCGACTCGCATAACCCCGTCCGCTATGGTGTCGCCACGGCATGGACGGCAAAGAACATCTCGGGCGCCAAGGACTTCACCGAGTTTCTGCTCTCGCCGGAGGTCCAGGAGCAGTTGAAACAGTTCGGCTTCAACCAATCCTCATCGGATGTGAGCCTTGCACAGCGGAAGGAGGTCAAACCATGAACCGTCGATCCCTGACACCTCACACGCTCTCATGGCAGGTTCGCACATCCTTGTTGGTTCTTGGCGCCTTCGTCCTGCTCCCCGCTTGCGCCAGCAAGCCTGTCGTGCCGGAGAAGGCGATCTATGAGTCGGGGCTCAACGTCGTCCGCTTGGAGGGAGATCCCGATGCCGGCAATAATACGCATCCGATCACGTTGACGCCGACTCAAATCGGTACGCTTCTCCGCGGTGTCCGGACATGGGAACAGCGAAATTTTGTGCATCGGTTGGTGTCCGGAGAAGCCAATCGGACCAGAGCGTTCCGGGATGAAGAAATTACGCTGCTCGCTCCTGCGCTTTCCAAGGCGCTGGCTCAGGCAACCGCGGCTCAGCGGGTCTATTTTCATCTGAGTCATGTCACCGAACATGGTGAAGAGGAAACGACGACGGGATGGCTGTCCGTCCGGGATCCACAACTGATTCTCGCACTCAGTGAAGTGCATGACCGCCACGGTCCGGGTCCCGACATCGGCAAGTACGACCGGCAGATGCCCAACGTTCCGGAACGCTCCGCCGCTTTTGACGTCACCTTCGAGCCGGAAGAATATCTGGTCAAGGCGAAGTCTGGAGGACGGCTGTTTGCGCCCGAGCAGCGGGAAGAACTCTATATTCGTTACCGGGAAGCTCTTTCGGCACTGCCGATTCAACCTGGTCTGGAACCGCGACAAAGTCATGTCACCCCGTAAGACGGCGTGACGAACCCGGAGGAGCGGCAGCTCTGCGGCAGCAACTGCCGCTCCGCCGCTGGACGGATGGAAGGAGGGATCGTGAGCATCTTAGTGGTGGGAGGCGATTCGGTGGGAACGTTGGCGCAAGGGATCGCGGCGGATACGCGGACACCTATCAACCATTGGAGCGGACGAAAGACCCGCGATCTGAGCCGGGCCATTCCCAAGGCAACTGACGCTGTCATCCTCATTCTGGACCGGGTCAACCATGCGCTTGCCAAGAAGGTACGCGTGGAGGCGGGACGACTGGGGCTTCCCGTTTATTATCGGAAACGAAGCCGAGCAGTGGGCTCATCTGTACGACAGACAACGAACCTGTTGGGTCTACATTCATACAACGGGTCACTTTCATGATTTGTGAATTCACCAATAGCAGCGGACATATCGGGATCGTGGCGGGAACGGCCGAAGGGGCGGCTCTCTGCTACCGCATCTTATGCACAGAAATGGAGTCCTCGTATAATTGCATACATCCCGAAGTCAGCTTACATACATTTCCGCTCCGCTCGTATCTGAGCGCTGTCGATCGGAACGATTGGATTCACGTGGCGGCGTTGATGTCCCAGTCCGCGGCCAAATTGGCCAGGGCGGGGGCGACCCTGATCATTTGCCCGAATAATACCCTGCACCTCTCCTATCCATTCGTGACGACCCCTGCGCCCTGGCTCCACATTGCACAGGTAGTGGCCGCCGAAGCCGCACGCCGGGGTTTCCGCCGTGTGGGCGTGCTTGGTACACGCACGATCATGGCCAGTTCCCTGTATCCAGACTACCTCGGCAAATGGGGCATCGAATGCGCCACTCCAGATTGGGCTGATCAGACACGCATTCATGACATCATCATGAACGAACTCATTCCTGGCCGCTTCACAGCACGCTCACAGGTATTCCTTCACGATGTGCTCGAGCGCTTCCACACATCCGGCTACGACGCAGCGATTTTGGGTTGTACGGAACTGCCCCTGATCGTGATTCCCGAAACTGCACCACTTCCACTCTTGGACTCGACGCGTCTCTTGGCCCAGGCCTCGCTTGCCAGGATATTGGGACCGCGGGCCATCCAGGGTCAGGACCGTTCGAGAGTCAGGCAAAATGAAGGATGCATGCACGTCGTAGACTCGGCGAATTCTCTATGACTATTTCTCAACGAAAGGATCGTGTCGTGGCACCTACATACTTCATCGCTGTTGCCCTCATCATCAGTGGCATCGTCTGGCAGCCTCTTCCGACTCAATCCGCCGAATCGGTCTCCCTCCTCAATGTGTCCTATGACCCGACGCGCGAGCTGTATCAGGAATTTAATGCGGCATTCGCAAAATATTGGAAGGCCAAGGCCGGTACAACCGTAACGATCAAACAATCTCACGGCGGATCCAGCAAGCAGGCACGGGCCGTGATCGACGGACTCGAAGCCGATGTGGTGACGCTGGCTCTAGCCTACGATATCGATGCAATTTCTGAAAAGGCTGCTTTGCTTCCGGCCAACTGGCAAAGCCGCCTCCCACACGACAGCGCTCCCTACACATCAACCATCGCGTTCTTGGTCAGAAAGGGCAACCCCAAAGGCATCAAGGACTGGAAAGACCTGATCAAACCGGGCGTCTCCGTCATCACACCGAATCCCAAAACCTCCGGTGTCGCACGCTGGAACTATCTGGCCGCATGGGGCTATGCCCTCAAACAATCCGGCGGCGATGAGAAGAAGGCACAGGAATTTCTGTCCCTTCTTTTTAAGAATGTCCCGGTTCTCGATTCGGGAGCACGCGGAGCCACCACGACGTTCGTGGAACGAGGCATCGGCGACGTGCTGATCAACTGGGAAAATGAAATTCTTCTTGGCGGTGAAGGACTGGGAAAAGACAAATTCGATATCGTCGTGCCGCCGGTCAGCATCTTGGCAGAACCGACGGTGAGCCTTGTCGATAAGACGGTCGATAAGCACGGCACCCGAGCAGTCGCCCAAGCCTATCTCGAGTATCTGTACTCTGAAGAAGGTCAGGAGATTGCAGCCAAGCATTCCTATCGGCCGAGACTTCAGTCGGTGGCGGCAAAGCAGACAAAATTCCCCAAGGTGGAGCTGTTCACGCTCCAGGAATTATTTGGCAACTGGCAAAACGCCAATAAGACCCATTTTGCCGACGGTGGCACATTCGACAAGATCTATCTGCAGATATCCAAATGAGCATCGTGAGACGTTTTTTGCCCAGGCGCGGATCAGCGGGAATACATCGCGCCGCCTCCCTGCTCATGTTGTCCTTACTCGCATCGCAGTGCTCGGAAGCGGCAACCGCCGGCGCAGAGCCGCACGAATTGCTGAACGTCTCCTATGACGTGTCCCGCGAATTCTATAAAGCGTACAATCCCGCTTTTGAGAAATATTGGCTGGAGAAGACCGGTCAAACCGTGACCATCAAGCAATCTCACGGCGGCTCAAGCGCCCAGGCGCGTGCAGTTCTGGGAGGTTTGGAAGCCGATGTCGTGACGATGAATCAAGAAAGTGACGTCACAATTCTCTCCGATGTCGGCAAATTGCTCGGGGCGAACTGGCGACAACGGCTGCCGCATGGCAGCGTGCCTTGGACGTCCACGATCGTCTTTCTAGTCCGGAAAGACAATCCCAAGGGCATTCGCGATTGGGCCGACCTTACCAAGCCCGGCGTGGGTGTCATCATGCCCAACCCGAAAACATCCGGCAACGGTCGTTACAGCTATCTGGCAGCATGGGGGCAGATTCTCACAAGAGGCGGGACCGATCGCGAGGCAGAAGAGTTCGTCCGGCGACTGTTGAACAATGTGCCGGTGTTGGATTCCGGCGGACGTGGAGCGACGACGACCTTCGCGCAACGCGGATTGGGGGATGCGCTGCTGACGTTCGAACATGAGGTTTCACTGATCCAGAAGGAATTGGGTGCCGATCGATTTGACGTGGTCTACCCATCAGCCAGCATCCTGACCGAGGGACCCGTCGCCGTTCTGGATGTCATAGTGGACAAACACGGCACGAGAAAGCTTGCCGAAGCCTATCTTAGTTACCTGTACTCCGAGCATGGCCAGGAATTGGCGGCTACCCATCACTATCGGCCACGGCTGGCTTCCGTGGCTAAAAAATATGCGCAGTTGTTTCCCCCTGTTGAACTATTCACAGCCGATGACGTCTTCGGCGGATGGAGTCGTGCTATCGCGACCCATTTTACGGACGGAGGCACATTTGACCGGTTATTTCAGACGCGCGGAGATCGTTCACCATAATCAAGTTTGCATGAGGGGAATTTCATGCCTTTGATACTCAAACAGCCCAGCGTGCTTCCGGGATTCGGCCTGACGCTCGGATTTGCAACACTGTACTTCAGTTTAATCGTACTGATCCCCTTGAGCGGACTGGTGATCAAAACCAGCACGTTGACCTGGGATCAGTTCTGGCACACCGTGACGGAACCTCGCGCCCTCGCTTCCTACCGTCTGACCTTCGGCGCCTCCTTGGTCGGGGCCTTGATCAACGGCGTGTTCGGATCAATCGTGGCCTGGGTTCTGGTCCGATATCGATTTCCCGGGCGTGCCATCGTGGACGCTCTGGTCGATCTCCCGTTCGCCCTGCCAACGGCGGTGGCGGGAATCGCGCTGACAGCCATCTACGCGTCGAACGGATGGATCGGCCGGCTGCTCGAGCCACTCGGCATCAAAGTGGCATTCACGCCGTTGGGGGTCCTGGTGGCGCTTACCTTCATCGGCCTACCATTCGTCGTGCGTACCGTCCAGCCGGTGCTGCAAGATTTGGATCGGGAGGTGGAGGAAGCCGCGGCCACGCTCGGAGCCAGCCGCTGGCAGACCTTTCGCGCCGTCATCGTGCCGGAGTTGTGGCCCGCCCTCCTGACCGGCATCGCCATGGCGTTCGCGCGGGCTGTGGGAGAATACGGATCGGTCATCTTTATTGCCGGAAACATGCCGATGAAATCCGAGATCACTCCCCTGCTGATCATGACGAAACTTGAGCAATACGACTATTCGGGAGCGACGTCATTGGGCGTCGTCATGCTCGTGATTTCATTCCTGCTTTCGCTGATCGTCAATCTTCTTCAGTGGTGGAGCACCGCCCGCCATGCCGGACGCTAAGGACACCTATTCATGACGACACAAGCCATTTCGAGAATCAGCCATGAGGAGTGGAAAGCATCGCTCACAAGCGAACGGGCACTCGTTCGCTGGATCCTTATTGCCGTCGCGCTCGGATATCTCACTCTGTTCCTGTTCATCCCTCTCGCCGCAGTCTTTACCGAGGCGCTGAAGCACGGACTCGGCGCGTATTTCGCTTCATTTCAGGATCCGGACGCGTTGGCCGCCATCCGCCTCTCACTCCTGGCTGCCTCTCTTGCCGTGCCGCTCAACGCCGTCTTCGGCATTGCCGCCGCGTGGGCCATCGCCAAATTCGAGTTTGTCGGCAAGCAGTTTGTCATCACGCTGATCGATATTCCGTTGGCGGTTTCACCCGTCATTTCTGGATTGATCTACGTGCTGCTGTTCGGGGCACAGGGTTGGCTCGGACCGTGGCTGGCGCAGCACGACATCAGGATCATTTTTGCCCTGCCAGGAATCGTGTTGGCCACCACGTTTGTGACCGTTCCGTTCATCGCACGGGAACTCATTCCTCTTATGCAATCGCAGGGTCGGGAAGAAGAAGAGGCGGCTCTGACATTAGGCGCGTCAGGGTGGCAGACATTTATGCGGGTGACGCTGCCCAATATCAAATGGAGTCTGCTCTACGGGGTCATCCTCTGCAATGCGCGGGCATTGGGGGAGTTCGGCGCGGTTTCCGTCGTCTCCGGTCACATAAGAGGGTTGACCAATACCCTGCCCCTGCACGTAGAGATTCTGTATAACGAATACAATGCGGTCGGGGCGTTCGCAGTGGCGTCCCTCTTGACCTTGCTGGCGATCGTCACACTCATCGCCAAAACGATCGTCGAGAGGAAAACAGACCCCGTCCGGACGACGCACGCTCCTGACGTTCACGCACAGACAGGGAGTCATCCATGAGCATACAGGTTGAACACGTCACCAAGCGCTTCGGGGCCTTCACCGTGCTGAAGGACGTGAGCATTCATGTGCAACGCGGGGAACTGGTCGCCCTTCTTGGCCCGTCCGGCTGCGGAAAGACGACTCTCCTGAGAATTCTCGCAGGCTTGGAGCGGCCGGATGAAGGGCGAATTCTGCTCAATGGCACCGAAGTGACGGATCAGCGCATCACCGAACGCCGCGTCGGATTCGTGTTTCAGCATTATGCGCTGTTCCGTCACCTGACCGTCGCCGACAATGTGGCCTTCGGCCTCAACGTGCTTCCGCGCGCTCAGCGCCCCTCTGCGGATCGCATTCGGGACAAAGTCGAGGAACTGCTGTCGCTGGTCCAATTACAAGCCATGGCGAACCGCTATCCGAATCAACTTTCGGGTGGGCAGCGTCAGCGCGTGGCACTGGCGCGGGCTCTGGCCGTCGAACCAAAACTCCTTCTCCTTGACGAGCCGTTCGGAGCGTTGGACGCCAAGGTCAGGAAGGAGCTCCGGCGCTGGCTTCGGCGACTGCATGACGACTTACATATTACGAGCATACTCGTGACGCACGATCAGGAAGAAGCGCTGGAATCGGCAGACCGCATCGTCGTCTTGAACCAGGGCCGGATCGAGCAAATCGGAACTCCCGACGAAGTGTATGAACAGCCGGCCACACCCTTCGTGTATAAGTTCCTCGGTGACGTCAATGTCTTCCATGGCCGCGCCCCTCATGAACAGCCGGGTGTCGATGTCGATCACGCGCTCTTGCCGGTTTCCGGAGACGGCGCCACTGGTGATCAGGAGGTCACCTTTGTCCGGCCGCACGATCTGGAATTGAGCCTTAACCGGACGACCCCGACCCAGCTCGAAGCCACCGTACACACGGTCATCAACGCAGGAGCTCGGGTTAGGCTGGAATTGAATTCGAAGCACGTCGAGCAAAGCATCGAGGTCGAGCTCACCAAAGATCGATATCGCGAGCTCAAGATCCAACAGGGCGACGTCGTGTTTTTGTATCCCAAGCAACTCCAGATTTTCAGAATACCGGACCCGTTGTCACCCTGATTCAGGAGCGCTTTAGGACGCGGAACACCTACGTGAGGCTGAGTATTCACGACCAATAGCCGTACGTACGACCATGCCGGCACTGACATTACCGATGAACCAGAGACCCGATACGCCCATGTCCTCCGCGAACGCGCAAGCATCCATCACGATCGTCAAAGCGAAAGATCCTCACGCCCTGACACTTTCCACGCGTGCCAGCTGCCTGGTCTTCGAAGATCCGGCCTCATATGCACTTCTGGAACGCGCTCAGCGTATTGCCAGGAGTGAAGCGACCGTGCTGATCATCGGAGAGACTGGCACCGGCAAGGAGTTGATCGCCCGGCACTTGCACGAGCGGAGCGCTCGGCATCAAGGACCCTTCATTGCGGTGAATTGCGCGGCGATCACCGACTCGCTCATGGAGAGCGAGCTCTTCGGCCATGAGCGCGGCGCGTTTACGGGAGCGGTCGCCTCGAAAGCAGGATGGTTCGAAACCGCGCATGGCGGATCCTTGTTTCTTGACGAGATAGGAGATCTTCCTCTTCCGTTACAGGCTAAGCTGCTGCGCGTGGTTCAAGAGCGGGAAGTTGTGCCCGTTGGATCCCGGCAGCCTGTCGCCGTGGATGTCAGGCTGATCGCGGCCACCAACGTGAGGCTCGATGAGGCCGTAAGGGCCGGACGATTCCGGGAGGACCTGTACTACAGGCTCAACGTCGCATCGCTTGAGCTTCCTCCGCTAAGACAGCGAACCGCGGACGTATTACCGCTGGCCCAACACTTTCTTGCCGAATATGGAAACCGGCTCGGCTACTCCGTCGTCGAGCTTTCGCCGTCAGCTGCCCGCGCGTTGCTCGCCTATCCATGGCCCGGCAACATTCGTGAACTGGAGAACACGATTCATCATGCCCTGCTGGTCTGTTCAGGATCGATCGTACAACCCGAAGACCTGCGACTGCCCGCTGCCCGTCCGCCGGAAATCACGGCCTCCACTGCGCCGGTAAGACCGGCCCGGCTGGAGGAAGGACTCAGACATCTTTTTGATGCGGACACGCCAGATCTCTACCGGCTCATCGATGAAACCGTATTCCAAGCCGCATACGAGTATTGTGAGCGGAACCAGCTGCGCACCGCGCGCCTGCTGGGTATCAGTCGCAATATCGTCCGCGATCGGCTGCTGCGGTACGGACTACTCAAGACGCAGCGGGAGCATGCATGACGCCGAAACCACGGTTTGTGATCTTTGCCCATAACGGCACGTACGACAAGCTTCATCAGGTGGCTACGCTGGGGCTCACGGCCGCCGCCATGGGGAAAGAGGTCACTGTCGTTCTGATGTTCTGGACAATCAAGAAGCTGGCCGAAGGCCGGATCGATGAGATGGATTTTCCCTCGGACCACGTCGGCTCGGGCGACGAGATCCGTGCGCTGTTGAGGGCGAAACAGGTTCCGAGCATCTCTGAAATGTTCAAGGACTCCAAATTGGTCGGTGATTTCCAGCTGGTCGCTTGCAGTGCCGGCCTCGAATACATGGGGGTGAACGGAGATACCGTCACCCGGCTGGTAGACAGCGTCATGGGACTGCCCGCCATTCTCACGGTCACGGCAGGTGCCGAGACGACGCTGTTTATTTAAACCGAATTGGATCGGAGGAGATCGTTCATGGTGGTGACCGTCAATGGCAAACCGGAGGAAACACGGGCATCTGTTCTCCTCGATCTGCTGAAGGAGAAAACTATCGAACCTCAGATGGTGGCAGTGGAATTGAACGATGCGATGATCGATCGGGCGAGTCTCGATTCGACGCCTCTTCGGGATGGGGACCGGATCGAATTTCTCTTCTACATGGGAGGGGGCCGGTGATCGTTCACGCGTATGACGACGTCACCAGCTTGATCGGCAATACGCCGCTCATCCGGCTAAACCGGCTCTCACCGGATGGAGGCGCGACCATCTACGCCAAACTAGAAAGCGCCAATCCCGGCGGCAGTGTCAAGGACCGTATTTGCCTCAACATGATCAACGAGGCGGAACGAAGCGGCAGACTCGAGCCAGGTGCCACGATTGTCGAACCGACCAGCGGCAATACCGGCATCGGACTCGCGCTCGTAGCGGCGATCCGAGGATATAAACTGATTCTCGTCATGCCGGAAACCATGAGCCTGGAGCGCGTCAGTCTCTTGTCGTCCTACGGCGCAGACCTCGTCCGTACTCCGGGATGGGAGAGCATGCTGGGATCCATCAGGGAAGCCGAGAAGATCGTGGCCGGTCATCCGTCATACTTTATGCCGGATCAATTTTCTAATCCGGCGAACCCGGCGGTCCACCGCTCGACGACGGCGCCGGAAATCTGGAACGCCCTGCAAGGCCGGTTCGACGCCTTTGTCGCCGGTGTTGGCACCGGTGGAACGATCACCGGCTGCGGCGAAGTCTTCAAAGAACGGAATCCGGCCGTTCAGATCATTGCCGTGGAACCTGCAACCTCACCCGTTTTGTCGGGCGGAGCAGCCGGTCCCCATAAGATACAGGGCATTGGGGCGGGCTTCGTGCCGCCCATCTTGAACCGTAAATTAATTGATCGTGTCGTGACCGTAACGGATGAGGAAGCTTTTCAAACCGCCAAAGCGCTTGCCAAAGCGGAGGGCCTCCTGGTGGGCATCTCGTCCGGTGCAAACGTGCATGCCGCAACAAGGGTGGCGCAGGAACTCGGCCCGGGAAAGACCGTGGTCACCGTGCTCTGTGATACGGGGGAGCGATATATCAGCATGGAAAAGTATTTCACCGCCTAAAAGACCATCGAAACCTGACATGGAATTCACCGACGCCCAGATCACCAGATACAGCCGCCACATTCTCCTTCCGGAAGTCGGGGGGAAGGGTCAGAAGAAGATCGCGAAGGCCCGTGTCCTGATCGTCGGAGCCGGAGGCCTTGGAGCGCCGGCCGCCCTGTATCTTGCGGCAGCCGGCATCGGCACCATAGGTCTCATCGACCATGATGTCGTCGATCTTTCGAACCTGCAACGTCAGGTCATTCACCATACCTCAGACGTCGGACGTCCCAAAGTGCTCTCGGCGAAGGAAAAAATTCAGGCGTTGAATCCCGATGTCGAAGTGATCCTGCACGAAGAACGTCTGATCGCGGCAAACGCCTTGGATATCGTGTGCAGTTATGACGTCATACTCGACGGAGTGGATAATTTTCCCGCGAAGTTTTTGATCAATGATGCCTGCTACATGGCCGGAAAGCCGCTCGCGCATGGAGGGATCTTGCGCTTCGAAGGGCGTGTATTTACGATCATTCCTAAGCGTTCGGCCTGTTACCGCTGCATATTCAGACAGCCGCCACCGCCGGGACTGGTTGCCAGTTGTCAGGAAGCCGGTGTGCTCGGTGTCTTGGCCGGCATCATCGGTACAATCCAAGCGAGTGAGGCCTTGAAATTGGTCCTGGGCATCGGTCAGCCCTTGACTGACCGGCTCCTGGATTTCGATGCCAGACGCACGGCATTCCGGGAGGTCAAGGTGGCCCGCAATCCAGCCTGTCCGCTCTGTGGGGACCAGCCGACCATCACAGCCCTCATAGATCACGAGCCGGAAATCTGCACGATCCGGTGACCCGCAACGGAGCGGCTTGATGGGAAACCAGCGATACGAAAGGAGGGTGAATTCGAGGCCGGAACCAGTGGCTGCTTCGCAGCAACAAACGCGAAAATGGAAATAGAAAGTACGGGACCCTGCACTAAGGCATCACGCTCGCTTACATCAGAAAGGATATGGTCATGAGTGACACCTCACGAACAAGTTTAAGCGCCCAAGCGGCGCGCAACCTCGCCACGGCCACCGTCACTGCTCCACGGATGATCCAGATCACCCCGCGCTGGCTCCGCAAGCTGTTGCCATGGGTGGACGTCGACGGCGGGGTCTATCGACTGAACCGCGTGGCCAAGGCTCCAAAAGGACAACCCGCCAGCGAATTTGGTGAAGTGAAAGTGGATCTGTTGACGGTTGACAGAAACGAACCGGAACTACCGGCGACGTACGTGGACTATGAGGTCCGTCCGCGCGAATATCACTTGAGCACCATCCAAACCATCGTGCATACCCACACGCGCGTGACCGATCTGTACAGCAATCGCATTGACCAATTGCGCGAGCAGGTACGCCTGACCGTCGAAGCCGTGAAGGAACGCGAAGAGTGGGAGATTCTCAACCACGAGGAATTTGGACTGCTGAAAGAGGTAGTGCCTGAGCAGCGCATCCAAACACGCAAGGGAACTCCCACGCCGGATGATTTGGATGAGCTCTTGACCCTGGTCTGGAAACAGCCGGCCTTCTTTCTGGCCCACCCCAAGGCGATCGCCGCATTCGGGCGCGAGGCGACCAGACGCGGCGTCCCTCCACCCACGGTTCATCTGTTCGGCTCGCCGTTCATCACTTGGCGCGGCGTTCCTCTGATCCCTACGAACAAGCTGGAGATCGACAAGGCAGGTAAATCGACTATCTTATTGCTGCGTGCCGGTGAAGCGCAGCAGGGAGTCATCGGACTGCAGAAAGCGGGCGTGGCGGGAGAGTTGGAACCGGGCCTCTCCGTCCGATACATGGGGACGAACGAACACGGTATCGCTTCTCATCTCGTCACTCGGTATTTCTCCGCCGCGGTGTCGACCGAGGACGCGATCGCGCGTCTCGACAACGTGTCAGTCAAGTTCTATCACGAGTATGTCTATCCAAAAGGGTGAGACCATGAATGCAGAGCGGAACCACATCCCTCACAACGATGAGGCATTCGAGACAGCCTTGATCACCAAGCTGGCGAATGAATTCTACCGGAGCTCTGAACGGGCAACGCAATGGCCGGCATCAATCCCGGGACCTTCACCGGTAATCCCCACCGTTCCGACGATGATTGCCGGCATGCCAGGTAGCGTGTCGAATCTGTCCGGCACCTCCCCTTCGACTCCATCTGGGCGGCCGACTGATTGGGCAGACACACCGGATAATCCGGGATTGTCCGGCGGCTATCCATTAGCCACGGCGAACATCCTTCCTCAGGTCTACCCCGGTGAAACGGTCACCCCGAACGCATCGCCCGAGAGAGACTCTATTCCCTCCGGGGCACATACATCGGATTCCAGCGAAGCCTATCCGTTTGGCGAACCACGCTGTAACGGCGAGTTCTTCGGCTCCAGAGATCCACGACGGCCCGAAGACCATCGCGTGGAGCAGCGTATCTCGCAGGTGTCGGGAGCAGACGCGTTCAGTACGGCGCGCGATTGGTACTTCCTTCGAGGGGTCGATTCCTCTCCGACGGCAGGCGGCGTAACGACCCATTCTTCAACCGCGTTGCCGTTGTCCACGCTTGAAGTCGAATCGATCCGACGGGATTTTCCGGCTCTCCAACAGCGGGTGAACGGTCATCCCCTTGTCTGGCTCGACAACGCCGCGACGACGCAAAAACCACGGAGCGTGATCGAGGCTACCTCGCACTTTTACGGCCGTGACAACTCCAACATTCATCGAGCCGCGCATGCGCTGGCTGCTCGAGCCACCGATCTCTACGAAGGCGGCCGCGAAAAAGTCCGGCAGTTCATCGGCGCCGCCGATACCAAGGAAATCGTGTTCGTCCGCGGCACCACGGAAGCCGTCAATCTCGTGGCCCAAACCTATGGGCGCACCCATATCGGGCGCGGAGACGAGATCTTGCTCACCGTAATGGAGCATCACGCCAACATCGTGCCCTGGCAGTTGTTGGCCGAGCAGACGGGTGCTCTACTCCGGATTGCTCCCATCAATGATGCCGGAGAATTGCTCCTGGAACAGTTTGCTCCCTTGCTCGGTCCCCGCACCAAATTGGTGGCGGTGACGCAGGTCTCAAACGCTCTGGGCACCATTAATCCCGTGGAGTCGATCATCGGTCTCGCCCATGCGCGAGGCATACCGGTCCTTGTGGACGGAGCGCAATCCGCGCCGCACCTGCCGATCAATGTGCAGGCCATGGATTGTGATTTCTTCGCGTTCTCAGGGCACAAGATTTTCGGGCCGACCGGGATCGGCGTACTCTATGGCAAGAGCGCCTTGCTGGAAGAGATGCCGCCCTATCAGGGCGGCGGCAGCATGATCAAAGACGTGACATTTGAAAAAACGGCATACAGCGAAATTCCGCAAAAATTCGAAGCCGGCACTCCGGATATCGCCGGTGTGGTCGGGCTCGGTGCCGCCATCGACTATCTCACGGCCATAGGCATGCCCGCTATCGCCGCGTACGAACACGAGTTGCTGGAGTATGCGACCCAGGCGCTCTCTTCCGTTCGGGGCTTCCGTCCCATCGGGACCGCGGCAGCCAAAGCCAGTGTGTTGTCCTTCGTCCTGGACGGCGTTCGGAACGAGCAGGTCGCCAGACATTTGGATCGACACGGCATCGCGGTGCGGTCCGGACACCACTGCGCCCAACCGGCTGTACGTCGGTTCGGATTGGAAGGGACCGTTCGTCCGTCGCTGGCGTTCTACAATACCCACGACGAAATCGACACGTTGGTCCGGGCTCTGCATGAGCTGCGGCGTCGCTGATCATCATGGAAGACGATACGATGCAACGACAAGAACCGGCAGGAACGACGTGGAACCTCGACCAGATTGTCACGGAGCTGCGCACGTCGCGGGAGAGCATGCACAACATCCGTCATCAGGGTCGGATTCGCGAGCTGCCGTCGAGGAAGGAGCTGCTAGACATCGTGGAGGGCCTGTGCGCCGCGCTGTTTCCGACTCACTACGGCCGATCGGATTTGAACGAGACGAACGTCGATTATTTTGTGGGGCACACCTTGAATCAGACCCTGCCCCTCCTACAGGATCAAGTCCGCCGGGGGTTGCTGTTCGCATCCGACGCCGATGAACAGAATGATCTCTCCCTCGCCCGCGGAGCAAGCCGGATTATCGGTGAATTCGCGATACAGCTTCCAGCCATCCGAGGGTTGCTCTTCACAGATTTGCAAGCCGCCTATCAAGGAGATCCTGCTGCCACCAGCGCCTCGGAGATTCTGCTCTGTTATCCCGGCATGACCGCCATCATCTATTACCGCATCGCCCATGCCCTGCATGAGCTCGGTGCGCCGCTGGTGGCCCGCCTGGTCTCCGATATCGCTCATTCGTTGACCGGAATCGACATTCACCCGGCCGCGCAAATTGATGCACAGTTTTTTATCGACCACGGTACGGGCGTCGTCATCGGCGAGACGACTGTCATCGGAAAGCGCGTCCGTCTGTATCAAGCTGTCACCCTTGGAGCCAAACGATTCACCGAAGACGAGCAGGGTGTCCTGGTCAAGGGGGAGCCCCGCCATCCAATAGTGGAAGACGACGTCGTGATCTACGCCGGAGCCACGATCCTGGGACGCATCACGATCGGGCGGGGATCGGTCATCGGCGGGAACGTGTGGCTGACTCAAAGTGTGCCGCCTGGCAGTCACGTCATGCAGGCTCAAATGCGTACATCGGCTACTATTCAGCCTAAATCCCTCTCGGAACGAATCGGTCAGTGGAGTATATAAACGCACCTCGGCCCTCTGTCGTACAAGGCTACCGAACCACATACCATTCCGGAGGCGGCCATGTTTGGTCCGATTACCATTCCGTTCGGCGCCAAGATGCTCTTCAACACCCTCCGCCTCAGGCCTGGGGTCACCTTTGATGACGTGGAACTTGCCTTCGGAGAACTCTGCAGCGTGGTCAAAGACACGTACGGGGGAAACAACGGGGGATTTATCGCGGGGCAAGTGTTCAAGTTTTCCGGTTTCGTTTCGGAGGAGGGTTCGCTCAGCACGACCGGATCAACAGAAGAACATTATGCGGTCGTGACGTATTGGCGTTCGTTCGACGATCACGAGCGGTCCCACGCTGATGACCTCTTCCGGACCAAGTTTTCAGCCTTGACCGCCATGTGCTCCAAGACGAAGGAACTCGGGTACGAGCTGCTGTGGCAGGGTGAGGCACCGCCCGGTCCTCTCCCTGCGTAGTGATCAGGCCCAACGGGGAACATACCGGTCGTCGCACCGGCTCTCCCATTGAGCGTCGTCCCGGTTTCACCATCACCTGACCATCGACTTCGTCTCTGAAGACGTCCCGCACGATCTTCCGTCCACCTCTCTGCTCTCTCTTCTTCGTGATTCCCCCGTTGAGCCCTGAACAAGCGCTCAGCAGAAACTGTTGCCGAGCCCGCAACCCTCGCAGTGCTTCCCGCTGAAAACCCATTGAATACCCATTGGCATAACGACTGCACTGCGCGCCGAATCTCTGTTCCTCGCTATGGGCACTGCATAAGGAGGTGAAGCGGATGATGCGCAATCGAGAATCGACACTCCACCGTTGTGGACACGCAGTGCCTTCCCCCCTGTTCTCGTCATACAGGTCAGGCGCACTCCTGATCATGCTCGGTTTGTTTTATGGGTTCCTCTCGCCGGGACTCGGCTACGGCCAGTCCGTCGATGAGTTGCAGGATCTCAAGGACCGGCTGCAGCAACAGCAAGCGGAGCGCGATGACCTGCAGCGACGGATCGAGCGGCTGGAGCGGGCGAACGCCGCTCAGGCGTCGGCCGCTCCCCCACCGGTCAAGCCGCCGGATCCTTGGACCTCGTTCCATGTGAACATTAGAAAGCCGGAACAGCTTCGCCCCTACAATCCCGTGGCCTGCGTCGGGCTCCTGGAATGTTTTCCCGAACCGCAACTGTACCTGGACGCCCCGAAGAAACCCAAGGAAGTCGGCTGGGAGCTGGAGCTGCAGATCTACAATCGCTTCCAGTTCAATCTCTACGATAATTTTTCCGACACCAGGAACGCCCCCGGCAGCACGCCGGGCAATCGAACCTTCGTGAATAATTCCTCTTGCTCGTTCAACACCTCGTGCCGAGAAGATCAACGCATGCGCTTCTTCAACTGGCGCGGGTATCTGACGACCGCCATCAAGAACGGGCCGTTTCAGGTGGTGTTGTTGCTGGATTACGCGGGAGACCAGTTCAACGACGGTGTCCTGCTCGGCAACGATGCCGGGCCGCTCGGCGCGGCGGGACAGCGGCAGTTCATCGTCAATCCGCAGCTCTTGTACATCGAGTACGACGACTGGTTGAAGGTCCGTGCCGGTCGCCAGTACGCACGCCTGGGGAACGGCATCGTGGCCCAGAGTCCGCGGGACATGATCACCGCCGGGCGTAACTGGACCGATACCTTCAACACCACGCTCGTCTGGGTGCTGGGCTCGGCCGGTCGGTCGATTCCCAATCAACCGGGCCCGACGTTCGCACCGCAGGGCACGAACATCCCGGGGCTCAATCAGACCACCCAGACGAGCGTCAACGACGTGACCGGGAAGGAGGAAGATCTCGATGGATTCGGGCTGGTCTTCAACTATACGCCGATCCCACTCAACCGCCTGCAGTTTTTTGCCTGGGCTCTGTTCGACACGACGGCAGCGGGAGTGAACAAACAGAACAGATATTTCGATCTCAACGGATCGGGTAAACTGGGCTTGCTCGATTATTCATTCGAAGGCGTCTATCTGTGGGGAACTTCGCCCGTCACCACCACTGCCGCCGCGGGCGGCGTTCCGGGAACCAGGCAGGACTACAGCGACTATCTGGGTTATTTAGACCTCAAATACCATGTCCCTTCGCAGGCGCTCCCTTTTGTGCGCGACAATCTCCTGTCACTCGGGACGACGTTCGGCATCGGGAGCAAGAACTTCGACGCGCTGTTCCTGGATGAAACGGCGTTCCGGTACAATTTCTTCTTTTCGGACGACATTCACGGCTATAACGGCCGGCCGTTCGATACCAGGCGTGGAAGCGGGTTCTCCAACACGACGTTTATTCAGCCCTATCTCATCGTGAAACCACTCGACAAACTGCAAACGAAAGTTTCATGGACCTATTTGCGCGCCACGGAAGCGCAGCCCGCCGGCACCGGAGCGTTGGGACCGACCCCTTTCCTCACCCCGGCCCTCTCCTACAGCAGCACGGGAGTCGGGGGACCGACGAAGGATATCGGTCAGGAATTCGACGTGTTGACGGATTATTTCTTCAATCCGGCCGTCCGGCTCTTTGCGAACTTCGGCATTTTTCTGCCGGGACGTCTGTACGCCCCGTTTGCCGACAATGCTGTCAAGTTTCAGACCGGCATCGAGTACCGGTTCTAACCGAGGATAAAGGAGCCCGGTGGGCCGGCACAAACCGTTCTGCGATGACACTCGGGATCGCAGGCTCTAGAGCACTCCCTCCACACGGACCTGAGGATCCCATCCGTTGGCTTTTCACATGACGCCGTGTCACCGGGAGAAGGCGGCAACAAGAGCACGGGTGACAAGCGCCTTGTTCAACAACTCAACCGGATCCCTCGCGCCTAATCGTTCTAGCAGGCTGTTGAAAAACCATTTTGATAGCCTGGCAACCCAGGACCCCTGAATGTCATGGGGAGGATTTGAAATCCCGCAGGATGTTCAAAAAGGCCGTTCAGCACGGCCGCAGCGAGCGAGGAGACGAGGCATACGCTTTTCGGTACGTTGAGCCTCTGAGCGATGCGAGAACAAAGCCTGGTGAAGACGTGTCTTGGCACGTCCGGGCGGGTGGGTGACATGAGCGACTTTTTCAACATCCTGCTAGTCCACCGGCCGATGGATCCAGGCCTGGTGGATACGACGGGCTGACAGATCGAGCACATAACCGATGACTCCCACAAGAAGAATGACCGCAACGAGTTCTGAGTAAGCCAGACGGTCTCTGGTATCGAGAATGTAGTAGCCTAATCCGCTGCTCACCCCGAGCATCTCGGCCGGCACCAGCACGATCCAGATGATCCCGATGGCGAGTCGGATCCCGGTCAGCACGTGCGCAAGGATTGCGGGGGCCACCACGGTGAGAACCGTCTCCCATCTGGTTGCACTCATGCTGCGCGCCAACAGAATCCACCGTTCCTCGACGGAAGCGACCCCCGCAGACGTGTTCAAGAGGATCGGCCAGACGGCGGCCACGGTCAGGAGGAAATAGACCGGCGCGTCGCCGATGCCGAACAGCATGATGGCCACCGGCATCCATGACAAAGGAGAAATCATTCGGACGAACTGGAACACCATGGAGGTGGCGCGATCCCAACGGGATGAGACCCCGACGAGGATACCGACCGGCACCCCGACCAGGACTGCGAACAGGAGGCTGACGAGTACGCGCTTCAGGCTGGCCAGGATGTGGGGAAGCAACGCTCCCGATGAGAGCAGCTTGGCCAACTCAGCCAGGCAGCGGTCAGGAGAAAATGCTTGCCGTAACGGGCCCGGCTCCCCTAACCAGGCCGTGCCGACCCACCAGAAGAGGAGCAGGCTGCCGAGGCCTGCCAACGGCAAGATTCGTTCTGTGAAGCGGCCGGCTGACGGTAACGTCACTGCACGGCCAGGAGCTGACTGATACGCGCTGAACGTTCAACGCTCCGTTTCACCGCCTCGGTCACTGTTCCACCGCCTCCTGTCTGGAGAACTGCTCGGACAAGCCGAACGCCTTTAGCGCCCCGGCCTGCAGGATGGCCGTCTTGACGAACGTATCGTCCACGAGATCCCGTGCGACGAATGCCGGCTCGAGTGTGCGCAGAAATCCCGCGTCTCCCTCGACGGCGGTCTCTTTGAGCAGGCGGATCAATTGCTCCGTATAGGACGGATAGGGATAGGGCTGGAAATCGATCCGGGGAGACTTCCAGCCGACATGGCGAATCGCGCCCTGCTCGATATAGCCGGTATCATCTCCCGGCGTAAGCACCCGTTCGAGCACGGGAAGAGCATGCGGTGTGTAATGCTCCTCGCCATCCTTCGCCAGGAGGCGCGCTGTCGCGTCGCGGTTTCCCCTGATCCACAGTTGCGCTTTCACGATGGCGTTGACCACCCGCTGGGACCACTCCTTGCGCTGCTGCAGATCCGCCTCGTGCATGAACACGACGCAGCAGGCATGCTCTTTCCAGACATCGCCGGTGAACCGGAGCACTTTGCCGGTCTTGAGATTCTCCGCCAGCGCGTTGAACGGCTCGGCGACGATATACCCGGCAATGCTGCGGTTGGCGAGCGCCGGCACCATGTCCTGCGGCGCCATGACCACCAATTTGACGTCCTGCTTGCCGAGCCCGGCCGCGCGCGCCTGAACGACCGACGTCAGTCCGTTTTCCCGCAGCACGTGCTGCAAAATGATGTTGTGGATCGAATACCAGAACGGGACGGCGACCGTTTTGCCTCCGAAATGCGCCGGAGTCTGAATATCGTGATTGCTCACGAGCGCGGAGCCGTTCAAATGGTTCCAGGCCACGATTTTTCCGGGAAATTTCGTGCCGTAACGCACCCACACGGTCGTGGGCGAAAGCAGGTGAATCACATTGACCTGCCGGGATACGAACGCTTCCACGATTTGCGCCCAGGAACGGAAGAGCCGCGGCTTCTCCACGCTCAGGCCCTCCGCCTCATACAATTTTCTGGCGTGGGCCACCAGGAGAGGCGTCGCGTCGGTGATCGGCAGATACCCGATCCGTACGGGCGGATCGTCGGTCTTCTCCGCCGCGGCCCACAGACCGCCGGGCTTCCGGAGCGTGCCGGCCGCAGCCGCGGCCAGCGCGGCGCTGATCTTGAGGAGATCTCGTCTTGTCAGATGACTCATGTGTCCTCCGTTGAACCACCATTCGTGCGGGTTACGACATCGGCCCTTTGGCCTGCCAGTGTATGTGCCAGCTCTCGAAACACGTCCAGACGCAATTCTCCGAGGGGACGCGGATGTTCCTCGCGCGGATGAGGAATGTCGACGACCCATTCATGGCAGATCCGGCCCGGCGAGCCGCCCATCAACAACACGCGGTTCGCCAGGAGGAGCGCTTCGTCGATATCATGCGTGATCAAGACGGCGGTGCAAGCCTGCTCGTGAATCAACGAGCGGAGGAGCTGCTGCATCTCCAGGCGGGTGATCGCGTCCAACGCACCGAACGGCTCGTCCAACAGCAGCAGCTCAGACCGGCGGACCAGCGCTCTGGCCAAGGACACCCGCTGGGCCATGCCTCCGGAGAGCTGCGCCGGATATCTGAGCTCACATCCATGCAATCCCACGCGTTGCAACGCGTCGTCCGTCCGCTCGATCGTTTCCCGGCGCGTCACGTGCCGGCTGTGGTTGAACCGGAGACCGAAGGCGGCGTTGTGCCGCGCATTGAGCCAGGGCAGCAGGCAGGGGTCCTGAAAGATGAGACTTACTGTTGGGTCAGGCCCGTCCAGGCGCCGCCCATACAGCCGCACCTCGCCCGAGGTCGCCCGGTAGAGGCCGGCCAACGTCAGGAGCAGAGAGGATTTTCCGCATCCGCTGGCTCCCAGCAAACATACCAATTCACCTTTGGAGACGGTGAGGTCGATCCTTTCGAACGCCGCGACCGTGCCGCGGCTCGTCTCGTAGTGTTTGGTCAGCGATTTCGCCGCCAGAACCGGCTGTGAATGGCCGTGCTCACGCGCGTTAGACATCGGATCAGCCCTCTTCCGGCCGTGTGAAATGTGATGATCGCTTATTAGAGGAGGCGGGAGGCCGCTCATACCGGCGCTCTCATATAATGACGATTCAACTCCTCCTCGAGCTGCACGCATGTGGGCGAGACGATCGGCAGGAAGGCAGCCTCCCGCAACCGGCGCCCCGTCCCACAGCCCTTGAGATAGGCCCGTCCTCCTTTGGCCTGCAGCTCGAACCACACCGCCTCGATCGCGAGGTTCGCCAAGGCGATCCGCAACTCGAAGACATGGGGCAATTCCTCGGGGTCGAGCGACTCTGCGCATCCGTATTCACGAACGGCCTCCTCGAACCGGCGCAATGTCGCCGCGATCGTGTCCGCACGCTTTGCCAAGCCCTGCGTGAGGTCTCTCCCGGCCGAGCTGGCCTCGCTGAGCGACCTCCGAGCGAGCCCCAGCGACAGGCCGATCTGGAGCAGCACGAATCGCGCCCGTATGCGGCGCAAAAACGTCTCGCCGTCCTCATGAATCAGCCAGGTCGCGGGCAACGAGACCCGGTCGAACCGGATCGGTGCAGTCAGCGAGGAGCCCAGTCCGAACAGGGGCAATTCTTTTCCCGCCTCGACTCCCTTGCCGGACGAAGGCACCGCGATGACCGCCCATCGGTCACCGCCGGTCCGCGCGGCGACCGCCACGGCGAACCCGCCCGGCGCCAAATTGGAGACCCAGGCCAGCGATCCGTTGATCGTCACGTTCTCCGCTCGAAGCTCCGCTTCCACCCGTAACGGCTCGATTCCCGCCAAATGTTTGACCGCATTCGACAGACCGGTTGCGCCATGGAGATCGGCCGTCAGCAACCGGGGCAATACCTGCTCATGCAGCCATGGATTCTCGCTGTGTGCCAGATATTCGATGAGCATACGATGGCACCACAGCAGGAAGCCGCTCGTGAGGCAATACTCCGAGACCGCGGCAATCGATTCAATCGCGCCGAGCAGCGGCCCTCCGGATCCGCCCAGGCGCGCAGGAACCCCCAACCCCAGCCATTCTTCCTGCGCAATGGCGTGAATGGCTTGTTCACCGGGGACGGTCCCGTCGTTCATGCCGTCCGCGCGCTGCGCCAGAAATGTCCGCAATCGATCGGATATGGCGGCCATGAGCTGTTTTGCTACCGGACGTTCTTGATTTTGTTCACGGCGTCGATGGGAGCGCTCACAGCCTTCCTGGCGCGCACGACGGCGTCTTCGTCGGGGCTGGCATACAAACAGAGGCACTTGCTCATGTCTTCGCAGACATACGTCCGCTCAAAACTCACCTCGGGAACCTCGGCATAGAGCGGCGTCTTTTCAGCCTTGCGTTTCAGATACGCATCCATGCTGAGCCCGGCCGGAAGATTCCACTCCACGAGATAGTTGGCGGTTCCCTTGCGCTGCTTGATGGCCTGCAAGTCCTGACCCACCAGCCTGACGGCTTTCAGCAGTTGGATGTCGAGTCCCGCATTCTCGACCGCATGACGCGCCCCGCGAGCGTCCCCGATGTCCAGCACGATGATGACGCGCGCCGCCTCCTCGCTCACCTGCGCTTCCACGATGTCGCCGCCGGCCTGCTTGGCTTCCGCGGCCAAGCGGTCCAGCATCTGCGTGATCCGTCGCCGTTCGCCGGGAATCAGCTTGCTTTCGATGAGAAACAACGCCATGGTTTCGCTCCTAAGATGTTTTCGCGCGGACGATCGCCGCATGGGGATCGCTCAAATTGCGCGCGCCGTTTCCGTCCAGCACCGTGGTGCCGAGCACCGCCGTGAGCTCTCCCGGCCGCCGGTCGGCGGAGAGCTTGACGAGGCCGAGCCCGGGACAACTGCCGTCCACAGCATGGGCGACGGTCAGTGGAAACGGCCCGCGAAGAGCGACATAGATGCGGTCGCCTTGCGGATTTCCGCCGAGCGATACATCACCCAAGTCCGGCGTCGGATCGTTGGTCACGGCCGTACCGGTAGTCGTGCCGCACACCCCGGTGGTGGTAAGGCTGTCGTGCGGAAGAGACACACCGGTGTTTTCGCTTGGCCATGCACGATGCCCAAATGGCCGCTGGCGACAAAATTCATTGCCCTATACACATAGTCGTGGATGCGGCTCACGTGCGCGCCGGTCGTCACGTTCGCGTTCCGGAAGAGATCGGCCGTCACATCCAAGATCCGCGGATTATCGACAGGAGGCGTCTTCTCGAGATCGGCGCCGTCGTAGACCAGCACATGTCCCGCGTGAGTGCCGTCGGAAACCGCTCCGGTAATACCTTGCGTATTGGCCTGATCGCTGACCCAAACTTCATAACCCGCCGCCGATGCAGGGGAAGAGACATCCGTGTTGTTCGACGAACAGGCCGACCAGAGGCCGACTCACATGAGAATGATCCCAAGCCCGATATACACAGCCCGCGTGGGCGAACGGACCCTTTTTTGCCATTTCATCAAGCCCTCCCATCTTGCCCTTGGCGCCCGGGATACCCTCACAATGCAGCCGAGCTGCCGCGGGCCGCGGACTCATCTGACTTTTCTGACGAACGCCTTGTAGGCCGGCTTGCTCGCGACGATCTGCTCTTCAAGCCCCACCAGCTCATGCCCGGTCGTCTGGCACCAAGCCGGCATGTCTCTCTTGATCCCTTCATCGTCGGAAACCACTTCCAGTACCTGCCCGACGGCCAGCTCTTTGATCTTCCTCGCAGTCAGAATGATCGGCATCGGACAGAGAAGTCCGAGGGTGTCGAGCGTGACATCGGCCTGTGCCATTAACAACTCCATGAAGGCTGAGGTTAGATTGCGGCCCGGCAATCCACAGCGATCTCAGCCTGAGCCCTGACATCGACCTTTACCTATATGAAGAGATTCACGCGGCCTTGCTTGGCCTCGGCTAGATAGGTGCTGACGCCGGCCAACTGATCCACGCCGTCGATCAACGTGTCTTTGGTGATTCCCATCAACCCCATCGTCGTCGTGCAGGCGATGAATTGCACGCCGAGATCCTGCGCGGTCTGCAGCAATTCCGGTACACCCGGCATCCGGTTCTGCTTCATCACGCGGTGCATCATCCTTGTGCCGAGCCCGCCGAAATGGAATCGCGACAACGGCAATCGTCCAGCCCCGCCCTTGTTCAACAGGCCGAACGTGCGGCGCAGCCAATCACGAGCCGCACTTGCCGCTCCTTTTCGGCGGATGGCGTTGAGGCCCCAAAAGGTGAAAAACATCGTCACGTGCATCCCCATCGCCGCCGCACCGGTCGCGATGATGAAGGACGCCATCACGCGGTCCAGGTCACCGCTCAAGACCACGATCGTAACCCTGTCGGGTTTGGACTCATGAAGCTGGGCGAGGCTGACCGACGGAGCGACCTCGGTCGTCATGCCGTCGCTCCGCCGCTCTTCAGAACACGATCTGCACCGGAGGGAACTGGTCGCAATCGTCTCACTGATTTCCTCGTCGACGTGCGTTCACAGGTGCCGTCGGTAATGTCAGAAGAGCAGAATCGATGCCACTGACGATTTTGGAGTTGATTCAGCCATCTCCTGAGTTACACCCGCGCCGACTGCGGAAGAATCAGCAATTCGTGCTGATCCCTGCTTGCAGATCAACACAAGGACCGCCGAGGCCCGCCCTTCCAGCCTGGCCAGGTGGGTATGCTCGCGACCGCTTCATCACGGCCGTGACGTTCGGGATGATGAGAAGAATATCCGGCACGCCTGGATATTCCTTGGCATTCGATGAGGAGAGCCGCTTGACTAATGGCATACTGGCATGCTGCGCAGGACCAGTAGATCCCGATCTGTACCAGGCTATGTTGGCTGCAGCGGGGGAATGGGATTCCCACCGAATCCCCCCGCGAATTGCGGAGCCGCCAATGGAGCACGGCCCGACCAGACCGCCGTGGGGCGCGGATCGACGGACAAATCCTCTGCGTCTTATGCGGCTCGTTGAGATTCGTCATAGACGACGCGCCGTTTCTCCTCGCCACCTCCGCTCTGGTTGTCTCGAGCATCAAGACGTCTTCGGACATCGGATTCGTTTGCCAGACTAGCCGCTACGACCCACACCAAAGCCGTCACCGTCGCAATGCCGATGATAATCACCGTCATGTCATCCTCCCGTTGAATGAAAGACATATTCGGATACTCTCGACCAGAGCCGTCGCTGCCTTCCCAGGCAGAGCATCGGAGGACAGCATTGAGAATCGGGCTCGTTGACATCCGATGAATTGTCTTGATTCAAACAGGCGATAGACATAGGTCCCCCTTGTATCCTCCCGTTGACCGTGAGATGAACAGTTACCGCCTTGATCCACGGCACTATCGTTTCCTGTTCATCATTCATCTCCGCTTCGTGCTCCCCAAAAGTCCCGAAGCATGGCCAGCACAAAAAGCACCGCCCCAAATAGCAGCGCCCCTTCTCCTGCGATCACCACATGTTCGGCGATCATTCTCATTGCAAATTCTTCATGAAACTGACACGTCTCTTCTCATCGCTCGAATCTTCCCGCTCGTTGTGCTGGGTCGTGGGCCGCATGCTTGCGCCTGACGTAAACGCCCGGCGGATGCGGATCGATATTGCGTTTCCGAGGCTTGATGCGCCTGCAACAGCTCAATCAAAAGAGTCATGCCCCGCTCAGAAACGGTGTGCAGAAGATGGAATCGAACAAACCCTTCCGGGTCGATCAGAAACGTTCGCCCACGTCCCATTGACTGTGCGGTCCGGTCTCCGTAGAGGCGCTGCAACCGTTCCAGCGGATCGCCGACCATCGTGAAGTACATTTGCCCTGCACGAAGAAACCGCGCCTGGTGAACAGCCCGGGCCTCGGATGGAACCACGAGCAGGGCCGCTCCCAGCGCGATCAACTGTTTCCCTTGCCGATTCCAAATCGCGCGCTCGGATTCTCCAAGAACGGGTACAAAACTGAGGACGACCCACTGTCCCAAGAGTTTTTCAGTATCGACGTAGAACACTTCGCCGTCGACGACGGCTGGAAAGCGAAACGTCAACGCTTTGTCTCCGATGCGTATCACGTGCCCCTCTCTTTCAATGCCCAACCGCTCATGTAAAAACCCATGATCGGATGGACCGTCGTTGATGTCATCAGGATGGCTTCAGACCGCCCTGCGACTCTCGATGGTATGAGGCACGCACTACTGTCTCGCCGCAGTCGACGAGAAGAGCGGCATGCGTAATGGCATAGCGACATACCCCGCAGCACCAGTAGATCCCCGTCTGCACTAGCTTATCCTGATGGCAATGCGGACATTCCTGGTTTGTGCTCTTCGAGCGGCCGCTTCTCATGTTGGTTACCCCCGTACGTGCTTATTCAATTTATGAGACTTCATCCCTCGGTTTTGTGCGTCAGATCCTCACGGCCGTGACTTGTGGGTCTCGAACAGGTGGACGGTGCACAACGAGGCACGACCTCCTCGATGCTGATGACGATCCTGACATAGGCAATGCCTGCGCGATCGGGAATTCCCACGCCATGAAGACGGACCGGGCGCAGCAGTTCGCCGGCCAGCCGTTTCAGGTGAATCGGTCTCCAATCGCAATCGTCTGGTCTGCAATCGTCCGAGCATAGGAATCTCAGCATTTCTTCCGCCTCAGGATTGATATGCAGGATCTTGAAGCTCGAGGATAGAACGAGAAGTCCGGGCCGCCCATACGGGTCCGCTTGGTCCCAGAATTGTTCCTCGTCGTGGGGCTCGGCCATGACCGAGGCCGCTGGACGTTGGATCTCATCCGTGTGAGAAGCAATGAGCGAACCGTTTCTAATCACGGGTATCCTCCTTTATGCAGCCGTTCAGCTCGACGTCGTGCGCACTGTGATTGCTTGCACCTTTAGCAATGACTTGGTGTCGCGCCGAAATCATGTAATCGCCGCAGGTCGGACATCCGACGACAATGTCTCCCGAGCGGCTGAGGCGGTCTACGGCCAGGAACAGTGGTGTTCTCTGTGCGTCCGGTATCGAGTTGCTAAGGTCAGTGAGCGTTTGTGGCCCACGCATCTGCAGGGTGCTCAGAAGCCATTCATCGATTGAGCAATCCGAGAATGACATCAAGGAAACTGCCTGAGCAGTGACAGCCATAGAATCTCCTCCTGGTGATGCTCCGCAATATTGCGGAATGTCTGCTAGCCGAACTTTGTATTGAAATAGGCCTATTGATCGCCGTTCACATAGAACAGCAGCGCGAAGTTTTGTGACAGCATTGGGACATCTCTGTCCGGCATGCAGATGAGTCTGGAACAGGGATGGGGAGGAATATGAATTCAGGAGAACCAGGCATCTTTAACTCCTCGATCGAACTGTGTTTTCATCAGTCCAGACCGTCTTGCAGGATGCATACCTCTCATTCCTGCGCTTTTCGTGCGAGTCGCTTCCGCTGATGTTCGAATCTCAGCAATTCATGTGACTGGACTGCTGGCTGTGCAACACAAGCGCTCCGCACGCCGGCAGATTCGCGAATATCAAAGACTACAATGTGCAAGGGACCAATGGACCAACCGACGTCTCGCACGTCATCGTGAGAGGGGTTCGACATCCCGGGGTCGTGCGGCGAGCTATTCGACATTAGAGGATGACTTGAGAAGATGACTTGCAGCAAATCCAACCGGCTCTGATCTATTCCCAATCAGTGTTTATGGGAGCCCGTGTCGGTTTTAGGCCAGCCCGTGCTGTTCCTTGCCGATACGCCCATCGTATCGATTCGTGCTCTTGAACAGCTCGTACCGCCCATCCATGGCGAACGCCGCTACACGTTTCCGCAAACCGTCCATTTGAGCCGTCGACATCGGAGAAAAGTGTCGCGCGATCGTGATGTTCTGCTTCAACACGTCGTGAGAATCGATTCCGCTCACGAGGGATGCGATCGGCAGACTCAACACATATTGCATCGCTTCTTGCGGCGTCAGAATTCCCTGTTTAATGGGTTCGGCGTTTCCTGACAGGCTTTTCATTCCGATTGGTGCGATCCCGCGTTCATTGAGCACCGGCAGGACGTCATGCTCGAAACTGCGGTACGACCCGTCGAACGTGTTGAGCGGCATCTGGCACGTATCAAACGGAAAGTTCCGCGATAACATGTCGAGATGGATCTTGGGATGCTTGTGTCCTGTAAAACCGATGAAACGTACTTTGCCCTGCCGTTTGGCCTCAAAAAGTGCATCGGTGGCACCGCCAGGCATGAAATGCCGGTCGGGATCGTCGTCGTACACGACTTCATGGATTTGCCACAGGTCGAGATAATCGGTTTTCAGTCGGCGGAGGGATTCCTCGAGTTGCCGCATAGCCACCTTCTTGTCACGTCCATGAGAACACAGTTTCGTCATGAGGATGACCTGTTGCCGGCGTCCTTGAAGCCCCTTTCCCATCAATTCTTCCGATCTTCCCCCGTTGTACTCCCAGGCATTGTCGAGAAACGTGATACCGGCATCGATCGCGTGGTGCAGAAGGTTGACGGCCTCCGACTCGTCCTGAATCCGTCCCAAATGAGCGCCTCCAAAGCAGAGAACGGAGACCTCGATACCGGTGCGGCCAAGCGGGCGCTTCGGAATATCTCCCGGCGCCGGCCTCGCATGGGAAACGGCTGTCGCGAGCATGCTCCTCGTCCCGCTCGCTGGATTCAACGCCAGTACGGATCCGGTCACACCGAGGATCTTCAGGAATTGCCGGCGCTGGAGTGTTCTGGAGCAGTGGCTTGAGGGATCTTTTCCGTCTTTCATGGGCGCCTACAAAGAGATCTCTCCCATGAGAGTATGATTGCCGGTGGCCTTAATCAAATAGATTGGGAGCGGCCGGGCGCTGGCCGCCCACCGTCGTTCCGATGGAGGAACCGCAGCAAACTTACCGATCAGAATGGAGACAATACAACAATATGGATCAGGTCTCCATCATCTCCAATCTCGCATCAAACTCATGTCCACATTGAGTGCATCGAATACAGTCGGACTCGACGACGAATTCGTCGGCCCGGATTCCCATTCCTCCGCAATCCGGACAACGCGACAGATGGACGCGTTGATCGTTCAACAGTTCATATTGGCTGCCGTGCAGACAGTAAATGGGGCCGTCGTCGAGAACCCAGGCCTTTCCCGCATTGTCGACCACCGGCAACGCGAGATAGTGGTGTTTGACATACGCTTCGACTTCCCGATAATCGGCGAATCCATCTTTGATGAGTTTTCCGGATTTCGCCTCATACAAAGCCTGGTCTCTGACAACCGTCTTCATTGGTCCCATGATTTCCTCCTACAGGCGTAGCAACCGTTCTCGGCGTCGGTTATACGACGCCGGAATAATAGCGAAGTATGTTCGAGACCGAAATGACGCCGATAATGGAACCGTCCTGCACAACGGCCAAATGCCTGGTGGCCTGCTCCTTCATCATGCGCACCGCTTCAATCAGCGGACGATCTCCATGAATGGCGACCAGCGGCTTTCGGGCGCAGAATGAGACCGGCGTCGTGTTGGGATCGAGTCCGTTGGCCACGACATCCCGTGCAAGCATAGAATCGGTGATGAATCCTACGTAGGTCTGATTGTCCGTCACGAGGAGCGACCCCGTCTTCCACTTCTCCATGAGTTTTCCGGCTTCGCGTAGCGTGGCCGTCTGCGAGACGCTTCTCGATTCAGGCGACATATGCTCAGCCACTTGCGGACCGGTGAGCAGATGCCGGCCCGATTGCGGTGCTTTGGATCCATTGGCGCGTCTGGCTTCCAACTCCGACACGCAACTTTCAAGCACGCGGCTTCGCTGAAAGAGACTTTGCCGCTCGCTATCCAGTCCAATGCTCTCCGGAGCTTCTTCCGTCATGTTCACAAGACCTGCCGCTTCACCCCACTGGGCATACTCGTAGGCGTCCAACAGCGAAGACGTTTCTCCGAGCAGATCCGCAATCAATCGTTCCGTTTCCAAGTCGAATTCGTCGAGACTGCGATTCGGCTTCCCCTTGCGCAAAAACGGCGCAAGACCGTCAAGCTGTTTTCGCATCAAGTCGATGCTTCGGTCGATTGAAAGCCTGGATTTTTGGGATGATGAAGTGGAGCGCGCAGCCATAGCAAGCACCTCCATCTTTGTATTGTGATGAGAGCCCGATATTACGCTCCACGCACGCATGTGGCAAGCGGACAAATCTGAAGCCGATCCCCATCAGGTCCGACTGGCCATGGGCGCCAGTTCTCCGGAACGTCCCTTGCTGACCGCAATGCTTTCTGTTACCGTCTTTTGTAGTTACACGTGTCGATTCAAACCTCCATGAGGTGCTCATGAGACAGATTGCGGCTCTTGGTGCCTCCCTCCTTCTCATAACCGGGTGTGCGAGTTACGATAAACGCGAGGTCGTGGATTCACGGCCTTCCTCCCCCAATCCTGCCGCCCAGGCTCCGGTCAACCCGACGACCGCCGGCGTCAATTCGTCGACCCGCCTGCTGAAACGCAAGGTGGCAGTCGCACGGTTCACCAATGAAGCCAAAGGCGGCTCATCAAGCCTATTTGGTGAGGCCTACAATCGCGATCCGAACTTTGACCGTCTGGGCAAACAAGCCGCCGATATGCTCTCCACAGAGCTGACACGCTCCGGAAAGTTTATTGTCCTGGAGCGCACCGATCTCAACAAACTCGAGGCCGAAAGCGAGCTGATGGGGTTGAGCCATGACCAGTTCAAAAAGAACCTTGTCGGGGTCGATGCGTTGATCTTCGGTTCCATTGCCGAGTTTGGTCGTAAGGACGTTGGAGAAGTGCAGATGTTCTCGCGTTCCAGGCAGCAGATCGCCCACGCAAAAGTGAATGCCCGACTGGTGGACCCGCGGACCGGTCACGCATTTTTCAGCGACGATGGAGCGGGAGACGCCACGCTGGATCAATCGACGATTCTGGGACTTGGGGATCGCGCGACCTTTGACTCTACCCTTGGCGACAAGGCCCTGTCGGCCGCTGTGGTCAATCTCATCGACAAACTCATCAATAAGCTCTCCGACAAGCCATGGACGACGAACGTGCTCAGCGTCGAAGGGACCAACGTCATCATCTCGGGCGGCGAACGGCAGGGGCTCCGCGCGGGCGATCATCTGAAGGTGATGGTTCCGGGTAAGGTGATCAAGAGCCCGCAAACGGGCTTCAATGTTCAGCTCCCGAACGCCCAGATCGGCGAGCTCCTGGTCGTCTCATTCTTTGGAGACAGTGAAACGAACGAGGGTTCGATCTGCCGCCTTGTCACCGGGCCGGCTCCGACAACCGACAATCTGATTCAATTCTAACGGGAGGAGGGCTCATGAGCACGAATCTGTTGCGTCCGGGATTGCGGTTGCTCCCTCTCCTCCTCTCCGGTTGCGGACTTTTCGCTCCCATCTTCGGGCCAGTCTCCCAGACCACGACTTCGAACGTCGATCAGAACAAAGACGAGGGGTACATTCGCTTTACCAATATTTCCGGTCACGACGAGATTTTCCTGGACGGGGCATCGATCGGCTCTGGAGACGCCTATCGATCCGGAGGTCAGCTTGGTGTCACACCCGGGACGCACGACGTCGAAATCCGCCAGGCTGGGGCCACCCGGCTGAAACAGAAGGTCTATGTCGGCACCGGCTCTACACGGACGATCGACATCCGATGATACGCCGCACGATTCCACGCACGGCCTTCTGCGCACTGCTTCTCAGTTTGGCCACTTGCGGTCCGTCAACCCATTTTTATTGGGGGTCGTATGAAGACAGCTTGCTCACTCGCCACCAGAACGCCGGAGAGCAGGGAGAATCCAGCGCCGCGACCATGCTGGCCACGACAATCAACGAGGCACCGACGGACGGCAAACACAACGTGGCGCCGGGAGTTCACGCCGATTACGGCTACCTTCTATTCAAGCAAGGGAAAGTAGACGACGCGATCGCTGAACTGCAGAAAGAAGCCGCGCTTTATCCGGAATCTCAACCGTTAATGTACAACATGATCAGTCGCATGCAGGACCGGAAAACACCAGAACCGCAACAAGGATTGGAAAAGAAACCTGCCTCATGACCCCGGTGTCGCCTCTTCTCAGAGTTTTTGTACTGATCACGCTATCCGGTTGCGTCACGTCGCCTCCGCCGCCACGCGTATATGACACATTCTATGAACACCAACCCCGCTCGATCGTCATCGTTCCTCCAGCCAACACAACCACGGCAGTGGACGCTCCGTCGGTCTTCCTGACCACGGTGAGCACGGCGTTTGCCGAACGAGGCTACTACGTCTTTCCGGTCTGGATGGTCCAGGATATTTTGACGGATTTGGGAGCCACGGACGAGGGCGCCATCGCAGCGGTTCCGCCGTCCCAATTCAAGGCACTCTTCGGCGCAGATGCCGTGCTGTATGTCACCATCATCGACTGGACGACTTCGTACGTTGTCCTGGCATCAAGCATTACCGTAGGGGCGCAATACCGCCTGGTCGATACCGCAACGGGCACGTTGCTCTGGAAACATGAAGAACGCCTCGCTCAAGGCAGCGGCGGCGCCGGTGGCGGCGGCTTGATCGGGGCATTGGCGAGCGCGGCACTGAGTGCGGCGCTGACAGCCAGTACGGTGGATTATCGTCCGTTGGCGATCCAGGCTAACGCATTCGCCGCCGGACGTCCCGGACAGGGCTTGCCTGCGGGCCCATACCATCCGCAATTCGGAAAAGACCACGAACAGTTCCAATAAATCCACGTCGCCCTGGCCGACCGGATGCATTTTGGCTTCATGCGGGGCTGGCTCATGCCTCTTTCTGCTCTTTGCCTATACGATCTTTGACGCGAACAAATCGCCAAATTCCTCCCAGCAATATAGCCATACCAGCTCCGATCGATACCCAGCCGGCGATGCTCGCATGCGGATGATCGATCAACCAGACGGCGGGAACTCCGATGACGATAAATCCCACTGCGGTCCTGACATAGGCCAGCAAGGTACGTTCATTTGCCAGTTGAGTCCGCAGCTTTGCCAGCTGGTCACCTACTTGGCTTTCAGGTGCATGCGCCCTCTCCACGGACGAAACAATAGAGGATTGTTCACGCAGTCTCAACCCCACGCCTGTATCCAGCCTCGGAATACCAAGCAATCAACCGGAGCATTCTGCCTACAGGGGCAAGTAGGCAAATATATCCTGTGGGATTCAGGCACAATTCGTGTCGTTTTGACGACAAGAGTACAGCAGTTGCACTCGAGACCCCGGAAGGTGACACAAGATGTGGCGGGTACCTGATCACAATGGTTGCAGATCTTGAAGGATTCTCGGCGTGCGGTCGGCTGCAGATCAGGGTATGACGATTGCGTAGAACTTTGCGACAAAGGAGACACTATGCAGGACCCGATGCTGTGGACATCATGGTATTTGTTGTTTCTCGCTTTTCCCTTCTTCATTATCGGATCGATAATCCGCGAGCAGCTTGCACGACGAAGAACGAACCGCCGTCAATTCCCCTGAGACCAATTCTCTTCCTTCCTCCAAATCGTCTCCTGCTCTGCTCAGCCTTCGCCTCACGACGCGAGACCATGTCCGACGGGCCAACCTACCGAGTCAGCAGGCCCCTCTTCCGAACGTTCGCCAGAGCGCAGGGAAAGATCCAAAACAATCCCAAAAAGTAGAACGTGAGTGCTCGCTGTGAAGGAAGGAACAGGTCATCGAAGAGACAAGCAGTGAGAATACCTGCTTCCCAAACAAATACTTCCGATTTGTTTGATGGCAAGGATGAGCGTGAGGGTCTATGACTGCGTTTGAAGAGATCGCTGAACGGCGGGGCTGTTCGGGATCGTATTCAATTCAAGATGTCTCTCATTATGACCCTAGGGTGAGCTTGAGCTTCTGCCCGCCGGAGATGGTGAATCCCTGTCTGCTATAGAAAGACAACGTCCGATCGAACTGGGGCAGAGGCGGTGTGGTCACTTCAAGACGGCGCCATCCCTTATCCTCACCGATGCGTACAGCCTCGGCGAGCAGCGCGCTGCCGACTCCTCGAGATCGATAGGCAGGGCACACATAGAATTCCGGAATGATACCGAATGCCCCGTCCGTATACAGGGCGTACCTCTCACAAAGAGTGAGAAATGCCACGGCACCGGCTTGATCAGCCGACCTGGCAAGCAGCACAGTGTACCTGCCATCTTGAATCCATCGGTCGGCTCTCTCCGCTGTTTTTTGCCGGTCAAATGCAAATGCTTTTTCTTTGACCGCCTCCATAATCTCATTCAGAAGGGATCCGACCATGTCCGCAACCAGCATCGCATCCTCGGGCTGAGCATGGACAATTCGGATGGCGGTCATTGGTCGCAGGGTGCCGAATTCGCAAGAGATCCAGCGGATGACACCAATCGCTGGAGCTGGTCAAGAAATGGCTGTTGGCCCGCCAACAGCTTGCTCTTGGCGGTCGGAAGGTCGAACCACATCGCCCGATCGATCTCGGGAAATTCCTGCAGGCGGCCGCTACGCGGAGGCCATTCGAGAGTGAACATATTGCTCTTGACGTTTGCCGGGTCCAGATCGCCGGACACCGCCCAGGCCGAGATCACCTTGCCTCCAGGCTGTTGTAGCTTAGACAAGGGAATCGGTTCGCCCTGCAGGTCAGATCCGGTTTCTTCCTGAAATTCACGCTTGGCGACCGCCAGAGGGTCTTCTCCTTCTCCGTACTCTCCTTTTGGAATGGACCAGGCGCCCTCGTCCTTTTTGGACCAAAATGGACCGCCAGGATGAACCAGCAACACTTGTAGCCGGTCATTCTGCATGCGAAAGAGAAGAATTCCCGCACTGAGTTTTTTTGGCATTGCTGCCTCTCCACCTTGAACTCATGGGCCGTTCTCAAGCCGGTCTCGGTCCACCAAGATCGGTCGCAATAAACCGTAAAATGGATGGGATGTAAAGGAAGAATATTGAGCCTGCGTAATAAGAGGGACCGATGGCGAATGGGGGACGTGCGATCGTAACCTGATCGCAGAATGATAGGAGCAGCCTGCGCGTGCGGCGCAGGCCGCTGATCTTCAAGCCGGTTTGATGGCAGCGAGTCGCTGAGCCACGACCTTCTTCGGCACAGCTCCCACGATACGATCCACGACCAGTCCGTCCTTGAATAAGAGCATCGTGGGGATCGACTGCACTTGGTAGCCGGCCGCGATATCGGCATGTTCATCAACATTCAGTTTTGCGATGACGACGCCTTCGCCGATTTCTTGCGCGAACTCTTCCAACACGTAACCCATCACCCGGCAGGGGCCGCACCACTCGGCCCAGAAATCGACCAACACAGGTTTCGAGTTGTGCAGAACCTCTGTATCGAAATTGTCAGCAGTCAGTTTCTTGGGAGTATTGATCGTCGTCGCCATGATTCCCTCCTTCGCTGAATCAGGATGTTATCTGGCCTTGACCGAAACAACACGGCACATCACCTCCCGGCATTCTTGCATTCAACCAGCCAGCCGGCTGGCTCACAATGCTCCAAAAGAACCTCGGGGGCCGGGGAAAAGTCGCAGTCTAGGCTAATCAAGTGAGGCAAATGCCCTATGGAATCTCTCCAACGTGCACGCGCACGAGAGGCATGTGATGCAGGGGTGACTCGGGTGGCAGACGAGTTTTCGCATACCTATGGATCGCCCTAAGGCAGTCCGTCTTCCGGCATGTTAAGGCGTCCCCGAAGTCTTGCGTTTGGTTCGAGAATTCGTCGAACGCTCCAATTCATCGTCAGAAAGTCTGGTCGGCGCGGAGTACGGTTTGGTCCAGTCCGGCGGCCAAGCATTTGGGCGTGTGAAGTGTGAGTTCACATATTCCGGGCCCGAACTATCCACCCCTCGTTTTTGCTCGGCGGCGACAATCGCTTTAATAGCAGCGAGATTTTTTTCGCCTTCGTCATCGGATTTCCTAGAAGAGGCGGCACTCACCTGAACTGAGTCTTCCATGCCAACCAAACTACAACCTGTGAATAAGCTGAATACGATAACCCCCGCACATTGCGTGACAATGGCTCTCATGAAAATCATATGCATGACTATCAGCATATTTGATACCAAGAATGGAATTAATAAAAAGACTGCATTTTCAGTGACTTCCAAACCTTTTACTTGGTTACCGCAACGGAAATTTAATTCTTCAAAGACAGAATGTCTGTTCAGGCTATGTACGCGATATTCCAAATTTTATTTGTATACACATAAATCGAACGGACACCATGCCCTCTCTTAGATTTCCTCCACTTTCTTTCTGCCCGCGCCAATATCTCACAACGTATTGTAACCTCTGGCATTTCGCCACAGACACTGGCCGATGCGAGGCGGAACAATACTTGCGGACTAAGTAACGACCATGTCTCGTAGGACAACCCTCGACCACTCGCTAGGAGGTGAGCCATGATTTTTCGAATTTTGACGGGGGCATTTCTCTGGATGCTGATTGTATCTGTTCCTTCAATCAGCACTGCGGATACGACCTTCAACGCCAGTACGATTGTGGGTGTCGACCAAAGTGAGAGAACCATTACCTTCAAGACAAGAGAAGGCACCACCTGGACCCTTCCGGTGAGCGATCCGAAAATCTTACAGATTCAAGTCGCGAGAGGAGATCAGGTCAGTATTGAAATCGACCTGAGCGACAGAATCATAAAAATGACAAAACTGTCCGAATCGTCTCCATCCGCGGCTGACCAGATTCACGATGATGTGAAACCCTGATGCTTGGTGAAACAAATCCGATCAGGAATCGAAAGGAGGAACTATGCCGCCGTCAATTGTGAAACTGGGAATGATGCTTTCGCTCTTCGGTACCTTGATCATCGGGGGAATTATCCAGCCCGCACTGGCGCAGGAATCTCATCCGATCACCGAGGGATCGAACGTCACGCTGATTTATCATATTACGGTGCCAGGCAACACGGCCTTCGAGGTGAAAGACGTGGGGCGGTTCGTGCAGGGGAAGCACCAACTGCTGCCGTCGCTCGAACGCGCAGTGACGGGCATGAAGACGGGAGAGGAGAAACAAATTGAACTGACTGCCGAGGACGGGTTCGGCCCCTATGACGCCGGCAAGCAGAAAACGATACCCAAGGTGGATCTTCCGGACGGAACAAAAGAAGGTGACATCTTGCAAGACAAAGCTGGACAATCTGCAACCGTGACCCACCTGTCCGGAGGCTCGGCGGTCATGGACTATAATCATCCATTGGCCGGCAAGGCTATCGTGGTGAAACTCAAGATTCTCAAAGTAGAGGACCCCTCCTAATTCATGCTGCTAGAAAGCCGCAGCATCTGATGCCGGATGCTGCGGCTTTCAGTTCACCTATCCGCGGTAAGCGTTGCGTATACCTGTCGCTCGCGAGGGCCATCGAGTTCGACAAGCATCACGGATTGCCATGTACCCAGAACCAGCATTCCTCCGCGCACTGGAATGGTGAGCGACGGACCGATGATCGAGGCTGCCATGTGTGACCATGCATGTACTGGATCGTGCGCATGACGAAACTGAATCGAAGGTATGATTTTCTCCATGATCTCGAGAAAATCACACTCTGTCCCTTCTCCAATCTCTCCCGTGGTCAACGCGGCAGTAGTATGAGTGACGAATACCGAGCACAGGCCTTCCTTTAGGTGCTCTGTACGCAGATGCAATGTTTGAGTCATGGCTTTGCCCCTCACGCTATCGGCATTCGACCTCCGCCTTACGATTCCCCCGGCGGCGGCGACCCCGCTCTGGACATGCGATTATTGACATTGCACCTTCATTAGTGCGATGCCTTCTGCTACCATCCGCTATAGACGCTATGCATAAAGCGCTCGCGACATGTATCTGCCCGCTGATCTTCGCGGTCACGGCTTGTGGGGCTCCGAAGATCGGATATGACTATGATCATACCGCCAACTTCCGTGGGTATCGCACGTTTGAATGGGGACCGGAACAACAACAGGTTTCCGGAGATGCCCGCATCGACAATACCCTGCTGGACACTCGCATTCGCACAGCCGTTGCCGATGAGCTTCGCGCCAAAGGCTTCAGCATTCCCATCAACGGGGAACCGGACTTCTATGTCGCCTATCATGCAGGCCTGAAGGACATGATGAAGGGAGCATCGACTCAAAATTATATCGGAGACATGTCTCATGGTACCTACACGACGATCAACGACATCCAGGCATACAAAGAAGGGACGTTGCTCATCGACATTGTCGATGCCGGCTCAAAACAATTGGTCTGGCAGGGGTCTGCCCTGGCGGAGGTGAGTCCAGGTATGACCCCGGAGGAGCGCGACAAGCGTATTCACTACATCATTCACGGCATGCTTGAGCATTTCCCACCGAAGAAATGACACCGACGAGGGTCTCACCGTTGATGCCGTTCCTCTTCCTGCTCATCGCATCTCTCACCGGAGCCTGCACGTCAGCCAAGGTGGGGTATGATTACGATCGGAACACTGATTTCACGACCTATCGCACATATGAATGGCTGCCCGGCCCTCAAGAACGAACTGGCGATTCACGTCTAGATAATTCTGACGTAGACATGCGCATTCGGATCGCGGTCGGTGGACAACTGCGGCTAAAGGGATATACATCTCCTGCGACCGGAAAACCCGACTTCTACGTGGCCTACCATGTCGGACTGAACGACCTTGTCCCGGACATGTCCAGCCAATATTATTCTCCCGGAATGTCAGGAATCCCGTTTACACGCTCCGCGGACAGCCGTTATGCCGGAGGACATGCACCAACATCGACGCCGGCATCTCCGGCATCTCTCAGCGGCACTCTGCTTGTCGATGTCGTGGACGTCTCATCCAATATTTTGGTCTGGCGCGCGACAGCCGACGGCACGGTCGACCCAGGCTTGACCTCTGAGCAGCGAGACGAACGTATTCGCACCATCGTCCATGAAATGTTCACCCACTTTCCGCCGCAACGGGCCAAATCTGCTCGGTCACTCCCCGCTCAATCGACATTACCATCCTCTCAGATCCGGCCGTAAGACCTTCCCGAATTTCATTGAGATGGTGCTCCCTCAGGCAGTACGACTTCTCGTCCGGATGGGTGACGGTCAGATTGACGGCGGGTCAGACTAAGGACTAAACGAACGGGCTCGGCCTTGGGTACTTCAGAGTGACTCAATACAGCGCAACAGTCTCATCTCATACATAGGATACGAGCACCTGCTCCATGGACCCCGGTACCACATGCTGATCAGTCCTTGAAAATCCCGAGGCCTTGAACATTCGATCGTATTCTTTGAGCGTGTAGGCATCCCCCCCTGGCGTCGTGGCCAGCATAATGAGACTGAATTCGGCCACCATGGGCGGGGTAATTCGATCGTCGTTTGGGATGAATTCAAGCGTCAGCACCCGCCCATCTGGGGTGAGACACCGTTTGATCTTGCGCAAGAGGGATTCGCAGGTGTCCATGGAAAAGTGATGGAGGAAATTCGTGAGCAACACCAGATCGTAGCCCTGTCCAAAATCCTGCTGAAAAGCATCTCCTGCGATCGTCCGGTACCGTTCCTGCACGCCGGCTTGTCGGGCAAGATCTTGGGCAACAGCCAGCACCGCCGGCCAATCGAGCGCTACGATCTCCGCACTCAGGCAGCGTTTGGCGATTTCGATTCCAAATATGCCGTGCCCGGCGGCTATATCGAGGACCCGTTTGACTCCTGGTTGAGTCTTGCCGACGAAATCGGCAATCCCTTGAGCCGGTTTGATCATCAGTGGAATCATTGATTTGGCGAAATCGACCCAGACGGGGTTCTCCGGCTCAACAGTCCCGTCTCCCCCCGCCGCGGTCCGCCCTTGTTTGACGGAAGCCGTCAGGTGGTGGAAGGCATCGGTGAACTTCGGCGCGTGCAGGAAACCCAGAGACGCTCCAATATATGCCGGTGACTTTTTATCGAGAAATACCGAGGAGTCCTGCGTAAGTTGGTACCGATCTCCGTTCTTGATCAGAAAACCCTGGATGGTGAGATAGTCGCTGAGAATGCGCACGCCCCGAGCTGCCGCCCCGCAATGGGCTGCCAGGGAATCTGTCGTATTCTTCCCTTCCCCGATTGCCGTAAACAAATCCAGATCGATGGCCGCTTTTATGGCTTGCGATCGCTGATAGGCATTGGCCGTTTGAAAAAACAATTCCGGCGTGGGCTCCGCTGCATGTTTCGGGTTGGTCATGAAGACATCTCCTGCGTACTAGCCGCTACCCGTTCACGGAAGGGTTTCCACATTTGATGAACCAGATCGGACCAGGGCAATGGGTATGGGCATGTCGTACAGGACATCCCGAGCAATCGGCCACACCCCAGACTCGTTCGGCCCAACGTCTGATCCCACTCTAATTATTTTTCGATGTCGTATCCATCGTCTTGCCACCAACGCCATCCGCCATCGAGTTCCATCACCGGATAGCCCTTGCCCGCGAATTCCACCGCGGCGGTGGCCGCGAGATGGCAAACTATCGAGTAACAATACAGGACGTTGGTTTTGTCTCTTCGCAATCCCTTTTCGGTGGACCACTGATCCTTAGGCAGATTGACCGCGCCCGGAACGTGTCCCTTGGCATAATCCTCTTCCGCCCGAACATCGACGACATTGACCTCATTATTTTTGATCATACGCTCCAATTCGGTCGGGCCTGTTGTAAATGACATCTTCGCCTCAAAAAAACTCTTGGCTCGAGCCGGGTCTTTGATTTCAATCTGTGTTCCCATTGTGCCCTCCGTGTTTCGTGTTTATGGTCCCCGATGGTCGATTATAAAATGGGCCGGAACCGTGCCCAAGCGGAAAATATCGTCAGCAAGAAACATTCCGCGACGATGCTTCAAACCTTCCGTCCGAAGATTTTCCACAGCCAATCCGTTACCATCCAGATCGCCGTTCCTCCCCAATGATGGCCCAAAGGGCGAACTCTCGTATTTTGAAAAGCCGCCAAACGCCATTCACCATCGCGATGAATCACCACCATCGTTTGAATCGAGTCTCTCGATGGCGACGGCCGCGAGGCGCCGGGCATGATGGTGCTGCCGATCGCATGAAGCACGGCCGCGTGGGGACTCACAAATCGCACGCTCATGATGCGGCCGACGAGGCGCGAGCCCTTCATGTGGGTATCGAGCAATCGCTGATGGAATGAACCTATCTGGTCCCGTCCCTTGAAGTGTGACCCGTCGAAGCCGATCAAATCTCCGTCATCGGCAAACACTGAAGCAAAGGCCTCCCCGCTACCCGCGTTCCACCCTTCGATGAGACGATCATACAGGCGGTGAATCGACTCATCGCTCGCATGGCCGGATTCACTCATAGACATCCTTAGAGTCTCGACTCACCCATTTGATGAACGGTCGGTTGTTTGTCACACATCACACCAGCTTACGCAAGTTGGTTCGGCCACGCTCTTTCTCTTTTCCAAGATGAGCGGTATGATAATCCCCAACGAGGGTTCGATGCGTGACCTTCATACCGCCATCGCCACACCGTCGTCGGGCCCGAAGCGTGGGACCGACGTTCCTCCCATGACCCGCCTCGCCGGTCTTCTGACAATCATCGTATTAGGCCTATTCGGACCGCTTGTGCCGGTCGGCGCCGTTCCTATGCTCAACGATCCAAAAGGCTTTGAGGGCATTCCCTGGGGCGCAGCATTTTCCGAGTCCGCCGATTTTCAACTCGTAGAGGATACCCCCACGATCAAAGGGTATGAGCTCAAGCAGGGCGCTCCTCCACTCGGGAACGCGAACATTGACTCAATGCGGCTGCTCACATTTAACGGTCAGTTTGCGAGAGTCGTCGTCCGCTACCACGGCAAAGGCACACACGATCAGGTCGTCTCCTATCTCCAATCCCGCTATGGTCCCTTGGACCGTACGCCAGGTCAGACGACCAAGGGGGCATTACAACAGTTAAACTGGCAGGGCGAGGAAAGCGAGATCGTACTGACCTATGAGGGCATGACCGATCGGGGAATCATTTTTTTCGAACATCGCGGAACGGCGCTGAAATTCTCGGAAGGCCAGATGGCACCGGACCCCGATCTCGGGGGAGCCACCTACTGAACGAGGACATTCAATTTCTCTGGCCACATTCGTGCGTCTCCAGCCCACTCCGTGATGGATCTCTTCAACAGCACAAGTCGATGCTAACGGATGTGCGGTGCTCATAAATTGTGCGCGGAGATGGATTCCGACGACATCGGCCGGAACTTCGAAGAAATCTGTGACACATCCTTTTCAGACTTTCCTGGATAAGCAGGAAGATACATGGTTCCATGAGCCCGACGCTCGACGGGTTAGGCCCGGCGTCGTTCCCTGAACCATCATGATGGCGCTACTCCTGATTGTGCTGCCCTTCGCGATGCTGTCCTGCGCTCAGAGACCGCCGGCACAGTCCAGCAACCAGCTTCAGATATTGGCCGAACTCGACGCGAGACAGCAGTCCCTTGCGAACGAGCAACTCTATCGAGTATCCATCTTGAGCATGGCCTTGCAGGATCCTGCTCATATCCCACGCTATGTGCCGGTCTCGCTGGTCATGAGCAACGAGATCAACGCCTATTGCGACGGCGACAGAATGGGCGTACTGCAAGGTATGGTGCGCTTTCTTTCCGATGACAATGAGTTGGCCGCGGTGATCGGTCACGAGTTGGGACATTGCCTGCGGGAGCATGTGAATAAGCGCCGTGCCCGACAAGCCGAACCCTTTTCTCACATGGCGGCGTTCTGGGGGAGCAAACTGTTTGATCAGGAAGAGGAACGGGAAGCCGATCTCGACGCACTCAGATTTCTCGACCTCGCAGGATTCAATCTGGAGGCGGCTGTGACGATGTGGGAGCGCAAGGCCGCTGCACTGCCCTACACCAATAGGAAAAGTTATTTCTCCACACACCCGGGAACCTTCGAACGCCTTGTCCAAGCGAAAAAAGTCGTTGCCGGCTCGAAGAAGGAGAACCATCCCGCCCACGAAGGCAACGGCATACCTCCTTCTTCGAGACTACACACTGAGGCGGCTTGGTTCGATCACGCCGGCGTCACTGCACAGTCGAAATTTCTTAGATGGATGCGTGACGGCCATCAGACGTTTCTTGCAAAACGCCGGCGAGCGATCGAACAAGAGCTCGCCCGCCTGCAGAACGACGGACGGCTTGAAGACCGATTTGCCGCCGAGACCCTTGCAGCCGAGGTGCAGGCATCGGTGATGCGACTGGAGCGGGAGATTGCCGACCGAGAACGCGTGGTCGATCTGGCTTCGACAAATGCGATCAAGCGAAGCCTACTGCGTCTTTCTCTCGAGCCTCCGCCGGAAGATCCGACCGCGCGACTCATCGCCTTGCTGGACGAAACGTTCAACACCTTGCAGATGATATCCGGCAGTGATGATGTCACCGATGCCCGCCGGTGAGCGCTTTCCCTTCCTCGCCGGCCTGTCCCGGCGTATGCGGCTGGCGATCCTCACCATCATCCATGCGCTATGTGTCGTGGCCGGCATCATCGGTTGCGCTCCGCTCCTCACCCCTGAAGAGCAGCAAGCCCGCAACGAGCTGCTCGAGAAGCTGCGGCCATGGCGCCAAGAACAGCGGGACCGATTGAACTTCATTGGACTGGCTCTGCAGGACCGTTTGAGCCGCCCTTCAATTATCCCCGTTCTCATGTACGCGGGCGTGGCAGGCGACAGGATCGATGCCGGGTGTACGGGCGATGCGATCGCACTGTTCGAGGGAATGGTGAGATTTCTCTCCGATGACGACGAATTGGCATTTGTCATCGCTCATGAAATGGCCCACTGCTTTGAGGGCCGGGGATCGTGGGCGCGCACGTGGTCTCAGTCTCCCGTCTTTTCTCAGTCGGACGAGGAACGGGCCGATGCCTTTGCATTAGCCTATCTCCATGAAGCAGGATTCGACATCGACACGGGCGTCGAAACCCTCGTGAGGCTCTCGACTGAGGTCCCGCGCAGCATGACGGGCCTCTATTTCGTGATCCATCCTCATTCGCTCGGGCGTATCGCACGAGCAAAGGAAGGCGCCGCCGCAACACACCGCGGCACCCATCCGGCGACACTCCGGCCGCTTCGGTCGCCGGTTCGCAAAGTCACGTTTGCCATGACAGCATGGGTCGATCTGACGAGGGTGTCGAAAGAATCACGATGGGTTCAACGGTTCGATCATGAGATGCGCGCCTTCGCCGATCCGCGGTTCACAGCAATCGAGACGTCCAAACAACAGATCAAACTCGCCGAGGAACAAGGAGATCCGGCCGCCGTCGAGCGTGCCAGAAAAGAGTCGGAGACGCTCACCGCCCAGTTGCAAGAGGAAATTGCGACTAAACGCCTTGAAATTCTCACCCAAACCAACCAGCCCTTCCATCGGGCCATCGTTCAGGTCACGCGCGAGGGCATGTACGGTGATCCCAATGCACGACTCGCTGATTTGTTAGACCGGTCCAATCTGAAAGAGTGATCACATGCTGACTCGGCCGGGTCGGTGCCCTGACACTATGGGTCGAGGCGGCAATCACGGCTCTTTTTTCCCGCCGAGCATCTTATCGAAGAGTTGTTTGCCCGAATCGGTTGCCGCCTTGAACGCATTTTCTGTGGCCTTTTGGGCAGCTTGACCACCGCGACAGCCTGTCAGGACATCGGCAACGGTACCGATGACCGCGCTTGTCTGCCGTGCAACCAGATTGGCGGATGTCACGTCCGCTCCAAAAGAGGGTTTGGCCAACGTGCCTTTGACTGAAACCGCCACCGGTAATCGGGTAAACCCTTCAGCTGTCTTGGTGAACTGATCGAGACACGGGATCTTGACGTGTTCGGAGAACTGGGGCCCGACTTGAGGCTCCAAGAACGCGTCGACGCGGCCGTCCAATCCAATCTTGCCGGCAGCTTGGACCGCCACGGACGGGCCGTCAGCCTTCAGCTGATCAAGATATATCCATCCGTTCTCGGCTCTAAACTCTCCGTGTATGGTGCGAAATCCCAGTCCTTTGAAATCACTGATGTTGGTCTTTTCGGCGAGGAATTCAAGGGCGGGCGAATGGACGAATTTCCCGTCCTCGACGTCCACCGTGGCCGTGCCGGTCAGGCTTTTCCTCAGTCGTTCCCCTTGTCCCTGGCCATGGCCAATGGTCGTGAACCTGCCCCGTCCTATAATCCGTGGCTCCTGCTCGGAAAGGATGGCCTTGATGAGCACGCCGAGATCAAGGGCGTTACCTTTCACGTCCCATCCGATATCCTGCAAGCCGTGCTTCTCGACAAGAGTCACGGTGCCCTGAACAGATCCTCCGGCAATCCCAGTCGGATCCAACATCGCATGCAGTCCCGTATCATCGCTCTTGACGGCCAATCTGCCTGAACCGATCTCCAGATTCCGGTACAGAATGGTGCCTACGGCAAGATCAATGTCCACATCCAGCGCATCGGTCATGTCTGGATCTTCGTGCGTCCTCTTCGACCGCTCAGCAGTCCGCGGGTGACCGCGATCCTCGCGTTCAGTCAAAAGTCCCGTATACCAGTCGACATCGAGTGATTCGACATGACCGCGCAGGTGCGCACCACGGTTCGCCCCTTTTCGAATACTTCCACTCATGGTGGCTTTGTCCGGGAGGCCATCGAGACGCTTCGCATCGAGCGACAGGTCCGACACCCGGATCTCGTCGCCATGAAACCCCACATTGTGCTTGATCATCATGGTGGCAGAGGTTCGCTTCCCGCTTGCGACCTCCACGGTGATCGGACCGATTGTCTCCGATCCCTGCACCGTCAGGCTCTTGCCTCCCGTCGTGCGACTTATCTTGACCGCCCCGGTGACGAGCAACGGACCGGACGCGCGGCCGGGCAAGAGGTTGAAAAAGTCCGCGACAGCTCCTCCGTCCCATTCCTGGACCGCCACCTCGATACTTCCGGTCTGTGCGTTATCTTCTTCTGCATTCACCGGCCAACGCCCGCTAATGGAAAACCGTCCCGCGTCACGTTCACCGGCATGGACGTCGATCTCACCCCGTTTGATCTCCGCGACATGTCTTCCCGGATCGACTTCCACGTCGGCTGTTACGTTGAGCGACCGTGTCATACGTTGGTCCCCGCCCATCCGGATGCTCAAGTCGGTGCCGCGCAGCGTTCCCTGTGCAGTAAACGGTCGACCGGGGCCGGCGGTGACGACCCGAACATTGCCGGCAAGGTGACCACCGGAGATCAGACCGTACTGGCGTTCAGTCAACAACCCCAATCGTTCCAATAATTCAGCCATATTCTGGGATGCGATTTCCAAAACGACATCGCTTGAGCCGCCAGAATCGGCGGTTCCGGACAGACGGGTGTGGCCGAGTACTTGATTCTCCCCGCGCACTCGCGCCGTCCACGACTCCACCGTAACTTTTGACCGTCGTGCAATGGAGCCGCGGATGTCCGTACTGAACACCATGGGCGGGACTGCATGATCGACATTCGCGAACGATATTCGATCCAGGTCCAACCTTCCGGCAAGGGCAATATCATCAACGTCGATGAACCGCGCCTTGAGATCGGCATCTATCACGCCGGTCCGGAGCCATCGAATGGGTTGTCCTCCACCCAGCTCGATCCAGGGACGCAAGTATCCGATGGACAGCCGGTTGATCCGCAATCCTAGTGTGATCGGATCCGTTGGCCCATTGGCATGACCGGCTTTTGTCGCGAGCAGATGCATGGTCAGCGGATGGTCCAAGGACAGCGCCGCCACCGAGCGCTTCTCTTCGAATACGTTGATAAGCAATTGATTCAGACGGACGGTCCGCTCATCCCTCACAAATTCTCCGCTATGTGAAACGGTCAGATCTAACGGAGGGACGTTTCCATCACTGTCGGGCAATAGAAGATGAAGGCCTTTGTTCTGTAACCTTACCTCCCAACTCGCACGCACGCGATTCATTTTGAGCGCCGCATGGCCGTCGATCCGCGCACGGCCGACCTTCACCCGACTCCAGAGACCCACAAGCGGGTTCAGCGCCTCACCCGGTAATCCGGTCAGGTCCAGCGAGCCGTCCAAACCACTCAGTCCCGTTTCAGCGGATAACTGCCACCCTCCGGTCGCCTGCAAGACGGCCACAGTTTGATTGTTGAGGTGAGTCGTCACGCGGATCGATTGTAGATCTACGACGGACAGTCCGGTCAGCTTCGCCTTCACATCGGCGAGCATTTCGAGCGGCCCAATCACTCCCCCTTTGGCTTCACTCTGCACCAGAACTCCCGTCGATCGCAGTTGCCCGGAGGCATCCATGGTCATGCCATGTTCTCGCATCGAAATCGACATCGCGCCTTGCACTGTCCCAGCCGTCACGCCTTTGAACGGATCAGGCCCAAACAGCGTCGCCCACGGGCGAAGATCCTGAATCCTGGAAGAGATTAACTTCACAGACCAGACGGACCGATCCTCCTGGCCTTCCATTGTGACCTCGTGGTCGCGGGGCGCGAGATTGAGGACCGTCGGGCGATCCAATTCGCCTGTCGCGACGATTCTGGCTCCTTCGCTGATGGTCAGCGAGAGTAGCTGGATGCCGAGATCGTCCGTCGCAGAGTCGAACCAGCCATCCTCCTGGAACACGACATCGACGGGTGGACCGGTCTTTCCGTCCGTCGATAGCAGACGAACCGCAATTCCTTTGGCCTGACCGCGAACGGAAGTCTTCGCGCCTTCCAGGCGTCCAATGAACTCCGCGCCAATCGAATCTGCCTGTAACTGCAGTCCCTCATGTTCAGCCAGCCAGAGATTCAACGCATCAGGCGTGACTTCGCTCAATGTGAGCGATCCATCGGCTATGGTTGCCCTGGCGGACCCGTCGACATTCCATGCCAGGCTGGCGGTGCCGAGCGGGATTTTTCCTCTCGTCAGCGCAAGCTCGGAAGAACCGTTCAGGCGCGAGATACTCCCTTGATAGTGTCCTGCCAGAGCCTGCCGAATTCCAAAAACGTCGGTACCTGTTGGCTCCAGCCCTCCCGGGCCTTTGCGGACGAATGCCTTGTTGGTCCCTTCCCATCTGAACGATCCATCGCTCGTCACGTCCACGGACATTCCCAAATCGATCGTACCGGACAAGTCCTGGCTGTTTTCCTGCTCGATGAGGAGACCGGCTCGTACCGAGATAGAACCGGTCCGGCCGGGACCAATGTGCTCCAATGCAGAGACGATGCGACCGCTCAGCCGTCGGCTATTCGTTTCAATGATCACCGTCGAATCATCTAATCTGGCCCTTTCAATCACAACGGGAAAATGGAACGGTCGGCTTGTCACCGGTTCTGATTTTTGAACGTCGCCCGATTCCTTTCCTGATCTCTGATCCAGCCTCATCCGGACCTCCGCGCCCTGTATCTGCAATTCCTCGATCACGGGTAACGGCTCCTTGATCAGGGTCCATGGCGATAGGCGAAGATGGACACGCTCCGCTGTCAATGCCAAGCCCGAATCAGCGTCCACAAAGGCAAACCCGCCCATCTCCAGTTGACCCCGGAGATATAAGGCCCCGCTCCGCGCATCGATCGCCGCTCCCGTGATGCGCTGCACAAGCGGAACCAGAACATGACGAAATGCATGAGGGGTCTGCAGATACGCCACGACAGTCAGTAGAAGCGCGAGCACGAGGAGACAGACGATCCCCAGCATTTCGAACACCGAAAATCGCGGTCGGAATGGTACGGTCATGGAGTCAGTTGCCGTTGCGGTTAATCCGGAGTTGGCAGCTTACCAAGGCGGGAACAACGAAGAAAGAAGGAAAGCGCGCTCGCGCGGGCGTCCGTCTATCGCTGTGAAAGCACAGCGGCGAGTTTGGCCGTCACGACGGCCGGAATGGCGAATATCCCCAATGCTACGAGTCCAAGCGGAAACAGATTGCCGATCTCCTGGCTCGCCAGCATGGACACGCCCTGTCCGATCTGAGGAATGAGCCCCCAACGCCAGGCCCGTTCCGGTTCGACATAGGCTAGCGCCCCAGCCACCAGACAAAGAACAGGAATACCTACCGTGAAATACGTCTCCGAATCCCAGGCTTCGCCTTTACCGGAGATCGAAGCCACCACGATCCAGACCAGGATGCCGGACACGAGGGCAAGTCCATACAGCCACTGATCTCTCTTCATGGCGGAAAATCTACGCTCAGGAACGGAACAGGTCAAGGACCGGGGGAATGATTAGTGGTGACTCTCATGCGACTGAGCGCGAGTGCAACCCGCTCGACCACATAGGCAACTGACCGGCAGATTGTTGCGCCAGGTTCTACTGTAGGAGTTTCGACCCGACTCCATGGATCAGTTCGTAGATGAATTTGGCGCCTTCATGAGCATCATAAAAGAGGTATGTCATCTGGTCGTCAGAATGAACATGGCGGCATAAAACACTCCCGGCATGGCGCATTCCCATTTACTCGTCAGCCTTCCGACGTATTTCAACGCCTTCTCGTTCGAACACAGGAGATAGGCCACTCCTCCTCCCAATACCGCGCCGCCAAGAATATCCGACAGATAATGCAACCCGTGGAAACGAACCGATCATGAGAGCGTGCGCAAGGGCAGGATGCCCAAAGGCCGCGACACAAACAGCAACCCGATCACAATGGCAAAGAGAAATGTGGCGTGGTCGCTAGGAAAGGAATTCCACCCCGCACAGTTTTTTCTCTGAGGCCCGCCGCATGGCGGAACTGTAGCTCCTGTGTAAGCCAGGGCCTGATACGGACTGGGTTGTATTGCGCCAACTGGAAACTGCCAAAAGTCATTAAGGAGGTATTTAGACCGGAAGAGTATCGGGTTTGAAGCAAATTTCTATTCGCTCCGTGAGTTCTTCTGCAAATTGCCTTTTGCACTCAACTGGACCCCCATACTCTTTGATGGGGATAACTGGAGAAGATGCTAGAAAGCCGCTAAGACTCCGGCTATGCATCCAGTCATTAAAGTGGTGAGGAACGCCGTCCACAGAGCGCGAAAGCCCAAGATCGATAAATCCTTAGCCCGGCCTGGCACCAGAGCGGCAATGCCGCCCACAAAAATCCCCATGCTTGCAAAATGCACGAACCCGCACAGTGCATAGGTCATGGTCGTCAGCGACCGTGTGGAAAATGCCGGCGGGGAAGCCGACTGGAGGGCGGCAAGCCTGAAATAGGCCGACACTTCCGTCTCCACGAAGCGAGAACCCAACAGGTCCGCCCCGGCACTCCATTCGTCCGGACGAAGGCCCAAAAGAATCGTGAAGGGCCAGGTCAGCCAGGCAAAGACTCGCGCGACCGAGAGCGGCGTTCCTCCCCAAAAAGGCAGTTGACCGAGAGCGAGATCCAGCAGGGCTTCCAATCCGAGGAACACGATTAGCAGTGTCGCAATCCCCACCGCCATTCTTACCCCCTGCCCTGCACCCTCGATCAATGACACTATGAGGTTGGACGGAGCATCGGCAGCACTCATTTCCGATCGGTCCGCCCTGGTGGCCCCAGCCTCGATCGGAATGCCGCCGAGTGTTGCCGGGTGTTCGGTTTCCGGGAAGGCGAGTTTGCTGGCCAGTACGGCGCAGGGAATGGCAATGACCGATGCAGAGATTAAATGGCCGGCAATCTGCGGCACGACATGGTGCAGCGCCCCGACATAAATACCCATAACGGTGCTGGCCACCGTCGCCATCATGCAGGTCAATACGAACACGAGTTCAGAGCCGGTCATGGCGGCAAGAAAAGGCTGGACGATCAAACCGGCCTCGATGCCGACAAAGATGTTGGCCGCTCCGGAGAGCGCTTCCGCTCCGGATAACCCCATCGTCCGATAAAATAATCTGGCAAACACTCTCACAACAGCCTGCATGACTCCGAGATAATAAAGTCCCGACATGACAGACGCAAAGAACACCACCGCAGGCAGTGCCTGCGCAGCGAGGATGAATCCTATGGAGGCCGTTCCATCGAGCAGCGTCTGACCGGGCCCCAGAGCAAGAGGTCCGAGCAGAAACAGCGACCCCTTTTGAGAAGCGGCCAACATCGCCACAACGACGTCGTTGACCACGCTGAGAATCCAGCGTGATCCTGGGAACCAGAACGTGACAAGCCCAAGCCCCCAAGCAAGTGCCACGCTTCCGGCAATGGTCCTCCAATTCAATCGGCCACGCCGGCCCGTCAGCCAGGAAACGAACGCAATCACAAAAAACCCAACAAATGCCAACAGTCGGTACGGCCAGTCTTCCATCGATGCGCCTCCGTCATAGCTGGAACGACGGCGGGAGGCTACGCCGGGAACAGGCTGGCGTCAAGCGGGGAGACACGTCGCACTATATCCAACGGCGAACACGTGCGGCGTAAGCGGTGAAGTGCTGCCCGAATGTTGAAAAGAGTGCTCTTTCTTCAGGCTCTATTTGAAAACGATTCATGTAAAGAAGAAATCCGGGCAAAAACACGAATGCCGTCGCATTGGACAACAGTAGGGCCCAGGCAATGAGAATCAGAAGAAAGCCTACATACATCGGATTGCGGCTCCATGCGTAGATACCAGAACGTACCAAAGCGGATGATGATTCAGGCTTCATTGGATTGACGGTGGTTCCCACTCTCTGAAATGACACGTACGCCGACACGATCACAGCCGCGCCGATGAGGGTGACGCCGACCGACAGCAGTGTACGGCCAGGAAACTTAAAATTGAGTTCAGGCCAGATGGTCTTCGCAAACCACATGAGACCGGCCACGACAAAGACGAGCAGAACAGGTGGAACCTTTAATGCCAAGCCCGACATGGGAGGCAAGCCTACGCCAAGCTTGTTGCTTCATCAACCGCAGGTCTACATAAACATGAGGCACTTTCCCCGTTCAAACCGGGTGAGGTTTCTGAACGCGATCAGTGAGGTTTCTGGAATTGTGGAGGAGCATCGGCTGGGGGTGAAGGCGGCGGAGATGCGGGCGGTGCTGGCAGTGGTGAGAACCCATACGGCCCTCCATGATAGTAATAGTCCCGGTAGCCGCGATATCCGCCATAGCCGTTATAACCTCCGTACCCGCCATAGCCTCCGCCATACCCGCCGAACGACAAGGACTGAACCAATCCCTGCAAGAATGAGCCGAGCCACCCAAAGGATGAAGGCTCAGGCTCCGCATACAGATCTTGGTACGGACGCGGATATCTCTGGGCCGAGAACGGAGCCGATGATCTCGACAGACCCCTCGGCCACACTTTGAGTTCTCTTACCGTTACAATCGGATAGAGATAGTTGTCGGCACCTTCATTCAGCGGACGTTGAAGTTCCCCTTCCACGACACCTGTGACAGTCACGAGAGGATCGCCACCAAGAGTGGCGGGGTCGAGGAATGATGATTGTCTGGCGAGAAACCGTCCCAGAGACCGGCGACGATCCCCTGCCGAAGGCACTCCCGCATCGGCTGGCAGTTGTAGAATTTCCAGTTCCGTAAACCCTTCCAGCCGTTTTGCGTTCAAGACAATCCCTGAGATCGTCACGGTTCGTCCAAGGAACTCGGTGGGCGCCGCCCTCAATTGGGCGAACAGCGATGCTTGCTCTGAAGCATCCGCATCGACCCTGCTCTCTGAAGCGGGTGACCCTTCCATCAGTCCTTCGCTCCCGATGCCCTTTCGCTCGAGTTGATGAGCCGACTGCGCGCAGGCCGTGAGCATGGCCGCGGTGATCAGAATCGAAACCGACTGGAAGACATGCGTTCGCATGTGCCCTTTTTCAGAAATGGTACGACAACCCGACGACCCATTGCTGAACACGGTAGTCGCCGTGAAATCCGCTGTCATGACCAAACGCATCTGTAAGACGGAGCGTGGCCATCGTATATTTATATTCAGTGAACACCGCCACATTCGACGTCACGAACGCGCGGACTCCGGCTAACAGGTTCACTCCTACCGTCGTGTCCGAATCCGACTGGGTAGTGGCGGACTGACTCAACCGGCTGACAATCACAGCCGGTCCTGCGCCGATGTACGGTTGATACGTCGCTCCGGGATACCGAAGCAGCACGTTCAGCCCAATGTTCGTCACGCCCAGATGCACACCCGGAATATTATCGAGGTTCTTGATGTGAGGGTTGCTGTAGAGCACATCCAATTCACCGCCGAGAATAAAGTGACCGGCGTAATAGCCGATCTTTCCTCCATAGGCGTAACTGTTCTTGAGGTCGAAATCGGGAGCACTCAACCCCTGCAATGCCCCGGTCCCGCGCACGGCCTGCACTTGGTCGGCAAAATTGCCTCCAAATTGACCTGCGACATACCACTCGGCAGACACCAGCGAGGGCCAACCCGCAATCAGAACGGTGATCAAAAGCAGAACTGGCATCGGTATCCGTCTCCGCAGCGCTCTTTACCGATTTGCTCCTCACAGGATGTTCAAAAAGGCCATTGTTCTCACCCATCCAGCCCCGGCGATTCCATTTCCACCCTCCCACCTATCGATTGCTTTGCAATCGTTATCCCGCGACGCGCCGTTCCGCGGGCAAAGCCGCAGCGAGGTCTGCGACGCGAAGAATAATGAGCGTCACGGTTGCGGACGGGCGCGAGCCGGTGAGCGCCCAGTGTCTTGAGGCGAAGCGTATCCATTCTCACCCGCCCGCCCACCGACTGTGGGGACAGTCGTTTTCCCAGGTCTCACCCGCCCGCCCCGAGCGGCTCAAGCCGCTCTTACCCGGGCCGTACGCTGAGCCTCTGAGGTTCACGCCGTGCCGAATAAGGCACGGCACGACTGTGAACGCCGCTGAGATGGTGAGGCGAAAGTGCCCCGCGAGAACGCAGCCTGGTGAAGGCGTGTCTTGCCACGTCCGGGCGGGCGGGTAACATGAGCGACTTTTTCAACATCCTGCTAGAACAACGCTTCACTGATAGGCCGCTATCCTTCAGATCAGAACTCTGCAATCTCTACGCCGCAACAAACGCAGCCAAACGCCATTCATGGGGGTGCCTCGTGACTATTTCGAGGGAACAAAACGTCTGCATGCGCCTGTGAACTGTGTCGCTTTTGTCGAAGCCCTGACTGCCATGCGGACCTGAGGAATCTGAAACTCAAAAAAGCATTCGTGCACCTATTCCCTCGCCTAGCCGTATGGTAGGGTATTTAACGTGGGCAGTTGCTCGCCTGTTCTTCTGAATTAGCCATGATCACCATGATGATGCGTCGGTCTATCAAGGTCTGGAATTTCATTCTCATCGCGCTTGTCTTCCTCGGCCTCACCGGTTGTGCGACCTCGCTGCTGTATAACCATGCGGGCTGGCTTCTCACTCAGCAGCTGGACGGATATTTCGATCTGTCAAAATCGCAAAAGAAATTTGTCTCTTCACGACTCGAATCTATTTTGGACCGCCATCGGCACGAAGCCCTGCCTCGTTACGAATCCCTCTTGCTTCAAGTGGAGGATCGCATCCGGCGTGGACTGACGCGAGACGACATCGCATGGGGATTTGCTCAATTCGACCAACTCAAAACAGACCTCTTTACCCGTTTCGCAGGCGACGGCGGTGAATTCATCCGACTGGTCAACGATCAACAGATTCCCCGTCTGCGGAGATCGCTGCACCAACGACTGTCTCGTGAAGAAGCGCTTCTCCGCGATGGTGCACAGGCACGGCAAGTCAAGCGTGCTGAAAAACTAGTCTCCATCGCAAAAGACTGGCTGGGCTCCCTCACAAGAGAACAGGAACAGATTATCATCCGCCTGTCGATGGATTTGCCTGACACCCTGCCGGCTTGGTATGCGCATCAATCGAGTCGCAACAGCCAGCTGGTTGCGATCGTTGAACAGAGAAGCGATCCTCGCATACAGGAACGTCTATCAGAATGGTTGGTCGATCAGGAGAAGTACGCCGACCCGACATTTCTCCTGCAAATTGAACAACTGCGCCAGCAGACCGCCGGCCTGATCCTTGCCATCGATCGCGTGGCCACGTCTGAGCAGCGGCACCACGCGATCGCCAAACTCAACGACCTTGCTCTGACGATTCATGCACTGAGCCGGGCCTGAAAGGAATATATGTCGGTACGAGCCGAAGTACAGGATTTTGTGCGGTACTCTGAACGACTGCTTGGTCTGGTATTACAGACCGGCGAGCTGTCCGAAGACGAATGTGATCTGATCGCTTATTACGCCAAGGAGTTGCACGAAAAGACTGTTCCGTTTTGCACCCGAGAGTCTGATTGCAGCGAAAATCCCTCCGTAGGCTGAAGCCCATAAGTCCGGGCCGGTCACCAGCTCTCCCATATATGAGCACGGTCAGCGATGCCGATAAATAAACCTGCCTTCTCACTCTATGACCCAGATGGCAAATCCCTTCGCATCCCGCAGTAATTGATCGGTCACGCCGCCACCGAACAGGCGTTTCATCCGTGACGTTCCATGCCGCCCCACCACGATAGTCTCATGCTTTCCGTTTCGTGCCTCTTCGAGGATGTTTCTGGCGATATCATCTTCATGCCCCGTCTTCAACGTCACCCGGCTTCGATCGAAACCGCCTTGCGTCAACGTTTCGCATGCCCTGTTCAGGACCTGGGACTCTGACTCCCCTTCTTTCTGAATCCAGGCTTGCTGGTCCTGACGCAACTGCCGGCCGAGTTGTAATTCTTCAGCAGGATTTTCCGATCCTCCATGTTCGAGCAGCTCACGAGGCATCGGTTTGAGCACGTGAAAAATGGTCACGGTGACATCCGGGGTTCGATGAAGAAGGGACCCGACGTAACTCACCGCACGATGGGAATTCTCGGATTCGTCGACGGCCAGAAGAATTCGCACAGTGACCTCCTTAGCAATGCATATCGAACGCCTGCAGCCCGTATGCTAGCGCCATGAACCGTATAATTCCAAGGGGTGGCACGACGGATGGAATCCGGGGCGTCGATCAGACGAAGGGCATGCCCGGGCCGACAAGATCAGCGTCATTGGGAAAGCCGCTATGGATTGGCATGCTCCGCTTGACGCTTGGTTCGATCCGCTGACTCTTTGAGCATGTTTTCCGCTTGCCGAGCATCATCCATCGGAGTGTTCATCTTCTCAATCAGCGTTTCGACATCCCGCCGCGACGGTGCAGCAGGCGCTTCCTCCACGTGCTTGTTCGTGGCCGATCCGATCGGCTTCGGCGGAGGCCCCTGCCGATCGCAGGCCGCGAGAATCAGGCCGGCCAGCACGAACGCTGAGAGACTCGGGTGTAATGGCGTCATGGTTATGATCTCCCGTTACGGCCGCCAACGGCAGACAGCTCTGACTTGGTGATCACCATACATGCGGCACTATTGATCACCTTAGCCTGATTATGCATGCCTTAACACAGCAAACACCGAACGGCAACCGGATGCGAATCCGGGCAGTGGGCCAGCTTACTTTTTTGCCGAACGTGAGGTTCGTTCTGGAGTCCGTTTTTAGAACCGAGGTGGCATAAGCGGTATCGGATCCGCTCCGCTCCCATCCGACTCCCCTGTCACCTCAACGCACTTCGCGCCAAACATCAGAAACTGATAGTCTCCCGTGCCGTAGCCACGAACCTTCGTCAGCTTTAGGCTATTGGTTCCCGGCTGATGACCGATGGCCGCAGAGGGTTTTTTCATGGCCTCTTCATAAGAGGCCGTTCCGAATCCGAAGCCGAAAATAATCGGCACACAGTCGGATACCTCGCGCAATTTCTTCACCTCTGGATTGATCGGCGGAAATTCCGTGCTGATCCAGATACAACCGGGAAGAAGAAACACAAGCGGAGCGACCAAGAATGCACGCATAGGCAACCTCCGTATCGCGCGCAATGTAGCGTTCCTCTCTAAAAACGAAGCCGTTAACGTTCCGACGACAAAACCCCGCTCTTAGGCTCCTTGTCTGAATGACCGAGACACCCTTTAGGCTGAACGGGAAAGGACAGCCGGAACTGACCCAACGTACCACGGCACAAGACATGGCTGCCGGGGAATTCCGGAAGGTTTCGCCCGGTGAGGTCGGAAGGATCGGTTCGGGAGGTAGGCTTGCGGCACTCGAGGCGAGACGGGCCTTGTCCTTCAATCCAGCGTCCGCCGGTACCGCATGACCCCTATAACCAACGCCACGGCGGCGAATAACGCGATCTGCCACAACTGCAAGACCACGTCCTGAAATCCGTTTCCCTTGAGAAGGATCCCGCGCACAATTCGGAGGAAATGCGTCAATGGGAGGACTTCACCCAGTGCCTGCGCCCATTGCGGCATGCCGCGAAATGGAAACATGAACCCGGACAGCAACAATGACGGCAGGAAGAAAAAGAAGGACATCTGCATGGCTTGCAACTGGTTTTCCGCCACGGTCGAAAACGTGATGCCCATCGCCAGATTGGCGGCAATGAAGATCAGCGCGACAACGAGAAGTAACCCGAGGTTGCCGAGCATGGGGACGTGAAATAGAAAATAGGCGGCCGTCAGAATCAATCCGACCTGAACATATCCGACCAGGATGTAGGGAATGATCTTTCCAATCATCACCTCAAGGGAGCGCGTCGGCATGGACAACAGGTTTTCCATCGTGCCGCGCTCCCGTTCACGGGTGATGGCCAATCCGGTAATCATGACCATGGTCATCGTAAGCACGACGCCCATCAGACCGGGCACGATATTGTAATAGGTAATCGCCTCGGGATTGTACTGGGCATGCACACGGAGATCGATCGGCCCGTCTGAGCCGGACAGAAAGGCCAACGGACCTGCAAGGTCGCGTTGAAGCGCCTGATTCACGAGCTGACGCATCGAGCCGATGGCGTTGCTGGTGGCAGCCGGATCCGTGGCATCAGCCTCCACGAGCAGAACCGGCCTGGCTCCGCGGAGCAAATCGTGCGTGAACCGTTCCGGAATATTGACGACGAACTGGACTTCTCCACGGGCGAGCGCATCACGAGCTTCCAATTCGGTCGTCACTTGTCTGACGAACTCGAAATAGTCGCTGTTTCGAATCGCATGGAGGACCGTGCGCCCCTGCGGACCGTTATCGGCCAGCAACACTGCGGTCGGCAAATGCTTCGGATCGGAATTGATCGCATACCCGAAGAGAACGAGCTGAAGCAGCGGTATCCCAATCATCATCCCGAACGTGAGACGATCCCGTCGCATCTGGACGAACTCTTTGACGACCATCGCCCATAACCGAGCGGAAGAAAACCTGATCGCCTTCTTCACGGGATGCACGGACGTTTTGATTTGCTCTCCGGTCATCGGGATACCCGTTCCGGCGCCGATTCCATGAGATGAATGAACACGTCTTCGAGCCCGGAGCTGATCCGTCGCCACTCGTATTCATCCGTCCGGAATGGCGCAATGGCGGCTTCCAGCGCCGCGTCATCGTCACCGCTGACATGCAGCATGCTTCCAAACGCCACCGCCTGACTGACACCGGGACGGTCACGAAGCTGCACCGTAAGGCGGTGCAGCTCATTGCCCGTGACCGACCATGTAGTCAGACCGGCATGCGCAATGACTTCGGAGACGGTCCCGGCGGTCAGTAGCTGACCCGCGGCAATATAGGCGAGCCGGTGGCAGCGTTCGGCCTCATCCATGTAATGGGTCGTGATGAGAAACGTGAGGCCTTCGGCGGCCAGATCGTGGATTTGCTCCCAAAACTCGCGGCGTGCTTTGGGATCGACTCCCGCGGTCGGTTCATCCAACAGCAGCAGTTTCGGCTGATGGATCAGGCAGGCGGCCAATGCGAGCCGTTGCTTCCATCCTCCCGACAGTTCTCCGGCGAGTTGGTGCTGTCGTTCGACGAGTCCAAGCCGTTCGAGGCTGCGTTGGACCGCTTCGCGCCGATTCTTCACCGAGAACATGCGCGCCACGAAGTCCAGGTTTTCCGCAATGCTCAGATCCTCGTAAAAGCTGAAGCGTTGAGTCATGTACCCCACTTCGCTTTTGATCGCTTCGCTTTCGGTGATCACATCGTAGCCAAGACATGTCCCGCTGCCCGCATCGGCTCGCAACAGCCCACAGAGCATCCGGATGAACGTTGTCTTTCCACTGCCGTTGGGGCCGAGAAAGCCGTAAATTTCTCCGGTTCCTACTCGCAAGTCGATATGGTCGACCACGGTGCGTTCTCCGAACCGCTTGGTCATCCCGCGTACGTCGATGGCGAGATCCGGCCGGCTTGAAGTATTGGGCATAGATCATGATCCCAAGCGGACGTCGACGGGCTGACCCGGGTTCAAATTCGATGCGACTTGCGGTTCGAACACCGCTTCGATCATGAAGACCAGCTTGCTCCGGCTCTCCTGGCTATAAATGACCGGAGGAGTGTACTCCGCCTTCGGCGAAATATAGCTGACCGTACCGATGAATGGTTCTCGCACGCCGTCCACGCTTACCCGAACCGGGTCGCCGGGATGAATCGTCCCTACACGAGTCTCCGGCACGAACGCCCGAACTTTGATGTTCTGAGGAGGCAATAGCGCAACCACCGGCCTCCCCGCGGCGACCCATTCGCCTTCGCGATACAGCGTATCGAACACGAGCGCCGCCTTGGGCGCACTCTGGTGCTTTTGTGAATAATCCCACTCGGCCTTCGCCAACGCGGATTCACGTGCCCGGACTTCGGCTTCGGCGGCAGACACTTGGTCGATACGGGAACCGAGTTGAGCCGTCTTCAGGTCAGCCTCCAATTGAGCCACCCGCTGACGATTCTGGTCCCGCGCGGAACGCGCGCGGTCGAAATCCAACTCCGCTGTTGCACCAGGAATACGCATGAGTTCTTTGTGCCGCGCAAACTCTCGGTCAGATAGTTTCAGCGCGGAACGCGCCTGCTGGAGTTGCGCCGCCAGGGACTCGATTTCGGATGGGCGCATACCCTTTTTCACGTCCGCCAGATTGGCATGAGCTTGCACAAGACGCCGCTCTGCTTCGTCTCTTGCGGCCTTTTCTGCGGCGCTGTCGAGACGAAAGAGCGGATCGCCCGCCTTCACCTGTGCGCCTCGCTGTACGTGAAGAGATTCCAGCGCCCCGGCGAACGGCGAAGCGATATACATGAATTCTCCCTCCACATAGCCTTGTACACGATTCGGATCCTCTGCAGCACAGCCGAGCACCAGGCACAGCGCTATCGCGATGCCCCGACTGAGAAGGGCAGACATATCGAGGCTCTCTCCAGCCTTCAATCCCATTAGAGTTTCGCCCTGACGGGTTCGGTCACGATACCTTCGAGAATCACCGTGATGATGGTCGAAAATCCCGTTTTCGGTGTGAGACCGAGTTCTTCAATTTTGACCGGGTTCATGATCGCTTGAACCGCCCCCAATAGAATTTCCATGATCAGGGGGACGGAAAGATCTTTCCGGATAATGCCCGCCTTTCGTCCTTCGCCGAGCAATTTGCCAAAATGCCGTTCGATCAGATCACGACGGCGCCGTTCGATCTCCTTGAACCGCACGGGCCCCTCTTTCCGCATATCACGGACGAAGGGCGGGCGAAGTTCCTCGGTGTGCCGTTGCATGCAGGCAAGAAGGCGGTGGAGGGCACCAAGCACATCTGAAGCACATGTGGAGGTAATCTCTTCGAGGTCCGCTTCGACGGCACGGAACTTGTCTGCAAGTACCGCGTCAAGCAGGGCAGTCTTGCTTGGAAATGACGCGTACAGTGTCTTCTTGCTCATGCCGAGTTCATGAGCGAGGTCGTCCATTGTTACGCTTCGGAAACCGTTCGACAGGAAGTGCTGCCGCGCCGCAGTGACGATGCGCTGGATAAACGGCTTGCTACCGGCAACATCGACTGTCTGATGGGCGGATTTTCGGGATGCGCGCTGCATACTATGGAAACTATACAAGTACTATTAGTTTCCGGTCAAGCCATGGCGATTGTGCCGGATGTGACACCCGGGGGTGACGCATGGTGCCAATCTCAGACAAGTAGTGCGCCAAACACCTTTTGACTATCGATTTTCACGGGTCACCCAAATGACTGGCTGCACTTGGATTGACCCGAAAAGGTCTGCATTAGTGACGTGCTGCACTAGGGGAATCATGGCCTGCTAAGCGGCGATTTATCACCTTATCGATGTATGAATGACCCCCCAGTGCAGTTCTGACAAATCGATTCGATAAAGTTCCTGTTTATACCGCCTTTTGCCAAATTACTTGGGAGTCAATGACGATTGACTCTCATCGCAAGCTGGCATATTTCCGAGCGGTTTCTCCGAATTCCGGTTTTTCCCGGATTTGACAGACTGGTTGCGGGTTCTCACATGGGCCTATGGACAGATATCAAGAGCGACGAATGAAGCGGCTTCGTGTATCGCGTGGAAACATCATGGGCCTACCCCCGGGCACAACACAAGCAGACATCGCTGGTCTATGGACTGAAAAGAGCGTCGTTGCTTCGACTGTATCGCTCGATCAGTTGGAAATAGTCCGTGGGGTCTGAAGCTTCCTGATGCAGTCCTGCCAGAGTGTAGCCGGGTCGTGATCGAAGACCGCGCGAGCGTCAGGGGGAAGAATCGCCCAGGATCCTTGGAGCATCTCCGCCTTCAACTGCTGCGGAGCCCAGCCCGCATATCCGGCAAACGCCCGGAAGGCGTCGTCCGGCAGTGGCTGTTTTACGAAACGTTCCAGGACATTCGCCGTGCCGACATAGACGCCATCGAACACCAGTCGCGCCTCGGCTGAGGGCTCCTTCAATCGAAACAGTAGGAGCAGGCTCGCCATGTTGACGGGCCCCCCCGCAAACAGCCGATAGCTGGTTCCTCTCAGAATGGTCATATCCGGCAACGCCTCGGATAAGAACACCTTGAGAGAGCGATTCACGATAAGTCCGAGTGTCCCTCCAGGGCCATGCTCCACGATCAGCACCACGGCCTCGTGGAAATTGGGATCTTTCAGCGAAGGACTCGCGACCAGCAGCACACCCTTTTTGATCGCAGACGGTGAAAACTCCCCTTCCGCCTGTACAGGGTCCCCGGTCACAATGTAAGAGAACCCGCAGAGCAGAATACCGATGAGGACCGTTTTAGGATTGAAAAGGTCTCTCGTGTCAGAAGATCTAGCCGCGAGCATCGACGGTACGAACATCATACACTTCAGCCGGTGGAAGTGAAGTGACGGCTTGGCGACAGGCTACGACTCGCTTCTGCCGCTGTCAACTCCTTATGCGGCCGATCATCAGCCCACTGAACCACGTCTACAATGCCTGAGATCGGAGGCGCACCTCATGAGCGGCTGACCGGACGGCTTGACTTTACTGAAGATAGATAGGTGCTTAGCGCTACATGCTCCCATGTCGAATCCGCCGGGTTCCTACGACTACAGGGTGGAAGTTGATGAAGCGTCGGATTTTGTAATGTTTTCCGTATGGTCATTGAAAGGAGACTGATAGATGCGTTTCATGATGTTGATGATCCCCAAGGGATATGAAAAGGCTGAACCGGGAGCCGTGCCCCCGGCCGATCGTGTGGCTGCGATGATGAAATATAATGTAGATCTTCAGAAGGCCGGCGTTGCTTTCGCTCGACGGTCTACACCCGCTGTCGATGGGCGCGCGAGTTTCTTTCAAAGACGGGAAGTCGAGCGTGACCGACGGCCCCTATGTCGAAACGAAAGAGATTCTCGGAGGCTATTGGATGATTCAAGTGAAATCGAAGGACGAAGCGATCCAATGGGCGTCGCACTGCCCCGCCTCTGACAATGAGATCATTGAAATCCGGCAGGTGCAGGAATTGAGCGATTTTCCGGAGGACGTCCAGAAGGTCGCGTCCAAATTTGAGGAATTGCAGGGACGGGCAAATCGTGCACGCTAGCCGGAAAGGTGGCTCCGTACACGCACGAACAAAGTATAGCCGACAAGTATGACCATTATGTGAGCGAACAACTTGTTTACAACGTTTAGGAGGCACAAGCGATGAAATACTTTCTCATGTGTTGTCACGACCAGAAGACGTTTGAGGAACTGCCTAAGCATGAGGAGGACGCGATCATCAAAGAGACGATGATGTACTGTGAATCGCTTCGCACAGAAGGCACGCTTATCTCCTCTGAGGCACTTGACCCAACCGAAGCCGCAACGGCTGTGCGAGTCCGCAACGGGAAGACGCTGACGACGGACGGTCCCTTTGCCGAGACGAAGGAACAGTTCGGCGGGTTTTTTCTCATTGAGACCAGAGATTTCAACGAAGCCATCCGTGTTGCCTCGAAATTTCCATCGGCCCGGATAGGCAGCATCGTCATCCGTCCCGTTCTGGACTTGGAGAAACGGGTCGCCGACTCCCCCAAGCTGGCGGGCTCGCAGACAAGATCGTGAGACGGTCGTTGACGGGGCCGTAGCTTGTGATCAACGGCCCCCAACATAGAGTAGACTCGTGCTCACATTCACGCGAATAGTGGACATCTGTCATCAGGATTTCAAACGGAGAAAGACTGCAATGGTAGGACATCGTGTGTGGATCATGACGTTCATATTGTTGTCGGTCCTCGGTTGTACAGGTCCGCGAACGACTGCAGTCCCTGCATCGAACCCTCAAGAACGTACGCCCGTCTTGGGACGACTTCCCGCGACCTTTTCGGGAGACTTTCCCTGTGCAGACTGTCCAGGCATTCGTTACCAACTGACCTTACATCCCGACCATGCGTTCTTCCTGAGCCTGACCTACCTGGAGCGAAACAGCCGCTTCGACAGTATCGGCAGCTGGATTGTTTCACCGGATGGCCAACGGCTCGTTTTGTACGATGAATCCGTTTCACCGGATCAGTTCCGCATCATTGATCCAAACAACCTTCGCAAGCTCGGTATCGACGGGCATGACATCGCGACAGGTCTCAACTATACGCTCACGCGAGCAAACGACGTTGAGTCTCCCGAGTCACACCTGGCGCTGCGCGGTATGTACCGATATGTGGCAGATGCCGGATCATTCTCCGAATGCCTGACGGGACGGCGCTGGCCGGTCATGCAACAGGCGGACAATGCGTCTCTGGAACAGACCTACGTCAAATTCAGGAAACAACCGAACGATGAACTTCTCGCCACCGTAGAGGGCCGCGTCGTAACGAAGTCCGGGGCGGATGGAGCCACACCCCATCCAATGCTGATTGTCGACCGATTTCTTGGCCTGTGGCCGGGAGAGACCTGTGGTGCACGGCTGGCGACATCCACTCTCGAGAATACCTACTGGAAACTCACCAGGCTCGCAGGCATGCCGGTGATCGTGCCCGAGCAGCAAAGGGAACCGGCCATGGTTCTCCACCAGGAACAGCACCGCCTAGCCGGATCAGGGGGGTGCAACAGGCTCATGGGTGAGTATCGCCTCGACAGGCGCTTGGTTTCGTTCAGCCAGGTTGCGGGGACTAAAATGGCCTGCCGGGCTGGAATGGAGCAGGAAGAGCACTTCATCGAGGCGCTCGGACGGACTGCAGCGTGGACCGTGATCGGGGAACATTTGGAACTGTTCGATGCCGAGGGCAAACAACTCGCGAGGTTTGAGGCGCGTGCGCTACGCTGAAATAACCCAATGCCTCGAGCGAGGACCTGCGTCCTTCTATCAGACGATCATCCGCTCGTCAGAGGGGCACCCTTATTCGGTATGTCCTTGAGGTCCTGTCTGCAAATCTTGTGTCGGCACCTCCTGATCTTCGGACATAATGCCTCCTCCCCCTCTCCGCGGCTGCCTGGCATGTTGAGCCTTGCGGGCTTCGTTTTCGTAATGGTCCCGTATCCGTGGGCTAGGATCCTTCTCGAAACACATATTCAAAAACTTTTTGCCCTCAGACTCTTGACCGAGAGCGTAGTGCGCGATGCCGACGCCACAATACGCACGGGGAGAGGAAGGATCGAGGCGTAATATCGTTTCAGCATCCTGCAGAGCACTGAGATACTGGCCGTATTTTCTGAGGATCTCAGCCCGCGCTTTGTACGCCGGAATGTGCTTTGGATCGAGACCGACGGCGCCGTTGAAGTCCTCCAGCGCTTCGCCGTCCTTGTTCGTGAATTCTTTGAGGTATAAGACACCACGGTCGTAGTAGGCTTCGGCCGTCGGCTCTAGCCGGATCGACGTACTGTAGTCCTCAAGAGCCTGCAAGGTCCGCTTGAGCATCTTTTCGATTTTGGCCCTATACAGATATGCTTCGGCTTGTCTGGGCCTACGCCGGATGACTTCGTTCAGGTCTTGAAGAGCCGGTTCGTACGACCCGATGAAATACAGACATTTCGCTCGCGCGAGGTAGGCGGAAGTGTGATCGCGCTTCCTGAGGATCAGTGCGCTGAACGATTGGACACCTTGCTGATTCTCCGCACTTCCCGGACCACACTGTGGAACAGACTCTCTGCCTTCGCAGGCCGTCAGCAGCACGAGACATACCGCTGCCAGGAATCTGTTTCGTATCCGACGGATCATTGAGTCTGCCGGTCTTGAGCGTCAGAGATGAATGGTCCCGCGTTCGTATTCATGCACACATGGAAGGTTCTATGATCATCCGGGGTTTCGGATTCCCGCTAACAGGCATCTGAGGCCAGGAAGTTGAGGGTTGACGACCATTCTCCATCGGCTTAGCATAATGCTCTGACGTTCAGTGACAGTGGTTGCGGATATCTCCGCACGCTTGTCCGTCCTGTTGCGCGGAGTTCTCCGCACTCTCCATCACTTCTACGCCAGACTAACGTCCCAAGAAATATCAATCGCCCGGGTGGCGGCACGCACTCGAGAGAACCCATGGAATCGGTGAATCCCCGGCATCTCGTCCACGTCACGACGCTGATCGTGTTGCTCGCTCTCATCTTCGTGCTGATTCCCACTCTCATTCGAGGGAGCGACGCGCTGCTGCTCACCGTCGTGCCGTAGGAACAGAGATCGGTCTCATCCGTCCATCGGATCAGAGGAATACGTGTACGGTTTGCGCGAAAACACGTCCGGATATCGAAAGGAGGTCCAATCATGACTGCGTACGCACCAGTGACCGACCGCATCCTCGGTGCCGTAAGACACGCTCACAAGTGCGACCTCGACACCCTGGCACAGAACCTTCCTGAACTCAGCTGGAACCAGGTGTTTTTCGAAATCGATCGGCTGAGCAGGCGAGGAGATGTGCTGGTGACTTTTGAGGGCGAAGGCAAATATATCATCCGTCTACCGGAGCACAAAAAATCCTCGAAGCCGCATCACGAACGAACCAAATAGATCGCCTCCGGTCTCGTCCCCTCCCGGCACGTTTTTACGCCGAACCCGTGGACGATGACATCCAGAGGAACAGACATAGCATTCCTTCTCGTAACCGGCTTTGACCCTGAAGTCCTGCCCTATCGCGCGAATATGAGAAGGCTATTGGCCGGCAGGACAACGGCCGCTGAAGCCACGAATCCGTGCAACGGATCTTGACCGGCCACGACCTGTCCGCCATTGCCGGCCACATCCGAATTGACCCAGTTCTCGTACACGTCGCTGTTGAACACCTCTCGCCACGCACCGGACCCGGGAAACCCGATTCGATACCCGTATCGGTGAAACGGCCCCAAATGCACGGTCACCATGACATCATCCCCACGTCCATCCACCCACCGATGAAATACGAGGACGCGATTGTTGTCGTGTGCATGCACGATCCGAAACCCATTACCGGTCAGGCCGGGAAGCGATCGCCGCAGCGCCAATAGTTCACGGACGAACCGGACATGATCGAGCATCTGCTTATCTCCGGCATCGAGCCCGCCCCAGTACAACAGCAAGTTACGATGCGACTCGAAATCATCCGACCATTGCTTATCCTCCAGAAACTCCTGTCCCATGAACAGCATGGGGACACCGGGCGCCGTCAGACTCAGCCCGGTCGCAACCCGTGCGCGGCTGCGCGCGTACCATGAACGCGGATTTCCCGGATCTCCAATCCGGGCGATGCGCATCTCTCGCCCGTCATAGACGAGGTCGTGATTCTCCGGTCCCTGCACGAAGCGCCACTGCTGATCGAATCCGGAGGGCCAGAGACTCGCGCCAAGACTCGTCATGTTCAGGGCACGTTCGTCGGGCGCACTGGCGTTGCCGATGACGTCCCGGATCGCGAGACGCAGACCGTCGGTCAAAGTCGTGTCAAAGCCGCCGCCTTCCGGCGGAGATCTCACCACGTACGGGTTTACGTTCCAATACTCGGCATGATGCAACGCGGCAGGACGATGGGCGTGCAGTGTAGATGTCAGATCCTGGCAAAACCGCCAACCATGCGGAGCGCCGTCGTGATCGATGACGCTCACCTGATCATAACGAAATCCGTCTACCCGATATTCGTCAAGAAAGAATTTCGCATTCTGTATCAAGAAATCCCGAACCTCGGGCTTGGCGTAATCGAATACAAGCCCCCCTGCATGCCCCCTGTCCATAAAATAGAGAGAGTTTTGCCGTCCCCCAGACGGATCCTGGCGATCGAGGAAGTACAGACTTCCCTCGTCGAACCCACCTCCCGCATGGTTGTACACCACGTCAAGCATGACCGCCAAACCGTATACATGGGCGAGATCCACAAGCGCCTTGAGCTGGTTCATCTCACCTCGAAGATCCCCTGCCTCATAGCGGCGCCGGCCGTTCGCGTCAAGCAATCCGTTTATCGCGGAGAGATATGCCGGAAGATCGGCATCCAACACGCCAAAATCCATCTCGGGCGAAAAATAATCCGTCCCGTTGTATCCAAGGCTGAATGCGGTCTGGAATTCCTGAATCGGAAGGAGCTGCAACGCCGTGATGCCCAAGCCGGCGAGATAGGGAATTTTGCGAGCAACATCCAGGAAGGTTCCTCCCCTTTGCGGCAGGTTCGGAGTAAAGAACGTCCCGACGTGGAGCTGATAGATGACCCACTCGTGAAAAGGGCGCGGCACATAGCCTGCGTCATGCCAGGGGAAATTGGTAGCCCGGACTATGCACCGCGCCGGAAACGGGGTTTCGAGCTCTCGAGCGAAGGGATCGCGCTTCAGTCCTTCGCTGCCTTGACCGACGATGTAATACATATACGCTTGCCGGTCCCGTACACCGGGAATAAAACCCCGCCAATGTCCATGCTCGTCGCGGTTCAGCAGACCGGCATCGCTTCTCACGCCGTTGTTGAAATCTCCAACCACATAGACGGCGCGCGCATGCGGCGCCCAGACTCGAAACGTGGCACCGTTGGCAAGCAAATGGGCGCCCATCGGTGTCTCGGAGGAAATGCGCTCAAGGGACGCGGGCATGAGGTGATCGTCCGATCTTCTGGTCTATTCCAAGGATTGTTCCAGCAGTTTGCCCACCGGATCGAGCGTGGATGTCAGATTCTCCGCCACGCCGTGACGCTCACGAAGCAATGCAGGCGAGTTATAGGTGAGCCATACTTTTCCGTTCCGATCCTCCCATACGAGCGCCTTCATCGGCAAATCAATTGCCGCAGTAGGCCTCGCCACCATCAGCGCAGTGCCGCTTTTCGGATTGCCGAAAATGAGCAACACGGTCGGTTTCATGTCGAGTCCAACTTGCGTGGCTTCCAGACCGTGGTCGATGCGGGCAAAGACCGTCATCCCTTTGGCCGTCACAGCCTTTTCGATCCGGTCGATCGTCTCGGGAACGGAATAGCGGCTGGCCGTCGTGATCAGATTGTCAGCAGCTTGCACCATCGCGGGACCGGCAAAGCCGGCGGCGAAGACACAGGACAGCAACCAGGTCGACAACGCGGTGGCATCGCGCATGTTGTGAGTTCTCCATCAATGTTTAGACGCGTTCGTGAAGTCTGACGCCGACCTCATCCAAATGCGCAAGCAGACCCGCTGGATCCTCATAGACGCGATACGCGCCGGCCCGCTCCAGCTCTTCACGCCCGTAGCCTCCCGAGAGCAGCCCGACGGAAATTGCAAACGCGCGGCGCGCCGCCAGCAGATCCCACACGCTGTCTCCGACGATCACGCAACGGCTCATCGGCATGTTGAGCCGCTTGCCGGCCGCGACGAAAAGATCAGGGTCCGGCTTCGCATACCGCACGTCATCCCGCGTAATGACCGGAACCGTCTTGTGAAGCTTGAGCAGCTTCAGCGTGTGGACGGCGCTGATGGTGCGTCCGCTCGTCGCGATGGCGTGGGGGATACGGTGCATTGCCAGCGTGTCCAGCAGTTCCTGTGCGCCGGGAAGAACGCGAAGGGACGCCGCCTGCGACGCATAGGTCTCCGCATGGACTCGCTGAATGCGCTCCGCATCTCGGCGTGACACCGGACGGCCGGTCTCCCGCAACAAGGCATTGAGCATGAGGCCGCCGCTCATGCCGATCTGGCGATGAATACGCCAGACAGGCAGCTCGATCCCCGTCGCCTGCGTCGCCTCACGCCAGGCCAAGACGTGCTGATAGACACTGTCGATCAATGTGCCGTCGAGATCAAACAGAAAGGCGATGGAGGCGGAGGCTCTGGCCCGAGCCATGCCGCCTCAGCTTTCGAGCTTCGCTTGCATGTTGATCGTGGTATTGAGCAGGCGGGAAATCGGGCAGCCCGTCTTGGCCGCCTGCGTCGCCTTCTCCCACGCGGCCTGGTCGGCCTTCGGCACCTTACCTTTGACATCCAACAGAATACCGGTCACCGTCCAGCCCGCTTCCAGTTTATCGAACGTCACGGTGGCCGTCGTTTCGAGTTTTTCCGGCGTCAGACCCGCATTGCCCAACTGCGCCGACAGCGCCATCGTGAAACAGCCGGCATGGGCCGCGGCGATCAATTCCTCGGGATTCGTGCCCTTTCCGCTTTCAAACCTGGTCGAGAAGGAATATTGCGTCTGCGACAGTACCCCGCTATCCGTCGAGACGGTGCCCTTGCCTGATTTCAGATCGCCCTGCCAGACGGCCGAACCTTTGCGTTGCATGTGACCTCCTTGTGGTTGACGAATATCATGAGCATGAGACCTGAGAGCGGCTTGTGCAAGTTCACCCGTGCTCTTTTCGACCGAGCGTCCGGTCGAGGTTGAAAGCGGCGCTGATCAGTGCCAAATGGGTAAACGCTTGCGGAAAATTGCCGAGCGCTTCGCCGCGCGGACCGATTTCTTCCGAATAGAGGCCGAGATGGTTGGAATGTCCCAACATCCGTTCGAAGAGCAATCGGGCCTCGGCCAATTTTCCGTGATCGACGTGGCCGGCCCGAGTCAGCGCCTCGACGAGCCAGAACGAGCACATCGTGAACGTGCCTTCCCCGCCGCACAACCCGTCCTCGCCGGTCGCCGTATCGTATCGGTACACCAGTCCATCGGACACCAGCCCACCCGCCTGCGGCGAACGATTGATGGCGTCGAGCGTATTCAGCATGCGCGGATCGTTGGGGGCCATGAAAAACACCAGCGGCATGATCAGATTGGAGGCGTCCAATGTATCGGTATCATAGTGCTGCACGAAGGCTTGCCGCTTCTGGCTGTACCCCTTGGCCATGATTTCTTCGTAGATCTGGTCCCGCACCCGCTGCCAGCGTTCTCGATCGGACGGGAACGATCGCTTATCGGCCAACCGGACACCGCGATCCATGGCCACCCAACACATGAGTTTTGAAAAGACAAACTGCCGGCGGCCGCCGCGCACCTCCCAGATGCCTTCGTCGGGAAGCTGCCAGTTCTCACACAGCCAGTTGAGACGCTTGCGGATTCTGACCCAGGCGTCGATGCCGATGGGCATCACATGCTTGTTGTACAAATACAATGAATCGAGCAACTCGCCGAAAATATCCAATTGCAGTTGATTGTAGGCTCCGTTCCCGATCCGCACCGGACGGGAACCACGATACCCCTCGAGGTGATCGAGCGTGTGTTCCGTCAGATCGTGCCGCCCATCGACGCCGTATACGATCTGCAGCGTGCCGTCGGTTTCGACTTCACCGGCTCTCGCATCCATCCACTGCATGAATGCATGCGCCTCTTCGGTGAACCCGATCCGCAGAAACCCGTAGAGGGTGAAGGCGGCGTCGCGGATCCATGTATAGCGGTAATCCCAGTTTCTCGTTCCCCCGATCGCCTCGGGGAGACTGCAGGTGGGCGAGGCGACGATGGCACCGCTCGGTCCGAACGTCATCAGCTTCAGCGTGAGAGCCGACCGGTACACCATTTCACGCCAACGGCCGACATAGGTGCATTTCGCAAGCCAACGATGCCAAAATTCGACGGTCTGTTCGAACACGTCCTGTGTCTCGCCCTTCGAGGGAACGGCCCGGCATTCCTCTCCCTGCGGCAAGGGGCACAAGACGAAGACGGCTTCTTCACCCTCCCGGAGCACGAACGAGGCCGTCACACCTCCTTCATCCACGGCGACCAAGGGAACCGTGCTCGCCAACGACAAACTCAATGCCTTCGTCTCGAATACCGCACCATGCTTCGTGATCATCGTCCGGTGAGGAATTCTGGCGTAATCGAATGCCGGGCGGCAATGTATCGTGAAGGCCAGCTTTCCCCGTCTCGCCCTGACGCGCCGAAACAGTTGATCCTGCCTCGGTGAATCGGACGGCAATCCCGCGGGCATGAAGTCTTCCAATTCGCCGACACCGTCCGGCGATAAGAAGCGTGTCACCAGCACATTGGTCTCCGGCCAATAAAACTGTTTTGTCTGGACATTGTCGTCGCTGGGCGTGATATCGAAACTGCCCCCTTGACGATCGTCCAAGATTGCGCCGAAGACGCTCGGTGAATCGAAGAATGGCACGCACAGCCAATCGATCGACCCATTGATGCCGACCAGTGCGGCCGTGCGCATGTTGCCGATGATACCGTGATCCTCGATGGGAAGGTATGTCATAGGTTGAGCCTGTTTAGTTCTTGATAAGAAAATGGTGCGGGATGCAATACATTCCGCCCATCCTGAACGAGCGCCGTGACAAAGTTCAACAGAAATTTCACTACGGAATGCTTCAACGGATCGGACACGAAGCGTTTGCGCTATAGTGTATGGTCATGGCCCCCAGATTGCTGAGTCGAGCTGAACGATCCAGACGACAGCAGCGCGGACGCCGCATCACGGGGAGATCCATCTGGCGTTTTGTCCGACTCTGGCTCCAGGCTCTTAGAACATCGCTGGCCTCGGCCCCGGTCTCCATTCGATGGCTCTCTGCAGGTCTGATCATTCTCTTCGTCTGGTTGACAGTCAACTGGACCTACCATGCGATAAACAAACCGACGGAAATGTTGTTTCCGTTGGATCGCGCATTGGACAAGAGCCCGTCGCAGACGTGGCGGGAATACGGATCACTGTTCCGCAAGCATTCGACCAAAACAATCCCACCGGAACTGCTTGCCGCGCTGGCACAGGTCGAAGGCGACGGCAACCCGGTCGCTCGGACGTACTGGCGGTGGCGCCCGGCCTGGAATCCCTTCACGGTCTATCAACCGGCGTCAAGTGCGGTCGGGATGTATCAGATTACCGATGCGGCCTTTCAAGAGGGCAAGCGCTACTGTGTCCATAACCACGTCGTCGTCGAAGACGGCCCGTGGCACGATATGCAGTCGTGCTGGTTCAACAGCCTGTATACACGCGTATTGCCGAGCCATGCCATCGAACTGACGTCGGCATTGCTGGACCGTGGAGTGGCCGGAGCCTTGCGCCATCGGCGTTTGGCCCCTGCCACCCCGCCTCACAAGCACGATCTGGCAACCGTAATCCATCTCTGCGGACCGTCAATCGGAAACAGCTATGCGGCTCGCGGATTCAGGCTTGGACCGAACCAGCAGTGCGGGAGTCATGACGTCGCGAAGTATTTGCAACGTGTCAACGACATGAAACGCCAATTCGCGAAACTGGCCGCGGCGTCTTGACAAGGCGGATGCATAAGGGAGCATCGCATGGTAGGGTAAAACTATGAACACATCCGATGCGATTCTGGCCGTACCGCGTCCGAACCCCGATCCGGATCCCGGTCCCATACCCCCGGCACCGGATCCGTTTCCGCCCCCGCAGCCTCCGTTGCCGGACCCCCAGCCGATGCCTCCGACACCGCCTGTGCGGCCTCCGATTCCTCAACTATTCGGGTAGATTTACCGATCTCGTTTGCCCGCCGTCTTGCTCCGCCCACCCGCTACAGACAGAACGCTCATAGTCACCATGGCGCCGAGCAGCGCAGACAACATATCCATTTGCGCATCCCATTCATCCCCCTGCATACCCAGATACGCCGTGCCCAGTTCGGGACTCACGATCTTCGCCACGATCGCCTCAATAACTTCAAAGAGCCCGCCCTGCGCTAACATCCCGCTGACCGGCAGATAGAATGCCCAGAAGCCTCCGATCCCGGCGAGCCGCACAAGCACTTCCCTGAACGGATAGACGAGGAATAGCCCATAGGAAAAATGTACGAGCCTGTCGAACGGGTTTCGGCTCAAACCGAACGTGTCCTTCAACCAGAACCCGAACGGCACCTCAGCATACGTATAGTGCGCTCCGACTGCGTGAAGCGTGAGAAACACCGTGATCAGTACATATGACGGCGTGGAAAATTGAAACCACCGGTAGGTGACGGCCAGCGCCGCAATGGCGGTGAGAGCCAGAATATTTTCTAGCAGCCAGTCACGGCGGTCGACCGGCTCGATCGCCAACGCCGTCCAGGCGACGGCGTACCAGACCGCAAGTGCGAGAAGCACCCGGGGCTTCTTCAACGCGCGCCCATCACGAGGTTCACTGCGGCGAATCGGCAAGCGCTTGGGTCTGCCGCCTGAGCGGTCCCCACCCAAAGCGGATGAGCAGCAGAAGAGCCATACAGGCAAGCGATCCGTACAACGCCGATGCCATATCCTTCTGCGCGTCCCAGATATCTCCCTGAGAGCCGAGATACGTCATACCCAATTCTGGATGCACGGAGCTTGCAACCCAGGCTTCGATGATTTCCCACAGGCCGCTCAATCCAAGAATCGTCATCACAGGCAGATAATAGAGAAGCCAGCCACGCAGTGAACCCGTCAGACGGAACAATTCCTCGATGGGATAGGTCAAAAGAAATCCGAAGCAGAAATGGACGAGGCGATCGTAATGGTTCCGTCCAGGAAGAACCTGCTCGAGCCATACACCCGCCGGGACTTGGGCATAGGTATAATGGACGCCGACTGCGTGCAACGTCAGAAACAACGTGATCAACACGTACGAAGCCGTCGAGAATCGGATCCGCCGATGCGTGACGGCCAAAATCAGCACCAGAACGGCCGGCAGGATGCTCGCCATGACCCAGAATTGGCGATCCACCGGCTCATACGCCACCCAAAATGAAAGGGCCACGTACCAAACCATCAGACCGGCCAACAGCACATTTCCGCGCAACGCCATACAAGCCTCCGAATACGCGAGAGAAAGCTGAACCGCTTCATCGAACAGCGAAATACACTTTACCGGCCGGTGTCACTCCTTGCAACCGTATCAGACCGTTCGGCAGGTGAATTTTCCTCTTTCCTTGTTCACGGCAATCCCGCTAATCTATAGGGATGGACGGTCACGACCGCTTGCTCGAATCCGGCCGGCTTTGGCCTTCGCTCGTTGCGCGCTCGGCCGATGCTTCCCGCAAGGGAGCGCTGCAATCTATTCCAACGAAAACGGAAGTGATCGAGCAGGCAGGCGTCTCGTTCGTCGTGCGGGTCATGACGGATCATGTCGGAGCGAAGTCCGACCACACGACCCGCCAATCTTCACACCCGATGACAATGCCGGACCCTGATCTCTTCGTGGCAGAACTGTCACCGACGCATGTCGCCTTTCTCAATAAGGTCAGCCTGGTTGCACATCAAGTCGTGATTGCCACGCGCTCCTTTGAGGCGCATGAGTCACCGCTTACGCACAGGGACTGTGAGGCGCTGCTGATTGCATTAGCAGAAATCGATGGTCTGATTTTTTACGATGCCGGATCGGCGGCAGGCACGGCGGGCCGGCACAAGCATCTCCAGCTTATTCCACTTCCGGCTTCAACCGGGCCGCGGCTGCCGATCGAAACGCTCTTTCATTCGCTGCGAATTCCGGGAGAAATAGGTCTGGTCCCCACGCTGCCGTTTCTCCACGCCTATGCACCGGTCGAAAGCGATTGGCTGGACCCGGAGAAAAAGGCCGGCGCGACGTTGCTCGCCTGCTACCGGGCGTTGCTGCGGGCGGTCGGTTTCCCGATGCGGCCGGGGAATTCCGACACTGTGGCGCCGTACAATCTGCTCATGACCAGACGCTGGCTTTTGCTGGTGCCACGATCTCAGGACTATTTCGAGGGCATTCCGATCAATGCACTCAGTTTCGCCGGTGAAATGTTCGTACGCGACACGGATCAACTGGAGTTGCTGCGGAAGCACGGTCCGATGACCGCGCTTCAGTTTGCGGCACTTCCGCACATGTCCTGACGGGACGCTCATGAGATTCCAGCAGAAACTCTGGATGGTCGGTTCGCTACTGATCACGGTTCTCCTCAGCGCGGCTCTGCCAAGCTGCCTTCCCCGAAACCCGCCGAATCAGCCCCCCGTGCCCGTTGCACCGTCAGGTCCGCGCTGAGTCTTGATCCGACGCTCCGGTCTTGATTCGCCCTTCTGACAAGATCATTCTGGCAACATGAAAACCACGGTCCTGTTGTTAGCGTTGGCATCCTTCACATACGCAACTCCGGCCTCGCCGGCATTCCCGGCTGCGCAGCCGGTGTCTTCGGCCAATACCCTGACCGGCGACGAACTGCTCCGGATCGGCGAGGTCCACGAACACCAGCATCATTTCCGAGAAACCCTCACGTATTATCAACTGGCACTCAAGACTTATCTGGGGAAAAAGCAGTTCCGCGGCGCAGCGAACGCGCGGGTCAAAATCGCACACGTCTACGAACGTCAGGGTCGGCCACAAGATGCCTACACCGAACTGCAAGTCGCGCTGCCCGTCCTCGCTGCGGCTTCCGACCGACGTGCGCATGCCCAGGCGCTGCTTCTGACCGGACGCGTCGCCGCGAGACTGGGAAAGTCCGATGCCGCCCGCACTTCGTTGACCCAGGCCATGGCCCTCTTCGACCGAACCAAGGACTTCGGCGGCGCCATTGACGCCTCAATAGACCTCGGATTGTTGCAGACCGGCAATGGATCTTCAGATGAAGGTCTCACCCTTCTTGAAAAAACCGTACAGCGCGCGCGGACCAGTGGCGATCGAACCAGAGAACTCGCGGCGGTGGCGGCATTGGGTAATGCCTATGCATTGGTGGAGCGGCCGGACGAGGCACGATCGATGTACGAGGCGGGGCTGCACCTCGCTCAGGCAGAGCGAAGCATGCCCCTCGAGGGCGTGCTGACATTGAGGCTTGCGCATCTGTACGGTGAAGGTGGCCGACTGGAGGACGCAATCCGCACCGCCCATCAGGCCGTCTTCCTCGCCCAGAATCTTCGTGACCCGGCTATGGAAGCGGCAGCCCAGTCGATGCTTGCCGCGCTCTACCGGGATGCTGGACGAGAGACGGAAGCCGAGGAGTCGGAACTTCGTGCAATCGCCATCTATCGCCAGCGCCAGATGCATGTGCACGGAGCCGGACGATAGTTGCGGTTGTCCGAATCACTGCTCGAGTTCATCCAACCGGAAGGACCGGCTTGGTGATTTGCACTTATGACGCGGACGCGACCTTTTGTTCCCTCTCCGATCGAGTCGAGAGGGGCGCTGCAATGGACTCCAAGGACTTTCCTTCCGCGTTGATCCCAAGAAAGACTTCCACAATAGCGCCGACGATCATCAGGCCCGCGCCTAAGAGATAGCCGTAAAAGATGCTTTCAGCCGACGTCTCGATCATCTTGCCATACAGCCACGGAGCCAGAATGCCTGCTCCCTGCGCGACGACGAAAAACACGGCGATAGCCATCGCGCGGATCTCCATTGGAAAGATTTCACTCACAGTCAGATAGGCCGCGCTCGCGCCTGCGGACGCGAAGAAGAAAATTGCAGACCACGCCATCGTCTGGCTGATGGACGTAAAGGCTCCCTGCAAGAACAGATACCCCGTTAACGCAAGCAGACACCCGGCGATGGCATAAGTGGAACTGATCATGATTTTCCTCCCGACGCTGTCGAAGAAACGGCCGAGCAGCAACGGGCCCAGAAAATTCCCGAGTGCGAACGGCAAGACATAGTATCCGATGTGGCTAATCGGCACCTCGTAAAATTTGGTCAGCACAAAGGGATAGGTGAAGGAAATCGCGTTATACATGAACGACTGCGTGGTCAAGAGCGCAACTCCCAGCACGGTGCGCAATGGATACTGCTTCAATAGCTCACGGGCCACGGTCGCGATCGTAACCGGCGGACGTTCGTGGACGGTAATCGTCCCCTCTGCATCCGGCAATGAGCGCAACGCTTCTTCACGCGCAATTTGCCGTTCGATCGAACCGACGACCTCCTCCGCTTCCTTCACCCGCCCATGCGTCATGAGCCAGCGCGGGCTCTCTGGAATAAACCGCCGGACGAGGACGATCGCCACTCCCAAGATCGCTCCCAGACCAAAGCAGAGTCGCCAGCCCAACTGCACCGAAATGATCTCCGGATTCAGCAGCAGCACCGTGAGCATCGCTCCCCAGGCGCTGCCGATCCACCAACTGCCATTGATGACCAGGTTGGTCTGTCCCCGCCAACGTGCCGGAATCAATTCGTCGATGGCAGAATTGATGGCCGCGTATTCGCCTCCGATTCCTGCGCCGGTCAGAAATCTGAACAGCATGAAACTCCAGAGATCCCATGAGAACGCCGTGAGCACTGTGGCCGTCAGGTACAGGGCCAGTGTGATCATGAACCACTTCTTCCTCCCCTCCTTGTCGGTAAGGTAGGAAAACACAACGGCACCTGCTACGGAGCCGGCCAAATAGGCAGAGGCCGTCAGGCCGACTTCGGATTCGCTCAGGTGCAGGGTGTCGGCGTGCGTGAGGATCGGCCCGAGCGCCGCGACGATCGACACTTCGAGGCCATCCAGAATCCAGGTGATGCCGAGCGCGATCACGACCAGCCGATGCCATCGGGACCAGGGCAGGCGGTCCATCCGTTGAGGAATGTTCGTGAGAATAGGAGCCGGCAAGGCGGTTGACATTGGACATCGTAACACCCACGGGCGAACTTACGGGGAGAATTCTCTGGAGGATTGGCGGTTCACATCGCACGAGGTCTTGTCGCACGCCAGGCGATCGCCATGGCCGCCAACAGCAGCATCGATGCGAGAAGAAACGGCGCGCCTGGCAGCTGCCACTCGGATTCCGGAGCGATGAAGCGAGCGAACGTTTGAGTGAATATCGTCGGGCCGATAAGCCCGGCGATGCCCATGAGACTGCCGATGGCGCCTTGCAACTGTCCCTGCTCTTGATGACTCACGTGCCGGGTCATGAGTGATTGCGCGGACGGACCGGTCAGTCCCCAGAACGCCATTACCGGGATTCCGAAACAATAGACGAAGCCGTTCGGCGCAAAACCGTAGATGCAAAATCCTACCGCGCCACAAAGGAGGCCTACGGCGAGGGCCCGGCGCTCTCCCAACCTTGCGGTGATCGGCTTGACGAGCGCGCCCTGAACGATCATCGCCCCCACGCCGACAGCGGCCATCGTGAGACCGACCGTCGTCGCGCCCCACCCGTACCGGTACCCGAGATACAGCACCGTGACGCTGGGCAGGACGACATGGGCAAGACTCGTCAGAAAGTTCGCCGTGGCCAACCCAAACAGCTCGTGATGAGATCGCAAGAGAATAAGCGAGCCGACCGGGTTCGCCCGCTTCCACGAGAACGGCATTCGCTTCTCGGGAGCCAGGGATTCCGGCAACACGAAGTATCCGTAGCAGGCATTGAGAAGGCTCGTGATCCCTGCACCCCAAAACGGTAGGCGAGGATCCGATGCGCCAAGCAGCCCGCCGATAGCCGGTCCGAGAACAAAACCCAATCCGAACGCCACCCCAATTTTTCCGAATGCCGCGGCACGGTCGTTGACCGACGTGACATCCGCTATGTACGCGCCGGCGGTGCTGAAACTGGACGATGCGATGCCGGATATCACCCTTCCCGCGAACAGCCAGGCGAGATTCGGTGCCAGAGCCATGACCATGTAATCGATCCCGAGTCCGACATTGGACAACAGAATGATCGGCCGCCGGCCGAACCGATCAGAGAGTGCACCCTGGATCGGCGAGCAGATGAACTGCATGATCGCCCACGCCGTACCCATGAGCCCGTAGATCTCGGCAGCCTGTCTCGTATCACCCGATGTGAATTCTTCGACCAGCGTGGGTAATACCGGGATGATGATGCCGAACGACAGCATGTCCAGCATGATCGTGACAAAAATGAAGAAGACTGCGGCCCGGCGCGGCGTCGGGGTAGGTAGTGGATTATTCACGCTCGCATCCTAACAGGCAGCTTCGAGGACCCGCATCAGAAAAACACCGTAAGGTGGCTTGAAACTGGCTCCATTCGCTGCCCGCCGCACTCCGCTTCTGACGTGGCAGCCATGGGATAACCGGCGGAGCCTGTGGTAGGATGTCCTTACCGACGACAAAAGGCCTGAGCGCGGAGGGCCATGATGAATCCTCGAGGACAAGTTCCATTATCCATCGGGTTCATCTTGGCGATCTTTCTGTCTGACGTCGCGACCCGTACCTCTCTCGCAGCCAACACAATCTACGTCTACACGGACGACAGCGGGACAAGAACCTACACGACTGAATTGCATTCGGTTCCGGAGCGCTACCGCAGCCAACTCGTCGAGCTCGATTTCGGATCTCCGGCGTCGGTCTCTCCACCTCCTTCTCCTCTTTCTCCGACTGCGCATCCTCCATTGCCTGGTGACGTAAGGATTGTCCAAGCCGAAGGGGAATTCCGGATGGGTGACTACGACACGCGGGCGGACGGGATCACGCTGGCGGTAGAAGCTGCCAAACGACAGGCATTGGAACAAGTAGCCACGTATCTGGAACGCATCACCGAAGTCAAAAACATGGACGTGACGAGAGATGATATCCGAAGCTTTACGGCAGGAGTGGTCACTGTGCTGGATCAGGAAATCAGGACGATCGTAGAAGGCGATACGATCGTCATCCGTGCGGACCTCACCGCGGAGATCGATGCCGACGAAGTGAGCCGGGCGATTGCCGCGCTCCGAGCGAATGAAGATGCGAGGACGGAATTGACGGCGCTCCAGGCGGAAACGGACACCTTGCACCGGCAGCTCGACGCCGCCAATCTGGCTCTTGCCGCCGTTCAATCGCCCGAGGAAGCCGAACTGCTCAATCAGCAGCGCCAGGACACGATCAACCAATTACAAGGCAATGCGTTCATCGCCCAAGCCTGGACCAATTGGGCCTATGCGGGTCCTGGCGTCTATACCTATCCATGGTATGGAGTCCGATCGGTCCGAGGCCTTCTGCTCCAAGCCGGGAGATTCCATCCAGTCAGTCCCCGCCTTCATCGCCTGCGGGAAATCGCCGCTCTCCATTCGTCCCCTCCGCAAATCTCCTCACCGCTCGCGGGACAATCTCGAGGGTCGCTCCTTCTGCCTCCGCGCATCGTTGCACCGCCCTTTGCCGGAGGAGTTCAGGAATCACCAGGGTTCAAGCAAAACTGGCCGAACACTCAGGCGCCGAACCGATGGTCTTCTTTTACCCGGCCGCCGCTTCCAGGTAGGCCTTTGGCTGCACCACGCAGCGTTCAACCTGCTATTCCGCACATGCCGGCGCAGGGTAACTTTCTTCGCCCGGGTCAGATGGGAAGGTCTCGTTCAGGGCTCGCGCCATCGGGTAGTCACACGACGAGAGGCGGACGTTCAGGCGGAGGCGGACGTTCAGGCGGAGGCGGACGCCGATAGCGGAACCCCCACCGGTTACTCTCACGGAAGTTGATATTACCGGACGTGCCTTCCGTCACTTCTTACCGTCGATCGCCTGGTGGACTGCGGCGATCAACTCTTCAGCTTTCACCGGTTTTCTGAGAAAGGCCGCCGCGCCGTGCTCGAGCGCTTTTTGCTCGGCGATCCGGGGGTCCTGCACGGTCACAATGATCACCGGAATGGCCGATAAGAAGCGGTTCCCCTTCAATCGTTCCAGCACGACGAACCCATCTCCTCCCGGCAATCCCAAATCCAACAGGATCGCCTGAGGCTGATGTTTTCTTGCTTCGCTCATGGCTTGAATGCCATCGGCGGCCCACACCGGTTGAAAGTGATGGTTCCGCAAAATCGTGCTGAGTAACTGCCAGCTGTCGAGCGCATCATCCACAACTAGAATTTTAGATTGCACGAGTCACTCCTCTTTCACGGTTGCACAGGACATCAGGCTCCCCGGTGGGGGTGCCTCTCCAAGATACCTGCGGGATTCCGCTTACGAAAGAGGTGGAGGACGGGACGAGAAATCCGAGACTGATAGATTGAAGAAAGGCACGGAAGCACTGCCCGAATAGGCAGCCGGAGTCGAGTGATGAGTGGAAAGAGTCTGCCCGACCAGCAGACCGTCCGGGACGACCAGACCGTCCGAATTCTTGTTGGGATCAGATTCCTCACCGTCAATCCACGCCGGTTGATGAAGAAGCACCGCTGCGTGTTGTGGCGTGTTGAAGGCAGTCAGGTCGAGACAGAAAGCGGCCGCACACAGGACAATGATCCATGTACCGCAGCACGTCAGTGTTCCTTTACAAGGATCTGACCGCATGCGGCCATTCTAGGAATACATGCTAAAAAACGCAAGAATCGTCAAGCGGCGCCTGACATACCGCGGTAAACAATACCTACTCTCGAAAGAGCCGCACGGTGACTTTACGGCCCTTGATTCGAGCACGAGCCAGGACTTCGATAATGCCCCGCGCAGCGGTTTCAGGTACGTCCACAATAGAAAACCGTTCCTCGATTTCGATCGCCCCGATCATTTGGGAATTGACCTTGGCCTCATTCGCAATTGCGCCGACCAAATCGCCTGGTCTAATGCCGGCGTCCCGCCCCGCTCCAATATAGATGCGTGCCGTTCCGGTCTGCCGCTCGGAGGATCTCCCTCTCGAAGTCCGATCATCGTACCGTGCGGCGTGCGATCGATCGGCAGGATGCCGAACGTAACGACCGGATGAATGATGGGCATCCGGCGGTCTGATCGGCATGGCAGGGATGTCTTCTTCGGCGCGCGCTCCGCCCTGTGCCCTGAAAATGAGTTTGACCGCAGCCGCTGCCACTTTCACCGGATCACTGGACGCAGACAATCTCTCTATGACTGGCTCGAAAGAATCCAGGTCTCCGGCCTCCAACGACTCACGCACGGCCGTCTCGGTCCGCTGCAGACGTTTCGCCCGCAGGTCGGTCACCGAAGGGACCGGCGAGACGGTCACTTTGGCTTTGGTGTGCTGCTCGATGCTGCGCAAGAGCCGCTGCTCACGCGGATCCAAGATGGTAATCGCGGCGCCCTCCCGCCCCGCGCGACCCGTCCGGCCGATGCGATGCACGTAGACTTCTGCGGATGATGGAAGATCGTAATTGACGACATGCGACACATGCGGGATGTCCAAGCCGCGCGCGGCGACATCGGTGGCCACCAGCAACTCGGTCTGTCCGGTGCGGAAAGCCTGCATGACCCGATCGCGCTGCGCCTGGCTCATTCCACCATGGATAGCCTCAGCTCGGTGCCCACGGCCGGTGAGCATGGCCGTCACTTCATCGACTTCCAGCCTGGTCCGGCAGAACACCAGCGCCGATTTTGGCGCGGCCATATCGATCACGCGGGCAAGCGTCGCCCCTCGATACGCTCTGGTCACGACATAGGCGGTCTGCAGAACGCGCGGAGCCGCCCCGGCCTTGACCGGTTCTTTGGCTATCGTAATTTCGACGGAATTCTTGAGATGCCGTTGAGCGATCGATTTGATCCGTGGCGGCATGGTGGCGGAAAAAAGCGCCGTCTGCTTGGCGGGCGGGGTCTGTTCGAGAATGGCATCCAAATCGTCGGCGAACCCCATATCGAGCATCTCGTCGGCTTCATCCAGCACCACAACCTGCACGTGACCCAGTTTCAACGTGTCACGGCGAATGTGATCGAGCGCGCGACCCGGGGTCGCCACAATCACGTCCACACCGCGCTTGAGGGCATGAAATTGCGGTCCAATGGCCTGACCGCCGTAGACCGCCAGCACTGAGGTGCGCAGTTCTTTCCCGTATCGTCGAACGGCCTCCGACACCTGGATCGCCAATTCACGCGTCGGGACGAGCACAAGCGCCGAAGGGCGATGCTTTGCTCCCGCATGCGCGATCCGCTGCAGCAGTGGAAGGGCAAAGGCGGCGGTCTTACCGGTTCCGGTTGCCGCTTGACCGAGAAGGTTGCGGCCGGCCAGGAGCGGCGGAATCGCCTCACGCTGAATCGGCGTGGGTTCTTCGTACCCCAGCGACTCCAGCGTCGTCAGCAACGAGGCCTCCAGGCCCAGGGCGGCGAAGCCGGGGGAAAACCCCGTGGCGGTGTGGGAAGCAGGCGGATGGGTCGCGTCGGATTTCATGGGCGTCTCATCATCCCTTTTCGTTTAAGACTTCATTTTGGGCCAAAGCGACTCGAGTTCCGGAAATTTTTCCCGGTAATCGTGATGGCTGGTGCGGATCACTTTGAGCGCTTCATCCCGTCCGTAGACACTGGTGATTTCCACCTTATGCTGAACCGCCCCGGGCGCTTGCTTGTAGGTCAGGAAGTAATGCTGGAGACGATCGATCACGGAAATTGGGCAGTCGCTGATATCCTGGAAATCCCCGTACGCGGCATCGTCCTTCATGACCGCGATGATCTTGTCATCGGCCTCGCCGCCGTCCGCCATGCTGAATCCTCCGATGGGAATCGCCGTGAGGAGAATATCGCTGTGTGGAATCGTCTTTTCCGTCAACACGCAGATGTCGAGCGGATCTCCATCCCCGACCATCCCCTTGCGTTTGGCCCGCTTCGAAAACAGCGCCGCGACGCCGGTGCCGCAATAGGTCTGCGGCACCAAACCGTAATACACCGGACAGAAATTGGAAAAGCGTTGCGGCCGATCCACCTTGAGGAAGCCGCTGTCTTTATCCACTTCGTACTTCACCGTATCGGTCGGAACGATCTCGATGTACGCGGTCACCACGTCCGGTGCGTTCTCACCAATCGACACCCCATGCCAGGGGTGCGCCTTGAACATCAAACTCATCAACCGCTGGATCGGATCTCCACCCGTTCGTCCCATTCGCTATGCCTCCTTCGCGATCATCTCTCCACTCTATTTCGCCTGCGCCGGCTGCCATCTATGAACCTCTGTATCTCTCATCCGGACAAATGCGCAGCCCAAGCCCTGTCATTCCCTTGGTTCGGCAATCGGTCCCGCCCACTCTCCCTTCGCCAGTGTCACTTCCTGGTAACCGCCGTCCGGCCATTGGAACTGACCTGCGTCGTCCACCTGCACGATGAACGGGTCGGCTTCATGCGCTTCGCCACGGAACCAATACCAGCCTGACACCGTCGGCTTTGATTTGGTCCATTGAAATTCGGTCATGCCTTTCCTTTATCGCTATGATGTCTGCTACAGTCCTCCGGGAACCGGTCGAGAACCTATCATGTCCGGACTGCCAATAGAAGATGTCCTGCCGTCGCTTGAAGCCGCATTGCAAGCCGGCGCCAATGCCGTTCTGACCGCACCGCCTGGAGCGGGTAAAACCACCCGCGTCCCCCTCGCGCTACTCGACTCGCCATGGAGGAATGGAAAAGTTCTGGTCCTGGAACCCCGTCGTCTCGCCGCACGCGCCGCTGCACAGCGCATGGCGGCCATGCTGAAGGAGCCCGTGGGCGCTTCAGTCGGCTATCGGATGCGGTTCGACACGAACGTCGGATCGCAAACCCGTATCGAGGTGGTCACCGAGGGCATTCTCACACGAATGCTTCAGCACGATCCCTCTCTGGAGGGATACGGGGCGGTCTTGTTCGATGAATTCCACGAACGAAGCCTGCAGGCGGACACGGGCCTGGCGCTCTGCATGGAAACGCAACGCCTGTTTCGGCCCGACCTCCGCCTGCTGGTGATGTCGGCCACTTTGGATTGCGGACCGATCGGCCAACTCCTCGGTCATGCCTCCGCCATTCACTGCGAAGGCCGTTTGTTTCACGTCGATATCCGATACCTCGATGGTCCCTCATCGGTTCCCACCGATCTGCTGGTCACGCAAACCATCAGGCGTTCGCTTGCAGAGGATCAGGGGAGTCTGCTGGTGTTTCTGCCCGGCATGGCGGAAATACGACAGGTGGAACGGAGACTGCGCGAATCCGCCATATCACCGACCGTGCACATCGCGCCGCTTCATGGTGACTTGCCCGTCGAAGCTCAGGATCTTGCCATCGCGCCGTCAAAACCGGGAACACGAAAAGTCGTCCTCGCAACATCGATCGCCGAGACCAGCTTGACCATCGATGGCATCCGTGTGGTCATCGACGCCGGGCGGTTGCGCGTCCCACGCTACGACCCGCGGTCGGGGCTGAGTAGACTCGCGACGATCCCTGTGACGCAGGATTCTGCAGACCAGCGTGCCGGAAGAGCCGGGCGTCTCGAGCCCGGCATTTGTTATCGGCTGTGGACCGAAAAGGAACAGGCGACCCTGTCTCGCCGGCGCCCTCCTGAAATACTTGACGCAGATCTCACGCCTCTGCTGCTTGACCTCGCGCTCTGGGGAGCCGAAGACGTGTATCAGCTTGCCTGGCTCACCCCTCCTCCCGCGGCGTCGGTCGCGCACGCGCGGGACCTTCTGACCAAATTGGGAGCGCTCGATCCCGCAGGGCACATCACCACACACGGTGCGCACATGGCCGAGTTGCCCGTCCATCCACGCTTGTCTCACATGATGCTCCGATCGATTCCAATGCAGCTTCCCCGATTGGCTTGTGAAGTGGCGGCACTGCTCGGCGAACGAGACATGCTTCGATCGTTTCCCCAGCACCGCACAGCGGACCTTCGTGCGAGATTGGACCTGCTGCATGGACGGCATGAAGTAGAATCCCGGGCTGATCGTGGAACTCTCCAGCGGATCATCCGCACCGCCGAGCTCTGGCAGCGGTACATGGCCCGAAACCTTCGCGGCCAAGGTATGGACCCGGTCGATGATACTGATCAGCTCGGCCTGCTTCTCGCGCTTGCTTATCCAGACCGCATTGCCCGAAAACAAGCAGGAGACGATCGGCGCTACGTCCTAGCCAACGGACGCGGCGCGATGTTCGCCCATCCCGATCCGCTCTCGACGGAACCATACCTGGTCATCGCCGCTCTCGACGCCGGAACCGACTGGGCCCGAATCGATTTGGCCGCTCCGATTTCCCTCCCTGACATAGAATCGCTCTACGGCAGCGAGATCGTCGAACGCGAAGAGGTCATGTACGATGAACGGGCCGGAGCCGTGCGGGCATCGAAACAACGCAGGCTGGGTATGCTGGTGCTGTCCGAGCAGGCATTGTCCCAGCCTGATTCATCGCTGATCACGACGGCTCTCTTGGACGCTGTCCGCCGTGAGGGGATCGCTGCACTCGATTGGACAACAGAACTCAAGCAGTGGCGGGCTCGCGTCCAATTTTTGCGGCGAGTCAAGGGAGCGGGGGCGGACTGGCCTGATTTATCCGATGAAGCTCTGTTGCAAACTCTGTACGAATGGCTGGCCCCTTATCTGGACGGAATCACGACGCTCGACCGCGTCAAACGACTCGATCTCTCTCCGGCCCTGCACGGACTGATGGATTGGGAACAGCGGCGGCGCCTGGACCAGTTGGCTCCCACCCATATCACGGTTCCAAGCGGATCGAGCATTCGTCTCGACTACGAAACCACGGACCTCCCGGTCCTGCCGGTTCGATTACAGGAGATGTTCGGATGCAGGGAAACACCCCGCATTGCGGGCGGAGAAATCCCAGTCGTTCTGCACCTGTTATCACCGGCCAAGAGGCCGGTCCAAGTCACGAAGGATCTTGCGAGTTTCTGGCGCCACACCTATCAAGAGGTCAGAAAGGAATTGCGAGGCCGGTATCCAAAACATCACTGGCCTGAAGATCCGCTGGTCGCTCAACCGACGGCCAAAACCAAGCGGCGCTCCTAACTCCCACCTTTGCGGGATAGACCTCCTCCGGCATTTCCCTTACCGTGTAGACATGGCTCGTCGCTGTCGTCGTCTTCTGTTGATACTGCTCGTTGTATGTTTTCCTTTGGCGGCCGGCGCCGTCGGCGCCGACGATCCCTATCCCATTCCTCCTCAGGTCTACACGATTCCTTTCGATGAAATTGACGAAGCAACCCTGCAGGCCGAGGTGGCGACCCAAGCCATGACGTTCGTCAACCGACTGCAGCGCAATTGGGGAAACGATCGATCCGCGCTCCAGACGGATGTGAAGGGAGCGGGCCGGGAGGACATACGAGACAAATTGATCTACGTGCGCAACCTTGCCGATCATGGCGTCATCGAGGGCTACGAATTCCGCCACGATTCGTTGATCAGAGGCGAATACGTCGTCCTGCAACGTCCACTGAACGGCTTGAACGAATTCATCGGATACTATCAGGCACTGAAGACGGCGTTGTCTGCCGCATTCGGCTCACCTCTCGACGACCGTGTTGTCTGGGATAACGATCTGTATCAGCCTCTTCCGGACTATTGGGGTGTGGCGGTCATGATCGGCCACCTGCATTATCATGCGCAGTGGGATACTCCGGAAGGTGCGTTGAGACTGGAGTTGAGGGGAGACCGTCACAGCCGGTTATTTTTAGAATATCAGAGCCGCGCCGAACGTTCGCTGACGTAGCGCGTGATCATCTTAGAATCGCCATCCAAGACAGAATCCGGCATCAGATTCGTGTGAAGGTTGACCTCTTGCCCGCGGGCGTGGATCGTCTCTTCGAGTGGCCGCTGGCCATTCATCAATAGAGATTGTTCCGATAGTCGTGCTGCAAACCTTTTTCCATCATGCCGGGCACCGCCAGCGCCGCGCGAACCAATCCCGCCTGGAGACCGCGTGTTTTGCTGAGCTTGATGTGGGCGACAAACATCGCCGCCGGATCGATTCCCTGGGCACGGGGCGCGGCGGGCCACAGACGCGCCCGGGCCATGGCCGCGCTCTTGCGTACGGTCAGCGTTACCTGTTCGATACAGGTGACGAGCGGCGGCGTTTTGCCTGCGACTGCAAATCCATCACGCATGGCCTGATCGGCGCTGATCCGAGCCGTACCGGATAGCAGCACGACGCCTGTCGAGCCTGGAATAAGTGCGGCTGCCGCGACACGGGGCTGGACCAGAATATTGCGGAAGCTGTCGGCCCGGCGATTTCCCGGGCGGTCGGCATACCAAGCTTTGCCTTGGTGCACGCGTATCAATGATCCCGAGGGGTCGCCTTTTGGACTGAGGTCGGCGTGCCCCTCTCTATCGGCCGTGGCCAGCGCAAGGAAACGGCTTGCGGCCAGAAAGGACAGGGCTTCGCCCGGCGCGTCCACATCGGAAACCGCTTGCCAGAAATTCGAGCGTATCATCGCCTTGGCGCAATGCAGATAGCACTCGTCGACGACGATGTCGATTCGACCTTCACCGGCCGAGACGACACGACCGCCGACTCGCAACGTCTCGCCGATGCTCGGCGAGACGAACAGCATCCCCGCTCCGCAGCCTTCTACCGCAAGATTCGGATCGTCGAGCGCAGATGCGGAGACTGTCAAGCGAGAGGCATCGACTGCCCGGGCGAATCCGGCCTCTCCGCCGCCGATCGTCATCGCGATATCTCTGCCGTTGCCGAATGCAGCAAACAACATCGGCGACGAAGCAATCCAATGTCGCGCCCCATCGTCAAGGTGATCGATCACCTTAAGGTTGATCGGACCCGGGGCCCTCCCAATGCAGGCCTCCAGCGCGGCGACGTTCTGAATAGCGTCAGGCATATCAGCTATCCCCTGCATATAATTTTCAGGCTCGAAGGCTCCCCGTTACGTCGGGATATCCCGCACTCCATCGACGGAGGCGTTCGTCGATTGATACGACAGTTTGACCACGTCGCCGTCCTTCACTGGTGAATCCTCGGTGCTGACACGCTTGTTCACCGTCACCAACACTTCCCGCTTCTGCATAAACGGCAACAGCGCGCCAAGCTGCGCCTGGTTAGACTCGACGAGTTTCTTGACCGTGGTGGCGGTCGGCGACTCGACATCGATCTCATGCTCTCCCACCGCATCCCGCAGCGTCAATCCGAATACCAGCACCTTTACCATCGATCCTCCTTTCGAACGCCATGCGCATCCTCATGGAGGATTGACACGTGAGATTCCGCTCCGCGCGCATGACACCTGAAGCAGTCCTGTCGCTTCGGATGTCTGGATGGAACGGGACGGGTCCCTTGCGCCTGGTGGCAGACCAAGCAATCCTTTTCAACCACGATCAAACGATGATCGGAATTATCCGGGATCTTCGGGTTCTGCTGTTTGGGTGTCGGCAGCATGGACACGCCTATGACGACGGCCAGGGCGAACACGACGAAGATCCAATCAATCTTGCGAAGCCGCATCAGTCTCCTCCGGCTTGATGGTCCGCGGCATCATACCGTTCCTGAAGCAATTGCGCGACGTGCTTCACTTCCACGGTATGAGGCAGCCCGGTTCGCAGCTGGACCATACAAGCCGGACAACTGGTTGCCACGACGTCGACGCCGCTGTCTTCTACGGCTCGGCGTTTTCGTTCGACGATGCGTTGCGACGTGTCAAAATCCTTGACGAGATAGGTGCCCGCTCCTCCGGCGCATCGGTCGGCATCCGGCATTTCGACATACCGCACTCCCGGCATGCTTGCCAGGATGGACCGTGGTTCCTTAGTCACGCCGGCTGCCCGTAGATGACAAGACGAATGGTAGCCTACCGTCTGCGGCCTTGAACCGACTTCGGCCATGGCAGGTCTGACCAAAGATTGCGCCACGAATTCGGAAATGTGTTTCACCCGTTTCGCCAACGCCTCCGCCGCTTGATGCTCAGGCTCGCCTGCAAACAACGTCGGGTAATCCTTCAGCATGAGCGTGCAAGAGGCACATCCTGTGACGACGGTGTCGTAGCCAGCTAGAGATGTCAGGTTGACCCTCGCGCCTTCTTTCGCAATTTCCCGGTGGCCATAGGTTTCAATCGGCGTACCGGAACAACGTTGCGGAGGAAGATCCGGTTCCACATGATGCTTTCTGAGAACGGCAATCACGGCATCTCCGACACCGTCGTCAAAATAGTTCGCCGCACATCCGTGAAAGTATGCCACTGGAGAGCCCGCCGTACCGGGCGTTGGCGGAATCAACTCGGGGTAGCGGTCGCGGAGTTGGCGTACCGCGAACTTGGGAATCGCCACGTTGGATGAGAGGGTCGCAGTTGCGGCCAAGCGGCGCAGCAGGGGTCTCGTGACGACTTCGAGAATCCTTCTGGAAAGAGGTCTATTCCAGATCCATTGACATCTCGCTAATAACTTTAAGTAGGCTGCAAATTTATCTGACTGTGCATGAAGTCTAAATATCCAGCCTGCCAACTTATTGGGCTGTTCCGCCCGGCGGTCTAGGATGAGCTGCGATACATCCACTCCAGCCGGACATGCCGTCCTGCAGGATTTGCAGTTGAGACAGGCCTCGACCACCCGTTTGGAATTCAGGTAACTGTAGTTCGTATCCGTGACGATTTCGAACCATCCGCGAGAGCTCATGTCCTCCGAACGGAAAACATCGTAGACGGGACAGACGGCATTGCACTTAGCACAAGTCGCACATGACTTGGACAATCTGGTGTAATCGATATGCTCCGTGAACGGTGTATCGCTGATCTTCACGCCGGGATTGAACACGTAAGAGGGATCGAAGGATTCTTTCACCCTTTTAAAGAGACCGTATAATTCCTCGCCGAACATTTTCCTGACGTATTCGGCTCGTACCCGCCCATCCCCGTGTTCGCCGCAGATCGATCCTCCGAATCGGGTCAGTACCGCATCATGGATTTCGTGATAGCTCTGAACCATCTTCTTGAAATCGCGCTCGTCGTTGACGTCGAGCAACGGCACGATATGGGCATTGCCGTTGCCAATGTGTCCGAAAATCGCCACCGGCACGCGCTGTCCTTTGAACAACTCTTCGAGGTACCGGATGAGATCGCTGATCCGCTCTGCCCCGACCACGACATCGTCGACATAGTTGATGGGTTTCTTGCGCGGATCGAACCGGTAGAGCGTCGGGTACAGTGCTTTGCGCGCCTTCCAAAGCTGATCGCGCTGCTCCTGATCGAAGGCAGTGACGAGGCCGGACGCCAGACGGTACGACCGGCAAACATCGGCCATGCGTTCAGCCCTTTCACGAAGATCGCCACCTCCGCCATTGTCATCGAGTTCCGCCAACAGCGTCGCCGCGGCATCGGCCGGAATCCCATGCTTCGATCGCCCGATTAGATCGAGCGTGTTTGCATCCATGACTTCGAGCGCACTCGGGTTCAATTCGAGGAGCTTGGGTATGGCGTCGCCCACATCTTCGAGCCGCGTGAAATGAATCAGGGCTGTCAGGGTCGCACGCGGCTTGTCCACCAATCGGATCGTCGCCTCACTGAACACTCCCAGCGTCCCTTCACTGCCGACAAATAGTTTGGGCAGATCCAGCCGGCCGTCAGCCAGCCCGTCGGCCAACCCGAACAGGTTGTACCCCGCGCTGTTCTTACTGACGGTCGGGCGTTTCTGTGTCAGGAGACCGGTGTGATTTTCGACAATGGCCTTCACGTCGGAGAGCGCCGGATGGCGCGTCATCAATCGTGCCAGCGATGGGTCACCAAGCTTATACGATCTTGCTTCGAGCCATTCTCCGGAGGGCAGGCAGACCCTGAGGGCGTCGACGTTGTCTTTCACCGCGCCATAGCGTAACGTATGGGGCCCGGCCGAATTGTTGGCGAGCATCCCGCCGAGCTTGCACATCTCCCCGCTTGAAGGGTCAGGTCCGAACAGGAGCCCCCGGCGGGCGAGTCGCTTGTTCAATTCCGCCAGAACCAGGCCAGGTTGGACGCGGGCTTGGCGTGTTTCTTCATTGATGTCGAGAAGGCGATGCATTCGGGAGACATCGAGGATGATGCCCGACCCGACGGCGGATCCGGTAAGATTCGTTCCCGCGGCCCGAGAAGTCAGCGGAATTCCACGGGAGACGGCATACCGGACGACGGTCTCTATATGGGATTCAGTTTCCACCAGGACGATGGCTTGTGGTACCATCCGATAAATGCTGGCGTCCACGGCATAGGCGATCTTGGTGGCCTCGTCATCCTTGACGATATCGGATCCCAGCGCGCGGCGTAAGTCCGATGCGATCGCACGAGAGTGTTCCGGCATAACCAGCGTCATCGGCGCGCATTCTAACAGGATCTTGAAAATCTCCGCCAGACTTGTTCAAGATGGTCACGACGGTCGGATGAGAGGACTCTTGTAACGCCTATGTCCACCCGCAGAGTGCTGATGATACTGTATTTGGCCGGAGCGAGCTTTCTTATCGCCCACACCATCAACGCCGTGATTGCCGAGGCCTTGCTTGTTCCTACCGGATCTCCGGTCTCTTCCGCCCATTTCGACGCCGGTCCGCCAGTCGGAGGATCTGCGACCACCCTCGCCGAACAGGTTCGCACGAGCGGACTCTTTCCTCTCCCGTCCGATCCGACCGCGCGGGTTCAGGAAAACAGCGGTACAGCCGTGGCACCAGGCATCCCGCGCCAGCCGCTGAACCTGGCAGCCAAGGTCAAACTGCTGGGCGTGGTCATGGGCGATCACGGAGGCGTGTCCGCTATCGTCGAAATGGTCTCCAGCAAGCAGCAATTATTTACGCGCTTGCATGAACAGATCCCGGATGTCGGCCAGGTGATCGAAATCCGGCGGGACGGAATCGTCGTCAGACAGGACGGTCAACAGGAACTGCTTGAGTTGAACGGCGTCCTGGGTGACAAACCGCCGATGCCGGCTGCCAGCGTGAAACCGGTTGTTCAAACGGCACCGGGTGCTCCCGTCCGCAAAGCAGTCGACCGGCGCGAAGTGGATCAGGCGCTGAACGATCTTCCCAAGCTCTTGTCGCAGGCACGGGCTGCCCCGCTGATGCTGGACGGCGTCATGCGAGGGTTTCGGCTCGACTACATCGCGCCGGGAAGCTTCTACGAAAAGATCGGCCTCCAACTCGGCGATGTGCTCAAACAGGTGAATGGAGTGGAAATCAAGGATCCCGGCACGATGTTGACGCTCTTCCAGCAGTTGCGCAACGAAGCCTCGGTGAAGCTGGACATTATCCGCAATAATCAACGTACCACCATGGCCTACGAGATTCGATAGCAGGACGGCCTCGTTTCGTTGTCGCACGCCTGCGTGCAAGCCTGTTTAGATGCCTGATCAACGGGCCCGCTCAGCTTCATCGAGAACGGCCGGAATACGGATCGCTTCGTGGAAAAATTGACGCAAACGACCAGACCATTGCTGGGAGCGATTCTCGAGCAGAAGTTCGGACTGTCCGAGGAGAAGCTGCTTGAAGCCTTGAACCTTCAGCAAACCAAAGGGGGGCGGCTGGGTGAAGCGCTGCTCCGAATTCGCGCAATCGAGGAAGACCTTCTGCTACAGGCCCTCGCGATTCAATTTGAGATGCCGTGGCTCCCCCACCTGGAAGTCAGCCAGGTGCAGCATGATTGGATCAAGAAAGTACCCATCCATTTTGCACGTCGGTATCGTGTCCTGCCTCTGAAAGTTGAAGACGGCGCAATTCTGGTGGCGACGACCGATCCGCTGGAGACCACCGCACTGGACGATTTGCGTCTCCTGCTGGGCATGCCGGTCAGGGCCGTGCTGACCAGCGGCATCTCGCTCATGAGTTGTCTCAACCGCGCCTACGACGAGGTGGCCAGTCCGACGGGCGCCGAGCAGGTCATGGAAGACATGGCGGCGAGCGAAAATCTCGACCAGCTCGCCCATGAACTGGATGAACCCAAAGACCTTCTCGACGAAACTGACGAAGCGCCGATCATCCGGCTCGTCAACTCCGTGCTCTTTCAGGCCGTCCGCCAGCGGGCCAGCGACATCCATTTCGAATCCTTCGAGCGCGGACTGGTCGTTCGATACCGCATCGACGGCGTGCTGTATCCCGTGCTGACTCCACCGAAGCACCTGCAATCGAGCATCATCGCCCGCCTCAAGATCATGTCCGGGCTCAACATTGCCGAAAAACGGCTTCCCCAGGACGGCCGGTTCGGAATCAGAACCGCGGGAAAGGACGTGGACCTCCGCGTTTCAGTCCTCCCGACTTCTCACGGCGAACGCGTCGTTCTCCGCTTGCTCGAAAAGGAAAATCGGCTGCTGAACTTGTCCGAAATGGGATTTTCCCCGGACCGGTTGCGCACGATCCAACAACTGATCCAGCTGACGCACGGCATCCTTCTCGTGACAGGCCCGACCGGCAGCGGAAAGACCACGACGTTGTACGCGGCATTGAGCGAGATCAATGCTCCGGACAAGAACATCATCACCGTCGAGGATCCGGTCGAATATCAATTGATGGGCATTGGACAGATGCAGGTCAATCCCAAGATCAACCTGACGTTCGCTGCGGGACTACGCTCGATCCTCCGGCAGGATCCGGATGTCATCATGATCGGTGAGATCCGGGATCGCGAAACCGCGGAGATCGCGATACACGCGTCACTAACCGGCCACCTCGTGTTTTCGACCCTCCATACGAATGACGCCGCCAGCGCAGCCACCCGTTTGATCGACATGGGCATTGAGCCCTTTCTCGTCGCGTCGTCAGTCGTGGCCGTGCTCGCCCAGCGATTGATCAGAAAGATCTGCCCGGACTGCAAGAAGAGCTATGAGCCCGACGACGAAGAACTGATCCGGCTGGGTATCGTCCCCGGCAAAAAACGGCCGACCTTCTATCGCGGGGCCGGCTGCCTCTCCTGCTCGCAGACCGGCTATCGCGGTCGCACGGGCATCCACGAACTCCTGGTCATGGACGACGAGATCCGGCGTCTCATCGGCGCGAAGGCCGACGCGACCGCCATCAAGCAATCCGCCATGGCAAAGGGCATGGTCATGTTGAAGGAAGAAGCGGCGGATAAGATTTTTCACGGCGTGACCACGACCGAAGAAGTGCTGCGAATGACGCAGCAAGAAGTTGAAGTCTAACTCCGCTTGAGCGGCGGCGCTTTGACGACGCGCGCGAATCATGCCGGTCTACCACTATCGGGGCTATAAAAACGACGGGGGCACGGCGACCGGCATCATCGACGCCGAGAGTCCCAAGGTCGCGCGCCTCAAACTCCGCAAAGACGGCGTCTTCCCGACCGAAATGGCGGAACAGGGAGGAGCCGCCGTCGCGGGTGCGGTGTCCGAACGCTCTGTCGCCGTTCCCTCCGCAAGTGGACGCTCATCGGCGCTGTCCACCAGCGACGTCGCGATGATGACCCGTCAGTTGGCCACCCTCCTCGTGGCCGGGCTTCCGCTGGTCGACGCCATCGGCGTCTTGATGGATCAGACCGATAAAAAAGTGGCAAAAGGAATTCTCGCCAACGTGCGTGAAGAGATCCGCGGCGGCAAGGCTTACAGCGCCGTGCTCGAGCAATATCCCAAAGAATTTTCAACCATCTACGTCCATATGGTCAGGGCCGGTGAGGCGAGCGGAGCGTTGGATCAGATTTTGTTTCGTCTTGCGGAATTCCTCGAGAAACAGCTGGCGTTGAAGCACAAGGTCACCAACGCCATTCTCTATCCCGCGCTCATGCTGCTGGTGGGGGTCGTGGTGCTGTTTTTTCTGATGACCTTCGTCGTCCCGAAGATTACCGCCGTCTTCGCCAATCTCAAACAGGCGCTGCCCTGGCCGACCGTCGTCCTGATGACACTCAGCCAGTGGTGTTCCGATTATTGGCCGGTCATGCTGGGCGTGGTCATCGGCGCAGCATGGATCACTCGACGGGCCGTCAGAACCGAGAGCGGACGCCTCATGGCCGACCGCCTGATTCTCAAGTTGCCGCTGATCGGCGACGTGGCGCGCATGGTCTCGATCTCGCGCCTCTCGAGTACGCTGGCTACCATGCTGGCCAGCGGCGTTCAACTCCTCGAAGCGTTGGACGTCTCCAAACGCGTGATGAACAACCGCGTGCTGGAGCGTGCCGTCGAAGAAGCGCGGGAAAATATCCGTGAAGGAGAGACCATCGCCGAGCCGTTGAAGCGCAGCGGAGAGTTTCCCTCGATCGTCACTCACATGATCGCGGTCGGCGAGCGCAGCGGCGAGATGGAGGAAATGCTGCGGCGGATCGGGCAAATCTATGACGGGGAAGTCGATCGGGTCATCACCCGCTTTACGTCGTTGCTCGAGCCGATCATGATCCTGATCATGGGCGTGCTGGTGTTTTTCATCGTTGTCGCCATCCTGTTGCCCATCTTCGAAATGGGCCAGATGGTACGGTAAGCCGACACTATCGAAGGAGGAGCGCGTGCACGACACAACGTACATGGAACGACAATCAGCCGGGCGGCTCCGTTCAGAACGCGGGTTTACATTCATCGAGATCATGGTGGTGGTCGCGATCCTCGCGATTCTCGCCGCCCTGGTCGTCCCGCGCATCATGGGACGGACGGATGACGCCAAACGAACCGCGGCGAAAGTACAGATCCGCAATATCGAGGGCGCTTTGCAGCTCTACAAGCTCGACAACGGGGTATATCCCACCACCGAGCAGGGCTTGAAGGCATTAGTCGAGAAACCGTCGGTCGGGGTCGTCCCGAAAAAATGGAAACTGGGGGGATACATCCAAAAACTTCCGGAGGACCCCTGGGGCAATCCGTACAAGTATTTGAGCCCAAGCCCGACCTTGAAGGGTGACTATGAAATCACCTCCCTGGGGACGGACGGCGAGGCGGGCGGCGAAGGGGTGAATGCGGACATCACGAACTGGAATCTGGATAAGGAATAGTGCAGTTCGTGCCAATGTATGGAATCGCCTACAAAAAATACACTCTTCCGCGACTCTCGTGGCTTCACCTTGCTCGAGATCATCATCGTGCTGTTCTTGCTCGGCGGAATGCTCAGCATCATCATCCCCCGAATCGGAGCCAGCGGAAATTTAGGAGCGGCTGGCCGCAAGTTCATCGCCTTGTTCCGCACGCTCCAGGACCTTTCGATGTCCCAGCAAAAGACCGTCCGCTTGTATTTGGATCTCGATCGCGGGCAGTACTGGCCGATGCTGATAGACGGGAATCAGGAAAAGATTCCACTCGATCCGGAGCCGATGTGGCAGAAGCCGTTCGATTTTCCGGATGCGATCCGTATCGCCGACCTGCAAGTCGGCCAAACCAAGAGCAGTGCAGGGAGGGTGGACGTTTATTTCTATCCCAACGGCCGGATCGACCCCGCTATTCTCCATTTGGTCAATGACGACAACCACGTGCTCGGTTTTCGGGTGGATCCTGTGTCTTCCGATATCAGCCTGACCGACCAGCGGATCGAGCCGCCAAAACCCTGGATCATCCCCGAACGCGTCAAGCCGCTGCTTCAGATCCAGCAGAGTCTGCCGGGCATGAGACAAAACAATCCGTTGGGACAACGTTAAGCATGGACTCACGGGGCTTTACGCTGCTGGAAGTGCTGATCGCATTGGCTATTTTGGCGTTGAGCCTTCCGATTCTCCTGGGCCTGCGGAATTTCGACCTGGAACTGCACACCCGGGCGGCTGACATCGTGGCCGCGACAATGCTCGCCCAGGAGAAGTTGGTGGAAACAGAATTGACTCCCGTCTACCAGCTGGGTGAAACGACAGGAGAGTTTCTGCGTCTCCCCTTGGGCTCACAGCCGACGACCCTCAACGAGAACAACCGGGAACGCACTGAAAAATACCGTTGGAAGAAGCTCGTGCTCGTCACCCCGATCCCCTCGGTCAAGGAGGTGAAGATTCAAGTCACCTGGCTGCGCGGCATCGCGGAAGAGATGGTAGAGGTCAGCACCTATGTGTTTACCCCCCCCCAGAAACTCTGAACAGGGCTTCACCCTTGTCGAAATCATTCTCGCGGTGTCGCTGGTCGGCGTCATCGCCGCGATGGTCTTCAGCGGGCTCTATCTGACCGCGACCACCATCGACCGGGTGAGAACCGCCACGACGGAGGAGCAACTGTTGCGGAGTGCCTTGCAGATCATGGCCGAGGAATTGCGCACCAGCGTCAGCCAAATGACCAGCCCCTGGATGGGCATCAATGCGCAAATCGACGGCCAAGCTGCCGATACCATCGCCTTTCTTGCCGTCGGGCAGTTCAAAGGAATGAATACCGGACAGGAAAGCGAACTGAAGCGGGTGATTTATACAAGAGAGCGCGATCAACTGTTGCGGTTCGTGCGCAAAAACCTGTATGGATTGACCGATGAATCGATCGAGCGGATGGAACTGCTGAATAAGGTCAAGGCGTTCAATGTCCGCTACTACGACGTCAAGGCCGGTGTGTGGGCCGACGAATGGGATGCCCGAGCTCGCGTAGCCGGGCCCACAGCGATTTTGATTGAGTTGACACTTATGGAAGAATCCCTCGGTGCGGAGCCTCGCGTGATCCGCGAATGGGTCACTCCGGGTATTCCATCATGACCGGGAGAATCGTCTGGCCGAGCGCTGTCAGCATAAAGAAAGAACCTTTCCTCTGGGTAGCGGCTGCGCTGTTCTGTTTTCTGCTGTTCCTCTATATCACCTTTCCGTTCGGAGCCCTGCAATCGCGCATTCTGTCGGAGATCTCGAGGAACACGGGCTGGACCATTCGCGCCGCTGATTGGTCTGTCGGATTTCCCTTTGGCATTGAATGGCACGATGTGACTCTGGCCAAACCTCCGGTTCCTGCGTTGCAAATCGACACCCTGCGTCTGATGATCCCGCTGCTTGTTCAGTTCACGGGACAACGCAAACTTGAGGGTATCGTCCAGTTTCCAGGAGGATCCAAATCCGGCGCCGGGAAGATTTCCGCCACGGTGACGGCCTCATCCTGGTCATTCCAAGGCCCTGCCAGCGTTCAGGCGCATGTCCATCAGGTCGATCTGTCCACGCTGGTGAAACCATTCGTCACCAAAGGACTTTTGCAGGCCGACATCGCGCACGAATCGACCGCACGCCCGGGTACCGTCAACTTTGCGGGTAAAGGCACCGTGAACGCCGAAGTGAAGGACCTGTTGCTGGAACATATCCCGATCGGGCAAACGGCCCTTCCGCCCCTGGCATTCAACCACGCGACCCTGACGTTGTCCTGCCGGGATGCCTCGTGCGAGGTGACGGATATGAAAGCGGACGGCCCCGACGGCTCGATCACGGCGAAGGGGCAATTGACGCTCCAGCAACCGCTGGATCACACCACACTTGATCTGACAGTGACGATCCTAGCCGGTGCCGGATGGGCACAGAAATCAGCGGGACTTCCTATCCCCACCCCACCGGCCGGGACACCCCTCATATTCAAACTCATCGGAACAGTCGCAAATCCTCGACTATCTGTGTAATATAAGCGCCGTCTGCGCTAGGAATGGCTTGGATCTTGCTTTTCCCGGGGCCAAGGTTATTTTTTCATGATCGCTGATTGTGTGGGTCTCGATATCGGACAGACGGCATTCAAGGCCGTCCGGTTCCGCCGCCGCCTGACTGGACGCGAATCTGTCGAGTATTTCCATCTTCCCCTTCCATACGGCCGCCCCGAAGCCATGGAACCGGCCAGGCGTGCTGGCCTGCTGAGGAATTTCCTCTGGCAACATCAACTGTATGGAAGTGGCGACATCGTCACTGCTCTTCCCTGCCAGGATCTGTTCATCCGGACGCTCTCATTCCCTTTCCGCGACAATGCAAAACTGGCCCAGGTCGTTCCGTTCGAGGTAGAAAATCTCATTCCCATGCCTCTGGAAGACGTGGCCATGGGCAGCATGGTGTTGCCTGCCAGGGAGATGTCTGAAGGCGCACAGAAGGTCCGGGGCGCCGAAGTGCTGGTCACAGCCGCGCCCAGAGATAAAATGGACGAGCATCTCAAATTTCTTGCGTCGGCCGACCTGAAACCGGCGGTCGTCGGCGTGGATGGGATGGCGCTGTACTCCGTCACACAGTTTCTTCAGCAGGAAGGCGCCCGCGTCCCCGGCGATCTCGCCATCATCGACATCGGCGCAACCAAGACGACCTTGTGTCTGGTCAGAGAGGGCCGTCCCATGTTGCTGCGGACGGTGCTGTGGGGCAGCAATCACCTGACGCACGCATTGGCAGTCCGCTACGCCTGCAATTTCGCCGAAGCCGAGCGGCGTAAACGGACAATGGCCGTGCACGAGGTCGATGCCTGGCTTGAACCACTGCTGAAAGAATTGCGCGTCACGATGCACGCACAGGAAACCAACGGGCGTCAGCGGCTCTCGCATTGCTGGGTATCGGGCGGGGGGTCCAAGTTGAAGGAACTGGGCGGCCATGTGGCCCACGAACTGGGATTGGTTCCGGTCGGTCCGCGACAGGGATTCGGATCGACTTGTCCGCGAGCTTTTTCGATCGCGTTCGGCCTGGCGATTCATCCGAAGATCGTTCGTCCCCGCTGGAAGACCAAGGTCATCGGCTCGGACCTCGCCGTCGATTTGAATGCCGGAGGAGATGCTGCGGCGGCGCAGTCCGATGCCACAAAGCAGGATCGGCGGTTCGCGATCTGGGGCGCTGCGGTGCTGGCGCTGCTGATGGTCGTCGATCTGTCCGTGCGCGTGATGGTGAAGAACACGACGCTCAAAGATGTCAAACAGGCGTTATACACCCAATTTGCGCAAACCTTCGGCGAGGGAGGCAGCCCCGGCGAAGAGGTGGACGTCGCCCGTTACAAGGTGAATCAAATTGAAAAGAGCCTCGCCGTCATCGACGGAAGCCGCTCAAATGTGCTGTCGCATCTATCGAGCCTGGCCAAACAACTGCCCCGCGGAGTGCCTCTGACGGTGCGAGACCTGACGATCGACGGCACCACAGTGCACCTCGAGGCAGAAACGACGTCGTTCGATGCGATAGAGAAAATCAAACAAGCCTTCATGACGGTCGATCAGTTCCAAGACATTTCCATTTCTGACACGCGTGTCGGCGCTCAGGCGAACCAGGTCGTGTTCAGGCTCACCTATACGGCGTCGCACCCATGATGGCGGCATTCAAAGAACGCTGGCGTCATATGGCGCCACGGGAACGGATCATCGTCTCGGTGGGCGGTGTCGTGGTCCTCCTGACCCTGGCGTTTTTCGTCGTGGTCGATCCCCTGCTCGAGAACATCGACAAACTGGAGCGTCAAGTGGTCCGTAAAAACAAGGAACGGGGGGAATTGGCGGTGCTCGCGGAAGAATTCAACACCAAACGCGCGCGTCTCGCGCAACGCGAAGAGCGATTGCCGCATGCGAACGCCTCATTCTCGCTCCTGGCCTTCATGGAAGAAGCTGCGACGTCCGCTCAGATTCGCGAGAAGATCGTCGGCATGCAGCCGCAACCACCCACTACGATCCAAGGCTATCAGGAGACATCCGTCGATCTTCGCCTTGATGGCGTGCAACTCCCGCAACTCTTGTCGCTGCTCGTCCTGTTGGAACAGTCTCCATACGAGATCCAGGTCCGTCACCTCCAAATCAAACCGAAATACGACAGTCCGGTGAATCTTGATGCGTCCCTCAGGATCGTCACCTATGCCAAGGTCTGACGAGCGCGGTGTCGCTCTGCTTCTGGCCTTGGTCGTCCTCGCACTGCTCGTCGCCCTCGTCCTCGAATTTGACACAGAGGCCCGGCGGGAATACCGCGATGCCGCGGCGTTCCGCGATAATTTCAAGGTGGACACGTTGACACGAGCCGCGGTCCAGGCAGCCCGCGCCGTGCTGATGCAGGATCTGATCAAAGACCGGCAAGCCGGACAATACTTCGATTCCACCACCGATCTGTGGGCGTTTCCAATCACGAAGTATGCGATCGGCGACGGGTTCTTGACTGCGCAAATCGAAGACGAACGATCCAAGTTCAATCTGAACGATCTGGCCACGACCGATCCTGCCACCAAGAAAGCCAAAATCCTCAGAGCGAAGCGTCTGTTTGAACTGCTGCTGGTCAGCCCGGACCTCGTCGATGCGATCGTCGATTGGGTGGACTTGGACGAAATCCCCGAACCGACAGGTGCGGAGTCCTTGTATTACCAAACGCTTCATCCACCGTACCGCGCGGCCAATGCCCCCCTCCAGAGCGTGCACGATCTTCGGTTGATCAAGGGCATGACCTCCGCCAGTTTCGACAGGCTCGCCCCATACGTGACCGTGTTCCCCGAGGAAGGCGACAGCAAGATCAACCTCAACACGGCCTCACCCGTCGTCATACAATCACTCGACCCCCGCATCAGTCAGTCAGTCGCCGGTGAAATTATCGTGGGACGGCCATTTAAGACACTCCAAATGCTCGACCAGGTCAGCAGCTTCGAGGCGGTGGGCAAGGAACTTCGGTTGCAGAATCTTTACGATGTGAAAAGCGATATTTTTTCGGCGCGCATGACCCTGACGGTCAACGACGTCACCAAACGTGCCGTCGTCACACTTCGGCGGGATACCAATACCGGCAATAGCACCATCCTCTATTATCGAATCCTGTAACATCGCCTCTGCAACAAATTAACATCCCTGTAACATTCAAGTTACCTGTCTGCAATCTGTTTCCGATAACGTATATCGAATGTCATGTCGATCCGTTAACGGGAGGAGTTCTAGCCATGCTGGCATCGTCCATCAACCAGTTCCGTCTCGGCCTGTTTCTGATCGTCGCAAGCATGGCCATCTGCTTGACTGCGACTGCTCAGGCTGAACAGGGGGGCCCATTTGCCGCCGTCAGCCCTGAGGCCAATCTCGCCAGATATAATCCCAAGGTTCATGCAACAGGAACCTTTAAGATCCGGGGATCGGACACGATGTATCCCGTCCTGTCCCGTCTCGTGACGGAGTTTCAGCGTCGCCAGCCCAATGTCACCATCGAGGTAAAGCCATTCGGGTCCAATCCTGCAATCGAGGAATTTTTACAACCACCTTTGCATAAGACCGGAAAGGTCATGCTCTCCGAGGAAGTACCAAAACAGTTTACCTTGACGGCGACGTCGAGAGAGCTGTTTGATACGGAGATCAAAGAATTCGTATCTCAGCATGGCTATGAACCAATAGCCGTACCGGTGGCCGTCGATGCTGTCGCCGTCTATGTACACAAAGATAATCCGATTGCTGGCCTCACGTTGGAACAAGTGGATGCCATGTTTTCAACGACCCGCCTGCGAGGACATAAGACAGCGATCACTCAGTGGGGTCAACTCGAACTTCCAGACACATGGAACAACGCTCCTATCCAGCTCTATGGGCGAGATCGGAAATCCGGTACCAGATCATTCTTTAAAGACCACGGGCTGGGGGGAGGCGAATTTGTTCCATCCTTGCACGAAAATCCTGGAGCGGCTTCCGTCATTCTGAGCCTCAGTCGAGACCAACTGGGAGTGGGATACAGTGGGTTGGGTCTGCAGGGTTCGATGGTTCGCGCTGTGCCTCTGGCGGAAACGGCAGGAATGCCTTTCGTGCCGCCCTCATCTGCCACTGTTGCGGATCAGACCTATCCTCTTCGTCGAGTCCTCTACCTGTACGTCAACAAATCTCCCAAGGCCCCTTTGCCCCCCGCCGCACAAGAATTCTTGGCGTATATCATGAGCCATGAAGGCCAGGAAGCAGTGATCAAGGCAGGGTTTTTCCCGTTGCCGCTCAATCAAGTGCAGAAAAATGCCGTTGCCTTGGGCGGGTCACCCGAAGCAGCTCCTCTGATGCGATAGCAGGACAAGAACCGGCTAAGGAGATGGAGTTTTCCGCGGACTCTGCTTAGCCGGTTTTTTCTGCTCAACTTCAAGGCGGAGTCGATTCATTTCCTCCGTCAAATCTTTCATCTGTTTGGATTGTTCATCCAAGCGCTCGCGCAATTCAAGGTTGCTATTGGTCAACTCACGAACCTGGTTCTGCAAATCCTGTTTGGTAGGACCCGCCGTCGTCGCGGGAGGAATAGCCTGAGAACCCGCGACCGCTGGAACCGGAATTGGAGGCTTGGGGGAACGAAGAGCAAGCGTCTCATTCACATTTAACGAGATATGCACGGTCTCAAAGGGAGCCCATTGGGGCTCTTCGGCATCAGGCACAACCGCTTCTTTGGCTGGTTTTGCAACCCACAGTTTCATACCTTTCGTATCCCGGATGTCCTTTGGCTCGCCACCACCCGGATCAGCTTGGACGACAGACGAATGATCAGTGACGACCACGTGCAGATATCGTCCGCGGAGAAACAGCGCTCCGACTGTGCGATCTTCACTGTAAGTCACCCCGGGTTTCGGGAATGAAAAGAAGACACGGTCGGTCGGCCCAGCCTGCTTAAACGAGTCCGAAATGTACTGAGCATACTTCGTGAGTTGCTCCTGGGTGAACAGGCGCACTGGAGGTGGAGATCCGAAGATTCCGGCAAGAGTTCCGCTCCATCCGCTCACCTCAACGACTTGCAAGATCGAACGGACATCCGATTCAGTCAATGTCGCCGGGTGTGCGTTGTGTGTTTCCGATTTGGCATGAGAGACGGACGGATCCGCTTCGACTCCGATCTGGATGCTGTCGTGATCGTAGACGAGCCGTTGATTGGTAAAGCCGGCGCAAGCCGATAGCATGCAGAGGACACCGCACAACGCACCGTGGCAGACAGACCATTGCATATTCACTCTCACGACAGCTCCTTCATCGTCCGCACGTAAACTGAATACCCCACACGCGATCGCTTCCCATCTGTCCTCGCCAGTTACGATCTGCGGCCTCGCTGACTTTCGGAATTTCACCTTCTTTGAGAATGCGCGAGCCGCCCGGGCATTTGGCTTCTATCAAGCGAAGCGCATCGCGGCGGCCGGCCGATGACAGGATATCCCCTTCCGACAGGATGGGGAAGGTGACAACTCCGCCGGTATCTGTCTCACGGGTCATGGACGCCTCGTGCCCACAGGCGTTCAGCAGTATCACGAGGAGCCCGATGCAGACGGGGCGCCCCACGCTGCGCCAAGCCGACCGCAACCCCTCCCAGCGGAGCTTGGCGCACGAGAGCAATCCAGGGCTTGAGCCCGTTACTGGTGAGCGGCGCAGAACGTGTCTTCCTCCAACGTCTCGTAGCCCGCTCCATACGAGGGAAAATCCGAAATTTCCCGCCCCCCCGTATTCCAGATATGCAGGCACTTCGCCGCCACGGTCGGAAAGCTGCGCGGGGTGTCATCCACCGACACGATTTGGGCGCGTTGCGTCGTCCCCACGAGCAGCACGCGGTTGCCGGGCTGAAGAAAGGGCCGCTCGATCGTCCCGTTGAACGTGACGGCAAATTCGCCGCTGCGTTTGCCGGTATCCTTGGGCCCGAAGGCGGGGTGCTCGACGATGGGCAATTGCATCAGCACCAGCGTGACGGTGCCGTCCCTCCGATCGGCCTGGAGGATCCGCCCCCCCAACTGCACTTTCTTGTCCACGGTTTGATTAGGCAAGGCGCGCCAGCGGGAAAAATCAAAATTCGGATCGACGCCGGCCAGCACGTCCGGAGCAAACACGGTCGTCGGCGAACACGCGGTCACTCCCAGGCAGCCAATCAGCGCCACCACCGCCACGATGCGCTTCATAAGTGTCCTCCTTACTCCCGAATCGGTTTCCAATGCAATGAGAAATTTCCGAACGGTTCGTTATAGATGCAGGCGTCCTCCCTGCTTACATGAACCGGACTTGAAACTGGACGAAGAAGGCGTTGTTGGCGAAGGGATCGGTGCTCGCATCATAGGCGGGCGTACCGGGGCCGGTGCCGAGCCCCTGGTGATGCCGGAATTCATAATTGAATTGGAGCTTCGACTGAACCTTGGGGGGAAAGTTCTCGAAGTAATAGGTCAGCCCCACAATGGTCCGCGTATACAGATCGTTCGACATGCTCGTATTGGGATCAAATTGCTCCCACATGACCGTGGGCTCGAAGTTCTGCAGCGGGCCTTGGCTGATCAGGTACTTCCCGAGCACATAGTAGGTGCGCCGCTGCATGCCCGGCGCCCCGGACCCGCCACAGACCGTGGTCACTTGACACGCGCCGTTGGCCGCAGTCCCCACCGTGGTCGCGTTCGCCCCATCGTGCCCCTGCCACCATTCGCCCTGCACCATGAACCCTGGAAGGATCTTTGACGTGTAGCGGAAGTCCACCCCGTACCGGTCGAAGGCCCCTTTGCCACGACCGTTGATGAGCGTGCCGGCGTTGTTGGAGGTCCCCTGAATCGTCGTAAAACTCACGAACGAGACATCGCTGCCGAACAGGCGGACCCGCGTGTAAAAGGCCTTGGGTTGGTTGGCTCCGCCCAAGCCGGAGGTGGTGCTGACCAGACTGTTCGCCTGATAATTGTTGTTATTCATGATCCCGGCGACATACTCCAGGCGATTGGCGATCTTTCCTCGAACGTCCACGAAATAATCGCGTTCCTGGATAAATTCGATCGCTCCCCCTGTCCCTCGGGCATTCTGGCCCGGGCCTCCGCCGCCCCCCACCGAGGTCAGGTACGGCGAACTGATGACGTCCCGCAACCCGCCCGATTGCTCGGTAAAGATCCCGAAGGGCATCCGGAAGATCCCGAGCCGAAAGACGTTGAGATTGGGCGCCCACGATTGAATCGGCCGGATGTCGATATAGGTTTCTCGGAAGAAGGTCGCCGACGTCGGGGCCGAGGCGCCCACGGTCGGGGTGTTATTGGTAAAGTTGATACTTTGAAACTCCATCAAAATGTGCCATCTCGGTATCGTTTCACTGATCTTGCCCCAGAACAACAATTCCGAGCGGCGGATGGAAAAGCTGTCCTGACTGCGTCCTTCCGGCACCTTGGCGTCGATATGCCCGTACAGAAATTGCAGGGCATTGAGTCCGAAATTCACCTTGTCCCGCAGAATCGGCAAAACCTCCGTCTTGCCTTTCCATTCCTCCAACGTATCGATCCGCCGGGATTGATCGGCGCCTCGGTATTCTTGCTCCGCGCGGATCTGAATCCATTCGTCCATCGTGATGGCGCCTTTTTGCAGCAACACATCTTCGACGCTGGCTCCGCCTGGTGGCAGCTCTGTGGCTGGGGGTGGTCCCTGAGAAGGAGTAGGTTGATCCGCCACCCTTTGGGCGATGACCGGATGATCGGACGTCTTCTTGTCTACATCGGTTGAACCGGCCAACGATGATGAGACGCCAACACTTAGCACGACACATGACATCGTCAGGGTCGAACACGTGCATTGAAACCAGCTCATAGAAATTCTCCTCTTTCGGAGTGAGCCGCCTGTGATGGAGCCCTGCGCATTCCGCTTCAAATCTTGCGTGATGGCGCGCTCTGCTTGCCGCCCTGCCTTTATCACAGTCCTGTTAGTCGCACCACATTGCTCGCGTCGCGCCCGATTGAGTTAACAATTTGTTAACAACACGATCTGACAAACACCTGCTCCTACGGAGTGTATTGGCACATAGCTCCGGGGGCATTTGTTACTCCGTATTTGCTTGGAATTCATATGTTTGTAACCTGGAGTGTTCACAGTATAAGGTGATGGAACTATTTTCACTTCATCTGGGAGATGCCAATGCTCATCACCAGTAGTAAGAAAATACTGATTGTCGAAGACGATACGAACATTCGTGATCTCATCCAAATGTATCTTGAGAAAGAAGGCTTTCGCACGTTGACGGCGGGAGAAGGCGCAGAGGCTATTGAGCAGGCCAGATCCGGTCATCCTGACATGGTCATTCTCGACCTGATGCTTCCTGGAATCGATGGGATTGAAGTGTGCAAACGACTTCAGCTAATTCCTCAAACCTCAAGAATTCCCATCATCATGTTGACGGCGAAAAGTGAAGAGTTGGACGTCGTGCTGGGGCTGGAACTGGGAGCCGATGATTATGTAACCAAGCCGTTTAGTCCGAGGGCGCTCGTGGCCCGCATTAAATCAGTGTTGCACAGACTCGAGAGAGCAACCGCTCAAGAGGCTAAACCCTTGCAGTATGGTTCTCTCAGTCTCTATACCTCCAGGCATGAAGTCACCGTGGATGGGAGAGAAGTCACTTTGACGAGCAAGGAGTTCGGCCTCCTCGAACACCTCTTGAAGAACCCGGGGCGGTTAATGACACGGGATATACTGATGAACAACGTGTGGGGCTACGACTACCATGGCACTAGCCGAACGGTGGATGTGCACGTCGCTCGGCTCAAACAGAAACTTCCCATGTTGTGCGAAGCGATCGTAGCCGTGAAGTCACTTGGTTATAAGTTCAGAGACACTGAGTCTGCATATGCAACCTAGCCATGAATCGTGATTACATCCAAAACTCATCCCGAGCAGCGCGTTCCAGCAGGTAAAGTGTTCCTTTTCGCTCCTACCCTGCATGCCTGGGACGTTCACTCCATCGGCTCGGCCGCATCACGGCGCTTAATGCAAGGATCGCAAGGATGCACACGAAGAGTGTGAGCGAAACCGTAAGCAAGAACGCTCCTCGCAATTCGGTTATCATAGGATTCGAGCCTCCAAACGATGGGGTGAAACCTCACCCAGCGGTCAATCGTTAATTCACCATACACGCGTCGGAAAGCAATCCTTCGACCTGCATCTCATGACATTCAGCGGTAAAAATATACCTTCATGAAACAGGGCCGATAGAAAATGTATAGATGAGGAACCATACAACTAAATTACCGGCCAATTACGATAGGGTTAATTTGCACTGTGGAAACTGGCCGTCTGCGTGATGCGTACTCAACATGCCGATTTGACAGCACTGCTCCTTAGCTATTACCCTTGTCGCGCTTCGGCCTACAGGCGGCATTGACGGCTTGCGGTGGCCTAATCTGAAAACTGAACGAATGGTGGTCTTCGTGAAGGATAGAAAAAAGAAAATCGCGCGGGCTCAGGCGTCTTCCCTCCCCATTGATCAAGCCATTGAGAAGGTTCAGCGGAAGATTCGAGGAGTCGTGACAGATGCCAGCCTGAAGGGCAATTCAAAGGACGTGCATTGGAGAGTCAAGGTATTGACTCCGGAGGGATTCGTAAAAGTGTATGTTGATGCCCATTCGGGTGAAATCCTCGAAGCATGGGCAGAGGATGAATCCTAGTGTCTGGTTTGTCACAATCTCCTTAGATCCAGCGTGCGCCAACCTGACCAATTCGTTGCCTCTTGGACAAAAGGACGGTCCGTCTCTCTCTCCTATTGAGGCTTAATCTCGCTCCTGGTTTTCGACATTCAAGTCACATCGCCTCCGTAACTTCCTGTCTTTATAGTAACCGGACATCATAAGCCATTACGCGGTGAACTGCCGGAGCAGCCAGTACAATGTTCCTGCCAGCAAAACGGACATGGGGAGGGTCAATACCCAAGCCGTAGCAATGTTCCGTACAGTCGTCCAACGCAGGCCTGATTTATTGGCGGCCATTGTTCCTGCTACGCCGGAAGAGAGCACTTGCGTAGTACTTACTGGCAATCCAAAGACATCCGCCGCCCCGATCGTGGTCATGGCGACCAACTCGGCAGCTCCACCCTGAGCATAGGTCAGATGAGCTTTCCCGATCCGCTCGCCTACCGTGACGACGATCCGCTTCCATGCGACCATCGTTCCCAGACCCAGTGCAATGGCGACGACGATTTTTACCCACGTGGGAATGAATTTCGTCGCTTGGTCCAGAGCCTGACGATACCGCTTGAGAACTTGTGCCTCCTCTACGGAAAAACCAGGATTCTTCAGCTTGTCCATTTTGCGCAACGCTTCGTTCATGAGGTACATGTCGTTACGAATGTTGCCCCTCATGTCATCCGGAACATTCCCGTACGAACCATATTGCGCGACCTGATTTGCGATCGAGTTCATCAAGGCTTGCATTGAGGCAAGCGACGCTTCATCCATTTCTCCCGTCTGCACATACCGCGTCACATTGGCATGCATATCCTGCTCGGCCTTCAGCTGAGAAGACGAAGTGCGGACGGCCATAATCTGAGAAGCTTGCTGCGACGTACTCACGAAACTCTGCACGTGGGAAGCCGGCACGGCACGGTCTAGTGCATAGGCCATCGGCACGGTTCCGATCAGGATGAGCATGATCAATCCCATGCCCTTTTGCCCGTCGTTGGATCCGTGGGCAAAACTCACCCCGGTACAAGTTAATACGAGCAAGCTGCGCACCCAGAGCGGAGGAGGCTGTTGTCCCTCTGGAGCACGAAATAAAGCCGGATTCTTGGTGAGAACCTTCATCACAAGCAGCAGCAGTGCGGCGCATACGAAGCCGATGAGAGGAGATAGTAGCAAGGAGTAGCCGATTTTGGTGGCCTGGCTCCACTCTACTCCGCTCGTGGCATTACCAGGTTGCATAAGCTGATTGGCCAAGCCAACACCGATAATCGAGCCGATCAAGGTGTGTGAACTCGAGGCTGGCAATCCCAAATACCAGGTCCCCAGGTTCCATAGGATGGCGGCGATGAGTAAGGAAAACACCATGGCAAATCCGGCGCCGCTTCCGACTTGGAGGATCAACTCCACCGGCAGCAGGGCAATGATTCCAAATGCGACGGCACCGCTTGAGAAAAGAACTCCGAGAAAATTCCAAAAGCCCGACCAGAGAACCGCCGCTTGTGGTGGGAGTGAGTTTGTATAGATGACTGTGGCGACTGCATTGGCTGTATCGTGAAATCCGTTCACAAACTCAAAGCCCAGCGCGATGAGCAGGGCAATGCCCAGCAACACGTAGGGGAGTTCCACTCCAATTCGTATTGAGGACAAATCGAGAAATAGCTCATAGCCGGCATAGGTGAGCCCCGCGGCAAGTGCGCCCGCAATAAACACCATAATGGGGCGACTTGAGGAATGCGATTCACCTGGAAATGTGGTGGTTGCGGCGTGCATGAGGCCTCCCAAATTGTGAACAGCGAGACGGCCGCATCTTGCACGATCCGGATTACAATCGTGTTACCAAAAGAAGTTTTTTAATGGCCACTGTGCGGGAAATAATTGTGCCATGGGCGGTCGTCCAGGACCAACTTACTCTCTAGCATTCTCAAGAGTTAACCAGGAAGTCATCATGGTGTAACGTCTTCGCATTATCGTTGCTCTACCTAAGAGCATTGTGGTGAAACCGTTTGGTTCCATGGTGAGTTCTTATTGAGTAAGCGTTGGAATTGACTTAAAACAGACCATGTCCATCAGTCCAAACCCGAATCTAGATTCCGGGCTCCCTTCGAACGAAACCGTTCAGAACCTCGACAGTCCGAATCTGTTTCTCAATCGAGAACTGAGCTGGCTGCAGTTCAACCTCCGTGTGCTCGAAGAAGCGGAGAATACAGGCTATCCCCTGTTGGAGCGAGCAAAGTTTTTAACTATCTTCGCAACGAATTTAGACGAATTCTTCATGACGAGGGTCTCCGCCCTCCGACGTCAAGTAGCCGCAGGAGTGGGCGAACCCCCGCCTGACGGCATGACTCCTTCGGAACAGATGTTGGCGATTTGTCGCGAAGTCACACCGTTGCTTCAGCGGCATCAATCCTGTTGGCATGAAGATATCTGTCCTAAATTATCTGAAACCGGCATACACGTCTTGCACAGCAAGTCTCTGACGGAGAAGGAACGACTCCGTCTTCGCGATTACTTCTGTGCGGAGATCTTTCCCGTTCTGACGCCGTTAGCAATCGATCCCACCCATCCGTTCCCCCATGTCTCAAATCTAAGTTTTAACTTGGCCGTCATCGTCAAAGATCCCGACCGGGGGGAATGTTTCGCCCGTGTCAAATTGCCTGGTGGGTTCAAACGCCTGATCCCTATCCCTGAGGAATCACCAGCGTCGCTTCAAGAGACCCTGTTGGGAAGCGAATCAAGGATTTCGCGGTTTGTATGGCTGGAAGATATTGTGGCGGATAATTTGGATCTGCTCTTCCCGGGCGTAGAAATTGTGGCTTCGTATGCATTCCGCGTGACGCGGGATGCCGATTTGACTATCACCGAGAATGAAGCGGCGGATCTCCTGACGACGGTGGAACAACAGCTCGATCTCCGGGAGTTCGGATCCGCCGTTCGGCTGGAACTCGAGGCCAAAACACCGAGTAGTATCGCAGATATCCTCATCGGCAATCTCCAGTTGTCGCCTTATTTAGTGTATTCTGAAAACGATCCCATCGGAATGGCAGGAATCGCAGAGCTCACGGCGCTCGACCGACCGGACTTGAAAGATCCATTTCACGTTCCCGTTGTTCCTCCGATTTGCACCCAGCCAGGCGGAATGTTGGCGGCCGTCCGCCAGCAGGATATCTTGCTGTTTCACCCCTACGACAGCTTCGTGCCAGTGGTCGATTTCATACGTGAAGCGGCAAATGATTCGGCGGTTCTTGCCATCAAGCAGACGCTGTATCGCGTTGGCGCGAAGTCCCCCATTGTGGACGCACTACTGGAAGCCCGGATGAATGGCAAGCAGGTCGCCGTCTTAGTTGAACTCAAAGCGAGGTTCGACGAGGAAAGCAACATTGAATGGGCTCGCAAACTTGAGGACGAGGGTGTGCATGTCGTGTATGGAGTGCATGGCCTGAAGACTCATGCGAAAACGTGCCTCGTGGTACGCCGAGAGTCCGAAGGGATACGGCGGTACGCCCACCTCGCGACAGGCAATTACAATGTCGCCACGAGCCGCATTTATACCGACCTCAGTTATTTCACCTCAGATCCCGTTATCTGCAACGACGTGTCGGATCTGTTCAATGCACTGACGGGATATTCACGCAAACCGGCCTACGACAAGTTGCTCATCGCACCCAAGCTTCTGCGAAAAGAGCTGATTGATCGAATCGAGCGTGAAATCACACATCACCAAGCGGGCCGTGACGGCTACATCGCATTTAAAATGAATGCATTGGTCGATAAGGCCTGCATCCAGGCGTTGTATCGTGCGTCACAAGCGGGAGTGAAAATCGACTTGCAGGTGCGAGGCATTTGCTGTTTGCGGCCTGGCGTGCCTGGACTGAGCGAAACGATTCGAGTCGTGTCCGTGGTCGGGCGGTTCCTAGAACATGCGCGGATCTACTATTTCAAGAACGGCGGACAGGACGAAGTGTTCGCGGGAAGTGCGGACCTCATGCCTCGCAATCTCGATCAGCGAGTTGAAATTCTGTTTCCCGTGACACCTCCACATTGGCGAGACGTGCTTATTACCGAAATTCTTGGCATCGGTATACAAGACAATGTTCAAGCTCGGGAGTTGCAACCAGACGGAACCTACCGACGTCTTCATCCATCCGAAGGTGAGTCACCGATCCATTCTCAAGAATGGTTCATGTCCCGCTGGAAGTCTCGGTACTAACAGTTCCTCACCTTACGCCACGCGCGCGATCAACCTAGCCTAAGCGCCTTTCTGAAAGCTCACCCGCCTGATTCTCATGCTTATGTCACGGCGGCTATGCAAGGACCGGTGACTTTTCGCTGTAAGGCTGGAGGCAGTTCCGGCTACCTCAATTCAAGAACCGATATCGCAATGGAAACCGTGATCAGCACGATAATGATCCATTCCAAGAGTTCCATACGCTGCACGCTGGCGCGATCGGACATCTTGCCGTAGATGCTATTGAGGGTATCTAATTTTCGCAGAATGCTGGCGTCCCAGGCCTCCAAGTGGAATCGCTGGGATACAAGACGATACACACGAGCCAAGTATTGATCGCCCAGCAACTTGAGCGTATTGGTTACCCGCTCAAAAAGAAGTGCCCCATCAACTTGCAACTGCGCAATGTGCGTGGTGTCCTTGTGGTAAGAGCCTGGCAGTTGTAGAAGCTTCGGCTTGCGGGACAAGGCCTCATAGGCTTGGTCCAGGGCTCGATCAAGTTGTTCGTCCAAAGTTCTCATTTCAAGTAATTCGACATTGGCGAACTCGAGAACCGCCCTCACGTCATCCATATCCTTCCCGAACAGTACCGCTGCGTGCCAATCGATAAAGACGGCATCGTCCGTCCCGAATGAAATCCGACATGCAGTCGCATCGGCAATTTCCTGGTCCGAAAGCGGTGTCCGCTCGCCGCGAAGGATCCGAGCGAGTTCTGCTTCCCGGTTGATCCAAACCGGGGTCTGCTGCAAGGATGAGCAGCTCTCTATCGCAAAAACGAGATAATCTTCCTCTTCGTGGCCAATGTTGGGACGATCGATAGCATCCCCCAAGGCCTGAACGAGCTGACCGACCCGAAGGCGTGACTCCTTCAGCAACTGATCATTTTCATAGAGCATTTCACTCAGTTCCAGCAGGTCATTGAATGGGCCTTTTAAGGCAAATCGATAGGTAATCGTGACGGCACCGAAGTCATACACCATAATTTCAGTGGTGGGAGCTGACGTATACCGGCCTAATAATAATGATGCTCCCTCTTGGATTAAGCGAAGAGGAGCAGGACGGTAGTCGAAATATTGTGGAGCCCGGGCAGTGTGCTTCAAACGCCCGCGTTCCGTGTCCTGTGACAGGCGGCTACCGGCCTGCTCCAGGCTGATAGAAGAGCCCACATCGTAGGCGAAAATGGCATAACACGTTCCTTTATCTATCGTAAGTGATGACGTCTCCCGAGCAATACACGTATGTTCTGGCATTAACACTTGCACGAAGATCGCCTCCTTTTTTCGCACATAATGCTCACGGTTAAGAGGCATCACGAAGTTGGTGAAACATTCTCCTAACCGGTTCGTCCTTCAAGCTCTCCACCGCCTTATTCAGACAGCTAACCGGTGACTATGCGACCCCGAGAGCCGCTATGGCAACGGGTCGACAATTAATTTACACATCCGTAATCCGAAGATAATCGATCGGAAATCTCTACTTCTTATCCTCGTCACAAATAGGAGGTTCACCCTGACAGTTGGAAGAGAGCTACTAAAACGACCACTTAAGTGCCCTGCGGTATGGATCCCGATCGTCTAACAGAGCTATCTGTTCATTAAGATGCATGGCCACAGAAGTATTCTTTGACCGATCGCACGTTCCAGTCCTTAACGCCAACCCAACGGCCACCCAAGGGGTCATGGCACAAATCCATACAGCGTGGAAGACAGGCAGCAAACCAGTTGCGAGAGAAGCGTAAGGCAATCGCGCTATGCTACCTACCGACCGGATGTGTAAACCGGAAGTCGTCAATGTCGATTGACCATTTCTGCATCGCATCTGCGAGCCGCACCATCGAGAGGTTTCTCAAACCTCCGCATATTCAGCTTACCAGGTCATATGGACACCGCGGCAGACGCGACATCAACAGAGAGGTCTGACTTAATGAGGGCTCCCAATTTGATAGCCGCTCATCTCGATTCGAGAATACGATCCGTGCTCCTCGTATAGGAAGAACCTCATGGCCGATCCCAGTATCCTTCAAAAGGACAAGATAGTCCGGCACTTCAGACAAATCCTGCTCTGGCCTTTGCAATTGATGCCTATCAGTGAACGCGCACCGATTCAGAAGCATTGGGAGCGGCTGCAAACACCCGGCGAAGACAATCCCTGGGACGAGTTGCAGGACGAGTTCACGGGTGATCCCGTTCTGTTTCAGGAACGGCACTACAGCGAGTTCGTCACATTTCTCCCGTTTGTTCAACGTTTTTTGTACGGTGAAAGCAAAGGTAACGGGGCGGCCATCCTTCAGGGATCCTCCATACGCGTATTTCGACGCAACGACATTGCACAAGTGAAGATGACGTTCTCCGACCCGCACACCGAACCGCTGATTCTGACGGTGGCGCATGTGGATCTCTATTTCTTCTATGACATCGACCTGGCGATTCTTGTCGTTGAGGTCTACGGCGACGAGGTCCCGCTTCCCCTTGTACAGAATGTTTTGTTCCGCTTTGGCCGCTGTTATCCCACCTACTGGGAACCGGACGGACAAGGAGGTCATTGCGCCAAGAACGTACAGTGGCTGTCCGCAGAGGGCAACATTCTGGCAATGTCCGACTATGAAAACCGTGAGAGATATCTTTCTTTCGTCTGCCGGTATCGGTCACCGTGCATGGCCTCTCATTGGGAGTACTTACTCAAACCATTGGTGCTGCACCATTCGGGACAAAAAGGTCTCATCCGTTATCGACAGATCGAATACCATCTGATGCCATTAATGGCGTATCTCGTCATGGACGATCCCGAGTCCTTGAGCCGTGAGGAATTCGTTCAGCTAGGCTTGGCATCCGCACCTTCCGCACCAGACTCACCCCTCCATTCCGGAAGCCACCTGCGGGATTTCGAAGAGCGGTTCTGTTACGACCGGTATTGGAATGGACAGGGACGGGAACAGGCAGGGACTCGGTTCATGTGTACCGGACGGGTGTTTACCATGGTGGGAGACCGCAATCGCAGGACATTCATCGGACGCAAGACAGACCTGGAGCAGTTCCGGCACGAGTATTTTCTCCTCTTTCTCATTTCTCATTTTCATAGAGCGGCGCTGCTGATGTTACAGGACCGCTTGGTCGATGTGACCAACCGCCTGGAAGTCGAGAGTCTCCAGTCGGTACGAACGTTCCGGCGCACCATCCGTCAAATGTTGGGCATCTTTCTTCGATTTACCCAGCGGTATTGGTTTCGCGAAGTCTCGGATCACACTCAAGCAAAAGAACTCTTTCGCATGGTCAGCGAACATTTGAGCACGCAGCGGCTGTATGACGAAGTGCGAACCGCCATCGAAGACATGAACCAGTATCTCGATAGCGATGCGCTGCGCAGGCAGGGTGAGACAATGGTCCGGTTGACTGTCGTTGCTACCGTCGGCTTGATTGGGGTGGCGACAACCGGTTTCCTGGGAATGAATCTGTTCGCGATGGCTGACGAATCAGCCATCGCACGCTTCCTGGTGTTCATGCTTGTCCTCATTGTAGCCTTCATCGTGACATTCTATACGGTCCTGAAATCCAGCCGCTTGGCCGACTTCCTGGAAGCGCTTGCTGATGAGCGCAGGTCCTCGAAAGCAAAGCTCGCTGCGTTCACCAGGGTATGGAACAACACCCTGAGCACAAAGAAGACACCGTAACAGCTCAACGCTTGGCTGATTTGTATCGTCATCCCTTTCAATGCCCAGAATCTCTGATCCATAACCCACGGACAGCACGTCCGGGAATACACCAATCCCGAGAGTAAGATTGTCCATCATGAGAACTGCTCCGTTCTTTTCCAAAGACGAAACCCGGCCGGTCCAGTCGATCCTTTTCGCCTCAGGCCTCTTGCTTAGTACCGTAACGGGATGTTCTTTTCTTATCCCCTCGACCAACCATGCAACGGCATCTGAACGGCATTGCACTCCCGCAACTCCCCTTTCCTTCTCACAAGGGCGTGGATACGATTCCATTACGGGTGCGGTCGACGATCCCAATATTCCGCTTTCGCCACAGGCACTCGAGGTAGCCAGGGTGATGGACGTACTGCCGATTCTGTCCGAGATGGCAGCCCTTCAATTTCATGGCCAAATCCGAAGTATCGAATATTTAGAATTGCGGCAGGCATTGACCGATCGCCTGTTGCTCACGATGTTTGAGGTGTCGTCGGCTGTGGCAGAAATCGTGTGCGAGCGCGATCGGGCAGATCAGGTTGCCGATCGTATGGAAGAAATCGATTCCGCCATCGTCAGACAGTTGACCTTGATTTCAATCCTTATCAGCGGGGTGGCCGCAGCGGTGTCTGGTGGTCTCGGCTTGGCTGGCGGATCCAGTACGGCCAGCGATGCTTTGGGCGTCGCCGGAGGCGCACTCGCATCGCTCTTTGGAGGGACGGCTCTTTTTGCTACGTCGAAACAGGAGTTCCGTCACGAGCGGAACCTGCTCAAAGAGGTGTGGGACAATCCCCGGCAATCCTCGGTCATCTCACCGACAGTCTGGCGATACCTGCAAGCCAGCCATAAACACCCTTTATCCACAGCACGCGACGAAGTGGTGAACGCCTGGTAGCAGCAGGGCCGCCTCGGAGAGCCGGAATCGGATGTCCAGCTGCAACGAATTCCGATATTCTTCGGTCCGGGAGGAATTTATACTGCCACGGATTTGCGAGCCAGAGCCTCGATGCTCGAAACACTGGAAGCTCAGATCCAGCTGCTGATGGAAGAATTAGAGCTGTTTCTCCGAGAATTCATTGAACAATACGGGGCCAAACCCCTTGGGCAGGCGTACCGAGGTGGGGCCTTTTCACGACCGCCATTAAGAAATCCTCCTTTAGTCCTCGGGCAACTACATCAATCCTATTCTCCACCTTGAGATCAGCTTCCGGCCAACCAAACGTTCTTTGGATTTCATAAGCAAATCGCAAAGCAACGTGAAATACCACTTGTGATCCCATCCGGCCAACCCGTCTCTTTCTTTTGATATCTCAAGAAAAGGCTGTGACTTGCTCACTGTGAGACGCCACAGCGATTAGCGCGCCAGGTACATTCACCCACAGCAGTTGATACCGTCAGGCCGTTCGAAACAACACAACCGTAACAAGATCGCAACGTGGCGGTGACAACAACCAACTACTCTGAGCTTCTCCGTATGAAGTAAGAAGGTACTTTGTGACGGCACAGACACGGGAGAAAGAGCTTGAGCGTCGTCGGACATTGTTACAAGCAGCGGCCACGGGAGATGGGCTCGCTCAACAGGAACTGGAACGCGAATATCACGTCCGGGTCTATTCGTCTACAGAGCTGGAAGACATGTACGAACGTTCTCTGTCTGACGACCTCCCCAGCCACAATGACTGTGATCCTGACGAATTCATGTGAGCAGGTCTGTGCCGCAACAACCAAAGGAGTCATGATGGCAAAACCGAGTCTGCATGGTTTGAACCGGACCAATAAAGCGGCAGAGATCGTCCTGGCCACCGCACTACTTGCTTGGCCTGTAGCGGCAGTTTCTGCTACCGATGATTTTGGTACAGAGGTCGTTGAGAAGCACCTGCGCAACCTCTCTATGCGCTGGTTTGGAATCCAGGACCCGCTGGGGGCGTCCGCACCTCCCACATCCGGCCCATATCGCACACTGACTCAGGCTGCATCAACACAGGTTCTTCTCGCAGATGGACTCCAGGCGGAATCCGTGACCCGAAGCGTCGGCGATTCAGCTGACATGCTCGCCTTTTTGCCGGCCGGTGACAGTCCGACACATCTGATGTTTTGCATCGAGGCCAGCAGGCAAAATCTGGGAACTCTGCTCCCGGAAGGACTTGTGCAAAAATTCAATCCAGGAATGCAGCGTGTTCGGCTAAGGGATGGGGCTGTTGAGACCCTCGTGCGCGGAACAGACGGTTGCGATGGGATCCGTCGAACCCCTGGGGACCATTCTCTTTACTGAGGAGCGAACGGACGGCGGCGCCTACGAGATTATCAATTCATGGCAACTGTCGAATAGCTGATCGGTAATCCTGCCCATCCCTTTATATGTTCCGTGTATGTGAGGGGGCAATGAAACAGCCCTTCACCGACGACTCGTGGAGGCATGACGCAATATCTAAAATCCCTGACTCTACATGACCCTGTGTCTTGCTGATGTTCCAACCTAGTCCACAGTCTTGGCTTCACCAGAATGCATCAACGGTCTCGCATAGAGGCGAATATTTACCCCGCGTTGGCTCTGCAGTTATCTGTTTGTAACGTCCGTGGGCCAAGCTATTGAGGAATTGCCTGTTTCCACCTCAATACATCCTTGCTGTCGACGCAGTGGAACCTTTGCGAAAAGGCCTGCAACCCATCTATACGTTGCCGGGAGCGAGGTGAGGCATCCTTCTCATGTCATATGCATCTCAGAGCATGCGTGCCGGATGTCTCCTCGTTAGTTTCTTCGTGGTCAATCTATTAATCCTGAAGATGCCGGGTTACGCCCAACGCGACGAAATGCCTGCCGGCTACCCGTATTCATTGGAATCCACCCTGCAGGAACTCCTCGAGCACGTGAAGAAAGAAGGCCCTTCGTCCGCTCTTCTAACGAAACTGGCAGAGACATATTTTGATCTCGCCGATGATCTACTGACGGATGACGTCGCGCGACGAACGACTTACGAAATGGGTGCGAATATGGCCAAACAAGCGTTCCAGTTAAACGACGCCAATGCTGACGCCCATTTCTTTTACGCCATCAACCTCGGCAGTGCTGAACGACTCAAGGGGATGACAAGCGCAGCGCTGGTCCTCAGCGACATACGGCATTGTCTGGAACGAGCGATAGCGCTCAATCCCGCTCACGCACAGGCTCTACAAATGATGGGAGGACTTTTGCTGGAGTTGCCTTGGTTTCTTGGCGGAGATGAAAAAAAGGCTCAGGCCTACCTCGAGCAGGCCATCCGCGCCGATGGCAATTTCATGCACGCCCGGATCCTCGCGGCGAAACTGTATCGGAAGCAGGGCCGTCAGCGAGATGCTGTACAACAGCTTTTGGCGGTAATTCAGGCTGATCGGCCGCACTATGCCTATACATGGGAAAGAAAGTACAAACCGGAGGCGGAGCGGCTTCTCCAAGAACTCGAACGCTCTCCAGCCCCGTAGAAAGGAACCACGGGTGCACCGATGAGAATTGCCATTGTCACTGACGCCTGGCGTCCTCAAGTGAACGGTGTCGTGCGGACACTGGGCCACACCGCCGAAAATCTGGCGGATTTGGGGCATGATGTGCAGTTCATCACTCCACAGGATTTTCGAACCTATCCATGCCCCACGTACCCATCGATCCGCTTGGCACTATTTCCCAAATCAGGAGTACGACGAGCACTTGAACGGTTTCGACCGCAAGCGATCCACATCGCTACAGAGGGTCCTCTCGGTCATGCGGCGCGCGCGTTATGTCTTGCCAGGTCGATGCCGTTTACGACTTCCTATCACACGCAATTTCCGGAATACGTTCGCGCGCGGTTCCCCATTCCAACTTCATGGTCATATGCCTACCTGCGCCAGTATCACGGCCGGGCGTCTCGCACCATGATAGCGACGCCGTCCATGAAGCGTATCTTGGAAGAGCGAGGGTTCAGAAATTTGGACATTTGGGCGAGAGGGGTCGATACGAACCTGTTTAAACCTGGTCCAAAATCGTACCTCAATGATCTGAGACCCATAGCGATGTATATGGGAAGAGTGGCGGTGGAGAAAAACATAGAGGCGTTTTTACGTCTCGATGTGCCAGGAACGAAGTATGTCGTGGGGGACGGCCCAGACCTAGAGCGACTGCGAACCCGCTATCCAGACGCACGGTTTGTAGGGGCCAAACATGGGCTAGAATTGACGGCCTATGTGGCAGCGGCAGATGTCTTTGTGTTTCCAAGTCTTACTGATACCTTCGGTCTCGTCCTTCTGGAAGCTATGGCCTGCGGCGTGCCGGTGGCGGCATATCCGGTCACAGGGCCGATCGACATCATTCAGAATGGCACGACCGGAGTGACTGATCCCGATCTTCGCAAGGCAGTCATTGACGCGCTCACGCTTGATCCTGATGCCTGTATCGCGTATGCGCGGCAACATTCCTGGAGGAAGTGGACGGAGAGGTTTGTCTCGCTGTTGGAGCCCTTTAAGGAAAAAAGCTGGGAATGAGTCGGTTCGTCGACGCGACGTCGCCCACTTAACGGTGTTTGTAATTCATGGCATAGGGCGGCAGGAATGCCCGCCACGCGCTCACAGACCGAGGTAAATAGGCCAAAATGTCCGTGAACGGATCAGTGATCAGTTTTATGAACCAGATCATCGCAACCTGAATATTGTGCAACCAGGCAAGATAGACCACGCGTCCGAGTACGACAGCCACCGTCAACCCGAACCATTCTTGAGCGATGATCGGTAATCGGTCTACAAGACTCGTCATCGCCCAACTGCCTGCCGCTAGCATATTGGCAACGGGAATGAGGCAATAGGCCGATACAATCATGGTTTTGCTGGGAGTGTTAAATCCGAGGAGCAGTTCCTCCTTGTCGTGACAGGGAGGTTCCACCAGTGCATGGCCGAATTGGCGGAGAAATAGCGCGGCGAGGCTGGCGGTGACCGCAGTCGTCAGATCGGTAAAGATCAGCACATAGCAATAAATAAACACGCTGGAACTCAGCAGATGAAAGAGTTGATTCAACGGATGACTGTGAGACGCCAGATGGTCGTCGTGTTTCCGCCTCATGACCTCGGCGTAGAACGCTTGCGCTGGTTTGGGAACCTGAATCACGCTTCCGATGATTTCCCAAGCCAGCCGTGCCTTCATCGACCTGCTCCCCTTGGCCTCGGCCCCCCTGAGCCACCAACCGTCTTCTTCCATGCGGGAGGCTGCGGTCAGCAGTTTGACCCGCAACTCGTCGTAATGCTCCTGTGTAAAGGCCATGTTGGCTAAACAGCGTCCGGTTCCGACCCAACTTAACGTGATGCCTGCGGCTCGCATATAGTACTGCAATAACCAATTGTATCGGCCTGGTTGCTGGAAGAGGATCGTCCAAACCGTTGCGAGATTGACAACCCGCAGCGGCAACTTGTGTTCCGAAAACTCCTTGTTCGTCGCCGCTGCCCAGTCAGTACAGTGCCGATGCGCCTCTTCATAGAGCTGCTGGGTCTGCGGCCGAACGACCCAGCGAAGAAATTCATTCATTGCCCCCATCACCAGCGGATGCGCCGAAAAGGTGCCGATTACATAGGCGAGGCGCATAGGGTGATCGGGGTCGAACCGACGCATCAGTTCCTTCTTGCCGCACACCACGCCAATGGGCATGCCTCCCCCAACCGTCTTCCCGTAGACGACCAGATCTGCGCGGACACCAAAATACTCCTGTGCGCCGCCTGGGGCGAGCCGAAATCCTGAGTACACCTCATCAAAGATCAGCGGGACATCGCAAGCGTTGCAGATGTCCCGTAATTGCCGCAGCCATACGGCATAGGCGGCATGCGCGTCTTCTGTTTTCCGCACACTGCTTGTCAGGAGGATGGCATCGCTCGGTGGAGGAGAATTGGGGTGAAATGATTGAATGGGATTGACGACAACCCCGGCGATTTCCCTCCTCATTCTTTTAATCGCCCGAAGAGAAACGGGGTTCATATCCTTCAACGTGAGACAGTCACTGATTTCCCGTTCACTGCCTAATCCGGGTTGCACCCCATCCCACCATCCATGGTAGGCGCCTGAAAAGCATACGATCGTTTTCCTTTTGGTATTGAAGCGTGCAAGGCGAACAGCCGCCATGACGGCCTCGGTCCCGCTCATGTGAAACGAGACCTCGTCCAGTCGGGAGATGGATTTCAGCATGGCGATATTTTCAGCGACGATCGGGTGCAGTGGCCCGAGAACGGGCCCCAATGCTTTGACCTGTTCCCACCCTTTGCCCATCCATTCTTTGTATTGATCGTACCCGGCGACATTCACCCCATACGACCCCGTGACATCGAGAGACCAATGGCCGTCGATATCGAGCAGCTTCGGGTCATGTGACGCCGTCACCACTGAACAGAGGTTGAACTTATTTCCCATGACGCGAGCAAAGGGAAACGGTACGCGCCCGGCATCGGTAAATCGCAGGTCGGAAAGACCGTCTCGAATTCGATTGCTCCAGGAAATCGATTTCGGATGTTGCGTTTCAAAATGCGCGGCCAGGCGGTCGAGCGCCAACTGTCTCCGCGCGACAACCTGTTCATCGGCCCCGTCGGCTCGGAAAAAGTCTTTCCCCTCATAGTCAGTGGTCTTGACCCATCTCGACAGGAAACGGGAAAGTGTAGGCGTAAACGATCTTGCACTCATTGTTAAGAACGTAGACAAGAGGCGACGAGAGTACAGGATTGCCGCGCCGGCCAGGGCGCAGAACACCAGACCAACGACCACGTCTATCGATCCGAGCTTGCATGCCTCTGCGGTGTTCAACCAACAGGCGATCCGATTTTCAATCAATTCGCCGATCATGGTTCCTCCTCCAATGACGCGCGCGTTCACAGTTCTTCTCGCAGATTCAGGCTACAATGAGGTCATCGTCCGAATAGAGCGTCAATCGATCGGCTTGCATGACACGGGTCCGTTTAAGGCTCGCCACGGTATCAGCCGACCGCAGCAATTCCAGACTTCCATCGAAATGCTCCACGAGAGCGCTGCAGCTCTCCACCCAGTCACCGCAATTACAATAGATGACGTCATTCAATTTCACGATTTCAGGGCGATGGATATGGCCGCACACCACTCCATCGACCCCTAAACGGGCAGTTTCATATGCCACCGCCTGCTCGAAATTGCTGATGAACTGCACGGCATTCTTGACTTTATGCTTCAAGAAACCCGCTAACGACCAATATGGGAGATCAAAGCGTCGCCGGACTCCATGAACGACATAGTTGGCCTTCAGCAGCCAGTCATAGAGCCGTGTACCGAGCATCGCGATGGCTCTTGAACACCGTACGACGCTATCGAACTTGTCTCCGTGGGTCACCAACAATCGCCTCCCGTCGGCATTGATATGAATGGCTTCCTCAACAATGTGCACATTGCCGAATGTCATGTCGTGATAATCTCGAAACACTTCGTCATGGTTTCCTGGAATATACATCACCTTTGTCCCGTGCTTGGCCTTACCGAGAATCGTCCTGAGGACGTTGTTATGAGATTGCGGCCAAAACAATCGCTTTTTCATTTCCCAGACATCGATGATGTCCCCTACGAGATAGAGAAATTCGCAATCGACGGATTGGAGAAATTTGAGGAGATGATCGGCGCTGCAACCACGGAAACCCAAATGCACATCGGAGATCCAGACTGTCCTAAACGACAATGGACGCGAAGCGAAGGGTTTATTCACCCGTGTACCCCCCTCTTACGGTAGCGACTCCTAACGTTCATGACACCCAGATTATCCCGGCTATGTTTCTGATCGATCACGGGTACGCAAACATCTTGTGAAGTTTCAACGTACGTTGTTACGGTTGCACGAAATGCCACGACGCGCGGGCAAGGCGGGAATATTTGCCAAAGTTGCCGACAAATAGATGAGTTGCCTTTGCTTTTGAAGAACACGACGGTGCTCTATGCGGACCCGCCGACGCGCCGCGACACGTCCGGACCTGACCATTGGGGTTTCCAAGCTGGTTATCAACTGTACGTATCCTAATGCCGCAGACGCTCATACCAACGCGGGCTGGACATGGCCTCGGCCATCATCGCTGTTTCAGAAATTCTGCGTCCGTATTCAGCCTTGAGCCGAATGTAACCGTCCTGTGAGATCAGTCCTCTTTTGAGCATGAGTTCTTCGAGAGACGTGGCGTTGCTGATTGTAGGTTTCGGCGCTTCGGGTTCTTGCACGGCCCTGGTGGTTTCGGACCGGCCATGCCTGGCATGCTTTGCACGTACGCCGCTGCGGGAATGACCGTTGGAAAGTTAACGCGGACGTAACGTGGACGTAATCGAACGGGCCCATTCCTCCCGTATACTGATACGCAATCATAAGATACGCGCGAAATACGGAGGACACCGCATGCGATTGTCAATGGCTCGCTCTCGAACGAGACTCATCATTGCAACCGGGTTTGGCCTGCTTGGATTGATCAGCGGCGGGTTTGTTCAGTCCATCCATTCTGAATCCCCTGTGCTGATCAAAGTCGACGGGTCGAGCACCGTGTTTCCGATCACGGAGGCAGTGGCCGAAGAGTTCCAAAAAGAAACTCGGGGTGCGGTGCGTGTGACGGTCGGCATCTCCGGGACCGGGGGAGGATTCAAGAAGTTCTGCCGTGGTGAAACCGATGTGCAGGATGCCTCACGCCCGATTCAGAGTGCCGAGATGGAGGTCTGTCGGACGGCCGGCGTGCAGTATTTTGAGTTGCCGGTCGCCTTTGATGCGCTGACGGTTGCCGTCAGCCCGCAAGCGACGTGGATCGACAACTTGACCGTCGCCGAACTCAAGCAGATCTGGGAACCCTCGGCGCAGGGCCGCCTGCTGAAATGGAATCAGATCCGGTCCTCTTGGCCGGATAGTCCGATTAAGCTGTTCGGCGCCGGCTCTGATTCTGGCACGTTCGACTATTTCACAGAAGCCGTGGTGGGCAAGGCGAAATCCAGCCGCGGCGACTATACCGCCAGCGAGGACGACAACACCCTTGTGCAGGGCATCTCAAACGACAAACATGCCTTGGGGTACATTCCCTACGCCTATTTCGAACCGAATAAGAAACGCCTGAAGGCGCTCGGCATCGACGGCGGAACGGGGCCGGTGCTCCCCTCGCGCGACACCGTCGAGAACGGGACCTACCAACCCCTGTCACGACCGATGTTCATCTATGTCAGCACCAAGGCCGCTGCGAAACCCGAGATCAAACGGTTCGTGGAGTTCTACCTCACGCAGGCACAGACGCTTGTGCCCCAGGTGAAATATGTCCCGCTGCCGAAACAGGCCTACAGCATCGCCCTCGACCACTTCCAACACGGAAAGGTGGGCACGGCGTTTCAGGGAACGTCCACCATAGGCCTGAAGATCGAAGATCTGCTGCGGCGGGAGTCGGCGCTGTAGCAAGGAGCAGACGATGGATGCAGAAGTGGCCAAATCTCACGTGTTCGAGCAGGCCCGCGAAAGTCTGGATGTGCTCGTGTCCAGACGGAAACACAAGGAGAGGGCGATCGAACTCCTTCTCTTAGGAGCCGCCGTGACGTCCATTGCCATTACGGCGGGCATCGTGGGCGTGCTGGCATACGAATCGTCTCTCTTTTTCACGCAGGTATCCTTGTTTGATTTCCTCACAGACCGGCAGTGGACGCCGCTCTTTGCAGAACCGCACTATGGGATTCTTCCGCTGATCTCCGGAACCCTGGTGACCACGTGGGTGGCCTTGCTCGTCGCCGTGCCGGCTGGCAGCTTGATCGCAGTCTACCTCAGCGAATACGCGCCCCATTCAGTCCGTGAGATGGTGAAGCCCGCCTTGGAACTGTTGAGCGCTGTTCCCACGGTGGTCTACGGCTATTTTGCCTTGCTGTTCGTCACCCCGGCGCTTCAACACATCTGGCCGGACCTTCCGGGTTTCAATATGCTCAGCGCGGGGCTCGTCATCGGCATCATGATCGTGCCGTACGTCAGCTCCGTCAGCGAGGATGCCATGCGCGCAGTTCCGATTCACCTTCGAGAAGGAGCCTATGCGCTCGGGTCTACCAGGATGCAGACGGCGCTCCGCGTCGTGTTTCCGTCCGCACTTTCTGGAATCGCTGCAGCGTATGTCTTGGGTGTCTCACGTGCAATCGGGGAGACCATGGTCGTCGCAATCGCCGCCGGCATGCAGCCGACATTGACCTGGAATCCTCTCGAGCCGGCGGCCACGATGACCGCGTATATCGTGCAAGTCAGTCTCGGGGATCTGCCGCACGGCAGTATCGGATATCAAACGATCTTTGCAACCGGTCTCACACTGCTCTTAATGACCCTCATCTTCAATATAGGCGGCCATGTCCTCCGAAAACGCTATCGGCAGATCTATTGAGCTCGATACCAAGCGTTCGCGGCTGTGGCGACGGAAGGGAGCAGACCTGCTGTTTGCAGCGGCCGCGCTCGCGGCCATGCTTGCCGCGCTCATCGTCCTGCTGGCCCTGCTTGGCCAACTCCTCTTTGATGGAGCCGGGCGGCTGACCTGGCAATTCGTGACCTCGTTTCCTTCCCGTTTCCCGGAACAGGCCGGCATCATCAGCGCCTGGATGGGAACGTTGCTCGTGATGTTCCTGACAGCCTTGACCGCCGTACCGCTGGGGCTGGGCGCGGCAATCTATCTGGAGGAGTATGCTCCAAGCAACCGCCTCACCGATGTGATCGAAATCAATATCGCCAACTTGGCCGGCGTGCCGTCGATTGTCTATGGCCTGATGGCGCTTGGATTACTGGTGTATGAATTCCGGTTGGGGCAGAGCTTTCTGACGGCCGGACTGACACTGGCCATGCTGATTCTGCCGATGGTGATCATCGCTTCACGCGAAGCCATCAGAGCGGTCCCGCCTCAGATTCGAGAAGCCGCCTACGCGCTTGGAGCGACGAAATGGCAAACGGTGAAGGACCATGTGCTGCCCTACTCTATGGGCGGCATTCTCACCGGGTTGATTCTGGCCCTGTCGCGCGCGGTCGGCGAAACAGCCCCGCTGATTACGGTGGGGGCGCTCTCGTTCATCGCCTTTTTACCGCATCCTCCCATTCAATCGGACCCCCCGTTCATCTCTTTTCAATGGCTGTTCGATCCATTCACCGTGATGCCCATCCAAATGTTCAACTGGGTGTCCCGGCCGCAGGAAGCGTTCCACGTCAACGCAGCGGCTGCCGGTCTGGTCCTTCTCGGCATGACACTGCTCATGAACGCAGCGGCCATCGTCATCCGCAATCGATTTCGGAAGCGCGTTCATTGGTGATGCCATGTCGATGACCTCCATCCAGACGGTCGCGCTGAAGGCCGAAGTCAAAGACCTGAGCTTCTACTACGGCCATGTCAAGGCCGTGAAAAATTTGTCGCTCAGTCTGCCTGACCGCAGCGCAACCGCGCTCATCGGACCATCGGGTTGCGGCAAGACCACGTATCTCCGCTGTCTGAATCGCATGCATGATCTGTATCCGGGAAACCGCTATGAAGGGGAAGTCATCCTGTATCCGGAGCGGATCAACCTGGTGGGACCCGATATCGATCCGATCGAAATCCGCATGCGCGTCGGGATGGTCTTCCAGAAACCCAATCCCTTCCCCAAGTCGATTTATGAGAATGTGGCCTACGGGCTTCGCATCCGCGGCGCCACAAAACGCAGAGACCTCGATCACGCCGTGGAGCGGGCCTTGCGAGACGCCTCCCTCTGGCCGGAAGTCAAAGATCGGCTCAACAATCAGGCCTTCAATCTGTCAGGCGGGCAGCAACAGCGCCTTTGCATTGCCCGCGCACTGGCCACTGGACCGGAGATGCTTCTGTTCGATGAGCCCACCTCGGCTCTGGACCCGTCCGCGACCGCACGGATCGAAGAGCTGATCACCACGCTCAAAGAGAAAGTCACGATCGTTATCGTAACGCATAACATGCAGCAGGCGGCCCGCGTATCGGACTATACGGCTTTTATGTACGAAGGCCGCCTGATCGAGTGCGACCGAACGGGCCAAATCTTCACCAATCCTTCGAACAAGCTGACCGAAGAGTACGTCACGGGGCGTTTCGGCTGACTGGACATCTGGCGAGGTAGGCATGCACAGACATTTCGACGAAGAACTTGCGGATCTCAAAAAGCTGATTTTGCGGATGGGCGGGCTGGTCGAGGAGCAGATCGAACGGTCCATCAAGGCGCTGGTCGAACGGGACGTGCAACTGGCCTCGCAAGTCATTGAGCGGGACGCGCTGGTCAACAGCCTCGACGTCGAGATCGACGGCACGTGTATGAAGATGCTGGCGCTGCAGGCGCCGGCGGCCGGAGACCTCCGCTTCGTCACGACCGCCATGAAAATCTCCACCGAACTCGAGCGCATGAGCGACCTTGCCGAGAATATCTGCGAACGCGTCATCGAACTGAACGAAGAGCCGCAGCTCAAACCGTATATCGATATTCCTCGCATGGCCAACTGGACGATGCGCATGGTGGGCGACTGTCTCGACGCCTTCATCCGGTCGGATGCCGTTCTCGCGCGGAAAGTGCTGGCCGATGACGATTTTGTCGATAACCTGACGCATCAACTCTTTCGTGAACTGCTCTCGTACATGATCGAAAATCCCACGACCATCACCAGGGCCATCCGGCTGACGTTCATCGGTAAATACATCGAGCGCATCGCCGATCATGCGACCAACGTGTCGGAACTCGTCATCTATATGGTAGAAGGAAAGATCATCCGCCACACGATCCCGCCTGCGCTCTCGAACAACAGGACCTGAACGGTGCATGAAGGCACAGGTGCGTCAGCAGAGAAATCTCTGTCGGGAGGAATGACTGCAGGGGCGCCGCTTACGCGGCGTAATGGCTCGAGAAGAGCGAGTAGTCAAACCGGTGTCGTCGCAGCACGATATCTCCACGCCGGGCGAGCGAGTCCACCGCCTGAAAAATACAGTTCCAGCTGTATTCCGGTAAACATGCGACCAAGGTATCCAGGCTCACCACCGAATGTTCTTCAACATGCCAGCAAATTGCTCTCTCCAAGTGAGTCGCCTTCTGCCTGGAACTATGACCTTGTTGTGTAGTGTATTCCGCCAACATGTTTAATCCTTTTGTTCATGTTTATAAGAAGGTTGCCGCCCCCTGTGGCGCCCGGTTCGGTGCTCCGTTGGGGGCAGGGCTGTACCGCACCGCGGCGATCCGGATCGCTCCCAACGTGAGGATAATGCCGCCCAGCATGGCAAACTGATGCCATTCCCCTCCTGAGAACCAGCGCGAGATAATTTCCGTCAGCATCACGACGAGCACGGTATCCACAATGTAGGTGACCCGCACACGCCCGTCCGAACAATAGGTCAATGTGGTCTTCAACACCTCGACGACGGCCAGCAGGGTCAGCGCGTCGACAATAATGTGGCGAAGAGCGACCTCGAGGTTGTCCGAAAGCAGTAATCGAAGATCCAGAAACGTCTTGACGACTCCTCCGGTCAGGGCGATCAGGATCGTCGCGATCAGCAGGCTCAACGTGAACCGGATGCCGTAATCCCATACCTGCATCATGTCGAACGAGGCGGAACTCGGCATTCCGTACTGAAGCCACCGTCGGACAGATACGGACGGCTGCGTGTAGAGTGGTCCCGTCATCATGAGGTCGTCCTCTTGATCAACAGTCGTGACGCCACGCCGCCCTCCTCACAGCTCGTCCATTGACACGGGATGCAGCAAATCGCGAACCGACAAGATGCCGACGATCGATCCGCCTTTCATCACGGCAAGATGCCTCGTTCCATGCTGCTCCATCAGATCGGCAGCTTCGGTGACGGGCCGCCGGGCATCGATCCCGATGACGGGGCTGCTCATGATCTCGTCTACCGCGATGTAGTACGGAATGCGCTCGGCGCCCACGACCTTGCGTACGATATCCGGTTCGGTCACGATGCCGATGACTTCATTGTTTCGCCTCACGAGCACACTGCCGACCTTGCGCGACTTCATCAACCTGGCGGCTTCGATGGCTGAAGTTCCCGCCGCAATGTCCACGATGTGCCGGGTCATCAACTGATCAACTGTGATCATGCATTCCTCCCTGTTTGGGTAAACTTGAGGGGCACCAAAGGCCCATATGGCAGAGGCCGAGTTTCCGGCTTGGCCGTCACGACGCCCCGAATGTACGTGATGGCACGGCATTCACCGCTCGGATCACGGATGCGTAGGACGGGAACGATGATCCGCTCATTCATCGTCAGGAGCGTTCTTAAGGCCATGCGCACCGGCACGGCGAGAAGCAGGCTGATCAGGAAGATATACGAATATGACTCTCCGCCGGTCATCATTGAATCACCTCTTAAAACTTCGAATCGCCTCTTAAAATTTCCGCGCATACACATGTACTGAACTCTAGAGCTTCGCCGTTCCGGCCGTATCACCGGTCGGTAAATACTGTGTTAACTCCAAAGATGTGAACTCAGGGAGCGAGAGATGAGAGGTGAAGTGATGGAAAGGAGAGGGATTTTCAGGCTATTTTTCGACCAGGCGCCACCCCTCTTTCTGCAAACAACGTTCGGTAGCATTCAAGATGAGAAGCTGACTGCCCTGCTGAAGTTTGGGATCGCGAAGCGCGGCATTCTGGCATTTGTTGTAGTCATTCACATATTCGTCCGACGGCTTGTTGGGGTGAACCCATTCCGTCGTAGAGCAACCCGCCATGACGGAACCGAGGACCAGAAACATGACCAGCTTCGGGAATTGCATGAGTTCTCCTTGTTTCAACATCGGCACCGGTGGAAGATAAATCTTCTGAGAGGTCGCGTCAAGAAGTGAATCAGCAGTCACCCATTCTGCCATCTGAGATGACATCCACGATTTTACAATGTCTTGTAGCGCATACTTGGCGTATCACTTGACCACCCGTTCGTATAATTGCCCACCTACCATGAATTTTGTTACCTTACCGTTCACAATTGTGGATGGGAGGTCATGGTGAACTCAGTCGACAGCCTGATGCTCGATGCGAAACAGGCGATCCTGGATGAGCAACACAGGAGGTTTCAGGAGCTTCAGCGGGAAGGCCGCGTCCAGGAAGCGATGCAACAGTTCCATACCACGATGAGCTGCGCCACCGACCTGCTGAACGAATCCCTCCGGATGCTCGAAGAATCCGTGGCCGCTCACAAAAAAGCCATCGAAGACACAACCCCTCCCCCTTCTGCATAGCTCGCCAGTATATTTCACACGGGCTGTTGCGAATCTGCCGATACACCATCGAAGGCCATCGAACACGTCAACCTGATCCGTCTCCCTGCCTGTTTATCGTCCCGAAAACTAATCGAGAATCAGGAAAGTAAACATGGTCTGTCCGTATTGTCCGCTGGTATAGTGCGGCGGCGCCTCAATCCCATTAGGGGACAGAAACCATGCGCACCGATCACCTACCTCCAGGCTCTGACGACGGTACGGCTCCGGCTGCCCCCGTTTCCTTCGCCTGTTTCATCACGTCCAAACGCCGGGCCCACGCCCCTGCACCTGACACGGTCCTGCATGGATAATCAGGCCGCAGCGGATCGGTATTCCCTTTTCCGAGAATATTACGACGAACTCGTAAGTTATCTGACCCTGAAGTTGCGCTCGCGGGATCACGCAATGGACATCGCACAGGAAACATATCTCCGTGTCATGACTCAAGAATCATCTGCTCCTATTTTGCAGCCGCGGGCCTTTCTCTATAAAACCGCCTTGAATCTTGCAATCGACTTGTTTCGCAAGACGAAGCGGCAGGCCGAAGAGTCTCTGGATTCCGATGACGTCCAGGACGCGCTCGTCGTAGAAGCGGACCAGCACACAAGGGCCGAAACGCGAGAACAGGTCCGACAGCTCTATGAAGCCATCCTTGAACTTCCTCCCCGGTGCCGTCAGGTATTTCTTCTTCATAAGTTCAAAGACCGCAGCCATGCTGAGATTGCCGCTCATTTCGGCATTTCTATAAGCATGGTCGAGAAACACATCATCAAAGCAACCTCATTCTGCCGGGAACGATTCAAGGATTCGATCTGATTCATCATGCCTTGCCTCACGAAGTGCCAAACCCGTAGGATTGTCTTATCCGGGATTTCCACGTCAGGGTCATGACAGTCTGATTCGTCCTAATCTATGGAGGGCGACGTCACCTGCCGAGCACTGGAGTGATGACGGCCCGCATGCGGCAACTGAAGAGTTCATCCGGATATTCGATTCGATCATGACGGAACAAACTCGAATTCATCCTCATGCCGATTCGCGCGATCAGGCCGTCAAATGGATCGTCCGGCTTCATGCCGGCTCTGTCTCGGAGGCCGATTCCAAAGAGCTGGAAACATGGCTGGCCAAGGATCCCCTTCATCGGCTGGAATTCGAACAAGCATCGAAGATGTGGGCTATCTTGGATGGAACCAAAGCACTGTTGCATGAAGAGATCGATGAAGCGGAGCATGTGTGGAACCGGTTTTCCGCGAGACAGGAGCCTGTTGTACCGCGCCCACGGTGGTCTCCGGCATGGTTGTCGGCCGCCTGCGCCATGGCGGTGCTCCTCGTTTCCACCCTCTGGTGGGCGTTCATGCTTCCTCAATCCACCGAGTATCGCACGGCCAAAGGAGAGCAACGGCAGGTGACGCTGGCCGATGGCTCCTCCGTCACGTTGAACACCGATACAACGATGCGGGTCGAATTGTCGAACACGAAGCGGCGCATCCAATTGGAGCGGGGAGAAGCCTGGTTCAGCGTGTTCCATGACGAGCAGCGGCCATTTACAGTCGAAGTCGCCAATGGGGTGGTCCAGGACATCGGCACCGAATTCATCATCAACCGGACGGCGGAATACGTCGATGTGTCGGTCATGGAAGGCATCGTGGAAGTCGGTCTCTCGGACACGTCGAATCGCAGACCCACCGGTCAACCTGCCGTCCTGAGGCACGGAGAACGAGTGTCCTACGGACGTGACGGCCACATGTCACCGATCGGCCGGTTCAATCAGCTGACCGCCGGCGCCTGGAAGGATGGACAACTCATTTTCCAGGCTACGCCTTTGCAGGAAGTCCTACGCGAGGTCAGCCGCTATCGGACCGAAGACATCCGGTTGCTCGATCAAAGTCTTGCAAATATTCCGGTAAGCGGCGTCTTCAACATTCAGGATCTTTCGAATTTCATGCAAACGTTACAGGACGCTTTGCCTGTCCGCACGACCTGGGTCAATTCTTCCCTCGTCATCGTCGAACGCGTCGCGGCATCGACGGCATCACGCTGATCGTTGAGAATTGCCCTTGCCTCCCTGTCATCCACCATAGGTAACCGGCAGGCCTTACATTTGATAACGATTCGCTCCTTTCCCGGTCACGACAATTCACATCAAAAAATTTTCTCCAGGACGTGAGGGTCCTTCGCAAGCCTGTCGTCCTACCTGTCATAGACCTCAACACTTGAACACTGGTCGCAGAGCGTTCAAGTCATGACAAGGAGATGACGGATGGGTTCTCGATCGCAAGAGCGCATGAAGACTACGGCCACCGAAAACATCACTGACGATAACATCACACTCGCAGCTGGAGTCGCGACCACAACTGCTGCCGGATCTTCACACCATCGTTTTGCGTGGGGATTTCTCGTCAGTCTCTCGGCACTGGCGTTAGGAACCTACCATCCGGCCATGGGAGGAGAAATCCGAACGGACGACTGGAAACCGACTCCGCGAGAACCGGACACTGATCTATCTCCTAAACACGGTTGGGGCACGCCCAAGAACCAATCGGCGCGTAATCCAGAGAACATCGTCACGGATCCTTCTGAAAAGCGCCGGCCCATTCGCCTTGCAGCGAATGAAGTAGCGGAAGGCGGACCAAAACAGACCTTCGATATCCCGGCAGGAGATCTGGAAACTGCGTTGCTCAATTTTTCCAGACAATCCGGCATCCAGCTGCTCTATCCGTCTGAACTCGTCGCCGGAATCGAAACGCAAGGCTTGCAGGGGTCCTATGCTCCGGAGGAAGCGCTGGGGGTACTGCTCGGCGCGTCCGGTCTCGCGTACCGGTTTTCCAATCCAAAGACCATCACACTTCAGCGAGCGGCGCCACTCCAAGGCGATACGCCAAGCGATCCCTCGCAGAAGCCGATTAAAGTCTCCGAAGTTGTGGTCAAAGAGAGGCGGGAATACCCCAAACCATTTGATGATCCACCTTCTGGATATAAGGCGGACTACGAATCAACCGTCACACGTAGCACAATGTCCATCGACGAGACGCCGAACTCGGTCGGCGTGGTCACCCGGGAGGTCATTCGCGATACAATGGCCCGTACCCAAATGGACGCTTTTGAAGCCGTGAGCGGTGTATCCCGCGGCAATGTAAGGTTGGGACGCGGAGAAGAGTTCTCCATCAGAGGCTTTGCGGTAAATTCGAGCACTGAGGGGAGTTTCAACGGGATGAAGGCCAACGGACTTCCCACAGACGGCCTCTTCGCGCCGGATTGGGGCATTGTGGAACGGTATGAAATTGTCAAAGGCCCGGCGTCTATTGTGGGTGGCGCGGCCAATCCCGGCGGGATCGTCAACCGTATCACGAAGACACCCCAGAAGAACAACTTTAGTACGACAGAATTCCAGGCCGGCTCGTATGGCTTCTTACGAGGCATGGTGGATGCCAACGGCGTGGTGCCAGGTCATGAAGACATCCGCGGGCGGTTGGTATTCACGGTGGAAGATCAAGGTAACTTCATCGACAACACTCCGGTCCGCCAATACAACGTGGCACCTTCCGTAGAATTCGATCTGTTCAAGGGCGCAGGCAAACTACTCCTCGTCGGCACCTACCAACACTTCGACGGCTCAAGTTATCCGGGGTGGCCGCTTTCGAGCGATGGGACCATGCTGAATGTTCCGCGCACGCGCAACTTCGGCGGCGGGGCAGCAAATGGAGCACGGACGCAGTACACCGGATATAACGGAGAAGTGCACTACAATCACAACTTCATCCAGGACATCAAACTATCCGTCAAGGGCAAGTACTCCAACTCGCAACTCTCGGATAAGAATATTTACAGTTACACAATTGGCGGCATACCTCCGAGTGGAGATTCGTATCTCAACTCGGGCTTGCGACAGGTTCGATTCGATACCTACGCAGGCGAACTGTTTCTGAGTAAGGAATTCGATGTATGGGGGCAGAAACATGAGCTGCTGGTCGGTACCGATTATCGAAACATGACGAATCGGTTTCTCATGGGCTACACCTACTTGCCGGTTGGCGGGACACCAGTCATTGATAATGTATTCAATCCGGCCAACAACCAATTCGCCCCCCCGGACTCGGTACTGGAGGGGCTGGCACCGGGCAGACGCCGCGTAAAGTTGCAGCAGATCGGTGCATTCGCGCAGGCGGTTGTCCGCCCGGTCGACCGGCTCACCTTAGTTTTTGCCGGAAGGCATGACTCGGCGGATTCCTCCATTATTCCGGACGACCAGACTTCTGTCAAAACTGAGCAGAGTGCGTCTGCCTGGACAGGCCGCTTTGGCGCGACCTTTAAAGTCACTCACTGGATGAATGTCTATGGCGGCATCCAGCAGTCATTTGAGCCGCAAGTGTTCGGGAACACGCGCGGTGGACAGATGCTCGAGCCCGAGACCGGCATCAACTATGAAGTGGGTGCCAAACTCAATATGCTCGATGAACGACTTCGTGTGACGACCGCGCTGTTTCGCACCAACCGCAAAAATGTTTCATCGGTAGACCCGACAGACGTCCGTTTCGTTGTGGCCATTGGTGAACAACGTCACGAGGGAGTTGAATTTGACATTAATGGGCAACCCATTGTTGGCTTGAACTTGAATGCGACCGCGACTTTTCTAAACGCGAAAATCACCGAAGACAATGATCCGAGTCTCGTGGGGCAACGGCCGTTCAACGTTCCGACATATTTGGGTCGAGTGTTTGCCACATACCAACTCCAGTCCGGTCCCTTACAAGGATTTGGATTTGGCGGCGGGGTCTATTATCAGGATGGCTATCAAGTGAGTCTGCCTAACCGCATCAAAACCGACGGCTACCATCGAGTCGATGCCATCTTATTCTATCGCGGTAACAAGCGTTACGATGTTTCCCTTAATATTCGCAATCTGCTCAATGCGACCTACATTGAGTCTCCGGGCAATCCTAACTCCTATAACAGCTTTGGCGCCCCAATCAGCGTGATTGGATCGGTGCGGGTATACTTTTAATCCGTTACTCAAACGGCATGGAAAATCAGATTGACTGCAGTCCATCGAAACACGATGCACATGAACAGACCGGCAGTCGACGATTTCAGATTTCATAATGCGGAATGAGTCTCACCTATGCTGATGGAGTTCCTCAACGCTTCTCTGAAAGCCGGTGATCCGACCGCCGCGAAACGACTGTGCGAAGAGCGCTTGCGTTCGACACCGGATGATCCCGACGCCCATCGCTACCTCAGCCAGCTCCATTCTGTCTTCGGAGAACATGAGCAAGCTGTCGCCTTAGCAACCCGCGCGACGGAATTGGCACCCCAAGATCCCCGCACCTGGTCGGATCTCGGTCGCGTGCACGTGCTATCCCGGCGCCTATCCGAAGGCATCGCCTGCTTTCAAAGAGCCGTCGAGCTCGATCCCTGTTACGCCGACGGCTGGCACAACCTCGGCCTCGCATTCAAACAATCAGGCGAACAGCAACAGGCATTCGACGCGCTCAAACAGGCTCTTCTCATCGACCCGGCGCGCGCCGAGACGTACCTCACGCTCGGCAATCTGCTCGTCGATGCCGAGCAGCTCGAGGATGCTATTGGCTGTTTCGAGCGGGCAATTGCCGCTGATCCTGCTCTCGCACGAGCGCACAGCCGGCTGGCACAAGAACTTTCCCTGCGAGGTGAGGTTGAACGCGCCGCAGCGCTGCATCGTCGTTCCCTGTCCATCGACCCGGACAACGTCCAAGGCTGGATCGATCTGGGCCGCACGCTGGAAGATTTGGGACAGAGGGAGACCGCGCTGAGTTGCTACCGTCATGTCTTGCGCCGGCAACCAGGCCACACGTTTGCACTCAGTCAGTACTTAGCGATGGTGAAAGATGACGAAGGTCTGGACTGGATTCCGCAGATGGAGGCGGCACTCGATCGACCGGAGAATGCCGAGGAAGGCAAAGCCTTGATCGGCTACGGCCTTGTCAAATTTTACGATCGACGCGGACAGTGGCGCGAAGCCGCCTGCGCAGGCCTCAAAGCGAATACTGCGAGGCGTAAGGTGGCCGGCTCGCTCGACCGGGATGCCTTACGTGTCCGGGTGGATGCCATGGCCACAGCCTACCCTGCCGAGTTTTTCGCAGAACGCCAGCATATGGGCTTGGGGACGGACCAGCCGGTGTTCATCGTCGGCCTGCCGCGTTCCGGCACTACGCTGACCGAGCAGATACTTTCCGCCCATCCATTGATGCACGGCGCGGGAGAACTCCCCGACTTGGCCCGATTGGCCCGTAAAGTCGTGGCCGAACATGAGATGGCGCCCTGGCAGGCAGCCTGGCAATTGACCGACGAAATGACCGGCCGCCGGATCGCCAACGAATATCTGCAGGCGCTCAGACATGGAGCCGATCACGACCAGCATCGGATTAGCGACAAGCAGCCGCTGAACTTTTTTCACCTGGCCTTTGCCGGACTGCTGTTCCCCAACGCCCGCGTCATCCATTGCCGGCGGGATGTACGGGACAATGCGCTCTCGATCTGGATGGAGAATTTCAACCCCGACCAGCAGTATGCCACCGACTTCGAAGACCTCGCCTATTTCATGGCCCAATACCGGCGTCTGATGACCCATTGGCGCACGGCGCTGCCGCTGCAGATTCTGGATGTCCAATACGAAGACATTGTGGCCGATCTCGAAGGGCAAGCGAAGCGTTTGATGGCCTTCCTCAAAGTGCCCTGGGACGAACGGTGTCTGGATTTTCACCAGGCCGAACGTGCCGTCCAGACCCCCAGCCGCTGGCAGGTGCGCCAGCCCATCTATACAAAATCCGTCGGACGCTGGAAAACCTATCGCGAGTATCTGCCCGCCCTCGACACCGCGTTTAGATAACCCCAGCTCCTTCTTTCTTCCGTTTCCGGCGGCCAGACATTGACGCCTATTTTGCATGAGTGCTATAAGGCCACCCTGGTCATGCAAGATCCGATTTCCTCGATTAGACTCACGATTATTCCTCGCAAGAGGAACAGGTAATGTCGCATACGCAACTCTCGGACCTCTTTTTCCAGCATGAACAGGACCTGTTTCGGTTTTTGGTTCGACGGATCAAGTGCGTCTTCACCGCGCGTGATCTGACTCAAGAGCTATTTCTCAAAATCTCCGCTCAGCAGGACACGTGCCATATCCAAAATCAAAAGGCCTATCTCTTCCGCATGGCGGCCAATCTGGCGACCGATTATCAACGGATCGAACGGAACCGTGCCGAAATCTTGGCAGAAGCCAACGACATCCTGTGGGGCGGAGCAGAGCACCGCCACGCGGAACGCGTGATCATCGCCAGGCAGGAGCTGGCCCGGCTTGAGCAGGCGCTCAACGAATTGCCTTCGATGAGCCGGAATATCTTTCAGCTCAATCGTTTTGGCCACAAGACGCAACAAGAGATTGCCAAAGAGTTGGGCGTTTCCATTTCCACAGTCGAGGCTCACATCCGGAAAGTGCTCGATCATCTGTCAGCCGGACGCGACCGCTGATTGCGCAACATCTGGACCCTTCCTGACCTCCTTCTCAGCCCCCGCCCCATAGTCCCGCTTGCCGCTTTTCCTGAGTTTTCCGCCAAGGGTTCCCCGTTCTCACTCGTCTTCTCATCAAGCAGGGCTGTTCGTCCGTTGGTGATGTTTTATGGATGAGTCGATGGATTCCCAATCAACCAGTCCCGAGGCAAGCGATCAGCGGGTGCCGGACGCCGCACGTCATTGGATCGTCCGGCTCGCCTCCGGCAACATCACCGAATCAGAGTTGACCCAGTTCAAGCAATGGCTTGCTGAGAGTTCCACTCATCAACATGCCTTCGACCGAGAACGCGTCTTCTGGCAGCAACTCGAACCGCTGAAGGCTACCGTGCCCGGGAACGCGCACCACGAACATCAGACGACAAGCGGGAAGCGCCGGCGTCATCGGTGGAATATTGTCATCGGCGGAATGGTCGCGGCAGGCTTCGCCGGGATCGTTTTCTATCAGGACATTCGGCTGTTGCTGTTATCCGATCACCGAACATCCGCCGGTCAGCAGCAGATAGTGACATTGCCCGATGGAGGAACCGCCCATCTGAACACCGATACCGCCATCGCCGTGTCGTACACCGATAATGAGCGGCGCATCGAACTCCTAAAAGGCGAAGCGTTCTTTCAGGTCGTTCCGAATACGCAGGCGCCGTTCCGAGTGGCGGCACAGGGAGGAGTGACGGAGGCCGTGGGTACAGCCTTCGCCGTGCATGCGCAGAAGCAGCAGGCTGTGGTCACGGTAACGGAAGGCGTCGTGAACGTCACGACGCACACCGCACGGTCAGGCCCGCCCTCGACGGCCGTCCGCAAAGATCAGCAAACATTGTATAGTCCTGGAGAGGCGCCCCAGCCGGCAACGGCAATCGACAGCCACTCAGCGATCGCCTGGACCCGAGGCGGTATCGTAATCGATAAGCAACCTCTTGCCGCGGCGATGGCCGAGCTTGACCGGTATCGTCCCGGCCGCATCGTCGTGCTTGCCGATCTTTCACGCACGAAATCCGTGAGCGGCCGGTTCACCCTGCAAGGGATCGACGACGCGATTGCTGCGCTCGCCAAAACCCAGGGCTTAAGAGTCGTGCGCGTGACGGACTATTTGATCTTCATACTCTAGCCCGCACTACCCAGAAGGCCTCTCCAGGTTTCGTCACGAACCTTCATGATAGGGCGGTCTAAGTCTGTTTAGCTGCTCCCCTCGTAATCAGAAAAATATTTGCGACGGCCAAGGGAACCGCAATGTGACTCGTCATACAGGATGACAAGTAGGATACGAAGCTTGTGCTCACATCGCGCAGGTGACTGTTCATGAGCGCTTCAAGCGCCGATCACTGCGTCTCCACGGCATGAGGAGAATGATATGCGGATTCGGCGTAAGAGGCACTCCCTCAAGTCAATGCATCCCGGACTTGCCTGGATCATGGCCACAACCGCCATGGTTCACTTCAGCGTTTACGCGCCTGAACCGGCAAGGAGCAAAGAACCGAGCAACGAAGAAGGGACAAAGAAAAAGAAATGGGGGCTTCCGAGCGGATACCGGGATCAACCGAATGACAACCCTCTCCCCGACGGCTGGCAGTCAGCGCCGCTTCCGATAGATTGGCCCCACACGCTTGCCAGGCCTCGCCTCGTCGCGCAGCTCGGCGATGACAAGCAAAGGGAGTTCGACTTTGACATTCTCCCGCAAGCGCTCGCATCTGCCTTGATTCGATTCGGCGAGCAGACAGGAATTCAATTCGCCTATACAGCCGAGGATGTCGAGAACGTGCGCACCGGAGGCGTCTCCGGCCGCCGCACATCGGAGGACGCCCTACGACTGCTCCTGATCGATACCGGTTTGGATTATCGAGTAACCGGAAACAACACCGTCACGCTGGAGAAACGCAATGGCGCCGGTGCTGCCGCGGTAGGAACCGGAATAGGGATGGGCGTCGCTGCTGCTGGAGCTGCGAATGCGCACAGCGAAGGGGGAACCTCCGATGCCCCGGTCAATGGCACACCAGCGAAGCCCGTGAAGGTCCCCGAGGTGGTCGTGAAAGAAGTCGCGGAGCGGCCGGTGGTTGATTCTCCCGACGGTTACAAGGCCGATGTGTCGTCGGAAGCCGTCCTGCGCTTTCCCGCGCCGATTCAAGAACTGCCACAGTCTGTGAGCGTGGTCACAAGAGACAGCATCCGCGAGCGCCGCGCCGTCACTCAAACGGAGGCCTTAGAGGGAGTCGCTGGTATCACGAAAGCGCCTCAGTTTCCTGGCAACGGAAGTGACCAAGTCATCATCCGAGGGTTCCAACCAAACAACGCAGACACTCCAGGTTATTCGAGAGACAATGGCTTATCGGCGTACAACAACTATGTCGCCGATCCGACGCTCTACGAGCGCATTGAGGTGATTAAGGGCGCATCCTCCTTCACCAGCGGCCTGGTTACTGCTGGCGGCTTTGTGAATCGGCTCCTGAAGGCGCCGGTGAAGGACAACTTTGTTGTCACTGAGGCCTTCGCTGGCTCAGACGGACACTACCGGACCACGCTGGACGCGAATGGTGTCATGCCGTCAATCCCACAACTCTCCGGCCGCTTCGTCTTCAGCCAAAACCAGGACCCGGAGTTTTTCCGCAATACCGGCAATCAACGTTTTTCGTTCCTGCCTTCCGTCCGGTTCGCCACCGAGAACGATTTCACGGTGACCGTGACCGGCAACATCCAGCATCTGAGAGGCAAGGGCTACTATGGCACTCCGACGAATACCTTGGGCCAGATCCCTGCTGGGATTCAGGACAGCTTGCTGGGACCTGACAATGAGCTCAAGATCGATTATCAGAGCGCCCACATCGAAGCCGAGAAGAAATTCGTCCAAGGCTTTCGGCTGAAGGCTAAAGGCCAATACAGCCACGACACCACGAAGTATACGTATGCTTATGGGAATCAGCCAGGCGGTATTGTACCTAACGGCGACTTCAACATCCTCGGTATAGCCGGCGTCTCCAAGCGAGAATCCTGGGCCGGAGAAGTCAACTTGGTCAAAGACTTCTCGCTCTTCGGGAATATGAGTTCCGTAGCCGCAGGCATGGACTATTCCATGGGAACCAAAGGTTTTACAAACAGGTATGCATTCCTCGGTACAGGAAACATTGCCAATCCCGTTGTGAATGTCCCGTTTCCATCTGGATTCACCGGCCCCCCGCCCGATTTCGCAAGTGATCATCGATTCCAGCAAACCGGCGCCTTCGTGCAGGGTCTTCTCAGACCTTTTGCGGGCACGACGCTGATGGTGGCCCTGCGCGGGAATTGGATCGGTCAGCAAGTCAACGCTTCATTCTTCGGCGTCGGAGGAAACGATATCGGTCTGAATACAAGCCGGCTCACGCCGCAGATCGGCCTGTCCCAGCGGCTCATCGAGGGGCTGAATGTTTATGCCGCCTACGGAGAGAGTCTCCAGCCGAACTTCGCGATCACGGCGAACCGATCTCTCTTGGATCCCATGACCGGCCAGACATATGAGATCGGAAGCAAGTGGGAGCCGCTGGGGAAGCGGATCATGCTGACTGCCGCCCTGTTCCGCACGTTGTTAGACAACGTCGCCACTCCAGATCCGGCGTTTCCTCCCAATTCAGGCATCTCCATCGGCGGCCAGAGCCAGCGCAATCAAGGCCTCGAGGTTGAAGTCCGTGGTGCGCTCCTTCCAGAGCTCCAAGTCAACCTTGCCTATACCTATCTGGACAGCGAAGTCACCAAGAGCAACGTTCCTGGAGTGGTTGGCGCAAATGCATTTAATACCCCGCACCATACTGTCAGCGCCTTCGGCAGCTACGATCTCTCTGAGCTCTTGACGAAAGGGTTGAAGTTCGGTGCGGTAGTGTATTACCGGAGCCAAGTCTCATCTCTTCCTTTCCCAGGGTTAAGGGACGAAACCTTTGAGGGGTATACCCGGGCCGACCTCTTTGCCATCTACGCGCCGCTCAAATGGTTGACCTTGCAATTGAACCTCAACAACCTCTTCGATGCGGGATATATTCAGGGACCGAACCGCTACGGTGCCTATAACCAATTTGGCGCGCCGCGGCATGTCATCGGCATGGTGCGGATGACGTTTTGACAGGATGATGAAAATATCCGCCAGCTTTGTATTCAGTGCGGAGGAGGGGAAGTTATTCCCAACAGATGAGGTGAAAAGAGACATACCGCTGTATGGTCTGGAAATCGTGCAGGTTGGAGGTCACAACGGCCGCGCCGATACTTCTGGCGGAGAGTGCGATCAAGACGTCAAACGCCAGGTCGCGTATCTTGTTGGCCTCATAGTGCTCGGCGCGCCGCATGCGGCGTAGTACCTCAGCCGCCTGGTTCCAGTGTTGTTCCGTCGGCGTAAGCACTCGACAGCGCCTGCTCAATTCCGTCACGAACTTTCGTTCCAGTGGAGTGCGTGCGCCACGCAGTAGCTCGTGCAGGACTACCGAGGAGCACCGGGCAATGAACGAAGATTGCAAAAGACGAAAGGTGAAGCGACCGGTCCGAAAGTTGTCGATGTACACCGACGTGTCGAGGACGGCGAATCTAGCGGTCTTCGAACGCATGGGACGTTCCGACACCGCTATAGCGTTGAATCACCGCGTCGTGCTCGGCTTTTTCGGTGACCAAGTCCAAAGCCCTTTGGATCGTCTCGCTGGTGGTCTTCGCGCCGAGAACTTTCTGGGCTCGTCGCAACTTCTGAGGGTTTAATCTGGCCGACACTTGGACTAATGCCATAGTGTTCCTCCTGTCGGACAATGTACTGCCGTATGTATGACGCTGTCAAATAGTCGAATGCGATAGCACGCATGCCATTCCACAAGATGACCCGCCGCCATCCTCCTCCAGCATCTCTACTGGAATCTGTCAATACCGCATTGAATGCCGATGATGCGGCCTCTGCCCTGCGCCTTTGTGAGGATTGGCTCGCCGTAGCGCCGGATGATCCGGACGCGCAACGGTATCTTGGACAGATCCTAGCGCGGCAGGGTGATCTCGAAGCAGCTCGTGCGGCCGCGCATCACGCTACCGAGCTGGCGCCCAACGATCCGCGCGCCTGGTCCGACCGCGGGCGCGTGTGGGTCCTGTCACGCGACTGGCCGGCCGCAGTGCGCTGCTTCCGTCAGGCTGTGAGTCTCAACGCCGACTATGCCGACGGCTGGCACAATTTGGGGGTGACGCTCAAATTCATCGGTGAGCGGGAACGGGCCTTGACCTGTCTGCAACAGGCGCTCGCCATCGAGCCCGCACGCGCCGAGACTTATCTGGCGATAGGCAGCCTTTTAGTCGAAGACGGTCAACAGGAGGAGGCCCTCTGGTGCTTCGAGCGGGCCGCCGGGTATGAGGCAGAGTCTCCACGAGCCCGAAATCGACTAGCGCAGGAACTCTCCGACTGCGGCCAAGTGGATCAGGCGGAAGCGCTGTTCCGGCGTTCGCTGGCACAGCGGCAGGATGACCTTGAGGCCTGGTGTGGGCTCGGCCACGCGATGGAAGACTTGGGCCGCGCCGAGTTGGCTCCGGCCTGTTATCTCAACGTCCTCAAGCAGCAGCCGGGCCACGGATTGGCGCTGGGACAGTATCTACGCGTGGTGAAAGACGAGTCGGAGGCTACGTCCTGGATCGCCCATGCCCACCGCGCGCTGGCACAAAACGACACGCCGGATGACGCCAAAGCGCTTGTAGGGTACGGTCTCGCCAAGTATTACGATCGTCGCAGCCTGTATGCGGAAGCGGCACAGGCGGGATTGGCCGCCAATGCGGCCCGCCGAAGGAAGGCGGGGCCGTTGAACCGTGCAACGCTGCAGGCGCGCATCGACGGAATCATTCAAACATACGCGGCTGATTTTTTCTCCGAACGACGGCGGTTCGGCATCGGCACGGACCAGCCGGTGTTTATTGTCGGACTTCCCAGATCAGGCACGACACTCATTGAACAGATTCTCTCCGCCCATCCGTTCATGCACGGAGCCGGAGAATTGCCCGACCTTGCACGCCTGGCCGTGCAATCGATAGACGGAGGCAAGAAGGCACCCTGGCAAGCCGCCGCCGTCTTACACGATGAGATGGCCAGCCGGGGGCTAGCCCAGGAGTATCTGCGCGCCCTCCGCCGCCATGCCCCGCCGGACTGCCCACGCATCAGCGACAAGCAGCCGCTCAATTACTTTCATCTGGCCTTTACCGCCCTGCTCTTTCCCAATGCTCGCGTGATTCACTGCCGGCGCGACGGCCGGGATAACGCCCTCTCGATTTGGATGGAAAACTTCAATCACGACCAGCGTTATGCCACCGACTTCGACGATCTGGCATTCTTTATTTCCCAGGAGCGCCGGCTCATGGCGCACTGGCAATCCGTGCTGCCGCTACCGATTCTCAATGTGCAGTACGAGGATGTTGTGACTGATTTGGAAGGTCAGGCGCGGCGGCTGATCGACTTTCTTGGTGCACCTTGGAACGAAGCATGCCTGAATTTCCATCAAAACAACCGGGCTGTTCAGACCCCCAGTCGCTGGCAAGTCCGTCAGCCGATCTACAACAAATCCGTCGGCCGCTGGAAAGCCTACGCGAGCTTTTTGCCTCGACTCAATAAAGCGTTTGGTGGGGAAACAATAACCACGTCTGCGGACTCGCCCCAACTGCCTGACGTAG